>CAVTOC010000006.1:0-1458413 GCA_963736335.1 uncultured Actinomycetes bacterium | reverse complement strand
CCATGCCTACCGCCCTACGTCGATACCGACTACGTGCCGGCCAGACACCCACTGACTTCGTCAGGTAGCCCCGGAATCTTGAGCCCCGCACCCCCACGAACGAAGTCGTAGGCGGTCCCCGACCACCGTCCGGGCAGCCCCGGGTAGCGCCTGCGCACCCTGTCCGAGCTGTCGTACTGGAACCCGACCCAATCGGGCGAGCGGTACCCGTTCGTATCGTAGGGCGCCACCGCGGAGAGGCCGCGGCCGAACGTGCGCGACTCGACGAGGAACCGCCCCTGGAACGCGATGTCGTCCTGGGCGTACAGCTTGATGTACCAGCGCTCCACGTCCTGCAGGTATCCCTGTGGAGAGGGCGGCGACTCCGGACCCACGAACCGACGCATGTCGACCACGATGAGCGGTCCTTTGACCCCGGTCGAGCGACGGATGATGCCGAGCGGATCGGTGAACGGCGGCGTCCCCGACGCCGGCGTGGCCCACCCGTTCACGCACGTTCCCGTCGGCGGCCCGCTGGTCGCGGGCGGGACCGCGGGCACCGCGGGCGGTGTGGGCGAGGCGGCGGGAGACGCGACGGGGACGGGCGAGACGGCAACCGCTTGAGACGACGTCGCGGCGGCGTCGGGCGCGGGAGCCTTCCCGTCGCAGGCGACGAGCGAAACGGTCACGACGGTCGCGAGTATCGGGATGATGGATCGGCGCAAACGAAGCACTCCAGAGCGATCGGGGGCGACACGAGGATAGCGTTCGCGCGGTTCCTTGATAGAACTGGTGGCTATGCCAGACAGGGTTCACCCCAATGACGAAGAGCGTGGCGACGCCCATCCACTCCCCGTCAGCCGTCGCCGGTTCCTCCAGCGCTCCGCCATGGCCGTGGCCGGCGGGGTGCTGTTCTCCTGCACCGGCGGGCGGGTCGATCCGCTCGGTCGCTCCCAGCCCGACCACGTCGATCGAGACGCGGTGGCCCATCAAACAGGTCATCTACCTGATGCTGGAGAATCGCAGCTTCGACAACCTCTTCGGCAAGTTCCCGGGCGTGAACGGAGCGACGACCGGGGTCGCGTACGGGCAGGAACAGCCGCTCATCGTGTGCCCCGACTGGATGCCCGGAGACCTACCGCACGACCGCGCGGCGGCGCTCAACTGCATGAACGGCGGCTCGATGGACGGGTTCGGCGGAGGCAAGTACGGGGCCGTGTACGGCTACTCGCAGTTCCATGAAGCGCAGATCCCGAACTACTACCAGTGGGCGAGGGACTATGCGATCTCGGACAACTTCCACGCATCCGCTCTGGGGCCGTCGTACCCCAACCATTTCTACTTCATCGCCGGACAGTCGGGGGGCGTGATCGACAACCCGGAGAACATCCTGTCGAACACCGATGAGAAGGCGAAGAAGATCTACAAGAGTTGGGGGTGCGACGCGATCGGCGACGATGTCTACGTCTTGGTGAAGGACCCGCTGGGCAACCTCACGAAGCACGACACGTGCTTCGACTACCAGACCGTCGGCCAGCAGCTGACGGGGGCCGGCATCGACTGGGCGTACTACGCGGCCGATTGGGGGCAGTCCGGCTACTTCTGGAACGCCTACAACGGCATCCACGACGTCTTCCACGACGAGGCCTACTGGAACGCCCACGTCCGCTCCGTGGATGCGCTGTTGAAGGACATCAAGGCGAACAGCCTGCCGGCGGTCACCTGGGTGACGCCCCGCTTCGAGCTCTCGGACCACCCCCCGTACAGCACCTCGTTCTCGCACAACTGGGTCACCGACATCGTGAACGCCGTGATGACTGGCGATATGTGGAACCAGACCGCGATCTTCGTCACGTGGGACGAGTGGGGCGGCTTCTACGACCACGTGCTGCCGAAGGAGATCGACGACATCGGGCTCGGGTTCCGCGTGCCGCTGCTCACCATCTCGCCGTACACGCGCAAGGGCTTGATCGACGATGAGCTCGGCGAGTTCTCCACACCGCTCAGGTTCATCAGCGACAACTGGGGTCTGGATCCCCTCACGACACGTATCGCGAAGACCCACAACATGGAGCACATCTTCGACTTCTCGAGCGGACCTCGCCCGCCGACACCGACGAGCACACGGGCCAAGACGTACGGCCATCCGTTCGGCTACGTGCCGGAGGGCTACTCGGGCTGGCCGCCGGGCACGACACCCGACGACTACCTTCCCTTCTAGTCTGGCCCTTCTAGTCTGGCCCTTCTAGTCTGGCCCTTCTAGTCTGCCCCTTCTCGTCTGGCCCTTCTAGTCTGCCCCTCCTAGTCTGGCTCAGACGAGGCCTCTGGTCTCGACGACGTCGTAGTGCGACACCGTGAGCTCCCGATCGGTCAGGAACCGATCGTCCTCGGGGAAGAAGACGGCCACGGAGACGTCCTCACCGGCGAACGCGCGGATCGCGTCCTCGGACTCCCACAGCGAGAGCATCACGAACTCCGCCGTGTCTCCCACCACGCGCCGGAGCATGTACACGCCCCGGTTCCCCGGCGTGTCGGCGAGCGCCTGGCCTCCGGTCCCGCCCATGTACTCCGCGTAGGCCGTCGCGTCTTCCGCTCGCGTCGAACCGCGCCACACCCTGGCGATCATCGGACATCCCTCCTGCTTCTCGCGTGCGCGTCCAGGCGAAGCCTACGGCCGGCGCGGAACGACGAGGGCGTCGACCGCGACGCACCCGTTCGACGTCACGACCACCGGGTTCACGTCCAGCGCGTCGAGCTGGTCGCCGAGATCGGCGGCCAGGAGCGAGAGGCGAACGACGGCGTGGGCCAGCGCATCGATGTCGGCCGGCGGCGTTCCCCGCACGCCGTCGAGCATCGGCCGGACCCGAAGCCGGTCGATCAACGCGCGCGCCCTCGACGCATCGAGCGGAGGGAACGCGAGGCGCCGGTCGTGGAGGACCTCGACCAGGACGCCCCCCGCCGCCACCAGGACGAGCGGCCCGAACTGCGGATCGCGGACGATGCCGAGCGCGAGCTCGATGCCGTGCGGAGCCATCGGTGCCACGACCACCGGCGGACCGAGCCGGGACGCCATGTCCTCGTAGGCCGCGCGCAGCCCCACGGCGTCCGTCAGGCCGAGCACGACTCCTCCGACGTCGGACTTGTGGTGGACCCCGGGCACGGCGGTCTTCATCGCGACCGGCCACCCGAGCTCCTCGGCGGCGGCGATCGCGCCGTCCATCGATGTGGCGCCGCGCGCCTCCGTCGTCGGGACGCCGTAGTCGGTCAGCAGCGCGAGTCCCTCGAGCTCGCTCACCTCGCCGCCCGCGGCCAGCCGCTCGCGCCAGCGCTCGCGGACCTCGTCGGGAACCGGCTCCGAAGCAACGGCAGGCGGTCGCGCGCGCCCGTCCCGGTAGGCGAGCAGATGGTGGAGCGCGGCCAGCCCTGACGCGGTCCCCTCGAGCACCGGGATCCCGGCGTCGCGCACGAGCCCCGCCTCGTCGTTCGCGACGGCGCTCGCGAGGTTCGACAGGATGCAGAACGGCTTGGTGGTCTGGGCGAACACCTCACGCGCGACCTGCAGGTATCCCTCGTCGTGCGGCTCGCCCTGTCGCGTCATGTCGACCACGAACGCGAGCGCGGCCGTATCCGGATCGTCGTGCAGCGCCCGGAAGCATTCGACGAAGATCCGGTCGGCGTCGATGCCGGTCCCCCACGCGTCGAGCGGGTTGGCCGCCTCGAGCCCCGGGTCGAGCGCGGCCTGGATCCGCTCGGTGGTCGCGTCCGAGATCCGCGCGAACGGCACGCCGAGGTCCGCCGCGAGGTCGACGAGCAACGCGCGCTCGCCGCCCGAGTCGTGGATCGACGCGATGCCGCCCCCGGTCGTGACACGCCGGGGGCTCGAGAAGAGCTCCATCGCGTCGGCCATCTCGTCCAGCGTGGCGACACGCAGCACGCCGTACGCGTCGAACAGCGCTTCGTACGCACCGTCCTCGCCCGCGAGCGCGCCGGAGTGCGCCGTGACCATCGACTTGGATCGCTCGGTCCGCCCGACCTTCAGCGCGATCACCGGGATATCGCGCTCCGCCGCATGGGCCAGCGCGGCCCGGAAGGCGTCGGGCCGACGAACCGTCTCGATCAGCGTCGCGATCACCCGCGTGGATGCCAGTCCCATGGCGTGCTCCATGTAGGCGGCGACGTCCGTCACCAACTCCTGCCCCGACGACACGATCACGTTGAAGCCGATCCCCCGGTCGTTGAACGCGAGCGCGGCGAACGCCGACCCGGAATGGCTGATGAACGTCACGTTCCCGCCCCGGATGTGATCGGGCGTGGCGAAGCCGGTGGCACGCAGGTTCGCCTCGAGGTTCAGGAACCCCATGCCGTTGCCCCCGCACATCGCGATGCCGGCCTCGCGTGCCAGTAGCGGCGAGGCGCTCGGCGAGCACCGGCATGCCGGGCTCGGGAGGCTCGGCCTCGTACAGCGATGAGAACGTGACGGCGGATCGGGCACCGGCCGCGATCGCATCGCTGAGCGCGTGCTCGATCCGCTGGTTCGCGACACCGAGGATCGCCAGGTCGACCGGCTCGGGCACGTCCGCGATCGAGGGATAGCAACGGATGCCCCTGGACCTCGTCGTACCCGGGATTGACGGGGTAGATCGCGCCCGCGTAGCCGCCGCGGAGCAGCTCGACCATCATCTGTCGGCCGAGCGAACCCTCCTTGACGCTGGCGCCGACGACGGCGACCGAACGCGCATCGAGCATGCGCTCGAGCGCGGTCCGTTCGTCGGGTTCGCCGCCGGCTTCCGTCACCCCGTACTCGTTACCTGATCATCTGTGGCCGACGGCCTTGTCCTTCTTCGCCATGTTGAACGCCTGCCAGCCGGGGATGCCGTTGACACCGCCGCCGCCGTGCGTGGCGCAGGAGCCGTGGTACAGGCCCTTGATCGGCGTGCGGTAGTCGGCGTATCCGGGCGCGGGGCGCATGTGGAAGAGCTGATCGACGCTGAGCTCGCCGTGGAAGATGTTGCCTCCCAACAGGCCCAGATCCTGCTCCATGTCGTACGGCCCGATCACCTGGCGGTCGATCACCGCGGCCTTGAAGTTCGGCGCGAGCTCCGTGTACTTGTCGATGATGCGGTCCGCGTACTGCTCGAGCTCGTCGCGATGCGGCTCGGTGTTCCAGTCGTCGGGCACCCACTGGCTGAACATCGAGAACACGTGCACGCCCTCGGGCGCGAGCTGCTTGTCGAGCGTGGTCGGGATCGTGCCGTCGACGAACGGCGCCACCGCGGCCTTGCGCTCGATGTGCGCGTCCTGGAACGCGCGCTCCGCGTACTGCGGGCTGAAGCACAGCTCGACGGAACCGGTGTGATGGTCCTGTTGGTTCTTGCCGGGGTTCGCGATGAAGTCCGGCAGCTCCGACAGCGCGACGTTCACCTTGACGACACCGGAGCGGGTCTTCCACCGCTCGATGTCCCAGACGAAGTCGGCCGGCAGCTCGTGGCGCTCGATCAGGTCGAGGAACGCGATCTGGGGGTGGATGCAGCTGACCACGACCGGCGCGCGGAGCTCGTCACCGTTCTCGAGCGTGACGCCGACCGCGCGGCCGCCGCGCACCAGGATCTGCTTCACGCGCGCGTCGGTGCGGATCTCGGCGCCGAACGACTCGGCCGACCGGCGGATGGCATCTGAGACGCCGCCCATGCCGCCCTGCTGGAAGCCCCACGACCCCAGGTGACCGTCGCCGACGTCGCCGATCGAGTGGTGGAGCATCACGTATGCGGTGCCGGGCTCGTCCGGACCCGCCCACGTGCCGATCACACCGTTCACCGTGAGCATCGCCTTGATCGCGTCCGACTCGAACCAATCGTCCAGCAGATCGCTCACGCTCATCGTGAACAGGCGCGTCACGTCGGCGACGCCGCGCGTGCCGAGCTTGCGCATCTTCCACGCGGACTGCGCGCTCGCGACCAGGTCGCCGATCGAGAGGGAGCCCAGCTTGGGCGGCACCTGCAGCAGCAGCGGGCCGAGGACGTCGGCGACGCCCTTCAGCCACGCCTCCCACTTCGGGAGCGTGTCGGCGTCCTTCTTCGAGAACTGGGCGATCGACTCGTAGCTCTTCTTCGCGTCGTCGGCGTAGACCGTGATGGCGCGGCCGTCGGGGAACGCCTGGTAGTAGGGACCGAACGGCGTGACGTCGTAGCCGTGCTGCTTGAGGTTCAGCTCCCGGATGATGGTGGGCGGCATCAGGGACATGACGTAGGAGTACGTCGTGACCTTGATCTCGGGATGGTCGGGGAACGGCGCGCTGGTGTCGGCTGCGCCGCCCGTCTTGCCTCGAGCCTCCAGCACCACGGTCCTGGCTCCCGATCGCGCGAAGTACGCGCCGCTGGTGAGCCCGTTGTGTCCTCCGCCGATGATGATCGCGTCGTAGACGTTCGCCATGCCGATCCTTCCCCTCCGTGCGGCGTGCTGTTGCGCGGGATGCGCTCGGTCCCGCGACGAGGCGCGCGAACCGCCCGGATTATCCCCTGACTTTGAATCACGAGTCAACTCCGATGCTCCTGCCTGCAGCTTTGACATCGCTGCTCAGCGGGGTACAGTTCATTGAACCGCCACACAATGCCGGGGTCGGAACGCCTCATACCCTGTACGCCGTTCAACGCAGGAGCTCGGATGGGTCGCACCCGCCAGAAGCAGTCGAAGGACCGCCACCAGGAGATCTTGGAGGCCGCCGCCCGAGTCATCACGGATCGCGGGTTGGCCGAAACCAGGATCTCCGACATCGCCGAACGCTGCGGCGTGTCCCCGGGTCTGATCCTGTACTACTTCGAGTCGAAGGACCGGCTCCTCGTCGAGGCGCTCACGTACGCGAACGACCAGTTCTACCTCCGCCTGTCGCGCGAGCTCCGCCGGATCCCGACCGCGAGGGACCAGCTCGACCGGCTGATCGAGCTCTCGGTGCCCGGCCTCCTGCCCGAGTACGAGCGGCTCGACGAGTGGGCGCTCTGGATCGAGATCTGGGTGCGGGCGCTCCGCGATCCCGCGATGGCGAAGGAGCGCGAGGCGCTCGACCGCCGGTGGCGCCAGTCGATCGCCGACATCATCCGGTCGGGTCGCGAGGCCGGAGAGTTCCCCGACGGCGTCGACGCCGACGACCTGGGTCAGCAGATCGGCGCGATGATCGACGGCATGGCGATCCAGGTGATGATGAACGACACGGCGTTCACCCCGCAGCGCATGCGCGATGTCTGCCGCGACGTCGCAGCCAAGCTGATCGGCTTCTCGCTCGAGCCCGCACCCGCCTGAACCGGCTGGGCGAGGCGGCCGCCGACCACCTAGCCTGTGCAGCCATGGAACCCACACCGCTGATCCTCGACATCGACACCGGGGTCGACGACGCTCTCGCGATCCTGTACGCGCTCGCTTCCCCCGAGGTGACGCTGATCGGCGCGACCACGGTGATGGGCAACGTCGATGTTGACCAGACGACCGAGAACACGCTCGCGGTGCTCGAGCTATGCGGATTCACTGACGTGGAGGTCGCGAAAGGGGCGGGCCGGCCGCTGGTCCGAGACCACCTCGCGTTCCCCGTGGTGCACGGTGAGCGCGGGTTGGGTCGGGCGGAGCTCCCGCCCGCATCACGCGCCCCGTCCGAGCGCGACGCCGCGAGGCTCATCGTCGAGACCGCGCGCGAGCGACCCGGCGAGGTGCTCCTGGTCGCGACCGGCCCGCTCACGAACATCGCGCTGGCGCTGGCGGAGGAACCGCAACTCCCGGAGCTGCTGCACGGGTTCGCCATCATGGGGGGCGCGTTCGATCACCAGGGCAACGTCACGCCGGCGGCCGAAGCGAACATCTGGGTCGACCCGGACGCCGCGCAGGCCGTGTTCCGGGGGTTCGCCGGCGTGGAGGAGGCCAAGCTCCCGGTGTGCTCGGGGCTCGATGTCACCGAACGGGTCAAGCTCGATCGCGGCGGGGTAGACGCGATGTGCGCGCCCGCGCCGGATTCGCCGCTCGCGGCGTTCCTGCAAGGGGCCGTGCCGTTCTACATCGAGTTCTACGAACGCTTCGGATCGAACGAGGGCGCGTCGATGCACGACCCGCTGGCGCTGGCGATCGCGATCGATCCGTCGCTCGCGCGCCTGCAGACGACCCGCGTCGAGGTCGAGACGGACGGGACCTGGACCCGCGGTGAGACGGTGACCGACCTCCGCGCGATCCGTCGGAGCCCGTGGCCGACCGGCTGGATGCCCGAGGACAACGCACGCGTGGCACTCGACGTCGATGCGCCCGCGTTCATGACCCTCCTCATCGAACGGCTTCGCTCGCTGGTGGAGGCAGGCGCGTGAGGCGCGAGGCGTGAAGGCCGAGGGTGCGCCGATCGTCGCCGTCCTCGGCGCGATCAACGTCGATGTCGTCGTCTCGGGCGCGCCGCTACCCGGTCCCGGACAGACCGTGACGGGTGGGGTGTTCGCGCAACATCACGGCGGGAAGGGCGGGAACCAAGCGGTCGCGGCGGCGCGCGCGATCCAGCGAGGTGCGGTCCTCCCCATCGCGGGCGGCCCAAGAGCGGGCGTCTGGATGCTCGGCTCGGTCGGCGACGACCAGCTCGGCGTGGTAGCGCTGGAGGCGCTCCGCGCCAACGACGTCCAGACCGATCACGTGGTCGTCACGCCGGACGCTCCCACGGGGGTCGCGCTCATCGCTGTCGGCATCGACGGCGAGAACCAGATCTCGGTCGCCCCGGGGGCGAATGCCACGCTCGGCCCGAGCGACGTCGTTCGCGCGCTCGAGACGTTGGTTCCGCACGTCGTGCTCGTGAGCCTCGAGGTGACCGAGCGAACGGTCCGCGCCGCACTCGAATGGGCACGAGACCACCAGATCACCACGATCCTCAACCCCGCGCCGCCGCAGCCGTGGGCACACGACCTGCTCGGGTTCGCGACATACGTCACACCGAACGTGCACGAGCGTCCGGCGCTCGGATCGATCCCCGAGGGCGTCTCCGTCATCGACACCCGTGGACCCGAGGGTGCGGTCATCCATCGGCCCGACGGATCGGAAGAACCGGTGCGCGCGCCCAGCGTTCCGGTGGTCGACACGACCGGCGCAGGCGACTGCTTCAACGGCGTGCTCGCTGCGGGCCTCGCGATGGGCGCCGAGCTCTCGGCAGCCGTCCGGGACGCGGTCCTGGCCGCCTCCCTCTCCGTGAGCACCGCCGGCGCCCGGGAGGGCATGCCCGACGCCCAGGCGATCTCCGAGGCGCGGGAGCGGTTCGGGAACTAGGGCGCGAGCGTCGCGCGGAACGCATCGACCAACGCACGCCCGTACACATCGTCCGGATCCTTCTCCGGGTTGTAGCAGCCGATCGAGACCCCGATGAGCGCGGGCGATGCCGCGAGCGGCCGCATCAGCGCGACCAGCTGATCCATGTCCAGACCGTCGGGCATGAGGTAGTCCGTCGCGGGGAACTCGTCCTCACCCAGGATGTCTACGTCGAGGTGCATCCAGAACCGGCCGGCTCCGGCGCCGAGATCCTCCGCGACCCGCACTCCGACCGCACCGGGGCCTTCCGACACCACTCCATCCTTGGAGACGGGCCGGAACGCGGGACCCAGCTCCGGCCCGATCTGCTCGAACGTCGGGATCTCGTCCGGGTCGCGATAGCCGATCGGCACGACGTCCTCGACGCGCGCCGACGCTCCGCCGCAGACGTCCACCCACGCCGCCGGCCCGCGACCGAGCGCCACCGACAGCGGCATGTCGGCGGCCTCGCCCGTCGGCGACGTCACTCCGTCCGAGAGGTCGAGGTGCCCGTCCAGGTAGGCCACGCCGGTTCGGCCCAGGATGTCTCGCGCGGCGGCCAACGCCCCGGGAAGCTCGGTACAGCAGCCGCCGACCAGGAAGGGGCGTTCCCCGGCCGTGAGCGCGGCCGCCGTCGCCTCCCGGATCCCCGCCGTCGTCGCCAAGACGTCTGGACTCCCGAGGATGCCGGTGACCGCATCGCGCTCCTCGCCGCGGATCCGCACGTCCAGGTCGCCGGCATCTCCGCGCAGGAGGTCCGCCAGGCCGAGCGCACGGAGCTTCGCTGGCCCGTGCTCGGTTCCTCCGGCTCGGCCGACGGAGTCGATCGGGACGCCGATGAACGTGAAGTCGGCCGGCACGTCAGCCCTGTGCCTGGCGGCCCATGGCCAGCCGGTACTCCTCGTTGAACCAGTAGAGGAACCGATCCTGCCGCGGATACACGCCGGTCGTGAACGCGCGGGAGCCGACGCCCGTCTGCGCGCGCACGCACACCTCCCAGTCCTGCCGGGAGATCAGATCCCACAGCTCGACCACCGGCTCCGGCTTGAAGTTCGGCCCGGCGATCGTCTCGGGCCGGAACAGGAACTCGGAGACCACGGTCGTGTGGTTCGGCCCCTTCGGGAACCCGATGTAGTACATGCCGCAGTCCGGATGCAGGTTCAGCATCAGGTTCGGGAACTCGTAGCTCCCGTAGTACATCTCGTAGTCCTCCGGTGCCAGGTCGGGGAGCTTCGGCAGCTCCGACGATCCGCTGATCGTGAAGCTCGTCGCGCCCTCGATCATGCGATTGCCGTCGTCGCGGATCTCCTCGTCCCACACCTCGCCGAAGCGGAACAGCGGGACGACCTGGACCAGCTCGGGATGGATCTGCGGGCAATGCAGGCACTCGTTGTAGTTCTCCACGACGATCTTCCAGTTGGCCTCGACCTCGTAGACGAGTCGCACGCCCACGCGCAGCTCGTCCATCTTGAAGCGCTCGAACGCGGTGATGGACTCCGCGCCGTCGGTGAGCGCCTCCATCAGCGGCCGCGGCTCGCCCGAGAGGTTCACGAACAGGAAGCCCGCGTAGCTGTCGACCGTGACGTCGTGCAGCGGATAGGCCGACCGGTCGAAGAGCTCGTCCTCCTTCACGTTCGGCGTGCCGATCAGCTGCCCCGTGAGGTCGTACGTCCACGCGTGGTACGGGCACACGAACGCCTTGCGGACGTGCCCCGTTCCCTCGATGTCGTCGACGAACTTCGTGCCCCGGTGACTGCACACGTTGTAGAAGCCGCGCAGCTCGTTCGCGAGCGTCCGCACGACGAAGATCGACTCCCCGGCGATGTCGCGAACGATGTAGTCGCCGGGGTTCGGAAGCTCCTCGGTGCGGCCGGCGCAGACCCAATCGCCCCACCAGATCCGCTCCCGCTCGCTGTCATAGACGTCCCAGCTGGTGTAGTCGCTCCCTTCGAGCGTGGGGCGGGGACGCCAGGGGCCGTGGTCCTCACGGAGACGGTCGAGCGGGCTTCGGTCGGTCTGCATATCGTTCAGCGCTCCTCGGACGTGGTGCGCTCAGGATACGGCGAAGGGATGGGGAGGCGGTAGCGGGGTCCTCAGCCGGGTATATCGTCGGCGAACGCGGCGATGTGTTCCGCATGTTCGTCGTAGTGCACGTACGTCTCTTCCGCGAACCAGTTCTCCGCGACGTCGTCCACGTCCGACAGCTTCCCGATAGCCGTCCGGACCCGTTCGCGAGCCGACGCGGCGCCGGCCTCCACGTCGTCCCACGCCATCGCCTTGCTCTGGTCCGCGATGTCCTGGTTCATGCGATCCCAGTGCTCGTCCGGCTCGCTCGCGAACGGGTCCGTGAACGATCCCGCCCGCATCAGGTCCAGGTGCTCACCGCAGAAGTCAGCCCAGCGTGCGCAGTGCCAGACCATGTCCTGCACCGACCAGTCACCGACGACACCCTCGCGGGTGCGCTCGCCGGCGGGCACGCGATCGACCTGCGCCCACATCCGCGACCAGGCGGCTTCCTCGCGCTCGAGGAGCTGCTCGCGACGATCCGTCACCGGGTCCTCGGGAATCCCAGGTCGACGCCGCTGGTTCCCGGATCGGGCCACCTCGACGTGACGACCTTCTGCCGCGTGTAGAAGTTGATGCCGTCGGGCCCGTACATGTGCTGGTCGCCGAAGAGCGACGCCTTCCAGCCACCGAAGGAGTAATACGACACCGGAACGGGGATCGGGACGTTGACGCCGACCATGCCGACGTTCACGTCGAACTGGAACTGACGAGCCGCGCCGCCGTCACGCGTGAAGATGGCGACGCCGTTCCCGTACGGGTTGTCGTTCACCAGTCCGAGCGCCTCGTCGTAGGAGGACGGCGCGGACGACCGAGAGCACCGGCCCGAAGATCTCGTCCGTGTAGCAGCTCATCTCCGGGCGGACGTCGTCGATCAGCGATACGCCGAGGAAGAAGCCGTCGCCGCCGAACGAGGGGGCGTCGCGGCCGTCCGACACGACGGTCGCTCCCTGTTCGCGGGCGGCGTCCAGGTAGCCCGCCACCTTGTCGCGGTGCTCGCGCGTCACGAGCGGGCCCATCTCGGACTCCGGGTCGTTGCCCGGTCCGACCTTCACCTTGGGGAGGCGTTCCTGGATCGCCGCGACCAGCGGGTCGGCGACGTCGCCGACCGCGACGATCACCGAGATGGCCATGCACCGCTCACCGGCCGAGCCGTAGCCCGCGGAGACCGCGGCGTCGGCTGCCATGTCCACGTCGGCGTCCGGCAGGACGACCATATGGTTCTTCGCCCCGCCGAGCGCCTGGACCCGCTTGCCGTTGCGCGTCCCGGTCTCGTAGATGTAGCGCGCGATCGGTGTGGAGCCGACGAAGCTCACCGCCGCGATCGTCGGGTGCTCCAGGATCGCGTCGACCGCCACCTTGTCGCCCTGGACGACGTTGAAGACGCCGTCGGGAAGCCCGGCCTCGTTCAGCAGTTCGGCGATGTACAACGACGCGCCCGGATCCTTCTCCGACGGCTTCAGCACGAACGTGTTGCCGCACGCGATGGCGTTGGCGAACATCCACATGGGCACCATGGCCGGGAAGTTGAACGGCGTGATCCCCGCGACCACGCCCAGCGGCTGGCGGATCGAGTACACGTCGACGCCGGTCGAGACCTGTTCGCTGAATCCGCCCTTCAGCAGGTTGGGCACGCCGCAGGAGAACTCGATGTTCTCCAGGCCGCGTGCGACCTCGCCCATGGCGTCGGACAGCACCTTGCCGTGCTGTGCCGTGAGGATCTTCGCGATGTCGGCGCGGTGCAGATCGACGAGCTCGCGGAGACCGAACATGATCTCGGAACGCTTCGCGAGCGACGTGGCCCGCCAGGCGGGGAACGCCTCGGCGGCGGCCTGGACCGCGTGATCGACCTCCTGGGCGCTCGCGAGGTCGACCTCGTGCGTCTGGACCCCGGTCGCGGGGTCGAACACGGGTCCGGTGCGGCCGGACTCCCCGAGGACGACCTTCCCGCCGATGTAGTGACCGATCCGCTCCATCGCTCTCACTCCCATCCGAGGGACGCTGTTCGTGCAGGCGGCCATGGTAGCCGAGGGCGTGAGCGCTCACTCGGAGGCGAAGTCGAGCCGTGGCACCTCCGACCCCTTGATCGCCGGGTGGTTCGCCAGGTGCTCGAGGAGGTCGTGGACGCTGGCGGTCGCGACGCAGACGACGCTGTCCGCGGCCCCGTAGTACATCCGCACCGTGTCGCCGTCGTCGTCGAGGATCCAGCCGCACGGGAACACGACGTCGGGAACGTCGCCCGATCGCTCGTAGATCGTGTGTGGCCCGAAGACCCACTCGTTGCCCCGTGCGATAACGATGGTCGGGTCGCCGCGGTCGAGGAGCGCCAGCCCGAGCCGGTAGATCGAGCCGGACACCGTCACGCGCACGCCGTGATAGCACACGAGCCACCCCTGATCGGTGAGGAGCGGCGGAGGCCCGAGCCCGATCTTCTCCGCGTCCCACCACGCGCCCCTGCGAGCGGGGAGCAGGATCTGCGAGTCCCCCCAATGTCGCAGATCGGGGCTCCAGGACATCCAGATATGGGCGCCGTGTCCGGCGCCCCGGGACGCCGGTCGATGGATCAGCCCCCATCGACCGCCGAACTTCCGCGGGAGGAGCGCCGCGTCCTTGTCCTCGGGGGACTGGATCACCCCGCGTTTCGTGAATGTTCGGAAGTCGTTCGTGGTCGCGAGGCATACCAGGGGCCCGCCGGGCGAATAGCCGGTGTACACGATGAGGTATCCGCCGTCGTCGTCGCGCGTGATCCGAGGGTCCTCGACGCCCCACTGCTCCTCGAAGCAGTCCAGATCCGGCACGATCGCCCGGTCCACGTCGACCTCCCAGTCCGTGAACCCATCGTCGCTCGTCGCCACGACCAGCCGGGAGAGCCCGCTGCGATCCTCCACTCGCATCAGCAAGAGCGTCTGGCCCTCGAACATCACGGCTGCGGGGTTGAATGCGGCATTCACCATCTTGGGGAACGCAGACGCCTTGATGATGGGGTTCCCTTCGTACCGCGAGAACAACTCTCGGGGGTCGACCTCGTGCACCATCCGAACCTCCCTCCCGACTCAATCCCGCGCCCTTCCGCCCCGATGGAAGAGATAGGGGTGATACTCGCCGTCTCGGGTATCCTCCCGCGCTGGTATGCAGCAACCAGAGATCTTCTCGCCGCTCGCCACCCGACTTTCCCATAGGCCGGTCGTCGAAGCACGCGCGGTCCCCGGCTACGACCCGATCTTCAACGCCGGCCTCCTGGTCCAGGATGGCATCTATCACCTGTTCGCCCGGGGCGTGCGCGATGGATATCACCCGAATCCGGGCGAGGGACCGAAGTTCCTGGACTACGTCTCGGACATCCTGGTGTTCACATCGAGCGACGGCATCAACTACTCGTTCGGCTACGTCCTGGCGACCTCGGGGACCGACGGCGACCACGTGTTCGAAGATCCACGGGTCCAGGTCGTTCGCAGCAACGGCGACGCGAAGGTCGTGATGACCTACACGAACCTGCCCCCGGCGTGGACCGGCCTGCCGTGGAGGATCGGCGTGCATCGGCTGAACTTCGAGGACGGACGGTTCCAGCTGGACGGGGACAGCGGCCGCGTGATCGGCCCCGAGCACATCGGCAACAAGGACGCGGTGGTGTTCAACCTGACGGACGGTCGGGTCGCGCTCATGCACCGGATCCACCCGAACATCCAGCTGGCGGTCTTCGAATCGCTCGATGCGATGTGGCACGACGACGCCGCGTACTGGAACGACCACCTCGAGCACCTCGACCGTCACACGATCCTGTCCCCCAGCCCGGGTGCGATGAGCGTGGGGGCCGGGGCGCCACCCATCCCGACCGCGGACGGACTGCTCCTGTTCTTCCACGAGCGGCGCGGAGATGGGTCGTACACCGTGAACGTCGCGCTGCTGGATGCGGCGACGGGTCATGCCATCGCGAAGCTCCCCGATCCGCTGCTCGAGCCCGAGCTCCCGTGGGAGCGCGCCGGCGACGTCGACAACGTGGTGTTCGTGCAGGGAGCCCATCGGCGCGAGGACGGCGTGATCTACCTGACGTATGGAGCGGCGGACCGGTGCGTCGGTGCGGCGACCGTCCCGGAGGATCAGCTGCTGGCCGCGCTCCGCGCGGCCCGCTGACGGGGAACGATCAACTCCGAGAACCTCGCGGCGTGTTGGAGCGTGGCGACCAAGGCGATCGTCGACTCGGCACCTTGGTTCTCATTCACTCCCGCGGGCTCGAGACCATCGAAGGCGCCGCCCGTCTCCCGATCGAACATCGGGAACCCGACGTCGTTCGAGCCCTCGAACCAACCCGCGCAGAGTCTGAGCGGGTCGAGCCACTCGTGGTCCCCGGTGACGGCGAACGCTCGTGCGCACGCGTCCGCGAGCTGGCCCGCCTCGATCGGCTGCTGGTCGAACCCCGGGCGGACGTCGCCGGGTGCCCGGCCGGCCGCGGGCGTGACGCTCAGGTGCCCGTCCGAGGTCTCCTCGTCCACCAGCCAGCGCAGGAGCCGCAACCCCTCGTCGAGCGCGACGCCGTCGTCCAGGGCGTGGCCAGCGGCGATGAGGGCCTCGGGCAGCAGGGCATTGCCGTACGCCAGTCGCGGCTCCGGCCAGGGCCAGCGCTCGTCGTCCGTCCCGCGGGGGAGCGACGCCAGCCCGTCCTCGACCAACGATCGAGCCGACAGGCATCGCTCGTCCGCCGCCAAGAGCTCCGCCGCGCCGACCACGGCATGCGCGATCGCCCGGGGATGGTCTGAGCGGAACCCGGAGACCCGCTCGAAGAGACGCCGTGCCTCACGGCGAACGTGCGACCACGGAGCCATCGCAGCGGCAACACCGATACCGAAGATCGCGCGTCCGGATGCGTCGTCGGAGGGCGGATCGTCCGTCCATCGCCTGTCGAACCCCATCCGCAGCCGGAACCCGTCCTTACCCTCGTGGGCCTGGACGAGGAACGAGAGCCACCGCTCCGCCATCTCGTCCGCACCCGGTTCGAGCGATCGGACCGCGACCGCGAGGCCGCGTCCGGCATCGTCCGTGCAGTAGCCGAGCGAGCGATGGGGCAATGCCCCGATCGCGTGCTCGAACAGGCTGGTGTCGTCGGTCATGCGGTGCAGGTGTCGGAGCGTCGGCTCCGGCGGCGTCATGCCGCGGCTTCCCGCTCCGCCAACACCCGTTGTGCCAGCCGGAGGTACTCCGAACCGATCGCCGGCCATGCCAGGCGTTCGGCCTCGCGCTCGGCCTGGCCGCGCATCGACCCCGCCAAGGCGTCGTCCGTCAGCAGACGCCGGAGCGCCTTCGAGATCGATTCGGGATCCTCGTGGGGGACGACGATCCCGCATGCGGTCACCAGTTGCTCGATCGCGTGGGGGAACGCCGTCGCGACGACGGGTTTGCCCGCCGCGATAGCCTCGACCAGGACACCGGAGCTGATCTGCTCGCGCGACTCGTACGGCAGGAGCACCACGTCGGCGCTCCGGATCAACGAACGGAGGGACGGCGTGTCGAGGTATCGATCCTCGAACACCACCCGATCCGTGATCCCCTGCTCAGCGGCGAGCCGGCGCAGCCCCTCGCGGTAGCGCTCGCCCTGCCGGAGGAGCACCTTGGGGTGGGTCTGTCCGGCGATCACGTACACGGGCGCGGGGTCGAGGTCGCTCAGGTACGCCATCGACTCGACGCCGTACTCCAGCCCCTTGCCCGGCCCGATCAATCCCCAGGTGAGGACGACCGGTTCGGCGCGATGGATGATGCGCGGGCCCTCGATGTTGGGCGGGGCACCGTGCGAGATGACGGCGACGTGGTCGGGCGAGACGTCGTGGACGGCGATGAGCCGGCGACGGGCTGCGTCCGTCATGGTGACCAGGACGTCCGCGGCCTCCATGAGCTCCTCCAGCACCAAGCGCTGATGCGGTGAGGGTTCGGAGAGCACGGTATGCAGCACGACGATGACGGGGATCGGCGACGCGCGGACGAATCCGACGACGTCCTCCCCGTCCTCTCCGCCGTAGATCCCGTACTCGTGTTGAAGGATCGCGACGTCGTAGGCGTTCATCTCCGCGAGGGCGGCGTTGCGAGCGACACGGTCGCCCCAATACCACTCGGCGACCACCTCGGGCTGGTTCGGAGGTTCGGGCTCCTCGAGCACCCGGATCACGCCGCTGCTCGAGGGCTCCATCGCGTTGCGAAGGTTCGATCCGAAGGTGGCCAGGCCGCAGTGGGTCGGCGGATAGGTGCCCACGAAGCAGATGCCGAGCGGATCCATGTCTCGCTCCTTCGTCGTTCCTTCGTCCACGGTCTCATCCATACGTGAACGGGCGATGACCGGCCGGTTCCGATCCTGCGACCATCTGTCCTGGTCCGGCGGCATACCCGCGCTCGACGTGACGTACACGCCGCGTCGCGGCCGCTTCCCTCAAGACCCCGGTCGCATGATCCGGACGCGCCTTCCCGCACAGGGGGCGGTCGGGAGGCCATCTCCGTGGTGGGCAATCATCGTACCGCTTCCGCGCATCGGCCGACGGCGGCGGCGAGGCGCGAGCAACTCAGTACGCGGAGGGTCAGCCCAACAGGCCGAGGACGCCCCGTTTCGCGAGCTGATCGGCCACGATGTTGCGTTGGATCTCGGACGTCCCTTCCCAGATCCGGTCGACGCGGAGCTCTCGGTAGAAGCGCTCCGCGACGTTCTCGCGCATGTACCCGCGACCGCCGAAGATCTGGACCGCCCGATCCGCCACGCGCCCCGCCATCTCGCTCGCGAAGAGCTTAGCCATGGAGCACTGCGTGTGCTGCAGCTTCACGTCCTGGCCGGCGTCGATGTTCTCGGCGAGCCGGTACGTCATGAGCCGCGCCGCCCAGAGCTCGGTCAGCGAGTCGGCGAGCATGTGCGCGATCGCCTGGTTCTCGATGATCGGCCGGCCGAACTGCACCCGCTCCTTGGCGAACGCCGTCGCCTCCTCGATCAGGCGTTCGGCGGCGCCGCAGCATCGCGCGGCGATCATCAGCCGCTCGTACCGGAACCACTCGTACGTGAACGCGAGCCCGTCCCCTTCGCGGCCCACCAGGTTCGACACGGGGACCCGCACATCCTCGAACGCCACGATCGGATGCTGATCCGCGTACGTATGGGAATAGCGCGGCACCCGCACCACGCGGACGCCCGGCGTGTCGTGGTCCACGAAGAGCATCGCGTGCTCGCCGGCATGGTCGCCGTCGACGATCTTGCCCTGGAAGAAACAGTAGTTCGCGCTGTTGAACGACGTGACGTGCATCTTCGTGCCGTTCAGCACGTACTCGTCGCCGTCCCGGCGGACCGTGGCCGCGATCGCATCGACGTCCGAGCCCGCGCCCTCCTCGGTGATGGCGTAGCACTCGTGCCGCTCGCCGCGGATCGTCGGGACGATCCACCGTTCGAGCTGCTCGGGAGTCACGACGGCGGGCGCCCACGCCGGCGGCGTGTGGACGCACCACCCCAGCGCGTTGGTCACGCGGCCGAGCTGCTCGGAAACGAGCGTCTGCTGGAGCATGGTCATGCCGGTGCCGCCGAGCTCCGTGGGCATGTTCATCGCGAAGAGCCCGAGCTCGATCGCCAGACGGTGATGTCGCTCCCTCGCGTCCTCGGGGATCAGGCCCTCGTGCTCCTCGGCGTGCACCTCCCACGGGATCAGTTCGTCGTCGATGAACCGCCGCGCGCGCGACTGGATCTCGCGATCCTCTGCCGACAACGGGTACGACGTCATCGCGCCCTCATCCCAGGAACTCCAGACGTCCCCGGTGGGCGGCCAGGCGCGCGAGCGTCTCCGCGTCGATCTCGTGATCGCGGTCGGGTTCCTCGATGTCGGCGCGTTCGCCGAACAGCTCACCGGACAGGTATCGCTGACCCGTGTCGGCGATCACGGTCACGATCCGGTGGAACTCCGGATGCGTGCCGGCCACCTTCAACGCCGCGACGACGTTGATGCCGGACGACGGTCCGCAGAGGAGTCCTTCTTCGCGGGCGAGCCGAGCCGCCATGTCGAGCGCCTCGGTGGTCGACGCCGTCACGATGCCGTCCATGAGCGCGAGATCGAGGTTGGGCGGGATGATCCCGTCGCCGATCCCGGGGACGCCGTGCGTTCCCCACCGTTGTTCGGAGATCAACGGACACTCGGCCGGTTCGACGGCGTAGACGCGGATCGCGGGGTCGTGGTCCTTAAGGGCGCGCGCGACGCCGCTGATCCAGCCACCGGTTCCCTGCGCCGCGACGACGGCGTCCAGCTCGCCTCCCGTCTGCTCCCAGATCTCCTCGCCGGACGCCATCTGCGCCTGGGGGTTGTCCGCGTTCTCGAACTCCGCCGGCACGAAGTACCGATCCGGCTCGGCCTCGACCATCTTCCGCATCGTCTCCATCGCCAGGTCGATGTCGGTCCCGGCGCCCGGGGTCAACACGAGCTCCGCCCCGTACCCACGGATCATGGTCTTGCGCTCCTCGCTCATGCCCTCGGGCATCACGATCACGCAGGCGTACCCCTTGATGGCCGCAACGGCGGCGCACGCGATGCCGGCGTTGCCGGTCGTGCACTCCATGATCGTCATGCCCGGCCGGAGATCGCCGCGCTCCTCCGCCTTCGCGAGCATGTGCGCGTAGATCCGGTCCTTCACGGATCCGGTCGGCCCGTACCACTCGACCTTCGCCAGCAGCTCAAGCCCGTCGGGGCCGATCCGGCGGAGGTGGATGAGCGGCGTCCGGCCGATCGCGTCGAGCAAGGTCGCCGCCGGGCGGCGGTTCGTATCCCACGCGATCGACATCCGCTCCCCCTCCTTCGCGGCCGAGACGCTGAGCCTATGCGGTCACCGGGACGACCCGGTAACGCCGGGACCTCAGCCGGCCGCGGACCTGCCGCGTTCCACGTATCCCAGCCGGCGCGACACGGCGCTCGCCGCCTCCATGGTGAGACGGGCGATCCGCGGCAGGTCGACCGCCCGCATGCGGAACGCCGGTCCCGAGACCGAGAGCGCCGCCACGACGTCGCCGTCAGAACCGCGCACCGGCGCCGCCACCGCGTTCAATCCCTCCTCCAGCTCCTCGAGCGTCTGCGCGTAGCCGCGGATGCGGATCTCGCCGAGCTGGGCGACGAGCGTCGCCGGGTCGACGATCGTGTGGGGCGTGAGCCGCTCGAGCGGGCGCGCCAGGAGGCGATCGCGCTCGGTCTCCGGCATGTTCGCCAGCAACACCTTCCCGTTCGAGGTGCAATGCAGCGGCGTGCTGCGCCCGACCCAGCTCACGCTCACGATCGCGCGCGTGCCCGAGATCTGGTCGACGTAGACGACGCCGTCGCCGGAGAGCACGCCGAGGTTCACCGTCTCGCGCGTGCGCTCGGCCAGGTCCTCGAGGATCGGATGCCCGGTCCGGACGAGGTCGAGGCCGGCCATCGCCGCGCCGGCGAGACGGATGAGGCCGAACCCCAGGCGGTACTTCTCGGTCACCGGGTCGCGTTCGACGAGTCCTCGTTCGGCGAGGGTGGCGATCAAGCGGGATGCGGTGGCCTTGTGCACGTCCAGCAGCCGGCCGAGCTCGGTCACGCCGAGCGCGCCTGCCTCGGCGATCAGCTCCAGCGCGCGTATCGCCCGCGCGACCGACTGCAGATTGGCCGCACTTTCGTCTCGCATGTCGCAACGCCTTCCGCTCAGTGCAACGTCGCAGGACCGTATGCTTACGCCTCGGCGGCTGTCAAGGCGGACGGATGAAGGCGGAACCTGCGCGGTACTGGCGAGCGGCGGAGCCCAAGCCGCACTACGAGGTCGTCGTCGTCGGAGGCGGGCGGTCACGGCCTGGCGACCGCGTACTACCTCGCGGAGAACCACGGCATCACCGACGTCGCGGTCGTCGAGAAGGGCTGGCTGGGCGGCGGCAACATGGCCCGCAACACCACGGTCATCCGCTCCAACTACCTGTGGGACGAGAGCGCCGCGATCTACGAGCACTCGCTGAAGCTGTGGGAAGGGCTGGAGGAGACGCTCGACTTCGACATCCAGTTCAGCCAGCGAGGCGTCCTCAACCTGGCGCACGACCTGGGCGACGTGCGGACGTCGATGCGCCGTCTGAACGCGAACCGCCTGAACGGCGTCGACGCCGAATGGCTCGACCCCGCGCAGGTGAAGGAGTTCTGCCCGATCGTGAACGTGTCTCCCGACGTCCGATACCCGGTGCTGGGCGGGACGCTCCAGCGACGAGGCGGCGTCGCGCGCCACGACAAGGTCGCGTGGGCGTTCGCGCGAGGCGCCGACCGGCTCGGCGTCGACATCGTGGAGCACGCGGAGGTGACGGGGTTCCTCCGCGGCGACGGCGGCCGGGTCGAGGGGGTCGAGACCACGCGCGGCACCATCCGCGCGAACAAGGTGGCGCTGGCGGCGGCCGGCCACACGTCGGTGCTCGCGTCGATGGTCGGCCTGCGCCTGCCGCTGCAGAGCCATCCGCTGCAGGCGCTGGTGTCGGTCCTGCTCGAGCCGGTCCTCGGCTGCGTCGTGATGTCGAACGCCGTCCACGTGTACGTCTCGCAGGCCGACAAGGGCGAGCTCGTGATGGGCGCCGGCATCGACGCACACAACTCCTACGCGCAGCGCGGGGCGTTCCACGTCATCGAGCACCAGATGGCGGCCGCGATCGAGCTGTTCCCGATCTTCGCGAACGCACGGCTGCTGCGGACGTGGGGCGGCATCGTCGACGTGTGTCCCGATGCGTCGCCGATCGTCGGCACCACGCCGATCGACGGACTGTTCCTCAACTGCGGCTGGGGCACCGGGGGATTCAAGGCGACGCCGGGGTCCGGCTGGGTCTACGCGGACACGATCGCGAACGGCCAGCCGCACCCTCTCGCCGAACCCGTATGCGCTGGAACGGTTCACGACCGGCGCGCTGATCGACGAGCACGGCGCCGCCGCGGTGGCGCACTGATGCGCGCGGACACGTTCAGGAAGATCGCGCTCTCCCTCCCCGGCGCGGAGGAGCGCGAGACCTGGGGCGAGGCGACGTTCCGCGTGCGCGACAAGATCTTCGCGATGATGGGGGGCGACGGGAAGCGCGGCAGCATCAAGGCGTCGAAGGAAGAGCAGACCGCGCTGATCGCGTCCGATCCGGACACGTTCTACTACCCGGAGTACGTGGGCGTGCACGGATGGGTCGGCGTGGTCGTGCGCGCGGCCGACACGCAGGAGGTCCGCGAGCTGCTGACGGAGGCGTGGCGCATGACGGCGCTGAAGCGCGCGGTCAAGGCGTTCGACGCGTCACACGACGGGGCGGCCTGAGCGTGCTGTTGGTCCCCTGCCCGTGGTGCGGGCCGCGCGACGAGGATCGAGTTCCGCTACGGCGGTCAGGCGGGTGTCGCGTATCCGGCCGATCCGGATGCGCTCGGCGACGAGGAGTGGGCCGAGTACCTCTTCATGCGCGACAACCCGAAAGGCGAGTTCGCCGAACGGTGGATGCACGCCGCCGGGTGCCGGCGGTGGTTCGACGTGGTGCGCGACACGTCGACGGACGAGTTCCGGGCGGGGCCGCCGGCGTGAGACGGCTGGAAGATCGCGGCTCCGCGATCGACCGCTCGACGGTCGTGCCGTTCACGTTCGACGGACGCGACCTGACCGGGTTCGAGGGCGACACGCTGGCGTCGGCGTTGCTGGCGAACGGCGTCGACGTCGTCTGCCGGTCCCCGATCCACGGCCGGCCGAGGGGGGTGTACTCGGCCGGCGCCGAAGAGCCATGCGCGTTCGTGGGGATCGACGCACCGTTCGCCGATCCGGTCGTTGCTGCCACGACCGTAGACCTCGTGGAGGGTCTGGTCGCGCGCGGCGTGCCGGGTGTGGGGCGGCTGCCTGCCGGAGATACGCCTGCCATCCGGTGCGAGCGACGGCACGCGCACGTCGAGACGCTGGTCATCGGGGGCGGCTCGGCGGGCGTGGCCGAGGCGAACAGCGCCGCGTCGCGCGGTGACCGCGTGATGCTCGTCGAGGCGAGCGGACCGACGGCCGGCGAGCTCGCGCCGGACGTCGAGCTCCTGCCGTCCGCGACCGCGCTCGGTGTATACGACGACGGCTACGTGGTCGTCCACGAGCGCACGCGACCGGTCGAGCGCGTCTGGCACGTGCGCGCGAGGAACGTGGTCCTCGCGACGGGTGCGCACGAGCGGCCCATCGCGTTCGCGGATAACGACCGGCCCGGCGTGATGCTCGCCTCGTCCGCGGGGATGTACCTCGACCGGTTCGGCGTCCTGCCGGGCGATCGCGCGGTCGTCTTCACGACGAACCACGCGGGCCACGACGCGGCGTTCGCGCTCCGCGAGGCGGGCGTCGAGATCGCGGCCGTCGTCGACACGGGACCCGGAGGATCTGCCTCGGACGCGGCCCGCGGTGCGGGGATCGACGTTCGGAACGGCTGGGCGGTCGCGGGGACCGACGGCGATCCGCATCTCTCCTCGGTCCATCTGCTCGGCCCGGGCGGAGAACGCGAGACCATCGACGCCGACCTGTTGCTCGTGTCCGGTGGATGGAACCCGGTGGTGCAGCTCTGGCGGGCGATCGGCGGCGGCTTGACGTACGACGATGCGCGCGCGTGTTTCGTCCCGGACGGGAACGGTCCCGGGTGGCTCTCGGTCGTCGGCGCGGCCGCCGGCGAGGTCCCCACGTCCGATGCGTGCTGGTTCGTGCCTGCCGAGGACTACTCGCGGCACTACGTGGACTTCCAGCGCGACCAGACGGTCGCCGACGTGCTCGACGCGGTGGAGCGCGACCTCCGGTCGGTCGAGCACATCAAGCGGGCGACGTACATCGGCACGGCGGTGGACCAAGGGCGGACATCTGGCGTGCTGACCGCCGCGATCGTGAATCAGGCGCTCGGCGCCGGACCCGGCGCGCAAGGCCCGACGAACGCGCGACCGCCGTACCTCCCGGTGTCGTTCGCGGCGCTCGCCGGCACCGACCGCGGTCACCTGTTCGATCCGGTGCGCGTGACGCCGATCCACGGCTGGCACGTCGAGCGCGGGGCGGTGTTCGAGAACGTCGGTCAGTGGAAGCGGCCGTGGTACTTCCCGGCCGACGCCCAGGAGTCGATGGAGACCGCGGTGCTCCGCGAAGGGCTGGCCGTCCGGACCGGCGTGGGCGTGATGGACGCGTCGACGCTCGGCAAGATCGACGTCACCGGTCCCGACGCGGGCGCCTTCCTGGACCGGATGTACACGAACCGGATGTCGACGCTCCATGTCGGGTCGATCCGCTACGGCCTGATGTGCGGCGTGGACGGCATGGCGTTCGACGACGGCGTGGTGATGCGCGTGGCCGACGACCGGTTCTTCGTGACCACGACGACCGGCGGCGCCGCGAAGGTCCTGGACCACTTCGAGGAGTGGCTCCAGACGGAATGGCCGGACCTGCGCGTGTACTGCACGAGCGTCACGGAGCAGTGGGCGACGATCGCCGTGAACGGCCCGCGCGCGCGGGACGTCCTGGCCGCGCTCGGCACCGACATCGACCCGTCGGCCGACGCGTTCCCGTTCATGACGTTCCGCGACGGGGAGGTTGCCGGCCTGCCGACCCGCGTCGCCCGCGTGAGCTTCAGCGGCGAGCTGGCGTACGAGCTGAACGTGGCCGGCTGGCACGGCCTCGCGATGTGGGAGGCGGTCATGTCGGCCGGCGAACCGTTCGGCATCACGCCGTACGGCACCGAGGCGATGCACGTGCTGCGCGCGGAGAAGGGCTTCCCGATCATCGGGCAGGACACCGACGGCACGGTCACGCCGCACGACCTCGGGATGTCGTGGATCGTGCGGAAGGACGACTCGGACTTCCTCGGCCGCCGGTCGTTCCGTCGGACCGACACGACGCGGCCCGACCGCAAGCAGCTCGTCGGACTGCTGCCGGTCGACCCGCGGGCGCTGATCCCCGAGGGCGCGCAGCTGGTCGTCGAGGACACCGGCCGTATCCCGATGCCCATGGTGGGCCATGTCACGTCGAGCTACCGCAGCGCGATCCTGGGCCGCACGTTCGCGCTCGCGATGCTGGAGCGGGGGGACGAGCGGGCCGGCGAGACCGTGTACGCGCCTATGCCCGAGGGAACGATCGCCGCCGTGGTCACCGCACCGGTCTTCTACGACGCCGGAGGGAGCGCGCCGTGACGGTTGACGAACGAGCGCGAAGCCCGCTCGCGCACCGGCTGGACGACCTGGCATCCGTCGGCGTGCGAACCGGCGGCGACGTGATCCTCGAGCACGTGCCGTTCGTCGCGCAGGTCGACGTGAGGCTCGACGCCGCGCTCACCGGACGGGCGCCGTATCCGCTTCCGACGACGCCGAACACGGCATGGGAGGACGGCCCCCGTGCGGCCCTGTGGCTCGGTCCCGACGAATGGCTCGTCCTCGGACCGCCCGGCGCCGCCCCCGCGATCGTCGCCGAGCTCGACACCTCCCTCGATGGCATCCACCGGTCGGTCGTCGACGTCTCGGCCAACCGCGTCGCGCTCGAGCTGTCCGGGGCGCGGGCGAAGGAGGTGCTGTCGAAGGGCTGCGCGCTCGACCTGCACCCGCGATCGTGGCGACCGGGGATGTGCGCGCAGACCATGCTCGCTCGCGCCCAGGTGATCCTGCACGAGCGACCGGACACGACGGGGATCCTGGTCCGGCCGTCGTTCGCCGACTACCTGGTCGACTGGTTGATCGACGCGTCGTCGTAGCTAGTCCGCCCGGACCAGTCGCGCAAGCTCAGGCCACCTCGCCGAGCTCCGCGAGCATGCGCTGCTGCCACGCCACGGTCGCGCCCACCTCGTTGAACGTGAACACGTGCAGACGCTGGATCGCGACGGCCGGATCGGCGACGGCCGACCCCAGCCCCTCGAGGAGCGCGTCGGGACCGAAGCTCCCCGGAGAGAGCAGGCGGCCCACGATCTTCCGGTTCTTCTTCAGGTAGCGGGCGGAGTCGGCGACGCCGATCCGCGCCGCGACCCGCATCAGCTTCGTGATCTCGGCGACGCCCGGCACGCCCAGGTGGACCGGCAACGAGACGCCTTGCGTCGCGCAGGCGCGGGATCCAGCTCGTGATGGCGTCCGGGTTGAAGCACATCTGCGTCGCCATGTAGGAGGCGTATCGCTGCTTCTCCATGAGCGCCTCGATGCAGTACGTCGTCTGCGATGTCGGGGTGACCTTCCGGGTACGCGGGCACGCCGATCTGCAGGAACGGATGGCCGAGCGTCGTCCATCGCGCGCAGGAGCGACAGGCCGTCGTGGAACTCCCCGCGGTCCTTCGCGTCGCCCCCGACGACGAAGGCGCTCCGCAGGCCCGTGTCGCGGGCTCGGTGCAGCAGGTCCTGCAGGTGCTCGCGCCCTCGGATCATGTGCGCGGAGAGATGCGGGGTCACGTCGTGACCGAGCGCGGCCACGTCCTCCGCCAGATCGAACGTCGCCTCGATCCCGTGGCTCGGGGACGCGGTGACGGTGACGGTGGCGCCGGGCGGAAGCGACGCCGCGCGATCGAACGCATTCGACAACGGGATCAGCTCGAACTTCGCCGTCGAGACGAGGTCACGAAGGACGGCGGCCACCTCGGCCGTGATCGCCTCCGCGTCCTTGCGTCCCATGTGCACGCTCCTCACACGTTCGAGTCGGGGAACGACGCCTTCTTGCGCTCGATCCATTCCCGCAGCTCTTCGTCGACCGTCTCGTTGATCGGAGGCGGCTCGTACTCGGCCAGCATCTTCTTCCAGATCGGGTTCGCCCGGTGAGCCGCGTCCAGCGACCCCTCGGCTTCCCACTGCTCGTAGCTGTTGTTATCGGCGATCGACGACCGGAAGAAAGCGGTTTCGAAGTTCGCCAGGGTGTGCGCCGTCCCCAGGAAGTGCTGGCCGGGCCCGTTCTCGATGATCGGCTCGAGCGCCTGCCCGTTGGGCGACAGGTCCACGCCCTTGGCGAACGCATGCATCATCCCGCACTGATCCAGGTCCATCACGAACTTCTCGTACCCCATGGTCAGCCCGCCCTCGAGCCACCCCGCGGCGTGGAGCACGAAGTTCACGCCGCCGAGCACGGTGGGCTGCAACGTGTTCGCCGACTCGTACGCCGCCTGGGCGTCGGGGATCTTGGAACCGCAGAGCGACCCACCGCTGCGGAACGGCACGCGCAGCCGGCGCGCACACGCCGCCAGCGCGTACAGGACGAGCGCCGGCTCCGGCGTGCCGAACGTCGGCGCGCCCGACTGCATCGACATGGACGACGCGAACGACCCGAAGACGACCGGCGCGCCGGGCCGCACGAGCTGCACGTACGTCATGCCGGCCATCGACTCGGCGAGCGTCTGCGCGGCGGCGCCGGCGACGGTCGCCGGGCTCATCGCGCCGGCGAGGATGAACGGCGTCATGATCACGGCCTGGTTCGCCTCGGCGTACGCGCGCGCGGCCCCGAGCATCGTGGAGTCCCACACCAGCGGGGAGTTCGCGTTGATCAGGCTCATGATCACCGGGTGGTCCTCCAGGTAGCCCTCGCCGAACAGGATCCGCGCCATGTCCACCGTGTCCTGCGCGCGCTGCGGGTGCGTCACGGAGCCCATGAACGGCTTGTCCGAGTACCGCATGTGCGCGTAGACCATGTCGTAGTGCCGCTTGTTGACCGGGAGGTCGACCGGCTCGCACACGGTGCCGCCGGAGTGATGCAGGTACGGCGCCAGGTACGCGAGCTTCACGAAGTTCCGGAAGTCCTCGATCGTGCCGTAGCGGCGACCGCCGTCCAGGTCGCGGACGAACGGCGAGCCGTACGCCGGCGCGAGCACGGTGTGCATGCCGCCGATCTCCACGTTGTTCGCCGGGTTGCGCGCGTACTGCGTGAACCGCTCGGGCGCCGTCGCCTGGATCAGCTCCCGGCACATCCCGCGCGGGAAGCGCACGCGCTCGCCGTCCACCTCGGCGCCCGCCTCCCTGAACAAGGCATGGGCATCGGGGGCGTCGCGGAAGTCGATCCCGACCTGCTCCAGGATCGTGTCGGCGTTCTCGCTCGATGATCTCGAGCCCTTCCTCGGTGAGCACCTCGAACGGCGGGAGCGTCCGAGTGATGTACGGGATGCGGTCGGGCGCGGAGGCGCGCCCGCGCGGCCTGGCGACCGGCGCGGCCTCCGGTTCGCCTCCTCGGCGCGTCCGCCGGGGACGTCTCCGTCTGGTCCGTGTCGCTCATGGCGTGCTCCTCTCGTTCGTGTCGCTCGCGCGCGCCGGCTCGCGCCGGCGACGGCGGCGCTCGTCGCCGGTCGCACCGCCCGACGCTCTCGGTGCGGGCAGGGGCACGACCATGGACAGTCGCGTCGACGGCTCGGTCGTGTGCGGGATGCCCATCGCTCCGACGAAGTGCTCCTGGAAGCGAGGCTCGATCGCGGTCTCGATCTTCTCGACCCGGCGGACGACGTCCTCGATCTCGGCGCGGGCGGCGCGGTTCAACAGGGCGATCCGCGCCCCGGTGCCCGCCGCGTTGCCGGCGGACGTCACGTGCTCCGGGTCGCAGTCGGGCACCAGCCCCAGGATCAACGCGTGCACGGGATCGATGTGCGCGCCGAACGCGCCGGCCAGGCGGATGCGATCGACGGTCTCGATGCCCAGGTGGTCCATCAGGAGCCGGCACCCGGCGTACAGCGCGGCCTTCGCGAGCTGGATCTGCCGCACGTCGTTCTGCGTGATGACCAGGCGTGGCTCGCCGTCGTGCAGCACGTAGGAGAACGTGCGCCCGTCGGGGACGACCCGCGGCGTTCGGGCCGCCAGCGCGCCGTCGATGACGCCATCGGTGGTCAGGATGCCGGCCAGGAACATCTCCGCGATCACCTCGATGATCCCCGAGCCGCACACCCCGGTGACCTTCGACGCGTCGAACCCGGGTTCGTCCGACCATCGATCGTCCCCGATCACGGTGAAGCGCGGCTCGAGCGTCTGCTCGTCGATCCGGACGCGTTCGATCGCGCCCGGCGCCGCCCGCTGACCGCAGCTGATCTGCGCGCCCTCGAACGCCGGACCGGTGGGGCTCGACGCGGCGAGCATCCGGTCGCGGTTGCCCAGGACGATCTCCGCGTTCGTCCCGACGTCGACGATCAGGTTGACGGTCTCCTGCTGGTAGGGCGCCTCGGACAGGATCACGCCTGCGGTGTCGGCGCCGACGTGCCCGGCGATGCACGGCAGCAGGTACACGCGCGCGCCCGGATGGGTGCGGAGGTTCAGGTCCGTCGCGCGGCGGTGCACGGCGCCGTCGGTCGCGAGCGCGAACGGCGCCCCGCCGAGCTCCGTCGGATCCAGACCCAGGAAGAGGTGATGCATGATCGGATTGCCGACCACGGTGAGCGCCAGGACGTCGGTCGGATCCACGTCCACCTGCACGCAGAGATCGGCGATCAGCTCGTCGACGCACGACCGCGCGGCGTCGGTGAGCAGGGTCTCGGATCCCGGGTTCATCATCACGTAGGACACGCGGCTCATCAGGTCCTCGCCGAACCGGATCTGGGGGTTCATCGCGCCGGCGACCGCCAGCACGTTCCCGCTCGCCAGGTCGCACAGCTGGCCGGCCACCGTCGTCGATCCGACGTCGAACGCCACCCCGAGCGCGCGATCGCGGAAGCCCGGCCAGACGGCGACGATCGTCGCGTCCGTCGTGCACGGCGACGGTCGCGGTCCAGTCGCCCGCCCGGAGCGTTCGCTGCAACATCGCCAGCACGTGGTCGTCGCAGTCGAGACCGGTGAGCGACCAGTCGCGCTCCAACGCCTCGAGCAGCCGCTCCAGGTCCCCCGACGGGTCGGCCATGTCGGGCTCGCGGACCTCGACGTAGTGCAGGCGCACGATCGGGTCGACCTCGATCGCGTGGGCGTCCGCCTCCTTCCGCACGACCTGGCGATGCAGCTGGCTCTCCGGGGGCACGTCCACGACCAGGTCGCCGACGACGCACGCGTGGCACCCGAGACGTCGCTCGGGCGCGAGGCCCGACCGCGTCGCGATACGTCTGCTCCGGGATCGAGAACGGCGTCAGATGGTCTGCGCCCGAGGAGATGCCGTGCTTCGCGAACTCGCCCTCGCTCACGACGATCTGGCAGCGTCCGCAGATCCCGCGGCCGCCGCACACCGAGTCGAGATCCACACCGAGCGAACGAGCGGCCGCGAGCAGGTTGGTCCCCTGCGCGAACCGCCCGCGCTTGCCCGACGGGGTGAAGACGACGAGCGCCTCCGCCTCGGCGATCACGATGCGGGTGGCGCCTCGGCGGCGTCGGCGCCCGCGCCGCGCCTGCCCGCCCTGCCGCCGCGCCGTCCGCCGCCGGCGCCGGCCGGCTGCTCGCGGAAGCGCGCGATCCACTCCTGGCAGTCGCGGGTCGTTGCCCATCATCACGTCGGCCGCCATGACCGCGGCGCGCACCTCGCTGTGCAGCGGGCTCGTGATCGCCGACGTCATGCCTGACGCGATCGCCATGGTGAGGAACGCGCCGTTCAGCGTGTTGCGGTTGGGCAGACCGAAGCTCACGTTCGACGCGCCGCACGTCGAGTTCACGCCGAGCTCGTCGTGCAGACGCCGGACCAGCGCGAACACCTGCCGCCCCGCCGTGCCCATCGCGCCGATCGGCATCACCAGCGGGTCGACGACGATGTCCTCCTTCGCGATGCCGTGGTCGGCCGCGCGATGCACGATCTTCTCGGCCACCGCGAACCGCACGTTCGGGTCCTCGGAGATCCCGGTCTCGTCGTTCGTGATCGCGACCACGGCGGCGCCGTACTTCGCCACGAGCGGCAGCACCTGCTCCAGCCGCTCGTCCTCGCCGGTCACGGAGTTCACCAGCGGCTTGCCCTGGTACACCGCGAGCCCCGCCTCCAAGCGCGGCGACGATCGACGAGTCGATCGACAGCGGCACGTCGGTGAGTGACTGCACGAGCTGCACGGTCTCGGCCAGGATCGCCGGCTCGTCCGCCAGCGGGATGCCGGCGTTCACGTCCAGCATCTGCGCCCCGGCCTCGACCTGGGCCAGGGCGTCGACGATCACCGTCGAGAAGTCGCCGGCCTTCATCTCCTCGGCGAGCTTCTTCCGGCCGGTCGGGTTGATGCGCTCGCCGATGATCACGAACGGCCGGCCGCTGCCGATCACCACCTCGCGTGTCGCTGAGCTGACGACGGTGTCGGTCATCGGGTCGCCGACCTCCGCAACCAGCCCGCCGGCGCGGACGAGCGAGTCGAGCGCGTCGTCGGTGTACGACACCTCCAGGCGCTCGGCCTCCAGGGCCGCCTCCGCGTCCAGGTCGTCGCCGCACGTCCGCGTCTCGCGGTGCCATTCGTTCAGGTAGTCGTCGGTGCCGATCAAGCCAACGCGCGTCGCGGCCATGTCGATCGCCTCCTGGAACCGGCTCGTGAGCTGCACGCGGGCGGCGGTCCGGCCGCTCTTGCGCCACCACCTGCGCCGGGATGTCCCGCCACCAGATCACCGTCAGCTCAGCGGCCATCCGGCGCCCCCACGAACCGCTCGAGCGACGGCCGGAGGTCGCCGTACCCGCTCGGGCGATGCTCGAACTCCAAGCCGAGGAACATCGCGGCCGCTCGCCCCCGCTCGACCAAGGCGGGGTCGTCGGTCTGCGACAGGTACACGACCCGCCGGTAGTTCCCGAAGTACATCGGCAGAAGCTCCGGGTGCACGTCGAGCTTCAACCCCTGCACCACCAACCGGTCGAAGTGCCGGCACAGGAAGTCGGTCAGGTAGAACGTGAACGGGTTGTCCTCGTGCATCGCGGCGAACGCCTCGACCCCGGCGAAGAAGCCGTAACAGTGGTCGCCGGGGAGCCGCTCGACGCCGTGCGCGGTCACAACCCCGTCCAGCGCCCCGGCGGTCCCGCAGTCGCCGTACGCCACGAACATCGCGTCGTAGCTGCCGGATGCCTCGGCCGCCGTGAGCTTCGCATCGACCTTGCCCGCGATCTCGCGCGGCGTGTTGTGCAGCTTGCCGGGGAGGCACTGCAACGTGACGTGCGTCCAGCCGTTCAGGTCGATCACCGCGAGCACCTCGCGCGCGATCGCGCCGCACGCCACGACGAGCACGCGACCGCCCGGGGCCGTCGACGCCGGAGCGTCGAACGTCACCTCGTCGTCAAGCAGTTGCGGCTGCACGGCGGGCCAGGACCAGGGCCTGGGCGGTCTCGGAGGCGACGGCGGCGTCGCGGCAGTAGGCGTCGGCGCCCACCGCTCTTGCCGAACTCCTCGTTCAATGGCGCGCCGCCGACCAGGACGATGTAGTCGTCGCGGATGCCCTGTTCGACCATGGTGTCGATCACGACCTTCATGTAGGGCATCGTCGTGGTGAGCAAGGCGGACATCCCCAGGATGTCGGGCTTGTGCTCCTCGAGCGCGGCCAGATACTTCTCGACCGGGTTGTTGATGCCCAGGTCGACCACGTCGAAGCCGGCTCCCTCCAGCATCATCGCCACCAGGTTCTTGCCGATGTCGTGGATGTCGCCCTTCACGGTGCCGATCACGACCTTGCCCATGCGCTCGGCACCGGTCTCGGCGAGCAGCGGCCGCAGGATCTCCATGCCGGCCTTCATCGCGTTCGCGGCGAGCAGCACTTCGGGCACGAACAGGATCCCGTCGCGGAAGTCGATCCCGACGATCCGCATGCCCTCGACGAGCGCCTCGTTCAGGACGCGATCGGCGGACCAACCGCGACCGAGGAGGATGTTCGTGCCCTCGACGATCTCGTGGTGCAAGGCCGTCGTACAGGTCGTCGTGCATCTGCTTCGTCAGCTCATCGTCCGGCAATGCCGACAGATCCAGCTCTTCGTCGCTCATCGCGCTCCGCTCCTCACGCTTTCAGGCGTTCGCCCTTGGGATCGACGAGCGGGTCGGCGGCCACCGTCGCCGCGTATCGTTCGCCGAAGTACTCGACCTCCACCGGCGTGCCCTCGCACGCGAGGTCCACCGGCAGGTAGCCGTAGACGATCCCGCGACCCACGGAGTACCCGTAGTTCGCCGACGTCACGTAGCTCACGACGCGATCGCCGGACCAGATCGGCTCCTTGCCCATCACGACGGTCGAGGGGTCGTCGAACGTCATGCACGCCAGCCTGTGGGTGTGGCCACGTTCCAGGATCGCCTCCAGCGCCGCACGTCCCTGGAAGTCGCCCTTGTCCATCCGCACCGCGAACCCCAGGCCCGCCTCGAAGGGATCGTGCTCGATGTGGATGTCCTGCCCCCACAGCCGGTAGCCCTTCTCCAGTCGGAGCGAGTCGAACGCGCCCGAGCCGGCCGCCACGATCCCGTGCGCGCGACCGGCGTCCCAGAGCACGTCCCACGCGCGATCGCCCATGGCGAACTGGCCGTACAGCTCCCATCCGAGCTCCCCCGCGTACGAGATGCGCTGCGCCCACACCGGGCCGACCTCGCCGACGTTCAGGTACTTCGCGGTCAGGTACGGGAACGCCTCGTTGGATACGTCCTCGTCGGTCACGGCAGCGAGCACGTCGCGCGCCCGCGGACCCCACAGCCCCAGGCAGAACAGCGAGCCGGTGCGCTCGGTGATCGTCACGCGCTCGCCGTCGCCGGATCTGGGAGCGCATCCACGCCAGGTCGTGCTGACCGGAGCCGCCGCCCGTCACGACCCGGAAGAGGTCCTCGTCCTTGCGCGCCACGGTCAGGTCGCAGCGGATCCCGCCCGACGGCGTGAGCATCGCCGTGTACACGACCGAGCCGACGGGCCGGTCGATCCGGTTGGCGCTGATGCGTTCGAGGTACGCGAGCGCATCCGGTCCCGCCACGTCGAGCTTCGCGAACGGCGTGATGTCGAAGAGGGCGACCCGCTCGCGCGTGGCGAGGTGCTCGGCGCCCACGGCGGGGGACCAGTTCATCGCGGTCCACCCCTCGCGACGCTCCCAGTCGGCCCCGGTGAGCAGCGGCGCGGTTCGCGTCGAACCACTGCGGACGCTCCCACCCCGCCCCGGTGAAGCACTCCGCGCCGAGCGCCATGTGCCGCTCGTAGAAGGGCGTCAGCCGGAGCTTCCGCGGCGCCGTCATCTGTTGCAGCGGATGCAGGATGTCGTAGACCTCGCGGTACTGCTGCGCGCCGCGGGCCCGGACGTACGGCGGCGTGGTCTGGAACGGGTAGAAGCGGTTCGCGTCCGCCTCGGCCAGGTCGTACCCGGGCTCGCCGTTCACCATCCACTCGGCGACCTGCTGGCCCATCCCGCCGCCGTGCGTGACCCACACCGCCTCGCAGAGCCAGACGCCGCGGACCTTCGCCGACTCGCCAACGATGGAGCCCGCATCCGGGGTGAACGAGAACATGCCGTTGATCGATCGCTCCGGATCCGCGGGCCGCATGTGACCGGCGAGTGCGGGCAGCAGCCGCTCGGTCTCGCGTTCGGCCTCGTGGAAGTCCCCGGGCGTGAACGGCATCAGCGACGGCATCGGTCCGTCGCCGGTACGACGGATGTCGCGCTGCGACGTGACGATGGGCTCGTGGCGGTAGTTGCCCACGCCGTAGTGGTCCTCGCGATGACGGAAGTACATCGCGTGGTCCTGGTGACGGAGGATCGGGTGCACGACCTCGCGCGTCTCGCCCGCATAGCTCGGGTAGCGGATCGGTCCACACCAGCTGATGTTGGACGGCCACGAGCGGGATCGGGACGCCGGCCAGGGCGCCGACGGTCGGACCCCAGATCCCCGCGCAGATCAGCACGCGCTCGCACTCGATCGGCCCGCGGTCGGTCTCCACGCCGTGCACGCGGCCGTCCCGGATGTCGAAGCCGGTGACGCGGACACCGCCCTCGAACGTCACACCGCGGGCCGACGCCTTCCCCGCGAGCGCCGTGACGATCCGCACCGCCTTCGCGATGCCGTCGCTCGGGACGAGGTACGCCCCGAGGATCGCGTTCGGGTCGAGCAGCGGGATCCGCTCGGCCGCCTCGTCCGGAGAGAGCAGGTGCGTGTCCGCGATCCCGTACGACCGAGCGAACCCTTGCCGCCGCCGCAGCTCCGCCATCCGCTCCGGCGTCGTCGCGACCTCGATGCCGCCGACCCCGTACCAACCCGGCAGGCCGTCCAGCTCCAGCGACCCGTAGAGGCGCACGGTGTCCTGCGCGATCCGGCACATCGTGCGCGAGCCGTTCGTCTGGAACACCAGGCCGGGGGCATGCGAGGTGGAGCCGCCGGTCTCGAACAGCGGCCCCTGGTCGATCACGAGGACGTCGGTCGAGCCGAGCTCCGCCAGGTGGTAGGCGGCGCTCGCCCCGACGATGCCCGCGCCGACGATGACCGTCTGCGCCCGGTCGCGCATCCTGTTGCCTTTCGTTCCCTCGGCCGTGTCGGCCGTCATCAGGCCTGTTCCCGCAATGGTGGACGCCGGGTGTTGCGGTGACAAGCGATGCGTTGCGTTCTCGGCAACTCGCATCGACCCCGGGTCAACGCTCGCCGTTCGAGTCCCGGATGGCCTCCAGCCCCGACCGCAGGGCCCTGCCGTACAGGTCGATGTCCGACCCGAGCGCGATCATCCGGAACCCGCGCGCGACCATCGAGCGGGCGACCTCGACGGATCCGACCAGGACCCCGGCCGCGATGCCCGCCGCCGCGCATGCCGCGAGCACGCGGTCCTCCGCCTGTCGAAGGCGTGCGTCATCGAACGCCCCCGGCATCCCCAAGGCGATCGACAGGTCGAACTGCCCGACCCAGAGCACGTCGACCCCCGGCGTCGCCGCGATCTCCTCGACGTGCTCGACCCCCGCCTCGGTCTCGATCTGCAGGATCACGACGGTCGCATCCTCGGCCGTGCGGATGGCCGCGTCGACGCCGTCCGCGAGCTGGTCCGGGAAGAGCAGCCCGAACCCGCGGCTCCCGCCGGGTGCGAAACGCGCGGCCTGCACGACGCGCTCGGCCTCGATCGAGTCGTCGACCATCGGCACCATGACCCCGCGTGCGCCCAGGTCCAGCGAGGGCGAGATCAGGTGCCGCGCCGATCCCTGCACGCGGACGAGCAGCTCCACGTCCCGCGCCGCGCCGGCCGCGAGGAGCGGGCGGATCCCCTCGACGCCCCATCCCGTGTGCTCCAGGTCGATCAACACGAAGTCGGCTCCCGCGGCAGCGGCGATCCGCGGGATGCCGAGCGTGTGGAACTCGAACACCATCGTCCCGAACGCCGTGCCGCCACCGGCCAGGCGCGAGCGGAGCGTCTCTCCCGTCATCCGCCCTCAGCCCAGGTCGATCACGACGGTCTTCAGCTCGGTCAGACGATCCATGGAGAACCGTCCGCCGACGCGCCCGACCCCGCTCTGCGAGCCCGCCCGACCTCCGAACGGCAGGTGCGACTCCCAGTAGTTCGTTCCCTCGTTGATGTTCACCCAACCGGCCCGCACCGCCTCGGCGAAGCGCAGCCCCCGACCGAGGTCGCGCGTGAAGACGGCCGTCAACAGGCCGTACGGCGATCCGTTGACCGCGTCGATCGCCTCGTCCACGGAGCGGATCGTCGACACCGGCGCCACGGGACCGAACGTCTCCTCGCGGGCGATCGCCATGTCCGCCGTGACGCCGTCGATCACGGTCGCTTCGTAGAACAGGTCGCTGCCGTGGCTGGGGGCGCGGCTCCCACCCGCCAGCACCACCGCGCCGTGGTCGACCGCGTCACGGACGTGGCGCTCCGTCTTCGCGACGGTCGGCTCGTTGTTCACGGGACCGAGCGTCGTGACGTCGTCGAACGGATCACCGATGCGGATCTGCTTCTCGATCGCTGCGGACAGGAGCGCCAGGTACTCCTCGCGCACGTCCTCGTGCACCAGGATCCGCTCACCCGCCGTGCAGCTCTGGCCGGCGTTCAGGAAGCAGGCGGTGAGCGTGGCCGCGACCGCCGCGTCGAGGTCGGCATCGTCCATCACCACGAGCGGTCCGTTGCCGCCCATCTCGAGCAGGAGCTCCTTGCCCGCGGCGCGTCCGGCGACCGTGAGCCCGGTGGCGATCGAGCCGATGAACCCGACGGCCTGGGTCCGCGGGTCGGCGGCGATCTCGTCCCCGACGACGGGACCCGGTCCCGTGACCATGTTCACGACGCCCGGCGGGATGTCGGCCGCCTCCATGCACGCGGCGAGCTTCGCCGCGCAGATCGAGGTCGTGGGCGCGGGTGCCCACACGACGGTGTTCCCGTATGCGATCGCCGGCGCCAGGATCTCGGCCGGCATCGTGTACGGCCAGTTCCAGGGACTGATGATGGATACGACGCCACGAGGGACTCGATACAACAAGACGCGCTTGTTGGCGTCGACCGACGGCGGCATGAGCCCCTCCATCCGCCGCGCATCGGCCGCCGCCATGTCGAAGTAGACGAGGAGCTCCTCGACCTCGTCGCGGGCCTCCGCTCGCAGCGGCTTGCCCTGGTCGAGCGTGAGCGTGCGCGCCAGGTCGTCGCGTCGTTCGTCGATCACCGCCGCGACCCGTTCCATCGCGGCCGCGCGGTCGAACGCGGAGCGCGCCGCCCACGCGGGCGCCGCGCGGTTCGCGGCCTCGATCGCGCGGCCGGCGTCGCCTCGGGTGCCCTCCGCCACGGTGCCCACGACCTCGGCCGACGACGGGCTCGTGGCATCGAACTCGGCGCCGTCCTCGGCGTCGGCCCAGACGCCGTCGATCCACATGCGCACGCGCTCGGTCATCGGCTCAGCCTCTCGGGAAGCGCCGGGGGCGGCCCGTAGGGCCGCCCCCGAGTGCTCCTCGCTCGTTCGATCTCCGTCGTCAGCCCTGCGCGGCGAGACCGGCGTCGACCCACGGCTGCCAGACGTCGGGGTTCGCGTCGATCCACTTCTGGGCCGCCTCTTCGGGCGTCATCCCGTTGTTGATGTCGAGCGCGATCGAGTTCTGGTCGTCGTTCGTGTACGACATCGCGGACAGGAACGCGAACGCCGCGGGCGCGTTGGTCTGCAGATCCGAGTTGAACGCCTTGTAGAGGTCGTCCTCCGGATAGGCGCACGCGTACTTCGACGCGTCGTTGGCGGCGGCATCCGTGCACGCCGGCGTCACGTCGGGCAGCTTGATCATGGTCAGGTCGTACTTCGACTGCGCCCAGTGAGGCGTCCAGAAGTACATGAGGATGGGCCCCTGCTTCTGGTACGCCGCGTCCAACGCCGCCAGCTCGGCCGCCTCGGAGCCGCCGTACACGACCTTGAGGTTCAGCCCGAGGTTGTCGGCGATCGGCTGGTCGAACGTGACGAAGCTGGGATCGCCGTCCAGGATCTGTCCCGCACTGCCGCTCTCCGCGGTCTTGAACATGGTCGCGTCGGTCTTGAGGCCTTCCCAGGTGGCGAGCTCCGGGTGATCGGTCAGCATGTACGTGGGGATCCACCAGCCGATCTGGCCGATCACGCCGAGCTGACCGCCGTCCACCACGCCGTTGTTCCCGGCGATGAACTTCTTGTAGTCCTTCGCGTGGCCGGAGGGCCAGACCTCGAGGGTGGCGCTCAACTGACCGTTCGCGAGCGCCGGGAACTGCGCGTATTCATCGATCTTGGTCGTCTTGACCGTGTAGCCCAGCTTGTCCTGCAGGAGCGCCTGGGCCACGGCGACGTTCGCATCGGAGCCCGTCCACGGGCTGATGGCGAGGTTGATGGTCGTGCCGGAGTTGTCGGGAACCTGGCTGCCGCCCGAGGCCCCCGTGGCACCCGACGAGCCTCCCGAGTTGTTGTTGCTGACGTCGCTGCACGCGGCCGCGAGCGTCACGAGCACCGCGAGCCCGGCGAGGAACCCCCACCGTCGCTTCTTCATGTCGACTCCTCTCCTTCTTGGGATGTCGTCTCGGAGACACCAGTAGCTACGGCAGCCGCGCCCTTCGTGGATGGGCCGGACCTCCATCCGAACGTGCGGCTGGGTGGAACGGCGATGCGGTTGGCCTCCCCCATCGCCTGGGTGATCCGGTCGATCACGATCGCCAGGAGCATGATGCAGATCCCGGCGACCATGCCCGCGCCCGGGTCGTGCGAGAGACCGTTCACGACCTGGAGACCGAGACCGGCGCCGCCCACGAGCCCGGCGATGATCACCACGGAGAACACCATGATGATCGTCTGGTTGACGCCCAGCAGGATCGAGGGACGAGCCAGCGGCACCTGCACCTTCCAAAGCGTCTGCGACCTGTTCGCTCCATACGCCTCCGCCGCTTCGACGATCTCCGTGGGGACCTGACGGATCCCCAGGTTCGTCAGCCTGATCCCGGGTGGCAGCGCGTACACGAGACCGGCGATCACCCCGGGGACGCGCCCCGGACCGAAGAGCGCCACGACGGGTACCAGGTATACGAACTGCGGCATCGTCTGCATCATGTCGAGGATCGGCCGCAGGGCTCGTTCCACCCGGTCGCTCAGCGCGCACCAGATGCCGAGCGGGATCGCGAGCGCCACCGACACCACGACGGCGACCATGACCTGACTGAGCGTGTTCATCGAGTCGTCCCACATGCCGAGCACGCCGACGGCCGCGATGCATGCGAATGCGAGGACCGCGAGACCCCACCGGCGGGACACGCGCCAGCCGATCAACGCCGCGAACCCGGCGACCATCCACCACGGCACGTCCGTCAGCAGGTTCTTCAACGGGTCCAGCGCGTACTTCACGGTCACGTCGGTGATGGCCGTCGTGACGCCTCCGAACGTTCGCGTGATCCACGACAACGCGTCGTTCACGGGAGTCTCGATGTTGACCGTCCACGCCGAGGGGAAGTCCTGCTGGCGCAAGATCTGGCGACCGATGAAGATCGCCACGGCCACGAGCGCCAGGGCCACCACCGTGGCGGCGAGCCGGGAGATCTCCCGTCCGTACACATGGACCGTGGTGGTTCCGCGTCGCTTCCGGTCGCGGGCGCCCCACGCGGAGGTCGTTCGGTCGAGCACGATCGCCAGCGCGACGATGGCAAGGCCGCCGGCGAGCGCCGCACCCACGTTCAGGTTGTTGAGGCCGTCCAACACGACCTGGCCGAGGCCCCCGACCCCCACGGACGCCGCGATCACGACGATGCCGAGCGCCATCATGATCGTCTGGTTGACGCCGAGCAGGATCGCCGGTTTCGCCAGCGGCAGCTGGACCCGTCGCAGGAGTTGGCGTGATGTCGAGCCGAACGAACGCCCCACCTCCATCGACGTTTCCGGGACCTGGCGGATGCCGAGGCCGGTCAGGCGGATCGCGGGCGGGATGGCGAAGACCACCGTCGCGATCAGCGCCGTCGGAACGCCGATCCCGAACAGCAGGACGACGGGCACCAGGTACGAGAAGGCCGGGATCGTCTGCATGGCATCGAGTGCCGGACGGATCACGCGTTCGACGGCGGGACGTCTGCCCGCCCAGACGCCGAACGGGATCCCGATCACCAGCGCGATCAGGACCGCGAAGACGATCAGGGCGAGGGTCTCGATGCTCGGCTCCCACAGGCCGAGCACGCCCATGAACAGGAACCCGCACGCGGCAACGACCGCGAGACGCCAGCCCGCGACGAGCCCGGCGATGGCCGCGGCGAGGGCGATCAACCCGAGCCACGTCAGGCGGGAGAGCAACAGGACCAACTGGTCGTACGTGGTCTGGATCCCGTTGCGCAACGGGTCGAGGAAGTTGACGAACAGCGGACTCGTCCGTTGGTTCGCGATCACCCAGTCGTTGAACTGGTTGAACTTCGCGGCGACGTCGACCGTGACGCGACGCAGGGAACCCGCCGGAGAGCTGCAGCCCCACCGCGATCACTCCGACGACGGCCGCCGTCCAGATGAGGAACCGGATCCATCTCGGGAAGCGAGGACGACCCGCGGCCGGCACCACGATCGTCCGTTCGGGCGCTTCGAGCTCTTCGAGGTCGCTGGAAGGCGGCGTGCGAACCGCCATCAGCCCGCGTCCTCCATCATCGCGGCGAGGACGGCGGTGCGGTCGAGCATGCCCACCTGCGTCGTGCCGTCGATCACGACGCGGTACGGCCGGTCGCTCGACACCATGAGGGGAAGCACCTCTTGCACGACCGAGCCGGCCGCGACGTCGCCCGCGTAGTCGGTCTCGCCGTTGGCCGGCCGCATGATCGTGCGAACCGTCAGCACGTGCGCGCGCGGAACGTCCCGGGTGAAGTCGGCCACGTAGTCGTCGGCCGGATGCGCCACGACTTCCTCCGGCGTCCCGATCTGGACGAACCTGCCGTCCTTCATGATGGCGATGCGGTCGCCGAGCTTCAGCGCCTCCATCAGGTCGTGCGTGATGAAGATCATCGTCTTGTGCACTTCGCGCTGGAGCCGGACGACCTCGTCCTGCATGTCGCGGCGGATCAACGGGTCGAGCGCGCTGAACGGCTCGTCGAACAACATGATCTCCGGATCGGTGCAGAGCGCTCGGGCCAGGCCCACGCGCTGCTGCATCCCACCCGACAGCTCGTCGGGATACGCGTTGCCGAGCCCGCCGAGCCCGACGACCTCGAGCACCTCGTTGGCTCGCGCGGTGCGCTTCTCGCGTCGATCCCCTGGACCTCCATGCCGAACGCGACGTTGTCGATGATCCGGCGGTGCGGGAACAGACCGAAGTGCTGGAACACCATGCGAGATCTTCCGGCGGCGGACCTCGCGGAGCCGATCGTCGTCGAACGTCAGGATGTCCTCTCCGTCGATCAGGACCTGGCCGGCGGTCGGTTCGTGCAGGCGGTTCAACATCCGCACGAGCGTCGACTTCCCCGAGCCCGAGAGGCCCATCACCACGAAGACCTCGCCGGGGCTCACGTCGAAGGACACGTCTCTGACGGCGGCCACGCAGCCCGTCTTCTCCAGGAGCTCGCCGCGCGGGAGGTCGGCATCGGGGGTGCCGACGATCCGGTCGGCCTTCGGGCCGTAGACCTTCCAGGCGTTGCGACAGGAGACGGCGACCTGGCTCGGTTCGTCCACCCGCATCCCCCGCTCCCCGGGTGGCGGCGCGCACCCGACCGCTGGATAGTGGGACCCAGGGGTCGCGCGCGCAAGGCAACGGTTGCGTCATGAGCAACGCCGGGGACGCGGCGAACGCTGACTTGGGGCACACTCAGCGGACATGGCCACCACGCGGTACGACTTCGTGATCGTCGGGGGCGGCTCCGCGGGGAGCGCCCTCGGGAACCGCCTCTCGACCGACCCCGCGAACCGCGTGCTGGTGCTCGAGGCCGGCCGGCCCGACTACATCTGGGACGTCTTCATCCACATGCCGGCGGCGCTGCCGTTCCCGATCGGGAGCCGGTTCTACGACTGGAAGTACGAATCGGAGCCCGAGCCGTCACATGGACGGGCGCCGGATCTACCACGCCCGCGGGAAGGTGCTGGGCGGGTCCAGCAGCATCAACGGGATGATCTTCCAGCGCGGCAACCCCATGGACTTCGAGCGCTGGGGCGCCGACCCGGGCATGGAGACGTGGGACTACGCGCACTGCCTGCCGTACTTCAAGCGGATGGAGCGCTGCATGGCCGCCGACCTCGAGGACGAGTTCCGCGGCCACGCGGGACCGCTCGTCCTGGAGCGCGGGCCCGCCCGGAGCCCCCTCTTCGGCGCGTTCTTCGAGGCGGTGCAGCAGGCGGGCTACCCGCTCACCGACGACGTGAACGGCTTCCGCCAGGAAGGGTTCGCCCCGTTCGACCGCAACATCCGCAACGGGCGCCGCCTGTCCGCGGCCCGCGCGTACCTGCATCCGGTCATGAGCCGTCCGAACCTCGACGTCGAGACCCGGGCGTTCGTCACGAAGGTCCTGTTCCAGGGGGACCGGGCGGTGGGCGTGGAGTACTCGCATCGCGGGGGGTCGGTGAAGCGAGTGACGGCGGGCGAGGTCGTCCTGTGCGGCGGCGCGATCAACTCGCCGCAACTGCTCCAGCTGTCGGGCGTGGGCAACGCCGAGGAGCTCCGCGCGCTCGGGGTCGACGTGGTGCACGACCTCCCCGGCGTCGGCGAGCACCTCCAGGATCACCTGGAGGTCTACATCCAGTACGCGTGCAAGCAGCCCGTCTCGGTGTCGCCGTACATGCAGTGGCGCTGGCGTCCGCTGGTCGGTCTGCAGTGGCTGTTCCTCCGCAGCGGCCCGGGCGCGACGAACCACTTCGAGGCCGGAGGCTTCGTCCGGAGCAACGAGGACGTCGCGTACCCGAACCTCATGTTCCATTTCCTGCCGATCGCCGTTCGCTACGACGGATCGGCGCCCGCGAGCGATCACGGGTACCAGGTGCACATCGGACCGATGTACTCGGACGCGCGCGGCTCCGTGAAGATCACCAGCGCGGATCCGGCCGTGCATCCGGCGCTGCGCTTCAACTACCTCTCGACCGACCAGGACCGTCGCGAGTGGGTCGAGGCGATCCGTGTGGCGCGCGACATCCTGAACCAGCCGGCGTTCGATCCGTTCAACGCCGGCGAGCTCTCGCCCGGACCGAGCGTGGAGACGGACGAGGAGATCCTGGCGTGGGTCGCGAAGGACGCCGAGACCGCCCTGCATCCGTCCTGCACCTGCCGGATGGGGACGGACGAGCTGTCGGTCGTCGACCCCGACACGATGCGCGTCCACGGGATCCAGGGGCTGCGGGTCGTCGACGCCTCGGTGATGCCGTACGTGACCAACGGCAACATCTACGCGCCGGTCATGATGGTCGCGGAGAAGGCCGCCGACCTGATCCTCGGGAACACGCCGCTCCCGCCAGAGAAGGTCGAGTTCTATCGTCACGGGGTGGGGCCATGATGTCCCCGGCCGCGTTCCATCACGTCACGCTCACCGTCACGGATCTGGCGCGGAGCGTGGAGTGGTACGAGCGCGTGCTCGGCATGACGAAGGTGGCCGACCGAGAAGGGCCGACGTGGCAACGAACGCTCATGCGCTCCGAGGGTGGGCTCGTGATCGGCCTGACGGCGCACGAGGGCACCGGGAGCGATCGCTTCGACGAACGGCGGGTCGGACTCGACCACCTCTCGATCGCGTGCCGGGACCGCGACGAGGTGGCGGCGTGGGAGCGACATCTCACCGAGCTCGACGTGGACCACGGAGATCTCGTGGACGCGGGCTACGGACATGTGCTGACATCACGCGACCCCGACGGCATCCCGGTCGAGTTCTTCGCGCCGGTCGCTCAGTCGTCCACGGACTAGCTGCCGAACCCCAGCATCAGGAGTCCGACGACGCACCAGCGCGATCCCCGCGTATTGGTTCATCACCAGTCGCTCGTGCAGGATCACGAACGACAGGACGACCGCGACGAGCGGGAACACCGCGCTGGCGGCGAGCGTGATCGAGACGAACCCGCGTTCGGACCCGACCGACAAACCGATGACGCCGACGATGTCCGCGATGGCGGCGACGAACGCGAACGTGAGCCCCCGGCGGTCGCGGATCCGTGGGAGGTGCGACCGGGCGACGATCGCGAGCGGGATGTAGCAGACCACCTGCGCCATGCGGGACGCCCAGAGCCCGGCGATCCAGCCCGCCTGCTGCGACAGATAGCCCAGCAGGAACCCGGCCACACCGAACGTCACCGTCGAGACGAGCGCCCACGGGACGCCGCGCGCCACGCCGTGGAGGCCGGCCCGGAGCTCTCGGAGATCGGTGGAGACGAGCGCCACGCCGAGAACCGTCACGATCGTGCCCACCAGCGCGATCGCGTCCGGGCCGCTCGCCGAGGAACACGACTGCCAGGAACACGCCGATCACCGCGTACGCCGAGCCGATCGGCGAGACGACCGCGACCGGTCCGAGCTCCAGGGCACGGTAATGCGTCTGGTACGCGGCCGCGGCGCAGAGCCCGTTCAGCGCGACGAATCCGAGGAACGGACCCAGGACCGACGCCGACGTATCCGTCGACACGAGGACGATCGTCATCACGATCGCGGAGAGCGTCTGGCCGAGGATCACCGTCCAGAGGCTCCCGATCCGCCGGCCCGCGATCGCCCCTTCGAAATCGGCGAGGCCGAAGCCGAGGGCCGCGACCAGCCCGTAGATCACGCGGAAGGTCCGACTTCGGCCAGCGCGTCGACCGCGACGGCCCCGCGCTCCGACACCAGGAGCGGATTGGCCTCGAGCGACAGCAGCCGGCCCCGGAGGTCGTGCGCGGCCCGCGCGATCGACGCCACGGCCCGGGCGACCGCTCGCAGGTCGTGGCGGCCCTCCACCAACCCGCATCGCCCGGCCTGCGAACGCACGAACGCCAGCGCCTGCGCGGGAGTCAGCGGCGCGGCGACGAAGACCGCCTCGCCGCCCTCCGCGAGCGCGCCTCCCGGCCGCATCGTGATGCATGCGCCGAACGCGTCGTCCACCACGGCGCCGACGAGCACCTCGGTTCCCGTGGCCATCGCCTGGACGAGCACACGGGCAGACGCCGCGCCGGCACGGTGCGCCGCCTGCAGGACCTCCGGCCGCCGCGACCTCCACGTCGGTGGGATTCGCGAGACCGAGACGGACCCCGCCGAGCTTCGCCTTGTGGGGCAACTCCGGCGCCAGCGCCTTCACGGCCACCGGGAACCCGATGATGCGTGCGGCGTCGGCCGCCGACCGCGCCGACGCGACCGTGCGTTCCTTCGGACGTCGAACGCCGTAGAGCTCGAGCAGCCTCGCGCCCTGCGCCTCGTCGAGCGGGCCTGTCTTGCCGCGGAGGAGCCGCAGCGCGCTCGCGCGGTTCGGATGCGACGGCAGTTCGGGCAACGCCCGGGCGCTCGCCGCCTTGCAGGTCGACCAACGCGCGGATCGCACCCGTCGAGGCCCGGTGCCCCTGCAGGAACGGCAGTCGCGCGCCGGCGACGAATCGCTTTCCCGCGGCCCCGTAGCCCAGCGCGCCCATCGCGACCGACGCGAACACGACCCCGGTCTCCCGGCGCAGCCGGCGCGCGGTGCGCAGGACCGGCTCCGCCCACACGTCCTCGCCCTCCTCGCGAGGCGGGAACGCGTCGAACGCGACGAGCCCGATCGCCGGATCGTGCGCCAAGGCGTCGAGCGCCTCACAGAACATGTCCGTCTCGACGGCGGCCTGGCCGGTCACGTCGAGCGGGTTGTTCTGCGAGGCGAAGTGGGGCAACGCCTTCCGCAGCCGCCGCTTGGTCGTCGCCGAGAACTCCGGGCAGCTCCAGACCCTTCGCGCCCGCCGCCTCGGCGAACAGGGTGCACGCGCCGCCGGACTGCAGCGCCGCCGCGACGCCTTGCGTTCGCACCCGCGTGCCGAACGAAAGCAGCACCGCCGCCTCGAACATCGTCACCGGATCCTCCACGAGGATCGCGCCGTGCCCATCGAGCCAGGCATCGCGGAGCGCCGTGTTACCGGCGAGCGCGCCGGTGTGCGCCACGATCGATCGCCGCGCCGCCTCGCTCCGCCCTTCCGGGGCACAGACCAGGACCGGCTTGCGCGCGGCGCGGAGTCGCGTCCAGCCCGCGCCCGATCCCTTCCACGTCCCGCATCGTCTCGATGTAGGTGCAGACCACCTTCGTGTGCGGATCCGCGGCCGCCCATGCGAAGAGGTCGCCGAGTCCGAGCACCGCCTCGTTCCCCACACCCAGGATGAGCCGCAGGCCGGTGCCGCGGTCCGACGCCAGCTGGTTCATGGTCCACGCCACCGTCCCCGACTGCGAGATGACGCTGATCGAACCGGCGACCGGTTCCGGCGGAGGCGTCGTCCCGTACGGGGCAACGCGGTCGACGTAGTTCACGAACCCTTCGACGTTCGGGCCGAGGACGGGCATCCGGTGGCGGAGCGCCGTCTCGCGGAGCTCCGCCTGCAACGCCCGCCCCACGTCGCCCGCCTCCGCGAATCCGGACGACACGACCATGACGGACCGGACGCCGGCGGCGCCGCACTCGTCGACCATCCGCACGGCGACCCGCGCCGGAACGACGATCACCGCGAGGTCGACGCCGCGCGGCAGCTCCGCGACCGACGCCCGGCACGGCCGCCCCCACACCTCGTCGTACTTCGGGTTGACGGGATAGAGCTCGCCCTCGAAGCCGACGTGACGGAGCGAACGCTCGATCTCCGGGGCCCAGCTGTCCGGCGACTCGGACGCTCCGACGATCGCGATCGAGCGCGGCGCCAACAGCGGGCCGAGGTTCCAGCGGATCACGCGTCTCCCCGGAACCTCGCGTCCCGCCACGCGATCGCGGCCTTCAACCCCTGCTCCTGCGTGATCCTGCGGAACTCGTCGCGGGCGGGGAGGTTGGCGGTTTCGATCATCACGTCGAGCTCCGTGTTCGCTGCCATCGCCGCGCGGAACCCCGCGACGTCCCACGCGCGGTTCGCGGCGCGCTTGGTCGTCTGGATCGACGAACGGCTCGTTCTTCGCGATCTCCTCCGCGAGCGCGAGCGTGGCGTCATCCAGCCGGTCGCGCGGCGACACGCGGTTCACCAGCCCGATCCGGAGCGCCTCGTCCGCCGGGATGCGATCCTCGCCGGTGAACAGCAGCTCCTTCGCCTTGCGGACGCCGACCACCCACGGCAGGAACATCGACACGACGCCGGACCCGAACCGGACGTCCACGTAGCCGAAGTACGCGTCGTCCGCGGCCACCGCCAGGTCGCACGCGAGCATGAGGTCGGTGCCGCCCGCCAGGCAATACGAGTGCACCTGGGCGATCACCGGCTTCGGGTTGTCCACGATCTCGAGCATCGCGGCGGTGGAGTGCGAGAGGTCGCTCGTGCCAGCGCCGCGCGTCCAGCACGCCGCCGGACGCGTCCTCGGTCAGGTCGTAGCCGGCGCAGAACGCGCGGCCGGCGCCGCGGAGGATGATCGCGCTGACGCCGGGGTCCTCCCCGGCATCGCGGAACGCGGACGAGAGCGCGGCGATCGAGCCCGGCCGACAGCGCGTTCAGTGCTCCGGGGCGGTTCATCGTGAGCCGGCGGACGGGGCCCAGGTCTTCGATCAGCACCAGGGGTTCATCGACGGCGGCGTCGGTCATGGATCTCCCTCTCTACGTCGGCGGTTCTCGGCGCGCCCGGACGTGGGCGCGGGCGGGCATCGTATCGGCTGCGATCGTGGAGCCGTCAGCCGAGCATCTCGATCACCTGCGCCGCCGCACGGATGCCGGATCGGAGGGCGCCCTCCATGGTGCCGTGGTGGTGCGGGCCCGCGGTGTGCTCGCCGGCGAAGGCCAGCCGTCCGACGGTGCGCTGGAACTGCTCCATGCGATCCCACGAGCGGTTGTCCCACGCGGCATAGGCGCCCATCGCCATTGGATCGAGCGCCCACGATTTGAGCACTGGCGTACCGCCGGGTGTGACGTCGGGGTTCAGCGCGCACAGCCGGTCGAGCCAGGGACCGGGGTCCCCGGTCACCGTTCCGAGCGGGTCCTGCGCGAGCTCGGACCCGGCGAACGCCGCCAGGCAGCGGCGAACGGAGCCATCGGCCCCGTTCGCGATCCAGCACCAGAACGGGAGCTCCGCGCTCTGGACCGCGCGAGGTGTCGACACGCCCTCGACGGGAACGGCGAGCTTGGATGCCACGCCCATGGGCAGCTCGTACAGCGCCGTCGCGAGGTCGTCCGGCAGGAACGGGTCGAACCGCATCCCCGCCGCCACGCGCGCCGGCAGCGCCACCACCGCGGCGACGCCGGACAGCTCGACGTCTCCCTCCACCTGAACCCGCACCCCCGTCCGGTCGTCCACGACGGCGCGCGCGCGGTGGCCGAGCCGCACGTCCGGCAACGAGGCGGCGATCGCATCGGGGAGCGTTTGGTTGCCGCGGGCCATACGCCGATACGTCGCCGGGGGGGTCGAGAACGCGTGCGGGTCGCTCCCGACGACCCGGAGCGCCACCTGCCCGAGGTCGACGGCGTTCGTGCCCTGCAGCCGCATCCGCACCGCGGCGCGCCCGGCGTCCGGCGCATCCAACGCGTCGAGGAACGTGCCGAGCGTCAGGCCGGCCGATCCGTCCGGTGGGATCGCGGCCAGCGCCGCATCGGCCGCCGCGAGGAACGCGTCCTGTTGCTCCTGACTCGAAGCGCCGGGCCCGCGCGCCTCCCGGCGGAGGTAGTCGACCCCGGCCTCCTCCAGGTGGATGCCGAAACGATCGGCCCACGATCGCAGCTCGGCGTCCCCCGGCATGACCCATTCGGCGCCCATCTCGGCGATCTCGTCGTTGTCCAGCCGAACCGTCCAGACCCGGCCGCCCACGCGTTCGCGGGCCTCGACCACCGTCACGTCCCACCCGGCGTCGGTCAGGGTCCGCGCGGCCGCGAGTCCCGCGAGGCCCGCCCCAACCACGACGACCCTGCGAACCGTATCCACAAGCGAAGGATGCACCTCAGGACGGCAGCCCGCGACCTTGCGCCGCGCGGCGCCCCTGTGGTACTCACCGTCGTAGCCTGAATCGCCGGTCAATCCGGCGCCCGCACACGAGGAGGCGACCGCTCCGATGGCACCTGGACGACGACGGCACCCGATGAGCCGGCGGGACTTCCTCCTGCGAGCGGGAGGGACCGCGATCGCCGTGCCGAGCCTGGCGGCGATCTTGGCCGCGTGTACCAAGCCGGGGACGGGTAGTGGCGTCGCCGGGGCGTCCGCGTCCGAGGTTCGAGATCTGTTGTCGAACCCGGCCAGACCCGACAACCCGGTGACGCTGCCCCTGTTCGAGGACCCCATCCCCACGGACACGCCGATCGAAGAGGGCGCGACGCTGCAGCTCTACAACTGGAAGGACTATCTCTGGCCCAAGCTCTATACAGAGTTCGAGGATAAGTACGCGGACTTCGGCGTGAAGATCGAAGTGACGACGTTCAACGACATCGCCCAAGGCATCCAAAAGGTATCGTCCGGGCAGATCGCGGCCGACGTCTTCTTCCCCGACCCGTCCTGGATCGCCAAGCTGTCCGTCGCACAACTGATGCGACCGCTCAACCATGAACTACTCCCGAATCTCGCGACGTACTACTGGCCGGAGTTCCAGAACCCCTTCTACGACCAGGGGTGGCAGTACACGGTCCCGTACACGATCTACACCACAGGGATCGCGTACCGGCGAGATCACATCTCAGACGACGATGTGCGGGCCTACGACAACCCGTACGAGATCCTCTGGGATCCGAAGTACACGGGGAAGGTGACGATCTACGACGACTATCGAGAGACGATCGGGATGGCGCTCCTCAAGAACGGCATCACCGACGTCAACACCGAAGATCCCGCGGATATCCAGATCGCCAAGGATGACCTGCTGGCGCTGATCAACGCCACGGACGCACGACTCACGATCAACGGCATCTACTCGAAGATGCCCCAGGACGAGTTCTGGGTCGGCGGCTCGTGGTCGGGCGACATCGTCGCCGCTGCCATCTACTACCTGCCGAAAGGCGTGCCGGCATCAGTGCTTGGGTACTGGTACCCGGAGACGGGTGGGGGCATGATCGGCAACGATCTGATGGTGGTGCTGCAGAGTGGGAAGAATCCTCGCCTCGCTCACGAGTTCCTCAATTTCATGCTGGACAAGACGAACTCGTACAACAACTTCGTCAACTTCAACGGCTATCAGACCCCGATGACATCGATCAATCCGAGCGCGCTCGTCCCCGACGTGATCCCCCCTTCCCTGAGCGAAACCGTGGTCGTACCGAAGTACTTCGACGACGGGCGGTTCCTGCTCGAGCTGACGCCGGACGGTACGGCCGTATGGAACGCCGCATGGGACGAGATCAAGGCCGGTGGCTAGCCAGACCGCCGCACCCGAGAGACCTCCGGTCAAGGAACCGAAGGCACCGCGCGTCGAGCGGAACACGGGTATCCACTTCCCGCGACTGTATTGGCCCTCCTTCGCCGCGCCCGCCACGATCTGGCTCCTCGTGCTCTTCGTCGTTCCGTTCTACGTAGTGGTGTCGGTCGCGTTCGGGACCACCGATTTCTTCCAGAACCCGCTCCCCGTCTATCAGCCCTGGTACTGGAGCGGAGCGACGTTCATCGACACGCTTCATCGATTCACGGCCTCGGGTGACGCGGGCTTCTATCGGCCCGCGCTCCTCAGGACACTCGTCTATGTCCCCATCGCGAGCTTCATCTGCTTGGTCCTCGGGTACGCGGTCGCGTACTACGTCGCCCGGTATGGTGGCAGGCGCAAGGGCCTGTTCCTCATCCTGCTCATCTCCCCGTTCTGGATCAGCTACCTGATGCGTATCTATGCATGGCAAGGGTTGCTGCAAGACGACGGCTTCATCAATAAGGGACTGATCTTCATCCACGCCATCGGATCGCCGGTGAACTGGCTCCAAGGGCGCTCCATCACGGTGATCATGGGTCTCGTCTATGGCTACATCCCATACATGATCCTGCCGCTCTTCGGACAGCTCGACCGCGTAGATTCGAGCCTGCTTGAGGCTGGCCGCGATCTTGGCGCAAGCCCTTGGCGGACGTTCAAGCGAGTGACGCTGCCACAGTCGAAGCAAGCGATCTTGGCGGGACTGATCATCGTGTCGCTTCCCATGTTCGGGGACTACTTCACGAACGATCTCCTCGGGTCAACCAAGACGTCGATGTTCGGGAACCTCATCGACACCGCGATCCAGGGTCAGGGTCAAGCGCCGCAGGCGGCGTCGCTCGTGCTGATGCTCATGGTCCTGTTGATGATCCCGCTCTGGTACTACCTGCGAACAACCAAACGCGCCCAGGAGAAAGCATGAACAACCCAGTCCTTCGTTGGTGGCGTGATCCGTGGCGCAAGCCCTACGCGCTGGCGACCGTCACCTGGGCGTACCTGGCGTGGTCCATCCTCCCCGTGCTGATCGCGATCGGGTTCTCGTTCAACGCCGGACGCTCTCGAAGTGCGTGGCAGGGGTTCTCCTTCAGATGGTGGGTGGGGGACCCGAACGCCCAGGAGTCGCTGCTCTACGATCCGGCTCTGCGGCAGGCGATCTTCCAGAGCCTCCGCCTGGCGATCATCACGACGTTGGTTGCGGTGCCGCTCGGCACGCTCTTCGCCATCGGCATCGATCGCTGGCACGGCCGCGGGCCGGGGCTTGCCAACTTCATGATGCTCTTCTCGTTCGTAGTGCCCGAGATCATCCTCGGCGTCGCCCTGTTCCTCTTCTTCATCTTCACCTTGAAGTCGGTCCTTCAACTGGGGACGCTCGCACAGATCCTCGGTCTGGTGACGTTCCAGGCGTCGTACGCCGTGATCATCGTCCGCGCGCGATTACTCTCGATCGGCCCGGAGTACGAGGAGGCAGCGATGGACCTCGGCGGCTCCCCCACGCAGTCCGTCCGCCGCGTGCTGTTGCCGCTCCTCTACCCGGCGATCTTCGCCAGCGCGGCGCTCGTGTTCGCCGACTCCCTGGACGACTTCGTCATCGTGCGGTACCTGTCATCGGGGGCCTCGAGCGAGCCGTTGTCGGTGAAGATCTATGACGCCGCGAGGGCGGCACCGCCTCCATCGGTCAACGCGGCCGCGACGATGATGCTCGTCGCCACCCTGTCCGCCATCGGGGTCGCCGCCCTTGCGTACCGCCGCTTCACACGAGGTGAACGACAGGAGGGTGGCGGAGCGAAAGACTTCATCAGCTTCCAGGTCTGACATCAGACAGCGAGCTCGTCGTCGATCTCGGCCTCACCCGGGGCGGGTGCAGCCAGGACCCTCAGCGATTCCTTCGGCATGAAGACGCTCACGGGCGTCCCTTGCCGGTAGGGTAGGGCGTCACCGGTGTTCGCGACCCATGCCTGGATGCGCGTTCCGGGGGCGAGGTTGACGAACACGTGCAGGACCGAACCCACGTAGACCACGAGCTCGACCATCCCTGGGATCCGGTTCGGCCCCGACCCCTCGGCGGGTCCGAGGATCGACGCGCTCCGGACGGATCGTGACCTTCGCCGGTCCGCGCGTTCCCAGATGGCCCTCGCCAGCGATCAGAACGAAATCGCCGAGCTTGACACGGCATCCACCGTCATCGGCTCCATCGGCCTGCGAATCCATCAGGTTCGACACGCCCAGGAAGTCGGCGACGTAGGCGGTGCTCGGAGCCTCGTAGATCTCTTGTGGCGGCCCCACCTGCTCGACGTTGCCCTGCGACATGACCGCGATCCGGTCCGACATCGTAAGGGCCTCCTCCTGATCATGCGTGACGTAGATGAACGTGATCCCGACCTCGCGCTGGAGCGTCTTGAGCTCGATCTGCAACTGCTTGCGTAACTTGGCGTCGAGCGCACCCAGCGGTTCATCCAGCAGGAGCACGGCGGGGTTCAAGATCAACGCTCGCGCGAGCGCCACACGCTGCTGCTGTCCCCCGGAAAGCTGGGCCGGACTCCGCGTCTCGAATCCTCCAAGCTGGACGAGTTCGATCGCTCGGCCGACCCGCTCCCTGGCCTCCTGCTTAGACGCCTTCTTGTATCGGAGACCGAACGCCACGTTCTCCTCGACCGTCATATGCGGGAACAACGCGTAGTTCTGGAACACCGTGTTGACGTTGCGCTTGTGCGGCGGGGTCTGCGCCATGTCCTCGCCGTCCAACAGGATTCGACCTTCGGTCGGCCGTTCGAACCCTGCGATCATCCGCAGGCTGGTCGTCTTCCCGCAGCCGGACGGACCGAGCAGCGAGAAGAACTCGCCGGGAGGCATCTGCAGGTTGATGCCCCCGACCGCGGTGAAATCGCCGAAGCGCTTCACCAGATCGACGAGCTGAACCTCTCCCCCGGCCATCGTCCGCGGAGCATAGCGCGGTGCCTGTGGAACTGGTCAAGCTCGGGCGCCCGATGCCCGGTGGGATGATGCGCCGGTGAACGAACCGGCGGCCACCCCACGGGCGACGGCGGGCCAGGCGGCCTCCCGTCGCGAGATCCGATCACTGCTCGCCGGCTATTGGTCGTTCGGCCAGTACTGGGGCGTGTGGGTGATCCTGGTGTTCGAGTTCCAGCGCTTCCACGGCATCACCGACGCGCGGATCGGCATCTACTACACCTTGCTCTCGCTCGTCGCCGTCGGCGTGATGTTGCTGGTCGCGCCGCGGCTCCAGCCGCTCCCACTGTCAACCACCATCCCGCTCTCGCTGGGGTTGATGAGCGCGGGGTCCTTCGCGATCGGCTACCTGCCGACCACGTGGATCCTGCTCGCCTTCGCGCTCGTGGGGGTCGGCAATGGGTTGATCGACGTCTACCTCAACGTGGCCGCGCAGCGCGCGGAGGCGCGGACCGGCAAGCCGGTACTGCAGTGGATGCATGCGACGTACGCGCTCGGAGGTATCACGGGAGCCTTGGTGGCCGGTGCGATCCGCGCCCTGGACATCGACTTCCGGATCGGGCTGGCATACGCGGGGCTGGCACTCGCCGTCACCGCGGTGTGGACGTCGTCGAGCGTTCCGAAGGTGCGACACGTCGAGGGCGCCCAGACGCTGTTCTCGATCTCCGCGCTGTTCCGATCGCCCAAGCTCTTGGTGCCCGCCCTGATCGTGCTCTCGTCGTTCCTCATCGAGGGGTCGATGGACGTGTGGTCGGGCCTGTACCTCCGCGATCAACTGGGCGCGTCGGCGACCGGGGCCGCGCTGGCGTTCGTCGCCTTCGCCTCGGCGGTGCTGTTCGGCCGCCTCTTCGCGAGCAAGGTTCTCTTCGGCATGGGGCGGCGGATGACGATCCTGGTGGCCGGCTTCGGCTCGCTGATCGGCGGCACGATCGCGGTCGCCGCCGATCAGGTGTTCGTGGTCGCCCTCGGCTTCCTGGTGCTCGGCTTCACGCTCTCCGCAGCCGTGCCGGCGGCGTTCGGACTGGTGGGTGACTCCGGCGAGGATCCGACGAACGCGATCGCCGCCGTCACCACCGTTGGCTACACCGGGTTCATCTGGAGCCCTCCGCTGCTCGGGTGGATCGCCCAGAGCTTCAGCCTGCGCGCAGCCATGAGCGTCATCATCATCGCGACGCTCGGGATCATCGGCGGTGGGCTGCTCGCACCGCGCGACGCGCGCGCATGATCGGCGCGGCTATTCGGCCAGGTTCACGTAGATGTGCTTGGACTCCAGGTAGTCGTCCAGCCCTTCCCGGCCCAGCTCGCGGCCGATCCCCGACTGCTTGTAACCGCCCCACGGCGTCTCGGTCGGCGCCGGCTGCGAGTCGTTGATCCACACGATGCCGGCGCGGAGCGCCTTCGCGGTGTTGATCGCCTTCTTGATATCGCGCGTCCACACCGCGGCGGCCAGGCCGTACTCGTTGTCGTTCGAAAGCTCGATCACCTCGCCGGGTGACGTGAACGGGATCACGGACATCACCGGACCGAAGATCTCTTCACGGGCGATCCGGGCGTCGTTGTCGACGTCCGCGAATATCGTCGGCGGCACGAAGTACCCGTTCGCGAGCTTCGGGTCGGACGGCGCGTCGCCCTGGACGGCCATCTTCGCCTCGCCCTGACCGATCTCGATATAGGAGAGCACGCGCTCCTGCTGCTCCTTCGACACCAGTGGCCCCATCGTCGTGGCCTCGTCCTTGCCGTCGCCGAGCGTCACGGCCTGCGCGTGGCCGACGAGCGCGTTCAGCGCGTCGTCGTAGATGGCGCGCTCGACGAACACGCGGGAGCCGGCGGAGCAGATCTCGCCCTGGTTCCAGAAGATGCCGTTCGCGCTCCCCTGGATCGCTGCCTCGAACTCCGCATCGGCGAAGACGATGTTCGGCGACTTCCCGCCGAGCTCGAGCGTGACCCGCTTCAGCGTATCCGCCCCGCTCCGCATGATCAGCTTGCCGACGTCCTTCGACCCGGTGAACCCGACCTTGTCGACTCCCGGGTGCGCGACGAGCGGTGCGCCGCACGTCTCGCCGAACCCGGTGAGCACGTTCAGCACGCCGGCGGGCAGGCCGGCCTCTTCCAGGATCTTCGGGATCTCGAGCGCGGTGAGCGGCGTCTGCTCGGCGGGCTTCAGGATCAGCGTGCACCCCGCCGCGATCGCCGGCGCGACCTTCTGGACCGCCATCATCATCGGGTAGTTCCAGGGAGTGATGGCGGCAGCGACGCCCACCGGCTCCTTCACGACGAGCGACATCGCATCGGGCCCCACCGGCGGGATGTCCCCGTAGATCTTCGTGGCCCACCCGCCGTAGTACTCGAACATGAACGCGACCTCGGCGATGTCCTCGCGGGCCTCGCCGATCGGCTTACCGGAGTCGAGGGACTCGAGCTGCGCCAGCCGCTCGTGCTCGCGCCGGACGATGCCCGCGGCGCGCAGCAGGATCCCGCCGCGCTCGCGCTCGGTGGTACGAGGCCACCACGCCCCGTCGTCGAACGTCCGGCGCGCCGCGCTCACCGCGGCGTCGACGTCCGCCTGTTTCGAGTCCGCCGCGGTGGCGATCACCTCGCCCGTCGCCGGGTTGAACACGTCGAACCCGGTCCCGTCGGCGGCGTCCACGAACGACCCGTCGATGTAGTTCTGCAACGCGTCTGCCATCAGATGTCCCTCCCAGGAGCGAGGTGCGGAGCGCACAGAGTAGTACCGGTGCCGCGCGCGCGGTACCCGCCGGCTCGGCCTACGCCTCGCGTTCGGGGGGAAGCGTTCCCATCCCCCAGGCGTCGGCGCCGCCGTCCACCACCACGGTCGTGCCGGTCACGTAGCCCCCGCCGGGCGAGGCCAGGAACGCGATCATCGCGGCCACCTCTTCCGGGAGACCCGCGCGGCGGAGTGGCACGTGCGTCGCGAACTCGTCCACGACTGCTTGTCCTCCGTACTGCAGGATGCCCTCCGTCTGGATCAATCCGGGGGCGATGCAGACGGCACGGATGCCGTACTTCGACCATTCCTGCGCGATCCCCGCGGCGAACGTCTCGAGCGCGGACCTGGCAGTGGACGAATGGATCATCATCGGGACGCCGCGCCGAGGGCTGAATCCCAGGAACGCCACGAACCCCGAGCGCCGCGGGATCATCCATCGTTCCGCGACGCGTTGGGTCACGTCCCACGTCGCGTCGACGTTCAGCCGGTGGACCGCGCGCATGCCCTTCAAGGCGATCGTCTCGAGCGACGCCGCGAACTGCCCGCCGGCGTTGTTCACCAGGATGTTCACGACGCCGAACCGGTCGCCGACGGCATCGAGGAACGCCGCCAGTTGGTCGGGTTCGCGGACGTCGGCCGGCATCGCGAGACACTCGAACCCGGCGCCCTCGAGCTCGCCGCGGACCGCCTCGAGCGGTTCGGTCCGGCGTCCGCAGATGGCCACCTTGGCGCCGGTCCTCGCGAGCTCGAGCGCCGTTGCCCGGCCGATCCCCGTGCCTCCGCCGGTCACGATGGCCACGGTGCCGGCGTTCGCGTCGAGCGCGAGCGGTGAGCGGAATCGATCAGCCATCGACGCCGAGTATGTCGAACGGGCGGCGTGGCCGCATCCGGCGCAACGTTCCGCGAGGGACGGGGTAGGCTGAACCCATGGGATGGATCCTCCTCGTGCTCCTCCTGATCGCGGCCGCGTTCGGCGTGCTCGGTCTGGTCATCAAGGCGACGATCTTCGTGGTGCTCACGGTCGTGATCAGCACGATCATCCTCGCCTACATCGCGTACGCGATCGTGAAGCGACAAGCGAAGAAGATGTCCGACGACCTGGACCGTCGGCTCCAGCCGCCGTCGCAGCCCCCGACCCAGGACTACCGCTACTGATCGTGCTTGGGTCGCCCCGGCTGTGCGGCGATCTCCCGGGCGAGCGATAGCACGCGCTCACGCTCGTCCGGCGTCAGGGGAGCGAGCAGCGCACGAAGCTCCTCCACGGATGCGAGCAACCGGCGGACCGCCCGCAGGTCCTCACCCTCATCGAAGGTCTCTTCCGGCACCTCACCGATCCGACCCTCGTCGCTCGGCTCGCTCATGGCACTATCGAACCACGTTCGGGGGTCCGGCGCGCGTTGATCCGGCGGCCGGCGAAGCCGGCCGCCGCTCGTCCGATCACCAGGAACAGCAGCGTGAACGCCAGCCCGATCCCAAGGAAGGTCAGCAGCTCGAGTCCGCTCGGCGATCCCACCCAGAGCGTGCGAACGATCAGAGCGACCGGCACCGCGACGATCCACGTCCACAGGAGCGTCCGGATCCCCGGTCGTCGGTAGGCGCCGATGACGGCCGCGACCGCGAACCACATCGCTTCCAGGGGAACGGCGTTCCGCAGGAAGACGTCCAGGGCACCGATCTCGTGATGCGAACGGATACCCACGAGCACGAAGGTGATCAGGGCAACCCCGTCCGCCACGACGAACGGGATCGCCGATCGATCGCCGCCGCCCTCGTGCGTGCCCACCGATCGATGTTCCCAGACCGGAGCTCGGGGTTGTGGCACCATGAAGCCTCCCATGGCCGGGAGATCCCTCCGCTCCGCGCGACGCGGCGCGGCGCTGCTGGTGTGCGCCGCGATCCTGGCGGCCTGCGAGCCCGGGACTCCCCCACCTCCGCCGGTCGTCACGATCACGGTGGGCGACGCGCCACACCAGGTGCCCGTCGGGACCACGCTCGGCGATGTGGTGGCTCGTTACGGACTCGAACCGCGCCCGGGGCAGCTCTCATCGGTCTCGGGCTCGGTCATCGATCCCGCGGTCACGCCCGGCCGCATCGAGCTGAACGGTGGACCGGCGCCCGACGGGACACGCCTGGTGAGCGGCGACGCCATCCTGGTGAAGGAGGGAGCCGACCGGATCGAGGGGACCCGCAGGATCGTCGAAACCCTGCCGGGCCGGCACCTCGGAGACCCGGAACGAACCCTTCGGCGCTTCCGTATCCGGCGGATCACGATCGAGGGCGCCATCTCCGGCGACACGGTCTCCACCCGCGATGTTCCGGTCGGTCGCGGCGTCTCGCACGGCGACGTCGCGCTGACGTTCGACGACGGTCCGTGGCCCGGACAGACGAAGCAGGTCGTGCGGATCCTCGAACGGCTCCACGTGCCCGGGACCTTCTTCATGGTGGGGTACCTGGTCGAGCGGTACCCGGGCATCGTTCGGATGGTCCGGCACGCGGGGATGCGGATCGGCGATCACTCGTGGGATCACCCGGCCGACCCGCCCCTGGCCGATCTCACCCGGGAGCGTGTCGCCGAAGAGATCGGGAAGGCGGCGAACGCCCTCGGCGCTCTCGGGGTCACGCCGCGGTTGTTCCGTCCCCCGGGGGCAGCTTCGATGACGCAGTGCTGCAGGAAGCCGAGCGCCAACGGATGCGAGTGGTCACGTGGAGCGTCGACCCCCGGGACTGGGTCTCGCGGACGTCGTCGCGGCAGATCGTGCACCGCGTGCTTCACACGGTCGAACCCGGTTCGATCGTCCTGATGCACGACGGCGGAGGGGACCAGCACGCGACGATCCGAGCGCTGCCGAGGATCATCCGTGGGATCCGGAAGATGGGTCTGCATCTGGTCGCGATCCCGACGCGGGCCTGACGCGGTTTCGGCCGTAGCATCGAAGGATGAAGGCGGGGACGCGTGCGGTGATCGCGGAGCTCCGAGCGGTCGCCGATCCGTCGCGACTCCCGGGGATGGCACGCGTGGGGATCAACGTCGATCGGGCGCTGGGTGTCGCGATCCCCGACCTTCGCACACTCGCCCGGCGGCACCGCCCCGAACACGAGCTGGCGCTCGATCTCTGGCGGAGCGGCATCCACGAGGCCCGCATCCTGGCCTCGATGGTCGACGACCCCGCGAAGGTGACGCGCGAGCAGATGGAGGAGTGGGTCGGTGACTTCGATTCGTGGGATCTCTGCGATCAGGTGATCTCGAACCTCTTCGACCTGACACCGTTCGCGGTCCCTGTCGTTCGCGCGTGGACGAAGCGGCCGGAGGAGTTCGTGAAGCGCGCGGGGTTCGCGATGATCGCGGCGCACACCGTCCACGACCGGACGGCCCCCGATGGCACGTTCGCAGCGTGGTTCCCGGCGATCCGGCGCGGCGCGACGGACGATCGTAACTACGTGAAGAAGGCCGTGAGCTGGGCGCTCCGGCAGATCGGCAAGCGGAACATGGATCTCAACGCGGCGGCCATCGCGCAGGCGGAGATGCTGGCGACGTCCGATATCGCCAGCGCACGTTGGGTCGGTCGCGATGCGCTTCGCGAGCTCCGGGCGGACGAGACGCAGCGTCGCCTTCGGTCGGCTAGCTGACGCCCGCGCCGATCACGGCCTCGGCCTCAAGCTCCACCTTCCACCGCGGATCCAGCAGCGCCGCCACCACCACCATGGTCGAGGCCGGCCGTACGTCGCCGAACACTTCGCCGTGCACGCGTCCCACCTCCGACCAGTCCTGCGGATCGATCAGGTAGGTCCGCGTCCGTACGACGTCTTCGCGTCGGGCGCCAAGAGACCCGAGCGCATCGAGCACGATCTCGAGGCATCGTCCCATCTGGACGGCGACGTTCGGGTCGACGTCGCCGCTGGGCCAGACGGGCGCCGTGCCGGAGACCAGGACCCGGTCTCCGGCACGCACCGCCCGGCTGAATCCGATCGTCGGCTCGAAGGGCGAACCCGACGAGACGCGTTCCAACGCCTAGCTCTTCTCGATGAGCTCTGCAGGTGTGTCGGGCACCATCACGGTCTCGTGCTCGGGCTCGCGACCCTCGACGTGAAGCTGCGGGAGCCACTCGAGCCAGCCCGGGAGGTACCAGTTCCAGTCGCCCAACAACCGCATGCCCGACGGGACCAGGAACACCCGCACGATGGTGGCGTCCATGAACACCGCGACCGCCAGGCCGAAGCCCATCTGCTGCAACGGTCCCAGGCTTCCCGACGCGAACCCGGTGAAGACGACCACCATGATGATCGCCGCGCCGGTGATGATGCCGGCCGTCGTCCGCAGGCCGTAGGCGACCGCTTCCGTGTTGTCGTGGGTCTTGTCGTATTCCTCGCGGATCCGCGAGAGCAGGAACACGTGGTAGTCCATCGACAACCCGAACAGGATCGAGAACAGGAACAGCGGTAACCAGGCCTCGATCGCCTCGCTCTGATGGAAGTGGAACCCGATCGAGTTGAAGAAGCCGATCCCCACGCCCTTCTGGAACACGAGCGTCACGGCGCCGTACGCGGCACCCACCGAGAGCAGGTTCATGAGGATCGCCTTGATCGGCAGGACCATCGAGCGGAACACGACCATCAGCAACAGGAACGACAGGCCAAGGACGAACGCGAGGACGATCCACTGGTAGGAATCGGTCACCGAGAGGAAGTCCCGGAAGATCGCGCTGTTGCCGCCGACGTAGACCTGCACGCCGGGCACGCCCGCGAACGCGGCCGGCACGACGTTGTTGCGCAGATCGTCGATCGCGGCGAACGAGGCGTCGTTCTGCGTCTGCCCCTTGAAGTAGGCGGACACCTGGACGGCCGAGCCGTCGGGCGCCGTCTGGACCTGCGTCTCGGGCGAGAAGATCGGCTTCTGCGCGATCGCGTCCTGCAGCTTCGTCACCGCCGCCTGCGCCTCGGATGAGCCGACGTTGCCGACGACCACGATCTCGGCGGGATCGGTCAGGCCGCCGGCGAACTCCCGCTCCAGCGTGAGGAACGCCGCCTTCGCGGGCACGTCCGGCAACTGATTGATGTCGGTCGAGCTGCCCTTGTTGAGCTGGAAGTAGAACGAGCCGAGGCCTGCCAGGATCAACACGCTCCCGATCAGGAAGACCCACGGGCGCTTCATCACGACACGCGTGACGAGGTCCCAGAAGCCGCCCGGCACGTCGTGCGGGGTGTCCAGGCGAGCGCGCTTCGAGAGCCGAGGCCAGTTGATGCGATCGCCCAGCTTGGACAGGACCGCCGGCAGCAGGGTCATCGAGGACACGATGGCGACCAACGTCACGAAGATGGCTCCGGCGGCCAGCGCCCGGAAGATCGTGGTCGGGATGATGAACATGCCGAGGAGGGCGAGGACCACCGTCATGCCGCTGAAGAAGACGGCGCGGTTGGCGGTGGCGCCGGCCGCGCCGATCGCCTCCATCTTGTCGAACCCCTTCTTCCGTTCCTCACGGAACCGGGACACGATGAACAGGGAGTAGTCGATGCCGACCGCCAGGCCGATCATCGAGATGATGTTCGTGACGAACAGGTTGAACTCGACCATCTGACCCACGAGCGCGGTGATGCCCAGAGCGATACCGATGGCCACGATCGCCATCCCGATCGGCACGAGCGCCGCCACGATGGCGCCGAAGACGACCACGAGCACGATGAGCGCCACCATGATGCCGATCGACTCGCCCTTCTTGGCATCCTCCTCGGCGATCGTGGTGAAGTCGGCGTTCAGCGTAGCCTGGCCCGCCATCTGCAGCGTGAATCCGTCGGAGGTGGCCGATGCGAGCGTGTCCCTGATCCCGTCGACCGTCGGCGTGTCGTCCTTCGCGATGCCGATGGGGATCAGCGTGTAGTGCTTGTCCTGAGAGACCAGCGCGGCCGCCGCAGCGGGCGATCGCGCGAGGGCGTCGTAATACGTGGACGGCGGCCCGGCGACCAGATCCGTCTTCGAGGCCAGCGTCGCCTGGAGCTGCTTGACGAACGCCTGGTAGGCGGGGTCGTCCACCGTCAGGGAGTCGTTGTGCACGATGACGTACTCGGTGCTCACTCCCACCTCGGTGGTCGAGAACTGCTGGTCGATCACGTCCTGTGCCTTGATCGACTCCGGCTTGTTGGTGAACGAGATGTCGTTGGTGAGGACCCCGCTCAGGAGCGACGAGGACACGCCCACCATCACCAGGAACAGGACGCCCCACACCCCGATGACCCTCCAGGGGTGCCGGCTGCTCGCTCGAGCCAACGATTCCGGATTGATCCTCATCACGCCACCCTCTTCCTCGTGCATCAGCCTCGGTCGTTATTGACGTACGGTGTACGCTTACGGCGTATGTTCTACATGTATACGGTGTAAGTCGTCAACCACTATCTCAGAGGAAGTACGGATGGCACAGCGAACGGAATCGAAACAGCGCGCGAAATTATCGCGGGAACGCGTGGTCGCGGCCGCCCTGCGGATCGTCGACGAGGAAGGCCCCGACGCCGTGTCGATGCGTCGGGTCGGCCGCGAGCTCGGGGTGGAGGCGATGTCCCTCTACCACCACGTCCACGACAAGGACGATCTCCTCATGGCCATCCGGGAGCAGGTGCTCTCCGAATTCGTCGACCCCGGCACCGACGGCGACTGGGAGATGCGCGCGCGTCAGGCCGCCAGGTCGTGGCGCGAAGTCCTGCGGTCGCACCCCAACGCCATCGGGCTGATCTCGGCCCCCAAGCAGTTCGCTATCACGCCGACGGCCCTGCGACCGACCGAGACCGCGCTCCGCCTGCTCCGCGAGGTCGGGCTGTCCGAAGACGACGCCGTCAAAGCGTTCTGCGCGCTCGGCGGCTTCATCGTCGGGTTCGTGATGTTCGAGATCGGCGTGACGCGCGCGCCGTCCTTCGGGGAGCAGCCACCGAGCCCCCAGGCGTTGATGGCAACGTTCCCCACCGAAGAATTCCCGTGCTTCATGACGTCGCTGCCCTACCTGATGTCGGGCGACATCGATAAGCGCTTCGAATACGGGCTTGATCTCCTCATCGCGGGCATCCGGTCGAAGTCCACCGACTGACGGACACTCGTCCGCCTCGCGTCAGCGAGCGACCGGCCGCGGCGCGAGCGCTCCCCGATGACCCACGACCGTCGCCGCCAACGCGTGCCCGGCGGTCGCGCTGTCCTCGGGAGTGTCGCCGCGCAGCCGAGCCGCGATGTATCCCGCGTCGAACGCGTCCCCGGCGGCCGTCGTATCGATCACCTCTCGCCCGCTGACCGCGTCGATCGCCGTCTCGGCGCCCTCGTGCGACACGAGGCACGGACCAGGTCCGTCGGTGACCACGACCTCGCGAACACCCATCGCACGGAACGCTCGAGCGATCTCGACGGTGTTCTCTACCCGCATGAGCGCACTGCCGTCCTCGGCCGACGCAAGGAGCACGTCGGCGACGGGCGCGATCCGCCGGGTCCACTCGCGAGCGTCGGCGTCGTCGGCCCACAACGCCGACCGATGGTTCGGATCGTAGACGACCATCCTCCCCGCCTTCCGGACCAGTTCCGCATATCCGAGCAGCGTGCGCCGGCCGGCGTCGCGGAGCACGGCCACAGCGATCCCGCTGAAGCACAACGCGTCGACCGAACCGGGATCCGGCAGCGCCTCGTCGCCGGCCAGCGCATCGCGGAACGGGCTCGCGCTCCGCTCGTACGCGAACGCGCGCTCGCCCGAGCCATCCACCCTCACGTGGTACCGGCCGAGCTCGGCTCCCGACACACGACGGATGTATCGATCGTCGATGTCCTCTTCGCGACAGAGTGAGAGGAGCGCGTCGCTGTCGGTGTCGCTCCCAACCGTCGATGCCAGCATCACGTGGATCGTCGGCGACACCCGAGAGAGGTACACCGACAGGTTCAATGCATCACCGCCGAACCCCCGCCGAACCGCCCCGTTCGGGTCCTCGAGGAGTTCGACCAGTGGCTCGCCGACGACGACGACTCGTGTCACGACGTGCCGAGCGAGGACAGGTTCGACGCCGTCATCGCACGCTCCGCGATCGCGTCCCACGCTCCGTCGCGGATGAGCGCCGGCGGACAGACCCAGCTCCCCCCGACCGCGAAGACGTGCTCGAGCGCCAGATACGCGGGTGCCGATCCGGCATCGATCCCGCCGGTCGGGAGGAAACGCATGGTCGGCGCGATCGCCTGCAACGCCGAGAGCGCTCGCACGCCTCCTGCCCCTTCGGCGTGGAAGAACTTCACCTCCCCGAACCCGGCGTCGGCCGCACGCATCAGCTCCGTGGCGGTCGCGACGCCCGGCACGAACGGGATGGACCGATCGGCGGTCAAGAGCGCCGCGCTCGATCCGGGACTCACCGCGAACGCGGCGCCCGCGGCTGCCACCTCTTCCAATTGTGCGTGCGACACGACGGTGCCTGCGCCCACCACCGCACCCGCGACCGCCGAACGCACGGTCTCGATCGCGGATATCGCACCGGGCGTCCGGAGCGCGATCTCCATCACCGGCATGCCGTGACCCACCAAGACGCGAGCCAGCTCGGTCGCGTGCTGCGCGTCATCGACCTCCAGGAGCGGAAGCACCCGCTGCGGTCCCAACAGCTCGGCCAACGTCATCGACGTGGCGCCCGGCACGTCAGATGAGCCCCAGCTCGCGGCCGACCCGTTCGAACGCCGCATCCGCCTCTCGGAGGTCCTCCTCGGTGTGGTCGGCCGTCACGATCGCCCTGACGCGCGCCTTCCCGCGTCCAACGGTCGGGAACACGATCGCGGGGCAGAACACGCCCTCTTCGAACAACCGGCGCGCGAACATCTGCGTCTTCTCCTCGTCGCCCGTGATGACCGGCGTGATGGGCGTCTCGGAGTCTCCGGTATCGAAGCCGAGCGAATGCAGCCCTTCCTTGAACAGCGCGGTGTTCGACCACAGTCGCTCGAGGCGATCCGGTTCGTCACCGATGACGTCGAGCGCGGCGATGCACGCGGCGACGACGGCGGGCGGGGCGCTCGTGGAGAACAGGAACGGTCTCCCCCGGTTCTGCAGCCACTCGATCAGATGCGGCGGGCCGGCGATGAAACCGCCCAGGACGCCGATCGCCTTCGAGAGCGTTCCCACTTGGATGTCCACCCGGCCGTGCAGTCCGAAGTGGTCGACGGTACCGGCGCCCCCGGTTCCGAGTACCCCGCTCGCGTGCGCATCGTCGAGCATCATGATCGCGCCGTGCTTCTCGGCGATCTCGACGAGTCCCGGCAGCGGCGCGATGTCGCCGTCCATCGAGAACACGCCGTCGGTGATCAGCAGCTGATGGCGGCCGGGGCTCGCGGTCTCCGCCAGGAGCGCGTCGGCCGCATCGACATCCTTGTGCGGGAACACCTTGATCTCGGCGCGTGAGAGACGCGCGCCGTCGATGATCGACGCGTGGTTCAGCGCATCGGAGACGATGACGTCTTCCTTCGACAGGATCGCGGCCACCGTCCCGGCGTTCGCCGTGAACCCCGACTGGAACATCAGCGCGTCGTCCGCGTGCTTGAACTCCGCGAACCGCCGCTCGAGCTCACGATGCAACGACATGGTTCCCGCGATCGTGCGAACCGCGCCGCTGCCCGCGCCGAGCTCGAGCGCGGCCTTGGATGCCGCCGCGTTCACCCGGGGGTGGTTCGCCAGCCCGAGGTAGTTGTTCGACGCCAGGTTGATGACGTCACGACCGTCGAACCGGGAGCGTGCGCCCGTCGCGCCCTCGAGCGTTCGCGGCTGCAGCAGCAGTCCCTGCTCGCGCAGCTCCGCGAGCGCTTCCTTGAGATGGTCGAGCGATCCCATACGTCAGTCTCCCGGCAGGATGATGACCTTCCCCGAGCGTCCCGACGCCGTGGTCGCGAACGCCTCCTCGTATCCCTCCAGTGGGAACCGATGCGTGATCACCGGCGCCACGTCCACCCGACCGGTCGATAGGAGCGTCGTCGTCTGCTGCCAGGTGCGGAACATCTCGCGCCCGGTGATGCCTTGCAGCCGAGCCTCCTTGAAGATGACCTGGTCGTTCAGATCGAGCGTCACGGGGCCGTCGGGCAGGCCCAGCAACGACATCCGGCCACCGCGGGCCAACATCCGCGTCCCCTGGTCGATCGCGCGAGCGTTCCCGCTCATCTCGAGCACCACCTCGGCACCGATCCCTTTGGTCGCGTCCATCACCGCCTCTACCGGATCGACCTCCGTCGGATCGACCACGAGGTCGGCGCCCATACCGGCGGCCATGGCTCGACGATAGTCGTTCGGCTCGATCGCGATGACCTTCCACGCTCCGAGGGAACGGGCGATCGCCACCGCGAACAACCCGATCGGGCCGCACCCGATCACGGCGACGGGGTTCGTGGCGATGTCCTCACCGCCGCCCGTCCCGAACGCCGCGTGCACCGCGTTGCCGAACGGCTCCATGATCGAGGCGGCGTCGGGATGGATGCCTTCCCCGACGATCCATGCGTTCACCGCCGGGATCACCAGGTACTCGGCGAACGCACCCTCGATGTCGACCCCCAGGATGCGGAGGTTCTCGCAGATGTGCGCACGTCCGGTCCGGCACGTGGAGCAGCGTCCACACGACACGTGGGTCTCGGCCGCCACGAACGCTCCGGGCTCGACGTGATGCACCTCCGAGCCGACGGCCTCGATCGTTCCGGCCACCTCGTGCCCGAACGTCATCGGGAGTCGAGGGATCCGCTTCTGTGCCCATTCGTTCCAGTCGTAGATGTGCAGGTCCGTGCCGCAGATCGACGTCGCATGAACGCGAACGAGCACCTCGCCCTCCCCGGGCTCGGGGACGGGCACGGTGACCAGCTCTGCCCCGGAGCGCGGAGCCGTCTTGCGCAAGGCGCGCATCGTCCCGGACATGTGCGGGAGCCTATCGTGAAGGGCGGGAACCTCGAGGCGCGGGATGGGCGTCGAAGCCCCCACACCGACCAGGAGGAACGACGATGCGGTTGAAGCTCTTCGGCGCCACGGTGCTCTCGCTCGGGCTCCTCGCCGGTGCGTGTGCGAACGCCCCGGCCGACACGGGTCCGGGCGACGGCGGGACCGGAAGCGCAACCGGTGGCACCGGGACCCCATCACCCAGCCCCTCCGATCAGCTCGTGCTTCGCATCGAGGAAGTCGGCGGCTTCGTGGCGGTTCAGTACAACCTGACGCGGATGCCGATCATGTCCCTCTACACAGATGGGCTCCTCATCACCCCCGGAGCGCAGACCGACATCTACCCCGGCCCTGCGTTGCCGGCCTTGACCCAACAGCAACTCTCGCCCGAGGCGGTCCAGCTCCTGACGCAGGCCGCGATCGACGCGGGGTTGAACACCGATCGCGACCTCCAGACCATGCTGGTGTCCGACATGCCGACCACGGTGTTCACGTTGACCGTCGACGGGCAGACCTACACGACGAACGTCTACGCGCTCGGCACGGATCTGAAGCACGCGCCCCAAGGGATGTCGCCGCAGGAGTTCCAGGCGCGCCAGGACCTCGCGGCGTTCGAGAAGAAGGCCACCGACCTCAGCTGGCTGCCGGCAGGCTCGGTGACGGATCGGGGCATGTACGCGCCGACGGCGCTCCGGATCTACTCGGGCCCGTACCAGCCCGACCCCTCGCTCACCGAACCCCCGATCGCGTGGCCCCTCACGCCCGGGTTGGATCTCTTCGGCGACTCCCAGCAGGGCACACCCGGCGGGATGCGGTGCGGCACCGTCACCGGCGACGACGCGACCACGCTGATGCCACTCGTCGAACAAGCGAACCAGCTCACGCCATGGACGAGCGGTGGCAGCCAGTACGCACTCCTGTTCAGGCCTCTCCTGCCCGACGAGTCCGGCTGCTGAGAGGACCGGACGGGCACCTCGACCTGGCCCGATCTCACCCTTCAGAGGACGCGCTCCCGTTCAAGGCTCGTACCTGGGAGGCCGATATCCGTCACAGAACTACCTTGAAGCGGGTAGCCACATGACGGTTGACGACAACGAACCGCAGAGGGTCGACGCCCTGACCGCCAGAGGCGGCTTCTTGGTGGATGTCGGCATGGCCGGCACCGATGCCCTCGAGGACCTCGCCCGGCAGCACCGGGAGCTCCTGGCCCGCTACCGCGGCATCATCGACCGGCTGCCGGCCGTCCTCTACATCGACGGTGTCAACGACGGCGACACGATGGTCGACGTCGGCCCCGGCATCACCGATCTGCTCGGCTTGACCCGCGAGGAATGGCTCGGCACGCTCGAAGGCTGGCGCGAGGTGATGCATCCCGACGACCTCGAGCGCATCGTCGATGCCAGCGAGCGGAGCGTGGCGACGGGCGAGCCCTTCCGCGAGCAGTACAGGGCGATCCACCGTGACGGACGAGAGGTCTGGATCCGGGAGGAGGCCATCCGCGTCGACGACGAGGACGGGAACCCTCAGTTCTGGCTCGGGCTGATGTTCGACATCTCGGACACTGTCCGCACCGAGCGGGAGCTGGTGGACGCTCAGACGCGGTACGGAGCCCTGGTGGAACACATCCCCGCGATCGTCTACGTGGATCTCGCCGATGAGCGGATGACGACCACCTACGTGAGCCCACAGATCGAATCGCTGTTGGGGATCACACCTGCTGAGTACATAGACGACCCCGACCTGTGGCAAGCGCATCTCCACCCCGACGACCGCGACGGAACCGTGGCCGCGTACATGGAGGGTCGGGCCAACGGCCAGCCGTTCACCCTCGAGTACCGGCTCGTCGCCCGCGACGGGCGCGTGCTGTGGTTCAGCGACAGCGCGGTCGTCGTGCACGGCCCCGCGGGTGAACCGCTCTATCTCCAGGGTGTGATGCTCGACATCACGGAGCGCAAGGATGCCGAGGAGCAGATCGCGTTCCTCGCATATCACGACAAGCTGACCGGCCTCCCCAACCGGGTCCTGTTCGACGAGCTCTTGGAGCTCTCGCTCGCCAGGGCTCGCCGGCACGGCCTGGGCGTCTCCGTCATCTCGGTCGATATCGACAACTTCAAGCTGGTCAACGAGAGCCTGGGGCACGAGGCGGGCGACGAGCTCATCGTCCTGGTCGCGGAGCGGCTCCGCGAGGCGACGCGTGAGACCGACCTGGTCGCTCGCCCGGGAGGAGACGAGTTCCTGATGCTGCTCGCCGATCTCGAGCTGCCTCCGACCCTTCCCGAAGGCGACCCCGCCGCCGCCGTAGCCGAGTCGGTCGCGTCGAGGATCCAGGCGGCGTTGCGACAACCGTTCGAGGTCGCGGGCACCGAGCTCTACGTGACGGCGTCGCTGGGCATCAGCCTCTTCCCCAGGCACGCCGACGACGCGGAGACGCTCATGAAGCACGCCGATAACGCGATGTTCCGGAGCAAGCAGCTCGGCCCGGGTGGGTCGTTCCTGCACGCCGCGAGCGACGTGGACGCGATGGTTCGGCTGTCGCTCAGCACACGGCTCCGCAAGGCCGTCGAGAACCAGAGCTGGATGCTGCACTACCAGCCGCTCATCGAGCTCGCGACGGGCGGGATGATCGGTGTGGAGGCGTTGATCCGATGGCCCGAGCCGGGCGGTGGGCTGATCCAGCCGGGAGAGTTCATCCCGCTCGCCGAGGAGATGGGCCTGATCGAGGCGATCGGCGACTGGGTGGTCGAGGAGCTCAGCCGGCAGGACGCGCTGTGGCGGGCCGAGGGGCTCTCGTTGGAGATCAGCTTCAACCTCTCGCCGAGGCAACTGTGGCAGCCGGACGTCGTCGACAAGGTCATCTCGCGACTGGAGCCCGCCGGGATGGATCCGGCGCGCCTCACCGTGGAGATCACCGAATCGACCGCCATGACCGACCCGGAGCGAACCCAGGCGATCCTGGAGGACATGCACGCTCGCGGCCTCCACCTGGCCATCGACGATTTCGGCACGGGCTACTCGTCGCTCGCGCGCTTGCGCGAGATGCCGTTCGACGTGCTGAAGATCGACCGGTCCTTCATCCGCGACGTCGACATCGATCGGGATTCGGCGAGCATGGTGTCGGCCATGATCGCGCTCGCGCAGAACCTCGGCATGATCGCGCTCGCGGAAGGGATCGAAACCAACGAAGAGTGGGCGTGGCTGGTCGATCACGGATGCGCGCAGGGGCAGGGCTACTACTTCTCCAGGCCGATCCCCGGCGCGGAGATCCTCGCCTTGCACCGGCGAGCGTCCCTCACGGTCGTCGAGGGCGGCGCCGGAGCCTGACCGAGCGGCCCGGCGTCAGCGGCGCTTCGGCCGCCGGAGTCCCGAGCGCCGTCCGCGACTCGAACCGCTGAACACGAGCCTGGCGGGCGCGACCTTCATGCCCTCCAGCTCGAACTCCTCGTGCAGGTCCAGGCGCGCCGCCATCCGGCTGACGTCGCCCTGCTGATCCGGCGTGACGAACGTGACGCTCATCCCGCCCCGGCCGGCTCGGGCGGTTCGCCCGACACGATGCACGTAGCCCTTGTCCTCGAGCGGCGGGTCGTAGTTCACGACGAGGGTGATGTCGTCGAGGTCGAGGCCGCGCGCGGCGACATCCGTCGCGACCAGGACGCCGACATGCTTGTCCTCGAACCGCTGCAGCGCCTTCTCGCGCGCCTGTTGCGTCATGTCCCCATGCATCATCACCGTGGGCACGTCTTGCGCGCGCAGTTGTCGCGCCAGGGACTCGACGCGCCGCTTCGTGTTCACGAACACGAGCGTCAGGCCCTCCTGCAGGTTCACCAGCTCGACCAGCTTCTCGAGCTTCTCGTGCGAACCGGCCGGCACGAACCGATGATCGGCCTCCTCCACGGTCTTGCCGTCCGAGGCGATCTCGTGTCGCACGGGGTTCTTCGTGTACACGTCCGCGATCCGGCCCACGGCGCCGTCGAGCGTGGCCGAGAAGAACATGGTCTGGCGGTCCTTCGGGAGCAAACGGACGATGCGATCCACCTGCGGCTGGAACCCCATGTCGAGCATCCGATCCGCCTCGTCCAGCACGAAGATCTTCACGCCGTCGAGCCTGACCAGCTTGCGGTCGGCGAGGTCCTGCAGCCGCCCCGGCGTCGCGATGAGGATGTGCGCGTCGCCCACGCCTTTCGACTGTTCGGTGACCCGCGTGCCCCCGTACACCACCTTGGTCTTCAGGCGCTTCGCGCGGGCGATGTCGACCAAGTCGTCCCTCACCTGTTGTGCCAGCTCGCGGGTTGGGACCAGGATCAGCGCGGCCGGATGCTTCGTGTCCTCGGGCGAGAGCTGCTCCACGATCGGGATCGCGAACCCTAGCGTCTTCCCGGAGCCCGTCTGCGACTTGGCGAGCGTGTCGCGACCCGAGGTGGCGTCCTGGATCACCATCACCTGGATCGGGAAGGGCTCGTGGATCCCCCGCTTGGCGAGCGTCTCGATCACCGCGTCGGATACGCCAAGGTCTCGGAACGATGTGAAGGAAGGTGCGGAGGATGAACCCATGCACACCGAGCGTACACCGCGAACGGCGAGAACTACGGTTCCGCGCCTCGGCGGTAGGCTGGCGACTTCGAAGAAGACGAGCGAACGGAGCCACGGATGGACGATCGGGTACAGCTCTGGAACGAGTTCGCGGCGCAGCTCGCCGTCGACAGCATCCGATGCACGACGGCAGCCGCATCGGGCCATCCGACCTCCTCGATGTCGGCGGCGCACCTCGTCGCGGTCCTGTACGCGGACCATCTACGGACGCACGTCTCCGACCCCGACGATCCGGCCAACGACCGATTCGTGCTTTCGAAGGGTCACGCGGCCCCGGTCCTGTATTCGGCGCTGAAGGCGATCGGCGCCATCGCGGATGAGGAACTGCTCACGTTGCGCCGCTTCGGTTCGCCGATCCAGGGTCACCCGGCACCGGTGCCGGAGCTGCCGTGGGTCGACGTCGCAACGGGATCGCTCGGGCAAGGTCTCCCGATCGGCGTCGGGATGGCGTTCTCCATGCGGCTCGACGGCTCGCCCGGACATGTCTGGGTGATGGTCGGGGACTCCGAGATGGCCGAAGGGTCGGTCTGGGAGGCCATGGAGACGGCGTCGTTCCATCAGCTCGCGGGTCTCACCGCGATCCTCGACCTCAACCGGCTCGGGCAGCGCGGCCCCACCATGCACGGGTGGAACGCCGACGTGTTCCGCGATCGAGCGGTGGCGTTCGGGTGGCACGCGATCGAGATCGACGGTCACGACGTCGTCGAGATCGACGCCGCGTACACGCAGGCGAGGATCACGGATCGCCCGACGATGATCGTCGCACGCACGGAGAAAGGTCACGGCGTATCGTTCGTCGCCAACGCCGAGGGATGGCACGGCAAGGCCCTCTCCGAGGAGCAGGCCGTCGCCGCGATCGCGGAGCTGGGCGGCGAGCGGCACCTGACGATCACCCCGCCGAAGCCCGAGTCGTTCGTGCCGATCGAGCTGGGCACCCCGCACGTCACCGAGCCGCCCGTTTACGACGGTCCGATCGCGACGCGCAAGGCGTACGGCGACACGCTCGCATGGCTCGCCGGTCACCGTCCGGACGTCGTGACGCTCGACGGCGAGGTCGGGAACTCCACCTACAGCGACGAAGTGCTCGACGTTGCACCGGAGCGCTTCTTCGAGGTCTACATCGCCGAGCAGACGATGGTCGGCGCGCAGATCGGCCTGCAGGCCCTCGGCAAGGTCGCGTTCTCCGCCACGTTCGGGGCGTTCTTCACCCGGGCCACGGACTTCGTGCGGATGGGCGCGATCGGCCGGGCGGACCTGCGGCTCTGCGGTTCGCACGCAGGCGTGTCGATCGGCGAGGACGGCCCGTCGCAGATGGCGCTCGAGGATCTGGCGACCATGCGCGCCCTGGATGGGTCGACCGTGTTGTACCCGGCGGACGGGAACGCCACCGTGAAGCTCGTCACCGCCATGTGCGATCTCCCCGGGATCTCGTACATCCGGACCACGCGCGAGGCGACACCCTGTATCTACGGCCCGGAGGAAGGGTTCCCGGTCGGCGGCAGCAAGACGCTCGTATCGAGCCCCAGCGATCGGGTGGCGCTGGTGGGCGCCGGCGTCACGCTCCATCAGTGCGTGGCGGCCGCCGGATCGCTCTCCGCGGACGGGATCGCGGCACGCGTGATCGATTGCTACTCGGTCAAGCCGATCGACGGAGCGACGCTCCGCACGGCTCTCGAGGAGACGGGACTCGTCGTGGTCGTCGAGGATCACCGGATCGAGGGCGGCATCGGCGACGCGGTGTTGGAGGCGCTCGCAGCGACCGGCCCACTCTCCGGACAGGTGATCAAGGTGGCCGTGACCCAGATGCCGGGATCGGGCACGCCTGACGAGTTGCGGGCATGGGCCGGGATCGATGCAGGATCGATCGTCGAACGGGTGCGAGCCGCGCTCGCTTAGGCGCGCTGCTCAGCCGCTGCGGTCGCGGCGGGAACGCCGCCCAGCGCGAACGCGATGATCTCCTCGGGCGGCACCGGCCTGCTGAACAGGTAGCCCTGACCCAGCTCGCAACCGCGCGCGACCAGCAGGTCAAGCTCTCCCCGCGTCTCGATCCCCTCGGCCAGCGTCGTCATGCCCAATCCCAGTGCCAGCTCGATGAACGCGGACACGATGCTCGCGGCCTGTGGCTCGGCGTCGACCCCCGACACGAAGGACCGGTCGATCTTCAGCAGGTCGATCGGGACGTCGCGGAGCCGAGAAAGGGACGAGTAGCCCGTCCCGAAGTCGTCGATCGCGATGCGGAGACCGCCGCCGTGCAGCTCCCACAGGATCTCCTGCGCGCGATCGGGGTCGATCATGGCCGAGGACTCGGTCACCTCCACCACGATCTTCGCCGGATCGACGCCGCCTTCCCTGATCTGCGACAAGATCCTGCTCGCCAGATCCGGCTGCCAGAACTGCCGAGGCGAGAGATTGAAACCGATCTCCAGATCGATGCCCAGGTCCTGCCAGGCGCGCGCTTGGTAGACGACCTCGTCCACCACCCAGTCGCCGATGGCCTCGATCAACCCGAGCTCTTCCGCGAGCGGGATGAAATCGCCCGGCGGGATCATGGTGCCGTCGGGCTCGATCCACCGGATCAGGGCCTCGACGCCGGTCATCGAACCGTCCCCCAGGATCGATCACCGGCTGGTAGTGCAGCGTCCACCTGCGGTTCTCGACGGCCTTGCGGAGCCTGGTGACGAACTGCAGTTTGGCCGAGGAGTCGAACGATCCGCGCGCAGATACGACGTAGCCGGCCGGACCCGACTTCTTGCTCTGGTACATCGCGGCCTCGGCGTTGCGGAGCAGGCCACCCGATTCGTCACCGTCCTGGGGGAAGAGACTGATACCCATGCTCGCGGAGATGTAGATCTCGGTCCCAGCGACGATGAACGGCGTCGTCAACGACTGGTGGATGTGCTGCACGACCGACTCGGCCCTGATCATCGCGGCGTCCATGTCACCGCGCTCCTCGCGTTCCATGTCGGCGAGGAGCAGCAGGAACTGGTCACCTCCGCGTCTGGCGACCAGGTCGGTCTCGCGCGTGGACTCGCGCAGCCGATCCGCCATCAACTTGAGGAGATCGTCGCCATGGTGGTGTCCGAGGCTGTCGTTCACCAGCCGGAAGTCGTCGAGGTCCAGACAGACCACCGCGACCGATCCGTCATGACGTCGCGCGCGGTCGATCGACAGGCTCAAGAGCTCCTCGAACATCGACCTGCTGGGCAGGCCGGTGAGCTCGTCGTGATACGCGAGGAACGCGACCTGTTCCTCGCCGTGCTTGCGCTCGGAGATGTCGAGCATCACACCGTGCGAGAACAAGGGGGCACCATGCTCATCCCGCACCAGTGACGCCTGATCGAACACCCACACCACCCTGCCGTCCTTGGTGAACATCCGGTACTCCAGGACGAACGGCTCGCCGGTCTCGTTGTGGCGGGCGTTCTCGGCGAGGGCGCGTGCGCGATCGTCGGGGTGGAGGATCTTGGGCCACAGATCCGTGTCGGCGAGCCATTCCTGCTGGGAATACCCGAGGAGCCGCTCGATCTGCGGACTCACGTAGACGGCCGCAGCCTGTTCGTTCGCGGCGTCGATGTAGGTGACGGCCGGGATGTGCTCGACGATGGACCGGTACTGCTGCTCGGCGAACCGGCGGGTCTCCTCGGTCCGCTGCCGTTCGATGGCCGCACCGAGGGCCCCGGCCGCCGCGCGGAGCGCGCCGGCCTCCACGTCGGACCAGCTGCGCTCGGCGCGATCGTCGAACCCCATGAACCCCCACCATTCCGAACCGAGGAAGACGGGGACGGCCAGGACGCTCCCGACGCTTTCACCCGAGAGGACCCGTCGCTCGGCATCCGGGAGCTCCCTCACACACCCGCGCACCTCGCCCCGCCGGCCGAGCACTTCGATCCAGCGTGAGAAGTCCGGAGCGTAGGGGTGCAGGTGGTTCGCGGGGTCCTCGAAGATCTGCCCGACGCCGTCGGCGTCCCATTCGAAGCGGAGGTCCATCCATAGGCGACCGTCGGGGCCCCGCGTGTTCTGGAAGAGGTAGGCGCGGGAGACGCCCGCGGCCCTGCCGAGGTGCGCGAGCACCTCGTCGATCCGATCGTGCCAGGCCTCGTCCCGCAAGAAGCGCTCGGTGGCGAACGCGACGGCTCCGAGGACGGCCTCTCCGATTCCGGGCGGAGCCTCCATCACTCCGTGCTATCGGCGCAGCTCGGCCCCGTCTGTAGACCGAACGGGTGTGGTCCGGTCAGGGTCGGCTCGGAGCCGGTGGGGTGCCTGCTACCCTTGGCGGACCATGCCTGACTACAAGGAAGTCCTCCACGAACGCCTGTACGTTCGCGTACCCGGGACAGACAAGCTGCGGAAGACCGCCGCCGCGCGCCTGAAGCACCTCCTCGCGAACGGGTGGCGCGAGACCGATCGCCGGCAGACGCCCGATCACGTGATGGTTCGGTTCGAGCGGACCGGTCACGCGCCCATGAAGGCGCGCCTGCCGAAGTTCGTCGCCGAGGTCCGGATGGAACGACGTCCGCGCCGCGACGGCCAGGGTGGCGGGCCTCGCGGCCGCCGCTGATCCTCCGCTTCCCCCGTTCTTCACCGGATATCATCCGGTGGTCGCGCGTGTTTCCCGGATGATGTTCGGGTATCCTTGATCTGACCGTTGGATATCCTTCGCGCGCCCGTGTCTCCTGTTGGGGCGCGCCCCTACCGATGAACGATGGGGGTGTGAGCATGAGCGTGCAGATCCATCCGGAACCGTCACACGTTCGACCTGGGCATCGCGACCCGCATGCCCACGCCGCACATCAGCCGTTCGAGTACCCGCTCACGCGCGAGTACGTCGAGCCGGATTGGAAGCGCCTCCCCGGCTACCGGGACGTCACGGTGGAGCAGTGGGAGTCCGCCCAATGGCAGCGCGCGCACTCGGTGAAGAACCTCAAGGAGTTCAAGGAAGCGCTCGGGGACTTCCTGGACGACGCCCTCCTTGCCGACATCGAACGCGACCAGCAGGAGCGCGCGACGATGTCGATGCTGATCCCGCCTCAGATGGTCAACACGATGGAGGAGCACGACCTTCGCCACGACCGGGTTCGCAACTACATGGCGCCGGCCCTGAGCGACCGGCAGACCGAGTGGACGAGCCATCCCATGTCGTCCCGCGACTCGCTGCACGAGGCCGACATGTGGGCCGTCGAGGGGCTGACTCATCGCTATCCGACCAAGGTCCTCGCCGAGCTGATCCCGACGTGCCCGCAGTACTGCGGCCACTGCACGCGCATGGACCTGGTCGGCAACGACACGCTGCAGATCCTGAAGTACAAGTTCGAGGTGAAGCAGAACGACCGCTGGGAGCAGATGCTCGACTACCTCCGGCGGACGCCGCAGGTCCGCGACGTGGTCGTGTCCGGCGGAGACATGGCGAACGTGCCGATCAAACGGCTCGAGGAGTTCGTGGCGAAGCTCCTGGACATCGAGAACATCCGCGACATCCGGATCGCGTCGAAGGGACTCATGGGGCTGCCCCAACACTTCCTGCAGGACGACGTCCGAGCCGGGTTGGAAGCCATGGCGACGAAGGCCCGCTCACGCGGCGTCGACATCGCGCTCCACACGCACGTGAACTGCGCCCAACAGGTGACTCCGCTGGTCGGACGAGCCGCACAGGCGACGCTCGAGGCGGGGTTCCGCGACGTGCGCAACCAAGGAGTGCTGCTGCGGGGCGTGAACACGGCGCCGAACGATCTACTGGAGCTCTGCTTCATGCTCCTGGATCACGCGAAGATCATGCCCTACTACTTCTACATGTGCGACATGATCCCGAACGCCGAGCACTGGCGGACGTCGGTCGCCGAGGCGCAGGACCTCCAGTACGCCCTCCTCGGATACATGCCCGGGTTCGCCACGCCACGCGTGGTCTGCGACGTGCCGTTCGTCGGAAAGCGGTGGGTGCACCTGTTGAAGGACTACGACCACACCAAGGGCATCTCGTACTGGACGAAGAACTATCGAACCGGCATCGAGGACGACGATCCCGAGGCGCTGACACGGCAGTACCCGTACTACGACCCGATCTACACGCTGCCGGAAGAGGGACAGCAGTGGTGGCGGGAGCAGATCGAGACCAACGCGATCGAGCAGCTCCCCGCATAGACGTTCTCCGTTCCGGGCAGAAGCGAACCTCGCGTCCTTCCCCGACGCACGCTTGGTGTGAGACTGCTCCGCCGACGTTGTCCTGGCTTGCTCGCCCTGGTGCTCACCCTTTCCGCCGCCTCATGCGTCGGTCGACCCGCGACGCCGGGGCAGCCGGCCCTCCACCTCGCGGGGATCCACAAGATCCAGCATGTGATCGTGGTGATGCAGGAGAATCGATCCTTCGATAGCTACTTCGGCACGTTCCCCGGCGCAGATGGCATCCCGATGAAGCACGGCGTGCCGACCGTGTGCATCCCGGACCCCCAGCGTGCCCACTGCGTTCCGCCCTTCCACGATCCGCGCTTCGTGGACGGTGGCGGGCCGCATACCCGACAGGCCGCTCGAGCGGACATGCACGGCGGGCACATGAACGGATTCATCAAGCTCGCGATCGCCGGGAGCCATGCCTATTGCAAGGACAACGCTGCCGCTCCCGAGTGCACGGGGTTCGAGGGCTCCACCGGGCGTCCCGACGCAGTCGGATGGCACGACGCCCGCGAAATCCCGAACTACTGGACGTACGCCCAGCGCTTCGTGCTGCAGGACCACATGTTCGAGGGCGTCCGGTCATGGAGCCTGCCGGCGCACCTGGACATGGTCTCGGGATGGTCTGCAAGCTGTCCCGGGAAGAACGTCCCGATCAGATGTCACACCGATCTCGTGAGACCGGCTGACGTCAGCGGCAAGGGTTACCGAACCCATCCCTCCGAGCATTCTCCTTACGTTTGGACGGACCTCACGTACCTGCTCCACAAGGCGAACGTGAGCTGGAGGTACTTCGTGGCGCAGGGCGGGCAACCGGACTGCGCGGACGCGCAGATGTTCTGTTCGACCCAGTGGCAGGCTGCGAACACTCCCGACATCTGGAACCCGCTCCCCGGGTTCGAAACGGTGCACGCCGATGGTCAGCTGACGAACATCCAACCATCCGCGGACTACTTCCGGGACGCGGCGGCTGGAACGCTGCCGTCCGTATCCTGGATCGTGCCCAACCAGCGCAACAGCGAGCATCCACCCGCGTCGATCCGGGCAGGGCAGGCGTGGGTCACGAAGATCGTGAACGCCGCGATGCAAAGCCCCGACTGGAACAGCACGGCGATCTTCTTGTCGTGGGATGACTGGGGAGGCTTCTACGACCACGTCATGCCGCCCACCGTCAACGGCCAGGGCTACGGCTTGCGGGTACCCGGTCTCGTCATCAGCCCGTACGCACGGACCGGCTACGTCGACCATCAGCGGCTCTCGACCGACTCGTACCTCAAGTTCATCGAGGACGACTTCCTCCACGGCAGTCGGATCGACCCGCTGACCGATGGTCGCCCGGACGGACGCCCGTTCGTCGCCGAGGACGCCCCCGGACTCGGAGATCTCCGGACCGATTTCGCGTTCGGTCGGCCTCCCTTGCCCCCGCTGCTCCTGCCGCTCCATCCACCTCCCGGACCGGCGTCCGTGCCGGGGACGTGACCGCGAACCCCTCTGCTACCGTGTCGCGACCATGAGCCGGATCCTCACCGTCGTGGCGGCGCAGGTGCGCCCGGTCCCCTTCGATGCTGCGGCGACCCTGCAGAAGTTCGAGGAGGAAGTGCGGATGCTCCGCGGCGCGCTCCCCGACGCCGACCTCTACGTCTTCCCGGAGCTGTACCTGACCGGCGAGCATCCGTTCGTCCACCCCCCGAGGGGATACGACGAGAACGCACAGCCGATCCCGGGCCCCCTCACACGCGCCATCGGGCGCATCGCGAAGCGCGCCGGGCGATGGATCGTCGCGGGCTCCATCGTCGAACGCGACGACCACGCCCTGTACAACACCGCCGTCGTCTTCGCTCCCTCCGGCCGACTCGCCGCCCGGTACCGCAAGGTGTTCACATGGCGCCCGTTCGAGCCATACGCCGTCGGCACCGAAGCTCCCCCCGTGTTCTCGATCCCGAACGTCGGCAAGGTCGGGGTGATGATCTGCTACGACGGCTGGTTCCCGGAGATGGCGCGGAGCCTCGCGCTCCGCGGGGCGGAGGTCATCGCGCACCCGACGCTCACGACGACCCCCGACCGCGAGGAGGAGCTGGTGCTCGCTCGCGCGAACGCGATCACGAACCAGTGCTACGTCATCAATCCGAACGCGGTCGTGACGATCGGCGGCGGCAGGAGCATCGGCGTCGACCCCGAGGGTCGTGTGCTGTTCGAAGGCGGATCCGGGGAGGAGTTCATCCCCGAGGTGCTGGATCTCGACCGGGTGCACAGCGTGCGCCGGCACGGCACCCGGGGGCTGAACCGAGTGCTCCAACACGTGCGGGATGCGCCTCGGGCCGCGTTCGGCGCCTACGAGGATCTCGGCCGGGACTGACGACCCCCGTCAGGCTTCCCCGGATCATCCCCAGGGAACGCCGATACCCTGCACCGCAGGGCTTCCCGGCACCATGTCAGAGAACGACGTCCCGTACGGACAATCCTGCCGGAGCTTCAAGACCAGCGGGTCCAGGTCGGGAGGTTGCGAGAAGTCGAACGCGCCGGAGAGCGGATCCGCCTGCGTGTCGCGGTCGGTCAAAGGTTTCAAACCGTGGAGCTGCTCGATGAATCTGAGCACGGACGAGAATTCGTAGGTGGTCTTGTCGACGTATCCACCGTCGGGGTTGTCGCCCCGCCGCGTGTACGGCGAGATGATGAGCGCCGGCGTCCGCGGACCCAGACCCATGATGTCGTAGTGAGGTGGAACGACGGGATCGTAGAACCCGCCGAAGTCGTCCCAGACGACGACGATCGCCGTCGACGCCCAGTAGTCACTCTTCATGATCGCGTTGATCTGCGTGACGGTCCAGTTCTCACCGGCGCACACGGACACGCCGCCGCCCGGATGCTCGTTGTAGGACTCCGGTGGGATGAGCCAGGAGACGGAGGGAAGGTTGCCGGACTTGACGTCCTTGATGAAGTTCTCGGGCGGCTGGACCTTCGCCCACATCTCCGGGTTGAAGCGCACGTGCCTGATCGCCTGCAACGCGTTCATCCATTGATCGGCGTTGGCGTAGTACTTCCAGTCGACACCCGCCTTCTCCAACTCGTCCGGGAGCGTCTTGACGTTGATGCAGGTCCGGATGTTCTCCCAGAACGGGTTGATCTTGTAGATCATGTTCGGGAAGTCGCTCGTGTAGTGCTCTTCGTACGACATGATCTTCTTCTTCTGCGCGTCGGTGAGATCGTCGCGGAAATGGGGTGTGTACTCGGTGGGATCGTCGCAGTAGCTCCCCGGATGATCGGTGGTGGTCTTGTTGTCGACGATGCCATCCGCTTGCGCGGCGACGGCATAGAGATGCTCCGGGAACGTCGGCCCATACATCGAGGTGAAGAAGTGATCGGCCAGGACGAATCGGTCGGCGTACGCCCAGTAGTTCGGGAGGCTCGACCGGTCGTGGTAGTCGTACCCCGACATGTCCTCGCCCGAGCCGATGATGTTGAATCCGTTCATCGCGCCGCCGTTGATCGAGTACAAGCCCGACGAGAACCCGTGCGTGATGTCGTGCGGCTGGATATCGGGGGCCTTCGTCAGCTTGTAGTTCGGCCCTGGCGTGCAGACGCCGTTCGTGCACGTCAGTGTCCCGCCCGTCGTGCTCCCCACGGCGCCCGGGTAGGTCGCGAAGTAGTTGTTGAAGGTGCGGTTCTCCTTGACCAGGAAGATGACGTGCTTGATGGGACTGTCGGGGCCCACGACGCCGTCGTGCCCGCCGTGACCGTTGCCGTTCCCATGCCCCGGACTCGGGCTCGGGCTCTCTGCCGCCGACGTCGTTCCACCGGCTCCGAAGGGCCAGAATTGCCAGGCGAGGAAGACCACTGCGGCGAGTCCCAGCGCGGCCACCGCCCGGCGTCGGGCGATCTGTGTGCGGGTCGGCCTCCGACGACGCCGGGACGCGGGTCGGATGATCGGATCGGGAGGCTGCGCCACGATGGGCGCGAGTCTATCGTTGGCCCGGAGAACGGGTGCGGAACGCGCGCAGCATCGCGGCGAGCCGCCGCACCGTCGCTCGGTATCGGGGATCGGCGGCCCGGTTGCGCAGCTCGTACGGATCCGCGCGGCCGATCGCCCCGGTGAGGTCGTACAGCTCGACGGTGCCGTCCGCGTCCTCGATGTAGGCGAAGTCGCTCGTCCGAACTCCTTGCCACGCAGGGATCTCGCGGTCCCCCGCCCATTCGAGGAAGATCCCGGCGGGGGACCGCCACCGGCCGCCGAGCAGCGCGGTGGCGAAGCTCCGCCCGTCCACGGACTGCCCCGGCACCACGCCCGCAAGATCCGCGATGGTGGGAGCCAGGTCCACGTTGGAGATGAGACCGGGCACGTCGTGCGCCTGTACCCCGGGGACGCGAGCGGCGAACGGCGTCCGGACGCACTCCTCGTACGCGCAGCGCTTGCCTCGGATCCGGTGTGCGCCGAACGAGTACCCATTGTCGGTCAGGAAGAGGATCACCGTGTGATCCAGTTCGCCTTCTGTCCGAAGCTGATCCACGATCCGCTCGAGGGCATCGTCGACGCCGAGCAGCGTTTCCGACTCGTGCTGCCGATCCGCGAGCAGCACGGTTCGATCGGCGGAGTCGACCGGGCGGAGCTTCTGAACCCACGCGGGCTTATCCGAGAGATCGCGCTCGTGGACGCTCGGCGCCTCCGGGAAGGGCACACCCGAGAACGCGCCCGCATGTCGAAGGGGAGGGGTCCAGGGCGGATGCGGCGCACTCGTCGCGAAGTAGAGGAAGAACGGTCGGTCGTTCGGTGCCGTCCGCAGGAAATCCACGGCGTGATCGGCGAACAGATCGGTCGCGTACGTGGCAGGCGAGTCGCTCGTCTGCAGGGCGACCTCTTGGTCGACGAAACCGAAGTTCGAGTACGTGGTGGTCGCGGCGGTGTTGCGCTTGACGACCCAACGATCCCAGCCGGGTGGGATGTACGGCCCGCGGCCGAACGGGTATCTGTTGAGGTACTTCCCGATCAACCCGGTGAAGTAGCCGGCGTCGTGCAGCCACGTGGCGATCGTCTGCGATTCGTCGAACAGATGTCCGTCGTCGTTCGTCCGGACGTGCGTGTGTCGGCTGTACCGCCCCGACAGGATCGTGGCTCGCGAGGGACAGCAGAGCGGTGTCTGGATGAATGCGGTCGGGAACCAGAGCCAATGCCCGTTCGGATCCTGGATCTGCGATTGCAGCCATGGCATGGCCGGCGGGTTCGATGGCAATGAGTCGAGCGACTGATCGTCGGTGAGGATCACCACGATGTTCAGACGATCGTCGCGGGTCTGAGGAGCCGGCGTCGCCGTGATCGCAGCCGCCACCAGGATCGCGACTGAAAGGAGCGCCGCGGCGGGCAGTCGCAGGCTAGTCGTCGGCATGCGGCGCCTTCCGCACCTTCCAGATGTGTTCGCCGGGGAAGGCGCGAGCCCACTCGAGCGGCGCGTAGTCGACGTACGTCGTGTCGGCGTCCTCCGGCGGCCGGAGCTCGATCAGGTCCTCGACCACGAGGCCGTTCGCGCGGAAGAGCCGGATCCACTCGCCGTACGGAAGTTGGTAAGTGATGGTGGCGCCTTCCGGCTCGGCGTACTCGGCTCGCCGGAGGCCGAAGTAGTCGATCCGCATCTCCCGGGTGGCAGGCTGGTCGTCATCGTCGCCCCAGGCGACCCAGATCCACGGCGTGGTCCCGTTGAACACGAACGCCCCGCCAGGACGCAGGACGCGCACAACCTCCGGCACGGTGCGGTACGGATCCGCGAACCCCATCACGCCGTGGTCGCAGAATACGAGGTCGAAGCTCTCATCGCGGAACGGGATCGACTCTCCGTCGGCCTGCACCAGGGGGAACCGCACCCCTGAGGCTGCCATCATCTCCCGACCGTGACGCAGCTGAGCGGCGGTGAGGTCGAGCCCTGTCACCCGCGCGCCACGCATCGCCACCTTGATGCCGAACTGGCAGGCACCGCACCCGTACTCGAGCGCGTCCAGGCCGGAGACGTCGCCCAGCGCGTGCACGTCGTCCTCGGGGACGTCCCAGACCCCCCACCCCAGCCGGTCCCAGCGATCCAGCTGTGCGGCGTTCCGTTCCTGATAGCTCGCGCTGTCGGCTTCCCAAGCGATGCGGTTCTTCCGGACGTCGTCCGTCGAGCCGCTCATCGGGCGTCGAGCCATCCCCCGCCGCGACCGGTGCGAGCCGCGACCAGTCCGGCGGCGATCGACAGCGCGATCTCCTGCGGCGACTTGCCTCCGAGGTCCAGCCCCAGCGGCGACCGGATGCGCGAGAGATCTTCGTCGGTGAACCCCATGCGACGCAACGTCTCAACGTAGGGCCCCACATGACGCTTGCTGCCCATCACCCCGATGAACCGAACCGGTGATCGGAGCAACGCGGCGAGCGAATCGGCGACGCCGGGCGCGTCGTGGTCGGTGAACGCGACGTCGGTCGTCGCGTCGAGGGTCGACATGTCGATCGTCTCGCGAACCTCGTCCGCTCCGACCCGATGCGCCGACGTCACCCGTTCGGTCCTGGGTTCCACCAGCGACGTCCGGTATCCCAAGCCGTGTGCCAGTCGGAGGAGTTCCGAAGCGACCGGCGTCGCCGACACGATCACGAGCACCGGCGGCGACGGATGGGGCTCGATGAACACCTCGATGTCCCCGAGTTCGTGATGGAACATCGCGGTGTGTGGAGCCACCGGCTCGGCGGCCAGCGCGTCGTGAGCCTCCTGCACGGCCGCAGCGTCGAACTCCGCACACCCGAGCGTTCCCAGGAGCGGGCCACCGGGGCCGATCACGATCCGCGCTCCGACCGGACACGGGGGCGCACCGATCTGCTTGACGGCGGTGATCGTCACCGTCCCGGGTGCCGTTGAGGGATCCGACGTCGTCGGATCCCCGGTGACGTGACCCGTCGGATGTACACCCGTCGATCCCGCGAGCAGGTCCACAGCGTGCGGCAAGACACCCATGACCGCCATCAGATTCTCTCGAACGCCGCTCGGGCTCCCGGGGAGGTTGACGATCAGCGTGGCGCCGAGGCTCCCGACGACCCCGCGGCTGAGCGCCGCCATCGGCGTCTGCGCCAACCCGGCGGCGCGCATCAGCTCGGCCAAACCGGGAGCTTCGCGTTCGATGACGTCTTTCGTCGCCTCGGGCGTGACGTCGCGCGGCCCGAACCCGGTGCCCCCAGTCGTCACCACCAGGCCGTGGTCCACGGCCTGCTCGCGCAGCACCCGTTCGATCTCCGGCCGCTCGTCGGGCACGACGATCCGGTCGTCAACATCGAACGTGGCCCTTCGGAGGATCTCCTCGGCCGCCTCGCCCGACTCGTCGTGGCGTGTGCCGTGGGTGACACCGTCCGAGACCGTGATCACGGCGGCGCGGCGCGACCTGTCGACCATGGGCCAATCCTCCCATCTCCGCCGGAAGCTGACGTACTACGGTGGACCGACACGGACGGCGCGACCCACGACGATCGAGGAGGACCGATGAGCGGATGGATCGACGATCTGGCCGGAGCGCTCGACCTGGACCCGCTGACGGCGTCCGAGGCGGACCGCCTGCTCAGCATGGCGCGTGACGTGGCGCACCGGGTCGAGCGAAAGGGCGCGCCGCTGGCCTCATTCCTCCTGGGGATGCACGTCGCACGCCGAGCGGCCGACGGATCCGCCCGCGTATCAGCCCTGGACGAAGCCATCGCCTCCGCCGAGGCGCTCCTGCCTGCCGCACCCGAAGAGCCGTAGCGCCGAACACGCGGTCGCGGGTAGGCTGGTCGGATGATCGCATGGCAGCCTCCCCAGACGCCGCCTCCCGCCGAGGGACCGCTCGTCGACTCCTTCGGCCGGATCGCGGACGATCTCCGCGTCTCGGTCACCGACCGGTGCAACTTCCGCTGCACGTATTGCATGCCGGCGGAGGGGCTCGCGTGGCTCCCGAAGAGCGAGATCCTGACGTTCGAGGAATCGACGAGGCTACTCGGCATCTTCGTCGGCCTCGGCGTCCGGTCGATCAAGGTGACCGGGGGAGAGCCGACCGTGCGCGCGGACCTGCCGACGCTCGTACGGATGTTCCGCCAGGTCGGCCCGAAGCTCGACATCTCCATCACCACGAACGGCGTGCTCCTCGACCGGCTCGCGGGCCCGCTCGCCGACGCCGGAGTGGATCGAGCGACGGTTTCGTGCGACTCGTTGATGCGCCACCGGTTCGCCGAGATGACGCGACGGGACGCGCTGGACAAGGTCTTCGCCGGGCTCAAGGCTGCGGAGGAAGCCGGGCTTACCCCCATCAAGATCAACACCGTCGTCATCGGCGGGACGAACGACGACGAACTTGTCGAGTTCGCGCGCTGGTCGCGTGAGACGGGATACGAGGTGCGGTTCATCGAGTACATGCCGCTCGACGCCGAACACGCCTGGGAGCGTGCCAAGGTGGTCCCGTCAGCGCGGATCCTCGAGACGATCGCGGGCGCGTTCCCGTTGTCGCCGATCGGACATGCGAACGAGCCTGCCACGTCGTACGCGTTCGCCGACGGCGCCCCCGGTCGGATCGGCGTCATCGCGAGCGTGACCGAGCCGTTCTGCGACACGTGCAACCGCCTCCGGCTGACGGCCGAGGGACAGGTGCGCGCCTGCCTGTTCTCGCTCGAGGAGACGGACCTGCGTGGGCCCATGCGTGACGGCGCGTCCGACGACGAGCTGGCATCCCTGATCCGAACGACCGTCTGGCGCAAGTGGTCGGGTCACCGCATCAACCACGCCGACTTCGTACAGCCGGCGCGCAGCATGTCGATGATCGGCGGCTGATCCTGCGACTCCGCACCCCGCCGACCCCGAACGCGAACGGGGGGCGGTCGCCCGCCCCCCGCTGCATAGGTTCTCGATCGGTCCGCGCTACGCGCCTCCGTTCGCGAACGCGAAGCTGTCGAGAGACGCCTGCCCTTGCGCGTAGTCGTACGAGTAATTGATGACACGCGACGAGGTGATGTCGTTCTCGTTCGAGAACGTCACCGGCACCCACGGCACGACGTCCTCCATCAAGAACTTATCCAGGTTGGCCCAACACGTGTATCGCGGGTCACCCACTGGGAGCGCGGCGCATTCCGCCAGCTTGTCGTCCACGGACGGAACCGTGATGCCTGCCGGGTACCCCCAATCGGTCAGCTGTTTCGCGCTCGCCCCGAGCAGCGAGTAGTTGCAACACGCCGGGTACAGACTGGACGAACCGAACAGCGGCGGCCCGAAGGTGTACGCGTCCGCGTAGTCCTGTATCCAGCCGACATACACGCACACGGGGAACTTGTCGGGCGACGAGATGCACTTGGAATAGATCACGGGACCGTCGAGAGCCTTCGCAACGATGTTGATCCCTATGCCCTTGAGGTTCTGCGTGAAGAGCGCCATCCGCCTCGGGCCTGGATCCTGTTGCACCCCTAGGGCGATGACGTTCTGACACACGGGGTCGTCGCAGATGCCGTCGCCATTGGAGTCATACTTTGACTGCGCCATCTCGGCCTTGGCCTTGTCCAGGTCGCCGTGGCCGCCTTCGGTGGCGTACGGGTCGTAGTCCTTGAGCTCGTTGTTGATCAGTCCATCGGGGAAGATGTGCCCTTCGACCGAACCGGTCAACGCACCTCCCGACAACTGGATGCTGCCCGCCTTGTCGAACACCCAGTTCATCGCCTTCCTCACGTGGATGTCGTCGAACGGCGGCACGCCGAGGTTCATCGAGATGTAGTAGTTCCCGTTCGTAGGATACGTATGCAGATATGGCTGCTTGTCGGGGTTGGTGCTGTATTCCTGCAGCACGTTCGCCGGCGGATGCGAATCCACGACATAGTCGACCTCGCCAGTCTCCACCTTGTTGAACAGGTCGGGCGTATCACCGCCGATCGTCGTCTCGATCCGGTCGGGGTACGCCGGACGCAGTCCGTCGGTGGCGGGATCGTAGGAGGGGTTGCGGACCAAGACCATCGAGCGGCTGGGGACGTAGCCGGACACGGGCGTCTGGTCACTCGCCGGCACCGAGAAATCGAGCGCGTCGGTGCCCTCGAACATGTACGGGCCCGTTGCCACGAGGAAGCGGCCGTAGTTGGTGGTGTGTCCGTCCGCGACGCCGAGGACGGCATTGGGATCGGAGGGATTCGGCGGGATGGGCGCGGTGGCCGGCATCGTGAACCGCCATGGCAGGTCGCCGGCCGGTTCGGTGATCTTGACCACGAGGGTGTGATCGTCTGGGGCGGAGAGGCCGCTGATCGAATCGGCCTTGCCCGCACCATAGTCGTCGAATCCTTCGATAACTGAGTAGTAGAACGAGTACCCGCCCGAGCTGGCCTTAGGATCGGCCTCACGCTCGAGGGCGCGGATGAAGTCCTGGGCGGTGACCTCCACGTCTTGGAGGGGAGGTGAGTACATGATCCCCGGCTTGATCGAGAACGTGTAGGTCAAACCGTCGTCCGAGACGGTCGGCAAGGCCGCGGCCACATCCGGTTGGAGATCCCCACCCCCATCCTCGATCGGCACCGGCTTCGTAGATAGGAGCGTTCGGAGGAGGCAGCACTTGAAATAGCTCCACGACACTTGGTAGTACTCCTTCTGTGGATCGAATGCGGCGCTGACGTCACTCGTCTGAGCGAGGTTCAAGGTCCCCCCTGGCTGGATCGCACCGCCCGCAGACGCAGATGAACTGGTCTCCGGCGTGCCGCTCCTGCTACACGCGGCGGCAACGATAGCGAGGACCGCTACCACGGCGATCGATCGCATGACTTTCCTCATGCCACACCCCCCTCTAGACAAAGGCCGGCCAATGGTGCCACCGGACCAATGCGGCGTCCAGCCACTTGGGGATACGAGCAGGGCGCTTGCGGAAGGTTGCGCCTTCCGGGGCCGGGTTCTTGCGATTCCTTGCCTTCACGACCCCGACACCGCGTTCACGAGTTCCGCCAGGCGCCACGGCGCCGACACCCCACGTTCACCACGGTCTGCCAGCCTGGATGCGCCGAGAGGACGCGCCCCCTCTCAGGCGCGGGGGCCGGGCGCAGGTCCGGCCCCCGCGACCCCCCTCGACGGTCGGGATCGGTCAGAGGTTCGCGATCGGAACCGGCTCGATCTCATCCCCGGGCTCGAACCCCAGGATCTGGGCGTAGAACGACAGTTCCGCCTCGCGAGACCGGACGATGTTCTGGGCCTTGCGGAAACCGTGCTGTTCGCCTTCGAACAGCAGGTAGGCGTAGGGCAGCCGTTTCGCTTCGAGCGCATGAACCATGATCTCCGCCTGCGACGGGGGCACGACCTCATCCTCGGCTCCCTGGAGCAGGATCATGGGGCACGAGATCATGTCCACGAAGTGGATCGGCGACCGAGCCCGGTAGAGATCGGCTGCCTCCGGGTACGGGCCAACGAGCATGTGCTCGTACTGCGACTCGAACTTGTGGGTGCCGCCGGGCTTCGCGAACGGCTCAAGGTCCGAGATGCCGAAGTAGCTCGCGCCGGCCGCGAAGTCGTCATGGAACGTCAGCGCGCAGAGCGTGGTGTAGCCTCCGGCGCTGCCGCCCGCGATCAGCAGCCGATCCCCGTCGACCTCGCCGTGATCCACCAAGTACCGGGCGGCGTTGATGCAGTCCGCGGTGTCGACGACGCCCCAGTTGCCGTACAACCGCTCGCGGTACGCGCGTCCGTACCCGGTGCTCCCGCCGTAGTTGACGTCGACGAGCGCGAAGCCGCGGCTCGTCCAGTAGCGCAGGTCCATGTCGAACTCGGCGCACACGGCCGACGTCGGACCGCCGTGGCTCAGCACGATGAGCGGGGGCAGCTCTCCCGGCGGCCCCGAGAAGTCCTTGTTCGCCGGCGGGTAGAAGAACGCGTGGGCGGTGAGACCGCCCTCGGTCGGGAACTCGATGGCCCGGGGGGCGGAGAGATACTCGGTGTCCACCGTGATCTGCTCGCTCTCCTTCAGGACATCGATCGAACGTGAGAGGAAGTCGAGCAACACCACCTGGGCCGGGATCGAGGCACTCGCCCCGATGAACACCATCGACTGTCCCTCCGCCGCGATCCACGGGGCGCCGATCGCATCGTGGGGTAGATCGAGATCGAGCAATTCACCGGACCGTGGATCGATCACGGCGACGTGCTGTGTTCCGTCGCGGTTCCAGATGCATGCCATGCGCCCGTCGTCGAGGAACGCGTACGAGGACAGCCCGAAGACCCACTGCGGCCATCCGAACTCGGCTTCCATCGGGCAGAGCGACTGCACCTCACCGTCGATCTCGCGGTAGAGGTTCCACCACTCCGAACGGTCCGAGACGAAGTGCAAGACGCCGTCCGGACTCCACTCGGGCTGGAAGACGGACTCCTCGCCGAGCCTGCCGGCGACCAAGCGACGACCGGAGACGCCGCCCGCGGGGTCGAGATCCGCCACCCACAGCTCGGAACCGTCCCACGGCAAGTACGGGAGGTTCCACGCGAGCCAGGCGAGCTTCGTCCCGTCGGGAGAGATCCGCGGCGTGGAGAAGAAGTCGTAGCCGTCCACGACGATCGACGCGTCGCCCGAGCCGTCGGTCGGGATAGCGACGAGCTCGTTGACGACGCCCTCATCCTCATGCCGTTCGCGGACGCAGATCAGGAGCGACCCGTCCGCCGTCACGCGGCCGTCCGCGTACCGGGAACGACCACCGGTGTCCGGCGTGATGGGCTTCGGCGCACCGCCGGGCTCCTGCCGGTAGAGCCGTTGATCGGCGAAGTTCGAGGAGAAGACGACGCCACGATGCACGGCGTACGAGCCGCCCCCGTACTCGTGCACGGTGGTTCGCGCGTTGAAGCCGTCGGGCGTGAGGTCCACCGGCTCGGAGCCGGGATCGCGGCGAACCACCACGGATCGCCCACCTTCTGACGGACGGCCCTCGAGCCAATACACCGAGCCGTCCTCGATCGTGACGTGACCCAGGCGGACGCCGCCCTCGACGAGCATCGCCGCGCTGATCGGCGAGCGCCACGTGCCGTACGGAGCGACGATGGGCTCGCTCATCTCGGGCTCCTTCCCACGATGACGCGGGTCACCTTGAGCGAACCGCCCTTCGTGATCTCGACGTCGCGGAAACCGCCGCGCCGGTAGATCGGCGTCACATCCCGGGCCCTGTCGGGGTCGGTCTCGATCAGTAACCACCCGCGCGTCCGCAGCCACGCGGGCGCCTCGTCGACGGTACGTCGGATCAAACCGAGACCGTCGTCGCTGCGATCCGTGAGCGTGTGCACCGGCTCCCACTCGCGGATCTCATCCGGGAGGTCGGCCATCTCGCCGCTCGCGACGTAGGGCGGGTGGAGCGTGATCACGTCGACGCCGCCGCGGAGCTTCTTCGGCAACGCCCCGAACAGATCGCCCTGCCGGAACGTCGCACGCAGACCCAACCGTTTGGCGTTCTTCTTCGCAAGGGCGATCGCCTCATCCGAGATGTCGCTGCCGTAGACGGCGGCTTTGGGGACCTCGTTCGCCACGGCGAGCGCGATCGTTCCGCCGCCGGTCGCCAGGTCCACCGCGACCGGTGCCCTGCGCTTGCGGAGCCTCCGGACGGCCTGCTCGGCGAGGTATTCAGAGGAGTCCCGGGGGACGAAGACCCCCGGCTCCGCGATGAGCTCGAGACCCCGGAACTCGGCGAAACCCTTGATGAACGGGATCGGCTCGCCCGTGGCGCGTCGCGCCACCATCGCCTCGAACCGGCGACGATCCTTGGCGGAGACCTCGTCTCGCGCGTCGGGCTCCCCGTCGAGGACGAACCAGAGGAGCTCCTGCGCTTCCCACCGCTCGCGGTGCTTCTGCCAGTGGTCGATCGACGGCGACGCCTTCAGCGTCTGGATGGCTTGGTCGAGCAGCTTGCCTGCGTTCACGGGCACGCATCGTACCGGTTCGCCGTCGCTACACTCGTCCGCGTATGCCACGCGCGAACGCCGACACACCGGCCGCCAAACCCGCGACCGCCAAACCGAAGAAGCCCCGGGCACGCACGAACGCCGGATCCGACTCCGAGGTCCGCCTGACGGCCGACCGGCTCGTGGTGCGCGTGCCCGAGAACGGCGAACGCAAGTCGTCGAGCGGCTTGCTCATCCCCGCGACCGCGACACCGGCCCCCAAGCACCTTTCGTGGGCCGAGGTCCACCTCGTCGGGCCCGACGTCCGCGTGGCGAAGCCCGGGGACCGCGTCCTGTTCCTGCCGTCGTCCGGCTTGGAGGTGGAGCTCGACGGCGAGGAGCTTGTGCTCCTGCGCGAACGGGACGTGCAGGCGGTGGCCTCGGCTCCCGCGAAGGCCGATCACCAGCCCGGCCAGTACCTCTAGCCCTCGCCGGGTCACCCCGGGACGAAGCTCAGCCGAAGAGTCCGCGTGTTGTTCTCGCGGTTCGGATCCACCACCACGACGGACTGCCAGGTCCCGAGCGCGATGTCGCCGTCGAGCACCGGGAGGACCAGCGACGGAGACACGAGGATCGGCAGGAGATGGTCGCCTCCGTGCCCGACCGACCCGTGACGATGCGCGTACCGATCGTCGCGTGGCAACAGCCGCGCCAGCAGTTCGTCCAGGTCCCGTTCCGATCCGGAGCCGGTCTCCATCAGCGCGACACCTGCCGTCGCGTGCGGGACGAACACGTGCAGCAATCCCTCGGATCCCGCCTCGGCGGCGAACGCCCGAACCCGGTCGGTGACGTCGACGACGCGCCGGCCGGACGTGGCGATCTCGAGCTCGATGGAGCGCATGTCAGGACGTGCCGGGAGGGTCTTCCTCCGGGGCGGGAACGCCCGACACCGGCCCTGTGTCGGGAGCGGCCGGAGGGTCGACGACCGGAGGCTCGACAGCGTGAGGCTGGGCGACCGGAGGCTCGACAGCGGCAGTGGGCTCGGCGACCGGGGGCTCGGCGAGCCGGCACGGCTCGACAGCGGGACGCTCGGCGACCGGAGGCTCGACAGCAGGAGCGACCTCCACGGGAGGCATCAAGGATCCACCGACCCCCGCCGCGCCAAACCCCGCATCCGTTGCCGGCGGAGGAGGAGGCGTGGATCCCATCGGAACGTCCGCCGCGGCCGAGACGCTCGGAGCTCTGCTCACCATCGCCATGATGCCCGCGACGATGGCCACGGCCCCGCCCGCGATGCACAACCAGATGCCGATCCCGAGCGAGACCGAGAAATAGTCCCGGATCGTGCCGGGGAGGCCGATGTTGGTGAACTGCGCAGCCGCGTTGTCGATCGCGTTGTTCTTCTGGATGGTCGCGTCGTACAACGCGAGGCCCCCGCCGACGGCACCGCCCACGAGCATGACGATCCCCACGACCTGGCGGCTGCTCGCCATCGTCAAGAGGACCGCCGCGACCGCCACCACCACCCCGGCAACGAGCGTCCACTTCCCGTCGCCGCTCTTCCAACCGGTGACGCTCACCGTCCCCTGCGCCCGCACGCCGGCAGGGATCTGGGCTGGGTCGATCCCGAGCGCCGTCGCGATCTTGTCGAAGTTGACGCTGACGGTCGCCCAGTTCAGGAACGAACCGATCGCCAGTGCGACACCGCCGACGATGCCGATGACCATCGGCGTCGACGAACTACGTGATCCACCGTTGTCCATTGGTGAAGCCCCCTCTTCCGTATCTGCTGGAGTGTTCCACCCGCCCACTGACGATGCACGTTCATCCGGACGACCGAGCTAGGCGACCGCTCCCTCCGCCAGTGCTTCCGTGTGCTCCCCCTCGACGAACACGTCGAACTCCAATCGCCATGAGAACGACGGCCATCGGTAGTCCACGACGCCTTCGGCAGGCCGATAGGCGGCCGTGTACAGCGTGCCGAAGCCGCTGTCGTAGGCCGTGCTGAAGAGCGGCGATCGGAGGAACGCCTCCTCGAAGGACGCCGCGGTCGTGTCGGGACGTCCGATCAGGTCGAGGATGCACCGCTCGCGTTCGATGGTCCGGGTCGCACGCGCTTGCTCGGGCCAATCGACGACGCCCTGATGGTTCGTCGCCGCAGGAACGTTGCGGAAGATCGGCTCGCGGTCGGGCGACAGGTACGCGGTCAACACCTCTCCCGTGCGGTCCACCACCGTCAGGTTGTGCGCGAGCGAGTACGGGAGCCGTGCGAGCGACTCACGAGCCGATGCCACGTCGTCGCACGTCTCGAGCAGGTAACGGACGACGAGCGGGATACCGAACCCGTCGCCGAGCACGCGGCGGCCACCGAACGTGAGCGAGACCGCAAGGCCGGCGTCGTTCATCCCGTCGAGCAACCCCCACAGACAGTCGCTCATCCCGATGACCCGCCGATCCGTGAGCCGGGTCGACCAGATGATGCCCTCCATACGCGAAGGGGCGTAGTCGTAGTTGCGCACCAGGATCGGGCCGACGTGCTCCCGGGACCACACACCCTGAGAGCAGGCGGCGAGGTACGGCGGCGGCCGATAGAGCGAGAGCATGCGCGCCGCCAGGTCGCTGTCGCCCGCGAGCTCGACGATCCGTTCGTAGGCGGGCATCAACTCGGGCATGTGGGCGCGGAGCATGCGGACGCTCGTCGCGTACGACGGCCGGGCCTCCTCGCCCTCCCGCAGGAACCACGCACGGTAGTGGGGCCAGCGCTCCTCGAAGACCGCCGCCCACTTCGGACCGATCTCCAACTCCTCGATCGCCCGGAACGAGAACGGCACCATCTGCATCAGAGCATCTTGAAGCCGAACGGCTCGGGTCGGATCGGAGGCAGCTGCTGGCCGATCGGCACGCTCGCGAACTGCGACTGCACGCCGTCGATCCATCGACGGGCACGATCGGTGAGCTCGTGGTCGTCGTCGAGGAACCGGCCACGCGTGACCATGATGCCCAGATCGGCTCCGGGGTAACGGTAATGGCCAGGGCCGGCGATCCGCAGGTAGAACGCCTCGTGCTCGTCCGCCACCGTGTGCCAATCCGTCTCGCGCCGGGCGTACGAGATCGCATCCTCCTCATCCATGTGCCACACGCCCGAGATGGGAGCCCCGACGATCCGCTCCACGCGATCGTCCGTCTGTTTCAGGATGAACTGCGTCCAGTCGTCGATGTTCTCCGGATGCGCCCATCGATCGTTCAACTCGTCGACATCGATCTCGTATTCGACGTCCATGAACTCCAGGAGATGGAACAGGAACAACGGCATGTCGCCGTAGGCGACCGCGGTGACGTTCGTGATGCTCGACGCTCCGGTCACCCGCGGGTTGAGCTCACCCAGGTAGATCTCACCCGACGATTCGTCCGCCAGGAAGTCGAGCTCGAAGTACCCGCGATAGCCCTCACGACGCAAGCGCTCGCCCATGGCGAACGTCCGCTCCCTGGCGAGCTTCCGCTGGCCCTCGGACAACACGTCGGGGAAGACGTCGTTCCCGCACCAGCCGCCGTGGTACGGGGTCAGTTCGGGGAACCCCGTGAGCTCCGCCATCAGCGGACCGACGAGCGTGCCATGCCGCGTGATGACCCCTTCGATCGCGCATTCGAGCGGATCGATCCGCCGCATCACCTTGAGGTCCTGACCGACCATCTCGGTGGCATGCGCCTTCCAATCCCCCTCGTCGGCGATGAAGAACGTCGTCTGACCGGAATCGCCGTACGGCGTCTGCACCACCAGGTCGTCACCGAGCCCTCCGCCGTCCGCGAGCTCCATCAGCGCGGCGTAGTCGTTCGCGCGACCCATCGCGTTCGGCACGCTGGGCACGCCTGCCTCGTTCCCGAGTTGGGTCGTGACGATCTTCGAATCCAGTCGGTGACGGAGCGATGCCGATGGGAACGCCACCTCCAGCCCGAGCTCGCGCGCGAGCTGCTCGGTCTCCTCGTCGAACATCAGGAACGTGGCCTTGCCACCCGGCCCGCGACGTCCCACGAAGTCGGCGACCTCCTTATGCGCCAACAGGTAGTTGCAGATCTCCTCGATGGACGAGAACTCCCGCGGGCTCCGCTCTTTGGGCACGAACACGTTCGGATGGAACCCGTCGAACGAGTCGTAGTAGTTGATGAACTTGAAGTTGCGCACCCAACGGTCGATGCCGAGCAGGTTGAACGCGGTGGCCGAGACGAAGTAGATCGGCTGCTCGTTCGTGCGGAAGAAGCTGCGGATCTCGGCGATCCCGCGGAGCGGTCCCTTCTTCAGCTTCGACCTCCTTCGTCCGGCGACTCGCACGGTACCTCAGCTCCCCGGCCGGTTCATGGGGCGGCGTGTTTGCCATTTGTGGGTAATGATGTAATCTTCATTCCATGACAACTCGACGGCCCACCTCACCCGATGAGCTCCAAGGCTGGTTCGCCGGCCGCCTGCCCACCGACTGGTTCGGCGGACCCCCCTCCGTGGATGCGGATCGCGACGAGGTCCTCGTCGTCGGAACGCTCGCCGAGCCCGAACTCCCCGCCGGCGCGTCGTCCGACGCCGTGGCGGCGGCCCGCGCATCCCGCATCACCGGGTTCCGGGAAGACACACGCGGCCAGCGGATGCGGATCGCCGACGAGGCCCAGCACCGCTTCGGCCTGAAGGTCTCGTGGGGGGCGACCTGCGGCGATCAGACCGTCTTGTTCACAACCCTTGCAACGCCGGCCATGACCCGGCTCCGGATGCCGGAGCGTCGCGTCCTCGACACGCTGGTCGACGCGGGTGTGGCCCGGAGCCGCAGCCACGCGCTCGCGTGGTGCGTGCGATTGGTGTCCGAGCGCCAAGACGAATGGTTGAAGGACCTCCGCGGCGCCCTCGAGTCGGTCGAGAAGGTGCGCGCCGAGGGCCCGAAGAAGGACTGACGAGGGGCGAAGCTCGGCCCGGCGCTACGCGCCGGGCCGGCGAACCTCAACCACGACGTTCATCGCCTTGGCCACGAGGACGTGATCCCCGGCGGCGAGGTCTTCGGGCACGCTCTCCCTGCCCAGGCGAGCCGTCTCCACCGTCCGGTCTGGGTACACTACGGTGACGTCCACGTGACCGACCCCGTGCACGTCCCACGGACGGACCTCTAACACGACGGCTTCCTGTTCCCCGAGCACGAGGGCGAGCCTACCGAAGCAGCGTGACTCAAGCTCCAACGCCCGAGCGCCGACGTTGCAGGTATGACCCAGGGGAGAGGCTTGCTTCGTCGACGAGCGGTCACGATGGCGATGGCGACGATGGTCGCGCTCGCGTTGCTCCCCTCCCACGCGGCACAGGCCGCGCGCGCCGATGGTCGGTCGACGATCGCGTGGTCCGACCTGGACAAGTCGACCCGATGGGCGAGGTCAGCGATCAACTACGTGGGTGCGACCAACGACTGGATGCGCGACTTCGCACCGAACCCGGATGGGACGTACCCGTTCCAGCCGTCGACGATCGAAACCCGCAAGTACCTCGCCCGCGCCGTCGTCATGGCGTTCGCGCCCACGGAGACCGTGGACCCGGCGATCACGTTCACCGACCTCGATCCGAGCGACGCCTTCTACCCCGCCGCGAACATCGCGGTGAAGCTCCACTGGATGACGAAGACGGCGGCGGGCACGTTCGCACCCGACAAGGCCGTGACGATGACCATGGTGCATCGCGTGCTGGCCCTGGCGCTCGGACTCGCACCGGCGATCAAGTCCCTGAACCACCTGCACACCGCGGACGGCGTCACCTTCGACCTGCCGCCGAACTTCGGGGCGCTCGTCCTGGGGATGCGCTTGGGGCTCCGATACAACAGCTCCGACGAATCGCAGGACGTGGGCCCCACGACCCCGCTCTCGCGGGCGCAGGTCGCCTACTCCCTCTACCGGGCTGCGACGCAACCCACGTGGAACGTGCCCGAGCTGATCTCGCAGTATCAGGACATCTCGCTGCCGTCGCTCACGCCCGACCAGCAAGCGATCGTGCAGTGGGGTGTCCGGTATGCCGGCTACCCCTACGTGTACGGGGGCGAATGGGGCATCCCGACGTCGTCGTACGGCCAGGCGGTCCCAGGCTTCGACTGCTCGGGCTTCACATGGTGGCTCCTGCGCGCGAGCGACGGCGCGTACTGGAACGTCTCACCTCCACGGCCGTACGTCGGATGGGATCTGCCACAGCGCACGTCGGCGGACATGGCAACGGTCGGCAAGCTGTCGTACGACCAGCTCCGGCCCGGCGATCTGATGTTCTACGACGGTGACGGTGACGGTCGTGTCGATCACGTCGACACCTTCATCGGCAATGGGTGGGCGCTGGACTCCTCCAGCACTCCGGGCGGCGTGACCGTCATGTGGGTCGGTGACGGCTGGTACCGGGACCACTTCGTCCACGGTCGTCGGGTGCTCCCCGACCAGACCACCTAACGCTCCTACGCGTCACGCTCGAGCTCGACCTGCAGTGCCTCCCGCTCCTGCTCCGTGAGCGGGCGTGAGCGATCGGCATCGGGGTCGCGCGGAACGACCACCGCTTCGGCCTCGGCCGCGATCGTACCGTCGGCCTTCACGATCTCTTCCCGCGTTCGCACGCTCGACAGGCCGAACGACGCCAAACGACAGCGAACAACGATCTCGCCGTCCGCCTGGGTCAGCTGACTCCGGTAGTCGATCCCGATGTGCGCGAGCACGAAGTCCCAGCTTCCGTTCGGCCCGCCGAACAGGTCCTGTGCCCACGCGTCGCGACACTCTTCGAGGTAGGTCAGGTAGACACCGTTGTTCACGTGACCGTACGCGTCCATGTCGCGCCAACGGATCCGGATGCTCGTCTCGTGCAACGCGCTAGGACCCTTCGGGGTTCATGCTCCCGGAGCGGAAGCCCTCGAGGTCGAGCGCGACGTATCGGTATCCGAGCGCCTGCAACCCTTGCACCGCTCGCTCCCGGATGCCGGTCTCGGCCACGCGCGGCAGATCCGCGAGATCCACCTCGATGCGCGCGACGTCGCCGTGCACGCGCACGCGACACTGCCGGAAGCCGAGCTCCTTCAGCAACTGCTCGGCGCGCCCCACCTTCGATAGCTCTTCCACCTTGATCGTCACCCCGAACGGGATCCTCGAGGCGAGGCATGCCGACGCCGGCTTGTCCCACGTGGGGATGGCCAGCTCACGCGCCGCCTCGCGCACATCCGACTTCGACATCGCCACCTCGACGAGGGGGTGACGCACTCCGTGCTCGGCCGCGGCCGCCAGTCCCGGCCGGAAGTCGCCGAGGTCGTCGAGGTTCGCGCCGGACACCACCACTCCCAGATCGGACTCCTCGGCGACGCGAGCGAGCACGTCGTACAGCTCGGTCTTGCAGTGGTAACACCGGTCGGTCCCGTTCGCCAGATATGCCGGGCGTTCGGCTTCGTGCGTCCGGACGGTCCGATGGGCGATACCGAGCTCGTCCGCCACCCGGCGGGCCTCATCGGCTTCGCCGGGGGGGAGCGACGGCGAGACCGCCGTGATCGCGAGCGCTCGATCCCCGAGCGCGCGGGCGGCAACCGCGGCGACGAGCGTGGAGTCCGTTCCCCCCGAGTAGGCGACGACCACGCCGCCGGTCGCCGACAGGGTCTGGTGAAGCTGTTCCAGCTTGCGTGAGACGCCGGTGGCCGCCATCGCCGCGATTGTCCCACGCTGCCCGACACGGCTCGTTGGACGCCCCCGGAACGTCAGAACGGCCCGGATGGGGGATCCGGGCCGTTCCTTCGGAGAGAGGGGCTCCAAGGAGTGGTTCGCCCTCCCCCCCGGGAGGGTTCATGACGAATTGTGGCGAAGATGTGACCGTCGGTTCCGTCGCTTCAGGGAACGACGACGGGCCCCCGGAGGGGCCCGTCGTCGTGCGATCTGGCAGGCGTGGGACTAGAAGTCCATGTCCCCGCCGCCGCCCGGCATGGCCGGCGCCTTCTCCTTCTCCGGCTTGTCGGCGACGACCGCCTCGGTCGTCAGGAACAACGCGCCGATGCTGGCCGCGTTCTGGAGCGCCGAGCGGGTCACCTTCGTCGGGTCGATCACGCCGAACTTCAGCATGTCGCCGTACTCGCCGGTCGCCGCGTTCAGCCCGAACCCGGCGTCGAGCGCGCGCACCTTCTCGACGATGACGCCGCCCTCGAGCCCTGCGTTGAACGCGATCTGCTTGAGCGGCTCCTCGAGCGCGCGGCGGACGATGGCCGCCCCGGTGAGCTCGTCACCCTCCAGGTCGACCTTGTCGAGCGCCGACTGCGCGTTGAGCAGCGCGACGCCCCCGCCGGGCACGATCCCCTCTTCGACGGCCGCCTTGGTCGACTGCACCGCGTCCTCGATGCGGTGCTTCTTCTCCTTCAGCTCGACCTCGGTGGCCGCGCCGACCTTGATCACCGCGACGCCGCCGGAGAGCTTGGCCAGCCGCTCCTGCAGCTTCTCGCGGTCGTAGTCGGAGTCGGTCTTCTCGATCTCGGCCTTGATCTGGTTGATGCGGCCGTGGATCTCCTCGTCCTTGCCTCCACCCTCGACGATGGTGGTTTCGTCCTTCGTGACGACCACCTTGCGCGCGGAACCCAGCAGGTCGAGCGTCGCGTTCTCGAGCTTGAGGCCGACCTCCTCGGAGACGACCTGCCCGCCGGACAGGATCGAGATGTCCTGCAGCATCGCCTTGCGACGATCGCCGAACCCGGGAGCCTTGACCGCGACCGAGCGGAACGTGCCGCGGATCTTGTTCACCACGAGCGTGGCGAGGGCCTCGCCCTCGATGTCCTCGGCGATGATCGCGAGCGGCTTGCCCGACTGCATGATCTTCTCCAGGAGCGGGAGCAGTTCCTGCACGCTCGAGATCTTCTTGTTGACGATCAGGACGTACGGATCTTCGAGGACCGCCTCCATGCGCTCCGGATCGGTCACGAAGTAGGGCGAGATGTAGCCCTTGTCGAACCGCATGCCCTCCACGAACTCGAGCTCCATGCCGAACGTGTTGGATTCCTCGACCGTGATCACGCCGTCCTTGCCGACCTTGTCGACGGCTTCGGCGATGACCTTGCCGATCTCGGGGTCGGCCGCGGAGATGGCGCCGACATCGGCGATCTGCTCCTTGGAGTCGACCTCCTTGGACTGGTTGCGGATCGCCTCGACGGCGAGCTCCACCGCACGCTCGATGCCACGCTTCAGCGACATCGGGTTGGCGCCGGCCGCGACGTTGCGCAGGCCTTCCTTCACGATCGCCTGGGCGAGCACGGTGGCGGTCGTCGTGCCGTCACCGGCGACGTCGTCCGTCTTCTTGGCGACTTCCTTCACGAGCTCGGCGCCGACCTTCTCCAGCGGGTCGTCGAGCTCGATCTCCTTGGCGATCGAGACGCCGTCGTTGGTGATCGTGGGGGCGCCCCACTTCTTCTCGAGGACCACGTTGCGACCCTTGGGGCCGAGCGTGATCTTCACGGCGTTGGCGAGCTGGTCCATGCCCCGCTCCAATGCCCGCCGTGCCTCCTCGTCGAACGAGATGATCTTCGCTCCCATCCCTGCCTCCTCCTCCGGCCTCTTCGATCCGGTTCTCAGCCTGCGTTGTCGACTGCTAGCACTCGGCGACTCCGAGTGCTAACGATTCTAGGGCCGGGGTCTCGCGGCTGACAAGGCGGAACGGTGCCGTGACATCATCCTTCACATGGTCGATCCCCCCGCCTGGCAGCGACGGTTCACGGCTCCGCAGGTCGGGTTCCCCGTGTGGAACGACAGCGCCCCAGACCATCTGGCCTTCGTGTCGAACGAGAGCGGGATCTGGCAAGCCTGGTCTGTCGACCTCGCTTCCGGGCGGCGGCGACGTGTCACCGATGAGTCGGTCGGCGTGGAGGAGGTCGTGGTCGCGCCCGACGGGCGGGTCGTGTGGTGGCAGGACGACGTCGGGGACGAGACGGGGCGGTGGATGTCGGCAACCCCGGACGGTTCGGAGGCGCATCCTCTGGTGAACGACCTCCCGACCGGCTGGCGCCAAGGGATCTCGTTCGCCGCGACGGGCGCGATCGCGCTCGGGATCAGCACGCAGGAGGACTATCGGGTGTACGTCATCCCGCCCGGCGGAGCGCCCAGCCTCCTCCGCAGCTCACCGGCACCCATAGGGGTCGGCCGGCTCGAACCGGCAGGCGTCGGAGGGATCTCGGCCGACGGAACCCTGATCTGCCTCCGGCACTCCGATCACGGCGACATCATCCACGAGGCCCTGCGAGTCGTCGACGCGTCGGGCGAGACGGTCGGCGAGCAGGTCGACGAGGGCTCGAACCTCGATCCCGTCGCGTGGAGCCCGGCGCCGGGCGATCGTCGATTGCTCTTCACGTCGGAGCGCGGACCGTTCCCGCGACCCGCGCTCTGGGACCTCGCCACCGGCGATCGACACGACGTGGAAGTCGACCTGCCCGGTGCTGTGATCCCGCTGGGGTGGTGGCCCGACGGCTCCTCGATCCTGGCTCGTCACGAGTTCGAGGGGACGGATCAGCTGGTGCGAGTGGTTCCTGACTCCCGAGTCACAGCGCTCGTCTGGGACGCCGAGGGCGAGATCCAGGGCGCCGCGGTTCGGCCCGACGGGTCCGTGTGGCTGCTGCACGGCGACCCCTCGCGGGTTCCGTCGGTGATCTCGGACGACGGACGGCCCGTGCTCGCTGCCGGAGGCGATCCGGTTCCTCCCGGCAGACCGCGGCTCCCGTTCTGGTTCGAGGCACCGAACGGTCAGCGGGTGCAGGCGTTCGTCGCGACGCCTGCCGGTGAAGGCCCGTGGCCGACCGTGATGAGCGTGCACGGCGGTCCCGAATGGCACGAGCGCGGTGGATTCGATCCCGAGACGGACGCCTTCGTGGACGCCGGATACGCGGTCGCCATCCCGAACTACCGAGGCTCGACCGGATACGGCGTGGCGTTCCAACACGCCTTGGTGGGCAACCCGTGGTTGCCGGAATCGGAGGACGTGATCGCGTGCCTCGACGCGCTGATCGCGGATGGGATCACCGATCCGGATCGCGTGGCTTTCGCGGGATGGTCGTGGGGCGGCTGCCTCGCGTGTCTGAACGCCGGGCTCCACCCCGAGCGCTGGAAGGCAGTCTTCGCCGGGATCCCCTCGGGCGATCTGGTCGCCGCCCACCACGCCTGCATGCCGGAACTCCGGGCGTACGACCTGGCGCTGTACGGCGGCGGCCCGGAGGAGCTCCCGGAGATGTGGGCGGAACGCAACCCGATGACCTACGTCGACCGCGTCCGAGCACCCACGGTGGTGATCGCGGGCGACAACGATCCGCGATGCCCTCCGGAGGGGATCGTGCCGTGGGTGGAAGCGTTGCGTGCCCGCGGGATCACGATCGAGACGCACTTCTACGCCGAGGGACACCATTCGAACGCGACCGCGCAACAGGTCCAGCACATGCAACTGATCCTCGACTTCTTCGCCCGATACGTCTGAGGGCGAACCGGCTCACTCGTCGCCGGCGCCGGACCCCACCATGTCGTGGATCTGCTCGACGATCTCGGCGTTCGCGAGCGTGGTGACGTCGCCGAGCGGGTGGCCGCGGGCCACGTCGCGCAGCAACCGTCGCATGATCTTGCCCGAACGCGTCTTCGGCAGGTCGCTGGTGAAGATGATCCCGTGCGGACGCGCGATCTTCCCGATCATCTGCGCCACGTGATCGCGCAACTCCTCGGCCATCGTGTCGTCACCCACGAATCCGGACTTCAGCGTCACGAACGCCACGATCGCCTCACCCACCAGGTCGTCGGGGCGCGACACCACCGCTGCCTCCGCGACCTTGGGATCGTCGACCAGCGCGCTCTCGATCTCGTACGTCGACAACCGGTGCCCCGCAACGTTCATGACATCGTCGATCCGGCCCAGCAGCCAGTAGTAGCCGTCCTCGTCACGTTTGGCGCCGTCGCCTGCGACGTAGATCTTCGGCCCGTACTGGCTGAAGTACGTGCTCACGTACCGGTCAGGGTCCCCCCAGATGGTGCGCGCGATCGACGGCCAGGGGTGCTTCAACACCAGGTACCCGCCCCCGCCGAGCGGCACGGGGTTCCCGGCTTCGTCGAAGACATCGGCCTCGATGCCCGGGAACGGGTCCGTCGCCGAACCGGGCTTCAGCGGGGTGATACCGGGGAGCGGTGTGATCAAGATAGCGCCCGTCTCCGTCTGCCACCACGTGTCGACGACCGGACACCGCTCGCCCCCGATGAACTTCCAGTACCAGACCCAGGCCTCGGGGTTGATGGGCTCACCCACGGATCCGAGCAATCGGAACGAGGACAGGTCGTGCCGCTCGGGGAACTCCGTCCCCCAGCGCATGAACGCCCGGATGGCGGTGGGCGCCGTGTACAGGATCGTCGCCTTGTACTTCTCCGCGATCGACCACAGTCGGTCCTTCTCGGGCCAATCGGGCGCGCCCTCGTAGATGATGCCCGTCGTGTGATTCGCGAGTGGGCCGTAGACGATGTAGGAGTGGCCCGTCACCCAGCCGATGTCCGCCGCGCACCAGTACACGTCGTCTTCGTGGATGTCGAAGATCATCCGATGCGTGGCCGCGACCTGGGTCATGTAGCCGCCCGTCGTGTGCGCGATGCCCTTCGGCTTGCCCGTGGTTCCGCTCGTGTAGAGCAGGTACAGGAAGTCCTCAGCGTCCATCTCCTCCGGCGGACACTCCGCGGGTTGATCGGCGATCAACTCGTGGTACCAGTGATCGCGCCCCGCGGTGAAGGAGTGCTCCCCGCCCGTTCGTCGAACGGTGACGACGTGCTTGATCGTCGGGCACTCTGTCAGCGCGGTGTCGGCGCTGTCCTTGAGCGGCACGACCTGTCCTCGGCGATACCCACCGTCCGCCGTGATCAGGACCGTCGCCTCCGCATCGTTGATGCGATCCTTCAGCGCCTCGGCGGAGAAACCGCCGAACACCACCGAATGCGGCGCGCCGATGCGCGCGCAGGCAAGCATGGCGACAGGGAGCTCGGGCACCATCCCGAGATAGATCGCGACCCGATCGCCTCGCTGCACACCCAGACCCTTCAGGGCGTTCGCGAACCGACAGGTCTCCTCGTACAGGTCCCGATACGTGATGGTCCGGGTATCCCCCGGCTCACCCTCCCAGTGGTACGCGACCTTGTCCCCACCGCCGGCTTCGACGTGCCGGTCCAGGCAGTTATAGGAGGCGTTGAGCGTTCCCCCCGTGAACCACTTGACCCAGGGGGCGTCCCACTCCATCACCTGGTCCCATCGACGGGACCAGGAGATCCGTTCCGCCTGCTCGGCCCAGAAGCCCTGAGGATCGGCCGCCGCCCGGTCGTAGATCGAGCGATCGGAGATGAGTGCCCGCTCCACGAAGGACGCTGAGGCCTCGAAGACGCGCTTCTCCGAGAGCAGCGCCTCGATGTTCTGCTCGGTGTCGCTCACGTTGGCACCTCTCTTGATCGGAGACGCTCAGCATCGTACGCAGGAACGCCCTGTCCCCGCGAGCCGACCTCGGCGCCGTGAGTGCTTGCAAGACGGCTCGTGTAGCCTCAACATCGTGTGTGAGGCCGCCGTCTGAGGCGGCCTCGAAGCGTAAACGGGGAAGGAGGCAGGCGGTGGCGCAATACGAGGGCTACTGCATGAAGTGCCGTGAGAAGCGGACGTTCGAGGGTGAGATCGTCACCCTGAAGAACGGCCGCCCCGCCGCACAGGGCGCCTGCCCGGTGTGCGGCACGAAGCTCACGCGCATCTTGAGCAAGGCTGATGCCGAAGCAGCGAAATAACCCCGCCTGACCAGGCGATACCTGGTCAGGAAGAACGGGACAACAGCGTCTCCGGGGCGATCAACACCGGCCCCGGGCTCATCCGTTGGTGGCGGGCCGACAGGTCCGCCACCGTCGTCTCGTCGAAGACCTTCTGCGCCGCCCGGGCCACATCGGCCCAGAATCCCTGCAGGCCGCATTGCGAGTCCTGGAAGCAGGTGTGGTCGGACGGCTCCAGGCAGAACATCGGGAAGATCTGGCCCTCGATGGCATCGGCGATCTGCGCGATGGTGATCTCGGAGGGCTCCCGGGCGATCCGGCAACCCCCTCCGGCACCTCGGAAGCTCTCGACGAGCCCCGCCTTGGAGAGCGCGCCGAGTTGCTGTTCCAAGAACCGCAGCGGGATCTGCTGGCGTTCCGCGATCTCGCGGGCGGGCACCAGGGCCCCGTCTCCCCGACGATTGGCGAGCTCGATCATGGCCCGCATCGCGTATTCCAGCTTCTGAGATACCTTCAGCACGTGATCCGCTCCCTGCAACGCAGCCTAGGGTCGGCGTGCCGAGGCGTCAACGCTCCGACCTGCGGCGATGCCGCTCGGCGCAACTCCCCCGTTTCGGGTATGCACATCCTCCTCGTATCGGTCGAATACCCAAAGGACTGGACGTATCCAACCTGAGCCCGGGGAAAGTGCGGTGATGACGCGATGGCCCGGATCCTCGTCGTCGACGACGAACCGGACGTGCTCCTGCTGTGCAGGGTGAACCTCCAGCACGCTGGCCACGACGTCCTTGAGGCGCCGGACGGCGAACGTGGCCTCGCCCTGGCGTTCGCCGAGGCGCCCGACGCCATCGTCTTGGACCTGATGTTGCCGTTGATGGATGGCTACGGGGTCCTCTCCCACCTGCGCGCCGACGACCGGACACGGGATGTCCCGGTCCTGGTACTCACGGCGAAGGCGCAACGGGAGGATCGGGTCCGCTGTTGGGAGGAGGGCGCGTCCGAGTTCATGACCAAGCCGTTCTCACCGGCTGCGCTCTCGTCGACCCTGACCCAGCTGATCGCGTTGACTCCTGCGGAACGCGAGACACGCCGACACGACGTGCTCAGCAAGCTGCGGGACGAGTCACCCTCGTGGCGCTAGCCTCCGCCGGTGTTCGCACCCGCATAGTCGACCCCGACGATGATGACGACCTGCGCGCTGTCGGCGATGTTGGCGGCCAGAGCGGGATCGAGGAGCGCGACGTGCGCGCCGCCGAAGTAGGTATCCGCCACGTACTTGGCGTCGGATCGGTTCTGCGCGGCGTTCGACCCACCGCGGAAGTACACGATGGTCTTGGGGACCGGCTTCGAGGCGGCATCGGCCGGATCCTGCGCCGCCACGTAGCCGTCGGCCTCCAAGACCTGCTGCACCTGGGCGGCCAGCCCCGGCTCGTTCGTGCCGTTGAAGACGGCGATCTGCACGCCCTTGATCTTCGGGCTCGGCGTCTGCTTCGGCGGTGTCGTGGGGGAACTGCTCGGCGACGAGGAGGGACTGCTCGATCCGCTTCCGCCTGCCCCGGTCGGTGGAGGCACGACCGCCGCGCTGCCGAACCCATTCGCCAGGATGGCGATCCCGCCCGCGGCGAGCGCCAAGATGATCACGATCCGTGCTGTGCCCAGATTCACGCGGCCCATCCTACCCCAGGCCTTCGCAGTGACGGCCGGCTACAACGGGATCCCGAGCCGACCGGCCGTCCGCTTGCGCCGCCTGGCATCTCGGATCCGCCGGAGCCGGCGGACGAGCATGGGGTCGTACGCGATCGCTTCCGGACGATCGATCGCGCGGTTCAGCAATTGGTGGTACCGGGCGGCGGAGAACCCGAAGCGCTCGCGGATGGCGCGTTCCTTGGACATCCGCAACTTCCAAGCCTCACGCTCGAAATCGAGGAGCTCGCGGTCGCGCTGATCGAGCGCCAGGACCTCCCCCGCATTCCCCTCGGTGGACGAACGGCTCACGGTGCGAGGCTAGCAACCGTGACCCGCCGTTCAAGCACCCCCCGGGAACCAGCCGAAGCTATGGGAAGACCCGGATATCGACAGTGAGAGGATGGATACGTGGTAACGACCGGTGATGACGTGGCTGCCGAGGCCGATCGTGAGCCTCGCATCCCGGCCGATCACTTCCGTTCGGTGGCGCAGCTCAACATGCTCCACAGCCTCGCCGCGAAGCTGAACTCCCTGGGTGACGCATACGAGATCAGCTCGGCGATCACCGCGGAGCTGCGCACGATCGTCGACTACCACAGCTGTCGTGTCTACCTCCTGCAGCCCGACGGCCGTACGTTGTACCCCGTCTCCTTCCGAGGAGAGATGTTCTCCGACTACGAGAAGGACACCGTCGAGTCACTGATCACCGAGATCGGCGAGGGCATCACCGGACACGTCGCGGAATCCCGAGACTCACTCATCACCCCGGATGCCCGCGACGTGGCGTTCGCGGTCCAGATCCCCGGCACCGACGACGTGCTGGAATCGATGCTCGCCGTGCCGATGGCCGTCGGCGACCAGTTGCTGGGCGTGATCACGCTCTCAATGCTCGGCTACGGGAAGTTCGACGAGGAGGACCAGCGGCTCCTCGAGGTCCTGGCGTCCCATGCCGCGGTCGCCCTCCAGAACGCCAAGCTGTTCCAAGCCGAACGCGAGGCCGCCGAGACCTCGACCTCGCTCTTGCGACTCTCACAGACGCTGACGCAGCTGCATTCGGTCGAGGACATCCTCCAGGAGGCGATGGATACCGTGCCGCACCTGGTCGTCGCTTCCGGCCTCGCGGCATACCTCCGGGATGAAGAGACGGGAGACTTCCACCTCCTCCGCCTCTCCACGACGGCCGGCGACCCATCCACGCCGACGGAGCAGGATGCCTTGGTCTCCGTCGTGCCCTCGGCGGTCGCGACGTCGTTCCTCTCGAGCGAGTCCGGGCCTTTCGTGGTCCCACGTGATGTCGTCCACCAGATCCCCCCCGAGTACCGCGTGCTCGGTGAGGTCCGCGAGGTGCTGGTCGCTCCGCTGCACTGGGAGCCGGACGGCTTCGGCGCCCTCGTGTTGGGAGCCAAACAGGTCGATGCGCGGTTCACCGATCAGGATCTGCGTTTGGCCCGAGGTATCGCCGACATCACGTCGCTCGCCCTCGGCAACGCACGGCGACTCTCAGAGTTGGAGCGGTTCCACGAGCTCGTCGCCAGCCTGGATGCGGTCTACTGGGAGGCGGACGCCGCCTCGCTCAGACTCTCGTTCATCGGGGGCCGAGCCGAACAGCTCCTGGGCGCCAACGAGCAGGAATGGATCGCGGAGGGGCGCCGATGGGGCGATCACACGCTCCCCGAGGATCGCGAGGGCGCCGTCACGGCCGCTCGGATCGCCGCCGACGCCGGCCATGACCAGAGTTTCGAGTACCGCGTATCCGCGCCCGACGGCCGCACGATCTGGATCCGCGACATGGTGCACGTGGTGCGCAGCGCCCAGGGGCCGCGACAGCTCCGCGGCCTGATGATCGACATCACGGAGCGCAAGCGGGCCGAGCAGGCCCTGCGACGGAGCGAGCGGAAGTACTCGGAGGCGTTCCGCCGCGAACGCGAAGCAGCGCAACGACTCCGGGCGCTCGATGAGATGAAGAACACGTTCCTCGAGGCGGTGTCGCACGACCTGCGGACGCCTCTCACCTCGATCCTGGGCTCCGCGCTCACCCTCGAACAGACCGAGCTCAACCTGCCGAAGGAGGACGCCCTCGATCTGGTCGGCCGCATCGCGGCGAACGCGCGGAAGCTCGAACGGCTGCTGTCGGACCTGCTCGACCTCGACCGGTTGCAGCGGGGGATCGTGAGCCCGCAGCGTCGGCCGACGGATCTGGCGGAGCTCGTGCATCGCAGTGTCGACGGAACCGAGAACCCGGCCGGCCGCGACATCGAGGTGGAGGTCGAATCGATCACGGTCTCCGTCGACGCCGCCAAGGTCGAGAGGATCCTGGAGAACCTGCTGTCGAACGCCATCCGCCACACACCTGAGGGCACCCGGATCTGGATCCGCGGCTTCGGACAGGACGGCGGTGTGATGTTGATCGTCGAGGACGAGGGCCACGGCATCCCTCACGAGCTGCACGAGGCGGTGTTCGAGCCGTTCCGGCAGGCGCCGGGCTCGTCGTCGGGGCACTCTCCGGGCGTCGGGGTCGGGCTCTCCCTCGTGCGGCGCTTCGCGGAGCTCCACGGCGGCCGGGCATGGCTCGAGGATCGCGAGGGCGGCGGTTCCTCGTTCCACGTGTTCCTCCCCGGCGGCTGACTGGCCGGCCCGTCCGGGTCGTGCGACGGTACGGTGGTGCTCGTGGAGTTCGCGTTCGCCCCTGACGATCTCGGGTTCATCGCCGATCCGTATCCGGTCTACACGCAGATGCGTGAGCGGACGCCCATCTGGTACCACGAGCCGACCGACCACTGGCTGGTGTCGCGGTTCGCCGACGTCAACGCCCTGCTCCGCGATCGACGGTTCGGCCGCACGTATCACCACGTCGCGACGGACGCCGAGATGGGCCGTCCGGAAGCGCCCGACTCGCATGGGCCGTTCTGGCATCTGATCCGCAACGGCATCCTCGACATGGAGCCTCCCGATCACACGCGCGTGCGAGCGCTCGTCTCGAAGGCCTTCACGCCCCGGATGGTGGAGGGGATGCGCGATCGGATCCAGGGGATGATGGACGAGCTGATCGACGGCGTCCAAGGCTCAGGGGAGTTCGACCTGATCTCGACGCTGGCCGAACCTCTGCCGGTGGCGGTCATCGCCGAGCTGCTCGGCGTCCCGCACGCGGACCGCGGGCTGCTCCGGCCCTGGTCGGCCGACATCTGCGGTATGTACGAGCTGCGCCCGTCCGAGGAGACGGCCCGGACCGCCGTGCGCGCGTGCGTCGAGTTCTCCGACTACCTCCGGACCCTCTCGAGGGAGCGCCGAGCCGAGCCGCGCGACGACCTCATCAGCGCGCTCGCGCAGGTTCTCGACGAAGGGGAACGGCTGACGGAGGACGAGCTGATCGGAACCTGCGTCCTGCTCCTGAACGCGGGCCACGAGGCCACCGTGAACGTCACCGGCAACGGCTGGTGGTCGTTGTTCCGCAACCCCGAGCAGCTCGCTCGCCTGCGCGACGACGCCGACTTGGTTCCTCGTGCGATCGAAGAGCTGATGCGGTGGGACACCCCGCTGCAGATGTTCGAGCGGTGGGTGTTGGAGGACTCGGAGATCTGCGGCGCAACGGTTCCCAAGGGAGCCGAGCTCGGACTGCTGTTCGGCTCCGCGAACCGGGATCCCGCGATGTTCGATCGACCCGACGATCTGGACGTCGGACGCGATCCCAACCCGCACGTGTCGTTCGGCGCGGGGGTGCACTTCTGCTTGGGGGCGCCGCTCGCGCGGCTGGAGCTCGAGACGTCGTTCTCCACGGTGCTTCGACGGCTGCCCACGCTGCAGCTCGCCACCGAGCCCAGCTGGAAACCCAACTACATCATCCGCGGCCTGCGGGAGCTCCGCGTGGCCGCCTGAGCCTCACGCCGGGCGGCACTGGCGGGGTCCTTCGATCGAGAGCCGGCGGTCGGATTCGAACCGACGACCTAGCGATTACAAGTCGCTTGCGCTTCCGGGCTGCGCCACGCCGGCCGGTCCGAGCGAGTCTACCCCGGGCGTGTGCCGCGGAAGGCCGCCGCGTGGGCGAAGAGCACGTAGATCACGAAGGCGTACAGCCCGAGCGTCACCAGGCCGGGGGCGTATCCGTGCGAGACGTTCCCGATGCCGCCCACCAGGCCGATCGACGCGAGGACGATGGCGAGGACGCGGCCCGCGCCGGAGCGTCGGAGCACGAGGATCCCGGCGACGACCTCCAGCGACCCCATGACCAAGATGAAGAACCCGATCCCCCTGGCGATCGGATCGATGCGCACGTTCCCCATCGAGGCGATGCTGGCGAGCTGCTGAGGACTCACGAAGAGGAAGACCATGCCGGCGAGCGCTTGCAGCGCCCCCAGCGCGATCAGGATCACGGCGGCGGCGGTCACGAGTTGCGGACGCGCCGGGATCGACGCAGGCATCCGATCGGCGGGCTGCCACGCCATGTCCGGGCGAGGGGGCGGTGGCGGCGGGAGCGGCGGATCCATCATCCGAGGATATCCACGCTCACGACCGCCTCGAGGGCAGGACGTAGGCGTACAGCGCGGCGGCGAGCGACGCGGATGCGTTCAGCGAGCCGACCCGCCCGCGCATCGGCAGCGCCACCAACACGTCGCATCGGTCGCGCACCAGTCGTGACATCCCCTCGCCTTCACTGCCGACGACGAGCGCGACGCGCCCCTGCGGACACGTGCGAGTCGAAGATCGACGACTCCGCGTCTCCGTCCAGACCGACGACCGTGAATCCCGCATCCTTCAGGCGGTCCAACGCGCGCGGGATGTTGGCCAGGCGCGCGAGCGGCAGGTGGAGCAACGCGCCGGCCGATGCACGGACCGCGGCCGGCGTCACGTCGGCGGCGCGGCGGATACGGGTGACGAGCACGGAGGCGCCGGACGCCTCGGCGGAGCGAGCCGCCGCGCCGAAGTTCTGCGGATCCGTGATGCCGTCGAGGACGACGACGAAGGCGTCGTCGTCGAACACGAACGTGCTGAGGTCCCGCTCCCCGAGCTCGGGTGGGCGGGCGTCGTCGCGCAGTCGCGCGACGACGCCCTGGTGATCGCTCGCGAGGCGGTCGAGCTCGCTGCGGTCCGCCTCGTGCATGTCGACCCCGGCTTCGGCGGCTGCGTCCACGACCGCGCGCAACCCCTGGCGTCTCACGGACGCCGGGGGCGATCAAGACGTCCCGCACGCGCCCGGCGCGGATCGCCTCGACGACGGCGCGCCGTCCACCGACGGCCGCGGGATCCGTCATCGCAGCGTCGCGAGGGCGAGGCAGCCGATGCCGTCGCCGGAGAGCCCGAGGCCCTCCGGGCGGGTGGCCTTGACCGACACGCGCTCCAGCGGGAGGTCGAGGACCCGTGCGAGGGCGGCACGCATCTCTTCGCGTCTCGGGGCGATCGCGGGACGTTCGCACAGGACCGTGACGTCGCACGATCCGGGCGCGTGACCGGCGTCGGCGATCAGGGCGACGACACGCCCAAGGAGCTCCAGCCCGCCGATCCCTTCGAACGCCGGGTCGGTGTCGGGGAACTGCTCCCCCACGTCGCCGAGGGCCGCCGCTCCGAGGAGCGCGTCGGCGACCGCGTGACAGACCGCGTCGCCGTCGGAATGCCCGGCCAGGCCGGGCTCGCCCTCGAACCGAACGCCTCCGAGCCAGAGCGCTCGCGAGGCCTCGCGCGGATGGACGTCGAACCCGAGGCCGGCGCGAACGTCACCCATGCCGGTCCCCGAGGATCCGATTCGGCCCGGGCGAGGTCCTCCGGGGTCGTGATCTTGAAGTTCTCCGGTTCGCCCGCGACCGCACGGACCGACGCACCCGCCCACTCGAGGAGACCGGCGTCGTCCGTGAAGTCGAGGCCGGCCTCGTCCGCCTTGGCGAGCCCGTCGCGAAGCAGTTGCGCACGGCACGCTTGCGGCGTCTGCGCGAGCGCGAGCTCGTCACGAGGCTCCGTCCCGACGACAGAACCGTCACGAACGCGTTTCACCGTGTCGACGAGCGGCAGGACCGGGCACGGCGGCATCGGCGCCCGCTCGTACGGCTTCGACGACCGCCGCGAACAGCGCGGCCGACGCGAATGGGCGAGCGGCATCGTGCACGACGACCACGTCGGCGCCGGCATCGACCGCATCCATCCCCGCGGCGACCGATCGTTGACGGGTCGCGCCACCGGTGACGACGACCGCCGACCCCACGCTCGGCCCGAGCGCGTCGCGGACAGCGTCCTCGTACCCTGGCGGGGCGACGACGACGACGCCCGAGATCGAGGCAGACGCCAGCGCTCGCTCGACGGCGAACACCACCAGCGGGCGGCCCCCGATCGTGAGGAGCGCCTTGGGCTCCTTCGCCCCCAGCCGCGTGCCCGTTCCGGCCGCGACGATCACCGCGACCGCCCCTGCTCCCTCCATGCGAGGAAGCATGGCAGACGGTCCGGGGCTGGGCGCGACGGGAGTGGCTCGGAGGATGGAGCGCTTACGCGTCGACTTCGGCGAGCGCGGCGAACACCATCCGGCCGGTGGTCGTCTGGATCACGTTCGTGACCCGAACGTCGACCTGCGTGCCGATCTGGTCGGTCGCCTTCTCGACGACGACCATGGTGCCGTCGTCCAGGTACCCGACGCCCTGGCCGTGTTCGCGGCCCTCCTTCACCAGGCGCACCGAGATCTCATCGCCGGCCGCGTACGGCACCCGGAACTTCGAAGCGAGCGCGTTGATCTGCGCGACGGGAACACGGAGCGCCTCGGCGACCTTCGCGAGGTTGGCGTCGACGGTGATGAGCGTTCCCCCGCGCTCGCGCGCGAGACGAACGAGTGCCGCGTCGACGTCCATCACCCCGGTCTCCTCGACGAGCTGGAGCTGGATCGTCGGGGACTTCTGGAGCTCCACCAGGACGTCGAGACCTCGCCGGCCGCGCGTGCGCCGCCTCGGGTCCGACGAGTCCGAGATCGATTGCAGCTCGCGGAGGACACCGTCGTGCAGGAGCATGGTGCCGGCGACGAACCCGGTGGCCACCAGGTCCGCGACCCGGCCGTCGATCAATGCGCTGGTGTCGATCACGTGCAGGTCGCCACGACTGGCGACCGCGGCTCGGGGCTTCATGCCGACCAGGCCGAAGATGTCCTCGTACTTGGCCGCCCCGACCCGGAACCCGAGGGAGCCCAGGACCATGTACAGGAAGACCAGCGTGGGCCAGGCGGCCGCCGCCGGCAGGAACAGGAGCGGCACCATCAGCAGCGCGCCGATGATCAGCCCGACGACCATCCCGACGACGGCTCCGGCGAGCTGGGGAGCGGGCGTGCGACGGAGCTCGTGCTCGAGGCCCGTGACCGCGCGCAGCGTGAGACGCCCGAGGACGCCACCGATCACGTAGCCGATGCCGGCGCCGAGGAAGACGTACAGGAGGGTCCTGGGGGCGCTGGGTTCGGAGAAGGAAGCGCCGATCTCGAATCCACCGGTCGCCAACAGGGCGATGAAGATCAGGCGCACACCCTCGACCAGACGCCCCTTCAGCGCACTCTTGCGACCCTCCGACGTGGGTTCGCCCATCCCCTCGGTTCCTTCCGATCGCCTACAGGGGCATCTCGACTCGCACCCCTCCTAGGAGACATCGGTTGCGAAAGCCCGTGACCTGAACGGTTTGTGACCGAAAAGGGGGCTCAGAAGGGGTTCGGCCGGCTCCACGCCGAGCGACGGGCCAGGACGATGGACGGGGGTCCGGAGCTAGGCCTGCGCGGCCATCTTGACGCCGTGGGCGCCGTCGAGAACCTCGTCGATCATGATCTCGGCCTCGTCCTCGGTCTTGGCGGTCGCGTAGGACAGCTCGGAGATCAGGATCTGGCGTGCCTTCAAGATCATGCGCTTCTCGCCCGCGGACAGGCCCTTCTCACGCTCGCGGATGGCCAGGTTCCGCAGGACCTCGGCCACCTGATAGGGGTCGCCGGAGTGGAGCTTCTCCATGTTGTTCTTGAAACGGCGGCTCCAGTTGGCGGCCATCGAGGATTCGTCCTCCGTGAGCACCTTGAGGACCTTCTTGACCTCGTTCTTGCTGACCACCTGGCGCAGACCGACCTGCTCGGTCGAATCCACGGGGATCAGGAGCGTCAGATCGCCGTAGGCAACCCGAAGGACCAGGTAGGTGCGCTTCTCGCCCAGGAATTCCTTCTCACGAAGTTCCTGGATGACTGCTGCTCCGTGCTCGGGGTGGACAACGGTGTCGCCTTTTCGGAACAACAGATTCCCCCTTGCAAGGAGTGGAGCGCGGGTGGACTAGTCATAAGATAGCACGCCCCACCCGGAGAGCGCAACCCAAACATGCAGGTCAGAAGGCCTTTGGATGGGCTTTCGGGGTCCGAAGAGCCTACGACCTACGGCCCTCATTGCGTGATGGCATCCCCCGCTACGCCCAATCCAGTGCCTCTCGCACATGTCGAACGGGTCGCACACGAACCCCATCGATCTCCGACGGCCCGCTCGCTGAAGCGTAGACGACCGAACACCCCGCGGTGCGCGCCGCCGCCACGCGTTGCGCCATGGACGGCGCCGACCGCACCTGACCGGTGAGGGCGACCTCACCGACGAACGCCGATCCGGGAGGCGGCGCCACCCCGGTGGCCGCGGAGGCCAGCGCCGCCGCGATGGCCAGGTCGCAGGCCGGATCGTCCAGCCGGACCCCGCCCGAGGAGGCGCCGAACAGCTCGGAGCGCCCGAGCGGGATGCCCGCCCCGCGGTCCAGGACGGCTGCGACCAGCTGGAACCGGCGAGGATCGAGCCCGGTGGCCTGTCGTCTGGCGGGGCCCTCCGAGGCCCCGACGAGCGCCTGGACCTCCACGGCGAGGGCGCGCCGGCCGGCCTGTGGCAACGCGATGGCGGCACCGGGCGACGGGGACCCCGAGACGAGCAGATCGGTCGGATCGATCTCCGTGAGCCCAGCTGCCCCCATCTCGAACCACGCCGTCTCGCCCTCAGCGCCGAAGCGGTTCTTGCCGCCGGACAGGACCCGGAGACCCGAACGGGGATCGCCGTCGAACGTGAGGACCACGTCGACCGCGTGCTCGAGGGTCCGAGGACCGGCGAGGTCGCCGTCCTTCGTGACGTGGCCGGTCAGGAGCACCGCGATGCCCTCTTCCTTCGCCATCCCCACGAGCGCATCCGTGCAGAGCCGAACCTGGGACGGCCCTCCCGGCATCTGCGTGCCGGAGGTGTCGCGGATGGTCTGGATGGAATCGATCGCCAACAGGGACGGACGGGTCTCGCGGGCCATCTCGAGCACGTGCGCCAGATCGCGCCCCGGCGCGAACGAGATCGCGTCGCCGGAGACCCCCAGCCTGCGGGACCGCGCCGCCACCTGCGCGTGGGACTCCTCCCCGGAAACCAACACGCATGATCGTCCGGCGCCGGACAGATGCGCCAGGACGTGAAGGAGCAACGTCGACTTGCCGATGCCGGGCTCCCCCGCGAGCAACACCACCGAGGCCGGCACGACACCTCCGCCCAGCACCCGATCGATGCCGGAGAACCCGGTGGAGACGCGCTGTTCGTCCTCGGGCGCGGAGGCGAGCGTCACGAGCGGCGGCGGGCTGCCCGAGCGGACGCCCGCCGGGCCGGCACCCCGAACCTCATCGATCGTTCCCCACTGGCCGCAGCCCGGACATCGACCTACCCATTGCGACACCTGTTGGCGACATCCCGAGCACGCGAGGATCGTCCGCTGTTTGACCATGAACCGGACCGTATCCGCCAGGTCTGACATCGCTTGCCACGACGCGATCCTCCGCCTATCCTCGCGGGGCGGGTCGCACACAGCGCCCGGCTCCACGACGGCTCGGAAGGAGGGATGAGGCATGGCTGCGATCTCGGTCTTCGACAGCGCCCTGACGCCGCGTCCCTCCGGTTCCGCGTAGCCGCCGCTCACCGCACCTCGGCACCCGCTCCGCGACTCCTCACGGACGTGGCGTATGTCCGTTCGCTATGCCGATGAGGAGGTTTCACGTTGCAGGACAACGCGTTCGAGCACTTCTTGGACGAAGGGCTCATCGAGAAGGTCATCCGACCCATCAAGAGCGGCAAGGAGGCATCCGTCTACCTCGTCCGCGCCAACCCGAGGACGACCGGCGAGACGCTGGCCGCGCTGAAGGTGTTCCACCCTCCGGATCGCCGTGCGTTCCGTGACGAAGGGATCTACCGGGACGGCGAGTTCATCAAGCCCCGGCGGGTACGCGTCGCCGTGGAGAAGCGGACCGCGTTCGGCAAGGTGGTCGCCGCGGCCATCTGGGTCGATCGCGAATGGGAGTCGCTGAAGACCCTTTCGGCCGCAGGCGCGAACGTGCCGAAGCCGATCACGCGATCGGACCGGGGTCTCTTGATGACGTACATCGGCGACGAGGACGACGCCGCGCCACAGCTGCGCAGCTACCGTCCCGATCCCGACGAGGCCGAGGAGCTGTTGCGGCAGGTGATCCGCAACGTCGAGCTGTTCCTCTACCGCAACGTCATCCACGGCGACCTCTCGCCGTACAACATCCTGGTCTGGGAGGGACAGGTGACGATCATCGATCTGCCGCAGGCGGTCGATCCCCGCAAGAACCGGCACGCCCGGGCGCTGTTGGAGCGCGATCTGCATCGCGTCTGCGAGCACTTCGAGCGGTTCGGCGTCCGGCGATCGGCCGGCGAGCTCACCGCCGATCTCTGGACGGCATGGGAGTTCGCCGACCTGGTGCCCGAGGAGCTCCGGGGTCTCGTCTGACCCCGGAGCTCACTCAGCAGTGGACGCATCGAGTGAAGTCGTCATGCGGTCGGCCTAAGCGCCGGCGCCCGCGGCGGCATCTAGGAAGGCGATGCAAGGCAGAGGGCGGCGTCATCCCGTTCCCGGACCGGGTCTCGCGACCGGCCGACTTCTCGGTGTTCTTCGCCGAGGAGCACGCAAGGTGTTCAAGGCGCTGTACTTCGTGACCGGGAATCGGGCCGACGCCGCCGAGCTGATGCAGGACGCCTTCCTGAAGCTCTGGGAGCGGTGGGACTCGATCGACCAGATCGACGATCCCACGGCCTACCTGTTCCGCGTGGCGATGAACGGGTCTCGGATGCGAGCGCGCTCCGCACGCCGAGCCACGCGACGACTGGTGGCCCCCGACGCTCGTCGCACGACCCGTTCGACGAGATCGACGTCCGCGAAGACGTCCGTCAGCATGTTGCTCGAACTGGCGCCGCGCCAACGCGCCGCCCTCGTCCTGCTCGACCTGTACGGCTACGGCTCCGCCGAGGCCGCACGGATCATGGGCATCCGTCCATCGACCGTGCGCGCCCTCGCCACCCAAGGGCGTGCCGTCCTCAGAACGACGCAGGAGGCTGCGCATGGCTGACCTCAAAGAGGTCTTCGAGATGGTGACGAAGCAGATGCGAGCCCGACCTGGACTCGTGGATCGAGCAGGAGCGACGACAGCGGAGAACGGCACGCAACCGCAAGGTTGGGGCGTTCGCCGTGGCGGCGGCGATCGGCCTCATGGCGGTCACGCTGTTCCTGGCGACACGCTCGGAGGTGCCGCGACAACCCCTGCCGGTGAGCCAGCGAACCCGGTGGTTGCGACGCCGGTGGAGGTCGCGACCGGCTTCGTCGAGGCGTATGGCGCCCTCGACGCGGAACGGGCGATCAGCTATCTGGCCGACGACGCCGACATCTCGGGGTTCAACTCACTGGTCGCCACGGACGTGACGGGAGCCCTGGCGGATTCCGAGAGGTCATCTCATGGCTCGAAGCCACCGGTTACAAGCAGATGCTCAACTCCTGCAAGGCAACGGGCAGTTCGTCCTCCGGCACCGCGGTTCGTTGCACGTTCGACTACCAGGGCCTCAGATCCGATGAGATCGGACTGGTCCTTCAGCGGCAGCTACCTCGATCTGCACCGTTCGTGACGGAACGATCGTTCAAGGCTGAGCTGCATTGCGAGATCGCCAGGTTCTCGCCCCAGATGTGGGAGCCCTTCGCCGCCTGGGTGTCCACCGACTACCCGCACGACGCAACGGTGATGTACACGGACGCGAGCTACTCCCAGCAACGGGGAACCGCGAAGTCGAACCAGCTCTGGCAGCGGCACACGAAGGGATACGTGAAAGCGGTGGAGCAAGGGACGGCGGGGCAGTAACATCGCCGACCCCTGACGACCGAGGCTTCCCATTTCACCGTCGACAGGTCACAGGGCGAGCAGGGCCGCGACCAGCAGGTCCTTGCTCGCCCTGTACCGCGTGACGCCCGACGAACGAGATCATCCTGCGTGAGCCCAAAGACCTGCCTCCGCTGCGACTGGCAAGGCGAAACGCATGAACCGAGTTGCCCGAACTGCGGGGCGCGGCCGCTCTACGTGGTCGGTGCGACTCCGTCACAGGGAGCGGGGGTGCCGGAACGGGGCCATCCACAGGAGCCGAGCACTCCGCGCGAGGCCGGCACACCTTCGACCCGATCAGATCCGACCCCGCACCCAACGGATCCGGTCGAACCGTCGGGAGGATCCGCCCGGTCGACCGCTGTTTTCGTCCTGGCGGCTCTCGTGATGACGATAACCCTGGGCACGTGGCTCAAGGCGCACGAGGAGCGCCCTGCCTCGGCGGCGTCGGCCGACTTCACGGTGCCTGAAACTCCCGCCAACGACGGCTCGACGGGAACGAGGGTTGAGGGCGTCACTCCTTCCGATCCTCCGCGCTTCCGCAGACAAACGCTGACAGAGGACGGCATTCCGTTCTCGTTCAGGGTGCCGACCGGAGTCGGATGGGAGCGGTTCGATAGCCTTTCAACCGCGAGGATCCCGGCAGGGCCGATCTCGCTCAACAGGTCCATCACGGGGCCACAAGGTGCCGAGATCGATCATCTACTGGTCGAGCTATCCCGACGGCGACCACGCCGATCCGTGCACTCGTCTGCTGAACGAGCCGGTCGGTTCAACGGCCGAGGACCTCGCGACCGCGATAGCGACAGCGCCCGGAACCGAACTTGTCTCGGGGCCTTCAGATGTCATCCTCGGCGGGCGTCCTGCGAAGCACGTCGCGCTCACTATCCGCGAGCACGTTGGTTGCGACCCCGGGTTCTTCTTCAGATGGCGAGACAGGAACGGCGGTGCCCTCTGGGGCACGACTGGTGTGGGCGCCTCGATCAGGGTATCGATCGTCGATGTAGCAGGGACGCGCCTGTTCTTCGCAGCCGCAACGACCCGGAGCTGCGGGCAGCCCCGATCTCGAGAAGCAGATCCAGCGGATCATCGGAATCGATCCGCTTCGGGGGACCCGCGATACCGGAATCGTCGGAAGCCGACTACGTCATCGACCTGACTTTCCGGCGAGAAGACGCGACTTCCCGAAACCATCCTCCGAACGCTCGGCGCTAGCCCTCGGGGTCAGCGGGGGGATCGTAGTTCGCTGCCTCGCCCCGGGGTCTCGGCTCGCCTTCGTCGGGACGGGTGACGATGGGAACCGCCAAGTCTTCATCGCAAGCATCGACGGCGCCCGGGTCCGTCAAGTGACGAACGAGCCGCGGGGGGCCGCGTCACCCGCTTGGTCGCCGGACGGAACCAGATCTCCTACTCGGCGTACGGCGGTGGCGACGTTCGGAACCTCTTCCTCCGCAACCTCGCCACGGGCGAGATCAGCCAGGTGACTAACGAGACCCGTGACGTGTGGGAATCCCAGTTCACACCGGATGGCTTGGCGCTCGTCTACACGGGTGGCACCGATGAGGTCCCGCTGCTCGTGACCGTGCCGATCACAGGAGGGGCGAGCAGGATGCTGATCTGGCCGGTCGCGGGCTTGCCCGACTCGGGAACGGCGCCCTGTCGCCGGACGGTTCACTCGTGACCTTCCTAGGCGGCGGTACTTTCGAGTCGGGCCATTGTGGTCCGTGTCGGTTCGTGGCCAACGCCGACGGCACCGAACGGCGAGTCATCGGATGTCTCGAAGTGGATCGAGCGGGGACGTGGTCGCCGGACGGGAGCCGGATCGTGTGCTCGGGCAACGCCGGGAACCAGATCGTCGTGGTCGATATCGCGACGGGCGAGGTGTCGGAGGTCGCCCAGGCCGATCGGCGATCTGGCTCGACGATAACTCGCTCCTCGTCGAGGTCTGAAGGCTGGTCGAGCGTCTGCACGTCACGCCAAGAAGGTTCATCCTGAGCAGATCGCGTCGCCCGCGCATCCATGTTCCGTGCGAGCTGAGGGCGGGGTCGTGAGGATCCATCCGGAGCGAGCTGAAACGTCGGCCAGCTTCGACGGGTTCTTCGAGGCGGAGCATGAGCGCCTCTACAAGGCGCTGTACTTCGTCACCGGGAGCCAGCAGGACGCCGAAGAACTGATGCAGGACGCGTTCCTGAAGCTCTGGGAACGGTGGGATCAGATCCACACGATCGATGATCCCACCGGCTACCTGTTCCGAGTCGCATTGAATGGATTCCGGATGCGTCGCCGTCATGCGGCAGTGGCGATCCGGAAATCATCCCCGGCAGCCGAGCACCGAGACGGATTCCAGGACGCGGAGATGCGCGCCGACGTGCGTCAATTGCTGCTTGCGCTCACACCACGGCAACGCGCCGCCCTCATGCTTGTCGACCTGCTGGAGTACCCCTCCGACCAGGCGGCGAGCATCCTCGGTGTTCGTGCGTCCACGGTGCGGTCCTTAGCGACCCAGGCGCGACAAGCCCTGCGAGCGATGGAAGGGGCTCGTGATGCCTGACGTGAACCAGCTGTTCCGCGCGGCAACTCAGAACGTACGCCCCGCTCCAGGGGCGCTCGCGCGCCAACTCGAAGCGCAACGCCGACGGGCCCGCAACCGCAAGGTAGCCGCATTGGCGATGGTGGCCGTGATCATGGCTGCGATCGCGCTGTTCGCGGCGGCCGCATTGAACCGCGGCAGGGATGGATCGGCACCGGCGGTACCAGGGGGCGAATCTGTGCCCACCTTCACCACGGTCGGATCCGATGGTTCCGTGCGTTCGACGATCCCTGGATACGCGGGCGCGGCGACTCCCGACGTGTCACCGGATGGCACGATGGTTGCGTTCACCGTCGCGGACCGAACGGTTCCCCAGATCGCCACGATGCGGATCGATGGCACCGGGTTCCGCATCCTCACGAACGACCCCATCGCTGCGGATTCACCTCGATGGTCGCCCGACGGAAGTCAGTTGGCGTACTTCCGAGTGGATGAGAACGGCAACCTCCGTCTCATGGTCATGAAGGCGGACGGGACGAACGTGCGGGAGATCCCGGGAACGCACCAGACGGCAAGCTTCAACCCTCCCGATTGGTCACCCGATGGATCATCGATCCTGTACACCTCTTTCAAGGATGGATCGCCCATCCTGGCCACGCTTTCGGTAGTGGGTGGTCGCACACAATTCCTGAACAAGGGAAGCGGTTGGCCTGAGGTCGGCGGCGCGTGGTCGCCTGATGGGAGCACGATCGCATTCACGCGGGGCACCGGGATCCGAAAGGGAGTTCTCGTCTTCGAGGTCTGGGTGATGAACGCCGACGGGAGCGGCGAGCATCGCCTGGCCGCGCTGCCGGGAGCGAGCGCTGAAGCTCCCGCGTGGTCTCCAGATGGAACCAAGGTCGCGTTCATCGGGACCGAGGGCGGTATCTATCGAGGGGACGGCGTCCTGTACGTGGTGGACGTGACGACCGGTGGGATCACCGAAGTCCTGAAAGGAACCGCAACCGGGCGGCGTCACGAGAACCGCCCGAACTGGCTCACGGACGACGCCCTTCTAGTCATGACCGAGGCAACGTGACGTTTTGTTCGAGTCGGCGCCACCGACGTCACTGCGGGGGCTCCGCATGAAGAGGAAGGAGGCGTGACCAGGGAAGATCCGAAGTCGTGTCCGCGTGGCGAACGTTGATCTCGAGAGAGGGGACAAGAGATGCGTTCAGTTCGAAAGCTTCTTGCAGTTGCCGGGGCGATCCTGGCACTCGCCGCCGTCATCCCGTTGACGTCGGCGTCGGCCGGCACGGCGCTCACGCCGCTTCACGCCACGAAGGAATGCAGCGAGTTCACCGGTGACACACCGAGTTTCTGCACGATCACCGTTTCTGACCTCGCAGCCATCCCGGTTGGGGCGAAGGTCATGTACTGGGGACCGGTGCTCACGGATCCCAACTTCTTGAGCAGCCGGGTGGTCCTTCGTGCCGGGCACGGCAATCGGGCGTTCGGGTACTGCCAAACGATCGCCGACCCGTACCACGGGACATGCGTCTTCTGGAGAGGGACGGGCACGCTCAAGGGGTTCCGCGCCAGCGTGGACGTCACGTACGTCTCCGGGGCCGACTTCGACTGGGACGGGACCTACTCCTTCAGTTGATGACGGACGCTGAACATGCGAGAGGCCGGGGCATCGCCCCGGCCTCTCGTACGTCCTTGATGGATCGGCGCGTTACTCGGTCGAGCCGGCGAGCTCCACGGGCGGGATCTCGGGCGGGACGATCGAGCCGCCGTCGAACACGATCTCGCCGTCGAGCGCGTCGACGATGATCGTCTGTCCGGCGCGGAACTCCTTCCACAGGAGCTTCTCCGACGAGCGGGTCCTCGACCAGGCGCTGGATGGTCCGGCGGAGCGGCCTGGCTCCGAGCGACGCGTCGAAGCCCTGGCTGGCCAGCAGCGTCTTGGCCTGGTCCGTCAGCTCGATGTCGATGTCCTTCGCCTTCAGCTGATCGCGCGACGCGGGTCATCATCAGGTCGACGATGTTCTTCACGTCTTCCTGCGTCAGCGAGCGGAACACGATGACCTCGTCGATCCGGTTCAGGAACTCCGGGCGGAAGCTCTTCTTGAGCTCCTCCGTCACGCGGTCGCGCATGCGCTCGTACGTGACCTCCTCGTTCGCCGAGGCGGCGAAGCCGATCCCGGGGCCCTTCTGCATGTCGCGGGTGCCCAGGTTGGAGGTCATGATGATGATGGTGTTCTTGAAGTCCACCTTGTGGCCCTGCGAGTCCGTCAGGTGCCCGTCCTCGAGGATCTGCAGCAGCGTGTTGAACACGTCGGGGTGGGCCTTCTCGATCTCGTCGAACAGGACCACGCTGAACGGCTTGCGGCGCACGGCCTCGGTGAGCTGGCCGCCCTCCTCGTACCCGACGTAGCCGGGAGGCGAGCCGATCAGGCGGCTGACCGTGTGCTTCTCCATGTACTCGGACATGTCCAGCTGGATCAGCGCGTCCTCGTCGCCGAACAGGAACTCCGCGAGCGCCTTCGACAGCTCCGTCTTCCCGACGCCCGAGGGTCCGAGGAAGATGAACGAACCGGAGGGCCGGCGCGGGTCCTTCAGACCCGAACGGGTACGGCGGATCGCGCGCGACACGGCCGAGATCGCCTCGTTCTGCGTGACGATCCGCTTGTGGAGCTCGTCCTCCATGCGGAGCAGCTTCTCGGTCTCCTCCTCGGTCAGCTTGAAGACGGGGATGCCGGTCCAGATGGACAGGACCTCGGCGATCTCCTCCTCGTCGACCTCGGACAGGATGTCCATCTCGCCGGACTTCCACTCCGCCTCGCGGCGGGTGCGCTCTTCCTGCAGCTGGCGCTCCTCGTCGCGGAGCGACGCCGCGCGCTCGAAGTCCTGGCCGTCGATGGCGGACTCCTTGCGCAGGCGCACCTCGGCGATCTTCTCGTCGATCTCGCGGACGTCGGGCGGCGCGGTCATGCGACGGATGCGCATGCGGCTGCCGGCCTCGTCGATCAGGTCGATGGCCTTGTCCGGCAGGAACCGGTCGCTGATGTAGCGGTCCGCGAGGTTCGCGGCCGCGACGAGCGCGTCGTCGGTGAAGTTCACGCGATGGTGCGCCTCGTACCGGTCGCGCAGACCCTTCAGGATCTCGATGGTGTGCGGGACCGTGGGCTCGTTGACCGTGATGGGCTGGAAGCGTCGCTCGAGCGCCGCGTCCTTCTCGAGGTGCTTGCGGTACTCGTCGCGCGTGGTGGCGCCGATCGTCTGGAGCTCGCCGCGTGCGAGCATCGGCTTCAGGATGCTGGCCGCGTCGATCGCGCCCTCGGCCGCGCCGGCGCCGACGAGCGTGTGCAACTCGTCGATGAACAAGATGATGTCGCCGCGGGTCTTGATCTCCTTCAGCACCTTCTTCAGGCGCTCCTCGAAGTCACCGCGGTAGCGCGACCCGGCGACCAGCGCGCCGAGGTCGAGCGTGTAGATCTGCTTGCCCTTGAGCGTCTCGGGCACCTCGCCCTTGACGATGTCCTGCGACAAGCCCTCGACGACGGCGGTCTTGCCGACGCCGGGCTCGCCGATCAGCACGGGGTTGTTCTTGGTCCGGCGCGACAGGACCTGCATGACGCGCTCGATCTCCTGCTCCCGGCCGATGACCGGGTCGAGCTTGCCCTCGCGGGCCAGCTGCGTGAGGTTGCGACCGAACTGGTCGAGCACCATCGACCCCTGCGGGCCACCTTCTCCTGAGCCGGCGGGCGTCTGCTCGCCCTTGCCGCCGGTGTAGCCCGAGAGCAGCTGGATCACGGTCTGACGGACGCGGTTGAGGTCGGCGCCCAGCTTCTGCAGCACCTGGGCGGCGACGCCCTCGCCCTCGCGGATCAGCCCGAGCAGGATGTGCTCGGTGCCGATGTAGTTGTGTCCGAGCTGCAACGCCTCGCGGAGCGAGAGCTCGAGGACCTTCTTGGCGCGTGGGCGTGAACGGGATGTGCCCGGTGGGAGCCGCTTGACCCTGGCCGATGATCTCCTCGACCTGCTGACGGACCGCTTCGAGGGAGATGTTCAGCGACTCGAGCGCCTTCGCCGCGACACCCTCGCCCTCGTGGATCAGGCCGAGCAGGATGTGCTCGGTGCCGATGTAGTTGTGGTTGAGCATCCTCGCCTCTTCTTGGGCGAGGACCACCACTCGTCTGGCGCGGTCCGTGAAGCGTTCGAACATGTCAGCGTCCTCCGGGCAATGACCCGCATGTTCCACGTCCCCGGGGATCCACGGACCACGTCCTACCCCCGAGGTGCGCCGGACACCGCAGCCGACGAACGGTCACGGCGCCCGCTGAACGTGAGTATACCTGTGACCCCCGATAAGCTTTGAGCGCCATCCGTTGTTTCCTTTCGACCAGCGCATCCCTCTCCTTAGTTCTTCGGATGTTCTCCGCTCGGGGATTAGGTGAATCACACGGCGGATAGAGGAATCCTCCGTTGGTACTACCGGAAGTCCCCCGAAGGTCCGTTGTGTCGAGCAGAGACGCGTGGAATCATCGGACGACTTCCCCACGACGGCGTGCCCCCGCCATCGCCCCCGATCAGTGAGGAGGTTTCGCGTGCGAGTGTTGGTGGTGGACGATCACCCGGCCTTCCGCCAGGCGCTGACCAGTGCCCTGGAGATGGTGGATGAGATCGAGGTTGCGGGGGAGGCCGGCGGAGGCATCGCCGCGTGCCGGCAGGCCGAACACGTCGAGCCCGACGTCGTGCTGATGGATCTGTCGATGCCGGACCTCTCGGGATTCGATGCGATGGAACGCATGCACGAGCGACGGCCGCGTCTGCCGGTGGTGATCCTGACGGCCGACGCCGATCCGGAGGTCGAGGCGGAGGCGCGCAAGGCCGGGGCGTCGGGTTTCGTGGCCAAAGGCACACGGCTCGACGACATCGTGATCGTGCTGCACGAAGTCACCGAGAAGTCGGCCTGAACGACCGGCGCTACTGCGAGATGGATTCTTCGACGGTGCGGAGCCGCCGGCAGAGTTGGATCAACAAGTTGCGGGCCAATTCCGGGAACTGATCCAGGAGGACGTTGAAGTCCCACGACGTGAGCGAGACGGTCTTGAGATCGGTCGCCGCGGTCACGCTCGCCGAGCGAGAGCCTCCGTCGATCAGCGAGATCTCCCCGAAGTAGGAGCCGGGCCCCAGCCTTCCGTGCTCGACGCCGTCCACCGAGACCGTGGCTTCGCCGTCGGTGATCATGTGGAACCCGACGCCGGACTCGCCCTGCTTCGCGATGACCTTGCCCGCCGGGAACGCGACCTCCTTCGCGATCGCGGCCACCCGTTGCAGCTCCTTGTCGCCGAAGTCGCTGAACAGCGGCACCGATCGGATCTGCTCGATCGTTCCCTGCTGGTCCATCGCGTCCCCTCCTCCCGCTCCCGTGAGCTCACGGGCGTTCGCGCGGCCAAGTATAGGTCCCCCTCTCGCCGCGGGGATACGACCGGATCGGCTAGGAGCTCTCGGGCCGGTGGTGCGGGAACAGGATCAGGTCGCGGAGCGACGGCGCGTCCGTCAACACCATGAGCAGGCGGTCGATCCCGATGCCGATCCCTCCGGTCGGTGGCATCCCGTGTTCGAGCGCCGTCATGAAGTCCTCGTCCAACGGATGGGCTTCCTCGTCCCCGGCGAGACGCTCCGCCATCTGTTCCTCGAACTTGGCCCGCTGCTCGATCGGGTCGGTCAGCTCGGAGAACGCCGTGCCGAGCTCGATCCCACCCACGATGACGTCGAAGTGCTCGGTGAGCGCCGGGATCCTCCCGGTGTGGGCGGGCGAGCGGAGAGACCTCCCGCGGGAAGTCGCAGACGAACGTCGGCTCGAAGAACGTGTGCTCCGCCAGCTTCTCGAAGATCTCCAGGACGATCTTCCCCGCCTTCCACGTGGGATCGACGGGAACGCCGTGGCGATCGGCCAGCTCCGCGAGGTCCGGGCGATCGAGCGTGACCTCCTCACCCGTCGCCGCGGAGACGGCCCCCAGCACCGTGACTCGACGGAAGGGCGGCGTGAGGTCCAGCTCCCGGTCGCGGAACGTGAACGTGAGCGAGCCCTTGACCGCCTGCGCGCTGGCCCGGATCAGATCCTCGGCGATGCGCATCATCGTCCCGTAGTCGCCGTACGCCTCGTACAGCTCGAGCATGGTGAACTCCGGGTTGTGCTCCCGGTCGATGCCCTCGTTGCGGAAGTTCCGGCCGATCTCGTAGATGCGCTCCAGGCCGCCCACCAGCAGGCGCTTGAGGTACAGCTCCAGCGAGATCCGTAGCTTGAGGTCGGTATCGAGCGCGTTGTGATGCGTCGTGAACGGCTTCGCCAGCGCCCCACCGGCCACGGCTTGCAGGACCGGCGTCTCCACCTCGGTGTACCCGCGATCGTCGAGCTCGCGGCGGATCGTCCGCAGCACGGTGGCGCGCGCCGCAACGTACTCACGGGCCGTCGGGTCGGTGATGAGGTGCAGGTACCGCCGCCGCTGCTGGAGATCGGGGTCCTGCAGGCCGTGCCACTTCTCCGGGAGCGGCCGGAGCGCTTTCGTCAGCAGGGTGAGCGAATCCACCTTGAGCGACAGCTCCCCCCGCCGCGTCCGCACGACGTGCCCGGTGGCGCCGACGATATCGCCGAGGTCGATCTCCTCGAGCAGCCCATAGCCCGCGCCGAGCGTCGCCTCCTCGCAGAAGAGCTGAAGATCGCCGGTGCGATCGCGGATCGACCAGGAACGTCAGCTTCCCGTGCCGCCTGGCCAGGACGACCCGTCCGGCCACGGACGCGCGGCGGTCCGACTCCTCCTCGTTCTCGAGCCGGTCCTCGAACTCGGCCAGGAGATCTGCGGCATGGGCGTTGACGTCGAAGCCCATCGCGAACGGCTCGACGCCCGACTCCCGCAGTCGCTCCAACGACTCACGACGAGCGCGGAGGACCTCGGCCTCGCGCGGCAGGCCTTCGTGCGTCTCGAACTCACTCATCCGCGGTCACGACGTTCCGCTCGAAGACCAGACGAAGCCCCTCCAGCGTGAGCCATGGTTCGTGGTGCTCGATCGTGTGGCAGTGCGGGATCACGACGGGGGCCAGCCCGCCGGTCGCGATGACGGTCGCCTTCCCCAGCTCGGCGACGATCCGTTCGACGATGGCGTCGACCTCCCCGGCCGTGCCGTAGATCAGGCCCGATTGGATGCACTCGACCGTGCTCTTGCCGATCACCGATGCCGGAGCGGTCAGCTCGACCCGTGTGAGCCGCGCGGTCCGGGAGAAGAGGCTCGCCGCCGACGCCTGCATGCCCGGCGCGATCACGCCTCCGATGAACTCGCCCTTGTCCGAGACCACGTCGAAGTTCGTGGCCGTGCCGAAGTCCACGACGATCGCGGGCCCGCCGAACCGCGAGAACGCGGCGAGGGCGTTCACGACCCGGTCGGCGCCGACCTCACGTGGGTTGTCGGTCAGGATCGGCACGCCCGTCTTCGTCCCCGGGCCGACGATCACCGGCGGAGCTGGGAAGTAGCGGGCGGCCATCTCGCGCATCGCGGCGGTCACATCGGGAACGACCGACGCGACGACCAGACCGGTGACCTGGGACTCGAACGACATGTCGGCCTGCGCGAGGAAGCCGGAGAAGAGCAGGGCGAGCTCGTCCGCGGTCCGCTCCGCCTGCGTGGAGATGCGCCACGTGTGAGCAAGCTCGGGGCCGCGGAAGACCCCGAGGACGATCTCGGTGTTGCCGACGTCGGCGGCGAGGAGCATGGGCGGCATCCTACCCAGCTGCTGGGAGGCGCAGATCGTCGATCAGGCGCGCGGACGGGAAGCGCGCGGCGATCAGGGCGCGGGCCGGCCGACCGAGCTCGGTCGGCGGCTCGAACGTGGCCTCGTCCACCACTGCCGCGTAGTCGAGCGCCGCCAGCGGCGTCGCACCCACCTCGCGTGCCATCGCCGCGACCAGCACGGCGGGGTTGCGCTCCCCCGCACGCGAGAGCTCCGCTGCCTCCGAGAGGGCCAGGAAGAGACACCCCGCCTGCTCGCGCTCCGCGGGCGAGAGGTAGGCGTTGCGGGACGACAGGGCCAGCCCGTCGGGTTCGCGCACCGTGGGGCACGCGACGAGCGTGACGGGCATCTGGAGCCGTTCGACCATCCGCCGGACGAGGAAGAGCTGCTGCGCGTCCTTCTCGCCGAAGTACGCGGCCGCCGGACCCACCACCTCGAACAGCCGATGGACAGCGCTCAGCACGCCAGCGAAATGACCGGGCCGTGCAGCGCCCTCGAAGACGTCGCCGATCGGGCCGGGCTCCGGTGAGAGGAGCTCGACACCCGGAGGGTAGAACTCGTCCACGGAGGGAGCCCAGACCAGATCGACACCGAGGCGATCGCAGAGGGCGACGTCCCGGGCCTCGTCGCGGGGGTAACGGGTCAGGTCCTCCCCGGGCCCGAACTGCTTGGGGTTCACGAAGATCGACACGACGACCGTCTCCCGTTGGTGGCGGGCGCGGCGGATCAACGAGGCATGCCCGTCGTGCAGCGCCCCCATCGTCGGCACCAGGCCGACGTCGGCGGCCGTGGAACGACGCGCGTCCACCGCCGCCGTGAGGTCGGCCGCGGCGCGGATCAACTCCATCGCGCGAGCACCGCTTCGACCGCCGCACGCCGCTGCTGCGACAGGCGGCCGGATCCGGATGCGAGCTCGAGCGCGGCGCGGCAGAGCACCACGTAGGCGTCGACCGCGTCGGGTCTCGCGGCTCGCAGCGCGGACAGGTTGCGCTCGATCGTCATCGCGTCGCCGCGGACGGCCGGTCCGGTGAGCGCCTCGGAAGCGCCCAGCCGCTCCACGTTGTCCAGGCTCGCGCGCTGCAACGGGAGCATCGCGCTCTGCGGATCGGGCACGCCCGCACGCCGGAACAGGTCCTCGGCGATGCCGCTCGTCACGACGAGGTAGTTCGAGGCGAAGACGGCGGCCGCGTGATAGAGCGGCCGCATCGCGTCGTCCAACCGGAACGGCCGGGCCATGAGGCCGTCGGCGATGCGCTCCCCGACCGCGTAGCCTTCGTCGTCCTCGGCCGTGACGGCCACGGCGCACCCCGGGATCCGTTCGAGGGCGCCGGCGACGTCGGGGAACGTCTGCAGCGGATGGAGCGCGAGCGGCCGGGCACCGGCCGCTCGCGCGGGCGAGAGAACGTCGAGGCCCGATGCCCCCGACAGGTGGGCCACCCACTGCCCTGGATGGAACCCTCCCGACCCGGCGATCAGTCCGGCAACCGCTTGGATGTCGTCGTCGGGGACGCCGATGAGGACGAGCTCGGCGACCCGCGCCGCGTCCGCGGGATCGAGGAACGCCACGCCGGAGAGGAACCGCGATGCCCGGTCGCGGGTGGGACCACGGCCCGCAACCGCGACGATCCGGTGGCCGGCACGGCCGAGGAGGACCGCCATCGCGGTCCCCACGCGTCCCGCGCCGACGACCGAGACGTTCATCGCAGCGAGTATGCCAAGTCGGACCGATCCCCCGGTCAGCCGATCCAGACGATCGGTCCTTCCGGCGCGGGGGCGTCGGCCGGAGGCTGCAGCCGGACGAGGTGCCCGTCGATCGTGGCGAACACGCCATCCGAGGTCTCGACGAAGACGGTGTCGTCGAGCGCGAACGTCCCGTACGGGGTCCCCTTCACGGGGCCGATGTACCGCGGAGGGTCGACGCCGTCCCCCGACGACGTGTCGAGCAGGTAGAAGCCCCGACGGAACGCCTCGCGCCCCTCGACGAGCGCCCAGGCGGCGTTCTCGTTCCATGCCAGGATCTGCGAGATCGCGAACGGCTCGTGCGGCACGCCGTACGGCAGGGGCCTCGGATCTCCCGACCCCAGGAAGTGCAGAGCGGCGCCTTCGAGCTCGGCGTGTGCCTCGTCGGGCCGGGTGGGGAGCGGCGTCAGGTTGGCGAGCGACTCCTGCGGGACCACGATGATGTCGGACAGTGCCGAGACCGCGACCATGGCGTAGCCGGCGAGCACGCGGTGGATCGTCCTGACGGTCCCCCCGGCGAAGAAGATGCCGACCCGGCCGCCCCGATCCAGCGTGAACATGGTGCTGGCGTCGTCCAGCCCGATCGAGAGCAGGTCGCCGCAGAGCGCCGTGTCCTGGTACCGGCGTTCGCGGAGCGCCGGAACGAGCCTGGCATAGGCGATCGACACCGAGCGGCGACATCCGGGGCGAAGCGGCCCGCGCCTGCCGACGGCGACGCTGGCACCCTGGGGTCCCCAGCTCACGAGGTCGCCCTCCAGGATCGGCGTCGACCGGTCGTCGGGCCCGAGGAACCGCAGCAGGGACGCCTGGAGCCGCCCGTCGCCGAGCGCGGATGTGACGCCGATCCAACCGTTGTTGGCGCCCCGGGCGTCGACGAGCTGGATGGCGCGCGGCACTCGGGGGCCACGGATCGCCCGACCCGTCGTGAGGTCCCAGCGCCAGATGCGCGACACGCCCACCCCGTCCGGGACGGCGTAGACGAGCGTGCCGGTCAGCCCCGTCGGTGCGACGCGCCTTCCTCCGGCGTTCTTCGATGGTTCCCGGTGGGCGTTGAGCCAGGAGCCGAGGGCGACGGCCAGGACGATGACGGCCAGGATCATCGCGACCAGCGAGCGCGACCGCTGCACCGGGATCTGCGGGGTGGCCTCTGTGGGTGGGTGGGGGGGAGGGCTCGACGGGCGGGGCGGGGTCGCGGACGGGGCCACGCTTGCGGTGCTCGCCGCTTCGCGGCTCCGCTCCTCGGAGTGGCCCCTTACCGCACCTCCCGCCCCTTCTGACGGGCGCTCCGCAACGCCCGTAGAGCGGCGCGGCGCAGTTGGGGCACGTCTTCGCGTTCGGTGTCGCCTTGCCAGTCGCATCTGAGGCAGGTGCGGTTCGTCATGCCGGTGACGCTCAGCGGTGGGTACGCGGGGTGGACGGGTTGGTTGGGGAGCCGGATGTCGAGGAGGTGGGTGCCGTCGGGGAGGACGGGGTCGGGGAGGAGTTCGAGGAGGGGCATGACGACGAAGGCTCTCTGGTGCAGGCGGGGATGGGGGACGGTCAAGCGATCGTCGTCGATGGCGAGGTCTTCGATCAGGAGGATGTCGATGTCGATCGTCCTCGGGCCCCAGTGGACGTCTCGGATGCGGCCGAGCGCCGCCTCGACGCGGTTGACGGCTGCGAGGAGGGTCGAGCGGCTCGAGCGGGGTGTCGATCTCGGCGACGACGTTGAGGAAGTCGGGCTGTGGCGGACCACCGACCGGATCCGTCTCCCACACGCGCGAGGTGCGAAGCACCGTGATGCCCGGTTCCGCGGCGAGCATATCGACCGCATCTTGGAGGGTCGAGAGCCGGTCGCCGAGGTTCGCGCCCAGCCCGAGGAAGGTCGCCATCGGCCAGCTACCGGTTGGGGGCGGTGGCAGCGGCGGCGACTCCATCGACGCCCAACCGCCCGGCGGCGTTCGGCTTGTGGACGACGGCGGTGACGCGAGCCACGCGGTCGAGCGTCAGCAGGTGGTCAGCGATCGCGGCCGCCATCGACTCGATCAGGTCGAACGACCGCTGCTCCACGATCGCACGGGTCGCCTCCGTGATGCCGCGATAGTCGGCGGTGCCCGTGATGTCGTCGTCGCCGACGTTCACCTCGATGTCGAGGTCCACGACGAAGTCCTGGGGCTCGTCCTTCTCACCCGGCCGCGCGCCGTGACGGCCCGAGGCGCGGATGCCCGAAAGGAACAACCTGGCGGTGGTCACGTCTGCTCCTCCTCATCGACGTCGTGCCAGGCATCTTCCTCGTATTCCGCCAGGTCGACCCATGGCGGGCGACGTTCGAGCTGGATCGAGACGATGCCCGATGCGTCGCCGTGCCCGCCGTGCGGCTCCTGGAGGTATCGGGCCCGCAGGTACTCGTAGATCATGGGGCCGATCGTCTCGATCGCGTCCTCGACCAGGAAATGGCGACAGCCGGGCAGCAGTCCGAGCGTCGATGTGGGGATCGCCGCGTTCAGCCGCTCCGCGATGGCGGGCGGGTAGAACTCGTCGTCCTCACCCCAGAAGATGAGGACGGGGATCTCGAGCTTCATCAGATCCTGCTCGCGATCGAGCAGCCCCGTGCCGTCCATCGCGTCCGCGAACCGGAAGAACGCATCGACGTTCTCGGGCCCCGACCACGGGCGCAGGTATTCCGTCACCTGGTCCGGCGTGATGCGATCGGGGTCGGCCATCCCCACGCGGAGCGACGCTCTGATGCCCGAGTGCACGAAGAGCTCCACCTTCTGCTCGGGCGGCGTCCGTTGGATCTCGCGCGTCAGCAGGGTGGGCCACGCGTCGAACGCGGTGCTCGACATCAGCACCATGGCGTCGACGCCCTCGCCGTCAAGCGCGAGGAGCTGCGCGACCCCGCCTCCGACCGAGTGCCCGACGGCGGCGTACCGCTCCACCCCGAGGTCGTGGAGGAGCTCGCGGATGTACCCGGCCTGGGCGACGATCCCCAGCGGCACACCGGCCCTCTTCTCCGAGTCACCCGACCCGATCATGTCGGGGACGATCACCCGGAACCGCGACGACAAGAGCGGGCCCAGGTCTCGCCAGACGAACGACGACTGCGGGAACCCGTGGATCAAGACGACGGCCGGGCCGTCTCCCTCATCGGTGTAGGCGAGCTCGCCGCCGGACGTGCGAGCCCGACGCTTCGGGTCGGGATTCATCCGCGCGCGATCGCGTCCACAACCCGCACCACGCGCGTCATCTCCTTCACGTCGTGCACGCGCACGACGTCGACGCGCTCGGCCGCGCACCATGCCACGGCACCGGCCGTTCCCTCGATGCGATCGCCGACCTCGGCGCCGGTGAGCGTCCCGATGAATCGCTTGCGGCTGGGACCCACGAGCAACGGAACGCGCAGGTGATGGAACGCGCGGATCTCGTGCAGGATCGCCAGGTTGTGTTCGAGCGTCTTGCCGAACCCGATCCCCGGATCGACGCAGAGCTGCTCCAGGTCGATGCCCGCCGCCCGGGCCGCCTCGATGCGCTCACCGAGGAAGCCGCGCACCTCGGCGACCACGTCGTAGTACGTGGGATCGTCCTGCATGGTCTTCGGCTCGCCCTTCATGTGCATCAGCACCATGCCGGCACCGGTCTGGGCGACCGTCGCGAACATCGAAGGGTCGCCTCCGGCCGAGACGTCGTTCACGATGGTCGCGCCGGCCTCGAGCGCGGCCCGCGCGACGTCGGACTTGCGCGTGTCCACCGACACCGGGATATCCGGATGTTCCTCGACGATGCGCCGGATCACGGGCACGACGCGTCGCGTCTCCTCGCCGGCGGGGACGATATCCGAGCCCGGCCTCGTCGACTCACCCCCGACGTCGAGCAGATCGGCGCCGTCGGCGATCATCTGCGCGGCGTGCTTCACCGCGTCGTCCACGCCGGCGTACGAGCCTCCGTCGGAGAACGAATCGGGCGTGACGTTGACGATCCCCATGACCAACGTGCGCTGATGCAGGCGAACCGCATGCGTGCCGCAGCGCCAGATCGCCTGGTCAGGCATCCGGCAATCGTAGTCCGATGCAAAGCGAGCCGCCGTGCCGACCGGGCGAAGGGCTATCGCATGCCGATGTGGCTCATGGCCTCCTGGCGGGTGCGGGCGTCGGTGCGGAACAGGCCGCGCACCGCAGAGGTCACGGTCACCGAGCCCGGTTTCTTGATGCCGCGCATCGTCATGCAGAGGTGCTCGGCCTCGATCACTACGAACACTCCGCGGGGGGATAGCGCCTCGTCGAGCGCTTCGGCGATCTCAGTCGTGAGGCGTTCCTGCACCTGGGGACGCTTCGCGAGCAGGTCGACGACCCGAGCGATCTTCGACAGACCCGTGATCTGTTGCTGCTTGTTCGGGATGTACGCGACGTGCGCTTTTCCGCTGAACGGGATCAGGTGATGTTCACAGTTGTGCGTCTGGATACCGCCGACCAGGAAGGTCGGGTAGGGAGCGCATTCGAAGCTGTAGACGCGGTAGGGTCGCCCACCTGTGGCAGCGATACGCTGCACGTCCGTCACTTCGGCCCATCCGCTATCGGCAGGGAGAAGCGGCACGGTCACTCGGCGGAAGCCGGGCTTTCCGTGCCAGCCCGGCACATTCCATCTCCCAGAGACGTAGACGTGCCAGATACCCTGACGGGCTGGCTGCGGCATCGTTCCGAGCATCCCTGCGAGCTCAGCAGCGAACGTTTCGTTAGCAGTGACGATCGATCGGGCCCCGTTGCCGCCCTTGATCGTGTAGCCATCCCCATCGCAGTACCCATCGAGGAATCCGCGCATCATCTCCTCAGACCGAAGGGCGACCCATGGGAAATGGAACGCCTTGGTCTTCTTGGATCCCCCATACCAGTCAAGCAGGAGCGTGGCGATCCGACGGGACACGATCCGAACCCTGTACATCGGGATGTCTCTCGCGAGGTAACCGCTCGGGACGTCGATCTCTTCGATCCCGCACTCGGCCCCGAAGGCGGCCTCAAGGGCGAACGCGAACCGTTCAGCGAAAGCGCGATCCCGCACGACCAGCGACACGCGCCGGCCCTCCTGAACGCTGCCATCGCTGCCCACCGCGCCGATCACATATCCCAACTCATATCCCTCGCGGACCGGGTAGCGGACCTGGGAGAGCTTCCTCGAATCGATCGCTTCCACCTTGTCGCCGACGCCGATGTCCCCTGCTCGAACCCAACCGCCCGGCGTCGCGACCGGGTGTTCCGGCGTAACCCTGAGGACGTTGTTCCTCGTCCGGATCTCGACGATCTCTCGAGCATGTCGCCAGCCGACCGAGGTGACGGTTGTGGTTGCAAGCACTCCGTCGTCATCGAAGGTCAGCAATTCCTGCCCGACCCGCACCTGGGAAGCTCGCACCACGCCGCGTGGAGTGTTGAGCCGCTCCTTGGATGGCACACACATCGAATAGATCGGGATGTCGCGCACCATGATCATCTCGTCGTGGTCGGCGCCCTCGACGACGGTGACCAGCTGCGACGCGTCCTGTCCGATCCCGGCGAAGACCTCTCGATACATACGGGCGACGCGTGCGGGCGTCTCCCGGAGACCGCCGCGATCGGGATCCTCCCCGATCCCCTCCAAGATCATGCGGACACCCTGCTCGATCTTCTGGTCGTCGAACCGATCCTCGTCCATCGCGGCTCGATGCTACCCGTCACCCGGCGGCACGAGCGCGTCCAGCGTGTCCGGCAACGTCGCGAGATCCGTGAGCTCACCCGCGCGGGGGACGTCGCTCGCCTCGGCCTGCCGGTTGATCCACACGCACGGCAGCCCGAGCGCGGCGCACGGCTGCACGTCGTGGAAGAGCGATGCTCCCACGTGGACGTGACGCGAACGGTCGGCACCGGTCTGCGTGAAGAACGACTCCCAGTGCCCGAACGCCGGCTTGTAGGAACCGATGCCGGATGCCACGACGCGCAGATCGACCGGTACGCCGATCGCGGCGAGCGACGTATCCAGGAGATCGGGGTCGGTGTTCGACAGGATGCCGAGCTTCCATCCACGCGCTCGGAGCTCAGAGAGCGACCCGGGCACCTCCGGGAAGACCGGCCAGGTCGGCAGCGACGTCCCCAACGCGTCCTCGCGACCCGCGGGGACCGTCAGCCCCTCCGCCTTCGCCACCCGCGCGAGCGCCTCGGCCATCACCGTCCTATACGGGATGCCTCGGCCCGCCTGCACGCCGGGCTCGACCTCGTGGTACTGGGCCACGAGCACGCCGGCATCGGCCTCGGGCCACAGGGAAGCGAGCGTTCCTCGGATCCCGGACATCCAGTCGATGAGGGTTCCGTAGCAGTCGAAGGTGGCCCAACGGTCAGGAGGCATCCGCGGATTGTACGGGCGCCGAACACCGACGGAGGCGGCCGGTCCGCCGCCCCCGTCGCACTCGATGATCTTCGGTCAGACGCAGGACCCGCTCGGCAGCGATGTGCCGCAGTAGTTACCGCTGAGATCGTTGCCAGTGCCGGTGCCGTCGTAGGAGATGTCATGTGGGGAGTTCCCGAACGCGGTGTTGTTCTTCACCAAGTTCCCGGTCGGGTTCGCACCGTGGGTGAACGACGCCGCGCTCATCAGGACGATGCCGCCCGAGTTGGCCTCCGTGCCCGCGTTCCCCCGCACCGTGTTCCACGTGACGCTGGAATCGCTCGCACCCAGGAGCAAGATGCCGCCTCCGGACAACGCCGGACCCTCATCCGTGGCTGCACACGCCTCGTTGTTGAACGTGACGTAGTTGTACCGGATGTCGATGGCGCTCACGCCGCCCGACCCGTCGTCCAGAACCATGATCCCCTGGCAGTTGCTGAACGCGTGATTGAGCTGCAAGGTTATACCGCTCGAATGGCGGATGAAGATGCCGAACTGGGCACCGGAGACCTCGTTGTGCGTCACCGTCGCTCCGGCGTTCGCGGAGTCGCCCAGGTAGATCCCTGCCTCGCCGCCCCCGACGACGATGTTGTTCTGGACGACGCCACCCAGCGAATCGAACCTGGCGAGACCGTAGTCGCCCGCGTCGAACACGGCATCGTTGATCATCCGAAGGTCCTGCGTGCCGAACGCGAAGACGCCCATGGACGGCCATCCGGCGAACATGATCCCGGAAACGGTCACGTCGGCGACCCGCTTCGTGATCGCGCCTTGATGGTCGAACTTCCCGAGGATGCAGACCCCGGCCCCGCCCGAGGACTTCGTGCACGCGTTCTTGGGGAGCGTTGCCGGAGGCTTGAAGACGGTGCCACCCGAAGCCGAGCCTGCGCCCCGAAGCGAGATCCCGTCCTTCTTGATCGTCACGGATTGCGTGTATACGCCTCGCACGAGCAGGATGGTGTCGCCCGGATGCGCCTTCTTGACGAACGATTGCACCGACTGGCTCGGAAGGACGACCCACGTCTTGGGACCGCGTGCCGCCCCGGCCGGGATGGCGGTGAGCACCGATGCCGCAACGACTGCGATGACGATCAGGACGCGAACCGTTCGACGCATCTTCCCCTCCGTTCGATCTGGGACGGCCGCACTCTACGCGCACAGGCAGGCGCGCGGCACGACGAACGGGGGGATCGATCTACGCCGGTGCCAGGCCGGGATCCCCGAGCGTCCCGGGGCTCGACGGGCGAAGCCCGCGCTTCTTCTGGCTCGCTCGGGACACGCCGAGACCCGCGCTCCGCTCCTCGGCCTCGCGAGGTGCCCGCTTCTCGACGTCGCGGAAGAACTGTTCGACCGCTTCGCGATCGAGCGTCTCCTTCTCCAACAGCACGGCCGCGAGCGCGTCGAGCTTCTCGCGGTTCTCCACGAGGATGTCGAGGGCCACGTCGTGCGCCTCGTCGATCAGCTGACGCACCTCTTGATCGATCTCGAACGCGACGGCGTCGGAGTAATCCGGTGTGGAGCCCCAGTCGCGGCCGAGGAAGACCTCGCCGCCCTGCTTCTGCCCGAGCGTCCGGGGGCCGATGGTGTCCGACATGCCGTACTCGGTCACCATCTGCCGCGCGACCTTGGTCGCCCGCTCGATGTCGTTGGCCGCGCCGGTGGTCACGTCGCCCGCGACGATCTCCTCGGCAACGCGCCCGCCCATCAGCATGGCGAGCTCGTCCCGCATCTGCTCGCGCGTCATCAGGAACTTGTCCTGCTCGGGGAGCGTGAGTGTGTAGCCCAACGCGCGCCCGCGCGGGATCACGGTGATCTTGTGCACCTCGTCCGTGTTGGGGAGGATGTGCGCGACCATGGCGTGACCGCCCTCGTGATAGGCGATCAACCGGCGCTCTTCCTCGTCCATCACGCGTGACTTCCGCTCGGGTCCGGCCATCACGCGGTCGACGGCCTCCTCGACCTCGATCATGGAGATCGCCTTCTTCGAGCGGCGAGCCGCGAGCAGCGCGGCCTCGTTGATCACGTTCGCGAGGTCCGCGCCGGTGAACCCCGGGGTGCGTCGCGCGAGCACCGCCAGGTCCACCGTCGAGTCGAACGGCTTGCCGCGGGCGTGCACCTTCAAGATCGCCTTGCGGCCCTCCAGGTCGGGCCGATCGATCACGACCTGGCGATCGAAGCGGCCCGGGCGCAACAGCGCCGGGTCCAAGATGTCGGGCCGGTTCGTCGCGGCCATCAAGATCACGGTCGAGCGCTGGTCGAACCCGTCCATCTCCACGAGGAGCTGGTTCAGCGTCTGCTCGCGCTCGTCGTGGCCTCCGCCGAGGCCCGCGCCGCGGTGACGACCGACGGCGTCGATCTCGTCGATGAACACGATCGCCGGCGCCGCGGCCTTCGCCTGCTCGAACAGGTCGCGGACGCGGGCGGCTCCCACACCGACGAACATCTCGACGAAGTCCGATCCGCTGATGGAGAAGAACGGCACGCCCGCCTCACCGGCCACGGCGCGAGCGAGCAGCGTCTTGCCCGTACCCGGCGGGCCGAACAGGAGCACACCCCGCGGGATCTTGGCGCCCATCGCTTGGAACTTGGCGGGCGACTGGAGGTAGTCCTTGACCTCTTCCAGCTCCTCGATCGCCTCGTCCACGCCGGCGACGTCGGCGAACGTGGTCTTGGGCTGATCCTTGGACACCGTCTTGTGCCGGCTGCGCCCGAACTGCATGACGCGCCCGCCACCTCCCTGCGAACGGTTCATCACCCAGAGCAGGACCCCGGCGATGAGGACGACCGGCAGGATCACGGTGATGAGCGTGCTGAGGAGCGTGTTCGGGAGCTGGGGGTCGGAGTCGTACGGCACCCGGGCGTCGGCAAGCAGCTTCTCCAGGTCGGTGCCGGAGTCGGCGAGGTACGGCGCGCGGTACGTCCCCCCCGGCGCGTAGTCGCCGGTGATGATCTGATCGCCCTCGAGGAACTTCGCGTTGAGGATGTCGCCCTGCGCGACCGCCGCCCGGAACTCGGAGGTCGTGAGCGTCTTCCCCTCGGGCTTGCCTCCGAGCATGGACAGCACGAGCATGAACACCACGGTGATCAGGACGATCCACAACGTGGGCGTCCGGGCGATCTTCCGGAACGGGCTCTCGGGCTGGCTCAGCTGGGGCTCCTGGAAGTGGTCGGAGACGGTGCGGGCTCCGGCGCGATGCGCACGGAGGCCCGTTGCGCATGGTAGCACCGGCCGAAGTCAGAGGTGGAGCTCATCGGATCCCGCTGTCGACCTCGAGGGTCACCTGCGTGTACGCCCCCGTGACCACCTGCACCGTTTGCGGCACGGGCGTCGGCGGGCCGCTCCCGCCGGGAGAGATCGCGACCACCACGTAGGAGCCCGCACGCAGGTCGAGGGAGAAGCGACCCTGTTCGTCGGTCGACACGCGCGTCGTGGCACCGTCCGTCGACGTCGCCTGCACGTCGCCCTGGAACGGGCGATCGGGGCAGGGGCTCGCGAGGCTCTCGACCGGACAGGTTGGGCCCAGCTTCACGACACCGCGGATCCCCGTCCCCGGCGGAGCTGAGCGTTGGCATCCGGCGAGGAGCAGGATCGCTACGAAGAGCAGCGCGAGGTGCCGCCGGGTCATCCGGGTCGGACGACCTCGAACCGTGGTCGGTTCCCGCCGGTCAGGCCCCGCCGTACGCCTCGGGGCGAAGCGTCGCGATGTACGGCAGGTTCCGGTACCGCTCCGCGTAGTCGAGGCCGTAGCCGACCACGAACTCGTTCGGGATCTCGAAGCCCGTGTAGCGGATGTCGAGCGGTACCCGCTGCAGATCGACCTTCCGCAGCAGCGCGGCGACCTCCAGGGAAGCGGGCCTGCGCGCTCGGAGGTTCTTCAAGAGGTAGTTCAGCGTGAGGCCGGAGTCCACGATGTCCTCCACCAGCAAGACGTCGAGTCCCTCGAGGTCGTGATCGAGGTCCTTGAGGATGCGGACCACGCCGGATGTCTGCGTGGCCGCCCCGTACGACGACACCGCCATGAAGTCGAACTCGAGCGGGAGGCGGATGTAGCGGGCCAGATCGGCCATCACGACGAACGCGCCTTTCAGGACGCCGACCAGCAGCAGCTTCCGTCCCGCATAGTCGTTCCCGATCCGCTCTCCCAGCTCGGCGAGCTTGGCCTGGATCTCGTCGCCGGTGATCAGGATCCGATCGATGTCGGGTTCGTAGGCCTCCACGTGACCCGTCAGTGTAGAGAGCGAGGACGGTTCGATGAGCGTCACACCTTCCCCTTTCCCGGTCGGGGTGGATCGGCCTCGCCGTCGCGGGGGGAAGGACGAGTGAGGCGAACATACTCCCGGTCGCGCCGGGCCTTCAAGCCGGAGGACAGATCTCGCCTCCGTCCGGGACGCCCCGCCGCCAGGTCGAGGACGGCCAGCACGTCCGCCCGGGAGCACGGGACCCCGCATCCGTAGACGGCGTGGGCCACCACGCGTCCCGAGATGGCACGGGGAAGGTCGAGCAATCGCGCAGCCAGGATTTCCGCACCGTCGGGCGTCTCGTCGACGACCTCGTCGAGCACATCGAACGTCTGGCGCATCAGCTCGTCCGCGTCCTCACGCAGACCCGCTGCGGTTCGCACCAACGGCTCGCGCAGGCTCCGGCCGACCGCGCGTTCCAGGCCCGGTAACCCACGTAGGCGGATGGCGTTGCGCAGGAACCGCAGATCCGCGTTCGAGGGATCGGTTCGAGGTCGCAGGTGGAGCGATCGACAGAACGCCTCCACGTCGTCCCGTGCCACATCGAGCAGCGGGTTCACCCAGGTACCGGTCACCGGCGCGATACCGCTCATCCCGCGGATCCCGCTCCCGGTGATCAGGCCGATGAGCACGGTCTCGGCCTGATCGTTCATCGTGTGCCCGATCGCGGTCCTCGCGGCACCGGTCTCGTGCGTGACCTCGGCGATCGCGAAGTGCCGTTGCTCCCGCGCCCACGCCTCGACCGACGCGCCCTTGCCGGGCGACGACGTGGCCGCGCGCAGATGGAACGGCAGACGGTGTCGATCCGCCGAGCGCTGGACGTACGCCGCGTCCGCTGCGGAGTCCTTCCGGAGTCCGTGATCGAAGTGGAAGATTTCCAGGCGGATCTTGAAGAGGCGGCGGAGCCGCACGAGCGACTCCAGCATGCACACGGAGTCCGGTCCTCCCGAGACCGCGACCAGGACCGTCTGGCCCGGCAGGAACATCTCGTGCTCGCGCGCCGTCGCCGTCACCCGCTCGATCACACGGGCGACTGCCGGAGGTCGACGCATGGCGTCCCTAGCCGCCGACCCTCGCGAGCCAGCGATCCGGTTCCGCGATCTCGTCGATCGTCGGCAGATCGTCGGCGCTCCGCCACACCAGGTTGAACGTCGACATCCCCGCGCGCTCGACGATCGTGCGGACGAATCGCTCGCCGGTGTCGTACTGACGGATCTTCTGCTCGAATCCGATCGCGCGCTGCAGGGTCTTCTCGAGGTTCGAGGACTGCCTCCGCGCGGAGAGCGCCCGGCGCATGCGGTCCACGTCCTGCACGTGCTCGCGGGCGACCTCGTTCATGACGAACGACGCGTGGCCCTCCAACAACGACATCATCGCCTGCATCCGCATGAACATCTCGCGTTGCTCGGGCGAGAGCAGGAGGAAGACGCCGCCCATGCCGCGCCAGTCGACGCCGGATCTGGCCTCCTCGGCCGCCCGTCGCAGCTGGTTCATGAGCTGGCTCGAGTCGAGCTGGATGCTGCCCAGGTAGTCGTCGACCTGCCCTGAGAGATAGCCGCGCAGCCACGTGGCCGAGCCGAACTGCACGCGGTGGGTGACCTCGTGGATCGCGATCCACAGCCGGAAGTCCTTGGGGGGGAGCGAGTAGCGCCGTTCCGCTTCGACGATGTTCGGACCGATGAAGTACAGGAGCCCTTCGTCGTCGGGGGGCAGGAAGACGTCGTACTGACCGAGAACCTTGCGAGCCACGTACCCCATCAGCGCCCCGGTCTGCGCGCCGAGCGCCTTCCGCTTGAACTCGGCGCGGGTGGGACGCCCGTCGAGCATCCGCTCGGCGAGCGGCTCCAGCAAGCGCTGCAGCCCGTTGAGGTTGGCGCGGATCCACTCCGATCGCGCCATGACCCAGGCGCGCGAGCGGAACCCCTGGACCTCCATGTCGGTGAAGCCGCGGATCAGTCCTTCGGCTCGGGGAACGATCTCGGCCATGTCCTCGCGGAGCCGAGCCCGCTCGACGCTGGGGACGGGAACGCCGGGACCGGAGATGCGCCGGCCGATGTCGACCGCCGTGCCCCAATCGGCCAGACGGGACGCGTACGAACCCATCGACCAGTCGACGGTGTTGGCGGCGTCCATCGGCGGCGAGGGGGGACTAGCCCCCTTCGGCCTTCTTCCGCGCTGCGATCATGGCGGCCCGACGAGCCTGACCCTCGGCGACGCGCCGGTCGGTCCCCTTCTCCAGGAGCTCGGCGAGCTTCTCGTCGAAGACGGCCTGGTCGAGCGTGACCTCGACGCGCTCGGCCGGAGCGACCGGCGCGGCGGCGGCGGGTACAGGCGCGGCCGCAGGGGCTTCCGGAGCCGCGGCCACAGGTGCGGGCGCCGCGGCAGCCGCAGGTGCGGGTGCTGCTGATGCAGGTGCTGCGGCTGCGGGAGCTGCCACCGGCGCCGGGGCGGGCGCCGCAGCTGCGGGTGCCACCGCTCCGACGGCAACCGGGACGGCGGGAGGTGCCACGACGATCGGCGCCGCCTGCGAGATGTCCACGTCACGGCGGGGAAGGGCCTGGCCCGGGCGCACGCGATCGGCGCGGACGACGTTCAGGCCTTCCTCATCCTTCGCGAACCGCGGCGCGTACCGCATGTACATGACGATCAGGAAGAGCACGGTCGCGACGCCCAACAGGAACAGCAACTGGGCCATCGAGAACACCCAGCCGCCCGTGTTCTCCGTCGGCGTCGTCGAGGGATCGACCGGCGTTTGGGCGATGGCGGCAGTCAGCGAGGTCGCGATGAACACGGAGGCTCCGGCGAGAACGACCAGGAGCTTGCGGGATGTCTTCATCTGGGCGCGATTGTCGCAACCTGAGGACCCAGCGGCAACCGGGTTCGACGTGCGCGTTCGCGACGGACTGGCCGGTCAGCTGCGGCGCCGCACCCCTTGCACCTCGATCGCGAAGCCGATCAGCACACAGATCAGGCCGATCACGAACCAGAGCGAGCTCCCGCTCATGAAGCTCCCGCCGATGACCCCGGCTCCCTGCAGCATCCACACGCCGCCGACGACGATCAGCAGTCCCCCGACGACGACGAGCGTCCACCGCATCCGGCGACGTCCCTCAGGCGATCCAGTGGAGCGCGCCGTCCTTGACCCGAACGCGCACGGGCGGGTTGGGATCGCCGCTCCACGTCGTGATGTCGAACGTCGAACCGACGTGGATCACGTGGACATCGAGGAACCTCGTCTCCGGCGGCGCTCCGGGCGCGCACGACACGACGTCGCCGGCGCGCATCTCGACGAACGACACGTTCCCCTGGCCGACGATCGACGCCGTGCCGTCACTCGTCACGAGCGCGGCGGCGTCCTCGTCCACGCCGATCCCCTTCACACGTGACGCCCACCCGTCTGTGATCACGCGGGCCATGAACGTCAGCATCCGGCCCATGCGCGCGCGCTGCGTGAAGTGCGTGTCGGTGATCGCCGAGGAGAGCACCGGGAGGTCGAGCATGTCGCGTTCGAGCGTGATCTTCTTCGCGTAGCAGTCCGCCATGGCCTGACCGGACTGGATCGTGTCCTTCTCCGCCGCGAACAGGAACTGCCCCAGGATCGCCAGGCCGGCGCTGATCCCGCCGACCGCTCCCGAACGCGCGATCACCGCGTTGATGGCATCCTCGACCGGCGAGTCCTTCCAGACGCGCACGTAGTCGGATTGATCGCCGCCGGCGAAGAAGATCCCGTCGGCGCCCGAGATGCTCTGGATCACGAACGGATCGGACGCCGCCTCGGGCTTCGTGAGCTTGAGCGTCTGCACCGAATCCACGTCGTGGATGTTCAGGACGTACTGGTTGTAGATGTTGCCGCAGGTCGCGCAGACGATGACGATGTCGCCGTAGCCGGCCTGGTGCAGGAACCACTCCCATGCGGGGATCCGGTCGGAGCCGCCGCCCTCGAGCATGGCGCCGCCCAGCGTGTGGACCTGGACATCGGCCGGGTTCCCGCGCAGCCACGAGTGCCACCCCGGCCCGTGGGTCTCGGTGGCGCTCGCCCACGGCAGGGGTCCCGCCGGCACGAGCGCAACGGCCAGCATCGACGCGAGCGCGACGGCGACCAGGGTTCGACGCATGGAGCCGGAGCGGGGATTCGAACCCCGGACCTACCACTTACGAGGCGGTTGCTCTACCACTGAGCTACTCCGGCGGCGGTCGCCGAGTCTACCGAACCGGGTGCTGGCACCCACGGCGGGACCGCGCAGAGGCTGCCCGGGTCGTCGGGCGGCCCTCCATCGGGCATGATGCGCGCATGAGCACGAACGGCGACGTCCGGGTCGGCGGGCCCGTGAGCGGGTGATGGTCGGGACCGACCGCTCCCAGACCGCCGAGCGCGCCGTGGCGTGGGCGGCCGCGTTCGCCGACCGCTACGGCGCCGACCTGCACATCGTGCAGGTCATCCTGCCGGGCAGCCCGACCGACACCGAGTTCGGGGCGGCCGAGGCGACGCGCGCGCGCGGGGCCGCCGACGAGCTCGCAGACCTACGCGACCCAGGTCGCCGGCGAGCGCGGGCACGCCCACGTGGTGATCGACGACGACCCGGCGATGGCGATCGTCGACGCGGCCGAGGAGGAGGCGATCGACGTCCTGGTCGTCGGCAACGCCGGGATGGCCGGGCGCAAGGAGTTCCTGCTGGGCAACGTGCCGAACCGGATCAGCCACAACGCGCGCTGCACGGTCATCATCGTGAACACGGCGGACGGGCAGGCCGCCGGGACCGCCGCGCGCCGCGCGTGCGCCTGCCGTCACTCCGCGCGAGCGCCGCGAGGACGAGACGCGAGCCGCACCTGATGGCCCGCGGCGCCAAGATCGCCGACGTCTTCGCCAAGCACGGGCTGAAGGAGCTCTTCGGCCGGCCCGACGAGGAGGGCGCCGTCGGCCGCGAGCGGCAGGCCAAGCGGCTGCGCGCGGCGCTCGAGGAGCTCGGGCCGACGTTCGCGAAGCTCGGTCAGATCCTCTCGACGCGGCCCGACCTGCTCCCGCCCGAGTTCATCGAGGAGCTCGCGACGCTCCAGGACCACGTCCCGCCGCTGTCGGAGGAGCAGGTCGTCAAGGTGATGGAGCAGGAGCTCGGCGTCCCGTGGGAGGACGTGTTCGATCACATCGAACCGAGCCGCTCGCCGCCGGCACGATCGCCGAGGTCCACCGCGCGGCGCTCGCGAACGGCGAGCGGGTCGTGGTGAAGGTGCAGCGCCCCGACGCCAAGGAGAGATCGAGCAGGACCTCGCGCTGCTCGAGCTGTTCGCCGAGAAGGTCGGGCACCGCGCCCGGGCTGAAGCAGGTGATCGACATGGGGGCCGTCTTCGAGCACCTCTCCGACGTCGCTGCATCGCGAGCTCGACTTCCGTCAGGAGGCCGCCAACATCGGCGGATGACGGAGGTCATCGCGCCGTACGCGCGCCTCGCGCGTGCCGGACGTGTACCGGCGATTTCTCGACGTCGCGGCTGCTCGTGATGGAGGAGATCCAGGGCGGCCCGATCGCGAGGCGCCCGAAGGGCGCCGACGCAAGGAGGCCGCGCGCCAGCTGCTCGAGTCGCTTCTACAAGCAGATCCTGGTGGACGGGTTCTTCCACGCCGACCCGCACCCCGGGAACCTGATGTGGTAGCCGGAGGAAGAGCTCTTACTTCCTCGACTTCGGCATGGTCGGCGAGGTCGGCCCCGAGATGCGCGAGCAGCTGATGCTGCTGCTGATGGCGTTCTGGCAGGAGGACGTGGCGTTCCTCACCGACATCTCGCTGATGCTCGCCGGCGCGATCGACCGCACCGACCTCGACGTCGACGCGTTCCAGGCGGAGATCGGCGAGCTGATGGCGAAGTACCGCGGCGCGTCGCTGACGGACATCCAGCTCGGGCCCGATCCTGCAGGAGATGACCGAGATCTCGCTGCGCCACGGCGTGCCGCTTCCGGCGTCGCTCACGCTGACCGGCAAAGCGCTCGCGCAGATGCAGCTCGCGACCGCGGAGCTCGACCCCGATCTCGACCCGTTCGACGTCGCCGGCTCGTTCCTGATGCGGAGCGTCTTCAACGGCATGGGCGGCGAAGCTCGACCCGAAGGCGGTCTTCTATCAGACGCAGAAGTTCAAGGTCCGCGCGATGCGCGTGATCGAGGCCGTCGAGCGGCTGATCGGCGCGCGGCCGGGGCAGAAGCTCGAGGTCAACTTCCGGGCCACGACCTGGAGGCCACGATCCGCCGCGCGGGCCGTCGGCTGGCGCTCGCGCTCACGGCGGGCGCGGCGGTCCTCGCGACCGCGCTCACGGCCCTCTCGACGCGCGTGGCCAGCTGGGTGCCGGCCGCGTTCGCTCCTCGCCGGCCGCTCACGCTCGGACTGTCGTCGACCTGATCCGGAGTGCGCGTTCGCGACGGACCGGCCGGTCAGCTGCGGCGGCGCACCCCTTGCACCTCGATCGCGAAGCCGATCAGCACACAGATCAGGCCGATCACGAACCAGAGCGAGCTCCCGCTCATGAAGCTCCCGCCGATGACCCCGGCTCCCTGCAGCATCCACACGCCGCCGACGACGATCAGCAAGCCCCCGCCGACGATGAGAGCCCATCGCATCTGGCCGGCGCCCCTCAGGCGATCCAGTGGAGCGCGCCGTCCTTGACCCGCACGCGCACGGGCGGGTTGGGATCGCCGCTCCACGTCGTGATGTCGAACGTCGAACCGACGTGGATCACGTGGACATCGAGGAACCTCGTCTCCGGCGGCGCTCCGGGCGCGCACGACACGACGTCGCCGGCGCGCATCTTGACGAACGACACGTTCCCCTGGCCGACGACCGTCGCCGTGCCGTCACTCGTCACGAGCGCCGCGGCGTCCTCGTCCACGCCGATCCCCTTCACGCGTGACGCCCACCCGTCGGTGATGACGCGGGCCATGAACGTCAGCATCCGGCCCATGCGCGCGCGTTGCGTGAAATGCGTGTCGGTGATCGCCGAGGAGAGCACCGGGAGGTCGAGCATGTCGCGTTCGAGCGTGATCTTCTTCGCGTAGCAGTCCGCCATCGCCTGCCCGGACTGGATCGTGTCCTTCTCCGCCGCGAACAGGAACTGCCCCAGGATCGCCAGGCCGGCGCTGATCCCGCCGACCGCTCCCGAACGCGCGATCACCGCGTTGACGGCATCCTCGACCGGCGAGTCCTTCCAGACGCGCACGTAGTCGGATTGATCGCCGCCGGCGAAGAAGATCCCGTCGGCGCCGGCGATGCTCTGGATCACGAACGGATCGGACGCCGCCTCGGGCTTCGTGAGCTTGAGCGTCTGCACCGAATCCACGTCGTGGATGTTCAGGACGTACTGGTTGTAGATGTTGCCGCAGCTCGCGCAGACGATGACGATGTCGCCGTAGCCGGCCTGGTGCAGGAACCACTCCCATGCGGGGATCCGGTCGGAACCGCCGCCCTCGAGCATGGCGCCGCCCAGCGTGTGGACCTGGACATCGGCCGGGTTCCCGCGGAGCCACGAGTGCCACCCCGGCCCGTGGGTCTCGGTGGCGCTCGCCCACGGCAGGGGTCCCGCCGGCACGAGCGCAACGGCCAGCATCGACGCGAGTACGACGGCGACCAGGGTTCGACGCATGGAGCCGGAGCGGGGATTCGAACCCCGGACCTACCACTTACGAGGCGGTTGCTCTACCACTGAGCTACTCCGGCGGCGGTTGCCGAGTCTACCGAACAGGGTGCTGGCACCACCGAAGGACGGCGGGTGCCCGGCTCGCCGCGGCGGCCCTCCATCGGGGATGATGCGCGCATGAGCGCGAACGGCGACGTGCGGGTCGGCGGACCCGTGAAGCGGGTGATGGTGGGGACCGATCGCTCCCAGACGGCCGAGCGCGCCGTGGCGTGGGCGGCCGCGTTCGCGGATCGCTACGGAGCCGACCTGCACATCGTCCAGGTCATCCTGCCGGGCAGCCCGACCGACACCGAGTTCGGGGCCGCCGAGGCGACGCGGGCGCGCGGCGCCGCCGACGAGCTGCAGACCTACGCGACCCAGGTCGCCGGCGAGCGCGGCCGGGCTCACGTCGTGATCAACGACGACCCGGCCATGGCGATCGTCGACGCAACCGAGGAGCACGCGATCGACGTCCTGGTCGTCGGCAACGCCGGCATGGCCGGCCGCAAGGAGTTCCTGCTGGGGAACGTGCCGAACCGGATCAGCCACAACGCGCGTTGCACGGTCATCATCGTGAACACGGCGGACGGGCAGGCCGCCGGGACCGCCGCGCGCCGCGCGTGCGCCTGCCTCGCTCCGCGCGAGCGCCGCCGAGGTCGAGACGGAGCCGCACCTGATGGCCCGCGGCACCAAGATCGCGACCGTCTTCGCGAAGCACGGGCTGAAGGAGCTCTTCGGCCGGCCGGACGAGGAGGGCGCGCTCGGCCGGGAGCGGCAGGGCAAGCGGCTGCGCGCCGCGCTCGAGGAGCTGGGTCCGACGTTCGCGAAGCTCGGACAGATCCTCTCGACGCGGCCCGACCTGCTCCCGCCCGAGTACATCAAGGAGCTCGCGACGCTCCAGGACAACGTGCCCCCGCTCACCGAGGAGCAGGTCGTCGGGGTGATGGAGGAGGAACTGGGCGTTCCGTGGGAAGACGTCTTCGATCACATCGAGCCGCTGCCGCTCGCCGCCGGCACGATCGCCGAGGTGCACCGGGCGACGCTCGCGAACGGCGAGAAGGTCGTGGTCAAGGTTCAGCGCCCCGACGCCAAGGAGCAGATCGAGCAGGACCTGGCGCTGCTCGAGGTCTTCGCCGAGAAGGTCGGGCACCGGCCCGGGCTGAAGCAGGTGATCGACATGGAGGCGGTGTTCCGCTACCTCTCCGAGTCGCTGCACCGCGAGCTCGACTTCCGCCAAGAGGCGGGCAACATGCGGCGGATGACGGAGGTGATCGCGTCGTTCCCGCGCCTCCGCGTGCCTGAGGTGCACGGCGACTTCTCGACGTCTCGACTGCTGGTGATGCGCGACGTCGCGGGCGGCCCGATCGCGAGCGCGCCCGAAGGGACGCCGCGCAAGGAGGCCGCACGACAGCTGCTCGAGTCCTTCTACAAGCAGATCATGGTCGACGGGTTCTTCCACGCGGACCCGCACCCCGGGAACCTGATGTGGCAGCCGGAGGAAGAGCTCCTGTACTTCCTGGACCTCGGCATGGTCGGCGAGGTCAGCGCCGAGATGCGCGAGCAGATGATGCTGCTGCTGATGGCCTTCTGGCAGGAGGACGTGGGGTTCCTCACCGACATCTCGCTGATGCTGTCCGGTGCGATCGATCGGAGCGACCTGGACGTCGATGCGTTCAGCGAGGAGATCGGAGAGCTGATGGCGAAGAACCGCGGCGCGTCGCTGAAGGACATCCAGCTCGGGCCCGTGCTGCAGGAGATGACCGAGATCTCGCTCCGCCACAACGTGCCGCTGCCGGCATCCCTCACGCTCACCGGGAAGTCGCTCGCGCAGATGCAGCTCGCTGCCGCGCAGCTCGACCCCGAGCTCGACCCGTTCGATGTCGCCGGGAAGTTCCTGATGCGGAACGTCGTCACCGGCATGGGGTCGAAGCTCGACCTGAAGGCGTTCTTCTATCAGACACAGAAGATGAAGGTCCGGGCGATGCGCGTGATCGAGGCCGTCGAACGGTTGATCGGCGCGCGTCCCGGACAGAAGCTCGAGGTGAACTTCCGCGCCGCATCGCTCGAGACCACGATCCGGCGAGCGGGCAGGCGGCTGGCCCTCGGGTTGACGGCGGGCGCGGCGATCCTGGCGACGGGACTCACCGCGCTATCGACGCGGGTGGCAGCGTGGGTCCCCGGAGCGTTCGCGGTGGTCGCCGGCCTGCTCACGCTCGGACTGTTGATCGACCTGCTCCGGCGCAGTGATTAGCGGCACGCTTTGTCAGTGGCACGTCGATGATGATCCGCCGAACGCTTCGATCCGCGCCTGGTGACCGGCGGTCCGCGCGAGTCGAAGATCACAGGTGACGAGCGGGATGCCCAACGCCTCGGCAAGCGCCACGAACGCGGCGTCGTACGCGGTCAGCGCATGCCGGAGCTCCCACATGCGATCCGAGAGCGGGTGGTGCGGATAGCGCACGATCGAGAGATCTGCGAAGTCCGAGCGAACGTCGGCCGCTCGCTCCGGAGTCAGATCGCCCGATGACACAAGCCTGCGGAGCGCGTGAACCACCTCCACGTCGATCAGGTGCGGGGCGTGCAGGTCGGCGTCGTTCGCCAGCCGACGAACCAGATCCTCGTCACGAGGACGCCCCGTAAGAACGGCAAGCACCGCCGAGGTGTCGACGACTATCAAGTACGGTCGCGGCCCGTTCGCACCGCCTCGACGATCTCCCCGGTCGCGATACCGCCGGCACGGTCACCCGCCCGTGCGAGCACGTCCGCGAGGGGGGGCCGCGCGGCGATCCGGACGATCTCCCCCAGGAGGTACTCGGAGAGCGACTGTCCGTTCGCCGCCGCGCGTGCACGGAGCGTTCGGTGGACGTCGTCAGGCACGTTACGGATCTGGATGGAACTCACTCCTGAAGTCTAGCATGCCGAGTGCATGTAACACATGTATAGAGCATGCCCACCAGCGAAGCACCTTCAGCACCATCAGGGTCGGCGGACCTTGTCGGTTGGCTTGCGGGTCCGATCACTGACCCGTCTGCCGGAAGTCGAGATCCTGTATCTCGGCCTCAGCGCCCTTCGACGTGATGGTCGTCGGGGCCGGCTCGATGGACGTTCCTCCACCCTTCTTGACCGAGCGCATCACGGCCTTCTCGAGCACGAACGCGATCACGCCCATCGCCAGCCCGACGAGCCAGCGCTCGACGCGCCGCAGGCCTTTCGGCTTCTTCGTTCGAGCGGGGCCGGTCACGCTATCGACTCCACACCGACCGGCAACCGGCCCTCGATCGTGGTCCCAGATCCCGGGCTCGACGTGACCGTGACCTGCCCATCGAGCGCACCCACCCGGTCCGCGATCCCTTGCAGTCCGGTGCCGCCGGTCGCCACGGCCGGATCGAAACCACGGCCGTCGTCGGACACCGTGAAACACAACGAATGGTCTCGCTCGGCGATCGTCACGGAGGCCGAAGAGGCCGACGCGTACTTCGCGATGTTCTGCATCGCCTCGAGGCACGAGAAGTACACGGCCGCTTCGACGTCCTGCGGGTACCGGGCGATGGCGTCGGCGCGGACCTCGACCGGCAGACCCGACTTCCTCGCCTGCGCCTCGAGCGCCGAGGCGAGGCCCTTGTCCGCCAGGAGAGGCGGGTAGATGCCCCGGGCCAGGTCGCGGAGGTCCTCCAACGCCGCGTGCGTCTCGCCCTGGAGCTGGCCGACCAGCTCGCGCGCCTTCTGCGCGTCTCGTTCGATCAGGCCGTCGGCGAGCTTCAGTTTGACGGCGAGCGCCACCAGCTGTTGCTGCGCGCCGTCGTGGATGTTGCGCTCCAGCCGCCGGCGCTCGGCGTCCTGCGCGGAGACGAGCCGTTTCTGCGCGGCCTTCAGGTCCCCCAGGCGTGCCTTGAGCGCCTCGGTCAGCCGGACGTTGCTGAGCACGAGTCCGGCCTGGGCAGCGAGATCGACGATCAGTTTCTCGTCCGACGGCGAGACGGGATCGCTCGAGCGGTTTGCGCACGGCCAGCGCGCCCAGCAGCTCGCCCGCCTGGACGACCGGATACACCCGGTCCATCCCCTCGATCTGCGGGACCGACCCGTTCGGGAGCGGGATCGCTCGACGGCTCGCGGCGTCCGTCGGCCAAGCCGCGACGTCTCGCAGCTCCCGGTCGACGGCCAGCCACACGTCGGCGCGCTCGGCCCCGATGCCCTCGCCGAGGATCCGCGCCATCCGCGGCAGCACGTCCCCGTCGGCATAGGCTCCGCCGACGCGTTCGGAGAATTCGGACAGCACCTCGTACGGCGTCGCCCGCTTCCCGTACACCAATCGGTTGGCGAACCGCGTGAGCCGCGCTCGCGCCGGCTGGAACGTGAGCGCCACGACCACGGCCGCCACCATGGTGAGGAACGAGTTGTCGCGTCCCAACCAGACGCCGACGCCGACCACGACCGCCAGGTAGATCAGCGTGGCGAAGAGCGCGAAGGCGCCGTAGATAAGGGTCTTGCGCACCACGACGTCCAGGTCGTAGAGATGGAAGCGCAGGATCGCGATACCGATGGAGAGCGGCAGCAGCAGGAACGCGACGCCACCGATCAAGCGCGGTCACGATCGTTTCCTGGTTGTTGAAGGTGGTCGCAGTGATCCCGACGAGTGCCACTCCGAACCCGAACACCACCCACTTGATCTGCTGCCGCTCCACCCCGGTCGAACGACGGAACCGGAGGATGAGCGACACGACGGAGGCCGCGAAGATCCCGGCGAAGAAGACGGCGATCAGCGGATCCAGCGAAGGGAATTTCCCGACGGCCGCGATGTAGAGCGGGTTCGCGATCGTGATCGACTCCATCGAGCCCGACAGCGACTTCTGACCCAAGGCGAGGTCGATGCCGATCACCGCGACGAAGGCCACGCTGAACCACAGGAACGAGCGCCACCGTGGTGTGGGGAGGTGCCCGTCGGGGAACAGCAGCGGCGTCAGGAAGACCACGGGGAAGATCCCGAACAGCCAGCCGAAGTTGTTCAGCAGCCCCAGAGCCGCGAGCCACCAGCCGCTCTGGCCGTGCACCACGGCGTACGTGAAGAGCTCGCCGCCCAGGAACGACGACGCCGTCAGGAATGAAGCCCAGAGGAACAAGATGCCGATCGTGTTCCGGCGATCGCGACTGACGATGAGTGCCCCGACGACGCCGAACATCGCGAACGCAACGATGTACGGGACCTGTTGATCGAGGGGCTCGCCGTTCGCGTTCACGAAAACCATCCCCACGGCGACCACGGCGAGGAACGCGGCCAGAACCGCCCACGGCAACCGTGCCGGTCGCGGATGGACGGCCCGGATCTCCTCAGCCGACGACGACACGGAACACCTCCACCGGCTCCTCGCGACCCTTCACGTACCGCGGGCCGATCGACTCGCACACCACGCCGGGCGCGGCCTTCACCGTCGACGCGGCGGCGACGATCTCGCCGCCCGCCGCCTCCGACTGCAACCGCTGCGCGACGTTCACGGCGTCGCCCACCACCGTGTACTCGAGTCGCCCACCCCCGCCGACGGTCCCCGCGATCACGGGACCGGTGTTGACGCCGATCCCCACGCCCAGCTCCGGAACGTCTGCGTCCCAACCCTCGGCGTTGAGCTCGGTCTGCCGCGCCTGCATCGCGATCGCGCAGCGGAGCGCCTGCTCGGCATGGTCCAACGTGGGCTCCGGCGCGCCGAACACCACCATGACCGCGTCGCCCTGGAACTTGTCGATCATGCCGCCGAGGGACAGCACCACCTCGGCCATCGCGGAGAGATGCTTGCCGACGACCGCGGCGACGTCACGCGCCGGGAGCCGTTCGGCGAGCGCCGAGAACCCGCGGATGTCGGAGAAGAGCACGCTCACCTCGACCTCCTGCGGCTCGATCGCGATCTCGGGCTGCGCCGCCAATCGATCGGCGAGCTGTTGCGGGACGAACGACGCGAGCGTCTTGCGCGACGTGGTCTGCTCCACGACGGCGGCGTGCAGTCGCTTGAACTCGTCGACGAGGCCGGCTCCCGCCCCGTCGCCCGCCATCCGCTGGAACAAACCGGTGACCTGCGAGTCGACGGCCTCTTGCGTCGTTCCGAGAGCATCGGCGATCTCGGCGTAGCCCAGGCCCTTCGCCATCATGTCCAGCAGCTCCCGCTCGCGCTCGACGGCGTCGCTCCGTCCCGAGAGGCGCTCGGCGATCACGGGATCGACGGTGCTGCCCCCGGCGTGGACCTCGCGGATCGCGCGGGCGAGCTCATCGCCCTGCGAGATCCGGTCCTTCAAAAGGTACGCGAGCCCGCTGTGTCCCTGGCCGAGCAGCGCGATCGCATACTCCTCGTCGTCGTGCGCAGACAGCACGACCACGCCGGTATCCGGATGGCGTTCGCGGATCGCGTGCGCGCAATCGATCCCCTCGAGCTGGAACGAGGGCGGCATCTTGATGTCGGTGACAACGACGTCGGGCACGTGCTCGCCCGCGGTCGCCAGCAACGACGGCGCGTCGGCCGCCACCCCGACGACCTCGATGTCGGCGTAGGAGTCGAGGAGGGCCCGAACGCCTTCGCGGACCAGGACGTTGTCCTCGCCCAGGACCACTCGGATGCTCATGCCGCGTACTCCGTCCGCTCGAGACCCCCGTGTACCATCCGCGCATGATCCGCGTGGTGTTCGCCGAGGATAACTACCTGGTCCGCGAGGGTACAGCCGCGCTCCTGGCCACCTCCGATCAGATCGAGCTCGTGGGGACGGCCACCACCCGCGACGAGTTGCTCGCCGCGGTCGAGCAGTACACCCCGGATGCGGTCCTGACCGACATCCGGATGCCCCCCACGGGCACGAACGAGGGGATCGAGGCGGCGAAGCAGATCCGCGCGAGCCATCCGCAGATCGGTGTGGTCGTGCTCTCGCAGTTCGTCGAGGAGGACTACGCCTACGACCTGCTGAAGGACGGCGCCGGCGGGCTGGGCTATCTGTTGAAGGAGCGGGTCGCCGACGTCGACGAGCTGGTCCGTGCGCTGGGGGAGGTCACCCGCGGCGGGTCGGTCCTCGATCCCAAGGTCGTCGAAGCGCTGGTCACGGCGAAGGACCGATCGGCGCACTCGCCTCTGGCACAGCTCACGGACCGCGAGCGCGAGGTGCTGTCGCACATGGCGCAGGGCGAGAACAACGCGGCGATCGCCTCGTCGCTGTTCCTCACCGAGCGGGCCGTCGAGAAGCACATCAACTCCTTGTTCCACAAGCTGGGCCTCACGGAGGAACCGGATGTGCACCGCCGCGTGATGGCGGTGCTCGCGTTCCTCCGCGAAACCGACCACGCCTGACAGGAACGGTCGGCGGATCATTGCGCCCGGCGCGTGTCGACGATGAACACCGAGCACGGGGCGTGGCGCAGCACCATGTTCGGCACGCTGTCGCGGACGCGCCATCGGGTGCCCTGCGCGCCGCGGTTCCCGACGACGATCGTGTCCGCGAGCTCCTCCGCCGCCACGTCGCAGATGCGATCGGCCGGCTCGCCGCGCTCCACGCGGGTGCGGGTCGCGACGCCGGGGAACCGGGTCCGGATCCGCGACAGGTAGTCGTCGGGGTCGGCCGCGCGATCAGGGTCGGCCACCGCGCGCAGGTCCGACTCGGGCGCGACGTACAGGACCAGGAGCTCGGCGCCCCGGTCCCGCGCCAGCCGAGCCGCGTCCTCGACCGCAAGATCGGCCGCGGCCGAGGTGTCCGATCCCACCAGGATGGTCTGCGTCTGGTGCCTCCTTCGTGTCCGATCCGAACGTACGACCCCGGCCGTCCGAGAACGACCCGGCCGCCACCACGGTCGTCCGGGTGCCAGCACCCCAGAACCATGAAGACCTAGGTCGAAGACCGCTCCGCATCCCCCGCCGTTCCGATGACCCGGCCCGGTTCGGGTGTTAGGTTGCTTCCTCGGTCGACAGGAGGGGGACTCCGCATGCAGTTCACCGTCGGACGCCGATGGAGTCGGCGCCGGATGTCCGTGGCCGTGCTGACGACGGCGATGACGCTCGCCGCGGTCGTGGCCGTCACGACTCCCGCGAGCTCTGCCGGACGCGCGGAGTCCGGGCGCGCGCAGGTGAGCCGCGCACGCGGGAACTTCGACATCCGCGCCCGCGGAACCGCAGTGGCACCCAGCGCCCGGATCGCGCGTGCCCGGGTCGATCTCGCGCGCCGTCTGGGCACCGATGGCGTGATCGAGTCGGATCCGCTGACCGGCACACTCAGGATGGTCGGGCGACTGGACGGCTACCTGACGGGACCCAGCAGGCGCCCCGAGAAGGCCGTCGTCATCGGCTACGTCCGATCGAACCGCACGGCCTTCGGATTGACCAACGCCGACCTCAAGACGTTCCGCCTGCGAAAGGACTATGTCGACATCTCTGGCGTGCATCACATCTCGTGGACGCAGACGAAGCGCGGAGTGCCGGTGTTCCACAACGGCCTCCGCGCAGCGGTGACGAATGACGGGCGCCTGGTCAACATCACCGGCTCGCCGGTGCATGCCATCCGCATCGCATCGGCCGTTCCGAGCATCTCGTCCGACGCGGCGATCAGTGCGGCACGCGTCGACGGGGGTGCGACGGTCGCCGCCGCGCAGAGCTCCGACTCGGCGTCGCTCGTGCTGTTCCCGACCGGGCACGGCGCGAGACTGGCATGGAAGACGTTCACGTGGCCGAACACGCAACAGCTCAACATGTCGGTGGTGGACGCCCGGAGCGGATCCGTGCTGTACCGGCAGAGCCTCACGAGCGACGACACCGGAACCGCGACGGCGTGGGAGTTCTACCCGAGCGACCTCGTCCCGGCGGGCGCGAACGTGGCGAACCCGGTCACGTTCCCGGTGGTCGCCGGCACGAAACTGAGCGGCGATAACGCGCACGTGTGGGCCGACGTGAAGGACAACAACAAGCCGGACCCCGGCGAGGAGATCCCGGCCGTGACGGGCACGGATTGGAGCATGCCGGCGATCCTGGACACGACGAACGCCGCGCAGAACTGCACCACGTCGCGACCCTGCACGTGGGACAAGAACGTTCCGTTCAGCTGGCAGGCGAACATGGCGCAGAACGCCGCGCAGGTCATGTACTACCTGAACAAGTACCACGACCATCTGGCCGGAGCGCCCTACGGCTTCACAGCGGCGGCCGGCAACTTCGAGGCGGCGGGAGGCGACCCGGTCCTGGGCAACGCGATGGACGGGGCGAACTCCGGCAACGGCCTCCCCGACAAGAACCACTTCGACAACGCCAACATGAGCACGCCTCCGGACGGCCAGTCACCGACGATGCAGATGTACCTGTTCCGCGCGACAGCAGAGGCTGCCGCTGCCGAGCGTGAACGGCGGCGACGACGCGGAGGTCGTCTACCACGAGTACACGCATGGTCTGTCGAATCGGCTCGTCCTCTTCCCCGACGGAACGTCCGGTCTGACCGACACCAGCAGGCCAACTCGATGGGCGAGGGATGGAGCGACTGGTACGCCGAGGACTTCCTGAACAACAGGGGTTCAAACCCGACACGCCGGCCGATCGGCGACGTCGTCATGGGCGACATCACGTTCGCCGGCTCATCTTCGGACGCAACCGGTCGACTGCCCTGTCGGCGCGCCGGCGCCGTGCATCGGTTCCCAGGGCGCCGGGCCTGGGCGGCTACACGTACGGGGACTTCGGCAAGGTTGCCGGCTTCCCCGAGGTGCACGCCGACGGCGAGATCTGGCTGGAAACCCTCTGGCAGATCCGTCAGGCGCTCGGCGCGACCGTCGCCGAAACGCTCGTCACCCGCGGGATGGAGCTGTCGCCGCCCGCACCCTCCTACCTGGACATGCGGAACGCGATCATCCAGGCCGACCTGGTGAACTTCGCCGGCGCGAACGAGACCGCGCTCTGGTCGATCTTCGCGGAGCGAGGCATGGGGTACTTCGCCGCGTCGACGAGCGACGACCTGCACCCGATCGAGGACTTCTCGGTCCCGCCGGACTGCGCCACGTCGGATTGCGCCACGGTCTCGGGCACGGTGAAGGACAAGGCGACAGGCAAGCCGGCCGCCGGAGTGACGCGTAGCGGTCCCCGGGCTGGACTCGGGATTCGCGTCGGACCTCGCCGACACGACCGACTCGGCCGGGCACTTCTCGATCGCCAACGTGCCGGTCCACACGTACCACCTGTTCTCCGTCCAGGGAGCGGGCTACGAGCCGTTCCTCGCCGGGAATCTCGCATGTCACCGGGGACCTCTGCTCAGCATCAAGATGATCCGCGACTGGGCTTCGATCGAGGGCGGAGCGAAGGTCGGGAAGTTCACCCCGCCCGACTACGGCCCGTTCGGATGTGGTCCGGAGCAGTTGCATTCGACCTGAACCTCGGCACGGGCTGGGGATCCGACGCAGTGGGCAGCACCTCGGGCAGCCACGTCAAGGGCCCACGGAAGGTCGTGATCAAGCTGCCGAAGGCCGTGGACGTCACGAGCTTCGCGGTCGCCTCGTACGGCGCGTGCGGCGACGGTCCCGATGCGGGCGTGAAGAAGTTCAAGTTCGAGACCAAGACGAACGGCGGCCAGTGGATCACGGCGTTCGTCGGCAAGGCGCCAAGCAACGACAAGCTGCTGACGTACGTGCCGCATGCAGGCAAGGCCAACGTCCGGTTCGTGCGGTTCACCATGCTGTCGAACCACGGCAACCCGCTCTTCATGGACGTGATGGAGCTCTCGGTCCGCGGCAAGTAACGCATCGAGCATCGAACGACGAGAGGTCCTCGCCGATCAGGCGGCGCCCGACGCGGCGGCCCAGGCGGCCTCGAGCCGGTCCGGGCCGAAGACGGCTTTCGGGATGTACGCAGCGGCGCCGCACTCCGCGGCGCGCGGCGCGTACTCGTCCTCCTCGTACGTCGAGAGCAAGAGCACGATGACGGTGTTCGATCCGGCTCCCGCACCGGCGAGGATCTGGCGAGTGGCATCCAATCCGTTGATGCCTGGGAGGTTCACGTCCATGAGGACCAGGTCCGGGGCGAGCTCGGCGGCCATGGCCACGGAATCCTCACCCGACTCCGCCTCGCCCACCACGTCGAACCCTTCCGTGGCCTCCACCACCATGCGCGCGGCCATCCGGAACGGCTCTTGGTCGTCGACGATCAGCACGCGAACGGTCATCGGTTCTTCACGGACCTAGCGTCCCATCCGTGGTGACCGAACGGCAGTAGTGCCAGCACCACGATCCGTATGGGGCGAGTGCTACGCCGCCAGCTCGGCCAGACGGAGGAACGCGCGTTCGAGCAACAGGCGCGGGTTGAGGTTGAGGTCCTCCGCCAGATCCGCCCGCGCCTGTTCGATCCCCGCGAGCCCGCGAGCGGCCCGCACGACGCTCAGCCGGTCGTCCGGCACCAGATCGGGGTTCATGAAGAGCTCCGGGCCGCCGCCGATGGCAGATGCGATCCGGTCGCGGAGGAGCGACGACACCGCCAGCAGCTCCCAGTCGATGAAGTCGCGCTCGGCCCGCCGTTCGCGTCGCTGGAACCGCGTCTCGATGCGTCGGATGGCCCCGCGATACGCGTCCTCGGGGCGGCCCTTCTCATCGACGAATGGCGCGAGCGCCGTCTCGAGCTCCGCCTTCAGTCCCTTCTTGTACTCGGCCGCGGCGGCGAGCACGACGTCGGCCGCCTCGAGCGCTCCGGTGGAACCCTCCGAGGCGAGCGAGACGGCGCGCGCGGCCGCCTCGCGGAACCGCAGCCCGTCGGCAGAGGTGGCCAGTCGCCGCGCGCGACCCAGGTTGCCGCCCGCGAGCCGCGCGGCCAGGCGCGCCCGCGTCTCGTCGACCCCCTCGCCGACGAGCACGTCCACGACGAACGTCTCGGACAGCGCCGTGAACGTGACGACGTGGCACCGGGACAGGACCGTCTCGGGCAGCTCGTGCGCTCGAGCCGACATCAACAGCAAGACGGAATCGGCGGGAGGTTCCTCGAGCACCTTGAGGAGCGTGTCCGCCGCGGCCGGCGACAAGCGATCGGCCTCACGGATCAGGAACACCTTGCGGCCGGGCTCGGGAGCGGTCCGATAGGCGGGGGTCCAGACCTCCTCGCGGATGGTGTCCACGTGGATGTCCCGGCCCTCGGGCTCGACCAGGAACACGTTGGGGTGATGATCGGCGAGCGCGAGCCGACAGGTCCGGCACGCTCCGCAGCCGCCGTCCGGGCACAGGAGCGCGGCGACGAACGCCCGGGCGGCGATCGACTTGCCCGAGCCCTCAGGCCCCGCGAACACGTAGGCGTGATGCGGACGCTCGGCGGCGCCGGTCAGGAACGCCATCGCGGCATCCTGCCCGGGTACCTGGTCGAGGACGACGCTCACGGGGCGATGCTACCCGGCCGGTCCGACGGATCCGCCGTCGCGGGGGGGTCGGCCTCGTCCCGATCCTTCAACACGCGGCCGAGCGCGTCCTTCACGCTCTCGAAGACCTCGGCCTGGGGGCGATCGGCATCGATCACCGCGAACCGCTCCGGATGCTCCTCGGCGATCTTCAGGTATGCGTCGGAGACCTTGGCGTGGAAGTCCTGGCCCTCCAACTCCATCCGGTCGGGCGCCTCGGTCGACCGGAGCAAGCCAAGCTCCGGCTCCACGTGGAGCAGGACCACGAGGTCGGGGAACAGCCCCTGCGTCGCCCAGACGTTGAGGGTCAACACGTCCTGCTCGCCCAGGCCGCGTGCCCACCCCTGGTAGGCGAGCGACGAGTCCACGTAGCGGTCGCAGATCACCGTCTTCCCCTCCGCCAGGGCCGGGCGGATGACCGTCGTCACCGTCTGCGCGCGGCTGGCCGCGAACAACAGCGCTTCGGCCCGCGCGTCCAACTTGCCGGTGTTCGGGTCGAGCAACAGCTGGCGAACACGCTCGCCCAGCTCGGTCCCGCCCGGCTCGCGCGTCACGAGGACGTCCAGCCCGAGTGTTCGCAGGTACGCCTCGGCGAGGCCGATCTGCGTGCCCTTGCCCGCACCCTCCACCCCTTCGAACGCGATGAACAGCCCGGTCGCCGGCGGCCGCTTCAGCTTCGGCACGAGCGTGAGGGGTTGGGGCCGGCTGAGGCGGAACCGGTGCAGGAGACGGCGCGTGTTGAGCCCCGCGATGAGCACGAGGACCCCCGCCGCCCAGAGCGCCACGCGTGTCCCGGACAGCACGAACCCGTGGGTCGGAGGCGTCTTCGTGCCGTAGACGGTGGAGTCATAGACGGAAGACAGGATAGGGAAGAAGGTCAGCGACGCGAAGAGACCCAGGCGTGAGAGCACCGTGAGCGACGCGAACGTCCGGCCTCGATACTCGTCCTCGACGTTCTCCTGCAGCAGCGTGTACCCACTCACCCAGGCCAGTCCGCAGAACAACCCCAGCCAGACGGTGATGACCGCGGCGAGGGAGAACGTCGGCATCGCCGCGAGCAGGAACAGCGCTGCGGCGGCGGAGAGGAGCGATCGCGTGAACACGACGTCGCGCTCGATGAACTTCGTGACCTGGTTCGAGCCGGCCATCCCGATCGCCATCCCGATACCGAACGCGACCACCACGACGCCCCAGCCCGCGGCCTTGGCGTGGAGCGTCGTGTTCACGAAGATCGGTCCCAGCGCCAACACGGCGCCCACTGCGGCGAACGCGATCACGATGCCGGCGGTCATGGCCGATGCGATCGAGTCCTCCCGCAGGAAGCGGAGCCCGTCGACGACGTCCCGCCAGATGCGGGACAGATCGAACCGTTCGGGCCCGCGCGATGTCGGCGCCTTCAATGGCACGCCGCTCACCATGACGGCCGAGAAGGCGAACGTGCCCGCGTCCAAGAGCAGCGCGAGCGTCTCCGGCCGGGGGATGCCGATCCCCTGGCCGATCACCGTGAGCACCGCGAAGACGGCGCCGCCGAGCGGGAGGGTCGCGTACGTGCTCACGAGGCCGATGGAATTCGCGTTCGCGAGCTGTCGGCGTGGGACCAGGTTCGGCAGCGACGCGTCGCGCGCCGGCGTCCACAGCAGCGAGAAGCACTCGATCACGAACGAGAGCAGGAAGATGATCCAGAGCTGATGGACGAACGCCATCGTGCCGTACAGCACGCCGCGCGAGACGTCCGCAAGGATCATGATCTTCTTGCGATCGAACCGGTCGACGAACGCACCGGCGAACGGTCCGAACAAGATCGCGGGGAGCATCCTGGCCGTCATGACACCGCCGACCGCGAAGCCGGCGGTCTTGATCCCGGACAGGCTCGCGACCAGCGAGGTCACCGCGACGAACCCGACCCAGTCCCCCAGGGATGACACCGTCATCGCCGCCAGCAGGCGGGAGAAGCCGGGGTTCGTCAGGAGGTCCTTGAGTGTCGCCGACCTGGTTCCGCGAAGTGCGGCGACCTCGTCGGCGATGCTGGCCACGAGCCGCTAGGCCTCCGGTGCGTCGGGCACGGCCGCGAGCGCCGCGCCGGCCGCCGCGGGTGCCTTCTTCGCGGCCGGCTTCCGCTTCGCAGCGGGTTTGCGTTTCGCGGCCGGCTTCCGCTTCGCCGCGGTCTTCTTCGCAGCAGGCTTCTTCTTCTTGGCGCGCGCCTCACGCGCCGCCGCCTTGGCCGCGCGGACGGCGGTCTCTGCTTCGACGTCGCCGTCCTTCGTCACGTTGAAGTCCAGGTCGAGCTCGGCGCCGCAGTTCCAGCACTTGACGCTCTTCGGCCGCTGCAGCAGGAGCGAGCCGCACTGTGGGCACGGGTGGTCCTTGATCGGCGGGTTGCTCACCGCGAGCGTGCACTCCGGGTAACGGTCGCAGCTGTAGAACGGGGCGCCGAAGCGATTCTTGCGCTCGACCAGCGTGCCCTGATGGCACTCGGGGCACGTCACGCCGGTGGACACCGGCGGATCCTTGCGGATGTAGCGGCACTCGGGGTAGCCGCTGCAGCCGACGAACGGGCCGAACCGCCCGACCCGCTCCTGCAGCTTGTGGACGCCGCACTCCGGACAGGTCTCGTCGAGCAGCACGGGCTCCGGTCGCTCGCTCCCGTCCATGTTTCGGATGTAGCGGCACTCCGGATAGTTCGGGCAGCCGATGAACTTGCCGAACCGGCCGAGCTTGACCTGGAGCTTGCCCGGCTCTCGTCCCTCCTTCGGACAGAGCGGGCAGAGCTCGTCGAGCTCCTCTTCGTACCGCTCGAACGAGTGCTCCGCCTTCTCGAGCGCCCGCTGGAACGGCTCGTTGAACTCGTGGAGCACCTGCGTCCACTCGATCCCGCCCTCGGCGATGTCGTCGAGCTCGTCCTCCATGTGCGCGGTGAAGTTGACGTCGACGACATCCGGGAAGTGCTCGATCAGCTTGTCCGTGACGACCATGCCCACGTCCTCGGGATAGAACCGCTTCTCCTCCAGGCGCACGTACCCCCGATCCTGGATCGTCGAGATGATCGATGCGTACGTGGACGGGCGGCCGATCCCGAGCTCTTCGAGCGTCTTCACGAGCGACGCCTCGGAGAACCGGGGCGGCGGCTGGGTGAAGTGCTGCTCCGGCAGGACCTCGAGCATGCGCAGCACCTGCTCGACGGTGAGCTCCGGGAGCGTCGATTCGGCGTCGGGATCGACCTGGTCGTCGCGCCCTTCCTTATAGATGCGGATGAACCCGTCGAACACGAGCGTCTGGCCCGTTGCTCGAAGTCCGTATCGGATATCGCCGGCCGGGTCCTCGGCGAGCGCCTCGATATCGATCCCCACCTGGTTGAAGCGGGCGTCGGCGACCTGCGTCGCGACGGTTCGTTGCCAGATCAGGCGATACAGCCGCAGCTGGTCGTGATCGAGGACCCGGCTCATCAGCTCCGGCGTTCGGAGCACGGACGTCGGACGGACGGCCTCGTGCGCCTCCTGCGCGCTCCGCGACTTGGTCTTGTAGCGCCGCGGCTCGTCGAGCGCGTAGGTCTGACCGTACGTGGCCCTCACCAGCTCGGCGATCTCGCGGAGCGCCGTGTCGGCGATGTTCAGCGAGTCGGTCCTCATATAGGTGATCAGCCCGACCGTTCCCTCGCCCGGGAGGTCGACGCCTTCGTACAGACGCTGGGCGAGCGTCATGGTCTTCCGCGCCGAGAACCCGAGCTTGCGCGCCGCCTCCTGCTGGAGTGTCGACGTCGTGAACGGTGGGGCCGGCGAGCGCTTGCGCTCCTTGCGCTCCACGTTGGTAACGCGGTAGCTGGCGCGGTTCAGGCGTTCGACGTGCCGAGCGGCGTCGGGCTCCGCCCCAAGGTGCACGCCCTTCTTGTCCGGTGAGGCGGCCAGCTTGCCATCGGGTACCTCGACCAGCCGGGCGAGGAACGCCTGCTCGTCGCCGTCGGGCGTCAGCCGGACGTCGACGCTCCAGTACTCGATCGGGTTGAACGCCAGGATCTCGCGCTCGCGCTCGACGATCAGGCGGACGGCAACGGATTGCACGCGGCCGGCCGACAGGCCCGGCCGGACGCGCTTCCACAGCAGGGGCGAGATCCGGTATCCGACCAGGCGGTCGAGGACGCGCCGCGCCTGCTGCGCGTCGACGAGCTTCATGTCGATCTCGCGCGGCTCGCGGAACGCCTCGAGGATGGCGTCCTTCGTGATCTCGGTGAACGTCACGCGCTTCGCGACGTCGGGAGAGACACCAAGGATGGTCGCGACGTGGAACGCGATGGCCTCGCCCTCGCGGTCGTAGTCGGTGGCCAGGACGAGGTCGTCGGCCTTCTTATGGGCGGACTTCAGCTCCCGGACGTGCCGCTCGGACTCCTCCGGGACCATGTACTCGGGCTCGAAGTCGTGATCGACGTCGACACCGAGCTGGCTCTTGGGGAGATCCCGGATGTGCCCATAGGAGGCCCGGACGGTGTAGTCACCGCCCAGGTACTTCTCGATCGTCTTCGCCTTCGCCGGCGATTCGACGACGACCAGCGTTTTCGGCATACGCAACGAACCTTTACAGGGCTGGGGGAAGGTGTCGATCGACACCCCTTGGCGGCGAAGGTACCACCGCGGCAGCCGGCGACGTGGAGCCCGGGACGCCGGCTGGCCGGCTCGACCGGGGTCCATACCACCCGCTCTGGAGCTTCCGAACGCGGTGATACCCTCGCGATATTCCCGGAACCGGAGCGTCGATTGCTCGCGAGCCTCACCCAGTTCGTCACCGATCAGCTCGTTTCCTACGGCTATGTGGCCATCTTCGTGCTGACCCTGTTGGAATCGGCGTGCGTCCCCATCCCGAGCGAGGTGGTGCTGCTGTTCGGGGGGGCGCTCGCCAGCGCGGGGTTCGCGGCGACGGCGCTGCACCACCCGGGTGCCGAGCTCAGCCTGGTCCCCGTGATGGCCGTGGCGCTGGCCGGCAGCATGGCCGGCTCGTGGCTGTCGTACGGGGTCGGGTACGTCGGCGGACGGCCGCTCGTCGATCGCTGGGGGCGCTACCTCCTCCTGCGGCCCCACGAGATCGAACGCGCGCACGTCTGGTTCGAGCGACACGGCGAAGCGGCGGTGTTCTTCTCTCGCATGATCCCGCTCGCTCGCGCGTTCATCAGCCTTCCGGCCGGCGTCGCGCGGATGGATCTGGGGCGGTTCAGCCTCTACACGCTGCTGGGGAACCTGCCGTGGACCATCGGGCTCGCGTGGGCCGGCTACGCCCTGGGAGAGCACTGGCGATCGCTCGAGCGGTTCATGCAGCCGCTCGCGATCGCGCTGGCGATCCTGCTCCTGAGCGCGCTCGGCTGGTGGATCGCGAAGCGGCTCCGCGCGAACCGGGTCGAGCCGACCGAGAAGCTCCCCTAGGCATCCTGCGGATCAGCTCGTCAGAGGTTCACGACCATGATCCAGGAGCCTCCGTCGTCCTCCGCCACGCGCTCGAACCCGACCCGTTGGTACATCATCCGCGAGCGGTTGTGCACGGCGACGGAGAGCGAGAGTGCCTGGAACCCCTCCTCGCGCGCCTGCACCATGAGAGCCCGAAGCAACGTGCCCCCGATGCCCTTGCGGCGGTGCAGCGGCTCGACCGCGAGGCCGAGCTCGGGGATCTTCTCGTCCACGAACCCGTAGCCGGGGGCATCCGCCGTGAACAGCCGGTACCACGCGGCGCCGACGGGCACGTCGTCGAGCTCCGCGATCACGCCCGCATCCCCCGGCCTGCCCCATCCTTCGTGGTAGCGCGTCGTCATGGGATCGGCGAGGACCTCCTCGAGCGACTCTCGAGGCCAGTCGGGGTTCCACCGAGCGGCCTCGTAGAGCATCTTCTGCAAGAACTCGACGTCATCGTGCGTGGTCGGCCTGATGTTCACGCTGCCTCCTCGACCCCATGAGAAGCTTCCGCTCAGATGGGAACGCTAATACAGCGAGTGACCCGTTGGCTCCGCGACTTCGGAGAAACCTGGCTCCTGCGGCTCGTCCAGTGGATCTCCGTCCAGCTCGGCCGGTTCACCCCCCGCGTGCAGACCCGCATCGTCCGGGCCGTGCAGGTGGCGGTGGAGGTGCACGTCAAGAGCCTGTTCGACGACGTGAGCACGCAGGCTGCCGCGCTCACCTATGCCACGTTCCTGTCACTCCTTCCCCTGCTCCTCGTCGGGTTCTCGCTCGCCGGGACCGTGATCACCAGCGTCGGCCAGACGACCTGGTTCCAGGATCTGATCGGCGGCATCCCGGGTCTGTCGGAAGCGGGCCTCGACTCGCTCCAGCACCAGCTCAGCGCGCGGGCCGACATCGGGTTCATCGGGTTGATCGGCGCCCTGTGGGCAGCGTCGGTGCTCTCGAGCCGGGCGGAACGGGCGCTCGCGAAGGTCTTCGACGTCAAGCGACGGAACGTCGTGAACCGGTTCCGCGCCGTGATGATCACCGTCGTGCTCGGCGCGGTGGTGATCGGCGGCTTGGTGGTCGGCGCCGTCGTCCAGAGCTACGACCTCCACGGCCTGATCGTGATCCCGGCGTGGATCGTGGTGCGGGTCCTGCTGCTCCTGGTGGAGTTCGGGTACTTCCTGCTGCTGTTCAAGCTGCTCACGCCCAGCAAGACGCTCCGGTGGCGCGACCACCTGCCCGGCGCGATCCTCATGACGCTCGGTTTCGGGGTCCTCAAGATCATCGGCGGCCTGCTCGTCAACCGCACGGTCGCGCATTGGTCGTCGCTCTACGGGACCATCGGCGGCATCTTCGGCCTGCTCGTGATCATCCGACTGGCGATGTGGATCTTCATGTACGGCGCCGAGCTCTCGTCGGTGATCCTCCGAGAGAGGCAAGGCGATGCGGGCGTTCCGGCGGCAGGCTAGTCTGATACGGACTAGGTGAGCGGAACCAGGTCGATCTCCGGCGCGACCGACTGAAGCCCGGCGATCGACACCGCGAGGAACTCGTCGAGCGGCAGCCCGATCGACGCCTCGACGTCCGTGATCTCCTCGCGATTCACGCCGGGAGCGAACGCCTTCTCCTTGAGCTTCTTCTTCACGGACGACACCTTCATGCCCGTCGCCCTCTCGGGCCGGACCAGCGCGGAGGCGACCAGGAGGCCCGCGACCGCGTCGGCATGCACGACCGCATTCGACATCAGGTCGGTCCGGTACTGCTCGTAGGCGTGCGCGAGCACGCCGTTCACGATGCGTTCGTCGACGCCGGCTTCGCGGAGCCACGACGCCGCGAGCTCCGCATGGCCCAACCCCTCGTCGCCGGTGTGATCTTGGTCCAGGTCGTGGAAGAGCCCGGTCAGCCCCCAGAGGTCGCGATCCTCGTCGAACCGTTCCGCGAGCGCTCGCATCACGCCCTCCACGGAGATCAGATGTCGAACCGTGGTCTCCTTGAGGCACTTCTCGCGGCACAATGCTACCGCCTGGTCACGATCCATCTCCCACCTCCGACGGTCTCGGTGACGGTTGCGGATGACGAGGGTCCTCGACGATGAACGGCACGCTGGACAACACCGCGCGTTCTTCGAACAGGAAGAGGCGCTTGATGAACAACGCGTTCTGGTTGTGCAGGAGGTAATGGCGCCACTTGTCCACCAGGAACTCCGGGATCACGACGTTCACGACGGTGTCCTTGCGAACGGTGAACCGCCGGACCTCGTCCAGCATCGGGCCGGTCAGGTCGCGGAACGGGGCCTCGACGATGTCGAGCGGGATGTCCAACCGTCGGTCGAACCACTGCTGCTCCAAGCGATGAGCCTCGTCCGGATCCAGATCGAAATAGATCGCCCGTGTCTCCGATGCGTCGATCGAGCGCGCGTAGTTCACCGCACGGATCGTGGCGTCGTTCACCGAGGAAACGAACACGAGCGTGACCGTTCGCTGCGGGATCAGCGCCCGCACCTCGACCTCGCCTGGGGCTCCGTCCTCGACCACGACCGGCACGTCCGTGACCACGACGTTCGGCTCGCGAAGGAGCCCCGCCTTCAGCCGTACCAGCTTCCGGCGCCGTACGAGATATCCGAAGAGCGACTCGTGGATCTCTTCGGGCACGATCACCGTGACGAAGTCGTTCGGCTGGCGCGGGAGCGCCCGGAGGTAGGCGCGTATCGCCGACAGCATGTCTCCTCCGTGCGTCGGGAGCGCCTCGAGGTCCCGGTCGGCGCCGGCGAACGCCCGCCAGCGGTCACGGACCTCCGGTGGGACCGTGCCCCCTTCGACCGGGTAGAGCGCGTGGACCTCGGGAGGACGGAACGAGCGGATGTAGCCGAGCGCCTCCGCGGTCGACCGGCCCATGTCCCGCACCAACAGGACGACGTGGTTCACGCCGAAGTCATCCGGTGCGACGGTGCCGCGCCGGAGCTGGGCCATGATCGCCATGTAGTGTCGGTGGATCGAGAGGAACGTCATGACGATGATCGGCATCGCGACGATCACGATCCATGCGCCCTCGATGAACTTCGTGTAGGTCACGATGATGAGGACCAGGAACGTGGCCATGGCACCGATCGCGTTGATGACGATCGATCGCTGCCACCCCTTCATGGCCGCCTCGCCCTTGTGCTTCTCCTTCAGCCAGTGACGGACCATCCCTGTCTGCGACAGGGTGAAGGAGGTGAACACGCCCACCACGTAGAGCTGGATCAGCTTGTTGAGGTTGGCGTCGAACGCCAGGATCAAGAGACTCGCGAACGCCCCGAGGACGATCACGCCGTTCGAGAACACCAACCTGTCGCCGCGGTTGGCGAACTGGCGGGGCATGAACCGGTCGCGCGCCAGGATGGACGAGAGACGTGGGAAGTCCTGGTAGGACGTGTTGGCCGCGAGCACCAAGATCGCCGTCGTGAAGAACTGGACGAAGTAGAAGAAGAACCCGCCGCCGAACACCGCGTGCGCGATCTGGCCGACGACCGAGCGTTGGTCGCTGACCGTGATCCCGTGGATGTGGGTCGCCAGGTAGGAGATCCCCAGGAACATCGTGACCGAGATGATCCCCATGATGAGGAGCGTCTCGGAGGCGTTCTTCGATTGTGGACGGCGGAACGCCGGGACGCCGTTGGAGATCGCTTCGACACCGGTGAGGGCCGTCGAGCCCGATGAGAACGCGTGCAGGATGACGAAGAGACCGATCGTGCGCACGGTGTTGGCGAGCTCCGGAGCCGGCATCACGGGATCGGTCACGATGGGACAGCCGCTGAAGATGCACCGAGCCATCCCCGTAGCGACCAGGATGATGATCGACACGATGAACGCGTACGTGGGGATCGCGAACAAGGTGCCGGACTCACGGACGCCGCGGAGGTTGGCGAGCGTGACCAGCAGGACGAACCCCAGCGACAGCTCCAGCTTGTACGGCGAAAGTGCCGGGAGTGCCGAGGTCATGGCGAACACGCCCGCGACGACGGAGACCGCGACCGTCAGCACGTAGTCGGTCAGGAGGGCCGCGGCCGCGATCAGCCCGGGCAGGATGCCCAGGTTGTCCTTGCTGACGATGTACGCGCCTCCCCCGCTCGGATAGGCCCGCACGGTCTGGCGGTACGACGACACCACGATGATCAGCAGCGCCGCGATCGCGATGGCGATCGGCATGGCGAGCGCGACGGTCCCCGCGCTCGCGACCAGGAGGACCCGCATGATCTCCTCGGTCGCGTACGCGACCGAGGAGAGCGCGTCCGACGAGAACACGGGCAGCGCGAGGATCTTGGGCAGCAGCGTGTGCTCGAGCCGGTCGCTGGCGACGGCGCGGCCGACCAGGACCCGCTTGAGCACGCCCTTGCCGGAGCCGGAAGTGGGACGGGCGGTGGTCGACACGCGGGGATTCTACGTGGACGGCTCGGCGACCCAGCGATAGCCGACGCCCGGCTCCGTGAGGATCAACGCCGGTGCGGAGGCGTCGTCGCCGAGCTTCCTCCGCAGCGCGCGGATGTAGGTGCGGAGGTAGGTGGTCTCCGAGCCGTACCCCTGCCCCCAGACCTTGCGGAGCAGCCATTGATGCGTGAGCAGCTTCCCGGGGTTGGTCACGAGCGCCTCGAGCAGCGAGTACTCGGTCGGCGTCAGATGGACGACCTCCGCATCCCGCGTGACCAGGCGACGCGCCAGATCCAGCTGGAGCCGGCCGAACGACAGGAGCGGCGGCGACGGGTCCGCGGACGCGCGGCGGCGCAGCGTGGCGCGGGCGCGGGCGAGCAGCTCCTCCATCGCGAACGGCTTCGTCACGTAGTCGTCGGCCCCCGCGTCGAGCGCGCCGACCTTGTCGTGCGAGCCGTCGCGGACCGACAGCACGATGACCGGGACCTCCGAGAACGCACGCACGCGCCGCACCACCTCGGTCCCATCGATATCGGGGAGACCGAGGTCGAGGAAGACGAGGTCGGGAGCGGAGTCAGCCACGTACAAGACCCCTTCCTCACCGGTGCCGACCGTCGCCACCTCGTACCCGTGCGCCTCGAGGCTCGTCCGCAGCGCCCGGCGGATCTGCGGCTCGTCGTCCACGACGAGGACCTTCGTCACCGCCGTTCCTCCCAGATCGGCAGCTCGAACACGACGACCGTCCCTCCGCCGGGAGCTCCCTCGACCCAGATCTTGCCGCCGTGGGCCACGACGACCGCGCGCGCGATCGCGAGCCCCAGACCGCTCCCGGGTCGCTCCGGCGCGGCGTCCCCACGATAGAACGCCTCGAACACGCGCTCTCGGTCGTCCGGAGGGATGCCCGGTCCGCGGTCGGCCACGCGCACCTGGACCACATCGAGGAACGGCGCGGCCGTGATCGAGATCTCGCCGCCCGCCGGCGAATGGAGAGCGGCGTTCTCGAGGAGGTTGGTGAGGACCTGATCGATCTGCACCGGGTCGACGAACACGTCGGGCAGATCGGGACGGATGACGGATCGTACGCTGACCTCGGCGAGTTGCGGCCGCATCCGGGCGACGACCGCATGCACGAGCTCGTCGACCGCGGCCGGCTCGCGGGCCGGCTCCAGCGCGCCCGCTCGGATCTTCGCCAGGTCCATCAGGTTGCCAACGACGCGGTTGAGTCGGTCTGTCTCTTCGAGCACGGTGGTGAGCAGCTCGCGCTGCTGCGAGGCGTCGTGCACCGCCGTCTCGGACAGCAGGCTGGTCACCGACGCCTTGATCGACGCGAGCGGTGTTCGGAGATCGTGCGTCACGCTCGAGAACAGCGCCGCTCGGATCTGGTTGGTCTCCGCATCGAGCTGCGCCCGTCGCACGCGCATGTCCAGCCGCGCACGCTCGATCGCGAGCGCAGCCTGCTTCGCCGTCGCCTCCAGGAGTCCGTGCTCCGTGGCCGTGAACGCGTGGGCGCCGGGTCTGCGCACGGCGCTCACGGTTCCGAACGGCGTCTCGCCGATCGCGATGGGCACGGTCTCCGTCGGCCCGGCCTCCCGCGGAGCGGCCTGTCGAACTGCGGTCGCCCGGAGCTCTTCCCCGTCGAGCACGGCCCGGACCTCGCACCGGATGAGGTCGAACGGATCGAGCAACGCCTGTGCGAAGTCATCGAGGACCCTCGAAAGCTGCTCGCCCGACAAGAGCTTCGCTGCGAGATAGCCCAGGAGCCGCGCGTCGCGCTCTCGGCGCTCGGTCCGCTCCCGCTCTTCGAGCACACGCGCCACCAGGAACCCCACCACCAGCGCGACCAGCAGGAGCACGACCGCCGCCACCACGTCTTCCACGGCCGCCACTCGGAACGTGTAGCGCGGAGCGGTGAAGAAGAAGATGTATCCGGCGAACGACAGGGCCGCGGCCAAGAGCCCGCCCCACACCCCCGCCGCAGCGGCGGCGAGGACCACCGCCAACAGGTAGAGCGAGACCGCCGTGACGCCGCTGGTGCGATTGATCGCGAGCGCGAGGCCGGTGGCGGCCGCCGGGAACCCGATCGCCGTTACGGCGATCCGGGCAGGGGATGCCGGTCGCACCGGATGCCACAGGTCCCCGAGGTGCATGGCGTCACGCTAGCCGCTTTCACGGGATCTTCACGCGTGGACGCCCGTCCTTCATGACTCCCTCACGCCGCGGCGCCGAAGCTGCAAGGAGCAGATCGGGAAGGAGGACGCCGCGATGAAGACGGAGAGGGACACTCAGGCGCAGAGCGGCGCAACCGGCCATCGCACGGCCCTCCCGCAGGGCAGCGCCTACACCCTCAAGCGGGCGCTGCTCGGTCCCGCGCTCCCCACTGCCAACCTGGCCCACGAGCGTTTGGGCAAGCCCACCGCGCTCGCCGTCTTCGCTTCCGACAACCTCTCCTCGGTCGCGTACGCGACCGAGGAGATCCTGAAGGTGGCGATCCTCGCGGGGATCGGCGCGGCCGCCTTCACCCTTGTCATGCCGATCACGATCGGGATCCTCGCCATCCTGGGGATCCTGCTGTTCTCCTACCGGCAGACCATCAAGGCCTATCCGAGCGCCGGCGGCGCGTACATCGTCACGAAGGACAACTTCGGCCTGTTGCCGGCGCAGATCGCCGGCGTGGCGTTGCTCACGGACTACGTGCTCACGGTGTCCGTCTCCGTCGCGGCCGGGATCGCCGCCGTCACGTCCGCCGCACCGGGTCTGTATCCCTACCGCGTGTGGATGTCGGTCTTCTGCATCTGGTTCATCGCGTGGGGCAACCTCCGCGGGGTGCGCGAGTCGGGGCGGATGTTCGCGGTCCCGACGTACTTCTTCATCTTCATGATGTTCCTGATGCTGGGGATCGGGCTCTTCCGGCAGTTCACGGGCACCCTGCACCCGCTGCCCATCCCGCCCGACATCTCGCAGGCGACCGGCGCCGTGACGCTCTTCATCATCTTGAAGGCCTTCGCGTCCGGCGGCGCCGCGGTTACCGGCGTCGAGGCGGTCTCCAACGGCGTCCCCGCGTTCAAGCCCGTCGAATGGAAGAACGCCCGGACCACGTTGATGTGGATGGGGAGCCTCCTTGGCTTGATGTTCCTGGGGCTCTCCTTCATCACGGTGAAGCTGCAGGTGGTGCCGACCGAAACGAAGACCGTCATCTCCCAGGTCGGACGGGCGATCTTCGGCCAGGGAGCGATGGGCTACGCGTTGTTCCTGGCGCTCCAGGTCGCCACGACCTTGATCTTGATCCTGGCCGCGAACACGTCGTTCGCCGACTTCCCTCGCCTGGCGAACTTCCACGCCGCCGACAACTTCATGCCGAGGCAGCTCACCGTTCGAGGCCATCGTCTGGTCTTCTCGAACGGGATCATCGGTCTCGCCATCGCATCCACCGTGCTGATCGTGCTGTTCAAGGCCGACGTGTCCAAGCTGATCCCGTTCTACGCGATCGGCGTGTTCACGTCGTTCACGCTCTCGCAGGCGGGCATGTCCAGGCGTCACCTCAGGCTGCGGGAGCCCGGCTGGCGCGTCGGACTCGCGATCAACGGACTGGGCGCGATCACCACCGCCGTCGTCACGGTCGTGATCGCGGTGACGAAGTTCACCCACGGCGCCTGGGCGGTCATGGTGTTCGTTCCCGTGATGGTGATGCTCCTGGTCCGGATGAACCACCAGTACGAGCGCGAAGACGAGGAGTTGGGGAGCGACCTGGTCCGGCTCGACGCGAACCAGGTGCAGCGCCCGATCGTCGTCCTGCTCGTCGAGTCGTTCGACCAGAAGATGGTGCACGCGCTGGGGTACGCCAAGACGATCCGTGCCGAACAGATCCTGGCGGTCCACATCGAGGACGACACGCTGACGACGCTGGAGCTCGAGACGGCGTGGGAGTCCGCGGGACTGAAGGAGATCCCGCTGAAGGTCCTGCGTGGCCGAGGCGACGCCGGCGACCGGCTTGCGGGGTTCGTCGGCGGACTGCCGGCCGACCGCGACGTGAACATCCTCGTCCCGGTGTCACACCAGGTCTCGCGCCTGGAGCGGCTGTCGGAATCGCGCTCCGGCGCCCGGCTCGCTCGAGCGCTCCTACCGTACGAACAGGTCCGATTGACGCTGGTCCGGGACCATCCGGACGGCGTGCACCCGCTGACGAGGGGTGCCGACGGACACGCGCGGATCCGGCTGACCGCTCAGGGGACCCACACGGCCGTCGTGCTCGTGGACAAGCTGGATCGCGCCACCCTCCGCGCCATCAAGTACGCGCTGACGCTCGGCGCGAACGACGTCTTCGCCATCCACGCTGCCATCAGCCCTGCGAACGCGGGAGCTTTGGCAGAGGTCTGGATGGCCCAGCACCTGCCGATCCCTCTCACGCTGGTCGAATGCTGGGACAGGAACGTCGCCCGAGCGCTGGAGCAGGACGTCCTGCGCCTGTCGAAAGACGGGAACGAGGTCACCGTCGTCATGCCGCGGCGGGACTTCCCGAACCTCCGACAGCGGATGCTGCACGACCGGACCAGCCGCAGGATCTCCAAAGCCCTGGGCCGTTACTCGCATGTCGACGTGGCGATCGTCCCGTACTACTTCGCGCTTCACCGTCCGGCTCGGCCGGACATGGCGGACGCGTCAGGCGTGAAGTAGGCTCTCCGGCCGATGCGGGTGATCATCATGGGCTGTGGACGCGTTGGCTCCGAGTTGTCCTTGAAGCTCGTCGAGGGCGGACATGACGTGACCGTGATCGACAAGAAACCGGAAGCGTTCATCAAGTACCCACCGGGCGACGGGGCCACGCAGCTGGTGGGATTGGGGTTCGATCGCGACATCCTCGAGGCCGCCGGGATCAAGGATGCAGAGGCGTTCGTGGCCGTCTCCAGCGGCGACAACTCGAACATCGTCTCGGCTCGGGTGGCGCTCGAGCACTACCACGTGCCGAAGGTCGTCGCGCGCATCTACGACCCTCGGCGGGCGGAGATCTACGAGAAGCTGAACATCCCCACGGTGGCCACCACGACCTGGGGCATCAAGCAGATCCAGCTGATGCTCTTCCATGACCGTCAGGAGGTCCGCGAGAGCTTAGGCGGCGGGGATCTCGTCCGGCTTCGCGTACCGGTGCCGCCACATCTGGTCGGGAAGAAGGTGTCCGACGTGAACCTGGACGGGAAGATCCTCGTGGCGGGCGTGTCTCGCGGGGGTGGCGGTTTCATCCCCACCACCGACAGCACCTTCCAGACCGGCGACTGGCTCGCGGTCATCATGGCGAAAGACGGTCTGGATCTGCTCGACGAAGTCATGGTCCCGCCGGCTGGAGAGCACCACTGATGCGGGTCGTCGTCACGGGAGCAGGGGCGGTCGGTCGGCACCTGGCATCGGATCTCGCGGATCGGGGACATACGGTGACCCTGATCGACCAGGACCCCTCGGTCGTGCAGAAGGTGCAGGAGTGGGCGCCCAACGTCGCGGTGGTCCAGGGCGACGCGTGCGAGCCGTGGGTGCTCGAAGAAGCCGAGTTGAAGCACGCCGAGGTCGTGGTTGCGGCGACCGGCGACGACGAGGACAACCTGGTGACATCGCTGCTCGCCAAGCAGGAGTTCGCCGTGCCTCGTGTCCTCGCTCGTGTCAACCATCCGAAGAACGAATGGCTCTTCACCGAGCAATGGGGCGTGGACGCCGCCGTCTCCCCTCCGCACATCCTGACCGCCATGGTCGAGGAAGCCGTGACCGTGGGCGACCTCGTCCGGCTGATCCGCCTGGAGGGCGGGCGCATCTCCATCGTGGAGATGACGCTCCCCGATCGGTCGCCGTCCGTCGGGCGCCCGCTGTATGAGCTACGGCTGCCGCCCGACTCCGCCGTCGTCGCGATCCTCCGCGACGGCCACGTCGTCATCCCACAGCCCGAGACCGTGTTCGCGCCACGCGACGAGGTCGTCGCGCTCTGTTCGCCGGGCTCCGAGGCAGGGCTCCGCGCCGCCGTCGTCGGCGAGGACGCGCCGGGCGGCACGCCCACAGGCGATCTGAGTAGTACGAGCGAGATCTAGACCGCCCTCCACCCAGCGGCTCGCGGTTCGGGGCGGCGCATAATGACCGCGATGGACGAGGGCACCGCGACCAAGTCGACGATCGAGACGGAGTCCGTCGAGTCCCTCACGGGCCGGCCGGCGATCGAACCGACGCTGGGCACGGTCTGGACCCACAAGCAGGCGGTCGCGGAGAAGCGCGCCCCGCTTCGCATCTACCTCGGAGCCGCACCCGGCGTCGGCAAGACCTACGCGATGCTCTCCGAAGGGCAGCGTCGTCGCGAACGCGGGAGCGAGGTGGTGATCGGGGTCGTGGAGACCTACGACCGACCCAAGACGAAGGCGCTCCTCGAAGGGCTGGAGGTCGTGCCGCCGACCGCGATCGAGTACCGAGGCGTCACCCTTCAGGAGATGGACGCGGAGGCCGTGATCCGGCGGCATCCCGAGACCGCCCTCGTCGACGAGCTCGCGCACACGAACGTTCCCGGCGTGCGTCGGGCGAAACGGTGGGAAGACGTGTTGGACATCCTCGCGGACGGGATCGAGGTCATCTCCACCTTGAACATCCAACACATCGAGAGCCTGAACGACGTCGTGACGAAGGCGACGGGGATCCTGCAGCGGGAGACGGTGCCCGACTGGATCCTGGAGCTGGCCGACCAGGTCGAGCTCGTCGACATGTCACCCCATGCGCTCCGGCGCCGGATGATGCACGGCAACGTGTACCCCGATGCGCGCAAGGCGGAGCTCGCCCTGCGTCGATTCTTCACCGAAGAGAACCTCACCGCCCTCCGCGAACTGGCCCTGATGCGCATGGCGAACCAGGTCGACGAGGAACTCCTCTCGCGCTGGACCAAGGAGACGGTCCCGGACACGCGCGAGCGCGTGCTCGTCGGCGTGTCACGCCCCGAGCTCGCCGAGGACCTGGTACGGCGAGGCGCGCGGGTGGCGCAGCGCGCACACGGCGACCTGCTGGTCGTGCACGTCGCCGGCACCGAGGAGCGGCAGGAACCGGCGTGGCTCGCCGGGATCCGCGACCTGACCTCGAAGCTCGACGGCGAGTTCGAGGTGATCAGATCGGAGTCCGCCGTCGAGGGCGTGGTCGGTTACGCCGTACGCCAACACGTCACGCAGATCGTCGTCGGGGAGCCGCTGAAGCCTCGATGGCAGGAGTTCCTTCGCGGCTCGTTCGTGAACCGGCTGATCCGGAAGGCGTCAGAGATAGACATCCACGTGATCGCGCAGCGGAAGGGTTGACCGGAGAGCGATGGGCCGGCGCTCCGGGCCCCGGCCCGGAGCGCTCGGCCTCCCATCGTCGATCCCTACCCGAAGAAGCCCCCGTGTGCACCCGTGACGACGATGCCGAACGGCGTCGCGCCCAGAGGAAGCGAGGCGGGTGAGCTCGGAAGCTCGCTCAGGTTGCCGCCCGACACGGCGAACGCGCTGACGGCGTTGAGCGCAGCGTCGACGACGTACAGGTGTCTGCCGCTCGGATCCAACCGAGCATCGAACGGGCGGATGCCCGCGCCGCTACTGAACGCCGTGCTGGTCAGGTACTGCAACGAGCCATCCGCCAAGATCTGGTAGCTGGAGATGGTCGTGCTACCCGTGTTGACGGCGAACAGGTAGCGGCCGTCATGCGAGATCTCGACCCAGCACGGAGCCGTTTGCCCGTCGGCGAACGGCGACGTCCCGATCGAGCTCAGCTGACCGGTGAGGCCGACGGAGAAGGCGGAGACGGATCCGAGCCCCGCTCCATCGTGGGCGTTCGAGACGTACAGGTGGTTCGGTCTGGTCGGCGAGAACTCACTGCCGAACGGACCGGCCGCCTGCGCCGCGAACGGCGAGCCGAACGCCGGGTGCAGGTAGCCGAACAGCCCCACCACGAAGCTGTCGATGCGGAATGTGCTCGGGTCAGTCGTGCCGACCTCGATCCCGATCAGGTTCCTTCCCGTCGCATTGAACAGGATGTCGCCGGGGTTGGCGGTCGCGGGAAGCGGGACGGTCGAGCCGAAGATCGGCGTGAGCCGGCCTGTCCAGCTCAGCCGGAATCCCGTGTAGTTGCTCCCGGATACCCCGTCGCCCTCGTTCGCCACGTACACGAGACCATCGTGGACGGCGATGCTCACCGGCTCGATGCCGCCCGACGACACCGGGCTGCCCACGACCGGACTCAATCCGCCATCGAAGTTGATACGAAGGACCGAGATCTGGTTGCTGCCGGCGTCGGCGGCGAGCAGGAACCTCCCGTCACGGGTGATCTGGAGTGAACCCTGCGAACCGAGGATCGCACCGGTCCCTGCCCCACCTGCGGCGAACGGGGAACCCGGCGTAGGGCTCAAAGAGCCATCGGTATGCTGATCGAACGCGCCGATGGTGTTCGTGCCCGCGGTGTTGTCGTTCACATAGACGTGGCCCACCACATAGCTCGTGGCGGAGGCAACCTGGGGTGTGACTGCGAACGCGGTCGTCACCAGAACGATCGCGCCGATCGCTCCAACAGCTCGTGCTCGTAGATGCATCGTTACACCCTCCTTCGATGAGTCGTCGGGCCCGATGACCCGATCTACCTGTTCCGTTCGTCGCGACCGAGAGTGGTGCGACGCAGAGGCACCATCGTTACGGGTTCGGTCGCCGCATCGGAAAGGGTTCAGCGGTCGGCAAGGATCTCGTAAGGAAGGGGCGATATCCGGATATGCCGCGCCTCGGAAGCGCGACTCACATCACGTCGAGCGAGTCCGACGTGATCCGATCACACGTCGCGTGCATCCCCTCGAACGTCGGAGCGACCGCGATGTAGGTGCCGTGGGCGTGCATCAGCGACACTTTCCACACGCCCGTGTCTGTGGAGCGCATCTTCCCCTGCAACTGGCGTCCATCCGCCGTGACTTTGTACACCTTCACCACTCGACCGACGCGGCACTCACTGTTCGGGGACTGCACCTTCCCGTGGAACACCTCCGTGTCGGCGTTGTACTTGATCGTGACCGTCCCTCCCACCGCCCAGGCGGTCTGCGCGATCGCCAGCGACATGATCGCCGTCACCAGGAAAACCATCACCCGTCGTCGCATCCGAGCCTCCTCTTCTCCCATATCGGACCGGGTTGACGCTAGGCGACCAATCTCACGGGCCCATAACGCGGTCCTTGCGAGACGCGAAACTCTCGAGGGAGAGGCGTCAGGAAGCGGGAAGCTCCACGGCGAAGCGGGAACCGACATCGAGCCGGCTCTCCGCCTCGATCGATCCACCCATCGCGGTCACGATCCGTTGAGCGAGCGCGAGGCCCAATCCGGCTCCCGTCCCGCTCCGAGCGCGGTCGGCGCGGAAGAATGGCTCGAAGACCCGCTCCAGGTCGGCCGCGGCGATCCCTTCCCCCGTATCTTCGACGGCTACCGTCAGGACGCGATCGCCGCTCACGGCCTCGATCCGGATGGTCCCGTCGGACGGCGTGTGACGGACCGCGTTCACCAGGAGGTTCTGCAGGACCCGTACGAGGCGCGGCGAACACGTCGCCCCGACCGCCGCCCCGAGATCGGCGACGATCTCTACCCCTTTCAGCTGCGCCGTCGGTTCGATCGCCGCCAACGCCGATCGGACCACGTCGTCCAAGCTGGCGCGCGTGGTCTCGGCGCGGATGGCGCCGGCGTCCAACTGCGTCAGTTCGAACAGGTCATCCACCATCGTGACCAATTGGTCCACCGAGCGTCGCATCTCCCCGGCGTAGCGACGGACCGTCGATGGATCTTGCACGACCCCGTCGTCGATCGCTTCGACCATCGCCCGCAAGCTGGCGAGCGGCGTCCGCAGATCGTGCGAGACGGCCACGATCAGGTCGCGGCGCATCTGCTCGGCCTGCGTCTCCGACTCGCGGGCCATTCGGAGCCGATCCGCAGCGGCGTCCAGCGAGCCCGCGAGCGCGTCCAGTTCGGGTCCGGCGTTCAGATCACCGATCCGCGTTCCGAGATCTCCGTCGCCGATCCGTCCGGCGCCCTCCACCAGACGATCCACGGCCTTCGTCGAACTCGACGCGAGCACCATAGCCAGAGCCACCGCCGTCCCGGCCCCGAACACGACCAGCAGCATCACGACCGCGATGTCGTGATCGCTCACCAGCATCAACCTCGCCACCACGGCCAGGTTGGCCAAGGCGATCCCTGCCCCCAGCACGGCGACGACGACGAACCGATAGCGCAACGACGTCTTCCGCAAGGCGGCGTTCGCGGTGATCGCGGTGCCGACGGTCACCACCGTCGAGACGGCGATCGGCACGGCGAGGTGTGCGAGGTCACCGAACGACATCCCCATGATCGCGCCGACAGCCAAGCCTGCGAATGCGCCCGCCGAGGCGATCAGCACGACGAGCGCAACGGCGCGCAGCGTGCCCTTCATGGCTCGAACCGGTAGCCCACACCCCACACCGTGATGATGTGTCGAGGTTCGGAGGGATCCGCCTCGATCTTCTCCCGGAGGCGGCGGACGTGGACCGTCACCGTTGCGGCGTCGCCGTCCCACGCGAAGTCCCACACGGCTTCCAGCAGCGCGTGTCGCGTGAACGTCATGCCGGGGCTCGCGGCAAGGTGCTCGAGCAGATCGAATTCCTTCCGGGTGAGGTGGACGTCGTTTCCGCCGACGAGCAACGCTCGCCGGCCACGATCGATCTGCAGATCACCGAACGTGAGCACGTTGGTCGTCGAACCGTCCTGTTCGGTCCGCCGAAGGACCGCGCGCACACGGGCGATGACCTCCCGCGGCGAGAACGGCTTCGTGACGTAGTCGTCAGCCCCGAGCTCCAACCCGACCACGCGGTCGGTCTCCTCGCCGCGGGCCGTCAGCATGATGACGGGGGTTGGCGCGTCGGCGCGCATGCGGCGGAAGACCTCTAGACCGTCGATGCGTGGCAGCATCAGGTCGAGCACGACCAGATCGGGACGGTTCTCGATGAAGCTCGTGAGCGCCGCCTCTCCGTCCTCGGCGACGGCAACCTCGTAACCCTCGAGCTCGAGGTATCGCTGCAGGACCTCGCGTACCATCGGTTCGTCGTCGACGACCAGCACGCGTGTCATCCCCATCCACCTATCTTGTCGCATCGGCGTCGAGACACCGGCACTGACACGATCGAGCGGCACCTCAGCTCACCTGCACGACGATCGAGTGGTAACCGGTGGCGCCGTCCGGGAACGGTGGAGCCGTCGCTTCGGCTTGCACGGTTCCCGTCCGGTCGGTCGCCCGCACCTGGAGCAGGTGTTGTCCCGCCGTCGCGTCCCACATCACCAGCCATTGCCGCCAGGTATCGACGGTGTCTTCGACCGACAGTCTCGCCGGCATCCACGGTCCCTCATCGACGCGAAGCTCCACCGCCCGGATCCCTCGATGCTGCGCCCAGGCGACTCCGGCGACGGGCACACGGCCGGCGACCAAGCGCGTCCGCGACGTGGGCGTGTCGATCCGCGACTCCGTCTTGATCACGGCTTGCTGTGCCCAGCCACGGCGCACCCAATATGCGTCGAACGCGTCGAACGTGGTGAGCTCGATGTCCGTGATCCATTTCGTCGCCGAGACGTAGCCGTAGAGTCCGGGCACGATCATCCGCACGGGGAACCCGTGCGCGATCGGGAGGGCCTCACCGTTCATGGCGAGAGCGAGCATCGCATCGCGGCCGTCCCGGACGGTCGCCGTCGGGCTGCCGGCAGTGAATCCGTCGATCGATCGCGACACCAGCTGGTCCGACGACGGGTCGACTCCCACCTCATCCAGGAGATCCTTCAGCGGAGCCCCCAACCATCGGGCGTTGCCGATGTATCGACCACCGACCTCGTTCGACACGCAGGTGAGCGTGATGTCCCGCTCGATCAGCGGCCGGGCCATCAGCTGATCGAACGTCAGCGTCATCTCGCGCTGGACCATCCCGTGGATCCGGAGCTGCCAATCCTCGGCCTTGACCGACGGGACCAGGAGCGCCGTGTCGACGCGGTAGAACGCGTCGTTCGGCGTGATGAATGTGGAGAGGCCGGGCACGCCCAGATCCGCTCCGGGTGGCGGTGGCGATCCGCCGTCGCCCACCGACGGGAGATGAACGGCGGCGCGCGAGGCGTCGGCTTCGAAACGGCGGGAGAGCAGCCGACCCGCGCCGCCGGCGACGAAGGCGGCGCCGAGACCGGCCGCGCCCGTCATGAAGAACCGCCGCCTGTCCATGCCCACGGGTACCGAGCGTTCCGTCGCGCCGCCCGTCGATGCTCCCGCGAAAGCTCGCAGGAACCACCAGAGCATCCAGGCTCCAGCGGCCGCGCCCAGCACCGACGGAAGCACGTCCTTCGGCGCAGCCTCGGGCCTGGTCGCGGCGGCGATGACACCGACGAGGCCGAAGCCTGCCAATCCCACGTATCCCCACACTGGCCGACGAACCGCGGCCACGCCGATCAACGACGCGACGATGGCGAGGACCACGCCGATCCCGGCAAGCAGCGCCGTCTTATCGTTCGAGCCGAAGGTTCGGATCGCGAAGCTCTTCAGCCACTCCGGCGTGGCATCGATCGCGGCGCTTCCCACGGCGACGATCGGCGAGGCTCCCGGATCGATGAGCCCGGCGACGAGTTGCGCGACGCCGATCGCAACGGCTCCGCAGAGGAGCCCCACGACGATCCCGGCTCCTACGTTCCGTTCGGCGACGGGCGCGGGCGTCGGAGTCGAGGGCGGCGCGACGGTTCGAGCCATCGGGCCAGCATGCGCGAAGGATGTTGCAAGACCCTTACGAGCGTGACATCTGCGGCACGATCCGACGATCGGCTCTGTCGCCCGCATGGCCGAGAGGGAGCTGGTCTTGCTGCTAGGTTCGTGCCATGAAAGCGGGACGGACGCTCGTCGACGATCTGGGTTCTCGCCTCCGCAAGGCCGGATACGTCCGCAAGTGGATCATCCTCGGCCTCCTCATCGGCGCGGTTGCCGGGCTCGGGGCCATCGCGTTCACGGAGGCCCTTCGGTTGGCAACCAGACTCTTCCTCGTCGGCCTCGGCGGATATCAACCTCCGTCACCGCTCGGTGAGGGGGCGGGGATCGGGTCCGCAGGGTTCACGCGTCCCTGGGCCATACCGTTGGTCGTCGGCCTCGGCGGCTTGATCTCCGGTGTGCTCGTCTTCGGGTTCGCGCCGGAAGCCGAAGGTCACGGCACGGACGCGGCGATCGAGGCGGTCCATCACAATCCGAAGGTATCCGTGGTCGCGTATCACTGATCAAGATCGTGGCGTCGGCGGTCACGATCGGCTCGGGCGGATCGGCAGGGCGGGAGGGTCCTACCGCGCAGATCAGCGCGGGCTTCGGGTCGATGCTCGCTCGTCAGCTCGACCTCACACCCGCGGACGCGCGTATCGCGGTCGCCGTCGGCATCGGTTCCGGTATCGGCGCGATCTTCCGGGCTCCGTTGGGGGGCGCGGTCCTCGGAGCGGAGATCCTGTATCGGAGCGACTTCGAGGTGGATGCCCTGATCCCGTCGGTCATCGCATCGATCATCGGATTCGCCATCTTCGGCGCGGTCGAAGGATTCACGCCCATCTTCGGGTTCCTCCGTGGCTACCACTTCGATCATCCGATCCAACTCGGCTACTTCGCGCTCATCGGCCTCCTCTCCGGCTTGATCGGCCTCCTCTACGCGAAGAGCTTCTACGGCATCACTCATCTGTCGATGCGAGCCCCCGGCAGCCGGATGGTGAAGCCCGCTGTCGCCGGCGTGCTGGTCGGCCTCATCGGTCTTGCCATCCCTGCCGTCCTCGGAACCGGATACGGATGGGTGCAGCAGGCGATGAACTCCCAGCTACTGGGGATCCCGCTCTGGATCGTCCTCGCCCTGCCCTTCGCCAAGATCCTCGCGACTTCGCTCTCGATCGGGTCGGGAGGCTCTGGGGGCATCTTCGGTCCCGGGATGATGATCGGCGCATTCCTCGGGGCGTCCGTCTGGCGATTGCTCGCTCCGATCGCGCCGGGCGTGCCGCTCTCTCCCGCACCGTTCGTCGTCGTCGGCATGATGGCGTCCTTCGGCGCGATCGCACATGCCCCGATCGCCGTCATGCTCATGGTTGCCGAGATGACGGGGAGTCTCGAACTGCTTGCCCCAGCGATGCTGGCGGTGGGTGTCGCGGTGCTCGTCGTGGGTGACAACACCATCTACACGAGCCAGCTGAAGGATCGAACGGAATCGTCAGCGAGCAAGCTGCAGGCAGGGATGCCGCTCCTGTCATCGGTTCCAGTCACCGACGGCATGCGGCCGCCTCGCGTCCTTCTCGAGGTTGGAGACACGGTGGGCGAGTCCGTGCGCTCCCTGACGTCTACGAACCGTCCCGTAGCGGCGGTCGTCGAGGGAGAGGGTGTCTACCGCGGGGCGGTGACGATGGAGATGCTCTCCGGGAAGGACGACGAGACGGCCGTCGGTGAGTTCGCCGATCGAGCGTGGCCGGTCGTACCCGCAACGCGCAACGATGGACGCCGCCGCGGAAGCGATCGTCGAGAGCGGAGCGATGTGGGTGCCGGTGCTCGACGATCGGAAACGCGTCGTCGGAGTGCTCGGTCTCGATGACGTCTTACGCGCGTATCAGACGGCCCTCGAATCCAACTATCGCCATTTCGCCCGCGTGACCACGGGCGCCACACTCATCGAGGAGGTCGTTGACGAGTCGTCACCCCAACTGGGAAGGACCCTCGCGGCTGCGGGGTTCCCGCCGAGCACGCTCGTCTTGAGCATCCGCCGCAACGACCAGCTCATCTTCCCGCAGGCCGATACCGTCCTTGCAGGTCGGCGATCGAGCGACCGTCCTCACCGATCCTGCGGATGTTGGATCCGTGACGTTCGCCTTCCGTGGAAGTGCAGCCGAGGTCGAGGCGCCGCCCGAAGAACCGCCACCTCTCATCTAGAGGGTTGATGGGGCGGGCCGGGGCGCCAACGCCACCATATCGATGTGAACCTCGAGGCCGAACCTCCCTTATGCGTGCACCCGGCCGCGAAGCTGGCCCCACTGCGCGTGCTGCAGGGACGGATCGAAGAGGCCGAGCAGCTGCTCGCTGGATACGAAGGGCTTCCGGAGGCGGCGCACGCGCTCGCGTCGCACCATCTGATCCGGCCCGAGCCGTTGGCAAGATCACACCGGCCCGTGCGCCGCTCCTGGGCAGAAGCGACGGCGAAACGCATTGGGATGCCGACGACGAGGACGCGCCGTTGCGAGGATGGTGGGGAAGGGCGGACGGCCGGGAGGAGCAACGGGGCCTCTGGATGAGGGCCACTCCCGAAGCACGCTTCATGTGGTTCCTCGGTGGTAGAGACGCGAAACGACCTGCCGTGCATTCCCGGTGACACGGGCGGCGTCGGCGATGCTCATCCCCTCGTGATCGACCATGGTCCTGACCACCTGCATCCGATATCCATGCAGAGCCTCGTTCGGTCGAGCCCACGAACCTCGGACCTCCTTCCGAGCGGGCACACCGGGTCCGGATGCGACGATGTCCGACACGATCGTCCTTGTTCGCGAAGATGGCGGATCTCGACGAGCGCCATCCGAAGAACCTCGAGGCGCTCACTCATCTCCAGACATGCCGCATCGAGCTCGGTGAGCCGGGTCTCGAACGGATCAACCTTCATGGTGAACCTCCCGACGTCTGCTTTGTCTTGACGCGCCCCCGCGGTGCGTGCCGAAACTGTCAACGTGACGAGCAAAAATGTAGTCAACGCCCGAGCGGAAGGACCATCTTTGGTTCGATCGAGCGGCGCGATACCGTTGAGAGGGCCTCCGGAGTGAACGACACCGCTCCGCAATCGCGTCCTTCGACGGTTCAAGGCTCAAGACGATCCTCCTGGCCCTCTCGGGGGAACGCTCAGCGAGAGAGAAGCTCGATCTCCTCACGCGACTGGCGGGCCCTCTTGATGCGGATGTCATCGCCTTCCACGTCCGGGAATGCCTCCTCGGCGAAGGAGGCGAGTGGCTACTCGGCTCGGATACGGCGTTCGATGAGGGGCGGGAAACCGCGAAGCGCATCCTGAACGGCGTCGTCCGACCCCTGGTATCGGAAGGGATACGAGCGCGAGGCGTCGAGGCCGTAGGTCGCCCAGGCGAGGTGGGACGGATCATCGTCGACACCGCCGCCGCCGAGCACGCCGGCTTGATCATCGTCGGCTGTCGTCGGCGTTCCCTGATGAGCGAGTTGTTCCTGGGAGGGGTGGTTCGGAAGGTTCGACGATTCTCTTCCGTCCCGGTGCTCGTCATCCCAACTGGCCAGCGCTCGACGCGAACGGTCGTCAACGATCCGAGGATGCATCAAAGCGCGTAACCCGGATGTGTCTCCTGTCCCCGGCTGAATCTCCCCTCGTAGTCGTATTCCGGGTGATGGAGTTCTCGTTCTTGGCCCGTCGCGAATTGGCCCTTGTGTGGCGGCCCCAAGGTCTTCGTCTTCATCTGACCTCTCGCGAAGTTCGGGGCGACGTGTTCCGACGATCCGTCGTCGGCACGCTCTTGACCCCGGCTGAAGCGCGGCCGTGGGAAGTTCTGCGACTGCATGTCTCCGACACCTCTTCCATCGATCTGAGGACTCACCAATCATCGCTCCCGCACCCCTGCGGTGCGTCAAGTGGCGGGTCGAGCCAGGCTTGTCGACCCGCTGTTCAGCCCCGACCTCGAAGTAACGCCCGAAAACTTTTTTTTTTTTTTTTTTTTTTTTTTTTTTTTTTTTTTTTTTTTTTTTTTTTTTTTTTTTTGCCGAGGCCCGATAGAATGATCTCGGATGTGATCCACGGCCCGATGACCCTGACCGCACCCATCGCGTTCGAGGACCTGACGAAGCGATACGGCTCGCTGACGGCCGTCTCCGGATTGAGCCTCAGCGTCGCGCCGGGCGAGGTGTTGGGCTTCCTCGGGCCGAACGGCGCGGGGAAGACGACGACGATCCGCACGCTGATGGGCTTCCTGTCCCCGACGTCGGGAAGTTGTGCCGTCCTGGGGCGTTGGCCCGGCGAGGACATCGCGCTGCGCCGCCGGATCGGCTACATCCCGGGCGACTTCCGTGTCGATCCGCGCATGACGCCACGGGAGTTGTTCCGGTGGTTCGCCACGGTGCGGGGCGACGTCGATCCCGATCGGGTGCGTGCGCTCGCCGACCGTCTGCATCTGGAGACCGACCGCAGCTTCGGCACCCTGTCGAAAGGGAACCGGCAGAAGGTGGCCCTGGTGCAGGCGTTCATGCACGACCCCGACGTCCTCGTCCTCGACGAGCCCACCGGCGGGTTGGACCCGCTGATCCAGCGGGAGTTCCGCACGATGGTGACCGAGGCGCAGGATCGCGGGGCGACCGTGCTCCTGTCCTCACACGTCCTTCCGGAGGTGGAGGTCGTCGCGACGCGCGTGGCCATCGATCCGCGCCGGGCGCCTGGTGACCGTCTCGACGGTCGACGAGCTGCTGGAGCACGCGCGTCAACACCTCGAGCTGCACTACGCGAGCCCGATACCGGACTCCCTGTTCGCGGACGTCCCGGGGGTCGTCGCCGCGGACGTGGTCGGGAACACGGTGTCCATCGTCATCGATGGCCCGGCGGGTCCCGCGATGCGCGCGGCCGCTGACCACCCGGGGCTGCTGCACGTCCGCAGCGCCTCGGACGACCTGGAGGATCTGTTCGTCTCGCTCTACGCCCCCGAGGAGGACGCATGAAGCCGACGGTCCTGGTCCAGGCCATCCGACGGCGGCGCACCGGTCTCATCTGGTGGTCGGTGGGCCTGGCGGGTCTGGCGGCGCTCATCGCCATCGCCTACCCCACGGTCCAGGACAACGCCTCGCTGGACAAGACGTTCGCCAAGCTCTCGCCGGGAATCCAAGCCGCGCTCGGGCTCGACCCGCAGACCTTGATCACCTCGCCCGTGGGCTACCTCAACAGCCAGTACATCGCCAACGTGCTTCCGATCACGCTGCTCGTCTTCACGATCGGCGTCGCGGGGTGGACGGTGGCGGGGGACGAGGCGGGAGGGATGCTGGAGCTCCTCCTGGCCAACCCGATCGGCCGCGTCCGGGTCGCCGTCGAACGCGCGGCCGCGATGGTCGTGATGCTCGCCTGCCTGACCGCCGTTTCGATCGCCGTCCTGCTGCTGCTCGCCCCGGCGACCAAGCTCGCGGACGGTCTCCCCACTGACCGCCTCGTGGCCGCCGTCATCGCCAGCGCCCTGGCAGCTCTCACGTTCGGGCGCTCACGTTCGCCATCGGCGCGGCGACGGGCAACAGAGCGGTGGCCATGGGGGTTTCCACAGCCATCGCGGTGATCGGATTCGTCGTCCAGGGGCTCGCTGAGGAGGTGGCGCCGCTGCGCGTCGTCCGCGACCTCATGCCGTGGAACTGGCTGATCGAAGGCGATCCGTTGAGGTCCGGGTTCGGAGCCCTCGCGTTCATCCTGCCGTTGGCTGTCAGCGCGATGCTGTTCGCCGGGGGCGCGTGGCTGTTCCGCAGACGCGACCTCGCCTGAGCACCACGATCGGCGGCTCCGAGGTCGATCCGGTTGCCGATCTTCGCGGTGGGGAGCCGTCATCCGGAATCACTGGGTCGGGGTCGTCATCATCGCTCCGATGCACCACCCGACGATGGCCACGAGTGTTTCAGGTCGTGGCCTCGCTCGACTCAAACCGAAGTCAGGACTGCTCGATCTCTCCCGTCGTGCCACTGGGGTTCGTCTTCCATCAACGCTCGATACGCCACGTACCGCTCGTGCTGCGCGGGGTCGTCGGCGTTCTTCTCGTACGTCGCCCTGTCCTTGAATACCGCGAAGAGCCATCCACCATCGCCCTCGTTCTCCCACAGCACGTAGGACGTGACGTATCCATCGACGGTCGACTGGTCTCCTTGTGTGACTACCTGCCGAAGCTTCTCTCGGTTCTCCGGCTTCACCCGAACCTTCGCGATGGTGCCGTACATCCAGGCCTCCTTCCTTTGAGACGGGCGATGATAACCCGGCGTTCAGCGACGCGAACACGGACGCTTACTCAGCGGCCCTCCAGTCGCGGAACGCGTGCCGGAGGCGTTCGAGCTGCGGCTCGGGGACCTGTTCCTCCGTCACCATGCCGCTCAGGCGGATCGTCTCGCGCATCTGCTCCACGGCGTGGGTGCAGCCATCGCAGGCGGCGAGGTGCTCGTCGAACCGTGCTCGATCTTCACGGGACAGAGCACCCTCGAGGTAGTCGGTCACGATCTCGACCACCTCCTTGCACGTCAACCCGTCGGTGCTCACGCCAACTGCCCCTTCTCCAGGTACTCGTCGACCGCGCGACGGACGCGCGATCGAGCTCGATGCAACAGCACCCGCTGATTGGTCTCGGAAAGATCGAGAACGTTACGCACGTCCTCGGACGTCCACCCCAGGACATCGCGCAGCCGGATCACCTCGGCCTGGACGGGCGGAAGTCCGTCGATCGCCTCACCGACGACGCGGACGTCTCCGGCGCCAGCAGTCGGTCCTCGGGGAGGCCGCGCCAGTCGTTCGGGAACGTCGACCACCCGCCGGGCCACTTGTCACCGGCCCCGTGGAACCACGACTCCGGCACCGTGCGACCCGCGTCCGGATGATCAGCGACGAGAACGGCTGGCTCCGTCCTTCGCGCTGCCCCCGCGTCTTGGCGATGTTCGCGAGACGGGTACATCCACGTCCTGAGCGACGATCGGCCCTCGAACTTGTCGAGTCCCTTGCAACCCCGAGCCACGCGTCCTGCACGACCTCTTCGGCGACGGCCTGCGACGACACGTACATCCGGGCGACCGGAGCATCATCGCCTGGTGCTGCTCCACGAGCATCATGAACGCGTCCTCGTCCCCGGCGCGGAGTCGCTCGACGAGCTGCAGGTCTTCTGGCGAGGCGAGGAGTTCCGTATCGGTCACGGCGCAAGAGCCTAACCGTTACCCCTCGCTCAGGTCGCCGGCTCCCACACCAGCTCGGCGACGTCGATCACCACGTCGAAGCCCCCGCCCACGACGCGGGCGCGGACCTCGCCGGAAACGGCGCCCACACGGTCGTTGAGCCACCGGTAGCGCTCGCCGTCGGTCGTATGGGTGACGCTGCCGACGAGCTCACGCGTCCCATCGGGACCGGTACGCGCCAACCCGCTCCAGGCGACCATGATCGTCGCGCCGTCGTCGGTCTCCAACACGCCTCGGAAGTCGGGCGTGAGCGCCCCATCCGTGCGCCGGCGTGGGAAGTTCGCCGCCCGGTACCTCGCCGAGAGACGCCCCCTCGGAGCGCCCCTCGGCGATCAGGAAACTCTGTCCCTCGGGTCGCGTTCGGCGAGACCTTCTGGAACGTGAGGCGTTGACGGGCGGCACGGGCACGACGCCGCGCACGATCGCGTACGGATCTCGCGAGCCTAGGAGGGTAGGCGGGCGAGGACCGTTCCGATGCGACGCCCATCGCGCCCGGCCGCCACGATCGTGACGTCGTCAGCGGCGCCGACGAGCGTGGCAAGCTCGTCGAGCCGGGCGACGATCAGTGCGTCGAGGTGGACGCGCGCTTCGAACGCTTCGTCGATCGCTCGGGCGACGAACGCCTGCTGGTGCTGACTCACCGGGTACCCGAGCGCCAGCATAGGAGGGGCGTACCCCGGCCGGCGGCACGCGCAACGTGCAGGGCCGTCGACGTCCAGCCGTCCCGGCCCAGCACGACGACCATCCTGATCGCGGACGGCCACGTCGATCACTGCGACCGCCAAGTGCTCCAACGCGAGGTTGAGCTCCAGCACGTTCACGCGCGGCTCGCCGAGGAACCCGAGCTCCTGCCCTGGACGTGGTCCTCGACGAGTTGCCGGACGGCATCCTCGGTGAGCCCGGCGACGGCCGGCGATCCGCGGCGCCTGGAACATCGCGGCCGCCTCGCTGATGTCGGGGTCCAGCCCGCTCGCCGACGACGTCAGCAGGTCGACGGGGATCGTCGCGACGGTGAGCCCGGGGTTGTACGGACCTTCGAGCTTGATGATGGCCGCGGCCCTGCTCCTTGATCGCCCGAGCGAGGTCCGTTCGAGTCGGCCCGAGGTTCGTCCCGAGGACGTCGACGCGTCGTAGTCGATCGGCGGACGGCCGGCCGTAGAACCACTGGTCGCCCTTCCACTGCTGGCCGATCAGCGAGCTGCCGACGGCCTTCCCGTCCACGCTCGACGAGCGAACCGTCGGCCTTGCCCTTGAGCGCGACCTGGGCGACGCCGGTCATCACGACCGGGTAGACGAGCGCCGGTCAGGACGGCCAGGACGACGGTGGCGATGATCGCGCGGATGCGCGATGTCTCTCATCATGGGAAATGCACCGCCGCGAGGAGCATGTCGATCAGCTTGATGCCGATGAACGGCGCGATGATCCCGCCGAGCGCCGTAGATCAGCAGGTTCCGGCGCAGCAGCGCCGCCGGCGCCGACCGGCCGGTACCGCACGCCGCGCAGCGCCAGCGGCACCAGCGCGACGATGATGAGCGCGTTGAAGATGACCGCCGACAGGATCGCCGACTCGCGGCGTCTGCAGGCGCATGATGTTGAGCTGGTCGAGCGCCGGGATAGCGTCGCCGACGAACATCGCCGGGATGATCGCGAAGTACTTCGCGACGTCGTTCGCGATCGAGAACGTCGTCAGCGCGCCGCGCGTGATCAGCAGCTGCTTGCCGATCTCGACGATCTCCATCAGCTTCGTCGGGTTCGAGTCGAGGTCGACCATGTTGCCGGCCTCCTTGGCCGCGGGCGTGCCGGTGTTCATCGCCACGCCGACGTCGGCCTGGGCGAGCGCGGGCGCGTCGTTCGTGCCGTCGCCGGTCATCGCGACGAGCTTGCCGCCCTGCCTGCTCGCGCTTGATCAGCGCCATCTTCGTCTCCGGGCGTCGCCTCGGCGAGGAAGTCGTCGACGCCGGCCTCCTGCGGCGATCGCGGCGGCGGTGAGCGGGTTGTCGCCGGTGATCATCACCGTGCGGATGCCCATCGTCCGCAGCTGCGTCGAAGCGCTCGACGCAGGCCCTCCTTGACGATGTCCTTCAGCTCGATGACGCCCAGGAGCTGGCGGTCCTCCGTCGACACGGCGAGCGGCGTGCCGCCCGCGCGAGCGATCCGCTCGACGATCGGCGTCAGCTCCGGAGCGGCATGCTCGTCGCCCGGCCCACGCCGACGATCGCGTCGACCGCGCCCTTGCGGATCTCGCGTGCCGTCGCAGGTCGACGCCGCTCATGCGGGTCTGCGCCGTGAACGGGACGAACTGCGCGTGCGTCTCGAGCAGCTCGCGCTCGCGGATGCCGTACCGCTCCTTCGCCAGCACGACGATCGACCGGCCCTCGGGCGTCTCGTCGGCGAGCGACGCGAACTGCGCGGCCTCGGCCAGCTCCCCCTCGTCGACGCCGGGCGCCGGGAGGAACGCGACCGCCTGGCGGTTGCCGAGCGTGATCGTGCCGGTCTTGTCGAGCAGCAGCGTCGACGACGTCGCCGGCCGCCTCGACCGCCCGACCGCTCATCGCGAGCACGTTGTGCTGCACCAGCCGGTCCATGCCGGCGATGCCGATCGCCGACAGCAGCCCGCCGATCGTCGTCGGGATCAGGCAGACGAGCAGCGCGATCAGCACCGCGTCGGTCACGCGGCTGCCCGCGTAGATCGCGAACGGCTGCAGCGGCGACGCACACGATCAGGAAGATGATCGTGAACTTCGCGAGCAGGATCGACAGCGCGATCTCGTTCGGCGTCTTCTGCCGCTCGGCGCCCTCGACGAGCGCGATCATGCGGTCGAGGAACGACTCGCCCGGGCTCGGCCGTGATGCGGACCTTGATCCAGTCGGACAGCACCTTCGTGCCCGCCGGTGACCGCCGAGCGGTCGCCGCCCGACTCGCGGATCACCGGCGCCGACTCGCCGGTGATGGCCGACTCGTCGACGGAGGCGATGCCCTCGACGATGTCGCCGTCGCCGGGGATCAGCTCGCCGGCGGTCACCATGCACCACGTCGCCGGCCTCGCAGCTGCGACGCGGGCACCGTCTCCTCGCGTGCCGTCGGCACTGCAGCCGGCGGGCGACCAGGTCGGCCCGCGTCTTGCGGAGCGCGTCCGCCTGCGCCTTGCCCCGCCCCTCGGCCATCGCCTCGGCGAAGTTCGCGAACAGCACCGTGAACCACAGCCAGATCGCGATCGCCGTGTCGAACGCGATCCGGTGCCGCCGCTCGACGATGTCGCGCGACGATCCGGATGGTCACGACGACGGAGACGACCTCGACCACGAAGATCACCGGGTTCTTCATCAGCGTGCGCGGGTTCAGCTTGACGGAAGCTGTCCACGATCGCCCGGCGGACGATCGGCCCGTCGAACAGCGGCCGCGCCTTCGCGGCGCCGTGCGGCTGCCCGTCTTCGGGGCCGTGGCGTCGGGAGTCTTCGTCTGCATGCTCATCGCGTCAGAACAGCCTCCTTGGATAGTCCCTCGACGATCGGCCCGAGCGCGAGCGCCGGGAAGAACGTCAGCGCGCCGATGATCACGATCACGCCGACCAGCAGGCCGACGAACAGCGGCGTGTCGGTCGGAGCGTCCCGGCCGTCACCGGCACGGTGCCCTCCTTCGCCAGCGATGCCGGCGAGCGCGAGCGCCGCGAGCATCGGGACGAACCGGACGACAGCATCGCGATGCCGCCGGCGATCGCGTAGAACGGTCCGCTCGCCGTGAGCCCGGCGAACGCCGAGCCGTTGTTGTTCCCCTGCGACAGGAACGCGTAGAGGATCTCGCTGAAGCCGTGGGGTCCCGCGTTCAGCCGCGGCGTCCAGGCCTGCGGGTACCACGGCCGCGACCGCCGGTGAACACGAGGACGACCAGGAACGGCACCAGGACGGCGATCGCCGACAGCTTCACCTCGCGGGCGCCGATCTTCTTCCCGAGGTACTCGGGCGTCCGGCCGACCATCAGCCCGCCGATGAACACGGCGATGATGACGTAGAAGATCATCCCGTACAGGCCGCTCCCGACGCCGCCCCAGATCGACCTCGCCGACGCCGATGTTGAACATCGGCGCGACGCACGCCGAGCGCCTTGTACGAGTCGTGCATCGAGTTGACGCTGCCGTTCGACGCGTCGGTCGTCGCGACCGCCCACAGCGACGACTCGTCGGGCCCGTAGCGGACCTCCTTGCCCTCCAGGTTCGGCGCCGACGCGGAGATGCCCGCGACGCTGCATCGCCTGCGTCGCGGTGTGCTCCTGCGGGACCGTCGAGCGCAGAGGCCGGCGACGAACAGGACCATCATCGCCGCGAAGATGCGCCCAGCCCTGCGCGGACGTTGCCGACCATCTTGCCGAACGTGTACGTGAGGGCGGCGGGGATCAGCAGGATCGCAGAGCATCTCGACGAAGTTGCCGAGCGGCGCTGCCGCCCTCGAACGGATGCGCCGAGTTCACGTTGAAGAACCCGCCGCCGTTCGTGCCGAGCTGCTTGATCGCGATCTGGGACGCGACGGGCCCGCGCGGCGATCGTCTGCTTCGAACCCCTGCGATCGCCGTGTGACGACGCGCGTTAGCCCGTGAACGTCTGCACCACGCCCTGCGTGATCAGCACGACGGCGACGATCGACCGCGAGCGGCAGCAGGATGTAGACGACGCCGCGGACCGGTCGCGCCAGAAGTTGCCGAGCTCGCTCGGTCTTGGAGCGGGTGAAGCCGCGGATCAGCGCGACCAGCACGGCCATGCCCGACGGCCGCCGACACGAAGTTCTGGAACGTCAGCGCGAGCATCTGGGTGAGGTAGGTCATGGTCGTCTCGCCGCCGTAGGCCTGCCAGTTCGTGTTGGTGGCGAAGCTGGTGGCCGTGTTGAACGAGACGTACTGGTTCACGGCGCCGAGGCCGACCGGGTTCAGCGGGCAGGTGCGCCTGCAGCGCGCATCAGCGACGTAGATGAGCACCGTGCCGATCGCGCTGAACCACAGGCACGCGGCGGCGTACCGCCGCCAGGTCTGCTCGGCCTTCGGGTCGACGCCGATCAGCCGGTAGATGACGCCCTCGACCCGGCCGATCCGCTCCGACGTGTAGACGCGGTACATGTACGCGCCGAGCGGCGGGCGTGAGCGACGTCAGGATGACAGGTAGACGACGATCGTCGGCATGTCAGAACCTCTCCGGCCGGACCAGCGCGATAGTCAGGTAGACGAGCATGGCGACCGAGATGATCAGCTCGAGGACGTCGGCGACGCTCATATCCGGTCCAGCCATGCGACGAGACGGCGGCGAAGACGATAGAACCCGATCAACGAGGATCACCATCAGTCAGATCGATGCCCATGCGTCGACGCATATGCCTTGCGTATGAGGAACCCATAAGGGCGAAGGCTGGGACCTATGGGTGTCGTAAGGCCTTCGGCTCAGGGGTATGCGCCGACGAACACGAGCGTATCCTCGACTTGATGGACGAGCGCGCGACGCTTCGGGAACCAGACCGATCTCCGCGGTCACGGGATCCGCGTCCTTGCGCGACTCGCGAGGACGAGTCCGAACCTTCGGATCGCCGGCTACGTCATCGCCATCGCCGGCACGGCGCTCGTCACGATCGCGTTCCTCCCGTTCCGCGACAACATCACGCCGCTGAGCAAGGGGTTCGCGTTCCTCGCGGTCGTGGTGGCCGCCGCGGCGACCGGCAGCCTCGGTCCCGGGATCGCCGCGTCGGTGCTCGGGTTCCTCTGCTTCAACTACTTCTTCCTGCCGCCGTACGGCCGATCGACGATCGCCCGCCCGGAGTACGTGGTGGTGCTGTTCGTGTTCCTGGCGCTCTCGGTCCTCATCTCGGAGCTCCTGGCGCGTGCGGCCGAACGAGCCCGGACGGCGGAAGCTCGCGAAGCCGAGCTCCGCACGATCCAGGAGCTCAGCCGCGAGCTGACGACCCGCGTTCCGGGCCGAGGACACGTACGAGGTCGCCCTGCTCACGGTGAAGCAGGCGTTCGGCTACCAGGCCGGCGGCGCTGTTCGTCGAGCAGACCGATGACGTGCGCGGCCTGGTCCAGCAGGTGACCGTCGGCGGACCGCCGGGATCGGTGTCGGCGACGTGGGATCCGCGATCACCGGAGCGGCCGCCCGAACGGCTCCCGCTGTCCGTGGGCGGGCGGATGCTCGGGCTCGTCGTGCTGAGGGGCGACCGGCCGCCGCTCACGCCCGCGGAGAGCCGCGTCCTCCGCGCGTTCTGCGACCAGCTCGCGCTGGTGCTCGAGCGCGACCGGCTCCTGCGCTCCGCGACGGAGGCCGAGGTCTACCGGCAGACCGAGAGCGTGCGCCGCTCGCTGCTCGCCGCGGTGTCGCACGACCTCCGCAGCCCGCTCGCCGCGATCAAGGCGTCGGTGACCGACCTGCTCGACGAGGCCCCGGGAACGACGGCGATCGACCGGCGCGAGGCGCTCGAGGCGATCGACGGCGAGACCGACCGGCTGAACGCGTTGATCGCCAACCTGCTCGACATGTCGAGGATCCAGGCGGGCTTGCTCCGGGCCCGGCCGCAGACGGTGGACCTGGCCGAGACGGTGACGGAATCGGTCGACCGGCTGCGGCGCCAGCACGAGCGACGTCGAGGTCGACCGTGCGGATCGCTCCGGAGGCGGCGCTTGGTGCGAGCCGATCCCGTGTTCCTGGATCGGGTCATGAGCAACCTCCTGGAGAACGCGGCCAACGGCCGTCGACGACGGGAAGCCCGCCACGATCGAGGTCGACGTGCGCCGTTCGAACAGCCTGGTGGCGGTCCGCGTGATCGACCACGGACCCGGCGTCTCTCCCGCCGCGCGGGAACAGCTCTTCTATCCTTTCTACCGGATGGACGACCGCAACCCGCGTCTGGGCTCCGGGCTGGGCCTCGCGATCTGCAAGGGGTTCGTCACGTTGCTCGACGGGGACATCTGGATCGAGGACACGCCCGGCGGCGGCGCCACGTTCTCGTTCACGCTTCCATCCGCGGATGGAGGTGCGGACTGAGGAAGGAACGGATCCTCGTCGTCGACGACGAGGCGCAGATCCGCAAGGCGCTCAACCGTGCCCTCGTGGCCAGGGGATACGAGGTCGAGACCGCCGTCGATGGCGAGGGGGCGCTGCTGCTCGCGGAGACGCTTCGCGCCCGACCTCGTCGTCCTCGACCTGAACCTCCCGGGTATCGACGGGTTCGAGGTCTGCCGGCGGCTCCGGACGTGGTCGGCGACGCCCGTCATCGTGCTCTCGGTCCGGGAGGACGAGGGCGACAAGGTCGAGGCGCTCGACCTCGGCGCCGACGACTACCAGACCAAGCCGTTCGGGATCGACGAGCTGCTCGCCCGCATCCGCGCGTTGCTCCGCCGCAGCGAGGACCGGAGCGCGCAGGTCGCGCCGCGGTTCCGCTCCGACGGTCTCGAGATCGACCTGGCGTCACACCGGGTCGTGCGCGACGGCGAGGGTGTGCGCCTCACGAAGACGGAGTGGGCGTTGCTCGAGGCGTTCGCCGGCCATCCGGGAAAGCTCCTGACCCACGGATGGCTGCTCACGCACGTGTGGGGCGAGGGCTACGCGGACGACGTGGACGTGCTCCGCGTCTTCGTGAGCCAGCTGCGGAAGAAGATCGAACGCGAACACACCCGCCCCACGATCATCGTGACCGAGCCGGGCGTGGGGTACCGCTGGGTGCTGCGCGCCGCGCCGGTCGACGGGTGACGCGAACTACGACGCGAACTCGAACCGGGGGTTCACCATGCGGACCTCGCCGCGCTTGTCCCCCAGCACGCCTTCGACGACGACCTTCGTCCCCAGCGTCATCCCCTGGATCCCGCGCCGCCCCATGAACACGATGTTCGCGTCGCCCGTTCCGTCGTAGAGCAGCGCCTCGAGCGTCTCCTGTCCCTCGACGGGGAAGACCGTGATCCGCCGGACCACGCCGGCGAGCTTCACCGGCTCCCGGAGCGGCGCGTCCGCGATCCGGGTGGTCCCCGGCACCTTCTCCGCCCAGCCGCGGATCTCCGCCGAGAGGCGAGCCTCGTCGCTCTCCTTCAGCCGGTCGAAGAAACGACGGAAGACACCCATGCTCCGGCGTTATGAGGCGGTCAACGAGGCCGCATCGGCCTGCCGGACCACGTCCTCGAGCTCGGACTTGCGCGTCTTCGAGATGTAGATCGATCACGCCGAGGATGACGATGCACACGGCGGCGACCGCGATCCGGAACGCGACGTCCGTCGCGTGCGTGACCACGAGCGGGGCGATCAACAGCGCCACCAGGTTCATGACCTTGATCAGCGGGTTGAGGGCCGGGCCGGCCGTGTCCTTGAACGGGTCGCCCACCGTGTCGCCGATGACGGCCGCCTTGTGCGCGTCGCTGCCCTTGCCCCCGAAGTGCCCTTCCTCGATGTACTTCTTGGCGTTGTCCCAGGCGCCGCCCGAGTTCGACAGCATCACGGCCAGCAGCTGGCCCGTGAGGATCGCGCCGGCCAGGAACGCCCCGAGCGCCTCGCCCTTCAGCAGGAAGCCGGCGATGATGGGCGAGAGCACCGCCAGCAGGCCCGGCGTCATCAGCTCACGGAGCGACGTCTTGGTGCAGATGTCCACGACGCGCGCCGTAGTCCGGCTTCTCCGAGTAGATCCATGATCCCGGGGTGGTCGCGGAACTGGTTCCGCACCTCGACCACGACCTGCGCGGCGGCCCGGCCCGACCGCGCGGATCGCGAGCGACGAGAACAGGAACGCGACCGACCCGCCGAGCAGCAGCCCGACGAGCACGTCCGGGTCGGTCGACGCGGATGCCGATGAAGTTGAAGCCCGCGCCGCGCAGCGCCTCCTCGAACGAACCGAACAGCGACGTCGCCGCGATGACCGCGGTCGCGATCGCGATGCCCTTCGTGATGGCCTTCGTGGAGTTCCCGATGGCGTCCAGGCCGCCCAGGATCTCGGCCGGTCGGCCCTCGAACTCCCCGGACATCTCCGCGATGCCCTGCGCGTTGTCCGAGATGGGCCCGTACGTGTCCATCGACACGACGACGCCGACCGTGGTCAGCATGCCCATGCCGGTGAGCGCGATGAAGTACAGGCGCTCGGCGTTCGAGTCGACCCAGCAGGAACGCGGCCATGATGGCCCCGGCGATCACGACGATCGACCACACGGTGGACTCGAGCCCGACGGAGAAGCCCGCCAGGATCGTCGTGGCCGCTCCGGTGACCGTGGACTCCGCGATCTCCTGCACGGGCCGGTGCTTCGTGTCGGTGAAGTGCTGCGTGAGCACCTGGATGACCGCTCGCCAGGATCAGCCCGAACGCCACGGCGAAGCCCGGCTTCCAGGTGTCCATGTAGGAGTTCGAGATCACGAACACGGCCGCGGCGGAGATCACCGCCGAGATGAAGAACCCGCGGTTGATCGCCTTCATGCCCGTGCTCTTCCTCGCTGCGCGGCGCGACGGCCAGGATGCCGATGATCGAGGTGATCACGCCCACGGCGCGCATGAACAGCGGGAACATCACGCCGGCGATCGCGCCGATCGAGCGAGCCGCTGTACGCGGCCGCGCCCAGGATCAACGAGGCGACCAGCGTGACCTCGTAGGACTCGAACAGGTCCGCCGCCATGCCCGCGCAGTCGCCGACGTTGTCGCCGACGTTGTCGGCGATCGTCGCGGCGTTCCGCGGATCGTCCTCGGGGATGCCCTGCTCGACCTTGCCGACCAGGTCGGCGCCCACGTCGGCGGCCTTCGTGAAGATGCCGCCGCCCACCCGCATGAACATCGCGAGCAGGGCGCCGCCGAACCCGAAGCCCACCAGCACGCTCGTGGCGTCCTGCTTGTAGATGAGCAGGATCACCGTGGCGCCGAACAGGCCGAGTCCCACCGTGAACATCCCGGCCACGCCGCCCGCGCGGAAGGCGATCCGCACCGCGCGCCGCAGACCCGACTCGCGGGCGGCGTTCGCGGTGCGGACGTTCGCGCGGACGGCGAGCCACATCCCCACGTAGCCGGTCGTCGCGCTGAGACAGCCGCGCCCAGGATGAACGCGATGCGAGCGCCCGAGCTCGGATCGAGAACTCCGAGTGCACCGCGTCCTTCGGTGACCGGGAGGATGAAGAACAGGACCACGGCGATGAGGCCGACGAAGACGGCCAGCGTCCGGAACTGGCGCGAGAGGTAGGCGTTCGCCCCCTCCTGGATCGCCTTCGCGATCTCCTTCATCTTCTCGGTGCCCTCGGGAGCTCCGAGCACCTCGCGCACCAGGTAGTAGGCGAACAGCAGGGCGATCAGCGAGACGCCGATGATCACCCACAGGAACGTGTTCTCGAACGACCCGAATACCGCTCGGATCGGGCCACTCTCCTGGGCCAAGACGCCGTGCATCGAACCTCCTCGAGATGTGTGGGAGCGTGCCTCTCTCACCCGACCGGGCCGGGAACGCGTGAAGTATAGGGAATGAACTGGTCGCCGACCTGCGAGAACGGTGGCTCAGCGACCGGCTCAGCGGGCGATCCAGTAGCCGAGCCCGGCGACCAAGAACGCCGGCGGGCCGGAGAGCAACAGGTTCCAGCCCACGTAGCGCCATGCCCCGTCCTCGATCAGCTGCACCGTCTCGTACGTGAAGGTCGAGAACGTGGTGAACCCGCCGATCACGCCGGTGCCGACGAACGTGAGCCATGTCGCCGAGACATGCCCGGCGGTCGCGGCGCCTACCAGGAGTCCCAAGGCGAAGCTCCCAACCAGATTCACCACCAACGTGCTCAACGGGAACGGGCTGCGTTGGCGGGGAGCGATCACTCCTTCGACTGAATACCGAAGCAGCGCGCCCAACCCGCCACCGGCGGCAACGGAAAGCGCGATCATCCGGGATGGGTTCCCCGGTAGGAACGGACCTCCACCCGTTCGACGGTCACCAGCCCGTCGCCGACCATCGGATCGATCTCTTCGATGAACGCGTCGATACGATCGACCGTGTCGACGATCTCGATCAACAGCGGGAGGTCCTCTGACAGACGAAGGATGCGTGCGGTGTGCAACCGCGAGCTGGCGCCGAACCCCTCGATCCCTCGGAGTCACGGTCGCTCCGGCGAGCCCGCGCTCGTGTGCGAGGTGGACGATCTCCTCGTACAGGGGCTTGTGTTGCCAGCGTATCCGATTCCCCGATGAAGATCCGCAACAGCTTGCATTCGCCTTCGAGCTTCATCGATCCTCCCTCGGCCTCGCCGGACCGAACCGTCCGGTCCATATCCCGTAGACCCCCGCCGCCTGACCGGCTACCAGCGTGGCGAGCCAATACACGAACGCCGTCCGTACGTGGCCCGTGTCGATGAGCTTGACCCCTTCCACGGCCATCGTCGAGAAGGTCGTGTAGGCGCCGAAGAACCCGATCGCAACCAAGGGGCGCATGAATCGGGTCGGCCTGAGCCGCTCGGAAAGCAACACGGCGACGACGCCCAGCCCGAAGGCTCCGGTGACGTTGACGAAGAAGGTCGCCCACGGGAACGCCGCCGGGTCGCCGGCGAACGCCAGGCCGATCCGCCATCGGGCGAGCGCCCCCACGGCGCCGCCGACCATGACCGCCGCGGTCCGCACATGCGAGGGCTTCACGATCGTCGAGCGTCTCAGAATAGGAAGCTCGGGACCGCTGGATTGCGATGCACCGCGACATCGTTTGCTCGCACTCGCTTCAACGTTCGCCGTAGCCGTCGAAACGCCAACTCCCGGGGACGCCACACAGTCGCGTCACCGAGCCCGTGGTGAGAGGGAGCTCCCAGATCGCAGCTCCATCGATGCCTCGGATCCTCGAGATCAGCAGGCGGATGGGGATCTCGTGCGAGACCATGACGACCTCGGCGCTGGCTGCGACGGATCCCCACCTATCGACGGAGCGGACGATCCGTTCCTCCACTCGAGCCATCGCCTCTCCACCGGGCGGCGTGCAGGAACGCGGGTCCTTCTGCCATGTGGCGTATCCGGCCGGATCATCGGCTTCGGCCTCGGCTGGCGTCAGCGCTTCCCACGAACCGTGATCGAGATCGAGGAGGTCAGCATCCGTCTCGATGTCGACTCCCACGAGCTTCGCGATGGGTGCCGCGGTTTCCTGGGCACGGATCAACGGGCTTGCGACGACGAGCGTGATCGGCCGATCGGCGAGCGTAGCGGCCGCCTGCTCGGCTTCAGCGTGACCCTGGTGATCGAGAGGCACGTCGTTCCGACCGCGGAATCGGCCCTGCTCGTTCAGAGCGGTTCGTCCGTGACGGACGACGTGGATCACGGTCTGTTGCCCGCGCGAGCTCAAACCTCATCTCGCTTCCGGAAGAACGCGACCGCAGCACGCCGCCGGCTCTCGTTCGAGACGTACTGAGGACGTTCATAGGCGTCGACCGCGAGCGTCCCTTGCCAGTCGATGGACGGCTCGATGGTCGAGAGGTCGATCCCAGCCCCAGCCGCTTCTTCCTCGAGGCGACGAAGTTCGGACCGCAGGCTTTGCGCCTCCAACTTCAGGAGCGGCACGATATCTCGGTCGAGCTTGATGTACTCCAGGAACGCTTCGCGCTCAGCCTCCTCGGACACCAGCGAACCGCGCGCGATTGGTCACGAGCAGGATGCGCAGCTCCGCAACCGACGCGGCGGATGCGGCGCACCGGATCGCTCAGACCCTCGATCCTGGAACGACCGGTGTCACTGCTCTCGGCTGAACGGCAGCATCATCCTCGGCCGCGATGCGGATCCCCTCTGTCGCACGCTTCCGCGATCAACGCCTCCTGGGAAAGCTCCGGGCGTGCCGCCTTCGCGCGGTCAAGATCGGCCCTGAAGATCCTCATGGGCTCGCTCACGTGCTGCCCTCCCCGATCGCAGCGCGAAGGGCGACGATCCGGGCTCGGTACGCGTCGATATCCCGTTGCAGACGGGGGAGCATCCAATCGACGGTCTGCTCGATCTCTCTTCGATACATCCGCGTGGACAATTCGCGCTTGCGGGTTTCCTTCGAACCATCGAACCAGGCGTAGCGGGTCACTGGGATCAGGGACTCCACCGATCGCACCGCGTCCTCCAGACGGTCGAGGCGCTCTTCGTCCGTCGGAAGGCTGCTCAGCTCAGCCTCCACGACGATGTCGAAAAGGCCGGCTTCCAGGATGAACCGACGCTCGGACGTGTCGGTCGGCATGGCGGGCGACTCGGGTACGGCGACGTCGATGAACTCCTCGGCGACGTATTCGTAGTCCAGGTCGCGCACCATCGGACGTAACGATCCGAGGTCGGAGTGGGTCGCTCGAGCGAGTCGATCTGATCCGGTCATGGCCTCCTACCTCGATCCGGTAGGAGCCATCAGCTCACTGTGAGCGGGTTCGGCGAGCTCCATCGCCCTCTCGACATCTCATCTTAAGCCCTCAACCCGTTCGGCGCGTCCGTTCCGAGCTCCCTGTCACTTGCGGACAGAGCTACCTGTCCGAGGTCTGCGGCCGTCCCTTCCTTCGACGTCGAGGGATGGCCGAAGATGCGCCGGTAGGCGTCCTCGCCGTAGCTGGTCGGCAACGGCTCGCCTTCGATGAGTCGGAACGTGCGCCGACCGTCGGGCTGCCGTTCGGCGCGAAGGAACAGGGCGGTGTCCAGCTGCTGGACTGTAGAAGCCGTGCGCGAGGTCGAACAGGTGCGTGACGAAGAAGACCTTGACGCCCGCCTCTATCAGTGCGCGGACGACTTGCCGGGCGATCTCGGAGCCCTCGCGCTCGTTCGTCGCGGCGAACGACTCGTTGCAGAGCAGGATGCAGTTCGGAGCGATCGTGTCGGCGATGTCGCTCATCCTGGCCGAGCTCTTCGTCGAGCTTCCCGCTCTCCATCGTGGCGTCTTCTCCTCGCTTGTAGTGCGTGAAGATGCCATCGCAGACGTTGGCGCTGAAGCGACTCCGCGGCCACGAACATCCCGCACTGCATCATCAGTTGCGCCGATGCCCACGCTGCGCAGGAACGTCGACTTGCCACCCTGGTTCGCGCCGGTGATCATCACGAGCGACTTGTTCTCCGCGTCGACGTCGTTGCCGACGACCGTGTCCTCGCACGCTCAGCGCCAGGCAAACGTCGTACAGCCGCCGGCGCCGGAGAGACGGTCTGATCCCGTGGCCAGCGGCGACGGGAAACAGATCGGTTCGCCCTTCTCCGCCGAGCCGTTCGTGCAGATTCATGCAGCCGACGTAGAAGCCGAGCTCGGCCCGCAACACGTCTAAGAAGCTAAGGATGTGATCGGCCGACTGAGCCAGTGCGTTGGCAACCAGGTTGATTCCCTTCGCCTCGCAGCTCCGCCAGCGCCCTTGCTCCCGCTCTCGTCGCGATCCGCGATCTGGAAGCTGTAGGCCCGACCGCCTCTGCGGAGTGATCCGCTTCCTCCAGCTCAGCGTCCGGGGAGCGTCCGCAGCATGTAGTCGGATGCCCTTGTTGCCCCTTCCCGAGCTCGGCGCTCATCAGTACGCCGCGCTCGGAACCTCAGGTCCTTCAAGACTGCCCTCGATGGTTCGGAAATAGCTCGTCGTCCAGCTCCGCCGCGAGCATCGCGAAGAAACGTACGAAGCCCGCCGACCGGAACCCTCCCGGCGTGCTCGTCGGCGAGCCTGCGCAGCTGCCTGAGCGAACCCGACGAACACCTCCATGCGATCTGCAGGGATCGCGTGCAGGACGCGCTTGCGGGGACACTGAACGCAGCCCGAAATCGCTCTTCTCTTCCATCGATCGCGCCGACGGCGACCTCGTAGATCTGTCTGCACGACGGACGGGTTGCTCGAGGCAGTCGGTCGAGCACGTGCTGCCGATAGAGGATCGCCTCCGGGCTCGTCAGGCTCGTGAGAACAGGCCTTCCTGGCGACGTCGAACAGGAACGGATCACCGAGCGACATCGCGTTGAAGAGGATGTTCAGCTCGAGGTCCTGGGTGAGCGATCCTTCGTTGGACGGGAGCTCGCGCTGGAGATCGAAGTCATCGTCCGCGATACATCAGGAAGGCCTTCATCGCGCGATGCGCTTCCTCAGCGCTCTCGTACGTGAGGCCGTACTTCTCGGCGATCGCGGCCGCGTAGGCGAGTCCGTCCGCGGGCTTCCTGATGACCTTGAACGTTCGCGATCGCCGGATCATCGGGAACGACCGTGCTCACCATGCTGACCGTGGACTCGCTGAGCGAGGCCAGCTCGTCGATGAACGTCACGTAGACGCACAAGCGAGTGCAACGAGATCGACCGACTGCTCGATCACTTCGGTGCCGAGGAAGAGGGCGTCGTGAAGCGTCGGTCGAGTTGAAGCTCTCGTTCATGATGACGATGCTGTCGCTCGTCGCCAGGCTGGAGGATCTCGTGGATCCTCACCAGTTCATCCTCGAGCTTGCCCCTGAGGGTCGTGAGGTCCTCTTCCCGTTCGAAATGGGCGAAGATCCGGTCGGGCAGGAAGAGCCGCGCCTCCTTCGCGGGAACGGACAGCCGAGGCTGGCGAGGTGATGCAGCTGGCCGAACATCCGAGCGAACGTCGTCTTCCCGCCTTGGTTCGGTCCGGTCACGACGATGACGCGTTCCGGCTCCGTCCAGGTCGAACGACGTTGCACACGACCTCCGAGCCCTGGGGACGAGCTTGTTGGCGAGCGCGAGATCGAACGCATCGTGGGCGAACACGTGCTTGGCGTGAGCGGACACGTGCGGGTAGCAGAACGGCAATCCGGCCGATCGGAACCGCTCGGCGTGCTCGAGATATGCCAGGTAGAACTGCACCTCCCGATCGAAGGTGCCGATGATCCGATCGAGGTAGTCACGGTGACGCACGCGATAGTCGTCCAGCGCTCGCGAGACGTCGGGATACAGCTGTGCCACCAACTCGAACACGCGAGCTTCAACGGGATCCATGTCCAGCGAAGCAGTGAGTTTGACCCGGTGATCCCCCACGGCGCCTTGCTTGAACTTCGCGAAGGTCTCCATGACCTCTGCGCTGAAGTCGGGCTCTCCCTCGTACCTGCTGACCGTGACCCGGTTCCCGGCGATGTGAACGCAGTACTTCACTGAGGCCAACGCGTCCTTCAGCTCACGCGTCGCCGAGATGAGCGACGTGAACGCCCCGGACGCGGTGTAGTCTCAGGACGTAGTCGCGGAACGCCTGCAGGCCACGCGATGTCAATCCGAGAGACGCGAGACCCTTCAGCGAGCGAGCGAACCGCATCGCAGTAGACCTCCACCGCCTCAACGAACCAACGCTTCTTCTGCGATGTGTAGTAGAGCTTCTCGACCTGCGCGAGATGCGCGCGCATGTCCTGCATGCGCCTGCGAGAAGGCTCTGATGACCTCGATCACCGCGCCATCCTCGAGGTCACGGAATACCTCATGCCGGTAGCGCACGGCTTCGACGTCGCGCAACGGAGTGTAGAAGAAGGGCTTCAGGTCGTACTCATCGCGACCGGCCGTTATCGACTCCACCACCTGATCGAGATTCAGGTCGCGGAAGAACTCGGGCTCTTCCAGCTCGTCGATCTCGACGCTGCTCCGCGGCTGGTCGAAGAGGATGCTGTGGAATCGTCATGCCCCGACCAACCGGAGAGCCGTTCGGGTTCCGGAGCCGGCCGAGCTCCGCGCTCCCTTCCGCGCGTGAAGGATCCTCGCTCGCTCGTGATACGCCTCCTTCCGCTGACGTGCCCATGCGCCGCCCCGAGAGGCAGCCGTAGAAGCCATCAGCGCCGGGAGACGCGGTTCAGGCGAGCTTCATCGCCACAACCGATGTTAGCCCAGGAGGCGACGGACGGATGGCATCGGACCGGCGGCTATCCGTCTGACGTCGATCCGGCGAGCAGGTCGATGATGCGGCGCGCCGCGAGCGAGCGTGCTGTTCCGGGTCGTTCGCCGACGACTCGGGCGCGCTCGCCGAGCGCGAGGAGGGAACGTCGATGCGTCGCGATGAGGACCCGCAAGCGTCGACCGATCCGGGGCGAGTCCGACCGCCATGCTGAGATGCGGCCGGCAGATCCCGGTCGACAGCTGATAGGCGGCGAGCCCCTCGGGCTCGGCGAGCACGTCGAAGAGCATCCCCAGCACCGATCGCGCCCGACGTTCCACCGACGCACATACGGGGCACGCAGGCGGACCCCTCGACCACGCCTTCCCCGAACGTCCCCCGAGGCGGCCTCAGCGATCCTCGCAAGGAGCCGCGCGCCTGCCGCCCCGAGATCGCCTCCTCGTCGTTCGAACACGCCCGCCCAGTGGACCGCACAGAGTCCGCGGGCGTCGACGATCTTGGTGATCGTCTCCTCTTCCCGGATGTTCGTGGTCGCGAGCCACGAGAGGACCGCCCGTTCGGTTTCCCCCGCCAGCCGACAGACGGGACATCCGGCGCTCCGGAGTGCGAGGCCGAGCTCGGCCTCGAGGAGGTCCTCGCGGAGAGGTTTCCGCTTCGTCACCTGCGCAGGGAGTCCTTCCGTTCTCGACCTGCCTGTCGGAACAGGTCTTCGAGGATGGTCGGCACCTGCAGCCCTTCGTCGGTCGCCCGCAGCTCGGTCACCGAACCCGGTGACACGTCCGGGTCCCAGAACGCCGTTCCTTCGAGCCCCTTAGACGCACGAGCACCAGCCGGATGAGGAGCTCGTGCGTGACGACGACGACCGCCTCGTTCGGGGTGTCGATCCACCATCGACTCCAGCGCTCGCGAACACACGTGCGCTCGGCGGCCGCCATGCTCTCTCCGGAGGGGAAGGTCGCCGCGGCCGGGAACCGGAAGTAGAAGTCGAACGCCCTCGGCTCCGACTCCCTGATCTCGAGCGGCGTGCGAGCCACCCACGAGCCCACGTCGACATCGGCCAGATCCTGCACGATCGGCGCGGGAGCACGCCGACGGAACGCCCGATGACGTCGGCGGTCTCCCGGGCGCGACGCCGCGGACTCGTGTAGATCGCGGCGACGTCCTCGAGCAGCCAGACGCTCCGCCGCGCGCCGCGCATCGTCCACGCCTTGCGGCGGTCAGCGAGCCGTCGGTCTGCCCTTGTAGCCGACCTTCACTGCTGAGTGCGGTCCGGCCGGCTCGCACCACGAACATCGATGTCATCGGAGCTCCCGCTCATGTACGGCATCCGCCGACGACCACGTCCGATGCGGCACGGACGGACATCGCCACGCGATCCCAGTCGATGCGGAGCAGCTCCACCGGTCTGACTCGCGGGACGAATCGATCCCAATCGACGGCGACCTCCTCGATCCGTCGCCCACGCAGAGCAGGCGTCAGACGCGAGTAGGCGGAGGTCATGGCGCCGCCCTATCCCCACGCTGACTGGGCTCCGGTCATGGCGCCCTTCAGGAACGCCTCACGGAGCTTGTTCCAGCCGTCGTCGATCGACCCGCACATCCTCCTTGGCGCGCAGGGCGTCCTCGGCCGACCGCTGCCGATCGCGTTCGGAGCGTTCGATCCCCGCACCGAGGCTCTCGATGGTCGCCTCCAGGCTTCGGTCCAAGCGCCGATCGAAGGTCACGGCGACTCCGGTCGAGCCGCTGCACGAAGTCCCAATGGAGGCGTCCCATGTGCTTGTCGACCAGCGACGGGATCCGCTCCCGCAGGTCGCGCATGAACAGGCGCCGTGCGGTCTCCCGCGGCAGGAACCGGCGAACGTCCGGCAGGATCGACTCGATGATCGACGGCGGTTCGAAGAAGCTGAAACTGAACCGCGTCCCGGAAGACAGTTCGACGGGATGGCCCTCGGAAACGAGCTGGATCCCGAGGATCTCGCCGCACAGCCGGACGGTCTCCCGCTCGGTCCCGTCCGCCTCCTCGACGAAGCGGGCCGTCGCGTCCCGGAACGCGGCGGAGAGCGTCTGCTCCTCGAGCCGGCGCCAGCGGCCGATATCGGTCGCGGAGCGCCTCCCTCAGGAACACGAATCCCTCGTCGTCCCGCGCGATCCGCCGGACGTCCTCCAGCGAGGCAACATGTTCCTCGACGGCAGACGTCAGGCGGGTCTCCTCCTCGGAACGCAGCTGTGCCAGGTCCTGCTCGAGACGCGACACGAGCGCCTCGGTCTCCTGGTCGAGAAGAGCGTGCATGTCGCGTTGGCGCGATCGAGCCTGCGCGAATACCTCCTGCATGCGCCGACGAGCCTCTTCCAGCTCCTGGACGGGGAGATCGAGCGCCCGCTCCTGCACCTCCAGCGCGTTGCGCTCGTCGTCCACGAGCCGCAGAGCACGCCCGGCCACGGAGGCCGAGGATCGCCCGTCCTTTCTCGTCCAGCAGGAACGCCCGGAAGTCGCGTTCGAACGCGGGGACCCCCGAAGCCTCCAACTCCCGGTCGTCTCCGGCGAGCTTCGCCCGGAGCGCCCGGCGGGCGCTCATCGGATAGACGACGACGCCCTGCCCGACGGCTCCTTCGATGACCCCTTGTGTGAACGCGATGGACTCCTCGCGGTCGAGCCCCGACAGGTAGTCGATCTTGTTCAGGACGAAGAAGAGACGCGCCGCCTCCCCGCGAACCTCCTCGAGGAACGCGCGCTCCGTCTCGGAGATCGGCGGGTCCGCAGAGGTGAGGAAGACGGCCGCGTCGGATTCGGAGAGGAAGGCGCGCGCCGCCTCGGTGTTGCGCTGATAGACGCTGCCGACGCCGGGCGTATCGACCAGGAACACCCCGTCACGCAGATCTTCCGACGGGTAGGACACCACGGCCCGCGCGACCCCCAGTGCGTTGTCCGGGTTGCCTCGCTCGGTCACGTACGCAGCGAGATCCGTCACGTCGACGTCCTCCTCGCGGCCGTCGAGGTAGCCGATCCGAGCTCGGATCTCCCTCCCCCACGTCACCGCCGTGACGATCGAGGTGAGTGGCACGACGGCGGAAGGCAGCATGTCTGCCCCGAGGAGTGCATCCACGAACGTGGTCTTGCCCCGCTTGAACTCGCCGAAGACCACGACGTTGAATCGGTTCTCGACGAGCTTCTTGTCGAGGGCCCGTGCGGCGTCCGTGACGGCCGGGCTCTCGCGTCGGTCGGCGAACTCGGCGAGACCGTCGAGCGCCTCGCGAAGCCTGTCCCGCTCCTCCGCGTAGGTCCGTTCACCCATGGAAAAGCTCCTACCTCCGCATCCAGGTAGGAGCTATCAGCTCGCCGGGGCGAGCGGTTGGGCGAGCTCCATCGCCTCACCCGAAGTATAGGGGAGCGGACGAGCGCGAATCTTCCCAGGGATCGCCAACGATCACGGTCGACGCCTCCCCGCTCCGTAGACTCGCAGGATGAGCTATCAGATCGATTCGATACGTGCGCTGGAGATCCTGGATTCCCGAGGCAGACCGACGCTGCACGTGACCCTGGGACTCGTCGGAGGCGCGATCGGGACGGCCGGCGTGCCGTCCGGCGCGTCGACCGGGACCCGCGAGGCCGTCGAACGGCGGGACGGCGACCAGGAGCGGTTCGAAGGCGCGGGCGTCCAGCGGGCCGTCATGACCGTCGAAGGAGAGATCGCCGACGCCGTGACCGGCCGCGACTGGGAGTCCCTGGCGGAACTCGATCATGCCCTGATCGGGTTGGACGGAACGCCGAACAAGGAACGGCTCGGCGCGAACGCCATCGTCGGTGTCTCCATGGCAGCGGCTCGCGCGATGGCGGCGGCCGACGAGCGCCCGCTCTACGAGTGGCTGGCTCCGTCGGGCTACGCGCCACGTCTTCCCGTCCCGCACTTCAACGTCATCAACGGCGGGGCGCACGCCGGCAACCTGCTCGCGTTCCAGGAGTTCATGTCGCGCCGATCGGCGCGCCGAGTTTCCGCGAAGCCCTGCGAGCCGGCGCAGAGACGTACGCCATGCTCCGGCGCGGACTGAAGGAGGCCGGCTACGCGACCGGTCTGGGCGATGAAGGCGGGTTCGCTCCGGAGATCTCGGAGCCGGAGGAGGCACTGGACCTCCTCGTCGAGGCCATCGGGGCCGCGGGATACGAGGCCGAGCCGGGACTCCGTTGCGATCGCGCTCGATCCGGCGGCATCGGGGTTCCGCGCGGAGGACGGCCTGTACGAGGTGAGCGACGCACGGTTGACGTCGGCGGAGATGACCGAGCGCTATGCGGAGATGGTGGACCGCTATCCGGTGTGGTCGATCGAGGACGGGCTCGCGGAAGACGATCCGGAAGGGTGGATCGAGCTGACCCGACGCCTCGGCGAGCGGATACAGATCGTCGGGGACGACAATTTCGTCACGAACCCGGGCATCATCCGGGAGGCCATCGCGCAGGGCATCGGCAACGCTGCGCTCATCAAGCTGAACCAGATCGGGACCGTGACGGAAACCCTCGAAGCTGTCGAGGTCAGCCGGTCGGGCGGGTACGCGCAGATGATCTCGCACCGGTCCGGAGAGACATGCGATCCATTCATCGCCGACCTGGCGGTCGCCGATGGGCTGTGGCCAGATCAAGTCCGGCGCCCCGGCTCGAGGCGAGCGACTCGCGAAATACAACCGCCTTCTCGAGATCGAGCTGGAGCTCGACCGTCCGACGTTCGGCCTCGCACCCAAGTGAGCTTCGAGGGGTCGTCGCTCTGGCGCGTCCGGCAGAAGATCGGGCACGACCTGCTGCTCTGGCCGGGAGCGACCGTGTTGCTGGAGGACGCAGAAGGACGGATCCTCCTGGGCCTGCGGCGCGACAACGGCCAGTGGACGATGCCCGGAGGCGGCGCCGAGGAAGGCGGGAGCTTCGCCGCGACGGCGCTCGACGAGCTGCGGGAAGAGGTGGGGCTCGAGGCCGACGCAGCGGACCTGGTCGCGTTCGCATGCGTCTCGGAGGCCGCCGACCACCTGATCCCGTATCCGAACGGCGACCTCACCCACTACTTCGGCATCTGGTTCGTGCTCCGCCGGTGGCGCGGCGAGCCGAAGGCCGACGGCGACGAGCTGGTCGAGCTCGGGTGGTTCTCTCGCGACGCGCTCCCCGAGCCGTTGATGCACAGCTCGGCCGTGGCGCTGGGGCACTACGCGGCGTACCTGGAGTCAGGCGTCTTCCAGATCGGCTGAGTGGCGCCTCTAGTCCGCGTCGGACGAGTGCTCTCGGGTGGACCTCCTGAGCAGGACGTAGCCGAGGAGTCCGGCGAGAGGCGCGCACGCCAAGATGCCCATCTTGGCCAGGAGGACGAGCTCCGGCTGATCGCCGAACGCGAGATCCGTGACGAACAGCGACACCGTGAAGGCGACGCCCGCGGCAGCCGCGACCCCGAGCACGTGAGCGAAACGCACTCCCATCGGCAGACGGGCGACGCCGGACCGGACGGCCACCCACGTGACGAGCCCGATCCCGATGATCTTGCCCGCGATCCGCCCCACGACGATGCCGACGGACACCGGGCTACTGAGCGCGTCCGCGATCGCGGTGGACGATAGGCGAACGCCCGCGTTCGCGAGGGCGAACAGCGGCAGGATCACGAAGCTCGTCCACGGGAGCAAGGCGTGCTCGACCCTGGCGAGTGGGGAGACTTCTTCTTCGCTCACGTCGCGACGGCGCCGGATGGGCATCGCGGGGGTCAGGAACGCGATCACCACCCCCGCGAGCGCTGCCGGCACCCCGGACGCGTGCAGCACCACCCATATCCCGACGCCGAGCACGACATACGCGATGGGCAGACGGACGTGGAGACGCGTCAGCCCGAACATCGCCGCGCCGAGACCGACCGCGGCGAGGAGCGGGACGACGTCGACGTTCGTCGGATAGAAGATCGCGATCATCACGAACGTGAGGATGTCGTCGACGATCGCCAGAGAGAGGACGAAGGCCCGAAGCCCGGCGGTGCGTGCCTCGATGCCAACGCGAGGATCCGCCAACGTGAACGCGATGTCGGTCGGCATCGCGATGCCCCAACCGCGCGCTCCCTCCCCCCCTGCGTTCACGCCAGGTAGATCAGGGCCGGCGCCACCATCCCGCCGACGGCTGCGATGACGGGGAGCGCGGCCGCGCCGACGGTCGCGGAGCTCCCCGGTCAGGAGCTCGCGCTTGATCTCCAGACCGACCACGAGGAAGAACAAGGCCATCAGACCTTCGGTCACCGCGTGAGCGGAGGTCTTCCGTGATGTGACGCGCGCCGACATGCAGGGAGATCGGGTGTCGTCCACAGACGCTCGTACGCGTCCCGCCATGGCGAGTTCGCCCACACGATCGCGACGATCGCCGCGCAGAGCAGCACGACCCGCTGGCCGACGAGGTTTGCAGGTACGCCTGGAGCGGGCGGAGGACGGACCGGGGATGGGCCGCTCGGACTGCGCCCACGGAAGCCGCTGATGCCGTCCGGCGGCTCGTCGTCTTGCTCGACTGGTCGGTGCCATGCGTCGCACTCCTGCCGACCAGACTTCCCGGCGCACCTTCGGACCGGCACATGCTACCCCGGGTCACATCCCTTCACGAGTTCCTCACACGGGTTCGGTTGTTGCTCAACGGGAGCGCCCGTACGCTTTGCGCGCCTTGTCAGACGGTCGACACGTATCGAAGTCTTCCCGCATCAAGCCCGCGTACCTCATCGCCGGTGGGGTGGTTGTCGTCGCGGCTGTGGTGCTCGGTTTCGTATTGCTCGGTGGCGCGGACAGCCTCCCCATCATCGGAGGGAGCCCGCCCCCGCCGACGCCGGACTTCGCGTTCACCATGACGAAGGTCACCCCGGTCGCGACCAGTTCCGAGAGCACCCACAAGGATCTCGAGACCAAGGCGAAGGAAGCCGCCGGTCAGGTCACCGACCAGATGAACACGTTGTACATCGGCGCGTTCCTCGATCCCGGCAACTGGCTGGACGGTTCCTACGACAGCGTCTGGGAGCTGTTCGACCAAGGGGCGAGCGCCGAAGCGCAGACGCAGGTCGAGACGCTGACCGCAGGGACCGGCGCCGGCGACACGTTCAAGCAGATCCTGCCCGACGCCGGAAAGCTGAAGGCCAAGGTGCTGTTCGACCTCAAGGACCAGCCGTACTCGGTGGTCGCGATCACCACGGTTCGAGGCGGTTGGCAGCGGCACGGACGGTCAGGACGTGAAGATGACCAGCCGCGGCCAGTACGTGTTCCAGCGGGTGGACGGGGACTGGCGCGTCGTGTCGTTCAAGGTGCTCCGCGACAACGAGGTGCAGGCGCCGAGCCCGTCGCCGAGCGCGACCCCCACGGAGAGCCCATCGTGACCGGCCGGCGGCGGGGTGTGTTCGCGGTCATCGCGCTGGCGGCGTGGGTCGCCGGCTCCGCGCTCGGCTCGATCGGCGCGGTCGCGCCCGCGTCGGCCCAGTCTGCCGGGCTCGTGATCGGCAAGGCGCACGCCGGGTACGCGCCGTCGCTCACGGGCAACAAGCCGATCGTGCTCCTGGTCGTCGGGAGCGGCGCGCGCCTCGGCGACGACATCCAGCACTCGCTCGCCGACTCGATCCATGTGGTCTCGATCAACCCCGACAAGCACAAGGCGACGATCATCGGCATCCCGCGCGACTCGTGGGTGGATATCCCCGGACACGGCACCAACAAGATCAACGCGTCGCTCGTGGAGGGCGGCCCGGACCTCCTGATCCAGACGGTGGAGAGCATCTCGGGTCTGAAGATCGACTACTACGCGCTAACCACGTTCTGGGGTCTCGACGCAGTTGTACGACAACCTCGGCGGTCTCACGATCGACGTCCCGTTCCCGATGCAGGATTCCTACTCCGGCGCCGACTTCGAGCCTGGTGTGCAGACGATGGACGGCAAGCAGGTGCTCGCGTTCTCCCGCGACCGGCACAGCGTCAGCAGCGGTGACTTCGGGCGCTCCGAGAACGGCGGCCGCGTGTTGATCGCCTCACTCACGCAGTTCCGCAAGGAGTTCCAGTCGGACATGAGCTCGCTGTTCACGTGGATCGCGTCGGGCATGCGCAACGTGGACACGTCCGTTCCGTTCGACGAGGTGATGGCCCTCGCGTATACCTGCTCGCACATCAACCCGAAGGGCGTGACGAACGCCGTGCTCCCCGGCACGACCGGGTTCGAGGGGACCCTGTCGGTCGTCCATCTCTCGTCGGACAAGGACGCGATCTTCGCCGACGTCAAGCCCGACGGCATCCTCAGCAAGAAGCACATCCCACCGAGCCCCACCGCGAACCAGACCTAGCTGCCCGGACCTACGAACGGGTCGCGACGTACACGACGTAACCGATGTAGAAGATGCCCTGCACCAGAAGGATCCTGCCCCGAAGTCGACCCTTCAGGCTCGCGGTGAGATAGAGGAGCCCCGCGGCGACGAGCGCGATCGCGGCCGCGACGGCGGCGGGTTGATCGAGCCGCCACGGCGTGAACAGCAATCCGATGCTCACCGGGAACGTCGACTGGAAGACCATCGCGCCGGTGATGTTGCCGAGCGCCAGGACGTCCTTCCCCCGGCGGGCCCAGATCACGCTGCTGTTGAGCGCCTCGGGAAGTTCCGTCGCGATCGGCGCGACCAGCAGCGCGAACACCAGGTGCGACACGTCGAACCGCGTGGCGATGTCATCGATCGCGTGGATGAAGATCTGCGCCCCACCGATGATCACCAGGAGACCGATGACGCGCCTGGCCGATCGAGAGCGGGAGGGGTGTGCCGTCGCCGCGGATGAGACGGCGGATGTACAGGCGCTTGACCTCACCGGCCGCCTCGGCCGCCTGGGCGTCCTCGCCGGGCGACGCGAAATGCCGGTGGACGTAGAACCCGTACGCGATCATCAGCCCGATCGCGAGGCATGACGTTGAACGCTTTCACGTGGACGAGACCGGCGACCAGGGCCAACGAGTACATCACCAGGAAGTACCTGAGGTCTTGCACGAAGACCCCCGGGTCGTGCTCGAGGGTGGACGACCGTCTTCGCCCCTGCGGGACATGACGACGACCGTCACACCGAGCGCGAACATGGCGAGCGTCGTGAGCATGAACGGCGCGCCCAGGATCGCGCCGATCCCGATCTCCATCCCCCGCGCTGTGACCCGAGAGGATCGCGACGATCGGGAGCAACGTCTCAGGCAGCGCCGTCCCGACCGCGGCGAGCACCGACCCGACCGCGCCCTCCGAGAGCCCGAACCCCTCCCCGACCCATTCGATGCCGTTCGTGAACAGCTCGGCGCCGGCGAGGATGACGACCAACGACGCGGCGAGGAGACCCCAGACCATCGGCGGATTGTCCCACCCCCTGCTACGGTGGAGGTTCGAAGGGGAGTAGTCCGACTAGGGTCACGCCGTCATCACGGTCGCGTATCGCGGCCCGGCCACCCTCCGCGACCCGGGGACGAGACCTTCGGCCTGAAGGCTGGAGGCACGACCGATGTCGCCCGGAGACGAGCCCACCGACATCCACCCGTCGCGGCAGCGACTCGCGTTCGCGCTCGCGATCGCCGCTGCGGTGCCGGCTCTGATCATCCGCGTCGCGGCGCCCGACACTCCCGCACCCGCTGGAGGCGGCGCTGTTCGGTCTGGCGATCGTCGGGGCGGCGTTCATCCTGTCGTGGGCGGCGGAGGTCGCGCAACTGGACATCTCCGCCGGCCTGGCGATCGCCCTGTTGGCGCTCATCGCGGTGCTGCCGGAGTACGCGGTCGACTTCGTCTTCGCGTGGCAAGGCGGGAACGCGTTCGAGGCGACCGGGCCTGCGTGCCTGCCTCCACCCGGCGGGGGCACGGAGTCTCCGTGCGGACTGGCGCTCGCGAACATGACGGGTGCCAACCGGCTCCTCATCGGGATCGGATGGTCCATGGTCGTCTTCATCGCGTGGTACCGGATCCGCCGGCGCGACGGCGCCGTGACCGCCAGACGGTGGGAGGGCATCCGGCTCGATCGCAGCCATTCCGTCGAGCTCGCCTACCTGACCGCCGCCACGATCTACTCGCTCACCCTGCCTATGAAGCACTCGGTCACGCCGTTCGATGCCCTCGTCCTGGTGACGATCTTCGTCCTCTACACGATCCGGGTGTCCGGGGCGCCGCCGGAGGATCCCGACCTCGTCGGACCGGCACGCTACCTGGGCACGTTCTCGACGGTCGCGAGGCGAACCTGGATCGTCGCGATGTTCGTGTTCGCGGCGGGCGTGATCCTCGTGTGCGCCGGGCGATTCGCGCACTCGCTGGTGCAGACGGGAGCCGACCTGGGGATCAGCGAGTTCGTGTTGGTGCAGTGGCTCGCCCCGTTGGCCTCTGAGGCCCCCGAGTTGCTGATCGCCGGGCTCTTCGCCTGGCGGTTGAACACGAACGCGGGGCTGGGCACCCTGGTCTCGTCGAAGGTCAACCAGTGGACGTTGCTCGTCGGGACGCTGCCGATCGTCTTCTCGATCGCAGCCGGCGGGCTGCACGGCCTCCCGATCGACGCGCAGCAGCGCGAGGAGCTGTTCCTCACAGCGGCGCAATCGTTCTTCGCAGTGGCGATCTTGTCCAATCTCACGATGTCGGTCCGCGAGGGGTGGTTCCTGTTCGCCCTGTTCTGGGCGCAGTTCATCGTGGGCGCGTTGGTGCCGGAGTCGTGGCACGCCGCCGAGCTGATCGGCGTCGGGATGGCCTACCTGGCGCTCGGCACGTGGGTGCTCGTGGGCGACCGGGCACGACTCCCCCGGCTCATTCGCGACGGGTTCGCGACGCCGCATGCGGAGCTGGCCGAACCCGGGGCGACCGCCGACCCCCGGTAGCATCGGCCGTGTGGATCCCCGCGCGTTCCTCGCGACGCTGACCGAGGACGACCTCGTCGCGCCGTCGCTCGTCCACGTCCGGGAGCTGCCCGCGAGGAAGCCTGTGATCTCGCCGTTCCCGGGGTGGATCCCACCCCTGGTGCGGGATCGGATGGAACTGGTGGGGATCCGCGGCCTCTATCCGCACCAGGCCGACGGTCTCGAGGTCCTCGCCGCCGACCGGAACCTGATCATGGCGACGGGGACGGCGAGCGGGAAGACGCTGGTGTACAACCTGGCGTTCGCGGCTGAGGCGGTCGAGCGCCCCACGTCGACCGCCCTCTACCTCTTCCCCACGAAAGCCCTTGCGCGGGACCAGCTCCGAGCGGTGCGTGCCCTCACGATCCCGCAGATGAAGGCGGCGGTGTACGACGGCGACACGCCGCGCGCGGAGCGGCCGCTGATCAGGAAGAACGCGAACCTGGTGATGACCAACCCGGACATGCTGCACCTGGCGCTCCTGGCCGACCACGCCCGGTGGGCCGACTTCTTCTTCCGGCTCTCGCTCGTGGTCGTCGACGAGGCGCACGTGTGCCGGGGCGTGTTCGGGTCGCACGTGGCCATGGTGCTCCGGCGGCTGCGGCGGATGGTCGCGCACTACGGCGGTTCGCCACGGTGGATGCTCGCGAGCGCGACGATCGGCAACCCCGGCGAGCTCGCGACCCGCCTGACGGGACTGACGTTCGACGAGGTCGTGGCCGACGCCGCGCCGTCGGGCGAGAAGCTGTTCGCGCTGTGGAACCCGCCGATCATCGACGAGGACGACGGAACACGGCGGAGCGCGCTCACCGAGGCATCGTGGCTGATGTCACGGCTGGTCCGGAACGACATCCGCACGATCGGCTTCACCCGGTCGCGACGAGCCGCGGAGCTGCTGGCCGAGTTCGCGCGTCGCGACGTGGGCGACGCGCAGAAGCGTGCGCGGATCAAGTCGTACCGAGCGGGCTACCTGGCGGAGGATCGCCGGAAGCTCGAGCGGGAGCTGGCCAACGGCGAGCTGCTCGCGATCGCGTCGACGAACGCCCTCGAGCTCGGCATCGACATCGGCTCGCTCGACGCCGCGGTGTTGACCGGCTACCCGGGCACGCGCGCCTCCATGTGGCAGCAGGCCGGCCGCGCCGGGCGCCGGGACGGGGACTCGCTCGCGATGCTGGTGGCCCAAGACGATCCGCTCGACCAGTACCTCGTGCATCATCCCGAGGACCTGTTCGACAAGCCGCCCGAGGCGGCGGTGATCGACCCGACGAACCCCTACGTCCTGGAACCGCACCTGCGCTGCGCGGCGCGCGAGCTGCCGCTCCGAGAGGAAGAGCTCGCGTTCTTCGGGGACGTGCCCGACGTCAGGCGGGCGGTCGATCGGATGGTCGAACGCGAAGAACTGGTGCGGCGCAGGGAGACGCTGGAACGATCGAGGGCGGGAGTCCCCGCACCGCTCGGTCGACATCCGCGCCGGGGCCGGGCACATCTACTCGATCGTCATCGGCGAGACGGGCGAGCTGCTGGGCACGGCCGACGAGCATCGCGCGTACGCGTCCCTGCACCCCGGCGCCGTGTATCTGCACCAGGGCGATCAGTACCTGGTCGACGAGCTGGACCTGGTGTCGCGCGTCGCCGTCGTGCACGATGCCGACCCCGACTACTACACGCAGTCGCGCGACATCACCGACATCGAGGTGGTCGACGTCGGCGAGGCGGGCAGGACCGGCGACGTCGATGCGTTCTTCGGCGCCGTGCGCGTCACGAACCAGGTCGTGAGCTACGTGATGAAGCTCGTCTCCACCAACGAGGTGATCGACGAGATCCCGCTCCCGCTCCCCCCGCAGCATCTCGAGACCAAGGCCGTGTGGTGGACGATCCCACAGGCGATCGTCGATCGAGCGGCCGTCTCGACGCGCGCGCTGCCGGGCGCCGTGCACGCGGCCGAGCACGCCGCGATCGGCCTCCTCCCGCTGGTGGCGACGTGCGACCGGTGGGACGTCGGGCGGCGTCTCGACGCCGCTGCACCCCGACACCGGGCTCTGCACGATCTTCATCTACGACGGCTACCCGGGCGGTGCCGGCATCGCCGAGCGCGGGTTCCGCACCGCGGACCGCTGGCTCGCCGCGACGCTCGAAGCGATCAAGCGATGTCCCTGCTCGCACGGGTGCCCGTCGTGCGTCCAGTCGCCGAAGTGCGGCAACGGCAACGAGCCCCTCGACAAGCAGGGAGCGGCGGCGCTGCTGGCGGCGATCCTCGGCGACCCGTGGGGATGAGCCGCCCTCGCGGAGGCTACTGATCGCGCAGCGCTTCGAGCGCACGTCCCGCCTGCGCCATGTGGAACCGGTCGTGGCCGGCGATCATCCGGAAGGCGAGGTCGTAGCTCTCCGGGCCGCGTTCGGCGTGCATGCCCACGCGCTGGCGCTGTTCGCCGCGCGTGCGCTGCCAGAGCGTGATGTTCGCCAAACGGAGCGCGTCGAACAGGTCCAGCAGGCTGTCGAGGCCGTCATCGTCGTCGTGCAGCCGGTCCACCCATAGATCCTGGTCGTAGCCGATCAACGGCGGCTCGTCGTGCGCGAGCACCCACCGGTAGCGTCCCGACATCACGATCTCGGCATCCGTGATGTGCGCCATGCATTCGAACGCCGACCACTCCTTCGGTTCCGGGCGGAGGTAGAGGTCCGGTCCCGCTCCGGCGGCGAGCTGGCGCAGGGTGCCGGGCGTTCTCGCCTGCACCGCGGCGGGATCGTCGTCCCCCAGCAGACCGAGCAGGTGGTCCTGATACCCCTTCGGATCCTCGATCGGATCGGGCGACGCCGGGTGTTCCATCTTCGCGATCCTCCTTACGAGGGGAGGGTACCGTCGCCGGACGACAGCCGGCGCTCCATCTCGATCTCGTCAGTTATCGGCACGCCGCGGTCGTTCACGAGTGGGATGGAGGGCTTGAGCTCCCGTGACGCTTCGATCGCGCCTTCGCGGACCTCCACGACCTCGAACCCGTTGGCGAGGTAGAAGCCGATCGCTCGTTCGTTGTCGTTCGTCGTGATCAGGCGGAGGCGCGAGCAGCCGGCCTCGCGAGCCACGCGCGCGACCTCGTCCAGCAGACGCGACCCGTATCCCCGGCCCTCGACCGCCGCGTCGATGGTGACGATCTCGCATGCATCCGCATCGATCGCGTACGTGAGGAGCGCGCCGGGCGTCCCACCCTCGTCGGTGAGGACGAGGCCGGGCAACGAGGCCGGCCGGAAGACGACGCCGTGACCGACGACGGTCTCGTCCCCCCAGCGTTCCCGGATGAAGTCGCGGACCCACCCGCGGTCGTCGTCTCCCAGCGGCCGGACGATCGGGGTCACGTCACCGAGGAGCGGTGCAACAGCCGCATGACCGCGCCCTTCTCGGTCGGCGTCAACCCGAACAGGAGGAACGCCGTGTAGTAGACCAACCCACCGACCAGGCCCGTGGCCAGCAGGTCGAGGCCCCACTTCGGACCTTGCAGCATCGAGTGAACCACGATCATCGCCGCCGCCCCGATCGCCGTGGGGATCAGCATGCGCGCGTAGTCGCGGTCGTACGGCTGGATGTGCACGAACCGCCAGACCAGGTACAGGCGAAGCATGTTGGAGAACACGAGCGTGCTCGCCTGGGCGATCGCCGCACCCTCGGGACCGAGGTGCGGGATCAGCAGCAGCGCCATCACGATGTCCAGCACGAACGACAACGAGTAGACGATGAGGTCCCACGCCGTGCGTCCGACCATGATCAGGACGAACCCGGCCGCGCCCACGCTGACGTTCACGGCTTGGCCGACCAACAACGTCCGCAGCCAGGCGGTTCCCTCGTCGTAGCTCGAGCCGAACAGGTGGAGCACCTGCGCGGGGCGCGATCAGGAAGAGCAACAACAGCGGCACGGTGAGTGCGAGCGTCCACCGGGTGATCGTCTTGAAGAGATCGTTCAGCCGCTCGCGCTCGCCCCGTTCGTGGAGATCGGCCACGAACGGACTGAACATGTACGACACCGCCGTGAGGAACAACACGAGCGCCTGGGACACGCGCACGCACGCCGCGTACACGCTGAGCGACGGATCGCCCTGCGGCAGCTTGATCGACAGCACGAACAGGTCGGTGTAGAAGAGCGCCTGCGACAGCAGTGCGGCCGGCGCGCGAGGCGCGCCGTACCGGATCAGCGCCCGCGACTCGCCCTCCTCAGCCGGGAGATGCTCCTTGAATCGACCGGACTCCTTGCGCCAGAAGAACCACGCGACCAAGGTCGCGAAGACCCACGACGCCGCGTACGCGAGCACGGTCACGCCCACGGTCTTGTGGAAGGCGCCCCACGCGATGAGCGTGAACACGATCCAGCTGATGGATTGCCCGATCCAGTACGCGTACAGCGTGTGCTTCATGATCTTCAGGCCGCGGCTGCCGCCCAGGTACACCTGGGCGACCGCCACGAACACCAGCGCGATGGCCGCTGCGCGATAAGCAGCCGTTGGCGCGTTCATCAGCGAGGCGATCGCCGGCGCGAACACGAACGCCAACAGACCCACGACCACCGACACCGTGAGCGCGATCGTGACGGCGATGCGCACGATCGCCCGCGACCGTCCGCCCGTGCCCTTGCCGACCTCGATCGCGACGCGACGAACCGCGGCCATGTCCATGCCGAACCGGGTGGCGGCACCGACCACGAACGCGAGCTGCGTCGCCACGGTGATCTGCCCGAACGCCGCGGAGCCCTTGCCGAACGCCTGCGCGATCAGGATGTTCATCCCGAAGCTGGCGACCACGAAGATGCCCAGGCCGACCACGTTCTGGCCGGTACCGGCCAGGATCGTCCTGCGGTCCTGTGAATCGTCACCGCCCAGACCGAGGGCGTCTCCGAGTCGGTTGGAAGAGCTCATGTGCGCCAAGTATGCCCGCCCGAACGTCTCCGTCACGAAGTCGTCACGTCCTCAACACGGTTCGAACACCTTTCCCCCGAGCGTCGAACATACGGTGTGGCCATGAAGCTCTTCGGCGCGTTCCATCGCCTCCGGCATCGGTGGAGACGCTGGCGCTACTACCGGCGGTATCCATGGCACCGTCCCGCCGAGTGAAGCGGGCCCCTCTTCGCCTGGACCGCCGATGGGCTCGGGGTACGTTCGAGATCAGACCTAATCTCGTCCCTGCTGGTCATGGTTCGTTCGTTACCTTGACGAACCCGGTGCGGTGGTGGAACAGTTGTGCGAGATGGGGGACCGGAGCCGAGGTCACGGAACGCTGCGGAAGGCCAATCAGAAGCGCGTCCTCGACCTGCTCCGCACCCAAGGCCCGCTGACACAGGCCGAGCTCGCCCGCCGAGCGACCCTTTCTCGGTCGACGGTCTCGAGCATCGTCGCCGAGCTCCAGAGTGTCGGCATGGTCCGCAACGATCCCGATGTCACGGCTTCCCCCAATCGCAAGCCCGGACGCCCCGGGTCGCTCCTGTCGCTCGACCCTTCGGTCGGTGCCGTCATCGGCATCGATATCGATCACGAACGTCTCAGCGTGCTGGTGGCCGACGCCGCGCACACCGTGCTCGCCGAGGATCATCGGACGCTGCAACGCGATCACGAGGCGCGGGACGTCATGCGCCTGACGTCCAGGCTCGTGGACCTCACCGTGCAGCGAGCGGGCGTGGAACGAGAGCAGGTCGCCGGCGCGGGGGTCGGGCTGGCGGGGCCCGTCGACCTGGTGACCGGGCGGGTCCACCCCTCGAGCATCGCTCCGAGCTGGCAGTTCGTGGATGCCCGGAAGGAGCTCGAGGGTCTCCTCGGGCTCCCCGTGTACATCGACAACGACGCGAATCTCGGCGCACTTGCCGAGATGACATGGGGTGTCGGACGAGGTGTCTCGGAGGCCGCCTACGTGAAGGTCGACACGGGAGTGGGCGTCGGTATCGTCGTCGCCGGGCAGGTCTATCGGGGAGCGACGGGTACCGCGGGGGAGATCGGGCACACGACCGTCGACGAGAACGGGCCGGTGTGCCGATGCGGCAATCGCGGATGTCTCGAAGGGCTGATCGGCACGGCGGCGCTCGTGGAGAGCCTCCGAGCGCGCTACCGCGCAGATCTCACCATGGACGACGTCCTGCGATCGGCGGCGGACGGAGACGTCGGCTGTCGACGGGCGCTCGCCGACGCGGGACGCCAACTGGGTGTCCAAGTGGCGAACCTGTGCAACCTGCTGAACCCCCGCCTGGTGATCATCGCCGGCAAGTTGTCGGAGGCAGACGAGATCGTGTTGGAGCCGCTTCGAACGACGTTCGCGCGCCATGCGCTTCCGCACGCCGCCGAGACGGTGGAAGTCGTTCGCGCGGCACTCGGAGAGCGGGCAACGGCACTCGGCGCAGCTGCGCTCGCGATGCACGAATCCGGTGCCCTCATCCACATCGGAGGATCGGCCCGCATCCGAGAGGGAGAGCCCTTGCGACCCAGCGGCAACCAGTCTCTCCGTCCTGGGGCCGCCGTATAGTTGAGAAAGGAGGTGCGAAAGGTCCACAAAGCGAAGGGTCGAACCCAGCGTCGCTGGGTCGAAGTGCACTTCAGATCGGGGGATCCAATGAGTTCCAAGAGATTCTTGGTGGCCATATCGGCCACTTTCTTGTTCGGCACGATCCTGGCGGCATGCTCCAATTCGAACGATAACGGGTCTTCGCCGAGCGAAGCTCCTTCGTCGGCCGCGCCGGCCCCGGTGATCGCGGCGGGCGACTTCACGGCCGACTTCTCGGTCATGAAGCAGCTCACCGACCTCGCGTCGCAAGGCACCGGCTTGGTCGGCGTGCTCCTGCCGGACACGACGACGTCGGCACGGTACGTCACGTACGACGCGCCGTATCTGACGCAGGCGTTCGAAGCGGCGGGGCTTTCCGCCGACCAGTTCAAGATCGATAACGCCCAGGGCAGTGCCGACACGATGCAGACCCAGGCCGAAGCCGACATCACGGCGGGAGCATCGGTGCTGCTGGTCGACGCGCTCGACTCGGGCAGCGGCGCGGCGATCGAGGCCAACGCCGCAGTCGAAGGGCGTCGCGGTGATCGACTACGACCGCCTGACGCTCGGCGGTCCGGACGACCCGCTACTACGTGAGCTTCGACAACGTGCAGCGTCGGCAAGCTGATCGGCCAAGGTGAGGTCGACTGCATCGCCGCCTGGAACGTGAAGGACCCGAACATCCTGATCATGGACGGCGACCCGACCGACAACAACGCGAAGCTGTTCGCGCAGGGCTACAACGGCGTGCTGAAGCCGCATTTCGCCGACGGCTCCTACACCAAGGTCGGCGAGCCCGCCGGAACGTGGGATCCGCCGACTGCCCAGACCACGTTCGAGCAGCAGTTCACCGCCCACCCGAACATCAACGCGGTCGTGACGCCGAACGACGACAACGCGAACGCGGTGATCTCGGTCCTGCAGAAGGACAAGATCCCGCCGAAGACGTTCCCGACCACCGGTCAGGACGCGTCGCCGTCGGGTCTGCAGAACATCCTGAAGGGCTACCAGTGCGGAACGGTCTACAAGCCGATCTACCTCGAGGCCCAGGCTGCCGCAGCATTGGCGCTGTACCTGCGGGCGGGTCAGACCCCGCCGACGGCGCTGGTGAACGCGACCACCGCAGGACTCCACGAGCGGCGCGGACGTCGCGTCCGTGTACACGGTGCCGATCTGGGTGACCACCGAGAACATGGCCGACACCGTCGTCAAGGACGGGGCCATCAAGGTCTCCGACCTCTGCGCCGGCCAACTCGCCAGCGCGTGCGCTGACGCAGGCATAAGCTAGGCGAACTCGATCGGCAACGAGCCGTGCCCAGCAACCGCTGGGCACGGCTCGGGTGCCCGGGGGGGCGAGACCATGGGTCCAGGCGACACGACATCATGAGCGCGCTCGCCGACTCGACGTCTGATCTCCCAACCACCCCTCAACCCGCGAGCCAGGGTGAGCCACTGCTCAGGCTGCGCGGGATCGGCAAGAACTTCGGTCCTGTCCAAGCGCTGGTCGGGGTCGATCTCGACGTCCCCGCCGGACAGGTCACCGGCCTGGCCGGAGACAACGGCGCCGGGAAATCGGTGCTGATCAAGTGCATCTCGGGGATCCACGCGCCCGACCAGGGTCAGATGTTCTGGGAGGGCCACCCGGTCCATATCCGGACGCCTCGCGACGCGGCGAGCCTGGGGATCGAGACCGTCTATCAGGACCTGGCGCTCTGCGACAACCTGGACATCGTGCAGAACATGTTCCTGGGCCGAGAACGGACGAAGCGCGACGTCCTCGACGAGGAGGCGATGGAGACCGCGGCCCGAGAGACGCTCACGAGCCTCGCGGTGACGACCGTGCGGTCGATCCGCCAGCCCGTCGCCTCGCTGTCCGGAGGCCAGCGACAGTCGGTCGCGATCGCGAAAGCCGTCCTATGGAACACCAAGCTGGTCATCATGGACGAGCCGACCGCCGCCCTCGGGGTCGCACAGACGGCGATGGTGCTCGATCTGGTGAAGCGGCTCGCCGATCGCGGCCACGCGGTCATCATCATCTCCCACAACATGAGCGACGTCTTCCAGGTGGCCGATCGGATCGCGGTCCTGCACCTCGGCCATTTGGTCGCCGTTCGCCCGGCCGCCGAGCTCGATCGCCAGATCGTCGTCGACCTCATGACCACCGGCGCGTCGACCAGGACCGTCGAATCAGGGGGCGCTTGATCCATGTCGAAGATCGACGATCCGGCCCCGCCTCCGGCCGAAGCGCCTGACGAGGAACTCACCGGCGCGGCGGCCACCAAGGCGAACCTGGCGGTCAATCCCGAGCTCGTCGCCGATTCCGTCGGGGAGTATCTCCGCGCCTCGCTCGCCCGGGTCAAGGCCGGGGAAAGCGGCGTCCTGCCTGTGGTCGGCGGCTTGCTGCTGGTCTCGATCCTGTTCCAGTCGCTGAACTCGCATTTCCTCGAAGCCGGCAACCTCGTCAACCTCCTGGTCCAGGCCGCGGTGTTCAGCTTGTTGGCGATGGGCGAGGTCTTCGCGCTGCTCCTCGGCGATATCGACCTGTCGGCGGGCTTCGTCGCAGGGATCGGCGGAGTCGTCATGGCCGAGCTGGCCAAGCCCGCGAACGGATGGCCGTGGTGGGCGGCGATCCTCATGGCCCTGCTGGCATGCGCCGCGATCGGCGCGCTCCAGGGAACCATCATCACGCGGGTCGGCCTCCCGTCGTTCATCGTCACCCTCGCCGGCCTCCTGTTCTGGCAGGGGGTCATGTTGAAGATGCTGGGGAACGGTGGGGTCATCCCCATCAACAACTCCGTCATCAACGACATCGCGAGCGGCGGCACCCTGACACCGCTCGCCGGGTGGATCGTGATGCTCGTCATCGTCGGGTTATTCGGCCTGCGGACATGGCGTCGCGATTCGCGGCGCCGCTCGGCAGGGCTCGTCGCGCCACCGCCAGGCTTGACCTGGTTGAAGATCATCGCGGTCCTGGTCGCCGGCGTCGCGCTCGTCCTGCTCTGCAACACGAACCGAGGCGCACTCATCGCGATCAGCGGCGTGCCGTGGGTCGTGCTGCTGGTCCTCGCCGTGCTCGCGGCCTGGACGTTCCTCCTGGGCAGAACGAGGTTGGGTCGATACATCTACGCGATCGGCGGGAACGCCGAGGCGGCGCGACGAGCCGGCGTCAACGTCGCGAGGATCCGGACGATCGCGTTCATCCTCACGTCGTTCACGGCGGGGATCGCCGGGATCGTGTACGCCTCACGCCTGCGCTCGATCTCCACCTCACTGGACGGCGGAACCCTCGTCCTCTACTCGGTGGCGGCGGCCGTGATCGGTGGCACCAGCCTGTTCGGCGGCCGGGGCAAGGCGCTGCACGGCGTGCTCGGAGGCGTCGTGATCGCCGCCATCGACAACGGCATGGGACTGGTGGGATTCAGCGCCGCGTCCAAGTACATGGTGACCGCCATCGTGCTCCTCGCGGCCGTCACGATCGATGCCGTCGCGCGCCGCGGGCGCACCGCCGGAACGTAGCGGTCCGTCGCTCGCGTCAGTCGTCGAGGACGGCGACGGCTTCGATCTCGACCGATCGCCCGCGGTAGCCGAGCAAGGGCACTCCCACCAGCGTGCTCGGCGCCACCGCGATCGGCGATCGTTGCACCGCCGCCCGCGGCGAGCGCTCCTGACAGGTTCGCGACGACCTGGTCCGTCTGCGCGGCGGCGTCGTCGGGTCCGACCAACTCACCGGCGGCATCCAACGGAACGGCGCCTGCCGTGAAGACGAGCGTGGTGCCGCGCGCGATCGCGACGTGCGAGTAGCCGGGAGGAGCAGCCGATCCGGAAGCGTTCCGCCGTTCGACAGCCATGGGCGAACCGTAACAGCCGCGGAGCGCTGAGGGCCGAGATCGGTCACGTGTCGACGGTGTCACCGGCTCGACGACCGATCCTGGCCGGAGCAAGTCGTTCTTCCCAACGGAGGTCCCTTCAGGGCGGGGTCCTTCGGCCCGTAAGGACCCGCCGTCCTACCCCGAGACTGAACGCATACCTGTTAGCGGCCCACGAAGGGCCCGATCCAAGGGAGGCATCACATGGACAGGACGACCTGGGACAAGATCGTCAGTGCAAGCGCCGCGGTCATCGCCGTGGCGATGATCGTGCTCGGCGGGTTCGCCATCTACGGCGGGAACTTCGGACGCGACAACGTCCGCAGCCGGCTCGAGCCGGAGAAGGTCTCGTTCGCACCGCTCGACGCGATGTCGCCGGAAGAGCAGCAGACGCTGGGCGCATACGCGGGGCAGCAGGTCACGACCGGCCCGCAGGCCGAGGCGTTCGCCCGGTACATCGCGGGACACCTCCAGGGCGTGAACGACGGGAAGACCTACTCGGAGACCAGCGCAGCGGCACGTGCCGAAGGTCTGGACCCGAAGGTTGCGGCCGACCTCTCCGCCAAGGCAGACACCCTCTTCAAGGGTGAGACGCTCCGCTCGATCATGCTGAACGCCTACGGCTGGTGGACGGTCGCGACGATCGCCCTGTACGTGGGCTACGCGATGATCGCGCTCGGGATCCTGCTCGGGGTGCTCTCGATCCTCGGATTCTGGCACGCGAAGCGCACCGTAGCGGACGCTCCCGGCGGTGCCGACACCGACAACAGCAAGTTGCCGGTGACCGCAGGCGTCTAGAACGCACTCGCACGGGGCTCCAACGACCGCCCGGGGTACCCCGGGCGGTCGTTCCATGCCCGGCGTGCTGCTGAGATGATGGGTTCGGTTTCGCGGCCGGTGAACATGGGGTAACCCTTCGGTGCGGGGACGATCGACCGTCCGGCCGGGAGATGGTGTGGTGCAGGAGAGGAACACCTTCTGGGTCATGGAGCGAGCGCGACAGTGGATCGTGCGCCACCACGACGTCGACATCGCGACCCTGCCCAGCCGGACCCACGCGGTCGCCGTCGCCATGAACCGCGCCAAGGAGGACCAGCCCAGTGAGGTCCTGGTCCTGGGACCCACCGGAGCCATCGAGGAACGCAGGACGTTCGGCGAGGATCCCCTAGCCGAGACCTAGCGGGTCTCTCGAGGGCCTCCGGGGTTCCCGACATCGGCGGGGACCCGTCCGAGCACCGTGGTGCCTTCGCCCGGAGCCGTGCGCACGTCGAACGAGCCGCCGAGGGCGGCGAGACGATCGGACATGTTCTGCAGGCCCATCCCGTAGGGCGTCGTCGCCTTGTGGAATCCCCTGCCGTCGTCCGTCACGGAGAACGCGAGGCTCCCGTTCTCGGGACGCAGCCTGACCGCGACATGGGACGCCTGCGCGTACTTCGCGACGTTCTGCATCGCCTCGAGCACCGAGAAGTAGATCGCCGACTCGATCTCCCGCGGGTACCGGCCGATGCCGTCGCTGTCGACGCTCACGGGGAGCGTCGACTTGCGGGCCTGGGCCTCGAGCGCCTCGGCCAGACCCCGGTCCGCGAGGAGCGGCGGGTAGATCCCGCGTGCGAGGTCGCGGAGGTTCTCCAACGCGTCCTGTGCGTCGTCGAGGATGTCGTGGAGCGCCTCGCGTTGCCGCTGTTCGTCCTGACCGACCATCCCTTCGGCCAACCGCACCTTCACCGCCAGCGCGACGAGCTGCTGCTGCGCCCCGTCGTGGATGTTGCGCTCCAACCGCCGGCGCTCTTCGTCCTGTGCGGCGACCAGCCGTTGGCGCGACGAGCGGAGGTCTTCGATCAGCCGGAAGTTCTCCAGGATCAGCCCGGCCTGCGCGGCGAGGTCCGCGAGCAGCTTGTCCTCCTCGGGAACGACCGGGTCGTTCGGCGGCTTCGTGACGGTGAGCGCGCCGAGCAGCTCGCTCCCGTGGCGGACCGCGACAGCGGCGTCCGCGTCGGGGAACGTGGGGAGCGTCGGGCCCTCGGATGCGACGGGCGGATGCGGCGCCGTCGGTTCCGGCCACGACGCGGCCGGGCGCATCTCGGCGCCGACGCGCAACCAGACGGTGGCGTCGGTCGCGCCGGTCCCCTCCGCCAGCAGCCGCGCCATGCGCGGAAGGAGATGCTCGCCCGCGAACGTCTCGCCGACACGGGCGGAGAACCCCGAGAGGACCTCGTACGGTGTGGCGCGCTTGCCGTAGATCACCCGGTTCGCGGCGCGCTTCGCCTTCTCGCGTGCGGGCTGGAACGCGATCGCGACGACGGCGGTGGCGACGAGCGACAGGAACTGCGTCGCTCCGACGAACGCACCGACCACGACGACGATCGCGACGTACACGATCGTGATGAACGCCGCGAGCAGTCCGTAGACGACCGCCTTGTTGACGAAGAAGTCGAGGTCGTAGAGACGGTGCCTCAGGATGGCGGTCCCGATGGCGGCGTACAGGAGCAGCAGCGAGACATCGAACAACACCGAGGCGAGCGGGCTGTTGGTGAGGATCGTGGTGGTGAACGTGATCGCCACGAGCAGGGCCGCCGTGACGAACCACTTGAGTTGCACGCGTTCGTGACCCACCGACCGCGAGAACCTGACGGCGAGCGACGCGAACGAGAGGAACGTCGCGACCGGGATCGCGAACACGACGATCAAGAACAGCGTCAGCGCGAACGAGGTGAGCCACCCGCCCCGCGCCGTATCCGCCAGCGTGAACGGCCGGGTCCAGATGGCCGTGGCGAAGATGGTGGTGGTGAAGACGATCAGAGCGAGCGAGGCCCCCGCGAACCATGCCACAGGCTTCCACCGTGACGACGGGAGATGGCCGTCGGGGAACAGGAGGAACAGGAACGGCAGCAGCGCGACCGGTATCGGCCAGATGGCGTTCGCGATCCAGCCGAAGACGCGTCCTCCCGGGAGCGTCCCCGGATCGGCGATCAGGGCATGCAACGCGTAGGCGCGCGAGAACCCGCTCAACCCGAGGAAGAACCCGGCGGCGAGCAACAGCCAGCCGATCGGGTTCTCGGGACGACGGGCCGCGATCACCAAGCCGATCACGGGCACGCCGACGGTGACCAGGAGCTCGAACACGTTGGTCGCGCTCCAACCGTCGGACGACTCCGGGAGCGCGACGTTGCGATCCACGTACATGAGCACGAGGTTCGCGATCATCAGCCCGATGGACGTCAGGCCGATCGTCCACGCGACCCAGCGGGCCCTCCACCACGAGTTACCGTCGCTCACGGGCCGATTCTCACCGCGTGCACGCCCGAATGAAAGCCCGGCTTCACCAGGTGCGTGCCCAGGCAGGCGCCTGGGTCGGGTCGGGCTCGAGGCCGTTGAGGTCGTATGACCACGTCGTGCTCCACGTGCCTACCGACGGCTCGCGGATCTGGATCTCGCCACCCCGGGTCGCGACCAGGAGCCGACCCCCGGCATCCCAGTCGGCCCACCCGACATCGTCGAGCGGCGTCGTTCGCGTGTCGTCCTCCACGAGGTACGCGACCTCCACCCCTTCGATCCACGGCTCGGCGTGCGTGTGTCCGGCGTGCGCGAGGACCAGCGCCGTCGACCCATCGCGAGGCCGGGGCCGGCGAAGCATCAGATGGATCGATCGGTCCGGGACGGGCAGATGCGCGAGGCGTGGATCGACGGCCAGGACCTCGAGGGGTTCCCATCCGCGTCGGAGCTCGTTCGCGACATCACGCTCGTCGAACGCGTTGTCTCCGACCCAGGTCTCCGCACGTGGCACCCGGGCGAGCACACGCCCCTCGAAGCGGCCGTGATCAGGCGGGTCGTCCGGTCGGAACGGGACGGCCAAGCTGCCGTCCTCGAGGAACTCGCATCCCCAGGCGTAGGTGGTCCCCATGTGCCAGGCGGCAAGCGCCGTGAGCCACGGGACCTTCGACACGGCGTAGTAGGTGTCCCACGGCGCGGGCCGGCCGGTGAGCGCGAAGTACGCGAACAGCCGCCCGTCGCCCGAGATCTCGGACCGGCGCGGGTAGATCGTGCCGTGGAACCAAGCGCCGGACTCGACGGTCTGCGCGTCAAGATCCCACCGGAGCAGGTGGAACCACTCGGCGGGGCCGCGCCGCAACACGAGCGCCACCGGCGCGGCGCGGGCCACGAGGACGTACAGGCGCGGCGGCGGCATCCGGGCCTCCACGGGTCGACCGGTGGTCAGGTGGTGGTTCCCGACACGCCTCGAAGGTACTCCGCGACGGCGCTCAGGTCTCGTCCCTCGAAACCGGCGGCGAGCGCGTCGCCCACGGTCTTACGGTTCTGTGCCGCCTGGTCCATCGGCGCGCCGACCTCCTCGGCGAGAGCGAGGATCAGATCCAGGTCCTTGGCCATCAGGTCCATGAGGAACGCGGGCGCGGTCTCGATCGGGGCGCTCGAACGCGTCCCGCTTGTAGAGGACGAACGGAGCGGCGGCGGCGCCCGACGCGAAGATCTCGTAGGCGGCGAGCCGATCGACCCCGGCCCTCTCGGCCAGGACGAGCGCTTCGGACAATCCGACGTCGATCGCATGGATCAGGGAATTCACCGCCAGCTTCATGGTGGCTCCCGCGCCGAGCGCGCCGACGTGGAAGACCGTCGTGGCCAACACCTCGAGCAGGGGCCGCGCGAGATCGAGCGCCGTGAGATCGCCGCCCACCATGATCGTGAGCTCGCCCTTCTCGACCGTCGAGACGCTGCCGGACACCGGGGCGTCCAACAGCATCGCGCCGCGCGCTTCGATCGGCGGTGCGATCTCTCGCACGGTATGCGGCGCGATGGTGCTCATCTCCAGCACGACCTGCCCTTCCTGTACCGCGGCGGTCACGCCGGCCGGCCCTTCATACGTCTCGATCACCGCGGCGTCGTCGGCCAGGCTCGAGATCACGACATCCGCGCCGTCGATCGCGCCGGCGATGGTCCCCGGCGCTGAGGCTCCGGTTCGGTCGGCCACCTCGCGGGCGGCCGCGGCCGTCCGGTTCCAGACACGCACGGGAACGCCGGCGCGCCGGAACGTCCCCACCATGGCGCCCCCCATCCGACCGGCGCCGACGACGGCGACCGTCATCGGGTCGGTCATGTGAGCGACCAGCCTCCGTCGATCCGGAGCTCGGTGCCGTTCATCGACGGGTTCTCCAGCAGGAAGAACGCCGCGTCGGTCACGTCGCGCGCCTGGACCCAGCGTCCGGTCGGGCGTCTTCGCCCTCACGCCCTCGAGCGCCTCGGTCTTCGGCTCCCAGAACGGCGTGTCGGCCACGATCCCCGGGTGGAGCGCGTTCACGCGGATCGGGGCAAGCTCGGGCACCATCGTTCGCACCATCCCGTCCACCCCGTGGTTGATCGTCGTGATCGTCGTGGAGCCGGGGTAGGGACGGAGCTTCGCGAGCCCGCCGTACAGCACGATCGAGGCGTCCGGCGTGAGCCGCCTCAGGAGCTGATGGATCGTCTCGGTGTACCCGACCAGCTTCAGCGTGACCAGGCGCATCGCCGCCGCCACGTCGTAGTCGGCCACGGTGTTCAGGTCGCGGTCGAGCGCGCAGAGCGCCAGACGGTCGACCGTCCCCACGTCCGCCAGAGCTGGTCCGATCGTGGCGGGCTCGGAGAGGTCGAACGCGGCGCTCCCGACGTCGTCGCCGAGCTCGGCCGCGATCTTCGCCGCCCGCTCGGCGTCGCGACCCGTGACCAGCACGCGCCGCCCTGCCTCCACGTAACGACGGGCCAGGTTCAACCCGAGACCCTGCGTGCCGCCGACCACCACGACCAGATGCTCGCTCACTCCGACCATCCCTCCTTCTCCGTCGCGGCCACCAGGTACTCCCAGTCCCGCGCGAACCGATACGAGTGACGCGCCGGCGGCTGTGGCGCCTGGGTCTCCAGCCACCTGACGATGCCGGGCCCGGGGTTGGAGAACGCATGGACGCAACCGACGCCCGCCCACGCCACGTCGCCGGGGACCATGTGGTAGGACTCGCCGTCGAACTCCGCGTCGACCTCGCCGTCGAGGATCAGGTACGTCTCTTCGTACGCGTGGTCGTGCCGGCCCGCCATCCCGTGCGGCTCGTATTGCACCATGAACATCGTGAGCAGCTGCGCGCCCAGATCGCTGTCGATCATCATCTTCACCGTGATCCCGCTATAAACGAGGAGCGCGGTGCGCATGCTGGCCGAGACGGCGAGCATGTTCTGCGTCTGCTTGTCGACCTCCATGTTCCCCGGGTCGATGTGGCCGAACGACCGGGTCCGCGGATCGCGGACATCGATCGGCGCCGGCGCGCGCTCGGGGAGCGCCGGCACGGGATACGTGTCACCCTGGACCCGCGCGCGCGGCTGCGGCGCAAGCATCTGCGCCCATCGGACCGGCGAGTCGGACACGTTGCGGAGCGCGTGAGGCGCCCCGACGGCGCTCACCCCGTAGTCGCCGACGCGCAGGAGGTTGGCACCCTCCCCGGTGTCGACGACGACCTCGCCCTCCAGGACGTACAGGCTGTCCTCGTAGCTGTGGACGTGCCAGGGGATGAGGCCGCCGGCGGCCAGTTCGACGATCGCGAACCCCGTGTGAACCGCACCAGGTATGCCTTCGTCGACGATGGACCACCGTCGCAATCCCGTGGCGTTGGAACCCGCAGGGGCGGCGAGGTCGATCTCGCCGCCCCTGCGGACCACATGGCGGGAGCTCACGATCCCGCTGCCTCCTGCTGTTTGTTCGCCAGCGCCTCCCGCAGGTAGGAGCTCGAGGCCTCGAGCTTCTTCCGCGCCGACTCCCAATCGGCGGTCAGCTTCCCGTCCCGCTTCTGGATCGCGCCGCCGATGATCACCGTGTCGACGTTGGACGTGTCGGCGCAGAGCACGACGGTTGCCACCGGATCGATCACCGGCGCCGTCCCGGGCGCCTTGCCGTCGATCACGACCACGTCCGCCTTCTTGCCCGGCGTCAGCGAACCGGTACGGTCCTCGAGCCCGGCCACGTGGGCACCGTCGAGCGTCGCCATCGTCAGCATGTCGCGGGCCGTCAGCGCGTCGTCGGGCAGCGGCGCCTCGCTCTCCCATACCGAGTCGTTCGACTTCCACCGCTCCTCGGCGAACGCGCACCGCATCTCGGTGAACATGTCGCCGGGCACGGTGGTGACGACGTCGATCGACAGGCTGGGCCGCAGGCCGTGCGCCCGCGCCTCCATGATGGGCGGCCACCCGTGCCCCATCTGCATCTCCACCTGCGGCGCGATCGAGATCGTGCCGCGGCTATTCGCGACCAGCTCCCACTCTTCCTCGCTGAAGTAGCAGCAGTGGATGTACGTCGTGTCGGCGCCGAGCAATCCTAGACCGTCAAGTTGATTGACCATCCCCCACTTGCCCGCCAGCTTCCCCATCGCGATATGCACGGTGATCGGGATGCCGAGGTCACGGGCCATCTCCCACTCGGCGCGGACCACGTCGTCCTGGCAGAACCCGGGACCGCGCGTGGCGAGCCCCATCGTCAGCAACCCGTCGTCCGATCCGAAGTACGTCGAGTGGATCCGCTCGACGTCGTCGCGCGGGATCGCGATCGAGCTGTTGAACCAGTAGTCGGCGAGCGACGTGTTCGCGCTGCCGTACGCGTACAGCGAGCGGATGCCCGCCTCCTGGAGACCCTGGATCCCGGCATCGGGATGATCGGGCGTGTTGTTGATGTGCGACCAGTCGACGAGCGTCGTGATACCTGCGTTGATGCACTCCAGCGCCCCGGCCAGGTTGCTGGCGTAAACGTCCTCGGGGCGGTACAGCGGCGCGAAGCTGTCCAGCACCTCCACGAAGTAGTCGTCGAGCGTGGCGTTGGGGGCGCAGTTGCGGATCGCCGCCTCCCACGTGTGCCGGTGCGTGTCGACGAAGCCGGGGATCACGATGTCACCCGAGACGTCGATCACCTGGGCGTCGGCGGAAAGGTCGGTCCCCACCTGGACGATCGTGTCGCCCTCGATCAGGACGTCGCCGCCCGGGATGTCCCCGAGCTGCGGGTCCACCGTGAGCACGTGCCCCCCTCGCAGCAAGATCCGATCCGCCATGTCGCTTCCTCCTCGATCGGTCGACGTTCGCTCAGCCCACGGCGCGACGCACGCCCTCGACGATCCGATCGACGGACGGGATCGCGGCGTCTTCGAGCACGTCGGCGGACGGCAACGGGATGTGCGGCGTCGTCACGCGGACGATCGGTCCGTCGAGCGAGAAGAACCCCTCTTCCGCGACGATCGACGCGACCTCCGCTCCCCAGCCGCACAGGCGCGGGTTCTCCTCGACGGTGACGAGCCGGCTGGTCCTGCCGACGGAGTCCATGATCGCGGGCACATCGAGCGGCACCAGCGAGCGGACGTCGATCACCTCGGCCGATACGCCGTCGCCGGCCAGCACGTCCGCGGCCGCGAGCGCTTTCGGCACCATGGCGCCCAGCGCGCAGATCGTGACGTCGTCGCCGGACCGCAGCACCCGAGCGCTCCCGAGTCGATCGACGATCTCTCCGTCGGGAACCTCGCCCTTGGACGAGTAGAGCACCTTCGGCTCGACCACGATGACGGGATCGGGATCGCGTACCGCCGCCGCGAAGAGCCCGATCATGTCGACGGGCGTTGACGGGACCACGACCTTCAAGCCCGGGATCGCCATCATCCAGGACTCCACGCTCTGCGAGTGCTGCGCGCCGAACCGCACGCCCCCGCCGTTGGCGGTTCGGATCACGAGCGGCAGGGCGACCTGACCGTTCGTCATGTATCGGGTCTTCGCGATCTGGTTCGCCACCAGGTCCCAGCAGACGGCGAAGAAGTCGCTGAACATCAACTCGGCGATGGGCCGCAGGCCGTTCATCGCCGCGCCCATCGCCGCGCCGATGATCGCCTGCTCGCTGATCGGCGTGTCGCGCACGCGCTCTGGGCCGAACCGGTCGAACAGCCCCTCGGTCGTCTTGAACACCCCGCCGGCCGCCGCGATGTCCTCGCCGATGAAGTACACGGTCGGGTCGCGCTCCATCTCCTGGGCGATCGCGCGCGCGACCGCCTCGCGATAGGTCAGCTCCGCCACGCGGACCCCCCGTCGGCCCACAGCTGCCTGTCGATCGACTCCACATCGGGCGGCGGCGCAGTCCTCGACTCCTCGGTCGCGCGGTCGACGGCCGCCAGAACCTCGGCGTCGATCCCGTCCAGGACACCGGCCTCGACGCCCTCGCCCACCAGGCGCTCGCGGTACATCGGGATCGGGTCGCGGCCGAGCCACTCGGCCACCTCCTCGTCGGGCCGGTACTTCCCGGGATCCGCGCGCGAGTGGCCGCCGTGGCGATACGTCACGGCCTCGACCAGCGACGGGCCCTCACCGGCCCGCGCGCGATGGACGACGCGCCGGGCGATCGCGTGCACCTCGTCGGGGTCGTTGCCGTCGACCAGGATCGACTCGAGGCCATAGGCGGATGCCCGGTCGGCCGCCGGGTGTTCGACCGCGGTCACGTCCCCGATCGCGGTGTACTCCATATAGAGGTTGTTCTCGCAGACGTAGACGACCGGCAGCTGCCAGACGACCGCGAGGTTCAACGCTTCGTGGAACGCGCCGATATTCGTGGTCCCGTCGCCGAAGAAGCAGACCGCGACCTGCCCGGTGCCACGCGCCTTCGCAGCCCACGCCGCGCCCGCCGCGATCGGCATGTGCGCCCCGACGATGGCGTAGGACCCCATGGCGCCGTGCTCGACGTCGGTCAGGTGCATCGACCCGCCCTTGCCGCCGCACACACCTGTCGCCCGGCCCATCAGCTCAGCCATCAGCCCGCCCATCGGCGCGCCGCGCAACAGCGTGTGGACGTGGCCACGGTACGTGCAGAACACCAGGTCCTTCGGCTCCAGCGCCGCGGCGAAGCCGGCGGCGACCGCCTCCTGACCCAGGCCCAGGTGCGAGGTCCCCTTCACCAGGCCTTCGAGGAACAGATCGTGCGCCCGCTTCTCGAACAGGCGCCCCTCCTGCATCTTCCGGTAGATGTCGACCCGCACGTCCAGGTCCGATCGCGTCGCCGTCTCCGTCATCGCTCGCCCCGTCCGCCCACGCCCATGATCAGTACTCGTTCGCGACCATCAGCTCTTCGCACGGGAACAGCGTGATGACGCGGGGGCCGTCCGCGGTGACGACGACCTCTTCCTCGATCCGCGCCGCCGAACGACCGTCCGCGGCCGGGCAGTACGTCTCCAGCGCGAACAGCATCCCCTCCTTGATCTCGATGGGATCGATGAAGGAGTTCAGACGCGTGATGATCGGCCGTTCGTGCAGGCTGGCCCCCACCCCGTGACCGAACTGCAGCCCGAACGCATCCATCTCGTCCGAGAAGCCGAACTCCTCGGCCTTCGGCCACACGGCCGCGATCTGGTCGGTCGAGACCCCCGGCTTGACCAGGTCGAGCGCGGCGTCCATCCATTCGCGCGACTGCTTGAACGCGTCGCGCTGCGCCGTGCTGGCGCGGCCGACGACGAACGTCCGGTAGTAGCAGGTCCGGTACCCGTTGAAGACATGGATGATGTCGAAGTACGCCTGATCGCCGGGTCGGATGATCCGGTCGGTGAACACATGTGGGTGCGGGCTGCACCGCTCGCCGGCGATCGAGTTGATCGCCTCGACGAACTCCGAGCCCATCTCGAACAGGCGTGCGTGCGCCAGGGCCACGATGTCGCTCTCACGGACGCCCGGCTTCAGAGCCTCGAAGATGTCCTGGTACACGCCGTCGACCATCGCGCAGGCCTGCGTCAAGAGCATGATCTCGTCCGGGCTCTTGATCTCGCGTGCGTCGGCCATGACCTGCTGGCCGTCGCGGACCACGATCCCGGCGTTCGCAAGCTCGAGGAAGACCGAGGTCTCCGCGACGTCGACGCCGAGGGGCATGTCACCCACGCCCTCCTCCATCATGATCGACTGGATCTCCTGCACGGCGCGCTTCTGCAGGCCGACCCGCGGATGGATCGCACCCTGGAGACCCGTGTTGCCCCCGACCGAGTTCTTCTCGTCGTACAGGTGCGGCAGCTGCAGCCGATGGGCCTTCGCAGCCGAGCCGAAGTCGAAGATCCGCGGTCGGCCCGTCCGCGTGAGGAGCGCGTACCGCTCACCCTTGTTGAACGCCCAATAGCCGATCTGGGTCGCGGTGACGTATCGGATGTTGCTCGTCTCGAACAGCAGGAGCGCGCCCAGATCGGAGGCCTCGAGCGCCTCACGGGTCCGGTTCAGGCGGTACGTGCGGAGCCGCTCGAAGTCGACGCGTACCTCCCAGTCGACGCCGGCGATGCCGGGTGCTGGGGTCGTCGCGACCGGGAACCCGTCCGTCGTCATGGGCATGTCCTCCTCGAGTGCTGGCGACCGACCATCGGATAGCCCCACTTACTGGGCCGGTCGCGATGTGCATCATACGCAGGTCTCTCGTTCGCGTGCACGGCGACCAAGTGTGCAGTGACACTACTCACCGGAGCTCCTCTCTCATCAGATGCTCGGGGGCTTGAATCCCGACTTGGCCAGGACGAACTCGCGGGACTCCGTGGCCATCCGCTTGACCGCCGGCCAGTCGACGTGCAGCAACTCGCCGTGTCGCTTCATGATCCGGCCGGCGATCACCACCGTGTCGACGTTCCCGGTGTCCATCCCCGCGACGACCGCTGTCGCCGGGTCGTTGAGCGGCGTCACGTTCATCCGATCGGTGCGCAACATGATCAGATCGGCCTGTTTGCCCGGCGTCAGCGTCCCGATCTTGGAGTCGAGCCCGATCGCCCTGGCCCCCTCGATCGTGGCGCATGCGAGGACCTCCTGCGCTCGGAGGGGTGGCTTGTCTTCGGCGACCGCCGTCACGCGTTGCAGCGCTTGGGCCGAGCGCATCTGGTTGAACATGTCGCCCGGCACGTTGGTCTCGACGTCCACGCTCAGGCTCGGACGCAGGCCCCGGTCCAGGAACTTCTGGATCGGCGGCATCCCGTGACCCATCATCATCTCCACCGGAGACGCCAGGGACACCGTGCCGCCCGAGTCGACGATCATCTGGATCTCGGTGTCGTTCAGCGTGGTGCAGTGGATGTACGTCGTGTCGGGACCGAGCAGCCCGGCCTCGCCGAACTCCTGGAGCTTGGCGTCCTGCCCGTAGCTCCCAACCCCTACGTGGGTCGTGATACGCGCCCCCGCCTCCCGGGCCAGCTTCCAGTGATCGCGCGTCACCTCGAAGTCCGTGAACTCCGGGCCGGGCGCGGCGAGCGCCAGCGTCAGCATCTGATCGTTCGAGGAGAAGTACTCGGTCGCCGCGCGGACGAACCAACTGGGCTGACGCTCCTCCCACTTGCCCCACCACGGGAACCCGTAGGCGAACACCGCTCGCATGCCGGAATCCTGCAGGGCCTGGATCACCGCGTCGGTGTGAGCCGGCGAGCCCTGGATGTGCGACCAGTCGAGGAGCGTGGTGATGCCGGCGTCGATGGCGCCCAGGGCCGAGATCAGGTCGCCGATGTAGGCGTCCTCGGGTCGGAACGCGGGCGCGAGCTTGTGCAACACGAACGAGATGTAGCCGGACCTCCCCTCCAGCGGCACGTCGGTGCCGATGTTGCGCAGGAGTCCTTCCCAGATGTGGCGATGGGAGTCGACGAAGCCCGGCATCACGATCATGCCCGACGCGTCGATCACCTCGGCTTCCCCGTTCTGCAGACCGGGCCCGACCGCGACGATCTCGCCGTGCTGGACCAGGACGTCGGCCATCGCGAAGTCCCCCACGGTCGGGTCGAGGCTGATCACCGTCCCGCCCCGGACCAGCATCCGTCCGGTCGGCACCACGCGGAAGTCGGGACCCGACGGGTAGAGATCGGGGATGACGGCCGCGGTCGGCGGGCGGCTCCCGATCACGCGGCGCCGGGCTCGCTTGTAGTTCCGCTTCACGAGCTCCTTGATGTCGCCCGCCTGGAACAACATGATCCCGAGGAGCACCAGGACGCCCGTGATCACCATGCCGTGCTCGGCGCTCAGGCCGAGGAAGGGCAGCGCGGCGATGATCAGCGCCAGGAGCACCGACGCGACCGTTCCGCCGATGAACGTCGCCCGTCCTCCGGAAAGCGCGGCCCCACCGAGCACCGCCGCCGTGATGCTGCTCAGCGCGTAGCTGTCGCCGATCTGTGCGTTCCCGATCCCCGAACGCGTCATCACCATGAACGAGGCGAGCGCCGCGAACAGCGCCGACAGCACGAGCGCCCGCACCCGGACCCACGCGGTGGGCACACCGCTCCGTTTCGCCGACTGCTCGTCGAAGCCGGTCGAACGCACCCGGAGTCCCGAGCCGGTCGCGTGGAGCCAGTAGTCGAGCGCACCCGCCCCGATCACGATGATGATGAACGCGATGGGGACCGGGCCGATCCGTTTCGCCAGCAACGAGGTGAAGTTGCGATCGATGATTCCGCCGGGTGTGTCTCGCAGGCTGAGCGAGATCCCGCTGAGGATGCTGAGGGTGGCCAGGGTGGCGATGATCGACGGGATCTTCAAACCGCGAACCAGACCTGCGTTGACCAGTCCGAGGGTCAGACCGGCGAGGAAGATCACACCGACCCCGAGGACGACGTGGGCGGTGCTCGAGTCCGGGCCGATCACGAACGACGCGATCACGACGCCGAGGGTGACCATCGCTCCCACCGAGAGGTCGAGGTAGCCGACGAGGAGCGCGTGGGTCTGGCCGATCGCCACCAGCGCGAGCGGCGCGGCCAGCAAGAGGATGCTCGTGACGTTCGCGTGGTTGATGAATCCCGGGAAGCGCGACGTCGTGTAGACGGCAACCGCCACGATCAGCAGGAGCTGCAGCACCACCGGCATCCACAGGCGGAACCGGACGATCTTCCGCCACTTGTTCTTGTCCCGGGCGTCGCGGATGACCTTGCGGATCGCGAGCCTGCCGGAATCGAGGCGGGTGGTGGTCACGTCACGCCTTGCGAGGAAGAGCTCTTCGGCATGGCCATCCCGAAGGGAGAACGTCCGGCCTTGGAGAGACCGGGCCCGCGCACGATGGCCTCGACGATGCGGCGCTCGTCCAGCTCCTCGGCGGGGATCTCCTCGATGATCTGGCCGCGGGACATCACGAGCACCCGATCGCACAGGCCGGCGAGCTCGAGCGGGTCGCTCGACTTGACCAGGAGCGCGGCTCCGGCGTCGGTCCGCGAGCGCAGCGCGGCATAGATGTCGAAGCGGGAGCCGACATCGACGCCCTGCGTCGGCTCGTACGCGAGGATGACGGTCGGCTCCCTGAGGAACGATCGTCCGACCGCCACTTTCTGCTGGTTGCCGCCGGACAGGAACTGCACCGGCTGCTCGAGCGACGGCGTGCGGATCTCGAGCCGATCGACCAGTTCCTGCACGGTCCTGCGCTCCCGTCGGCGACGGAGCACACCCATCACGCTGAACCGTCGCAACGTCTGAACGGTCGAGTTGACGCGAACCCCGAGCACCGGCATCAACGCCTCGCGCTTGCGGTCGCCCGGAAGCAGCATGATCCCCGACCGCACCGCCTCGTGGGTCGACGTCAGCATCAACTCCGTGCCGTCGCAGTCGACACGCCCCGCTCGCGGCGGTTGCCGGCCCGCCAGGCAGTCGAACAGCTCGGGCTGGCCGTTGCCCTCAGCCCCCGCGATACCGACGATCTCCCCGCGCTGCATCGTGAAGCTCACGGGACCGAACGACTGACCCTGAAGGCCGTCGACGAGCAGGACCTCGCGCGACTCGCGGCCGTCCGGTGACGCCGGAGGGAACGCCGCCTCGAAGGGGCGGCCGACGATCAGCTCGACCAGGGCGGATTCGGTGGTGTCGCGGGCTTCGAACGTTCCCTGATTCCGGCCGTCACGCAAGACGGTGACCCGATCGGCGACCTCGAGGACCTCCGGCAGTCGATGGCTCACGTAGACGACGCCCACGCCCCGCTCCCGGCACGCGACCACCGTTCGGTGCAGCGCCTCCACCTCTGTGGGGCCGAGAGCGGTGGTGGGCTCGTCGAGGAGGAGCACCTTGGGGTCGGTGACGAGGGCCTTGGCCACCTCGAAGAGCTGGCGGTCGGCCAAGGTGAGGGACCCCGCCGGCGCATCGGGGAAGAGCTCGAGGTCCAGGTCGAACTCCGCCAGCACGCGCCGCGCCCACCGCTTCCTCCGCCAGAAATGCGGCCGGTGGTCCGACGGTGCGGCCAGGTAGAGGTTGTTCTTGACGGGCTGGGCCAGGATCAGCGACGTGTCCTGGTAGGCCATGGCCAACCCCAGCTTCCTGGCTTGCGCCGGCGAGTCCCGGCGGAGGGGTTGGCCCCCGATCTGGACCGTGCCCAGATCGGGGTCCACGAACCCGCTCGCGATCCCGAGGAGGGTCGACTTCCCCGAGCCGTTCTCGCCGACGAGCGCATGCACCTCGCCGGCACGGCAGTCGAAGCTGACGTCGGTCAGCGCCCGGACCGCCCCGAACTGGCGGGATACCCCGCGCAGTTCGAGGACCAGGTCCGAGGTCGCCGACCCTCCTTCGGGATCGCTGCTGCTCATCCGTTCGGGTACATCAAGGCGAGCACGTTGTCCGGCACCAACGAGGTGCCCGACACCGTCGGCGTCACCCTGTCCGGGTTGCAGTCCGATGCCGTGACCTGCCGCATGACGTGCGGGACGACGATCTCCGGCGGGATCTGCGCCCCTTGGAGATACATCATCGACGCGGTGACGGCGACCCGCGACTGGAAGTTGCCGCCCGCCGAGTACCAGATGTTGAAGTTGGGGTTGTCCATCTTCTTCCAGGTACAGAACAGGGTCTGCTCGTCGGTCCGCAACGCGACCGTGAGGTTCCCGATCGGGATGCCCAGCTGGTCGTACGCCTTCAGCGCGGTGTTGAGCCCGTCGGCGTACTCGTAGGCGTACCCCGCGATGTCGGGGTTGGTCGAGAGCCAGCCGTTGACCGTCTTGAGGGCGACGTCGTTCGACCAATAGGTATCGGCGGGACCGAGCGTCTTGATCGACGGGTTCAACGCCTTCTCGTAACACCGCTGCCATCCGAGGGAAAGCGCGTTGCCCGGAGTGCCGCCCATGAGGCCGACCGTGCCGGACGGAACGCCGTCGTTGATCACCTGGGCGAAGCTCTTGCCGAGCGCGCAGAGGTCCTCGCCGACCACGGTCAGGTAGTCCTGACCGGGAACGAGCGCTCCCTCTTGACCGGGCAGACCCACCCAGCCCGCCGAGTACGTGGAGTACGGGATCCCCGCCTGCTTGGCTTCCAGGATCGCATCGGCGATGTTCGTGCCCTGGTCCGGGTACCCGATGATGAAGCTGACGCCGGCCTGGATGAGGAACCGGATGTCACCCGCGGCGACCGACGGGTCGGGGTTCCACTGGGCGTCCGTGAACATCATCTTCCCGATGTCCGGGTAGGTGAGCGCCTGCAGGATGGCCTCCATGCGGGTCACCTGACGCCACACGTTGAGCCCTCCGCCGTCGGCGTATCCCATGGTGATGTCGCCACCGGTGCCGGTGTCACACTCCGTGGCCTTCCAGCACTCGATCGCCTTGTCGATGGTCGCCTGGTCCAGATCCTGGTTGGCCCGGGCGATCGAGGCCAGGATGATGTCCGGCACATCGGTGACGGGCCCCATGGCCTTCGTCACCAGCGCCGGGTCGGCGTTCGTGCTCTCGCCGTATTGCGCCAACGGCCCGGTGGCCCCGGATGCCCCCGTCGATGCACCGCCGGTGGCGGCCGGGGACGTTCCCGAGTCGCCGCCGTTGCTGCACGCCGCAGCCACCATCGCCAGGGCCGCGACGATGCCGATGATCTTGATGCGTTTCATGTTCCCCCTCCCGTTTGGGTCGATGGCACTCACCATCTATCGATCGCTCGGACCTGCGAAGCGCGTGCCTCCTTTCTCAATGCGTGCCGCCGCTCGAAGTGCTGACGGTTGGTGTGTCGACGACCTCCGTTCGCCTGCGCTCTCGAAGGACGTGCTCCACACCCCGGATGATCCGATCTCCCGAAACCAACATGCCGCCGATGATGACGAGCCCGAAGACCACGAATTGGAGCGCCGTTGGCAGTCCCATCACCCGCATCATCTGATCGAGCCCGGCGAGGAAGAACGCCGCGACCCACGTCGAGAGCGGGCTGGCCAGCCCGCCCGTGAGCGAGGCGCCGCCGATCACCACCGCGGCGATCGGACCGAGCAGGTAGGGGGCGCCGATCGTGATGCTGACCGTGCCGAGGAACGACGCCAGCAGGATCCCCGCCATGCCGTAGAGGACCGCGGCCACCACGTAGGCCGAGACCTGGTTGAGGTTGACCCTGAGGCCGGCGATCGACGCGGCCGTCGGGTTGGCGCCGACCACCTGGAACCTCCGGCCGGGCGTCGTGAACCGGAACAGGACGATCAACACGAGCGTGATCGCGACCCCCATCCAGAAGGTCCGGGTGACGCCGAGGAAGCGCGCCGACGTCCACGCGGAGAGCCCGTCGGGGACCGGGGTCTGGATCGCGACCTCCGAGTAGTAGCGGAAGGCGATGCCGCTCACGATCTGCCCCACCGCGAGCGTGACGATGAGGGCGTTCAGCCCGAGGCCCCCGATGAGGATCCCGTTGACCAACCCGACCACCGCGGCCAGCACCAGCGCGATGCCGATGGCGGTCCAGATCCGCTCGTCGGACCCCTGCCCCACCCCGACCGTGATCACCGCGGCGAGGGTGAGCGTCCCGGGGACGCTGAGGTCGATCCCCCCGGTCATGATCACCAGCATCTGGCCCAGCGCGGTGATGGCCAGGAACGTTCCGAACGGCGCGATCGAGCTGAGGCCCGGTCCCCGCAGCGTCGCCGGCGCCCAGATCGACGCGATGACGGCGAGGAGCACGATCGCGACGTAGACCGGCAGGTAGCGGGAAGCGACGACGAAGGACGTGACCGCCGACGACGGGCTCCGAGGACGACTCATCGCTGCCCTCCGTACGCCGCCCCGACGACGAGCCCGGAGGCCGCCGCCACCCGCTCCAGGGCGGCGGTCGCCAGCCCTCGCGCGCGTTGCACATCGGCTTCGAGCACGCCGTCGCGCATCACGACACGTCCGTCGACGAACACCATGTCGACGTTCGACGTGTCCATGCCCCAGACGACCGCACCGATCGGGTCGTTGATCGGGAAGACGTTGGGCCGGTCGGTCCGAAGCACGATCACGTCGGCGCGCATCCCGGGTTCGAGGGAGCCGGTCACGCCACCCAGCCCCGCGACCCGCGCGCCGTCGGTGGTGGCGTAGCGGATCATGTCGCGCGTGTTCATCAGTCGGGGAACGCCGGCCTTCCCGGCCAGCTTGCGATCGAACACGGTGGCGTGCTGCATCGAGTTCGTGGCCCGCATCTGCGCGAACATGTCGCCCGGCGTCACGCACCCGTCGTCGACCCCGAGCCCCGGCCGGATGTCGCGGTCGACCAGCTGTTGGACGATCGGGAGCGATCCGAGATCGCTCGACACCTCGTTCGTCGGGACCAGCGCCACCGACGCGCCGGACGCCGCGATGGCATCGACGTCCGCGTCGTCGAGCTCCACGCAATGCACGAGCGTGACGTCCTCGCCCAGGAGGCCACGCGCGGCGAGATCGGCGATCACCCCACGCCCCGAGCTCCGCGAGCCGGCGTGGGCGTGGATGCGCATGCCGAGCTCCCGGGCCAGCGCCCACTCCTCGGCGACCGCGTCGAGATCGGCCGACCCGGGCACGTCGAACCCGAGGGCGACGGTGGTCGTCGGCCCGGCCGCGCCGGTGAGCCGTGCGACGAGTTCGCGGATCGCGGGCCCGGCGTGCGGACCTTCCGTCGGGCGGCGAGCCGCGTGGACGAACACGGTGCGCAGTCCGGCGTCGGCGTGCGCATGGAGCGCGGCTTCCGCGAAACCGGCGTCGGATCGGATGGGTGACCAATCGACGACGGTGGTGATGCCCGCTTCGGCCGCGCCCAGCAGGCCGATCAGGGTGGCGGCGTAGACGTCCTCGGTCTGATAGTGATCGGCGACCTCCGCCGGCACCGGTGACTCCCTGCTCGTGTCGAGCTCACCGACGTTGCGGAACAACGACGTCCACGCATGACGGTGCGTGTCGACGAAGCCCGGCATGACGATCGTGTCGGTCGCGTCCACCCGCTCGGCGTCACGGGCGCGGAGCCCGGGGCCGACCTGCGCCACGGCGCCGTCGTCGATCAGGACGTCGGCCTGGGTGAAGTTGGGCGTCTTCGCCCCCAAGGTGAGGACGCACCCGCCGGTCAGCAGGACCTTCGATGTCATAGCTGGCCAGCGCCCCCCGTTCCTAAGCGACCCCTCAATGTCCAGGGACACTACATAGGTTGGGTCGGCCACGCTAGACAGGCCAAGGCAAATCGAACAGCGAGGCTGCACACCACGCGCCTGCCCTAGTAGCCTTGCTGTTTGCGCGGGCCGGCCACGACCCGAGATGTCCAGTCGTGGCTGAACGTCTATCCTGCGAGCGTCGAGCGGAACTGAGGGCGGGATGGCCGGCGAACTGGAGGACATCGGAACCAGGCTCCGTGAGGAACGCGAGCGCGTCCAGATCAGCCAGCGGGAGCTGGCGCGGAGGATCGGACTGTCGGCCAGCCTGATCTCCCAGATCGAGTCGGGGCAATCCAAGCCGTCCGTGAGCACGCTCTACGCGATCGTCACCGAGCTCGGCGTCTCCGTGGACGACGTGTTCCGCGGGAGCAACGGCCACGGCGGCGCCGTCCACGGAGCCGGCGAGGGGCCCGCGGGCGCCGACGAGGCGCCGGTGGTGCGATCCGACGAGCGCCACGTCATCGACCTCGACTCGGGGGTTCGGTGGGAGCGACTCACCAGCCATCAACACGAGGACGTCGACTTCCTCCACGTGATCTACGACGTCGGCGGTTCGTCGGCGTCCGACACGATGATGATGCGGCACCCCGGCCGCGAGTACGGCATCGTGATGTCCGGTCGCCTCGGAGTTCAGTTGGGGTTCGACCAGTACGAGCTCGCGCCGGGAGATTCGATCGGGTTCGACTCGACGTTGCCGCACCGCCTCTGGAACCTGGGCGACGAGCCGGTGCACGGCATCTGGTTCGTGGTCGGCCGGGACGGCTAGCACCGCGGCGCGCTTCGCGCGCCGCGGTATGACTGAAGGAGTGGCCATGGGTACCTACGAGCACGAGATCGACATGCTCGAGCGCGAACTGCAGGGTGTGCTTGCGATCTTCGACGGCGTGTCGGGCGACGACTGGAAGAAGCCCACCCGGCTGGAGCCGCTGGACCCGGGCGTGAAACACTGGACGGTCTTCGAGCTCGCCGGGCACTTCGACATCTCGATCGGGCTCACGCGCATGTTGATCGCGCAGCCCTCCGACGGACAGGTCGGTCGCGACCGCGTCAGCTTCTTCATCTTCCCGCGGTCGGAGGTGGCGCCGGTCGTGTACTCATACGCGTACACGATGGTCGAGGGCAAGACGCCGGCCGACATGCCGGGCGTGCTCCGCGAGACGTTCACGAAGACGATCGAGGAATCGCGCGCGAACCCGCCCTCGCTGGTCGGTTCGGGGTATTACGCGTTGATGGAGCTAGGCGAGTTCGCGCCGAGCCGGATCGTCGAAGCGGTCGTGCACGGGTTCGATCTCACCGACGCGCTCGGGATCGACACGATCGCGACGCCGGAAGGTATCGCGTTCAGCGCCGGCGTCATGGACGAGCTGCTCCGCCGGCGGACGGTGGGCGCACGCCCGGCCGACCTGTCGGACGACCTCGCGTGGGTGCGCGCAGCATCGGGCCGTGCCCCGCACGACGACCCGCGCCTCCCGCTCATCGGCTGAGACGCCATGACGGTGACGCGGTCTCGCGCCGGCCGTGTTCGTCAGGTGGCTGACGCCATGGTGGTTCCCGCCGGGTCCCGTCAGTCAGCTGACGTCAAGGGGTCAGCCTCCCGGCGCCCGGTATCCCGTGTCGATCGCGCGCGCCGCGTCGACCTCGGCCGGCGTGAGCAGCTTCACGGTCTCGATGCTGCCGGTGCCGGCGGCGCCGACGGCCATCGCGACCGCGGCGGCCGTCGCGTCGTCGGGCAGCTCGTTGATCACGTAGACGTCGGTCTCCCCGAACGCGAAGTGGAAGCTCTCCATCTGGCCGCCCAGGTTCGACACGAGCTTCCCGATGAAATCCGCCCGGCTGGCGGCTCCCTCCTTCATCACCCCGCGCATCCCGTCGACGGAGTACGAGACCTTGTACAGGTACTTGGGCATCGTGCCCTCCCTTCCTTCGAGCAGGGTCCGAGCCTATGCCCTCGCCGCAGAAAGCGCACATCGAAAGATATGCACGCGCCGTTGCGAAGGGAACGCCGAACGTCGGAGTAGCGTCGGTACGGAGATGCCGGGCTCTGGCCGCCACATGTACGCCCGCGGGCGTCGGATCACCAAACGTCGGCTCCTGGGCGGGCTGCTGCTGGTCGCGCTCATCGCCGGGGGTGTCGCCGCCGCGTTGTTCCTCCCCGACGCGCTCCGGTCGGGCCCCGAGGGATCCTCGGCTTCACCCACGCCCGAGGTCCCGACGTGCCCGTCCACCCGCCTCGCAGGCGGTGACGCGCATCTCGGATCGGTCGCATGGGTGGACGGCGGAGCACTCCACCTGCTTGATCTGGACACGTGCTCCGAACGAACCCTGGTCCCGACCGGTGCCGACCCGACGGTTCGGTTCAGCCATGACGGCACGTGGGTCGCGTTCGGCGACGGATCGATCGTCCCGTCGGACGGCGGCGACGTCCAGCGCCCCGTCGGGAAGCTGACCTCGTGGCGATGGTCGCCCACCGACGACGTGCTGGCCGGCGTGACCGCGAAGGGCGGCGTGGTGGTGGGCGGTCCGGACGACCCGCGGCGCGTCCTCGTGAAGGACGGATCCGGCGCGACGCACGTGATGTTCGGTCCGGACGGGCGCTCCCTCGAGACGGACCTGGGCGGCGACCGGGTCGCGATCATCGACGTCGTCGACGGCGCCGCGACGACCGTCTACCGCGTGTCGCCGGGGACGAAGGCGCCGCCGCAGGTCGCGGGGTGGTCTCCGGACGGACGCTGGGTGTTGTTCTTCTCCCGGTTCGCCGGACGCACCAGCGTGCCGCTCAACACCGTTCCCAGCGACGGCGGCGACTGGGTGAACGTGTTCGATCCGGTTCTGCCGTACGACGACTTCCTGAGCTGGTGCGGCCGGCAGCTGGCGCTCTCGGGCGGCGGCGACCGATCGCCGAGCGAAGGGAACCAGATCCTCGTCTCCGGACCGCCGGATTGGCGCTACCACAACCTGTCCAACGACTTCACCCGCAGCTGGATCTGGCCGGCGTGCTCGCCCAACGGGAAGTGGATCGCGGCCACGGCCACGCCGAATTCCGCCGAGACCCCCCCGGGGCGCGGGATCCGCGCGCTCTGGTTGCTCGCCGCCGACGGATCGCACCGCGCCCGGCTCACCGGACCGGGGAACTTCGCCTACGAGGTCCCGCGCTGGTCGGGCGACGGCCGGTTCCTCTTGGTGGTGAAGCGTGGCCTCGACCCGAGCTCGCCCGGTGCGCTGCTGCTCTTCAAGGTCGACCCCGCGACCGGCAAGGCCACCCACGCCCCGGGACCGGTCGCCAGGATCGGCAGCGCGCCCGGCACGGACGGTCACACGGACTGGTCGAACACGAGCGACTGGTACCGGCCGTAACGCCGGCCGGGCCTAGACCGCCTTGCGGTACAGGCGCACCGCGATCGGGGCGAAGATGGCGATGATCAACACCGACCACAGGATCGATTTGATCACGAGCGATTGCGTCGGTCCGCCGATCGTGAGGGCACGGAACGTCTCGACCGTCTCGGACACCGGCTGGTTCCTGGCCCACGGCTGCAACCAACCCGGCATGTTGTCCACCGGAACGAACGCGGCCGATGCGAACACCAACGGCGCCAGCACGGGGAACGCCGCGGCCTGCGCCGTCTCGGGGTCCTTCACGGCGAGGCCGACGGTGGCGAAGATCCACGACATCGCGTAGCCGAACAGCAGCACCAGCGAGATCCCCGGGAGCAAGGAGAACAACGTCGTGTGGATCCGCCATCCGACCAGGAACCCCACGAGCATCATGAGGATCACGACGAAGACGTTCCTGATGAGGTCGGCGAGCGTGCGCCCGACCAGCACGGCGGGCGTCCACATCGGGAGCGCGTGGAACCGTTCCATGAGCCCGCTCTTGAGGTCGGTGGCCAGGCCGATCGCGGTCGCGAGCGATCCGAACACCACCACCTGCAGGAAGATCCCGGGCATCAGGTAGTCGACGTAGGGGACCTTCCCGGTGTTGATCGATCCGCCGAAGACGAACCGGAACATCAGCACGAAGATGATCGGCTGCACCGTCGAGAAGACCAGCAGCTGCGGGACGCGGATGTACTGGAGCAGGTTCCGCTTGATGACCGCGCTCGTGTCGCGCAGGCGCCCCATGGGGATCCGCCGATCGATGACATCGTGCTCGATCGTCACTTGGGCAGTGCTCATGCCGATCCTCCTCGCCGGCCCTTGACCGGTTGCTCGCTCGGCTCTCCTTCGGCCTCCGCGTGGTGGCCGGTCAGCGCCAGGAACACGTCGTCCAGACTGGGCTCGCGCACGGCGAGCGTGTCGGGCGCGATGTCGTTCGCATCGAGCGCGCGCAGCACGTCGATCAGGATGCGCGCGCCGTCGTTCGACGTGATGCGCAGCGTCCCGTCGTCTCGCTCGACATGGCCGTTGACGTTGCCCGTCAGCAGCGTCGCGGCTCGCTCGGACCCGTCGTGCTTCTCGAAGCGGATCTCGACCACCGTGCTGCCGAGCTGCGACTTCAGGTTGGTCGGTGTGTCGTTCGCGATCACGAGGCCGCCGTCGACCACGGCGATCCGCTCGGCGAGCCGGTCGGCCTCCTCCAGGTACTGCGTCGTCAACATGACGGTCGTGCCGTCGGCGACCAACTGCTGGATCGTCTCCCACAGGGCGTTGCGACTGGTGAGGTCGAGACCCGTCGTGGGCTCGTCCAGGAACAGCACCGGAGGACGTGTCACGAGCGATGCGGCGATGTCCAAGCGACGGCGCATGCCGCCCGAGTACGTGCGCAACGGCCGGTCCGCCGCGTCGCTCAGCTCGAACTTCTCGAGCAGCTCCGCCGCGCGCGGCATGATCTGCGGGGTCGGCATCTGCCCCAGGATCCCGACCATGCGCAGGTTCTCGCGGCCCGTGAGGTTCGCGTCGACCGCCGCGTACTGACCGGCGAGACCGATCCGGCGTCGCACGGCCGGCGCTTCCCTCACCACGTCGTGGCCCAGCACCTCGGCGTGCCCGCCGTCCGGCTTCAGGATCGTCGCGAGGATACGGACGGCCGTGGTCTTGCCGGCGCCGTTCGGTCCCAGGAGCCCGAAGACCGTGCCTTCCGGCACCTCGAGATCGATACCGCCCAGCGCCACGAGATGCCCGTAGTGCTTGACCAGGCCCTCGACGCGCACCGCGTAGTCGCTCACGACGAAGACCCTCCCACAGCTGTTTGTGGTTTGTCAACTATCGTGATATATCAAAGGTCGAGAAGATCGAAGTATCATGGGAGTAGCGAAGGATGGGCGCATGACAGCGAACGGATCGAACGGGAACGACCCCGCCGTCGAGGCGGTCGCGGGTGAGGTGTGGCGGCAGATGGCGGAGTTCACGTGGAGCCGTTTGCAGCGCGGGCAGGCGTTCCACGCGTTGAAGGCGCTCGGCTTGACGCCCGGACATCTCCGGGTCCTCCAGGCGCTCGAACCCGATGAGGCGCTCCCCATGGGAGCGATCGCCGAGATCCTCTCGTGCGACCCGTCGATGGCCACATGGCTGATCGACCGGCTGGAGGACCGCAAGCTCGTCGAGCGACGGATGCTCACCACCGATCGTCGCGTCAAGGTCGTGACCCTCACCCGGCGCGGCGTGCGCGTGAAGACGAAGGTCCTGTCCCACCTCCTGGAACCCCCGCCGGAGTTGCTGGGGCTCGGTCTCGAACGGTTGGAAGCGCTGCGCGGCGCGCTGAGCGCGCTCCCACGGTCCGAGCGGCCGTTCGCGCGCAGCAGGGGCCGGATCAAGGGAGCCGCTCAGGCGTAGACCTCTTCGGCCGGGTCACGTCATACTCGCCGCGTGCTGCGTGTCCAGCTGTTGGGGCCTCCGTCGATCACCCGTGACGGAGAGCCGGTCCGCCTGGCGGGCCGCAAACCCTGGGGATTCCTGACGTACCTGTTGCTCGAAGATCGCCCGCCGACGCGGCGTGACATCGCGGGGCGGCTCGAGCCCGAGGCGAACGACCCGCTCGCCGCGCTCCGCTGGCTGTTGCACCAGGTGCGGCGCGCGGTCGAGCCGGAGATACGCATCGAGGAACGGGACGGGCGTCTGCATCTCCTGTTGAGCGAGGAGGCGGACGTCGACGTGCTCCGGCTGTTGGCGGTGCCCGAGGATCCGGACGAGATCGAGACCCTGTTCACCGGAGAGCTGCTCGACGGCATGTGGTTCGACGACGCGCCGGCGTTCGAGATGTGGCTGGCGTTGCATCGCGCGCGGATCCACGACTCGGCCGCCGAGGCGATCTGGTGGGCCTCCACGCAACTCGCGTCGAACGATCTCGAGCGGGCGCTGCGGATGGTGGAACGCGGCATGGCGCTCGACCCGTTCTGCGACAACCTGAACGAGGTGTTCATCGACCTGCTGGTGCAGGACGGGCACCTCGACGTCGCGCTCGACCGGGTCGACGCCCTGGAGAAACGCTACGCCGATGGTTTGGGAGTCCCGCTCCCGGATACGATCCGGCGCCCGCTCGAACGACGCACGACCCTCGCGCGGGATCCCCGTCGACGCCGTCCGCGCGCGGTCTCCTGGAATCGGCGCGCGCACGCCTGTCGTCCGGCGATCACGATCGCGCCGCCGAGACGGCGCGCCGTGCGGCCGACGTCGCGCTCGCGAGCGGCGACCCGCAGCTGGAGCTCACGGCGCTGTCGTTCCTCGCCGCCACGTTGATCCACACGCACCGAGGGCGCGACGCGGAGGCGAAGGGACTCCTGTCGCGAGCGGCACAGCTCGCGAACGAGGTCGGCGATACGTCCGCCCTCGCGGACGTCGAGCGGGAGATGGCGTTCGTCTTCGTGATGGAAGGCGATTACGGCGTGGCCGAACCGCTGCTCGCCAGGTCCGTGGCGCACGCCGAGGAGCATCGGCGACGAGCTCCTGGCGGGGAAGGCCGAGACCTACCTGGGCATCTGCCGGTCGGACCGCTGCGCGTGGGACGCGGCGGAGGTCGCGCTCACGCGGGCGATCGAGCGCTTCGATCGGGTCGGTGATCGCGGATGGCAGGGATACGCCGAGGGAACGTTCGCGCGGGTGATCGAGCGTTCGGGCGATCCCGAGCGCGGCCGAGGGATCGCCGCGCAGGGAACCGAACGCGTCCGGGCCGCCGGGTGGACGGCCGCCCTCCCCTGGCCGATGCTCGTGGGCGCCGCATGCTCGTTCGCGTCGGGCCGGCGCGACGAAGCGCGGGACGGGTTCGCCGAGGCGTTCACGATCGGCGCGGAGATCGGCGATCCCTGTTGGGAGTCGCTCGGCCTCCGGGGACTGTCGCTGGTGCACCTGGCCGACGGCGATCGCAGCGGGGCGAAGGAGATGCTCGACGACGCCCTGTCGCGCTGCCGGCGCTACCCGGATGTCTACGCATGGGCGCGGGCGCTGATCCTGACCGACCTGGTCGAGTTGGAGCGCGGTCGCGATGCCAGGCACCTGGACGAGGCGCTCCGGCTGGCGCTGTTCGGTCCGATCCCCGATCTGGCGGAGCGGTTGAGCGGATGGGTTCCGAAGGATCGTTCGCCGCAAACGCCGCTCCAAACGGTCGCCCCGTAGCGTCCCTCCGTCCGAACCAGAAGGAGGGACAGATGCCACTGTTCATGGACGTGCACGAGACGTTGCCCGAAGGCGCGACGTTCGACGACGTCAAGGGCGCCCACGAGGCCGACCTGAAGACGCAGGACCAGTACGGCGTGCAGTACCTGCGCTACTGGGTCGACGAGAGCGAGGGCAAGGTCTTCTGCCTCGCGGAGGCGCCCGACGCGGAAACGGCCGCGCGCGTGCACCGTGAGGCGCACGGCCTGGTCGCGCAGCGGATCTACGAGGTCCGCGAAGGCGAGTAGCAGCACGCGGCGCCGAGCGGTGGAGCGATCCCCGCTCGGCGCCGTCTCCATCGGTACCGCTCCCGCTACACTTCCGGAAACGCCGATCGACCGAAGGAGCGTGAGATGACAGCAGCGTCGATGTCCATGCAGGCAGGTTCCGCCTACGTGAAGGACTCGACGCTCTATGCGAACGCTCAACTTGGGGATCGTGGCGCATGTCGACGCCGGTAAGACCACTCTGACCGAACGGCTGCTCTACGCAGCCGGCGTCATCGATGAGATCGGCAGCGTCGATGACGGGAACACGCAGACCGACACCCTGGCGCTGGAACGCCAACGCGGCATCACGATCAAGTCCGCCGTGGTCTCGTTCGTCATCGACGACGACGTCACGGTCAACCTGATCGACACGCCGGGCCACCCGGACTTCATCGCCGAGGTCGAACGCGTGCTCAACGTGCTCGACGGGGCGGTGCTGGTGCTCTCCGCGGTGGAGGGCGTGCAGCCGCAGACGCGCGTCCTCATGCGGACGCTGCAGCGGCTGCGCATCCCGACGCTCCTGTTCGTGAACAAGATCGACCGCGGCGGCGCGGGATCCGAACGAGTGCTCCGCGCGATCGCAGAGAAGCTGACGCCCGTCGGTCGTCGCGATGGGCTCGGTGCACGACGAGGGCACCGAAGGCGCGGGGTTCACGCCGTACGGAGCGTCCGACCCGGCGTTCGCCGCCGAGCTCACCGAGTTGGTCGCCGACCACGACGACGCGCTGCTGACCGCGATCGTCGAGGACCCGTCGGCCGTTCCGTACACGCGGCTCCGCGGCGGGCTGGCGGCGCAGACCGCGCGGACGCTGCGTGCACCCGGTGTTCTTCGGTTCGGCGATCACGGGCGCGGGCGTGGACGCGTTGACGGCGGGGATCGCGGACTGCTGCCCGCGACGGCGGGCGACGTCGATGCGCCGGTCTCCGGCACCGTGTTCAAGGTCGAACGCGGACGGGCCGGAGAGAAGATCGCGTACGTCCGGATGTTCTCGGGAACGGTCCGGACCCGCGATCGGCTGCGCTTCGGGGACGACGACGAGCGGAAGGTCACCGGGATCGACGTGTTCGATCGCGGCTCCGCGGTGCAGCGTCCGTCGGTCGTCGCGGGCCAGATCGGCAAGCTCCGGGGTCTCGGCGACTCCGGATCGGCGACGCGATCGGCGACGCGCCGAACGGCGCGGACCAACACCATTTCGCCCCGCCGACGCTCGAGACCGTGGTCGTTCCGCGCCGCCGCTCGGACGCCGGGGCCCTGCACGTCGCGCTCACGCAGCTCGCGGAGCAGGATCCGTTGATCGACGTGCGGCGCGACGACATCCGACAGGAGACATACCTCTCCCTCTTCGGCGAGGTGCAGAAGGAGGTCATCCAGGCGACGCTGGCGGACGAGTTCGGCATCGACGTGGACTTCCGCGAGACGACCACGATCTGTATCGAACGACCGATCGGCGTCGGCGCCGCGGTGGAGTTCATCGACACGCCGCCGAACCCGTTCCTGGCGACGGTGGGCCTTCGCGTCGAGCCAGCCGCGGCGGGCAGCGGGATCCACTACGGGATCGAGGTCGAGCTGGGCGGGCTGCCGCTCGCGTTCTTCCGGGCGGTCGAAGAGACCGTTCACGCCACGGTGCGGCAAGGGCTGTACGGATGGGAGGTCACCGACTGCACGATCGCCATGACACACTCGGGTTACTGGGCGCGGCAGAGCCACATGCACGGGACGTTCGACAAGACCATGTCGAGCACCGCCGGGGACTTCCGGTTCCTCACGCCGCTCGTGCTGATGGACGCGCTGAAGCTGGCCGGCACCGGCGTGCACGAGCCGATCCACCGGTTCCGCATCGAGATCCGCGCGGATACGTACGGAGCGCTGGCGCCCGTCCTCGGACGCCTCCGGGCTGTCCCTCGGACGCAGGAGCTGCGCGGCACGACCCTGGTGGTGGAAGGCGACATCCCGGCCGCGCAGGTGCACGACCTCCGCCTTCGGCTCGCGTCGCTCACACGCGGCGAAGGCGTGCTCGAGAACGCGTTCGACCGCCACGAGCCCGTCACCGGCCCGATCCCGACGCGGTCGCGAACGGATCACGATCCCCTGAACCGCGACGCCTACCTGCTGAAGGTTCGACGATGACTAGTTGATGTCGAACTCGTTGCCCTCGGGATCGGTCAGCGCGACCGCGTAGTGGTCCATGCCCTCCTGGACGGTCGTGGGCAGCCGCGTCGCACCGAGGGACACGAGCCGCGCCGCCTCGGCCTCGACCCGCTCGCGCCTGATGTCGAGCGACGGACCGCGCCCACCGCTCGCGTTCACGTCGATGTGGATGCGGTTCTTGATCGACTTCTTCTCGGGAACGATCTGGAACCAGATGCTCGGACCCTCACCGTTCGGATCCTCGATCCGGTCGGTGCCACCGCCGAGCTCGTCCTCGGGCACACCGATCGACCGGTAGAAGTCGTCCCACGCCTCGAAGCCGGACGGCGGAGGCGCGATCACGTAGTGCAACGCCTCGGCCCAGAAATGCGCGAGCGGTTCGGGTGATGTGCAGTCGATCACCAGCTGGTACGACACGGCCATCCGACCCTCCAGAGATCCGGATGCAACGGGAACGGCCGGTAGCGTGTCATAGACGTATGACACCGGAACGTGAGACGACGAGCGCGGCCGTGGTGCCCTTCGGGGTCAGCCATCGGAGCCGGCTGGGCGAGGTATACGCCCGGCATGCGCCGGAGGGGATCCGGCTCGCGTACCTCCTCACCGGCGATCGCGCGCTGGCTGAGGACCTGGTGCAGGAGGCCTTCCTGCGGTTCGTGGGGCGGCTCCACTTCATGCGGAACCCCGACGCGTTCGAGGGCTACCTGCGGCGAACGATCGTGAACCTGTCCAAGAACCATTTCCGCCATAGGGCGGTCGAGCGCTCCTACCTGGCACGACATGCGGGTCAGGTCGTCGAGGGCCGCACCGACCCCGATGTCCCGACCTACGAGACCATCCGCGCCGCACTGCTCGCGCTGCCGGTCCGGCAGCGCGCGGCGATCGTCCTCCGCTATTACGAGGACCTGCCCGAAGGGCAGATCGCGGAGATCCTCGGCTGCCGCCCGGCCACCGTCCGCTCGCTCATCGCGCGCGGCATCGAAGCGCTCCGTCAGATCCCGGAGGTGTTGACATGAACAGTGACGACGACGTTCGCAGGTTCCTCGACCGCATGGCCGCCGAGCCCGGCTACGGCTCGGTCGATCCGGCGCCCGTGCTCGCGCGCGCCTACCGCCGGCTCGCTCGAACGACGTCGGTCCTGGGGTTGGCCGGCGTGACCCTGGTGGCGGCGATCGTCATGGTCGGCCCGAACCTCCTCCAGGCGTCGCCCGCACCCGCTCCAGCGGTGGCGGCCGCGACCGTCGCCACGACCCCGCACACCGCGCGCATCACGTGCCTCGGCCATGGACGGTCGCACCTGGACGCGACCACCGTCGCCCTGCAGTCCGACGGGCTGCACGTCGCGATCATCCAGGACCACGCGGGACGACGGAGCCAGGTGTTCGTCCGCCGATCGGGCTGGATGGTGAGCGTCGGGTTCAGCGACCCCGACCACACGCGCTTCCGCACGGTCCCGAGCGTGGACGCGAGCGTTGACCACGTCGCGATCGGCTGCTTCGAGTCCCTGGCCGAATGGCCCCCCGGCCCCGGATCGTTCACCGCACCGCCTAGTCGTCCAGGCCCTCGATCGCGCGCAGCCTCGGTGGTCCGGCGTCGAGCCGCGCCTCTAGGCTCGCCCGATGCGCTACGCGATCAGCGTGCCCAACTTCGGTGACTTCGATGTGGAGCGGTTCGACGACTCTCTCGGGGACGATCTGGAACCAGATGCTCGGACCTTCACCGTTCGGATCCTCGATGCGGTCCGCGCCACCGCCGAGCTCGTCCTCGGGCACCCCGATCGACCGGTGAAGCGTCCCACGATCGAGGCGGCCGGCGGAGACGCGATCTTCGTAGTGCAACGCCTCGGCCCAGACGTGCGCGAGCGGTTCGGGTGATCCTGCAGTCGATCACGTGCTGGTGCGACACGGCCATCTGTCACCTCCAGGAGATCTGGCGCCGTTGCAACGGGAACGGCCGGTAGCGTGTCATAGACGTATGACACGGGAACGTGGTCGCCGACGGCCGTGGAGCCCTTCTGGCGGCCATCGGAGCCGGCTGGCGAGTATCGCCCGGCATGCGCCGGAGCGGATCCGGCTCGGAACCATGGTGACGCCGCTCCCGCGCCGGCCGCCCCTGGCAGGTGGCTCCGGCAGATCGTGACGGCTCGACTTCATGCGGAACCCCGACGCGTTCGAGGGCTACCTGCGGCGAACGATCGTGAACCCGCCCAAGAACGATTTCCGGCACAGGGCGGTCGAGCGCTCCTACCTGGCACGACATGCGGGTCAGGTCGTCGAGGGCCGCACCGACCCCGACGTCCCGACCTACGAGACCATCCGCGCCGCACTGCTCGCGCGGCCGGTCCGGCAGCGCGCGGCGATCGGCCTCCGCTATTACGAGGACCTGCCCGAAGGGCAGATCGCGGAGATCCTCGGCTGCCGCCCGGCCACCGTCCGCTCGCTCGTCGCGCGCGGCATCGAAGCGCTCCGTCAGATCCCGGAGGTGTTGACATGGACAGTGACGTCGACGTTCGCGGTTCCTCGACCGCATGGCCGCCGAGCCCGGCTACGGCTCGGTCGATCCGGGGCCCGTGCTCGCGCGCGCCTACCGCCGGCTCGCTCGACGACGTCGGTCCTGGGGTTGGCCGGCGTGACCCTGTGGCGGCGATCGTCATGGTCGGCCCGAACCTCCTCCAGGCGTCGCCCGCACCCGCTCCGCGGTCGAGGACGCGACCGTCGCACGTCCCCGCAGACGCGCGCATCGTGGCTGGCCACGGACGACGCACCGGACGGACGACGGCCCTGCGTCCGCGTGTTCACGCGCGTTCATGCAGGAGGACGCGGGACGACGGAGCCATGTTCGACCGCGATCGAGCTGGATGTTCAGCGTCGGGTTCAGCGTCACCGGACCGTGCCGCACGGTCCGGGGCGGGGCGAGCTTCGACCTCGTCGCGTCGGCTGCTGGAGTCCGTCCGTCGGTGGCCCCCCGGCGCGGGGATTCGACCGCCTCACGATCGTTCACCCCGATCTTCGCTGCCGCCCCGGCGGGCCATGTGCAGGCGGAGGCTGCCCGACACGCCCTTGAGTTCGACGGGCCCGATCTCCGTGAACGCGATCGGCGTTCCGTCGGCGGCGTCCACGACGTCCTGGGTCACCAGCACCTCGCCGGGTCTGGCGTACTCGGCGATCCTGCGCCGCGACGTTCACGGTCCGTCCGAAGTAGTCGCCCTCCTGGAAGACCACCGGTCCGGCCTGGATCCCGACGCGGGCGGGCGGAAGGGCATGGGCCGCCACGCCCTCCACCATGTCGAGGGCGGCGAGCACGCCCTGGCCGGGGACCGGGAAGATGAACATCACGCCGTCGCCGAGCCACTTCACCGGCTGGCCCCCGTGCTCCTGGGAGGATCGCCGGACGAGGGCGGCCATCCTCGCGGCCAGGTCGGCCGCGGCCTCGTCCCCTCGCTCCTCGGTCAGACGCGTGTACCCGCTGATGTCGAGGAAGCACACGGCAGGCGGCCGGTGCACCCGGCTGTACAGGCCGGCTCGTTCCAGCGCACCCTCGACGTCCTCCACGGCGCTCTTGCTCCAGACGCGCTCCTGCTGGATGCGGTAGATGCTGACGAGGGCCTGCTCGAGCAGCGGGGTCATCTGCGACCCGACGGCGGCTTGGGCATCCAACATCTCGGTCTCCGTCATCCCTCCTTGGAGGAAGGGCTTCTCGACCTCGGTCCTCCACCAGTCGGTCTCCGTCTCGGCGATGCGCCGCAGACCGTCCGCGCAGACCCGGAGCCACCCCTCGATGACGGCGGGCCGGAACCCCATCGAGAGCTGGAGCTGGATCACCGGCATGATCGACAGCTCGTCCTCGCGGACGTGACCTTCGGGACGCGCCTCGGCGAAGCCGACGGCCTCGCGAACCACCTTCAACAGGTCGAGGGGGATCCCCGTTCCGTCGCTCAGCTGCTGGAAGGTCGTGCCGCTGATCCCGGCGAACCGATCGAAGGCGCTCGCGTCCAGGTAGGAGAACGAGAGCGTTCCGTCCCGGACGGCGGCGGCCATCCCGTCGAGCGGGACGCCGGCCTGCTCCAGCTCCGCACCCAACGCGCCCTGCGCACGTCACCGGTCGAGAACGCGTCTTCCCGCCGGGCGTCAGGATCCCGAGCTCGACCAATCGGTCGACGTACTCAGGCTCGACCCCGGCCCTTCGGGCCACCTCGTGGCGCGTGTGCTCGCCAGGTTGGTCGGTCGTATGACGTGGCGTACTCCTTCGGGTGGTCGCTCCGGTCCTTCGCGATGGTCCGCTCGACGATGTCGAAGGTCTCAGCGACCGACCGGCCGTTCTCTTCCGCCGCCGCTGCGACATCTTCGTACCGGATGTTCTTCTCTCCCATCTCGAGATGGGCATCCATACATCCACAGGTCAGACACATGTTGCTCCTCCTCCTCGGTATCCTGACGGATGGGACCTACCCCTCTCCGGCCGGGCGTAACCGTGAGCGCGCCCGTCGGGATGGGCGGATAGGCTGCCCCGATGCGTTACGCGATCAGCGTGCCCAACTACGGCGACTTCGCGGACCCCTCGGTGACGATCGCGCTGGCCCGCGACATCGAGGCGGCGGGCTGGGACGCGTTCTTCCTGTGGGATCACGTGCTGGTGCGGAACGGGAACGTGGTCGCAGACCCGTGGACCCTGCTGGCGGCGATCGCGGTCTCCACGGAGCGGATCCGCCTCGGAACGATGGTGACGCCACTCCCTCGCCGCCGTCCGTGGCAGGTCGTCCGGCAGATCGTCACGCTCGACCATCTCTCGGGCGGCCGCGCGGTGCTCGGCGTCGGGATCGGCTACCCGCCGAAGCTGGAGTACGAGGTCTTCGGCGAATCCGGCGATGAACGGGTGCGCGCGGAGCTGCTGGACGAGGGGTTGGACGTGGTGACGGGGCTCATGTCGGGACGGCCGTTCTCATTCGACGGACGGCACTACCACCTGGACGGCGTCGAGTTCGCGCCGCAGCCCGTGCAACGACCTCGCGTGCCGATCTGGGTCGCGGGACGTGGCCGTACCGCAAACCGTTCCGGCGGGCGGCGCGGTACGACGGCGTCGTGCCGATCGCGAGGGACGCGAACGAGGACGAGATCCTGGATCGACGTCGCCGGCGATGCGCGAGATCGTGGCGTACACGGATGAGCACCGGACGGACGACGGTCCGTTCGACCGCGTGTTCACCGGCTACCTGCCGGAGGATCCGGGCGAGGCGCACGCGATCGCCGATGAGCTCTCGTCGTTCGGCGTCACGTGGTGGCAGGTCGGACCGGGACCGGGGGAGCCGCTCGACGAGTCCGCGACTGGATCCGGCGCGGTCCCCCGGCCTAGCGACCGGCACGCGATCCAGGTGTACTGGAACAGCCCCATCACGTTGCCTTCGGGATCCTTGAAGTAGCCGAACGCTCCCATCCCCGGGATCGGCGTGCTCGGCGTGATGACCGTGCCGCCCTCGGCCTCGACCTTCTTCAGGGACTCCTCGACCGAGTCCACGCCGATCGTGATCACCGGCGAGGGCGTGTCGTTGCTCCGGCTCATCAGGCCGCCGTTGATCGCTCCGGGCGTGGTGGGACGCATCGTCTGCTCGTCGACCGGGGTGGTCGTGATGGTCGTGTACTGCATCTCGGGGACCGTCTGCAGCTCCCAGTCGAACACCGTTCCGTAGAACGCCTTCGCGCGCTCCAGGTCGTCGACGGGGATCTCGAAGTGCACGACACCGTCCATGACCGGCTCCTTCCGGTAGGGGGTTCCACCCTACGACGGGTGAGCGACACGCGCGACCGGGATGGTCCCGATCACGGTCGTCCCCTCACCGGGCGCGCTCTCCACCCGGACGGCGCCGCCGATCGCGTCCAGGCGGTCGGTCATCCCCTGCAGGCCGGTGCCGAACGATGTGACGCTCGGGTCGAAGCCGGCACCGTCATCGCGGACAACGAACCGGAGCATGCCCGCGTCCTCCGTGAGCTGGATCCACGCGCGCGTCGCGTCGGCGTACTTCGCCACGTTCTGCAGCGCCTCCAGGCAGCAGAAGTAGACCGCCGCCTCCACCTCCGGGGAGTGCCGGCCGACGCCGTCCGAATGACACCTCGACCGGTACGGACGCTCTCCGCACCTGGCTCGTAAGCGCGGCCTCCAGTCCCTGATCCGCCAGCAGCGGCGGGTAGATGCCGCGCGCCAGGTCGCGCAGCGTCTCGAGGGCGTCGCGCGTCTCCTCCTGGATCTCGCCGAGCATCGCCTTCACCTCTGGCAGGGTCGCGTTCCACGAACGACTCGGCCAGCCGTTGCTTCACGGCGAGCGCGACCAGTTGCTGCTGCGCGCCGTCGTGGATGTTGCGCTCGAGCGCCTTCGCCCGCGCGTCCTGCGCGGTGACGATCCGGCGCCGGGACTCGCGGAGCTCCTCGATCAGGCGGACGTTCCGCAGCACGAGCCCGGTCTGCGCGGCCACGTCCTCGGCCAAGCGTTCGCGATCGGGTCCGAGCGGATCGCTCGCCGACGTCACCACGCTGATCGCGCCGAGCAGCTCGCCGCCGTGCCGCACCGGGAACGCGCGCTCGCGCTCGGGGAACGCCGGCAGCTCGTCACCGGTCGCGCGGGATCGACGAGGAACCTCGCCGTTCGGCGGCCACGCGGCCGCCGGCCGGAGCTCGCCGCCCAGCGCGAGCCACACCCGCGCATGGCTCGCGCCGATCCCCTCGGCCAGCACCTTCACCAGCCGCGGCAGGACGTCCTCGATCGAGTACGTCTCGCCTGCCCGCTCCGTGAACACCGACAGCACCTCGTACGGGGTCGCCCGCTTGCCGTACACGACCCGGTTCGCCACCCGGCGCGCCGCCTTCGCGGACCGGCTGGAACGCCACCGCCACGACGGCCGCGGCCAACGCCGACAGAAGCGGACTCCGGCGGTTGCCGACGAGCGTGCCCACCCCGACGACCAGCGCGACGTAGACCGATCGTGATGAAGGCGCGCCAGGACCGCGAACACCACCGTCTTGCCGATCACGACGTCGATGTCGTAGAGCCGATACTTCAGCACCGCGATCGCGATCGCGGTGTACAGGAAGAGAGCGTCGATACCGCGTTCGGAAGACCGAGAGCCACGTCGGGGTCGAATCGCCCGACAGGAACTCCAGCGCGAACGTGATCGCGACGAAGCCGGCCGCGACGGCGAACCACTTCAGTTGCAGCCGCGCCTCTCCGGCCGAGCTCCTGAACCGGAGGATCACCGAGACGAACGCAGCGATCAGCGAGACCGGCAATGCGATCAACGAGAACGTGAAGGCGATGTTCGCGATCAGTCGAACGACGCCCGGTACGCTGAACGGATCCCCCGACAAAGGGCGATCCCACGTGAGCGTCGCGACGATCATCGTCGCGACCATCAACGCGCCTCCCGCCGTCGCGGCGAGCCACGCGATCGGCCGCCACCGTCGTGAACGCAGGGCGCCGTCGGGGAACGTCAGCAGCAGGATGATCAACATGGTGAAAGCGATCGGCCACACCCACTTGCCCAACCATCCGAGGAAACGGACCAAGGGCCACGAGGCATGCGCGACGCGCAGGGCATGGACCGTGTAGCCCTGGGCGAACGCGGAAAGCGCGAGACCGGCGCCGGCCGTCAGGAACAACCATCCGATCGGATTCCGAGGACGACGGATCGCGAGTAGGAGGCCGAGGAGGGGGACCGCCATATTCGTCAACAGGCCCAGGACGTCCGGAACGGTCCAGAGCTGCTTATCCGACGGCAGGTTGGCGTGGCGGTCGATGACGATGAACGCAAGGGACCCCAGCAGCATGACCAGCGAGGACACGCCGACCGACCAGGCGAGCTTCCGTAGCGACGATGTCTCGAACCGGCTCACGACGCGACCATCCTGCGCTACGACCTGGCCCGAGGGAAGGGCGCCACCCTCCCGTTCGGCGGTGGTGGCTACCTCACGTGTCGTGCCTCGTCTTCAGGACCCGGCCCAGGGTCTCGAGGTACTCGGTCCAGCCCTCCACGAACCCGTCGCGATCGGCTTCGACCTCGAAGCCGGTCTCCACCATCGTGAAGCGGGTCCCGCCGTCATGCTCCTCGAACGTGACCGTCATCTCGGTCTCGATGGTCTGGCCCGACTCGGCGAGGGCCATCGAGTACGCGAGCTCCAGGCGATGCGGCCGGTCGACGACGGAGTACACGCGCGTCTCCGTGTCGGGCTCCCGTCCCTCGGGTCCCATCCGCACGATCGAGGTGCCTCCGACGCGCACGTCGGTCTGGATCACCTCGACGTGCCAGCCCTTCTGCTCGGAACCGTGCAGCACCCCTTGCGAGGTCTTGTCGACGAAGGTGTCGAACACCGCTTCCGGCGATGCGTCGAACCGCCGCTCGAGCCTCAGCTCGTAGGTCATGTCACCTCTTCCTACCTAGGCGCGTATTCCTGCGGGTGGTCGTTCCGGTCCTTCGCGATGGTCTTCTCGACGATGTCGAACGTCTCAGCGACCGAGCGGCCGTTCTGTTCGGCCGCCGCGGCGACGTCCTCGTATCGGATGTCCTTGTCTCCCATCTCGAGATGGGCATCCATACATCCACAGGTCAGACACATGCTGCTCCGCCTCCCCTCGATCCGCGGTCGACCGATGAGACCTACCCCTTTCCGGCCCGGGTGAACCGCTCGACCACCCTGTCAGTTCCCGTGCTGTTGGGTCTTCGGTTCCTCCAGCATGAGCGCGTGCGCCACGCCGTCGGCGACCGGCCACGGGAACTCGCCCTCCAGCCGAACACGTACGCCTGCTCGTGGGCGTCGACTCCGAGTAGCCCAAGCCTCGCGGATGCCCTCGACCCTACGCGCACGGGTCCGGCCGCTGCGACGGCGAGAGCGCGCCGGCGATCGCGTCCTGGCCCTCGCGCGCGCCGTAGACCTCGCCGTCCGCCCGTGCCCAGAGCCACACCAGCCAGCCGTCGAAACCGTACGCGCACGACTGCGCCTGCCAGCCGACGAGCCCCTCGGCCCCCGTCTGGAGATCGGGGTACGCGGTATGGAACGCGCCGAACTCCCCCATCACGACCGGCTTGCGTACGGCGCCGGTCAGGCCGAGCGTGTCGACGAGCGTCGCCATGTCGTGCCCGGTCCCCGGATAGAGGTGCAGGTCGTAGAGGTCCAGCGCCGACCGTTCCAGGAGCGGGCGCGACGGCACGACGCGATCGTCGTCGGGGAACCCCGCGAAGAACCCCATCGTCACGAGCGCTCCCGGATCCAGCCGGCGGATCGCGGCACGGACCTCCCGGACTCCCAACCGTGTGTTCGAGGCGATCATCGCGTCCTTCTGCGCCGGGTCAGCCATGTCGTACGTCTTGCCGTCCGCCGTCGTGACCGTGCCATGGTCGAACGAGAGCGGCGGCACGTCGTCGAAGACGAACTGCTCCTGCTGGACCTCGTACGCGAAGACGTCGCCGAGCGGGGCACCGGCGCGCTTCAGCGCGGCGATCACGTCGGCCCAGTACCCGCGGAGCAGGTCGTGGCCCTTCGCGGTCAGCCACAGCGAGTTGCGGTACCCGCCGAACGGATCGCAGCAGGGCAGCTGGGCGCCGTAGCCGGCGTCCGGCAGGTCGTTCGAGGCGAGGATCACCACGATCGCGTGCGAGCGCGCGATCCGCAGGAACCGGGCGATGTTCCTGGCGTACGCCGGCCGGATCGACGCGTGCTTCGTCGCGATGCAGTCCACGTTGCACAGGTCGATGAAGACCCGGACGGTGTTGTAGCCGAGCTGCTGCATCCGGCCGAGCTCGCGCTCGACGGCCTTCGGGTTCCAGTCGCGGGGGCGGAACAGGCCGCTCGCGACGTGGTCGCCCTCCTGGACCTTCATCATCAGGTTCGCCCCGCGCGGCACGAACGGGGCACCCGCCCGTCGGTCGATCAGCTCCATCCCGCCCGCACGGTTCCGCACGATCGCGATCCGGTGCGCGGCTCCGGCGGCGACGGCGGGCGCCGGTCTCGCGGCCGTGACCGGCGCCGGCACGAGCAGCGCGGACGCCAGGACGAACGCGACGACGAGGGACCGACGGTGCGCGACCATCGCGGCGACGCTACGCCCCCCCGCCCCAGCCGGGCAAGCCCGGGTCATCGCGGTCGTGCGGTGCCGATGACCGTCGTGCCGGTTCCCGGCGCGCTCCAGACCTCGAGCGTCCCTCGAAGCGCATCCAGCCGGTCGGCGGGCGATGGAAAAAGGAACGGCAAGGGGAGAGATCTCCTCCTTGCCACCTCCAAAGTATCACGCACCTGGGGGCTTGCCGCAAGACCCGGGTCGTGCCGCATGATCACCGACCGAGCCCACGACCTGCGGAGATGGGAGTGAGATGCGTGTGAGAGGGCTGATGCCGTGAAGCCGCAGACCGCCGGAGCGTTCGACCTTCCCGACCACCTCGCAGCCAAGGCAGACCCGGCGCTGATCGCCGACGACGAGCGGCACTTCGCGGGCATCGCGGACAGCCTCGAGCGCTCGATCGCCGACCTGTCCGACCGCCTCGATGTCGAGCGCCTGGCGCCCGGCGGCACGGGCCAGCAGGCGCTCGACCGGGACATGGAGATCCACCGGCTGGCCGCGCGCCTGCGCGCCCTGCGTCGGTTCGGTCTGGACATCTGCCTCGGACACATGATCCGCACCGACGACCCCGAGCCCGTGTACGTCGGACGGTTCGGCCTCACCGACAGCGCGGGTCGCCGGCTGGTGATCGACTGGCGATCCCCCGCGGCCGAGCCGTTCTTCGGAGCCACCCATGCCAACCCGATGGGTCTGGCCAGCCGCCGCAGGTACCGCTGGACCCGCGGCCGGATCAGCGACTACTGGGACGAGGTGTTCACCCCGGAGGGGCTGACGCATCGCGCGGCACTCGACGACCAGTCCGCCTTCATCGCCAGCCTGGGCGAGGACCGGTCGCCCCGCATGCGGGACGTGCTCGGCACCATCCAGGCCGACCAGGACGCCATCATCCGGGCGGGGTCCCGCGGCGCGCTCGTCGTCGAGGGCGGTCCGGGGACGGGCAAGACCGTCGTCGCCCTGCACCGCGCCGCATACCTCCTCTACTCCGACCCCCACCTCGGCCACGGCCGGGGCCACGTGCTGTTCATCGGTCCGCACCGGCCGTACCTGGCCTACATCGGCGACGTCCTGCCCAGCCTCGGCGAGGAGGGCGTGCAGACCTGCACCCTGCGGGACCTCATCGCCGAAGGAGCGGCCGCGACGATCGAGGCCGACCCAGACGTCGCCCGCCTGAAGTCGTCCGCGGACATGGTCCGGGCGATCGACGCGGCCGTCCGGATCTACGAGCAGCCGCCCACGGAAGGGATGACGGTCACGACCGACGTGGCCGACATCTGGCTCGGCACCGACGATTGGATCGAGGCGTTCGGGGCACCGGACCCCGAGACGCCGCACAACGAGGCGCGCGAGCAGATCTGGGAGGAGCTGCTCACGATCCTGGTGGACAAGTACGGCGAGCACTTCGACGCCGACGGCGTCGACGACGGTTCGGCCGACGTGCTCCGCGGGGCGCTGGAGCAGGACGAGGAACTGCGCACGACGTTCAACCGCGCGTGGCTGCTGGTCGAAGCGACCGACCTGGTCGGAGACCTGTGGACGGTTCCCGCCTACCTGCGCGCGTGCGCTCCCTGGCTCAGTCCGGACGACGTGCAACGGCTGCAACGCGACGGACGCGAAGGCCTGGACGGTGTCCGACCTGCCGCTCCTGGATGCCGCGCGGCACCGGTTGGGCGACCCGGAGGTGTCGCGCCGCCGGCGCCGGCGGGCCGCCGCGCGGGCCGCCGAACGCGAGCAGATGGCCATGGTCGTGGAGGACCTTCGCGAGGTTCGCGGCGACGAGTACGGCGTGGGCCTGGTGACGATGCTGCGCGGCGAGGACTTCGAAGACGCCGTGGTCGACGAGAGCGGGCAGCGCGACGTCGAACCGGACCTGCTCGCCGGCCCGTTCGCGCACGTCGTCGTGGATGAGGCACAGGAGCTGAGCGACGCGGAGTGGCAGATGCTGCTGAGCCGCTGCCCGACCGGGAGCTTCACGATCGTCGGCGATCGAGCCCAGGCCCGGCACGGCTTCACGGAGCAGTGGCCGGAACGGCTCGAGCGGGTCGGGCTCAGCCGCTTCAGCCTGGCTTCACTGCGCATCAACTACCGGACGCCGATCGAGGTCATGGAGGAAGCCGAGCCGGTCATCCGCGCCGTCGTGCCGGACGCCAACGTGCCGACCTCCATCCGCGGCAGCGGCCTCCCCGTCGTCCACGGATCCGCCGCGGATCTCGACGCGATCCTGGACACCTGGCTCGCCGAACACGACGACGGGATCGCATGCGTCGTCGGCGAGCCCGCGTTCCGCTCGACGTCGCGCGTCCGCTCGCTGAGCCCGGAGCTGGCGAAGGGGCTCGAGTTCGACCTGGTCGTCCTCATCGACCCGGAGTCGTTCGGCACGGGCATCGAAGGAGCGGTCGACCGCTACGTCGCGATGACCCGGGCGACCCAGCAACTCGTCATCCTGACGAGCCCCTGAGGTGATCCATCCGGCCGTGACGACGGCCGGAAGGGATCAGGCGGCGACCGTCGCGGCGGGCGCATGCGCGCGCGTGCGGCGCACGAGCTGCTTCACGATGAAACGCGCGTCGCGGCCCACCCCCGGGATCACGTCCGACGCGACCGCGAACTGGAACGGAAGCCCCATGAAGTACAGGCCCGGTTCGCTCGTCACGACCCCGCGCTCGTGCATCGGTGCCCCGTCCTCGCCGAAGATCGGCAGGTCGATCCACGACAGGTCCTGGCGGAAGCCGACGCACCACACGACGTTCGTCACGTCGTCGAGCACCTCGCCGCCCTCGACCACCGGCTTGCCGTCGCGGACGCCGATCGTCCGTCCGACGCTCACCACGCCGGCCGCCGTGAGCCACTTCGGCTTCACGCGAACGAGCATGCCGCCCTTCCGGGACATCGTCGCGATCGCCTTGCGTCCGATCGGGTTGCGGAGCGTGAACACGTGCAGCCCCAGGAACCGGATCACGTGGAACACGATGTTGCGCGCGACCCAGCCGTCGATGTCCGGCGGGATGTGCCCGGTCGGGCTGCCCGACAGCGTGGTCGCGTGCGTCCGCGCGACCTCCATCGCGATGTCGCCACCCGAGTTCCCGACGCCGACGACCAGCACACGACCGTCGCGCAGCTGCGACGGGTTGCGGTACGCGCTGGAGTGCAGCTGCACGATCGACGGATCGAGATCCGCCGCGAACACCGGGACCCGGGGGTCGCGGTGCGCGCCCGACGCCACGACGACGTTCGTCGCCTCGAACGTGCGATCGCCGGTGGACACGACGTACACGTCGCCGTCACGGCGCACGCCGTCCACGCGTACGCCCGTGCGCACCGGCAGCGCGAACCGCATCGCGTACGCCTCCAGGTAGTCCGCGAACTCGTCCTTCGTCGGGCACGTCGAGTCCTTCGACGGGAACGGCATCCCGTCGAGCGCGCACCCGTACGCGGGGGTGAAGAGCCGGAGCGAGTCGTAGCGCCGGCGCCACGTGTCGCCGACGCGCTCGTCCGCATCCAGGATGACGAACGATCGTCCCGCGCGCTGCAGGTGGTACCCCGTCACCAGGCCGGCCTGACCGGCACCGATCACGACCGTGTCGAAGCGTTCCGTCTGCATGGCGTCCTCCTCCGTGTCGATGGGAGGACGCTAGGGCTGCGGGCGGTGGCGCCGCATCGACGGAACCCACCAACCTGCGACCACACGGGCATGGTGCGAACGCACCATCAGGTGAGCCCGTGCTCGAACGCGTAGGCCGTGGCCGCGGAGCGCGACGACACGCCCAGCTTCGCGTAGAGGTTCTGGAGGTGCCGTCCCACGGTGTGCTCGCTGATCACCAGCTCCACCGCGATGTCGCGGTTCGTCTTGCCCGACGCGAGCAGACGCAGGACCTCGGCCTCACGCGTGGTGAGCCCCGCCGGCAGCGCGTCGGGCGTGCCCAACAGGCCCGCGACCTCGCCGGCGTCCCGCAGCGCACCCAGCCGCTCGAAGCCCGCGAGCGCGGCGCGGAGCTCGAGGGTCGCGCCCTCCTCGTCGCCGGCGGCGGCGAGCGCCCGCGCGAACCGCACCCGGGCGCGCGACGCCTCGTAGGGCAGCCGCAGCTCCTGCCACGCGGTGCATGCCTCTCGGAGACGGGCCAGGGCGCCGTCGACGTCGCCGGACGCGAGCGCGACCGACCCGGCCGCCTCGGCCGCCTGCGCGGCGAACGCCGGGCGCCCGCGTCTCCTCCGCGATCCCGCCGAGCTCCGCCACCGACGCGAGGGCGTCGTCGATCGACCCGTCGGCCAGGGCGATCTCGACGTTGGCCGCATGCAGCCGCACCAGATGGGGGCGGGCGGGTCCGGCCGCGCCGAGCGCCGCGGCGATCGCCGCCCGGGCGGCGGTCCGCTTGCCCTGCGCGAGCCGCAGCAGCGCGAGACCGGGCTGCGGATCCTCGCCGAACCCGTGCGCCTTCGTGTACGCCTCCTCGGCGCCGGCCAGGTCGCCGCGGCGTCGCCGGATCTCGGCCAGCTGCAGGAACGCCGCCGCCGCGAACCGCGGCTCGATGACCAGCAGCTCGTCGCAGGCGCGCTCGGCCTCGGCCTCCGCCTCTCCCCACGCGCCGCGCAGGCGCGCGACCTCCGCCCGGTTCGCCCGGCACATCCCGGGGTACGGCGAGTCCGGCGGGATCGTGGCGCACCAGTCGACGGCCGCGTCGCTCCACTCGCCGGCGCGTCGCAGGTCGCCGATCGCGAGGCACGCCGACAGCAGGCTGCAGTAGATGATCCCCGTGAAGTACGGCCCGACCTCGCCGGCCACCGTGGAGGCCATCGCCTCGTCGAGCAGCGCGAGGCCCTCCTGGACATGGCCGGTGTCGATCATCGCGAGGCCCTGCGTGTGGATCGCCATCGCGGTCAGCTCAGGGTCGCCCACCTCGCGGCCGATGCGGACGGCGTCTTGGATCCGCACGAGCGACCCATCGAGGTCGCCGGTGTTCAACGCGACCGTCGCCTCGAGCATCGCGAGGAACCCGTGCTCGCGGCCCGGTGGGAGCTGGGCGGCGTGTCGCTGCGCGCGCATGAGGAACCCGCTCCCCACGGCGGGCTCGTTGCCGATGAAGTGCTCGATCGCGAGCCGCGCGGCCATCCAGCCCGCCGCCGCGTCGTTCCCCTCGGCGTCGTAGGCGGCGTACGCCTCCTTGCGGATCGCGAGCGCCTCCGGGAGCTTCGAGCACCACCACGCCGCGTCCGCGAACGCCTCCAGGTCGGCGCCGGTCATCGCTGCTCGGTCCGCGTCGTGGAACGCGGCGTAGGCGTCGGCCCAGTCCTGGCGTGTGATCGCCGCGCGGGCTCGTTCGATCGCGGTGTCGGACGTCGTTCCCCCTCGGGGTCCGTGCGACGCCAGGGTAGCTACTCCGTGGTCCCGGCCGCCGGGGGTCCGGCCACGAGGCGCCCTCGGATCTGCGCCATCCGTTCGGCGGAGTGGTGGGGCATCTCCCAGTTCGTCTCGAGCCACCAGGTGCAGCCCGCCTCCGCCCACGGAGCGGCCAGCTCGGCGGCGGCGGCGGGATCGTCCGCGGGCGTCTCGCCCTGCGCGATCACGTCGATGTCCGAACGCGCGCCGTTCTCCCCGAGCCACCGGAGCATCTCGCGCACCAGCTCGGGCGAGCCCTCGTGCTCCTCGCCCTCGAACTGCGGCACGATACCGTCGCAGCGCAGCGCACGCCGCATCGACTTCATCCTCGGCCAGAGCCCGACCACCCAGATCGGCGGCGGTCCCTGCACGGGACGCCCGACCTCCAGCTGATCGCGTTCCGTGAAGCGCAGGTCGTGGATCGGCCCGTGGTACGCGTCCCGCCCTTCCCAGAGCGCGCGCACGAGGTCGATGCCGTCGTCGAGGATCGCGGCCCGTTCGCGGAGGTCGGCGACCTCACCCACCTCCGGAAGATCGTCGGTGAACGCCCCGAGCCCGACCGTGAGGATCGCGCGGCCGCCCGAGAGCTGGTCGAGCGTGGCGACCTGGCTCGCGACCTTCCACGGCCGGCGCCACGGCAGCGGGGTGAGCATCGTGCCGAGCCGGACGCGCTCGGTCTTCACCGCGATCGCCGACAGCAGGCCCCAGGCGTCGATGCCGTACGACGCCTCCCACACGAACACGCCGTCCCAGCCGGTCTCCTCGGCGAGCACGGCCAGCTCGAGCTGCTCGTTGGCGTCGCCGCCGGGCAGGATGATCCCCGCGCGCATCACCCCATCTTGGCGGCCGAGCGAAGATGTGGCCAATCCACCCTCGTCGGATCGGTCGGTTACTCCTGCTCCCACTCCGCCAGGACGTCATCAGGGAGCGGCTCGTCGAAGTCCGGTGGGACGACGAACGTCCCCTTCGCGCTACCCGGCTTCCGATCGTCCTCGTTCGGGGTCATCCCGTGTGACGCTCCAGGTGGGCGTCGAGACGTGCGTCGAGGTTGTCGAAGCGAGCATCGACGCGACCTTCCAACGTGTCGATCCGGCCCGAGAGTGCATCGAAGCGACCGGCGACGCTATCGAACCGACCGGCAACACCGTCGAACCGAGCGTCGATGCGACCGACGAGGTCGTCGAACCGAGCGTCCATGCGGGCACCCAGCGAGTCGATCCGGGCGCCCTGCGCGTCGATGCGAGCGCCGAGATAGAAGAGCGCGCCCAACGACGTAGCGGCGAGCAGCCCGATCGCGGTCCAGACGGCGGCGGTCATCACCGAAACCTAGCACCCGCGTGCCACGAGGACCGTGACCTCGGTCCTGTCTACTCCAGGTAGCCCAGGCCCCGGAGGTGCTCTTCCATCTCGTCGGCCTCGGTGTCGCTGACGGTCTGCTCCTCGTCGGCGATCTCCACGGTGCCGGCGACGGCCTCGGACTTCACGGACGCCTCGGAGCCGACGACGTTCGAGAGCACCGAGCCCGTGTGCTTGATGCCGGCGGGCGCGTCGAGCGCGGCCAGCATCGTCGGGGCCATGTCGATCAGGTACGGCGTCGAGGTGAACGGCGTCACGCGCGGTCCGGCCGCCACGATCACGCCGTCCATGCGGTGGTCGCCGCTCACCCAGTCGGCGTCCTCGATCGCGGACTTCGCGTGCGTCAACGAGTAGCCCTCGTTCGGCTCCATCAGGATGTCGGGCGCGGTGTCGGCGTGCTTGCCCTTGAACACGTCCTCGCGCTTGTAGATCGCCTTCACGGGCTTCTTGCCGGTCTTCGGGTCGACGAACGACGCGAGCCGGTCCATCAACTCGCCGCGCACCTTCTCGAAGTCGCCGGGGTCCACGATGCCGTCCACGTCGCGGCCGGCCAGGTTGATGCTGACGCCCTCGCCGGTGGAGCGGATCGTGGTGAACGCCTTCGTCTTCGCCCAGTTCACGGACTGCGGCAGCGCTGACCTTGCCGTGCAGGCCGAGCAGGTCGTACACCTTGCGCGCGACGTTCCGCACCGGTCCCCACTGCATCGGGCCGAAGATCGCGTTCGAGGCCGAGAACTCCAGGTAGCCGAACTGGTGCAGCAGGTGGTCCATGTGCAGCGCGCGCGTGCAGCTCTGGAACCCGTGGTCGCTGATGAACAGGATCAGGTCGTCGGGCTTGGAGCGCGAAGGAACGAGCCGATCGCGTCGTCGAGCTGCTTGTAGATGCTGCGCGTCTTGGCGCCGATCGCGGTGGTGGTGTTCTTCGCGAAGTCGGGATGGTCGGGGGCGACGTAGTTCGACAGGCAGTGCTGCGTGCGGTCGACGCTCACCCAGACCGTGGCGAACAGGTCCCACTCGGTGTTGTCCATCAGCCACTCGCTGGCCTTGATGCGCTTGCCGGTGACCGCGAGCGCCTCGTCCAGGTAGGCGTCGGGCCGGTTGCGGTACGTGGTCCAGCTCATGCCGTTGATCGGCCACTCCAGGCCGGCCTTCTGCAGCGTGTCCTGGAGGTCGGCGGGGTAGCTCACGCTGCGGCCCTTCGGCAGGACGCCGCCGGCGATCAGGTTCCCGGTGATGTCGGGCGGCGGGAACGTGAGCGGGACGTCCAGCAGGAGCTGCTGCTTGCCGGCCGCGGTGAGGTCGGCCAGGAACGTGCGCTCCTTGATCGACTTGTAGGTGACCGGGTACGCCTTGTGGGTGCCGGGGACGGTCTCGAGGATGTCGTAGACGCCGTGGTCGGCCGGGTCGACGCCGGTCAGGAAGCTCGGCCACGCGGCCCACGAGTGCGTGGGGACCGTGGACTTCAGGACGCTCTTCTGCCCCCGGTCGATCAGCGCCTGCAGGTTCGGCAGGTCGCCGCGCTCGAGGAGCGGGTCGAGGATGCGCCAATCGGCGCCATCCCACGCGATCAGGATCACTCTGGACATGCGGAAGAGACCTCTCTTGGCCGGGATCCGGTTGAGGGAGTCTATAGACCGATGACCGCAAGCGCCTCGTCCAGATTCGCCGGGTGGGTAAGAGTGTGGTTCTTCGGCAGGACGCCGCCAGCGGCCAGGTCCCCGCTCATCTCGGGTGGCGGAACATGATCGGCACATCCAGCAGGAGCTGTTGCTTGTCGTAGACGCCTAGTCGAACGGGTCGACGCCAGTCAGGAACAAGGGCGGGCAGACCAGCTATGGGCGGCCCGGTTGAGCGCAGGACGTTTTCTGCCTCGGGTCGATCAGGGTCTGCAGGTTCGGCAAGGCGTCCGCTCAAGCAGGGGCTCGAGGATGCCCGGTCGGCGCCGTCCCACCCCGACAAACATGACTCTAGACATGGGAATAGCTCTCTCTGCGCCGCACTGCAGGGAAGGGCGTGTACCGAACCGGACTCTGGGACTCCCTGGTCGGTCCGACTCAGGATGAGAAACTGGCACAAATGGCGAGAACTCGGCAGCAGAAGCGCACCGCTTGGCTTCGAATCACCAAGCTCGCTCGCGGCTGCCAGGACTGCGGATACCGCGAAGATGCTGACGCGCTTCAGTTCGATCATGTCCGCGGGAAGAAGCTGTTCGACGTTAGTCAGTCAGTCGGACACAGCATCATGGAGCTCCGACTTGAACTTCAGAAATGCGACGTCCGTTGCGCAAACTGCCATGCCAATTCGGTCTGTAGCAACCAACCGAGCCCGCAACAACCAGCCCGCCGCAACAATCGACAAGAACGACTTGGCCGCTCTGATAGTCGATGTCATCGGAGAGAACAACGCCTTGCTTCTGCTTGACACCCTTACAACATTGACCGATTCCCAGCCAGCCTCCCCTTCGGAGGGGGGGATACTCGATCAGCTATTATCAGGACCTAGGGGCGCGGGTGGATGGATTGACATACCTCAGTCAAGCGTTGCAGGGCATCAAGAGTCAAGCGTTGCCGGGCATTAAGCCATAGCCCTTCGCCCTCGGACCTGCCTATTGCCCATTGCCCGCGCCATAGGCGAACATGCATAGAGAAACACCGCGGAGACAACGTGCGGCGGGGGTCAACCTGGGTCCTCAGCCTCGTCTTCGGCGTTCTCGTCCCGGGTAGCGTCCTCGTGTGTGAGAAATATTGAATCGACCAAACGCGAGGCGCTCGATGTCACTCGCGCAAGCACCTTCAGTTGTTCTTTGAGTGCGAGGATTTGGGTTGGAACTGGATAGTTGAGTTTGTGATCCACTTCTCCCCAGACTTCCTCCATGAGAGTGCGGACCTGGACCTCGCAGGTGATCGTTCTGAGACGCTGAACCAACGACGTAGTGAACGCTCGTGTAGAGCGTGTCACTGTCTTGCGTTTCGATTCCGCACTCCTTGAAGAAGGCCCGGGACTCGTCGTCCCAAGTACGGGCGAACGGACCTTCAAGAAGGTCATATCGCATTTCCTCAAAGATTCCTTTGAGCGCGGGATCGATTTCGCGTATCTGTCGCGTGTATAGATGCAAGATCCGCCACGCCAGCTAAATCGTTGATCTTGACCAACAGATTCTCGGGGTCAATCCCGAAGTCCCGCCCCTTCTCCTCGCATTCGCCGATCTTCCTGCGCAACTTCTCTTCAAGATGAACGCGGTCCTTGATTCGACCGCGCATTGAATGGACGTGAGGTGTCAGTTGCGCAGAGTTGCTCAATGCGGTGTAAAGCTGATCGAGGAAGACCTCGACAAGATGGCGATTCGCGTCGAACGTGGTCAGGATTCCCTGTATGAGGTGGTCCTCCGCCCGCCCATCCCATCGGCTATGTAGACCTCCCAAACAAGGCAAGGTCAATGGCCCGCGCGATCCGCGATAGCGCCTTGTGTGCCTCTTCTCGCTGGCCGGCGGAGCCGGCGGGTGCATCGTCGATGGGCTCCCAACGCGTTGCGACGCTGGGACCAGCGCGCCGAAGTCTTTAACCTCACCAAGCTTGAAAGACCTGCGCTTCACGACGAGCTTCGGATCCACCCCACGAAGAAGCGCGACAACCTGGGAATAAATCTCTTTCTCGATTTGCGCCAAGTAGTAGGACTGTTGCTGAGTGACCGTGCCCCCATATGTCCGGAACCCTTCTGCGATGTAGCCGAGGAACGCAGGGCGCCCGGTTAGCAATGGTGTCCCCGATGGAGCGAGCTCAGCGATGGTGTCCCAGTTAGTGATCCAGTCGACCAGCGTGCGACCCAGGGTCTTGAGTGCACGTAGGGAAAACAAGTCACAAGCAACCGGGACCACGGAATTGATCGCAGTCCAACAGAATCGCCCTGTTGAGCGGGCCGATGTTTGGCCCCGAGTCGTAGAGAACATAGTCAATCTTGAGATTGGCCGAGCGACGCCAGAAACAAGGTCACTGATCGCCATCGTCCCCCGGAAGCCGCGGGCCTTCCGCTGAAGACTTTGAGCCCAGAATTCGTTTAAATCGCCTTCAAACTCGGAGAGGCGTATGTCGCCAGGGATTCGGAAGACATTCTCAATTGTGAGTTCAATTGGATCTGTGATTAAGACTCCACCAAGGGCCTCCGACACGGGCTTGACTGCGGACCAGACGGTTTGGCCCTTCTCGCCGTCAGAGTTATCTAGCAGATCATCGACAACATCGCTTGCCACGAGGTAGGACGTGAGATTGCATTGCGGATCCGTGTCGACCAAGAGCACTCTTCGTCCCCGGGCGGCTAGCGCAGCGCCAATGTTCATCGTAAGGGTGGTCTTCCCAACACCGCCTTTGTGATTGAAGATCGCCAATCGGCGCGCATCCGACCGTATCTCTGAATCGGCCATTGTTCAGCTAGCTGTTTTCTTCTTCGTGGAAGGACTCTTGCGCTTGCGGCGAGGCGAGGCGGCCGCCATAGCCAAACGCGCCGCTTCACGGTCAGGTAGTTCCGCGACAAATCGTTCCCCAGCCGCACTGAGCTGACGCTGACCCTTGCTCGTCGGAATCAGATACCTCTGCTTGACGGCATTGTTTGCGCTGCTGGCGGCGTTCCAAGCTTGGGCTGCGCGGCCTCCGTGTTCAGCTTGCTGAGATCGAGTGTCTTGAATATGAGGCATTCCTCTGTAGTGAGTGAGGTAGAGTAAGCCAGTACCGCAAGCCGTTCAACATCCGTTCGCGGCTGCTTCTGAAATACAAACTCCTTGGGCGAGGCAGGTCTGTGTCCTCCGAAAAAGAGGGGTACGAGGATGACTGATGCGACTGAACCGCCACCGCTAGCCTTTTCCGGCACATCGCCGCCAATGTCGAGGAACATGGAGGCTGACCTGAGGATTCGGCGGCGAGCATCGTCGTCGAGTGGCTGGAGAGCTGCAATCACCTGCTGAAGGGCTTCGAACTCCCAATTTGGACTGGACTTCTTCGGGTCATCATCCCTCCAATCTGAGATATATCACTCTTACCATTGTGCATAGTAGTAGCCGCAAGGGCAGCCTCCTCGGTACGTCGTCAAGCGAGCGTGCTTTACGGTGCCTCGGGCCTGCGACTGGGGGTGGCAGGGAGCGCTCCGGACTCTAGGGTCGAGGAGTTCACTCAAGCTGGAGAACATGACCCTCGCGCAGACCACGGCTGACTGAAGGGCGTCAGGTCGCCAGGACGAGTCGCAGGTCGTCGCCAAGGAACCCTGGCAGTCGCTGCGCTTCCTCTTCGACCGCCTCCTGGGGAGGCCGCCGCTCGTCCAGCCAGGTGACGGCGATCTCGTCCCTCTCGTGCTTCTTGCCCTTCTTCACCGCCCAGGTTCCGCACACGACGCCGCCGACGATCACCGGGTTCACCTTGCCGGTCATGGCTTCGCGGATGGCCGGTGGTGTGACATGGATGTCCTTCGTGCCCGGCCCCATGACCCACTGGTCGTGCCCCGGGAGGAAGCGCACGGCGTTCGAGGGGCGTGCGGCGGGCAGGGACTCGGCATCGTCGAGCCACGACGTACGACGTGGTGCCTTCGACGTCAACCGCGACCAGGTGGTCGGCCAAACTCGGAAAGCCAGCCGATCGAGCCGCTTGCGGCCCGCGCTCAGGTTGTCGCCGAGCCAGTGGTGGACGTGATCGAACGTCGCCGGCCCGTACGTCCGCAGGTATGTCGTGATCGCTCGTGGCCCGGCGTCCTCGAGATCTCGGGGATGCCCTTCCACTTCGGGTTGCCGTCCAGGCGCTGGAACGTGCGCTGCCCGTCTCGGAGTGGCCCGAGGCTCATGTCCCCCTGCCAGGTGAGCGCCTTGATCAGCGTGACCGACCCTTCATCGAAAACCGGTTTCAGGTGTGCAGGTAGGCCCGATGCTTCGTCAGCGCCTCACCCAGTTCGGCGCTACGTCAGCGGGCCGTCCCGCAGTGCGTCGCGCACGGTGCCGCGGAAGTCGGGCCAGTCCGCCGGGCGCAGCCGGTAGAACTCGACCCAGCTCGGCGAACTCCCACTGCCGGCCCGCTGCCCTGAGCGCGAGGTAGACGCCACCCTCCTCGGGTGAGAGGTAGTGCATCGCGCCGCGGAACGCGAAGACGTTGATCGCCTCGCCGTCGGCCAGCGCCTGCGCGAGCTCGCCGGGTCGCGACGCCGTGCGCCGGGTGCGCACCGCCAGCTCGGCCAGCAACTCGTCCATGGATTGGACCGCACCGAGCCGACGAACAACCTCAGCTACTGGTCGGACCCGATCGGATCCAGGAGGTGGCGCTCCATCCGCCAGCTCAGCGCGTCGGCCCACGTGATCGACGCCGTAGGGTGAGTTCCCTCCGCGCAGCATCCCACCGACCAGCACGCCGAGGGCAGGGCGAAGATGCAGGCATCAGAGGTTCCGCGTGCGGTGGCTGCGGCCATGTCGACCGCCTCGGCGCTCGACCTGCCGGTCGACGACGCGATCGTTCTTCACAACTCGAACAAGCTCGCCTTGCGCCTGCTGCCCTGTGACGTCCTTGCCCGGGTCGCACCGTGCAGCGCACCAGGTCGCACAGTTCGAAGTCGAGCTCGCTCAACGGCTCGCCGGGACCGAGAGCCCGGTGGCTGCTCTGGAGCCTCGAGTGGAGCCGCGCGTCTACGAGCGTGACGGCTTCGCGGTCACGCTGTGGACCTACTACGAACCGCTGCACCTCGCAGAGGTCTCGCCAGCCGACTACGCGGATGCGCTCGAGCGGCTGCATGCCGGCATGCGGACGATCGACGTCGCGACGCCGCACTTCACGGATCGAGTCGCGGAGGCTCAACAGACTCGTCGCGAGCCGCGACCGCACTCCGGCGCTCGCCGACGCGGACCGGGAGCTTCTCGCCGACACGCTGCGAAGCCTGAGACGAGCGATCAGCGACCGCGGCGCCGCCGAGCAGCTGCTGCACGGCGAGCCGCACCCGGGCAACGTGCTCAGCACGAAGAACGGGCCGCTGTTCATCGACCTCGAGACCTGTTGCCGTGGGCCGGTCGAATTCGACCTCGCCCATGTGCCCGAAGAGGTCAGCGAGCGCTATCCGGGCGCTGATCGAGAACTGCTCGGCGAATGCCGGGGCCTCGTGCTTGCGATGGTCGCGGCGTGGCGCTGGGATCCGGGACGACCAATTCCCGGACGGGCAGCGAGCTGGGCGAGCGCTCCTCGACGCCCTCCGCGAGGGTCCGCCGTGGCCGGCGCTCGACGCCGTGATGCGCGGCGACTACGTGCGGATGTGCGCGAATTTAGCCTCAGCTCCCGCCATCTTCGAGGGCGGCTCGGGCGTCGACGAGGTCCGCCGTGTCGGGCTCACCCGCGAACGTCTCGAACACGATGCGGAGCGCATCGCGCTCCTCGCCGACCGGTTCTCCCGAGGCCGAGCGGAGCTCCGTGAGCCGAGTGGCGGCGCGGAGCTGCCACATGCGAGCCCCGGCGGCGTCGGCTGACTCGAACGCCTGGCGGAACGGGCCTCGAGCTTCGGCAGCACCCGATGCGGCAGCCAGCAGGTCACCCTTGACCAACGGGAGCTGGGGGTACAGCACGTTGTCGCGACCGCCCATCATCTCGATCGCCTGGTCGATCGGCTCGAGTCCGTCCTGGGGACCGCCCGCCGTCCGAACCCCCGGGCGCGCACCCCAAGGAGCATCGGCCGAAGACCGGTGGCGTCGTCAGGTCCTGGTAACGATCGATCCCCTGATTGACTGAAGGAGATCCCGTGCGCGGGATCGCCGATCGCCGTCTCCGACACGCCGAGGAAGATCATCGCGAGCGCCCTCCACACCTGGTAGTCGTGCTCCTCGGCGATGTCGAGGACCTGCGGCGCGTGCTCGTGCACGCTCGACCAGTCCCGGCGCCACAGGTCCAGGAACGCGACGTGGAAGAGGGCGTACGCCGCGCTGTACGGATGACGCAGCTCCGCCGCGACGCGCAGCGCACCCTCACCACGTTCGACCGCTCGCGCCGGGTGCCCGGTCGACCAGAGCACGAACGCCGACGTCGTGTACGGGACGATGCCGGGGCTGGGTCCGAGACGCAGCCGACCCGAGGCGTGGCGCTGAAGATCGAACAGCCCGATCGCGCGATGGAAATGGTCCAAGCCCTCGTCGACGGAGCCGAGCGAGACGAGGTTGGTGCCGACGCGGAGATGCCCCTCCGACCGGAGCGCAGGTAATGCTGGAGCTCGGCGACCTGGAGCAGCCGCCGCCCGACCGCGAGGCCTTTGTCGAAGTCCGCGCGATACAGGTAGAGGCTCGCCAGACTCCTGAGCAGTGGAACCGCGTCCGCGGGCTCTCCCGTCTCCTCGAGCTGGGCCAGCGCACCCGCGTAAGAACGTCGACCTCTTGGGTGTAGCCGCGGATCGCCATCAGCCCGCGAGCCAGGCTCGTCCGCACCGTAATCGCCAGCGCGGTGCGCTCGTCCGTCGCCGGCGCCGCCGAGAGCACGGCGAGCAGATCGTTCGAGCGTGCGATCGCCCCGTGATACCAGCCGCGGTCGTCGTGCAGCGTCCAGAGCGCATCGAGCATCGCGTCGAGCCGCTCCAGATCGCCGGCCCCCACCCAGTAGCGCCAGGCCGTCTGCAGGTTGCCGAGGTCGGCCTCGAGGTCGGCGAGCGCGCTCGTGCGCTCGCGATCGCTGAGACGTCCGCGCGCATCCCGCGCGAGTTCGGAGAAGTATTCGGCGTGCGCGCGCCGCGCGGCGTCGCGGATGTCCGGTCGTTCGTCGAGCCGCTCGGCCGCGTAGTCGCGGATCGTCCGAGCATCGCGAGCCGGCGGTGTCCGTTCTCGTCCAGGCTGCGGACAAGGCTCTTCGCGACGAGCGAAGCCAGACGCGGGACCACGTCCGCTCCGGCGCCGCCCAGCCGCGCGGCGACCGCCTCGACCGCATCGATCCGTGCCGTCGGAAGACCGAGAACACCAGGAACGCCGCCCGCTCGTCATCGTCCAGCATGCGCTCGCTCCACTCGATGGTGCTCCGCGGCGTCCGCTGTCGCTCCGGGAGGTCGCGGGTGCCGTCGCCGAGGGATGCGGCGTGTTCGCGCAAGCGATCGCGGAGCTCACCCGGAGAAAGAGCACGATCCGGGCCGCCGCCAGCTCGATCGCGAGTGGGAGACCGTCGAGTCGGCCGCAGTTCTCGCGACGTCCTCGGCATCACCGTCGGTGAGCTCGAACCCCGGACGCGCCTCGCGCGCTCGCTCGACGAACAGCGCTCCCGCTTCCGAGCCAGCGACACCGTCCGCGGAAGTAACGTCTTGGGGGAGCGTCAGTGGCGGCACGACCACGAGCCGTTCGTCGCGGATGCGCAGCGCCTCTCGACTGGTGGCGAGGGTCCGGAGTCCTGCGCTCACCTGCAGGAGCTCTGCGATGTCGCCGGCAACATGATCACCTGCTCGACGTTGTCGAGCACCAGGAGCATGCGGAGCGGCGCGAGGTGGGCTCGCACGATGTCGAACGGATCGCCCGTGCCCGCGGCACCGATCGCTCTCGCGATAGCATCGAACGCCTCAGCGGTGTCAGTCACCGGCGAGAGGTCGACGAAGCACACGGCGGCGGTCGAACGGTCGCCCTGCTCGATGCCGATCTGCACCGCCAGCGTGGTCTTCCCGATGCCTCCGGGGCCCACCAGGGAGATCAAGCGCACGCTCCGGTCGGCCAGCAGGTTACGGATCTCGCCGAGTTCCCGCTCCCGCCCTACGAGCTCGGAGGTTTGGGCGGGCAGGTTGGTCGAGCGCTCGGCGAGGGCCTTGAGCGGCGGGAACTCGGCGTCGAGCGCGGGATGCCGCACCTGGAAGAGGTGCTCCGGCTCCCGCAGCTCCTGAGCCGGACTTGCCCGAGGTCGACGAGCGACACGTCTGGGGGCATTCCGCGCTCCACGAGCTGCGCCGTGGTGGCCGAGACGAGCACCTGGCCGCCGTGGCCGGCCGCGCCGACCCTCGCGGCGCGATGCACGTCTACGCCGACGTAGGACCCCGCGCCGATCTGCGCCTCGCCCGTGTGGAGACCCATGCGCACCCGGATCCACCCACCCTCGGGCCACGGGTGTCGTTCCAAGGCGAGCTGTGCCTCGACCGTGGCGCGCAGAGCGCAGGTGCGGCCGGGAAGACCGGAAGAAGTAGTCACCCTCGGTGCCCACGACGAGGCCGTCGTTCGCCTCGACCGCCGACCGCACGATGTCGTGGTGCTGCTGGAGCAGCGGCGGGTACGCGCTCCCCAATCTCTGGACGAGCCGCGTGCTCCCCTCGATGTCGGTGAACAGGAACGTCACGGCGCCCGTCGGGAGGTCGGTCGGCACGGGCACATCATGACGCACCGGGCGTCAGCCGATTTGCTCGGCCAGCCCGATGAGAATGCCCTCGGGACCTCGGACGTAGCAGAGCCGATACACGTCTTCGTACTGGACCACTTCGTCGACGAGCTGCGCGCCGTGCTCGCGGAGCCGGGCGAGCGTATCGTCGAGGTCGTCCACGGCGAACATGACGCGCAGGTAGCCCAGAGCGTTCACCGGGGCGTTCCGGTGATCGGCGACGGCGGGCGGCGTGAGAAATCGGGAGAGCTCCAGCCGGCCGTGGCCGTCAGGCGTACGCATCATGGCGATCTCGACGCGCTGGTCGCGCAGTCCGGTGACGCGCCCTGACCAGTCTCCTTCGATCATGGCTCGCCCTTCGAGTTCGAGGCCCAGCTCGGCGAAGAACGCGATAGCGGCATCGAGCGATTCCACCACGATGCCGACGTTGTCCATCCGTTGAAGCGCCACGCCGCCATCCTCGCAGTTCGCTAGATCCCGAGCTCTCGGTCGAGCAATGGTACGAACGGCCAGGCGCCGTCGGACCAGTTCGCGATCACGGTGTGGCGTGATGCCCGGCGATCGTGCTGGTGCAGTACTCGTGAACGACACGCCCGCGTCGTAGCCCTCGAGCCACACGGCGTCGCTCGTGCGCGTGCACGTGGAACCCGAGCCCGTAGCGGCGGTCCTCCTCGGGCCAGTCGCTGCGCGGGCGCACCATCTCGGCGACGAGCTCGGACGCCACGATCCGCCCGGCGAACAGCGCTTCCCAGAACGCGCGCGAGATCGGCGGCGGTCGAGTAGATGCCGCCGTCGCCGTGCCGAGCACCGGCAGGTGGAGCACGTTCGTGCGCAGGCCGTCGGCGCGCAGGTAGCCGAGCGCGGCGTCGCCCGGGAGCTCGTCCGAGCGCAGGAACGCCGGTGTCGGCATGCCCGCCGGCTCGCACACCGCGCTCGCCGCACGAGCTCGTGGTAGCGGCACCCCGCTCGCGCGCTCGGCGATCAGAGCGAGCACGACGTAGCCGCCGTTGTTGTAGGCGAACCGCTCGCCGGGCGGCGAACGGTCGGGATGCCGTCGAGCACCGCGAGGTACCGCTCGGTCGTCGTCGAGCTCGTGCACGGGCACGGGCAGCATGTAGGAGTTGACGTCGGCCGTCTCGTCCTCGTCGAGGTAGTCGCCGATACCCGAGCGGTGCGCGAGCAGGTGCTCGACCGTCACGTCGTCGGCGATCAGCGGCAGGTCGTCGCCGAGCACCGAGCGTGCGGTCGTGTCGAGCACGAGGGTGCCGTCGTCGACGAGGCACATCACCGCCAGCGCGGTGAAGCCCTTCGCGCCGCTCGCGAGTCACGAACCGGGTGTCGACGGTGTTCGGGATCCCGTGGCGCGCGGTCGGCGAGCCCGTATGCCTGCGCGAGTCGGTCTCGCCGCGTCGGTCCACCCGCACCACGCCGGAGAACGCGGTGCGTTCGGCCTCGGCAGCGATACAGCGTCATGCAGGTCCGCCATGCGCCAGAGCCTATCCGGGCGCTTCCGTTGCGTTCGGTCGGTGGTCGACCACGCTCAGGACGGCTGCGGTCAACGGACAGGAGGTAGGCCTTGCAACCCAAACACCATCCGGTGGCTGCGTTGAGGGTTGATGCTCCGAAGGCGAGCCCGGTCAGGCCGTAGCCGGGACCATCGATGTCCACCGCGAAGAAGGTGAACCCCAGGGCGGTGAACACGAAGCCGAGGAACTGGGCGAACCTCGGCGGCCGGGCGTCCTCCAGTGCCGTCGGTGCTTCGATCCGCGGCCAGATGAAGCGGGCGAAGATCTGCGCCCACACCGACCACTGGAAACTCACGAACGCGGTGAACGCGAACACGGCGACCTGGGAGGCGAGCAGGCCGAGAGCCAACGGTCGAGCGACATCCACGATGAGCAACACGACGGCGAGCGTGAGGGCGGTGGCCCCGGCACTGAATCGCACGAGGCGCGGATCGACCGAACCGCGGAGCGGGCACACGCGGAGTCTGTCGCTGGGCATACGCCCTCCTCCTACCGCGGCAACGGGTTGGGGCCTGTGGCCGTGACCAGCCGCTGCGGCACCCAGTCGTCGACGTGCACGAAGCCCTCGAAGCGCCCTTCCGCGTCCTCGACCACATCGAAGAAGGAGCGACGGTAGAACTTCACGTGGGTGAAGTCCTCGAACAGCACGTACACGGGATCGACGCCGCACTCTGGAACTGCTGACCGGTGAGCACTTCCCGATGTATCCGCGAGAAGTCGTCGAAGCCCTCACCGACGACCACCCCGAGGTGCTCGAGCCCCATCCGGTAGACGCGCTGGTGAACGGGCGGGATGAGCTCGATGCGCGAGACCCGAGCCCCGTCGAGGACCTCGAGCGGCTCGGCGAGCACGATCAAGGAGATGGGACGCCCGTTCCAGATGTTCTCGCGGTTCGACCTCGCATGGCGCTCGAGGAGTGTGCGCTGTTGGACGTACAGGTCCCAATCGGCGACGCGGACGCGAGGTGGCTGAGGGGATAGGGTGCGATGTCGATGCCGCGGGCGACAAGACGGTCGCGCTGCATCGCTGCGAACGCTCGATAGTCCCCGATGATGTCCGCGATCGGATCCGCCATCGTTGAACGCCTCCTCCCGGCGCATCCTACGGTGAGCAGCCAACACCCGAACGGGTCGAGACGGACGGAAGGATGACTCGGTACCTGGGACATCGGGCTCGTCTAGGAACGGGACCGTGGCTTGGCCGCGACGAAGAGGGCCGCAGAACCGACGACGTCGACATCCACGGCGCTGAAGGACATCTCCAGGATGCGGCGGAGCCCCTCAGCCGTGTCGTCCACGTTGTCGAAGCCCCCTTGCTTGTTGGCTGCTCGCAGGAACGCGCGCGCGGGCTTCGTGTGGTTGCCCTGCAGACCGAGGACCGTCCCGCCGAACAGGACCCCCTCCGGGCCGAGGACATCCGCGATGTTCCTCACGGCGACCGCCTTGTTCCCCTCCGGCCCGCGAAGGCAGTGAAGTACGAAGCTGAGAGCCGCGGAGTCGAACGGTCCGTCGACCGGGAGGGGCTTCATCACGTCGGCCTCAACGGTGATCGGATGCCGTTCCTCGAGTCGCTTCGCCACGTGGCGAAGCACGGTCTGATTGGGGTCCAGGAGCGTGATCTCCGTGTCGCGGGGCGGGTCCGCCTCCTCGATGAAGTAGCCGGTCCCAGGCCCAACGTCGAGGTGCCGGTGCCCCATGTGCTGTCGATACATGTCGACGCCCTGTGCGACGGGAACCTTCCAGACCGCCTTCGTCATGAACTTCAGCACCCACACGTCGTAGATCGCGAGCATCGCCGCGTTGTACCCGGACTGCCCCTTGTACGACGGATCAGACTTGTCCATGCCGGGGAGCATCCTATGCCGTCAGTGGGTCAAGTTGGACACGCAGCCCGGCGCGTCGTCACCGCGTTGAGACTGGGACGCGGGTGTCGGTTCCCTCCAGAAGCGACACGGCGAGATGTCCGGGGGACGCGAACCCCTTCGCGATCAGCCACACGGCCAAGACCATCTCTTGTACCGCGATCGGGAGCACCAGGGGCACGTAGGTCGTGACGGGATGATGGCCGAACAGCGCCAACAGACACGCCACGAGCGTGAGGACGATCGCGAGGATCCCCCAGCCCGACAGCCAACGGGGCACGAGTCGCGAGTGGTAGAGCAGGTAGTAGTACATGAGTGCCCCCACGCTGAAGGCCATCACCGCGGCGAGGTTGGCCTGGTCGCGGACGTCCAGCAGCGCATCGCCAACCACCTGTAAGGACGCCCGCTGCGCAGCCTCCGCGCTCAAGAAGCGCTGAGCAACGCTGAGCAACGACAGCGCACTCACGACCGCGACGATGTACAGCAGGGCCTCGATCGTTCGGAACACCACTGACCCGAGCGAAAGCCCTCGGCCCCACGTCCTCAGCACCGGATACATGGCCAGGGCGATGCCGACGCTCGCCCCAGCCGCGATGAACTGAAGGAGCAGACCGGCGTCCACTCGGTTCGCGTCGGCGGAGAGGCGTGCGAGGGAGTTCGTACGGTCCAAGACGGGACCCGAAAGCGCGGAACCGGCGACGCTTGCCGCCGTCGCGACGATGAACAGCACGCCGGTGGTCACCGCCGCCGATCGGAGCCGATCGGTCTCGGTTTCCGCTGGAACCAACACCTCCCCTCCTCGCGATCGGACACAGGAAGCGTAGGTTCCGACTTCACGGGTCGCTCAGGGTCGAACGGCCCGCTCTCCCTGGGCATCGCGCTCCCCGGTCAGCACCTCGGTCTCCTATACTCGCCGCCTGAGCCGGCCGGCATCCCGAAGGGAGACTCGTCATGCCCCAGATCATCGTCACCGCGGCGGTCAACGATGTCGAGGAGTGGTTGAAGTTCAAGGCAGACATGGTCCCCGCGATGTCGGCGGTGGCGTCGGACGGGGCCAGCTACGTCGCCTCAGATGGCAGCAACCAGGTCGCCAGCACATGGGACGTCCCTGACATGGAGGCCTTCATGGCAGCCCAGGGCTCGTTCGCTCCGGAACTGAAGGCGGCGGCGGAGCGAGCCGGGATGATCCCATCGACGATGGTGGTGTACGTCAAGCAGTAGACCGGTCGCGTCCGCGACGCCCGCCGACTCCGTCACGAGGCCGCGGGGCGTTGCATGGGGACCTGGAAACGTCGCACTTCCTGCGGCCAACCGCAGGCCACCGCGACCTTTCCCGCCCACAGCCGCGCCGCCTCCTCGTCGTCCACCGTCACGACGGCGAAGCCGCCGAGGTGCTCCTTGGACTCGACGTACGGACCGTCGGTGAACAGTGGCGTGCCGCTCGACGCATCGACGCTGAACACCGGGGCATCCGGGTCCAGGCCGTTGGTGTAGATGAGCACCCCGGCTTCGTTCATCTCTTCCCGCAACGCCCTGACGGCCTTGGACTTCTCGCGCATCTCCTCGTCCGTGTGGTCGGGCACCCACTCGTCGTTGAAGGCGATGAGGTATTCGGTCATGTCTCCTCCTTCGATCAGACGGTCGGGTCGGGCAGGAGCTCACGCACCTCCTGCGAACAGCGACACGCGACGGCGATCTTGGCCGCCCACTCCAGCGCCTCCTCGCGTGAGGGCACGTCGACGACCGCGAACCCGCCGATGACCTCCTTGGTCTCCGGGTAGGGGCCGTCGGTGATCGTTCCGTCGGTGGCCACGATGCTCGCCTGCTGCCGCTCCAGCCCGCCGCCGAAGACCCACGCGCCGGCGTCCTGCGCCGCGAAGACCACCTCGTGCGCGGCCTCGCCCACGTCGGCGATGTCCTCCTCGGGGATGTGGTCCATCGCACCGCTATCGAACGAGATCAGGTACCGCGCCATCCCATCCCTCCTTGTCCCGGCAGCTTCCTCCGGCCGCCGCTCACCTGCTCTACGAACGCCTCGCCCCGGATCCGACAGGCGGCCGATAGAAAGTTCTCACGCCAGCTGATCGCGGCGGCGCGTCAGGTAGGCGGTCTCGGCGGTGTTGCCCGCCAGCTCGATGGCTCGGTCGTACGCCGCGCGCGACTCCTCGATCGCGGCCCAGCCGTCGCAGCAGGTCGGCGCGGGTCGCGTGATACGCGTGATAGCCGGCCAACGTGTCGTCCTGGCGGTCGACGGCGGCCAGCGCCACCTCCGGGCCGTCGAGCTCGGCGATCGCGATGGCCCGGTTGAGGGCGACGATCGGGGACGGGTCGAGGCGGACGAGCTGGTCGTAGAGGGCGACGATCTGCGACCAGTCGGTGTCGCGCATCTCGCGGGCGGAGGTGTGGACGGCGTTGATGGCCGCGAGGATCTGGTAGCGACCCGGAGCCACCCCGGCGGCCAGGCGCTCGCGCACCAGCCGATGCCCTTCGGCGACGAGTGCCGCGTCCCAGGCCCTGCGGTCCTGCTCGTCGAGGGGGACCAGTTCGCCGCTCGCCGAGATCCGCGCCGTGCGGCGGGCCTCGGTGAGGAGCATCAGCGCCAGCAGTCCGGCCACCTCGCCGTCCTCCGGCATGAGCGCACGGACCAGGCGGGTGAGCCGGATCGCCTCGGCGGTCAGGTCGTGACGCACGGGATCGGTGTCGGGGCCGCTCGCCAGGTAGCCCTCGTTGAAGACGAGGAAGAGGACGGCGAGCACGCCCGAGACGCGTGCCGGGAGATCCTCAGCGGACGGCACCCGATACGGGATGCGAGCCGCCTTGATCTTGGCTTTCGCGCGGGTGATCCGCTGCCCCATGGCGGTCTCCTGCGTCAGGAAGGCACGGGCGATCTCGTGCACGGTCAGACCGCCGACCATCCGCAGCGTCAGCGCCACGCGGGTCTCCATCGCGAGCGCCGGGTGACAGCAGGTGAAGATCAGCCGGAGCCGGTCGTCCTCGATGGCGCCGAGGGGCTCGGTCGGGTCGTCGTTCCCCAACATCCGAGCCTCCTCCTGTTTGTCGTCGCGCTTGTGCTCGCGCCGGATCCGGTCGATGGCCTTGCGGGTGGCGGTGGTGGTCAGCCAGCCGCCGGGGTTGGGGGGAACGCCGTCGGCCGGCCACCGCTCGACGGCGGTCGCGAACGCCTCGGCCGCCGCCTCCTCGGCGATGTCGAGGTCGCCGAAGCGCCGGGTCAGGGAGGCGACCACCCGCGCCCACTCCTCGTGGTGGACACGCGTGATCGCCTCCCCGACGTCGAGCGCACTCATCACAGGAACGGCCGCACCTCGACCTTCCGGTTGCATGCCTTGGAGCCCTCGGTGGCGAGCTTGAGCGCCACGTCCAGGTCGGGAGCCTCGATGATCCAGAAGCCGGCGAGGTACTCCTTCGACTCCACGAAGGGCCCGTCGGTGAACACCGGCTTCCCATCCCGGTTGTCGACGACGGTGGCCGGGTCGGGCGACCCGAGTCCGCCGGCGAAGACCCACTGACCATCGGCCTTGAGCCGGTCGTTGAACACGTCGATGGCAGCGTCCTCGGTCGGTGTGGCCGGGCCGGTGCCGTCGTCGATCACGGAAAACAGGTACTGCATCTCCGATCACCTCCGGTGCGTGGGTGGCGCCCCTCGTGGGTGCCGCTCACCCTTGCTACGAACACCCCTGCCTCGATCCGACATCGCCCCCGGATCTCTTTCAACGAGGATCCATCGACTCGTACAGCGTGAAGAGTTGCGGAACCTCGATGTCGGCCAGCTTCGCTCGCAGCTCCGCACTCGGCTCACCCAGGAGCTCGCCGTGAACGACGGATACCGTCTCGAGGACCTTTGCCGATATATCGGCGAGGTTCGCCGCGTGCTCCATGGCCGCCTCGGAGTCCCGGTAGCGCTCGATGATCACGCACTCGGATCGGTCGTCGTTGAAGAAGGTGTCGTATTGCAGGGTTCCGGAGTCCTTGGTCCGCACGATCTCCATCGCCTGAGAGGACAAGCGTTCGAACTCCTCACGCTTGCCTTCGTTGAACTTGAATCGAGCGATACCCAGAAGCTCACTCACGGTTCCTCCTTCAGACGTGTGGTTGCGGGTTAGTGCGCGGGGGTGCGACTCGTTCGCACTCGGGGCATCGTAGACGGTGAACGGGTATCTCCATGGTCGAGCCGGCACGTGGTGAAACCTGCCCAACCACCCCCTTGCGCTCGACGACCCTACATATGTAGAGTTCGCTGGTGACCGACGGTAGCCGATCCTTCTCACCGCAGACGTCCCGGGTGCTGATCGCGCTCGGCGAGCAGCCCGCGGAATGGCGATACGGCTACGAGCTGGGCGCCGAGGTCGGCCTGAAATCGGGGTCGCTGTATCCGATCTTGATGCGGTTGTCGGACATCGGGCTGTTGGAGTCGCGGTGGGAGCGGGAGCCGCCGGCCGGCCGCCCACCTCGTCATCTCTACCGGCTGGGCGCGACCGGGCTGGAGGCCGCTGTGCGGGCGCGCGACGCGGCGCGGCCGCGAACCTCGGCCGGTCGGCGGCCACGGACCGCCTTCGGGATCGAGGTGGCTCCGTGATCGCGATCGGTCTGGTGGCCCTGCTACTGGTCGCGGTGGGATGGCGCCGGACGGTCGCCGATGCGGGCGATCTGTCGGCGGCGATCGTCGATCTCTCGGCGAGACGACTCGCGTCCGCCCGGCCTGATTGGGGTCGGGCCATGGCCGCCGAGCTATCGGCGCTCGACGATAGACGCACCCGATTGCGATTCGCGCTCGGGTGCGCCCGTACCGCCTTGCTCCCTCCGCTCGCGGACGGGAGTGCCGCGCCGGCGGTGCGCATCGCCATCGTCGCTGTGGTGGGAGCGGTGATCGGTCTGGGCATCGTGGTGCAACGACGAGCGGAAGCTGCATCCGCCGTCGGAAAGCAAGGGGCCTCCTACGAGATCACGGTCACAGCACTCTTCCTTGCGCTCATCGCGCTCCACGCGTGGCTGGTCGATCGGCGAGCGCGAGAGGCGTCGACACGCGCCGCCTCGGCTCGTCGCTCCGGGATCACGGCCGGGATCTTCCTCGGCGCCCTGGCGTTGCTACTGTCGCTGCCCCTTCCCGGCGTTTCGTCACCGTCGGTGAGTAGCGTGGCCGCCATCCTGCCGTTCCCGCTGATGCTGGTCGGTTGCGTGCTGACCGGGGTCATGGCGGCACGAGCGAGCGGCGACAGCGCGAGCGGTCACGAGGCGGGCGTGTGGGCGGGTCGCGTTGCCGGATCGATCCTGGCCATCGGATTGCTCGCGGCCACGGTGTGGGCGAGCGGATGGTTCGCGCACGATCCGGCGACGATCAGCCAATATCGGGAGACCTTCAGCCCCGAACACTTCGCGAGCTACCACACGCACTTCCGTACGATCGCCGGCTTCGTTTCGAGCGAGAACGTCGACACCGCACTCATCAGCGTCCTGCTGCTGTTCCCGCTCATCGGGTTCGTGTTCGGCGCCCTCGGCGGTCACGCCGGTCCTCACCCTGAGCGCAGCCACAACCCGTAGCGGTTCAGGCCGTGCGCAGCGCGTCGATCGTCGCCGTCTCGACCAGGCCGGAGACCGCCCGCGCCAGATCCCTCTCGGAAGTCGCCTGCACATCTGACCTAGTACCGAGTCGTGGCGAACGGCTTGGACAGCACCACGATCCCTTCCAACTGCGCGGAGCCGGCGGCACGGTCTCCGTGCGGCATGGCGTCGATGAGGATCCGGTCCGCTGGGGATGGCCGGTGCTGGGGCTGGAATGGTGCAGTCCCGAGCTGGTGCGAGGCTTCCCGATCGTGCAAGCCACCGTGGAACACCCCGCGGAAGGCTATGCCGCAGCGATGGGCTGGCTCCAGGTCGTTCGCTATGACGTTCGCGACCCCGGTGAGGAAGAGCAGGTCACCGTGTTCGATGTGCCGCCTCAGCTCGCCGAGACCGACACCCCGTACGCCGCGTTCGGAGTGCGCCCAACGTTCTTCGACGCCCCCGCCATGGGCGCGAAGGACGCGACATGGCATGCCGATACCTTCCTCGTCTACACGCCGGATGCGGTGTTGAGCAAAGTCATCCGGCCGATCTGCGGGTTCTCATGGGGCTACCGGCTCCAGGAGGGCGTCGCTCTCCTGGATCCGCTCAGCGTCGCCGATGCGAGCGACTGGCGAAAGAACCTGTCCGACCTGCGAGAGCGGTTCCCGTCCTGGACATTCGAGGACGAGCTCCCGGGGCCGGGCGAAGCTTAGGGCCCTCCGGTCATCACGTTCCGAGCCGTCCGGCTCTGGGCCGTTCCCGGCAGGTGGAAGGACGCTTGGGACGCGCCCTCCGAGGAGGTGGCTTGCCATGTGGACAACGATCGCAACGGTCTTCGTGTGCCTGCTCGTCGTGGCCCTGGCGATCGGGATCGTCTTCTTCGTCGGGATGCGGACGAAGTCCCCGCGCGTGCAGAACACCGTTCGCCGATTCAACCGGGCCTTCGGGAACCCGCATCAGATGAAGACGGCCGGGATGCCGGGGGCGTACGCATCGGTGATCCGGCACGTCGGCCGGAAGACGGGACGACCGTACGAAACGCCGATCGTGCCCTTCGCGACCCCCGACGGGTTCGTGATCGCGCTGCCGTACGGGCCTGGTACGGACTGGATCAAGAACGTCCTCGCGACGGGGTCGGCCACCATCGTCACCGAAGGGGAATCGTGGTCGATCGAGCGGCCGGAGGTCGTTCCCACAGCCGTGGCCGCGCCCTACATGCCGGCGAAAGAGCAACGGGACCTTCGCCGGTTCGCCGTCGACAGCTGCCTCCGTGTTCACCGCGTGGAACCGGACGACGGATCGGCCATCGTGTCGTCGGTGCGCGATACGTCGCGTACGTGACCCGTTCGGTATCCCGTTGACCCGGCTTACTCGACGACCCTGAATAAACGCCAGCGCCCGGGGACACCTTTCAGATCGTGCTCGCCGGCATCCTCGAACGTCAGGCCGCTGCCGGCGACCAGGTCTCGGACCGTCGACGACACGAGGATCTCGTTCGGGCTCCGCGAGGGCGGTGATCCGCGCGCCGATGTGCACGGCGATCCCGCGCACGTCTTTCCCCACCTGCTCGATCTCGCCGACGTGAACGCCGGCTCGGATCTCGAGGCCGAGATCGCGAACCCGCTCACCGATCGCGCGGGCGCATCGCACGGCCCTCGCCGGACCGTCGAACGTCGCCAGGAAGCCATCGCCGGCGGTATCCACCTCGACCCCGTTGAACCCGTCGAGTTCCTCCCTCACCCGGCCATGATGTTCCCGCAACAGCTCGGCCCAACCCGCATCTCCCAACGTCGCGGCGCGCTCGGTCGAACCGACGATGTCGGTGAACAGGACCGTGACGAGTCGTCGGTCGGTCGTCGAGGCCTGGACGCGCTCTCCGAGGAACGTCCGGATCTCTCGGACCACCGCGTCGGTGTCTCCGATCCACGGGATCCCGTCGTCGCCCTCCAGCTCCACCAGACGCGCGTTGGGCATCTTCGCGGCCATGTACCGCGCCCCTTCGATGGGCTCGATCTGATCGCCCACGCGATGCAGGAGCAGCGTGGGCGTCCGAACGAACGGCAGGATCTGTCGGATGTCCGTCTCGCTCGATGTCCGCATCACCGCCTCGGCCGAAGACGGGCTCGCGGCGACCCTCGTGTAGCTGATCCACGCTTCGAGCTCGTCGGGCTGATCGAGCATCCCGGGACCCATCCACCGCGCGTTCTTCACGACCCACGCCCGCGTACCCCAGCCGTCTCGGATGCTCCCCAGCCATCCGTCCCACTCCTCGTCGTTCCATGCCCACGGATAGTCGTCGGCGGGTTTCTGCGCCGCCGAGGCGGTGAAGAGGATGAGCGACGCGACTCGCTCGGGGAACGTCGCCGCGAACAGCGTGGACGTTTCGCAGCCGTCCCACATCCCGAAGAGCGTCGCCTTCGCCGATCCCACGGCGTCCAGCACGATCTCCAGATCGCGGAGCATCGTCTCCTGCGTCGGCGCCTCCCGGAAGCGATCCGAGAGGCCCGAGCCGCGCCGATCGATGAGGATCAGTCGCGACGTCTCGGCGAGCTGGGAGAGGAACCTGGACAGCGAGGGGTACTCCCACGCGTACTCGAGGTTCGACACGAACCCGGACACGACGAGCAGATCGCGGGCGCCGTCGCCCACCACCTGATAGGCCAGGGAGACATCGCCGTTGCGCGTGTACTGGACGTCAGGCTTCATCTGCGGATCTCCACGGGAGCATCATCCTTGAGCCTGCCGGTTCACGACGCAACCGGACCCGAACCGCCCTCCGATGTCGGAGGTCGCTGCGAACATCCGTTCGTGTCGAACGAGGGCACGATCCTGCACGCGGACGCCGACTCCTTCTACGCGTCGGTCGAGCAGCGGGACGACCCGAGCCTGCGGGGCCGCCCCGTCATCGTGGGCGCCGGCGTAGTGCTCGCGGCCAGCTACGAGGCCAAGGCGTTCGGCGTCTACACGCCGATGGGTCACGTCCAGGCGCTCCGGCTGTGCCCGCAGGCGATCGTCGTCTCGCCGCGCATGGAGGCCTACAGCGCGGCGAGCAAGGCGATGTTCGAGGTCTTCAACGACACGACGCCGTTCGTCGAAGGGCTGTCGATCGACGAGGCGTTCCTGGAGGTCGGCGGGCTGCGGAAGATCTCGGGTACGCCGACGGAGATCGCGGTGCGCTTGCGCCGCGAGGTGCGCGAGAAGGTCGGCCTGCCGATCACCGTGGGCGTGGCCCGGACCAAGTTCCTCGCCAAGGTGGCGAGCGGCGTCGCGAAGCCGGACGGTCTGTTGGTCGTCCCGATCGACGGCGAGCTGGCGTTCCTGCACCCGCTGCCGGTCGAGCGCCTGTGGGGGGTGGGGCCGGTGACCGCGGAGAAGCTCCGCGAGCGCTCGATCACCACGGTGGCGGAGGTCGCCCGGCTCGGTGAGGCGGCCCTGGTGCGGATCCTCGGCCGCGCGTCGGGCCGTCACCTCCACGCGCTCGCGCACAACCGGGATCCTCGACGCGTCGACACCGGCCGGCGGCGCCGGTCGATCGGGACCCAGCGCGCGCTCGGCCGGCGACCGAGATCACCGGAGACGCTCGACGCCGACCTCATCGCGCTGGTGGATCGCCTGGCGCGAAGGCTGCGAGCGGCCCACCGGGTCTGCCGCACGGTCGTGCTCCGCCTCCGGTTCGACGACTTCACGCGCGCGACGCGGTCGCACACGATCCCCGAGGCGACGGCCGACACCGCGACGCTGCTCGCGGCCGAGCGGGCGCTGCTGGTCGCGGCACTCCCCATGATCCGAGAGCAGGGCATCACGCTGATCGGCATCAGCTTCACGAACCTCCACGACGACGGAGCGATCCAGCTTGCGTTGCCGTTCGACGGGTGGCACGGATCGTCGATCGACGCCACGCTCGACACGGTTCGTGACCGGTTCGGATCGAAGGCCATCACGCGCGGCGTCCTCCTCGGGCGCCGCGAGGGCCTTCGGGTTCCGCTCCTCCCCGACTAAGAGGAGGGATGGCCTTGTGGGCAAGCCCACACGGCTTCACGTTTCGCTTGCCCCTGCTACGTTTCCTCCTGCCGGTTGCGTCGTGAGGCTTGCCCAGCTCCTGGCCCGTCCGTCGACCGGCCGATGCGAAGAACGAGGCCGTGCAGCGCGGGCCTGCCGACCTCCGAGGTGGGAAGGAGCGCGGCCATGACCGACGCTGCGACGACCGGCCGGACGACCGATGACGTCACGGTGATCAGCGACCTCTCGATCCGGCCGTTCGAGGTGAACGTGCCGCAAGACACCCTCGACGACCTGCGTCGGCGGATCGCCGCCACGCGGTGGCCCGAGCGCGAGATCGTGGACGACCGGACCCAGGGCGTACAGCTCGCCACGATGGAGGCGCTCGCCCGTTACTGGGCGACGGGCTACGACTGGCGCAACGTGGAAGCGCGACTGCAGGCGCTGCCGCACTTCATCACCGAGATCGACGGCGTGGACATCCATTTCATCCACGTCCGCTCGGAGCACGAAGGGGCCCTGCCGGTGATCGTCACGCATGGCTGGCCGGGTTCGATCATCGAGCAGCTCAAGATCATCGGCCCGCTCACCGACCCGACGGCGCACGGCGCGAGCGCGGACGACGCCTTCGACGTGGTGATCCCGTCGCTGCCGGGTCACGGGTTCTCGGGCACGCCGACCGCGATCGGCTGGGATCCGATCCGCATCGCGCGCGCCTGGGCCGTGTTGATGGAGCGGCTCGGCTACACGCGGTACGTGGCGCAGGGCGGCGACTGGGGCAACGCCGTCACGGAACAGATGGCGCTGCTGAAGCCGAAAGGGTTGCTCGGGATCCACACGAACATGGCGGCGACGGTCCCCGACCACATCCAGAAGGCGCTCGACGCAGGCGACCCGCCGCCCGAGGACCTAGCTGACGATGAGCGGTACGCGTGGGATCAGCTCGCCGACTTCTACGCGCACGGGCTCGCGTACGCCCAGGAGATGGGGGGCGTCCACAGACGCTGTACGCGCTCGAGGATTCGCCCGTCGGCCTGGCGGCTTGGATGCTCGATCACGACGCGCGCAGCCTGTCGCTGATCGCGCGCGTCTTCGAAGGGCAGTCTGAGGGTCTGACGAAGGACGACATCCTGGACAACGTCACGCTCTACTGGCTGACGAAGACGGCCGTCTCGTCGGCGCGACTGTACTGGGAGAGCAAGCTCCCGTTCTTCGCGCCGAAGGGGGTCACGCTGCCGACCGGGGTCAGCGCGTTCCCCGACGAGATCTACGCCGCCCCGCGACGTTGGGCAGAGCAGGCCTATCCGAACCTGATCCACTACAACCGGCTCCCGAAAGGTGGTCATTTCGCCGCGTGGGAGCAGCCGGAGCTCTTCTCCGAGGAGCTACGCGCGACGTTCAGGTCACTCCGATAGCGCGGCCTCGGTAACGGTTGATCGCGGATCCTAGCGGCAGACCTGCTGGGGTACGTGGCCGCACCCAGCAGGTCTGATCGCTTCCTACAGCTGGCGGGTGGGCATCGGCGGCGGCGGCGCCGAGAAGTCCATCAGGTGGATGTCCTCGATCGACGTGCGGAACCACTGGTCGAACTCGTTCTCCGACGTGGCCATCTTGCCCAGGAACGACTCTGCCCAGGGACCGTCGATGACAACGACCGCAAGGTTGGAGCCGTCAGGGTTCGCCTGGTGCCATGCGCCGTGCGTGGTTAGCCCGAGCCGCTGGTTCATGTCATCGAACTCCGCCTTGCGGGGTGTGGATCTAGGTCTGGCCGGGATCGACCTCCGACGCGCCGATCGCGTCGGCCGACCAGCGCTCGCCGCGGTTCAGCGCCCGGTACGCGAACGTCGCCCAGAACACCCACATCACCGTCATGATGCCGAGCCCGAGGTAGGCGTTGACCGCCGCGAGCCCCGTGACCACCAGGTAGATGAGGAAGCCGAGCGCCACGCGGCGTCGGGTCGTGGCGATCACTTCGGGCGGCACGCCGGGCCTCGGCAGGCCGCGCTCCGGCCGGAGCGCCAGCATGAAGATGTTCCAGGCTCCGCTCGTGGCGAGCACGGCGAGGCCGTACGTCACCACCGCTCCTCGGCCCGCGGGGGTGTTCAGGTACTGGCCGACGAGCGCGGTCGGATACGACAGCGCCACGATCGCCATCATCAGGAACCCGTTGGCGAACATGAGCAGGCCGTCCGTCCGTTGCACGAGCGACAACCGCGCATGGTGGTTGATCCACATGATCAGGATGGTGATGAAGCTGAGCGAGAACGCGAAGTACGACGGCTACTGATCGAGGATCGCGGAGACGAGGTTCTTCGACGTCACGACCTCGATGATCGGGACGCGGAGGTCGAGGGCCAGGATCGTCATCGCGATCGCGATGACAGCGTCGCTGAACGCCTCCAGCCGGGCGGTCTCGGATCGCCCGGCAGTGGATCCGGCCGTTCGGTCGCCCAACATGCTCCGAGAGCCTAGTGTTCGGTCGCCCCGCGTGCGCGGGAGCGACGGTTCTGGCACCATCGTCCGATGCTCGGACACGGGATCTCCCCGCCCACCGAGGGACGCTTCCCATCCCTCGGAGGCGCGAACGATTGGCTCAACTCGACGCCGCTCGAGGCCGAGGGCTTGCGCGGGAAGGTCGTCGTCGTCAACTTCTGCACGTATACCTGCATCAACTGGCTCCGGTCGCTCCCGTACGTCCGCGCCTGGGACGAGGCGTATCGGGATCACGGGCTCGTCACGATCGGCGTGCACACGCCCGAGTTCTCGTTCGAGCACGACCTGGAGAACGTTCGCCGGGCGCTGCGCGAGAGGCACGTCGGGTATCCGATCGCGATCGACAACGACTACGCGGTCTGGGAGGCGTTCGCGAACCACTACTGGCCGGCGCTCTACGTGGTCGACGCTGAGGGACGCATCCGGCATCACCGGTTCGGCGAAGGCGACTACGAGCGGTCGGAGCGCGTCATCCAACTGCTCCTGGCCGAAGCCGGGCTGGACGACGACGAGCGGGGGTACGTCTCCGTCGACGCGCGTGGCCCCGAGGCGCCGGCCGACTGGAACAGCCTGCTATCTCCGGAGACGTACCTGGGGTACCGGCAGACGATGGACTTCGCGTCGCCGGGCGGCCTGACGCCGGACGAGCCTCGGGTGTACGACGCCCCGGAGCAGCTGCGGCGCAACCACTGGACCCTGTCCGGCGACTGGACGGCCGGCGCGGAGGCCGTCACGCTGAACGAAGCGGGCGGACGCATCGCGTTCGAAGTCCATGCCCGCGATGTCCATCTGGTGATGGGCCCGACGACCCGTGAGGCTCCCGTTCCGTTCCGCGTGAGCCTCGACGGCGAGCCGCCGGGCGCGGCTCACGGTTCTGATGTCGACGCCGACGGGTCCGGCGTCCTCACCTATCCGCGGATGTATCAGGTGATCCGACAGGAGGGCCCGATCGGCGACCGTCGGTTCGAGATCGAGTTCCTCGAACGTGGCGCGCAGGCGTTCGCGTTCACGTTCGGCTGATCGCACGACAGCGAAAGGGGTAGCCATGGTCGAGGGCGGATCGAGCGGATCGGACAAACGGCGGCTGGGCGGCGGCGCGATCGCGTCCCTCGCGGGCGTCGCATCGCTCGTCACCTTCATGTTGCAGAACACGAACGATGTTCGGCTCGACTTCCTCTTCTGGCACTTCACGTGGCCGCTCTGGCTGGTCGTCATGTTGTCGGCCGTCCTCGGCGCCCTGGTGTGGTTCGGCCTGGGCGTGATGCGCCGTCACCGGCGCCGGAAGGAGCGCCGCCAGGACCGGTGAGACTGAGCACAGCGAACGCAGCCCGCGTCAGTCGCGCTTGGGTGCGAGCTCCTCCAGGCGGTCGGACATGAGCTGCGCGAGCGCCGATGGATACTCGGAACCGTTGGCTTCGGCGACGCCGGGAGCGTGCTCGCGGAAGAAGCGCACGATCATGCGTGCGGCGTCGAGCATCGCATCGCGCTCCATCGGACAGAACGTCGTGCGCAGCGACGCAAGCTCCGACACCGGGACCGCCTTCGCCAGCTTCTCGTACGGCTCGTCCTGCGCTTCGGCGCCGTGCCGGATCCGCATCAGGTTGACGCAATGGCCGCGCAGCGCATCGAGCTGCCCATAGGCCCACCAGAGGTCGCCCCGTCCGAGCCCGGCGATGAAGTGCGAGAGCTCGTGCCAGAACCAGTTCACGATCTTGCGTAGCCGTTCTCGCTGCTCGTCGGGATCGGGCGGCGAGAACGGGAACTCGGCCTCCGCCAGGATCCCGCGCTCATCCAGGAGCGGTTCGAACGGCCCGACATCGATCTCGGCCAGCGCTCCTTCGTGTCCGAAGAAGATCTCGCCCTCCGTGCCGTCGGCCAGGATGAAGAACACGTTCCACTCGCGGCCGAAGTGGTCGAGGAAGAGCGGTTCCCCGAGCCGGCTGATGAGCGCCCGTCGTTCGGCGATGACGTCGGCGAACGCCGCATCGGTCGTGATCACGCCGAGATCGAGATCGGAGTACGCATCCACCGTACCGCTCGCGTGAGAGCCGGCGAGGAACGCAGCCACGATCCGATCGTCGGCAGCACAGGCATCGACGAATCGCGCGATCACGACACCGTGGATACGCGACGTGCTCATGGGACATCATGACCCTGGACGGGGAAGAGCCGCTACTCGATCGGATACTCGTCGACGTCGGATGTTCATGACGTCCATCGGTAGCGACGCATAGTCTCGCCAAGTGACCATCGTCCACCAGCTCTCCCGGACGGACGCGCGCCGGATCGCCGTGCGGGCGCAACTGCTCGACGCCGAACGGCCAGCTGCATTGCTCGATGTAGTGCGACACCTGAGCTTCCTCCAGCTGGACCCGATCGCCGCGGTCGCGCCGAGCGCCGACCTGGTCGTGTGGAGCCGTCTCGGTTCGTCGTACGGCCCGGCAGAGCTGCGGACGGCCCTCGCGGACCGGACGCTCATCGAGCTCCAGGCGTTGATCCGTCCCGCGGAAGACCTCGCGCTCTACCGCCACGATATGGCAGCCTGGCCGGGCAGCGGCCAGCTTCGCCCCTGGCAGGTGGAGCGGCGCGACTGGGTCGAGGCGAACGACACCTGTCGTCGGGACATCCTCGCGCGGCTCAAGCGCTCCGGCCCGCTGCCGATGCGCGACCTGCCCGACAGGTGCGCGGTCCCGTGGGCCTCGACGGCGTGGACCAACAACCGCAACGTGGAGAAGCTGCTCGACCTCATGGTGGCGCGGGGTGAGGTCGCGGTCGCCGGCCGGCAGGGAACGGAGCGGTTGTGGGATCTGACGGGGCGCGTGTACCCGCACGACCCGGTCGTCCCCGCTGAGGAGGCGCACCGCATCCGGAACGAGCGACGCCTCCGCGCCTTGGGTATCGCGCGAGCCCGCACCCTGGCCGCGTTGAGCCCGGTCGCCGGAGCGCACCATGAGAAGGCCGACGGGTCCGGCTATCACAAAGGCCTGCACGGCCACACGACCGATCGCACGGCACGCGTCCTGACCGCCACCGACATGTACGTGGGTCTCACGACCGAGCGAGCCGACCGTCCCGCGTTCTCGGACGACCACGCCGCGAACGAGCTTCGGGAGCTGGCTTCACGCGGGGTGCTCGAGCCCGAGACGACCGACGCCGTGCTCGTGGCGGCCGGCCATCAAGCGCCGCTCGTCCCGGCTCGCCGGGCCGAAAACCCCGGCGGGCTCACCGGTCGCGAGGTCGAGGTGCTGCGCCTCGCGGCGCTGGGACTCACGACGAAGGAGATCGCCGACCGGCTCTACATCTCGCCGAAGACCGCCGACCACCACATCCAGCACGTGTACACGAAGATCGAGGTGTCGACGCGCGCCGCCGCCGCCCTGTGGGCGATGCAACACGACGTCGTCCGGTGAGGCGACAGATCAGGAGCCGAGCGCGGCGAGCAACGACTCGGCGCGCCCCGCTCCGACCAGGTTCCCTTTCCGGCGGCACACGTCGAGCGCATCCCGCAGCGCTTCGGCGGCATCCGAGCTCCGACCCGCGAGCTGCATCACCTCCGCGAGGGCGAAGAGAGCATCGGCGTGCAGGTCCAGATAGTCGGTCGGAGCGACGATGCGAACCGCCTCCCTCACGAGTGGTTCGGCTTCGTCGTACCGGCCGCGCCGAGCGAGCGTCTTCGCTCGCACCAGTCGCCAGCGCACCTCGGCGTCGACGTCGCCCTCGATCGTGATCCGTTCGCCGAACGCGGCGAGCTCCTCCGCCTCCTCGTAGCGCCCCTGCGCGTACAGGAAGTCTCCGAGGTGGGGCGCGGCGCTGGCGAGGTTCCCCGTGCTCTTCATCCGATCGAGGATCTCGTAGCCGGCGCGCGCCTCCCGCTCCGCGGTCATCGGGGAGTCGGCGAGCATCTCCACCCGCGACGAGTCGAGCAGCGACCGCGCCAGCGCGAGCTGATCCCCCAGCTCCCGGGCGAGCGCCGTCGCGCGCGCGGCCAGCTCCCGTGCCGTCTCGAATCGCCCCAGCATCGCTTCCAACTCCGCACCCTTCGACGCGACGGCCGACTCCATCTTGCGGTCTGCCGGACTCCGCTCGAGCATGGCGTGCAGCCGACGGATCGCCTCTTCGACCGGGATGGGGCCCTGTGAGATCACCAGGGTCAACATCCGGGCGATCTCATCCTCATGGGGTCGACTGCCGGCTCGGCGCGCGTGCGTCATCGCCCGTTCGAGATCCTCCTCGGCCAAGGCGCAACGCCCTGCCCAGAACCGGATGTTCCCCACCAGCTCCAGCGCCTCGGCGACGCCCAGATCGTCCGACCATCCCTCGAACAATTCCGCGTAGCGCTGTGCCTGCTCGAGCGCCGCTCGCTGCTCGGCTTCGGGGTCGAGCATGATCCGGACGAACGCCAACCGGACGCCCGCGAGCGCTTCGAGCCGCGGATCGCCCAACACCCGCGCGCCCTCCATCGCCTCGGCCAGCACCTGGTCCGCGCGGGAAAGGTCCAACCGGGACAGCGCCAATCCGAGATCCGTCTGGATCTCGGGCCGGCGGGCATCGTCGAGCGGTAGGAGATCCACCGCTCGACCGAGAAGGTTCACCGTCGCCGACGGGTCACGCCGCGCCAGCGCCTGTCTGCCCGCGGCGGACAAGCGCTCGGTCGCCCTGTCGGCGAGCCTCCGCGCGTGATCATCGGCGGGCCCGAGCTCGGCACGATAGCGGTACGCCCGCTCCAAGTGATACCCGACGATCTCATCCCGCTCTCCCAACGACCCGGCCGTCTCATCGAGCCAGTTCGCGAACCGTTCGTGGAGGTCGGCGCGCTCCGCCTTGGGGATCGAGCCGTACGCCGCATCGCGGATCAGCAGGTGACGGAACCCGAGCGCATCGGTCGCCGACAGATCGGAGCGCTCCGGGCGGACGAACTGCTTGCGAACCAGCGTCATCAACCCATCGTCGGTCGCCTTCGACGGTTCGGTCGTGAGCGTTCGGACGGCCGCCGGGTAGAAGACCTGCCCCATCACCGATCCGATCTCGATCAGCCGGCGCTCGGCCGGCGGCAGCCGGTCCAGCCGCGCCGCGAGAAGCGCCGAGATCGTCGGAGGGATGGGCAGGTCGGCCAGATCTCCCGTCGGCGTCCACCGACCGTCCTTCAACACGAGTCGACCCTCGTCCACCAAGAGTCCGGTGATCTCCTCCGCATACAGCGGGTGGCCCTCGGCGGCCGCTGCGATGCGCGCGCGGACGACCGGGTCGACCGCGTCATCCGCCAACAGGTTCGCGACGAGCTTCCCGCACTCCTCGGCGTTCAGCGGCTCGAGCAAGATCGACGTGGCGTTCAGCTTCCCGCCCGCCCATCCGGGGTGATCGTCCAGCAGCTCGGGTCGCGCCATGCACGCGAGCAGGATCGGCGCGTCGCGGGCCAGGTCGGCGATGTACTCGACGAGCTCCAGGAACGTCGGCTCGGCCCACTGGAGATCGTCGATCACGAAGACGACGGGCCGCTCGACGGCGAGACGCTCGAGCAAGGACCGAACGGCCCAGCGCATCTCCTCGGGTGAGGACTCCTCGCCTCCCGCCAGCCCGATCGTCTGCCCGACCCGCTGGGCGATCGCGGCGGCGTCCTCGTCGCCGCCCGCCAGGGCCACGAGTTTCGCTCGGGTTTGGTCGGCGGCATCCGTCTCCCGCAGGTCCGCGACCTCGATCAACGCTTCCGCGAGCGGGTAGAAGGTGATCCCCTCGCCGTACGGCAGACAGCGACCGCGGAGTACGGTGGCTCGGTCGGCCAACTCGCCGACGAACGCAGCAAGGAGCCGGGACTTGCCGACCCCACCGACGCCGAGGACCGTGAACAGCTGGCACGAGTGATCCGTCACGGTGCGATCGAACACGTCTCGCATGAGCGAGAGCTCTCGACCCCGTCCGACGATCGGCGCGTCGAGGTGCCGCGCGAACCCGGGTGCGCCGGGCGTCACCTCGAGCAACCGGTACGCCGGAACCGGCTCGGACTTGCCCTTCAGGATGAGATCCTCGATCGGCTCGGCGTGGATCGCGTCGCGCACGAGCGCGTGGGTTCGTTCCCCGAGCAGGATCTCGCCGGCAGAGGCCGCCTGTTCCAAGCGGGCCGCGACGTTCACCGCGTCGCCCGTCACGATCTTCTGGTCGCCGACACCGGCGACCACGTCTCCCGTGTTCACCCCGATCCGGCACGCGAGCGTCATCCCATGGTCGCGATCGAGCTCCGGGTTCAGCGCCGCGAGCGAAGCGCGCATCTCGCTCGCGGCACGGACGGCCCGAAGCGCGTCGTCCTCATGAACCTGCGGCACGCCGAAGACGGCCATGACCGCGTCGCCGATGAACTTCTCGACGGTGCCTCCGTGACGTTCGATCGCCGTCTGCATCGCCTGGAAGAAGCGCTCCATGACACGGCGAACGGACTCCGGATCGAGCGCCTCACCGATCGCGGTCGAGCCGGAGACGTCGCAGAACACGACCGTGACCGTCTTGCGGACCTCGTGCGGAACCGTTCCCGGCGTCAGGGTGGCCGCGCATTCCTCACAGAACTTCGCGCCGTCACGATTCTCGTGTCCGCATTCCTCGCACCGCTGCACCGGAGGAGCCTAAACCGATGAACGACCGAGCATCGTATGTCGCTCTCGGATGACTCGATGGACCGACCGGCGTGCGTCGAGCTGGCTCAGCGGTCACGCGACCGGGTATGACCGGTCTTGGTCGCGACCGGCGAGACCGCCTTCGGACAGACATCGCCCGAGGGCAGCGTGGTGCTCTTCGCGACCGTTCGGTACTTACCGGACCGGGCCACCCCGATCGTCGAGTACGCCCCGGTGCCGTCGGTGAAGTCGCCGGCGATCGTGCGCCATCTTCCGCTCTTCCTGCGTTGCACCCGCACGGGGACCTCGGACGCGCACGAGGTGAATCCGTCACCCACGTCGATGGTGCCCTTCGCCTTCTTGCCGCTCAAGGTGAGAGATACATCCCTCGGGTGGTTCACGACGAAGTCGGAGTCGCTCTTGCCCGTTCCGTTGGGCGCCACGATCGAGATCCGGCCCGCACCCGCTCCGGCGGGAACCGTCGACGTGATCTGCGTGTCCGAGTCCACGGTGAACGTTGCGACCGGAGCGGTTCCGAACTTGACGGCGGTGGCACCCGTGAATCCCTTCCCGGTGATCGTGACGGTGTCGCCCACCTCCCCCGATGTGGGGCTGAACGCCGTGACGGTCGTGGCGGACACCGTCGTGATGTCGAGGCTCCATCCGCCCGCGATCGACCCGCTCCCGTCCGACGAGTAGTCGTCGAAGACGTACAGCTTCCACACGCCCTCCGGGATCGTTCCGTTGAAGACCGACAGCGTGGCACCGTAGGGCCCCGCAGGCGCCGGCAGACCGCCGCTGAAGGCGCCGTACGTCGTGGGCTTATAGGTCCCGGAGGTCGTCGTGGTGGGCGGATCCGCGGCCGTCGGGAGCGAGCCGCCGGCCGAGTCGTCGAATCGCAGGTTGAGGTTGTTGACCGGCGTGATACCTCCGACGTCGGCCATGAGGACCACGCTCTTCCCGGTCGGGCCGACGAGCAGGACGTCGAGGTCGATCGGATAGGCGTGCGTCAGTCCTGTGAGCGTGACGTCGACGTCGGTGATCGCGAGCGGCGCGTCGACGGCGATGGTGGACGGGTACGGCGTCGCGCGTCCATCGCTGGCGGTCGTCGGCACGACGATCGACGCTGGGTTCGCGAAGACGGCGGCCCGCGCGATGCCCGGCCGCGTCACGAGCACCACCGCGAGCATCAGCACCACCGCCGCACCCGCGAGCGTCTGAGACGAGCGCCCCCTCACGATGTGCACTCTCACCCTCCCGTTGCTCGACGAGCCGCCGTTATCTGTTCGTGACCGGCGAGATGCTCTTCAGGCACACATCGCCCGACTTGAGTGTCTGCTTCTTCGCGACGGTGCGGTACTTGCCCTTCTCGGCGAGACCGGCCGCGCGATACGAGCCGTTGTTCTTCGTGAGGACCGCCGCGGCCACGTGCCACTTGCCCCCTTCCAGGCGCTGGATCCTCACCGGGATCGACGATGCGCACGACGCGAATCCATCCACGGCATGGACGCTCCCCTTCGCGACCGTTCCATCGAATCGGATCGACGTGTTCCTGGCATGATGCACGACGAATGCCGGCCCGGTCGTCGTCACGCCTCCCGGGGCCGTCACCGAGACGGGACCGCTGCCGGCGATCGGAACCGAAGCCGTGATCTGCGTGTCGGAGTCCACGGTGAACACGGCCGGAGCGGTGCCGAACCTGACGGCCGTGGCCCCGGTGAACCCGGTACCCGTGATCGTGACGGGGTCTCCCGCTGCCCCGGTGGTCGCGGAGAGCGAGGTGATCGCGAGCGTCGTGATGTCCAGGCTCCACCCTCCGGCGATCTTCCCGCCGCCGAGGTTGGTGTCGCTGTGGAACACGAAGAGCTTCCACGTACCGCTGGGGTCCGTCCCGTTCAGGACGCCGAGCGTGTGTCCGTACGGAGGCGCCGGAGCGGGTGGGACACCTGTGAACGCGTCGGGGCCGTACGGCTTGTACGTCCCCGATGGGAGCGAATGGCCACCGCAATCGGACGTGAGCGAATCCGAGGCGGCGTCGTCGAACGTGAGATCGATGGGCGACGTCGGCTGGATCGGGTAGTCGCATCCCGCACCGGCCATGAGCGCGACGTCCGCGCCCGACGGCCCGACCAACAACACCTGGATCTCGAGCGGGGCGTTCTCGCTCAGATCGTTGAGCGTGACGTTCACGTCGAGGATGGCGCCCGATGCCGGGACGGAGATGGTGGACGGGTACGGATCGGCCGCGCCACCGTTCACCAAAGGGAACGCCGGCTCCCGGATCGACGCGGTGTTCGAGAACACCGCTGCGTGAGCGGGGGTGGGAACGGATACCACGAGGGCGACCAGCGCCCACGCGCCGAGGACCCGGCCGATCACGTGGATCCTCCGACGTCTCGCAAGTCGGTACATGGCGCCCTCCACCCTCTCTCGTGGTGGCGCATCTTCGCATGGAGTCAGCCGGCCTGCCTGCAGGGCGCGATCGAGGCGGCGTAGGCTGCGGATGTGACCTGGTACGCGGTCGAGGACGTCGCCGAGCGAGCCGGTGTCGAGCCTTCGTACATCGCTCGACTGGTGGGTCTCGGCATCCTGGCGCCTGGAGTGCCCGACCGCTTCTCGCCGGGCGACGTCCGCCGCGTGCTGATGGCCAGATCGCTCGAGGACGCGGGGATCGCGCTCGAGGACGTGGCGGCTGGCATCCGGCACGGAGCCGTGTCGTTCGGGTTCTTCGACGCGGCCGGCTACGAGCGGTTCGCCGGTCTCGCGGCCGAGACGTTCCGACAGGTCAGCGACCGCACCGGGATCCCGCTCGAGCTGCTGGCGGTGATCCGCGAGGCGATCGGCATGGCGGAACCGTCGCCCGACGACCGGCTCCGCGAGGACGAGATGGAGATGGTGCCATTCATCGAGCTGCAGATCGCCGAAGGGTTCCGGCCGCGCGCCATCGAGCGTCTGCTCCGCGTCCAGGGTGACAGCACCCGACGGATGGCCGAACAGGAGGCCGTCTGGTGGAGCTCCGAAGTGATCCAGCCCGCCATGGCTGCCGGGAAGAGCTCGGAGGAGATGGGGAACGCCGACCTCACCGATCGGATCACTCCGCTGACCGAGCAGACATTCCTTGCCATGTACCACGCCCACCAGGCACGGAACTGGACCTCCAACATCATCGAAGGGTTCGAGGCGGTGATGGCGGAAGCCGGGATCCGCAGCCGCCTCGAGCGACTCCCGGCGATCTGCTTCCTCGATATCACCGGCTACACGCGACTGACGCAGGAACGCGGCGATGACGCGGCGGCCGACCTCGCGACGACGATGGCGCGGCTCGTGCAGCGCAGTTCGGTGCAGCGCGGCGGCAAGCCCATCAAGTGGCTCGGCGACGGCGTGATGTTCCTCTTCCCCGACCCCGGCCCCGGTGTGCGAGCCGCCCTCGAGATGGTTGATGCGCTCGCCGACGCCGGCTTGCCGCCGGCGCACGTCGGCCTGCACGCGGGGCCGGTCCTCTATCAGGAGGGCGACTACTACGGTCAGACCGTGAACCTCAGCGCGCGCATCGCCGACTACGCGCGGCCGGGCGAGGTGCTCGTCACCCAGGCGGTGGCCGACACCTCGAAGGAGGAGGGGATCGCGTTCGCGGATGTCGGGGAGGTGGAGCTCAAGGGCGTCGCCGGGACGGTGCACCTGTTGCGCGCCCACCGCCCCTAACAGCACGCGGTTGGACGTTGTCGGTGCCCACCTCTAGGGTCGAGCCATGACGAACGCACCGATCATCCTGGTTCCCGGGTTCTGGCTTGGCGCGTGGGCGTGGGACGAGGTCGCCGCCGCGTTGCGCGCCGACGACCACGACGTCAGCGCGCTGACGCTCCCCGGTCTCGAGTCGGCCGAGGCCGATCGTTCGGCGATCTCGCTGTCCGACCACGTCGATGCGATCTGCGATGCGGTGAAGGCGGCCGGGCGACCGGTCGTGCTCGCCGTGCACAGCGGCACGGGATTCTCCGGCTACGTCGCGAGCGACCGTGTCCCCGAGCAGATCGCGGCGATGGTCTACGTCGACTCCGCTCCGGGCAAGCCCCCGTTGGATCCCGACTTCGACGCCGTCGAGAAGCCCTTGAACTGGGAGGAGCTCTCGGCGGAGGAGAACATGGATGGACTCACAGAGGAACAGCTCGAGACGTTCCGGCGTCGCGCCGTTCCGGAGCCGGGGGGCGTGCTGCGCGAGACGATCGCGCTGACCAACGACGCACGCCGAGACCTTCCGACCACGATGATCTGCACGGGGTTCACGTCGCAGGACTACAAGGACGCCGTCAAGGACGGCTCTGCGTGGCTCGCCGGCGTCCCCGAGCTCCGCGACATCACCTGGGTGGACCTGCCAACCAGCCACTGGCCCATGTGGTCGCGCCCGCAGGAGCTCGCGGTGATCATCGGCGACGTCGCGAAGATGCACGCGAGCTAGAGCCGAGCGTGCCGGACGTTCGCGTCATCCCGTTCCTGGTCTCCGAGCTGCGACTGACGCCGGACGAGCAGGAGCTGCTGCAGCGCGAGTGGTGGCCGTCCTACGCGCACGCGGTGGTCCATCGCGACGGCGTCTTCCTGTTCGACAACGGAGCCGGCTTCGGCAACGCGGAGGTCGAGTCGACGTTCACGCCGAAGGTGACGTCGATCGAGGACGCGCTCGCCGAGCACGGCATCTCGCTCGCCGATGTCACCGGTGCGGCGAACTGCCACCTGCACTTCGACCACAGCGGACAGAACGTGCGGATCCCGGCGGGCGTGCCGATCTTCGTCCAGCGAGCCGAATGGGCCAAGGTGCACGAACCCGACTACACCGTCCCGGAGTGGATCGACGTTCCGGGCCTGACGTACGAGATCCTGGACGGTGAGATCGAGGTCGCGCCGGGGATGCGGCTGGTCCCCACGCCAGGGCATACGGCGGGCCACCAGTCCATGGTGCTGGACGCCGCGGACGGGACGGTCGTGCTCGCCGGCCAGGCGGTCCAGTCACGAGCCGAATGGGAGGGTGCGACTGAACCATCGTCGTCCGGCGCCCCGGCCGCCACCGACCCCGGCTACCCGGGTTCCGTGGAGCGCCTGCGCTCGTTCGAACCGGTGCGGGTGCACTTCGCGCACGATCCGGCCGTCTGGCAGCGCTGACCGAACACTACGATCGGACGGAGATCGGATCGCCCACGCGGACGGTCCCGCTCTTGGTGATCCTGGTGTTCATGCCGCGCAGACGCAGCCGGCGGCCCTCGGGGCTGTTCACGAACCGCAGCGCGTCGGTTCCGAATCGAGCCGAGAACTTGGCGCAACCGGTGTGGGGCTTCTCCGACACCTCGAGCTCGGCGTCGCCGATCGTGAGCGTCGTGCCGGGAGGGAGATGCTCGACGCCGATGTCGAAGTCCGCGTAGATCTGATCGCCGGCGAGCGGCCAGCGTGAGACGTCGCCGGCGACCGCGTCCGCCGCACGGGCGTTCATCACGGTGAGCTGCGCCTCTGGATCTGCAGAGCCGTCCGGCGTGCTGCTACTTCCCCGGGCGCGCCACGAGTCGCCGACGAGCCCCTCGTCGACGTCCAGGCGGATCTCGCTCACGACTTCGCGCTCGTCAACCGCCGGACGCCGGACGAGCAACTCGACGACACCGGCGTCTGCCGGCGCATCGCGGATACCGGCGATCATCGCTTCGAGCTCTGCGAGCGTACGCATCGATCCTCCTCGAGGAACCCACAGGCTAGCGCGAGAACGGCGCGCCTCAAGCAGCAGGGCAACACATATACGATTCCGGGATGGAGCGGGCCGACGGATACCAGCTGCGACCGCCGTCACCGGACGACCTCGATGCGGTGGCCGACGTGGTCGTCGCCGACGAGCTCAACGACGGAGGACAGATCGTGCTGGGCGAGGACTTCGTGCGGGGCGAATGGAGCCGCGTGGACGATCTCGCCACCGACGCCTGGGTGGCGGTCGACGACGCCGGGGGGATCGTCGGGTACGCCCAGGTCACGCTCGAGGAGCCGGACGTCGCACGGTCCTGGGGCGTCGTCCACCCCGAACACCGGAGGCGGGGCATCGGCACTTCGCTGCTGAACCGTATCGAGGAGCGCGCCCACGAGCTGACCGCAACGCCGTCGTCGCTCCGGTTCCAACACGCGATCAACGCGAGCGACGAGGACGCCGCGGCGATGCTCCGCTCCCGGGGCCTCCGTCCGATCCATCACTTCTGGCACATGCAGATCGACCTGGACGAACCGTTGGAGCCCGGCCGGCCATCGGAGGGGATCGACGTCGGCGGGATGGATCCGGGCGAGGATCTCCCGGCGATCCACGCGTTGCTGGACGAGGCGTTCGTCGACGACCGGAGCCATCACCCTGCGCCGTTCGATCGGTGGGTCGAGGAGGAAACGGGCAGCCCGAACTACGACCCGACGATGTGGTTGCTGGCTCGGGACGGAGGGGTTCCGGTCGGCGTGCTCACCGCGAGCGCCGCCGAAGACCGAGGATGGGTCGACTACCTGGCGGTCGCGGCCTCCCATCGGGGGCACGGGATCGGAGCGGCTCTCCTGCATCGCTCCTTCGCGATGTTCGCGGCTCGCGACATCCGGCGCGTGCTGGTGAGCGTCGATGCGCAGAACCCGACCGGAGCGACCGGTGTCTACGAGCGTGTCGGGATGCGGATCGTGAATGCTTGGGATCAGTGGGAGCGGGAGGGAACTCGATATGCCTCTGAACGGTGAATACGAACCGAGCACATCGGAATGGTCGCGGAAGCAGACGGAGCTGTACGAGGCGACGAACGGCCAGGAAGGCGGCGACCTCCGCGGCAGGCCCGTGATCGTGCTGACCTCGGTCGGCGCGAAGAGCGGCAAGCTCCGCAAGACCGCGCTCATGCGCGTCGAGCACGACGGCGTCTACGCGGTCGTCGCGTCGCTCGGCGGCGCTCCGAAGCATCCCGTCTGGTACTACAACCTGAAGACCCACCCGCACGTCGAGCTGCAGGACGGCGCGACCAAACGCGACTACACGGCGCGCGAGGTCACCGGCGACGAGAAGGCGGTGTGGTGGGACCGTGCGGTCGAGACGTGGCCCGACTACGCGACATACCAGACCAAGACGGACCGACAGATCCCGGTGTTCGTGCTCGAACCGATGACCTCGAACACCTGAGCGAGGCTCTCGACGTGGATATGGAGTCGCTCCGGCTCGCGGACGGTCGCTCGCTGGAGTTCTGCCGAACCGGTCCGGTCGATCCCTCGGGGTGGCTCATCTTCCACGTCGGCACGCCGAGCGCGGCCGCGTTGTTCCCTCACGTCACGACCGTCACCGATGCTCGAGGGATCGCCACGGCGTCCTACTCGCGCGCGGGGTACGGGGGCTCGACACGCAACGAAGGTCGCTCGGTCGCCCAGGAAGCGGAGAACACCGCGGCCCTGGCCGACCACCTCGGCGCATCGACGTTCTTCGTCGCCGGTTGGTCGGGCGGAGGCCCCGGCGCGCTCGCCTGCGCGGCGTTGCTCCCCGAGCGGGTGCGCTCCTGTGTCGTCTTCGCCGGGAACTCCCCAGTCGAAGAGGTGGGAGCGGAGTGGTACCAGTGGTTCCCCGAGGACCATCAGGAAGAGCTCCGAGCCATGGCGACAACCGGATCCGCTGAATCGTTCCGTCAGGAATACGAGGAAGCCGCAGCGGAGCTCACCGGCCTAACCGCCCGCGACTTCCCGAAGTCGCCCGAGGCCCCTGGCGCCGACCGAGAGACGTTCGCGCGGTCGCCCGGGCTCGCGGAAGCACTCGCGGATTCGATACGCCGCGGCGCCGCGGGCGTCGACGGTTGGATGGACGACGCCGTGGCATCTGCCCGCCCGTGGGGATTTCACATGCGCGGCATCGAGGTGCCGGTGACGATCCGGCACGGCGAGCGCGATCAACTGTGTCGAGTCGAGCACGGCAGATGGCTCGCCGATCACGTCCCGGGTGCAACGGCCCACATCCTCCCCCGCCACGGGCACACGTCCGTCACCGCACCGTTCAACGAGGTGATGGACGAGCTTCAGGACAGCGAGGAGCGACGGCCATGAGACGCGACCTCTCCATCGACGAGCTCGGAGATCTGGTGACCGAGCCACACGTGGCCGTGCTTGCCACGCATCGCGAGGATGGCACGGTGCTCCTCTCGCCCGTGTATCAGGAGTGGCGAGACGGCGGGTTCAACGTCGCGGTCGCCTCGAACGATGTGAAGGCGCGGCATGTCCGGCGGGACCCTCGCGCGTCGCTGGTGCTGTTCGAGGACGGCGCGCCGTACCGCGGTGTGGAGGTGCACACGACGGCCCGGCTCCTCACGGAGGGCGCAGGCGAAACGCTGAGGCGCTTGGCCGTGCGGTTCGATGGAGAAGAGGTCGGCGAGGCCGACGCAGCCGCGGTCGAGGCGGGCGACGAGCCCGTCATCATCCGGCTCGAGCCGGGTCCGGGCGAACTCCGTGCGTGGGACTACGCCGACGAGTTCTGAGAACGCGATCCTTCCTACGTCTGCGCTCGGACGACGCGATAGAGATGCCAATCGCCCGGAACACCTTTGAGCTCGTGCCGCCCCGCAGACTCGAAGACGAGCCCTGATCCTGCGGTCAGGTCTTTGACCGTGGCGGAGACCAACACCTCCGATGGGCCCGCCGCAGCGGCGATGCGCGCCCCGACGTGAACGGCGATCCCACGGACCTCGTCGCCGGCCAGCTCGACCTCGCCTGTGTGCACGCCCGCACGCACCTGCAGCCCGATCTCCGCGGCCGACGCGGCGATCGCTTCGGCACACCGAACGGCGCGGGCGGGACCATCGAACGTCGCGAAGAACCCGTCGCCCGCGTTATCGATCTCGCGACCGCGATGCTCGGACAGCAACCTGCGGACGTCGTCGTGGTGACGTGCCAACAGATCTCGCCACGCGCGATCCCCCATGGTCACGACCAGATCGGTCGACCCCACGATGTCGGTGAACAACACGGTCGCCAGCACGCGATCAGGGTCAACCACGGGACGGGTTCCGGTGAGGAACTCTTCGATCTCGGCGAGGACGAGATCGGCGTTGTCACCCCACGGGAAGGCGTCGGCCCCGGCCAGCTCCACGAGTCGCGCGCCGGGAACATGACCGGCGATGTAGCGCGCGCCCTCGACGTCCTCGTGCTGATCCGACGTGGGATGCAGCACGAGCGTCGGGACGTGGATCGCCGGAAGGATCTCGCATATGTCCGTCCGGCTGTAGATACGCTCGATCGTCGTGGCGGAGGTCGGGCTCGCGGCAAGACGGCAGTACCGCGACCACCAGCCACGTACCCGCTCGTCGCGGGAAGCGGTGGGGGCGACGAACCGGAGGACCTGGTCGCTGTAGGCGTTGCTACCCCACCGTTCCGCCATGTCCGCCAGGTAGGGCTCCCATTCCTCCTCGGACCATTGCCAGGGGTAGACGTCAGTCTTCATGCCGGACGGCGCGGTCGCGAACGTGACGAGCGCGCTCGTCCGTTCCGGCCGGCCGGCGGCGAACAACGCGCCCAGCATGCCGCCCTCGTGGAACCCGAAGATCGCCACGCGCTCCGCACCGACAGCATCGACCACCACCTGAAGGTCGTCGACCATCGTCTCGTGCGACGGAAGATCGTCGGGAGCGAACGGATCGGACAAGCCGGTGCCCCGCCGGTCGATCACCATGAGGCGAGCGAACGACGCGAGCCGCGTGAGGAACCGGGCGAACGCGGGAAGCTCCCAGTTGACTTCTACGTTCGAAACGAATCCCGGCACGAACAACATATCGATGGGGCCGTCGCCCACCACCTGATAGGCCAACGCGACTCGGCCGTTGCGGGCGTATCGCACCTCGGGAACGTTCGTGACCACGTCGCCACCTTGCCGGGCATGCCGATGTGTCGACCCTACTCGACCTCCCCGCGGCGTATCTCTCTCACGTCCTGGGCGGTTGTCCTGGATGATCAGGTCCTGAAGACCCGTGCCCGGCTCGCTCGTCAGAGCGATAGTGCCCCTGAAGGTGAAAGGCGCGCGGATGCGATCGATCCGTCTCAGCATTGCGGTCGTGTTCTTGGTCGCGATGTCCGCCTGCAGCGGAGGCGCGGGAACCCGGCCCTCGACGGCGACACCGATGAGCCCGACCGGCTCACGGAGCTTCGCCCTGGACGGTGAACAGATGGTTCCCTGCGGGCCCGACGCGGCGGTGTGCGGTCGCCTCACCGTGCCGGAGGACCGGAGCCACCCCGAGGGTCGGCAGATCGACCTCAACGTCAGGGTCGTTCCGGCGGTGGCGTCCGACCCAGCGCCGGATCCGGTCTTCTTCCTCGCCGGCGGGCCGGGGGGCGCGGCCACGGAGAACTGGTGGGGCGCGCCGGACCAGTTCCCGATCGTCCACTGGGACCGGGACATCGTGCTCGTGGACCAGCGAGGCACGGGTGGCTCGAACGAGTTGCTGTGGCAGGACACTCCCGATCTCTCCGGGCTCTCGCGGCACGAGATGTCGGTGACGCTCGCCGCGTGGCTGGATCAAGCCCTGGCCGGACTCGACGCCGACCCCCGCTTCTACGCGAGTCCCCAGGCCGCCGACGATCTCGACGATGTCCGGGCGGCGCTCGGCTACGACCGGATCGACCTCTACGGCGGCTCGTACGGAGCGACGCTCGCTCAGTACTACCTGCGACAGCACGGGTCCCATGTCCGGTCCGTTGTGCTCGACGGGGGAACCCTGCTCGACGTGCCGATCTTCGAGCTCATACCACGGAGCAGCCAGGCGGCCCTCGACTCGGTGGTCGAACGCTGCACAGCCGACGAAGCGTGCCACGCGGCGTTCCCCGACCCGGCCGGCGACCTCGAGCGCGCGATGGCACGGTTGGCGAGGCACCCGGTCCGCACCGCCGTCCGAGACCCGTGGACCCACGAGCCGATCGTGGTGAACGCCGCGGCCCTCGCCGGGGAGATCCACGAGCTGCTCGTCGTCAGCGACAGCGCCGACGTGCCCCTGGTGCTGCACCAAGCCGCGACCGGGACGATCGAACCGATCGCCGAGCGGATCCGGGACGCCAGCGAGGATCCGAGCACGTCGGCACAGGCGATGGTGATGTACTGGTCGATCGCGTGTTCGGAGGGATGGGCCAGGTTCGATCCCGGGAAGACCGCGCGCCTCGGAGCCGGCTCCTATCTCTTGCGCAACGAGCTCGACATCGCCCGGTCGGCGCAGCTCGGGTGCGGGTTGATGCCGCAGGCGTCGTTGCCGCCCGGGGATGCCGAACCGGTCCGTTCCGACGTCCCGGTCCTCCTGCTCAACGGAGCGGAGGACCCGCAGGATCCACCGTCCAACGTGGCCGACGCCGGAGCCGAACTTCCGAACAGCCTCTCGATCGCCGTCCCGGCCCTCGGCCACACGGTGGGGCACTTCGGCTGTCTCCCGTCGATCGTCGGGGCGTTCTTCGAAGCCGGATCGGTGGTCGGCCTGGATACCAGTTGCATCGGCCAGATGACACCGACTCCGTTCGCGACGGCGACGCCCTAGAACGAGGAACCTCTCCCTTCTGGATCTCGCAACGAACGACAGCGCATTGAGTAGGTTGGGCGTCATGTCCAAGCTCATCTATTCGGCGATCACTTCGCTCGATGGCTACGTCGCGGATGTCGAAGGCAACTTCGACTGGGCGGCTCCGGACGAGGACGTGCACGCCTTCGTCAACGATCTCGAGCGCGCGGTGGGCACGTACCTCTACGGACGCCGGATGTACGACGTGATGGTCGCCTGGGAGACGATGCCGCTCGTGGGCCAGCCGGCCGTCGTCGGCGACTTCGCCGAGACCTGGCGGGCAGCCGACAAGATCGTGTACTCCAAGACGCTCGAGACGGCCTCCAGCGCCAGGACCCGGATCGAGCGCGTCTTCGACCCCGATACGATCGGGCACATGAAGGCGACGGCGGAACGCGACATCAGCGTCGGCGGTCCGACCCTCGCGGCCGAAGCGATCCGCGCCGGGTTGGTCGACGAGTACCACCTGTTCCTGACGCCGATCCTGGTGGGAGGCGGCACCGCGTCACTGCCTCACGACGTGCGTCTCGAGCTCGAGCTGCAGGACGAGGACCGGTTCGCCAGTGGCGTGGTTCATCTGCACTACCGGACGAAGGGACGTCCGGTCTGATGCGTGAGACGGCGGCACCGACGACCGTCGACGAATACATGGCCGCCCTTCCGGAAGGATCGCGCGCGGCCCTCGAGAAGCTTCGGCGCACGATCAAGGCGGCTGCACCCGAGGCGACCGAGACGATCAGCTACCGGATGCCGGCTTTCAAGGACCACGGTCGGATCCTGGTGTACTACGCCGCGTTCGCCGACCACTACAGCGTCTACCCCGCGAGCACGGCGATCGTGGAGGCGCTCGGCGACGACCTGAAGCCCTACATCACCGGGAAGGGCACCATCCGCTTCGACGCGCACAAGCCCATCCCCGTCGCGCTCGTGAAGAGGGTCGTCAAGGCCCGGCTCGAGGAGAACGAAGCGCGCCGACGTCGGTGATCAGGCGCCGACCAGGTCGCGCCGTCCGAAGGTCGCGACGCCCACGACAGCCGCCAGGAGCCCGAGTCCGATGAGCCACGCCGCCGCCGCCCAATCGGGAGAGGCCGCCGGTGCCGGAGTGATGTGGAGGAGCGGCGACGTGTCGCGCAACCAGTGGTTCGAATCGACGACGGCGGCGAACGTCTCGACCAGGAACGACCAGACGACCAGGCCGTACGCGACCCCGATCGCGCCCCGGGGCCACAGGCCGTAGGCGAGCGCGCCGATCCCCAGCACGAAGACGGCGGGGGGCGCGACGTTCAGACCGGCTTGCGCGAGGTCGCCGAAGGCGATGCCCGCGTGCTGGGTCGTTGCACCGACCCACGCGGCGATGCCGACGAGCGCGCTCCCGCCGACGACGAGACCCACGCCCACGCCGAGCCGGACGACCAGCCAGCGCGCGCGGGCGACCGGGCGGACAAGCAGGTTGTCCAGATGGCCCGCCGCTTCCTCGTTGCGGATCGCGGCGACCTGGCCGGCGACCGCGATCGCGACCAGACCGGCCGCGACCACGAACACGAAACCCAGGTACGAAGCCGCGCCCGCGCTGTTCCCACCCAGGCGTGCGATCACCCGGTCGAGGCCGGGCGACCCCTGGAGGGCACTCCCCGCCGCCTGCGCGACCAGGCCGAAGACCAGCCCGATCACGGTGAGCACGCACACCCAGGCGACGACCGCCGGCCTCGTGAGGCGGAGCGTCAGACCGGCCTGGCCCCCCAGCAGGAGCGTTCGCGGCCTGGACGCGTCGCGGCTGGCGAACGCGCTCGCGCCCAGATCCCGGCCCTTCGCCACCCCGATCGCGATGACCGTCAGCAACACGACCAACGCCACGATGAGGACGAAGGCGAACGGCTCGGAACCGGTGAGCGGACGGAGCTCCTCGATCCAGCCGAGCGGGCTCGCCCACCGCAGCCACGCGAGCCCGGGGACGGAGTCGGCCACCATCCTGATCAGGTACGAGGCCGAGAGGACGCCCGCGCCGATCAGGTTCGCGTCGTGCCTGGTCGCGGCCAGCTGACCCACGAGCAGGCCGACCGCCATGAACATCGCGGCCGCGGCGACGGCCGCCGTGGCGAAGAACAGCGACGCACCGGCTCCGATACCCACCTTCGCGGGACTTCCCCCGGCGACGGCAAGGACCGCCGTGGGCACCCAGAGCGCGACGAGTCCGACCCCGAGCCCGATCGCGCCCTGCAGCGCCGCGCGTCCCCTGGTCGTGCGCCCCGAGAGGAACAGCTCCCAGCGTCCGGCATCCTCCTCCCCGCGCAGCACGCGGGTCGCGATCAACAACCCCCAGATCGCGCCGAGGATGACCATGGAGTAGGTCGTCTTGTAGGCGGTGTAGCCTGCCACCGTGTCCATCCGGCGGATGGGCCCGAACACGGCTTCGAACCCGGCGTTGCCCTGCACCGCGAGCACGATCCGGGCCCGCGAGGCCGCGGTGGGGAACGACGACAGATACGTGGACTCGGTCGCGGCGATGGTCGCGCCGAAGACCAAACCCCAGAGTGCGCCGCCGCGACCGGCACGCTTGGCGGTTGCGACGGCCACCACCCTCGAGGCACGCCGCTCGTCGTCGTTCTCCCTACGCCGCATCCGACGAGCCTTCCTCCGGGCCGCCCGATCCGTAGTGCGCGAGGAAGAGCTCCTCGAGCGAGGGCTCCCGACTCACGAGATGGTGCACGCCGACAGTGGTGAGCACGACGAGCAGCGGCTCCACCGAACCGGTCACCTGACAGCGGAGCCGGTTCCCATCCACCTGCACCGCGCTCACGCCCGGGACGTTCGACACGTCGGGCGGTGTCCCGTCGAGCTCGGCCTCGACCTGCAACGCGGAGAGGTGGCGCATCTGCGCCATGGTCCCCACCTCCACCAGATGACCCGCGCGCAGGATCGCGATCCGGTCGCAGAGCGCCTCGACCTCCGACAAGATGTGGGACGACAGGAACACCGTCTGGCCATGCTCGCGGGCATCGGCCACGCACTCGCGGAACGCCCGCTCCATCAGCGGGTCGAGGCCGCTCGTCGGCTCGTCGAGGAGCAGCAGATCGGCCCTGGTCATCAGACCCGCGATGAGGATGAGCTTCTGTCGATTGCCCTTGGAGTACGCACGGACCTTCTTCGACGGGTCGAACTCGAACCGGTCGATCAGCACGTCCCGGTACGCGACGTCGACGTGCCCTTGGACGCGGCCCAACAGATGGAGCGTCTCCTCGCCCGTCAGCGAAGGCCACAGGTTGACCTCGCCCGGCACGTAGGCGACGCGTCGATGCGCCTCGACGGGATCGGCCTGACAGTCGACGCCGAAGATCTCCGCCCGCCCCGACGACGCACCGATCAGCCCCAGCAGCAGACGGAGCGTGGTCGTCTTCCCCGCCCCGTTGGGACCCAGGTAGCCGAGCACCTCGCCCTGCGGTATCTCGATGTTCAGGGAGACCAGCGCATGCGTCGCGCCGAAGGTCTTCGACAGGTCCTCGGTTCGAGCCGCGATCACCATCAGACCCTCCAAGCGTCATCGGTAACCATCCACGAGGCTACTCCCACGAACCGGAACCGCTCACGCCCGACGGTTCCGACGTGGCACCATCCACCGGTCACGTGCCGAGAGGGAGGGGTCCATGAGGCGCTTGGTGATGGTGTTCGTCGTGGCGCTCGCGATGACGTCCGCATGGTCGGGATCGGCGATCGCCCACTGGGACGCGCGGCGAGCCACCGCGGCGCGTCCGATGCTGGTGTCGCTGCAGCCCGGTGTGGAGATCACGCCGATCATCAGCTCCGGCGACCGGGTCGGTGCCGACTTCCAGTACACCGGCGTGCCCGACGGCATCGGCGTCTTCCAGAGCGCCCCCGACCGGCTCGAGGTCTTCACGAACCATGAGCTCTCGTACCGGTACGGCGACCCCGCCTGGTCCCGCGTCTCGCACCTCACCCTCGACCCGCAGGGCAACGTGGTGTCGGCGACCTACGCCATCGACGGCACCGAGCGGTACGAGTACTTCTGCTCGTCGACGATGGACATGATCGACGGGACGCCGTGGTACTTCACGGGAGAGGAGTGGATCGCGTCCCCGAGAGGCGGCATGTCCATCGCCATCAACGCGACGACGGGCGCGGTGGTCCAGACGCCCCAGTTCGGCTCGCTCAACCATGAGAACGTCGTGCCGGTCCATGGCCTGGATCGCGCGGTCGTCTACCTGTCCGAGGACTCGTTCCGTCTGCGCTCGCAGGCCTACGCGTACTTCGCGGACGACTTCCCGGGCGCGATCCACGGCCACGGCGCGTTCGCGGTGTGGGTACCCGACGAGCGGGGCGACGGCGACCCCTCGACGAACGACATCGCCAAGGGTGAGACACTCTCGGGCCATTTCGTGACCATCCCCCAGGCCGATCGCTACACGGGCTTGCAGCTGAACGAGCGGGCGGAGGCGCTCGGTTCGTTCAACTTCGTCCGCATCGAGGACGCAGCCACCGATCCCGGCAACCCCGGCGTCGTGTACTTCTCGGACACGGGGGCGAACAAGTCGGAGACGAAGCACGGCCGTCTGTACCGGATGACGTTCGATCCGGCGAACCCGCGCAATGCCACGCTCGAGGTCGTGCTCGACGGCGATGCCGGCGACGACATCGTGAACCCCGACAACCTGGGGATCGACCCGCGGACCCTCCTCATCCAGGAGGACCGCAACGACACCGGCTCCGGCTACAACCGGGTCCTGCTGTACGACCTGGCGACCGGAGTGCTCACGCCGGTGGCGCGGCTCGATCCTCCCCCCGCGGCGATCGAGCGCGGAGGCGGCCCGGGCGTGTGGGAGTCGAGCGGCGTGGTCGACACCGGCGCGTTCTTCGGTCCGGGGACGTGGCTGCTCAACGTGCAGGCGCACCACACGAGCATCCTGCAGCAGGGGATCGACCTCGGGATCGACTCCGCTAAGGGGCAGCGGGGGCAGCTGATCCTCCTGCGGATCCCGGGCAGCTGAGGTCGGAGCCCCGGGCACCGTTCATCGCATGGGTTGACGCTGCCATCATCCATCCTATATAACCTTCTCATTATATAAATGAGAGGTTATCGATGGTTGTCACTGATCAGCTCGATGCGGTGTTCGGGGCCCTGGCGGACCCCACGAGGCGATCGATCCTCGCTCGACTCACCGAGGGTGAGGCCACCGTCGCCGAGCTCGCCGCGCCGTTCCACGTCTCGCAGCCGGCGATCTCGCGGCATCTCAAGGTCCTCGAACGCGCCGGATTGATCTCCCGCACCCGTCGGTCGACCGCCCGCCTCAGCCACCTTCGAGCAGAGCCGCTCCGGCAGGCGACGGTGTGGCTGTCTGGATACCGGGAGTACTGGGAACAGAGCTACGAGCGGCTCGAGGAGCTGCTCGCATCGTTGCAGGAGCAGGAAGCCGACCGATCGCAACCGGGCGATCCGACAGGAAGGAGCACGACATGACCGAGATGCAGGTCACCGCCGAGCCAGGGGTGCCGCAGGTCCTGACGAGCCGGGAGCTCGACGCGCCGATCGAGCTCGTCTACCGCGCGTTCACCGACGCCCGAGCTGCTCTCGCAGTGGCTCGGGCCGCACAAGTACACGATGACGATCGATCGCTACGACCTCCGCGACGGCGGCACGTGGCGCTACGTGCACAGCGACGACGCCGGCAACTCGTGGGGGTTCCACGGTGTCTTCCACGGCGAACCGTCTCCCGACGGCATCGTGCAGACGTTCGAGTTCGAGGGCGCACCCGGCCACGTCTCGATGGACACGGTCACGTTCGAGGAGCACGACGGGAGGACCACGGTCCACACCAATTCGGTGTTCCAGTCGGTCCAGGCGCGTGACGCGATGGTCGACGCGGGCATGGCGGACGGCATGAACCAGGGTTACGAACGCCTCGACGAGCTGCTCGGTCGGCAGTTGAAAGGCAGACACGACACGAACAGCTGACATCGCCCGGCAGGAAGGAGCGGACCATGCAGAAGATCACACCGTGCCTGTGGTTCGACACGCAGGCGGAGGAAGCCGCCAACTTCTACGTATCGCTGTTCGAGGACTCGGAGGTGACAGACGTCCAACGCCTCGACGGCACTCCCAGCGGAGACAACGTGGCGCTGGTCTTCTTCCGGCTCGCGGGCCAGGAGTTCATGGCCATCAACGGCGGACCGCAGTTCCCGTTCACCGAGGCCGTCTCGTTCAACGTGAGCTGCAAGGACCAGGACGAGGTCGACCGGCTGTGGTCGGTGCTCACCGCCGACGGCGGCACGGAGAGCCAGTGCGGTTGGCTCCACGATCGGTTCGGCTTGAGCTGGCAGATCATCCCCGAGCAGATGGGTGAGCTGCTGAGCGATCCCGATCCGGGACGTCGCCAGCGGGCGATGCAGGCGATGCTCCAGATGCAGAAGATCGACCTCAAGGTGATGGAGGACGCGGCCAACGCGTCGTGACCGTGACCCCGGTCGGGCCTCGTCCGTATCCTCGAGGTCCGACCGGGGAGGTGGCGCGATATGGCTGACGCGTATCGGGTGGACATGCACACCGTGGACGGCGGGCCGACCGCGCTGGGACGGGCGGGGTCGTTCACCCTGGTGAGCGACCGCCCAGCGTCCGCAGGCGGTCACGGGCTCGGGTTCAACGGCGGGCAGCTGCTGAACCTCGCCGTCGCCGCCTGCATCTCGAACGATCTGTACCGCGAGGCGATGGCACGAGGGATCACGCTCTCACGGGTCCACGTGAAGGTCGACGCGGACTACCGCGGCGAGCCCGCGGTCTCGACGCCGATCGGATACGACGTCGAGGTCGACGGCGACGCGAGCGAGGACGTCCTCGAGGATCTCGTCGCGCACGTCGACGCGATCGCCGAGATCCCGAACTCGTTGCGGCGCGGAACCGAGGTCCGCTTGCGCGACCGGCGGGTCACCAGCTCCCACATCCCGGACGACTGAATGTCGGGTCGGAACGTTGTCGTCCCTCACCCCATCGCCGGCCCGCGGCCGGGATCGGCCCCCACCGGTCTCGGCGCGGCCTCGCCTACGTGGATCGGCCGCTCCGTCTTCTGGTGGCTGTCCTTCTCCAGCATCGACGTGTAGCTCTTCCAGTACCGCACGTGGAACAGGTTGGGCTCGCCGCAGAACGTTCGCCGCACGGACTCGGTCACGCTCGGCGACCCGTCGTCCATGTTGAGCACGCGCTGGAGGGATGCGAGGAACGCGGCTCGTTCCTCGCCCGAGATGCCGGCAGGACCGGAGGTCCCCGAGTCGTACCTCGGCTGGAAGGCGTCCTCGAGGTCGGTGGCGGTGCGGATGCCAAGACGGCGAAGACGCGCGCGATCGGATGGCTCTCCCTTGTTGCTCACCCGAAGGCAGAGATGTGCTTGGTCCACCCAGTCGACCAAGCGGTCGACCGGCACCCGGGTCCGCAGGATCGCGTCGACCAGGTTCACCGTGGCGAGGTTCTGCATGTCCTCGATGCCCACCTCGAGCAGTCGCGACTCGTACCACACGTTGAGACCGTCAAGGTCGCTCAGCGGATAGTCGCGCTCGAGACTGGGGATCAGCGGCTTGAGCGGAAGGGCGATCAGGTTGTGGATCGCCTTGACGCCGATCTGCGGGAACACGCCGATCACGAACGCGATGCCCAACTCCTGCTCAGGCGAGATGGAATCGGGCCAGATCGCGTCGATCGCGATAACGAGGAGCGCGGAACCGAGCATCCGAGTCACGGCATTCAGGTAGGCACTCGGCTTCAGGTCCTCCTGGAAGTAGCGGCGCGTCAGCATCTCCAGCGAGTAGAAGTACGCGCCCAGGAATGCGAAGCGGAGCGGCTCGACGGGCAGCACCGGCCGGCCTCCCAGGACCAACCCACCGAGCTCCAGGTGCACGCCCGAGATGAACTCGGGCTGAAGGAACAGCGTCCACCCCGTCGCGATCACGATCGTCGCGATCAGGACGGGTAAGAGGTTCCCGACGCCCGCCTGCACGACGACGCCATCGGACCGTGTGTGTGGCCGGCCGTAATAGGAATCGAACCGGCGCAGGTAGACGTTGTCCTTGCCCGCGCCGGGGGGCTGCGGACCCGGCCGATAGAACAACGAGCCTTCGGGTGGGGTCGGCAGGTTCTCGTAGCGGTCGATGTGGAGCCGGTGCAGGGCCAAGACGTATTCGCTGCGCAATCCGAGGCCCTTCACCACAACGAACTGGAGGTAGAGCAACCCCGGCAGGAGGGAGAGGAAGACGATCGCTCCCAGCTTCAGGACGTAGATCCGCTCGGCGTTCCCGAGGTACAGAACGGGGAGGAGCCCGATGAGCCCGACCACGAGCGCGAGGATCAACAGCGTCGATCCACGGGCATCCAACGCGGGGAACCGGTTGTGCTGCCAGAACCAAACGGCCGTCACAAGGAAGATGATCAGGGAGAGCAGGAGCAGACCGGCACGATTGTTGCCACCGGACGCACTGAACCCGAGAGCCGCGACGACGAGGACCACCACGCAGGCCCCGATGAGGACCGGGACCCCGCGCACCCCGCCGGCGACCTGCTCGTCGGTCTGCTTCGTCGTCGTCACGGCGGCCCCCACGTTCGTCGGTTGCACGTTCCTGCAACCCGTCGATGACTGTCCCGCGCATCCGCGAACGAATCCCTAGGCACCCGCCTAGTTGTGGAGACACCGGCCCGCGCTTAGGCATATGCCTAGGTCCAGGCGCTTTCCGAACGTCTAGGGTGCACACACCCGCTCTCAAAGGGCAGACCATGAGCTCGGCAATGCTGTGGACCGACGAAGAGACGCAGCTCGCGCAGGACTGGGGCAGGCGAGCCGTCGCCGCCCAGCACGCCCACTACTACCTGGCTGCCGGTCTCAAGAAACGGAACCTCGCCCTCGGGATCCCGGTCGTCATCTTCACGACGGTCGTCGGCACGAGCCTCTTCGCTTCGATGGCATCAACCGCTTCGGAGTCCGCGGCGAAGAGCTTCCCCGGGTGGGCGAGATTCTTGATCGGGTCGATCAGCATCCTGGCCGCGGTCCTCGCCGCCATCCAGACGTTCCTGCGCTTCGCCGAGCGCGCGGAACGGCATGCGCAGGCCGCCGATTGGTACGCCTCGATCCGGAGAGAGATCGAGGAAGTGCTGGCCCTCCCTGCGCACAAGCGGGGCGATCCCAAGAAGGTGCTCGACGGGCTTCGGAAGGAGCTGAACAAAGCAGGGCAGATCTATCCGGAGATCGGCGAGAAGACCTGGCATCGCGTGGCGCACCTGTACGGCGTCGAGCAGCCGACGTTCGCGAAAGAGACCGCGGAACCGCCGATGCAAGCCAGGCACGCCTAGCAGGTCAGAGGTTCGCGTCGAAGGATCCGGCGATGAGCGGCCCGAGCGAGGCGTGGACGGCGCGGCGATCCACGCCGGGACGGTCGCGGCACAAGGGGATGCCGTTCGCCTCGAGATCCGAATCGCATCCGTTCAGGAAGACGAAGTGCCCTTCCCCTTCCGACAGTCGAGTGAACGAACATCCGGGGATCAACGCCGCGTATCGGCCGGCGTGGGCGTCGGCCGGTAGGAAGTCGTTGTCGACCGCGCCCACCACGTGCACAGGGATCGAGATCTCCGACAACGAGTCCGGGTCGAAACCCGGACCGAGCGCCGGATCGAGCGCGACCACCGCGCGGATCCGCGGGTCGTGGTGCAAGCGCGGGGCCGGTGGTCTCGCAGGTGCTGCAGCCGGGAGCCGGCCGTACGCGCATCCTCGATCCTCCGCGGCCTCTTCGGATGCGCAATAGCGAGCCATCGCGGCCGGATCGAAGCGCCCTCCCGCCAACGCGATCGCGGTCGCTCCTCCGGACGAGTGCCCCAGCGCGCCGACCCGTGAAGGATCCACGTTCTCGAGCAGCGCCCCGGCGAGCACGCGGTCAAGCGCGAAAGAACAATCGACCACGCGGTCGCTCGGATCGAGAACGGTCGAAGGATCGATCGTCTCGACGCCGTAGACAGGCGACTCTCCGAAGTGCGACACGCCGCAGACCACGTACCCGCGTCGCGCCAGGTACTCAGCGATCCAGGCGTAGTTCCGCGCGGACCCGAACGCGCCGTGCGACAGCACGATCACCGGGAACGCCTCGTCGCCGACGGGGGCGTCCTCGACGACATGCCCCGTGCCCAATCCATAGTCGTGCTGCGTTTCCGACGCGGTCGTCGGCGACGGGTACCAGAGGTCGACGGCCACGGGCCTCGCTCGCACCTCGTCGTCGAGACGGAACGAGCGGTAACCGCAGCGGCACTTGACCGCGGGACCCTCGCGTCGCGCCATGCCCGGTATCGTCGCCTCGGTCGCGGCCGGCCGCAACATGCGGTATACGGAGGCCGTCATGTCGACGGGAACGAACCTGCAGCATCGGCTCCGAGAGACGGCGGGGACAAGCGTCCCCGGGATCGCGATGGCCGTCGTGGATCCCGACGGTGTCCGCGATGCGGTCGCGGTGGGCATGGCCGACATCCGTGACGACCGGCCGGCCTCACCGGACATGGTGTGTCCGTGGTTCTCCATGACGAAGATCGTGACGGCGACCGAGGCGATGCGGCTCGTGGAACGCGGGGTGCTCGACCTGGACGCGCCGATCTCCCCGCACGTGGCTCAGATGCGCCATCTCCGTCCGTCAACGGAAGCAGCGAAGATCACGGCTCGCCACCTCCTATCCCACAGCGGCGGCCTGGCGAACCCGATCCCGGTCGGATGGATCCACCCGCCGGATCACGCCGGTCCCGACCCCGACACGTTCCTCGACGGTTTGCTCTCCAAGCACGGGAAGCTCCGGTTCGAGCCGGGCACCAGATCGAGCTACTCGAACCTCGGGACGCTCGTCCTGGGAGCAGCCATGGCCAACCTCACGGACATACCGTTCACGGACCTGGTCCGACACGACGTGCTGGAGCCGCTCGGGATGCGATCAACGGGTTTCGCGTACTCGCCCGAGATGAAAGCGCACGCCGCGACGGGCTATCACCCGAGACGGAGCCCGATGCGATACCTGCTGCACCGGTGGGTGATCGGCCCTCCGACGGGCCGATGGCTGTCGCTCAACCGGTTCCTGTTGGATGGTCAGGCCTACGGCGGGCTGATCGGCACGGTGACCGACGCCGCACGATTCGTGCAGATGCACCTGCGTGACGGCGAGCTTGCAGGCGTTCGTCTGCTCGGCGCCGCCGATGCGCACGCCATGCGGGAGATCCGCATCGACGGCAAACGGTTCGACCTGGGGCTCGGATGGTTCCGGCCCTCCAACGCCCGAGACGCCGATCCCCCGTTCGTCGAACACCTGGGCGGGGGTGCGGGCTTCTTCAACGTGATCCGCATCTACCCGACCCGTGGCGTCGGGGTCGCCGTCATGGGGAACGCGACGAAGTACGACATCGACGCGGTGGCCGCGCTGGCGCTGACCTGAGGTTGCCGCTGCGGGGGGCGGCGGTCGTCAGGCTGCCGACCTGAGTTCGGTCGTGGCGAGCGACGGGAGCGTCAAGCCGATCACACCCGGAACGCCGATCGCCGCGACGACCACGGCGAGCGTCCATCGGAGCCCGACGGTGGGGATCAGCACGCCGGCGAGGGCGCCGCCGATCGGCGGCGTCGATTGCATCAGCGTTCGCAGGAGCCCGAACACCCGCCCCCGCATCGCGTCGGGTATCCGCTGCATCCGCAGGGTCTGCGCCCAGATCGTGAGCGGCGAACCGAGCAGGCCCGCCACGGCGAGCGCGCCTGCGGCCGGCGCCAGCGGCGGCAGGGTGACGAGCGGCAGGTACCCGAGCCCGCACAGCACCTGCGACATCGCGATCGACCTGCCGAGCGGCCGTCGCCACGTCATCGCTCCGACCAGCGCGGCACCGGCCGTGGTCGCCAACGCGAACGCGCTCAACAGCAGTCCGTAGGTGCCGGCTCCCCCGCCGAGGACCTCGCGGGCGTAGACGGGGATCACCACGATCATCATCCCTTCCCCGACGTTCGCGCACATGAACATCACGGTCGTCGCGAACACCGCGCGATCGTTCCGTATGAACCGAAGGGCGGGGCGAAGACGCAGACCACGCTCGCCATGCGAACGGACCGGTACCGTCTGCGACGGAAGCGAGAGCAACGCGATCACGAAGATCGCATACGTTGCCGCGTCGATCCCCAGTACCGAGGTCGCGCCGATCAGCGCGATGAGCACCCCCGCCGCCACCGGTCCGGCGATGTCGGCGATCCCGAAGCTCACCGACTCCATCGCGTTCGCGGTCGCCAGATCGTCGGGATCGGCCACGAGCGCGGGAACGATCGACGGCACCCCGGCCCAGTTCGCCATCTTGAGGAACCCGTACAGGCCGGCGACGGCGAAGAGGTGCGCCGTCGTGACGTCTCCCGTCACTGCCACGAGCGGCACCGAGAGGACGGCGGCCCCCAGGACGGCGTTGACCAGCGCGAGGAACCGGCGGCGCTCGAAGCGGTCGAGGGCCGCGCCCATGAGGACGCCGCCGACGAACACGGGCGCCGTCGCGACGATGACCAGCGCGCTCACGTCGCGCGGCGAGCCCGAGCGTGCGTAGACGAGCCAGACCAGCGCGACCCATGTCAGGGAGTCGCCGAAGGCCGAGACCGTTGAGCCCGTCCACAACCGGGCGAACGGCCGGTTCCGCAACAGGCGGCGGTAGCGCTCCATCGCCCGATGGTGGGGGGCTCAGCGGCAGGTGTCTGTCGAAGACGTGCGCGAACCGTTCGTTTCCGTGCGCGGTGGGCGGGCCGCTACGGGACGAGCGTTCGATAGACGCTCGGTGGCACGCCGAACCGGCGCCGGAACGACTGCGAGAAATGAGCCGGCGATCCGAACCCGACGCGGTCGCACACCTGGGTCACGGTCATCGGAGTGGAGACAAGCAGCTCGGCCGCACGGTCGAGCCGGCGACGAACCAGGTACCGGTGTGGAGATTCGCCGACCTCCTGGCGGAAGGAACGCGCCAGATGGAACGGGCTGAGCGCAACCTCCCGCGCCAGGGTGCGGAGATCGATGTCGTCCGACAGATGCTCGTCCAGGTACTCACGGGCTCGCACCACCCGCTCGCGGGTATCCGCTCGGACGACCCGAGTGGCGCGTTCGCGCGGAGCGCCCGCGAGCTCGATCAGCAACTCCATGGATAGCACGTCCGTCCGCAGCGTTCCGAAGACGTGGTCGGGGTCGTGGTCGGCGAGCGCCACCTGGAGCCGCGCCACCTCGCGGGTCAGAGCGACGGCCTGTCGCGAGAACACCTCCGCGAACAGCTCGCCGGCGGTGCGCCCGAACGCCGACCCCTCGTCGGGCTCGGACAGCTCCAGGAACATCGTTCGGTCGGACGGGATGCGTTCTTCATGCGTTGCTCGATAGGGGCGCCCCGCACCGCCCAGCACCACCACCGACGGATCGACCCGATCGCGCCCGGCTGGGCTGCGGATCTCCCACGTTCCGCTGGACGTGAAGATGAGGGTCGGCAGATGGAAGCGCTCTTCCTCCGGGTCGCGATGCGGGACCTCCGCATCGTGCCGATAGGACGAGAGCGTGGCCAGCGAACCGCGCGCGAGGGTCGCCACCGTCGCTCCGCCCCCGACCGAGACCCGGTCCACCATGACACGGGAGCCTACCGCGAACGCGAACCGCGACTCAGATGGTGGCGGCGGCCGGGGTGATCCACACGTCCTGGTGCATGCCCATCGCGTAGTGACCGTTCAGGTTGCAGACCACGGCGTAGTGGCCGGCCGACATGTCGATCGTGAGCATCAAGGAGGTGCCCGGCTTCATCGCAGGATCGCCGGTCTCCCCGACGTTGGTGATGCCCTTGGCGTCTTCGTTGAAGCGGTTCGGTTCGCCTTCGAACCCGGTGATCGGGAAGTCCGCGGCCATGGTGTCGGTCTGCAGGACCACGAACTCGTGATCCTCGGCGCCCTGGTTCGTGATGATGAACGTGACCTTGCCCTCGGGGGCATACGGCTGGGACAGGTCGATGAACATGTGGGTCGCATCCGTCTCGCCGAGTCCGACCGTGATCGGCGTCGAGCCGGCGGGCACCACGTTGAAGTCCTGGTGCATGCCCATCGCGTAGTGACCGTTCAGGTTGCAGACCACGGCGTAGTGGCCGGCCGACATGTCGATCGTGAGCATCAAGGAGGTGCCCGGCTTCATCGCAGGATCGCCGGTCTCCCCGACGTTGGTGATGCCCTTGGCGTCTTCGTTGAAGCGGTTCGGTTCGCCTTCGAACCCGGTGATCGGGAAGTCCGCGGCCATGGTGTCGGTCTGCAGGACCACGAACTCGTGATCCTCGGCGCCCTGGTTCGTGATGATGAACGTGACCTTGCCCTCGGGGGCATACGGCTGGGACAGGTCGATGAACATGTGGGTGGCATCCGTCTCGCCGAGTCCGACCGTGATCGGCGTCGAGCCGGCGGGCACCACGTTGAAGTCCTGGTGCATGCCCATCGCGTAGTGACCGTTCAGGTTGCAGACCACGGCGTAGTGGCCGGCCGACATGTCGATCGTGAGCATCAAGGAGGTGCCCGGCTTCATCGCAGGATCGCCGGTCTCCCCGACGTTGGTGATGCCCTTGGCGTCTTCGTTGAAGCGGTTCGGTTCGCCTTCGAACCCGGTGATCGGGAAGTCCGCGGCCATGGTGTCGGTCTGCAGGACCACGAACTCGTGATCCTCGGCGCCCTGGTTCGTGATGATGAACGTGACCTTGCCCTCGGGGGCATACGGCTGGGACAGGTCGATGAACATGTGGGTGGCATCCGTCTCGCCGAGTCCGACCGTGATCGGCGTCGAGCCGGCGGGCACCACGTTGAAGTCCTGGTGCATGCCCATCGCGTAGTGACCGTTCAGGTTGCAGACCACGGCGTAGTGGCCGGCCGACATGTCGATCGTGAGCATCAAGGAGGTGCCCGGCTTCATCGCCGGATCGCCGGTCTCCCCGACGTTGGTGATGCCCTTGGCGTCTTCGTTGAAGCGGTTCGGTTCGCCTTCGAACCCGGTGATCGGGAAGTCCGCGGCCATGGTGTCGGTCTGCAGGACCACGAACTCGTGATCCTCGGCGCCCTGGTTCGTGATGATGAACGTGACCTTGCCCTCGGGGGCATACGGCTGGGACAGGTCGATGAACATGTGGGTGGCATCCGTCTCGCCGAGACCGACCGTGATCGGCGTCGAGCCGGCGGGCACCACGTTGAAGTCCTGGTGCATGCCCATCGCGTAGTGGCCGGGGAGGTTGCACACGATCGCGTAGTGACCGGGAGCCAGATCGAGGGACAGCATCATCGTGGTGCCCGGCTTCATGTCACCGGTCTCACCGACGTTCGTGACACTCCTTTCGCATCCTCGTCGATGCGGTTGGGCTCGCCTTCGAAGGACACGATCGGGAACGACCCCGCCGGTGCATCCGTCCGCAGCACGACGAACTCATGCGTCTCGGTTCCGGAGTTGGTCACGACGAACGAGACGGGGCCTGCCGTGGCATACGGCCGGGATAGGTCGATGAACATGTGGGTGGCATCCGTCTCGCCGAGGCCGACCGTGATCGGTTGGTCCGCCGATGAATACCCCTGCGGGGTCGCCGCGGCGGTTCCTCCACCGGCCTTGTAGTTGGGGATGAACGCGACGGTCTTGCCCGATGCGCCGGGGCCGCCGCCGGAGCAGGCCGCGAGCAACAACCCTCCGATCGCGACGGCGGTCGCGAGTCGACGCCTCACGGCTTCCCTCCGGCCCCCGGGCACGACGGCGTGCGCCAGTCGGGACAGCTCGGCGCGGTCTTCTCCCACGACCGGATGTACGCCACGATCTCGGTGATCTGTTGGTCGGTGAGCGGTCCTCCGTACTCGTTCCACCATGCGGGCATCGCGGTGCCCGGAACGCCGCCGCGGATGATGCCCGCGATCTGCTCGTCGGTGGTTCCGGCGAAGAACTCCTGCGAGTTCAGCGCCGGCGCGCTCACACCCTGGCCGTTCAGTCCATGACACGCGGCACAGTTGAGACCCCACAGTTGCGCCCCGGAGGCGATCAGCGCGGCGTCCTGCGCCTGCAACGCGTCGGTGCGCCGGGAGGATTCGACCGCCTTGTAGACGGGGAACGCCACGACCAGGAGCAGGAGCATGACCGTGCCGACCCACGTCCAGCGCCGCGTCTGCCGAACGACGACCGGATCCTCGCGCAGGCCCTCGCTCACACGCCGCTCCCGCACGACGTCGGAGGCTCCGTCGGCCCGGTGAGGACGCCGCGCGCGGGACCTTCGACGACCGACGACGTGTCGACCATCACGTGGCCGTTCTCGATCGAGATCGGGAACCGGTCCATCCCCCGCGGCGCCGGCCCCGACAGGTACTCACCGATCACGTTGTATTCACTGCCGTGACACGGGCACCGGAAGCCTGCTGATTCCCCCGCCGTGTTGCAGTCGCCGACCTTGCAACCCAGGTGGGGGCATTTCTGGAAGAGCGCGCGGAGACCGCCCTGGAACTGCGTCACGTAGAACCGGCCGTCCAGGAAGTACTTCACCGTGCCTTCCGTGAGGAAGTCCTCCACGGGGCCGGCGTCGACCGTTCCACCGAACCCGACGGCCGGCTTCGGGTTCAAGATGTCGTAGCTGGTCCAGCCCGCCTCCACGATCAGCGCGACGCCAAGCACCTTCCACGTGGTGTTGAGGAAGTCGCGGCGATCGACCGGCTGAGGTGTCGGTGCTTCGGTGGTCTTGTCGTCGTCGTTCATCGCTAGAGCTCCAGATAGAGGTGGTGCCACGGCAAGACCCAGGACCATCCCGGCCCTCGGAAGAACGCTCCGACCACGGTCAGCGTCACCGCGGCCACCGCGAGCACGGTGAACACGATCACGACCATCTTCCGATCCCGGATCCGCCATCCCTTGCTGCGGTCGAGATACGGCAGGGCGAACAGGAAGAGCACGGCCGCGCCCGGGATCAGGATCCCCGCGACCATGGGCTGCAGGTGCGCGAGCAGCTCCTGCAACCCGGCGAAGTACCAGGGGGCCTTGGCCTCCTGCGGCGTCAGGCTCGGGTTCGCGATGTCCTTCAGCGGCGCATCGAACAAGATCGCGAGCAGGAACACGACGGCGATCGTGAGGGCCGCGATCACCACGTGACGGATCAGGAAGTGCGGCCACGTGAAGACGGTGTCGTCGGGCTCCTGTTCCTCCCGCTGCTCGATCTCGCGGGGCACCACGCCGAGGAGTCGGTAGCGCTCCTGCGGCTTGTCCTCGTCAGGCATCGGCGCTCACCTCCTCCGGCACGACGGCGACCTCGGCCTCCGGTGCCGCCTCCTCGCGATCGGCGACGGCGAACCCGTCCTTGCGCACCCGCCAGATGTGGATGCACAGCCCGATCACCAGCAGCGCAGGCACGAAGTACACGTGCAGGACGTAGAAGCGAAGCAGCGTGGCGCTGCCCACGTCGCTGCCCCCGAGCAGCATCTTCCGAACCCCGTCGCCCATCACGGGCACGTAGCTGGCGATGTTCGTCCCGACGGTGATCGCCCAGTACGACAGCTGGTCCCAGGGGAGCAGGTAGCCGGTGAACGACAGGAACAGCGTCCCGAGCAACAGGAAGACGCCGATCACCCAGTTGAACTGACGAGGCGGCTTGTAGGCGCCGGAGTAGAAGACCCGCAACAGGTGCGCGAAGACCGCGAGCACCATCAGGTGCGCGGACCAGCGGTGGATGTTGCGAACGAACTGCCCGAAGGCGACGGTCGTCGCGAGCGCGTGCATGTCGAAGTACGCGTCGGGAGGGTTCGGGTGATAGAAGAACATCAGGTACATCCCCGAGATGAAGAGCACCCCGAAGAGCACCGCCGAGATGAACCCGAGTCGCAGCGTCGAACGGAACGAGAGCGCCTTGCGCGGCACCTTCACCGGGTAGAGGTGCAGGAAGAAGTTCTGGAACGAGGTCAGCGCTCGGCCACGAGGTGTCGAGGTCGACGGGTGACGGATGGCCGACCGGTAGAGCTCGCTCGACCTGATGGCCTCGCCCGGATGGAAGATCGACCGGTACCACTCCTTGTCGCGTACCCGCCGTCCGTCCGACGCCATCGCTGCTCCTCAGCTTCCGATCGGTTCGAGCGCGATCGGAGCGGTCGATGATTCCGACCACCCCTGCAGGGACAAGGCATCCGTGGGACACCGGTCGACACAGAGCGCGCACCGGATGCACAGCTCCTCCTGGATGATCAGCGCGCTCGCGGGGCCGGCAGGAGCCGGCTCGACACCGGTGATGTCCTCCATCGGGATGATGCGGATGCATTTCTCGGGGCAGATGTCGACGCAGCCGCCGCACAAGATGCAGATGGACGGCTCGAGCATGATGTTCAGGAAGCACTGCAAGCAGCGCGAGGCTTCCTCGCGAGCCTCCTCCGGCGTGTACCCCAGCTCGACCTCCGGCGATCCGATCCGTCGCTCCGAGAGCTCCGCCGGGATCGGCACCCGCGGGTACTCCGTGTAGTCGGACGTGCGACCGCGGACCTCCACGATCGGCAGGAGCTTGCGCATCCCCAGGGAAGGCGACGGCGGGTCCTCGCCCGCGATCTGCCGGTGGATCGACGCCGCCGCGCGACGGCCGTCCCCGATCGCGTCGATCAGGTTGCGCGGGCCGAACGCGACGTCGCCGCCCGCGTAGATCCAGTCGGCGCTCGTCGCGAGGGACTCGCGGTCCACCGCGATGGTGCCGCGCGGACTGAGCTCGACGCCGTCGTCCTCCGACAACCACGAGAGGTCGGGCGCCTGGCCGATCGCCATGATGATCGAGTCGCATTCCAGGACCGACTCCGTCCCGTCGATCAAGCGCGGGTTGAAGCGGCCGTCGGGATCGAACACCGATGCCACCTGGAGGGTCTCGAGCCCGCTCACGTGCCCGTTCCCGAGGATCGCTTTCGGACCCAGCCTCGTCAGCACCTCGATGCCTTCGACCTCGGTCTCCTCGATCTCGAACTCGTGAGCCGGCATCTCCTCTCGGCTCTCTAGCGCCACCACCCGGACGCGACGGGCGCCGAGTCGCTTGGCCACCCGCGCGACGTCGAGCGTCTGGGTCACCGCGCCCTCGAGCTCCTGGTCGGTCTCCGTGAGCGGATCGCCGGTCGACCGCCCCGCCGCGATCTCTCGCAGAGCGGTGCGAGCCGCGTCGAGGGCGACGTTGCCGCCACCGATCACCACGACGTCGTCGCCCAGCTCGACCCGGTATCCGAGATTCGCGTTCAGCAGGAAGTCGACGGCGCGGAGCACGCCGTCGAGCCCGGCGCCAGGGATGCTCAGGTCTCGGCCCCGCATGCACCCGACGCCCAGGAACACCGATGCGAACCCCTCGTCCTTCAGCGAGGCCAGCGAGAAGTCACGACCCAGCGCCTGACCCGTGCGCAGCTCGACGCCCATGTCCAGGATGGCCCGGATCTCGTCCTGGAGCACCTCGCGACGAAGCCGATACGGAGGGATGCCGAGCACCATCATGCCGCCGGGACGGTCCTGCGCCTCGAAGACGACCGGGCGGTATCCGTACGAAGCCAGATCGTGGGCGCACGCCATGCCGGCGGGACCCGATCCGATGATCGCGACGCGTTCCTCTCGGGGCGGCGCTTTCGGGATGACGTCCGCGTACACGTTCGAACCATGTCCGCTCTCGACGCCGAACCGCTCGCAGACGTATCGCTTGAGCCCGCGGATCGCGATCGGCTCGTCGATCGAGCCGCGACGGCACGCGATCTCGCACGGCGCGGCACAGACCCGGCCGCAGATCGAGGGGAACGGGTTCGGCAGGCGGGCGATCCGATACGCCAGCTCGTCGTCACCGGCGGCGATCGCCGCGACGTACCGGCCGGCGTTCGTGAGGACCGGGCACGCCCGCGTGCAGGGCACGTTGTCGTCGAACCACTCGGCACCGACCGGGTTCGCCGCGAACGCCACCTGCCTACCTCACCCTGGTCCGCTGCAGCCGGACGAAGAGCCAGCACGCGAACACGAACGAGACGACCCACCACAGCGTCACCAAGAGGTCGCGGTTCCGGGGCGCCGTGTGGAGCGAGAGGTACGAGAGCAGGTTGTTCGGGACCAACACGAAGAGGAGGTAGCTCGCCACCAGCATGACGGCCGCCAGGACCACCGCTCGGAGCCAGGAGGTTTGCATACCCCCGTACTTTCTTGTGTGAGGTGTACCCCTCGCAGCGTCGAAGGTCCCGGGGGTTGGGGGTCCTTCAGCCCACCACGGCGGGCGAGACGAATCATGTCACATGCCGTGCGCGCGATGCCACAACGGGTAGGGCGGAACCCGACAGACGCTGACCGCTTTTCACATGTGCGCGGTCATCCAGTCTTCGGCGGGATCCTGGCCGCCGATGCCGCGATCGTGACGGCCTTCATCTCGGCCTTCGAACGCGCCTTAGCGATCGAACGGATCGTCAGCAGCGCCACGATCACGACCACCTGGAAGCCGAGGATCATGCGGTTCGCGTCGACCGCGGGACGCCACCCGATCTCCCCGTCCTTGATCACGAAGACACCGAACGGCTTCGTGTTCGTCGCGAATCCCGTCCCCGTGCCGCCTTCCCCTCCCGGTGCCTGGCCACCGCCGCCGCCGACCGCACCCTGGACCCGCGCCGCTGGGATCACCGTCACGCCGTCGACCTCGAACGGCTCACCGAACACCCGCCGCACGGTGAAGGACTCCTCCGCCTTCCCGATCTGGTCCAGAAGATCCGTCTCCTTGATGCCCATCCTCGTCCCCCCTTCCGCCCGTCATCCATCCTCCTTCGCCGAACCGCTGGTGGAGAGGGACGGAAGACCCGGTCGCTCCGGGACGGACCACGGCCGGTGGCGACGCCGTAGGGAATGCGGCGGCAGCCTCCTTTGGTTCCGGACACACGCGAGGAGAGGAGGACCGATGAAGGCACTCGCGCTGACGTCGTTCGATGTTCCGGCCGAGGTGATCGACGTCGCGGACCCCGTCGCCGGTCCCGGCGAGGTGTTGGTCAAGGTCGATGCGGCCTCGGTGAACGCGTTCGACCTCGGGGTCGCAGCGGGCTACATGAAGGACTACATGCCCTACGAGTTCCCGGCGGTGATCGGAAGCGACGTCACCGGAACGATCGAGAGCGTCGGTGACGGCGTCGAGGGGTTCTCGGTCGGGGATCGCGTCTTCGGGATGATGGGGGTGAAGGGCGCCGTCCACGACGGCTCGTTCGCGGAGCGGGCGACCCCACAGGCTGCGTCCGTCGCGATCGCGCCCGAGGGTCTGTCCGACGTCGACGCCGGATCGCTCGCGGTGGCGGGCACGACGGCGATGAGCGCCGTGCAGACAGCCGATCCGGACACAGGCGCGCGCGTCCTGATCGTCGGCGCGACCGGGGGAGTCGGCACGTTCGCGATCCAGTTAGCGAAGCTCCGCGGCGCCCACGTGATCGCGTCGGTGCGCCCGGGTGACGAGGGGTTCGTGACGGATCTCGGGGCGGACGAGACGGTCGACTACACCGGCGATGTCGTTGCCGCGATCCGCGAACGCTATCCCGACGGGATCGATGCCGTGATCGACGCCGTGAACCGCGAGCCAGGCGCGTTCGCGGGCCTCGCCGGTGTGGTCCGTCAAGGTGGCACCGCGACCTCCGTGGTTGGTGGGGCGGGCGAGTCGTCGGAGATCGACGGCGTGTCCGTGTCGAACGTCGGAGGCAACCCGGCCCACCTGCTCGGCCTGGCCGACCTGGTCGTGAGTGGGACGCTCCGCGTGGCGATCCGTCGAACGTACGCGTTGGCGCATGCCGCTCAAGCGTTGCAGGACTTCGCGAACGAACACACGCTCGGCAAGCTCGTCATCACGGTGCCGTGACATGGATGCGAGGCCGGATGTGGACGCGGTGGGACGCTGGAGCTCGGTACAGGTCGACGCGCGGATCCAGTGGCACAGGCGACGTTCTGGGCCGATGTTCTCGGTTCGACCGTCGACGAAACGATCGGAGATCCTCCGCACTACGTCGTCGTGTCGCCGACGGCGACCGGCGACCCGTGGCTCTCGTTCCAGCGCGTGCCCGGGTCGAAGGCCGGCAAGGATCGCCTCCATCTCGACGTCGTCGTCCAGGATCTGGACGTGGGCATCGGCCGGATCGAGGCGCTCGGCGGACGACGAGCGGCCGTCCCCGACATCGAAGAGTACGGCTTCCGGTGGTGGCTGATGGCCGACCTGGAAAGCAATGAGTTCTGCCTGATCCTCGGCTGACGGGTTCCGATCGAGACGCGGGCACGGACTAGTCTCGACGCATGTCCGCTCGGTCGGCCGCCGATAGCGACGCACGCCTTCGCCTGCAACGGCGGGCGCTCCGACTGGAGTACGCCACCATCGCCTGGAACCTGGGAGAGGCGGTGTTCACGATCGGACTCGGTGTGGCGGCCGGTTCGCTCGCGCTCATCGGGTTCGGCACCGACTCCATCATCGAGGTGTTCGCGTCGTCCGTGGTGGTCTGGCATGTCCGACCCGGGCATGCGGTGGATCAAGCGGATCGCACGCGGCTGGCGCTCCGCCTCGTGGCCTTCGCGTACCTGGGCCTCGCAGCGGTCTTGGCTACGGCGTCGATCCGTGAGCTGGTCCTGGGCCGCAGGGCCGGCGAGTCCGTGATCGGCATCATCTACCTGGCGGTGACGGCTATCGTGATGTTCGCGCTCGCGTTCGCCAAGCGGCGCACCGCCGTCTCGCTCGGGTCGGCGCCGCTGCGTTCCGAAGCCATGTTGACGTTCCTCGACGGCATCTTGTCCACCCTAACCCTGACCGGTCTCGGCTTGAACGTGCTCTTCGGGTGGACGTGGGCAGATCCCCTAGCGGCGCTGATCGTGGCGGTCGCCGCCGCGTTCGAGGCGCGCATGAACCTGAGGGAAGCCGCCGAGCTCGAGTGATCGTTCGGCGGCGCGATATCTCCCGCCCGGATACCGCGCATCACCTCGGAAGCGTCGCGTTGATGAGGGGATCCGATGCGTCCACCTCGTCGAACGCGATCTTGCGGTACTGCTCACCGAACGCCTTCTCCGCGATGCTCGTCTGCGGCCCGAGGACGCCCCCGGCCGCTACCTGACCCAGATCGGCCGGGGGATCGGGTTCGGGAGGGTTCGGCCTGCGTACGTGCAGGACCTGGACCCTTCCGTCACCGGCCCCCCGGGGGGCCAGCGGGACGACGGCGATCTGGTTCCCCTCGCTGTCATCCACCCAGAGTTCGAAGTCGTCGTACTTGAAGAACGCGATCTCCGCGACCGGCGCCGGGTAGTGGTGGATCCCCCCGGCCGCCGGCAGGACACCGCGATGGGCGCTGGCGGGGAGCGGCACGCTCGCGTTGCAGATCGAATCGGTCCAGGCGGCGACGCCCGCGGCATCGACGATCGGCGTATCGAGGAGCTCGCGGATACCCAGGTCGGCCACGGCGTCCGGGAACGCCGCGTACAGCCGACGGGCGATGAGTCGGAGTTGATCGACCTTGGCCGGGTCGGCGCAGAACTGCGCGCTCCACTCGATCCCCGCCGCGTTGCGAACGATGAACCACCCGTCGTCATCCTTCAGCCAGAGCCCGCCGCCGTGATGATCCTCGTAGTCCGGGGCGCCGTAGAAGAACGGGGAGATCGTCTCGGCCATCGCGTTCATCCGCGTCCGGGAGCGGACATAGTCGGCGGAGTCGGTCCGAGGCGGATGATCGGGGATGTTCCTGGTCCAACCGTGGTCCTCGTGCTCCGCATGCGACGTATCGGGATCACCCATGCCGCAACTCTCCGGCACGGTCTCGGTGCCCGCCCTAGGGAAGTGCCTAGTGTTGGTGCCTCAGGGCGATCCGGGAGGGCCGACCTCCTCGGTACGGCCGGGCGCCGCGCTCACCCAGTCCACCAGCGAGCGGAGCCGGCTCGGGAGGTCGTGCTCGGCGGCGGTGACGGTGCGGCGTCGCGTGGCGTCCACGAGCGTCACGGATACCTGGAACTCATCCGGAGCGGCGCCGTCCGTGGCCACGACGTCGGGCCCACCGAACGCGTCGGCCTCTTCCACCATCCTGGCGAGCGTCTTCGAGTCGTCGGGGGAAAGCGTCCGGGAATCGACCGTCGTGACGGTGACCAATCCGGAGACTCCTCCTCCGCGAACGACGGACACCTTCATGTGGTCCATCTTCTCTCAGGAGGTATCCGTCGGAACCAGCCGCTAGAGGACCCCCACCTCCTTCCACGCCTGCTGCACCGCGTCGGATTCCTCGCCGGAATCGAGGAACAGCTCTGCCGCGGCGTCCACCGTGGCCTCAGCGGCGGCGTGGAAGTCGGAATCGCTCTGCAGGACCTTCGTGAGCGCGTGGAACCAGATCTTGCCTGCGCGGTCCCACGAGTTGCCTCCGAGCGTCATCGCCACCCGATAGAAGGCGTGGTTGGGGATGCCGGAGTTGATGTGCACCCCGCCGTGGTCGTGTCTCGGGTCGTCGTCATCCGGCAGATCGACGTACTCACTCATGTTGGACGGCTGCTGGTCGAAGTCGTTGGCGGTCCCCGGCGCCTTCATCGATCGCAGCGCGGTCTTGTTCTTCGTGAACGCGCTGCCCAGGATGCCGCCGCCGATCAGCCAGTCCGCTTGATCGACGGTCTGTTCCAGCGTGCGCTGCTTCACGATGGATCCGAACACGTCGGAGAACGATTCGTTCAGCGCGCCCGGTTGTGATGAGTACTCCAGCCCCGCCGTGTATTGCGTGACCCCATGGGTCAGCTCGTGCGCGATCACGTCGATCGCCACGGTGAGCCCGCCCTTGACGAAGATCCGCCCGCTCCCGTCCCCGTACACCATCTGCGACCCGTTCCAGAACGCGTTGTCGAAGTTCGATCCGAAGTGCACGGACGACACGAGCTCCATCCCGCGATCGTCGACGCTGTTGCGCCCCAGCACGTCGGAGTAGAAGCGATACGTCTCGTCGGCTCCCTCCCACGCCTGGTTGACGGCGACGTCGTCGCTGGGCGGATCGTTCTGCCGGCGCTTGCGCGTGCCCGGCAGCTGCTGGCTCCCGCCACCCGCGACGTCGTACACGGTGTTCTGCTCGCCCGTGCTCGTGGGCATGAGCGACGTGACGGACGCCAGGTTCTGCCGGATCATCTGCCGCACGAGACCGCGTCGGGCGCGGAGCGAGGCCGATGCGGCCAACGTCCTGGTCGCAGCATCGCGGTCCTCCCGGGTCCTTCCGTGCTCCGCCACCTGGATCAAGATGTCGGGGGGAGCGATCGAGCAGCCCTCGAACGCACCCTCGAGCCGTTCGTTCATCGACATGGGCCTTCTCCTTTCAGCCGGTGGCCGAAGCTATGACCGAAGAGCAACCCGTGTCCTGCCGATCTCTCACGGATCGCTCATCCGACGAACTCTGCCATGGACGGGGTGTTGCTTCCCTGGGCATATCCCTAGTCCAGCGGTAATCGGACACGCCGAGCCGGACATAAGCAGATGAGTCCAGGGAAGGAAGCCACCGCGTGGTCGGACATCAGCCGTCGCTCCACCCCGACCCCGAACCGGTCGACCTGCTGCGACCGGTTCGACGGATCACCCCCGCTGAGCTCCGGGTGCTTCGGTTGGTCGCGCTCGGGATGACGAGTCGGGAGATCGCAGAGCGACTCTGGGTGAGCCGGCAAGCGGTGACGTATCACATCGGCAACCTGTTCATGAAGCTTCGCGCCGATACCCGAGCCGGGCTCGTCGCACGTTCCTACGCCATGGGCATCTTGTCCCCGGGAACGTGGCCCCCCGCGATCGACCCGGGCTACGTGTCGATGGCCTTCGCACGGTCTCGCCGATTCCTGGACACGGCTTCCGAGGGAGCGGTGAGGAGATCCACGACGGCTTCCCCGATCGGCGAGCACGGGGTGCATCTCTCCGCAGAGGCCGGATGAAGCGTCACGAGGCTGCGCTACGCGGCTCCCGCGTGCCGCTCCTGTCTCCCTCGCTCGCCCAACGCTAGATCCGCGTGCTCGTCGACCTCACTCGACGTGAGGATCTCCTTCAGATGTCGTCGCCCACGGTGTACTCGGACCGCGAACGTTCCCGGCGTGCACCCCATCACGGCGGCAGCTCGTCGGGGCTCGAGGTCGTTCCATGCGACGAGCAACAACGCCTCGCGCTCCGGAGCGGGCAGGAGTCGCATCGCCGCGAGGATGTCGGCTCGCGCCTCCACGGCCGGAGCGGGGTCGTCGTGCGTCACGCGCAACTCCGTCGAGGCCAGCCGCGACCGCAGCGCGTCCCTGCGGATCTCCGCTCTGCGGGCGTTGTTGACCACGTTGCGAGCGGCCGCGTAGAGCCACGGAAGCGCGTCCTCCGGGACGTCGCCCAAACGGCGCCACGCCACCAGGAACGTGTCCGCCACGACGTCGGCCGCGTCGTCCACACCCACGCGCCGGCTGGCGAACGCGAAGACCTGGTCGACGTGAGACGCGTAGAGGGTCTCCCAGCGACCGTACCCCAGCGAGGGCAAGATATCTCTCTCCATGTAACTCAGGATGAAAGCTGAGTTAACTATGCCACGTTTGCGTTCCGCCCGCTGGGCCCGGCGCTGCGCGTTCGCGGAGACCGTCTTATGCTCGCGCCCGACAGACGGATGGAAGGAGGCTCGCGATGTACGGAACGGTCGCCAAGACACGGGTGAAGCCGGAGAACCGCGACAAGCTCCGCGCGGTGATGGAGAAGCAGAGCGCGGCGGTGATACCCGGCATGGTCACGGGCTACATGCTGTGGGAGAACGACAGCGACACGGGATGGCTCTTCGCGATCTTCGAGGACCGAGCGAGCTACGATCGCAACGCTGACGATCCGGCCCAGAACGAGCGCTACGTGGAATACCGAGCGCTCATGGAAGACGATCCCGAGTGGCACGACGGCGAGATCGAGACGGGGTAGACCCCGTCTAGCTGGCGGGGATCGCTCGGTTCACTCGGGACCCGTCCGAGCCCGCCGATAGGCTCGTCGCGTGAGGTCGATGCGTGTCCGTTGACGTGCTGAGCGCGAGAGCGCTCAACCGCGCGACGTTGGCACGGCAGATGCTGCTCGAACGAGCATCGCTCCCGGCTGCCGACGCGATCGAACGGCTCGTCGGGATGCAGGCCCAGGTCCCGATCGACCCTTACGTGGGTCTGTGGACGCGCTTGGAAGGCTTCCAGCCCAAGGAGCTTGCCGACCTGATCACTGGGCGGCGCGCGGTCAGAGCGTCGCTGATGCGAGCCACGATCCATCTGGTCACCGCGCGCGACATGCGCCGGCTGCGCCCGCTGATGGATCCCGTCATCGAGCGCATGTTCTGGACGGGAAGCCCGTTCGGCCGGGCTCTGGACGGCGCCGACGTCGCCGCGCTGGTGGCCACGGTCCGCGAGCTCATCGAGGAACGGCCACGAACGCGCGCCGAGCTCCGTCAGCTGCTCGCCGAGCGGTGGCCCGACCACGACGCCGACGCGCTCTCCGCGATCGGGTACCTGTTGCCCGTGATACAGGTGCCGCCACGAGGGGTATGGGGCATGGGTGGACAGGCCACGTGGACGACCGCCGAGTCGTGGCTCGGGCGCCCGCTCGACCACGATCCATCGATCGAGGACCTTGTTCTGCGCTACCTGGGCGGATACGGACCGGCGGCCGTGATGGACATCCAGGCCTGGTGTGGCCTGACCAAACTCGGTGCGGTGGTCGAAGGCCTCCGGGCGCGGCTCCGCGTCTTTCACGACGGGGCCGGACGAGAGCTGTTCGACCTCCCGGATGCGGAGCGGCCGGACCCCGACACACCGGCCCCGGCGCGGTTCCTGCCCGAGTACGACAACGCCCTGCTCGGGTACAAGGACCGGACGCGGATGATCGGCGACGATCGGCGGTGGCTCGTCGACCCCGGCATCCCCGGGAGCTTCCGCACGTTCCTGGTGGACGGTGGCGTCGGCGGCAGATGGAGGGTCGAGCGCGAGAGCGCCACGTTGACGATCGAGCCGGTCGTCCGGCCGACGAAGAACGACACGTCAGACCTCATGGAGGAGGGTGCCAGGCTTCTGGCCTTCCTGATGCCCGACGACGGCTCCCGGGACGTGCGCATCGTGCGTCCGGTCGCACGGTCGAGGACGGCATGAACACGCGAACGCTCGGATCGAGCGGGATCGCGGTCGGTGAGATCGGGCTCGGCTGCATGCCGATGAACTGGGCCTACGTCGGCGACTCGTCGGAGACCGAGTCCATCCACGTCATCCACCGCGCGCTGGATCTGGGGGCGACCCTGCTGGACACGGCCGACGTCTACGGACCCTTCACGAACGAGGAACTGGTCGGCCGTGCGCTCCGGGGACGCCGCGACCGAGCGGTGCTGGCCACCAAGACCGGCCTGGTCGCCGGTCCCAACGGCCGCTATCCCCTTCGCAACGACGCCCGCCCCGAGCACATCCGCGAGGCGATCGACGGGTCCCTGCGTCGGCTGCACACCGACGTGATCGACCTGTATCAGCTGCATCGGATCGATCCCGCCGTCCCGCTCGAAGAGTCGTGGGGAGCCATGGCCGAGCTGGTCGGAGCGGGGAAGGTTCGCGCCCTCGGCCTGTCCGAGGCGATCGTGGACGAGCTGGCGCGCGCCCATGCGATCCACCCGGTCGCGAGCGTGCAGTCGGAGCTCTCGCTGTGGTTCACCGAGCGCCTGGACGACGTCGTGCCGTGGTGCACCGCGAACGACGTCGCGTTCATACCCTATGCGCCGCTCGGACGCGCGTTCCTCACCGGAACGATAGTGACGGCCTCGACCGACCCGAACGACTTCCGCTCCTCGCTCCCGCGGTTCGCCGAGGAGGCGGTACGGGCGAATCAGGCGATCGTCGAGCGGGTCCGAACGGTGGCCGACCGCCACGGCGCGACGCCGGCGCAGATCGCGATCGCGTGGCTGCTGGCCCAGGCCGAGCTGATCGTCCCGATCCCCGGCACCAGACGACTGCGCCATCTCGAGGACAACGCCGCCGCCGCCGGCGTCCGACTGAACGCCGGGGATCTGTCCGAGCTGAACGACCTCCCCGAGGTCACCGGAAGCCGCTACTGAGGACCTGGACATGGAACGACTCACGCTGGAGGAGGTGGCGGAACGGGCCGACGTGTCAACGGCGTTCGTCGAGGACCTGGTTCGGCAGGGGATCGTCGTTCCGAACGACGAGGTCTCGGCGCCGTTCGTATCGGGCGACGCTCGTCGCGCCCGGCTCGTCTCCAGCTGCGCCGCCGCCGGCATGTCGATCGAGAGCATCGCGGTGGCCATCCGGCGAGGCACGCTGTCGCTCATCACGATGGATCTGCCGCAGTACGAACGGTGGGCGGGTCACGCGGACACCACGTTCGAGGAGGTGGCCAGGACATCGGGGATCTCGTTCGAGTTCCTGCGTGCCATGCGCGTGGCCTTCGGACTCGCGTCGCCGCTCCCGACGGATCGACCGCGACGCGACGAGATCGAGCTGCTGCCCGTGATCGACCTGGCGCTCACCCAGGGGTTCACACCCGATGCGATCCTCGGGTTGATCCGGGTCTACGGCGACGGGCTGCGTCAGATCACGAGCGCCGAAACCGAGCTCTGGCACGAGTTCGTGGAGATGCCGGCGCAGCGGGCGGGCAAGAGCGAGCGAGACGTCCTCGCCGTCGGCAGCGATCTCGGGGGGACGATGATGCCCGTCCTCGACAGCGCGTTCATGGCGATGTACCGCCATCTCCAAACCACCGCGTGGATGGCGGACATGGTCGAACACATCGAACTGGGTCTCGAGCAGGCGGGCGTGCACCAACACATCGAACGACCGCAGGCGATGGTGTTCGTCGACCTGACGGGGTTCACGCACCTGACCGAGGAACGCGGGGACGAGGAAGCGGCGACCATGTCGAGGAGGCTCAGCGACGTGGTGCAATCCGCAGCGTCCGAGCACGGCGGACAGGCCGTCAAGCGGCTGGGCGACGGCGTGATGTTCCATTTCCCGGATGCATCGCAGAGCGTGCTGGCGGCGTTGGACATGGTCGATGCCACCGAGCGCGTCGACCTGCCGCCCGCCCACATCGGGATCCACGCCGGGCCCGTGGTGATCCGCGAAGGCGACTACTTCGGCCGCACCGTCAATTGGGCTGCCCGGATCTCGGGGCGGGCTGGTCCCGGCGAGGTGCTCGTCACCCAGGACGTCGTGGACGCCTCGGACGCATCGCCGGCCGTGTTCGAACCGGTCGGCCCCACCGAGCTCAGGGGGATCTCGGCAGCGGTTCCCCTCTTCCGGGCTCGCCGCTCGTCCCCGTCGTAACGTCGTTCATGGCTTGATGTTCTGGTTGACGTGGAACAGGTTGTCGGGGTCGTACTTCCGCTTGACGTCGACCAGGCGCTCGTAGTTGCCCCTGTAGTTCGCCTTGATCCGTCCCTGGTCGTCGCCAGACATGAAGTTGATGTACCCGCCTTCCTCCGAGTACGGGGCGAGGGCGTCGTAGTAGTCGCGCACCCACTTCGTGTTCGCCTCGTTCTGCATGGGGTCGGGCCACCCGCCAACGATCACCGTGGCGAAGGTCGCATCGCGGTACGCGAACGCCGTCGCGTCCGAGGCCACGCGGCTCGCCGCTCCGTTGATCGGGTAGATGTGCATCGTGGAGTTCACGACGGGCACGTCGGACCCGTGCGTCACGTGCGCCGCGATCGCCTCGTCCGTGAGCTCCCTCGCGAAGTTCGCCTTCCAGTAGTGCTGCAGCTGTCCCGGCGGATAGAGAGCGTCGAACGCGCTGTTGAGCGCCGGGTATGGAGCCGGCCCGACATGCTCCGCGACGACCGATGCCACGTCGTGGAAGGGCTTGAACGCGGCCTCGCCCTGCTCGACGGGTCCGGCCCAGCAACCGACCAGCGCGATGAACGTGTCCCCGTGACGATCCTCGGGGATGAACGGCAGCGGCGGCGCGATCTGGAACGCCGGGAACACGCCCATCTGCTCCGACGCGTCCGCGATGTAGTCACGGTAGAACTTCAGGATGTTCTCCGCTTCGCTCAGCTCGTAGAACATGGGCCCGCCGTAGATGTCCTTGACCGGATGCAGCTGGAACTCGAACGACGTGACGACGCCGTAGTTCCCGCTCCCTCCGCGGAGCGCCCAGAACAGGTCGTCGTTCTCCCGGTCGGTCGCGTGCAGCTGCCGGCCGTCCGCGGTGATCACGTCGGCCGCCAGCAGGTTGTCGAGCGACAGACCGAACCCTCGCGTCAGGTAGCCGATCCCTCCGCCCAGCGTCAGCCCGCCGACGCCGGTCGTCGAGATGATGCCGCCGGTAGTGGCCAACCCGAAGGGGTACGTCGCGTCGTTGAAATCACCCCACGTCGCGCCACCCTGCGCGCGAGCCGTCTTCGCTCCCGCATCGACCTCGACACCCCGCATGCCGGAGAGATCGATGACGACACCGTCGTCGACCGTTCCGAACCCGGGCACGCTGTGACCACCGCCGCGGACGGCGAGATCGAGTTCCGCGTCCCGCGCGAAGTTGACGGCCGCCACCACGTCGCCGGCGGTCTCCGCGCGAACGACCACGGCCGGACGCTTGTCGATCATGCCGTTGAATACACCGCGGGCATCGTCGTACCCCTCGTCCCCTGGAGCCGTCACCCGGCCGCGAACCTGTTCCCGTAGCTCATCGAGCTTGGGAGCGCTCATGTCTCGTCCTCCTTCCGATCAGACGGACCGTCCGTCCGAGTGAACGTAGACGAACCCTAGGAAGCGGGCGTGTGACGAGGCGTGTGACGGACGGGTGTTCTCCATCACTTGTCCGCAGGGTCACGCGCGAGCAGGATGGTCGGCGTGCCGATCACCGTGCACCTGCTGGGCCCGCCGTTCCTGGTTCGCGACGGCGTGGTCTTCGCCGCACCGCGGGGCAGGAAGGTCTGGGCACTGCTGGCCTACCTGGCGCTCTCCCCCGGTCAGCCCAGCCGGCAGCAACTCATCGACCTTCTCTTCCCGGACGCGGAGGACCCGGCCGGCACGCTGCGCTGGAACCTATCGGAGCTGCGACGACTCCTCGGCGGACCCGACACGGTGGGCAGCGCCAACGTGGTGCAGCTTCGCCTCCCGCCGGGCACCGTGATCGACGTCGAGGTCCTGATGGCAGGCACCTCGGGCGAGGCGGTCGAGCTCCCCGGCCTCGGACGCGAGCTGCTCGAGGGTATGGACGTCGACGGGAGCGCTGGCTTCACCGCCTGGTTGCTGGGTGAGCGCCGTCACCTCCAGGGGTTGAGCGAGGCGGTCCTTCGGGAGGGATCGCTCCGCGCACTCGCCTCGGGTAACGTGCGAACCGCGGTGGAGCTCGCCACTCGGTTGGTCGCCGCCGATCCGTTGAACGAGGACGCCCACGTGCTCCTCGTTCGCGCGTTCGCGACGACCGGCGACGAGGTCGCCGTCGAACGACAGCTTTCTGCTTCGCTCGACCTGTTCCGGCGAGAGCTCGGCGTCGAGCCCGGGCCGGAGCTCGTGGAGGCCGGCGCGATCGCGACGAGCCGCCCGTCCGTCGGAGTTGGGGGTGGCCGCGGCGCGCTCCAGGCGCTGCTGGAGTCGGGCGAGGCTGCGGTGGACGCGGGAGCGATCGAGGCCGGCATCGAGAGCCTGCGAAACGCGGCGGCGGCCGCGGGCGCATCCGGCGACACCGAGATCGAGACCGTGGCCCTGCTTTCGCTGGGATCGGCGTTGGTGCACGCGACCAAGGGCCGGGACGAGGAGGGCGCTGCGGCGCTCCACCAGAGCATCGCCGCGGCCGAGGTGACGGGGCAGCGGGCGGTGGCGGCATCCGCGCATCGCGAGCTCGGCTACGTCGAGCTCCTTCGCGGGGACTATCCCCGGGCGAGGACCTGGCTCCGAACCGCCGAGGAGTTGGCGGACGACGACCCGCACGAGATGGCGAGGATCCGGGCGATCACCGGCTCTTGCCTTGGAGACGTCGGCGAGCACGAGCAAGCCGCGGACGCCTACACCGAGTCGATCGCGTTGTCGGCGTCCGTCGGGAACGAGAAGCAGCGCGCATGGTCGCTCGCGTTCCTGGGCCGCACGCTGCTCCTGCGGGACGAGCTCGACCGAGCCGAGGAGACGCTCGAACAGGCGTGCCGGCTGAGCCGGAGCGAACGGTGGACCGCGTTCATCGCGTGCCCTGAGTCGCTGGCCGCCGAGGTGTGGGTTCGTAAGGGTGACGTCGGCCGGGCGGGGGAGACGTTCGAGCATGCGTTCGCGCTGGCCTGCCAGGTGGACGACGCCTGTTGGGAAGCGTACGGAGCGCGAGGGCTCGGTCTGCTCCGCGCCGGCCGAGGCGACCTGAACGGATCGATCGAGCTGATGGAGGACGCGCTCTCCCGCTGTGCGCGCCAGCGGGACATCCATCTGTGGCTCCGGGCCTACGTCCTCGACGCGCTCTGCGCCGTGGCGATCGCGGCAGGGCATCCGACCGCGGCTGCGTGGGTCACGGATCTCGGCTCCCTTGCCGGCCGCTCGGGGATGCGCGAGCTCTCCGTCCATTCCTACCTGTACCGCCGAGACCTCGGCGATCCCTCCGCGATCGACGCGGCGCGCGTGCTCGCCGTCGGGATCGAGAATCCCCATCTCCACGAGCTGATCGACCCCGATGGGCCGCCGCTCCTCGACGACCTGCTGGGGAAGGTTCGCGCCTAGCGAGGCTCGCTCAGATGCCGCCCGCGGTCTCGAGGCCGTAACGCTCGATCTCCGCGTCGATGTCGAGCGCACGCATCCGTGACTTGGCCGCGACGACGTCGTCGGTCAGGAACCGCTGCGGAACGAGCCAGCAGACCTCGAACTCCAGGCCGTCGGGGTCCTTGCCGTAGAGCGCCTTCGTCGTGCTGTGGTCGGTCGCTCCGACGAGCGCGTCGGCATCGACGAGCTTCGCGGCGATCTCCCGTAGGTCGGCGAGCGTCTGTACCTCCCAGGCGATGTGGTAGAGCCCCACGGTCGCGCGTCCCGCGGCCGATTCCCCCGCCGCCATCCCGATCTCGAAGATCCCCAGGTCGTGATCGTTCGTCGAATCGGGCGCCTGCAGGAACTTCGCGCCCGGCATCTCGTTCACCACCCGGAACCCGAGCACATCCCGGTAGAACGCGAACGTCCGGTCGACGCTTCGCACGTAGAGCACCGCGTGGTTCATCCGCTTGATCGCCATCGGTCTCTCCTCCTCGTGGCCGGCAACGCCTCGACATCCTCACCTCTTCCCATCTTGCTCGAACCTCCTCGATGCGGCATCCGGGCGTCGGGGACCCTGCCTATGCTGCGTGGATGGATTGTCCGGTGTGCGGCCATCCGCTGCCGCCCAGCGCGCGCTTCTGCCCCAACTGCGGGGCGGCGGTGGCGACCCCGCTCGGCACCGAGGAACGCAAGATGATCACCGTCCTCTTCGCCGACCTGGTCGATTCCACCGGCCTGGGGGAGCGTCTGGACCCCGAGCGCGCGCGCGAGGTCCTCGGCGCGTTCTTCGACGCAGCGACCGAGGAATTGCAGGCGCTCCGAGGGCGTCCCGAGAAGTTCATCGGCGACGCCGTGATGGCCGTGTTCGGACTCCCCACGGTCCACGAGGACGACGCGCTCCGCGCGGTGCGCGCCGGCCTGGCGATCCGCGGCCGTCTCCGCCGTCTGGGCAGCGCGCTCGGACTCGCGGAGCCGCTGCGCGTGCGCGTCGGCATCGAATCCGGGGTCGCTGCAACCGGGGTGGGACCGGCCGGGCAACTCCTCGTCACGGGACCCGTCGTGAACGCCGCCGCACGGCTCCAGACGGCCGCCGGCCCCGGGGAGGTGCTCGCGGGAGGGACCACCCACACGCTTACCGAGTCCGAGGTCGCGTTCGGGGTCCTGCGGAACATCCGGGCCAAGGGGTTCACGCTCGACCTCTCCGCGTATCCGGTCGAGGGCCTCACGACACGTTCCGTGCGACGCACCATCCCGCTCGTCGGCCGGTCGAGCGAGCTGACCATCCTGCGCGAGTGCCTGGCCCGCGCGACCCAGACCGGGATGCCCGCGTTGGTCACCATCGCCGGCGAGGCCGGGATCGGGAAGTCCCGACTCGCCGACGAGCTCACCGCCTGTCTCGACGAAGACGTGACGGTGCTCGTGGCCCGCGCCCGTTCCCACGCGGAGACGGCCACGTTCGCTCCCCTGGCGTCCGTGGTCGGCGACCTCGCACGGATCGACGACGGCGACACCCCCGACAAGGTCCGGCAGCGCCTCCGCGAGTGTGCCGGCCGCTACGTGGATCAGCGCGAGATCGAACGGGTCACGGATCGATTGGGTCTGCTGTTCGGCGTCTCCGAACGGCGCGACGAATCCACCTTCGTCCACGACGTGCAGGCCGGTTTCCTCGCGCTCGTCGACGGCATGGCGTCCGTGCAGCCGATCGTGATGGTCGTCGAGGACATCCACACGCTCAGCGGGTCCATGCAGGACCTGGTCGAACGCATGGGCGTCCACCCGCGCGGCGGCGAGCGTCGTTCGCTCACCCTGGCGCTCACGAGGCCCGAGTTCTTCGACGAGCGACCCTCCTGGGGATCGAACGCGGTCAACGGGGTGCTGCTTCGGATGGACCCTCTGTCCATGGAGGAGTCGATCGACCTGGCGAGGCAGGCCGGAGGGGGTTCGATCACGGACGAGGAAGCTTCCGAGATCGCGAAGCGCACCGGTGGGAATCCCTTCTTCATCGTCGAGACGACCGGCATGCTCCTTCCGGAGAGCGACGGCCGCCCGCGGCGCATGCGCGGGGCCCTCCCGCCGACGGTGCAGGCGGTCGTCACCGCCCGGCTCGACGCGCTGCCCACGCGTCTGCGGACGCTCGCCAGACGCGCCTCCGTCTTCCGCTACTCCTTCGAGATCGACGAGCTCACCGACATCGACCCGGATGCGACCATCCAGGAGCTCCACGAGCTGGAGGACGCGGAGATCGTCGTGCGCGAAGAGGGTGTGGGCGCCCTCCGATGGCGCATGCGACACGCCACGCTTCGAGACGTCGCGTACGGGAGCCTCCCCAAGCGCGAACGTATGCGGCTCCACGAGATCATCGCGGATCGGCTCATCGCATCGGGCCACCATTCGTATGCAGCCGATCATCTGGAACTGGCCGCCCTGGCATCCCTCGACCTGAATCCGCGCGATCGGCGGCTGGTGGATCGCGCGGTCGACCAGCTGATCAAGGCCGCCGATCGAGCACGCCGCCGTATGGTCAGCCGAGCGGCGGTCGACCTCTACGAGCGGGCGCTGGCGATCGCCGGCCCCGAGGACGGCTGGGGGGTCCGTGAGGCTCGGGCGCTCGGCGGCCTGGGCGAGTCGCGCTACTGGCTCAGTCAGTACGACGCGGCGACCGACGTGCTGGAACGCGCGGCGGCCCTCGGCGAAGCCCACGACGATCCGTTCACCATGGCGCTCGCGTTGCGGTTCCTGGGCGACATCGCGATCAACGTCGACGCCGACCTGGAGAAGGCGGAGGCGCTGCTCGATCGTGCGTTGGTCGCCGCGGAGCAGCTCGGCGATCCGTGGGCGATCACCCGCGTCCTGTTGTTCGCCGGCTGGGTGCCGTGGACGCGCGACGCGTATGAGGAGGCGGAGGCCATCTGGCAGCGCGCCCTCGACGGTGCCCACCCGGACGACGGCTGGGGACGGATCCGCGCGCTCACGGCGCTGTCGATCAACCGGGACAGCATGGGGGATCTGGACGAGGCCCTTCGGCTGATCGACGGCGCGGTGCCGTTGGCGGACGACTCGGGCGATCTGTTCAGCGTGGCCGTCGTCACCGTGCAACGGGCCCGGGTGATCGAGGACCTGGGAAGGATGGACGAAGCGTTGCTCGTGATCGAGCCGGCCGTCGCGATCTTCGAAGAGCTGGGAGCGCGGTGGGAGCTGGCCGACGCGCTCGCCGAGCGCGGCATCCTCAAGCGCGAGCTCGGACGCCTCGACGAGGCCGAGGACGACCTGCACCTTGCCATCCGCATCTCGGAGGAGCTCGGCGAGCGGCAGCTGGCCGGATGGACCTGGACCGCGCTCGCACGTGTGGCGGAACGGCGCGGCGACGAGGCCCAGGCCAAGGAGCGGTTCCGGCGGGCGGAGGAAGCCGAGGCGCGCCGCCCCCGCTGACGGTCAGTTGGTCGCCCCCACGAACCGCAACATCCGCATCCACGCGTCGTCGCAGGCGTCCCGGTGCTGCTCGAAACTTCCGGTCGAAGAACGAATGCGGCGCGCCGTCGTAGACGACCATCTCGTTCGGGACGCCGGCGTCGTCGAGCGCCCGTTCGAACCCCTCGATCGCCTCGGGTGGGATGCCGTCGTCCGCTCCCCCGAAGAGTCCGAGCACCGGACAGCGGTAGTGCGGCGCGAGCTTCACCGGCGCCGTGTCGTCGTCGGGATCCCTGCCCTGCGGTCCCCCGTAGAACCCGATCACTCCCGCCAGTCCGTGATCCCTCCACGCCTGGTTGAACGAGATCCGCCCACCCATGCAGAACCCGACCGAATAGACGGCGTGCGAGCCGCCCCCTGCGCCGGATCGGATGTGCGCGAGAGTGGCGGCGGTGTCGGCCCCCATGCCGTCCACCGTGATCTGCTTCACGTGCTCCCAGTGGTCGAAGTCGGCGTCTCGCTGGTCGAGCCCCGCGGTCCGCCCGAAGTAGTCCAGGGCCGTCGCGTTCACGCCCGCCTCCGCGAACCGGGTGGCGAGCTCCTCGTAGAACGGATGGAGCCCCCGGACGTCGGGGAGGATCATGATCCCCGGTGCGTCGGGCGCGTTCGCGCGAGCGCTGAAGGCGTTGAACCGATTGCCGTCGGCTGCCTCGAGCACGAGGCGCTCGCTCCCGGCGACACCGGCGCCGCCGGCGATCGGGGGAAGCGGCGGTCGAGCGGTCGTTTCGAAGCACATCCGGTCGTGACCTCCTCGGTAGGCGTTGCCGCCCGACAGCTACAGGGCGCGCATCCGATTGTTCCGCGGGTTGTGCTCGACCTCCGCGAGGCCGAGCGCCTCCATCAGCGGTGGGACGTACATCGCGAAGCGTCCCCGGAGACCTTTCTTCAACCCGTACCAGCCTCCCACCGGGTTCGTTTCCGAGCGGGCCCACGCTTCGACCGTTCCGTCCGCCGCCGGCTTCTGCTCATCCGCGCTCCCGAGCAGCATCCAGTCTCCGTGGTCCTCGAGCATCTTCTGCAGATCGTTCAGACACCGAAGCTGATAGCTCAGCGTCGTCGTGCCGACCCGGCACATGAGCGTCGGCGGATCTGCCTCCTCGTCCTTCCACATCTGATACTCCGAGGTACCCGGCGGCGTCTTTAGCACCCAAGGATCCTCCGATGTTCCTGTTCCCTTCACGTCGCCCGCCGCCATCGACCACTCCTTCCGCGCCGGTCCAGACGCAGAGCCTGACACAGCGCGCGGTTGCGTTGCTCGCGATGGCGCCCGTCGACGACCTACGCCGGGCGGACGCGCAGGCGGATCAGGTGGCCATGCGGCGTGAACGGCGACCCCTCGGCTACCGTTCCGGTCGCCATCTCGAACTCCACCCGTTCCTCGAACATCCGCTGGCGGATATGCGACGTGGGTTCCGCGATGGATCCGAGGAGTGAGAACACCTCAGCGCGGATCACGCCCCACGCTTCCCACTCACCACCCCATACCGCTTCGATGTCGAGGACCCCGTGGTCGCCGAGCGACCACGAAGTGATCCTCCACGCCGAGCCGGGAGCCGCGCAGGCTGCCTCGAGATGAGGCAGCAGATGGAGTCCAGGCTCTTCGGCAACCCAACCGGCACCCTCCATCTCTTCGGCGAGCTCCTGGAGGTTGGGCGAGAACGCCGCGCCCGAGGCGATCCCTTCGCCACGCTCGTCGGTATCCCAACGCCGCTCGTTCATCCGTCGGCCGGCTCCGTGTCGAACCGCTCGACGTAGGCGACCACCATGCTCGCGCGTTCGGTTCCCACGACCTCCTCCGCATGCGCCTCGCGCGCACGCAGCCAGATCACGTCGCCGGGGCCGACCTCGATCCGCTCGGCGAACCCTTCTCCGAACCCGAACGCCATCCGCCCTTCCGTGACCCACGCCGCCAGGTCGGAGGTATGTCGATGCGGCTGCAAGACGCTCGTCGCGGCGAGCTCGAACGGGAATACCTCGACGTCGTCGGGACCGAAAGCATCGCCGAACAACCCCGCGAGCATGGTCGAGCCTTCGGGAGAGGTCATCGAAACCCCCGACCCACGGATCACCTTGAAGCCGTCCACCTTCTCGCTCATCCCCGGCCGCCCCTCGGTCCGCACACACCGTCCCACGCCGAGCGCCAGTCCGACCACAGGCCGCCGGTTCGCTTCGAGACAGCGACAGCCGCGCCTGCCGTCTCCTAGCCCGTCAGCCGGCCGTCCGACATCGAGTACCCGCGATCCAGCTGATCGATGAGCTCACGATCGTGCGTCGCGATCACGCAACAGCTCCCAGCCCCGGCGGCGCTGCGGAGGGTCCACATGATCCTCGAAGCCCAGCCCGCGTCCTGATGCCCGGTCGGCTCGTCGGCGATGAGCAGCCGAGGACGGAGCACCACGGCGCGTGCGAGAGCGACCCGTTGCTGTTCGCCGAGCGATGTCTCCCCGGGATACCGGGAACCGAGCTCCCCGAGCCCCAACGCCTCGATGAGGTCGTCGATCAGGTCGCGGCGTTCGTCCAACTCACCCGCCATCCGCGCCGGATACTCCACGTTCTCCCGGACGGAGAGCTCATCCATCAGACCGAGATGTTGGGGCAACACCGCGATCTCGGACCATCCGCCGGCACCGTCGCCGGGCGACTCGACCTGCCCCTCGTCGGGCAGCTCCCAACCTGCCGCGACGTTCAGCAGGGTGGTCTTGCCCGACCCGGATCGCCCGACGAGTCCGACGACCTCGCCCGCGCGTGCCTCGAGGTTCACATCGCGAAGCGCGTGCACGGCCTCGTCTCCCCGACCGTACGTCTTGGTGACGCCTCGCAGCCGCACCACGGACTCCGGATCGAGCAGCAGTGTGGCGACACCGGGGTCGGGCCACCGAAGCCCCGGACGCCCCGACGATGCTTCCGTTGGGAGACCTTCGCTCGCGGCCGCGCCCTTGACCCTGCCGTGCTCCAGCTCGAACCGCTCGTCGGCGATCGCCATGACCGCCGCATCGTGCGTCGCCAGCAGGAACGTCACGCCCTCTCCGGCCAAGGCTCGCACCCGATCGAGCACGACGTCGCTCGACGCATCGTCGAGCTCCGCGGTGGGTTCGTCGGCGACGATGATGTTCGCGCCGGTCACCAGCGCCTGGGCGAACGCCGCTCGCTGCTGCTCCCCGCCGGAGAGCTCGGACGGCAGGTGATCGATCCGACGCTCGATGCCGAGAAGATCGAGGAGTCCGCCGACGTCGAGCCGCCGCGGATGCGAACCCTTCTCCGCGAAGCGCAGATGCTCCCCGACCGTGAGGTGCGGAAGGAAGTTGTCGGACGGCCGCTGATAGATGTAGCCGACGAGATCACGCCGGAGCCGGCGACGGGCAGCAGCGGAGCCACCGCCGACGTCGCGCCCCTCGACGACGAGCGACCCCGAGCTCGGTCGGTCCAGCCCCGCGATCAGTCGGAGCAAGGACGACTTCCCGCTCCCCGACGGACCAACGATCGCCGTGATCGCACCGTGCGAGAACGTGCACGACACGTCGTGCAGGGCGTGCACCTCCCCGCTCGGCGTCCGGTACACCCGCTCGATCCCGCCGCACCGAACGGCGACAGCCTCATTCCGAGACACGCAGCACCTCCCCCAGTGCGACCCCGCGTGCGACGCGACCAGCCAGTACACCGCCGACGAACGCGGCGATCGCCAAACCTGCTGCGGCGGCGGCCACCTCGATCCACGGTACGACGTCGATCGGACCCGGCGGGATCGTGGGCAGCGGGTCGAGGTAGGGAAGCACGATCGCCGCGCCGATCAGACCGGTGGTCACGCCGACCACGAGCGCGGCGAAGAGCACGATCATCAACTCCAGGACGAGGGAACGCCGCATCGTCCCCGGCTCCAGACCCATACGGGTCGAGAGCGCCGTCGACAGGATGCGAGACCGCTGCCGAGTCTGCAGGTACACGACCCCGACGACCAGCACCAAGAGCAACGCGACGACCCCCAGCATGTCGAGCACGACGAAGGTGTCGATCGCGGCTCTGATGAACGGGATGTCGGCGACCTCGTCCGCGGTGATCGTGAGGTACGAGCCCACGCCGGCGTCCGACGCGGCGGCCACGACCGCGTCCGAAGGACCTCGGATCCACATCTCCCTCGTCGTCTGGACCGCGTTCAGCGGGTCCGAGCGTCCGGCGAACGCCGCATGCAATGCCCGGTCCGAGACGACGAACACCGGACGATCCGACGAGGTACCCGGAACGCTCGAGGTCTCGGCAACGATCTCGATCGGAACCATCTGCTGCTGGATCTCCAAGGCGGTGGGCGCGATGCCGCGCCCGTTGGCCAGCAGCACGGGGAGACGGCCCCCCGATGGATCGCGCAGACGATCCATCAGATCGGAGAGCGACCGATCGGAGAAGGCTCCGTTCCAGTAGGCCGCCTGCTCGAACGTGTCCGGGTCGATGGCCAGCAGGTCGAACGACCGATCGGTGTTCGGGATCTGCCCCGCCTGACGAGACCGGGTCGCGATCGTGGCGGGGAATCCCAGGTCCGGAGGCACGACGGTGTCGGGACCGATCTGGAGCTGGACGTCGCTGCCGACGAACACCTTCGCCTTCGCTTCGACCGTTCCGCGAAGCGAGCTCACCATGGCCTGCGATGCCGTGAACACCGCCAAGGCGAGAGAGGCGGCCACCAGGAAGAGCACCGCCAGCCGGGACGACGACGCGAGGCGTCGCACCGCCAGGTACCAGGCCGAAACGCGTCCCGTGTCTCCGCGGCGGCGACGGGACAGCGCCAGGGTCAGCAGTCTCGCCGAGAGGATCGCCACGCCGAGGGCGAGGAGCAACGGGAACAAGAACACGGACGCAGCCGGACGCTGGACCGCGGTGCCGACCACCCCTCCCGTCGAGTGCAGCTTGCTCCTCATGACGTAGGCGCCGAAGAACGCCAGCAGCTCCCACGGCAGGAAGAGCACGAAGCGTGACGCGCCCACGCGCGGTTCGTGGTGCCGAACGAAGGCGAGAGCCGAGACGACGCCGACGAGCGAGATCGCGGCGAGGGTCGCCACGAGTGAGCCGACGAGCGCCGACGCCCTGGCCGACGGCTCGATCGAGCCGTCGGGACCGAGCCACGCGATCATCGCCGTCGCCATCAGGAACCCCACGGCAGCGCCCGACACGCACGGGAGGATCGATTCGAGAACAGCTTTGAACCCGACGCGTGCCGGACCCCAGCCGCGAACGGCGAGCACACCCGCGTCGACGCGTCGGGAGGCGAACGAGAAGACGCCTGCCGCTGCTATGACTCCGAACGAGATCGCGAGGGCAGCCAAGAAGAGCACCTGGATCGGGCCCTGCACCGCCGCGACGCGCTGATCGACGATGCGAACGACACCCGGCATCGCACCCAGGAGCGCGGCCGTCGAGAATTGCCCCGTTCCGTTGAACAACCGACCGCAACACGGGAAGATGTCGCCCAAGGGAGAACCTGGCGATCCGAGCTGATCGGCGAAGTGGTTCGTGAACGCGGACAGCCGGCGCGCCTCGCCGAGCGAGAGCGGCGGGTCGGCCCTGACGGGTGCCACGATCGCGAACCGCGCGCGCGACGACCCGAGCTGCGTCGCCAGCGCGATCAGCTGCGCCCGGTCGACCAGGATCGGCTGCGGAGGCGGGGGGCAATCCGGGCACGGATAGAGCTGCCCGGACCACGTTCGCCAGTAACCGGTGCTCGGCTGCGCGTAGAGGGCCCGGTAGACGCCGTCGACGGTCACCGGAACGACGGCTTTGCCGGACCGAAGTTCGACCTTATCGCCGGGACCCGCACCCAGCGGATCGGCGACGTAGTCGGGCAGCCACACACCGGGTCCGTCGGTGCCCGACACGACGTCCACATGGTCGAGAGCGTCCGTCCCGAAGAACAGAGTGCCGTTCAGCGGACCGGAAGTGGGCACCCGGTCCCCTGGTCCCGTGACGGCCACCTCATAGCCCATGGCCTCCTCGACCACTGGGCCGACCGCCGGGGAGGCTCGCATCGCATCATCGAACAGCTGCAGCCTGCGGTCGATCAAAAGACCATGCCCGTCGGGACTCGCTTTCGCGAATGGCACGTTGGTGACCGTGTAGGTGATGCCGGCGCCGTAGTGGGTGACCGTCGGATCGTCGATCGCCGAACGCACCAACGCGCCGCCGGAGGCCGACAGGAACAGCGGGTACGCGGTCGCCGACACCACCACGAGGAACGCGCCGAGCGCCAGGGCGGCGAAGAGCGACGGGTGCCGAAGGAGGGATCCGGGCGCTTTGCGCCATACGGGGTTGCCCGCCTTCTCGCGGGGCACCGTGCGGCTTCGCTCGGTCATCGTCGCCATGAACGCTCGATCCTGTGAGAGATGCTCGCCACCGTTCGCCGCTGCGACGACCGGAAGTCAACTGAATGTACGCAGTCGGCCGTGAGACGGCTCACGTGAAGGTTCTGCCGCCGGCTCGGCATACTGAGCGCCTATGCAGCCGAACGCCGCGCCCGACGTCGTCCGCGTCGTCGACGCATCGGTCAGGATCGGGTCGAACACCCTCCTCGGGCCGGTTTCGCTGACCGTTCGGCAGGGGGAGTCGTGGGCGATCGTGGGACCGAACGGCTCCGGCAAGTCCACCCTGTTGGATCTGGCCTGCGGCATCCGGCATCCCACATCGGGGGTCGTCGAGCTCTTCGGGAGCCGCCTGGGCGGGGTCGATGTCCGCGAGATGCGAGCGCGGATCGGGTTCGTCGGACATCACGTCGCCGAAGCCATCCCCGGGCACTTCGTGGCGCGCGACGTGGTGCTCACCGGCAAGCGATCCACACTCGTCCCCTGGATGCAGACGTTCGACGCGGACGACCGCCGGCGCGCGGACGATCTGCTCGAACGCGTGGGGTGCGCCGATCTCGCGAGACGCCCGCTCGCGACGTGCAGCCAGGGCGAACGCCAACGGGTGTTGCTGGCCCGGGCGCTGTTCGGCCGCCCACAGCTCCTGCTGCTCGACGAACCCGCAGCGGGACTCGATCTTCCCGGTCGCGAGCTGCTGCTCGAAGCATTGTCCTCGACCGCCGATGCGTCCCCGACGACCATGCTCGTCACCCATCACGTGGAGGAGATACCCAGGAGCGCGACCCACGCGGCGCTCCTGCGACGCGGCCGCCTCGTCGCCTCCGGCCCGATCCACGACGTGCTGACCGACGCCGACATGACCGCGTGCTTCGATCTCCCGGTATCGGTCTCGTCGGGAGACGGACGATGGCGCGCGTGGGTGCGCTGACGACGGGCGGCGCCGAGCCGTGGCCCCCGGATCCATCGTGAGGCGGCTGCGGTACCGACCGCCGATCGCGATCGACCCGCTCATGCGATTCTTGGGCGACCGCGCGATCCCGGGCGTCGAGTCCTTCGACGGGACCACGTTCCGTCGCGCGGTGCGGGCACCCGACGGGTCGCACACGGTGATCGCGCTCATGCCCCGGCCCGACCGCGACGAAGTGATCCTCCGCTGCCCCGCGGACGAGGTGCGGCCGTCCATCTTCATCCTGTTGGCGAGGCGTCTGCTCGATCTCGACGCCGATCCTGCGGTGATCGACGCCGCGCTGTCGTCGGATCCCGCGCTCCGACCGCTCGTGCGAGCGACGCCCGGCATCCGGGTCCCGGGTGCGGCCGACGGGTTCGAGCTTGCCGTGCGTGCGATCCTCGGCCAGCAGGTGAGCGTCCGTGCGGCTCGAACGTTCGCGGGCAGGATCGCCACGACGAGCGGAACGAAGCTCGACCATCCCCTCAACGGCATCACCCATCTGTTCCCGACGGCCGAACAGCTCGCCGAGAGCTCCCTGACGTCCCTCGGCCTCACGACCGCGCGCGCGGCCACGCTGAAGCGGGTGGCCGAGCTCGTCGCGTCGGGCGACCTGGATCTCTCCGCGTCGGCGGACCGCGAGGAGACGACGGAGCGACTGCTGGAGGTGCCCGGCATCGGCCCGTGGACGGCGGCCTACATCGCGATGCGCGCCCTCCGCGACCCGGACGCCTTCCCGGTCGGCGACCTGGGCGTGCGGCTGGGCTTCGAGGCGCTCGCGTTGCCCTCCGCACCTGCCGACACGCTCGCGTACGCCGACCGCTGGCGTCCATGGCGCGCGTATGCGGTCATGCATCTGTGGAACGGTGCGCACTGAGGTCCCGACGTCGCGACGCCTAGGATGGCGTGATGTCCGACGACGATCGCTATGAACGCGGGCGAGCGCGGTTCCTCGAGATCCACGACGAGAAAGCGCTCCGAGCGGTCGAGGGGCTCGGCGACGTGGGCCGCTCGATCCTGGAGTTCGTCTACGGCGACATCTACCTTCGGCCCGGTCTCTCCCTCCGCGATCGTGAGCTCGCCGCCGTCGCGACGCTCGTCGCGCTCGGCCGTTCCTCGCAGCTCCCTCAACACCTGCGCGCGGCGTTGAAGGCGGGGGTGACGGCCGACGAGCTGCGGGAGGTGATCCTGCAGACGGCGGCCATCGCCGGCTTCCCGCCGGCGATGAATGCGATCTCGACCCTGAAGACGATCCTCGGCGAAGAACGCCCGCCCTGATCGATCCCATCACCGATCGGCGTCGTGCGACTCTCGCCCACGCCTGCTCGACGTCGCGCCCGGACGGTCCGACGGACGGAGCGAGGTGATCGTCTCGAGGGAGTGGCTGTACCGCAGGTCGCCGGGGGAAACCACGTTCGCGATCGTACGGAAGCGCGCCCACCGACCCTGCGCGTCTGCCACGACCGGGTCATCCGGACGCGCCTCGAGGCGAAGCATCGCGTCGCGGAACCGCACGCATGCCGCGTGCAGCTGCGCATCGTCCACCGGCCGGAAGGGCTCGACGATCGCGGCATCGGCGACGTAGGAGCGAGGGACGACGGGGTCCGTCGGGCTGTCGACACGGGCGAACGCGGCGATCAACGGTTCCAGCGGTTCTTCCGGCCATCGGGCTCCCCGGCGCGCCGTGTCGGGGAACGTCGATGCCCATGCCCAGAGCACCGCCTCGGCCTTCGTCACCCTCGCCGCCGACGCGGAGGGCGTGCTCTGAGGGTCGCCTGACGCGATCCGCACGTCGATGGTGGCGCGAGGGTCGTCCGCCGGATCGAAACATCGGAACACGAAGTCCGAGCCGAGCAAGAGGCTCCTACGGCGAGCGCGCACGCGATCGACGCGGCCCGCGGCGCGATCAAGCAGCACGCAGAGGAGACGCCGCAGTGACGGCTCGCCGATCGGCAGCTTCCTGGTCATCGCCAGGAGAGCGAGCAACACGATCGGCTCGTGCTCGGGAGGAAGGTCCGTCGAGAACGTCAGCGCCCGCTCGACGACCGAGGGGGGCGCGACGCCGATCGCTAGCCTTCGCACGTAGGTGAACGCATTGCCGTCGACGGCGGGTTCGATCGCGACGTGCCGGAGGCCGGAGGCGGTGGCCTCGGCCATCGTCTCCGGCCTGAGCACGATCGCCGCGCGATCCACGTCCGACTCATCGAACCGGCGGATCGCCCACGACACGAACCCGTGCCCGTGGAACAGCAGGATGTCTCCCGGCCTCAGGAAGACCTCGTTCTCGGTCGAGTGGACATCCATGGCCGCTCCTCCGGGCGGTGATCGGAGAACCGGCGATGCGCGGTGCTCAGTGCTTGGGCCAGTTGGCGCTGCCGGCGACGATGATCATCAGGGCGGCCCCTGCGAAGAGCAGGGACTTCAGCGTCCGCTTCAACGAGTGCTTCATCCGTCTCTCTCCTTCCCGCGGGCTCGGTGTATCCCTGATCCTTTCGGCGGATGTAACAGGGCGACTTAACCTGTCCTGACAGTTTCTGTCAAGCATCGGCCCGGATGTTCAGTCAGGACCATCGCCGCTGGTCATGGCCGAACGGACCTATCACCTCAGATGGACCTGGGACTAGACTTCAGGCAACTTCGGAGGCAGGAGGCAAGCCGTGCTTGGAACCAGGATGAGGCGACTACGGCTGGCGCGCGGTATGACGCAGAAGGAGCTCGCCGACCCCAAGTACAGCTACGCATACGTGAGCACGATCGAAGCCGGGCGCCGGACGCCGTCCCGAGAAGCGGTCGAACACTTCGCCATGCGGCTCGGCGTGACGCCCGACGAGCTCCTCACGGGCAGACCGGCCGATCTGGAAGCGCGGCTCGAGCTCAGCCTCCAGGAGGCGATGGTGTCGTTGTCGGGTGGGGCGGTGGACGAAGCCGAGGAGCTGTTCCGATCGATCGCGAAGGACGCCCAGCGGTTCCACCTTCCCCGGATCCGATCGAAGGCTGAAGAGGGTCTCGCCCTGTGGTACGAGCGTCGATCGCAGCCCGAAGAAGCGCTCGCGCATCACCAGAACTCGCAGGATCTGCTCAAGGACGAACCCGCCACCGAGTGGGTCGACGCGGTCGCTGGCAAGGCGCGCTGCCTCGAAGCGCTGGGCGACGTTCGGTATGCGATCTTCCTCCTCGAGAGCCTCCTCGACCGTCTCGATCGGGAGAAGCTCCGCGATCCCGACGCGCTCGCTCGCCTGCACGCCTCGCTCGTCTTCGCCTATCTGGAAGCCGGCATCCCCTACAAGGCGGCGGAATCGGGAGCCGAGCTCATGGCGCTCGCCCCGCATCTCACCGACCCGCTCCGCGTCGCCCAGATGCACATGAACGTGGCCAGGCTCTTCCTCCACGAGGGGCGGATCGTCGACGCGCAACGCTCCCTCCGTCGCGCGGACGAGGTGTACCGGAACCGGAACCTGAAGACCGAGACCGCCGGCGCGCACCTTGCGCTCGGGTACGTGGCCAGCAGGGAAGGAGATCTCCCCGGCGCTCGAACCGAGCTCGACCACGCGATCGAGATCTTCGAGGAGACGTCGAACGAACCGGATCTGATACGGGCGCTGAACGAGATGGCGCGGGTCGAACGGCTGGAAGGGTTCCCGCAGCAGGCCAAGGACCTCCTCGAGCGATCGATCTCGCTGATGGGAGGCAACGACCAACCGATCCTCGCGTGGGCCCATCGGGAGCTGGGTCTGACGCTCGTGGACGACGACCCCTCCGACGCGGAGAAGCAGCTTCGGACGGCGATCGATCTGTACGAACGTTCCGAGCAGTGGTTCGAGCTCGCGATCACCTATCGGGCGCTCGGCGACCTCCTGCGCTTCCGCGGGGAGGACGGCGCAGCGAGCGACGCCTATCGAACGGGCATCATGTCGCTGGAGCCGGCGGTCTAGTCGGATACGGCTCTCTCAGCGTGAACGCCCGCTGCGTCGGCCCCTCAGCGCGGAGCGTCATCAATCGTTCGCGAGCATCGTCCAGCGTCGGGAGCGTGCCGGCCTCGATCCACCAGAGCGCCACGTGCGCTTCGGCCATCCGCTCGAACCACTCCTGTCTTCGCCGCAGGACGTCGGCGTGTGCCGAGCGGTAGACGTAGCCCCGCAACGCCTCGAGCGAACCCCACACGGACATATTCACGATGATCCAGTCGTCGTCGAAGATGCGCAGCGCGGTCGCGTCGCCGGTCTCGGTCTGCAACCGCCACACGAAGCCCGGACTCGCGTCGGCGATCGCGTTGACCGGGTCGAGGTTCGCGACGAAGTCGGCGAGCTGAGGGGAATCGAGCGGCGCAACCAGCCGGGCGACGTTCACCTGCGCCAGATGGAGTCCGGTCACCCGCGGGAGCCTCGAGGCTCGCTCCGGCCCCCGATCGGCGACCGGACCGCCTCGACCACCTCCGCAGCCCTGTCGAATCGGCCGAACTGCGGCATCTGGTAGATCCCCGCCACTCCGTCCGCGCGCAGCTCCTCGATGAGCTCCAAGGCCATCGCGAGCCCTTCGCGCCATCCGTCCCCTCCGGCGGACCGCAGGCGATCGCGCACGCGCTGTGGGATGACGACGCCGGGCACCTCGTTGTGGAGGAAGTCGGCATGCCGTTCGGAGTGGATCGGCAACACGCCGGCCAGGATCGGAACGTCGAGCGGCCGGCCTGCGACGCGTTCGAACATCTTCCGCAACCGTCGCAACGCGTCCACGTCGTAGACGGGTTGCGAGAGCAGGAACCTCGCGCCGGCGTCGACCTTGCGGATGAGCAGCCGGCACTCCCGCTCGAGGTCCGAGGCGTTGGGCGCCACCGCCGCCCCCGAGAAGAACGACGTCGGCTCGCCGATCGATGAGCCGGCTCGGTCGCGTCCCTCGTTGAACCCCTGGTTCACGAGCGCGAGCAGACCCGTCGCGGTGACGTCGACGTTATTCGATCCTTGCGGGTAGTCGCCGATCGTCACCGGGTCGCCGACGCACACGAACAGGTTCCGGATGCCCAGCGCGGCCGCGCCGAGCAGGTCGCCTTGGAGCCTGAGGAGGTTGCGGCCGCGCGTCGGGAAATGCAGCACGGTCTCGATGCCGCGCTCCTGGATCAGACGACATGCCGCCCAGGCGCTCATGCGCATCTTCGCCATGGGGCTGTCGGCGACGTCGATGACGTCGGTGCCCGCGGAGGCCAGCGTCTCCGCCGCCGCGACGAGCGTCCCGACGTCGAACGACCGGGGCGGCTCCATCTCCACCGCGACCACGAAGTCGCCGCTCACGAGCTTGGACTCCAGCACCGTTCGCGTGGCCGCGGGCCGCGGTCCGTCCTCGGATTCATCGACCTCGCTCGCGACGATCACTCGCGCCCGCGGTGTGCGCACTCGGATCGCCTCCGCGATCGCCAGCGTGTGAGCCGGACCGGTCCCGCAACACCCACCGATGATCGAGACCCCAACGTCCAAGAACGCGCGTGCGTGCTCCGCCAGGTACTCGGGCGTCGCCGGGTACACGAACCGACCGCCGACCTGGGTGGGACCGCCGGCGTTCGGGCGCGCCACGAGCGGCACGACCCCGGCGGCCGGCCGCATGCTCCGTATCACGCGGAGGAGCTGCGCCGGCCCTTCGCCGCAGTTCGCGCCTATCGCGTCCGCGCCGAGCTCGGCGAGGCGCTCGGCGACCTGCACCGGCGAGGATCCGAGGAGCGTTCGATCGTCCTTGGTGAACGTGGCGCTCACCGCGACGGCGACGCCCGGCGCTCCCTCTCGTGCGGCCCCCAGCGCTTGTTCCATCTCCAGCAGGTCCGTCTGCGTCTCGATGATCAGGAGATCGACGCCCCCCTCCGCGAGGGCGACGGCCTGCTCGCGATACGCCGCGAACGCATCCTCCGGTCTCACCCGGCCGTACGGCGCCAGTCGGACCCCCAGCGGCCCGATGGACCCCGCGACGAAGCGGGCGCCGGCTTCCCGAGCGAGCGCTGCGGCCGCACGGTTCAGCTCGCCGGCCCGCGCAGCGAGGCCGTGGACGTCCAGGCGGTTCCGGTTGCCACCGAACGTGTTCGTGAGGATGACGTCGGCACCCGCATGGATGAACGTGCGATGGATGGAGACGATCCGCTCGGGAGACTCGACGTTCAGCAGCTCGAAGCACGTGCCGACGGGCTCGCCCTGTTCGATCAGCGACGTGCCCATACCGCCGTCGGCCAGGAGCGGGCCGTCGGCCAGGAGCGTTCGCAGGGTCGCGCCGTCCATCTGGCCCAGTGTAGGAGTCCGGGTGCGCACGCCGGGCGTTCCACACGAGCGGCACGTCGGCGCGACGTGGCATCGTTCACGCGTGGTGGACGAGCTGGAGATGGCGCGCGCCAAGCGCTGGTGGCAAGCGGGCCGTCCCCTCGCCCGGATCGATCGAGCGGGACGGTTCATCGACGACGTGGGGTTCGCGATGCTGTTCCCGAAAGCGGGGGTGGAACTGCCGACGCTCTGGCAGGCCACCACGGACCGAACGCCGTCGGAGGGCGAAGGCGACTGGGGTCCGGACATGGACCGGGTGTGGCGATGGAAGGACGAGCTCCCGCGCCGGGGGCTCGCCTGGTACGGCGAGTTCGTCCGCGGACGCAAGTCGTTCCTTTCGCCGTCGCTCCTCGCCGATCTCTATCCACGGACCGGACGGCCCGACGACTTCGAGGAGGCGAGGTTCTCACCGAACGCGCACCGGATCGCGCGGATCCTGTTGCTGGACGGCCGGCAGTCGACCGCCGTGCTGCGCGAGGCGCTCGACGTGGAGGGCTCACGCGGCGCCGAACGGTTCGGCAAGGCGGTCGGGGAGCTCGCGCGCGCGCTCGTCGTCACCAACTTCGGCACGAAGGATGAAGGTCACAGCTGGCCGAGCGCCGTCCTCGAGCTGACGACGCGGGTCTTCACTGTCCCGAAGAAGCGGGACGCCGAGGTCTGCCGATTGAACGTCGCGCGCACGTTCCTGGACACGATGCTCGTCGCACAGCCGTATCACTTGGGGAACGCGTTCCACGCGGGCGCGGCCGCCGCTCGCCAGTCGTTCGAAGAGCTCGTCGCGCTCGGCGAAGCCGAGCGCGACGGACCGGCGTACCGGTTGGTGCGATAGACCCCGCGCCAGCCGCCCGCCGTCGAGCGGAGCGTCTACGCGGTGAGCGCCTTCGCCGCCGCCGCCACGCGGAGCTTGCGATCGGTCACGACCTCGTCCACCAGCCCGTAGCGCTTCGCGTCCTCAGCGGAAAGGATGAAGTCGCGGTCGGTGTCGGCGCGGATCTTCTCGATCGGCTGACCGGTGTGTTGCGCCAGGATCTCCTCCTGCCGTCGGCGCAGCCGCACGATCTCTTGGGCTTGGATCTCGATATCGCTCGATTGCCCCTCCACGCCGCCGTGCGGCTGATGGATCAGCACGCGTGCGTTCGGGAGCGCGTAGCGCTTACCCGGCGCCCCGGACGCGAGCAGCGTCGCACCGGCCGACGCGGCCTGACCCATGCACCACGTCGCGACGTCGGGGCGGATCGCCTGCATCGTGTCGTAGATCGCGAACATCGCCGTCCCCGAGCCGCCGGGCGAGTTGATGTACATCGCGATGTCCTTCTCGGGGTCCTCCGCCTCCAGGAACAGCAACTGCGCGACGATCAGGTTGGCGACGTCATCGTCGAGCACGGTTCCGAAGAAGACGACCCGTTCGCGCAAAAGCCGGGAGTAGATGTCGAACGCCCGCTCCCCTTTGTCCGTCGCCTCGACGACCGTCGGAACCAGCACCTGTCCACCACCCATGCTCGCCACCTCCTGTACCATCCGTTTCAGGCAACCTCACGGTTGCCGGCATGGTCACGATAAACGGCAACCTCCCGGTTGCCAACCGGAACGACAGGGGAAGCGTCCGTGGACGAGGCGATCAGACGCGAGGTCATCGTCGACGCGGCTCCCCACCTGGTGTGGGATGCACTCACCGATCCCGGCGAGCTCGCGGCATGGTTCGGTGCAGACGCTGAGGTCGATCTCCGGCTGGGAGGGGCGATCCGGTTCCGGTGGTCCGACGGGTCCGAGCGACGCGGCCTGCTCGTCGATCTCGATCCCCCCCGGCGTCTCGCGTTCCGCTGGCGGGAGATGCGTACTCCCACCTCCGGGTCAGGTTTCGCCGTTGCCGAGCCGACCGTCGTGGTGTTCACGCTGAGCGCCAACGGCCGAGGGACGTTGGTCACGGTCACCGAAACGCCGGGCGTGCTCGACGCCGAACCACCTCTTGCGATGGCGGAGAGCCTCTGATGCCGGGATCGACGGGGCCCGACGCGGTCTTCTCCGCCCTCTCGGATCCGACGCGCCGGAAGGTCATGCGCCGGCTCTCTCAGGAGGGTCCCACGACGCTCGTCGAGCTCGCCGCCGATATCCCCGTCACGCGGCAAGCCATCTCGAAACACCTGCTGGTGCTGGAGGGTGCGGGCCTCGTGCAGGTGTCGGGCGACACCCGTCGGCGGACGTACCGCCTCACGCCTCGGCCGCTCGCCGAAGCGATGGGATGGATGGTCGACGTCGGCGCCGAATGGGACGAACGGCTCGAGTCGCTCCGCCGGCACGTCGAGCGCGGGACGTGATCGCCGACGAGACGCGCGGAACAGCGCGGGATGGCAGACTACGTCGGTCATGACTGAGCGGGAAGCGCGCGTCGCCAAGAACGAGACGACCTCGCGCGAGATCAACGAGAAGATCGAGCAGGCGCACCCGCGATCGCCCGCCGATTACTTCCGGATCCTGTGCGAGTGTGGTCGGGCTGATTGCGAGCGCGTCATCGCCATCGCGATCCCTGAGTATGAGGAGCTCCGGTCTGACGCTCGCCAGTTCGCGGTCGTCAGGTCGCATGTCATGCCCGACGTCGAGGACATCGTGCGCGACACGGAACGCTTCACCGTGGTTCGCAAGCACGAGGGCACGCCGGCTCGGATCGCCGAGGAAGAGGATCCCAGGTCCTAGCGCCGAGTCTCCCGAGAACCGTCCAACTCGAACCAGTAGCCGGCTTCGTCCGTCCCCCAACGGCTCGCGATCCGATCGACGATGAACAGCCCCCAGCCGGAGTCGGCTCCGGGACGAGGCCGGATGGCTCCGGCGATGGGCGGAGGCGTCGACGGACGGCGTCGATCGTGCACCGTGACCCGGAGGCGTTCTCCCGACCATTCCGCCGTCACGTGCACCTGGTCGTCGACGTTCAGCCCCGCATGCTTGACGCTGTTGCCGACCAGTTCGGATACCAGCACCTTGGCGTCCTCCAAGATGTCGGCTGGGATCGCGAGGGTGCCGAGCGCGTTCCGCACGTCCGCCAGAGATCTCGTGCCGGCGCGGACACGCAGATCCAGACGCCATCTCGGCTCCGCCATCGGGGACACGTCGTTCGCCTCCACCATCAAGGCCTACCCGACAGTTCCACCGCCCACACCCACCTATCCGTTCAGGTTCGCCGCCTGGACCGACTCTAGCGTGCCGAACTGCATCCTTGGATCTCACTGCCGGACTGCCGATCATCGTCCCGGTTGCCGGATCGCCGTGAGGGGACTTGAATGAGGCCATGAGGGAGGTCGAGCCGGGTATCGCGCTGCCTGGGGATGACTGGGGAGCTCCGGGCTGGGACGTCCTGGAGATCATCACCAGTAGCAGCGCGGACGGGATCACCATCCAGGACGCGACCGGAGCGCTCATCTACGCCAACGATGCGGCGGCCCGGATGGCGGGGTTCGCATCCGGGCAGGACATGCAGAGAGCCTCGGCCGAAGAGATCGTCGCGCGGTTCGAGATCCAGGATGAGGACGGTCATCCGCTCCCGCTCGGCGAGCTGCCGGGCCGTCGGGCCTTCGGCGGGGAACGAGAACCCGAGGCGGTCGTTCGTTTCCGGAGACGCTCGGGTGGGGGTGATCGATGGGCGCTCGTCCGCGCAACGCCGCTCTTCGACACGCGCGGGGAGGTACGTCATGTGGTGAACGTCTTCGTGGATGTCACCGAGGACAGGGCGCGCAGGCAGGCGCAGGCGTTCCTGGTCAGCGCGACGCAGGAGCTCAGCCGGTCCCTGAACTGGGAGGCCACCATCCAGCGCGTCGCCCGGCTCGCGGTGCCAGACCTTGCGGACTGGTGCGCCGTCGACGTCCTCGAAGCCGATGGGTCGCTCTCCCTCATCGCCTTGGCGCACGTCGACCCGGTCAAGGTCGAGTGGGCGCACGAGTTGCGGCGACGGTTCCCCAGCGACCCCGATGACCCCTCGGGGGTCGCGCACGTGGTCCGAACCGGGGTACCCGAGATGATCCCCGAGATCACGCAAGAGTTGATCGATGCGGCCAACATCACCGACCCCGAGCTGTTGGAGGTCGTCGAGCGCCTTCAGTTGAGCTCCGTCATGACCATCCCGTTGATCGCACGCGGGCGGATCCTCGGAGCACTGACGATGGTGTGGGCGGAGTCCGCCAAGCACTACACCGAAGACGACCTCCATCTGGGTGAGGACCTTGCGAGCCGCGCGGCGATCGCCATCGACAATGCGCGGCTGTATCGGGAACGGGACCACGTCGCCCGCTCGCTCCAGGAACGTCTGCTGCCGAAGACGCTCCCCCGGATCCCGGGGGTCGACGTCGCGGCCCGCTACCTTCCCGCGGTCGACGTGCTCCAGGCGGGTGGAGATTTCTACGACCTCTTCGAGATGGACGACGGCAGCTGGAAGGCCGTCATCGGTGACGTGTGCGGCAAGGGCCCGGAGGCCGCGGCCCTCATGGGGTTCGTGCGCTTCACGACCCGCGCCGCCAGCCGGCAAGACACGAAGCCGAGCGAAGCGCTCGTGAAGCTCAACAAGGCCCTGCTCGAAGAGCTCGAGATCGGGAACGGGGAGTTCTGTACCGCCGCGGTGGTGCGGATCCGCCGGCACGACGAGGGAGCACGCTTGACGATCGCGGTGGCCGGGCATCCCTTGCCGCTTGTCGTCCGTGCGAACGGCGATGTCGAGGAGGCGGGGACACCTGGAACCCTCCTCGGGATGTTCGAGGAGATCGACGTGTCGGACCAGATCGTGGATCTGCACGCGGGCGACGCGCTGGTGATGCTCACCGACGGCGTGTTGGAAGCCGGTCGAGACTCGGGATGGGAGGGCACGATCATCCCCCGCCTTCTCAGCTCGTGCACCGAGCTGTCCCCGGACGCGACCGCCGATCGCATCAAGGCCGCGGTTGCCGATCTCGATGACAGGCGAACCGATGACGTCGCCATCCTGGTGATGAAGGTTCAGGCCTAGACCGTGGGGACCGGAGGTCGATCCGGAGGTGCGGGCGGATCAGGCACGGGTGTGGGCGGCATCGGTTGCGGGGCCGGGTCCGGGGAAGGCGGTATCGGCACCGGACCGGGACTGGGAGCCGGTTGTGGCGCCGGTCGTTCCGTTCGGTAGTCGTCCGGGGTCGTTACGGCGAACGTGCGCATCGATGTGGCCTCCTGTCGTCGACAGCCTCTCGCGGAGCGCTACCCCATGCGCGACGGAATCACACATCGGCAGGCGGAGCCGACGATCAGAGGACCGGCAACGTGAACGTCACGATGGAGTGACCCGGCTCCTCGACGAACGAGACATCGGGTGAAAGCGCCTCGATCAATGTCCGTCGATATATCGCATCCGCCGCGGCGCTCTGCGCGTCGTCGGCAAGAAGACCGGTGGCCGTGACGGTCACACGCAACCGATCCGCGTCGGCGACCATCTCGATAGCGATCCTCCCGCCGCTGCGGCGCTCGATCGCTTCCGAGCAGATCTCGGTCAGTGCAAGCCTCAGAGCGTCCGCGAACTCATCGTCGAACTCGAGCGATCGAGCCACACCTCCCGCGAACAGCCGGGCGGTGAGGATGTGCGCCGAGTCGAGCGGGATCTCGAGCGACGATCGCTGGGCGGGTGCCGCCCCGGCGAGAACCATCAGTCCTGGGGAAGGTCGGTCGCGTCGTCGAAGATCGGGATCACACGGTCGATCCCCGTGATGGATAGGACCTTCTGCGGCGACCCGGCGATCCCGATGATGGCAAGATCCCCGCCGCGCTCCTGCAGCCGCTTGAAGTTCGAGACGAGGATCCCGAGGCTGCTTGAATCCATGAACGGAACGGCGGACAGGTCCACCGCCACTTTGGGCTTCTCCCCAACGCTGAGCGCGTCGAGTCGCTCCTGGAGCGCGGGCGAGGTGTGCATGTCGAGCTCGCCCGCGACGGCAAGGATCTTCCATGCACCGACGGCTGCATCTTCGAACGTCAGATCCATGTCTGCTTCCGTCATATCGTCTCCCGCGGATCGGGGCGGGTCGCCCGTACGTGCATCGCTAGTATAAGGACCCGCCGTGGCCAACCCTCAGGACCATTCCGTGTCCGTCAGCGTTCCATCGCGCACCGAGTTCATCGCGCTCCTTCGGACGGTGACCGGCGGCGTCGCCACGCGGATGGAACTTCCACTCGACGCGATCGACGATCTTCGCCTCGCCGTGGACGAGGCCGTGGCGTTGCTCCTGACGACGAGTCGGGGAGCCTCACGCATCGAGATGCGGCTCGATCCGACGGACCACGAGCTCATCGCGACGGTCGGCACCGACGAGCCGATCGACGTGTGGCCCCCCGACGGTTACCAGGACACGCTTCCGTGGCAGGTCATCTCCGGCCTGACGGACGACGCCCGGATGACGCGCTCCGAGCGGGGAACGCCGACGATCACGTTCACGAAGCGGACGCTCGAGCCGCGACGCGCATGACGGCGCCGCTCGATGACCGCCAGGTCGACGAGTCCGAGGTCCTTCGGTTGTTCGAGCGCCTCCCGGAGGACCCCACCGCGAGGGACCAGCTCGTCGCCCGGTTCCAGCCGCTCGCTGAGTACTTCGCCCGACGCTTCGCGGGTCGCGGCGAGCCAATCGAGGATCTGAACCAGGTCGCCAACATCGGCCTGCTGAGCGCGATCGACCGGTTCGATCCGACCCGCGAGGTCCGCTTCGCCACGTACGCGGCGGCGACGATCCTCGGCGAGCTCAAGCGCCACCTCCGGGACAAGGCCTGGGCCATCCGGGTGCCACGTCCGCTCCAGGAGCTGGGTCTGCTGATGAACAGGGTCATGCCTCAGATGTCGCAGGAGCTGGGGCGCTCCCCCACGATCCAGGAGCTCGCTGAGCGGCTCGAGGCCACGCCCGAGGACGTCCTGGAAGCGATGGATGCCGCGCAGGCATACTCCACGGCGTCGCTCGATGCTCCGGTCGGCGAGGGAGAACGCAGCCCGATGGAGACGATCGGGGGAGACGATGCTTCCTACGAGCTGGTCGAGCGGTGGTCGGCGATCGCTCCGGCGGTCAAGGACCTTCCCGAACGGGAGCGCCGGGTCCTGTACCTCCGCTTCTTCGCGGGGATGACGCAATCCGAGATCGCGGACGACATCGGCGTCTCGCAGATGCACGTGTCCCGGATCCTGTCGCACACGCTGGAACTCCTGCGCGGAACGGCGTCGGGCGATGTCCCCGGACCGGACGAGACCCGGGGAGACGAGGACGTCAGCTGAACCCCCCCGGGTCATCCGACAGGCTGCTACTTGAAGATGCTCGCCCCACCCGGGCCGACCAAGCAACCGATGACGATGAGGGCCACGCCCACGAGAACGCCGCCTCGGAATAGCGCGATGATGCCGGCGATCACGAGGATCACCGCGAGGACCCACAACAATGTCGCGGTCGCTCCTGTCATGGCGAAGAGTGCCAACATGCTCGTTCCTCCCTAGCTCGGTTCTGCCGTCACCGTCGGGTACCCCCGCGGACTCGCTCCTAAACAAAGACGGGTTTGACGGCGAGCGATATCGGGAACCGATAGCGCAACGACAGGAGGAGGTCACATGGCAGGCGAACGCGATCGCACAGAGGGCACGTGGGACAAGGCCAAGGGCAAAGTGAAGGAGGCCGCGGGGAAGGCGTCGAACGACCGCGACCTCGAAGCCGAGGGTCAGCGCGATCAGGTGAAGGGCGGCGCCGAGAAGGCGGTCGGCAAGGTGAAGGACGCCGCAGCGGACGTGAAGAAGGGCATCGAGGACGCGACGAAGAAGTAGCCCAACGACGTCGACGGGCCGGGTTTCCCCTCGAGACCCGGCCCGTCGCTCTGTCGCGCGCTCGTGGCTACACGAGCGGTGGGACCGGTTTGCGCACGACGTCCGGTGCGCTGCCCGGCCACGTCGGCGAGCCGACGACGGTCGCCACGACCTGCCTGTGATCGACCCAGATCACACGACAGGGGCCGTGCACGATCGCGGCACCACGTGCGAGTTCCGCGGTCGAATTCCCGCACCCGCACCGGCCTTCTCCTTCTCCCTCCGCGAGCGCGCGGAGGTCATCGCATGCGAGACAATGCAACAGCGTCATCGTTCCTCCTCCGCCGGCTCCATCGTTCCGAGCGGCGATCTCTCCGGACAGCTGCGCGGTATCCACGACCTACGCTCTCCTGAGGAAGAACATGATCGCCGCGATCACGAGGACGATCAGCAAGATCGTTCCGATGAACCCCAAACCCATAGCTGCAAGCATCTGTCGCTCCTCCTTCGTCAGTGAGAGGCACGTACCCAGGTCGGGGAGAGCCAAACCCGAACCGGCATGTGTAGCGCCATCGGGATGGGTAACGACCTGCACGCCAACCCGGTATCGAGGACTCGCAGCTGAGCGAACGGACGAACAACGAGGCGACCCGGAGATCGGGGTGTGTCACGTCTGCGGGCAGACGTTCGACACGCAGCGGGCGTTGTCCGAACACCTGATGGAGGTCCAGAGGACGACGGCCCCGACGACCGGCAGAGACGAAGCCCATCTCCAGCAGAACGGAGCTCGATGAGCGCGATGAAGTCACTGTGGGCGTCGATCCAGGGCGACCCGTGTTCATGCGGCGGTGAACGGCTGGCTGACGATCTTCTGGATCGTGATGATCCCGGTCTCGATCGCACCGGTTGGATCAGCAGCGTCACCTAGTCGCCGCCCTGTCGCTCTGGGCACTGGTCTCCGGGCACTGGTCCGCCTGGCAAGCGGCGCGGGTCGAGGTCCTGCAGCTGAAGAAGCGAGAAGCGCGAACGGGAGACGTCTCGAAGGAGTCGTGGAGCGGATGATCGAAGAGACCGAAGTGAAACCCGAGCCCCAACATCCGACTTGTGTGGCTGTCACCGGTCTACCAACCGTCTCCCTCTCCTCCACCGACGTGCGACCGAGCGAACGATCGGCAAGACGATGGGGGATCGCAGATGAGCGAACGGATGCAGATGAGCGACACCAGGACGAGCCCTCGGTAACGTGAGCGATGGATCATCGGTCGGCTGGTGTGGGAAGACCGTCGACGGCTTCGCCGGATCCGAAGGCGCGTTCCCCTCGAGTCGTGATGACGGTGACGCCACCGTCGCCCATCACCCGCCACGCGTCGCCCGACCACACCGCTGCAGTCCGTTCGTCGATGCCCAGGAGCACCACGTCGTCGGTCGGACGCCCCTCGAGGGCTGACGTCACCCACTCACGGCCGAACGTCGCGAAATGCGGCAGGACGGCGATCCCCGGTACCAATCCGAGCGCGTCGCGATACCTGCGCTGGCGATCACCGGGATGCCTGCCTCGGATCAGCGTCCACTGCCCCATGGCCATGGCACCGGCCGAAGATCCGGCCAGCGCAGCACCGGAACGCCACGCGGAGACGATCGCGAGCCAGACGGGCGAGTCGTGCAACACATCCGGCACGATGCCGGGGTCGCCGCCCACGAGATAGAAGAACCGGCCATGTGCCGCAAGCTCCGCGGTCTCTTGCGAACGCGCTTGCGTGCGGTTCCGGACCGGCAGCTCGACGACGTCCAGATCCAACCGCGCGAACCACGCGCGCGCATGCGCCGCGGCGAGCTGGGGCCGGTGCCGCGCCGCGGCCGTCGCCACCACGTATGCGGGTCCGCCGCCGGCGGCGGCAGCGAGCAACGCGTCCTGCGACTCGTTGCCCGGGTTCAGCTCGTCGCCGCCCACCAGAGCGAGGGGTCCGACCATCCGCGCAGCGTACGGCGGGCCGCGACGGAGCGTCCGACCTATGCTTGGTCCATGCCCTCGCTGTACGAGATGACCGCCGACATCCCGTTCGTCGCGCCCGTCATGGTCGGCGCGTTCGACGGATGGATCGACGCGTCCGCGGCGGCCACATCCGCGGCGGCGACGCTCGCGGAGAACGGCGAGGTCGTCGCCCGGTTCGACGGCGATGCCCTCTACGACTACCGCGCCCGCCGGCCCGTGCTCGACGTGGTCGACGGCACGCTGGCGCGGCTCGAGTGGCCGGAGCTGACGGTTCGGAGCGTGGAGGCAGGAGGACGTCATCTCTTGATCCTCACCGGCCCGGAGCCTGACTATCACTGGCGCCAGATGGGCACCGACGTGCTCGACCTCTGCCTTCGTGTCGGCGTGGTCCAGTGGGTGAGCCTGGGCGCGATCCCCGCCGCCGTGCCGCACACCAGGCCGGTGCCCGTCCTCGCCACCGCGTCGAAGGACGGACTCCTGCACGAGGACGAGTCGAAAGGTCCGCAGGGGCTCCTGCGCGTGCCCGGCGCCGCGCTTAGCACGTTGGAGCTCGCCGTGAGCGGCACCGGGATCCCGGCCGTCGGCTTCTTCGCGCAGGTGCCGCACTATGTGGGCGGTCCGTTCGCGATCGCATCGATCGCGCTCCTCGAGCACCTCGGGCGACACCTCGGCGTCGAGCTCCCGCTCGGCACGCTCATCGCCGACGCGCAGGAACAGCGGGATCGCCTGGACGCGGCCGTTGCCGCCGACGAGGACGCGGGTGCGTACCTCCAACGGCTCGAGGCGCTGGCCGGCGAGGATCGCCTGACGTCGGGTGACGAGCTCGCATCGGAGATCGAGCGGTTCCTGTCGGACCGGACCCGCGAACCCGGTGACGACGGGCCGTTCGAGGGTCGCTGATCGTCAGACCAGTTCGAGCGCCGCGGCGACCGCCCGGTCGTTGTCGGGTGCCGTGCGGCCGACCTCTCGGAGCTCCGCCCACAGCTCAGTTGCCCGTCCCTGGGTGAAGTCCCGCTCCGCGATCGGCACCTTATCGACCAACACGATCGCGCGGCCGGCGCGGGCCGCCTCGAGTGCCAGTTCCAGGTTCCGCAGGTTCCCCGGTCCGACGGGAGCGTCGCAGACGATGATCACGTCGGCCGCCGCTGCGAGCTCGCGCCACGTCGACGCGGCGTCGTCGTCGATCGCCGAGAACGGCGGCACCGATACGCGCGTCAGATCCATGCGCGTCGCGACGTCTTCATCCGTGTCCATCCCGTGCAGGACGCCCGCGCTCACCTGAACTCCCCGCTCAGCGAGCATCCGGAAGATGGGCGCTCCGCGGCCGGCACCGCCGATCACCAGCACCCGCACGTCGAGCGCCGGCACCGCGGTCTCGGGCGAGGCGACGACCACGACCGGCCGTCCGGTCGCGGGACTCGGCTCGACCTCCGCCGCGACGCCGTACACGTTGCGGAGGAGCTCGCGCGTGACGACGTCACGCGGCTGCCCGGATGCCACCACCACCCCGTCGGCCATGACCATCAACCGGTCGCACACCGCGGCCGCCAGCGTGAGGTCGTGCAGCACGGCGAGCACGGCCGTGCCTCGCGCATCCGCCAGCTCGCGGATCAGCCGGTGGAGCTCCACGACGTGACGGATGTCCAGATGCGTCGTGGGCTCGTCGAGCAGGAGGATCGGCGCGTCCTGAGACAGGGCCTGCGCCAGCACGACGCGCCGGCGTTCTCCGCCGGACAGCTCGCCCATGAATCGATCGGCCAGGTGTTGCACGCCGACGGCGACCATCGCGTCCCGCGCCTTCGCCCAGTCCACGTCGGAGCCCGACCCCCACCGGGAGATGTACGGCGTGCGACCCATCAGCACGAATTCCAGGACCGAGAACGGGAAGGCCGGGATGACGTCCTGCGGCACCACCGCCACGAGCCTGGCCGCCTCGCGACCGGTGAGCGAGAACGGATCGAGCCCCGTCAGGCGGACCACGCCGGCCGACGGCTGCAGGGTCCGAGACGCCACGCGGACGAGCGTCGTCTTGCCGCACCCGTTCGGCCCGACCAACCCCACGACCTCACCGGCGCCGACGGAGAGGTCGACGCCGCGCAGGGCCTCGATCGACCCGTAGCCGGCGTGGATGCCGGACAGCGAGAGGGCGGGCTCAGCCGAGGACACCGGCGGCCCTCCCTCGCTCGCGACGGAGCAGCCACAGGAAGAACGGCGCCCCGATCAGCGCGGTCATGGCGCCGAGCGGCAGCTCCTCCGGAGCGATCACGGTCCGAGCGGCCAGGTCGGCGAGCACGACGAAGATCGGCCCCCCCAGGAGCACGGCCGGCAACAGCCGGCGATTGTCGGCGCCGACGATCAGGCGCAGCACGTGGGCCGTCATGAGCCCGACGAATCCGATCACGCCCGCGACGGAGACGGCGGCGGCCGCAAGCAGCGCGCCGATCGCGATCGCCCGCCGCTTGAAGCTCGCGACCTCGACCCCCAGCTGCGACGCGCGCTCCTCACCGAGCGCCACGAGGTTCATGTCACGGACGAGAGAGGCGGCGGCCACGATCCCCACGACGAGGAACGGGACGACCACCGTCACCGAGCTCCATCCCCGGGCGCTCAGGCCGCCCAGCAGCCAGAAGTAGATACTGCGGATCTGCTCACCGGAGAACGACATCACCAAGGACATGACGCTCGAGATCATGGCGGCGATGGCGATACCGGCCAGAAGCAGGGTCGCCACCTGCACCGCCGGACCGACGCGGGCGAGCCGGTAGACCACGAACGCGGTCGCCAAGGCGCCCGCGAACGCCGCCGCCGAGACGAAGAGTCCGCCCGCCGCAGCGCCGCCGCCCGCGACGATGACCACGATCGCGCCCAATGCCGCGCCCGAGGACACGCCGATCACGGCCGGGTCGGCGAGCGGGTTGCGGAACAGCCCCTGGAACACCATCCCCGAGACGCCGAGACCGGCACCGACGAGGACCGCGAGCGCCACCCGGGGCAGCCGGAGCTGCAACACGATGACCTCGGTCGCCCTCGAGACCCCGGCGGGCCGCGGCGTGAGGTGGAGCTTCCACGCGAAGATCCGAAGGGTCGTCCAGGGAGAGATCCACACCGCACCGACGGCGACCGCCACGAGCACGACGACGACCAACACAACCGCGAGGACCACCATGGTCGTACGGAATCGCCGCGCCCCCGCTGCCATCAGCTGGAGGGATGCAAGGCCGCCGCGAGCTCTTCCAGCCCGTCGATCGCCCGCGGTCCGGCTCGGGTCACCAGATCCGAGTTCACCAGCAGGACCCGGCCGGCGGCGACCGCTGCGATCGCGTCGAACCCGGGACGGGCGGCGACGGCCTGAGGGCTCTTCGCGGACTCGGGCGTGCTGAGGTACACGTCCGGGCTCTCCGCCACGAGCTTCTCGATCGACCACGTCGGGTAGTCCGTCTTCGCCGACGCCGTCACCGGATCGCACCCCGCGCGCTTCAGCAGATCGAAGATGTACGTGTTCGGACCGAGCGTGGTGAGCGGCGGGTAATAGACCTCGAAGAAGCACGTGACCGGTCCACCGGCTGCCTCGACGGATGCCGTGACATCGTCCGCGCGTCGCTGCATATCCGCCGTCAGCTCGTCGGCAGCCTGGGCAGCGCCGATCAGATCGCCGACCGTCCTGATGTCGTGCAACAGATCCGGGAAGTCCGTCGCATCCAGGGTCACAACCGGGATGCCCAGGTCCCGCAGGCGTTGCTTCCACTGATCGCCGCCGGCGATGGTGAGGAACAGGTCGGGGTGCAGCGACACGACCTCTTCGATGTTCGGATCCACGCCGAAGTCCCCGGCGCCGCCCACCTCCTGGATGGACGTGGCCGCAGCCGGGTAGTCGTCGTACTTGCCCGACACACCCACCACGCGATCGCCCATGCCGAGCGCGAAGACGATCTCGGTCATCGAGGGCGCGAACGTGACGATGCGCTCGGGCATCGCATCGATCGTGACCGGTTGGCCATCATCGTCGGTGAGGGTCTGCGGGTACGCGGCGGCCGGACTGGCGGCCGAGGTCGCGACCGAGGACGACCCGTCCGTAGGGACGGAAGTGCCCGTGGATCCGGCACACGCCGTGAGGAACAAGAGGAGGGCGACGAGACCCCCCATGGAACGCTTGCGCATCGAGCGTCTCCTTTCGTGCGAAGGACGAACGCTCCCCGAGCCTGCGCAGGTCTCCTGACTCCCGGATCCTCGCTCGCCCGACCCCTTCCCAGGCCTCTCGGCCCAGTGGGTTCCGTCGGGTCCGCTCCCCGGTCACAGTGGCGCGACCGTGCCGGATTCTCACCGGCTTCCCGTTGCTGACGCGTGAAGCTATGCGGTTGCGCGGAGTCTATCCGACCCGCTCGAGCCCGTGTCGAGTTCCGTGCGCCGCCGATAGCATCGCGGTCATGGCCGAAGCCCCATCCGATCGCACGCGTGTCCACCGCCATCCGGAGCGTGGGATGTACGACCGTGCCACGATCGACGCCATCCTGGACGAGGCCCTCATCTGTCATCTCGCCTGGGTCACCCCTCTGGGCGAACCACGCGTGATCCCGACGATCCACGTCCGCGTCGACGACGTGCTCTACGTCCACGGTTCGCAGGCCAGCCGCACCCTCCGCGCGATCCGCGGCGGCGCGAACGTCTGCATCGAGACGACCATCATCGACGGGCTGGTGCTGGCGCGTTCGACCCCGAAGCACTCCATGAACTACCGGTCGGTGGTCGTGTTCGGCGCACCTCGCGAGGTCACCGACCGCGATGAGATGCACGTCGCGCAGCGCGCGCTGGCCGAACACGTCGTGCGCGGGCGAGGCGCCGATGCGCGGCCCCCGAACGACATGGAGTACAGGGAGACCGCCATCTTCGCGCTCCCGCTCGACGAGGCCTCCGCGAAGGTCCGCACCGGCCCGCCGCTCGACCCCGACGAGGACCTCGCCCTGGACGTGTGGGCGGGCGTGATCCCGATCCGCACCGTCGCCGGCGAGCCGGAGCCGGCCCCGGATCTCAAGGCAGGGATCGGCCCGCCGTCCTACGTGACCGACTACCACCGGCCGGGTCGCTGACCTATGAGGTGGAGGGCGGGCCGGTACCGGTCCGATCCGGACCGGGAGACGCTCTCTGCGACCGATCGATCCTGAGCGCCGGACCCTGCGGCAGAACCTTCGGGGGCTGCCGCGCGAGGTCTGGGTCCTGTTCATCGGTGCGTTCGTCAACCGGCTCGGCACGTTCGTGCTGCCGTTCATCACGCTGTACCTGACGAGCCGCGGCTACTCGGTGCCTCAGGCGGGGCTCGGCCTCGCCGGCTATGGGCTGGGTGCGATCGGAGCGCAGGCCGTCGGCGGATTGCTCGCCGACCGGATCGGCCGGCGGTACACGATCGTCCTGTCGATGCTGGGCGGAGCGAGCCTCACGCTGTCGCTGGTGTGGGTCAACGGGCTGTGGCCCATCGTGCTCGTCGTGCTGTTGCTCGGCTTCTTCGGTGAGCTCTACCGCCCGGCGTCGAGCGCGCTCGTGGCGGACCTGGTGTCGCCCGAGGCGAGGGTGGCGGCGTTCAGCGTCTACCGGATGATGATCAACATCGGCTTCGCGTGCGGCCTGGCGCTCGGAGGCATCCTCGCAGGCAAGTCGTACCACCTGCTGTTCATCGGCGACGCGGCTACATCGACCCTGTTCGCCCTGATCGCGATCACGGCGCTCCCGCACGGCACGCGGACGACCAAGCGCGAGGAGCGCGAGCGCGATCGTACGAGCGCCGGCCGCTCGATCCTCGCGGACAAGGGGTTCCTCCTGGTGATGGGCGCGGTGTTCGCGACCGCGGCGGTCTACATGCAGAACGCGACGACGTTCGCGCTGCACGTGACCGACCTGGGCTACTCGACCCGGGTGTACGGCATCCTGCTCGCGATGAACGGAGTGCTGGTCGTCCTGTTCGAGCTCCCGATCAGCTCATGGACACAACATCGACATCGCACGCACATGATCGCGCTCGGCGCCGTGCTCGTGGGGCTGGGGTTCGCGGAGCTGGCGTTCGTCAAGGCGGTCCCCGGACTGCTGCTGATGGTGGTCATCTGGACGGCCGGGGAGATCATCGAGTCCCCGGCGACGTCGGCGTTCGTGGCGGACCGCGCGCCCGCTCACGCCCGAGGCCGCTACCAGGGAGCGCTGGGCATGATGTACGCCTCGGCCGCGGTCGTGGGTCCGTTGGCCGGGACCTGGATCTACCACTTCAGCCCGACGGCGCTCTGGATCGGCTGCGGCGTCGCCGGGTTCGGATCGGCGGCGCTGGCGCTCGCCGCAGGACGTCAGCCGGTGCCGACGATCGTCGGCGATCAGTTGACGTAGCCCTCCACGGTTCGCTCATCGCGCGCGTCGGCTTCCGTCGGATCCATCCCCGCGTCGCGGAGGGCGCGGCGCTGATGCAGCAGGTCCCAGCACTGGTCGAGCTGCACGCCGATCTCCCTCAACCGTTCGCGGTCGGTCCGGGAGGCCTCGCCGCGGGACTCCTTCTCGAACAGCCCATGCTCCTCGTTCGCGAGATCGTTGATGTGATCCAGGACGTCCTTGTCTCCTGCCGTGCCTTCTGCCGCCATACGGACCGCCTCTCGGCTGGTTGACGAAGCGCCAACATCGCGGTTAGATATATCGAAGCGATATACGCGGTCGATACATCCGACCGCTTTGAACCTCGAACGAAGGGTACGACAACCCGCATGTTGGAACTCGCGATCCTCGGCCTGCTCAAGGAGCAGCCCATGCACGGCTACCAGCTCTCTCGGGAGCTCGGGGAGTCGCTGGGCGGCTTCTGGCGCGTCTCGTACGGCTCGCTCTACCCGTCGCTCCGGCGCCTGGAGAAGGAGGGCGCCGTCGAGAGCGTCCCGAGCGACGAGGAGCGCGGCGGGCGGCGCAAGAACGTCTATCGGATCACCGAGAAGGGCGAGAAGCTCTTCTTCGAGCTGCTGCAGGAGACGCCGCACGACAACTCCACCGAGGACACACGGTTCCGTGTGCGCCTCGCGTTCTTCAAGTACCTGCCCCCGGAGACGCGGATCCGCCTGTTGGAACGGCGGCGCGCGCTCCTGGAGGACCGTCTTTCCACCATCAAGGACTCGCTGCGGGCCACCCGCGAGCGCGTCGACGACTACACGCTCGCGCTGATGGAGCACGGGCGCAACGCCACCGAATCCGACATCGCGTGGCTCGATGGCCTGATCCAGGCCGAACGTCACCGCAGCGATGCGAACACCGCTGGGGGGGGAACGAAGCGCCGCGAGTCGGCGCTTCGCAGAAAGGAGCGCGCCTCATGAGCAAGGTCCGTTTGGCGATCGTGGGCGTGGGGAACTGCGCCTCGTCGCTCGTGCAGGGACTCGAGTACTACAAGGACGCCAACCCCGACGATCGCGTGCCCGGTCTGATGCACGTGGATCTCGGCGGCTATCACATCAGCGACATCGAGATCGTCGCCGCGTTCGACGTGGACGCGAAGAAGGTCGGCACGGACGTCGCCGAGGCCATCTTCTCCGAGCCGAACAACACGATCCGGTTCGCGGACGACGTGGCGCCGACCGGCGTGACGGTCCAGCGCGGCCACACCCTGGACAGCCTGGGCACCTACTACCGCGAGATGATCGTGGAGTCGGATCAAGAGCCGGTCGACGTGGCACAGGCGCTGCGCGACGCCCAAGCCGACGTGGTCGTCTGCTACCTGCCGGTCGGCTCCGAGCAGGCCGCGCGTCACTACGCGCAAGCGGCGATCGACGCAGGCGTCGGCTACGTCAACTGCCTCCCGGTGTTCATCGCCTCGGAGGTCGAGTGGGCGCGCAAGTTCGGCGAGGCCGGACTGCCGATCATCGGCGACGACATCAAGAGCCAGGTCGGCGCGACGATCACGCACCGGGTCCTCACCAAGCTGTTCGAGGACCGTGGCGTGAAGCTGAACCGGACCTACCAGCTGAACTTCGGCGGCAACATGGACTTCATGAACATGCTGGAGCGCGAGCGCCTGACGTCGAAGAAGATCTCCAAGACGCAGTCGGTGCAGTCGCAGCTCCGGCGCGAGCTGGACAAGAACAACATCCACATCGGGCCGTCCGACTACGTGCCGTGGCTCGAGGACCGCAAGTGGGCGCAGATCCGCCTGGAGGGTCAGTCGTTCGGCGACGTGCCGCTCATCATCGAGCTGAAGCTCGAGGTGTGGGACTGCCCGAACTCGGCCGGCATCGTGATCGACGCGGTGCGGTGCGTGAAGCTCGCGCTCGACCGCGGCATCGCCGGACCGCTGATCGGACCCAGCGCCTACTTCATGAAGTCGCCGCCGGTCCAGTTCAGTGACGACGCGGCTCGCGAGATGGTCGAGGAGTTCATCCAGGGCAACGGCGAGTCCGCCACCGCCGACTGGACCGCGTTCTTCGACGTGCGCGCGTAGGACGCATGACGAACGTCCGTCGCAACGACCCGGACGGCGTGGCGACGCCCGCCGCAGGTGGGTACGCCCACGCGGTCAGCGTCGATCTCGGCGACCACCGCATGCTGTTCGTCTCAGGGCAACTGCCGCTGGATCGTGACGGATCGTTGGTGGGCTCCGGGGCATGGAAGCGCAGACGCGGCAGGTCTTCGAGAACCTCCGGATCATCCTCGAAGCCGAGGGCGCGGGGTTCGCCGACGTTGTGAAGATGGGGACCTACGTGACCTCGCTCGATGACCTGGCCGCGGTTCGCGACGTCCGGCGCGAGTACCTCGGGACGGAACCGCCTGCCAGCACGCTCGTCCAGGTCCGAGCGCTCGTCCTGCCCGGCGCGATGATCGAGATCGACGTCGTCGCCGTGCCGCACGCCCGGTAGTCGTCTCCCGCGGGTCCGTCCGCAACCGCGGACCCCTTACGATGCCCGCCATGGCCGCTAAGGGGACGCTGGAGCGGACGCGCGGCGCGCTCCGCGGCCCGGACTTCCGGCGCCTCTTCCTGGTGCGGCTGGCGAGTCAGTTCGCCGACGGGCTCTTCCAGGTCTCGCTGATCGCATCGGTCGTGTTCTCGCCGGACAAGCAGAGCACGACGGTTGGGCTGTTCGAGGCAGCCGTGATCATCGCGGTGCCGTATTCCATCATCGGGCCGTTCACCGGCGTGTTCATCGACCGCTGGCGACGGAGGCGGATCCTCACGATCGCGCCGTGGATCAAGACGGCGTTCGTCTGGTTGGTGTTGTTCGATCCCGTGCACACACCGGTCGCGTTCTACGCGGGCGCGCTGATCGTCCTGTCCGTGAACCGATTCTTCCTGGCGACCGCGCAGGCGGTCGTCCCGCGACTGGTTCCCGCAGAGGATCTCCTCATGGCGAACTCGCTGGCCACGGTCGGCGGGACGGTCTCGTTGTTGGCAGGCGTCTACCTCGGTGGCCAGATCGCGGACGCGTTCGGCTCGGGCGTCACGGTCGTCAGCGCCGGTGCGCTCTGGCTGCTCGGGTCGTGGTTCGCGTCACGGATCCGCAGCGAGCTGTCGCCGCACACGCTGCCTGAGGACCCAACGCTCCTGCGCCACGAGCTGCGACGCGTCGGCGTGGAGTTCAGCGACGGGATCAAGCGCCTCTGGCACTCGCCGCGGGCGCTCGGCCCGATCACCTCGATCGCGATCGACCAGTTCGGCCAAGGCCTCGTGCTGACGTTCTCCCTCGTCGTGTTTCGCGAGCGGTTCGGCGAAGGGGTGGGCTCCTTCTCCAACCTGATCGGCGCCGGCGGGATCGGGGTGATGCTCGGCATCCTCACGGTCGGCCCGCTGGAGGATCGGTTCCCTAAGGAACGGATCGTGGCCGGCGCGTTCCTCGCCGGGGGGCTCAGCCTGGTCGCGCTCTCGTTCGCGATCACGGGCGTCACCGTCCTGATGGCGAGCTTTGCGGTCGGGCTGACGTTCGCATGGAAGAAGATCCCGATCGACACCATGGTCCAGGCGGCGCTCCCCGACGGGTACCGGGGCCGGGTGTTCGCGGCCTACGACGTCGTCTACAACCTGGCGCGAGTGATCGCGGCAGCCGTGGCCATCCCGCTGCTGCCGCACCTCGGCGTGAGCGGTTCGGTCGCCGTGGTTGGCATGGTGTTCCTCCTGTGGACGCCGGTCCTGCCCCGCTGGATCGGACGGACGCCGGAGATCGTGATCCGCTTCTCGGAGGGAGCGAAGGCCGAGGAATGGCCGCGCGCGCTGGCGTGGGGGGGCGTCGAGGAGCCGGTCGAGGTCGTGCGCTCCTGGAACGAAGAACGCGACGGCAAAAGGATGCGGCGGTTCCGGCTGTCGCTCCAGGACGGCTCGGTCATCGACGTGAGCCGTGTCGAGCCGGGCGGCACCTGGCGGATCGACCGGGAAGCCGAAGGCGGGACGGCCTGACGGTCAGGCGGTGAGCTGCTGGTCCGCGAAGACATCCTGGGGGACCGTGGTCGCGGCGGGCCTGCGCGACTTCCACCAGAGCCCGCCGATCCCCGCGGCGAGCGCCGACACCGCACCCAGGACGAAACCGGCGCGCGCGCCCATGCTCTGGGCGAGCGATCCGGTGATGATGGCGCCGATCGGCGTGCTCCCCAGGAACACCATCCCGTAGAGGGCCATCACGCGTCCCCGGTACTCGGGCAACGACCGCAGCTGCAGCATCGAGTTGGCGCTGATGATGAAGATCATGACCGTGAGACCGAGCGGGAGCATCGACAGGTAGGCGACACCGAGCGTGGGCGCGACGGCGGTGAACAACAGCGCCATCCCCGATGCGATCGACCACGTCGACAGCCGGCGGAAGTCCGGAGCGGGGACCGACGACCTGCTCGATCGGTTCGCCATGATGAGCGCGGCCACGAACGCGCCCGCTCCCGTGAGCGCCGACATGATGCCGAACGTGGCGGCGTCGCCCTCGAACGTGCGCTTCGCGAGCAGCGGCAGGAGCACGGCCCAGTTGAACGCGAACGTGAACACGATCGTCATCAGGACGAGCGGCCGCCGGAGCTCGGGTGTGTTCCACACGTAGCGGAACCCTTCCCGGACGCTGCCGCGCTCGCCGGTCTTCCGCCCTTCCCGGCCGTGGAGATCCTTCGTGCGCATGGCAAGCAACGCACCGATCACCGCGACGTAGGACAACGCATCGATCAGGAAGCAGTTGGCCAGGCCGATCGTCGTGATCACCAGTGCCGCTGCGGAGGCGCCGACGATCCGCGCGCCCATGAACACGGCGCTGTTGAGGCTCACCGCGTTCGTGAGGTCGTCCTCGGGGACCAGCTCCATGTAGAAGCTCTGGCGGGTCGGGTTGTCGAGCGCGGTCACGAGTCCGGCGCCCAGCGACAGCGCGTAGACCATCCACAGCTGCGCCACGTCGGTGGAGGCCAGGACGAACAGCGTGAGCGCGAGGATCGCGTAGGCGGCCTGGGTCGAGATCAGGATCTTCCGCTTGTCGTAGCGGTCGGCGAGCATGCCCCCGAACGCCCCGACCAGCAGGATCGGCAGGAACGTCAGCGCGGTGTTGAGGCCGAGCGCGAACCCGCTGTTCGACAGGCGCAGGACCAGCCAGGCGGACGCGGTCGCGTTCAGCCACGTGCCGGTCACGGAGACGACCTGCCCGATGAAGTACAGGCGGAAGTTGCGCGTGTGCAAGGAATGGAACGTCCGGTGGACGGCGAGGCCGACGCGGGTCATCGGTCCTCCTCCGCCAGCCGGTCCAGGATCTCCGCCGCGCGCTCCAGCGTCGCCTGCTCGTCGAGCGACAAAGCCCTTGATCCGCTTGGCGAGGTACCCGTCCTTGCGACGACGCGTGCTCTGCAGCACCTTCCGGCCCGACGCCGAGATCTGGACCCACGTCACCCGTCCGTCGAGCGGGTCGGGCGTTCGATCGATCATGTCCCGCTCTTCGAGGACGGCGAGCAGGCGGGTGACCGTCGGCTTCTCGACCTGCTCGTGCGACGCCAGCGATCCGGCGGTGATCGGTCCGTGGCGCTCGATCGTGCTGAGCGCGGCCAGGAGGGTGGGGGTGATACCCGTGTCGGCCTCCCGCCGAAGCTTGCGGGCGAGACGTGTCACGCCCAGACGGAGCCGGGAGGCGAGATCGGCGACGTCGGTCGCGGGGGGAGCGGTCGGCATGGACCCGATGATAGTACGCCACACTAACTAGTGTCACGTACCATCTGGCCGGCCCCGCCCCGGATCCGCGAGGTCGTGGCTCGGGGTCCCCCGCGGTCGTACGCTCTTCGGATGGACCACGCGGCTCACGAGCCCGGCACGGATCCGGATTGTCCCGAGTGCCTGGCGTTCTCGTACGAGCCGGGGTGGTACCGATCGCTCCTGACGGATCGTGCCTCGCTCCGCGAGCCGCTGGTCATCCCGGAAGCGGAGGGCGTGGAGGTCGTCATCCCGGAAGCGGAGGGGATCGAGGTCGTCATCCGCGAAGCGAGTCTCCCGGAGATCGTCGTTCCGGACCTCGAGGACACCCGACCGGAGGACGAGGACCGCTGAGCGTCCGGTAGCCTCCGCGCATGACGCGGGAGTGGGACGCCACGGCCTACGAACGTCTCTCCGCACCCCAGACGCGCTGGGGACGAGTGGTGGTCGATCGGCTCGAGCTCGACGGTCACGAGCGCGTGCTCGACGCCGGCTGTGGGACGGGCCGTGTCACGTCGCTCCTCCTGGAGCGGCTGCCCCACGGACGGGTGATCGCCCTGGACGGGTCGAGCGCGATGATCGCGGAGGCGAGCGTCAGGTTCGCGGAGCAGCCGAGGGTCGAGCTCGTCGTTGCCGACCTGACCGAGCCCCTCCCCATCGATGGACCGGTCGATGCCATCCTGTCCACGGCGACGTTCCACTGGATCACCGACCATCCCTCACTGTTCCGCAACCTCGCCTCGGTGCTGCGTCCGCGCGGACAGCTGGTCGCGCAATGCGGAGGGGCCGGGAACATCTCGTCGCTCGAACGGATCATCTCGGGGATGGGTCACACGTTCGGCGGCGGGAAGACGTTCGCCACGGCGGAGGAGACCCGGGTCCGGCTGGAGGCGGCCGGCTTCGACGACATCGACACGTGGCTGAACGACGAGCCCGCCCCGATCCCTCCCGAGGATCTCGAAGCGTTCTTGGAGACCGTGTGCTTGGGTGGGATCGTCGACGGCATGGGCGAGGACGAACGCACGCGCTTCGTCAACGAGGTTGCGTCCCGGATGCCCGAACCGGTGATCGACTATGTCCGACTGAACATCACCGCACGCCGCACGGGTTGACGCGCCGGATCATCGAAGGGGGGCGCCGGCGAACGCCGCGATGATCCCCAGGACGCCTGCTCCCATCAACGTGATCACGGTGTTCTTGCGCAACCCCAGGAGCCAGACCGCGGCGAGTGCCAGGATCGCGAGCTGCCACGCATGGTTGAGCTCGAGGCCGAGCGGGATCGCCGCGCCCATGATGGCCCCGATCGACGCCGGGCCGGCGCCGGACAAGAACGCCTGGATCCCCGGGCTGGAACGGAGCCGGGAGAAGTGGCGCCCGCCTGCGAGCACGAAGACGAACGACGGCGTGAACGCGATCAGCGCCGCCAGCAGGCCGCCGCCCAACCCGGCGGCGGCGTAGCCGACGACGGCGACGGTCTGAACCACGGGACCGGGGGTGATCTGGCCCAGGGCCACCGCGTTCAGGAACTGGGAACCCGTCATCCAGTGGTAGGCCTCGACGGCGTCGTGCTGCATCAGCGGGATGATCACGAAGCCGCCGCCGTAGGAGAGCGCGCCCACCTTGAACGCCACCCACGCCAGGGCGGCGAGGCCGCCCACCGCAACGCTCGATGTCGCCAGCGGGGCGAGGCCCACCGCCGATCGCCGAGACGCGGGGGGACCAGATCGCGGACGGACGATGACCTCGATCGCCCCGCAGACGATCAGCACGAGCACGAGACGCGCGCCCACGGTGGCCGCCGACACCGCTCCCGCAACGAGATAGAGCAGCCACCGAGCCCTGTTGGCTCGGCGCTCTCCCGTGCGACGCCAGCTGGCGGGCATCAATCCCACCCCTGCGTGGACGGCCACGACCGGCACGGCCGCGCCTGCTCCGGCCGCCGCCCCCAACACCCACCGAGGTGGGTCGGTGGCGAGGAACACCGCCGAGAGCCCGAGGATGACGACGAGACCCGGGAGGATGAAGCAGATCCCTCCCACGATCCCCCGATCGGCCCGCGGAGCCGCCAGGCGCAGAAGATGGCGAGCTGCGTCGACGCCGGACCGGGGAGCAGGTTCGTCGCGGCGATCGCGTCTTCGAACTCCCCGGCCGACAACCACGCTCGCTGCTCGACGCACAGCTTCCGTAGGAGCGCGATGTGTGTCGGCGGTCCCCCGAAACCGATACACCCGATGCGACCCCATTCGCGGGCGATCGTTCGGAGGCGCACGCGCCCACTGGTCTCTCGACGCACGGCGCCGAGCCTACCGGCTCACCCTCTGGGAGCTAGATGAACAATTGGATGGCGGCGTTCTTCATCTCGAGCAGGGCGGTGGCCGCGCCGATCGGCTCCTCCAGCCCGTCGATGAGGTCGTCGCGCTTCAGGCCGAGCAGGTCCATGGTCATCTGGCACGGGATCAGCCGCACGCCCATGTCCTGCGCCATCTCGAGCAGCTCGGACGGGAGCGGGGTCTTGTAGTCCTTCGCGAGCTTCTTCATCATGCCGGGCCCGGCGCCGGCGAAGTGGTACCGGCTGAGCTTGGCCTTCGAGGGGTTCCCCGGGTTCATCACCGACAGCATCTTCTGCATCCAGTTGTCGCCGGTGATACGGACGCCGGGCTTCACCAACGTGAACAGGCCCCAGAACGTGAAGAAGACGCTCGCCTCCATACCGGAGGCCGCGGCGGTCGTCGACAGGATCAGCGTGGGCCAGATGCGGTCGAGGTCCCCGCCCCACGCGATGATCGTGATCTTGTTCTCCTTGTTCAGACCGCCGTCGGTGCGCGCTGCTTGATCCAGAAGCTGCGTGAGCTCGTCGGTCGACCCCTCGGCCATCGGGCTCACGCCTTCCGGACCACGTAGCGGAACGTGCCGTCCTCGGGTTCGTCCGCCTCCAGCAGTTGGTTCCCGCTGATCGTCGCCCAGCTGGGCACGTCGGAGCGGGATCCGGGATCGGTGGCGAGGAGCTCGAGCAAGTCGCCCCGCGCGGAGTCTTTCAAGGCCTTGGCGAGGGTGACGAGGGGGCCGGGGCACGATTGACCTCGGGCGTCGACGGTACGGGTGATGACATCCATCGGAGGAACCTCCAGGAGGGTCGGGGAGTGGGCGCGGGAGGAGAGCTGTTCCCTGTGGTCAGCAGGAACAGCAGATGCGGTCCGGGATCATGGCCGCGACGGTGCCGAGTTCGCGTGTGCAGATCATTTGCAGGTGCAACAGCCTACCCGCGGTGAGGCGCTTGGGGCAAGCTCAACCGGGAAGGCGGTACACCTCGGTCCCCGAGTAGTTGAGGACCCACACGGCTCCGGCGAGCACCTGGGCCACGTAGATCCCGCTCGCGAGGGTGGGGCCCTTGACCGCCCTGCCGGTGCCGACGTCGATGGTCCACAGCACGCCCGTCTGGTTCGCGGGGACCCACGCCGTCGAGCCGGCGACGTCCAGGTCCAGGGGCTTTCCCGGAACATGCACGCGGTCGAGAACGTCTCCCGTTCGTTCGTCGATCCGCGCGACTTCGCCTTCCATCGACGCGACCCACAGCTGATCCGCATCGGACCCGAACCATTCCGCCGCGAACCCTCCGATGTGCCGGTCGACGGCGATGCGGTTGGTGTCGGGGTCGATCCGCACGACGCGATCCCCCAACTCGTCCGCCACCCACACACCGTCGGGGGTGATCGCCAGGCCGGACAGCGACCCTCCCACCGCGATCCTCGCCACGATCTTCCCGTCGGACGGATCGATCCGGACGACTTCGGCCTTCGAGCGCAGGGCGACCCAGACCCCGTGGTTGTCGGCCTGCAGATCCCAGATCTGGTCGCCGAGGCTCACCCGGTCGACCACGGCACTTCGCGCGAGATCGAACCGGAGCACTTCTTCTCCCTGCACGGTGGCGATCCACAGGTCGCCGTCGGCCTGCCCGATCCCGCACGGGTCCCCGCCGACATGGAACGTGTCGACCGCGTTGGACGCGGGGTCGACGGCCGCGAGCACTCCCGACGCCATCAGTGTGATCCAGACCTTGCCCGCGGCTTCCGTCGCCGCGCACGGAGCGGGTCCGACCCTGACGACGGCGTCGACACCTGAAGGCACCGCCCGCGTCGGGGAACCCGATGCGCGGGACGCCGCGGTTGACGGCGTCGAAGGACCCGTCGCGCTCGCCCCGCCGCAGGCAACCAACATCAAGGAGACCGAGACGCAGAGGGTGCGGGAGCGGATCATGGGAACGGGCCTCCATCCGCCGCGACGCGCGGCGTCACCTATCCCTACGGGCCCGGATGAAGCCGAACTTCCAGGAACGTGCGCATCTCGCGGAGATCCGCGCCACGGGCGACCTTCCGGATCTTCGAGGGCGCCGCGCCGAACGCGTCGCGGAAGGCATCCGTGAAATGGCTATGACTGCTGAATCCTGATTCGAGCGCCAGGTCGGTCAGGTCCACGCCGGGCTCGCAGAGGCGATCCAGGGCTGAACGAAGGCGCAGCTGGGTCCGATAGCCATGCAGGGACCAGCCCGTTCGCATGCGGAAGATGCGCGCCAAGTGGAACGGGGACGTCAAGACTTCGTGGGCAAGGTCAGACAGCGTCCGAGGCTCGCGGAACGATCTCGACAGGACCTCCGCGGCCGCCTCGGCCAGCTCCGCATGCGTTCGTGCCGTCGCACGTTTGAGGGAGGGATCGTCGCCGTTCCACAGTCTGTAGCCTGCCTGCATCGTTCGCTCGACGATGCTACAGAGACTCTCCTCGACGAACAGCGGATCCTCAGATCCTGAGGCGAGCGATCGTTCGACCTGGCGCTCCAACAACAGTGTCCGCTGGTCGGCCGGCGCGAACATGCCGGGGAACGAGAACGTGGCCGGATCGTGCGAGCCGGCGTCGGGAGCGATCGATGCCGCCACCTGAGCCAGCTGCGCCTGAGCGAGCCCGATGAACACGCAGTGATCGCCGGCCGGGTCGACGACGTCACGGCGATGCTCGCGACCAGGGTCGTACAGGATCACGTTGGTCGTGTTCGCCACGACCGAGTCGACGCCGAACTGGGTGATGCGAACGGCGGTCTTCGGGAAGACCAGGAGCGATCCCCGTTCCCCCGTCCGCAGAGGCCGGGCCCACAGACCGTCGCCCCGGACGGCGCGGAACGATCCGACGGAGAAGAGCTCACCTTCGAAGATCAGCCGTTCCATCCGGGATGACGTTAGCCGGATGGTGGAGGCGGGGTCGTGAGGCAGCCCGCCGAACGTCCCAGCTCGCTGAGCCCCTCGAGGTCTCCGGGACCGAAGTCGGTGACGCCGCCACCCGACGGCTCCATCAGCTCGCCCTGGGCCTTGATGTGGCCAAGACCCAGGACGTGGGCGAGCTCGTGCATCACGACCGGCCCCTGCGCCCCCGGGAACGCGAACCCCGGCGGGTTCGGATCGGCGACGTTGATCGCGACGACGCCGCTGACATAGATCGTGGCCGGCCCCGGGTCGGGATAGAGCGGACCGGCTACACCGGCTGCCTCGCGACCGCCCGGATCGAAGTCGAAGGTGCTTGTCCGCGGATCGACCCAGCCGATGAGGACGGGCGCCCAACGTTCGCCGTACCGGTTCGGTTGATACACGTCGCGGTACCGCGTCGGGACCTCGTCGGTCAGCCCGTCGTACGTGAACGCGATCCCCGTCGCGCCCGACAGCCGGAGCACGGCGTCCTGCACGTCCTGCAGCGACCCCGGAGGCGCCGCACCCAGGTTCACCACGTAGTGGATCGGCTCACACGGGTTCCAGCGGACCGGCGCACCGTGGATCGTCGCCATGAACGTGAACTCGTGGCTCCGCTGACCGGATTCCCACGCGTGCACGAGCGGTGGAAGCGCCACGCTCGCGACCACGCAGGCGAGCGTGATGATCGCCAGGATCCGAACCATCCGCGAGGATCGGCGCGGTTCGGGCACGTAGAAATCGGTCCCCAGCACATGATCCAGGCCCGGCGGGAACATGCCGCCCAGGTCCGGGCGAGGTGGCAGGGGAAGGGGTGGTCGAGCGGGCGTCTCCTGCATCCCTTCAAGGTCGGCGCGCATCACCTTCAACCTTATCCGCGGTCCGCGGAACGATAGGTGGGACGGACCTCTCGGGCGCCGTGCCGGTGATCACGCTTCGACGTTGAACCAGGTGCCGCCGGGGCCGGCGTATCCGAACCCCGCGCCCCACACCGCGAACGTCGAGCCCTCGGACGTCAGCGCGACCTGCATGTAGTCGCCGTAGTCGGCGTCATAGCCACGTGGATGGAGGTATCCGAAACCGCTCCGCACGTCCGAGACGTCGACCGCCGGATCCCACGACGCGCCCGCGTCGTGCGACGCGCGCACGAACGTGTTCCAGCGGAACGGACCGTTGCGGCTGTCCTGCCACGCGATGCGAACCTCGCCGTCGGCTCCGGCCGTGATCCCGGCGTTCATCGCCACCACGCCGGGCGTCTTCACGGAGACTTGTTCGCGCGCGGACCAGGTATCGCCGAAGTCAGTCGAACGGCGGGCCCAGAGGTACTGGTCCCCACCCGCGCGGACCGCGCCGTCGTACGCGAGCACGAGCGTGTCCCCGGACAGCGCGATCACGGCGTGCCCGCCGTAGTGACCGAAGGGGCACCCGTCGCTCACGCAGCCGCGAGGCTGTTTGACGGTGTCGACGATCGTCGAGTCGAACGTCGCACCCCCGTCGGTGGACCGCTCGACCTCGACCTGGATCGGCGCCCGGCGCCCGACCGTCGAGTACGGCAACGCGTAGCTCGCGGTCGAGATCACCACGTTCCCGTCGTCCGTCACCGCCGTGCCGTTCGCGAAGTAGTAGCGGTCCTCGGTGCTGACCTGCTGCGCCGGCAGCCAGGTGGCACCTCCGTCGTGCGACTGCGCCACCCAGCTCGCCGCGTGGTTGAAGCCGATATAGACGTGCAGGCCGTTGGGACTGACGCCGAGCCACGGATGATCGCCCCACCCGGCTCCGTGGGACACGACCCGAGCGGGCGTCCACGTCTGCCCGTGATCGGTCGACTTCGAGAACATGATCCGCGACTTCCCGTCCATCCAACTCGCCAGGACGTCACCGGCGCCGTCCGTGGCGAGCTGCGGGTCGAACTGCCCGCCCGGGATGTTCGGCTGGAGGTACCGGACGGGACCGAACGTCCGACCGCCGTCGCTCGACGCCCGGAACGCCATCGCCGGGATATCGCACGACGCGCACGGCAGCGGTCCCTTGCCCGAGTACCGCGTCGTCAGCACGTACACGTACGGGGCGGAAGGGTCGGCGGCCGTCGCCGGCTCCCAGTCGTTCGCCCGACCGAACAACGTCGCGCCGCGCCAGCCGGGCGTCGGCTCGTGACGGACCGGACCCGTGCGAGCGGCGACCCCGTGCCGGTCGATCCGGTCGGCGTCCTGGTCTTCCGTCTCACCTTCTTGATCGCCTTCTCCGCCGCGGGTCGCGCCCTCGCTCGGCTCGGCCGACGGCGACGGGTGCGGAGAGGTCGAGGCGCGATCGGCGGTTCGGTCGCACGCCGAACCGAAGAGGGTGAGGAGCGCGATGAGCGCGACGACGGTCCGACCGGACGGGCGCACGACCCGAGCATAGAGGTGCCCTCGTGATCCCGTGAGCCCTACACGAGTCCGCGCCGTTGCTTGGGCCAGTAGATGAGCACGACCTTGCCCAGCAATCCGTTCGCGTGCACGGGGCCGAACCGGCGGCTGTCGGTAGAGGCGGCCGCGAAGTCCCCCTCGACCCACCATTCGTCGGGGCCGAGCGTGCGCTCTCCCACGCGATCGCCCGGAGCGGCGGTGAGGCGCTTCACCATCTCGTAGCCGGGACGATCGGGGTGTTCGACCACGACGATGTCGCCGATCGTCGGACGGTGGATCGGGATCGTCAGGGCCCGATCGCCCGGCACCAGGGTCGGCGCCATGCTGCCGCCCTCGATCAGCACGCGTGATGGCTTCCAGCGCAGACATGCCCACACAACTCCTGCCGCGACGACCACCGACGCACCGATGCCGAAGAACGGTTTCCGACCTCGGTGATAGGTTTCCAGAGTTGGCCCATCAGAAGGAGGCGGGATGTCCATCCTCGAAGGATTGCTCAAGCCCACGCGCATCGTCCACGCGCACTGCGATCTTCCGTGCGGCGTGTACGACCCGGCGCAGGCGCGCATCGAAGCGGAGTCGGTGAAGGCCTGTCAGGAGAAGTACCAGGGGTCGGACGACCCGATCTTCAAAGACCGCGCCGTGGCGATCAAGGAGGAGCGCGCAGACCTGGTCAAGCATCACCTGTGGGTGCTGTGGACGGACTACTTCAAGCCCGAGCACCTGGAGGCGAACCCCGACCTGCACGAGAAGTTCTGGAACGCGACCAAGCTCGCGGGCGCGTCCAAGAAGAGCGAGGACCCCGCGCAGGGTCAGGAGCTGCTGAACGCCGTCGACGAGATCGCGAAGATCTTCTGGGCGACGAAGTCGTAGGCAGGATCGAGCGGAGAACCACCCGAGGCCGGGGCATCCGCCCCGGCCTCGTGCCGTTGCCGACGGGTGGATGAGACGGCGGACGGGCGGGGCCGTCGGATCCCTGCCCGTCCGCACGATGACCAGACCGTTATGAGCCACACCAACCAGACCGATAAGAGGACCCGGCGGGGCGGGGTGGGTCTGGCGGCACCCCGCCACCGCCTGGTCTCGTATGTGACATCGGCAATGCGTCGACCGTTGCAGCACTGACCGAACGGCCGAAGTTTCCTCGCCGAACGGCCGATATCGGCCCCTCCGGCCGGGGACGCCGTCCGGACCGGATCTGCGGTCCTTCTGGCGGCAACCGGCTGATACGCTCGCCGTGCGTGAAGGACATCGGGCTGGTCGGCGTGCCGTTCTCCGGGAAGTCGACCCTCTTCACGGCCCTGACCCGCTCGGGCTCGCACGGCGGTCAGGCCAACGTCGCGGTCGTGCCCGTCCCCGATCCCCGGCTCGCCGTCCTCACCGACATGGAGCGCTCCGAGAAGACCGTGGCCGCCCAGGTGCGGTTCGTCGACGTGCCGGGCGGGGTGTCCTCGGCGCAGGGCATCGCGAAGCTGCGTGAGGTCGAGGCGCTCGCCCTGGTGATCCGGTCGTTCGGCGCCGACGCGGAGCCGGCCGAGGAGCTCGCGACCGTTCGCGGCGATCTGCTGCTCGCCGACCTGTCGGTCGTGGATTCGGCACTCCACAAGGCGGAGAAGCGCGCGAAGGGCAAGACGACGGCAGAGGTCACGGCGTTGCAGGCGGCGCACGCGGCGCTGGAGTCCGAGACGCCGCTGCGCGACGCGAAGCTCGACCCCGAGGTGGTGGCCGAGCTCCGCGGGATCGCACCGCTCACGCTGAAGCCCGAGATCGTCGTGGCGAACCTGGAAGAGGGAACCGAGGTGCCGCCGACCTTGGCCGGCGCGGTGGGCGTGTTCGCGTCGATCGAAGCGGAGACGGCCGAGATGGACGCCGATGAGGCCCGGGCGCTGCTCGAAGAGTTCGGCGTGGAGGAGCCCGGCCTGGAGAAGGTGATCGCGGCGTGCTACCGGGCGCTCGACCTCATCACGTTCCTCACCACCGGCGAGGACGAGACGCGCGCGTGGGAGGTCCGCCGCGGCGCCACCGCCCCCGAGGCCGCCGGGGTGATCCACACCGACCTGCAGCGCGGGTTCATCCGGGCCGAGGTCATCGGCTACGACGAGCTGGTGGCGGCGGGATCGATGGAGGCCGCGAAGGCGCACGGCAAGATCCGCGTGGAGGGCAAGGACTACGTCGTCCGCGAAGGCGACATCCTCCACGTGCGGTTCGCGGTCTAGCCGCCCACGCTCACCCGCCGTTCGACGCGTTGATGATCATGCCGTCCAAGATGCCCCAGAGTTCGGACGATGTCGCCGGTGAGATCGACGCTCCGTAGGCAACATAGAGATCGAAGACCCTGCCGGCGTCGGAGAACTCTCCGTAGTGATGCACGAAGTCCTTGGGATCGGACAGGCAACCTTCCGAATCGTCCGCCGTCGACGCTGCCGTCCACGTCTGGAAATCGTTCGGACGGGTCGAAACGTCTGCGGATACCTGCTTCCTCTCCGCGAACCAGATCAGGGCGTCCGACGGGCCGAGGTCCTCGATCGCGTTCACGGGATACTGCGCGCAACTCGTTCCTCCCGGTCTGAGCGGATACGTCCCGAGAGCGAAGATCTCTCGTGGATCGGCCAGGTGGGGGGTCAAGATCTCAGAGGCGAGTGTCCAGCCGCTCGGGTAGGAGACGACGATCGACTCGCGCTCGAGCGAGGTCGACGCTTGCGGCGTTGGGGCGTCGGACGCGACGATCTCGAAGCTGGCGGTGAACGTCGCGGTTCCTTCCGCCCAATCGCCGGTCAGGTCGATCACGTACTGCCCAGGGTTCGAGGGAAGGATCGCCGAGCCGTTCGACAAGTCGAGCTCTTGCGTCGGTGACTGGATGGGCATCCCGTTCCGGACGCGCGCGGATGCCGAGGTCGCATCGCCGTCGATCGCGAGGCGCGTACCCGCCGGCACGGTGAAGTCGAGGGAGTACAGCGGCTGGTTGAAACCAGCCACGGGGATGTCCGGCCAGCCGGTCATCCCTTGCGTCGGGATGTTCGTCTCGGCGTCCCCGAGACGGAACACGGCCGTCGGCAGGTGAAGGTCGGCCTCGGTCGACGGCTGGGTCGGAGCGCGAAGCGTCACGACCAGGTCTCCCGGACCCCGAGCGGCGATCGGGACGTCACCCACCACCACCGTCCTCGCGGGTCGCATGACGTTCCATGCGAACAATCCCGCGGCGATGAACACCGCGAAGGCGACTCCCGCGGCGAGCAGTCGCTGACGACCCGGGATCGCCGGCGGTGACCCGTGTGGGCCCTCTTCCACGCGCGCCCACAGGTCGACGCGCGGCTCGGCGTGCCGCAGCTTCTTCAGCTCACGCTGCCATCGCTCAGCCATCGCCGGCCTCCTCCGTCCCCAGGAGCTCGCGGAGGCGCTTCCTTCCTCGATGGATGTGTACGCGAACCGTCGGCGCCACGATCCCCATCCGACGAGCGATCTCTTCGACGCCGAGTCCCTCTTCGAACCGAAGGACGATCGCGGCGCGCTGGTTCGGCGAGAGTCGCCTCAGGGCGTCCAACAGCTCGCCCAGCTCCGGCGGCTCAACCGCCGCCTCCGACCCAACCGATCGCGATCCATCGCGCTGCATCTCCTCGGCCGCGATCCGGAACGCCGTGCGGTAGATCCAGGCAAGCGGGTCGCGTATCCCTCGCTCGTACGCGATGGCCCGCGCGAACGCTTCGGCGACAGCCTCGTCGGCCACGTCTCGCCGTCCGCCCGAATAGGCGTACAGCGCACGCCAGAGGCCCGGACCGTCGTCGCGGAACAACGCCTCGAAGTTGTGCGCCCGCTCGCTCGACGTCATCCTTGACGCCACACCCTCCAGGTTCGCCGGCATCGTCGCAACACCCACGGGCTCCACTCCTCATAGGACAGAGGAACCTGGAGAGCCATGCGTTTACATGCGAGTAGCATCTGCCGCGATGGCGGATACGTACCGGATCGGTGAGGCGGCGGAGGCCCTCGGCGTTCGCGTGGAGACGCTCCGGCGTTGGGAGCGTGACGGGAAGCTGAAGACGCAGCGCTCGGCCGGCGGTCAACGCCTGGTGCCGGCGACCGAGGTGGCGAGGTTGCTCGCCGCCGATCGGAGCCAGGAGCCGATCGCCGCGGGAAGCGCGCGCAACCGGTTCCGCGGTGTGATCACGGAGATCAAACGCGACAAGCTCTCGGCGACGGTGGAGATCCAGGCCGGCCCGCACCGCATCCTCGCGTTCATCACGCGCGAGGCGGTGGATCAGCTCGGCTTGAAGCCGGGCATGGAGGCCGTCGCGACGGTCAAGGCCACCAGCGTGATGGTGAACCTACCCGAGTGAACCTAGCTTTCTGGCACCGTATCGCCATCATTACCTTGCGAATGGACACCTGAACCGCGTATCCTGCCGACCTCAGTCGCGAGAGGTTCGAAGGATGCGGTCGACACGACTCGTCATGGCACTCATCTGCCTCACGCTCGCGCTCGTCGCCTGCGGCTCCAGCAACGACACCGCAGCCGGCAGCTCACCCGCCGATGCCACCGACCTCACCGTGTTCGCGGCGTCCTCACTCACTGCGGCGTTCACGCAGATCGGATCCGACTTCGAGGCGGCGAACCCAGGCACCACCGTGACCCTCAACTTCGGATCGTCGAGCGACCTGGCGGCAGCGATCGAATCGGAGGGAACGGCCGACGTGTTCGCGTCGGCGAGCGGCACCTACATGGACGAGGTGAGCGACAAGGTCGGGGTCTCGGGCCGCGCCGACTTCGTGCAGAACAAGCTGGTCATCATCACCCCTGTCGACGACCCCGCGAACATCACGAGCCTCCAGGACCTGGCCGACCCCGGTGTGCAGGTCGTGCTCGCCGCCGAGGGCGTCCCGGTCGGCGACTACGCGCGACAGAGCCTCGAGAGCGCGGGCATCAAGAACGACGTGATGGCCAACGTCGTGTCCAACGAGGAGGACGACGCATCGGTCGTCGCGAAGATCACGGCGGGCGAAGCCGACGCCGCCATCGTGTACGTCTCGGACGTGACGAGCGCCGTCGCTCCCCAGGTCACGGCGGTGGCGATCCCCGACGACGTGAACGTGATCGCGACCTATCCGATCGCGGTGGTGTCGACGTCCACCCATGCCGAGCTCGCCCAGTCGTTCGTCACGTACGTGACCGGGTCCGACGGTCAGGCGACCCTCGCGGACTTCGGCTTCCTGCCCCCGCCGGCGTCATAGGCTTCACGACATGCCTGCTTCCCCTGGGCGGAAGACGCCGGTCGTCATCTCGGTGCTCGCCACGCTCGGCATCCTGCTCGTCGCGCTGCCGATCGCGGCGCTCCTGATCCGCGCTCCATGGTCACACCTGGTCCACGAGCTGTCGTCCTCCGGCGCATGGACCGCGCTCCGGCTGTCGATCCTCGTCTCGCTCGCCGCGGCCGGGCTCTCGCTGATCCTCGGCGCTCCGGTCGCGTGGGTCCTGGCGCGTTCGGACGTCCCCGCGCGTTCGCTCCTGCGCGCGATCGTGATCCTGCCGCTCGTGCTGCCGCCGGTGGTCGGCGGCGTCGGCCTGCTCGCGGCACTGGGGCGGAGCGGCATCGTCGGACGCTGGCTCGACGGGATCGGCATCCAGCTCACGTTCACGATCTGGGGGGCGATCGCGGCGACGACGTTCGTGTCGATCCCGTTGATGATCCTGGCCGTCGAGGCCGGCCTCCGGTCCCTGGACCCGCGATTCGAGCAGGCCGCGTCCGCCATGGGTGCCTCGCGTGGCTACGTCCTGCGGCGCGTGACGCTGCCGCTCATCCGGCCGCAGATCGCCGCCGGATTGGTGCTGGCGTGGGCGCGAGCGCTGGGAGAGTTCGGCGCCACGATCACGTTCGCGGGGAACCTGGCCGGCCGGACGCAGACGCTCCCCCTCGCCGTCTACCAGACCCGGCAGACCGACCCCGGAGCCGCCATCCTCATCTCGCTGCTCCTCGTCGTCCTCTCGTTGGTCGTCCTGGTCGCGATGCGCGACCGGATCTTCGCGCGATGACGCTCTCGGTCGACGTGGTCGTCGCCCGCGGCGCGCTCCGGGTCCATGCGACCCTCGACGCGCGCGAAGGTGAGACCGTCGCGCTCCTCGGACCGAACGGCTCGGGCAAGTCGACGGTCGTCTCGTGCCTCGCGGGGCTCCTTCCGCCGGACGAAGGAACGATCTCGCTGGACGGTCGGACGCTCGACGACGCGGCGCTCCGCACGCACGTCCCGCCGGAAGAACGCCCGATCGGGGTGGTCTTCCAGGACGGGCTCCTGTTCCCCCATCTGTCGGCCGTCGAGAACGGGGCGTTCCCCCTTCGCGCTCGGGGGGTCGGCGCCGACGAGGCACGCGAGCGCTCCCGCGCGTTCCTCGATCGACTCGGGTTCCCGGCTGCACGGGCCGATGCGCGCCCGACGGATCTCTCCGGTGGTGAGGCCCAGCGCGTGGCGATCGCGCGCGCGTTGATCCACGAGCCGCGCCTGCTGCTGATGGACGAGCCAACGTCGTCGCTCGACGTGCGCGCACGCTCCGAGCTCCGCCCCCTCATCCGCGCGACGCTCGACGGCTTCCACGGCGTGCGCGTCCTGGTCACGCACGATCCGGTCGAAGCGCTCACGCTCGCCGATCGCATCGTGGTGCTGGAGGAGGGAGAAGTGACCCAGTCGGGCACGGCCGAGCAGCTGCGCAACGCGCCGCGCACGCCCTACGTCGCCGACCTGGTCGGCGTGAACCTGTTCGCGGGCCGGCTCGAGCCGCTCGACCCCGGCACGGGATCCGTGGTGACGATCGAGGGAAGCGTCATCGTGCCGTGGCCCGACGGGCTGCCGCTCGAACCGCTCGACGGCGTGCTCGGCGTGCTGCGCCCGTCGGACGTGGTGCTCCACACCTCCGAGCCCGAAGGATCCGCGCGCAACGTGCTGCGGGGCCGGATCGCCGAGATCGCGATCGAGGGCGAACGCGCCCGGGTCCGACTGTCCGGAGCGCCGCCGGTCGTCGCCGAGATCACGCTCGGCTCGGTCGACCGGCTCGGGCTCCGTGAAGGCGGAACCGTGTGGGCCTCGTTCAAAGCCGTGGAGATCTCGCTCGTCCTGCCGTGAACGCGACCCACGGAAGCGCCCAGTGAGGACGCCGACCGGTACGCTTGTCCGGTGAAGACGGCAGAGCGCTCCTCGCTCGAGGAACCGGAACCGAGCAAGGAAAAGACCCGACACGGATTCCTGGGATTCCTCGGCGAAGTGCCGGGGCTCATCATCATGGCGTTCGTCCTGGCTCTCATCATCAGGACGTTCCTGTTCCAGGCGTTCTTCATCCCCAGCCCGTCCATGGAGAACACCCTCATGGAGGGCGACCGTGTCTTGGTCAACAAGATCCCTTATTACTTCCACGACCCCCGCCGGGGGGACATCATCGTGTTCGAGAACCCACATCCCACGGCGACGACCGACCGGGGTGTCGTCAGCGGCTTCTTCCACTGGCTGTTCCAGGGGCTCGGGTTCCAGCAACCGGAGAACGAGGACTTCATCAAGCGCGTGATCGGGTTGCCGGGCGATGTCGTCGAGGGCAAGCACGGCTTCGTCTACGTGAACGGCGAGAAGCTCGACGAGCCGTACCTGACGCAGACGACCCAGCCGTTCGACGCCCATACGGTCCCCGCAGGCAAGCTCTTCGTGATGGGCGACAACCGCGGGAACTCCCTCGACTCGCGCTTCGGTCTGGGATACGTGCCGATCGACAAGGTGATCGGCGAGGCGTTCATCAAGATCTGGCCGCCGTCCCGCGTCGGACTGCTCAACTAGTCCGTTACGGACTACCTTCCGAGCGATCGTCGAGCGCACGGGGGCCCATCGGCTGCTCACCGGGAACGAAGAGCCGGGCGAACGACCACACGATCGCCGCGATCCCGAACGCCGCGAGCCACACCAGGTCGTCGGGTGACTTGAGCGCGAAGAACTTCTGCGTCGCAGGCAACGTCACGCACACGACGAACAGCGCCGCCATCGACCAGATCAGAAGGAGGCGCGGACGGTTGAGCGGCGCGGCGATGATCGAGAGCACCAGCAGGCCGATCCACGTCAGCACCATCACGGCGGCGGTTCGCGCCTGGATCAGGTCGACACCCGGTTGCCGCCGCACGATCGCGTACGCCAGGAACGTGGCGATCGCCGCGAGCGACCCGGCAGGGATCGCGAAGCGCACCACCCGTTTCACGAACCCGGGCCTGAACCGATCGGTGTTCGGCGCGAGCGCCAGGAAGAAGGACGGGATGCCGATCGTGAGGGCGCCGATCAGCGTCAGATGACGCGGCAGGAACGGGAACGCGAACGCAGCGACGCCCACTGCCAGCGACAGGAGCATGGCGTAGACGGTCTTCGTGATGTACAGGCCGGATGTGCGCTCGATGTTGCCCAGCACGCGCCGCCCCTCCGCCACCACCTGGGGGAGCGCCTCGAAGTTCGAGTCGAGGAGCACCAGCTGCGCGACCGCACGCGTGGCGTCGCTCCCGGAGCCCATCGCGATGCCGAGGTCCGCATCCTTCAAGGCGAGCGCGTCGTTGACGCCGTCACCGGTCATCGCGACGGTGTGGCCGCGCGAGCGCAGCGCGTTGACCATCGCGCGCTTCTGCTGGGGCGTGACACGACCGAACACCGACCCGTGCTCCAAGGCCTCGGCGAGGGCCGTCTCATCCTCGGGCAGTTCGCGGGCGTCGATCGGTCGGTCCGCGCCCTCCAGGCCGAGCTGCCCGGCGATCGCGCCCACCGTGCGCGGATCGTCTCCCGAGATCACCTTCACCGTGACGCCCTGCTCCTGGAAGTACGCGAGGGTTTCCGCCGCGTCCGGTCGAAGCGTGTCCTGCAGCACCACGAGGGCGACGGGCCGCAGCGAGTCTGGCAACCGGCCGTCCTCCGGCAACCCGTCGGCGCGCGCGAGGACCAGCACCCGCGCCCCCTCCGCCGCCGCCTCTGCGACACGGGTACTCGCTTTCCCGTCGCCTTCGATCAACACGTCGGCCCCCCCGACGAACCAGGAGCCCTGATCCGCGAACGAGACCGCGCTCCATTTCCGCGCCGAGGAGAAAGGCACCGAGGCCGTTTCCGACCAACCGCTCGGCGCCGTCGGGTATCGCTCCGCGATCGCGGCCATCGTCGCGTTGGGATGGTCGTCGGCGGCTGCGATGGCCGCGAGCGCCGGCTCGAACCGGTCATCTCCGTCGAGCGGCTCGACGGCGACGACCGCGAGCTTGCCGGCGGTGAGCGTTCCGGTCTTGTCGATGCACAGCACGTCGACCCGCGCCAGCCCCTCGACGGCCGGCAGCTCCTGCACCAGCACGTTCTGCTTGGCCAGGCGCGTGACCGCCACGGCGAACGCGATACTCATCAACAGGACGAGCCCTTCGGGCACCATGGCCACCGTGCCGGCGACCGCGCCCGACACGGCCAGGCGCCAGTTGGCATGGTGGCGCAGCTGGCTGAAGAACAGGAGCGCGGCGGTCGGCACGATCGCCCACGTCACCCAGCGTAGGATCTGGTTGACCCCGTCGCGGAGCTCCGAGCGCACGAGGGTGAACCGTCTGGCCTCCAGCGCGAGCTTCGACGCGTAGGCGTCTGAGCCCACCGCCGATGCCACCATGCGACCCGAGCCCGCTGCGACGAACGAGCCCGAGAGCGCCTGGTCCCCCGGCTGCTTCGCGACCGGCTCCGCCTCTCCACTGATGAGCGACTCGTCCAGCTCGAGCCCATCGGAGAGAAGCACCTCGCCGTCCACGACGATCTGCCGTCCGCTCGAGAGGTCCAGCACGTCGTCCAGCACCACACCGTCCACCGGAACCTCGACCACGACGCCGTCCCGGACGACATGCGCACTCGGGGCCGTGAGCAGGGTCAGTCGATCCAGGGTTCGCTTCGCGCGGAGCTCCTGCACGATCCCGACGCCGGTGTTCACGACGAGGACGAACCCGAACAACGCGTCCTGGAAGGGTCCGACCACGACGATGATCGCCAGCATCGCGCCGAGGAGCGCGTTGAACCGCGTGAACGCGTTGGAGCGGACGATCTGCGCGACGGTCCTGGTGTGCGTTCGCGGAACGAGGTTGACCTGCCCCCGGGCCTGGCGCTCCGCGACCTCGGCCGAGCTCAGACCCCGATCGGCGTCGACCATGCGGGAAGCGTACCCGTGAGCTGGTCAGGCCTTCATCGAGCTGAACTGCGGAAGCGCCGCGAAGTCCGTGGTGAGCGCGTCGACGTCCTCGCCCTCTTCGCGTATCCGATCCATGTCTCCTTGTCCGAGGAACCGACCTGCTTCGGCCAGGTACGCGATCTTCTCGGGGTCGAACCCCATGATCCGCGCGCTGACCACGTCGGTCGCCACGGGGTCGTCGCCGAAGACCAGGACGTTCGCGGCGACCGGCGTCCCCTGGATCGGCCCGTTCCCCTCCATGCCGACGATGCCGTCCACGATCGCGTAGTCGGGGCGAACAGCGCCGGCGACGTCCAGGATCGACTGCTCGAGCCCCGCCCAATGCAGCGCGTTCTTCGGCCAGCCGTACACGCGGCCGGGCACGCACCCGAAGCAGTTCTTCAGCGAAAGCGTGACGCCGGCCCAGTGATGGGTCTTCATCTTCGGCATCGAGATCACCACGTCGGCGTCGGCGATCGTCCGCGGCAGCCAGAGGTCGCCCAGCTGCGTGTACCGGCTCCGGAGCGGCACCCGCCCGATCGCGTCGGTGTTCAGGTCGACGAACCGCGCGTCGACGGCGTCGAGCGCCTCCAGCAACCCGGAGCTCGCGACCACGAACTGCGTGTCGCGCCGGTGTCCGGGGCCTTCGCCCACGACGATCTCGGCCGCGCCGAGCCGTCGGAGGGCCACGACCGCGGCCGCCACCAGGCGCGGATCCGTGTTGATCGCCGTGCTCTCGTCGAACTCCACCAGGTTGGGCTTCAAGACCACGCGCGCCCCGCGGACGTCGGTGCCGATCGCGCGGAGACCCTCGCCGACCACGTCTTCCAGACCGACGTCGTAGCTCGTCGCGCCCAGGACGGCCACCCGCGCGGTCCCCGGAGGGGCGAACGCGGCTGTGTCCCAGGGCTGGGGCTCACGACGTCGCACGATGCGCTCGCCGACGAGCGTCGCCGCTCCCACCGCGCCCGCGGCGATCGCGGCCCGCGCGAGGAAGGTGCGGCGGTCCATGGTCGCCATCAGGCCGTCACCTCCAGGCGCGCCAGCGATGGGCCGGTCGCGATCGCGGACCACGCGAGCGTGACGACGTCGCCCATGAACGCCGTGCGGTCGAAGAGATCGAGCAGGGCGCGTTCGGAGGCGTCTGCGTCGGCGTCCCCGTGCAGACGCAGCGCGGCGGTCGACATCGCCAGGGACAGCCCCCCCTCACGTTCGTCGCGCCACAGCCGGCGGAGCGTCGAGAGCCCGCGTTGCTCCAGCTCGGGATCCGCGCCCTGCAGCGCTATCAGCGCACTCGCGGTCGTCTGCGCGTACGGCCAGAGGTCGCCGCCGAACACCACCCGGTTCCCGTAGTTCCACCCACCCCCAACGGTCTCGCGATCGCGCAGCATGCCCACGCCGTCCTCGATCGCCGGGGCGTCGGATCGCAGCAGCCGAAGCGCCACGACCGCACGAGCGGTCGGATCGACCCAGCCGAACGTCTCCTCGGTCCACGCCCAGCCATGCACCGACGCGTCGTGCGGGATCGCGGCGGTGGAGCGCACCGAACGCGCCTGCGTCGCCTCCACGTGGTCGAGGGCTCGCTCACGCCCGTCCCCGGCCTCGAACGCGATCGCGGCGAACGCTGTCGCCGAATCGTTCACGACGATGGCCGCGTCGAACGGGACCGAGCCGTCGGAGATCTGATGGGAGCTCAGCCAGGTTCGTCCACCGGCGTCATCGAGCGCGATCGTCGCGATGGCTGTCGGCTCGGGCTCGGACGGCAGACCGGCGCGCGGCCCGAAGCCGCCATCGGTGTTCTGCGCCGCGCGCATGCGCGCGGCGATCGACGTTTGGTTCCTCCCCACGGACCCAGTATCGGCACGGAACCAGGCCAACCTGTGGATGTTCGGCGGATCGGGTCGTCCGGGTCAGATCCCCAGGTCACGGTCCTGCGCCCAGGCGTCGAGCAACGCAAGGGCCTCGTCCTGCGGGATCGGCCCACGCTCCATCCGGAGCTCGAACAGGTGGGCCAGCGCCTCCCCCACCAGCGGGCCGGGCGGGATGCCCAGGTGCTTCATCACCTGCGCGCCGTCGATCGGTGGCCGCAGGGCGCTCAGGTTCTCCTCCTCGGCGAGCCGCGCGATCCGCTCCTCGAGCTCGTCCTGGAGCTGTTCGAGCTTGCGAGCACGGGCAACGTTTCGGGTGGTGCAATCGGCGCGCGTGAGCTGGTTGAGACGGTCGAGCAGCGGGCCGGCGTCGCGGACGTAGCGCCGCACGGCGCTGTCGGTCCAGCCGTCGCCGTACCCGTGGAAGCGCAGGTGCAGCTCGACCAGCTTCCGAACGTCCTCGACCACCGCGTTGGGGTAGTGCAGCTCCTTCAGCCGCGCCTCCGCCATCCGCGCGCCCACGATCTCGTGATGGTGGAACTGCACGCCGTCGGGGGTGATCGCGCGCGTCTTCGGCTTGCCGATGTCGTGGAGCAGCCCGGCGAGGCGGAGCACCAGATCGGGCTCGCACCGTTCCACGACGGCGTACGTGTGCCGCAGCACGTCCTTGTGTTGATGCACCGGATCCTGTTCGAGCTGCAGCGCCGACAGCTCCGGCAGGAACTCGTCGGAGAGTCCGGTGTCGACGATCAGCGCCAGTCCCGCCGAGGGTTTCGACCCGACCAGCAGCTTGTCCAGCTCCGCGCGGATCCGCTCGGCCGACACGATGGCCAGGCGCTCGCGCATCTCCGTGATCGCCCGCACGACGCGTTCGGACGGCTCCACCTCCAGCTGCGAGACGAACCTCGCGGCACGCAGCATGCGGAGCGGGTCGTCGGAGAACGCGACCTCCGGCTCGAGCGGCGTGTCCAGGATCTTCTCCGCCAGGTGCTTCACGCCGCCGAACGGGTCGACGAACGCGCCGTCCGGCAACCGCACGGCCATGGCGTTGATCGTGAAGTCCCGCCGCGAGAGATCGGTCTCGATGTCCTTCGCGAACGTCACCGCGGGCTTGCGATGCTCCTCCGCGTACACCTCTTCGCGGAACGTCGTGATCTCGAAGAGGCGACCGTCCTTGCGCGCCCCCACCGTCCCGAACCGGACGCCGACGTGGTAGCGAGCGTCGGCCCATCCCTGCAGCACCCTGGTCGTCTCGTGGGGTTTCGCCGACGTGGCCAGGTCCATGTCGGGCGAGGTCCGGCCGAGCATCGCGTCGCGCACCACGCCGCCGACCAGGTACAGCTCGAACCCGGCCTCGCCGAAGCGCTCGCCGAGCTCCTTCGCCACGGGGTCGACATCCAGCGTCGCCATCACGGGTCACGATACCCTTCGCCCCCGCCCGACCTGCGCGGTAGCGTGTGGCGATGCCCACCTGGCTGGGGTTCTGCTGGACCGTGCCGAACACCATCCTCGGCCTGATCGTGGGGCTCTTCACGTTCCAGATGCCGCGGATCGACGGCGCGATCATCTTCGATGCGAGGCCTCGGGGCCTGACGAAGCTGATGCCCCGATTCCATCGCACGGCGATGACGGTCGGGTTCGTGATCGTCTCGGCGGTCCCGGTGACCGGGCGGCTCGCCGTCCACGAGCGGCATCACATCAAGCAGTACTGCGTCCTCGGCCCGTTGTTCATCCCCGTGTACTTCGCGCTGGCGATCCCGTACGGCTACAGGCGACACCCGATGGAGCTGAGCGCGATGCGAGCGGCGGGAGAGCTCCCGGTCGGGGAGCGACGATCCGACCTAGATCGTCGGAACGACCGCGTCGCTGAGCGATCGACGACCGGCGATCCATGACGCCCATCAGCGCCAGGTCGAAGTCGTGCGGGTTCGTGGACGTGCGCCGCGCCTCGTCTTCCGCGACGAGCCCTTCCTTCACGAGCTTCACCAGCGCCTGGTCGAACGTCTGCATCCCGTAGTAGTCGCCCTCGGCGATCACCTCCGGGATCGAATCGGTCTCGTCGGGATCGACGATCCGGTCGAAGATGCGGCCGGTGTTGATCAGCACCTCGACGGCCGGCACGCGGCCCTTGCCGTCGGCGCGGGGAACGAGCCGCTGCGCGACGATGCCGCGGAGCGACCCGGCGAACGACGAGCGAACCTCGCGTTGCTGCGAGGGCGGGAACAGGTCGAGCAGACGGTTGATCGTCTCGACGCAGTCGATCGTGTGCAGGGTCGAGATGACCAGGTGACCGGTCTCGGCGGCCTGGATCGCGGAGAGCGCCGACTCCGGATCGCGGATCTCACCGATGAAGATCACGTCGGGGTCCTGCCGGATCACGTGCCGGAGCGCGTTCGCGTACGAGTTCGTGTCGATACCGATCTCGCGCTGCTGCACGATGGAGAGCGCGTCGTCGTGCACGACCTCGATCGGGTCCTCGACCGTCACGATGTGCGTGCGACGCGTGTTGTTGATGTGGCCGATCATGGACGCGATCGTCGTCGTCTTCCCGGTCCCGGTAGGCCCGGTGATCAACACGAGCCCGCGGGGTGAGTCCGCGAGCGTGCGCATGACTTCCGGAAGGCGGAGCTCTTCGAACGACGGGATCTCCGAGCGCACTCGGCGGATCGCAAGGCCGACGACGCCGCGCTGACGGAACACGTTCACCCGGAAACGACCGACGCCGGCGAGCGTAACGCCCAGGTCGGCCTCGCTCGTCTCCTCGAACTCCCGCTTCTTGTGGTCCGACATCAGCTCCATCCCGAACGCCTCGGTGTCTGCGGGCGTGAGAGCAGGGAACGCCGTCGGCTGGAGATCTCCGTCGACACGGATGAACGGGACGTTGCCGACCTTGAGGTGCAGGTCGCTCGCGCCGCGCTCCACCGCGTACCGGAGCAGCTCGTTGATCTCCATCGGCTCCTCTCCTGGTCGCGCCGACGCACGGCACGCCGTTCGTGCCTGTACCACACCATCGGCACGTTCGTGCGTCTCCCAAAGGGGCAAGTTCATGCGGACGCTCACCTGCCGTCACCACTTCCCGGGAGCCTAGAATCCCCGCGATGACGAGCTCGATCGGTGCTCGAGGCGAACCGTGACGGCGGGGCGCCCACCCAGGAGGCGGCGACGGCCGGCGTCGGCGGGCGCGCCGAACGGCGTGACCAAGGACTCGCCGGGCGGTAGCAAGAGCCAAAGCGGTTCCTCGACCGGCCGCGGCGCCACCCGGAAGGCTCCACGCAAGACCGAGACCCGGACGGAGGTGTCTGCCGGCGGCGTGGTCTACCGTCGGGGGTCCGACGGCATCGAGGTGGTCCTCGCCGCCCGCCGTACGCGACGGGGCGAGCTCGCCTGGGGTCTCGCGAAAGGCGGGATCGAACCCGACGAGTCCTCGGAGGAAGCGGCGGTGCGCGAGGTTCGAGAGGAGACGGGGATCGAGGCGGAGATCGAGGTCTCGCTCGGCGAGACCCGGTACTTCTACGTGTGGGAGGACGTCCGGATCCGCAAGACCGTGCACTTCTTCTTGATGCGTGCGACCGGAGGCGATCCGGGCGACCGCGACGACGAGATGGAGGACGTGCAGTGGTTCCCGCTGGAGCGAGCCTTGAAGCGCGCCGCCTATCGCGGTGAGCGCGAGGTCCTCGGGCGCGCTGCTGAGATCTTGCGCTGACTTCGGCGTTACCCTGCCGGGCGGATCCCTGCCGATACGATGGGGCGCCGTCATGACCATCCGCCGGGCCGCTCGAGGCCTCTTCGTGCTCGCGATCTTCCTGGTCACCACGGTCGCGGCCGTCCCGCCGGGTCGCGCGCAGAGCTCGGTGCCGGTCACCCTCCTGCTCGTGTCGCAGACGCCCTCGAACACGTTGAAGGATCCGGTCCTCGATGTCGCGGTGCGCGCCGACAACGCCGGCGCCTCACCGATCGACGACCTCACGCTCGGGGTCACCATCGGTGCGGCCGTCCGGTCACGGACCGCCTACGAGACCGCCCTCGCGTCGGGACCCCAGCTCCCGGTCTTCGCCGTCACGGTTCCCGAGAACGACCCGCTCGAGCCCGGCGGGACGCGCCGATTCCATACGTCCGTGGACCTGTCCACCGTTGGTGGCATCAGCCGGAGCGACTCGCTCATCTACCCGATGCGGATCGACCTTCGAAGCGGCGGCTCCCAGGTGGCCGTGGTCGACACGGCGGTGATCTTCCTGGTGCGGGATCCGGAGGTGCCGCTCCTCATCTCGACGACGATCGAGCTGACGGCACCCATCGCGTTCGACCCGAACGGGATGCTGGTCGATCCAGCGTTCGAGGCATCCGTTGCTCCGACGGGATCACTGGGTGCGGAGGTCTCCGCACTCGCCCGGCTCGCGCGCGGGCAGCAGATCAGCCCGGTCGACCTGGTCGTCCAACCGTCGCTCCTCGACGAACTCTCACGGATGGCGGACGGTTACGAGCGAGCTGACGGCAGTCGGGTTCCGGCGGGTGAAGGCGCCGCGGCCCACGCGGCCTCGCTGCTGACGGAGCTCCGTCAAACGGTGGCGTCCCCGTCGATCCAGGTCGCGGCGATGCCGTTCTCCGCCCCGTCCATCCCCTCGCTGCTGGCGAGCGGTCTCGCCGCGGATCTCGCCGCTCAGCAAGCGGCGGGACTCGCCATGGTGCAGCAGGTCCTGGGGATGGTCCCCTCCCCCGCGGTGGTCCGGCCGCCCGAAGGGGCGCTGGATGACTCGGCCGTCTCCGCGCTCGCCGCGCTCGGGGCAACCACGATCCTCGGAGACGCCGACACGGTGGACCGTCCTCCTCAGCCGAACGAGTTCGCTCCGCCACCGACGGCGGCGCTCGCGGTCGGCGGGCAGACGGTCGACCTGGTGCTCCCGGACGCCGGCACGCAAGCGCTGCTCTCCCGGGCCGGGTTCCTGACGGACCCGGTCAGAGCCGCTCAAGCGACGCTCGGCGAGCTCGCCACGATCTGGCAGGAGGCGCCCGTGCCGTCGTCCCCGCGCGGGATCAGCGTGCTGCTGCCTGCGGGAGCTCCCGCCCGGTTCTGGGGCGCAGTCCTCGGACGACTCGCATCGGCCCCGTTCCTGCGACCCGTCGCCGCCGCCGATCTGGTCGCGCAGATCCCTCCGCCCGCGGCACCCAGCGCGATCGTCTCGCCTCCGACGGAGCGCTTCTCGCCCGTGTACGTCGAGGACATCAAGCACGCCCGGCGCGATCTCCTGGCGCTCCGATCCATGCTCGTGGAGCCGACACCCCTGCCCGACCGGCTCGGTCGCGACCTGTTGTTCGCGGAGTCCGGCGAGTACCTCGGCAACGAGTCCGCCGGGCGGGCGTGGATCGACCACGTGAACCAGGTCACCCACGACGTCTTCTCGCGAGCCGTCCCCGACACGAGCCAGGTGTTCACGTTCCTGTCCGACACCGCATCGATCCCGCTGCGGATGGGAGACCCCGGCGCGCTCCCGATCCGATTCTCCCTGCAGCTGCGGTCGAACCGGTTCCTCTTCCCCGGGGGTGATCGGCAGACCGTCACGCTGACGCAGCCGAACCAGATCGTGACGTTCGACGCCACCGCGCTCGCCTCGGGGCAGGGAACGATCCAGGTCGTGCTCCGCGCGCCGTCCGGGCGCGCCATCCGTCAGACCACGCTCAACGTCAGCTCGCGCTCCGTGAACCGCATCGCCCTCCTGGTGACGGGAGCGGCAGCGCTCGTCTTGGTCGGTCTTTGGTCGAGGAGGTTGTTCACACGTCGGACGACCTAGAGCCCGATCCGGGCGAGCTTCCGCTCGACACGCGCAGCGACTTCGTTCGCGACACCGCGGTCATGTCGGTCGGCACGACCCTGTCGCGCATCACCGGGTACCTCCGCTTGTCCGCCCAGACGGCGGCCCTCGGGGTCAGCGCCCTCGGCAACACGTACGCCACCGCCAACACCACACCGAACATCATCTACGAGCTGGTGCTGGGCGGGATCCTCACGTCCGTCTTCGTGCCCGTCTTCGTCGAGTGGCTGCAGAACCATGGTCGCGAGGAGGCGTGGCTGGTCGCCGACCGCGTCCTGACGCTGACGCTCGTGGTCCTCGCCGGCGTCGCGATCGTCGGCGCGATCCTCGCGCCGCAGATCATCCGTCTCTACCTGTCGGCCTCCCACGCCGCCGACAAGGAGGCGCAGATCGCGCTCGGGACGTTCTTCCTCCGGTGGTTCATGCCGCAGATCGTCTTCTACGGGATCGGCGCGGTGGCGACGGGGTTGCTCCAGGCGGAACGGAAGTTCGCCGCGCCGATGTTCGCCCCGATCCTGAACAACCTCTCCGTGATCGCCACGTTCGGCATCTACGCGTTGCTCGTCGGGAACGGAACCACTTCGGTGGAGCACATCACGTTCGCCGAGAAGACCGTCCTCGCCGCAGGCACGACCTTCGGCGTCGCCGCCATGACCCTGGCCCTGTGGCCGTCGCTCCGGCGTCTGGGGTTCCGCTGGCACCTCCGGTTCGACTGGAACCACCCCGCGGTGCGTCGCCTCGGCAAGCTCGCGCTCTGGGTCGTGGTCTACGTCGTGGCGAACCAGCTGGCGTACGTCGTGATCATCGTGTTCACGGGGAGGTTCCCCGACGGCTACCAGATCTACTCGAGCGCGTTCATCCTGTTCCAGCTCCCCCACTCGATCGTGGCGGTGTCCATCTTCACGGCGCTCCTCCCGCCCATGTCGAGCCGATGGGCCGCCGGTGACGTCGACGGGCTGCGGACGTTCTTCTCCCGCGGGACCCGCGACACGATCGTGGTGATCGTTCCAGCGGCGCTCGGCTACATCGCGCTCGCGGTGCCGATCACGCTGCTGCTGCTGCAGCATGGACGAGCGCAGCAAGCAGATGTCGAGGAGATCGCACGCGCGCTGCAGGCGTTCGCGGTTGGTCTCCCGTTCTTCTCGGTGTTCCAGCTCCTCACGCGAACCTTCTACTCGATGCAGGACACGAGGACCCCCGCGATCGTGAACGTCGGCGCGGCCGTCGTGAACGTTGTCGCGAACCTCCTCTTCCTGTCGTTCGGGTGGGGCGTGTGGTGCCTCGCCCTCGGTCACGCCACCTCATACGTGTTCGCGACGGTGGTGAGCCTGATCGTGTTGCGCAAACGCCTGGGAGGGGTCGACGGCGCGCGCATCCTTTCGACGCTCGTTCGAGTGATCCCGGCCTCGCTGCTGGCCGCGGGCGCGGCCTTCCTCACGGCGCAAGGGGTCCATCATGCGTTCGCATCCGACGTCGGGAACCTCAGCCGCCTGGTGGAGGTGTCGGCCGGGGTTCTCGTCGGCTTGCTTGTGTTCGGGGTGTCGACGCTTATCGTGAGGATCGACGAAGCCGAAGAAGTGAAGGACGCGGTACTCAGGAGGTTCCGTCGATGACGCGCACCCACGATCGACTCCGGCACGGCCAGTCCGGCGCCGTCGGCATGATGATCATCGTCTGGCTCGTCGTCGTCGTGGTCGTGGGCGTCGCGGCGATCGACGCCGGCTCGATCGCGTTCACCAAGTTCCGGCTCGCCGATGTCGCGAGCAATGCATCCACACTGGCCGCGAACACCTACCACGCGAGCACGGACATCGCGGCCGCGTGCCAGGCGGCCGTGACGTCCATCGCGACGGACGACGCGTCGGCGAAGCTGGCGAAGAAGGGATGCGTGGTCGACCCGGCCACGGGGGCGGTCACGATCACCGTTCGCAAGGACGCCAAGACGATCCTCGCCGGCGAGCTGAGCTTCACGAAGAAGTTCGCCAAGGTGAGCGCCACCGAAACCAACGGGCCGACCGCCCTGTAGCGTTGTCTCGCGTGACCGAGCCAGAACGCGACGAGGATCTCGTCGGCAAGTTCGTCGCAGGGGACCAGCAGGCGTTCGTGGTGCTCGTCGAACGCCACCAGACGCGGGTGTACAACATCGCCCTCCGCGTTCTGGGCGACCCCGAGGATGCGCGGGACGCCACGCAGGACGCGTTCGTCTCCATGCTTCGCAAGCTCTCGCAGTTCCGTGGCGAGGCTGCATTCACGACGTGGCTCCACCGCGTGACCGTGAACTCCTGCTACGACATCTTGCGGAAGCGTCGCCGTCAGCCGATGCTCCGGCTCGTCTCCGATGAGGACGACTACATGCCCGAGACCGGCCCGCCGGTCGCCGATCACGCCGACGCCACTGTCGATTCGATCGACGTCTCGCGTGCGCTGCAACTGATCCCCGAGGAGTATCGCGTCACGCTGGTCCTGGCCGACATCCAGGATCTGCCGTACGAGGAGATCGCTCGAGTGCTCGACGTCCCCGTCGGAACCGTCAAGTCCCGCGTCCATCGCGGCCGTATCGCATTGGCCCGGGCGATGGGCCTGGATGGCCCTTCCCGGGAACCGACCTCCGCCTCCCCGCCGTCGGAGGAAGAGCCATGACGCATCCAGAAGAGCTCCTCGCCGGCTATGTCGAGGGCACCCTTTCCGCAAGGGAGCGGGTGGCCGTCGAGGCACATCTCGCAGGGTGCAGCAGGTGCAGCCGAGAGGTCGAACTGGCTCATGGAGCCCGAACGGCGCTGCGGTCGCTGACGGAGGTGCCGGCGCCCCAGGGTGTGGCCTCGAGGGCTCTCGAGGAAGCGAGCGGGACCCGGCTCGCAACGGGCGGGGCGCCTCGCTGGTACCGGTTCGCGGGCGTCGCCGCGGCCGTGGCCGCCGGACTGTTGGTGTTCACGCTGGTCCTGCCGCACATCGGCAACGGCGGCGGCGCAACGTCCGAAGCCTCGCAAGCGAAGGACCAAGGTGCGGCCTCGAGTGCTCGCGAGGGAGCAGCGCTGGCAGCGGCAAGCGCGATCGAGATCCGCCACGTGAACTTCGACGACGCCTCGCTGACGGCGCTGACCTCGTCCTATCGGAGCCCAGCCCCGGCTGCGAGCGGGGCCGGAACCGCCTCGGCGCCGGCCACGGCGTTCGGCACGCAGGCGCAGACAAGCAAAGCGCTCGCCTGCATCGTGAAGTCTGCTCCGAACCAGAAGGGTGAGCTCCAGACCCTCATCCGTGCGCGATTCAAGGGCACGCCCGCCTACCTGGCGGTGTTCACGGAAGGGCCGGGGGCGGGTCAGCCGGCCGACACCGTCACCGTATGGGTCTTCGGCACGACCGACTGCGGGATCCTCTCCTTCTCCTCCGCGCAGCTGTAACCGCGCGCTTCGGTTCCGGGAATACGCGGGTGTTTGCGCCTATGGGAGGATTGGGTGCGACATGACGGATACGCGCAACGTGATCGTGATCGGATCGGGCCCGGCGGGCTATACGGCGGCGCTCTACGCCGCCCGCGCCAACCTGGCGCCGCTCGTGCTCAAAGGCCTGAACGCCGGTGGGCAGCTGATGCTCACGACGGACGTCGAGAACTACCCCGGCTTCGTCGACGGCATCCTTGGCCCCGAGCTGATGGAGCTGATGGAGAAGCAGGCCGAGCGGTTCGGCGCGGAGATCCTGCCGGTGCACGTGACGCGCGTCGATCTCTCCAGCCGCCCCTTCGGGGTCTGGGCCGGCGACCAGGAGTGGCGAGCGAAGACGGTGATCGTGGCGACCGGTGCCAGCGCGAAATGGCTGGATATCCCCGGCGAGGAGAAGCTTCGGGGCCGAGGCGTGAGCGCGTGCGCCACGTGCGACGGCTTCTTCTTCCGCGACCGCGAACTGGTCGTGGTCGGCGGCGGCGATACCGCGATGGAGGAGGCCACCTTCCTCACCAAGTTCGCCAGCAAGGTGTCCATCGTGCATCGCCGGGACGAGTTCCGTGCCTCGCCGATCATGGTCGACCGGGCGCTCGCGAACCCCAAGATCGACGTGATCTGGGACACGGTCGTCGACGAGATACACGGCGACGACGCGGTCACGGGCGTCACGCTCCGCGATGCGGGAACAGGTGAGCAGCGCGCGTTCCCGACCGACGGGGTCTTCATGGCCATCGGTCATACCCCGAACACGGAGCTGTTCGAGGGTCAGCTCCGGCTCCAGGACGGCTACATCCTGGTGGATGAGCCGCGGACGGGAACGAACGTGCCCGGGGTGTTCGCCGCGGGAGATGTCACCGACACGATCTACCGTCAGGCGGTCACGGCCGCCGGACAGGGATGCAAGGCCGCGATCGACGCCGAACGGTTCCTGGAAGCCGAGGCCCACGCCGCCGGATGACCGGGAATCAGCAGCGCCACGATGAGGTTGGAACCCTGGCGAGTTCGCGCCGACCCGCGCGGGTTCGCCTCGAAAGGAGCGACACCAGATGGCCAACATCGGCAACGTGAACGACGCAGAGTTCCAGGCGAGTGTCCTGGATTCGGACACACCGGTCCTCGTCGACTTCTGGGCGGAGTGGTGCGTCCCCTGCCACATGGTTTCCCCGGTGGTTGAGGAGATCGCGTCGGAGAAGGGCGAGGCCCTGAAGCTCGCGAAGCTCAACATCGACGACAACCCGGAGGCCACCCGTACCTACGGGGTCATGAGCATCCCCTCGCTGATCCTGTTCAAGGGTGGCAAGGAGGTCGCGCGGGTGGTCGGCGCCAAGCCCAAGGACGCGATCTTGAAGGACGTCGAGCCGCACCTCGAGCCGCAGCCGGTGGTCTGAGCCGGCTCTCCGGTTCCCCTGCTCCACCGGCGCGGTTGCCGCCCTCGGCGGGGCGGCGGAGACTTGGCGCGTGCGTACCTTCCTCCTGCACGACCACGGCGCAGAGATCCGCGACATCCAACAGCGCCTGATCGCGCTCGGCTTGCACATCGAGTTCGCCGAGCTCGACGGCACGTTCGGACCGTCGACGGACGCCGCCGTGCGCGGCTTCCAGGAGCGCCGCAGCCTGCGCGTCGACGGCCGGGTCGGCCCCGATACCTGGGGACAGCTCGTGGAGGCCGGTTACCAGCTGGGAGACCGCACGCTCTACCTGCACTCACCGCTGCACCGTGGAGACGACGTCAGTGCCCTTCAGCGGAAGCTGAACTCGCTCGGCTTCGACGCCGGCAAGGAAGACGGCCTCTTCGGTCCACTCACCGACCGAGCCGTTCGGGAGTTCCAGCGAAACGTGGGTGAGGAACCCGACGGCATCGTCGGTATCGAGACCATCTCCACCCTCGAACGGATGCGCCCGACGGGGTCGGGTCCGGGCCGATCGGTGGTACGGGAGGCAGAGTCGGTCCGGGCGATGCGCTCGTCGATCGAAGGGCAGGTGATCGCGATCGACGCGGGCGGCGGCGGGCCCGCCGGCGATGCAACAGAGCGGCGGATCGCCGCGGCCCTCGCCCATGAGCTGTCGGCGATGGGTGCGAAGCCCGTCGTACTCGAGGGGGACGATCGTGCAGGTACCTCCGGGGCCGCGCGCGCCGCGAACGAGCTGTCGGCGACGGCATGCGTCTCGCTCCAGATCGCCTCCGCTGGCTCACGGGCGGGCGGGCCGGTGTGTGCCTACTTCGGCAGCGCCTCCACGCACTCGCCGGCGGGCAAGCGATTGGCCGAGTTGGTGCTGGAAGAGCTCGATCGCGGCCCCGGGTCGTCGGGCTGGCTGGAAGGGCTCACGGACGCGATCCTGCGCGAGACACGCATGCCGGCCGTGCAGATCCAGCCGTGCCTGTCCACGGCCGGCGACGTGCCGGGGATCGCGCGGGCCATATCCGAGGCGCTTCGCCGATTCTTCGCGGGTTGACCGAGCGGAGGGTGGGGTTCACCGAGCGCGGCGGCGGCCCAGGATCGCAAGCACCCAGCCCAGGAGCGCGCCGGAGATCAGCGCCCTGATCGCGCGCTGCTGCTCGGTCGGGATGCTCCGCTCCGCTGACACGGCGCGACTATGCTACGCGCCGTGCGTGCCTGCGTGATGGTCGAGGGCCAAGAGGGCGTGACGTGGCACCAGTGGCTCGCGCTCGCGGAAGCGGCAGAACGGCTCGGGCTCGAAGGGCTGTTCCGATCCGATCACTACTTCAGCGCTGAAGGCGTCGGCGGCCGCGGCTCCACGGATGCCTGGACCCTCCTGGCGGCTCTGGCCGCGCGCACCGACCGGATCCGCTTGGGGACGTTGGTGTCTCCCGTGACCTTCCGCCTCCCCTCGGTGCTCGCGAAGGCCGCCGCCACGGTCGATGAGATCTCCGGCGGACGCGTGGAGATCGGCATGGGCGCCGGATGGTGGACCGAGGAGCACACGCAGTTCGGGTTCCCGTTCCCGCCGACACGCGAGCGGTTCCAGATGCTCGAGGAGCAACTCGAGATCGTGCACGGTCTGTTGACCGAGGAACGGTTCACGTTCGACGGACGCCACTACCACGTGAAGGACGCCGAGTTCCTCCCCGCTCCCGTGCAGCGTCCGCGTCCGCCGATCGTGCTGGGTGGGAAGACGGTCGGTCCGTGGATGCAGCGACTGATCGGCGGGTGGGCCGATGAGTTCAACACCGTCGGCGGCTCCCCGGCGGAGGTGCGCGAACGTTTCGGCCGGGCTCGCGATGGCGTCGCCGCGGCGGGCCGCGCGCCGGACTCGTTGGTGACGTCGTTGATGACCTGGTGCGTCGTCGCGCCCACGGAGGACGAGTACCTGGCGAAGCTCGAGCGCGTCCGATCCCAGGATCCGACGGCAGGCCCGTTCGACGCGTACCGGGCGGACGTCGAGGCCGACTGCATCGTGGGAACGCCGGATCGCGCGGCCGAGCGGCTGTCCGAATACGCAGGCGCGGGCGTGCAGCGGATCATGCTGAACCTCACCCTCTATGACGACCTCGATATGCTCGAACTAGTTGCCACGCAAGTACTCCCGAAGGTGCCCGCGTGACCCTCCCGTCGCCTGCCGCGCCATCGGACCCCGATCTGGTCGGCGACGAACGCCTGCTGCTCACGGAGTTCCTCGACTACCAGCGGATCGTGCTTTGGCGCAAGGTCGGCGAGCTCGACGACGACGGACTTCGGCGCGTGATGACGCCGTCGGGCCTGACCTTGCTCGGCATCGTGAAGCATCTCGCGTACGTCGAGCGCTGGTGGTTCCGGGTCGCGTTCGCGGGTGAGCAAGGGGTCGACCCGCCGTGGAACGACGACGATCCCGACGCGGACTTCCGCGTGGAGCTGGACGACACTCCCGAACGTATCCTCGCGCTCCATGAAGACGAGGTCGCGCGAGCTCGCGTGATCGCGACGGAGGCGGCGTCGTTCGACGACATCGCGGCAGACCCTCGTGCGAAGGGGCGTTCGCTCCGTTGGATCATGATCCACATGATCGAGGAGTACGCCAGGCACCTGGGCCATGCCGACATCATGCGCGAAGCCATCGACGGGCGGACGGGAGACTAGCCGAGCCCGGTTCAGGGGGAGCGACCAGGGCCGATGCTAGGCTTTGGACCTTCCCATGGCCGAGTTCTCCATCGATCGATTCGTCGAGCTCTACGCGGAACGCGCCGCCGGCATGTCCGCCTCCGAGGTGCGCGCGTTGTTCGCGGTCGCCTCCCGTCCCGAGATCGTGTCGTTCGCGGGTGGGATGCCCTACGTGCAGGCGTTGCCGCCCGCGGACGTGCTGGCCGTCGTCGCCGACGCGCTCGACGTCCACGGTTCGACGATCCTGCAGTACGCGGGCGGTCAGGGACATCTCTCGCTCCGCGAACGGTTGATCCCGCTCATGACCGACGAAGGCGTCGACGCGGATCCGGACGACATGGTCATCACGACCGGCGCGCAGCAAGCCCTCGACCTGATCGGCAAGATCTTCATCGATCCGGGCGACCTGATCGCGGTTGAGGCGCCGGCGTACGTCGGCGCGCTCACGGCGTTCGGCGCGTACCAACCTCGATACCTGCAGATCGACCTCGACACGGACGGCATGATCGTCGACCAGCTCGAGGAGGCGTTGGTGCTCGGCGAGCGTCCGAAATTCGTGTACACCGTGCCGAACTTCGGCAACCCCGCCGGCGTCACGATGTCGCTCCCGCGCCGGCGGCAGCTGGTGGCGCTGTGCCGCGAGGCCGGCATCCCGATCATCGAGGACAACCCGTACGGCCTGCTCCGTTTCGAAGGCGATGCGCTCCCCTGCTTGCGTTCGATGGATCCGGAGAACGTGATCTACCTCGGCACGGTGTCGAAGGTCTTCTCGCCCGGTGTTCGCGTCGGATGGGCGCTCGCCGAGCAGAGCGTCGTGCAACGTCTGGTGCTCGCGAAGGAAGCGGCAGACCTATGCGGGTCGTCGTTCACGATGCTGGTGACCGAACGGTACTTCGCCGGCGATCGGTGGCGGCAGAACCTCTCGACGTTCGTCGATCTGTACCGTCTCCGACGCGACGCCATGCTCGAGGCGTTGCCGGAACACTTCCCGTCCGACGCCACCTGGACGCGCCCGGCGGGTGGGTTCTACGTATGGGTCACGCTTCCCGGATGGGTTGACGCGCAAGCGATGCTGGCCGCCGCGGTCGAGCGACGGGTCGCGTACGTTCCGGGAACGGCGTTCTATCCCGACGATCGGGGACGCAACCAGATGCGACTGGCATTCTGTTACCCGACCGAGGACCGGATCCGCGAAGGCATCGCTCGTCTCGGTGCGCTGCTCGAGGACGAAGAGCAGCTCTATCGCTCCCTGCACCCATGAGGGTCGCCGTCATCGCCGGCGGGCGGACGCCGGAACGCGACGTGTCGCTTCGCTCCGGTCAGCGCGTGAGCCATGCCCTCGGCGAAGCCGGACACGAGGCATGGCTCGTCGACCCGGGAGAGGACCCGCTCGTCGAGGCGTTGCAGGAGCGGGCACCCGACATCTGCTACCTCACGCTGCACGGCAAGGAAGGCGAGGACGGAACCGTGCAGCGATTGCTCGACCTCCTCCAGATCCCCTACACCGGCACCGCGCCGTTCGATTGCGAGGTGGCGTTCGACAAGGTCCTGGCGAAGGACGCGCTCGTGCGAGCCGGTGTCACGACCCCCGACTGGGTGGTCGTCGAGGGCTGGGCCCTCCGCGACCTGGGGGCCGGCTCGGCGTTGGGCAAGGTCACGGAGCGGGTCGGCCTCCCGTGCGTGGTGAAGCCCTCTCGCTCCGGCTCCGCGCTCGGCGTGAGCTTCGTCGAGCGGGCATCCGACCTGGCCACGGCCGTGATGGCTGCGCTGTCGTTCGCCGGAGCCGCGATCGTTGAAGCGAAGGTCGAGGGTTCAGAGCTCGCGATCGGCGTGGTGGGCACGCCTCCCGAGGCGCTTCCGCTGGTCGAGATCGTGCCCAAGGGCGGAGTGTTCGACTACGCCGCCCGCTACACGGCCGGGGCCACCGAGTACTTCGCACCCGCGAGGGTCCCCGCCGAGATCGCGACCGCCTGCACGGATCAGGCCATGCGAGCGGTCGCGGGGCTGCACCTGCGGGACGTCGCCCGGGTGGACACGATCGTCGACGCGAGCGGCACGCCGTGGGTGCTCGAGGTGAACGTCTCCCCCGGGATGACCGAGACCAGCCTGCTCCCGATGGCGGCACAGGCTGCGGGCTGGTCCCTCACGGAGCTCTGCGAGCGCGTCGTCAGTTCGGCCGGCTCGCGCTGAACGGGCCCTGAGCTGCGACGATGACTCCTGCTCTACTAGTCTGTCTCAGACTAGTGCTTCTATCAGACGAGCGGTGCCGAGCGCGGATCAGTCGGGGGCGAGCCCGGGCCCCGATCCGATGATCTCGGACACGATCCGCTCGAGGTCGTCGGCCGACCCGAACTCGATCACCACGCGCCCGCGCTTCTTCCCCATCTGGATCTGCACCCTGGTGGCCAGCTGCTCCGACAAGATCTCCTCGACCTCAGACATCGTCGTGTCGGTCGGCGGCGGATCCGCCGCCACCTCCGCCTTGGCAGGCTTGTCCGCGGGACCCTCGACGTAGCGTCGGACCAGATCCTCGACGTCGCGGACGGTGAGGTCCTCGGCGACGGTACGGAGCGCCAGGGTGTTCTGCGCCTCGGCGTCGCCGAGCGCGAGCAGGGCTCGAGCATGACCGGCCTGCAGCTTCCCGTCCGTGAGCAGCTGCTGGACGTCGATGGGCAGTTGCAGGAGCCGGATGGTGTTCGCGATGTGGGAACGGGAGACGCCCACCCGGTCCGCCAGCTCCTCCTGCTTCAGGCCCAGCTCCTCGAGCAGCTGCCGGAACGCCTCGGCCAGTTCGATCGGCCCCAGGTCCTCTCGATGGATGTTCTCGATCAACGCCTCACGGAGCGTGTCCGCGTCATCGGTGTCGCGGACCACGACCGGGATCGTGGCCAGGCCGGCGAGCTTGGCCGCGCGCAAGCGCCGTTCCCCGGCGATCAGTTCGTATCCTGCGCCGGACTTGCGCACGACGATCGGCTGGAGGATCCCCACCTCCCGGATGGACGCGGCGAGCGAGCCGATCGCCTCGTCGTCGAAGCGCGTCCGGGGCTGCTTCGGATTGGGGGAGACCGCGTTGACGGGAACCTCGAGGAGCCCGGAGGCCTCCCCCGACTCCGGCGCTCCCGGGATCAATGCGGACAGGCCACGGCCCAATCCACCTCGTTTGGACATCATTCGCCTCCCTTGCGGAATAGTCGCCATCGGCGCTTGCCGTGACCCTCTTCCTCCAGGGTCGCGCCGATCGAGGCCACGGCCGGCTGTGGCGCCGGCTCGTCGACGGCGACGTCCTCGGAGTTGGGTCTGGAGGACGTCCGGAGCTCGGCGTCCTCGTCGATGACCACCACCCGTCGTTCAGGAAGGTGTTCGGGTGGGGCTGGAGCGGTGGAAGGTTCTGCGTTCTCGAGCCTGCGGTGGTGGCTCGGTCGATCGGGAGGGCTCGTCGGAGTCCTCCCAGACGTCGTCCTCGTCCAGCACCGGCTGCGGCACGGGCTGGGCGGCGGGCGGCTCCCGGGTCGCGGGCTGGGGTCGTGGGATCGGAGGCGACGGCCCCGGCCGCCGCCGCGGGCGCAGGTGGCGAACCTTCGTCTTCAAGCTCAGTCGCGTCGTCCTGCACCTCGACCTCGGCTTCCATCTCCTCTACCACTTCGTGGACGGTCGGGACGGGGAGCCCCTCGAGGTCCGCATCCGCTGGGGGCCTCCGGTGTGACGGTGTCTACAACCGGAGGCACGACCACGGTTGGGAGATCCTCGTACACGGGCATGGGCTCGGCCGGGGGTGGCCGAGAAGCGACCTCCGCGGCGAGCTGGCGATAGGTCTGCGCGCCCCGGGAGCGCGGGTCATAGACGGTGATCGGCTGCCCGAACCCCGGCGCCTCGGACAGGCGGACGGTCCGAGGGATGATCACGTCATACACGAGGTCGCCGAAGAACCGCTGGACCTCTTCCACGACCTGGCTCGACAGCTTGGTCCGTGGATCGAACATGGTCATGACGATCCCCGACAACCGCAGGTCCGGATTGATGTTCTGCTGGACCAAGCTCACGTTCCGCAGGAGCTGCCCCAGACCCTCCAGCGCGTAGTACTCGCACTGGATCGGAACGATGAGCTCCTCGGCTGCGGTGAGCGCGTTGACGGTCAGCAGGCCGAGCGACGGAGGACAGTCGAGGAGGACGAAGTCATACCGGCCCTCCCGGATGGGATCCAGGGCCTTCTTGAGCCGGGTCTCTCGGGAGAACTGGCTCACCAGCTCGATCTCCGCGCCCGCCAGGTCGATCGTCGAGGGCACCGCATGGAGCCGTTCGACCGGCGTGTGGACGATGGCGTCATCGATGGGGGACTCCGCCACGATCACGTGGTAGACGGTGGTCTCCCGAGCCTCGTGCCGGATGCCCATACCGGTGGAGGCGTTGCCTTGCGGGTCCAGGTCGATCACCAGAACGCGGTAGCCGAGGTCGGCGAGCGCCGCCCCAAGGCTCACCGCCGTCGTCGACTTCCCGACGCCGCCCTTCTGGTTCGCGATGGCGATGATGCGAGCCACACCGGGCGTTTCCGGGGGGACAGGGTCCTTCCTGGCGCGTTTCCGGCGCGTGGGCGGGGTGGCGGAGTCGCCATTGGGCGCCGAGGGTGACGAGGTGGTCCGCGGAGCTGCTTTGGCGCCGGAGGTCGTCACTGCCGGCTCATGATAACGAGCGGTCCCGACCTTGCAAGCGCAGACGTCGTTACCAGTGAGGATGTCGCATCTTCGGGCAGTTCGGATCGATCGAAGCGCTCGCCGGCGAAGTAGACGAGCCTTCCCCCGGGGGCGAGCAGCCGATCCGCGGCGTGCCAGGCGACCCCTACCCGTGCGAACGCCCGGGAGAAGCACAGGTCCACCGGCCCGTCGAGCGTCTCCACCCGTACGTTGCTGACGGCGCCGTTCGAGAGCTCGAGGCGGTCGAGGACGAGTTGGAGGAACGCGGCCCGTGGGCGTCGGGACTCCACCAGCGTCACGAGGAGGTCGGGGCACGCGATAGCCACGGCGATCCCGGGAAGTCCGGCTCCGGAGCCGAGATCGTAGGCCGTCCTATCAGTGTCGGATACAACGGTGGCCGCGCGAAGGCTATCGACGACATGCCGCTCCCGTAGCCGCGGGACATCCGCGGTGGCGACCATGCCCAATGGGACGGCTCGTTCGCGGATCAAGGACTCGAACGCTTCGAGCTGGGCCAATCGCTCGGGAGCCAGCTCCAGACCGAGGGCTTCCGCCGATCCCCAACCCTCATGTTTCACGTGAAACACCGAGGCACGCTACCGACGACGGATCACGACCGATCGGTCGGGCTCTTCGCCCCGGCTGGAGCTCTCCACCCCGTCGATCTCGGCCACCGCATCATGGACGATCTTCCGCTCGAACGGGTTCATCGGCTCGAGCGCCTCTTCCTGTCCGGTGCGAAGGACACGTTCGGCCGTCTCTCGGGCCTTCTCTTCCAGCCGGGTCTCGCGGCGTTTGCGGTAGTCCTCCACGTCGACGATCACCCGGACCCGTTCGTCGAGCCGCCTACCCACCACCATCCGGGTCAGCTCCTGGATGGCATCGAGCGTCTGACCGTGCCGACCGATCAGCAGTGCCATATCGTCCTCGTCGTCCCCGACGATGTCCACATACATGTGGTCGTGATGGAGGTTGGGTTCGGCCACGGCATCGATCCCCATGTGGCCCATCAATTCCTCGAGGAAGTCGGCGGCGGTGTCGGCCTGCTCCTCGAGATCCTCGGGATCGACCTCAGCAGCGATCGCGCGAACGCGTACGACCGCCTCATGGGACCCGATGCCCAGGACTCCTGTTCGGGGCTCCTGGAGCACGTCGATACGTGCCTCCTGCTCGGAGACCCCGAGTTCGTGGAGCGCCGCCTCGACGGCCTCCTCAACGCTAGCTGCCCGCTTCTCCGTCTCCCGCGCCATCGCTGCCTCCACCGCGTTTCCGAGGATCCGTATTCGGACGCCTGCCGGTCTTCGGCGTGCCGCCCGTGTTTGGGCGCCGGCCCTTCGGCTGCGGCCCCTTCCCCGACGCCGGATCGGAACCTCCCGAAGCCTTCGGCTTTTGTCCGCCGGTCGGCTTCTTGGGCGGCGGCTTCTTCGGCGACTGTCCGCTCCGGGCCTGCTGCGACTGCTCCGCACGCTGCTGCATCCTTGCCATGAAGCCGAGTTTGGCGGGTTCCGGGTTGTTCGCGCTCTTGGCGCGGTTCTCGGCGATCCGCCGTTCCATCGCGTCCGGCCCGATGTGTCCCGCCCTGAGCAAGACGTACTGCTGCCCGATCTGCCACAGGTTGGACACGGTCCAATACAGCGTGAGCCCGGCAGGGAACGTGAAGCCGAAGATCCCGAACATGAGGGGCATCAGCTTCAGGATGGCCTGCTGCTGGCCGCTGGCCGCGCCCGGCGGGCTCGCCTGCTGCATCTGACGCTGCTGATAGAACGTCGTCGCCACCATGAAGAGGAGCAAGGCGAAATAGGGGATCTTGTCGACGGTCTTGGAGCCGCAGGGGAGCTTCCCGTCGCCGGTGGTGGCTTGGAACGGAAGCGCGGTCCCGTCCGAGTACAAGATGGGCTTGTCGGGCTTGACGGGGTTCCGGCTGGAGTCCGCGATGGTCGCCTGCGTCCCCGACTGCGCCGCGGAGCACTGCAGGTTCATCCCCAGGAAATCGAGGTTCTGGTGCAGCACCACGTTCTTGAAGAGCGCGCTGTCCTCGGGGAGGTGGCTGTTGTGGACCAGGTAGGCCGTGGCGTCGGCGCTCGCAACGACCTGGCCGGAGGTGTCCGCGGGCTGGAGCTGCGGCGCTCGTATGACGGCGTACATCGCGATCAGGATCGGGAACTGCAGCAGGAGCGGGAGACATCCGCCAAGGGGGTTCACCCCCGCCTCCTTGTAGAGCTTCATCGTCTCTTCTTGGATCTTGGCCTTGTTGCCCTTGAACTTCTTCTGGAGCTCCTTGACCTTCGGCTGGATCGACTGCATCGCTTGCATCGACTTGATCTGCTTCACCCCGAGGGGGAGCAGGACCACCTTGATCACGATGGTGAGGACGATGATCGACAGGCCGTAGTTGCCGACAAGGTCGTAGATCTGCGCGAGGACCCATCCGATCGCGTTGAGGAGCCCCTGGAAGACACCCAGCGCGAGCATCAGGCCTCCGCTCCGTCGGTATGTCGTGTGATGTCATCATACGACACCACGCCGGCGGACCCGGTCGATGCCCCCGGCGCCGAACGGATTGCATCGAAGGATCCGCCACGCCGCGAGCCCAATCCCACGGACGGCGCCGTACTCGCGGATCGCGTCCTCCGCGTAGTGCGAGCACGTGGGGTAGAAGCGGCATTGACCACCGAGCCACCCCGAAAGCGTCGCGCGATAGACGCGGATCAGCCCGATCTCGAACGCGCGAACCGGAGCGCCGGCCGCCCGGATGGCACGGCGAATCATCTGCGCACCAGCGGTTCGCGGCGGAGCAGTTCGTTCATCTCGGCCACCAGATCCTGTGTCTTCGCGCCTCGGATGGCCTCACGGGCCACGATGACGACATCGTTTCCGTCTCCGGCCGTGGGCGCAACCTCACGCCAGGCCTCCCTCAGGATCCGCCTGGCTCGGTTCCGCTGGACGGCCCCGCCCACACGGCGAGACGCGACCACGGCGACCTCGCCCGAGCCCGGCGCGAGGAACAGTACCACCCGCTTGGAATGCAACGATCGGCCGACGTCGAACACCCGTCGAACCTGGGTCGCGTGCACGTCGGACGTCAGGGGGTGAGGCGCGCGCGGCCCTTGCGGCGGCGGCGAGACAAGATCGCGCGCCCTGCCCGGGTGCGCATACGGATCCGGAAGCCGTGCGTCTTCGCGCGGTGGCGGTTGTTCGGCTGATAGGTGCGTTTGCCCTTGGGCATCTGGGTTCCTCTCGATGCGAAGGCCGGCTCGCGGCCGGCCAGGCGGAAAGTATACGGGCCGCCATCGACGCAGGACAAAGGGGTTGACAACAGAAAGTGCGTCAAGACCCCGCTCAGGGCGCGCGCTGTGGAAAAGTCCGGTGCTATATTCCGGCCGCTTCACCCCCCGGCGAAACCCGGCGCTCCATGCCCCGGCGCCAGATCACTCCCCCGAAAAGTTATCCACCATTGTGGAAAGGTCTTGTGGATACGCATGGCGATAGCGTTCTCTCAACGCGAGGCGCAGGACACCTGGGCACACGTCCTGGAGCGAGCCAGAGCCGAGCTCCCCGAGACGACCGTCGTGATGTGGTTCGCCGACGTCGATCCCGTCTCGTTGCAGAACGGGGTCCTCGCGCTCCATGTTCCGAGCGACATGGTCCGAGAACGCTTGCAGCACAACCATCTTGACCTCATCCGCTCCGCCGCCCTCCAGGCCGTGCGGAACGGATGTGGAGATCCGCCTCGACGTCGACGAGGCGCTCCGCGGCCCCGTCGACGACATGATCGTCTCCGAACCGACCACGGACCCATCGGGCGTCTCCGGGCGCGTTCATACGTCGCCGGAAGATCGCCCGTCATCCGCTGACAACGCCCCGAGCGAACGGGTGATGGGCGCCCCGGGGCTCCCGTTCCCCAACTACACGTTCGACGCGTTCGTCCCCGGGCCCAGCAACCGGTTCGCGCACGCGGCGGCCATGGCCGTCGCCGAAGCGCCGCCGTCGAAGGCGTACAACCCGCTGTTCATCTACGGCGGCGTCGGTCTGGGCAAGACGCACCTGCTGATCGCGGTCGGCCATCACATGTACCGGCTCAAGCCGAGCCTCCGCGTGAAGTACGTGACGTCGGAGCAGTTCGTCACCGAGTTCATCAAGGCCGTCCGCGAGCGCCAGGGCGACAACTTCCGGCAGAAGTACCGCGAGGTCGACGTCCTGCTCGTCGACGACATCCAGTTCCTGGCCAAACGGGAGGAGACGCAGACCGAGTTCTTCCACACGTTCAACCACCTCCACACCGCGGGCAGGCAGATCGTGATCGCGTCCGACCGTCCGCCGCACGAGATCTCCGGCATGGAAGAGCGTCTGACCAGCAGGTTCCGATGGGGGCTCTGCGTGGACGTGCAGCCGCCCGACCTCGAGACCCGGATCGCCATCCTGCAGCTCAAGGCGGAGCGCGAGACGATCGCCGTCCCGTCCGGCGTGGTCGAGTTCGTCGCGTCCAAGTTCGATCAGAGCGTCCGCGAGCTCGAAGGAGCGCTCGTTCGCGTGGTCGCGTGGTCGGAGCTGACCGCACAGCCGATCGACGTCGAGCTCGCCGAACGGGCGCTTCAGGACCTGATCCCGCAGACGGAGCACGAGATCCCCCCGCCGTTGATCCTGGAAGAGACCGCGCGCTACTTCTCGCTCTCCATCGGCGACCTGGTGTCGAAGAGCCGGTCGAGGCCGCTGACGCAGGCGCGTCACATCGCGATGTACCTGGTGCGCGAGTGCACGGGGCTCTCCCTGGTCAAGATCGGCGAGATCTTCGGCGGCCGGGACCACACCACGGTCCTGCACGGCATCAACAAGGTCGAGGGCGAGATGCGCGCTCGCGACACGGCGTTCCGCCAGGTCCAGGACCTGACCCGCATCATCCGGGGCCGCGTTCGGGGGGCCGCATGAGCCTGTGGAAAACCCGGGGACCGGCGGTGGGGTGCGGTGCACGCAAGCCGCTCGGACCGGGTCGAGGCGGAACGTTCTCCCCAGACGGTCCACATGTCGGAGGCGGCCACTACGCTGGGAGAACGGTTGCCTTGCCAACCTTTCCACAGCACCTACTACTACCGTCTTGTCAGAGAACCTAAGAGCAACAGGGGGTGGCCACGTTGAAGTTCCGGTGTGACCGAGACGCGCTCTCGGAGGCCTTGCAGACCGTCCAGCGAGGCGTGTCGTCTCGCCCGGGGATCCCGGCGCTGACCGGGGTGCTGATCGAGGCGGCCGACGGCGGCGAGCTCACGCTGATCACGACCGACCTCGAGGTGTCGGCTCGACTCACGATCTCGGTGCAGGTGACCGAGCCCGGGATCGCACTCGTGCCGGCGCGGCTGCTGGGCGACACGGTCAAGAGCCTGTCCAACGCGCCCGTCGAGTTCGAGACCGACCAGAGCCAGGTCACCATCCGGTGCGCGGCGTACGAGGGCACGTTGCGGCTGCTCCCCGCCGAGGACTTCCCGGGGCTGCAGGAGCCGAGCGGGACCACCGTGACGGCCGAGGCCGGCGCGTTCGCGGAGGCGATCGGACAGGTGGGTCGCGGCGCATCCCGGGACGAGGCCCGGCCGGTGCTCACCGGCGTGTTGCTCGAGGTCAGCCGGGAGGGTGTCGTGATGGTCGCGACCGACTCGTACCGGCTGGCCGTCCGCGACCTGGTGGCGACGCGCCTCGGGTGAGGCCAAGGCGATCGTTCCGGAGCGTGCGATGTCGGAGGCCGGCCGCGCCGCCGCGGCCGACGAGAAGTCGACCGTCGAGATCTTCGTCGACGAGAGCCAGGTGTCGTTCAAGATCGGCGCGTTGACGCTCACGTCGAGGCTGATCGAGGGCGAGTTCCCGAACTACCGGCAGCTCCTGCCGGAGGCGACCGAGAGCCGGCTCACCGTCTCGCGGCAGCAGCTGTTGGACGCCGTGCGCCGCGTCGGGCTGCTCGCGCGCGACACCACGCCGGTCCGGTTGGAGTTCAACGCGCTCGGCGTCAAGCTGTCGAGCTCGTCGCCCGATCTCGGCCAGGCGGTCGAGACGGTCGAGGCGCGATACGAAGGGGAAGACCTGACGGTCGCGTTCAACCCGCAGTACCTCGCCGACGGACTGACGGCTGCGACCGGCGAGACGGTGCGTCTCGACGTGCGCGACGGGCTGAAGCCGGGCGTGGTGCACGGCGAGGGCGACGAGTTCACGTATCTGGTGATGCCGGTTCGCCTGCCCGCGGTGGTGAGCTAAGAAGGTCTGGGGCGCAAGGCTTCCCCCGTGCGCCTGGCCTGGGTCGAGCTCCGCGACTTCCGCAACCACGCGTACACGCGGATCGAACCGGTGCCCGACGGGCTCATCGTGGCGGTGGGTCCGAACGGTGAGGGTAAGACCAACCTGCTCGAGGGGATCTGCTACCTGTTCACGCTTTCGTCGCCTCGGGTGAGCGCGTCGGGCCCCCTCGTGCGCGACGGCGCCGAGGCCGCCTACTCGCGCGGCGAGGTCGAGACGCATGAACGGACGGGTGCTCGTCGAGGTCGAGGTGCCGATCAAGGGAGCGAGTCGCGTGAAGGTCAACCGGTCGCCGGTTCGCCGCAAGCGCGATCTGCGACGCCAAGTGCGCGCGGTGTTCTTCGGCCCCGACGACCTCGATGTCGTCCGCGGCGATCCGTCGCATCGCCGCCGCTTCCTGGACGAGTCGGTCGTCGCCCTGTGGCCGCTCAAGGAATCGCTGCTCACCGGGTACGACCGGGCGCTCCGTCAACGGAACCGCCTGCTGAAGGAGTGGGACCGGCCCGGGGTGCCGCCGGAGATGGAGGCCTGGGACACGGAGCTGATCCAGGCGGGTTCCGCCCTGATCCGGGCTCGCGCCGATGCGATCGGCCGCCTGTCCGGGCCGGCCTCCGAGGAGTTCGAAGCCTTGGCCGGCTACGGACTGACCTGCGCGTATGCACCGAACCTGTGGAGCGACGACGACCTCGAGGATGCGTTCCGCACGACGGATCGAGGAACGCCGGCACGACGAGCTGGTCAGGCGCTCGTCGCTCGTGGGACCGCACCGCGACGACGTGGAGCTCGCGGTTCGCGACCTCGGCGCCCGCGCGTTCGCGTCGCACGGCGAGGCGTGGGCGGCCGCGCTCTGCCTGCGCCTCGGCCTGGCGACAGCGGTGGAGCGTGAGATCGGCGAACCACCGATCCTGTTGGTGGACGACCCGTTCTCCGCGCTCGACCCGAGGCGGCGCGATCAGATCGGGGAGCGGCTCGCCGCACGCGGCGGGCAGGTCGTCATCTCGGTGGCCGACGAGGCGGACGTGCCCGACGCGGCGCACGCCACGTGGGACGTGCGGGCCGGCTCCGTGACGCCGAGGATCGGCCTGATGCCGAACGCGAAGGGATGGCGCTCGCGACGCGACGAACGGACCGGCGACGCGATCAGCCTCGGGGACGTGGTGGACGGACTGATGCACGAAGAGGTCTTCTCGCGCGGCATCCCCGTGGCCGAGCTCGCTTCGAAGTGGCGCCAGATCGTCGGCGATCGGCTCGCCGCGGAGACGTCACCGGCGGCGTTGGAGGGCGGTCTGTTGACCGTGTCCGCGACCAACGGGCCGTGGGGGGCGCAGGCCCGTTTCCTGCACGAGCAGATCCGTCTGAAGGCCAATCAGGCCCTGGGCTCCGATGTCATCGAAACGGTTCGGGTCGTGGTGCGAAACAGCAGGTAGAAGGCCTGAAACAGCCTGCGAAACAAGGCCGTTCGTCGTACTCGATTGGTAAGATGTACGCATCCGCGCAAGGCAGTTCCCCGGCGCGGCCTCCCTGTCAGGGCGAGGCCGCTGCGTGGGCAGGATCGGAGGCCCGTGGCAACCGTTACGACGAAGAGCACAGCCAGGAAGAAGCCCGCAGCGCAGGAGTACGATTCCAGCAACATCCAGGTCCTCGAGGGCGTCGAGCACGTCCGGCTCCGCCCCGGGATGTACATCGGCACCACCAGCTCCAGAGGTCTGCATCACCTCGTCACGGAGGTCGTCGACAACGCCGTCGACGAGGCGATGGCCGGCCGCGCGACGAAGATCGTCGTCACGATCCACGCCGACGGCAGCGTCTCGGTGCAGGACGACGGCGCCGGCATCCCGGTCAAGCCGATCCCGCGGGCCAAGGACCGCCGGCCGGCCGTGGAGGTCGCGCTCACCACGTTGAACGCGGGCGGGAAGTTCGGCGGCGGGGGCTACTCGATCTCCGGCGGGCTGCACGGCGTGGGCGTCTCCGTCGTGAACGCGCTGTCGGCGAAGATGACGGCGGACATCCTGCGGGACGGCTTCGCGTGGCATCAGGAGTACGCGCAGGGCCGCGCGACGACCAAGCTGGTCAAGGGCAAGGCCAGCACCAAGCATGGGACCACCGTTCGGTTCTGGCCCGATCCGGAGATCTTCACCGAGACCGTCGAGTTCAAGCGCGAGCAGCTCACCGAGCGGCTCCGCGAGCTCGCGTTCCTGAACGCAGGCCTCGAGATCCACCTGCTCGACGAGCGCGAGGACCCGGTTCACAAGGACGTCTACCGCTACAACGACGGCCTCAAGGACTTCGTGAAGTACCTGAACGGCAGCAAGGAGGTCGTCCACAAGCCCATCGCGATCGACCAGAAGGGCGACGACGAGGTCGAGGTCGCGATGCAGTGGAACACGGGCTACACCGAGTCGGTCTACTCGTTCGCCAACACCATCAACACGCACGAGGGCGGTATGCACGAGGAGGGACTCAAGAAGTCGCTCACGAACGTGATCAACCGCTACGCGCGCGCCAAGGGGTTGGTGAAGGAGAAGGAGGAGAACCTGATCGGCGAGGACGTCCGAGAGGGGCTCACCGCCATCATCTCCGTCAAGCTCCGCGACCCGCAGTTCGAGGGTCAGACCAAGACCAAGCTAGGCAATGCGTCGATGCGCTCGCTCGTCGAGACCACGATGAACGCGCAGTTCGCCACGTGGATGGAGGAACACCCCGCCGACGCGAAGCGCATCGTGGCCAAGGGCATCGCGGCGGCCAAGGCGCGCATGGCGGCGCGGCAGGCGCGCGATCTCACTCGGCGCAAGTCGTTCCTGGAATCCGGCTCCATGCCGGGCAAGCTCGCCGACTGCCAGCTCACGGACCCCGAGGTGTGCGAGCTCTACATCGTCGAGGGTGACTCGGCCGGCGGCTCGGCCAAGAGCGCCAGGGACCGTGCGACGCAGGCCATCCTGCCCATCCGCGGCAAGATCATCAACACGCAGAAGGCCCGGCTGCACAAGACGCTCGAGAACCTGGAGATCCAGGCGCTGATCACCGCGATCGGCACCGGGATCGGCGAGGAGATCGACATCGACAAGGCGCGCTACCACCGCATCGTGATCATGGCCGACGCCGACGTGGACGGCGCGCACATCCGCACGCTGCTGCTGACGTTCTTCTTCCAGCACATGCGCGAGGTGATCGAGGCCGGATACATGTACCTGGCACAGCCGCCGCTCTACCTCATCAAGGAAGGCAAGCAGGAGCACTACTTCTACACGGAGCAGGAGTGGGACGCGTACCGCAAGGCCAACGGCAACGGCAACAAGAAGATGGACCCGCAACGGTTCAAGGGCCTCGGTGAGATGGACGCGAACCAGCTGTGGGAGACCACCATGAACCCCGAGCGTCGCACGCTGCTGCGGGTCACCCTGGATGACGCCATGGCGGCGGCGCGGTTGTTCGAGGTCCTGATGGGCGACGACGTGCCGGCGCGCAAGGCCTTCATCGAGCTGAACGCCAAAGACGTCCGCAACCTCGACGTGTAGCCGGGGGCGGAGGCCAAGGAACCAAGGAGACCCATGTCACAGAACCTGTTCGCCGGACGCATCGAGGACATCCAGCTCGAGGACGAGATCCAGAGCTCGTACCTCGACTACGCGATGTCGGTCATCGTCGGTCGTGCGCTCCCGGACGTCCGTGACGGGCTGAAGCCGGTCCACAAACGGATCCTCTGGGCCATGTTGGAGGCGGGGTACCGCCCCGACCGCCCGCACCGCAAGTGCGCGGCCGTGATCGGCGACGTCTTGAAGAAGTACCACCCGCACGGTGACCAATCCGTGTACGACGCCCTCGTCCGGATGGCCCAGGACTGGTCGCTGCGGTACCCGCTCGTCGACGGTCACGGCAACTTCGGGTCCGTCGACGGCGATCCGGCCGCCGCGTACCGGTACACCGAGGCGCGTCTCGCGCCCCTGGCGATGGAGATGCTGCGCGACATCGAGGCCGAGACGGTCGACTTCGTCCCGAACTTCGACGGGTACGAGCAGCAACCGGTCGTCCTTCCCAGCCGCTTCCCGAACCTGTTGGTGAACGGCTCCGGCGGGATCGCCGTCGGCATGGCCACGAACATCCCACCGCACAACCTCGGTGAGACGGTCGACGCCGTCGTGTACTTCCTGGAGAACCCCGATGCGACCCCCGGCGAGCTGATGAAGTTCGTCAAGGGACCCGACTTCCCCACCGGTGCAACGATCATGGGACGGCAGGGCATCAAGGACATCTACGAGACCGGGCGCGGCTCGATCAAGGTTCGCGCGGTCACTCAGGTGGAAGAGGGCGCGAACGGCCGCTCGAAGATCGTCGTGACCGAGCTGCCGTACCAGGTGAACAAGGCACGACTCGCGGAGAAGATCGCCGAGCTGGTGAAGCTCGGGAAGATCAAGGACATCGCCGACCTGAAGGACGAGTCCAACCGCGAGGGCATGCGGTTGGTCATCGAGTGCAAGCGCTCGGCGAACCCGCAGGTCCTTCTGAACCAGCTCTACAAGATGACGCAGCTGCAGGAGTCGTTCGGCGCCATCATGCTCGCGCTCGTCGACGGTGTGCCGCGCACGCTGAACCTGGCCGAGATGATCGGCTACTACGTCGACCACCAGGTGGACGTCATCACGCGCCGCACCCGGTACCAGCTGCGTAAGGCGGAGGAGCGCGACCACATCGTCCTCGGGCTGTTGATCGCCCTGGACCATCTCGACGAGGTCATCGCCATCATCCGCGCCTCGCAGGACGCCGAGGCCGCGCGGAAGCGGTTGATGACCAAGTTCAAGCTGTCGGAGATCCAGGCGAACCACATCCTGGACATGCCGCTGCGGCGCCTGACCAAGCTCGCGCGGACCGAGCTCCAGGACGAGCACACGAAGCTGCTCGAGGACATCAAGTACTTCAACAGCTTGCTGAAGGACCCGAAGCTCCTCCGCGGCGTGATCAAGGAGGAGATCCTGGAGATCCGCAAGAAGCACGCGGATGCGCGCCGCACGAAGATCATGGCCGACGAAGGGCGACCTCGACATCGAGGACCTGATCGCCGAGGAGGACGTGATCATCTCGGTCAGCCGGGCCGGGTACGTGAAGCGGCTGCCGGTGGACGCGTTCAAGCGGCAGCTCCGGGGCGGCAAGGGCGTGCGGGGCCAGAACCTCAAGGAAGAGGACGTCGTGAAACACGTGTTCACGACGACCACCCACAACTGGATGCTGTTCTTCACCACGAAAGGGCGCGTGTACCGGGTGAAGGCGCACAACATCCCGGAGTCGGGCACGGACGGCGCGCGGGCTCTACGCCGCGAACCTTCCCGGGGTCGCGCTCGACGGCGACGAGCGGATCAGCGCCGTCATCGACCTCAAGGAGTACTCCGAGGGCGAGTACCTGCTCTTCGCCACGAAGAACGGCATCGTGAAGAAGACCAAGCTGCCCGAGTACGACTCGCCGCGCACCGGGCTCATCGCCATCAACCTCCGCGAGGGCGACGAGCTGATCGACGTGAAGCTCACCGAGGGCAAGGACGAGATCTTCCTCGTCTCACGGCGTGGACAGGCGATCCGATTCAAGGAGTCGCTCGCGCGTCCGATGGGGCGCGGGACGGCCGGCGTGATCGGGATGCGTCTCGGCGAGGACGACCGGGTCATCGCGGTCGGCCTCGCCTCCGAGGGCGAGGAGATGATCAGCGTCACGGAGCAGGGGTACGGCAAGCGATCGAAGCTCGCCGACTACCCGGCTAAGGGCCGTGGCGGGAAGGGCGTGATCGGCCACCAGCTCACCAAGAAGACGGGGCTGCTCGCGGGCGCGTACATCGGCACGAAGGACATCGACATGTTCGTCATCTCCTCGAGCGGTCAGGTCGTGCGCGTGCCGGCCGGCGACATCCGACGGGTCGGCCGGGCCAGCCAGGGCGTGCGCACGATGCGCGTCGAAGAGGGCGCGACCGTCGTGGCGCTCGCCCCGGTGATCATCCAGATGGACGAGGACGAGGCGTAGCCCCTTCGGGCAGCGGCACGCGCCGGAACACCCGCCAGAGCAGCAGGTCGTAGACGCTCTTCAGCGTGCCCGCCACCACGAACGGCGCGCCGAACGCCACGTTCGTCATCAACACCGTGCCGATCACCGGCCCGAACGGCCGGGCCACGTACCGGGCGGTGTTCGTGAACGCGGCGGCGGCTGTCCGTTCCTCCGGGTCGACCATCGCCGCGATGTAGGCCTGCCGGGTGGGCACGTCCATCTGCGACAGGACGAAACGCAGCAACAGCACCGCGATCGCCCAACCGAGCGTCGGCATCACCGGGATGAGGATCAACAGGACGTTGGACGGGAGATGGGAGAACACCATCGTGTTGAGAAGCCCGAACCGGGCACCCACGCGGCTCGCCATGATCGAAGAGCCTGCCTGGAGGAGCCCTCCGGCGAACACGACGAGGCTCATCACCTGCGACGACGCTCCGAACTTCCGCTCGAACCAGAACACGACGAACGTCGTCACGACGAACCCACCTGCGAACGCGTCGAGCGCGAAGAGCGAGCTGAGCTTGAAGACCGTCTTCCGCGAGCGCTCGAGCGGATGTTGCGCGTGCGAGGCTCCTGCCGCCTCGACGGCAGGCGAGAGCCTCCGGGCGATCAGCAGACAAGCGAGCGCCCCGACCGGGAACAGCAAGAGCCAACGCTGCGCGGTCGGCGCACCGGTCATGACGGCTCGGACGAAGGCGGGTCCTCCGGCCGCCAGGGCTCCGAACGCGCCTGCCAGGAACGCCACCGCGTTGTACCGGCCGAAGACGTGGAGCCTGGTGACGGGGGGCGCCTGCCCGATCATCGCCTGTTCCAACGAGGTGATCGGTCCGGATTCGTTGGCGTCGGTGGACATCGTGCCGGTCAGGGCGGCGACGATCAAGATCGCGAACGACGACGTCAGCGCGAACACCGTGCCTGAGATGCCGAGCAGGACGAGCAGGATCACATACGAGCGGCGCCGGCCGACACGGTCCCCGACCACGCCGATGCCGATGGTGGCCAGCGCCATCCCGGCGAGCATCGCAGTGAATACCAGGCCGACCTGGGTGTCCGACAGCCCGCTGGCCGCGAGCGCGGTCCCCAATACCACCGTGCCGAACCCGTAGAGGGCGGCGCGGATCGCCTGCACCACCAGGATCCGGCGGAGGTCGCGTTCGATCGCGGTCCGGGTCGTCGGCTCATCGGCCACGGAGTGGACGATAATCCCGGGATGCACCCCACGGCAGGTATCGCGCTCATCGTCGTCGCCGGCGTGCTCGCGACCGTGACCGGTGGGTGGCTCCGCACGTCGCTGCCGCGTCCCGCGACCGACGCGCTCATGGCCCTGGCCGGGGCCGGGATCGGCGTCGGCGGGCTGTTCCTGCTCGACGATGTGGGAACGGCCTCGTGGATCGCGGCCCCGGTCGTCCTCGCGGTGGTGGCCCCGCTGCACGTGCGGGCGCTCTTCGCCCGCGGAGGGCCGTTCCGTACGTGATGCTGCTGAGGGTGCTTGCCCCGGCCCGTCCCGACCCGTAGAACCCTTCGAGGAGATGTCCCAAACGGCAGAGAACCCCATCCCGCCCCCCGCGCCATCACCGACACCGGCACCCCGTCGGAGCGGGAGCGTGCAGCCCGTCGCCAAGCGCACGCGCGTCGTGGTGCGCAAGGTCGGCCCCTGGTCGGTGCTGAAGTTCTCGCTGCTCTTCTACCTGTGCGTGATGCTGATCGGGTACTTCGCGCTGATGATCATCTACGGGTTGCTTAGCGCGGTGGGAGCGATCGACTCAGCCGGGCGGCTGTTGGGATACGTGTTCGCGACGGGCAGCGCCGGCCAGAGCCAGGTGGTCGTGATCCGGTTCGGTTCGGTGTTCGGCTGGCTCCTGCTGATCGGGTTGGGCAACGTGATCATCTGGTCGCTCGTGACCGTGTTCGTGGCCTTCCTCTACAACCTGATCAGCGACGTCGTGGGCGGCATCGAGGTCACGCTCGCGCAGAAACGCTGATCGACCGCTTTCGGGTCCGCACACGTTTGACACCGTCTGCGGGCCGTGGCTACGCTGCCGAACCCGCGACGCGGGGCCCGTAGCTCAGCTCGGTTAGAGCGCTGCCCTGATAAGGCAGAGGTCGATGGTTCAAATCCATCCGGGCCCACCGATCGTCCCGGCGCACCGGAAGCGACCCAGCCACGGGACGACTCCGGTCACTGCCTGGGAGGATGCAAGGATCAGCGGAAGGGCTACCATCGAGGCAGGCGAGCAGCCGGAAGCGTTCGAGCTCATGGCCCACCCCGGAAGGAGGGCATCCCATGGCAGACGAGGTGACCGAGGAGAAGAAGAAGGGCGGCTTCTTCAGGAAGCTGTTCAAGCTGGCGTTCATCGCCGCGATCGTGGCCGGCGTTGCGGCGATCTTCAAACGCCGCCGCGGGAGCGACGTTGACGACGTCGAGTGGCAGGAGCTGCCGCCCCCCGCGGGCGGCTAGCCGCCCGCGGGACCGGCACGCCGGTCCAAGACTGACGAGAGCCCGTGCATCGCACGGGCTCTCGGTCGTTCCGGGCACCGACGATAGACTCGCGCGATGGAGGCGTGGGAGCTGGCGGACCAGGCCGCGCGTGCGGCGGGGGTCGAGCTCCGACCGCTCACGACGATCGAGGACGCCGATCGGATCCTGGCCGTGATGATCGCCACCTGGGGGGAGCATCAGCTCCTTCCCCGCGAGATGATCCGCGCGCTGAGCGACAGCGGGAACACGCCCTGGGGGGCGTTCGACGGCGAGGCCATGATCGGATACGTCCTGGGCTGGTCCGGGGTCGATCCCGACGAAGGGCTCCACGCCCATTCGCACATGCTCGCGACGCTCCCCGATCGCCGGCACCGCGGTGTGGGCTATGCGCTCAAGCTGGCGCAGCGAGCGCAGTGCCTGGAGCAGGGGATCGCGGTGGTCCGATGGACGTTCGATCCGCTCCTGTCACGCAACGCGTACTTCAACCTGACCAAGCTCGGCGCCATCGCGGATCGGTTCCTGCCCAACTTCTATGGGGAGATGACGGACACGTTGAACCGAGGCGAGCGGAGCGACCGTTTGATGGTGCGATGGGACCTGGAGCGTGAGCCCGGTGGTCCGAGCGGCTCCCCCGGCTTCGAGGTGCTGGGCCGCGCGGGGGACGATCCTGAGATCCCGGCACCCACCGACGTCCGGACCCCTCCGGGTGGCTCGGCTCTGATCCGCATCCCGCGCGAGTACCACGGCCTGCGGGAACGGGACCGAGGGCTCGCGCAGCGTTGGCGTGAGGCGACCGCGACCGCGTTCGTCGCTTGTTTCGAACGGGGGTTGGTCGCGACCGGGTTCACCGACGATTCGGCGTACGTCCTGACAGAGGGCCGATGACGACCGTCCGCGCCGTCGAGCTACGGATGGTCGGTATCCCGCTCGTCCGGCCGTTCCGGACAAGCTTCGGCGTCGAGACCCACAAGGTCTGCGTGCTGGCGCGCGTCGTGACCGACGACGCGGAGGGCTGGGGGGAGTGCGTGGCGAGCCCGGATCCCGGCTACTCCGAGGAGTTCAACGAGGGCGCCTGGCTGGTCCTTCGCGACTTCCTGTCGCCGGCGTTGTTCGCGGCCGGGGACATCACGAGCGCGCATCTCGATCGACGTGCTGGCGGGCGTCCGCGGGAACCCGATGGCGAAGGCGACGGTGATCGACGCGTTCCTCGACGCCGAGCTCCGGGCGGCCGGGCGCTCGCTGGCCGAGCATCTCGGCGCCGAGACGGACCGCGTGGCCTGCGGCGTGTCGGTCGGCATCGCCGACACGACCGAGCAGCTGCTCGCAGCAGGTGGACGGCTACCTCGCGGAGGGGTACCGGCGCATCAAGCTGAAGATCGAGCCGGGCACGGACGTGGAACGGGTGGGCGCGGTCCGGACCGCGCACCCCGACATCGCGCTCTCCGTCGACGCGAACGCCGCGTACTCGCTCGCCGACGTCGACGTCTTCCGAGCGCTCGACGGGTTCGACCTGCTCATGATCGAACAGCCCCTGCACCAGGACGACCTGGTCGAACACGCCAAGCTGCAGGCGCAGATCCGGACCGACATCTGCCTGGACGAGTCGATCCGATCGGCCGCCGACGCCGCCGCGGCGATCGAGCTGGGAGCGTGCCGCATCGTGAACATCAAGCAGGGCCGTGTGGGAGGGGTGCTGGAGGCCGTGCGCATCCACGACGTCGCTCGCTCCGCCGGCGTCCCGGTCTGGTGCGGAGGCATGCTCGAGACCGGGATCGGCAGGGCCACCAATCTCGCGCTGGCGGCGCTGCCGGGGTTCACGCTCCCCGGCGACACCAGCGCGTCGGCGCGGTACTTCGCTGACGACGTGACCGCGCCGTTCGTGATGGCGCCCGACGGCACCATGGAGGTCCCAAGAGGGCCGGGCATCGGCGTGACGCCGCGGCCGGACCGTCTCGAGGACACGACGCTCCGCGTTGAGCTGCTGACGCCGTAGGTCGTTTCATATCCGCGCGCTGCTTGAGCCGGGCCCTCGGGCAGGCGACGATAGGCGCAACGCCGCGAGTTCGCCGCGGCGTCCTCACTCATGAAGAAACGTGTGGTGCGCGCCGAGGAGTTCGAGGTCGTTGACGCGGCCGGCAACGTCCGTCTGCGCATCGGCCTGTCGAACGACGAATCCCCGTTCTTCTCGATGCTCGATCCCGGCGGGCAGGTGCGCGCCCGGTTCGGGCTCTCGGCCGACGGCTCCGCCGGGCTCGCGATCGGCGATGACAACGGCAAGGTGCGCGCGACGCTCGGATTGTCCTCCGACGGTTCCGCCAGTCTCGCGTTCGGCGACAAGAACGGCCGCATCCGGGCGAAGTTCGGCCTGGCGCCCGAGGCATCCCCCACGCTGGGTATGCAGGTGCGCGGAGGTGACCTCCACCAGGTCTACAGCCTGGCCGAGCAAGGGTCCCCGACGATGGGTCTGTACGACCGATCCGGCAAGGTCCGGGTGAGGCTCGGCCTGGCCGCCGAGGGGTCGCCCGTGCTGCGCCTGCTCGACCAGGAGGGCGAGCTCCGCGCGGTCGTCGGTCTGGCGGCCGACGGCAGTCCCTTCATCCAGTTCATGGACGAGCAGAAGGCACCGACCTGGACCATGCGATGAACGGCTGGTGGGCGGCGGCGTTCATCGCGCAATGGCTGCTGGTGCTCGTGCTCGCCGCGGTCGTCGTGGCGCTGGCACGGCAGGTCGGGACGCTCCATCTCCGGCTGGGTCCGCGCGGCGCGCTCGAGATCGATGCCGAGGGCCCCGCGGTGGGTGAGGCTCCGCCCGCGCTGCCGGCGACGGCCGACGACGGCAGGCGCGTGCTGGTCGGGGGTCCCGGGCCGGCGCGGCTGGTGCTCTTCTCGTCGCCGACCTGCTCGCTCTGCACGGAGGTCGCGCCGGGGATCGGCGTCGCCGCATCCGCGGCGGGTCTTGCGCCGATGATCCTGCACGACCCCGACATCGAACGGATCTACGACGTCCCGGGGACGCCGTTCGCTCTCGTCATGGACGAGCTCGGCACCGTGCGCGCCAAGGGGACCGTGAACAACCTCGAGCAGGTCGAGGGGCTGGTCGATGTGGCGCTCCGCCGCATGGGGGAGGTGCCGGAGCGACGGGCCAGCTGACCCCCATCGAACGCGTGGAGCGCGGGATCGCTTCGCGGACCAGCAGACGCGGGTTCCTCGGTAAGCTCGGCCGCGGTGTGGTGGCCTTGGCCGGTGGCGGCCTGGTGGCGACCGCGCTTGCGCCCGAGCGGGCGTCGGCGTACACGGACATCTGCGGTCATACGTTCACGACCGGCGAGTGTCCGCACCCGTTCGGCAAGTTCGCGCGGACCGACGCGTTCGGCTATCCCGTGCAGCCCAAGTACGGATATCCGGTCGATGACGACGGGGAGATCTACACGGACCCCTCGACGCAGATACGCCGCAAGGTGTGCGAGCAACGCGTGGCGGACACGTATCACTTCGTCAAGAACCCGCATTACGGCGGCGGCTGGACGCGATGCTGCAACGGCCGTCTGCGCCACATCCAGGATTGCTGTTCGGCGTCGCGCATCAGGATCAACGGCGATGCGTCGCTGACCGGCTACTGCCCGACGGGACTCCGCGTCTTCTGCATCACGTACCGGGAGCTCGAGGCGTCGTGCTAGACGGCGGGCTGTCGGCGGCGCTCGTGGCGGCGTCGGCGATCGCGGGCTGGTCCGCGCTCCACGGTCCCTGAGGCCTGTCGATGGTGGAGACCATCTCTCCCGTGGTCCACGGGGGGCGCGCGCGCTGGCTGGGAACGCTCGTACTGCACACGGTCGGCGCGACGGGCACCGCCGTCCTGTTCGGCGCCACACTGGGTTCGATCGGGCGCTTGCTGGGCGCTCCATGGCAGCGTCCCGGGTTGCTCGCGCTCGCGGCGATCTCGGCGGTGTACGCGCTCGGCGTCTTGACACGGTTCCGCGTGCCGGTCCCGCAGCTCCGCCGGCAGGTGCCGGACTGGTGGCGGACCTACTTCGGCCGGTCGTTCGCTGCGTTGTTGTACGGCGCCGGGCTCGGGATCGGGTTCCTGACCTACGTGTCCTACGGCACGCTCGTGGCGGTCGCCTTCGCCGCGGTGGCGAGCGGACGCCCCGGGGTGGGAGCGCTCGTCATGGCGCCGTTCGGGCTGGCGCGCGGCCTGTCCGCGATCGTCTCGTGGCGATCGACCGACCAGGAGCGGAGCCGGGCCCTCGTCGACCGCTTGGCCGCCGGCGGCGACGTGCCCCGGCGGATCGTGAACGGCGTCGCGCTCGTCGCGATCGCGATCGTGGCCGTAGTGGCATCGGTCCGGGTCGGCGCCGGGTCGTGGGCGAGCATCGCCGCGGCCGGGCTCGCCGCGGTGTTCGTGTGGTCGGCGGCGTCCAAGGTGATGGGCGCTCGCCGATGGCGCCGGGCACTGACCGCCTACGGCCTGCCTCCCGCGCTCGAACGCACGGCCGCGTGGGCGGTCCCGGCGGCGGAGTCGATCGTGCCGGTCCTCGTCGTCGCGGGCCTGCCCCGCGCGGCCGCCGTCTGGTCGGGTGTCCTCCTCGTGGTGTTCTCCGGCGCCTTGATCCGGGCGAGGCGGAGGGTGGGCGGTCGCGTTCCGTGTGGCTGCCTCGGGGGCAGCGGCGACATCGACGTGAACGCCGCGCTGGCTCGGAACGCGACGTTGTTCCTGGTCGCCGCGTACGTGTTCGGGCGTGCCTCCGATCGGGCGTCGATCTCGTGGCCCGGCGTGCCGGGCGCGGCGGACGCGCTGCCGTCGCTGCTCACGGTCGGCGCCCTCATCGCGTCCGCGCTCGTCGTGTGGCGTGCCTCCGTCTGGCTCGCACGGGGGCGCGCGTGAGCGGCAGGGAGTTGCGCAGGCGTCGGATCTTGCCGTTCGCCGTCGCGATCCTCACGGTGGCTGTGGTCACCGCGGTCGCGCTCGCCGCCGGTCCGTCGCCACGGGCGCAGGTGCAGGATCCGAACGACACCCGCGGGTTGCTGGATATGCGTCGTGTGTGGTTCGAACCCGAGATCCACCCGCCGCGCTGGACGGTGGTGACGTACCAGCCGTTCTCGGCGGAGCAGACCCGCGACCGCGGGTACGTGTTCGTGTACCTCGACACGTTCGGGGACGAAGGGTTCGACTACTACGCCTTGATCCTGTCCAACGGCCGTCACCTCTCGGGCTCGCTCTGGCGCGCGCCGAGGCGAGGGCCCGACGTGCGGCTCATCGGTTTGCATGTCCGCCACGACACCGACACCGAAGTGTCGGTGCGGATCCCCTTCGGGCAACTGGATGTCGGCGCGTTCCGAACGGTTTATCGATGGTCGGTCGTCACCACGTTCGTCGGTCGGAACTGTCGCGCCACCTGCATCGACCGCGTCCCCGACGAGGGCACGTTCGAGCAGCCGATCGGATCGCTCACGCCGACCCCCACGACGTCGCCGACGGTGATACCGACACCGAGTCCGACGCTCACCCCGTCACCGAGCGTCGCGGCGCCGCGCTGAGCGGCATCAGGATCGGAGCCAGTACCCGACAGGGAACGGCCGAACCTTCGTGTGCTCGGAGATGAAGCCCCAGATCCCCCGCGGCAACCAGATCGCCACCAGGATGGCGACCCCTCCCAGGATCATCAGGTACCAGGCTCCGTACTGCGCCAGCGTCTGCTGGAGCGCGAAGAACAGGACCGCGCCGATGATCGGCCCCTCGATCGAGCCGATCCCGCCGATCACGGTGACGAAGATCATCTGCGCCGACCACTCGACGCTGAACACCGACGCCGGTTGGACGTTCAGCTGGCTCACGGCCAGCAACGCGCCTCCCGCCCCGCACCCGGCCGCGGCCGCCAGGTAGACCAGGCGCTTCGCGCCCAAGACCCTGGCGCCGAGGCTGCGCGCGCCGACCTCGTTGTCGCGCACGGCCGTGAGCACCAGTCCCAGCCTGCTCCGCAGCAGCAGGTACGTGGCCGCGAGCGCGATGACCGCAACGGCGAGCGCGGCCCAGTACGTGTACGCCGTGAGGAGGGTCGGATCGACACCGGACAGCCCCGCGACGCCCGCGCCGGTCCCGCCCCCCAGCGTCGACGAGCGGCTCACGATCAGCTGGCACGTGTCGGCCACGACCCAGGTCGCGATCGCGAAGTAGCCACCGCGGAGGCGCAGGACCAGGAGCGAGATCGGGAACGCGAGGACGGCACACCCGACCGCGGCGAACGGGATCGCGACGAACGGGCTGACGCCGTGGAGCGCCAGGAACAACACGATGTAGGCGCCGAGCCCGATGAACGCCTGCTGACCGACGGACACCAATCCCGCGTAGCCGGCCAGCAGGTTCCACATGCTCGCCAGCGTGAGCAGGATGAACAGGTTGACGAGCGTGTCCGTCGTTCCCGAGTAGACGGCGTACGGCAGGTAGGCGAGCACACCCACCACGGCCACGCTCGTGAGCGCGGTCCAGCGCATCGGCGCGCTCGACCTGCTGACCCGGACGGCCGTCCCCGGCTCGGATGGAACGCTCGTCGCACTCACGCCTCGACGCGTCCCCCGGTGATGCCCTCGGGCCGAACGGCCAGCACGACCAGGAACACCGCGTTCCCCGCCAGGACCTGCAGGCTCGGGTCGATGTGCGCGCCGATCGCCTGGGCCACGCCCAGGATGATGCCTCCGAGGAGCGTTCCCCAGAGCGAACCGAGCCCGCCGATCACGACGGCCTCGAACGCGAAGAGGAGCCGGCTCGATCCCGAGGTGGGATTGAAGGACGAGTACGTCCCGAACGCCAGGCCCGCCAGGGCGACGGTCGCGAACGCGATCGACGCGGCGATGCCGAAGATGTGGCGGTAGTCGATGCCCACGAGCCTCGCGGCTTCCGGGTCGTCGGCGACCGCGCGGATCATGTGGCCCGTCCGCGTTCTGGACAGGAAGTACTGCAGACCCAGGAGGACGACCACGGCGAGCACGAAGATGAAGATCGACAGGTAGGCCACCTGGATCTGGTCGGTGATATGGATCGACGCGGTCCCGAGGGACCCGATGTCCAGCGAGTGGCTGTCCGCCGAGAACGCCTGGAGCAAGAGGTTCTCGATCACGATCGCCACTCCGAACGTGACGAGGAGCGTCGTGAGCGGACCGCGGTCCAGGCTGGCTTGGATCAGGGTTCGTTGCCCGACGTAACCGAGCACCAGGAACAACGGCAGGACGAACAGGAACGACCAGATGATCGGGATGTGGAACACGGGCGCCAGCTCCACGGCGAGGAACGCCGCGACGACGGCGAGGTCGCCGTGGGCCAGGTTGATCACCTTCATCGTGCCGAACAGGAGCGAGAGGCCGCATGCGAACAGGGCGAAGAGCCCACCGACCAAGATGCCCTGGACGATCGCGTTGATCCAGCTCACGGCGCCGATCCCGTCGTGGACAGGCCGAAGTACGCGGCCTCGATCTCCTCGGGGGTGAACTGATCCGGCTGACCCTCCAGCGTGGTTCGTCCTTCGAGGAGGCATTGGATGCGTGATGCCGCGCGCACGGCCTGACTGACGTCCTGCTCGACGAGCAGGACCGTCATGCCGGCGCCCAGCAGCTCCGGCAGCAGCCCGTAGATCTGCCGGACCACGACGGGCGCCAGGCCCAGGGAGAGCTCGTCGAGGAGCAGCACCCGGGGGTTGGCCACGAGCGCGCGTCCGATCGCCACGGCCTGCTGCTCGCCTCCCGAGAGCTGCGCGGTGCGCTGGTGCGTTCGCTCTCGCATCCAGCCGAACAGTTGGTACACGCGCTCGAGGTCCCAGGGTCCGGGACGGCTGTGGTACGACCCCACGAGCAGGTTCTCCTCGACCGTGAGCGACGGGAACAGCCGACGTCCCTCCGGGACGAGCGCGACCCCCGCGACGAGACGCCGTTCGGGCGTCACCGACGTCACGTCCTCGCCGTCGAGCAGGACGGTTCCCTCGGTCGGCTCGTGCAGCCCGGCGATCGTGCGGAGCAGCGTGGACTTGCCGGCGCCGTTCGCGCCGATCATGGCGTAGACCTCGCCGGCGTCGACGCGCAGGCTCACATCGGTCAGCGCGCGGAGCTGCCCGTGGAACACCGTCAGGCTCCGCACTTCGAGGACGGGGCGCGGTCCGTCCGTCATCCGCTCCGCTCCGGCTCTGACCCGGGCCGCTCGGCCTCCAGGCCGGCCTCGGCCAGGGACTCCGCGGTGGCCTCCGTGCCCAGGAAGACCTCCTTGACCGCGGGACTCGCGAGCACGGCGGCCGGGGCTCCGTCGCCCACGAAGCGCCCTCCGGCCAGGCAGATCAGCCGGTCGACGGTCTCCACGAGCGCACGGACGACGTGCTCGATCCAGATCACGGCCGTGCCCCCCTCGCGTGCATGCCGGACGACGTCGACCAGCTCCACGACCTCGGGATCGGTCAGCCCTCCCGCCACCTCGTCGAGGAGCAAGAGACGGGGTCGGGTCGCGAGCGCCCGTGCGAGCTCCAAGCGCTTGCGCTGCAAGAGCCCCAGCTGGCCGGAGGGACGGTTCGCGTCGCTGCGGAGTCCGGTGTCGTCGAGCACGGAGGCGGCCAGCTCGTAGCTGGCTCCTCCGCGGGTTCCCGCTCCCTGTTGCGCGGCGAGGAGGACGTTCTCGAAGACGGTCATGTCTTCGAACGGACGCGGGACCTGGTACGTCCGCCCGATGCCCAGGCGGCAGCGGAGCGCCGGGTCGAGCGGTGTGATCGTCGTCCCGTCGAACCGGATCTCACCGCGATCGGGCGTCAGGTCGCCGCCGATCACGCCGAACAGGCTGGTCTTGCCCGCGCCGTTCGGGCCGACGATGCCGATCGCGTCCCCGGGTTGAACGACGAGCGTCAGATCGTCGGCGATCGAGACCTGGCCGAACCGTTTGGTGATGTGGTCGAGCTCGAGCAACGCCCCCACGATCAGGGGTTGGTGGCTACGAGGTCGCCCCCGATCGGCACGGACGCGTTGATGCTGTTGTCGACGACCACCATCTCCCAAGGGTAGTCCGTGCCCGGCTTCCACTGCACGCCGACGGGGTTCACGATGCCGATCCCCGGGAACGGTCCCTTGGTGAAGTCCAGCGGCCCGGACATCCCTTCGTAGCTCACCTTCTGGAGCTCGGCGGCCACCGCTTCCTTGTCGTGCGGGTCGCTCGACGAGGTGAGGGCGACCTGCGCCACCTCGAACAACGAGTACGTCGACCCGAGCGTCTGCAACCACTGGTTGCCGGAGTCGCTCTGGTAGGCGTTGGCCAGATCCTGTGCGGTCTCGCCCGTCAGCGACGAGGTGTACGGCATGGTCGGCCCCCACCACTGGTCGGTGGCGATGTTGTTGACCAGGTCGCCGAGCGCCTCGGTGTCCGCCGGGAACAGCAGCACCTTCGCCACGGTCGCGAGCTTGGGCTTGTAACCCTGCTGCGCCGCCTGCTTCCAGAACGTGTTGAAGTCCGGAGGGAGCGGGGCGTTGATGAAGACCTGGCAGTCCTTGCTCTTGAACTTCGAGATCATCGAGCTGTAGTCGGTCGTGCCGTCCGTGTATGCGCCGCCGTCCACGAACTGGTAGCCGGCGTCCTTGATGATCGCCGGCCACGCGTCGCGGAACGCGTTCCCGTCCGGGTCGTTCGGGAACATGCCGCCGACGACCTTGTTCGTGTCGATCCGGTTCCACATGGGCACGAAGCAGCCGCCGAACGCCTCGACGCCGAAGAAGAACATCGTCGTGAACTTGAACGGGACCGGGTTGGCCGGGTCGGCCTGCCGGCCGAAGAACCATGCCTGCCACGGCACGACCGTCGACAGGCACGGCACGCCCTGTGTCTCACAGACGGTGGCGACGGGGTTCGTCGTCTCGGGCGTGGAGCTCGTGACGATGAGGTCGGCGTGATCTTGCAGGATCAGCTCGCGGGCGACCTCCGACGCGCGGTTCGGGTCCGACTGCGAGTCCTTCACCAGGATGTCCACGCTGTACGTCTTGCTGCCGACCTTGAACCCCTTGGTGTAGGCGTCCGTGCCGCGGATCCGGTCCACGACGAAGTTGTCGCCCGAGGCGAATCCGGCGAGCTGGCCGGTCTGCGGGGTCACGAACCCGATCACGATCTTGTCGGTGCTCGACGTCCCCGAGCCCTTCACCTTGGAGCTGCATGCTTCCAGGAGCCCTCCCGCACCGACCGCGAGCGCGCCGCCTCCGAGGCCCTTCAGCAGCGATCGACGGGAGATCGGTCCATCGAGGAGCGGTGTGTCACGTCCGGGCTTGTTCTCCATCCTGCTTCCCCCCTGCTCTCGTGCTCGAGCGAGCCCCTGCGATGTTCGGCTAGCGCACGTTCATGCGAGTTGCGAAACTCAAACATGCCGGGGTTCGGCCGTCAACACAGTTGGGTTCGGGATCGGCATCAGCGACGCGCACCCGTATGGTGCGATCCCTGTGCCTTGAGATCGGCCTCGATCTGCGCGGCCGTGGCCAGCAGGAGAGGAAGCACCTCTTGTCGGGCGGCGCCCACGCTCACCCGGGTTGCATACGACGACACGTTCATCGCGGCGATGACCGTCCCGCCGGCGTCGCGCAAGGGAACGGCCACCGATCGAACACCCTCCTCGACCTCCTGGTCGACGAGCGCGTATCCCTTCGAGCGGATGTCGTCGAGGAGGCCACGGAGCTGTTCCGCATCGGTGACCGTGCGATCGGTCAGCCGCTCCAGTTGCGCGTCGGCCAGGAACGCGTCGAGCTCGGTCGGGGACAGGTGCGCGAGCAGCACGCGTCCCTTGGAGCTCGCGTGGGCGGGGAAACGCGTGCCGACCGGCACCGACACGGTCATGATGCGCTTCGCCGGGACCCGGACGATGTCGACGACGTCCTGGCCGTCGAGGACGGAGATCGACGACGACTCCTGGACCTGCGCGACCAATGCCTCGACGTGCGGCACCGCGACGTCCGGCAGCCGCATGCCCGATAGGTAGGAGTACCCGAGCTCGAGCACCCGCGGCCCCAGCGAGAACTCCTTGCCGTTGGTTCGCACGTATCCGAGGGCGACCAGGGTCAGGAGGAACCGTCGTGCGGCCGCGCGGGTCAGCCCCGTCTCACGGGCGACCTCTGAGAGCGTGAGCCGGTCGTGTTCCGGCCCGAACGCTCGGATCACCGCGAGGCCGCGGTCGAGCGACTGGACGAACTCGCTGCTCTTGCGGCCGGTGCCGGCTCCCGATCCCGGCGCGGCCCGCTTCTCTGGCGTACCCACGGCGCTCAACGTAGCCGAGGGCCGTCACGTCGTCGAGCGATCGGGTCACAGCCGGAGCTCCGCTTGACAGTCGGCGCTATCGTCCGGCAGAGTCGGTTCGGCCTTCGCATGGGTGTTTGACATGCGAACGCGGGATGTCGAAGCCCCGGTCGAAGGCGAACCATATCCGTTGCGGCGCAAGAGAAGGGGAGGCAGCCATGACACTGCTCGAAGCGGATCGCTGGGCCGGTCAGGTCTTCGTCGACGGATGGGAGCCGGGTGGTGGCGGCGACTACGCCGTCGTGGAGCCGGCGACCGGCAACGAGCTCGGCCGTCTGGGGGCAGCGTCGGTCGAGGACGTGGCCCGCGCCGCAGCTCGCGCGTCCGAGGCGCAGCGTGCATGGGCCGACACGATGTATCAGGAGCGAGCCGCCGTCCTGCGTAAGGCGGGCGACCTGTGGAACCAGCATCAGGAAGAGGTCGTGGGGTGGATCGTCCGTGAGACCGGGGCGATCCCACCGAAGGGCGAGCTCGAGGTGTGGTTCGCGGCCAGCACCTGTTATGAGTCGGCCGGTCTGGTGTCGCTCCCATACGGGGAGTTGCTCAGGACGCGCGATCCGATCCTCAGCATGTCCCGGCGAGTACCGGTCGGCGTGGTTGGCGTCATCTCGCCGTTCAACTTCCCGCTGATCCTGTCCATCCGAGCGGTCGCACCGGCCCTCGCGCTGGGCAACGCGGTCATCTTGAAGCCCGACCCTCGCACCTCCGTGTCCGGCGGCGTGACGCTTGCCCGGATCTTCGAGGAGGCGGGGCTGCCCGATGGGCTGTTCAGCGTGCTGCCCGGCGGCGCCGACATCGGCGAGGCGCTCGTGCGCGAGCCGAAGGTCGACATGGTGTCGTTCACGGGATCGTCGGCGGGGGGGAAGGCGGTCGCCGCGACGGCCGCGGAGAGCCTGAAGCGTATCCACCTGGAGCTCGGCGGCAACAACGCGATGATCGTGCTGGACGACGTCGATCTCGAGAAGGCCGCGTCCGTGGCCGCGTTCGGCTCCTTCATGCACCAGGGTCAGATCTGCATGACGACCGGCCGGCATCTGGTGCAGCGGAACATCGCCGACGAGTACGTCGCGAAGCTCGCCGAGCACGCCGACCATCTGCCGGTGGGCGATCCGAACGCGGGACAGGTCGCGCTGGGGCCCATCATCGACGAGAAGCAGCGCGATCGGGTGCACGGCCTGGTGACCGCGTCGGTCGACAAGGGCGCGCGGATCGCGGCGGGAGGGACGTACGAGGGTCTCTTCTACCGTCCGACCGTGCTCGCGGACGTGCCGACGGACTCTCCGGCGTGGATGGAGGAGATCTTCGGACCGGTCGCTCCCGTGGTGGCGTTCGATTCGATCGACGACGCGGTGAAGATCGCCGGCGACACGCCGTACGGGCTGTCGCTCAGCATCCTCACGAACGACGTGATGCGCGGCCTGGCGATCGCGGACCGGATCCCGTCCGGCATCGTGCACATCAACGACCAGACGGTGAGCGACGAAGTGGTCAACCCGTTCGGCGGCGTGAAGAGCTCGGGGCCGGGCGCGCGGTTGGGCGGGACGCAGGCCAACATCGATGCGTTCACCCAGCTGCAATGGGTGACGATGCGCGGCGACCTCCCGGCCTACCCGTTCTGAGCCGACCCGGACATCGGGCGGCATGCGGACACAGGTAGGGATCGTCGGGGCCGGCCCGGCCGGCCTCATGTTGTCGCATCTCCTGGACCTGCAGGGCATCGGGTCCGTCGTGCTGGAAGCGCGCAGCCGCGAGTACGTCGAACAACGCGTCCGGGCAGGCGTGCTCGAGCAAGCGACGGTCGAGCTCCTTCGCGAGACCGGGCTCGCCGACCGGCTGGATCGCGAGGCATTGATCCATCACGGGATCGAGCTTCGGTTCGACGGGGTGGGCCATCGGATCGCGCTGACCGATCTCTCGGGACGGTCCATCTGGATCTACGGGCAGCAGGAACTGGTCAAGGACATGATCGCGGCCAGGCTGGCCTCGGGAGGCGCGATCGTCTTCGATGTGGAGGACGTCGAGATCTCGGGGATCGATTCCGCCGCGCCGACGATCCGCTTCCGCGCGAGCGGGGAGGCCGAGGAGCTCACCTGCGACGTCGTGGCCGGTTGCGACGGGTTCCACGGCGTCTCCCGCGACGCGATCCCCGCAGGGGTGCTGCGCGAGTACCACCGTGAGTACCCGTTCGCGTGGCTGGGCATCCTGGCGGCGGTCGCGCCGTCGACCGACGAGCTGATCTACGCGTACCACGACCGCGGGTTCGCGCTGCACAGCCTGCGGTCCCCCGAGATCAGCCGGCTCTACATCCAGGTTCGACCGGAGGAGGACATCGGGGAGTGGCCGGACGATCGGATCTGGGAGGAGCTCCGCACGCGGCTGGCGTCGGACGACGGCTGGACGCTCGCCGACGGGCCCGTCATCGAGAAGGGCATCGCGGCGATGCGGAGCTTCGTCGTGGAGCCGATGCAACACGGCCGTCTGTTCCTGGCCGGTGACGCGGCGCACATCGTCCCCGCCACCGGCGCGAAGGGGCTGAACCTCGCGATCCACGACGTGCACGTGCTGGCCGGTGCGCTCGCCACCTGGTACCGCACGGGAGACACCGAGGAGATGGACCGGTACTCCGATCGGTGCCTGCGCCGCGTCTGGCGCGTGCAGGAGTTCTCCTCGTCCATGAGCTCGATGCTTCACCGCCTCCCCGACGACGACGGGTTCGTCGGGCGGCTCCAGCGGGCCCAGCTCGCATTCGTCTGCGGCTCGACGGCCGCCGCCACGAGCCTGGCGGAGAACTACGTCGGGCTCCCCTACGACTGAGCAGGCCAAGACCGAAAGGAAGGAGTCACTGCGATGGCCAAGACCGCGCTCGGCTACCGCGCCGAGGTCGTCGGGAGCTTGCTGCGTCCCGAGTACCTGAAGGAGGCGTTCGACCGGTTCGACCGCGACGAGATCGGTGAGGACGAGCTGGTCGCGACGCAGGATCGCGCGGCCCTCGAGGCGATCGCGCTCCAGGAGGCGTGCGGCGTCGACGTCATCACCGACGGCGAGGTGCGCCGGAAGTTCTGGTTCGATCCGCTCACCGCGAGCCTGTCGGGCTACAACCCCGAGGTTCCGGCGCCGGTGCCCTTCACCCGAGGCACCGACGAGCCGTCGGGACCTCCGCCGATGCTGCCCGCGGTCACCGACACGCTCGGCATGCGACAGAACCTCCCGCTCCGGGAGTACTCGTTCCTGTCGCAGCACGCGCACACGCCCGTGAAGACCACGATCGCCGGGATGACGTACGCGAGCGTGCTGTGGGTGCCCGGCTACTCCGACACCGTGTACCCGGACCGCGACGCGTACATGGCGGAGGCGCTCGGGCTCATGCAGCAGGTGGTCCGCGAGGTCGTGGACGCCGGCACCAACTACGTCCAGCTGGACTCCCCCCGCTACACCCACATGGTGAGCGAGGAAGGACAGGAGAACCTGCGGCGGGTCGGGCTGGACACGTCCACGTGGCTCGGTCAGATGATCGAGATGGACAACGCGCTGATCCGTGAGTTCCCCGACGTCACGTTCGCGGTGCACCTGTGTCGCGGGAACCACCGGAGCATGTGGTCCGTCGAAGGCGGATACGACGCGATCGCGGAGCAGCTCTTCAACGACCTGGCCGTCGACCGCATCCTCGCCGAGTATGACTCGCCGCGCGCGGGTTCGTTCGCCCCGCTCCGGTTCGTCCCCGACGACAAGACCGTCGTCCTGGGTCTGATCACGACGAAGGAACCGGAGCTCGAAGATCCGGGTCAGCTCGCCGCGCGGATCGACGAAGCGTCGGCGTTCATCCCGCTCGACCGGCTGGGTCTTTCGCCGCAGTGCGGGTTCGCGTCGACGTTGCCGGGCAACCTGGTCACGTTCGAGGACCAGCGGGCGAAGCTCCAGCTGCTGACCGACGTGGCGCGAGACGTCTGGCGGTGACGGCGCCCTAGCCGGGTTCGCCGTTGCGTTGCTCGTCGTCGAGCGCACGCTGGGCCGCCGCGAACGCGCTGCTCGCAGCGGGAACGCCCGCGTACACCGCCGTGTGCAAGAGGACCTCCTGGATCTCCTCGCGTGTCAGGCCGTGACGGAGCGCCGCACGGACGTGCATCGGGATCTCATCCTCGCAATGCAGGGCGGCCAGGACCGCGAGCGTGATGCACGAACGGGTCCGGCGATCGAGTCCGGGGCGCGCCCACACGTCACCCCACGCGTACCGCGTGATGAGGTCCTGGAACGGCGCCGTGAACGAGGTCGTCTCCGAGACGGCGCGATCGACGTGCTCGTCGCCGAGCACCTCGCGCCGCACCTTCATGGCAGCGTCGTAATCGGGATCGTTCACGGTGCCTCCTTGGTGAGTGCATCTTCGCCGGATGGGGTGAAGGTCGGGTCGTGCAGCAGGTGCTCCACGATGAGGTCGTTCACCTGGTCGGGCTGCTCGACGTTCGCCAGGTGGGCGGCGTGCTCGACCACGGCCAGTCGTGCGCCGGGGATCAGGCTCGCGATCAGCTCGGCCTGCGCCGGTGGGGCGGCGGGGTCGTCCGCCCCGGCGATCACGAGCGTTGGAGCCTCGATCGAGGGCAGGCTCGGGCGGAGGTCCGTCCGCTCGACGACGCCGCAGCACGCGGCGTAGCCGTCGGGAGGCGTGCCGGCGATCATGTCGCGCATCTCGCGGACCACGACCGGGAAGTCGTCGGCGAACGCGGGCGTGAACCAGCGCGCGACGACGGCGTCGGCGACGGCGCCGGTGCCTTGAGCGAGCACCGTCGCCGCGCGCGCCGCCCACGCCTCCGGCGGTTCGAACCGCGGCGACGTGCTGCACACGAAGAGACGATCGACGCGATGCGGAGCGTTGGCGGCGATCCACATGCCGATCAGGCCGCCGATCGACAGGCCGCCGACATGCGCGCGCTCGACGCCCAGCTCATCGAGGAGCGCGAGCAGGTCGGCACCGAGATCCGCGATGTCGTAGGGCGCCGGCGGGACCGGAGAGGCTCCGTGGCCGCGGAGGTCGTAGCGGATCACGCGCAGATGCGGGGTGAGCGCGGCCATCTGCCGGTCCCACATCTCGAGCGTGCTCCCGAGCGAGTTCGACAGCACGAGCACGGGAGCGTCCGCGGGCCCTTCGACGACGTGATGAACGGCGACCGCCCGGGTCACGATGATCCCTTCCGCCGGCCATCGAGCACGCGATCGATGAAGGCGTCGGTGCTCCCCAGATAGCCGGCCGGGTCCAGGAGACGGGCGACCTCTGTCCGACCGAGGTGCTCCGCCACCTCGGGACGATCGAGGAGCGCCTCGTCGAACGGCCGTTTCCCGTCAGACACTTCCTCGGCCGCGGCGGTCACCAGCGCGTCCGCCCGTTCCCGGCCGATGGCGGGCGTGAGCGCGCCGACGACACGCTCGGCGAGCAGGAGGCCATCCGTCAGGTCCAGGTTCGCGCGCATCCGCTCGACGTCGACCTCGAGATGCTCGAGGCAGTCGAGGATCCACGCGGCCGCCGATCCGACGGTCTCCAGGAGATCGGCGAAGGGCTTCCACTCGGCGTGCCACGCGCCCGCCGCCCGTTCGTGCTCCTGGGTCATCGAAGCGAGCAACGTCGAGACGAGTGCCGGGGCACGCTCAGCGCACGCCGCCGCCGCCACGGCCGCAACGGGGTTGCGCTTGTGCGGCAGCGTCGACGAGCCGCCACGTCCTCGCACGCCTTCGCGGACCTCGGCGACCTCCGTCTGGGCCATGAGCGCGATGTCGCGGGCCACCTTGCCGACGGCGCCCGCGGCGACGCCGAGCGCCCCGGCCAGCTCGCCGACACGGGTCCGGTCGGTGTGCCATGCGATCTCCGGCTCGGCGAGCCCGAGCTCCGCCGCGAAGGCGCGCAGCACCGATGGCCCGTCATCGCCGAGCGAGGCGAGCGTTCCCACGGCGCCACCGAGCTGCGCGGCGAGCCGCTCGCGCCGGACGGCCTCCAGGCGATCGGCGGCCTCGTCGAGCGCCACGGTCCACCCGGCCGCCTTGAACCCGAACGTGATCGGGAGCGCGTGTTGCAGCAGCGTCCGCCCGGCCAGCAAGGTGTCGCGGTGGCCGAGGGCGATCTCCGCGGCCGAGTCGGCGGTGGCGCGCAGATCGTCGAGCAGAGGACCGAGCGCCCGCTGCGCGATCAGCATCGCCGCGGAGTCCAGGATGTCCTGACTCGTCGCGCCACGATGCACCAGGTCCGCGGTGCCCTGGTCCTCCATGGCTCCTCTGAGCGCGCGGACGAGCGGGACGACCGGGTTCCCGCTGTCGGCCGCGTCCCGGCCGATCGCGGCGATGTCGAATCCCTCGGCGCGACACGCCCTGGCGATCGTTTCCGCATCGCCGTGATCCATCGTCCCGACGACGGCGTGGGCCCGGGCGAGCGCGGCCTCGACGTCGAGCATCGCCTGGAGCCACGCGCGGTCGCTCACCTCGTCGCGGACGGCCCCGCGCGCGAGCACGCCGTCGAAGAGCCCGCCGCTCGCGGGTTCAGAGCTCGAAGAAGACGGTTTCACGTTCCCCCTGGAGGTGGATGTCGAAGCGGTACCCATCGTCGGTCGGTTCGGCGATCAGCGTGGACCCGCGGCCGGCGTCGGGCACCTGCGACAGCACGGGATCGTTCGCGTTCGCTTCGGGTTCGTCGGCGAAGTAGATCCGTGTGACCACGCGCTTCAACAGGCCGCGCGCGAACACGGAGACGTCGATGTGCGGGGCCTGCGGCGAGCCGTCGGGTCCCGGCACCGGACCGGGCTTCATCGTGCGGATGCCGTAGCGGCCGTCGGCGTCGGTGCTCGAACGACCGAAGCCGCGGAAACCCGTGACGGCGCCACGCGGGTCGTCCGGATGGCCGAAGCGACCGTCGGGGTCCGCCTGCCAGGTCTCGACCATGGCGTCGGGGATCGGCGAGCCCTCGCCGTCGAGCACCGATCCGCGGATCCAGATCGCTCCCGGCGTGCCCTCGGAGACGACGTACGGACCGTCGGGCCACGGGAGCCCGATCGCGAAGAACGGGCCGATCGTCTGCGACGGCGTGCGCGGCGACGTCACGCGTCGTCGTCCTCGCGCTCCAGCGGCGTCGCTCCGCCGCTCCCGAGGACGATGTCCCACCGGAACGCCAGCGCCCACTCGGGGACCGTCTCGGAGTGGTCGTAGCGCGAGATGAGGCGCTCGCGCACCTTCGGATCCGGGATCGAGTTGAAGATGGGGTCGAGCGCGAACAAGGGGTCGTCGGGGAAGTACATCTGGGTGATCAAGCGTTCGGCGAACGTGCGCCCGAACAACGAGAAATGGATGTGCGCCGGGCGCCAGGCGTTCGCGTGGTTCTTCCACGGGTACGCGCCGGGCTTGATCGTCACGAACCGGTACCGGCCGTCGTCGTCGGTCAGCGCCCGTCCGGCACCCGTGAAGTTGGGGTCGAGCGGCGCGGGATGGGAATCCTGCGGATGGGCGTACCTCCCGCCCGCGTTCGCCTGCCAGACCTCGACGAGCGTGTTCCGCACGGGCCGGCCGCCGCCCTCGAGCACGCGGCCGTGCACGATGATCCGCTGGCCCTGGGGTTCGTCGGCATGCTGGCGCGTGAGATCGTGGTCGAGCTCGCCGACCCGTCCCTCGCCCAGCAATGGTCCCGTCGTCTCCGTCAGCGATCGCGGCAACGTCACGAGCGGGCGGGCGGGAGCGCGCAGGACGGTGGACCGATACGCGGGATACAGGTACGGAGGATCGACCACGGGGTCGTCCGAGCCTGGGATGGATCCATCGGGCACGTCGATACCTCCGTTCCTCCGTGCGACACCGGCGAGGTCGGCCCGATCCAGATGGAACCGTCAGACGGAGCGAGCCAGAGGGACAGGATAGAGCGACGCACCGATGGGCGCTAGACGGACAGGGGTTCGCATGGCGCTCCTCCCGGCCGCACCGTGGATCAGGCCGGAGCCGAGACCCCGACCAGCCGCCCGATCGCGTACGTGACGACCGCCGCCAGCACGCCGATCGTCAGCTGCCTGAGCGCCGAGAAGGCCGGGCTGCGCCCCGTCAGCAAGGACGTCAGGGCACCCACCACGAGGAGCGAGACGGCGGCGATCGCGGCGGCGGCCAGGGCGGCAGCGCTGCCTCCCCGGAAGAAGAAGGGGATGAGCGGCAGGAACGCGCCGAACGCGAACATCACGAACGACGAGATCGCCGCGCCCCACGGGGAGCCGAGCCCTTCGTCGGGATCGATCCCGAGCTCTTCCCTCGCGTGCGTGTCCAACGCCATCTTCGGATCGCGCATCAGCTCCTCCGAGACGCGCTCCGCCAGGTCGCGGGAGAACCCCTTGCGTTCGTAGATCGTCGTGAGCTCCTCCTGCTCGCCGACCGGATCGTTGCCGATCTCGTGCGCTTCCAGGTGGAGCAGCCGCTCCAACACCTCGCGCTGCACGCGCATCGAGACGTACTCGCCCGACCCCATCGAGAACGCGCCGGCGAGCAACCCGGAGATGCCGGCGAGCACGATGACCGAGCGGCTCTGCGACGCTCCCGCGAACCCCATGATCAACGACGTGTTCGTGAGCAGGCCGTCGTTCACGCCGAAGATCGCCGCTCGGAGCGCGCCGCTCTTGCCCGCCGATCCCGTGGGCTCCGCGCCTTTCCCGCGGCCGCGTTCCACGCGGCCGCGGTGCGGCAACAGGTCGTTCCCTTTCTGGAGACGACGCTGCGCGTCCAGGATGCGCGGCAGCTCCCGTTTCGTTCGGACGTCTTCCGGCGGCAGCTCGATGTGGGCCATGGTCATCCTTCCTCGGGGCCGGCCAGCTCGTTGAGCGCGTTCAACGAGGGCGCGAAGTAGTAGGCGCCGCTCACCGCCCGCGAGAAGTCCGTCAGGCGGTCGTGAACGCCGTCGGCGGAGGTCCCGTACATCCGCGCGAGCATGCGTTCGTACCGTGAAGGGTCCGCGCTGAAGGCCACGAAGTAGAGACCGTGCTCTCCGACGTTCCCGTACGGAACGCTCCGACGGAAGATCGGGAGCTCGCGGCCGCCCGCCTCGATCTCGACCCGGGCGATGTGTGCGGTGGGTGGCTTGTCGGCGTCGCTCAGCTCGATGCTCTCGACCTTGGTTCGCCCGATGACGGCTTCCTGCTCGCCGACCGGGAGCGAGTGGAACGCGTCGAGGTCGTGCACCCATCGCATCGCGAGGACGTGGCTCCCCCCTTGGCCCGGCTCACCCGGTGGAACCAGCGCCACCTCCGCGGCCCGGCGGACCGGCGGGTTCGCGGTCCCGTCGACGAAGCCCGTCTCGTCCCTGCCCTCGTGATACGCGAACCCCGGCTGCTCGGCGACCAGGAGCGCCGCATCGGCGACGGCGTTCGCGGCGGCACGCGCGTGGTCGAACGCCACGTCCGGCGAGGAGCTGCTGATCCAGATCCACGCGTCGTGCTGGGTCGCGGGCGCGCCGCGACCGTCGGGTGCCGTGATGGCGTGGAACCGGTCGAGCGAGGCCGGCGCTTCCGCCGGGGCGACCTCGCGCCAGGCATCCGCGCCGAACGCGACGACCAGGTTCACGCCGCCGGCCGAGACCTCGGACGTCCGCAGCCTCCGGAACGAGGCGACGGCCGCCGTCGGTGTGACGTCGGGTCGCAGGTCGAACTCGAGGAAGTGGTGCGCGTGGGTCCCCTGAGCGAAGATCCCGAACTGCGGCAGGACGAACCCCATGCGCCATTCTTCCATCCGGCCGTTCCGAGCGGGGAGGTTCCGACTTCGCGCCGATGCCCGCTCGGTAAACTCGAGGTGAAGGTTGGGGGACGTAGCTCCGCAGCTAGAGCACCTGCTTTGCAGGCACCCTAACCTGAACGCTATGCAACGCACCGAATCCGCAGCTCGGCCGTGAGCGTGTAGTCGAAGTTATCTGCTGTGCATGCGACCGGGCCGCAGCGTTACAGGACGGGGGCCCTTTCAGGCGACCGCGTCCCGCGAGGTCGCAGGGCTCGATCGCGGGGCGTCGTCTCCACCTCGTCGGATCAGTCCTGGTGGCATCTCGCGACACGCGATCCGACCGGCGCCGGAGGCCCCGCTGACCGGCCATCCCGCCTCGACGTCCATCCGATGGTTCGGCACCGGATGGCAGATCGAGAACGGCGGACCTTGAACGTCGACGCCGTGCTCCTCGATGTAGCTGCGGATCTCGCGGAGCGCCTCGCGGATGAACGACGGCGCCCGGCGCTCATCGACGCGGTCGCGGATGCTCAGCACTGGCTGGAACGGCTTGGTCATATCGATCGCCTCCTATCCGGTCCTCACAGGGGTCGTGGGTGCGAGCTCGTCACCGGGCGTGTCGATCAGCTCGAAGCATCGATCGACACCGCCCCGCACGCTCTGCATGCCGAGCCTGAGGTCGACCAGGCCGTCGAACCCCCAGAAGACCCGTTGCGAGAGGAGGTACAGGGTGATCAGCGTGCCGATGTGTTGCGTGCCTACGAAGGCCGCGACGACGACGACCGCGATGGGTCCGAGCTTCGCGAGTCCGCCCGACCCTTGGAAGTTGAGCGCCCGCAACCAGCCGAGCCGGACCTCGGTGGCCATCAACTTCTCGGCGGCCGCGCGGAAGCGGCTCGGAGCGTCCGGATCCTCGCGACGCCGGAGCTCGCGCGAGATCGAGCTCGTCATGGCCTCGAGCTCTTCCTGGCGACGCTGACCCGCGGTCGACGCCGGTTCCTGCGTCCGCTTCATCACGAACCAGATGCCCGTGAGCGTGACGACCACGACCACGACGGACCAGGGCTCCAAGAGCGCGAGTAAGACGAGCGCGCTCGCGAACTCCACCAGCAGCATCGACCCGCTGTCGATCAGCGACATCGTGACCTGCTCGAGGGTTTCGGCGTCGGAGATGAACCGTGACGCGAGCCCTTCGCTGTCCTCGCCCGCGTCTGCCTTGCGGATCGCCCCTCCGAACATCTGGAGACGGACATCCATGTAAAGGCGGCTCGCGTTCTTCGCGTACATCCCGTCTGAAGCGATGTACGCCGCCGCTTCGCCCACGATGGCGAGCACGATCAAGCCGGTCATGAGGAGTGCCTCCGGTCGGTCGTTGCGCTCGACGAGGGCGTCGACCAGCAGCCCGAGTGCGACCGGCGGGATCAGGCCTACCAGTACACCCGTGACCGTGAGGGCGACCATGGCCGCGACGCCGCGCCAGAGCGGTCGTACCAGCCCCATCACGCGCCGCCACGGGATAGGCGCAGGTCGAGTGTCGCTCGGCCTCTCCGTCTCGCTCAGATCAGCCACGGACGACCATCCTCCGTCGTGAGTCCCTCATGCGCCCCGAGCCCGCCGCGGTCACGGTGCGGGCCGCGGCAAGGCTCGGGCATCAAGGCTTGGAGCGGCTACTTCTTCCCGCCCTCCTTGTCCTTCTTCCGATCGCGCTTCTTCTCCTCGCCCTTCTTCGGCACCGAACTCACCTCCTCCCAACGCTCGTCTTCACTTGCAGCCACGCTAGGCGTCCGTTTCTCAAGGGATCGCATGCGCTGGGTTATGCAGACACCAATTCCACGTGTCGAACTTGTGACGAGGACGATCCATCGATGCTCGCGCGCCGGTCATCCCGCCGATAGCGTCCGCTCGCACCGGTGTCGTGGCTAGGGGAGAAGTCCCGACCACTGCGGGTCGTTCGCCGAGGCGGTTGCCGGTCAGGGGGTTGTCCTGATGGTCGGGGGTCGGCGTGTGTGGATCCGATGGGACGGTGGGTATCCGACGTCTTCGAAGACGTGGCTTGCGCGATCTGCCGGCCGAGGCCGACCATTCGAACTCGGCTGATGCGGCCTCTAGGTCGCCTACACTTGATGCCATGACCTGCTTGGAAGACTGCACTCGGCTCCTTCGATCGATTCGATCCTCAGCTGGTGTTCGAGTCGATGTCGTCTGCTGGAAGTGCGCTGTGCGCTCCTCTCACATGGTCTTTCCTCAAGTCAACCCGGGGACGTAGCTCAGCTGGTAGAGCACCTGCTTTGCAAGCAGGGGGTCGGCGGTTCGAGTCCGCTCGTCTCCACCGAGGATCCCGGAAGGAAGATGCGGGGAGTTGTCGATTCCGTCGTTCCCGTTCGTCTGATACGTGACCGATCGAGAAGGAGGAAGCGATGAAGTACATGCTGTTGATCCATCAAGGGGACGCCCCGACACCCGCATCGCCGGAGGCATGGGCCACGTTGTCGGCGGACGAGCAGCAGGGGGTCTACGCCGACTACCAGGCCATCAACCAGACCCCCGGTGTGACGCCGGGTATGGGCCTGGATCTTCCCGAGACGGCCACCACCGTGCGGGTGCAGGACGGCAAGACGCTGACCACCGACGGCCCGTTCGTCGAGATCAAGGAATCCATCGGCGGCTACTTCCTGTTCGAGGCCGCCGACCTCGACGCCGCGATCGAGCTGGCCGCGCGGGTCCCGGCGGCGCGCCTCGGCGGAGCGGTCGAGGTGCGCCCCATCGTGGAGTGGTGACCGATCCTCGAGCAGACCTTCCGCGACGAGTGGGGCTACGTCCTCGCTGCCCTGATCGGCTTCCTCGGCGACTTCGACCTCGCCGAGGAAGCCGCGCAGGAGGCCTTCGCGATCGCCGCGGCGCGCTGGCCACGTGACGGAGCTCCGAGCAACCCTCGAACCTGGCTGGTGACGACCGCGCGCAACCGTGCCATCGACCGCATCCGCCGCGATCGGACCCTGGCCGCGAAGACCCGACTGCTCCAGGTACCCGAGACGGCGGAGGATCCGATGGCGACGTTCCCCGACGAACGGCTCGAGCTCATCTTCACCTGCTGTCATCCGGCGCTGGCCGTCGACGCCCAGGTTGCGCTCACGCTTCGCTCGCTCGGCGGCCTGACCACCGAAGAGATCGCCCGTGCGTTCCTGGTCCCCGAGCCGACCATGGCCCAGCGATTGGTGCGAGCCAAGCGGAAGATCAAGGCCGCCGGGATCCCGTTCCGCGTGCCTCCCGACCATCAGCTGCCCGATCGACTCGTCGCCGTGCTCGCGGTCGTGTATCTGATCTTCAACGAGGGCTACGGCGGCCGTGCCGAGCTGGCGGCCGAGGCGATCCGGCTCGGGCGGGCGCTCGCCGAGTTGATGCCCGACGAGCCGGAGGTGCACGGCCTGCTGGCCATGATGCTGCTGCTCGAAGCCCGCCGTGACGCGCGCTTCCGCGACGGCGACCTGGTGTTGCTCGCCGACCAGGACCGATCGCTCTGGGACACGGCGCAGATCGCCGAGGGCAGAGCGGTGCTCGACCGGGCGCTTGCGCTCCTCGGCCGCGGTCCCTACGTGGTGCAGGCGGCGATCGCCTCGCTGCATGCCGACGAGCCGCGCGACTGGCCGCAGATCGCGGCCCTCTACGGCGAGCTCTCCGTCATCACGGGGTCACCGGTCGTCGAGCTGAGCAGGGCCGTCGCGGTCGCCGAGGCCGCAGGCCCCGAGGCGGGGCTCGCCATCGTCGACCGCCTCGCCTTGGAGGACTACCGGTACCAGCATTCCACGCGGGGAGAGCTGCTGCGCCGCCTCGGCCGGACCGATGAAGCACGCGACGCTTACCGTCGGGCGCTGACGCTGGTCCACGACGACGCCGAGCGGCGACTCCTCGAACGGCGGATCGCGGAGCTCGACGGGTCTCCCTGACGATCGTCGGCGGTGTGTCACGGTGCGTTCCTTCGATCGGGGTCGGTCGGGTCGTACGATGCCCCTGGCGCGATCCGTTCGGGATCGCCGGAGCCGGAGGGGCCCATGAGATCGTTCAGGTTCGTGTCCGTCGTGATCGTGGGGGCGTTCGTCCTCGCCGCGTGCGGGGGAGGCGACAACACCGATGCCGCGTCGCCCGCCACGAGCGCAGCCGGATCGGTGGCCGGCGGGGCCTTCGACGCGGCGCAGTGCGCGCAGGTCGTGACCGCGATGAGCGCCGCGGCGGCCGCCGTTCCCGCGGCGATGTCCGGAGGAGCGGGCGACCTGAGCACCTCCCTCGATCAGCTCAAGGCGTTCGCGGAAGCGGCGCCTGAGGAGATCCGCGCCGACCTCACGACCGTCTACCAGGCCTACGGGGAGTTCATGTCGGCGATGCAAGATGCCGGCTACGACCCCACCAGCGGTCAGCCGCCGGGCCCCGAGGTGATCGCGGCGATGCAGCAGGCGTCACAGAAGTTCCAGGATCCCGAGTTCAAGGCCGCATCCGATCGCGTGCAAGCGTGGTTCACATCGAACTGCGGTACCTGATCTCGGCGACCCGTCGCTGGCTCGCGCTCCTCGTCTTCCTGTCATCGCTCTCGACGACCGTCTCGGCTTCGGCCGACGACGGTGCGAGGGGCCTGCCCGCGTTCCACGGATCGGTGTCGGTCATCGATGCCGCCACGCGTCATCTGATGATCGGGAGATCGTGGCACCTCGGGTGCCCGGTCCCCCTGCGCGACCTGCGGCTCCTCCGGCTCACGTACTACGGGTTCGACGGACGTGCCCATCAGGGAGAATTGGTCGTGCATCGCTGGTACGCGGAAGGGTTCGTCCACGTGTTCGAACGGCTGTACGAGGAGCGGTTCCCTATCCGACGCATGCGTCTGGTCGATCATTACGGCGCGGACGACGACCGGTCCATGGCCGCCGACAACACGTCGGCGTTCAATTGCCGGCTCCGGGCTGGCTCGTCGACGGAGTGGTCGCAGCACGCCTACGGACGTGCGGTGGACGTGAACACGGTCGAGAACCCGTTCGTGACGCCCACCCACGTGTCGCCCCCCGCGGGTGTGGCGTTCGTTGACAGGTCCCAGATGCTCCCCGGCATGATCCATGTGCACGACGCCGTGTGGTGGGCGTTCCACGCGATCGGCTGGGAGTGGGGCGGCGGATGGCAGGGCACCATCGACTATCAGCACTTCAGTGCGAACGGTCGATGATGCCCCGCCGGACCGATCAGACGGACTAGCAGACCGCCATCAGGTAGGGGTACGGGTCCACCGCGCTGCCGTTGCCCGGGTGCCACTCGAAGTGGTCGTGCGTGCTACCGGCGTCTCCGGTCTCTCCGACGTAGCCGATCACGTCTCCGGCCTTCACCGGTCCGAGCTTGCCGTAGGCGGACAGGTGCGCGTTGTAGACGTAGCCGTTGGCGCCACGGACGTAGACCGCGTTCCCACCGAGCCAGTTGTGGCTGGCTTCGGCGATCCCGTCGAACGGTGCCACGATCGGCTGGCCGCTGCCGGCCATCATGTCGTCGCCCTGATGGATGTGCGCGGGGACGCCCTGGCGATGCGGTACCAGGTATCCGAAGTTGTTCGTGACGTCGACCGGTCCGCGGACGGGGCAGTAGCGGAAGATGCCGTAGGTCTGGATCCACGTCGAGAGATCCAACCGCTGGCTCCGCAACACGAGCGTGCGGTGACGGACGTTGTGTTCGACCTTGTGCAGGCGCTGGCGCAACGAACGGCGGAGCTTGGCCAAGTGCCTGGAGTTCTGGCTGAACCGCTGACGATCGGACGCCAGCGTGGGACCGATGGCCCTGACCTTGTGGATGCGGGCCTGGATGTTCCGGATCTGGTGGTGGAGGTTCTGACGGGCGACCCGCCGGAACGCGTGAAGGATCTCCAACTTGTGGACCGTGACCTTGCGGTCGTGCAACGCACGGCTGATGGCGTTGTCGGCGTGCGCCGCCACGACCAGCCCGCCGATGACGAGCGTGGCGCAGACGGCGAGCGATATGCCGCGCGAGACGAGCTTGTTGCGATCCAAGACCTTCGACCTCCCCAGTTGGAACCTCGAGAACCATCCCGGGTATCGGCAGAACGAGCTCGATTCCTTGAGCGCGGATGTCATGTTCGAGGGTTCAGACGCGCGTCGCAGGCGCCGATGGGATGGAAGGGCCGCTAGCGCCGGTCCGATGTTCGTCGTTGCCGAGGGACATGGGGGACACACGTGCAGACCGATCGACGCACCCGCGACCGGATCCGCCTCTTCTTCTGGGCGGTCCTCACGGTCGTGTGTCTCGTCGCCGTCGTGGTGGCGCGCCAGCAGCAGACGCAAGGCTTGCAGCGCAAGACCAACGCGGCACAGGAGCGAGCGGTCAGATTCACCCAGAACGTGCTTGCCGGCACGCTCGATCCCCAGCGGGTCGCACGGCCGATCGAACGTTCCGGATACGACGCGCTGCTGGCCACACTGAAGCACGGACTGTTCAACGATCAGCGCGTCGTCCGTGTCCGGGTCTGGGATGGGGACGGCCTGCTCGTCTTCACGACCGACGATCCCTCGCAGATCGGCGTTACCAAGTCGAACGACGCGATCCTCCGCTCCGCGTTGCGTGGCGACATGGTCAGCGCGGTCGTGAACGAGTCGTTCGCGCGCGACCGGTCGACGACGCCGGAGCCCACCGCGCTGTTCTCGACGTTCGTCCCGCTCCGGACGGCCGACAAGGCGAACGTGTACGGGGTCGTCCAGATCGACAACGATTACGCGCTCATGGAAGACGCCGCGTCGCATCCGTGGCAGCAGATGCAGATCGCGTTCGCCATCGTGGCGATCCTCTGCCTGGTGATGGCGATCGTGTCCTTCGTGTGGTCGCATCGCAAGGAGGAGGTCGCAGGGTTCGGTCCCAGCACCCGTGAGGTGCGCGCCGGGGCTCGTGACGAGAAGAAGACGAGCGCGGCGCAAGCCGAGGCAGCGAAGCTCCGCGAACGCGTGAAGGAACTCGAAGCCAAGACGAAGTCGGTCGCCGAGCAGCAGCTCGAGCTGGAGAAGCTGCGAGGTCGCGTCGCCGAGTTCGAGCAGCAGCCCGCCGTGGCCGGAACCGATCCTGCCGAGGTGGCGCAGCTCAAGGCGCATGCGACGCAGCTCGAGGAGCAAGCGCGCGGGGCCGAGTCGCGGGTCTCGCAGCTCCAATCACGGGTCACCGAGATGGAGGCGCAGCTCCGCGTGACGACCGATCAGATGAAGATCGCCCAGGAACGGGCGGAGGAGGCGCAGACCGCCCCGGAGGTCGACCCGAACGTCGTGCCGGCCCCGATCCAGGCGAAGCTGGACGCCGCGGCCGAGACCGAACAGCTCCTGCGAGACGAGCTGGAGACCGCACGCGCGGCGACGCAGCGGGTGGAGCAGGAGCGTGAGGCGCTCGTGCAGGCTCACGAGGAGGAGATGCGAACCCAGGCCGGACAGCTCGACCAGGTTCGCGTGAACGCGCGACTGGCCGAGGAAGAGCGCCAGCGCGTCCTCGCCGAGGCTGCGAGCGGTCCGACCGTCGACGTGATCCCACCGGACGCGCAAGCACAGATCGCGGAGCTCACGCAGCAGCTCGAACGCTCGGAAGCGGAGCGGGCGATGCTTCGGGCCGGTCGTCCCGAGACCGTGTACGAAGCACGGAACCGGCAGTTGGAGGACGAGCTCGCAGAGCTCCGTGCTCAGCTGGCAGGGGGAGCGGTTCGACCTCGATCACAGGATGCGCCGGACGCCGACGTGGGAGCGCGCGCGGATGCCGGGGTGGATCCCGGCGTGCTCGCGGCGCTCGAGGAACGGGTCGCAGCTGCGGAAGAGCGGGCCCGCGAAGCCGAGCGCCGGCTGGATGAGGCGAAGCCGCGGCGTTCGAGGTCGCGCGCGACGCCACGCACGAACGGCAACGTGAAGGTCGGCGCGAACGGCAACGCGCGCGGAGGCGAGAACGTCGATGGCAAGGAGGATTTGGCTTCGACGGAAGATGCGGATCGGCGCGAAGACGTGCCGGAAGAGCTGGCCGCCGCAGAGCCCGTGCTCGACGACGAAGCGCTCGAGAGGGCGAACGTTGACGGGAGTGAGCTCCGGAGCCGGCTGGTGCGCAGCACCGACGCTCGGCGACGTGGTATCTCGACCCCCACGGCCGTGCCGACCCCCGGGCCGACCAAGCGTCGCTAGATCGCGAGCCGATCGACCGCGTAGGTGTCGCGGAGTCGCTGGTCGATCTCGTCGAACCGCAACCACGCCTGCGGACGCATCCCGTAGCGACCGGCCATCTCTGCGTGGTCATCGCACATGGGCAACAACTCGCCACGTTGGAACCAGCCGACCACCGACGGCGTGACGCCGTGCGTGCCCCACTGCCAGAAGCAGAACTGGCAGATGAGCCCGAGCCGTTGCGGGTAGCCGTACCGCGCGCGGTATCCCAGCTCGTGCTCGATCACGCGCCCCCACAGGGCCACGCGGCCGAGGACAGCCGGGCAACGGGTCCGGCGCAATACGTCGAGGCCGTGCGTGCCGTGAAGGCCGCAGGTGCAGCCGAGGTGCGGCGCCTCGTGGAACGGTCCGAGCATCCGGCATCCGGCCTCCGCCGGACGTCCGGGGAGCCAGGGCCGGCCGCGGCCGGCGACCGGACGCAGCAACAGGTGTGATCCATCGCGGCGGCCGGTGAGCGCCCACGCCCTCCACGCCAGGATCGGTTCGGTCGCGGTGTCGACCGGCAACGTGCGATCGACGGCGGACCGGGTCACGGCACGTTACGGAGCGGGCTGGGCGGGCTCGGGCGTCTTCGCCGGCTGCGGCTCCGGATCGGGCAACGTCTCCGGCAAAGGGATCGATACGGGCTCGACCTCGATGATGCGCTTGGGCTGACCGATGTCCACGGCTGGCCTCCTCGCCGGCTGGACGGTTCCTCGCGCGACGACCTCAAGGGTACTCCTCCGGATCGGACCGTCGCCAGGTGCCGTTGCGGCTTGTTGCCCCGGCCTTCCTCGACTCACGCGGGCGCGAGCCGGTAGATGGCTTGCGGGTCGCTGAAATAGATCTGCCCGTTCGGCCCCGTCTCCATCGAATAGATGGCGCCCCCCGGGGCGTTCAGCACGTCGATCGCGCCTCCCGACACGTCGTCTCGGGCGGCGTTCAGGGCGACACGCCTGAGCACACCGGTGTTCACGTCGCCGAAGAACAGCTGCCCTTCGACCTGGCTCCCCAGGCCGCAGCCGTCGCAGAACGCATCCCCGGTGATGCCGATCGTTCCGTCGAACCAGAGCTTGGGGAGATGCCGCGGCGTCGGACCGCTGTTGTTCGTGTCCTCCGGCGCGTTCCCTCCGCAGTTCTCGCTCGGCCCCCACCCGAAGTTCCCGCCGCCGGCGATCAGGTTGATCTCGTCGTTGCACTCGGGGCCGTTCTCCGTCTCCCACAGGCTGTCGGTCTGCGGGTCGAACGTGAACCCGAACGAGTTGCGGATGCCGAACGCGAACACGAGGCTGCCCGATATCGGGTTGTCCGACGGCACGCCGCCGGACGGCGACATGCGCAGGATCTTCCCGCGGAGGTTGCCCCCAAGGTCCTGCGCGTTCGCGCTGTCGTGGCCGTCGCCGACGATCGCGTAGAGCATGCCGTCCGGCCCGAACAGGATGCGACCGCCGTTGTGGTACGGGCTCGAGCTCGCGGGCTGAGACATCAGGACGCGCATGTGTGTCCGTCCGTTCGAACGGGTGATCTTCAGGATCTGGTTCCTCAAGCCGTTGCCGGTCGATCGGGTCGCATAGACGAAGAGCGTCTGTGGGTTCGGCCAGCCGGGATCCGCGGCGACGCCGAGCGCGCCGCGCTCTCCCTCACCGTTCACGCCGGGCACCGTGAAGAAGCGCTTGTTCGCCTTGGTCTTCGGGTTGTAGATGTGGATCTGCCCGGTCCCCCGCTCCAGGTAGACGATGCGCCCGTCGCTCAGGAACGTGAAGCCGGCCGGCCCGCGCAGGCCTCCGACGACGCGACGCGCGACGATCCCTCCTCCGGCTTGCGCGCTCGTGCCGCCGAGCGTGGCCATGGTCGTGCACGACAGCACGAGGACGATCAGCAGGCGGGCGGGCGACCGGTTGCGGCGCATGGGTTCCTCCCTCGGTGGGTGCGGTTCCGTGGCTAGCATGGGCGCGTGAGCCTGCCTCCCTCGATGTTCGGCGTTCCCGCGCTCCGCTCCGAAGACCCGCGGTTCCTTCGAGGCGAGGGCAGGTACCTCGAGAACATCCCGATCCCGGATGCGCTCCGCGCCGTGTTCGTGCGTTCCATCATGCCGCACGGACGCGTGGGCGGCATCGAGGGGTTGGAGGGAGCGCGATCGATGCCGGGGATCGTGGCCGTCTTCACCGCCGACGACCTGCGGATCGCTCCGCAACCGCCCAGCGGCAACGTCGAGGGAGCCAGCGGCACGCTCGAGGGTCCGTTCGCGCGCGCGGTGCTCGCGCACGACGTGGTCCGCTACGTCGGCGAGCCCGTCGCCGTGGTGATCGCCGATTCGCTGGCGCACGGACAAGACGCGGCGGAGGTGGTCTGGCCGGTGGTCGACGCGCTCGATGCCGTCACCGACGTGGAGGCGGCGTTCGCGGACGGTGCCCCGCTGCTCTTCCCGGCCCACGGTTCGAACATCGCGCATTCGTTCGAGCAGCATTGGGATGCGGACGCGTTGGCGGGAGCGGACGTCGTCGCGAGCGCACGCGTCGTGCAACAGCGCCTCGCCCCGGTACCCATGGAGACGAACGCGATCGCCGTGGTGCCCGAGGACGATGGCGGGTACACGATCTGGTGCTCGACGCAGGTGCCGTTCGACGTCCGGAGCGATCTCGCCGAGCTGCTCGAGGTCGACAAGAAGCAGGTCCGGATCGTGGCGCCCGACGTGGGCGGCGGGTTCGGCGCGAAGCTGATCGTGTATCCGGAGTTCGCGGTCGTGGCGGCGGCGGCCAAAGCGCTGGCCCGTCCGATCCGGTGGGCCGAGACGCGGTCGGAGAGCATGCTGAACCTCAACCACGGGCGCGCGCAGGTGCAGCACGTCGTGATCGGCGCGAAGCGGGACGGCACCGTGGTCGGCATGCGCGTGGAGCTGCTCGCCGACATGGGCGCCTACCCGGTCGGGGCGTTCCTGCCCACGACCACGCAGGAGATGCTCGCCGGCGTCTACACGCATCCCCGTGATCGCCTCGCGTGGATGGAGCGTGGTCACGAACGCCACGCCGGTCGCGGCCTACCGCGGCGCGGGCAGGCCCGAAGCGACGGCGCTGGTCGAGCGCGCGATGGACCTGATCGCGGCGGAGCTCGGCATGGACCCCGTCGACGTCCGGCGGAAGAACATGATCCCCGCCGATCGCTTCCCGTACCGGACAGCCTCCGGCACGACGTACGACATCGGGAACTACGAGCTCGCGCTCGACGAAGCCTTGAAGATCGCCGACGTGTCGAAGCTGCGGGCCGAGCAAGCCTCGCGACGAAAGCGAGGGGACCACCTGCTGCTCGGCATCGGCGTCAGCACGTACGTGGAGATCACAGCGTTCGCGTCGAAGGAGTTCGGCTCGGTGCAGGTGCACGCCGACGGCGCCGTGACCGTGCTGACCGGCGTGTCGCCGCAGGGACAGGGGCACGAGACGGCGATGGCGCAGATCGCCTCGGCGATCCTGGGCGTGCCGTTCGAGACCGTGCGCGTCGTCCACTCGGACAGCGCGGTCGTGCCTCGCGGCGCGGGCACGTGGGGCTCGCGGTCGCTGCAGGTCGGCGGCTCCGCGGTCGCAGAGCAGACGCAGGCGGTCGTCGCGAAGGCCCGCACGCTCGCGTCGCACCTGCTCGAGGTGGACGAGGCCGATCTTCCGGAACCGCGCGACGGGCGGTTCGAGGTCGCCGGCGCGCCGGAGCGCGCGATCACGTGGGCGGAGCTCGCGGCGGCCGCGGACGATCCATCGCGCTTGCCGGAGGGCATGACGCCGGGGTTGTCGGCGTCGGGAACGTTCCGCGAGCTGGAGTCGACGTTCCCGTTCGGCGCACACGTGGCGGTCGCGGAGGTCGACGTCCAGACCGGCGACGCGCGGCTGGTGCGCCACGTCGCGGTCGACGACTGCGGCCGGATCCTCAACCCGATGCTCGTCGACGGGCAGGTCCACGGGGGACTGGCGCAGGGCATCGCGCAAGCGCTATACGAAGAGGTCCGCTACGACGAGACCGGGAACCCGGTCAGCGGCAACCTGACGACGTACGGCATGCCGGCCGCGTCGGAGCTGCCGTGGTTCGAGATCGCGCACACGGAGACACCGACGCCGTTGAACCCTTTGGGCGCGAAGGGGATCGGCGAATCCGCCACGATCGGATCAACCCCGGCCGTGCAGAGCGCGGTGATCGACGCGCTCTCCCATCTGGGCGTGCGCCACATCGACCTGCCGCTCTCGCCCGAACGCGTCTGGCGCGCGATCCGCATCGCTACGTCGTGACGGGTTCGCCGGTCGCCGCCAGGCGTTCGATCAGGTCGGCGGCGCGGACGTTGCCGGGAGACGCCTGCAGCTGCTGTGACACGACGCGATGCCGGGGCTTCAGGTCGGCATCGGCGAGCAACCCTCCGATCGCGTCGGTGAGCTGCTCGTCGTCGAACCGGTACGTGTCCAGCCGCACGCCGTAGCCCAGCTCGTCCACGCGTTGCGCGTTGTCGTATTGATCCCAGAACAGCGGCAGCACGATCATCGGCTTGCCGAAGTGGAAGCACTCCGTGACGGTGTTGTTGCCGCCGTGCGTGATGACCACGTCGACCTGCGGCAGGATCGACGGCTGCGGCAGGAACTCCTCGCCGAACATGTTGTCGGCGAGCTTCAGCAGCTCGTGCTGCGGCCCCTTGCTGACGATCACGCGGTAGTCGGTCGCGCCCAGGACGTCGATCAGGCGTTGCATCAGCTCGACGTCGGCCGATCCGAGCGAGCCGAGCGACAGGTAGACGAGCGGTGCGGCGCCGGGGAGCGCGGCGTGCACGTCGAACGGCGCATCGGTCCGCACGCTCGAGTCCAGCCGATGCCAGGTCGGTGGGAGCTCGGTCGCGCGTCGGTAGTCCGTTGCCTCGGGGAACAGGTACATGTTGAGGAACGGCGACTCGTACATGTAGTCGCGCGCGCCCGGGAGCGGCGGTCCGCCGTGCTCGCGGAGCCACGTGTCGAACGCGCCGATCTGCGGACCGAGCACCCGGTCGTACTCCGACCAGAACTCGCTCCAGCCTGACGTGTCGTCGGTCGGATAGCCGGAGAAGACGGGCGGGATCAGGTCGTCCTTCACCTCGCACGGGTTGCAGGACACGATCCGCGCCCAGGGTCTGCCGCTCGCGGGGATCGCGGCGAACGCGACCACGTTGTCCTCGACGATCGCGTCGGGAGCGAGCTCGTCGAAGATCTCGGACAGGCGATCGTTCGCGTACATCGAGCCGTCGATCAGCGCCTGCCACGTCGGTTGCAGGAACGTCTCGAGTTGCACGATGGTCGGCTTGCGGAACTCCGGCGCGGTCTCGCGGATGAAGTCCTTCCAGAACTGGCCCGGAACCTCGGGCTCCTCGGGCGGCGGCGCCAGGCGCATCGTGGCCTCCTCGAAGCCCTTGGCCTCGAGCGTCCCGGCGAACGACTCCTCCACGACGAACACGACACGGTGCCCGCGCTCCTTCAGCACGGTGCCGATGCCGACGCAGTTGTTCGTGGGACCGAACGCCCCTTCCGGGAAGAACACGATCGTCTTCGGGTCGGTCACGCTCGCCTCCATCGGTCCGTTCGCGCGCACAGTCTAGGGGGCACGGCTCGGCGCACGGAACGCACCGGCCGATCGATCCTTTACGGGAACGCTCAGCTGTCTTTGACGTCCCTTTACGCACCGCTCCCTAGGGTGGGCATGTCGGAGTTCGTGAAGAACGTCGAAAGGAGGAGACGATGGTCGCACCCGGATCCATCGCCGATTGGGCGCTGTTCGCCGGCATGCTGGGATCGCTCTCGGCGCTCGCCATCACCGCGCACCGTTGGGTCTTGCGGGAGCCCGTGAAGCCCGAGCGGGTCCGGTCGCATCCCTTCATCGCGCCGGCGGGTCTGCCGGCACGCATCTCGACGTAGCTCGCGATCGGGCCCCGGGGGCTTGCAGACCCCCGGGGCCCCGGCGCGGGATGGCAGAACGAACGCCGGTATCGGTAGGCTTCCCGCATGGATGCCTCGATGCCTCGTTGGGAACAACGTCACCGCGCCCCCGCCGTCTCCATGCCCGACTGGTCGCCCCATGCGCCGGACCGGGTCGTGTTCGAGAGCACTGAGAGCGGGGTGTGGCAGGTTCACTGCACGGACCTGGCCTCGGGCGCGCGGCGCCAGGTCACCGATCACCCGGTCGGCGTCGTCGGCGGATCCGTTTCCGTGGACGGCGCGGACGTCCTGTGGTGGCAGGACGAGACGGGCGACGAGTCCGGCCGGTGGTTCGCGGCTCCGTTCGCCGGCGGCGACGCCAGGCCGTACCTGGACGGCATCCCGCTCGGCTGGAACGAAGGGTTCGCACAGGCGCCCGGCGTCGTGGCGGCCTCCGTGAGCGATCGGGACGGGTTCGCGATCTACGTCTCGGTCGACGCAGGACCGGCCAAGGAGACGCTCAGGAGCACCGATTGGCTCCGGGTGTCGGGACCGGAGGCGTCCTTCAACCGGGGTGGCCTCTCGGCAGACGGAACGCTGTTGTGTCTGCAGCATTGCGAGGGCGGAGACATGCTGCACCCGGCGCTGCGGGTCATCGATCCTCGGACCGCCGGCATCGTCGGCGACCTCCGCGACGAGGGCAAGAGCCTGTCGACCGCCGCCTGGTCGCCGGTCGCGGGCGACGGGCGGCTCGCGGTGATCCACGAACGCGGCGGCGAGGACGGGACCGCGATCTGGGAGCCCGCGACCGGATCGTGGACCGATCTCCAGACCGGCCTGCGCGGGGAGGTGACGGCGCTCGACTGGTGGCCGGACGGCTCCGCGCTGCTCCTGGCCAACCTCGTCGAGGGCCGGCACCGTCTCTACCGCTACGACGTCGAGACCGGCGAGACCACGCCGATCGAGCATCCGGAGGGCCAGATCTCCGGCGGCCGCGTCAGACCGAACGGGGACGTGTGGTTCCGCTGGGCGAACGGCGCCAGCGCACCGCGCGTCCTGAACGACCGCGGTGAGGAGGTGCTGCGCGCCGAGGGCGAGCGCGCGGTGGGCGGCCGTCCGTACGTTTCGTTCCGCTTCGACAACGAGCGCGGACAGTCGGTGCACGGCTTCTACGCGACGCCGGAAGGCGAGGGACCGTTCCCGGTCTTCGTCCGGCCGCACGGCGGTCCCACATGGCTCGAAGAGGATCGATGGAGCCCCGAGGTGCAGGCCTACGTCGACGCCGGGTTCGTCGTGGCGATGATCAACTTCCGCGGGTCGACCGGCTACGGCGCGGAGTGGCGCGATTCGTTGATCGGCGACATCGGCGGCCCGGAGCTGGAGGACCTGAACGCCGGCCTCGCGTGGCTGGTCCGACACGGCATCGCCGACCCGATGCGCGCCGTGGTCGGCGGCTGGTCGTGGGGCGGGTACCTCACGCTGATGGAGCTCGGCAAGCACCCCGACCTGTGGCTCTGCGGCGTCGCGGCCATCCCCGTGGGCGACTACGAGATGTCGTACGACGACATGTCGCCGGTGCTGCAGGCCTACGATCGCGCGCTGCTGGGCGGGCGCCCCGACGAGGTCCCCGCGCTCATGCTCGACCGCAACCCGATCAACTTCGCCGACGACGTCCGGGTGCCCGTCCTGTTCATCATCGGCGAGAACGACAGCCGGTGTCCGTACCGACAGGCGATGGCGTACGTCGACAGGCTCGCGGCTCGAGGGCACCCCCATCAGGTCTACCTCTTCGGGACCGGGCACGGGTCGTTCGACACCGACGAGGACGTCCGGCAAGTGCGAACCATCCTGGAGTTCCTGGCCGAGCACGTGCCGGGCGTCGAGGTGCCGACGACCTAGTCCACCTCAGAGTAGACGCACCGTTCGCCGCTCGTTCGGGTCCGGTGCTACGGTGGCGACATGCCCTCGCTGCAACAGGTGTTCCTCGTCGCGACGGCCGTGCTGCTCGGATTCGTGATCTGGCGTGTGGGCACCGCGATGCTCCGCTCGGTGTCCGGGAGCGGCTTCGACCGCACGAAACCCGAGGTCGAGGACGTCGAGGAACTCGACGTGTTCCTGGTCTGCCACGAGTGCGGGACCGAGCTCCACGTCACCCGCCTGGGGGAGCTCCAGATCCCGCGCCATTGCGGCGAGCCGATGCAGGTGGTCCGCCGGCCGGCCGTGGGCTGAGGCAGGTTTTCCACCGCCGTCGCACCGGCCATCCACCGGTTCTCCACACCCGGCGGTCGGCGTTTCCCACCGCTGGGGAAAAGCATGTGGAAGGATCACATCGATGTGATTCGGACCGCTGGGTCAGCGGATCTTCGTCGTCCCCAGGAAGCCCACGCCGATCATGCCGAGCCCGATGAACAGGACGACCGGGCTCGTGGCGTCGTTCGTGAACGGCAGGACCTGCGGCCAGATGTAGTTGAGGACGATGATGACGACCCCGACGCCCATGATGCCCAGGACGAGCGGCGCGTACCAGCGTGGGCTCGGCTTCTGGCGGGGCGCCTTCTTCGTCGGCTCTAGCTGGTAGCGGCGTTTCTGGGCGGCGGTGTTGCGCGAACGCGACTTCGGCATGACCCGATGTTACCCGGGGAGCAGGTGGAGCGTGGCCACCGCGGCAGCTTCCACGGCTGCCCTCGTGAACGGCAGCGGGTGGTGTTCCCCGGCGATCCACGCGGGGAACTGGTCGTTCCAGTGCGGCGAGGCCGGATTGCCCGAGACGCCCGCCGGCAGCACGCCGATGGATCGATCGAGGTCCGCCAGGTCGTAGACGGCGCGCCATGACGCGATCACGTCGACGAGGTACCCGTCGCGCCCGTCGAAGCCGCCCTGGGCCACGGTCTGCTCGTCGCCGCCGAGCTCGGCTTCACCGGCCGTGAAGAGCGATCCGAGGCCGGGGATCGCGCCCAGCGGATGGACCAGCGCCAGTCGATGGAGCGCCCCCCATCGCCAGACCGACGGATCCGGGCCGAGGCGCTCCGTGAGCTCGGCCAACGCGTCGGCGAGCGCGGCGTGGAGCAGGTCGTCGTCGAGCGGCCCGGACGGGTCGAGCAGCCACGCCGGCAGGACCTCGCATTGGAACGTCTCCCGGTCGGTGTGGTACCGCCGGAACAGCTCGTCGCCCAGGCGCGCATGCAACGCGCGCCGGGCGATGTGTCGCGACCACACGTTGAACACGGCGGCCGCCGGGGAGTGAGCCGACATGTCCCCGTCCCAGGCGGCGATGAGCGCGATCGCGTGGCGTTCCTCGTCGCTCCGAGGATCGAGGGAGGCCAACCGGGGGATCGCGGTCACCGCGGGGAGCGAGACCGTGTCGAGCTGGATCCGCGCCATCGAGGCGACGTCGTGGTCGGTCGACCGCCTCGAGGCGCTGGACCACCCGGCGCGCGCGGTGCGGCGTGTGGAAGTCGTGCCCGATCAGGTGCGGGTAGCCGTCGTCGTGGATCCGGTTGTTCGCGGTGACCAGGTATCCGTGCGGCGGGTCGACCGCCCACGGCAGCTCGTCGAACGGGATCCATCCGTTCCACTCGTACCCGGAGGTCCATCCGGGCACCGGCGCGGTGCCGTCGCCGGCGTCGACGCAACGGGAACCGTCCCGAGCATTGATAGCCGATCGTCCCGTCCACGTCGGCGTAGACGAAGTTCTGACCCGGGCACTCCACGCCCCAGACCGCGTGACGGAACTCCTCGAAGCTGGTCGCGTTCGCGGCATCGAGGACGAGCGACGGACGGATGCCGCAGTCGAACCCCGTCCACCGGAGCGCGTACGTCTCGGCCGATCCGAGCGGGATGTGCTCGGTGTGCATGTTGCCCACCGCGGCCGTCTCGATGATCGGGCCGTGTCGCGTCTCGCGAGACATCGACCACGACCGGCTCGGCCGCACCGCGCACGTGGATCAGCTCGCGATGGACGGTCAGCGGCTCCCAGGTGCCGTCGTGCTCGGCGGCCGTGCGCTCGTCGTTCAGGTGCTCGACGTAGAGGTCCTGCACGTCGCCGCTCACGTTCGTCACTCCCCACGAGTGATGCGCGGTCGTGCCGAGCAGGATGCCCGGGCGAGAACGTGAGCGCCACGCCGCGCGCCTCGTACCCGGGAGCCCGCAGGTGCATCTCGATCCACGCGCCGGGCTGCACGGCGAGCAGGTGCGGGTCGTTCGCGAGCAGCGGCTTGCCGGTCGCCGTGCGCGAGCCCGCCACCACCCAATCGTTCGACCCCTCGCCCTTCGGTCGTGGGAGCTCGTCGAGCAGGCGTCCGGCGAGCGAGCCCGCGGGGACGGACGGCGGATCGGCCGGCAGCGGCGGGAGGAGTTCGCCGACCTCGTCGGGACCGAGACGTTCGGCGATCGCCGTGCGCAGGAGCTCCTGGTCCCAGTTCCCTGAGAGCCCCCAGGCCAGGTAGCACGAACGCCGCCGCCCACGCTCCGGCGTCGTCGGTCGGCAGGCCCGGGGCCATGTCGAGCAGGGAGTACTCGACGGGAGGGGCCGGCATCGTGCGCGATCCACGCCGCGCACCCTTGACGGAACCGCGCGTGGATCGCGTGGGACGCGTCGTCCCACCCGGCCGCGAGTTTCGCCCCGGTGCGGAAGAAGCCGATCGTCCGGGCGAACCGGTCGTCGGCCAGCGTCCGGTCGGCGAAGACCTCGGAGAGACGTCCGCTCGCCGCGCGGAGCAGCAGGTCCATCTGGAACAGGCGCTCACCGGCCGTGACGAATCCCTGGGCGAACCAGAGATCGTCGAGGGACGCGGCGCTGATGTACGGGCACGCCCCAGTGATCCCGGAGGATCTCGACCGGTTCGGCCAGTCCCGGGACCGTGAGCTCGCCGCTCTCGGGCAGGAGCGACGCGGCGGCGACCTCGCGCAGCTGTTCGACGAAGTCGCTCATCGCAGCTCGGAAGCCTATCGGTCCCCGGAGCCCGCGAGCGCCTCTCGCGTGTTGCCGAGCCAGCTCTCGTGCAGCCCCGCGTACACCCCTCCGCGCGCGAGGAGCTCGGCGTGCGTTCCCTCCTCGACCAGCCGTCCGGCGTCGAGGACCAGCACGCGATCCGCGTGCTCGGCGGTCGAGAGCCGGTGCGCGATCGTGATCGACGGTCCGGCCGGCGGACAACCGTCGCAACGCTTCCGTGGTGCGGCGCTCGGTCGCCGGATCGACCGCGCTCGTCGCCTCGTCCAGGATCAGGAGTCCGGGCTGGTCGATCTGCGCGCGCGCGAGCGAGACCAGCTGGCGCTCGCCGACGGAGAGGGCCTCGCCCCGCTCGCCCACCGGGGTGTCCAGACCCTGGGGAAGCGCGTCGACCCAGTCGGCCAGGCCCAGCTCCTCGAACGCGGTCTCGACGTCGCGGTCGCTCGCGTCGGGCCGCCCGTACCGGACGTTCTCGCGGACCGTGGTGTCGAACAGGAACCCGTCCTGCGGGACCATGCGGATGGCGGCGCGTCGCGAGACGGGCGACACCCGGCGGAGGTCGACGCCGTCGACCTCGATGTCGCCCGACGCCGGATCCGCCAGACGCGCCAGCAGCTTGGCGAACGTCGTCTTCCCGCCGCCCGTCTGGCCGACGATCGCGACGTGCGCATCCGCGGTCCACCTCGACCGAGATGCCGCGGAGCACACGTCCGCCTTCGCGGTACGAGTACTCGCAGCCCGTTCGTTCGGACAGCGATCGGGTCCCGACGGCAGGTCGACCCCGTCTTCGGGCTCCACGATCTCGACGGGAAGGTCGAGCACCGTGAGGATCTTCCGCCAGCCGGCGATCGCGGTCTGCGTATCGGCGTAGATCTCCGGAAGGTCGGTGAACACGTGCAGGAAGACGTCCGACAGGAAGATGAAGGCGGACACGCGACCGAACGTGAGACCCCACCCGGGCCCGTGTGTGGCGCCCAGCCACACGATCACCGAGACGGCGACAGCGTAGAAGAACGTGGCGATCGGGAACAGCGTCGCCGAGCGCCAGTGCGCCACGATCGTCGCCCGGTACCGCTCGTCGATCGCGCGCTTCACGCGCAGATCCGTGCGGTCTTCCAGGCCGTAGGCGCGCACCACGGCCGCGCCCATGACGCTCTCGGAGACCTCGGACATCAGCTGGCCGACGCGCGTGCGCACCAGGTCGAAGGCCTGCGTCAGGCGGCCCTGCAGCGACGACACGACCCACAGGAGCGGGATGACCAACAGGACGACCGCGATCGTGAGCTGCCACGAGTACACGAGCATGAGTGCGAGTGCTCCGAACACGAGCGCGAACGAGATGATCCACGCGATCCCGCCCCACTCCGTGAACTGCGAGAGCGTGTCGACGTCGGCCGTCACGCGGGCGACGAACACGCCGCGCTTCTCCTCGGTCTGCTCCGCGATCGACAGGTCGTGGATGTGCTCGAACGTCCGGACGCGCAACACCATCAGCGCCTGCTCCGACGCGTTCACCAGCCGACGAGCGGCCAGGCGGCTCGCGAGGATACGTGAAGATGACCAGGGCGAGGGCGGTGCCGCACAGGGTGTAGACGTACGTGGGTCGGAACCCGCCCTCGAACCCGTGGTCGAAGATCTGCTGGACGAGTACGGGGGTGATCAGGGTCGCGGCCGTGACCCCGAGCGAGATCACGATGGTCAGGCCGAGCCCTTTGCGCAGCTCCGGCGACTCGTGCAGTCCGCGACGCAGCACCGCCCGTGCGCTCTGGAGATGCGGCGGGACCTCGAGGTCCTCGTCGGGCGTCACGGCGTCCTGCGTGATGGCGCTCACGACGCGCTCCGTTCGTACGCGTGGATCATCGCGGCATAGCCGGGCATGCTCTCCAGCAGGTCCTCGTGACTCCCGGTCGCGCGCAGGCGTCCGTCCTCCAGATAGATGATCCGGTCGGCGAGCCGGATCGTGGAGAGGCGATACGCCACCACGACCAGCGTGGTGCGCAGCTCGCGCCGGAGCGCACCCAGGATCTGTGCCTCGATGGTCGGATCGACGGCCGAGGTCGCGTCGTCCAGGATCAGTAGGCGGGGCCGGCGCACGAGCGCGCGCGCGAGCGCCACGCGTTGGCGCTGTCCGCCCGACAACGTGTGGCCTCGCTCGCCCACCACGGTGTCGTACCCGTCGGGCAGGCGGCGGATGAACGCGTCCGCCTGCGCCAGGCTCGCCGCGTGCTCGACCTCCTCCGGTCCGGCCCCGGTGTCGAGGGCGATGTTGTCGCGCACCGGCGCGGCGAACAGGAAGCTCTCCTGGAACACGATGGCGGTCGCGTCGCGGAGCGAGGCCGCGTCCACGTGGCGGAGGTTGACGCCTCCGATGAGCACCTCGCCCTCGTCGGGATCGTCCAGGCGAACGAGCAGCTGCGCCAGCGTGCTCTTGCCGACGCCGGTCGGGCCGACGATGGCCACCGACTCGTCCGCTTCGATCCGAAGGCTGACCTCGTCGAGGATCTTCGTCCCGGCATAGCCGTACGAGACGGCGGCCAGCCGCGCCGTCGAGCGGTCCGTCCGGCAACCGCACGGGCTCGGCGGCGGGCACGACCGTGACCGGCTCGGCGAAGATCCCCTCCAGGCGCGCGTAGCTGACCACGGCTCGGGGGAGCTCCGAGAGGATCCATCCGATGAACCGCATCGGCCACGCGAGCAGCCCGAACAGCGCGATGAACTGGATCAGGTCGCCGCGCGTCACCGCTCCGACCGAGACCCGCCACGACCCCACCGCCATGAGCGCGACCGCGCCGACGGCCGGCAGCGCCTCGAGCGCGGGTTCGAATCCCGCCCGGATGTATCCGGCCTGGACGCGCTCGTGCTGCAGCGCTCGGGCCTTCCACGGCGAGCCGCTCGGTCTCCTCGGCTTCGCGCCCGAGCGTCTTCACGATCATCGCGCCGTCGATGCTCTCGTGGGCGACGGAGGACACGTCGCCGATCCGCTCCTGCGCCCGGCGGGCCGGTCCCTCCATCCGGCGCGCGAAGCTCCGATTCATCAGCGCCAGGGTGGGGAACAACAGGACGCCGATCATCGCGAGGTAGATGTCGGTCGCGAACAGCGAGATCATCGCGAACAGCACCAGGAAGAGCACGCCGGTGGCGAACGGGATCGGGTGCAGCACGTCGACCGCCGCCTCGACGTCGGCCTCCATGTGCGCGATCAGCTCGCCGGTCGGCGTCTCCTTGTGGAACTGGAGCGACAGGTCCCGGTAGCGGTCGGCGATCCGCGTGCGGAGCGTCGCCATGACGCGCGCCCCCGCGACGCCGCTGTAGTACCGGCGAACCATGATGCCGCCCGCGCGCAACGTGCCCGCGGCCATGATCGCGGCGATCGCGAGCCAGATCTTCGACGACGCCACGCCGCCGTTGAACGCGGGCTGCAGGACGTTGTCCACCGCGCGCCCCAACGCGACGGTCAGTCCGATCGATGCCAGCGCGTACACCATCGAGCCGCCCACCGCGATCAGGAACGGGCCGGGGTGCGTCTTGACGTACGACACGACCAGACGCAGGCCGCGCAGGAACAGGCCGCGCTCAGCCATCTCCGGTGTCTCGACGTAGGCCTGCACAGACTCTCCTCTGCTCCGACCAGGCATCCTACGGGTTGAGGGTCGACGCTCCTGCTGGAATGATGCGGCCCATGACCCACCATCGGCCGTGGTTCCACAAGTGGCCCGCCGACGTACCCCGAACCATCGAACCTATCCCGGAACTGTCGTTGTTCGGGATGCTCCAGGATGCGGCGGCCGGGTTCCCTGACAAGCCGGCGACGGCGTTCTTCGGCGCGCACCTCACGTATCGCGAGCTGCTGGATCAGGTCGAGCGATTCTCCGCCGTCCTCGCCGGGCTGGGCGTGAAGCAGGGCGACCGCGTCGGGCTGCTGTTGCCGAACTGCCCGCAGTACCTCATCGCCTGGTACGCGTGCCAGCGGATCGGTGCGATCGCGGTCGGCAACAACCCGCTGTACACGCAGCGCGAGCTCGAGCATCAGATCAAGGACGCCGGTATCGAAGTGATGGTCGTGCTCGAAAACGTCTACGAGAACTTCGGAAAGGTGCGCGACGCTGGCCGGCATCCGCGAGGTCGTCGCGGCCAAGCTGACCGACCACATGAAGTTCCCGCTCAACCTGCTGGCACCGATCAAGTTCCGGAAAGACGCCAAGAAGGAAGGCCACCCGTGGCCGCCGATCCCAGCCGGTCATCGGGTGCGCTGGTGGAAGGACGCCATGAAGTCCGTGGGAGCGCTGCCGCCGGTCGCGACCGTCGACCCGCGGGACGACGCGGCCGCGCTGATCTACACCGGAGGGACCACAGGATTGTCCAAGGGAGCCACGCTCTCGCACTTCAACCTGGTGTCGAACGCGATGCAGGCGGTGGCGTGCATCTCGGACATCCGTCCGGGCGAGGACGCCATCATGTGCATCCTGCCGTTCTTCCACTCGTTCGGGACGGTCGCCATGAACGTGGGCATCCTCCGCGCCGCCAAGCTGGTGATGCTCCCGCGGTTCGAGCTGAAGCAGTGCCTGAAGGAGATCCAGCGGGAGAAGCCGACGTTCTTCCCGGGCGTGCCGCGGCTCTATCTGAACCTGAACGAATCGGAGGAGACGCCCAAGTACGACCTCGGCTCGATCAAAGCGTGCATCTCGGGCGCCGCGCCTTTGCCGCTCGCGACGGCCGAGAAGTTCGAGCGGCTCACCGGGGGCGGGCTGGTCGAGGGGTACGGGCTCACCGAAACGTCGCCGATGACGCACGTGAACCCGTTGAAGGGCGAACGCCGCAAGGGTTCGATCGGACTCCCGGCGCCGGACACCGACTGCAAGATCGTGGACCTCGACGACCCGGATCGCGAGTTGGCCGCCGGGGAACGGGGCGAGCTCTGCATCCGCGGCCCGCAGGTGATGCTCGGCTACTGGAACCGGCCCGAGGCGACGGCAGAGATGATCCGCAACGGCTGGCTGCACTCCGGCGACATCGCGGTGATGGATGAGGACGGCTACTTCTTCATCGTCGACCGGATGAAGGACATGATCTTGGTGAACGGCTTCAACGTGTACCCCACCGAGGTCGAAGACGTGCTCTACCACCACCCGAAGATCCTGAAGTGCGCCGTGATCGGGGTGCCCGACGACGAGCACGGCGAACGGGTCAAGGCGTTCATCGTGTTGAAGCCGGGCGAGACCGCGACCGCGGCCGAGATCGTCGCGTGGTGCCGCGACCCGGCGCAGGGGCTCACGGGCTACCGCGTCCCGCGGGAGTTCGAGTTCCGGGATTCGCTCCCGGAGACGATGATCGGCAAGGTCCTGCGCCGCGTGCTGCAGGAGGAGGAGCGCGCGAAGGTGGCGGCCGGCACGGCCGCTCCGCCCGCATCGTGAACCCCATCTCCTGGTCGATCGACGAACAGACGATCGTTCGCACCCTGACGCTCGACGACGCGGATGTCATCTACCGGGCGATCGACGCGAACCGGGACCGGCTGCGTCCGTACATGCCGTGGGAGCGGACGACCCGCTCGCCTGACGACGTGCGTGCGTTCATCGAACGATCGCTCGCGTCGACGACCGACGAGGACGCCAACGGGATCTGGGTCGGTGGGGAGTTCGCCGGCAACGTGGGACTCCGTGTCGATCCGGACATGAGCACCGGAGAGATCGGCTATTGGAACGTTCGCTCGTTCGAAGGGCGGGGTCTGATCACCGAAGCGTGCCGCCGCTTCGTCGAACACGGCTTCCGCGAACGGATGCTGCATCGGATCGAGATCCACGCCGCCGCCGACAACCTCCGGAGCCGCGCAGTGGCCGAGCGATTGGGCTTCACATTGGAGGGGACGATGCGCGACGGCCACCGCAAGCCCGACGACACGTACGTGGACCAGGTGGTCTACGGTCTGCTCGCGTCCGATCGGGTCGAGACGTGACGGCCGAGGCGGTCGTGTTCGACCTCTTCGGCACGTTGGTGCCCGAGTTCTCCACGACGGATTTCTTCGGGAGCGTGCGCGACATGGCGCGAGCGCTCGGCGCGGACCCCGGCCGGTTCGAGGATGCCTGGAGGCAGACGGCCGAGGCGCGACAGACCGGTGTGTTCGCGACCGTCGAGGACAACGTGCGCCATATCTGCGAGGCGCTCGAGCTGGATCCTTCCGATGACGCCGTCGCGACGGCGCTCGATCTCCGGCTCCAGCTCTATCAGACGTGGTTCCATCCCCGCAGAGGTGCGCTCGAAACGCTGACCGAGCTCAAGATGCGCCGTTATCCGATCGGGTTGGTGAGCATGTGCGCTCCGGACGCGCCCTCGATGTGGCGTGCCTCCGCGCTCGCGCCCTTCGTCGACGTGGAGGTCTTCTCGAGCGAGGTCGGGTTGCGCAAGCCCGACGCCGCGATCTACCTCCGCGCCGCCGAAGGTCTGGGTGTCGCTCCGGAGGCGTGTCTGTACTGCGGCGACGGGGCATACGGCGAGCTGTCGGGTGCGGAGGCCGTCGGCATGACGTCGTACCTCCTTGCCGACCCGGCCGTCGACGTCGAGACGTCCCTCACGCCCGACCGCGAGGAGTGGAGCGGAGCGAGCGTGGCCGACCTGCGCGAGCTGCTCGCGCTCCTGCCCGGCACCGGTTAGGCGTCGCTCGGCGCGGGCTCCTTGGTCCGGCCGATGTACCGATGGCGGTGCGCCAGATAGGCGAACGGCCCCGCGACCAGCGGGAGCCAGTACGAGACCAGGCGGTACGCGAGCGTCGCGAGCACCGCGTCCGGGGGCGAGACGCCGGCGAGCACCAGGGTGGCCGACAGGCCCGCTTCGACGAATCCCAGACCACCGGGCGTGATCGGGATCATGCCCAGGACGGCGGCCGCGACGTAGGCGAGGAGCACGAGGGCGGGGCGAGGGCGGGCGCCGACCGCCGCCACGGCCGCGAGCAGCGCGAGGTAGTCGAGCAGCCAGTTGCCCCACGCGGTGAGCAACGCGAGCCACCAGCGGTCGCCGAGGGTGGTCCGGACCGCGTTCCGTTCGCGCACGAGTGTCTCCGGGACGCCTGTCTTGGGCGGACGGTCCTTGTGCATGCGGTTCTGCACGCGCTCGATCATCCTGCCGACCCACATGAGGGGCCGGTCGGCCGAGAGCAAGACGGCGCCGACCGCGACGGCGAGCACGAACAACGCCGCGCCGAGCCACGCCGACTGGACGAGGCCTTTGGGCGCCGGGGCGCCGAAGATGATCGCCGGGAGCGCGAGGACCGGGAGCGCGAAGAGCGTCGCCGAGCTGATGAACGTGGTCGCCGTCAGGCCCGTCCCGATCGTCGTCGGATCCAGGCCCGACGTGACCAGCAAGCGGAACTGGATCGCGGCGCCCGCGGCCGCTCCGCCGGGCACGATCCGGCTGAACGCGTTCCCGGAGATCTGCGCCGTGGCGATCGCGAACCACTTGGCGGTCCGGAGCGCCAGCCGCTGGAGCGCCCACGCGCACGCGAAGCTCGCGATCTCGGCCGCGAACATCACGACGAACCACCCGGGCTGGATCGTCAGCAGATCGGGCCACGCGGAGAACACCTTCAGGAGCGACGGCCAAAGCACGTACAGCGAGAAGAGCGTGAGGATCAGGAAGATCGCTCGGACGATGATGCGTCGACGGAAGGACTTCTCCGCCGCCCGAGCCGGCTCCGACGTCGGGGGCGGGGCCGGGACGGTCGGTTCCATCCGCAAAGCGTATCCCGCAAGGACGGAACCCTACGGTCGATCCACGCCGGCGCATGCGCGTGCCTCGTCGTCGCGGTGAGCGCGACGACCGCTTCTCACGACCAAGGCCGGATGGGTCCGATACGTGACAACCTGGAGACATGACCTCATCGGATGAGATCCCTCTCTGGCTCGTCGTGGGTGCCGCTTTGATCTTTCCGTTCCTGGTCGTGTTCGGCGCGCTGATACTCGGGGCAGGCAAGCTCGGGCGTTGAGCAGGGGAACGGGTGCGGGCGACCGGTTACTCGTAGGGCGGCGGAAGCGTCCGAAAGATCGTGGGCGGCCTCGTCACCGAGGGTCGATCCCACGTGCCAGCGTGAGCACCGCGGATCGCTCGTCGTCGGTCAACCCTCGCAGCGGCGCGCGAACGTCGGCGGACGTCAGCACGTCCTGCGCGACGAGCACCTCTTTCAGCGCCGCGTGGAACGGGATGCCCTGGAGGCCGGAGCGGAGCTGCCCGACCTGTTCGTGCGCGCGTTCGCTCCGGTCGTGCACCAGCGCTGCGGTTATCGCCGGGAAAGCCGACGCCAGGCCGCTGACCGCGCCGATCGCGCCGCGTTCGATCCCTTCCAGGACCAACGGCTCGTTTCCGATGAACACGTCAAGTCCTTCGATCTCCAGGTACGGCTCCACCGACGCGAACGGCGTGTCCGACACCTTCATGCCGCACACGTTGCGGCATCGCTCGCGGATCCGTCCGATCACGTCGACCGGGATGGCGTATCCGCTCCGTCCGGCGAACTCGTAGATGTAGAACGGCAAGGGCTCGCACGCCTCCGCGACCGACACGAAGTGGCGAAGGAGCTCCTCGGGATCGAGCGGGAAGTAGGGCGGTGCGATCAGGGCGACCGCTTCGGCTCCCGCCTCGAGCGCGTGCGCGGCAAGTGCGACGGAGTCATCCGTCGTCTGCGCTCCGGCGTGCACCGCGACCTGGAATCCGCCGGGGCGGGACGCCAGGAACAATTCGGCCACGCGTCGTCGCTCGTCGACCGAGAGCAGCACGCCTTCGCCGGTCGTTCCGCACGCAAGCAGTCCGTCGACGCCCCCGGCAGCCAGAGAGCGGACGAGCGGTGCGAATGCTTCTTCGTCCAGATGACGGCCGCCGTCTCGGAGCGGCGTCACGGCGGCGGCGATGGCACCGTGCAGTGCCGCGTTCACAGCACGTTCCTCAGCGCGAGGAGCGTGTTCGCGACCGGCTTCTCGGCGATGCGTCGCATGAACCACGGGTACCAGTACGGTCCGTACGCGATCAACGTCCGCACGCGGAAGCCCTCCTGCGCCAACCGGCGTTGCTCGTCCGACCGGATCCCGTAGAGCATCGCCACCTCGAACGCGTCGCGCCCGCCGGGCACCGCGGCTTCGATCCGCGCGACCAGGTCCGTGTCGTGCGTGCCCAGCGCGAGCCGCCGGCAGCTGGTCGCCAAGATGGCTCGCGAGCCGGAAGTAGCTCTCGTCGATCAGGCGCTTGTCCTGGAACGCGACGTCCTTCGGCTTCGCGGTACGCACCCTTCACCAGCCGGATCGTCGGGCTCATCGGCGCGAGCTTCTGTACGTCGTCCCAGGTCCGGTGCAGGTACGCCTGCAGGCACAGTCCGCTGTTCGGTGAGCGCGCGAGCAACGAGGCGTAGAGGTCGATCGTGCCGTCCACGTACGCGGACGATTCCATGTCGATCCACACCGTCCGGCCCATGTCGGCGGAGCGGTCGGCGAGCCGTTCCATGTGCACCATCGTCGCTTCGGGCTCCAGGTCGAACCCGAGTTGCGTGAGCTTGACGGATACCTCGGCGTCCAGGCCCAGCGAGTCGATCCGGTCGAGGAGCCGCAGGTATCCGCCCGCCGCGGCCGCCGCCTGCGACATGTCGTCGACGTTCTCGCCCAGCAGCGTGAACGTGGCGGGGAGTCCTTCGGTCGCCAGACGTTGCGCGGCGTTCAGGCCGTCCTCGGCCGTCTCCCCGGGCATGAACCGTTCGACCGTCTTGCGGACCGCCCGGAAGCGCGGGAGATGCTCGCGGAGCGTGGCGTTCCCAGACGCCCACAGCAACGTCCCTCGCAGCGGATCCATGTGCGCGCGAGCCTACCGGACCCCGTTCGCGTCAGGCGCGCACCTCGGCGAGGCGGTAGCCAACGCCGCGAACGGTCTCGATCAGCCATGCGTGATCCTGTCCCATCTTCGCTCGGACCCGACGGACGTGGACGTCCACGGTGCGCATCCCGCCGAAGTAGTCGTAACCCCAGACGAGCGACAGGATCTCCTCCCGCGTGTAGACGCGCCCGGGGAACCCCATCAGCAGCTTGAGGAGCTCGTACTCCATGAACGTGAGGTCGAGCACGCGGCCGTCCAGCCGGACCTGGTAGCTGAGCGGGTTCAGGGCGAGCGGTCCGCGCCGCACGACGTCGTCCGTCTCGCCGGCCGAGCGGTACCGCATGAGCGCGAGACGCGCGCCGAGCTCCGCGGTCGGATACGGCATGGTGAGGAACTCGTCGAGCAGATGCTCGTTGCCGGCGACGTATCGCAGGTCGGACTCTGCGACGAGCCAGAGCAACGGGATCGAGCGGCCGGTCTCGGTTCGGCGCAGCGCTTCGGAGTGCGGGATGGCGTGGTTGCGCACGTCCTCGGAGAGGATCAGGGCGATGCCGGGGCCCGGCTGCGACGGCGGCGGGTCGCCCTCCGGATCAAGGAGCGGCCGATAACCCAGCACGACCAGGTCCGTCACGAGCTGCTCGCGCGCGGCGCTGGCGTCGGCCAGCACCAGCACGACGCCACCCGCCGCGCCCTCGGTCGGCCCCGGGCGGGGCGTCGCGGGCCTGCCGAGCGCGGTCAGAGCCTCGGCAGGTTCCGTTCGAGCTCCAGCCCGGTCACGTAGCTCCTGTGCTCGTTCCATTCGGCCCTCTTGTTCGCGATGAACCATTCGAAGAGGTGCTCACCGAGCGCCTCACGGACCAGCTCGCTCCGCTGCATCTCCGCGATCGCCTCCGGCAAGCTTTCGGGGAGTTGCGCGATGCCCGCATCCGTTCGCTCGGCGTCGGTCATGGCGTAGATGTCGTTCGTCGCCTCGGCGGGCAGTTCGTACTCCTGCTCGATGCCGTGCAGCCCCGCCGTGAGGATCAGCGCGAACGCCAGGTACGGGTTGCAGGCGGGGTCCGGAGCCCGGTACTCGATCCGTGCCGCGGCTTCCTTCCCGGGCTTCGTGAGCGGGACGCGCACCAGGGCCGAACGGTTGCTCACACCCCAGCACACGTAGAGCGGCGCCTCGAACCCCGGCACCAGCCGCTTGTAGGAGTTCACCCACTGGTTCGTGACCGCGCTGATCTCACGCGCATGGCGGAGCAGGCCGGCGACGAACGAACGCGCGGTCTTCGACAGGAAGTAGCGGTCGGTCGGATCGAAGAACGCGTTGCGATCGCCCTCGAACAACGACATGTGGGTGTGCAGGCTGGATCCGTCGACGCCCTGGATCGGCTTCGGCATGAACGTGGCGTACACGTCTAACTCCTGGGCCACTTCCTTCACCGCGAGCCGGAACGTCATGACCGAGTCGGCCATGGTGAGCGCGTCGGTGTGACGGAGGTCGACCTCGTGCTGTGACGCCGCGATCGCGTGGTGCGAGTCCTTCACCGGCACGCCGAACTGCTCCAGGTAGTCGATCACGCGCCGCCGGAAGTCGCTGCCGACGTCGAGAGGCGTGAGGTCGAAGTAGGTGCCGACGTCGAGCGGCTCGGGCATCTTCGAGTTGCCGAACAGGAAGAACTCGATCTCAGACCCGACGTAGAACGACAGGCCCAGGTCGCTCGCGCGCGACATCGCCCGCCGGAGGACCGCGCGCGGGTCGCCTTCGAAGAGTGTGCCCTCGGGCGTGCGGATGTCGCAGAACATGCGGGCGACGCCGGCCATCCCGGGCCGCCACGGCAGGATCTGGAACGTCGACGGGTCGGGGTGCGCGACCATATCGGCTTCCTGCACCCGGGCGAAGCCGTCGATGGAGGAACCGTCGAACCCGACACCTTCCGTGAGCGCTTCCTGCAGCTCCTCCGCCGGGATCGCGAACGACTTCAAGAACCCCAATATGTCGGTGAACCACAGCCGGACGAACCGGATCTCACGTTCCTCGGCCGTGCGGATGACGAATGCACGAACGTCGTCGTCCATCGGTCCTCCCGTGTCCTTGGCCCAAGTCGTCGGCTCGTCCAACGAACGTAGCCGCGCGGCGTTTCCCCGGGATGACCTCTCGGTTACGAACGCGTTACGGGTGCCGGTCGAGCGGCGTGCATCCCCGGACGGCCCGTAGCATCAGAGGATATGGGCCTCGAACGCGGTTCGTTGCTCGCCGAACACACGCTCTCCGGGCGGATCTGGTGTCGCGCCCATAGCGATCTCATCGACGATTGGCTCTCCGAGCTCTTCCGGCACGCCACAGGAACTGAGACCCCCGGGCTCTCGCTCGTCGCGATCGGCGGTTACGGCCGGGCCGAGCTCTGCCCGCGGAGCGATATCGACGTCATGCTGCTCCACGACCGGCGCGCCGACGTCGGCGAGATCGCCGAGCGCCTCTGGTATCCCGTGTGGGAGCAGGAGCTGCATCTGGGTCACAGCGTCACCACGGTTCGCGACGCTCTTGCGCTCGGTGCCGCCGATCTCGATACGGCAACCGCCCTCCTCTCGGCGCGGCTGGTTGCGGGCGCTCCCGCGCCGGTTGCCGCGCTCGCGGACGGAGCGCTCGACCGGTGGCGGAGGCGTCCGAGGCTCGTCCTGTCACAGCTCGCCGAGCGCGTGGAGCAGCGGCACGATAAGGCCGGGGAGATCGCGTTCAGGTCGGAGCCAGATCTGAAGGAGGGGAGGGGAGGGCTGCGGGACGTCCACACGCTCCGGTGGGCGGAGGCCGCGCATCCGATCCTGTTGGACGAAGACGAGGTCGTGCTCGACGAGGCGTACTCGACGCTGCTCGATGCCCGGGTCGCGTTGCAGCGCCTGACGTCGCGGCCGACGAACGTGCTCGCGATGGAGCATCAGGCCGGGGTGGCCGCCTCCCTCGGCTTGTCGGGCGCCGACGAGCTGATGGCTCGGATCGCCGAGGCCGCTCGAGCGATCGCGTGGATCAGCGACGACACGTGGCGACGACGGTCCGTCCCGCGTGTGCGTGCGAGATCGCCTCGATCTCGGCCCGCCGGTCCCGGGCTGCGTATCGATGGCTCCGAGGTCAGCCTCGCGGACGATGCCGATCTGCGGGACCCGACGTTGGTGCTCCGCGCGGCGGTCTCAGCCGCCCGCGGCGGGGCCCTGTTCGAACGGCGGTCGCTCGAACGGCTGGCCGCGGCGGCGTCTCCCTGGACCGACCCATGGCACCCCGACGCTCGTCTGCACCTGGTCGAGCTCTTACGAACCGGTGATCCGGCCATCCCCGTGATCGAGGCGCTCGATCGGAGGGGGGCGTGGGGCTGCATCCTCCCCGAATGGCGATCGGTGCGTTCACTCCCGCAGCCGGGAGCGCTCCACGACTTCACCGTCGACCGGCATCTACTGGAGACGGCGGCCGCTGCCGCGGTCCTGGCGCCGCGGGTCTCCCGGCCGGACCTCCTGCTCGTCGCGGCGCTCCTGCACGACATCGGCAAAGGGTCAAGCGGCGATCACACCGAAGCCGGCGTTGCGATCGCCGCGAGCGTCTGTCGGCGGATGGGGTTCCCGCTCGACGACGTCGCGACGGTCTCCGGGCTCGTCGAACATCATCTGCTGCTCCGCGACGTCGCGTCCCGCCGCGACGTCGACGACCCGGCGACCGCGCACCGCGTGGCGAGCGCGGTCGGGTCGATCGAGCAGCTCCGCTTGCTCGCGGCGCTCACGGAAGCGGACGGCGTGGCCACGGGGACGACGGCGTGGGATCCGTGGACCGCCCAGCTCACCGCCGAGCTCGTCGACCGGGTCGCGCACCAGCTTCGCGGATGGAGGGAAGCCCCCGACGCGGCGACCACGTTCCCGACGCCGGACCAGTTGGCGCGCCTGATGTCCGGTGCCCGGCGGCTGGACGTCTCCGACGACGTGTTGACCGTGATGACCGACGATCGTCCGGGCGTCTTCAGTCGGGTCGCGGGCGTCCTGGCGATCCACGGTCTCGACGTGCGCGCGGCATCCGCCTATTCGACCCAGGGGCGGGCGCTCGCCGAGTTCCGCGTGACCGATCCGCTCCGCGACGAGACGCCGTGGCACCGGGTGACTGCGGACCTCGATCTCGCGCTCGACGGCCGGCTGGCGATCCAGGCACGTCTGAGCGAGCGCATCCGGACGTATGCGCGTGCGACACACCACGCGCTCGGCGATCCCGCGACCACGGTCGCCTTCGACGATCGAGCGTCGGTCGACGCGACCGTGATCGACGTCCAGGCTCCCGACGGCATCGGCGTCCTGTACCGGATCACGCACGCGCTCGCCGAGCTCGACCTCGACATCCGCTCGGCCAAGGTGCAGACGCTCGGCGCCCGGGTCCACGACGCGTTCTACGTCCGTGACCGCGGCGGCACGATCACGGACGCGCGCACGCGCGCCGAGATCGAGCGGGCGATCCTGCACAGCCTCGCCGAGTAACGCCCCGTCAGGTCAGACGGCGTCATCTCCGAGCTCGCTCGTTCGGATCCGCATGAGCCGGTCGAGGTCGATGGCCCACACCTTCCCGTCGCCGATCTTCCCGGTGCGCGCCGCCGCGGCGATGATGTCGACGATCTTCTCCGCCTGGCTCGAGTCCACCAAGGCTTCGATCTTCACCTTGGGAACGAACTCGATCTGGTACTCGGAGCCTCGGAACGTCTCGTTCTTGCCTCCCTGTCGGCCGTAGCCCTGCACCTCCGAGACGGTGAGACCGAGCACGCCCGCCGTGCGCAGCGCCTCTTTCACCTCGTCGAGCTTGTATGGCTTGATGATCGCGGTGACCAGGTATGGCATCCGGATCCTCCTCTCGTTCGCGCGAACTACGGCACGATCGCACCCATGGTCACGCCGGCACGTCGGCGTCCGACGAGGCCGACGTCGACTCCCCGACGACCGTGACCTCCTCCCGGCGCGGGAGGTTGGCCGGCGTGGAATACGTCATGCCCTGCCCGAACTCCACGTGGTACGGCGGCGTGCCGTGCTCGTGGATATCGAGGCCTTCGAGCTCGCCGTCCTTCGACACCCGCAGCGTGCCGGTGGCCTTGACGAGGTACATCAACCCGAGGGCGACGGCGCCGATGACGACGATGCACGTGAGGCTCCCCACGAACTGCGCCTTGAGCTGGTCGATCCCGCCACCGTAGAACAACCCCTTCACGGTGGTGGACGTGTCGACGCCGTCGGCCGTGGGGACGCCGAATGCCCCCGTGGCGAACAGGCCCACGCTCAGCGTTCCCCAGATGCCGGCGAACCCGTGGACCGCCACCGCCCCCACCGGGTCGTCCACCCGGATGTGCTCGATGAAGTCGACGGCGAGCGGCACGACGATGCCGGCGATCCCTCCGATGAGGACGGCGCCACCAGGAGATACCCAGTAGCAGGGTGCCGTGATGGCGACCAGTCCTCCGAGGAACCCGTTGATGCACATGCCCAGGTCCCACTTATGCGATCTCGGGTAGACCCAGAACATCGCCACCAGCCCGCCCGCGCACGCGGCGAGCGTCGTGTTGGCCGCGACCCGCCCGATCCCTTCGAAGTCGAGCGCCGACAGCGTCGACCCCGGGTTGAACCCGTACCAACCGAACCACAGGATCACACCGCCGATGGCCGCGATCGTCAGGTCGTGAGGGGGGAGGGGACCCCCACCGTCCCGCTTGAACCTGCGACCGAGACGCGGGCCCAAGACGATGGCGCCTGCGAGCGCGATGAAGCCACCGACGGTGTGCACCACGGTCGAGCCCGCGAAGTCGCGGAACACGGTCCCGCCCGTGAAGCTGTTGAGGAAGCCGGGAGTCATGGTGCCGAGCCAGCCGCCGGGACCCCACACCCAGTGGCCGAAGATCGGGTAGATGAATCCGGAGACGCCGATCGAGTACAGCAGGTCGCCCTTGAACCCGGTGCGTCCCACCATGGCGCCCGACGTGATCGTCGAGCACGTGTCGGCGAACGCGAACTGGAACAACCAGAACGCCAGGAACGCCACTCCCGTTGAGCCGTACGTGGCCGGCGCGCCGTGCAGGAGGAAGTACTGGGAGCCGATCAGACCGTTGCCCTCACCGAACATGAACGCGAACCCGAACGCCCAGAACAGCAGCCCGCACAGGAACGTATCGACGACGCACTCCGTGAGGACGTTCACCGTCTCACGCGAGCGGGCGAATCCGGCCTCGAGCGCCATGAACCCCGCCTGCATGAAGAACACGAGGAACGCGGTGACCAGGACCCAGACGGTGTTGACGGGGTTCACCAGGTCGCCGGCCTGATGCGTGACCGTCTGCGCCGACGCGGGCGTGTCGATCAGCCCGACGATCTGGTTGACCACGAACAGCACCGCGATCACGCCGAGCATCTTGCCCGCGAAGATCGTGACGATCAGCTTCCGCGTCCGGCCGTCGGCAAGACGACGACGGAGTTTCCTCACCATCGTTCCCTCCCTCTTCACCGTTCGACGAGCTGTTTCCATCACCTACCGAGCGAGCGTATGGAGTCGCAGTTGCGATGCCGTGTACCGCGCGTAACGGCTGTGTGACGTTCCACCGAGCGCGTCGCGTCCTCCGTCGCGCGACGTAACGCAACGTTCATATGCGCGAAACGGCCGGGAAACCCGGGTCGCATACGTTGTGCGTTCCGACCTCAACCGAGGGGGTGAACCGTGACGTCGTTCGACCGACGGCTCGCCCCGCGCGGAGGCCCCTGGCCCGACCGGGCCGTCGAGCGGGACGCGTGCGGGATCGGATTCGTGGCAGACGTCACGGGTCGTGCCGACCGCCGCGTGGTGGAGCTCGGTCTCGAGGGGCTCGCGAAGCTCCGGCACCGCGGCGCGTTCGCCGCGGACGAACAGACGGGCGACGGCGCGGGGGTCCTGCTCCCGATCCCTCGCCGGCTCCTCGGAAACGCGTTCGGCTCGTCGCTCTCAGACGTCTCGGACCTCGGGTTGCTGATGCTGTTCATCTCCGATCGGCGGTCGCCCGGCGAGGTGTGTGCGGCGGTCGAGGACGCGTGCGGACGCGAACGGCTCCAGGTCCTGCGATGGCGCGACGTCCCCGTCGATCCCTCAGCGCTCGGCGAACACGCCCGTGCCACCCGGCCGCGCATCCTGCAGGCTGTGTTGCGCGCGCCGGCGGCCGATGCGCCCGCCCGTGCGGAGCAACGCGCGCATCGTGCCCGTCGGCGGATCGATGCGTTCGCGCGTGCGGCCGACCGGGACGTCTACGTGGTGTCGTGCAGCTTCGCGACCGTCACCTACAAGGCGCTCGCGACGGCCGACCGGTTGGGGTCGTTCTACCACGACCTCCTCGATCCCGATCTCGACGCGCCGTTCATCGTCTTCCATCAGCGCTACTCCACGAACACGGCGCCGACGTGGGAGCGCGCGCAGCCGTTCCGCATGCTCTGTCACAACGGCGAGATCAACACCATCGCCGGCAACGCGAACCGCATGCAGGCGCGCGAGGGCCGGCTGGGTCTCGGGACGCCGGCCGAGGAGACGCTCTTCCGGCCGGTGATCGACGACCGCGGCTCCGACTCGGCCATCCTGGACGAGGCCGTCGAGCTCCTCACCAAGGAGGGAGGGCGGCACGGGGAGGGCCGGGACATCCGTCGCGCGATCGCGATGCTCGTTCCCGCCGCGTGGGAAGAGGCCCCCGACATGGACGAGGAGCGGCGATCGTTCTACCGCTGGCACGCGTCGTTGATGGAACCGTGGGACGGCCCCGCGGCGCTGATCTTCACCGATGGCGTGGCAGTCGGCGCGGCGCTCGACCGCAACGGGCTCCGGCCTCTGCGGTACTGGGTGACCGACGACGGACTCGTCGTGTGCGCATCGGAGGCCGGGGTCGTCGACCTGCCCGGCATCCGGATCCGTCGCGGGAAGCTCGGCCCGGGCCAGATGATCGTCGTCGATCCCCGGGAAGGCGGCTTCGACGATGACGCGATCCGGGCGGTCGCGAACCGGGAACCGTGGGCGTCGTGGTCCGAAGCGCATCGTGTCGCGCGCTTGCCCGAGATGCCCCGCGCCGAGTCGGTGGTCGACGATGAGCTCCTGACGCGCCAGATCCTGCACGGCTACACGCGGGAGGACCTGAGCATGATGCTCCGGCCGTCGGCGGCGCACGGGAAGGAGCCGACGTTCTCCATGGGCGACGACGCGCCGATCGCCGTTCTCAGCCGGCACGGCCGTTCCGTCTTCAACCACCTGCGTCAGCGGTTCGCGCAGGTGACGAACCCCGCCATGGATCACCTGCGTGAACGGTCGGTGATGTCGCTCGGCGTGCTGCTCGGCCCGCGGGCGCCGCTGCTGGCGGACGATCCAGCCGCCGCCGCGCTCGAGGAGCTCGAGAGCTTCTTCCAGTGGGAACGGCCGAGCGGACGGCGGCTGGACGCGACCTGGCGCGTGCATCGCGGCGCGTCCGGCCTCCGGGTCGCGCTCAGGCGGCTCGGCTCCGAGGCGGTGGCGGCCGCGGCCGACGGCGAGTCGATCCTGGTCGTGAGCGACCTCGCCTCCGGTCCCGACCGAGCGCCCATCCCGTCGGTGCTCGCGGCCGGGGCGGTGAACGTCGCGCTCACGCGCGCGGGTCTTCGCACCCGATGCTCGTTCATCGCCGAGGTCGACGACGCGCGCGAGTCGCACCACGTCGCCTGTCTGCTCGCCGTGGGCGCCGAGGCGGTCCGGCTCCCGCTCGCCGCGGCGACGGTCGCCGCGCTGGCTCGCTCCGCAGGAGACGATGAAGAACGGGTCGCCTCGGCGCTCGCCCGATTCCGTGAGGCGATCGAGGACGGCATCCGCAAGACGCTCGCCAAGCTAGGGATCTCGTGCGTGGACAGCTACCGCGGCGCCGAACTCGTCGACGTGCTCGGACTCGACGACGAGATCGTGCGGACATGCTTCGTCTCGACCTCGACCGCGTTCGGTGGTGTGGGTGTGGACGAGGTCGGCGCGGCCGTCCTCGAGCGGCACGCGCTCGCGTACGCGACACCCGCCCGCGTGCTCGCGAACCCCGGCTACGTGAAGTTCCGCAACGGGGGGGAGCATCACGCGACCGAGCCCTCGGTGGTGCGTGCGGCACATCGCGTGGCGGATCCGCTGCTCGAGCGACTCCGGACGAACGCGTCGGGCGCGAAGGGCGCGGTCGAGGACACCGACATGCGTGCCGCGCACGCGTTGGGCCGTGCGGTCAAGGCGCCGGAGCGGTCCGACCTGTACGCGCGGTACGCGGCGATCGTGCACGCCCGCCCGCCGAGCACCGTGCGCGACCTGTTGGAGCTCGTGCCCGGCGAGACGCCCGTGCCCATCGAACAGGTCGAGCCCGCCTCGAGCATCCTCGCGCGGTTCTCCACCGGGGCCATCTCCCACGGCTCGATCTCGGCCGAAGCCCACGAGACGCTCGCGCTCGCCATGCACGCGATCGGGGGCCGGTCCAACACGGGAGAGGGCGGTGAGGATCCCGCCCGGTACCGGACCGCGAAGAACTCGAAGATCAAGCAGATCGCGTCGGCGCGCTTCGGTGTGACGCCCGAGTACTGCGCGTTCGCGGAGGAACTGCAGATCAAGATCGCGCAGGGCTCCAAGCCCGGCGAGGGCGGCCAGCTTCCGGGGCACAAGGTGACGGCCGAGATCGCGAGGCTCCGCCACACCCAGCCCGCGGTCGCGCTGATCAGCCCCGCGCCGCATCACGATATCTACTCGATCGAGGACCTCGCCCAGCTCGTGTTCGATCTGAAGCAGGTGAACCCCGACGCGGCGATCTCGGTGAAGCTCGTGGCCGAGGACGGGGTGGGCGCCGTGGCGCTGGGTGTCGTGAAAGCCCTTGCCGACGTGGTCCACATCGCCGGCGCCGACGGCGGCACGGGTGCCTCACCGCTCTCGTCGATCAAGAACGCCGGCTTGCCGTGGGAGCTCGGTCTGGTCGAGGCGCAGCGCGAGATGGCGGAGAGCGGCCTTCGGTCGCGGGTCCGCCTCCGGGTGGACGGAGGGCTGAAGACCGGCCGGGACGTGATGGTCGCGGCGCTGCTCGGCGCGGACGAGTACTCGTTCGGCACGGCGGCGCTCCTCGCGGAGGGCTGCCTCATGGTTCGCACGTGTCACCTGGACACGTGTCCGGTCGGGATCGCGACGCAACGGCCGGAGCTCCGGGCGAAGTTCGCCGGGACGCCGGAGATGGTCGCCGCGTTCATGACCGCGGTGGCCGAGGAGGTCCGCGGCTTGCTCGCGTGCCTGGGCTTCCGGACGCTCGACGAGGTCATCGGCCGCGCTGACCTGCTGCGGGTGCGCGCCTTCGACGCGGCCGACGACCGCCTGGACGTCCGCCCGCTGCTGAAGCGTCCGCGTGGGGAGCGCCGCTCGGTGGCGACCGACGCGATCGCCCGGCCGACCTCGCCGCTCGGCGATCGTGTGTTCGATGCGGCGTGGCCGGCCGTCCGTGACGGTGGCAGCGTCGAGCTCGATCTCCCCATCGCCAACGTGGATCGGGCCGTGGGCGCGCGGCTGGGTGGGGCGATCGGCAAGACGTTCGGCGCGTCCACGCCGCCCGGATCCGCCCGCGTGCGCTTCCACGGCTCCGCGGGGCAGTCGTTCGGCGCCTTCCTGTCGGACGGCGTCGAGCTGCGGTTGGTCGGTGAGGCCAACGACTACGTCGGCAAGGGCATGGGTGGCGGCCGCATCGTGATCGCTCCTCCTCCAGACGACGCGGGCGATCCGTGTCTCGCTGGGAACACGGTGCTCTACGGGGCGACGGGCGGCGAGCTGTTCGTCGCCGGCCGGGCCGGCGAGCGGTTCGCGGTCCGCAACTCGGGCGCGATGGCGGTGGTCGAAGGGGTCGGCGACCACGCCTGCGAGTACATGACCGGCGGGTCGGTCGTGGTGCTCGGGACCGTGGGACGGAACCTCGCCGCCGGCATGACGGGAGGAGAGCTCTTCGTCCACGACCCCGACGGCGGCGTGCCGACCCGCCTGAACCCCGAGCTCGTGGAGGCTCGAGTGCCCTCGGCCGATCTGCTCGAACGGCTCCGGCGTCTGGTGGAGCGGCACCGCGAGCTCACCGGTTCGGCGCGGGCGGCGACGCTTCTGGCCGGGTGGGACGTCCACTCGAGGGAGATGCTCCACGTGGTGCCGCGGCTCGACCTGGCGACGATCGTCGGGGTTCAGGAGGGGACCCGGGTCACCGCGTCGCAGGAACGCGATCGCACGCCCCGTCCGCTCCGTGCGGTCAGGACCTCCTAGGCTTCTTCAGGGCGCGTTGCTCTCGATCGCGGTCACGAGCTCGCGGCAGAAGTCGGGGATGTCCTCCACCACGCGGCCCCACACGATGTTCCCGTCTCGGAACGCGGGCTCGTCCACCCAGACGGCGCCGGCGTTCACCAGGTCGTCCTTGATGCCCAGGCTGCCGGTCGCGCGCGAGCCCTTCACGATCTCCGCGGAGATGCCGACTAGGCCCGCGTGGCAGATCAGCCCGACGATCGCACCGCGGTCGTACGCGCCGCGGACCAGTCCGGTCACGGCTTCGTGCCGGCGGAGCTTGTCGGGCGCCCATCCACCGGGAACGACGACGGCCGCGTCGCCCTGGTCCGAGACGTCGGCGACGAGCATGTCGGCGTTCGCCTCCAGCCCGTTCTTGCCGCGAACGGCACCCGTGGTGAGCCCGGCGACCGTGACGACGGCGCCCTCCTCGCGGAGGCGCATCACGGTCACCCAGAACTCGAGATCCTCGAAGCCCTCGGCGAGCAGCACGACAACTTTGCGGCCTTCCAGCCGACCGGACATGCCGTCATGCTATCGCCGCTCAGGCCGTTCGGAACTGCGCCTCTTCCGTCGAGCCCGTGAGCGCCAGCGTCGACGCGGTGCCTCCCGAGATGACCTCCGAGACCCGGTCGAAGTAGCCGGTGCCGACCTCCGCCTGGTGACGCGTCGCCGTGTAGCCGTCGTCCTCCATGGCGAACTCGCGCTCCTGCAGGCGGACGTACGCGGTCATGCCCTCTTCCGCGTAGCCGTGCGCGAGCTCGAACATGCTCGCGTTCAGCGCATGGAACCCTGCCAGCGTGATGAATTGGAACCGGTAGCCCATGGACCCCAGCTCCTTCTGGAACCGCGCGATCTCGATGTCGTCGAGGTGCTGCTTCCAGTTGAACGAGGGCGAGCAGTTGTAGGCGAGCAGTTTGCCCGGGTACTCCGAGTGGATCGCATCCGCGAACTCCCTCGCCTGGTCCAGATCGGGCGTTCCCGTCTCGCACCACAGCATGTCCGCGTACGGCGCGTACGACAGGCCGCGCGCGATCGCGGCATCCTGGCCCGCCTCTACCCGGTAGAACCCCTCGCGCGTACGCGAGCCGGTCGCGAACCGAGCGTCGCGCGCGTCGATGTCCGAGGTGAGCAGCGATGCCGCGAGCGCATCGGTCCGCGCCACGACGAGCGAGGGAACGCCGAGCACGTCGGCCGCCAGGCGGGCGGCGATCAGCGTCCGTTCGAACTGCTCAGTGGGGACCAAGACCTTGCCGCCCAGGTGCCCGCACTTCTTCTCGCTCGCGAGCTGATCCTCGAAGTGCACGCCCGCGGCGCCGGCCTCGATCATCGACCGCATCAGCTCGAACGCGTTCAACGCTCCACCGAACCCGGCCTCGGCGTCCGCGACGATCGGCGGGAGCAGACGGATGTCGTGGCCCTCGGACCACGCGATCTGGTCCGCGCGCATCAGCGCGTTGTTCAGCCGGCGGACCACGGCCGGGACGGAGTTCGCCGGGTACAGCGACTGGTCCGGGTACGTCTGGCCGGAGAGGTTGGCGTCGGCCGCGACCTGCCAGCCGGACAGGTAGATCGCGTCCAGGCCGGCCTTCAACATCTCGACCGCTTGGCCCCCCGTCATGGCCCCGAGCGCGGCGATGTAGTCGCGCGTCCCGAGCAGGTTCCAGAGGCGCTCCGCGCCCAAGCGAGCGACCGTGTGCTCCACGCGGACCGAGCCGCGGAGCCGCACGACGTCGTCGCCCGAGTAGGGGCGCTCGATATCCCTCCAGCGGGGATCGGTCGCCCACTGCCGTTCGAGGTCCTCGGCCTCGCGCCGGATCCTCGCCTTCGTCGTCGTGTCGATCATCGGTGCCTCCTGGTCGGGTCGGGGTGCGATGGGAAAGAGAAAACCCCTCGCCGTCGGCGAAGGGTCGGGGGGCGCGTCCGGGCTCGAGGAGCCCAGGCAGCGCCCTAGGTACCGGATACGCCGACGAGCGACGTACAGGCGCTGCGAACGAAGTTGAACTGGCGTTCAATCATCGTCTTCATCCTTCCACGGCCCCCCGGGACGTGTCAATCAGCCGACCGGAGGCGTATGAGGAGAGGTAGCGAACGACCACGAACCGACGGATCCCGTCCACGGTCGCTTCTCCGACCACCACGATCTTGCCGTTCGGTGCGATCGTGAGGTCGCGTGCATCGTCCGACCCGCCCGCGACGTCCGTGAGGGCCCGGCCGCCGGCCCCGAACGTGCGGTCGCGGCCGCCGCCGGCCTTCAACCGGAGGACCCCGATGTCGTCCTTGGGGCCCTTCCGGATCCTCCCCGCGACCAGCACCTTGCCGTTCGACTGCACGGCGACCCCTTGCGCCTCGTCGAACCCCGGCCCGAAGTCGGTCACGAGCCGGCCGTGGTTCCCGAACGTCGGATCCAGGTGACCCCGCGGCCCCAGCCGGATCAGGCCCCACTCGCCGCGGCCGCTCGCCGACGCGCCCCCGGCGAGCACGAACGACCCGTCGTCCTGGCGCGCGATCGCGCGCGCCCGGTCGGCTCCCGGAGCGACGTCCACCCGCGAGATCCCGTCTCCATCGAACGTCGGGTCCAGCCGGCCGGCCGTGGTGTAACGGACCGCGTCGAACACCGGCACCAACGACACCTCCGCCCACCCGGCCGCGACGACACGGCCGTCGGGTTGGACGACGACATCGGTGAACTGCTCTGCGCTCGGGCTGACGTCGGTCGTCACCCGGCCGTCACCGCCGAAGCCGCGATCGAGGCGGCCGTCGGGCAGATAGCGCGCCACGGCGGAGCGGCTCGTGATCCCGTTCGACGTGGACCCGGCGACCACGATCCGCCCGCCGGGTGTGATCGCCACCGCGCTCGCGCTCTGGAACCGGCGTCCGAACCCCGTGAGCGCCGTGCCTGCGTTCGCGAAGCCGGGGTCGAGCGTTCCGTTCGGCCGGTACCGCTGCACCACGAACCGGTCGGATGACGCCGCCGCTCGTTCGCCGACGACCACGATCCCGCCGTCGTCCTCGATCGCGACGTCGAACGCGTAGTCGTTGGCACCGAGGTCGGTGACCACCTTGCCTCCCTGGCCGAACGCGGGGTCGAGCCTCCCACCCGGTGTGAAGCGCGCGAGCGCGATATCCGGATGCCGGCCCAGCGTGGATCCCGCGACGACGATCCGGTCGTGATGATCGATCGCCACGGCGTAGGCGACGCCGCCGTTCGGGAAGGCGGTCTGGATCCCGTCGTGGCTGAAGAACGGATCGAGCCTGCCTGGGTCGGCGCGCGCGACTCCGGGGAGGAGCGTCACGACGAACGCGACCGCGACCAGCGTGGTTCGGCGCATGTCGGGCTCCGCCCCCGTTCCGGACCTACGGAACGATCTTGGAGATGGGCAGCTCCAGGATGTCCGTGGCGCCGGCCGCCTTCAGCTGCGGGATCAGCGTGTTGACCAGACGTTTCTCCACCACGGTCTCGATCGCGTAGCCGCCTTCGGACAGGGGGGAGACCGTCGGCGCCTTCATGGCAGGAACGACCTCGAGGACCTTGGCGAGCTCCGTTTCCGTGACGTTCAACTTGATGAGGACCCTGCTCTCTGCCCGAAGCGCGCCGAGCAACAGCGTGGTCACGTCGTCCATCGCGGCGCGCTTCGACGGATCCGCGGCCGCCGTCCTGTTCGCGACCAGCACCGGCTGGGACTCGAGCAGCGTCTCGATGATCTTCATGCCGTGCGCCCGGAGCGTGCTGCCGGTCTCCGTGATGTCCACGATCGCGTCGACGATCTCGGGAACCTTCGCCTCGGTCGCGCCGAACGACCACACCACCTTGACGTCGATGCCCAGCTCGGCGAAGTAGCGCTCGGTCAGGTGCATGAACTCGGTCGAGATGCGCGTGCCCGCCGGGATCTCGCCGGCGCTGTTGGCGACGTGCTCGTTCGGAACGGCAAGGACGACCCGTGTGCCGTGCCCGGTCCCGCTCTTCGCGTACGAGAGCGTGGCCAGCACCTCGACGTCGGCGGCGGTCTCCGCGATCCAATCCTGCCCGGTGATCCCGATGTCGAAGAGGCCGTCCTGCACGTACGTCGGGATCTCCTGCGGCCGGAGCAACGACACGCGCTCGATCCGCTCGTCGTCGATCGAGCCGTGGTAGTCGCGGTTCGAGCTCCGTCGCACGGCGAGGTCGGCTGCCTCGAGGAGGCGCAACGTCTGCTCTTCTAGCGAGCCTTTGGGGATCACCACCTTGAGCATCAGTCCTCCAGCGTACGGAAGAAGCAGCTGCGTTCGCCCGTGTGGCACGCGGCGCCGACCTGGTGCGCGCGGATCAGCAGCACGTCGGCGTCGCAATCCACCCGGACCTCCTCGACGTGCTGCACGTGCCCGCTCGTCTCCCCCTTGCGCCAGAGCTCCTGCCGCGAGCGGCTCCAGAAGACCGTTCGACCTTCGGCGATGGTGAGGGCGACCGACTCGCGGCTCATCCACCCCATCATCAGGACATCGCCGTTCTCGGCGTCCTGCACGACGGCCGGTATGAGCCCACGGTCGTCGAACGTCAACGCGTCGATCTCGACGGCCTCCACCCTCAGAGCCTCACCGGAAGATGACGTTCGGCCAGGTGCTCCTTGATCTGACGGATGGTGAGCTGGCCGAAATGCAGGCGCGACGCGGCGAGGACCGCATCGGCTCCGCCCTGGTCGAGCGCGGCGGCGAAGTGGTCGAGGTCCCCCGCCCCGCCGCTCGCGACGACCGGCACGTGCACCGCCGTCGTGATGGCCGTGAGCAACTCCAAGTCGTATCCCTGGCCGGTCCCGTCTCGGTCCATGGAGGTGATCAAGACCTCGCCCGCGCCGAGCAGCTCCGTCGCCTCCCGCGCCCACTCGACCGCGTCGCGATCGACGGGGGTGCGTCCCGCATCGATCACCACCTCCCAGCCGCCGTTCCGGCGCCGGGCGTCGATCGCCACCACCATGCATTGCGTACCGAAGCGGTCGGCGCAGCGCGCGAGCATCGCCGGGTCGCGGACGGCCGCGCTGTTCAGGGAGACCTTGTCGGCGCCGGCGCGGAGCAGCGCGTTGACGCCCTCCTCATCGCGGACCCCGCCGCCGACCGTGAGCGGGATGAACACCTGCTCGGCGGTCTGCGAGATCACGTCGAGCGTGGCCTGACGTCCCTCGACGGTGGCGGTGATGTCCAGGAACACCAGCTCGTCGGCTCCCTCGCGGTCGTAGTGCGCGGCCAGCTCCACCGGGTCGCCCGCATCCCGAAGGTCCTGGAACCTCGTCCCCTTCACGACCCGTCCGGCCTCCACGTCGAGGCAGGGGATCACCCGTTTCGCCAGCATCGCTTAACCCCTGATCACCTGCGAGAGCTTGAGCGTGCGCTCGTACAACGCCTTGCCGGTGACGACCGCCTCGCATCCCATGTCGCGGAGCGCCCAGACGTCGTCTGCGTCCCGGACGCCTCCCGACGCGATGACGGGCCGGTCCGTCAGCTTCAACACGCGCCCGTACAGCGTGAGATCGGGGCCCTCCAACGTGCCGTCGCGTGCGATCGCCGTCACGAGGTAGCGCGCGGCCCCCGTTTCGTTCAGCGCGGGGAGCACGTCTTCGAGGACCGGTCCTTCCTCGGTCCATCCGCGTGTCATCAGATGCCCGCCGCGCACGTCCAGCGCCACGACGACGTGCTCAGCGAACTCCTCGACCGCGCGCGCGACGAACGCGGCGTCGGTGGCCGCCGCCGCCGTACCGAGGATCGCCCGCGCCGCACCCTGCGCCAGGATCTCCCCGATCGACGCCAGCGAGCGGATACCCCCGCCGACCTGCACCGGGATCGCGACCGCGTGGCAGATGGCCTTGACCACCTCGGCGTTCGAACCCTGTTCGAGCGCGGCGTCCAGGTCGACCACGTGGAGCCGCCGGGCACCTTCCTCCTGGAACCGCTCCGCGACCTCGACGGGGTCGGCGGAGTATTCGGTCTCCTCCGCGGGGTTGCCGCGCACCAGCCGAACGGCCCGGCCGCCGCGAAGATCGATCGCCGGGATCACGATCATCGGATCGACACCGCCTTCACGAATGACTCGTAGATGTGCAGTCCCGCATCGGCCGACTTCTCCGGGTGGAACTGCGTGGCGAACACGTTGTCCTGCGCGATGACGGAGGAGAAGGAGCGGCCGTGGTCGGTGACGCCCACCGTCGTTCCGTCGATGACGTCGGGCGCGTAGGAGTGGACGAAGTAGAAGCGCGTCCCGCTCGGGATCCCGGCAACGTACGGGTGTTCGCCCGTCCAGTCGACCGTGTTCCATCCCATGTGCGGCACCTTGACGTTCGCCGGGAGCTTCCTCGACCGACCGGGAACGATCGACAGTCCTTCTTCGGGGTCCTCATCGCTTTCCTTGAACAGCACCTGCATGCCCAGACACACGCCGAACACCGGCCGGCCCGTCCCGACGAAGTCGTGGATCGCGCGATCCAGGCCGCGTTGGGCCAGCGCGCGGATGCACGCGCCGAACGCGCCGACGCCCGGGATCACCAGCGCGCCGGCACCGGCGACCTCGGCGGGCTCCCTGGTCACCTCGGCGGAGCCGCCCACCTTCGCGATCGCTCGCGCCACGGAGTGGAGGTTGCCCATCCCGTAGTCGAGGACGGCGATCGATCCGGGACGAACCGTCACAGCGTTCCTTTCGTGCTGGGTGTCGTCGCCCGCCCCGTCAGGCTGCACGCGTCTCCGAGCGCCTTGGCCATCGCCTTGAACTCGGCTTCGACCACGTGGTGGGGCGAGCGTCCCGACCGCAAGCGGACGTGCAGCGTCATCTGGGCCGTCGTCGCGAACGCCCGGACGAAGTCTTCGACCAGCCCGGTGTCGAACGTGCCGATCATCTCCGCCGGGATGTCGACCTCGTGTACCACGAATGGACGCCCCGACAGGTCGAGCGCGACCTCCACGGCGGCTTCGTCGAGCGGCACCGTGATCGAGGCGAACCGTCGGATCCCCTTCTTGTCGCCGAGCGCGTCGGCGAGCGCCTGCCCGAGCGCGATGCCGACGTCCTCGACCGTGTGGTGCCCGTCGATCTGCAGGTCGCCCTTCGCGTTGACCTCCAGATCCCACCCTGAGTGGGTGCCGAGTTGCTGCAGCATGTGATCGAAGAACGGGAGCCCCGTGTCGGCGATCCCCGTTCCCGAGCCGTCGAGCGACAGCTCCACGCGAACGTCGGTCTCCTTGGTCGTGCGGCTCACGGTGGCTATACGTGCAACGTCGGTCACGTGGCGAGAACCTCCTCGAGACTCTTCAAGAACAGGTCGACCTCCGCGGTTGTTCCTGCGGTCACGCGGAGCGCGTTCGGGACCACGCTCGAGAGGTCGCGGATGAGCACGCCGCGCTCCAGCAGGCCTCGCCAGACGTCGGCGGCGGGCTTCGGCGGCACGAACAGGACGAAGTTCGCGTCGGAGGGGAACACGGTCATGTCCGGCATCGCGCGGAGCGCCGAGAGGATCCGGTCGCGCTCGTCGCGGATCGCGTCCAGGATAGCGACCGCCTCCTTCGCGTGACGGAGCGCCGCCACGCCCGCCGCCTGCGTGATCGTCGACAGGTGATAGGGGAGCCGGACGCGTTGCAGGTCCTCGACGACCTCCGGTGACGCGAGCGCGTAGCCGATCCGCGCTCCCGCGAGCGCGAAGGCCTTCGACATGGTGCGCGTCACCACGACGTTCGGATGATCGGCGACGAGCTGGAGACACGTGGATCCGCCGAACTCGATGTATGCCTCGTCGACGATGACGAGCGCGTCGGTGCGTCCGGCGAGCGACGCGACCGCTGCGACGGGTTGCGCGTTGCCCGTCGGGTTGTTCGGCGAGCAGACGAACACGACGTCCGGTCCCACCTCGACGACGGCGGACACGCACTCCTGCGAAAGAGCGAAGCCGTCGTCCAGGGTGAGCGACACGATCTCGGTCTGCGTGAGCCAGGCGATGCGGGAGTGGAGCAGGTACGTGGGCTCGAGCAGGGCCGCCCGGCGACCGACGCCTCCGTACGCTTGCAGGAGCTGCGTGAGGATCTCGTTCGAGCCGTTCGCCGCCCACGTGCCCTCCACCGGGTGGCCGACGGATACCGAGAGCTCTTCGCGGAGGCGGGTCATCTGGCCATCCGGATAGCGGTTGAGCGGGAGCGTCGCGAGCTCGTCCGCGAGCTCTTCGGCGAACCCCTCGGGCAGCGGCACCGGGCACTCGTTCGTGTTGAGGCGCGCGGTCACGTCGAGTTGCGGTGAGACGTACGGCGGGCTGTCGCGCAGCCCGGGGCGAGGCGTGGCGGCCGGCGTCATGCCTCAGGCTCCGTGGCCCGCGCGACCATGGCGGCGGCGTGGCCGACCAGCCCTTCGCTGCGGGCGATGGTGGATGTCCCGGGAGCCAAGCGAGCCGCCGACCCTGGAGTCATCTCGACGACCGATCGCACGGTGACGAAGTCGGCCGCGCGCAGACCGGAGGCGAAGCGGGCCGTTCCCGCGGTGGGCAGGACGTGGTTGGACGCGACCCCGTAGTCGCCGAACGGGACCGCCGACCATGGACCCAGGAACGCCGCGCCGAAGCTCCGGACCGTCCCGAGGAACGCATCGGGATCCTCGAGCAGGAGCAGCAGATGCTCGGGCGCCAGGTCGTCGACGACCTGTGCCGCGTGCGGCAGATCGCGGACCAGGACGACTCGGGCATGACCGAGTGCCTCGTCCACGATCTCGCGCCTCCCGGCGTGCTGCAAGGCGTCATCCAGCGCCGCCCCGACCTTCTCGACGACGTCCGCCTCGGTCGTGACGAGGAACGTCCGAGCCTGCGGATCGTGCTCGGCCTGCGCGATCAGGTCCAGAGCCGCGAGCGCCGGATCGACGGTGGCGTCGGCGACGATGGCGAGCTCGCTCGGCCCCGCGAGGCCGTCGATCCCCACGATGCCGGCGACCTGTCGCTTGGCCTCGGTGACGTAGGCGTTCCCCGGCCCCACGATGCGATCGACCGCCGGCACGGACGCCGTCCCGAAGGTCAGCGCGCCCACCGCCTGTGCGCCTCCCGACTTCACGACCATCGTGGCCCCCGCCTTCCGGGCGGCGTACAGGACCGGCGCCGGGATCGACCCGTCGGGCTGCGGGGGTGTGCAGAGCACGATCCGCTCGACGCCCGCGACCACCGCCGGGACGACCGTCATGCAGACCGAGGAGGGGTAGACGGCCCGGCCCCCCGGCACGTAGCAGCCCACGCTCCCAAGGGGTCTGACGACCTCGCCGGATCGCACGCCGTCGCGCTCGTCCCACCATCCGGCGGGGAGCTGGCGGCCGTGCAGATCGCGCAGCCGCTCGATCAGGGCATCGAGAGCCTTGCGGAGTTCCTCCGGTGTCTCGGAGGCGGCACGGTCGAACTCGTCGTCGTTGACGATCAGACCGGTCGCCGAGAGGTCGGCGCCGTCGAACCGCCCGGAGAGGTCGATCAGGACGGCATCGCCCTGAACGCGGACACGCTCGAGGATCCCGCGGACGGTCTCGGTGACGGTGGGGTCGCTCTCGAACCTCGAAGGCTCGAGTCGCTCCCCCCGCTCGCGCAGGTCGAGGAGCCCGAGCACTCAGGACCCCTCGAGGCCCTCGTGATGCTGCGAGTCCTCGGCCGTGGCCGAGGGAGCGTGACCGATGCGGACCAGCGCCCGGTCGCGCACGAAGAGCACCCAGCCGCTCACGCCGACCGCGAGTGCCGCCGCGATCAGCATGCCGAGTGCGAGCAGGAGCGTGGTCTGTCGGTCCATGAGTCCGACAGGGTACACGAGGCCTCGGACGCCTTGACCTGCGGGGTTGGGAGGCAACACATCTTCAAGGTCGGGCCGGGGCGTGCCGACAAGTCCTTCAGGACGGATCGTCCGTCATCCTCAGGAAGGAGCCCGGCCCAAGATGTCCACATACCCCGCGCAGCGGCGCGGGGACCAAGAAGCGGGATTCACGCTCATCGAGCTCATGGTGGTGGTGCTCATCATCGGCATCCTGATCGCCATCGCACTTCCCACCTTCCTCGGTGCCCGGACCCGCGCTCAGGACCGCGCCGCGCAAGCCGACCTTCGCAACGGCTATCTCGCCGCGTCCACGTACTACGCGACCGCCCAGAAGTTCACCAACTTCGATGTGCCCGCGGCGCAAGCGATCGAGAACGGCTTGAACTGGGGCCCTGTTGCCACCACGCCCACCGGCACGCAGATCGACATCCAGACCGCCGTGGGTGACTCGGTCCTGCTGATCGAACAGTCGGCGACCGGCACGTACTTCTGCATCGCCCAGGTGCCGGGGAGCCCGCTCACCTCGCGGGGCCAGAGCACGATCTTCACCGACGTCGACACGACGACGGAGTGCACGCAGGGCTGGTGACGTCCGCTCTTCAGTTCTGACCGAGGGCGTTGCGCTTGACCTCGGTCCGGCGTTCCGCCTCCAGGCGTTCGAGGTCGACGTCCTCGTGGCTGACGTAGGTGAACGCGGCGCCCAGCGTCGGGTGCACATCGGCGATCAGCCGGTGCATCTCTTGGGCCACCCGCCGGTACGTCGGATGCCCCTGTGGTTGCGAACGGAGCTCCGTCAGGTGCATCGCCTCGCGCGCGTTCATCTGCATGACGAACCGGATGCGGTACGCCATGGCCACGGCGTACTGCGAGGCGTCACTCGAGCCCCGCGTCCCGGAGCTCGCGTTCCATGACGGCGCTCGCCTCCATGGCCAGATCCCACTCGCTCCGTACCCCCGCGTCGTCGATCGCGGCCGGCGTGTCGAACCCGTGTTCCGTGGTGAGGCGCTGCCATTCGATCGTCAGTGGCCGGTGCCGTTGGAGGTCGCGGAACGCTCCGAAGTCGCAGCACACGTCGAAGCGGTAATCCGTTCGCTCCCACGCTCGCCCGGGCTTGTGCCGGCGGTTGCCCCGATCGCCCACCGTCGCTGCCAGGACCTCGCCGCGTCGTTCAGGCGTCAGCTCGCGCGCGATCGTGAGGAGCTGGTCGTCCGGGAGGTCGCTCTGCGCGTACAGGGCGGCGGCGACAACCTTGATCTCGCCGTCGGGGTCCCAGTCGGTGAGCGTGACCTCCGGCCGCGGTTCGGGATCGATCCCTGTCAACGCCTTCGCCGTCACGTCGTGCACGGTCTCGCGGGTCTCACGCCAGTACGTGGTCCAGGCGCGTCCACGCTCGTCCACGTCGACGCGCGTGAGGAACGCCGGGATCACCTTCCGGAGCTCCACGAGCATCAACGCTCCGTACTCGCGCATCTCGGCGAGCGGGTGCGCGGCCAATCGCATCAGGAGCTGCTCGTAGGACTGTCCGGTCGCGTAGATCCCCAGGTTCGAACGGGTCGCAGCCGGCAGGAGCAGCCGCAAGGTGTCGCACGTCTTGGCCAGGATCGTCGATCGATAGACGAAGTCGGTGTCGCCGTCCTCCTTCGGGAACCGTTCCATGAAGTAGGACTCCAGCGGCTCGTACATCCGCCCGTAGGCTGCGAACGCCGAATCGAGGTACGCGCGGAACCGCTGTTCCATCGGGTCACCGATGATCTCGGGGGGGATCGTCGCCCGCCAGGCACCGCCGGGTGTGTCGTCGTAGCGCATGTATCGCGTCGACTGCTCCAGGTAGGCGGCCAGCCGTCCCCACTCCAGCGCCTTGCACAGCAGCTGCGACGCCTGCTCGCACGCCAGGTGCACGCCTCCCAGCTGCGCCACCGAGTCGTCGCCGTACTCCACGAACACCCGCTCGTAGAGCTGTTCCGCGCGCGCCTCCCCGGCGCGCGTCAGCTCGCCGGTCGCGCCCACGTCTTCGGCGAACTCGTCCAGGAAGAGGCGACGGAGCGACTTCTTCGTCCGCGAGTACCGGGCGAACAAGGCGCCCTTCACCACCTCCGGGAGGTTCGTGAGCGCGAACACCGGACCGTCGAGGTTCGTGAAGTGGCGCTGCGAGGATCGAGCGTTCCTCGGGAGTGAACGTCTCGGGCGCGTACCAGATCGTCACGTCGGCCCCGACGGTCCCGTCGGACCCGTGGGCGTCCCGGCCTCCCCCGTGAACAGGGTCACGGTGCTTCCCACATCGACCGTGGCTCCGGCCGCAGGATCCTGCATGGCGATGCGGTTGGGGTTGGGGCATTGGGGAAGCAACGGTGCGGTGCCGCCGAGCGCGGCCACCAGGCCTTGGTCGCGGAGCGCGGCCTTCGCGGCGCCGAACGACAGACAGGTGACGTCATCGACCGTGACCGTAGCCGGCGGAGCCGACACGACGACCGCCACCTCGCTCCCCACCTGCACGTCGCCTCCCGGCGCCGGGTCCTGGCTGATGATGCTGCCGACCGGCACCGTGTCGCTCACCCCATCGGTCGGTCGCAACACCAGGTGGTTGGCGTCCGCCAGCGTCTGCGCCGCGTCGAGCGTGAGGCCGGTGAACGTGGGGACGACGACCGTCGGCGGCGCCTTCGCCACGAAGATGGTGACGGTGCTGCCGGGAGCCAGGGTCGTGCCCGCCACCGGGTCCTGGTCGACCACGCGCCCCGGCTTCACCGTGGCGCTCACCTTGGTCTTCACGGCTGCCTTCAGGTGGACACTTTCCAATTCCTGGATCGCTCGATCCTGGGTGAAGCCGATCACGGTCGGGACGGGCACCGGTGTCGTGGTGTCGTCCTTGTTGCCGAGCAGGCCCTGTGCCAGGAGGTACCCGGCTCCCGCGAGGACGGCGACCGCGATGATGCCGATCAACACGCCCAGCCACACCTTCCGGCCACTTCCGGGGGGCGATTCCTGTGGAGGGAGGATGGCCGTTGCCTGCGGTCGACTGATCACCTGCGTGGCGTCCCCTCCGGCCGGCATGAGCGGCGTGGCCAGCACGTCCTGACCGAGCCGCGCGCGCTCCAGGTCCGCGCGGAACTCGTCGGCCGTCTGGTAGCGGTTCGCGGGGTTCTTCGCCAGCGCGCGCATCAGCACCGCGTCGAGCAGCGGCGTGACCTCGGGGTTGGCGATCGACGGGAGCACCGGCGATTCGTTCACCTGCTTGTACGCCACGGCCACGGGGGAGTCGCCGGTGAACGGCGGCCGTCCGGTCAACATCTCGTAGAGCACGGCGCCGAGCGAATAGATGTCGCTCCGACCGTCCACCGGCTGGCCCTGCGCCTGCTCCGGGGAGATGTACGCGGCGGTGCCGAGCACGGCCGACGTCTGCGGCGCCGTCTGCGGCCCGGCGACGATCCGGGCGATGCCGAAGTCCATGACCTTGACCTCGCCCTGGCGCGTGACCATGACGTTGGCCGGCTTGATGTCGCGGTGGATCACGCCGGCCACGTGCGCGTACGCGAGCGCCTCACAGATCTTCTCGGCGACCTCCACGGCGTGGCCGACATCGAAGCGCCCGCCGGAGCTCATGAAGTCCTCGAGCGTCCGGCCCTCGATGAACTCCATGACGATGAACTGCGTCTCGCCGTCGGCGCCGGAGTCGTAGATGCCGACCAGGTTGGGGTGGTTCAGTCGGGCGGCGGCCTGCGCCTCCCGCCGGAACCGGTCGACGAAGTTCGCGTCGCGGGCGAACTGCGGGAGCAGGATCTTGATGGCGACGGTTCGGTCGAGCACGGTGTCGACGCCGCGGTACACCTCGCCCATGCCACCGGAACCGATCCGGGCTTCCACCCGGTAGCGGCCGCCCAGCTCCGATGCGCTCAAACCGTCCCTTCCCTCATCCCGTGATCCCGAGGTACGCCTCGAGGACCTGCTTCGCGATCGGCGCCGCCACCTGACCTCCGGTGGCCTCGCTCCCGAGGTCGCCGCCGTCCAAGACGATAACCGCGACCGCGATCGTGGGGACCTGGCCCGGCCCCGCCGGCGCGAAGCAGACGAACCACGCGTGCGGGGCGGTGCCGGACCCACCGTGCTGCGCGGTCCCGGTCTTGCCCGCCACCACCACGCCGGGGATCTGTGCGGCGGTGCCGGTTCCGCTCGTCACGACGTTCACCATCATGGTCCGCATGTCGGCGGCGGTGGACTCCGAGATGGGCCGCCCGTACGGCCGCGGAGGGAACGTCTTGATGATCCGGCCCTGTGGATCCCGGATCTCCGTCACGAGCCGGGGGTTCATCATCTCGCCGCCGTTGGCGATCGCCGAGGCGACGAGCGCCATCTGCAACGGGTTGGCCAGGTCGTTGTCCTGGCCGATCGCCGAGATGGCGACGAGGGGCTCGTTCCCCTCGAAGTAGCTCGCGACCGGGAAGCGCCCCGTCGCGAACGGGATCACGAATGGGATCGTCGGTTCGATGCAGCCGGTCTGGCCCGGCGGGTCGGTCGGGCAGAACCCGAACGCGTGCGCCTGGTCGGCCAGCTCCTGCGCGCCGAGCTTCAATCCCACCTCGCCGAAGATCACGTTGCATGAATCGGTGAATGCGGTGAGGAGGTTCGTGGTCGCGCCGCCCGGACACGATTCGCCGCCGAAGTTCTGGATGGTCTCGTTCGTGAGCGGCAGGTCAAGCTCGTGGGGGTTGGGCCAGGTGCTGTCCAGTCCGTAGCCGTTCTCGAGCGCCGCGGAGGCCGTGACCATCTTGAACGTCGACCCCGGCGGGAAGAGCTCGTCGTTGGCACGGGAGAGCAGGGGTGTTCGCGGATCGGCGTTCAGGCGTTTCCACGCCTCCTGGACCGCGGCGGGATCTTGCGACGACAGCTCGTTCGGGTCGAACGTCGGGTTCGAAACCATCGCGAGGATGTCGCCGCTGCGTGGATCGAGCGCCACGACCGCTCCGGGTTGCGTGCCGAGCGCTTCGGACGCCACCTGCTGCAGACGCGCGTCGATCGTGGTGATGACGTGGCCGCCCTTCTTCGGCCGCCCCAGCACCAGGTCGGCGAGCGTCGAGCCCGCGAGCTCCGGCGCGTCGCCCGACAGGTAGCTGTTCATGGCCTCTTCCAGCTCGGTCCGGCCGTAGACCTGCGAGTAGTAGCCGGTGATGCCGGCGAACAGCGGGCCCTGTGGGTAGTGCCGCACGTATCGCAGGCTCGCGTTCGCGCCGGTCGGTGTGCTGAGCGCGACCACGGTCCCGTCGGCGGTGATGATCTGCCCGCGCTCCACCTTGTACTCAGCGATGATCTGGCGGCGCGCGTTGGCGGGGTTGCCGGCGATCCCGTTCGCGGCGAAGACCTGGATGTAGGACACCTGCATGAACAGCAGGCCGAACAGGGCGACGAGACCGATCCCCAGCCGGCGGATGCGCCGGTTCACGTGGAGACCTTCCGCGACCACGGCCCGGCGGACACGCGGATCAGGAGCGCCAGGATCACGAAGTTCGCGACCAGGCTCGACCCGCCGTACGACACGAACGGCAGCGTGATACCCGTCAGGGGGATCAACCGGGTCACACCGCCGACGATCACGAACGTCTGGACCGCGACGATCGTCGTAAGACCGGTCGCCAGGAGCTTGCCGAACGCGTCGGTCCGCTCGATGCCGATCCGCAGGCTCCGCCCGATCAGCGCCAGGTAGGTCAACAGCACCGCGGCGGTGCCGAGCAATCCGAGCTCTTCACCGATCGCCGCGAAGATGAAGTCGGTGGGGGCGTACGGGATCAACGTGGGCGAGCCCTGCCCGAGCCCGGTCCCGACGATCCCGCCGGATGCCAGTCCGAACCACCCCTGCGCGAGCTGTCCGTATCCGAGTTGGTAGACCTTCGACGGATCGAGCGCGTGCAGCCAGTAGCTGACGCGAAGCTGCACGTGTCCCAGCGCCAGGTAGCCGACCCACGCGCCGACCACGAAGAGCACGAATCCCACGACGAGGTACATCGGGCGACCGCTCGCCACCCAGAGCATCACCACGAAGACGGCGAAATACAGGAGCGATGCCCCTAGGTCCTTCTCTAGGAATAGGACCGCGAGCGATGTCACCCACGCGATCAGCAGCGGGCCCAGGTCCTTGGCGCGCGGCAACGAGAACCTGCCGGAGCCGGCGGCCAGCATCTCGCGTTTGTCCGCCAGGTACGACGCCAGGAAGATGACGATCAACACCTTGCCGAACTCCGCGGGCTGGAACGAGAGTGGTCCGAACGCCACCCAGAGCCTGGCCCCGTTGATCGTGCGGCCGATCCCGGGGACGACCGGCAGCAGCAGCAACACCAGGCCCGCGAGCCCGATCGTGTACGTGTAGGCGTCGAGCATCCGATCGTCGCGCACGAGCACGAGCGTCAGCACGAACGCGACCAATCCGACACCCAGCCACACGACCTGCTCGACGGCGAGGTCCGGTTTCAGGCGCCAGATCACCGCGAACCCGAGCGCGGAAAGCAGCGCGGCGGCCGGCAACAGGACTGGGTCCGCCCGTCGCGCGAACCTCCGCACCGCGAACCATGTTCCGATGAACCCCGCCGCGATCAGCGAGCCGTACAACTCGATGCTCGGCGGCACCCGGCCGTGCTTGCCCAGCCCCACCAGCGCGTACGCGACGATGCCCGCCGTGAGCGCCAACACCAGCAACCAGATCCCACTGGATACGCGCGACGGGCCTTCGGTGGTGACCGTCCGGCTCATGGTCCGCTTGCGGCCGCTGCCGCGAGATCGCTCCGGATCTGCTCGACGACCGCCAACGCCTCCGTGCGATCGTTCGCCGTGATCCCGTCCGCGAGCGCCGGGTACTGGGGCAGCTTCGCGACATCGGCGGCGGGTATGTCCGTCTCGAGCGCCACGTGCGAGAACGTGAATCCACCGACGCTCGCGGGGATCCCTTGGAACACAGCGACCTTGCCATCCGCCTCTCCCACATACCACTGCCGATCGATGTAGACACGAACCGCGAAGAAGACCGCCAGCGCCGCGACGACGACGACGCCGATCCGGATCCCCCATCGTTTGATGGACGCCGAAGACGGGCGGCGACGTCGCTGCGTGCCGACTATTGCGGTGCTCGCCGCTTCGCGGCTCCGCTCCTCAGGGTCGGCACTCCGCGACGCCGCGGCCCCTCTTTCACGGTCTACGACGGCCGCTTCGCTGCCCTCGTGGATGTCGAGGATGACCACCGTGATGTTGTCGATGCCGCCGGCTCGGTTGGCGGCTTTGATCAGGCGGTCCGCCGCTTCCTGCGGATCTGGCGTCGTTTCGAGGATGGCTTGGATCTGGGGTTCGGTGACCATGCCCGTCAGGCCGTCGCTGCAGAGCAGCAAGCGGTCGCCGTCGATGAGGGGAACGTCGTTCTCGTCGACCACCACTTCGGGCTCGGTGCCGATGCTGCGCGTCAGGACGTTGCGGTGCGGATGCGTGCCCGCCTCTTGAGGCGTGATCTCGCCCGCCTTCACCATGCGGTTGACGAGGGTGTGGTCGTCCGTGAGCTGGCGCAGTGCGCCCGCCCGCAAGAGGTAGGCGCGGCTGTCGCCGACGTGGCCGAGGTGCGCGCCTTGCTCGTCGACCGTGGTGGCGGTGAGCGTGGTGCCCATCCCGGAGACCTTGCGGTCGGAGATCGAACGTTCGAAGACGGCGCGGTTGGCTGAGCGGATCATGTCGGCGAGCGACGTCTTCCCTCCGCGGAACAGCTCCTCCAGCTTGTCCAACGCCATGCTCGACGCGACGGCGCCGCCGCGTGCGCCGCCCATCCCGTCGGCCACGGCGTAGAGGGGCGGTTCCACCAGGTACGAGTCCTCGTTGCGTTCACGCACGCGCCCGATGTCCGTTGCCACCCCGACGACCACCCTCATCGACGGAGCTCCAGGACGGTCGTGCCGACGCGGATCTTGTCGCCCGGTTGCACCATGGCCGGCGCGGCGAGCTTCTGATCGTTCACGAACGTGCCGTTCGTTGATCCGAGGTCCTCGACGTACCACGTGCCGTTCTTGCCGAAGATCCGCGCGTGCTGTGAGGACGCGTACGTGTCCTCGATCATCAGCTCGCACTCGGGTGCGCGGCCGATCGTCAGGCTGGGGCCGATCTTGACCGTGCGCGGTTTGCCCTCCGGCGGGTGTACGACGACCGACGAGGGGCCGGTCGGTACGGGAACGGCGCCGCCTCCCTTGCGCGCCTTCCGTCCGGACGGCGCGGGTTCCACCGTCAGTCCGCGCACCGCCCAGCGCATCGAGCGCCAGACGAACAGGAACAGCAGCGCGAACAGACCGTACTTGAGCGCCGAGAGCGCGAAGGGCGTCATGCCGAGCCCGCCCGGAACTCCAACACCGTCGATCCGATCGTGATGCGATCGCCGTCCGAGAGCTGGCGGGTCTGGATCGTCTGTCCGTTCAGGCGGGTGCCGTTCGTGGAGCCGAGGTCCGTCAGGGTGTACGAGCCGTCCTTCTCCCGGATCTGGGCGTGTCGCCGGGAGGCGCCCTTGTCGGCGATCGTCACCTCGCAGTCGGGCAGTCGTCCGATCGTCACGACATCCGAGGCCAGGACGACCGAACGCGACTCGCCGTCCTCGTGGACGACCAGCGACGCCGCGGACGCCGGGACGGGCTCGACCTTCTCCTCGCCCTCGACGAGCGAGGCCTTGCAGCGGAACTCGCCCTTCTTCAGCCGGGGGTCGGTCTCGAACTTGATCTCGGGAGGCCCGACCAGGCCCCACCCGCGCTCCGACGCGTTCTCACGGACGATCTCCTTGAGCTCCGTGACGAGCGCCGCCTCGGCCTGTTCGAAGTGCTCCGCGTCGGAGGGAGACAACCGGAAAACGAACGCGTTCGGCGCCCAGACCTCGGAGACGCCGACGCTCCGCCCCGCATCCATCTCCTTGAGGACGCGCTTGGCGAGCTCGACCGGCTGCAAGCCGCTGCGGAAGGTCTTGGCGAACAAGCCCTCGACCAGACCACCGAGTCGTCGTTCGAATTCGCGAAGGATCGGCACGCGGCAACGTTCGCGCAGGTAGGCATGCCCTGCGCTTCCCGCGGCCGATTCTACCCGTCGGTCTGTTGCGGCTCTGTTGTGACCTGCGGACCAGTTCCGAAGAAGCCGTAGCGCTCTTCCGGGGTGAGCCGACGAAGGCGCCGTTCGCGCACGCGGACCTCGATGTGGTGGGCAGAAACCAGCACGAGAACCGCGAGCAGGAATCGGAGCGTGGCCGGACGGTTGACCTCCAGGTAGCCACCGAGCGTGCCGTACAGTCCGAAGAGCGACCAAGCCGCCAGGACTGCGAAGGCGGTCTTGGTCAGATCGTTGAGCAGTGTGTCGAGATCGGTGCGCCCCCTGGTTGTCATGGGCCGTAGTCTCATCGGCTCGCGATCGGCGGTCTATCGGCCGGCCAGCCCTTTTCGACCAGTCACCCCATCTGACTACGACGCGATGCCGTTTGGGGTAGTCAGCTCGATGCCTCAGCGGGTCCGGTGAACAGGGCTTGCTACCATGAACGCCCCCACGGGCGAGTGGCGGAATTGGCAGACGCGCAGGATTCAGGTTCCTGTGTCCGAAAGGACGTGGGGGTTCAACTCCCCCCTCGCCCACTGTCCCTGACCTGCGAGGCTTCGGCGTGGCGAGTCGCCGCGGCGAACGTGGTCGACCCTTTGGGCAGCCTCGCGAGTGCTCTAGGCCGAACGGCGGCGGACCAGCCAAACGGTCGCCGTGATGAGGACAAGGGAGAGGGCGAGTAGCCAGCCGGCCTCGATCCACTGGAACGGCCAGTACCGGCTCCCCGGTTGGTACCTCGTGAGGAGCACGTAGCCGTGGGCGATGAGGTAGTGCACAGGGTCGCCGAAGTTGGCCGGGGTCGCGGGCCCAGGTTGGAACACACCCGGGGTGAGCGCTTGGACGTCGACCGCACCCAGCGTGTGATTCATCATGTCCAAGCTGGCCGGCTTGCCGCCTCGGGTCCACCACTGCCGGATCACCCATGCAGGAGCAGTAACGTTGGGGTTCGTGGTGAGCAGTGGCGCCACGTAGTGTGCCCGCAGGTACGCCCCGGTCGCGAAGGCGAGCCCTGCCCACAGCGCGATGGTGGCGAACATCGCGGGGATGACCCGGCGGATGAGGGTGCCGGCCAAGGCACCGATCGCGAACGCGGCCAGAGTCCAGGCGACGAACGTGACTCCCCGTAAGTCGAAGATCGCGGGAGACAGCGCGCCGTTGTCGTCTCCGGCGCCGATGAGCGGCTGGTAGTACCAGGTGACCAGCACGGTGAACGCTCCGGCGGTGATCATGACTGCGACCGCGAGTGACGTCAGTTTGGCGACGGTCCACCGTGTGCGCCCGAAGCCCTGGGTCCAGGTATAGCGGAAGGTGCCAGTCTCGAACTCCCTGGCGAGCACGGGCGCCCCGGCGAACGCTCCTATCAGGGCCGGGATCACATGCAGCAGACCAACGACGTAGCCGACGCCGGGCGCGTAGCTGTCCAAGAAATCGTGGGCTACCTGAACGCAGATACCTGAGCTTGCCGGGCGGCAGGCGCTCACGGTTGCGTAGGCGTGGTGCATCCGCAGGCCCGTGATCAGCAGGTACACGCCTGCCGCACCGAACAGTGCGAGGACGCCGGCGAACGCGAGCCGGTGCTGACGCCAGGTGACCCAGGCCATGTTCCGCCACAGCACGGGCCGAAGGTCCGCGTCGGGTGTCGGCCGGGCGGGCATGGTCAGGGTGCTCACTTCGCCACCTCCGACGGCCGGGTGTCTCCGATGCGCGTCGGGCCGGGGAGTGCTGCGGCGGCGGGCTCGCGCAGGTACGCGAGGGTTAGCTCTTCCAGACTCACCGGGTGCACCTGCCAGCCCAGCGGCACCGGGTCGGTCGACCCGCTCATCCTGGTCAGCAGATGCGCCTGTGCCCCGCCGCTCCGGGCGTGCACGACGTTCAGCCGTTCGGCGTACTGGCTCGCTTCGGCGGCCGGGCCGCTGAGGACGCGGTGACGGGCGAGTAGGTCCTCGACCTCACCGGCTACCTGGACGCGTCCGCGGGATAACAAGACGAGGTAGTCGGCTACCCTCTCGAGCTCGGCTAGCACGTGCGACGACAACACCACCGACACCCCGTCGTCGGCGATCGCGGTCATCACCGTCGACATGAAGTCGTGCCGGGCCACTGGGTCGAGCATCGCCATCGGCTCGTCCAGCACGAGCAGTCGCGGACGCCTGGCCAGCGCCAAGGTCAGCGCGAGCTGCGCCTGTTGCCCGCCGGACAACGTGCCAGCTCTGCGTTCGGGGAGGATGCCCAGCTCGCTCAGTCGGGCGTCGGCGTAGTCCTGGTCGAAGCGGTGGTTCAGGTTGCGGGTCAGGTGCAGCATGTCGGCGACAGACAGGTTCTCGTACAGCGGCGTGTCCTGGGCGACGAACGCGATCCCGTCGAGTGCGGCCGGTGACCCGGCGGGGCGGCCGCCGAGCACCGTGACGATGCCGGCAGTCGGCACCGCTAGCCCGACCGCCAGATTCAACAGGGTGGTCTTGCCGGCGCCGTTGGGGCCGACCAGCGCGGTCACATGCCCGGCAGGGATGGCCATCGTGCAATCGCGAAGGGCCCACGTGCTGCCGTAACACTTGGCGAGGCTGTGGGTTTCGATGACGTTCACGCGACGCCCTTCGTGTCGCCGCCTGCCGGGCGAAGACGGTCGCCGGAGCCGCCGCGCCGTTCACGGAAGTCCCGCAGCGCGCTGGTGAAGAGTGCCACGATCCCGTTCTCGTCCAGCCCTGCCGCGTCAGCGGTGGCCAGCCAACGGAGGAGGGACCGGTGCAGCGCGGTCAGTTCCGGCAGCGCGACCTGGCTGAGGGTGGCCTGAATGAACGTTCCCTGACCGGGCCGTCCGGTCGTCAAGCCTTTGGTCTCCAGCTCTCGATAGGCCTTGAGCACCGTGTTCGGGTTGATGGCGAGCGAAGCGACCACGTCCCTGACCTTGGGCAACTGGTCGTCGGGCTTGAGATACCCGAGCCGTAGCGCCTGCTCGACCTGCTGGACGAGCTGCAGGTAGGTCGGCACACCGGAGGCGGGGTCGAGCCAAAAATCGATCGGTGACGCCGGGCGGCGCGCAGCCGCTCGGTCGTCCTCGCTGACCGCGCCCGGGGGTGGGACTCGAACCTTCCTTCTCCCCGGACTGAGCTTTTTATCTATTTCCATAAGACAGGCGTTATACAGCGAGACAGAACTGCTGTCAACACAGGTCGATCCTGGGGGTCGGACTCGGTTGCTTGTTGGGAGGGGCGTCCGGGGAGCGGCCGAAGCTATGACCCCCTCTGGCCTTGACGGAAGATCCGACGGCTCATTGGATGAGCTGCCGCCACCGATCGTGGTGACGTCGTGGTGACGCGGCCTCGGACAAAGGATGGGCAAGAACGGTCAACGACGGGCGGGGCGGATCCTTCTCGGCACCTGAGACCGGCCGTTCTTGACCGCGGTTGGCCCTATCCCGTCACTTGCTCACGCTCTTCAAGTTCCTGTATCCGAAAAGGACGTGGGGGGTTCAACTCCCCCTCGCCCACCACCTCTGACCTGCGAGGCTTCGGTCTCGCAGTGGTCAAGACCGGTCAGTGGTCTGCCCAACCACCATCCAGGGTTCTGGCGCGGAGGCTACGGGATGAAGGCCATCACGCTCAGCGGCGACCCGGACCCATGCTTCAGCTGCAACGGCCCGAGCACGAGCGTCGCGCCCGTGGGCGGAAGCTGGTCCAGGTTGGCCATGCACTCGATCGCGATCTTGTGCGCCTGAGCGATCTGCGTGTTCGTCGCGTAGGACGTGTCGAGTCCGGGATCGACGCCGTGGGTATCGATCCCAACGCCGGAGATCTGCCGATCGGCAAGTAGCCATCTAGTGGTCGCCCCGGCGAAGCCCGGGAAGTGAAGGTTGCCGCTCGCGTCCTGGTTGATGAACGCTTTGGGGTCGTTCCACTTGTCCTCCCACCCGGTGAACAGGATCACGAACGAGCCGGGCGCGATCTGACCGTTCTTGGCCTCCCAGTTGAGGACGTCCTGCTTGGTGAGCCGATAGTCAGGGTTCGGGGCGACCTTGTCGCGCACGTCGATGACGACGGCCGGGACGACGCGCTGCTCAGGCGTGTAACTCGTGATGGCCTCAGTGTTGCCGACGATGAAGCTATTCGGGGCGTTCATGTGCGTGGCGCTGTGCTCGCCGATCGTGAACTTGCGCAAGTAGTAGCCATCCTTGTTCATCGTCGCCACGACCTTGAACACGACGTGCGGATCGCCGGGCCACAGCGGGATCGAAGGGTTGATGACGTGGCTGAGATCGACGACATGCGAATAGGTGATGCTCTTTTCAGGAGAGGCCGTCGCCGTTGACGGCGAGGTCGCGCTCGACGCGGGGGATGCGGCGACCAGCGCGATGATCACGAGACCGACGATGGTCACGGCAGCAAGCAACGCACGACGGAACATGGGACTCCCTCCTATCTCTTATGCGGTCGATCCTACCCACCGGTAACTCGATCCGGGCACCCGGATATGTCTAGCAGTCGTTCGGGGCGGGCGCACCATCGAAGCGGTCGGCGAGCCAGCTCTTCGTCTCCGCCCAGCCCTTCCACACGATCGGGTCATGTTCCAACCCCGGGTACTCCGTGTACGTGACGACGTCGCCGACCGCACACATGCGGTGGACCTGTTTCCGGGACACCATGTGCAGGAGGTCGACCGTCCCCTGGAGGTAGAGGATCGGCGCGTCGGCGACCCTCGTCCCGATCTGCGAATCGGCGAAGTAGTCCCGCACATCGGGGTCGTTCGCCCATCCGGGCGCGAGGTTGCGGTGCACCCCGGGCCTCAGGTACTGGATGACCGCCGGGAACCACGTGTCGAAGCACCACTCTTCTGCGTACGCCATGAGCGGCAGCATCTGCGGCCCGACGAAGTTCGCGTAATCGAACCCCGGGTGTGTGGCTCCGATGCCCGCGGCGATGTAGCCGATGTACGGGAAGTAGTAAGGGTTCGCTGCCATCGGTTCGATGGTGCGCTCGAGCATCGCCGCGGGAGCCAGCGCGACGGTCCCGACCATCTGAAGCTCCGGCGCGCGCGTTTTCGCTAGTTCGGCGGCACCCACAGCGGCCTGGCCACCCTGTGAGTGGCCGACCGCCGCCCACTCGGTGCTGGCGGTCATGCCGACGACGTCTTGCACGATGTGACGCGCCGCGCGGACAGCGTCGATCATCGCGAACGCCTCCGCATCGGTGTTCAGGTAGGAGTGCGGCCCCGGGGTGCCGAGCCCCTCGTAGTCGGGAGCGGTCACCACGTAGCCCTGTCGGACGAGGCGAGCGACCTCGTTCCCGTATTGCGGCCAGGGGTCCGGATAGAGCGAGGGGTACTTGGACGGCGCACAGGAATCACCGATGCCCGACGTGCCGTGTCCCCACGCGACGACGGGCCAGCCGTTCGCCGGGGGCGCGCCGTTCGGGATGAACACCATGGATACCTCGGCGACGGGATCTCCCGCGGACCCGTCGGAGCGGTACATCACCCGATAGGCGCTGAGTTCCAAGAACTTCGGCCCGAGATCCGTCTCGGGCTCCCAGTGGATCACGTCGCCCGGGGCATAGAGGGTGAGGTCGGCCGGGACGTTCGTGTAGAAGTCCGGCTCCGAGATCGGTCCGGCATCCGCCGACAGCTGCCCGGCGGCCGAAACGCCCGCTACGATGGACGCCGCGACGGCGATGCGGAACCATGGCGAGAACCCACGCATCTCCCGCTCCTTCGTCGATAGATTGTCGGAGACGATAAAGAAAGAGTCCGGGGGTCGTCAACCGAGGGACGCGACGAGTTGGTGGGCGCATGCCTTGGCCGCCCGTCCTCGATCGGCCGGGAAGCCGACGTCGGCGAGCGATCGGTGCATACCGGCCAGGCAGAGGATGCCGTACGCCACACGCCGACGCTCCTGTGGATCGGCTCCCGGCTTGGAGGAGGCGAGCTCGGCGTCCAGGAGATGTTCGAGCTCCAGGTACATCTCCCGGAGCGATCCTTGCAGCACCGGGTCTTCGGCACTCGCTCCGAGCAACGAGTCAACCGACTGGCTGGGCTCGTCCGTGTCCTGCGAGAACAGGGCATCGAGGATGATCGGCAACCGCTCCTGTGGGGGAAGCTCGGCCCCGAGTCCGAGGAACCAATCGACGTAGAGCGCGCGGATGTACGCGACGAACGCCCGGTCCACGTCCTCCCTGTTGCCGAGGTAGTGACGCACGAGAGCCCGCGTCACGCCGGCCTCCGCCGCGATCCGATCGAGCGAGCTTCCTTCGGGGCCGAACCTCACCAGGCAGCGCGCGTACGCATCCAGGAGCTGCGGCTTGCGGACATCTGCGAGTGAAGGTCGAGGCACCGTACGTTCCTTATCGGGTCCGACACACTATAACCGCGCGGCATCTCGACGACCGGGCCAAGCGGTTCGGCTGTCCCCGATCGACTGGCTATCGGACTCGCCGCCGCAGTCGAGCCTCCAAAGGCTCGACGGGATCGGCGGTCCGCCATGTCGAGAGGCATGGCACCTCGATGATGTCAGAATCTTTGACAGTGGCGCCTGATGATGCCATCATGGCGCCATGGACCTTGGACCGTACGTAGACAGCATCCGTAGCCAACTGGAGGTCGCCAGCGAGGCGGGCGGCGTCGAGGCACGTGCGCTCGCCGAGCGCCTCGTCGCGCCTTTGGATGCGGCTATCCGGCTGGCGTTGCAGGACGCGCTGGCAGCGGCGACGGAGGAGATCACCACCGAGCTCGCACCGGGCTCGGTCGAGCTGCGCCTGCGAGGTCGTGACCCCGAGTTCGTGGTGACGCTCCCTCCCAGCGATCCCTCACAGGAGGAGTCGCTCGAGGTCGACGACAGGACGCCGAGTGCCTGGCCGACCGCCGGTGCCGGCGCTCCGATCGAGGACGACGAGGCAACGATGTCCCGGATCAACCTCCGTATGCCCGATCACCTGAAGGCTCGGATCGAGCATGCGGCCGTCAGCGACGGGCTGTCGGTCAACGCCTGGCTCGTGCGAGCTGCCACCGCGGGACTCGACCGAGCCGATGCGGCCCGTCGAGCCGAACGACGCGCGCCGAAGGGCGCTCAGCGCTACTCGGGCTGGGCGCGCTAGTCAGGAGGAACGTTCGATGCCGACCTTCGATACCCCCGAACCGATCACCCTCACGCTGGACGTCGGCATGGGTGACATCCAGGTCGTGGCGAGCGATCGCACCGACACCGTCGTCGATGTTCGCCCCAGCGACCCGGCCAAGAAGTCCGACGTGACCGCCGCCGAGCAGACCCGCGTGGAGTACGCGAACGGCAGGTTGCTGGTCCAGGGGCCGAAGGGCTGGCGGCATTGGTCCTTCCGCTCGAGCGGGGAGTCGATCGATGTTCGGATCGAGCTTCCGACAGGATCGCATCTGAGCGGCGAGGCAGGGGTGGCCGCGTTGCGTTCCACAGGCCGTATCGGTGGATGCCGCTTCAAGACCGGCGTCGGCGACATCCAGCTCGACCAGGCGGACCTGCTCGACCTCAGAGCCGGCGCCGGCGACATCACGGTGGGCAGCGCCGTCGGTGATGTGCAGGTCTCGACGGGTTCCGGAGCCGTGACGATGAGCAGGATCGACGGAACGGCGGTGATCAAGAACTCAAACGGTGACACGTGGATCGGCGAGGTCACGGGCGACGTGCGCGTGAAGGCGGCCAACGGCAGGATCACCATCGATCGGGCGCTGGCCGCGGCGACCGCGAAGACCGCCAACGGCGACGTGCGCTTGGGCGAGGTCGTACATGGCGTCGTGGTCGCCGAGAGCGCGGCCGGCAAGATCGAGGTCGGGGTCCGCGACGGTGTGGCGGCCTGGTTGGACCTCAAGACCGGGTTCGGCAACGTGCGGAACGACCTGCAGGCTTCCGATCGGCCCAAGCCGGACGAGGAGGCGGTCGACGTGCGCGCCCGGACGTCCTACGGCGACATCACCATCCGTCGCTGCCTCGCGAACGACAACGGAAAGGAAGAGGCATGACCGTCACGACGTCTCGATACGCGATCGCGGCCACCGGACTGCGCAAGTCCTTCGGCGACCACCTCGTGCTCGACGGCATCGACCTGGATGTCGCCGAGGGAACGATCTTCGCCCTGCTCGGCCCCAACGGCGCCGGGAAGACCACCGCCGTGCAGATCCTGTCCACGCTGATCGGGTTCGATGGCGGCCAGGTGCGCGTCGCGGGCCATGACCTCTCGCGCGACCCCGACGCGGTGCGCGCCGTGATCGGGGTCACGGGGCAGTTCTCCGCGGTAGACAACCTCCTCACCGGCGAGGAGAACCTGAACCTCATGGCGGACCTGCGCCACCTCGGAAGAGCGGAGGGTAGGCGGCGGACCACCCAGTTGCTTGAGCAGTTCGACCTGGTGGAGGCGGGGGCGAAGCCGGCATCCACGTACTCGGGCGGCATGCGTCGTCGGCTCGACCTCGCGATGACCTTGCTCGGCGACCCGCGCATCATCTTCCTGGACGAACCGACCACGGGCCTCGACCCGCTCAGCCGCCGCACCATGTGGCAGATCATCCGCGATCTCGTGGCCGACGGGGTCACGATCTTCCTCACGACCCAGAACCTGGACGAGGCAGATCAGCTCGCCAGCCGGATCGCCGTCCTCGACAAGGGGAGGCTGATCGCGGAGGGGAGCCCGGGAGAGCTCAAGCGTCGCATCCCGGGCGGCCATATCCGCCTGCAGTTCAGCGATCTCCAGGGACTCGAAGCGGCCGAGGACACCCTCGGCGAGTCCACCCGCGACGATGAAGGGCTCGCCCTGCAGATCCCGGGTGGGGGAGACGTCCGATCGCTCCGAACGCTGCTCGCCCAGCTCGATCGAGCGTCGATCGAGGTCGACGATCTCTCCCTCCACACACCGAACCTCGACGACGTGTTCCTCGCATTGACCGGCCAACCCGAGAGTGAAAGGGAAGCGGTATGAGCACCCTGTCCTTCGCCCTGACCGATTCGAAGACCATGTTGCGGCGCCAGCTCAGGCACATGCAACGCTACGTGAGCCTGACGGTGATGCTCATCGGCATGCCGGTCGTCTTCCTGCTGCTGTTCGCATACGTCTTCGGCGGGACGATGGGCGCGGGCCTCGGCGTTGCGTCGGGCGGCCGGGCCGACTACATCAACTACATCGTTCCGGGGATCATCATCATCGCCATCGCCAGTGTCGCCCAGGGAACGGCGATCTCGGTCGCCGTGGACATGACCGAAGGCATCATCGCCCGCTTCCGAACGATGGCCATCTTCCGGCCCTCGGTGCTGACCGGTCACGTCCTCGGCAGCATGATCCAGACGGCGCTCAGCCTCGTGGTCGTCATAGGCGTCGCCCTGGCGATCGGGTTCCGACCCACGGCGGGGCTCATCGAGTGGATCGCCGTGGTCGGCTTCCTCGCGATGGTCACCTTGGCGATGACGTGGCTGTGCGTGGCCCTCGGCCTGAGGGCGAAGAGCGTCGAGACGGCGAGCAACATCCCCATGCCGTTGCTCATCTTGCCGTTCCTCAGCAGCGGGTTCGTCCCGACGGACACGATGCCGGCCGCGCTCCGCTGGTTCGCCGAGTACCAGCCCTTCACGCCCATCATCGAGACCCTGCGGGGACTGCTGATGGGAACGCCGATCGGCAGCAGTGCGGGCATCGCCATCGCGTGGTGCGTCGGCATCACCGTGGTCTGCTTCCAGTCGGCGCGCCGCGCGTACAACCGCGACCCCGTGCGCTAGGGACCGTCGCCGCGAGTAGCAGCAAGAACCCGCAACGACCCGACCACGGGATCGCGTCCGTTCGGTGGCATGACCTCGTATGTGGCGGTATGAGGGGGTGGCTCCCGTGTGTCGCCGCGTCGTTCGCCCTGCTCGTACCGGCGTGCGGAGGGAGCGGGAGTCCCTCAACGACGGTGACGGCGTCGGCGACGCTAGCGACCTCGCCCAGCCCGACCCCGGCCTCCGCGACGACCGTCACGAAGGTGGACGTGGCGGCGCAGCCCGACCCGGTGCTGTGGGCCGACGGATCGCTTTGGGTCGGCCACTACCAGGCGAACAAGCTCGAGCGTGTCGATCCTTCGACCGCGAAGGTGATCGCCTCGATCGCGGTGAGGTCGCCGATCGATCTGGTCGAGGCGTTCGGTTCCGTCTGGGCCGCGGCCTTGACCGATGACTCGGTGGTGCGGATCGATCCGGGGACGACCGAGATCTCCGCGCGCATCCCCGTGGGCATCTCGCCGGACGGCATCACCGCGGGGTTCGGCGCGATATGGGCCGTGAACCAGGCGGAGGGCACCGTCTCGAAGATCGACCCGGATGCCGAACGGGTGACCGCGACCTACGACGTGAGCGACGCGCCCCTCTACGCGACCACGGGATTCGGATCGCTGTGGATCACCGACACCGATCGGAGCGTCGTCGTCCGGATGGATCCGGCGACCGGGAAGACGCTCGCGCGGATCGAGACGGACGTCACGCCGATCCACGTGCTCCAGGCCTTCGGATCGATATGGGTTACGACGTACGACGGCGCCACGCTCCAGCGGATCGATCCGGATTCGAACACCGTCGTCGGGACCGTCGACGTCGGTGATGGAGCCGACGGGCTCATCGACCACGACGGTTGCGTATGGGTCGTCACGGACCGCGACGACTCGATCGTGCAGGTCGACCCGGACGCGGAGGCGGTCGTCGCGAGCTGGCAACTGGACACGCAACCGCACAACGGCGCGTTCGTCGACGGCCGCTTCTGGACCGCGGCCTTCGACGACGGACGACTCCTCGAGCTCGAACTCGGATGATGACGCAGCCTTCGCGTCGGTTCCGATCGCGACCATCGAACCGCTGCCTGTAGGACTCCCGTCGCAGCCGACCGTCAAGAAGCTCGACCGTATCCAGTAGCTTCAAGACCATGGCCACGCGGATGACGGGCTCTCGTGCCGTCGTCGCTTGCATCCTCTTGGGACCGTTGTGCGTGATCGTGGGCCGCCCGGCTGCCTTGGCGGGGCAGGAGCACTCCCGGGCGGGCGTCAACGCGGATGCGAGTTCGATCACTGAAGCGCGAACATCGCTTCGATCCCCGGGAGGAGCTTCGCCGATCGTTCGACGGATGGTGCTCGGGCATTCCACTAAGGGCCGGCCCATCATGGCGTTCCGACTGGGGGATCCCGCGAGCGAAACGAAGATCCTGGTCGTGGGCTGCATCCACGGGAACGAATGCGCCGGAATCGCGATCGCTCGCGCGTTGATCGCCTCGCCGCCGGCCGACATCGACCTGTGGGTGGTCCGCAACCTGAACCCGGACGGGTTCCGCGCCGGCACTCGCCAGAACGGGCGGGGCGTGGATCTGAACCGGAACTTCCCGTACCGCTGGCGCCACGCCGGGCGGCCGTGGGACAAGGAGTACTCCGGACCGCACCCGCTCTCCGAACCCGAGGACCGGATCGCGCGTCGCTTGATCGCGCGCGTGCACCCCCGCGTGAGCATCTGGTTCCACCAACCGCTCGGTCTCGTGGTTCGGTCGGCGGGCGACCTCTCGATCCAGCGGCGGTTCGCCAGGCGCGTCGGGCTGCCCTTGGTCAGATTGAGGGGACGATATCCGGGCAGCGTGACCAGCTGGCAGAACCATTGGCACCCCGAGGCATCCGCCTTCGTCGTCGAGCTCCCCAGCGGAACGCTTCCGTCGACGGCGGTCGACCGGTACGTCGGTGCGATCGTGAGGGCCGCGGCGTAGCCGGCAACGCGACCTGCCCCATCGCTCAGGTGGTCGTTCTGCTCGTGCCCTTGGTGCCTCGCCGCTGGTACGTCCCCTCGTAGGACTTCAGCCGTTCGTTCATGGCGTTGCGCGAGATCCCCAGCCCGTGGGCAACAGCCGCCGGACCGACCTTTCGAACCCACGCCGCGAAGTCCGCTCGGAGGTCCTTGCGGCGCCGATCGGCCTCGGCGAGCTCCGCGACCCACCGAGCGAGGGCTCGCTCCTCGTTCGCGGACAGCTGGCTCTGAGGACGGGGCACGACCTGATGGTATCCGCACGTCTGTGGTTCGCTCTTCAGTTCCGGCCTCGTCGCCCTATCGCCTCGGTCCCGCTAGGGTTGGTGGGGTCTCGCGTCGCTCGAGCAAGGAGGTCGAGATGTTGAAGCACGGTCGCACATGGGTCGGGATCGTCCTCGCGGTCGTCGTGATCCTTCCGATGGGCATCGCGTACGGGATCACGCGCTCGTCGTCCGTTCCGGGAACCCGAGCCTCGTGTCTCGATTGGGCGAGCGTCACGACGCCCGCGACCACCAGCTCCACGACGTGGACGAACGTGCCGGGCATGGTCGTGAAGGACACGCTGGCGCAGAACTTCGCCGTTCAGGTGAGCGGGACGTTCGAAGGGAGTCAACCGCAGGTTCGCGTCGTCGACGCGTCGATCGGAGGCACGAGCACGCTCGACCCCGGTCACACGACCGTCGGTATCGGCTCGTCCGCTTCCGCCTTCTCGTTCACCTGGGTCGGGACGAGCCCGGCCGAACATCAGCACACGTTCCGGCTGCAGTGGCGCTTGTCCTCGGCGGGGAGCAGCACGATGGATGCCGGAGACCTGACCGTCCTCTACCAAGGAGCTCCGACCCCGGCCACGTGCTGACCACGACAGCATCCGTCATCAGGCGTTGATGTTCGATTGAGCAACGTATTCCTTGGGCCCCGGACTTGGTGCGGCTTCTGCCAGGGAAAAGGTCGTATCGCCGGTCATGCTCGTGTATCCTCAGAGCAACAGCTCGCTGAACGACGTGCGGCCCCAGCACCTGGCCGCGACGTGAGCGGCCCTAGCACTTGGCCGGTGGCGCGAAGCCGGGGATCTCGTGCAAGCTCACGAGGACAAGTTCGACGACGTCGAGGCGCTGGCGGCTGCCTCCGCCGACATGATCACCGTCGCCACGGCCGAGGGCGTCTATCGCTACGTCTCTCCCGCAGCACGGCGGCTGTTCCGTTGGGATCCGGACGAGCTCAGGGGTTGCCACCAAGAGCAGTTCGCGCATCCCGACGACGTCCAGGCGATACGGGCTGCCGGGGACCTGAGCCTCATCAGCGACGGCTTCTACACCATGACGTACCGGTTCCGATGCGGCGACGGCGGGTACCGGTGGATCGAGGCGACGTACCACCGGGTCGAATCCGCCGGAGAGTCCTTCGTCGTCGGATCCGTGCGCGACATCGCGGAGCGCAAGGAGGCGGACGTCCTTCTGCAGCACCGGGCGTCGACCGACCCGCTCACCGGGGTCGCCAATCGCAACGTTCTGATGGACCGGTTGCAGCACGCGCTCTACCGGCTCGATCGCGCTCCCGGCATCCTGGCGGTGCTGTTCCTGGACCTCGACCGGTTCAAGGTCATCAACGATTCCTTGGGTCATCTGGTGGGCGACGGGGTCCTCATGGCGATGGCGGAGCGCCTCCTGCAATTCATCCGTCCATCGGACACCCTCGCTCGCCTCGGGGGGGACGAGTTCGTGATCGTCGCGGAGGACCTGACAGACGAGCGTGAGGCCGTCACGTTGGGCGAGCGCATCGCCGAGGCCGGCCGGCAGCCGTTCCGGATCGGCACGGAGGAATTCGTCTGCACCGTGAGCGTCGGGATCGCGACCACCTCCGACACCCACCACGTACCCGACAGCCTCCTGCAAGAGGCCGACCTCGCGCTGTACCGGGCGAAGGATCGGGGGCGGGACCGGGCCGAGGTCTTCGATGAGGACCTTCGGACGACGGCGGTCGGGCGGCTCGGCACGGAGCGGATGCTGCGACGCGCGATCGACGAGGAGCGCCTGGGTGTTCGCTACCAGCCGATCATCGACCTGAGCACCGGCCGCGTCGTGAGCGTCGAGGCGCTCGTTCGGGTCCTCGATCCGGAACTCGGCGTCCTCGAGCCCGACTCGTTCTTGACCGTGGCAGAGGAAACCGGGCTCCTGGCCACCATGGACGAATGGGTCTTCGGCCGGGCGCTCGAGGCGGCGACCGGATGGACCGACCGCTTGGGGGTGACCGACTCGCCGGGATTGAACCTCAACGTCACCTCGCGTCGTGTGGCCGACGCGTCCTTCTACGAGGCCGTCACGGACGCGCTCGACTCCAGGGGTCTGTCGCGCAGCACGATGCAGGTGGAGGTCACCGAGCGCGTGCTCATGGAGGCCTCTAATTCGGCGTTGGCGGGATTGCGGGCGCTGCGCGACGGAGGGATCAGGGTGGGCCTTGACGACTTCGGCACGGGGTTCTCGTCACTCGCCTACCTGCGACAGTTCCCGCTCGACTTCGTCAAGATCGACCGGTCCTTCATCCACGGGCTCGATCGCGGGTCGGGCGAGGACGCGATCGTCAACGCCATCATCGGCCTCGCCCACGCGTTCGGGCTGGAGGTCGTCGCAGAGGGCGTCGAAGCCCCCGCACAGCTCGAGTTCCTGACCGAGCTCGGCTGCGATCAGGCCCAGGGCTTCCTCCTGGCCAGACCCGGCGCCCCCGATGCCGTGGACGAGCTGGTCCTGGCCGGCGGTTACCGCCAGACCTGATCCCGACCCGAGACGCGCCCCACGCCGTCCAGCCATTCCGATACGCACGAGTTGCGGAATCCGCTGCGAGCCGCTATCCTTTCCGAAACGTCACCGTAGCGGAAAGGACTTCCCCCGATGGAACATGCCGAAGGGTACGAGCGGAGATGGTGGATCCTCGGGGTCCTCTGCACCAGCTTGCTGGTGATCGGACTCGACAACACCATCTTGAACGTCGCGTTGCCCACGCTCGTCCGTGACCTCCATGCCTCCACGAGTCAATTGCAGTGGCTGGTCGATGCCTACGTCCTGGTCTTCGCGGGGTTGCTCCTGACGACCGGGAGCCTGTCCGACCGCTATGGGCGCCGGTACGCGCTCGCGGCCGGGCTCGTCGTCTTCGGCATCGGTTCCGTGCTGTCTGCGTTCGCGGGATCGGCGAACACGTTGATCGCCACGCGGGCGCTCATGGGGATCGGCGGCGCGCTGATCATGCCCTCGACGTTGTCGATCCTCACGAACGTCTTCCCTGCCGAAGAGCGGGGTCGCGCGATCGGGATCTGGGCGGGCGTCTCCGGCCTGGGCATCGCGATCGGGCCGATCGTCGGCGGGTGGTTGCTCAGTCACTTCTGGTGGGGCTCCGTGTTCCTGGTGAACGTCCCCGTCGTGATCTTCGCGCTCATCGCGGGCCGGCTGATCGTGCCGAACTCGAAGGACCCGTCGCCGAACGCCCTCGACCCCGTGGGCGCCGTCCTGTCGATCGTCGGACTGGTGAGTCTGGTGTACGGGATCATCGAGGCGCCGTCGCACGGGTGGACCTCTCCACAGACGCTCTGGACGTTCGGAGCGGCGGTCGTCGTCCTGGTCTCGTTCGTGGTGTGGGAACTGCGGAGCGACCACCCCATGTTGGACGTCACGTTCTTCGAGAACCGGCGCTTCACGGCCGCCAACATCTCGATCGTCCTCGTGTTCTTCGCGCTCTTCGGGTCGTTGTTCTTCCTGACCCAGTACCTGCAGTTCGTGCTCGGATACAGCGCGCTGCAAGCGGGGGTCCGCGTGGCACCGCTCGCCCTGGTGCTGATGATCGGTGCGCCGATCGCCGGCCGGCTGACCGCTCGGTTCGGGAACAAGGTGCTGGTGGCGACGGGGATGGGGACCGTCGCGGTCGGGCTCTGGTACATGGGGACGCTGAGCGTGACGTCGGGCTACGGGCACGTCGTGATCGCGCTCTTGATCCTGGGTCTGGGCATGGGGACGGCGATGGTCCCGGCGACGGAGTCGATCATGGGCTCCCTGCCGCTCGCCAAGGCCGGCGTCGGTTCGGCCATGAACGACACGACGCGGCAGATCGGAGGTGCGCTCGGCGTCGCGATCCTGGGCAGCATCTTCGCCTCCTCGTACGCCACGCACATCGCGTCGTCGCTCGCCGGCCTGCCCGACTCCTCCATCGCCGCAGCGACCAGTTCGGTCGGTGCCGCGCTCGCGATCGGAGCGAAGATCGGGGGCGTGCATGGAGCGGCGATCACCCTGGCTGCGAAGACGTCGTTCATCGACGCGATGGATCGTGGACTGGTGGTCGGCGCGACCATCGCGCTGCTCGGCGCGGTCGTCGCGTTGATCTGGCTGCCGAACCGCGCTGCCGGCGTCGACGCGATCGAGCTGCACGTCGACCGCCGTGAAGGCGAGCTCGCCGCCGCCGCGGAGCGCGCCGAGTGACCGGTTCGACGCCTGCCGCTCCGGTCGTGGCTCGCACCGTCGGCCGGCCTCGCGACCCGGAGGCCGACCGCGCGATCCTCGAGGCGACGATCGAGCTCCTGGCCGAAGAGGGGTTCGGCGGTCTGTCGATCGAGGCCGTCGCGGCGCGCGCGGGCGTGGGCAAGACCACCGTCTATCGCCGTTGGCCGTCGAAGATCCCTCTCGTGGTCGATGCGCTCACGCACCTGAAGATGCCGGCGTCCGTCGCCATCGCCGACGACGTATCGACCCGCGACGCGCTCGTGCGTGCGCTTTCGGAGAGCGTCCGAGCTCATCCGACCGTGCCGACCGATCGGATCCTGGCCGGCATCATCGGCGCGATGTCCCAGGATCCCGAACTCGCCGATGCGGTCCGATCGGGTCTGTTGTCGAAGCGTCGCGACAACGTGTTCGCGCTGATCGAGCGTGGAAAAGCGCGAGGCGAGGTTCGACCGGACGCGGACGTGGAGGTCATCGCTGATCTCCTCAGCGGCCCGATAGTGATGCGTCGGATGATCACGGGCCGTCCGGTGAACGCGCGGTTCGTTCGGCAGATCGTGACGACCGTGCTCGAGGGCGCCGGCCCTCAGCCGCGCGTGCGAACGCGGTAGCGCGGCTCTGGTCCGCGGCTCGCGACGGATCGTCCCCGCGAGGTGGAACCTTCCGGCCTCGAGGACGGTATGTGCGGGTGAGCGGCACGTTCTGCCACCGGGGCCGAGCCAGCCGCACGCGAGAAGGGGGTTCGCATGCGCCGGTCACGCGCGCTCACGCTGCCAGCGGTCCTTTTGACGATCCTGTCCGCGTGCACCAGTTCAGCGGAAGGTGGTCCCAGCACGCAACACGTGGCGCCCGGTGCGTCGTCCCCGGATGTCGTGGTGCTCGGTGTGCCCGGTGGGATCGGTGCGATCGACGCTGCGAACGGCGCCGTGCTGTCGTTGGTTCCCGGTGGGGTAGCCGAGCCCGATCGATCGCATGTGGACGCCGCGACCGAGAGCAGCGGGCTCACCCGGATCGACCGCATCGCGACCACGACCGGCGTCACCGAGTCGTCCGCATCCGTGTCCGGCGATCTGCAGATCCGAGCCGTCGCCCCGTTCGGCAGCGCGGTCGCCCTGATGCCGGCAACGGAGCCGTCGACCGACTCCTGGGCGCCGCAACCTCGCGCTCGCACCCGGATCGTCGTCGCGCATCCCGACGGCTCGGGAGGGCCGCAACGGTTCTCGCTCAAGGGCAACTTCGAGCCGGAGGCGTTCTCGCCGGACGGGGAGACGCTGTTCATGCTCCAGTACCGACCCGCCCTGGCTCCCACGTCGTACCGGGTGACCGGCTTGTATCTGGAGTCGGGCCGGCACTGGGCGTTGATCGGCCCGGACAAGCAGCCGGTCGAGAACATGACGGCCACGCGGCTGGTGCAGGTCGAGTCGCCCGACGGGGCGTACCTCTACACGCTGTACACGAACCAACGGCCCTCGTACCTCGATGAGCCGACGACCCCCGTCGGCCCCTCCGAACAGGACGAGCGCGCATTCGTCCATACCGTCGACCTTCGGAACGGGTTCGCGGTCTGCATCGAACTACCCGATCGGTTCGGCAGCGTTCCGCAGGAAGATTCCGCCCTCGCGATCTCACCGGATGGACACCGGGTCTACGCGGTCGATGCGCGGCACGGCACGATCGCCGTGGTGAACGTGCGCCGCTTTCAGGTCGCGAAGGTGACGGACGTGGATCTGTCGGAGTTGGGTGGCGGGCAGATCCACGCGCAGGTCGCATCGGACGGTACGACCCTGTACGTGGCCGGTGACGAGGGTCTGCTCCCGTTCGACACGGCCACGCTCGCCGTGCGCGGTGGGTTGGTGGCCACGCCGGCGCCCGTGACCGGGCTGGCCGTGTCGAGCGACGGTGCCCGGCTCTACCTGTCGTACGGCGATCTGCTCCAGCGCCTGGACGCCACGACGCTCGAGCCCGCGCGACCGGTTCCGCTCGCCAACGCCGGTTGGGTCGAGGCGGTCAGCTCGAGCTGACCGACGCCCCGGAGCGCCCGGCGTCGGAGCGTTGTGCATTGCGTGACCCTGAGTGTCACCGTAACGTGGGTCGATGGGCGAGCGAGCGGATCATGGATCGCCGCCCCCGTCCATCCGGCTCCGCGACGTGCAAGAGGACGACCTGCCCATCTTCTTCGAGTATGAGCGCGACCCGGTCGCGAACGAGATGGCGGCATTCCCGGCGCGGGACCGAGAAGCGTTCATGGAGCACTGGACGGCGAACATCTTGGGCAACGACACCGGGCGGAAACGGACGGTCCTGCTGGACGGCGAGGTCGTGGGGAACATGTTGAGCTGGGAGCAGTCCGGAGACACGCTCGTCGGTTACTGGATCGGGCGTGAGTACTGGGGGAGGGGCGTCGCGAGCCGCGCGCTCGCGCTCTTCCTGGTGGAGGTGGACGAGCGTCCGCTCCACGCGTACGTCGCGGCGCACAACGCGGGCTCGAGACGGGTGTTGGAGAAGTGCGGGTTCCGGATCGTGCGCGAGCAGACGATCGAGGAGTCGGGCGAGCAGATCGACGAGGTCATCTTCCGGCTCGACGGCGATGCAGCGACTGGCGCGATCTAAGAGGTGAACGACCACGCAGGGAGGCCGCCGAACACGAGCATCATCGCCTGCGTGAAGACGACGACGATCGCCAGCCCGATCCCCGCGAACAGGAACTTGCGGACCATCCACCGCTCCGGATGGATGCGGACCGCGAAGGTCGAGAGCGCGACGATCGTCGCTGCCAGGATGATCAGCGTTGCCAGGAACGCTCGCGGTGCCCATCCGCCGGGATGACGCGCCGCGATCACGATGACGCGGATCGCCGGATAGGCCAACAGGAACGAGAGCCACACGAAGCCGAACGCCAGGATGGCGAGCGCGGGCTCGGATCCGTCGCCCCCGCTGCGGCGTCGGATGGCTCGCACCCCGAGCAGCGAGGCGGCGGGAAGCGTGGCGCACATGGAGACGAACCCCAGCGCGGCCAGCGCGACCGCCCAGGTCGCTTCTCGCTCGACGAACGGCCGAAGTCGACGCGCCATGGCCTTCAAGGTAGCGGTTGGCGCCGACGTCCGGAACGGGAAGGCAAGGATGCGAAAGGTTCGATCAGCGACGCCACATGTCCACGTCGCCCACCGGCGTCAGCGTGGCGGCCGGTTTGGCCGTCGCGCGGACCCGTTCGGCGGCCGCGGCGCGGCGGCTCTCCAGGACGTTCCGCACCAGCGCGAACACGATCAGGCTCACCGCCGCGAACCACGTGATGACCCCGACCGTCCGGACCTGCGCCGAGAGCCGGTCGGCCAGGTAGAGCTTGTCGAAGTGCTCGGGCCCCAGGATCTTGGACCAGTCTCCGAGGCCGTCGGAGGCGCCCAGCAACATCAGGTCGCCGCGCGGCGCGTCGTAGATGTAGCGCGCTCCGTCGCACATGGCGCTCGCGGCCCACGCCCAGCAGATGCCCCACGCGATCAGGTCGCGCTTCCAGATGGCGAACACGATCCCGACGATGAAGGGGAACAGGATCTGCGTGCCCGTACCCATGATCAGCATGATGAGGTTCCCGAACGGGGAGAAGATCTTGTGTCCGACCTCGTGGACCGCGATGTCCAGGAAGACGAGCACGGGAACCTGGACGTTCTTCACGATGGCGAACCAGCCGTAGATCGCGCACACGCCGAGGGCGCCGACGGCCTTGAGGGCATCTAGTCGGCGTTGGACGTCGTCGGGGAGCTGGACGGACTCCGCCATGGTTCAGATATCGGCGAGGCGGCGGAGAACGTGAGCGAGGGCGCGTCGTTCGCCCGTCAGCTCAGGACGACGCTCCGTTCGCGAGGCTGGAGGGATGCGGCGAAGCACCATGCCACGCCCAGGTAGACGCACAGGTCGCCCACGCTGACCGCGACGCCGACCGGTTGGGGCACGACGATCGAGTCGCCCAGCACCAACAGCACCGTGTCGTCATCGGCGAGGTGGTGCTTGGATCCGCCGTGGTGCTGAAGATCGGAGAGGGTCGACTCCTGACCCGATCGAAGGAGTGCCTCACGGGCGACGGGCATCCCGTGATTCGCCACGATGACGATCGCGTTCAGCATCAAGCCCGTGAAGATCAGGATGAAGCCGGGCGCGCGGAAGTTGAGCAGCGCGAACGCGATCAGCAACACGAACGAGGCCGTCAATGACCAGGACCCAGCGCTGCCCGTGAGCGGCAGGAACTGCAGGACGACGCCCACGATCGCGAGCGACCACCACCCGAGCGGTATCGACGGGAAGTACCGCAATCTGCCGCCGGCGAGCAGGCCGACGATCATCGCGCCGACGATCGTGATGACGATCAGCGTCACTCGCCGATCGCCTCTCGAGCCAGCCGGGTCGCTTCCTCGTATACCTCACGTGCGGGGACGCCTGCCTCCCGAGCGACCTTGACGCAATCCTCGAACTCGGGCGCGACCGTGACCGTGTTGCCTTCGAGACGACCGATCTTCACGCGGACCAACCCGTTGCGCGTGGCGACCTCCACCCATTCGCGTTCGAGCGCCTGCTTGTCCACGACGGAAGAGCGGATGCCGAGGGTCCCGGTCTCTCGGAAGAGCACCTGACGGATCGCCTCCTCTCGCGACGGGGAGGTCAGCACGCTGATCGTGACGGCGGGTCGTCCCTTCTTCATCACGATCGGGGTGAGCCACGCGTCCTGGGCGCCGGCCGCGAACAGGCGCTCGAGTACGTAGGCATAGAGCTCGGGGTTGAGGTCGTCGACGTTGGTCGCCAAGACGAGCTCGCTCCCCTTCACCGTCTCGGCGGCGGCGGTTGCCGAAGGGTCCGCTTCGCCGACCACGACGCGGACCACGTTGGGGAAGTCGAGCTGCGCGCTGCCGGCGCCGTATCCCACGTGCTCGATCCGCATGAGCGGGAGCTCACCGAACCCTTCCACGAGCGCTGCGAGGATCGCGGCGCCGGTCGGCGTGACGAGTTCGACCGAGACGTTTCGCGAATAGATCGGCGCGCCGCGCAGGAGCTCCACCACCGCCGGTGCGGGGATCGGCAGGAGTCCGTGCTCCGTCTTGACCATCCCCATCCCGGTCGGCACCGCCGACGCGAACACGCGGTCCACCTTCAACGACGCGAGCGCGAGTGACGTGCCCACGATGTCGACGATGGAGTCGACGGCGCCCACCTCGTGGAACGTCACCTGGTCGAGGTCGCGACGATGCACCATGGCCTCGGCCTCGGCGAGGCGCCGGAAGATCCGCTGCGCCATCGCCTTAGCGTCGAGCGGCATCTCCGCCATGTCGAGCAGCGATCGGACGCTCGCGTAGGTTCGTATCAGGCCGTCGGTCGACGTGCGCACGTTGACCTTGGTCGCGCGGATCCCTCCGCTCTCCACCTGCTCGACGTCGAGCTCGAACGACTCGACCGGGAGTCCCTCGAGACCCTTGCGGATCGGCTCCAGGTCGGCGCCCGCGTCGATCAGGGCACCGAGGGCCATGTCCCCGGAGATCCCGGCGATGCAATCGAAGTACAGGAGCCTCATCCGTCGGCCTGCGACGTCGCGCGAACGATGCGGTGGGCAACCTGCGCTGCCCCGAACCCGTTGTCGATGTTCACCACGGCGACCCCGGGGGCGCACGACGCGAGCATCGTCAGCAGGGCGGACAGTCCTTCGAACGAGGCGCCGTAGCCCACGCTGGTCGGAACGGCGACGATCGGCGTGGAGATGAGCCCCGCCACGACGGATGGGAGCGCACCCTCCATCCCGGCGACGACGATCACGCAGTCGGCCGACTCGAGCGAAGCGCGGTGCTCGAGGATCCGGTGGACGCCGGCAACACCCACGTCGGTGATCCGAGCGACGCTGGCTCCGGTCGCCTCGACGGTGACCGCGGCTTCCTCAGCCACGGGCAGGTCGGACGTTCCAGCAGCCACGACCGCGACCGTCGCGTCCATCGGTCGGTCGGCGGCCTTCACGACGACCAGCCGGGCTACCTCGTGGAACCGCGCGCCGGGAACGGCCTCGACCGCCGCCGCCGCCTGCTCCGGCGTCGCGCGCGTGAGCAACACGGCACCGTTCGAGCGTGCGGCAAGTGCGGCCGCGATCTCGCGGATCTGTTCGATGGACTTCCCCGGGCCGTAGATCGCCTCCGGATGACCGGTGCGGAGCTCTCTGTGGTGATCGACGCGCGCATCCGTGACCGTCTCGTACGGCAGGATCCGGAGCGCCTCGACGGCGTCCTCGACGGGGGTCGTGCCGGCGGCGACGTCGTCGAGCAGCCGAGCCAGGGTTCGTTCGTCCACGAGGGGGCCCATCGTATACTCAGGAAGCCTCACCGAACCCGCAGGTAGATGCCCGTTTCCCCGACCCGGGAGTCCGGTTTGACCTTCTCGGACCACACGAACACGCTGTTGGTATTGGTCGCGCTCGGCCTGGGCGCGCTCGGCGTCGTGTTCGCGATCTTCGCGACCGGTGGTCGAGCTCGTCACCGCGAGCCCGGCGGACCCATCCGGCTGGACGACGCGTTACGGGGCGTGCTGGACGGTCAGGCGAAGAAGATCGATCGGTTGGAGCAGGCGGTGCGGACGCTCAACAAGACGGACAAGCATCAGCAAGGCCAGATCGAGGGCAGCGTTCGTCATGTCGCCCTTCTGCGCTACGACGCGTTCGAGGATGTGGGCGGACGCCTCTCGTTCTCGTGCGCCCTGCTCGACGACCACGGCACCGGCGTGGTACTCACCTCCATCAACGGTCGCCAGGAGACGCGTGTCTACGCGAAACCGATCACGGACGGACGCAGCAGCTACAACCTCTCCTCGGAAGAGGACGAGGCCATCCGGCAGGCGCTCGCCGCGCCGGTCGAGGCGGTGGAGGCCCGATGATCTTCAAGAAGGACGAGGCCCACGAGGCACAGCCGGACGATATGGAGGCGGCGATGCCACCCAGGCCGGAATCAGCAGAACGCCCACAGAAAGGAAAGGAGACGCAGATGGCGGAGAACGGTGAGGTCACGGTCGTCGGCGTCGGAGCGCGACTGGATGGGAACGTCGTTTCCGCAGGGAGCCTGCGGATCGACGGGCAGGTGAAGGGCCAGATCAACGCCGACGGCGACGTCACGCTCTCGCCGCAGAGCCAGGTCGAGGCCGATATCCGCGCGCAGAACGTCACGGTGGCCGGTCGCTTCAAGGGCAACATCGCCGTGAAGGGCAAGGCGCACCTGGCTCGTGGTGGACGCGTCGACGGCAACATCACGTCGAAGTCGCTCGTCGTCGAGGAGGGTGGCATCTTCCACGGCCAGAGCATCATGGACGGAGCCGCCACGGGCTCGTCGTCCGGTCAGGCCGGCTCGCAGGCGCAACCCGCGAACCCGGCCACGCCCGCGACCGAGAAGACGGAGCAAGTGAAGGTGCCGTAGATGCTCGACATCAAAGCGATCCGAGAAGACCCGGACCCGTTCCGCAAAGGCCTCGCCCGACGCAACCTCGCCGATGCGGTCGACGCGCTGCTCGCCGCCGACGAGCGCCGTCGCGCGTTGATCGGGCGCGTCGAGGCTCTGCGTACCGAGCAGAACCAGGCGTCGAAGGCGATCGGTGGCGCGCAAGGCGACGAGAAGCAACGGCTGATCGACGAGGTCAGCAAGGTCTCCACCGAGCTCAAAGCGCTCGAACCCGAGCTGGAGGTCGCGGAGGCGGAGCTGGCCGATCTCCTCGCGAACACACCGAACATCCCGCACGACACCGCGCCCGACGGCTTCACCGATGAGGACGCCGTGGAGGTTCGCCGACACGGTGAGCCCCGGACGTTCGAGTTCGAGCCCCGGGACCACGTGGCGCTGGGCGAACTGCTCGGCGTGCTTGACGTCGAACGCGCGGTCCGCACGTCGGGCTCTCGCTTCGTGTACCTGATGGGCGACATCGTGTTGCTGCAGTTCGCGCTGGTACGGCACGCGATCGACATCTTGACGGCGAAGGGATTCACGCCGGTGATACCGCCCGTGCTGGTCCGTGAGGAGGCGATGTACGGCACGGGGTTCCTGCCGACGGACGAGGCGCAACTGTACGTGACGCGCGAGGACGACCTGTACCTGGTCGGCACGAGCGAGGTACCGCTCGCGGCGCTGCACATGACCGAGATCGAAGATCAGGCCGACCTGCCGCTCCGCTATGCCGGCTACTCCACGTGCTTCCGCCGCGAGGCCGGAACGTACGGCAAGGACATGGGCGGCATGTTCCGTGTGCACCAGTTCGACAAGGTGGAGATGTTCTCGTTCACGACGCCGGAGACCTCATGGGACGAGCACGAGATGCTGGTCTCGATCGAAGAGGAGATCGTCGGGAACCTCGAGATCCCGTACCGCGTGGTGAACGTCGCCGCGGGGGACCTGGGTGGCTCGGCCGCGAAGAAGTACGACATCGAAGGCTGGCTTCCGGCACAGCAGCGCTATCGCGAGCTGACGTCCTGCTCGAACTGCACGGACTACCAGGCGCGGCGACTGCAGACCCGCGTCCGGCGACCCGACGGCAAGGTGGAGCCGCTGCATACGCTGAACGGCACCGCGACCGCGGTCGGGCGCTCCTTGATCGCGATCATGGAGAACCACCAGCAAGCGGACGGCTCGGTCGAGTTGCCCGCGAAGCTTCACCCGTACCTGCCCGAGTCCGTCCGGGTGCTGCGGCCGAAGGGCTGACCCCTCGGTCAGCGTTCGCGTCGCCCTGCGGATCCCTCGCTCGCGGGGTCGGTGCGTTCCCGCTCCGCGGTGATGTCGACCCACATCCCGTGCAGCAGCGGGCGGCCCTGATCGTCGTGGCCGAGGTTCCCGCGGCTGCGGATCCACAGGACCCTTCCGTCCCGCGCGACGATGCGGAACTCTGACAGCCAGGGTTCTCCGCGACGCACGCGGCGCTCCGCCGAGGCCAGCGTCGCCGCGAGGTCGTCCGGATGCACGATCCTGGCGAAGAACCGAGGCTCGGCCATGAGCTCCGCCGACGTGTATCCGAGCAGCTGTTCCACCTGCGGCGCGATGTAGATCGGCCGCCAGTCGGTCGGATCTTCCACGGCGTAGGTCCACGGGACCCCCGGCATCTGTTCGACGAGGGATAGCAAGACAGCCGCCGCCTCACGCTCGCGCTCCTCCCGCTCTTTGCGGTCGGTGACGTCGATCATGATGCCCTGGAGCCGGTGGGGACGGCCCTCGTCGTCTCGCTCCACGGTTCGACCTTCGAGGTGGATCCACACGATCCGGCCGTCGTCCGCGATCATCCGGTAGTCGATGTCCCAGGGGTGCCCCTCCATGATGCGTTGGCTGTGCTGCCGGGCCGATGCGAGGTCGTCGGGGTGCACCATGTCCAGCATGGCCCACGGGTCCGCGTAGAAGCGTGCGGCCGGATATCCGAGGATGTCCTGGACCTGCGGGCTCATGTAGCGGAGCCGGAACCGCTGTTCGAGCGCCGGGTCGAATTCCAGGACCATGAAGACCACGGGGCCGTCCTCGGCGAGCTCGCGGTAGCGCTGCGCGGTCTCTGCGGCGTACTCCTCCGCACGGTGGCGTTCGGTCATGTCCATCAGCACGCCCTGGAACAACATCGGCCGTCCCTGCTGATCGCGCGAGAGCAACGTGGCGTGGTCGAAGACGACGACCAATCGACCGTCCTTGGCGAACACCCGGTATTCCTCGCTGAACGGCTCACCGGTGGTTTCGCTCCGCGCTGACGCGGCGAGCACACGCTCACGGTCATGCGGATGGAGGCGGTCGATCCAGATGTCGCTCGAGTTCCATTCCTCGGCCGAGTATCCGAGCAGCTTCTCGATGCGAGGGCTCGTGTAGACGCCCGACGGGTTCTCGAGGTCGCGGGCCTGCCACAGGTAGACGACCGCAGGCAGATCCTCGACGAGCCGGCGGTAGCGTTCGCGGGTTTCTCGGAGCTCGGTCTCGATCCGTTTGCGCTCGCCGATCTCGAGCGCCATCATCTCGTTCGCTTCCTCGAGCTCGGCCGTGCGTTCCAGCACGCGGAACTCGAGGTCGTCGTTGGACTGACGGAGCCGTTCCTCCAGATCCTTCTGGGCGGTGACATCCAGCATGACGCCCTGCCAGGTGGAGACGTTCCCGGCTTCGTCGCGGACGAGCCGGGCCTGGTCCCGCACCCACACCACCCTGCCGTCGCTCGCGATCAGCCGGTACTCCTGGCTCCACGGCTCGCCCGTCTCGTTGTGGAGGTCGTGCGCGGCCAGCTGTATCTCCCGGTCGTCGGGGTGCAGCAGCTCGATCCAGATGTCCGGTTGGTCCAACCATTCCGCGCGGGAGTAGCCGAAGAGAGCCTCCACCTGCGGGCTCACGAAGAGCGTCCGTCGTTCATCGTCAGGGTCCATCTCATAGACGACGGCGGGAACCTGCTCGACGAGCATCCGATACCGGGCGTCCGATGCGCGGAGCTCGTCCTCGGCGCGTTTGCGATCCGTCAGGTCCTGGATCAGTCCCTGCCAATGGATCGGGTTCCCGTCGACGTCGCGGACCAGCATGGCGGCCTCTCGCACGAACACGACCGCACCGTCGCGGCGGAACAACCGGAAGTCGCAGAAGAACGAATCGCGGTGCCGAACGGCGTCGACCCACGCGTTCCCAACGCGTTCGACATCGTCCGGATGCATGATCCGGAAGAACAGCGTCGGGTCGTCCTGGAACTCCTCGGGTCGATACCCGAGCATCTCCGTCGATTGTGGGCTGACGTAGTAGCAGATCGGCGACTCTTGGTGGGAGTCGATGAACACCACGGCAGGTACCTGTTCGACGAGCGCGCGGTGCCGCAGCTCGGACTCACGCACCATCACGTCTGCTCGCTTGGCCTCCGTGACGTCTTGGATCAATCCCTGCCAGAACAGCGGCTTCCCGTCCTCGGAACGGACCAGTCGCGCGGTGTCGTGGAACCACGACACGCGGCCATCGCGATGGACAGAGCGGTACTCGACCGAGAACGGGGCGCGCCGTCCCACCGCGGACAGCCACTCATCACGTACCCGCTCACGGTCCTCGGGATGGGTCGCCTTCAGCCACAGCCCTCGGTCGGCCATCCAGTCCTCGACGGTGTAGCCCGTGAGCTCGAGGACCTGCGGACTGACGTACATCGGTGCGGGATCGGCCTCGTTCGTGTCGATGTACACGATCCCCGGCACCTGCTCCACGAGGGCGCGGTACCGGGCCTCCGACCGGAGTCGTTCGTCCTCGGCTCGATGTTGCTCCGTTACGTCGAGCACCACTCCTTGCCAGAACAGCGGGGTGCCGTCGGTGGCGTGTACGAGCCGCGCGACATCCCTGACCCACAGGACGTGTCCGTCGCGGTGCACGACTCGATACTCGAACGACGCCTCCTCGGCGCCGTCGAGTTCGGGCGGCCGATCGCGGAGTGTGGCGGCCCGATCGTCGGGATGGATCACCCGGAGCCATAGCTCGGGGTCCGAGATCCAGTCCTCCGGCGGATAGCCCGTGATCTTCTCGATCTGCCGGCTGATGTAGATCGTGATCGGGTTCTCCTCATGCGTGTCGATGTAGACGACGGCGGGAAGCTGCTCGACCAGCGACTGATAGCGGGTCTCCGCATCGAGCGAGCGGCTGATCGATCTCGTCGTCGTCCTTGTCGAGCGGAGTGACCACGCCGAACCACATGGCCGGCCTGTCGCCCGTCGCCGGAACCAGACGGGTCTGGTCGTGCACCCAGCGTGTCGACCCGTCCGGAAGGAGGATCCGGTACTCCTCGTCCCACGACCCGGTGTCCTTGGCCGCGTCGATGAGCATCCGGCCCCGATCGTCGGGATGGATCCGCCGGACCCGTTCGGCGACGTCGCCCATCATCTCGTCGGGCGTCAGGCCCAAGACGGCCTCGCTCTGGGGGCTCACGTAGAGGTAGCGCTGATCCGTGTGCCCGAACGGCAGGACGTAGGTGACCGCCGGCACCGCCTCGATCACCTGCCGATACAGGTCCTCGGGCATCCCCGAGGCAGCGTCAGGCACCCCGGAAGCCTCAGCGCTCATCCCCCCAGGGTAGACCCGCGGGGCGTGCCCCACCACCGTCGCATCAGGCGTCGACGACGACGGGGAGCGCGGCGACCAGCGGATGGTCGACGTGCGTATCGCCTGCTTGGGCAGCACCTCCGGGGTTCCCGAGGTTGGTGACGTCCGGCCCGAAGAACTCGCGCTCGATCTGCTCGTACCCGAGCCACTCGTCCGGGAGATCGTCTCGACTGAAGATGGCTGTCACCGGGCACACCGGTTCGCAGGCACCGCAGTCCACGCACTCGTCGGGATGGATGTAGCTCTTGCGGAGCCCGTCGTAGATGCAATCGACGGGACACTCGTCCACGCACCCACGATCGTGGACGTCCACACACGGCTCGGCGATCACGTATGCCATCTGGTGCGCTCCTTTCCTCGCTTGCCGTCTCCGGACCGAATGGTCCGATGACGATGCTCACGCTACAGAGAGGCACTCCAAGGCTTGCCCAAGGGAAGGTGAGGCCGACGTAATGAAATGGACCCCTCCGACCTCGTAGGCTTCGCGTCGGGAGGATGGCCGAGCGGACGAAGGCGACGGTCTTGAAAACCGTTGGTCCCGCAAGGGGCCCGTGGGTTCGAATCCCACTCCTCCCGCGACGGTCCACTTGAGCGATCGCGGCCGGCCACGATGACAACCATGCAATGTTGCGGCGATATCTGCACCGTCGCGCAGAGTCGATCGACGTGGTGTCGTGACAGTCCTGTCATCAATCTTGTTTCCCGAGCCAGGTCGTTGGAGGGTGCGCCTGCACGGGTGGGCGTGACATCCAAAGGGAGGGTGATATGGGGCGGTCATTTGGGCGTTGGACGAAGCTCGCGACGGCACTCGCCTGCATGCTGTTGCTCGTAGCCACGGCGTGTTCGAAGTCCTCGGATAACTCAACCACGCTCACGACGATCTTCGTTCAGCAGTTCAAGTACCACGGTGTTCCGGCCACTCTCCCCTCAGGCGTCAACCAACTACTGTTCCAGAACAAGGAATCCTTTCCCATCACCCACGAGATGATCCCGATCGCGTTGGGCTCGGGACAGACCGCCCAGGACGTGATCGACGGCGCGAAGGCGAACGGCGCGTCCGACGAGGACAACTGGCTGCACATCGGCGGCGACTTCGGTTCTGTTGACACCGGTGCGGGCATCGTCGAATGGCTCAATCTCCCGCCGGGGAACTATGCGTTCGCCTGCTGGCAGACGGGCACACAGAGCGGCGGGACAGACGGACCGCCTCATGCATCCCTCGGGATGGTGCAAGCGTTTACGGTGTCGTGAGCGGCGGCGGGCTTCGATCGAACCGGCACCTTCTGAGCCACCGGAACCTCCTTCGCCTTGGGGTCGTTTGGGCCGCCGCGCTGCTGTCCGGGTGCGCGCAGAGCGGCATCTCGCCTCAATCTCAGGAAGTTCATTCCCTCTACTTCATCATCATGGGGCTCGCCGCTCCCGTGGTCATCGGCGTCTATGCCGTGCTTCTGTGGTGTGTCTTCAAGTACCGCAAGCGAGACGATGCCACTGCTCGCCAATCGGTCGGAGGGACCCGCTCCCTCACGGTCTTCTTCGTGATCCCGTCGCTGATCGTGGCGGCCTTGTTCCCCTTCGGCGAGGTCACGCTCATGCACGTCGAAGAGCAAGCGACGCCGCAGGTGCAGATAGATGTGGAGGGGTTCCAGTGGGAATGGACGTTCCTCTATAAGACCGAAGGGATCTTCGTCAGCGGCAAGACGCTGGTTCGTCCGGCGGTCATGGTTCTGCCGGTCGACGAACCCGTGCAGATCACGTTGACGTCACGTGACGTCATCCATTCGTTCTTCATCCCCGCGCTGCTCTTCAAACGAGATGCGATCCCAGGTCGCACCAGCACGTTCACGTTCACGCCGACGGTCCTCGGGACGTTTCAGTCGCAATGCGCGGAGTTCTGCGGTCTCTGGCATTCGAAGATGACGTTCGTCGTGAAGGTCGTCTCTGCCCCCGACTATCAGGCATGGATCGATCAACAGCGCAAGGCAGCATCGGGCATCACCTGCGATCCGAACGGAACGAACCTGTCGCTCGTCGCGCACGACATCTCATGGAACAGCTTCTGCCTCGCGGTACCTGCGAACACTCCATTCACGCTGAGCATCATGAACGAGGACGTTGGGATCGAGCACAACTTCTCGATCTACGACAGCTTCTTCCAGAAGAAGCAGTACTTCACCTCGCCGAAGATTACTGGGGTCGCTTCAGAGACGCTCAACGCGCCGGGGCTGCCTCCTGGCCATTACTACTTCCAATGCGATGTCCACGGCCCCGCGATGTCGGGTGCGTTCATCGTCAAATGAGGATGCGGATGGGAGACCCGACATGGCTGTGACCGAGGCTCCTTCCAGAGAGCTTGCGCCCGAACCGGAACGGGGCCGTCTGCTCGACTGGCTTAAGACGACCGACCACAAGAAGATCGGCATCCTCTACCTGATCAGCAGCTTCTCGTTCTTCGCGGTTGGCGGCGTGTTCGCACTCCTCATGCGCACGGAGCTCGCGCGTCCCGGGACCCAGATCTTCCAACCGCATGCCTACAACCAGCTGTTCACGCTGCACGGCACGCTGATGATCTTCCTCGTGATCTTCCCGCTCCTCGCGGGGTTCGGGAATTACTTCGTGCCGCTGCAGATCGGTGCGCTCGACATGGCGTTCCCGCGCATCAACGCGCTCTCGTTCTGGCTGCTGCCTATCGGGGGACTCACGATCCTCTCGGGCTTCTTCGCGAGAGGCGGCGCGGCCGCTGCCGGCTGGACCGGCTACCCGCCCCTCTCCGAGCAGCTCGGCACCGGCCAAGACCTCTGGATCGTTGGGCTGATCATCGTCGGAACGGCTTCCATCCTCGGCGGCATCAACTTCATCGTGACGATCTTGCGGATGCGGGCACCCGGGATGACGATGATGCGGATGCCGATATTCAGCTGGAGCATCCTCGCGACATCGCTCCTCGTCATCCTCGCCGCGCCGGTGTTGACAGCGGGGCTCATCATGCTGTTCGCGGATCGGCGACTCGGCACAGTGTTCTTCGATCCCACGCAAGGTGGCGTGGTGCTGCTCTGGCAGAACGTCTTCTGGTTCTTCGGCCACCCCGAGGTCTACATGCTGATCCTGGGCGCATGGGGCATCGTGAGCGAGATCATCGCGGTGTTCTCGGGCAAACCTATCTTCAGCTACCGGGGCGTCGTTCTCTCGTTCCTGCTGATCACGGCGCTCTCGTTCAGCGTGTGGGCGCATCACATGTTCGCGACGGGCGCCGTCGAGCTCCCCTTCTTCAGCATCACGACCGAGTTGATCTCCATCCCGACAGGCGTCCTGTTCTTCATCTGGCTGGGCACCCTCTGGAAGGGGAAGATCCGGTTCGAGCCGCCCATGCTGTTCGCGCTCGGCTTCATCGCGATGTTCTTGATCGGTGGGATCAACGGCGTCTGGGCTGCGTCACCCGCCATGGACTTCGCGATCCATGACACCTATTGGGTCGTCGCGCACCTGCACTACGTGCTGTTCGGTGGAACCCTCTTCGGCGTGTTCGCGGGGATGTTCTATTGGTTCCCGAAGATGAGCGGACGGATGCTGTCACGGAAGCTGGGCATCTGGCAGTTCTGGATCCAGCTGATCGGGTTCAACCTCACGTTCTTCCCGATGCATATCTTGGGATTGCGAGGCATGCCGCGACGCATCGCGGACTACGCGCCGGATCGCGGGTGGAGCTTCCTGAACCTGCTCGCCACGATCGGCGCTTTCGTGATCGCGATCGCGATGATCCTCTTCTTCGTGAACATCTTCCTGACCCTTCGGAAGCCTCGATCTGCGCCCGACGATCCGTGGGATGCCTACACGCTCGAATGGGCGACGACGTCCCCGCCGCCGGCGCACAACTTCGATTCATTGCCTCCGATCCACTCGGACAGGCCCGTGTACGACCTACGCATGGCGCAGATGGAGGCAGAGTCATGAGTACTGTTGCTGCGCAGCACGAACAGGGTCGTCCGCGCGAGATGAGCGGCCCGGTCCTTGGGATGGTGCTCTTCGTCGCGTCCGAGGCGATGTTCTTCGCGGCGTTCTTCGGTGGGTACTTCACGATCAGAGCCAACGCGAAGGAATGGCCTCCGGCGGGCATCCCCCACCTCGAGATCACCGTTGCTTCGATCCTCACTGTGATACTCGTGCTGAGTAGCGTGGTGATCCAGCTTTCGCTCCGCTCCATCCGGAACGGTGACGCGCGCAAGGCGATGGTCTTCCTCGGGGCTACGATCGGGCTGGGCATCGTCTTTCTCCTCCTGCAGCTCTACGATTACTCGCAGCTCGGATTCGGCGTGAAGGACGGCACGTTCGGCACGCTCTTCTACGTCATGACCGGTATCCACATGGCTCACGTGTTCGGAGGCGTCGTGTTCCTTTGCCTCGTCTTCGGGCAAGGGATGAGCGGCGTCCTCACTCCTTCCAACCATGACCCGCTCGCGGCTGGAGCGATCTATTGGGACTTCGTCGACGTCGTGTGGCTGCTTCTTTTCGCGACGTTCTACCTCCTCACACCGAGGTGAAGCGATGAGCACGATCTCCCGCATCCTCGTAGCGTTGGCGGCATTCCTCGTGATCGCGGGGCTCGTGTACGGGTTCACCAGCCACGAGCGAGGAGGTACCACGCTCCTGCTCATCGCCGGCGTGACGTTCCTCTTCCTCGGTCTGGTCGCGCGCAGGGAGGCACGTCATGAGGCGGAAGGGGCGAGCAGCGAGGAGGAGCCGCACGTCGGCCCGACGATCTGGCCGTTGGGTTTCGCGGTCTCCGCAGTGATCATCGCGCTCGGCCTGATCGTCGACGCTTGGATCCTGATCGCGGGAGCGGTCGTGTTCGCGCTTTCAGCGGCGGGTTGGTTCCGCGATGTTGCCCGATCAAGGGCGAACGTCGGACACCAGTAGTCCCGATCCGTCAGGCGCGGATCATCATCCAGCCCGCGACCGCGACGAGTGCGACGATGACGGCCAAGAAGACCGTGGCGTGGTACTGCGTCGGGCTCGGGGCCGGAAGTCTGGCAGGGTTGCAGCGACGACACACCGACTCGCCCCACGGGACGCGCTCATTGCATCGGATGCATCGGTCGTAGCGGTCACGCGTTCCCTTCACCATCGGTTCCTCCCTCGTGTCACGTTCACGCGGCGATCATCCGATCAACCACGAGCGCAGCGAACAATGCTGCGAGGTAGATGAGCGAGTAGCGGAACAGCCTTCGGGCGCTCGCGGTGTCCGCGTCCCGGCGGAACGCCTCGGCCCGCCAGACGAACACGCCGCCGAGACCGGCGGCACTCGCCGTGTACACCGTGCTCGCGCCGTTCCACAGGGCCGGCCCCAGGCTGACGACGACGGTGGCCACCGCATAGACGAAGGCCTGGTTCGCGGTCCGCTGCACCGAGATGACGGCCGGGAGCATGGGGATGTTGGCGCGCCGGTAGTCCCGGCGGAGCAACGTGGCGAGCGCCCAGAAGTGCGGCGGCGTCCACAGGAAGATGACGGCCGCGAGCGTGAGCGCGGTCGCATCGAGACCTCCCGTCGCGGCGGCCCACCCCACGAGCGGCGGGAAGCAGCCTGCCGCGCCTCCTATCACGATGTTCTGGGTCGACCGGCGCTTGAGCCAGGCCGTGTAGACCCCCAGGTACCACGCGGTTCCGGCGAGGGCCAGGCCGGCTGCGAGCAGGTTGGCGGATCGGGTCAGCCAGATCCCCGCGGCCACGTTCATCGCGATACCCAGCAACACGGCGTTCAGGATCGGGATGCGCCCGTCCGGGATCGGCCGGCTACGCGTGCGCGCCATCACGGCATCGAGGTCGCGGTCGAAGGCGCAGTTGAGAGCGTTCGCGCCGCCGGCGGCGAGCGCGCCGCCACCGGCGACCGCGAGGAGGACCGCGAACTGCACGTGTCCGGCGGCTCCGGCGAGGTACCCGCAGACACCGGTGACCACCAGGAGCGACACCACGCGTGGCTTCGTGAGCGCGACGTAGTCCATGACCGTCGCGGCGAGGTCGCCGATGCGTGAGGCCCGGCTGACGGAGACGCTCATAGGACCGGCCCGCCCGCGGTCTCAGGGGCGATCCGCTCGCTGAGCAGCCGGGCATCGACGCGCAGCGCTTCTCGCTCATCGGCCCGCATCCAATCAAGCATCACGAACGCGAGCGCCGGCACGATGTTGACCATGCCGCCGACCCACATGATCGTGCCGCCGACCCGCTGGTCCGCGACTGCGTTCGCTGCACCTTCCACGGCGCCGTAGGTCGGGTACAGGACGTGGTTCGCGCTGAAGAGGGCCAGTCCCAGGAACGCCATCGACGCCATCGCGAAGAAGAGGTAGAGGATCCGAGCCGGGTACGAGAGACCCACCGGCGAGGGATCGCGACCGACGACGGGCATCCAGAACAGGACGGCCGTCACCAGGTACGCGACGTGCTCGAGCGCGTGGACGCCGTCGCTCCGCAGCGATGCCTCGAACAGTCCGGTGAAGTGGGATCCCCACAAGACGCCGAAGAACAAGCCCCACGCCACGATGGGCTGGGACAGCGTCCGGAGCGGCGGACGCCTGAGCGCGGCTGAGAGCCGTCGTCGAGCGACGGGCGACGACGCGAGGAGGGCGAGCGTCACGGGGGCGCCGAGCACCAGGAGCGGCGCGGCGACCATGGTGAGCAGCAGATGCTGGACCATGTGCACCGAGAACGACGTCGACGATCCGGTGTCGATCGGGGACTCGAGCGCGATGAAGATGATCCCCAAGCCCGCGAGGAACTCCCTCCGCCGGGCACGTGGGAAGCGCCGGTCGCCTCGCGCCCGGCGGACACGTCGGTCCGCGCGCACGTACACGACCCCGGTCACGCCGAGGCCGAAGATGACCGCGGGGTCAAACGTCCAGTTCGCGAGCATCGGTCTCTAGTGCTCTGAACGCGCGCGTCGACGCGGGAGCCAGCTCCGCCCGCGCTTGCGTCGACGAGCGCCCGGGTGGCGTGGGTACTACCGGGGAAAGCGGAAGGAAGATCTTGAACGTCGTTCCCTCGCCGACGGCACTCGAGACGTGCACCTCGCCGCCATGGGCATCCACGATCGCCTTCACGATCGACAGACCCAGGCCGGAGCCGCCGGTGTGCCTGCTCCGCCCCGGATCGGCCCTCGCGAACCGATCGAAGATGTGATCGAGGTCGGCGGCCGGGATGCCCGCTCCCGTGTCACGGACCGAGATCATCGCCCGCGGGCCGGCGCGTTGGATGCCCACTTCGATGGTGTCCTGTTCTTGCGTGTGGTTCACCGCGTTCTCGATCAAGGCGTCGAGCGCCACCTCCAGCCGGTCCGCGTCGGCGATCGCGGTGGCTTCCTCGGCCGCGCCCAGGAGCCATCGCCGTGGCGTCGCCGTCCATCGGCGAACGGCATCCATCACGATCGTCTCCAGGTCCACCACCGTGGGATGGAGGAACTCGGGGTCCTCGCTCCCGGCCAGCACGAGCAGCCGGTCGGCCAGGCGCCGCAGCCGCATCAGCTCGTCGGCGATCACCGCGGCGTCGTCCGCGACCGTGGGATCGTCCGCGCTGCGCTGGATGAGCTCGGCGTGTCCGAGCGCGACCGTGATCGGCGTCCGCAGCTCGTGCGAGGCATCTTGCACGAAGCGCCGTTCCCGCTCGAGCAGGCGGAGGTTCTCCATCGAGACGCGCTCGGATTCCTCCATCGTGGTCAGCCGGCGCCGCGCGTGCCACACCATCGCCAGGAACATGGCGGCCATCAATGGCACCTCGGTCAGCTCATCGGGCGTCGTGAAGTTGTTCTTCACGTCCAGCCAGATCAACAGACCGGTCAATCCCATCACGAACGCCAGGATCACCAACGTGGGACGTGCCTTCCACACGCGGAACCCGTAGAGGATCGTGAGGCTCACCCAGATGAAGTGGAACGGCACCGTCTCCCACTCGGGGAACATGAGCATGGCCGCGAGGTTCGCGAGCGAGAACAGCACCCAGGCGACGTCGAACCAGCGGACCCGGTTCGGCCACTCGATGCGGTCAGTCAGCATCGATCCGGTACCCGACGCCCCGAACGGTGACGATCGTCTCCGCTCCCAGCTTCGCGCGCAGCCTGCGGACGTAGACGTCGACGACGTTCGACCCTGGATCGAAGTGGTAGCCCCAGACCGATGAGAGCAAACGCTCCTTCGACACAGTCTGGCCGGCGTTGCGCATCAGCTCGCCGAGCAGCAGGAACTCGCGCTCGGCGAGCGGGATCGGGCCGGCGCCGGCGTCGGCCCGCCTGCGGATGAGGTCGAGGGAGAGCGAGCGCGTCTGCAGGCGGGTCGGGCTCGACCGGGCGGCGGTCCGAAGGCGCGCTCGGACACGGGCGAGGAGCTCCTCCAGGGAGAACGGTTTCGAGATGTAGTCCTCGGCGCCGAGCTCGAGGCAGCTGACCTTCGATGTCGTGTCGTTCAAGGCGGAGAGGATGAGGACCGGCTGTGAGGGTTTGCGCTCCAGGATCCGTTTGAGCACGGCCTGACCGTCCAGGCTCGGCATCACGAGGTCGAGGACCACGAGGTCGTACGTGTTGGTGAGCGCGAGCCGGAGGCCCTCCTCGGCCTCGCGCGCCGAATCGACCGCCATCCCCTCGGCCTCGAGCCCGCGGTGGACGAAGTTGAGGATCCGCTGCTCGTCGTCGATCACCAGGATGCGACCGACGGGAGCCGCCTCGGCCTCGGACCGCTCAGCTAACGACGTCATGCCCCCACCTCGCCGCATACAGTAGCCACGACCGCCCGGGCTGGATAGTCGGACGCGGCGGCTCCGGAGTGACAGTTCTGTCATGGGAACACGAACAGGAGGTGGATGCATGGTTCCCGCTCGCTTGGGCCTGGTGACGCTGGGCGTCGCCGACCTGGACCGCTCCATCCGGTTCTACCGAACGCTGGGTTGGGAGGAGTGTTCCTCGTCCATCGAAGGCGTCATCCACTGGTTCCGGACGGCCGATACCAACATCGGGCTGTTCCCGTACGAGGAGTTGGCCGAGGACGCCGCCATCGCGTCCCCGACCCGGGGCTCGTTCGGAGGCATCACGCTGGCGATCAATGTGGAACAGCCGGAGGACGTCGACGACGTGATCGCGGAGGCCGTCGCGGCCGGCGGGTCGATCCTCAAACCGGGGACCGACGCCGTGTTCGGACGCTCCGGCTATTTCGGGGATCCCGACGGGTACCCGTGGGAGGTCGCGTACAACCCCGCCTTCCCCATCGGCGAGGACGGGCGTCTGACCATCCTGTAGGTTCCGGCGTCGCTCGAACCCTCAGGCGTCCGTATCCTGAGGGGGTGAACGCCTCCCCGGCATCGGATCGGTTCCTGCGCGCCTGTCGCCGGGAGCCCGTCGACCGCACGCCAGTCTGGTTCATGCGTCAGGCGGGCCGCTACCTTCCCGAGTACCGAGAGGTCCGCGGACGGGGCGACATCCTCGACACGTGCCGGCACCCCGACCTGGTCACGGAGATCACGCTGCAGCCGCTCCGCCGTATGGCGGTCGACGCGGCCATCCTGTTCAGCGACATCATGGTGCCGCTCGCCGCGGTGGGGGTGCCCGTGCGCATCGAGACTGGCGTGGGTCCGGTCGTGGACGATCCGATCCGGACCGCCGACGACGTGCGGCTCCTTCGACCGCTCGAGCCCGAGAGCGACGTTCCCCACGTGCTCGAGGCCATCCGGCTGCTCCGGAAGGAGCTCGACGTGCCGTTGCTGGGGTTCGCCGGCGCGCCGTTCACCCTGGCGAGCTATCTGGTCGAGGGGGGTCCGTCGCGGACGCACGAGCGGACGAAAGCGCTGATGTTGGGCCAGCCGAGGGTCTGGGACGCGTTGATGGACGCCTTGGTCGCGATCGTGCTTCCGCACCTGCGAGCGCAGGCTGACGCCGGCGCACAGGCGCTGCAGGTCTTCGACTCGTGGGTGGGTGCGCTCGGCCCCGACGCCTACGAGCGATCCGTGTTCCCCCACATGCTGCGCCTGTTCGAAGGCCTGGCGGACCTGGGCGTCCCCACGATCCATTTCGGCGTCGGGACGGGAGAGCTCCTCGCGTCCATGCGTCGGGCGGGGGGCGACGTGATCGGCGTGGACTGGCGGACCCCGCTCGATGTCGCGTGGGACCGTGTGGGTCCCGGCGTGGCCGTGCAGGGCAACCTGGATCCGGCCGTGCTCTCGGCGCCGTGGGATGTGGTGGAGGCCGAGACCGATCGCGTGCTCGCTCGCGTGGGCTCACGCGACGGACACATCTTCAACCTCGGTCACGGCGTGCCGCCCGACACCGATCCCGACACGCTCCGGCGGCTCGTGGATCTGGTCCATGAACGCACCGAACAACCGGGGGTCCCGGGTTGAGCGATCCGCCGGTCGGCGTGCTGGTGATGGCGTACGGGACCGCGAACGGCCCGGAGGACATCGAGCGCTACTACACCGACATCCGTGGGGGTCGGACGCCGTCGCCGGAACATCTCGCGGAGCTGAAGGAGCGATACGCGGCGATCGGCAACGTGTTCCCGCTGCTGGAGACGACGCGTCGTCAAGCCGACGGCATCGTCGAACGGCTCAACGCCGGGTCCGGCGGATCGAGCTACCGCGCCTACCTCGGGATGAAGCACTCGCAGCCGTTCATCCCGGAGGCGATCGCGTCGATGCGCGCCGACGGCGTGGAACGGGCGATCGGGATCGTGATGGCGCCGCACTGGTCCGGGATGTCGGTCGAGACCTACATCGAGCGCGTGCTCCAGGCGACGCAGGACGACGGCGGCCCTGCGTTCACGTTCGTCCGCTCGTACCACGACCATCCGTCGTTCATCTCGTTCATCACGGCACGCGTGGCCGATGCGCTCGGCCGCCTGACCGACGAAGAGCGCGCGAACGCCGCGGTGATCTTCTCCGCCCACTCGCTCCCGGTGCGTACGCTCGACGACGGCACGCAACGCTGCAAGACGTGCGATTGCGACGAGTCCTGCCGGTATCGGGATGGGCTACAGGAGACCGCCGACCTGGTGGCCGGCGATCTCGGCCTCGACGACTACCTCATCGCGTGGCAGAGCGCCGGTCGAACCGCCGACCCGTGGTGGGGACCGCCGATCGAAGCGGTGATCGAGGAGCTGGCGACCGCCGGCCGGCATGCCGTGGTCGTGTGCTCGGCCGGCTTCGTGGCCGACCACCTGGAGATCCTGTACGACCTGGACATCGAGGCCCGCGGGATCGCCGAGCGCGGAGGGATGCGGTTCGAGCGGACGCGGATGCCGAACGCGGACCCGGCCTACCTCGACGTGCTCGCAGCGGTCGTGCGCGAGCATGTGGCGGAGATGCCGGCGAGATGAGCCTCCAGCGTCGCGTCGACGTCGTCGGGGGCGGGATCTCGGGCCTGACGACCGCGTACAGGCTGGCCGCGGCCGGTGTCGACGTCGCCGTTCACGAGGCGGCCGACCGGCCCGGCGGCAAGCTCGGGACGACGCAGGTGGGCGACGTGCGGCTCGAGACGGGGGCGGATTCGTTCGTCGCTCGCAAGCCGTGGGCGGTGGACCTCTGCCGGGAGCTCGGCCTGGCCGGTGAGCTGGTGACGCCGGGCGCGAAGGGCGCCTACCTGTGGACCGATCGCGGATTGGTCTCCTTCCCGAAGGACGCCCCGTTCGGGATCCCGGGCGACATCGGCGACGTGTTCCGCTGGCCCGGCGTGTCGCGAGCGGGCCGGAGACGTGCTTCCCTGGATCTGCTGCGCGGGAAGCGGAAGGACGGGGTCGAGGAGACGCTCGGCGGCCTCTTGCGCCGGCGCCTGGGAGACGAGGCGACCGACATGGCCGTCGCGCCGCTCCTCGCCGGCTTGTATGCGGGCGACGTTGACAGGCTGTCGGCGCGCGCGACGTTCCCCGAGCTGCTCATGTGGGAGTCCACACAGGGCAGCCTGATCCGGGGTTCGCAGGCGGCGATGCGCTCGGTGCGCCGCGGGACACCGACGCCCATGTTCGTGAAGCCGAAGGGCGGCGTCGGACGCCTGACCGACGCGCTCGCCGCGTCGCTCGGCGACCGAGTGGTGACCGGAGCGCCGGTCGGTTCGCTGTCCGAGCTCGGCGAGCGGGGGGACGCGAGCGCCATCGTGCTCGCCGTCCCGTCCTTCGAGGCGGGGCGGCTGCTCGGCCCACAGGCTGCGTCTGCCGAGCTGAGCGCCATCCCGTACGCCTCGACCGGCGTGGTGTTCCTGGTCTACGGCGACGGGACGCAGGCCGCGTTGCCGGAGGGGACCGGATTCGTGGTTCCGCGCGGCAAGGCCCCGATGACGGCGTGCACATGGATCAGCAGCAAGTGGCCCGATCCGGCGTTCGGCTCGCGCGCAGTGCTCCGCTGCTACGTGGGTGGGATGGGCGACGAGGACGTGCTCGACGCGGCAGATCCAGGATCTCGTCGACGCGTGCGAACGGCATCTGTCCGCCGTGCTCGATCTCCCGGCCCGGCCGCAGGCATCGTCGGTCGTCCGGTGGATGCGCGCGATGCCGCAATACGAAGTGGGGCACGTGGAGCGCGTCGAGCGGATCCGCGCGACCCTGCCCACGGGTATCTTCGTCGTCGGCTCTGCATACGACGGAGTGGGCGTTCCCGACTGCGTCAGGGCGGCCGGCGAGACCGCCGAGCAGGTTCTGGCACACCTCGGACGCACGACGATCGAAAAGGAGACGGCTCGATGAGCGAGACCATCACGGATGACACGACCGCTTCGATCTACGCGCTCTACCCGGCGTTCCGCGCCCGAGATGGGTTCCGCGATCTCTCCGCGGACGCGCTGGCCGACGTCGTGCAGGAGGTCGAGAACCTGTACAAGACGTTCGACGGCCGGGTCGAGGTGCGCGGCACGTACTCGACCGTCGGGTTCCGCCCCGACACCGACCTCATGCTCTGGCTCGTCGGCAGCGAGGCCGAGGACGTGCAGGCGTTCCTCTCGGAGTTCCGCCGCACGCAGGCCGGCCGGCTCACCGATCTCGCGTGGACGTTCATGGGCATGGTCCAGCCGGCGGAGTTCTCACCGTCTCATCAGCCGGCGTTCGCCAAGGGCGTGCCGCCGAAGACGTTCCTCTGCGTCTACCCGTTCGTGCGGACGCCCGAGTGGTACCTGCTGCCCAGCGAGGAGCGGCGCGCCTTGCTCGGCGAGCACGGCGGGGCTGGGCGTGAGTTCCCCGACATCCTCGCGAACACCACGAGCGCGTTCGGGCTCGGCGACTGGGAATGGATCCTGGCGTTCGAGGCGGACCGCCTGGTGTCGATCGTCGACTGCATCCGCCGGCTGCGCGAGACCAAGGCCCGCCTGTACACGAAGGTCGAGGTTCCGTTCGTGACGGGCATCCGCAAGAGCGTGGCCGACGCGTTCGCCGATCTCGCCTGACGGACAAGCCAGCTCGTCTGAGCGGGACTAGCTCTTCTTCTTCTTGTGCGCCGCGATGACCTCCGCCACGTGGTCGGGAACGTAGGTGTAGAGATCGCGCGGCGGACGCACGTAGCCGTCGTCGCGCTGGCGGACGGGAAGCTCGATGTTGGGGTCCGGGAGGTCCTCGTACGGGATCTTCGACAGCAGATGGGCGATGCAGTTGATCCGTGCGCGCTTCTTGTCGTCGGCATCCACGACGTACCACGGCGCCTCGGGGATGTCGGTGTGTACGAACATCTCGTCCTTCGCGCGTGAGTAGTCGACCCACTTCGTCCGGGAGTACAGGTCGGTCTCCGAGAGCTTCCAGCGGCGCATCGGGTCGGTGATCCGTGCTTCGAAGCGGCGCTCCTGCTCCTCGTCGCTCACCGAGAACCAGTACTTGATCAGGATGATCCCGTCGTCCACCAGGAGCCGCTCGAAGATCGGGCACTGCTGCAGGAACCGGTAGTGCTCGGTCGGCGTGCAGAACCCCAGGACGTGCTCGATGCCGGCCCGGTTGTACCAACTGCGGTCGAACAGCACGACCTCGCCGGCGGCGGGGAGCTGCTCGATGTAGCGCTGGAAGTACCACTGGGTCGTTTGGCGCTCGGTCGGCTTCGGCAGGGCGACGTGCCGGGTGATCCGCGGGTTCATGTGCTCGGTCATCCGCTTGATCGCGCCGCCCTTGCCGGCGGCGTCGCGCCCCTCGAAGATCACCACGAGGCGCATCCCGGTGGAGGCGCCCCACTCCTCCATCTTCACGAGTTCGACCTGGAGCCGGGCGAGCTCCTTCTCGTAGAGCTTGCGGGGGAACTTCTCGGGAGGGTCGTCGGTCTTGTCGCTCACGTCCCGACGTTACAGGAGCCACCCGAGGTCGGTCACCACCTGGTGGCCGTGCTGGTCGGCGGGCACGTCCTCGTTCTTCCGCAGGATGAGTCGGGCGCCGAGTCCGACCGCCGACGCGCCGTCGCAATACGTGGGCTGATCGTCGACGAACACGGCGCGTTCGGGCGCGACACCGCCGAGCTGCTCGAGCGTCCCCCGGTAGATCGCCGGATCCGGCTTCATCGCACGAGCCTCGAACGACAGGACGACCACGTCGAACGCCGTATCCAGTCCGAGCCGCTCCACGACCGGCCGGGTGGAGTGCGAGCAGTTGCTGACGAGCGCCGTCTTCACGCCTCGGTCGCGGAGTGACGCGAGGACGGGGAAGACGTCATCGTAGATGTGCACGCCGCTGGCCAGATGCGCTCGTTCGAGATCCACGAGTTCCTCGACCAGTGTCGCGTCCTGAGGGACGCCGGCGGCATCGAGCACCGCGGCCATGTCGCCCTCCACGCTGCCGAACGCTCCGACGCCCCGCGCCGGGCGGGTCTGTTCGAACGCCTTCTGGAGCCGGTCGGCCTCCATGTCGTCGCCGATCCTGGCCACGATGGCGTCGCGGAGCCGGAACCACTCGCTCCACACGATGGTGTCGTAGAGGTCGAGCAGGACCGCGTCGTAGGGCTCGGGCACGCGGCGTAGCGTACCGTCAGTCCGCCCAGAGCCCGGCGAGGAACGCGTCGACGTCGGCGGTCCCGTCGATCGTGTCGGCGTCGGGGAGCGGGATCACCTCGGGGGCGACCTCGTCGAAATGCACGCGGACCTGGTCCGGCAGGAACCGCGTGAGCTGCGCGTAGCTGTGCGGATCCTCCAGCCCGCGCGGTCGCCGGTAGTACCGCTGCGGGTACGAGACGATCAGCGCGTCGCGTGCCCGCGTCATGCCGACGTACAACAGGCGGCGCTCCTCCTCGATCTCGTCGTCGTCGCCGGTGGCCATGTCGGACGGGATCATGCCGTCGGCGGCGTGGATCACGTGGACGACGTCCCATTCCAGGCCCTTGGCCGAGTGGATCGTGGAGAGGACGAGCCAGTCCTCGTCCAGGAGCGGCGGGCCGGCCAGGTCGCCGGTGGAGGACGGGGGATCGAGCGTGAGCTCCGAGACGAATCGCCCGCGCGATTCGTATCCGCTCGCGAGCAGCTCCAGCTGTTCCAGGTCGCGCGCCCGGGCGGCCGATGCGTCGTAGCGCCGCGCGAACACCGGTTCCAGGAAGGCACGTATGCGGTCGAGCTGCGCGGCGGGGGGCATCACGGTCTCGTCGGCCAGGCAGTCTCCGAGCGCCGCGCGCAGCTCCTTGACACCGCTCACCGCCGCCTTCGGGACGGCGACCGGTTCCTCGAGGAATCGGAGCAGGGGCGAGGACTGGTCGTCGTTCGTGCGCCGCACACCCAGCTGGTCCATCAGCCGCCGCGCCGTGGCAGGGCCGACCCCCTCCGGCAGCTGCAGCACGCGGAACCAGCTGACCTCGTCGAACGGGTTCTCCAGCACGCGGAGCAGCGAGAGCGCGTCCTTCACGTGCGCGGCCTCCAGGAACTTCAACCCGCCGTATTTCACGAACGGGATGTTGCGCCTGGCCAGCTCCACCTCGAGCAGGTCCGAATGGTGCGCCGCCCGGAACAGGACCGCCTGTTGCTTCAGCGGGACGCCTTCCTCGCGGTGCTGCAGCACGCTCCGGCACACGAAGTCGCACTGCTCGGCCTCGTCGAGGCATGTGCGCAGGATCGGCCGTCGTGCTCCCTGCCGCGAGGACCACAGGGTCTTCTCGTGGCGCTGTGGCGAGAGCTCGATGGCGGCGTTCGACGCCGCGAGGATCGGCGGGATCGATCGGTAGTTCTGCTCCAGCCGGATCACGCGCGGCGCCGTCGAACCTGGTCGGGAACTCCAGGATGTTCTTCACGGTCGCGGCCCGGAACCCGTAGATCGACTGCGCGTCGTCGCCGACCACCGTGAGGTTGCGCGGCGCATCCGGGGGCCGCATCCCTTCCAGGATGTCGGCCTGCAGCGCGTTCGTGTCCTGGTACTCGTCGACGAGCACGTGATCGAACATGGACGCCAGCGCGTCGCGCGTCTGGGGCGCGGTCGCCAGTGCCTTCCAGAACAGCAGCAGGTCGTCGTAGTCCAGGACGTTCTGGTCGCGCTTGCGGACCGTGTACGCCTGGAAGACCTGCCGGATCCCGTCGATCTCGTCCACACACCACGGGTAGTGACGCTTCAACACGTCGGGGAGCTTCTCGCCGGCGTTCACCGTCCGCGAGTAGATCGACGCGAGCGTGTCCTTGCGCGGGAACCGCCGTTCCCGCGTGGCGAACCCCGACTCCTCGCGCAGCAGGTTCATCACGTCGGCACCGTCGGATTGGTCCAGCACGGTGAAGTCGGGACGCAGGCCGAGCGGGCGTCCGTGGAGACGGAGCAACCGGTTGGCGACCGCGTGGAACGTCCCGCCCCACACGCGCTCGGTCTCTCGCTGGCCCGTGGCGCGGTGCGCCCGCGAGAGCATCTCGCGAGCGGCGCGCCGGCTGAACGTCAGCAGCAGGATCCGCTCCGGGCGCACGCCGCGTTGCACCAGGTGTCCGACGCGACAGGCGAGGGTGGTGGTCTTGCCGGTCCCGGCGCCGGCCACGATCAGCAGGGGTCCGTCGCCGAACAGCACGGCGGATCGCTGCTCGGGGTTGAGGTCGTCGAACATGTGTTCGAAGCCTACATCCCTGGATGCGCACGGTCTACGACGTGACGATAGGCTGCCCGGCGTGTCCGACCACGGCTACCGCGTCCGGATCCGCCAGGACGGCCCATATGAAGTTGTCGGGTCGCCGCCGCTGGTGCGGACGGCGCAGATCGAGACCGAGTTCGGTGAGCCGGTGGGCTGGGAGGATCCGACGCCGATCGACGCGCCCACGGAGTTCGACCTGTGCCGATGCGGGCGGTCGAGCCGCAAGCCGTTCTGTGATGCATCGCACGAGACGACGCCGTTCGACGGGACGGAGGTGGCCGACCGGGGTCCACGGGCGGAGCGCGCGAGGGCTCTCCAGGGCGACGGGGTCGTGCTGACGGACGACGTCTCGCTCTGCACGCACGCCGGGCATTGCGCCGACCGGTTCACCGACGTCTGGGAGATGATCCGACGCACATCCGATCCGGAGGTGCGCGCCCGTCTGCAGCACATGGTCGACCTCTGCCCGTCGGGACGGATCGCCCACGCGGCAACCGCCGACGCCGAGCCCGACGAGCCAGAGCTCGAACCGTCGATCGCCGTGATCCGCGACGGGCCGCTCTGGGTGCGCGGCCGCATCCCCGTCGAGTCCGCCGACGGCTCGACCTACGAGGTCAGGAACCGCGTCACGCTCTGTCGCTGCGGCCGTTCGAGCAACAAGCCGTTCTGCGACGGCACGCACAAGGTGATCGGCTTCCGCGACGGTTGAGCGGATGGTCCGTTCGAACGCCTGACCCCGGCCGGCATGTGCCCGATTGCCCGTTCGCACGAAAGCTCCTAGGGTTCCCGGCAGGAGACCCTTCCCGGAACGGACCTCGTTGATCATGGTCGCCAGCGGAGATCGCGCAGCGGACGCCACCAGCCGGCGCCGCGGGACGCCCGATCGGCGCGAATCGGCCGAGGCGCTCAGCGCGGTGATCGAGGACCTTGCCGGCGAGCTGTCCCTCCGCCCGCTCCTCGAACGGATCCTCAAGCGTTCGACGGAGCTCCTTGGCTGCGACGCCGGCTCGATCTGCCTGGTGGACGAGGCGGCCGGCGTCTATCGGAAGGAAGCCGACATCGGGATCGCGTGCCAGTCCGGCAAGGTGTTCCCGCTCACGGAGGGAACCACCGGCGCGCTCGTGAAGCGGCGAGGTCCGGTGATCTTCGCGGACTACGGCGACGTTCCCGGCGGGCACGTCCGCCCCGAGGACCGGGAGGCGCTGAAGGGCGTGATCGGCGTCCCCATCTGGTGGCGCGGGGACATCGTCGGCTCGTTGGTGGTGTTCACCCGCGACCCCGCCCGGGCGTTCGTCGACGAGGACGCCGAACTGCTCGAGCTGTTCGCCAAGCACGCCGCGATCGCGATCACCAACGCGCGTCTCCACGAGGCCGCGGAATCGAACGCCCGCGCCGAGGCCGCCGCCGCGGAGCGCAACCGGATGGCGCGCGAGGTGCACGACACGGTCGCGCAGGGCCTCGTGTCGGTGTTGCTCGAGCTCCGGGCGGCGCAGGGAGCATCGCCGACGGTCTCCCCGACGATGCGAACGAAGCGCTCGCCGAGGCCCGGACCGCGGCCGAAGCCGTCTTCGAGGAGACCCGGCGAAGCGTGCTCGGGCTCGCGCCCTCCCCGCTGGAGGGCCGCTCGCTCGAGGAGGCGCTCGAGCTCGAGATCGCCTGGGCGAACCGGACCGGGGTGATCGACGCGCGCCTGGTCACCGCCGGCAGCCGGACGGTGCCCGCGCCCGAGCGTCGCCCACACGCTGTTCCGGATCGCCCAGGAAGCGCTCACGAACGCGATCCGGCACGCCCGAGCGACGTCGGTGCGGGTGGGCCTGGTGTACTCGCCCACCGGCGTCACCCTCCTGGTGCAGGACGACGGCGCGGGCTTCGATCGGACCCAGGTCGACGACGAAGGGGAGCAGCATGCTCTCGGCCTCGGCGGCATGGCCGAGCGAGCCCGATTGCTCGGCGGCGCGCTCGATCTCGAATCGACGCCGGGATGGGGCACGCGGATCCGTGCATGGATCCCGTCCGAGCCCGACGTCCCCGAGGCGCCGGCCGGCACGGCCGACCCCGTGCGGGTCCTCGTGGTCGACGACCACGCCGTGACGAGGGCAGGCATCGTGAGCCTGCTGTCGCGGGCCGATCCCGGGCTGCACGTCGTCGGTGAGGCGGCGTCCGGGGACGCAGGCGCTCAGCGAATGGCGCACCTTGCGGCCCGACGTCGTGCTGATGGATCTGCAGATGCTCGGGGGCGACGGGATCGAGGCCATCGCTCGGATCCGTGCGGAAGACGCGAACGCGAGCGTCGTGGCGCTCACGGCGTTCGCCAGCGAGGAGCTGGTCGCGGGCGCCTTCCGGGCCGGGGCGCGCGGCTACATCGGCAAGGAGGCTTCCGGGATCGAACTGGTCAGGGCTGTTCGCGCCGCTTCCCGCGGGGAGACGGTCGTATCGGGCCCGGCGACCGAGCGGCTCCATTCCCACCTCAACGGCACGGCCGACGTGATCGTCGTTCACCGAGCGAGAGCGGCAGGTGCTCGCCTTGCTCGAGGAGGGCTGCACGGACCGCGAGATCGCGACGGCGCTCACCATCTCCGTCAAGACGGTCGAGAAGCACGTGGGGTCGATCCTGCGCAAGCTGGGCGCCCAGAACCGTACGCAGGCGGTGGCCCGTGCGCGGGAGCGCGTCGCCGGGTAGGGACATCCCCGATCCACGGACGGGGGATCTCCCCGATGCGTCACCGCCGGAGCGCCCCCTACCCTGAGCGTCCGGCCGGCTTCGGAGGGTTGCCATGCCTGTCGTTCCGCTGAAAGACGTCCTCGACCGCGCGTTCAAAGAGCGCTACGGCGTGGCGGCGTTCAACATCGTCAACGACCTTACGCTCGAGGCCGTCCTCGCCGCCGCCGTCGACCTCCGCGCGCCGGTGATCGTGCAAACGTCCGTCAAGACCGTGAAGTCCATCGGCCGGGACGTGCTCTACGGCATGTGGCGCACGATGACGGCCGGCATCGAGGTTCCGGTAACGCTGCACCTGGATCACTGCCCCGAGCGCGAGGTGATCACGTCGTGCCTTGAGGGCGGCTGGAACTCCGTGCTGTTCGATGCCTCGTCGCTCCCCGTCGAAGAGAACCAGCGGCAGACGAAGGAGGTCGTGGCGGAGGCGCGCCGGCTACGGCGCGCACGTCGAGGGCGAGATCGAAGGCATCAAGGGCGTCGAGGACGGCGTCGGCTCGGACGACGAGTCCACGCGACAGTCGCTCGACGTCGCGCTGGCTTTCATCCGGGAGACGGGGATCGACTGCTTCGCGCCCGCGATCGGCAACGCGCACGGGATGTACGCGAGCGCTCCGACGCTCGACGCGCAGCGCGTGACCGACATCGTCGAGGCGGAGCCCATCCCGATCGCGCTGCACGGCGGCAGCGGGATGACCGACGAGCAGTTCGCCGACCTGATCGCGCGCGGCTGCGCGAAGGTGAACATCTCCACGGCGCTCAAGCGCCGCTACATGAAGTCCAACCTCGCGTATCCTCCGCGAGGCGGAGGCGGCCGACAAGTGGGACCCGCCGTCGCTGTTCACGCACGTTCGGACCAACATCGTCGACATGGCGCAGGACCACATCCGGCGGTTCGGGAGCGAGGGCAAGGCGTGGTGACCGCGCTCATCTTCGATTGCGACGGGGTGCTGGCCGACACGGAACGTGACGGGCACCTCCCGCCTTCAACCGCATGTTCGAGGAGTTCGGCATCCCGGTGCAGTGGTCCGAGGAGGAGTACGGCGAGAAGCTCAAGATCGCCGGCGGCAAGGAACGGATGACCAGCCTGCTGACGGAGGACTTCGTCCGAGACGGCGGGCTCCCGACCGATCCCGAAGGTCAGCGGGCGATGCGTCGCCGAGTGGCACCGGCGCAAGACCGAGCTCTACACGGAGATGGTTGCCGCCGGCCGGCTGCCGGCGCGCCCCGGTGTCGCGCGGATCATCGCGGCGGCCCTCGATGCCGGGTGGTTGCTCGCGGTCGCGTCGACCTCGTCGGAAGCGTCCGTCCGGGCCGTGCTCGACCACGTGGTCGGTGCCGACCAGGCGGCCCGCTTCGCGCTGGTCCTGGCGGGCGACGTGGTCCCCAGCGAAGAAGCCGGCCCCCGACATCTACCAGCTCGCGCTCGAGCGGCTCGGGGTCGAGCCCGCCGAAGCGCTCGTGATCGAGGATTCCCGCAACGGGATGCTCGCGGCCGTCGGCGCCGGCCTCGCGTGCGTCGTCACGGTCAGCAGCTACACGGGGGACGAGGACTTCTCCGAGGCGGTGCTGGTCGTCTCGTCGCTGGGCGATCCGGAGGGAGAACGGACCGAAGTGCTCGCCAGCCGCGGCGTCCGCGAACCCGGGGACTTCGTCGTCGCTCGAGGACCTGCAGTCGTGCCTGACCGTTCAAGCGTGCATCGGAGCTAGCGATCGGGAGGTGTGGATGGAGGAAGCGAGCTTCGAACAAGGTCGAACTGGTCGTGCGGACGATGGCACAGACCGCGGTCGACAACGAGAAGTACTTCGGCGACCTGGACGCGGTCGTCGGCGACGGCGACTTCGGTTACTCGATGGCGCGTGGCTTCGAGATCGTGCTATCGCCGACTGGGATTCGTTCGACCGCACGGATATCGGGACGTTCCTCAAGAAGATCGCGGTCGTGATCACCAGCCGCGTCGGCGGCACGTCCGGCCCGCTTTGGGGAACCGCGTTCCTGCGAGCCGGTGCGGTGGCCGGGGACAAGACCGAGCTCACGTCGGACGACGCGCTCGCGATGCTCCGCGCCGTCGATCGAGGGCATCAAGAAGCGCGGCAACTCGGATCTGGGAGACAAGACGCTGCTCGACGCGCTCCGGTTCCGGCCGTCGACGAGCTGGAGAAGGCGCTCGGAGAGGGAGACGACGCTGCCGCTGCGATCCGCCGGGCGGCGACGACGGCGCGGGTGCAGGCCGAGGCGACGAAGGCGATGCTCGCCAAGCGCGGCCGCGCCTCGTACACGGGAGAGCGCAGCATCGGGACGCTCGACGCGGGGGCGATCGCCGTCGCGGTCATGTTCGAACAGGTCGCCGACGCATGGGCGGCCGGCGAGTGAGGAGGGGACACGCATGAAGAAGTTCGTCAACGACCCGAAGGAGTTCGTGCCGGAGATGCTCAAGGGCATCGCGCTGGCGAACCCGGACACGCTCAAGTACGTGCCCGAGTACAACCTGATCATGCGGACGCGACGCGCCGAGCGACAACAAGGTCTCGATCGTCCAGGGGTCGGGGTCCGGCCACGAGCCCGCGCACGTGATGATCGTCGGCAAGGGGATGCTCGACGCCGCGTGTCCGGGCGACGTGTTCGCGGCGCCGCCGATGGACTACGTCCTGGAGACGACCAAGCTGCTCAACTCCAAGAAGGGCGTCCTCCACCTGATCAACAACTACACCGGCGACCGGATGGCGTTCGAGATGGGCGCCGAGATGGCCGAGGCCGAGGGCATCACGATCGGGACCGTGATCGTCGACGACGACGTCGCCGTGAAGGACTCCACCTGGACCGTCGGACGCCGCGGCGTGGCCGGCAACTTCTTCGTGATCAAGGCGATCGGCGCCGCCTCGGAGAAGGGCGCCGAGCTCGACGACCTCGTCGCGCTGGGCGAGCGGGTCAACTCGGTCACCCGGACGATGGGCATGGCGCTCACGTCGTGCACGCCGCCGGCGAAGGGCTCGCCGCTGTTCGAGCTCGGCGACGACGAGATGGAGATGGGCGTGGGCATCCACGGCGAGCCGGGCCGGCGCCGCGAGAAGCTCGCCGACGCGAACGCGATCGTCGACGAGCTGGTCGAGGCGACCGCGTCCGACCTCCCGTTCGGCAAGGGCGACAACGTGGCGCTGATGATCAACGGGCTGGGCGGCACGCCGATCAGCGAGCTGTACCTGCTCTACGGTCGGGCGCACGACCAGCTCTCGTCGCGCGGGATCAACGTCGGCCGCAGCTACGTCGGCGAGTACTGCACGTCGCTCGACATGGCGGGCTGCTCCGTCACGCTCGTGAAGCTCGACGACGAGCTGATCTCGCTGCTCGAGGCACCGGCGGAGGTGGCCGTTCGCACGTTCTAGGAGCGGCTCGCGCGGGAGGGCCGCGTCATCGGGTGAACCCCCGGTGACGCGGCCTTCTTGCGTTCTTCGTCAGCTGCGAGCGGGGAGCAACCCCTGCTCCTCGAGGACCTTGACCGGGACCACGTGGCAGTACGGCGTGTGGCCGTTCTTCTCGTAGTAGGCCTGGTGGTAGTCCTCGGCCGGGTAGAACTCCGGCGCCGGACGGATCTCCGTCGGCGATCGGCCGGTCGAACCGTTCCTGAGCGCGCTCCTTCGAGGCCTTCGCGGCCGCCAACTGCTCCTCGGAGGTCGTGAAGATCACGCTCCGGTACTGGTCGCCGACGTCGGGACCCTGGCGGTTCACCTGCGTCGGATCGTGCATGGCCCAGAAGACCTCGAGCAACTGGTCGAACGAGACCTGCTCGTCGTCGAACATCACGCGGAGAACCTCGGCGTGGCCCGTCGTGTGGGAGCAGACCTCCTGGTACGTCGGGTTCGGCGTGATGCCGCCGGCGTACCCGACCTCGACGTTCGTCACCCCCGGCACCCGCCGGAACACGTACTCGACGCCCCAGAAGCAGCCGGCTCCGAACGTCACGGTCTGTGTCGTCATGATCCACGCTCCTTTCGCTCAACCACATGGTGTCAGGCACATGGTGTCAGGGAAGGCCGCGAACGTTGCACGGTTCACGCCTGCCGGCTTCCGTCCGAGCCAGGAGCACTGCTAGGCTTCGCCCATCCCGGTTTGAATGGAGATTCAATCTTGCCTGCGAACAGCTACGACGCGATCGTCATCGGCGGCGGCCACAACGGCCTGGTCGCCGCGGCCTATCTGGCGAAGTACGGCGCCCGGACCGTCGTCCTGGAGGCCCGCCACAAGACGGGCGGGGCCGCCGACACCATGGCCCCGTGGCCGGAGGCGCCCGACATCAAGGTCACCACGCTCAGCTACGTGATGAGCCTGATGCCGCCCTCGATCCAGCGCGACCTCAACCTCGAGCGGTTCGGCTACAAGGTTCACCCGCAGGGCATGGGCTACCTGCCGCTGCCCGACGGCTCGATCCTGCAGTCGGGCGACGCGCGCAAGGACCACGAGTCGATCTCGAAGTTCTCCAAGCACGACGCCGACCAGTGGCCCAAGTTCGAGGCGTGGATCGGCCGGATCGCCAACATCATGGGACCGCTCCTGATGGAGACGCCGCCGCACCTCGGCTCGAAGAAGGCGAGCGACATCAAGGACATCGCCCAGCTCGGCTGGCAGCTCCGCAAGGAGGTCGACCAGCAGACGGTGGCCGACATCACCCGGCTCTTCACGATGAGCGCGACCGACCTGCTGCGGCGCTGGTTCGAGAACGACGTGTTCATCGGGCTGCAGTCGGTGAACGGGATCATCGGCACCTGGTCGGGTCCCGACGCGCCCGGGACGGCGTACGTGATGATGCACCACTCGGTCGGGGATATCGGTGACGGCGAGATCGCCAGTTGGGGCTACCCCGAGGGCGGCATGGGCGCGGTCGGCGACGCGTGTGCCGCTGCGGCGCAGTCGTTCGGCGCCGAGATCCGAACGAACGCACGGGTCGGGCGGGTGCTGGTCCGCGACGGGCGCACCGTCGGTGTCGCGCTCGACGGCGGCGAGGAGCTGTCCGCCCCACTCGTGGTCACCGCGATCCACCCGAAGATCACGTTCCTGGAGCAGATCGAACGCTCGCAGCTCCCGACGACGTTCGTCGAGGACATCGAGAACTGGCGCACCCGCTCCGGCACGGTGAAGATCAACCTCGCGCTCGCCGAGCTCCCCGAGTTCACGGCCGATCCGGGGTTCGACCCCGACATCCACGGCGGGGCGATCCAGGTGCTCGACGACCTGGACTACCTGGAGAAGGCGTTCCAGGAGGCGCGGTTCGGGCAGGCAGCCACGCTGCCGTTCAGCGATACGGCGATCCCGACCGTGTTCGACAAGACCCTTGCGCCGGAAGGCGTGCACGTGATGTCGATGTTCACGCAGTGGGTGCCGGCCGAGTGGGCGGACGAAGACGGACATGAAGCCGACCTGGAGGCGTACGCCGACCGTCTGATCGACCGGATGAACGCGGTCGCGCCGAACTTCAAGGGCTCGATCATGCACCGGCAGATCATCGGGCCGAGGCAGATGCAGCAGGACTGGGGCCTGATCGGCGGCAACATCTTCCACGGGGAGCTGACGCGTGGACCAGCTCTTCCACATGCGGCCCGCGCCCGGGTACGCGGACTACCGCACGCCGATCCGCGGGCTGTACCAGGCGTCGAGCGCCACCCACGCGGGCGGCGGCGTGACGGGCATGCCTGGCCACCACTGCGTTCGCGAGATCCTGAGGGACAAAGGGGTCAAGAACCGGCGGAGGTAGCGAGACGCGCCTCCGCCCAACGCCGATCCTCCCATCGCGGAACGGGTCGGTGGACCGGTCACACAGGTCATCCGATGTAGTCCGACCGGATGCGGCCCCTCCCTCGATGGAGTGTCCCTCCGAGGGCCCGCGCGAATCGGCCGGTGCCCCGATGTGCGGCGCCCGCTCCGCCGCCCACAATCGAACCGGACACCGATCGAGGGGGATGTGCATGCGGCAGTGGGAGCTGATCGGCATCACCGACCAGGTACCGATCACGACCCAGCAGGTTCCGCGCCCGGCGCCGCGGGTCGTCGTCGATCCGACGATCGACGAGCCCGTGTTCTTCTGGACGACAGACGGCGCGCTTCGATTGCAGAGCGTGAGCGATGCCGCCGCATCGGTGATCGGTCGGTCCGCGGACGCGTGCAAGGGGCGCGACCTGCTGGAGATCTTCGGGCTGGAAGGGCCGAACGCGTCGCTCCTGGATGCGCACATCCTTGCGCTCGGGGGGGACGCCGCGACGTTCGCTCTGAAGGCGGATCGGGTCAGCGTCCGCTGCCGTGTCGGCCCCGTCACTGACGCGCTCGGGAAGACGTCGGGGACGTACTGCGTCGCGATGCATATCGACGGCGTGGACGTCCGCGAGGAGACCGAGCGACCCGCCGTCGCCTGACGGTCAGCCCGCGAACGACGCCGCGGCCTCGAGCGTTCGCTCGGTCGTGGCGTCGTCGTGCGCGGTGCAGAGGCTCCACAGCTCGTAGCCGGACGGCGGGAGGTAGATGCCGCGATCCAACATGTGATGGAAGAAGCGTGCGTACCGCTCGTGATCGGCGGCCTTCGCGTCCTCGAAGTTGCGTACCGGGCGATCCGTGAAGAACACGCTGAACATCGATCGTGCGCGGTTCGAGGTGACGGCGATGCCGGCGGCGGCGAACCGTTCCGCGAGACCGTCCGTGAGGTCGATGGCGCGGCGCTCGAGCGCGTCGTACGGCCGCTCGCGATCGGCGAGGTCCAGCGCCGCGATGCCGGCGGCCACCGCGACGGGGTTCCCGCTCAGTGTGCCGGCCTGATAGACGGGACCCGCCGGCGCGAGCTGCTGCATCACGGCCCGGCGTCCGCCGAACGCCGCGCAGGGGAACCCGCCACCCATGACTTTCCCCAAGGCGGTCAGATCCGGTGTCACTCCGTACACCGAGCCGGCCCCTTCGTACGCGATCCGGAAGCCGGTGATCACCTCGTCGAAGAAGAGCAGAGCTCCGTGCTCGTCGCAGAGCGCGCGAAGCCCTTCGAGGAACCCTGGCTCCGGCGGCACGACCCCCATGTTCGCGGCGACGGGCTCGACCACGACGACCGCGATCTCGCGACCGCGTTCGCCGAAGATGGCGCGGACGGCATCCAGGTCGTTGAAGGGCGCTGTGAGCGTGTCTCTCGCCGCTCCTTCCGTCACGCCCGGTGAGCCAGGGATGCCGAACGTCGCGACGCCCGAGCCGGCCCCTTTGGCAAGCAGCGAGTCCGAGTGACCGTGATAGCAACCCTCGAACTTGACCAACCGGTCGCGCCCCGTGACGCCACGCGCGAGCCTGATCGCACTCATCGTCGCCTCGGTGCCCGACGAGACCAGGCGCATCATGTCGACGCCCGGAACGGCTGCCACGATCCGCTCGGCGAGCTCGACCTCTCCGGCCGTCGGCGCGCCGAACGACGTGCCGCGCGCCGCCGCCGCCGCCGCGGCCTGGACGATCTCGGGACGTGCGTGCCCGAACAGCAACGCTCCCCACGACTGGACGAAGTCCACGTAGCGGTTGCCGTCCACGTCGACGAGGTAGGCGCCGTCCCCTCGTTCGATGAAACGTGGTGAGCCGCCCACGGCGCCGAACCCCCGCACCGGGGAGTCGACGCCGCCGGGGATCACGTTGGAGGCACGGGCGAAGAGGTCGTCGGAGTTGCTCACGCGAACGATGGTACGTGTCGGATCAGTCCAGGCAGAACTCGTTGCCTTCCGGATCCTGCATGGTGATCCAGAACTCGCCGGGCTCCTCGATCTCGTAGAGCTTCGTCGCGCCCAGACCGATGAGTCGCTCCGACTCCTTCGTCAGCCGCGCGCGACGGGCGACGGGGTCGAGACCCGGCGCGGCTCGCACGTCGAGGTGCACGCGATTCTTCGTGGTCTTTCCTTCCGGAACCCGCTGGAAGAAGACCCGCGGTCCGGCTCCGTCCGGATCCACGATCGCGCTCTGATCGTTCCAGCGCTCCTCGGGGATGTCCTTCTCGCGCGCCCAGTCTTCCCAGGACGACCAACCTTCGGGCGGCGGTTCCTCGATGTAGCCCAAGACGTGCTTCCAGAATCCGGCAAGCGCGGCCGGATCCGCCGCATCGAACGTCACCTGCATCGCGAAGGCCATCGACGCTACTCCTCTCGCAGTCGCTTCCGGAACCCTACGGCGCACCGTTCGTAGCCGAGCGCGTCGTAGAAGCGGTGGGCGTCCGGGCGATGGTCGCCCGACATCAGCACCACGTCGCCACATCCTGCCTCGGTCGCACGGCGGTGGGCGTCTTCCATCAGCGCCCTGCCGACGCCGCTCCGCCGAGCGCACGTCGATACGGCCACGTAGTTCACGAACGCTCGCGGGACCGGCCCGTTCAACAGTGTCGGGGCGATCCACAGGTCGGCCGTCCCGACCGGGCCGTCGTCCCGTTCCGCGAGCAGGATCGTCCGGCCGGACTGGCCGAGCATCGCGTTCCACGACTCCGCGTCGGCGGACGCCCTCGAGGGATCATGGAGCTCGCCGAGCAGCATCACGATCGCGTCGAGGTCATCCGGGGTGGCCCGACGGACGGTGATCGTCACGTCAGCCTTGGGTGATCCAATCCGCCGCGTCCTTCGCGTGGTACGTGAGGATCAGGTCGGCGCCGGCTCGGCGGATCGATGTCAGGATCTCCAGCACGGTTCGGCGCTCGTCCAGCCATCCGTTCTGCACGGCGGCCTTGATCATGGCGTACTCGCCGGACACGTGATACGCGGCCATCGGGAACGCGGTCGCGTCCTTCGCGCGGCGGATCACATCCAGATAGGGGACGGCCGGCTTCACCATCACGATGTCCGCGCCCTCGCCGATGTCGGTGACGATCTCACGGATCGCTTCGTCGCCGTTGGCCGGATCCATCTGGTACCCCGCGCGGTCTCCGAACTTCGGCGCGCACTCCGCGGCGTCGCGGAACGGCCCGTACAACGCGCTCGCGAACTTGGCGGCGTAGGCCATGATGCCGACCGCGTCGTGACCGGTCGTGTCCAGCGCGTCGCGGATTGCAGCGACCTGTCCGTCCATCATCCCGCTCGGCCCGACCATGTGGGCGCCGGCGTCGGCCTGCGCGATCGCGATCCGCCGGTAGCGCTCGAGCGTTGCGTCGTTGTCGACGCTTCCGTCCTCGGCGAGCACGCCACAGTGACCGTGATCGGTGTACTCGTCCAGGCAGAGATCGGCGATCACGACGTGGTCGTCGCCGAGCTCTTCGCGGAGCGTCCTGAGCGCGCGCTGCGCGATGCCATCGGGGTTCCATGCCTCCGACCCTTCGGCGTCCTTGCGCTCCGGCACCCCGAACAGCATGAACGCGATCACGCCCCGCGACGCGATGTCGGTCGCCTCCTTGCGGAGCGTCTCGAGCGTGTGCTGGAACTGTCCCGGCATCGACGCGATGGGCAAGGCGTCGGCGATGCCCTCCTTCACGAAGAGCGGGGCGATCAGCTGGCGGGGAGCGAGCTCGGTCTGGCGGACCAGCGCTCGGAGCGCCGGCGTGCGTCGCATCCGTCGGGGTCGCTGCTGGGGGAAGCTCATGCGCCGGATTCTACCGAGGCGCGCCGAGGACCCGTTCCAGCGCTGCGACCAGGCCCTCGATCGTGTGCGGGCGGGCAACGGCCGACACGCGCAGGCCGTGCTCCCGAGCCTCGCGGGCCGTGACCGGACCGATGCTCACGACCTTCGGGTTCCCACGGACCACCCCCATCGCCCCGACGAACCCTCGCACTGTCGATGCGCTGGTGAACGTGATGGCGTCGACTCGACCGTCGCGGAGCGCCGCGCGCGCATCGGGGGGAGGGATCGCGCCAGACGTGTCCGGTACGCGTCGACGCGGAGAGGGGACCAGCCCTTCGTCGCGATCGCATCCTCGAGACCCGCGGGGGCGATGTCGGCCCTGGCGCAGAGGACGCGCCCGGTCCCACGCGGGAAGGCGCGGGCAAGCCCGGCCGTGGTGAACGTCGAGGGCATCAGGTCGGGGGTGCGCCGCGCCCAGGCGCGGAACGCTGCGCTCGTGCCCTCGCCGATCGCGGCCACCTTCGCGCGGACGGCCGACGGGGAGTGCAGTCGCGACGCCAGCATCTCCACCGTCGCACGGCTGGTGAGCGTGATCCACGCGAACCGACCGGCCGATAGGTCGCGCAGCGCCGTCGTGAGCTCAGCGGATCTCGCAGGCACGATCTCGATCGTCGGCGCCACGATCGCCGTGGCTCCAAGTCTGCGCAGGCGGCGGACGAGCTCGACGGACTGATCGGCCGGTCGCGTCACCAGGACGGTCCGGCCGGTGAGCGGCTTCACCGGTCGTCGTCCAGCGCCTCGAGGATCTCCTCGGCGCCCTCGGCGATCAGCTCCTTGGTCGCTTGGGCGGCCGCTCCCTCGGGGGAGTCGGAGACGACCTCGACCCGCGCCACCCGCGAACCGTCGGGGGCGATAACGACGGCGATCATCTCGATGCGGCCTCCGTGGACGGTGGCGAGCGCGCCGAGTGGGAGCGCACAGCTGCCGCCGATCCGCCACATCAACGAGCGCTCGGCCTCGAGCGCCGTTCGGCTTTCGGCATGGTCGAGCGGTGCCAACGCGGTGAGCGTCGCGAGGTCGTCCTCGCGTGCCTGGAGCGCGAGCGCGCCCTGTCCGGGTGCGGGGACCATCACGTCCATCCCGAGGGGAGCGGAATGGGGCGCCGCGATGCCGAGGCGCGTCAGCCCCGCGAGCGCGAGCACCGCTGCGTCGACGACACCGTCTGTCACCTTGCGCAGCCGCGTGTCGACGTTCCCGCGAAGGTCCTCCACGGTCACCCCGGGGAACGCCCGGAGGAGCTGTGCTCGCCGGCGGATGCTCGACGTCCCGATCACGGCTCCGGTGCGAAGCGACGCCTCCCGAAGCACCAGGACATCTGCGGCGTCCAGCCGCGGAGGGACGGCGGCGATGATCAGACCCTCGTCATCCTCGGCAGGGAGGTCCTTGGCCGAATGGACGGCGACGTCGATCTCGTCGCGTTCGAGGGCGTCGAGGATCGTGTCGACGAACAAGCCTTTCAGGCCGGCCGGCACCTCGCCGGACGGCGTTCCCTCGTCGCCGGATGTCGACATCGGCACGATCTCCGACTCCACGCCGTGCTCCGAGAGGCGACGGCGGACCTCGTCCGCTTGGGCCAGGGCGAGCGGAGAGCGGCGCGTGCCGATCCGGAGTGTCACTCGGCGTCGGGGTCGAGGCGCAGGAGCTCGATCAGCAGCCTCGCGTGCAGGTCGTCGGCTCCGGGCTCGGATCGCTCCTTCAGCTCGACGATCGGGTCGTGCAGGAGCTTCGCCGCCACGCCCCGGGCGATCGCCTCGACCGTCTCGCGCTCCCGGGGCGTCAGGTCGGAGAGACGGCCTGCATAGCGGGCGAGCTCGGAACGCACGGCCTCGTCGCCCCGCGCCTGCACGGCCCGGATCAACGGGGCGAGCGCGTCGGAGCGGCGCCGTACCACCCAACGCCGGACCTCCTCGGCCACGATCTCGTGCGCCCGGGCGATTTCGTCGGCAGTGGTGTCGCCCGCCGTCATCAGCCGCTCGCGTATGGCGCGGATATCGATCAGCAGCACGCCGTCCAGCGACTCGACACCGGGGTCGACGTCGCGAGGGACGGCCAGATCCAGCAAGACGAGCGGAGCGGTACGGGTCCGATCGAGCGCCGCCTCGACGGTCTCGGCATCGATCACCGCCGCAGCGGCGCCGGTCGCAGAGACCACCAGGTCCGCGTCCGCGATGGCGGCGGAGAGATGGTCGAGACCCGCGAAGTCGTCGCCGGTCCGCTCGGCTAACGCCCGCGCGTGCTCGAGCGAGCGGTTCAGCACCCGGACCCTGCCCACGCCGCGACCATGCAGATGCTGTACGGCGAGCCCGGCCATGCGGCCGGCGCCCACCACGACCGCGTGACTTCCGCGGAGATCGCCGAGCTCCTCCGCCGCCAGACCGGCCCCGAGCGCGACGAACGCGTCCGGCGCCGCACCGAGCGAGGTCTCGGTGCGCGCCCGTCGGCCCGCCCGCGCGGCCGCGTGGAACAGGGAGCGCATCGCGGGCCCCGACGCTCCTTCGGCCTCGGCCGTTCGCAGCGCCTCGCGGACCTGCGCGTGGATCTGCGTCTCGCCGATCACCATCGAGTCCAGGCCAGCGGCCACCGCGAACAGGTGGTCGGCGGCATCCTGCTCCCAATGGGAGTAGAGGGGCTCGGCGAGCTCCTCGGGAGCAACTCCACGCGTCTCGGTCAGCACCCGCTTCAGCGCCAGGAACCCGGCGTGGTAGGAGGGGACGTTCGCGGTGATCTCGACCCGGTTGCAGGTGGACAGGATGACCGCCTCGTCGACGGCGTCCACGTCGAGCGCGTGACGGTAGGCCTTGACGAGCTCGTCGTCGGCGAACGAGAGCCGCTCCAGCAGCTCGATCGATGCGTGTCGGAAGCTGATCCCGAGGGTGAGGATGGGCATGGGGCGATCGGCCGTATCCTAGCCGCCCATGGCGAGACCGCGGGCACGGGAGCTGGGGATCGAGATCGGGCGGCTCGAGCCCGGTGTCTTGAACGCCATCACCGACGTGAGCGGGGTCCGTGTGGGGCATCGGACCATCGTGCGAGGCGCCGATGGGGACCCCCACGCGATCCGGACGGGCGTGACGGCCGTCTTCCCGCACGAGGGCGATCCGTGGCGCGAGCCGGTGTACGCCGCCACCCACATCCTCAACGGGTACGGCGAGTTGATCGGGATCAACCAGATCACGGAGTGGGGCGTCCTGATGTCGCCGATCGTGCTGACGTCGAGCCTCGCGATCGGGAAGGCGTACGACGCCACGGTGAAGTGGCTCGCCGGCCGCGACCACGCCGCCGGCGCCGAGGTGATGCCGGTGGTCTCGGAATGCGACGACTCGGACCTCAACGACGTGCTGTCGTTCCCGCTTGCCGACGAGGACGTGGCGGCGGCGCTTGACGGAGCGGTCGACGGCGATGTGTCCGAGGGCTGCGTCGGCGCAGGGACGGGCATGCAGTGTTTCGATTTCAAGGGCGGGATCGGCACGGCCTCGCGCGTGCTCCCGGCCGATGCCGGCGCGTACACCGTGGGGGCGCTGGTCCTCACGAACTTCGGGCTCCGCCCGGATCTCCGCATCGACGGCGTACGGGTGGGCGAGCAGATCACCGACCTGATGCCGGTGGATCATTCGGAGGGATCGTGTGTCGTAGTCGTCGCCACGGACGCGCCGCTCCTCCCGCACCAGCTCCGCCGGGTCGCGCAGCGTGCAGGTATGGGGCTCGCACGTACGGGCTCGACGGCGTCCAACGGATCGGGTGAGCAGATGCTCGCGTTCTCGACCGCCAACCGGATCCCGGTGCGGACCGCCGATCCGGTCGTCGATATCCGTGCGGTCGCCGATGCCCGTCCCGGCGATCCGTGCCTCCTCGGAGGGCTGTTCGCCGCGACGATCGAGGCGACCGAGGAAGCCGTCGTGAACGCGCTCGTCGCGGCCGAGACGGTCGTGGGTCGTGATGGGAACACGCTGCACGCGATGCCGGTCGATCGAGTGCTGCCGATGATGGAGCGCGCCGGCCGTCTCGCGGCTCGCTGATCCGAAGCGTTACGTTCGGTCGAAGCGGAACGGATCGAACGGCCCGGCGTCGAACGGCGCAGGACCTCCCGATACGATCGACGTCACCAGTTTCCCCGTCCCTGCGCCGAGGATGACGCCCTCCGACCCGTGTCCGGTCGCCACGACCAGCCCGTCACGGACCCGGCCGACGACCGGTCGCTCGTCGGGCGTGATCGGCCGGAGACCCCACCACGTGGAACGCACCTGTGTCTCGGCGAGCGACGGGACGATCGTGATGGCAGCGGCGAGCTGCCTGCGGGGCACGCTCGGATCCTCGGGCTCGGGCGTGATCCACGCCTGACGCGACGAGCCCACCAGGACCGTGCCGTCCGTGTGCAGGTGCAGGATCGCTCCGACCTCCGCTCGCGGCACCGCGTCCGTCGCGACCCGGGCGGCGGATGGCCTCTTGACGGCCTCGAGTCGCTCCGGCGCGTCCCGCCATCCCGCATGTTCGATGAGGTGGCGGAGAGGCTCGCGCGGCGCCGTTGTGCGAACGATCCACCCGCGTGCCCCGCTCACCGGCAGCCGGACCCCGATCGGATCCAGCAGCGCCGTCGACCACGGCCCCGTCGCGACGACGACGGTGTCCGCAGGGATCGTTCCGTCATCCGTCACGACACCGCGCACCGCGTCGCCTTCTTCCACCAACGCGCGCGCGCGAAGGTGGTGGCGGATGTCGGCGCCCGCCGCCTTCGCGGCGAGCGCCAGGGCGACGGTCAGCGCCGCGGGATCGAGCCGATGCCCCTGGTCCAGGAGCCAGCCGGCCACGGCACGAGGCGAGATCGCCGGTTCGACCTCGTGGAGCTCCCGGGCGTCGAGCGATCGGATCGACACGCCGAGCGCTGCGGCAGATGACAACGCCGGCTGCGCTCGCTCGACGTCGTCGGGGTCCAGCGCAACCAACACGTGTCCGACCGGTTCCCGATCGATCCACACGGGCAGGGGAGCGGAGGTGGCGACGTCCAGGTACTCGGGGAGTGTGGCGCGGGCCATCGGTCCGAGCGTCGGATCTTCGGGGAGCACGAACCATCCTTGGTTCCTGCCCGAGGCGCCGGCCGCGAGCTCGTCCCGCTCGATCAGCGTGACGCTCGCTCCGGCGCGCGTCAGCTCGTACGCGCAGGCAGCGCCGATGATCCCGCCTCCGACGACCGCGACGTCCGGCACCGGCGCAGACTAGCGCGCTATCCCGCCGCCGCGGCCTCATCCGGCGCGTGGATCGGCAGCCGAACCGTGAACGTGCTGCCCTCGCCGTGAACGCTCTGCACGGTGACGGTCCCTCCGAGGTGATGGACGAGGTCGCGGACCATCGACAGTCCGAGTCCGGCACCGCTGAACCGGCGCGTGGAGGACGAGTCCACCTGGTAGAAGCGGTCGAAGATCCGCTCCATCTGCTCCGGTTCGATCCCGATCCCGCTGTCGCGGACGGCGAACACCAGCTCACCGCCATCGGCTCGGGCGTCGAGCTCGCACGCCGCGCCCTCGGGCGAGTACTTCAAGGCGTTGTCCAGCAGGTTGGTGATGATGCGCGACAGGAGCTGGCGGTCGGTGTGGAGCACCGGGATGTCGTCGGGGACGTGGGCCACGATCCGTTCGGCGTCGGTGCCCAGGCCCTCGATCGTCTCCCGGCACAGATCCTCGAACAAGACGCGGCCGACCGAGATGGACAACTGGTCGTTCTCGAGACGCGAGGTGGTCAGGAGGTTCTCGACGAGTCCGATCAGGCGGTTCCCCTGGCGCTCCATCCGTTCGAGGAATTCCTCGCGCAGGAGCGCGTCGTCGGCGAACTGCGGCAACCGCAGCGTCTTCGCGTACCCCGTCATGGCCGTGATCGGGGTCCGCAGCTCGTGCGAGACGACCGCGACGAACTCACCCTTCATGCGATTCAGCTGTCGGAGCTGATCGACCGTCGCGCTCTCCTTGCGAAGGAGGTTCTCCAATCGCCGGGCCTGTGCGGTCAGGAGCTCGTTCTGTTCCGCGAGGCGGTCGGCCATCACGCGGCTCTGGAAGTACATCTGACGAGCGAACACGAGCGGCGCGAGGAACACGACGACCGACCAGGCGCCCTCCTCGATGAAGAACCGCGCGATGACGACGCCGAAGAGGGCCAGACCGATGTACGAGGCCAGGAACTCGACCGGTCGCGAACCATGCATCTTCTTGAGGACCTGCCGGACCGTGAGGCCGTGCTGGAGTGAGGCGTGCAGGGCCACGAGGATCGCGTTGATGGCGTACGCGGTGATCGTGGCGGCCAGGGCGGCGGGGACCAGGATCCACCACGGGGAGTTCACGCTCGCGAGCTGATGGAACACCAGGCTCGCCGCGATGATCGCGAGCCCCATCTGGGACCTGTTCCACATCGCCCGCAGGAACGGGATCTCTCGGCGGAACTCGTGGATGTCCGACGAGCCGACGATGGCGATCATCCCTGCGACCGGCGGGCTGTAGAGCATGGCGACCCCGATCATGATCGGGAACGACAGCGACAGCTCGATGTCCTCCCATGCGGGGATGGGGATGAGATCGACCGCCATGATGCACACGACGAAGAAGAGCGCTCCCCATCCGACCATCGTCCAGTCCACGAGGGTGGCTTGCCAGCAGAGCCAGCAGGCCAACGGGATGATCAGGACCGCTTCGAGGGCTGTGACCGAGGCGCTCCCCGCGGAGACGTTGCCGACCGGGGGAGGGCGTTCCTCGAGGGCCTCGGGATCCTCGACGTCCTCGGTTGCGTCCCGCACGTCCATCAGGCGGCGGCCTCGGAGCTGACGGGGCGAGGATGGCGACGTGGCATCGAGAACACGATGAACCATGCGGCTCCCAACTGCACGCATACGTCCCCGACCGAGATGGCCTGGTTCAACGGCTTGCCGAGCGGGATGACATCCCCCAACGGGAGGAGGTTCGTGGTGCCGTCCGCCAGATGGTGCTTCGTGCCCCCGTTGGCGATCAGATCGCTCAGGGTCGCCGATTGGTTGGAGCCTTCCAGGGCGTTGCGCGTCACCGGCATCCCCTGGTTCGCGACGATCACGATCGCGTTCAACGACAGACCGATCAGGATCAGCACGACCCCGGGGGCCCGGATATTTCGGACCCCGAACGCGATCAGAGCGGCGAACGACACGTAGAGGAGGATGGTTCCGAGGGTTCCCCCGACCGGGACGAACTGCAGCACAACACCCGCCAGGGCGAGCCAGGCACTTCGGAGCCTCGTCGAAGGGAAGTCGCGGAACGTGCCGCCGGCCAGGAGGCCGGCGACGGACGCCGCGACAACAGTGAACACGATCAGCCGCATCTTCGCTCCCGCAGGGGCCGTTTCCCTTACCGGTATCGGGGCGCGTCCGGCCTCGCTTGAGCTGTCGGCCGAACGGGTGACGAGATCGCCCCTAAAGAGCCGTCGGAAACTGCCGACATATCGGGTGACAGGAACCGATAACGGAAAGGAGCACGGATGGAACGCCTCCGGCGAACCTTGCTCTCCCTAGGTGCCATGGCCGTCTTCTTGATGGCTGCCGGCGCTGGGTGGCGCAACTTCTAAGTACGGCTCCTTGCCCGACACCGGGCCCGCCGCTTCGCGGCGGGCCCGGGACGCGGCACCCCGTCGCGCCACCGATCTCGACCCGGCGGCTCCCCGGTCCGCATCTTCTAGAATCCTTCGCGGAGACGTGCCTGAGTGGCCGAAAGGAGCCGCCTGCTAAGCGGTTAAGGGGGTAACACTCCTTCCCGGGTTCGAATCCCGGCGTCTCCGCCGGTGATCGCCCAACCTCAATCCCCTCGACCGACGGACCGATACCGCCAAGGTGGAGGAACTCCCCAGCACGCAGTCTGCTTCAGCGCCGGTCCGAGGCTGGATCGACCGCGTCGTCGTGCCGCAGGAGGAGGGCTCGACCCGACTCGCCCTCCTCACCGTCTGCGTAGGATTCGCGCTCTGCTACGCGGCAACCGCGATGTTCGGCTCCCAGGTTGTAGCCACGACCTGGTACGTCCCATTCGTTCTGTTGGCGGCCGCGCGCTTCCGGTACGTCGGGGCGTTGATCGCGTCGACGGTCGCGATGCTCCTCTCGGGGCCGATGAGGCCGGCGGTCGACACCGTGTCGGATCAGCAGCCGGCGGTCTGGATCGGACGCGGTCTCGTCCTCGCCTTGGTGAGCCTCGTCACCGCTGCGTTGATCGATCGGATCGTTGCGAACCGCGAACGCGAGCTTGTGCTCGCCGAACAGGAGCGCGATTTCGCGATCCGGCAAGCTGCCGTCATCGCGACCGTCTCGCACGAGTTCCGAACGCCGCTGACGGTGATCACGGGGGTGGCCAGGACGCTCGAGGTCCACGGGATGGTGACCGGCGAGGGTGAATCCCTCCTCACCGGGTTGATGGACGCCGCTCGCCGATTGACCGACCTGGTCAATACCGTCGGCGCGGTGATGGACGGCTCTCCGGATCAGACGTTCGTCCGTCTTGAGCCCATCGTCCTTCGCGACGTGATGGACCACGTCCTCGACCATCTGGGTGTCCGTGACCCGCGGAATCGGGTCTCGGTCCACCTCGACCCCGACGCCGAGATCTTCATCTCGGACCGGGAGCTGCTCAGCCAGCTCATGCGTCACGTGATCGAGAACGCGGTGAAGTTCTCACCGATCGATCAACGGGTCGAGGTCCGCATCCATCGTGAAGATGGCCGGCTCGACGTGCGGGTCGCCGACCGCGGTCCGGGGATCGACGAAGCGCTGCTGAGGTCGCCCCTCCCGTTCACGCAGGGCGACCCGTCGATGACGCGAACGACGCAAGGGCTCGGGCTCGGGCTGTTCGCTGCCGCGCGGCTCGCCGCCGTGCTCGACGGGACGATCAGGTTCGAGTCTCGCGCCGGCGGCGGGACCGAGGCGATCGTCGAGCTCGCGGCCCCGGACGTGTCCCACCCGCCGGCCGACGTCGTGCCCCGGTCCGCGATCGCCTGAACCAGCCGTCCCGGGCTTCCAGCCGCCTGGGTAGACTGGACGCTCCGCGCCGGTAGCTCAATGGATAGAGCATCTGACTACGGATCAGAAGGTTGGGGGTTCGACTCCCTCCCGGCGCGCTTCACTCAATGCAGCTGCGCGCGCGAACGGGCCGCGTCCAGCAACGCGGCGATCGCCTGCGCGTTCCCCATCGCTTCATCCACGGCAAGGTGTCGCGGCTCCTCGAGCCCTCGCACGACCCGATGGATGTGCCGGATCGCCGGCGTGAACGACATCTCGCCGGTGATCGTCGCCGGCTGCCGTTCGCTCACGCCGTCGCGGACGGCTACCAACTCGTCGTCACCGTCGGGATGGAACGGACCCGTCATGCGGATCTCGCCCTCGGTGCCGAGGACGCGCGTGAAGGTGTCGTAACCGCTTCGGAAGCCGCACGAGAACGCCAAGCGCCGCTCGCCGGGGAAGACGAGCGCCCCCCACAGCTCCGTGTCGGCTCCGTCGGGGGTCCACTCGGCATCGGCGATCGCGCGTGACGGGTCCGGCTCGGCGTCGAACAGCAGCCGCGCCAGGCGGATCGGGTAGCAGCCGACGTCCTGGATGGAGCCTCCGGCCAGGTCTGCGAAGAAGCGGATGTCGTTCGGGTCGTCCAGGACGAAATGGAACCGCGACTGGATCTCGCGAACCTCGCCGATCGCACCGGCGGCGAGCATCTCGCGGACGCGATCCATCTGCTCGTGGAACGGGAAGACGAACGCCTCCCACAGGGAACCGGTGGCCGAGCGCGCCGCCGCGAGGACCCGTTCAGTCTCCTCCACCGTTCCGCAGAGCGGCTTCTCGCAGAACACGGTCTTGCCCGCCTCGAGGGCGGCGATCGTCCAGTCCGCGTGCAGCCCGTTCGGGAGCGGGACGTACACGGCCTCCACGTCGGGGTCGGCGATCACCGCCTCGTAGCCCAACACGCCGCGCTCGACGCTCTGCTCGTCGGCCCAGACCCGTGCTCGATCGATGTCTCGGCTGCCGACCGACACCGCGACGCCGTCCCCGGCCTCGCGGAGCGCCGGGAGGAACGAGCTCTCCGCGATCCCCGCCGTGCCGAGGATCCCCCACCGGACCTGTTCGCCTATCTCGCTCATGCGCGGACCCTACCAACGGCTCGTCGTGACCACTTCGTATGCTCGGCGGATGGGGGAGCGGACGGGGCGTCGGGAACGGATCGGCATCCTGCGGCCACTGTCGATCCGCGACTTCGCGCTGTTGTGGACCGGCACGGCGGTCTCGCTGGTGGGCGACGGCGTCTACACCCTGGCCATCGCGTGGCAGGTGTACCTGATCTCGAACACGCCGACGGCGCTCGCGATGGTCGGACTCGCGTGGAGCCTTCCCCAGGTCCTGTTGATGCTCGGCAGCGGCGCGCTCGCGGACCGGGTGGATCGGCGCCGGCTCATGATCATCGGCGATCTGATCCGGCTCGTGGCGATCAGCACCGTGGGCGTGCTCTCGATCGCCGGCACGTTGACGATCCCCTTGCTCGTCGGGCTCGTCGCCGTCTACGGCGTGGGTCAGGCCATCTTCGGACCCGCGTTCTCGTCGATCGTGCCGAGCATCGTGCCGTCGGACCTGCTCGTGGAGGCGAACTCGCTCGGGCAGTTCGTGCGGCCGATCGCGATGACGCTCATCGGGCCGGTGATCGGTGGCCTCCTGGTCGGGACCGTGGGCGCCGGCTGGGCTTTCATCGCCGACGCCGCCACGTTCGCGTTCTCCGCCCTGATGATCCTGCTGATGCGCGTGCGACGCATGGAACGCGATCCGGAGACGGAGGGCTCGATCTGGGTCGAGGTGAAGGAAGGCATCCACTACGTCCGCCAGCGAGCGTGGATCTGGGCTGCGCTCGCCGGCGCGTTCGTCAGCCTGCTCTGCGTGTGGGGGCCGTGGGAGACGCTCGTACCGTACGTCGTCAAGAACGACCTGCACGGCTCGGCGAAGGATCTCGGTCTTGTGTTCGGCGCGGGCGGCGTCGCCTCGGTGCTCGCGGCCGTCGTGATGGGGCAGATCGGCTTGCCGCGGAGGGCGTTGACGCTGATGTACCTGGCGTGGGCGCTCGGGATGCTGATGACCGCCGGGTTCGGCGTGATCGACACGGTCTGGCAGGGCATGCTCGTCGCGTTCGTGTCCGAGGGGTCGATCACGGTCCTCGTCATCATGTGGGTGACGGTGCTGCAGCGGCTGGTGCCGAGCGATCTCCTCGGGCGTGTCTCGAGCCTTGACTGGATGATCTCGCTCGGCGGTGTCCCGCTGTCGTTCGCGATCGTCGGGCCGTTGGCGGCCTCGATCGGCGCCCGCGCAACGCTGATCGCGGCCGGGGTGCTGGGCGCGAGCGTCACGCTGCTGTTCATGCTCATCCCCGGGGCGCGCGCCCCCGAGCGCGACGGCTCGCTCGCCGGCGCGCCGTCGTCCGAACCTCTCGGCGAGCGCCGGTAAACTCACGGGCCATGGAGTACACGCATCTCGGACGGCTGGGGCTGGTCGTCAGCCGCCTGTGCCTCGGGACCATGAACTTCGGACCGCACGCGTCGGAAGCCGACAGCCACGCGATCATGGATGCCGCGGCCGCGCACGGCGTCAATTTCTTCGACACCGCAAACGTCTACGGCCGGCACCTCGGGGTCGGCGCCACCGAGGAGATCATCGGGCGATGGTTCGCCAAGGGCGGCGGACGACGCGACAAGGTCGTGCTCGCCAGCAAGGTCTACGGGCAGATGGGCGACTGGCCGAACGAGGGCCGTTTGTCCGTGCTCGCGATCCGCAAGGCGTGCGAGGCGTCGCTGAAGCGGTTGCGCACCGATCACATCGACCTCTATCAGATGCACCACATCGACCGCGACGCGTGGTGGAACGAGGTCTGGCAGGCGATGGAGCTGCTGGTGCAGCAGGGCAAGATCCTCTACGTCGGCTCGAGCAACTTCGCGGGATGGCACATCGCGCGCGCGAACGAGATCGCGCGCGCCCGGAACTTCTTGGGCCTGGCGTCGGAGCAGAGCCTGTACAACCTGAGCGCGCGGACGGTCGAGCTCGAAGTGCTGCCCGCCGTCCGGGAGTACGGGATGGGATTCATCCCTTACAGCCCGCTGTCGGGCGGGCTGCTCGCCGGCGCGCTGTCCAAGGTGGAGGAAGGACGGCGGTCCAGCGAGTACCTGCAAGGTGAGATCCAGGAGCAGCGTGATCAGCTCGTGCGCTGGGAGGCGGTCTGTGCCGACCTCGGCGAACGACCCTCCGACGTCGCGCTCGCATGGCTGTTGGCGCAGCCGGGCGTCACGTCTCCGATCATCGGACCGAGAACGCCGGATCAGCTGCATGCGTCGATGCGCGCGCTCGACATCAAGCTCGGCGACGACGTGCTCGCGAGGCTCGACGAGATCTTCCCCGGCCCGGGAGGCTCGGCGCCCGAAGCCTACGCCTGGTAGCCAAGCGCCCTTGCGATCTCGCCGGCTGCGGCGACGACCGCCGGCGCGTAGCGCTTGGCGTCGGCACGACGTATCCGCGATGTCGGTCCCGAGATCGACACGACCGCGATCGTTTCGCCGCGTGAGCCGTAGACGGGCGCGCTGACCGAACCCACCCCCGCTTGCCGCTCGCCGGCGCTCGTGGCCCAGCCCTGCCGCCGGACGGTCGCGAGCTGTCGACGGAGTCGGTCCGCCGTCGGCGTCGCCGGCGTGAGCTGTCGTGCGCGTCGGATATGCGCATCGGCCTGCTCGGGCAGCATCGAGGCGAGGAAGACCTTTCCGGCCGAACCCGCCCAGAGCGGGAGCTCGTCGCCGATCGGCACGAATGTGCGCAGTTCGCTCGAGGACTCCACCGCGTCAACGCAGACGCGACCATCGAGAGAGGTCACGTAGAGCTGTGCGCTTTCACCGGTTGCCGCCGCCAACCGCTCGAGCGCGGGATGGCCGGCATCTCGGAGCGACGGCTCCTGCATCGCCGCGGAGGCAAGCTTCAAGAGTCGGGGCCCGAGGCGATACCCGCGCCCGCCGACGTATTCGAGCAAGCCGTGCGCATCGAGGGACTTGAGGAGCCGATGGGCGGTGGTGCGGGACAGGCCGGTCGCGCTCACCACGGCGGCGTGCGTTCGCGCGCCATGTTCCACGGCATCCAGGACGGCCACGGCTCGGTCGATGACGCCGACATCGGTGTCGACGACCTGGCGGGTCCGGGAGCGGTCTGGTACGGTCATGTTCCGCATAACGGTATCAGGATTCCATATAGTGGAACAAGGCGAAGGCGAACGCACGAGAGAGAACACGAGGAGACCGATCGAGATGCCGCCGCAGACGCTCGCCGAGAAGGTCTGGGAACGCCACGTCGTGCACCGGGCGGACGGCGAGCCCGACCTCCTGTACGTGGACCTCCACCTGGTGCACGAGGTCACCAGCCCGCAGGCGTTCGACGGCCTGCGGCTGCACGGGAGGCCCGTCCGTCGTCCGGACCTCACCGTCGCGACCATGGACCACAACGTGCCGACGACGATCGGTCCCGTCACCGACGAGATCTCCAAGCGACAGATGGATGCGTTGTCCGCGAACGCGGCGGAGTTCGGCATCACGCTCTTCCCGATGGGGTCGCCGGGCCAGGGGATCGTCCATGTGATCGGGCCCGAGCAGGGCTACACGCAGCCCGGTCTGATGATCGTCTGCGGCGACTCGCACACCTCCACGCACGGCGCGTTCGGCGCCCTCGCGATCGGCATCGGTACATCGGAGGTCGAGCACGTCCTGGCGACCCAGACGCTCCCGCAGACCAAACCCGACACCATGGCGGTGTCGGTCGAGGGGGAGCTCCCGGCCGGGGTCGCGGCGAAGGACGTGATCCTGGGGATCATCGCGCGCATCGGGACGAACGGGGGCGTCGGTCACATCGTGGAGTACCGCGGGTCGGCGATCCGCGCGCTCTCGATGGAGGGACGCATGACCATCTGCAACATGTCGATCGAGGCGGGCGCGCGCGCGGGCATGGTCGCGCCGGACGACACCACGTTCGCCTACGTGGAGGGCCGCCCTCACGCGCCCCACGGTGCCGACTGGGAGCGCGCGCTGGACGACTGGCGGATGCTGCCGACGGAGGAGGGTGCGACGTTCGAGGCGGAGGTGTTGATCGACGCCGCCGAACTGCAGCCGTACGTGACGTGGGGCACGAACCCGAGCCAGAGCGTCACGATCGACGGCGTCGTCCCCGACCCCGAGTCGATCGAAGACGGCGGGAAGCGCGAGGCGGCGGTCCGCGCCCTCGCGTACATGGCGCTCGCGCCGGGCACGCCAGTCCGCGAGATCCGCCCCGACACCATCTTCATCGGGTCATGCACGAACTCTCGGATCGAAGACCTGCGAGTCGCGGCCGGCGTGGTCGGCGGCCGGAGGGTGGCGGATGGTCTCCGCGCGCTCGTCGTTCCCGGCTCCTTCGCGGTGAAGGAGCAGGCGGAGCGCGAAGGGCTCGACCGGGTGTTCTCTGATGCGGGGTTCGAGTGGCGCGGCGCCGGCTGTTCGATGTGTCTGGGCATGAACCCCGACATCCTGTCGCCCGGCGAGCGGAGCGCGAGCACGAGCAACCGCAACTTCGAGGGACGGCAGGGCAAGGGCGGGAGGACGCACCTGGTCAGCCCGGCGGTCGCGGCCGCCACCGCGATCGCCGGCCATTTCACCACCCCGGAGGAGCTCTAGATGGAACCGATCCGCGTCATCGAGGGCACCGCGCTTCCCGTCGATCGCTCCGACGTCGACACCGACCAGATCATCCCGGCGGAGTACCTCAAGCGCATCGAGCGGACCGGGTTCGGGCCGTTCCTGTTCGCGGAGTGGCGCAAGGATCCCGACTTCGTGATCAACGATCATCGGTATGCGGGCGCGTCGATCCTGTTGGCCGGCGCGAACTTCGGGTGCGGCTCCAGCCGCGAGCACGCGCCGTGGGCGATCGAGGACGCCGGGTTCCGCGCGATCATCGCGCCGAGTTTCGCCGACATCTTCCGGAACAACTGCACGAAGGTGGGTCTGCTCCCGGTCGAGCTCCGGCTGGAGTCGGTCCGCGCGCTGATGGACGCGGCGCTCGACGATCCGACGACGCGCATCGTCGTGGACCTGGAGCATCGCAGCGTGACCGCGCCTGGTCTCGACGAGACGTTCGACATCGAGGAGTTCACCGCGTGGCGGCTGCTCGAGGGGTTGGACGATATCGGGCTCACCATGCGCAAGCTGGACGAGATCGCGGCGTACGAATCCCGACGGATGCCGGCTGGCTCCCCACCGCGTAGCGGCTCGGGTGGCCGAACCTTCCGCCCGTGTCGCCGTGATACGTTCGGTCGACGCCGGGGGATGGAGGATCTCGGGTGACCGAGGGGACGTCTGATACCACCGAAGAGGCCGCGTTCGACCAGAGACTCGCGCTACTGCTCGCGATGGCGATGTTCGTGCTGGTGGTCGACACCTCGTTGATGAATGTTTCGATCTCGGCCGTCGTGCACGACCTCGGCACGACCGTCAGCAGCGTCCAGTCAGCGATCGCCCTGGAGGCGCTCGTCTCCGCCGCCTTCATCTTGATCGGCAGCAAGGTCGGCGACCTCATCGGCCGGAAGAAGGCGTACGTGCTGGGTCTGCTCGGGTACGCCGTCGGTGCACTGGCGATGACCCTCGCGCAGAGCGTGACCGCGATCATCGTGTTCTGGGCCGTGGTCGGGGGGCTCGGTGCGTCGCTCCTGCTGCCCGCGATGCAGTCGCTCATCCACGGCAACTTCGAGGGAGCGGCGCAGAAGCGGGTCTATGCCCTGGTGGGTGCCTCGGCCGCGATCGCCGCGGCGGTCGGACCGTTGTTGGGGGGTTTCATCACCACGTTCCTCTCGTGGCGCGTCGGCTTCGCGCTCGAGGTCGTGATCATCGGCGTCGTTCTCTCCAACATCGGTCGCGTCCGGGACGTGCCATACACCGGACCTCGGCGCATCGATGCGATCGGCGCGATCCTCTCGGTCCTGGGTATGGGCGGTCTCGTCCTGGGCATCCTGGTGTGGCAGGAAGGCGGCGAATCCGTCGCGGCGCTCCTGGCGGTCGGCGCGATCGCCATGGGATCGTTCGGCTGGTGGCTTGTCCACCGGAAGCGCAACGCGAAGCCCGCGCTGATCGACCCCGATCTGTTCCATTCGAAGCTGTTCCGCTACGGGATCACCGGACAGTTGCTCCAGCAGATCTCGCTGGGCGGCGCGATGATCGCGCTCCCGATCTTCCTGCAGATGGTTCTCGAGTACAACGCGATGCAGACAGGCCTGTCGATGGCACCGCTCTCGCTCACGATGTTCGGGGTGGCGCTGCTCGCCGGCAAGAAGGCGGGAGCGCGGCGCCCGAGCAGCATCATCAGGCTGGGCTTCGCGCTGCTGGCGCTCGGGATGGCGGCGCTGATCCTGATCGTGCCTCGCGGCGACACGGGCTGGTATCTCCTAGTGCCCTTGGTGATCGCCGGATCGGGGCTGGGCCTGCTGGTGTCCCAGCTCAACAACTACACCCTGTCTCCGATCGACGAGGAGCGAGTGAGCGAGGCCGCAGGCGTGAACTCGGCTGGTGGTTCGTTCGGGCTCTCGTTCGGCTTAGCGTTCGCCGGAGCCATCATGTTGGCGACCCTCCAGTTCACGTTCACGAATATGTCGGAGTCAAGTGCGGTCTTCTCTCCGGCCGAACAGCAGCGCGTCGCGGACGCCCTCGACGAGGATGCGCAGATCATGAGCACCACCCAACTGGAGAAGCTCCTGGTCGATCAGCCGGCTGATGTCCAGGCAGAGATCATCAGGATCAACACGGACGCTCGGGTGATCGCGCTCCAGGTGGCGCTCCTGGTGCCGCTCATCGCTGCGCTGCTCGGATTGGTCGAAGGGTTCAGGATGATGCGACTTCCGGATCCGGTGTCATCGGGCTCGGCCGATGGGATGGCCTTGGGATGAGACTCGACCACATGGTGCAAGTGGAACACCACGATCGCTAGCGGGGAAGCCCCGCCCGGTCCGTCGCTTCGCTCCGCGCCCGCTCGGTGAGCTCTACGAGCGCGGCGGAGGTCCGCACCGTCACCGGGGTCGCGTCCCGCAGGCGCTTCGCATCCGCCGGCAGGGCTGCGAGGTCGGCGTCGAACCGTTCGCGCATCTCCGGGATCGACGGGGCGGACACGGCCCGGACGCCGTCGCGCATGACGGGCTCGAGCAGCGGTTCCGCGTCCGCCGGTCCCGGCTCGTCACGGAGGCCGAGCACATCGCCGTCGGGACCTCGCCACACCTGTTTGCGTCCGGGTGCGGTCTCCTTGCCGGCTGAGAGCTTCAGCACGGGATGCCCGTCGAGGTCCGTCAGCTTGTAGACGGAGTCCACGAACGGGGCGTCCGCCGACACGCCCATCTGCGTCCCGATCCCGAACGCGTCCACCGGCGCGCCGTTCATCACCAACGCGTCCACCTCGAGCTCGTCCAGACCGCCGCTGGCGAAGATCCGCGCCTCGGTGAGCCCCGCTTCGTCCAGCAACGCCCGTGCGCCGCGCGAGAGCGCATCGACGTCGCCGCTGTCCAGCCGCACGCCGATCCGCCCGGTCAGGTCGCATCTCCTTCACGACGGCGATCGCGTTCTTCACGCCGTTCAGCGTGTCGTACGTGTCGACCAGGAACGTCGTTCGTTCGGGATGATCCTCCGCGAACGCGCGGAACGCCTCGCTCTCCGACGGGAACGCCTCGATGAAGGAGTGCGCCATGGTGCCCGCGACCGTCAGGCCGTACCTACGCGCGGCCTCCACGTTCGAGGTCGCGGCGAATCCCACGATCGCACTGTCTCGCGCGGCGGCCATGGCCGCCTCGACCCCGTGCGTGCGCCGGAACGCGAAGTCCACCAGGTCCTTGCCGGGCGCGGCCACGCGGTAGCGCGCGGCCTTCGTCGCGAGCGTCGTGTGGAGCGTCACCTGGTTCAGCAGCAGCGTCTCCACCAGCTGCGCGGCGGGCAGCGGGGCGGTGACCTCGATGATCGGCTCACCCGCATGCACGATCCGGCCTTCGGGCACCGCCCAGACCTCTCCGTCGAACCGAACCTCGCGGAACGCCTCGACGTCCCGTTCGTCGAACCCGATCGACCGTAGGTACCCGAGCTCATCCTCGTCGAACGAGAACGACTCCAGCGCGTCCAGGCAGGCCTCGAGACCGGCCGCGACCAGGAAGCCGCGGTTCGGCGGGAGGTTGCGGACGTAGAGGCTGAACGTGGCGAGAGCCGTCATGTCGCGGCGCAGGTAGCTCGCGGCCATGTTCAGTTCGTACAGGTCCGTCTTCAGACGCCCCGGGCATCTGGGTAGGCTACGTGAGGACCGGCACGGTCGCCGGACGGCCCGCGGAACGCGTGCCGAACGGACCAGTGACCGAAGGTGGGTGTCGAGGAGGGTGACTGTGGACATGTCGACCCGTTACCTCGAACGCGACGCGCTCGGCCGGCTCCTCGCCCTCCTGGTCGAGCGGGGCTACGAGCTGATCGGTCCCACGGTCCGCGACGGCGCGATCGTGCTCGACCGCATCGACGGCGTCGACGACCTCCCGCGCGGGCATCCGCGAGGTCCAGGGTCCCGGGCACGTACCGTCTCGAGCAGACGGGCGACGACCGGCTTCTTCGAGTGGGCGCACGGGCCCGACTCCGGCAAGCGATACCTCTTCCCGCCGCGCGAGACGATCCAGACCGGCACGCGGGACGCCGACGGCGAGCATGCGGATCGCACCGGCGCCGACCTGCCCGACGTTCGCTACGCGTTCGTCGGACTGCGCGCCTGCGACCTGCACGCGATCGAGATCCAGGACCAGGTCTTCATGGTCGCCGATCCCGCCTACCGCGCGCGTCGCGAACGGCGCGGTCGCGATCGGCGTGAACTGCGCGACGCCCGGGGAGACCTGCTTCTGCGTCTCGATGGACACCGGCCCGCGGTGCACGACCGGGTACGACATCGCGCTCACGGAGCTCGACGGCGGCTTCACCGCCGAGGCGGGGACCGACGCGCGGCGCCGACCTCTCGAGGCGCTCACGTGCCGGCGAGGCCGACGGACGCGCAGGTCGCCGCATCGCTCGCGGTGTCGGAGCGCGCCGCGGAAGCGGATGGGACGCGACGCTCGAGACGGCCGACCTGCCGGGACTCGCTGTACCGCAACCGCGAGCACCCGCGCTGGGACGAGGTGGCGTCGCGGTGCCTCACCTGCACGAACTGCACGATGGTGTGCCCGACGTGCTTCTGCCACGACCTCACGGACGAGATCTCGCTCGACGGCGACCGAGGCGACGCGCGAGCGCGAGTGGGCGAGCTGCTTCAGCGAGGAGTTCTCGCCACATGTCGTTCGGCGAGGTTCGCTCGAGTCGGCGACTCCCGCTACCGCCAGTGGCTCACCCACAAGTTCGCGTCGTGGATCGACCAGTTCGGCACGAGCGGCTGCGTCGGGCTGCGGGCGGTGCATCACGTGGTGCCCGGTCGGCATCGACGTCACCGAGGAGATCGCGGCGATCCGCATGACCGACGGCGAGGTCCGCGTCGGCGGGGAGGTGCTCGCGTGATGGCGACCGCCGTGCGACGTCGGCGAGCCGATCGCGGGGGTGCCCACGCTCTCGCCGACCGTGTATCGCGTGGTGGAGGACCGCCGCCGACACGTTCACGTTCTGGTCGACGTTCGACGACCCCGACGCGCGTCGCGGCTTACTCGTTCGCGCCGGGTCAGATCAGCATGGTCGGCGTCTTCGGCGTCGGCGAGGTCCCGATCAGCGTCTCGTCGGACCCGGCGCGCCCGATGCACCTGGCGCACACGATCCGCGCGTGCGGGCGCGTGACGAACGTGTTCGCCGGTCTCCGCCCCGGCGATCGGATCACGGTCCGCGCGGCCGTTCGGCCGGCCGTGGCCGGTCGAACAAGCGCGCGGCGGGGACCTGCTGATCGTCGCGGGCGGGCTCGGCCTGGCGCCGCTTCGCTCGGCCGTCTTCGACGCGCTCCGCCACAAGGGGATGTATCGCCGGGTGATGCTCGCGGTCGGCGCGCGCGATCCGAGCCAGATGCTCTACCGCCACCAGCTCGAGACGTGGCTCCGCATGGACCCGGTTCGAGGGGCTCGAGGTGCACCTCACGGTGGACACGGCCGACGCAGACGTGGCCGCACCGCGAGGGGTTCGTGACGGCTCTGCTCGCGGACCTGCGGATCGATCCCGGGTCGACCACGGCGTTCACGTGCGGTCCCGAGATCATGATGGTCGGCGCGCTGCGTGAGCTCGAACGGATGGGCGTGCCCGACGAGCGGCTGTGGCTCACGATGGAGCGGAACATGCATTGCGCGGTGCGGCTGTGCGGGCACTGCCAGCTCGGGCCGTGGTTCGTCTGCGCCGACGGGCCGATCTTCCGCTGGGACGAGGTCCGCGACCTGGTGGAGGTGCACGAGCTGTGAGCGTGCTCGCGGAGTTCGCCGAGGGGACCGCCCCGCTCGCGCCGGCCAAGCCGCGCGTGGCCGTGTTCAAGATGGCATCGTGCGACGGGTGCCAGCTCCAGCTGCTGGATGCCGAGGAGGCGCTGCTCGAGCTCGCCGGCGCGATCGAGATCGTGAACTTCGCGGAGGCGACATCTCGCGACGAGCCCGGCCCGTACGACGTCACGCTCGTCGAGGGCTCCGTGTCCACGAGCGAACAGATCGAGCAGCTGCGCGCGATCCGCGCGGCCTCGAGCTTCCTGATCACGATCGGCGCCTGCGCGACGTCGGGCGGCGTGCAGGCGCTCCGCAACGGCACGACCTGGGCGTCACGATCCGCCACGTCTACCCGACGCCCGTGTTCATCGACTCGCTCGCCGACTCCACGCCGATCGCCGATCACGTCGAGGTGGACCTGGAGCTCACGGGCTGCCCGGTCGATCGCGGCCAGCTGCTCGCGGCGCTCGCGTGGCTGCTGCAGGGCTCGGTGCCGCGGCCGCCGACGACGCCGGTCTGCATCGAGTGCAAGCGGCGCGGTTACGTCTGCGTGGTCGTGGCGAAGGGAGAGCCGTGCCTGGGACCGGTCACGCGCACCGGCTGCGGCGCGCTCTGCCCTGGGATGGGCCGGGGCTGCTACGGCTGCTTCGGTCCGTCGCAGCCGCCGAACACCGAGGCCCTCGCGCCGTCGGTTCATCGAGCTCGGGATGTCGCCGTCGCTCGTGGCGGAGAAGTTCCGCTTCATCACCGGGTACGCCCCGGCCTTCCGTGAGGTGGCCGACCGGCTGGAACGGGAGGCGGCGACATGACGCATCGCTCCGTCGAGGTTCCGGTCGATCGCGCGCGTGGAGGGCGAGGGCGCGTTGCACATCACGCTCGACGGCGACGAGATCCTCGACCTCCGGCTGCAGATCTACGAGCCGCCGCGGTTCTTCGAGTCCTTCCTGCGCGGACGGCCGTTCTCGCGACGTGGCCGACATCGTGCCGCGGATCTGCGGCATCTGTCCGGTCGCCTACCAGATGAGCGCGATCCACGGCCTGGAGCGGCTGTTCGAGGTGCAGGTGCCCGAGGGAACGCACGAGCTGCGGCGCCTCCTGTACTGCGCCGAGTGGATCGAGAGCCACATGCTGCACGTCCACCTGCTGGCCGCGCCCGACTTCCTGGGCTTCGACAGCGCGATCGAGATGGCGCAGCACGGCCTCAAGGCCGAGGTCGAGCGCGGCCTGAAGATCAAGCGGCTCGGCAACGACCTGCTGGCGTCGATCGGTGGCCGGGAGATCCACCCGGTCTCGCCGATGGTGGGAGGGTTCTCGAAGGCGCCGCGCCGCGCGCGACCTCCGCGCGCTCGAGGGGCGGTTCGAGGACGCGCTCGCCCTGATCCTCGACGTGGCCGACTGGGTCGGCGCCGCTCGACGTATCCCGACCTTCCCGCGAGCGGCGGAGCTCGTGTCGATGGTCAACCCCGAGGAGTACCCGATGAACGTGGGCGACATGGCCTCGACGTCGCGGCCGCCGCTGGGACGCGGCCGGTGTACGAGGACGAGACACGCGAGATCCAGGTCGAGCACTCGAACGCGCTGCATTCGGTCTTCGCCGACACGGGGACGGCCGTACTTCCTGCGGGCCGCTCGCGCGGATCAACCTGAACGAGGCGACGCTCACGCCGGTGGCGCGTGACGCGGCGGCGCCGGGCGGGCCTCGGCCGTGTTCCCGAACCTCGACCCGTTCATGTCGATGGCGGCTCGTGTCGCCGAGACCGCGCTCGCGCTCGAGGACCTCGCTCCGCCTCATCCGCTCGTACCGAGCCGCCCGACCCGCCGCTCGTGCCGGTGCGCCCGCGCGCCGGCCGGGCCACATGGATGCACGGAGGCGCCGCGCGGCACGCTGTACCACCGCTACGACGTGGCGGACGACGGGACCATCCTGGAAGCGAAGATCGTTCCGCCGACCTCGCAGAACCTCCGGCACATGGAGCGCGACCTGCGGGAGTTCCTCCCGTGGGCGCTCGAGCAGCCGGAGGAGGAGCTCACGCGCCTCTGCGAGATGGTGGTGCGGAACTACGACCCCTGCATCTCGTGCGCCACCCATTTCCTGCGGGTCGACGTCGAGCGCGTCTGAGGTACAGCGTGCCGCGCGTCCGCGATCGTCGGCTGCGGGAACCCGGAGGCCGGCGACGACGCGGCCGGGCTCGTGGCGGTCGACCGGGCGCGGCCGCTCGTGCCATCCGACGTGGAGGTGGTGACGGCGCCGACGGCGTTGCACGTCCTCGACCTGATGGAAGGCGCCGAAAGCGTGCTGCTGGTGGACGCGATGCGGACGACGGCCGGCGGCCGCGACCCGGGCGCCGTCGTTCGGGCGGAGGCGGGGCCGGGCGGGTTCCCGATGGCGCTTCGATCCTCGCTCTCATCGCACGGGCTCGGTCTCGCGGAAGCCGTCGGACTTGCCGCGGCGCTCGGACCGGTCCCGAACGTGGTGTTCCTGGGTGTCGAGGTCGGCGACGTGTGCGCCGGCCGCGGCCTGTCGCCTGCGGTGGAGGCGGCGTTGCCCGAGCTCGTGGAGGCGATCGTCCGCGAGGCTGGCGGCGGAACGTGACTCGGGTCGTGCCGTCCGAGGCGGCGGCCCGCCGGATCTCGGTCCGCGGCGTCGTGCAAGGCGTGGGGTTCCGGCCGTTCGTCTGGCGCCTCGCGGAGCGTCACGGCCTCACGGGCTGGGTCCGCAACGCCGACGGTGTCGTGGAGATCCATCTGGAGGGGCCGCCGGCAGCGCTCGATGCCTTCGTGGAGGAGATCGGCGCCTCTCCACCACCGCTCGCCCTGGTGGAGGACGTCAGCTGGACGCCCGAGGACGTCGATGGCTTCCCGGGGTTCGACGTCGACGTCAGCATCGAAGGCTCGGCGGGTGACCGGCTCGTCCCGCCCGACGCCGCCACCTGTGACGCATGTCTGCGCGAGCTCTTCGACCCCGACGATCGCCGATACCGGTACCCGTTCATCAACTGCACCGACTGCGGCCCGCGATTCACGATCATCGAGTCCCTCCCGTACGACCGGGCGCGAACGTCGATGCGGGACTTCCCGATGTGTGAGGCCTGCCGGCGGGAGTACGAGGCGCCCGGCGACCGCCGCTTCCACGCCGAACCGATCGCGTGTCCCGTTTGCGGTCCTCGGATCGAGCTCCTCGACGCGTCGGGAGACCGCGTCGAGGGCGATGTCGTGGACCTGGTCGGTTCGATGCTCCGAGGCGGGGCGATCGTGGCGATCAAGGGGCTCGGAGGGTTCCACCTTGCGTGCGACGCGACCGATGCGGCGGCCGTCCGGCTGCTCCGTGGGCGGAAGCGGCGCCCGGACAAGCCGTTCGCGGTGATGGTGGCCGAGCTCGCGGCGGCGCGGCATTGGTTCGAGCCGACGGCCGAGGAGAGCTGCCGCGCTGACGTCGTGGCGCGCCCCGATCGTCCTGGTGCGCGATCGCGGCCGGCTCGCGCCGGGCATCGCGCCGGGCCATCGCCGCTGCGGTGCGATGCTCCCCGCGACGCCTCTTCACCACCTGCTGCTCCGAGCGATATCGGGCCCGCTCGTCATGACGAGCGGCAACGCGAGCGACGAGCCGATCTGCATCGGGAACGACGAGGCGCTCGACCGTCTCGCCGGCATCGCCGACGCGTTCGTCCTGCACGACCGCGCGATCGTCGCCCGCTACGACGACCCGGTCGTCTGGCGTCCGGCCGCAGGACGAACGGCCGTCGGTGGCGCGTCGCGCCCGGTCCTTCGCGCCGTCCTCGATCGACCTCGCATCGCCGATCCGGGTCCCGACGCTCGGGGTGGGGGCCGAGCTCCACGGCGCGTTCTGCCTCGCAACCGGCACACGCGCGTTCCTCTCGCAGCACATCGGCGACCTGGACACGGAGGAGGCGATGGCGGCCTACCGGAGCGCGCTCGACACGTACCGCGAGGTCTTCCGAGTGGAGCCGGAGCTCGTCGCGCACGACCTGCACCCGGACTTGGCGAGCACGCGGTTCGCCGAAGCGCTCGGGCTGCCGCGGGTCGCGGTGCAGCACCATCACGCGCACATCGCCGCGACGATGGCCGAGTGCGGGTTGGAGGGCGAGGTGCTGGGGATCGCGTTCGACGGACTGGGACTCGGGGACGACGGAACCATCTGGGGCGGCGAGCTCCTGCGGTGCTCGGCCGGCGAGCTCGATGCGCGTCGGCCGGCTGCGGCCGGTGCGCCAGCCCGGCGGCGACGGCGCGACGCGCCATCCGTGGCGGATGGCGATGGCGTTCGCCGAGGCGGCCGGCGTGCTCGACGAGGTACAGGAGCGGCTGCGTCCGCCGGAGTCGGAGGCCGCGGTCGTCCGCTGGCCAGCTCCGTTCGGGCTTCGGATCGCCGTGGACCAGCTCCGCCGGCCGCCTCTTCGACGCCGTCGCCGCGCTGCTCGGCGTCTGCCGCGACGCGACGTACGAGGGGCAGCCCGCGATGCTCCTGGAACAGTGCGCCGAACCGCCGGGACCGACGCTCGATCCGCGTGCCCGTCGGGATCGTCGACGACCTCGTCGAGATCGACACGCGTGCCCTCTTCGCCGTGCTCGTGCCGATCTCGGCGGGCCGGCCGCGTCGGTCGCCGGCCGGTTCCACTCCGCGCTGGCGGAGGCCACGGCGCGGGCATGTGCGATCGTCCGTGAGCGCACGGGCCTCGACCGCGCGGTGCTCGGCGGCGGGGTCTTCCACAACGACCTGTTCACCTCGGAGCTGGTCCGCCGGTTGACGGGGATCGGGTTCCGTGTGTTCCTACCCCGAGAGGTTCCGGTGGGCGACGGCGGGATCGCGCTCGGCCAGGTGCTCGTCGCGAACGCGCAGAGGGAGGCGGTCTGAGATGTGCCTCGGCGTACCGGGGAAGGTGATCGAGATCTTCGAGGAGGACGGGATCCGCATGGGGACCGTGGACTTCGGGGGGATCCAGCGCAAGGCGTGCCTGGAGTACGCGCCGGAGGTCGGGCTCGGCCACTGGGTCGTGATCCACGTGGGGTTCGCGATCAGCGTGGTCGACGAGGAGGAGGCAGCCCGTTCCTACGCGCTGCTCCAGGAGATGGACAACCTGGAGAACATCGACCTGCCGCAGGATCCCGACGGCGTCCGCCCGGAGGCGATCGCATGAAGTACCTCGACGAGTACCGCGACGACGACGTTGCGCGCGCGCTGCTGGACGACATCGCGCGGATCGCGACGCGTCCGTGGACGATCATGGAGGTCTGCGGCGGGCAGACGCACACGCTGATCCGCCAGGGCATCGACCAGCTCCTGCCCGAGGAGGTCGAGCTGGTGCACGGGCCCGGGTGTCCGGTCTGCGTGACGCCGGTCGCGCTGATCGACGAGGCGATCGCGATCGCGAAGCGGCCCGACACGATCCTGTGCTCGTTCGGCGACATGCTGCGCGTTCCCGGCTCGTCCGAGGACCTGTTCCACGCGCGCGCGGCCGGTGGCGACGCGCGCGTCGTGTACTCGCCGCTCGACGCGTTGGAGGTCGCGCGACGCAACCCGGACAAGACCGTCGTGTTCTTCGCCGTGGGGTTCGAGACGACCGCGCCCGCGAACGCGATGGCCGTCCGCCAGGCGAAGCTGCCTGGGCGTGACGAACTTCGCGCTGCTCGTGGCGCACGTGCTCGTCCCGCCGGCGATCATGGCGATCCTCGTCTCGCCGGGGAACCGCGTGCAGGGGTTCCTCGCGCCCGGTCACGTGTGCGCGATCCAGGGATGGCGCGAGTACGAGCCGATCGCGCGGGACTTCGGCGTTCCCGCTGGTGGTCACGGGGTTCGAGCCGGTCGACCTGCTGGAAGGCATCCGGATGCTGGTGCGCCAGCTCGAGGAGGGCCGGACCGAGGTCGAGAACCAGTACGTGCGCGCGGTCCAGCGCGACGGGAACCCGGCCGCGCTCGCGGTCGTGGACGAGGTGTTCGAGGTGGCGGACCGCGCGTGGCGCGGCATCGGCGTGATCCCGGCGAGCGGCCTGCGTCTGCGCGAGGCCTACGCGATGCACGACGCCGAGCGGCTCTTCCCGCACGAGGGCGGTGTCCCGGCGAGCGAGTCGGAGATCTGCATCGCGGGAGACGTCCTTCGCGGCCGCGCGAAGCCCCACGACTGTCCGGCGTTCGGCACGCTCTGCACGCCCGAGACGCCGCTCGGCGCGCCGATGGTGTCCACCGAGGGCGCCTGCGCCGCATACTTCCTGGCGGGCCGGACCCGCGAGGGAGCGTCGGCGTGAGCGACGTGGAGGAGCGCGAGATCCGGGAGTTCGCCATGCGATGTCCCGTCCCGCTTCCCGCCGACGCATCGGTGCTGCTCGGCCACGGCAGCGGCGGCAAGCTCACGCAGCAGCTGATCAGCGACCTGTTCGTGCCCGCGTTCGGCGCCGACCCCGAGCTCGCGCGCATGGGCGATGCCGCCGTGCTGCCGCTCCCCGACGGAGTCGCGCCTCGCGTTCACGACCGACGGGTTCGTCGTGACGCCGGCGTTCTTCCCCGGATCGAACATCGGCGAGCTCGCCGTGAACGGAACCGTGAACGACCTCGCGATGATGGGCGCGGTCCCGCTGGCGCTGTCCGCGGCGCTGATCCTGGAGGAGGGGCTCGCCATGGACCGTCTGGGCGCGGTCGTCACGTCCATGGCGGACGCGTGCGTGCGCGCCGGGGTCCGGCTCGTCACCGGCGACACGAAGGTCGTCGAGCGCGGCGCGGCCGACGGCCTCTACATCACCACGTCCGGCGTCGGGCTGATCCCGGATGGGGTCGACGTCGGACCCGAGCGCGCGCGGCCCGGCGACCGCGATCCTGGTGACCGGTCCGATCGGGTCGCACGGCGTCGCGGTGATGTCGCGCAGGGCCGGGATCGCGTTCGAGACGGACGTCGTCTCCGATTCGGCGCCGCTCACGTCGCTCGTGCAGCGCGATGCTCGCCGCGGGAGACGTCCGCTGCCTGCGCGACGCCACGCGCGGGGGCGTGGCGAGCGTCCTGAACGAGCTGGCCGGCTCGAGCGCGGTCTCGATGTCCGTGACCGGCGCCGACGTCCCGGTCCTGCCGGCCGTCTACGCCGCGTGCGAGATGCTCGGGCTCGATCCGCTCTACGTGGCGAACGAGGGCGTCGCGGTCGCGATCGTCGCGCCCGGCGACGCCGACGCGGTCCTCGCGGCCGCGCGCTGCCGATCCGCTCGGCGCACAGGCCGCGGTGATCGGCGAGGTCGGCGACCCGCCGGTCGCCGTCCGGGTCCGGACCGGGCTGGGCGCCACCCGCCCGCTGATCATGCTCGCGGGCGATCAACTCCCGCGTATCTGCTGAACCGCCGCGGCTCGTACGATGGTGGTAGGAGGTGCGTCACCGATGCGTCGCGGATCTATCTGCTCGATAGCGCTGGCGACGATCCTGCTGGTGTATGCGATCGACCTCGTGCCGGCGGATGCCTCGCCGGCGGGCCGGCCCGTTTCCGGCTGGACCGTGACGCTCCCGATCGACCTGTCCGGCGGCTCCGTCGCGATGGATCGATCCGGGGCCACCTACGTCACCGGGACGCGGACCGCGGATGAGCCGGCCGCCGTCTTGCGAAAGCTCGGTCCCGACGGATCCGCGCTTTGGACCCGGGTTTGGTCGCCACGCGGGGCAGACCGCGTGTCCGGCGAGTACGTCTCCATCGGATCCGATGGCTCGGTGTATCTCGCCGGCAGCGTCGCTTCCCACTTCGAGGGAGGTGCGTGGTTCCTGCGCAGCTATACGGCCGATGGCGATCTGCGATGGTCTCGGTTCGAGCGCGGCTGGCGGCACGGACGAACGGCCGACGCCCCGACCGGTCTGGCGGTGTCCCGGGATCAGGTCGTGCTGGCCGGACGGTTCGAGGGGTGCTGCGGCGATTTCCGGATCATCGATGGCTGGGTGCGCGCGTTCGGCATCGACGGCTCGCATCGGTGGCGGAGCCCGTTCGAAGCTCCAGGGCTCGGCGTCTACAGCGACGACGCCGATGCGGTCGCTATCGGTTCGGGGGGTCGGTCATACGTGGTCGGCTGGGCGGCGCTCGGTCCGGAGTCGGAGGAGGTCGCCGCTCCCCACGAGTTGTTCATCCAGGCCCTCGATGCGAACGGGCGCCCGATCTGGTCGCGGACGTATCCGGCAACCGCATATCGCGATCAGCACTTCGAGGCCGACGCGGCGGTCCGGGGCAAGGCGCTGGTGGTCTCTGCGGTCGTGGACGGCGTCCCGGTCGGCTGGCGGTACGGGCGGCCCGGACGCGCCTGGCTGAGCAGTCTCACGCTCGAGGGCGATCCGGTGTGGACCCGGCGATGGGGCTCGACGTGGTCGCGAGCCGCGCAGCCGGTGGCCTTGGCCCTCGGCGCGCACGGGCGCATCACCGTCGTCGGGACACGGCATGACCCGTCGGATCACGGACTGGATGCGTTCGTTCGCCGCTACACGTCCCGAGGTCAGCTGCGCTGGAACGTCACCCTCGAGGAAGACCAGCGGCTGATGGAGGCGAGCGACGTGTCCTTGTCGCGCCGCGGGTTCACGGTGTCGGGCGAGGCGATGAAGTCGCGCTTCGAGCCGTTGTTGGGCTACGTGTGGATGCGCCACGACCACGGGTCCCAGGGCTGACGTCTCCCCGATCCCACCCCTAGGCTGGCCGTGTGACCCCCGAGGAACGGTTCATGGACCTCGCCGCCGAGGCGGTCGACGGCCTGCCGGAGTGGGTCCACGAGGCGATGGACAACGTGGAGGTCTTCGTCGAGGACCTGCCCCCGCCGGATCAGCCCGGGCTCCTCGGGCTCTATCACGGCGTGCCGCTGTCGAAACGGGGGAGCAACTACGCCGGAGCACTTCCGGACCACATCACGTTGTATCGCGCTCCGATCGAGCAGATCGCGCGTGGGAGTGAGGAGCGGCTGCGGCGCATCATCGCGCATACGGTGGCCCACGAGGTGGCGCACCATTTCGGGATCAGCGACGACCGGCTCCGCGAGATCGGGGCGTACTAGTCCGTGTCAGACCAGTTGGCGTTCGACGAACGGATGATGCGACGCGCACTGGAGGAGGCCGAGGCCTGCCTGGACTCCGGCGACGTCCCGGTGGGCGCGGTGATCGCGCGGGACGGCGAGCTGTTGGTCGCGGCCGGCAACGCGCGCGAGCGGATGCAGGATCCGACCGCGCACGCCGAGGTGCTCGCGCTCCGAGAGGCGAGCGACCTCTCGGACTCCTGGCGCTTGGACGGATGCACCCTGTACGTCACGTTGGAGCCGTGCGCCATGTGCGCGGGCGCGAGCGTGCTGGCCCGGATCGACCGGGTCGTGTTCGGCGCGCTCGACCCGAAGGCCGGGTTCGCCGGCTCGCTCGGGAACCTGCTCCAGGACGAACGACTGAACCACCGCGTGGCGTTGACCGGCGGGCTGCTCGAGGACGAGTGCGGTGAACTCCTCCGGGCGTTCTTCCGCGACCGGCGGTAACGGCCCGGCGTCAGACGTCGTCAGCGCTGCATGCGTGCGCGGATCGCGGCGTGGATCTGCTCGGCCACGTGCGGCATGACGCCGGCCATCGTCTCGAAGTCGCGCGCCAGCATCACGACGGCGGTGACCGGCGTGTTCGCGACGACCGTCGCTGTCCGGCGGTCGTGTTCCATGATCGCGATCTCGCCGAAGAAGTCTCCGGGGCCGAGGTCAGTCAGGTGTTCGCCGTCCTTGGTGACGGCGCACGTCCCGGTCTCGAGGACGAAGAACTCGTGCGGCAGGCGCCCCTGCTCCAGCAGGTGGTACCCGGCGGGAACGTCGATCTCGTCCGTCCACCGCGAGATCTGATCGCGCTCCTTGCGCGAGAGATCGCGGAACAGTGGGAGCGTTTCCAAGCGCTTGGCGTCCACCGGAGGCCTCCTCTCGTGGACGGCATCCTGCCACGGTCGAGCGCCCGCCGCCACCCGACATCAGGGCGCTCATAAGGCGCTTGCTAGACTCGGCGACGGAGGCGTGCCGGAGCGGACGAACGGGACCGCCTCGAAAGCGGTTAGGGGTCTAAACCGCCCCTCGCGTGTTCAAATCACGCCGCCTCCGCCATCGAGGGCGGGCCTCCGGGCCCGCCCTTCTGCTCTGCTCGGCGCCTACCATGGTCGGCACATGCGCTCGTCCCGTTCCCTCCACGTCGTCCTCGGAACGCTCATCGCAACGAGCGTGCTGCTGTCTGCGTCGCCCGCGCTCGCGGGCATCCCGGCGGGGCGCTACGCGATCGGTGACTCGGTCATGCTCGGCGCCCGCGACGACCTGATCGCCCGGGGGTTCCGCGTGAACGCGCAGGTCAGCAGGCAGTTCCGCGATGTGGCGCCGCTCGTCAGAGAGCTCGCCGCCGGTGGACATCTGCCCGTGAACGTGATCGTGCACCTGGGGACGAACGGCCTGATCGACGGGGCCGACTGCGATGCGTTGGTGCGGGTGGCGGGACCCGATCGCCGGATCTTCCTGGTGACCGTGAAGGTGCCGCGCTCGTATCGCGACCCGAACAACGCGCGCCTGCGCGCGTGCGCGCACCGTCACGACAACGTCTCCATCATCGACTGGTACGGCCTCAGTCGGTACCACGTCGGCTGGTTCTACAGCGACGGCTACCACCTGCGACCGGTCGGCCGCAACGCGTACGCGGCGCTCCTCGATCGAAGCGTCTGAGGCGCCGGCCCGCGCCGAGGCCGAGCGAGACCGCCCGCTAGACTCGTCTCGGTGGCCTGCCCGAGCGGCCGAAGGGACGCGCCTGGAAAGCGCGTGGGGGGGCAACTCTCCCGAGGGTTCGAATCCCTCGGCCACCGCCAGACAGCTCAGAGATCGATCGCGAGGTGCGTGTAGGACTCGCGGATCTTCATGCCGACGCGCTCGTAGAACGTGATCGCGCTCCGGTCGGAATCGGTGGAGAGCGACGTGACCGCGTAGCCGCGGTCGAACGATCGCTGGAACGCGACCTGTAAGAGCGCGCGGGCGATCCCGCGGTTCCGCTGGTCCCGACGGACCGCGAACTTGTCCACCCAGGTCTCGTCCGAGTCGATCAGGAACGCACCCCCGACGATCTCGCCGTCGAGCTCGGCGAGCACGAGATCCGTCCGGGGCGAAGCCGTCCCGTTCGATCGTCATCGTCCGCCAGGTGGCCAACGTCGACGCGGGCCGGCCCGGCACCTCGGCGAACGCGTCCTCGAACATCTGCAAGGCCTCGTCCTCGTCCCCGGGCCGGAACGCTCGCAGCGTCACGCCCTCGGGCGGCGCGGGATCCGCGGGACGCTCCGGGTGGTCCATCGTCAGGATCCACGACGTGTACCGGGGGGTGTAGCCCGCGTCGGTGAGCAGCCGGATCGCGTCGGCCACGCGGTCGTTGATCGACTGACCGACGCGGGCCGTCCCTCGCTCGCGGGCTCTCGTCTCGGTCCACGTCCGGAGCCATGTCCCGATCCCTCGACCTCGAGCGTCCGGATGGACGTCCACCCATGCGCTGCGGTCGGTGGGGAAGAACGCCCACCCGATGAGTCTGGCGTCGTCGAACACGCCGATCGAATCGACCCGAGGGTCCACGCCGGGGAGGCGGAAGTCCGACGTCAGGTCCTCCCGCTCCCACATCGGATATCCGACGTCGTGCAGCTCGCACGCGTTGGCGAGCGCGATCACGTCGTCGACGTCGTCGAACGTGAGCGCGCGGGCCGTGAGCCCTTCGAGCGGCGCTAGGAGGTCGTCCATCCGGGACAGGTTAGCGGCGCGGCCGATCCCGGCGGCGCCCGGGTCGCCTCGAGCGAGCGCCGCACGTCGTCGAAGTCGTTCCACGGCACGAACGGAACGCCGTCGCGCAGGCAATGGTCGACCAGCTCGCCCTTCGCGAACGTCATGTCGGCGTAGATCGCTCCGTATCGATCCGACTGCCCGTCGCCGATGAACCCGACCGGACCGTGCGCCTCCCGGTAGCGGAGCACCGCGTTCATCTTGCACGTCCCGCACCCGACGCAGACCTCGTGGCCGTTCACGAATCGCATACCGCCCGGCCGGCCGTCGACGCCCCACACCTGCTCGTTGGAGAAGACGGTGAGCGCGCCCAGGCCGGCCGCCTCGAGGATCGGCCGGATGTAGAAGCCGAATCCGTCCGAGACGAGCGCGAGCGGGATGCCGTTCGCGGCCAGCCAGTCGACGAAGGACGGGAACGTCGGGTCCAAGGGACAGTGCTCGACGGCGTACGCGACGAGCTCGTCACCGGTCGCCCGGAGCAACGCATCCTGCGCCTGGATCGCGTCGCGCAATCCGATCTCGCCGGCGTCGACGGCGTCGTCGTACTCGGGCCACGACGGGTCGCCGAACACCGTCAGCAGGAGCTCGGCGACGTCGCTCGAGCATGCCGTCCCGTCGAAGTCGACGAGCACCGCCGCGATCGGAAGCATCGCGGAAGGCTACCTGCGAGACTCCGGCCGTGGACGACGTCGGTGAGCGGATCGCGTTGGGGTTCGCGGCGGCCGAACGGCTGCGACGGGCGAATGTCGAAGGGGCCGAGGTCATGGAGATCGACGGCCTCCTGCTCGCGTTCGCTAACGTTCCCGATCCGCCCGTGAACTCGGTCCTGGTGATCTCGGAGCCGGAGGATCCGGTCGCGGCGTTCACGGCCGCCGAGGAGGCGTTCCGCGAACGGGATCGTCCGCTCGGCGTCGACATCGCGGTGGGACGGCACCCCTCGGTGGATCGCGCGATCCGCGAGGTGGGGCTCACGCGGCTCTTCGCGTGGCCGGGCATGGCGGTCGACGTCGTGGACCTGCCGGAGATCGATCTTCCCGACGGCATCCGCGTGGAGCCGGTCACCGATCGACGGGGCGCGGCCGCGATCGCGCGCGTGGAGCAGGACGGGTTCGGCTCCGAACCGGAGGTCGCCGAGCGGTTCTACGCGGCCGCGTCGTACGGCGGCGACGGCGCCCGATCGTTCGTGGCGTGGGACGGCGACGAGCCCGTCGGGATGGCGGCCGCCTATCTGCACGCGGGCGCGATCGGGATCTTCGGTGTCGCCGTCGTGCCGGCGGCCCGTCGTCGCGGGATCGCCTCCGCGTTGTCAGTGATCGCCGCGAGAGCGTTCCCGGCCGATCTGGCGTGGCTCCATACCGATGACGCCCAGGCCCGATCTGTCTACGAACGGCTCGGGTTCCGCGAGGTCGCGATGTGGGAGGTCTGGATCCGGTCCGGCTGACCGGGCTTCGGTCCTGGCCTGTCCGGGGACCCGCGTATACTCGCCCGCGTGACCGTGCTAGGCGGGGAGCCAGCGGTGCCCTGTACCCGAAATCCGCTTCTGCGGGGCTGAATCCCCGTCCGAGGCCCGGATGGTCCGGGGCAGCTCTGGGCACGGAGCGTTGATGGTTCGGGTCCTACGCGACGCCAACCTGCGAACCCGGTCAGATCCGGAAGGAAGCAGCCGTAAGCGGGCGCTGGCGGGTGCCGTAGGGGTGCCTGGCCGGAGCTACCGGCCCGGGAAGCGCCCGAGTCGTCCGTGGTCGACGACGGGTGCACGGTCACTTCTCTAGTGTGGGAGCGACGTGGCGGAGGACAAGCAACACCAGGCGCTGTACCGGCGGTACCGGCCGCAGACACCGAGCGAGGTGCTGGGGCAGGAACACGTCATCCGGGCACTGACCGGCGCCATCCGCGAGAACCGCCTGCACCACGCGTTCCTGTTCTGCGGGCCGCGAGGGACCGGCAAGACGTCCACCGCCCGGATCCTGGCGAAGATGGTCAACTGCGAGAACGGTCCGACGGCCGAGCCGTGCGGGGTCTGCACGCAGTGCGTCGCCATCCGCGAGGGCCAGCACCTGGACGTCGTCGAGATCGACGCGGCGTCGCACGGCGGCGTCGAGGATGCCCGCGAGCTCCGCGAACGCGCTCCTACCGCCCCGGCGATGGGACGCGAGAAGGTCTACATCATCGACGAGGCGCAGCGGCTGTCCCGTGAGGCGTTCGACGCGCTGCTGAAGGTCTTCGAGGAGCCGCCTGCCGGCGTGCGATTCGTCCTGGCGACGACCGAGCCGCACAAGATGCCGGCGACCATCGTCGGGCGCTGCCAGCGGTTCGACTTCCGGCGGCTCACCATGGAGACGCTCGCGGCGCAGCTGCAGGCCATCGCCACGGCCGAGGGCGGCACGCTCACGGACTCCGCCGCGCTCGGCGATCGCGCGCCAGGCCGAGGGGTCGTCGCGCGACGCGCTCTCCCTGCTGGACCAGGCCAGCGTGATGGGCGGCGAGACCATCGACGACGCCGTGGTCCAGTCGCTCCTCGGTGCGCCGCGCGGCGAGGTGCAGCACGAGCTCGCCGACGCGGTCGCGGTCGGTGACGCCCGCACGACGTTCGAGATCGTCAACCGGCTTGGTGCAGGACGGCCAGGACATCCGCAACGTGACGGCGGAGGCGCTCGCGCACTTCCGGAACCTCCTGCTGGTCAAGACCGCTCCCGGACAGGACGACCTCCTCGACATCCAGGCCGACGGGTACGAACAGCTGCGCGTGCAGGCCGAGAAGTTCACGCCCGGCGAGCTCGCCCGGGTCATCTCCCTGTTGCTCGCCGCCCAGAACGACATGCGCTGGACCACGTCGCCTCGCCTCTCCCTGGAGCTCGCGTTGGTGCGCGCCACGATCCCGGAGACCGATCCGAACCCCGCCGGCGTCGTCGCGCGCCTCGAACGCCTCGAACGCCTGGCGAACCTCGACGTTGCCTCTGGTTCAGGTGGTCCGGCGGGCGGCGCGTCGGACGCGGCGACTATTCCGGTCCTCGCTCCTTCGGAGCTCCGGTCCTCAGGGTCGCCGCTTACCGACGCACCTTCCACCGTTGGAGCACCGGATGAGGCCACGCCCGAAGGTGCGAGTGCGGAGGGAGGGGGATCGCGGAGGGGCGACCCTGAGCAGCGGAGCCGCGAAGCGGCGAGCAGCGCAATAGTCGCCCCGAGCGAGACCCCGACCGTCGCTGCCGAGCCTCCGGTCGCTGCCGAGGACGGGGTGCAGACGCAGGTGCATGCCGCGGATGCGGGGTCGGTCGACGTGGCGATGCTCAGGCGGGGGTGGCCGTCGTTGATGGAGCACCTGCAGTCGACCCGGCAGATGATCCTGAAGGCGTCGCTCGAGAGCTCGACCGTGGCGACGTACGACGGGGAGACGTTGGAGCTGGCGTTCCCGCCGGCGAAGACGTTCACGGTCGAGAAGGTCATGGGCAAGACGGCCGAGCTGCAGCAAGGCGCTGACGGATCTGTTCGGCATCCGCCCCGCGATCGTGTGCGTCGTCCGCGAGGCGCGAGACGCGGTCGAGCCGACGTTGCTCGAGATCGTGGACGACGAGGAGTCCGCCGTCGGACGAGGAGGCCCTGCGTCGCGTGCAGGAGATGTTCGGCGCGCAGGTGACGGCCGACGCGTCGGAACCCGGGGACTAGCCGTGGCGTACGAAGGTCCCATCCAGGAGCTGATCGACGAGCTGGCGCGGCTGCCCGGCGTCGGACCCAAGTCCGCGCAGCGGCTGGCGTTCTGGTTGGTGAAGGCGCCCGCCGAGGATGCCAAGCGACTCGCCGCCGCCATCGTCCAGGCGAAGGACCGCATCGCGTTCTGCCGGGAATGCGGCAACGTCGCGGAGGGCGACCTCTGCCGCGTGTGCGGCGATGCTTCGCGCGACGCTACCGTCCTGTGCGTCGTCGAGGAGCCGAAGGACGCGGCGACGATCGAGAAGGCCTCGCCTGATCAAGGGCCGCTATCACATCCTGGGTGGCGCCATCAGCCCGCTCGACGGCATCGGGCCGGAGGACCTCCGCGTACAGGAGCTCCTGGACCGCGTGGAGCGCGACCACGTCACCGAGGTCATCCTGGCGACCAACCCGAACCTCGAGGGCAACGCGACCGCGATGTACGTCGCCGCGCTGCTGAAGCCGGCGGGATCCGCGTGACGCGCCTGGCGAGCGGGCTGCCGGTCGGGCGGCGACCTGGAGTACGCCGACGAGGTGACGCTCTCTCAGGCCCTCGAAGGCCGCCGCGAGATGTGATGGCCGGCGCGCGGCCGACCGCCGTCCAGGTCGCCAACCGCGCGCTCGTCCTCTACGCGCTCGTGCGTCGCGGCTACATCGAGCACGTGATCGCGAACACCGACGGAGATCCCTTGCGGATCCGGCAAGGGGAGTCGGCTCGGCAGGAGACCGACCGATGGTTCGGCCGCGAGGGCTTGCACGATGCGTTGACCGACGTCGAGCGAGGTCTCTTCGACGCTCCGTCCGGCTCGTGGCCCAAGGGCGCCACCGCGGACGCGATGTGGCGCAAGGAATCTCTGGGCGCGCTGCTCTGGGCGCTCCAACACGTGGCGGAGATGCCTCCGTACGATCGGGAGTTCGATCAAACCGTGCTGGACGACGCGATCATGCGGTACGGGTCGGTGTCCGGCTTCCGTGCCGAGGGGCTGCTCCGCCAGGACGACGATCTCGATCGGGCGTGGATGGAGGCGGACGCGTGGTTCGGCGCGACCGAAGGCCGGGTGGACGACGACGCCGCGATCGCGTCGATCGCCGCCGAGCGCTACCGGGCGCTCAGCTGGCTCCGCGACGCCGGCGCACTGCAACCGTGAGGAGCCAGATGACGAGAGCGAGGACCGCGATCGGGATCAGGTAGCCGAGCCCGATCACCACGGCCGACACGACGTTCAAGAACCCCTGTATCGATCGGTCCCATGCGCTCCCGAGGCTCGGGTTCTCGACGGTGTTCGTTTGCGGGACCTGTGCGGCGTCCTTCTCATGCAACTCCACGTGCACCGTCGCCTCGGCGACCTGGTCCTGGATGAAGTTCAGCTGACCCTGGATCTGCTCGATCTGCAGCTCCACCTGGCTGAGACGGTTCTGCACCGTGATCGTCTCCCGGATCGTCGTGGCCTGTGCCATCAGGTTGCGGAGCACCGTCCGCTGCCGGATCGCGTTCTGGAGCCGCGCGGTCAGGTCGATGTACTGCGCGGTGACGTCCCTGCCGGAGATGGATTGCGCCTGTACCACGCCGACGTTGCGCAGCGCGAGCATCGCGTCGTCGAACCGCTTGGCCGGGATGCGGAGGACGAGTGTCCCGCGACGCTGCCCTCGGATCTGCGACGAGAGCACGAACCCGCCGTTGTTCCGCGCGATGCGCGTCACGGCGGCGAACCCTGCGGAGAAGCCGCCCTTCTCGAGCTGGATCGACATCGAGCCGTTGCGGATGATCTTCGAGACGTCGCCCGGTTGCTCGCCGGGGGCCGGATGGGATCGAGGCACTCCCGCTCCACCTGAGCCCGAGCCGCCGTCCGATGAACCGGTTGCACCCGATGCACCCACGCCACCGTCGGGGAATGGGTTACGACCGGCAGGAGACGTGGAGGGCAGGCTGCCCACGTTGTCGCTTGCCGAACCGGCGAGACCTCCGTTCGTCACCATCAGCCCGATCAGCCCGGCGACCACGAGGAAGCCGATGGATGCGGCCGCGAACGTTCCCCACGCGTGCCACGAGCGACGCCGCGCCGGCGGTGCCGCCGCGCGCCACGCCTCACGCATGCTCGCCTGTCGCAGGTCGTCTTCGAGGAGCGTGAGGTACTTGATGTCGCTCTTCATCGGGTCTCCACCTCCGCGGCGGGCCGGAGCCCGCGCTCCTGCAGCACGATCGCCAGGCGCCGCAGTCCGCGGCTCACGCGCTGGCGCGCGTTGTCCTCGGTGCACGCGAGCTTGCGCGCCACGTCCGGGTACGCCAGGCCGTCGATGACGTGGAGCGTCAGCGCCTCGCGCTGGTCCTTCGAGAGCGTCTCCAGGGCCTCGACGAGCGCGTCCTTGATGGGGACGAAGTCGACGAGGTCTTCGATCCGTTCGTAGTCCTCGGGGGGGAGCGGCCGCTCCGGCATCCCGAGTCGTCGGCGAGCGGCGGAGTCCACGCGGCCGGCACGGAAGAACCGCCCGAGCTGGTGCCGCGCCACCCCGTAGAGCCATGCCACGCCGTTCACCCCCGTGTCCGTGTAGGTCTGCCGTGACGCGAACGCCTGCGCGAACGTCTCCGCCGTGAGCTCGGCGGCCGCCTCCGGGTCGAGCGTCCGGCGCGCGAAATACCGCAGGATGTCCTCCGCGTGTCGCCGGTAGAGCTCGGTGAACGAGTCGGGGTCCTCCCGCGACGCCAGGAGCAGCTCGGTGTCGGTGCGTTCGGTGCTCACGACCTCCCTCTCGTCCGGCGACTCGCGGCTGGTCCGGCCGTTCTGCCCGTACCATGCCGCAGACATCAGCCGCTGTGACACGCAGCTCGACTCCTGAGGGAGACGCCTCGTGGCCGACGCAGCAGTTCCCGACCGACACCTTCCCGCGGCAGCAGGCCCGGACCCGTCGCTACACGTTGGGACGTCCGCGGACGTTCACCGTGGCCGAGGACGGATCGCGCGTGGCGTTCCTCCGCTCCCGGGCGAGCGATGATCCGGTCGGCTGCCTCTGGGTCTTCGACGTCGCATCGAGGACCGAGCGCCTGGTCTTCGATCCATCCGGATCGGGCGAGGAGCACCTCTCGGCCGAGGAGCGGGATCGCCGGGAGCGACGACGCGAATCCCTGACCGGCGTCACCGACTACGCGACCGATCGCGCGGGCTCGATCGCGGCGTTCGCGATGGACGGCGGTCTCCATATGGCCGACCTCGTGAACGGAGGGGCGCGTCCGTTGCACATCGACGCCGAGGACCCGTTCGATCCGCGGCCCGATCCGTCCGGACGGCACATCGCGTACGTAGCTGGCGGAGCTCTGCATGTCGTGGACGCGGACGGCACGAATGACCGCGAGCTCGCGTCGGATCCCGACCTCGACGTGACCTGGGGGCTCGCGGAGTTCGTCGCCGCCGAGGAGATGGAGCGCCAGCGAGGCTACTGGTGGTCCCCGGACGGGGCGCGACTCGCGGCCGCGCGCGTCGACGAACGTCCCGTGCAGGTCTGGCACATCGCCGCGCCGGTCGATCCACAAGCGGCGTCGCGTCCGGTCCGCTATCCGGGCGCGGGAACCGACAACGCCGTCGTCACGCTCGCGATCGTCGACCTGGACGGCGGACTCGTCGACGTCGTGTGGGATCGCGAGGCGTTCCCCTACCTCGTGAACGTCGTGTGGAACATGCAGGGCCCGCTGACCCTGCTGGTGGAGTCGCGGGATCAGCGCACGATGCGGATCCTGCGGGTCGATCCGGACACGGGCGAGGCAGAGCTCGTGCGCGAGGATCACGACGACCGATGGCTCGACATCACGGTGGGGGTCCCTGCGTGGCTCGCCGACGGCCGCCTCGTCCGCACGCTGGATGGCGACGACACCAAGCACCTGACGTTCGACGACGAGCCGGTAACCCCCGTCGGCCTGCAGGTGGCGCAGGTCCTGGATGTCGGCGACGCCGTGGTATTCCGCGCGAACGAGGACCCAACCGAGACGCACGTGTGGCGGGTCGACGCAGCAGGCGGGCTGACCCGTCTCACGGAGGAGCCGGGTGTCCATACGGCCGTGGTCGGCTCGAACGTCACCGTCCTCACCTCGGCCACGATGACCGGCTTGCCGACCACCGACGTGCTCGTCGACGGCGATCGCGTCGGCACGATCGCGTCGACCTCGGAGACACCCGTGCTCTTCGCGACCCCGTCGTTCTTCGTCGGTGGTGCGCGGGACCTCCGGATGGCGCTCTTCACGCCCGGCGGCGCCGAGCCCGACGCTCCGCTGCCGGTGCTGCTCGACCCCTACGGCGGTCCCCATCTCGCGGTGGTACAGAAGGTCCTCACGCTACAGCTCGAGTCGCAGTGGTTCGCGGACCAGGGGTTCGCCGTGCTCGTGATCGACGGGCGCGGGACCCCGGGACGCGGGCCGTGGTGGGACCGGGAGGTCTATCGGAACCTCGCGGACCCCGTGCTCGAGGATCAGGTCGAAGGGCTGCACGCCGCAGCGGAGCGGTACCCGTTCCTCGATCTCGAACGCGTCGCGATCCGCGGCTGGTCGTTCGGTGGGTTCCTCGCGGCGATGGCCGTGTTGCGCCGGCCCGACGTGTTCCACGCCGCGGTGAGCGGCGCGCCGGTAACGGACGGCGAGCTCTACGACACGCACTACACCGAGCGGTACCTGGGGATGCCCGACGCCGAGATCGAGGCGTACGCCCGGTACCGCCTGATCGACGACGCGCCGAACCTTCGCCGGCCCCTCCTGCTGATCCACGGCCTCGCCGACGACAACGTCTACGTCGCGAACACGCTTCGTCTGTCGAAGGCGCTGTTGGAGGCGGGCCGGTTCCACTCGGTGATCCCGCTCTCGGGCATCACCCACGCGCCCAGCCAGCCGGAGGTCGCCGAGAACCTGCTCCTGCTCCAGGTGCGGTTCCTCCGCGACGCGCTCGGGCTACCCGATCCGAACCTGGCCGATCCGGCCTGAGGCCGCTGCTACGCTGGCCCGGATCGCCAACGGAGGTCCGCCGAGCGTGCCCATCATCGTGCAGAAATACGGAGGAACCTCGGTCGGCACGACCGAGCGGATCCAGGCCGTCGCCGACCGGGTGGTCCGCGCCAAGGAGGACGGGTTCGACGTCCTGGTCGCCGTCTCGGCCATGGGCGACACCACGGACGACCTGCTCGCGATGGCGAAGCAGATCGCACCCATCCCGAACCCTCGCGAGCTGGACATGCTGCTCACGGCCGGCGAGCGCATCGCCATGTCGTTGCTCGCGATCGCGATCAACGCGCGCGGCTGCAGGGCGGCGTCGTACACGGGATCGCAGGCCGGCATCATCACCGACACGCAGCACGGGGCGGCGCGGATCGTCGAGATCCGGCCCAAGCGGATCCTGGAGTCGCTGGGAGAGGGCAACGTCGTCATCGTCGCCGGCTTCCAGGGCCTGTCCACGAACTACGACATCACCACGCTCGGCCGCGGCGGCTCCGACACGACCGCTGTGGCCATGGCGGCCGCGACCGGAGCCGAGGTCTGCGAGATCTACACCGACGTGCAAGGCGTGTTCACCGCCGATCCCCGGATCGAACCGGCCGCGCGGAAGGTCCAGACGATCTCCTACGAAGAGATGCTCGAGCTCTCGGCCGCGGGCGCGAAGGTCCTGAGTTCGCGGTCGGTGGAGTACGCTCGGCGCCACGGCGTGAAGCTCCACGTGCGGTCCTCGTTCGATGACGTGCCGGGCACGTGGGTGCAGGAGGCGGACGAAGCGCAGATGGAAGGCGTGCTGATCTCGGGCGTGGCGCTCGACAACGACGAGGCCAAGGTCACGCTCGATCGCGTGCCGGACCGGCCCGGCGTGGCCGCGACGGTGTTCCGCGCGATCGCCGGCGAGGGCATCAGCGTCGACATGATCGTGCAGAACGTGTCGCACGAGGGCGCCACCGACCTGTCGTTCACCGCTCCGCTCGCGGACATCCCCCGCCTGCAGTCGGTCATGGAGCGCGTCGTGAAGGAGATCGACGCGACGCGGTTCTCGATCGACGACCAGATCTCGAAGGTGTCGCTCGTGGGAGCGGGCATGAAGGCCCACCCGGGCGTGGCGGCAGACCTCTTCGATGCATTGGCGGCCGAGGGCATCAACATCGAGATGATCTCGACCTCGCCGATCCGCATCTCCTGCGTGATCCGGAAAGCAGACGCCGAGCGAGCCGTGCGCACCATCCACGCCCGGTTCGAACTGGATCGTGACGGAGCCAGGCCCGACGTCGCGACGTGAGCCTTCCGCCCCCACCCCCCGCACCCGTTCCGCCGCAGATCCCTCCGCCTCCCGGACACGAGCCCGAAGCCATCCCGTCTGCCCCGGAGGCTCGACCGTCGCGAGCACCGCTGGCGATCGGCATCGTGCTCGTCGTCGCGTTCTTCGGAACGGGAGCGTTCCTCCTGTCCTGGGCCACGCGTCCCGTGCTCTGCCAGGACGCGAACGTCACCTCCGAGCGGTTCGGCTATTGCATCACAGCTCCGCCCGACTGGCGCCTGGCCGTGCCGGTCGGCGGGGAGCTCCCCGCCGACCAGCTGATCCGGCTCGACGCCGACACGACGCTCATGATCCAGGCGGTCGAGACCGGACGCGACCTTCCCGCGTACGCCGGCGACGTTCGCCGGCTGCAGACCGACAACGGCCTCGACACGGAGGAGATGCGGTCACTCACGGTGGCGGGCGTCGACGCGCTGCGATGGGACGCGACCTTGGGATCCTCCGGCGCCGTCAAGGCCCGGACGGTCGTGTTCGAACGCGACGGCGTCGCGTGGCGGCTCCAGTTCGCGGACTCGGCGAAGGCGTTCGACGCACACGCCGAGCGATCTCGCGCAGATGCTTCGATCGTGGCGGTTCCGCTGACCTCCGCCGCTCGCCCGGTACGATGAAAGGCCTATGAAGGTCGCGGTCGTCGGAGCCACCGGTGCCGTCGGCCGGGAGATGACCCGCATCCTCGAGGAGCGGAGCTTCCCCGTCGACGCGTTCGTCCCGCTCGCTTCGTCGCGCTCCGTGGGGCGGAGCGTGCGGTTCGGCGGCGAGGACCACGAGGTCGGCGAGCTCTCCCTTCCGGCGCTCAGCGGGGTGGACGTGGCGCTGGTCTCGGCCGGTGCGGGCGTCGCTCGTTCCTTCGTCCGCGAGGCGGCCGCAGCGGGAACGACCTGCATCGACAACTCCAGCGCCTTCCGCATGGACGCCGACGTGCCGTTGTCGATCCCCGAGGTCAACCCCGAGGCGCTCGACGGCCATCCGAAGATCGTGGCCGTGCCGAACTGCACCACGATCACCGCGCTGCTGGCGATCGGCCCGCTCCATCGCGCGGCGGGTCTCCGCTCGCTGATGATCTCGTCCTACCAGTCCGTGTCCGGCGCCGGATGGAAGGGAACCCGCGAGCTCGTCGAGCAGGTCGGCAAGCTCCAGGGCCAGATGGAGGAGCTCGGTCATCCCGACGCCGATTCGCTTCCCGTCGGTGAGGTGTTCGGCAAGACGATCGCCTTCAACGTCGTGGCCAAGATCGGTGAGTTCGGTCCCGACGGCTACACGGGCGAGGAAGCGAAGATCATGGCCGAGCACCGGAAGATCCTCGGCATCCCCGACCTGCACGTCGTGGCCACGGCCGTCCGTGTCCCGGTCCTGGTGGGTCACGCGGTCGTGCTGGTGGCCGAGTTCGACCGGCCGATCACGCCGGACGAGGCGCGCGAGCTGTTGCGTTCGGCGCCCGGCGTCGAGCTCCAGGACGATCCCGCGAACGACGTCTACCCGAGCCCGCTCGAGTCGGCCGGTCTGGATGTCGCGCTGGTCGGACGGATCCGTCAGGTGCCCGGCCGCGACGACGCGCTCACGCTCTTCAGCTGCGCCGACAACCTCCGCATGGGCGCGGCGCTGGATGCCGTGCAGATCGCCGAGCACCTGTTCCTCGGCTGAGGGACCGCCCCGCGACGCCCGTACCTAGTCTGGCTCGGACTAGTTGTCGTCGTTCGCCTGCCCGCCCGGCCCGATGCCTTCGACCAAGGGCTTCACGAACCATCTGCCGTAGTCGGCCCACCCCTCACGCACGTAGAACGCGATCGTCGCGTCGCGCCATCCGGCCGTCACCAACGCCATGCGGAAGCAGCCGCGCTTGCGAGCCAATGTCTCGGCCCCGCTCAGCAGCTCGGTGCCCACACCGGCCCCTCTGGCGCGCTCGGTCACGACCAGGTCGTTCACGCGGGCCTGCGGACGATGGTCGCCCAGGCGCTGGTGATACTCCATGTCGACGACCCCGACCACCTCGCCGTCCACCTCCGCGACCAGCGTGACGCTGTCCAGCCGCCGCAAGTGACCCGCGAACTGCATGCGGTGGGTCGGATCTTCGGCGGTGCCGGCGGCCACGCCACGTCCGAGCTCCACGAGCAGCGCGGCGACCGCGCTCCAATCCTCGGGTCTCGCGGCGCGCACGGTGATGGTCATGGCTCGTCCGTCCGCACGTCGGCTAGAAGAAGAACGGACACCACGGGTCGGCGCCGACCAGGAGCTGCTGCAGCGCAGGCACGGCGGGATCGCTCGCGTCCAGGTGACCGAGTCGGACCGCGTCGGGTACCCGCAGGAACCCGGTGAACAGGCTCGACAACGTGCCGATCGACAGCGGCCGCCCGTCGACGGCGGGGGCGGGCTCGACGGTCGCCTCGCCGCCTCGAACGGCCAACCGCCACGGTCCGGCGTTCTCCGGGAACTGCGGGTCGTCGACCGCGACGACGACGTCGGCGTCGATCGGCGGATACCCGCGTTCGGCCAGGGCGCGTCGGACGTCGAGCACGCGGAACATCCATCTGTACCGGAACGGCGTCGCGATGTTCTGCTCGGGCAGCAGCATCGCGATGGGGTCCTCCGGCGGTCCGCACCACTGCACCCAGATGCCCACGCCCCGGAACGACCGGAAGTAGGCGAGGATCGCGCGGATCGCGCGATCCGACGTGGCGGCGAACGCCAGGCATTCCAGCCCGAAGTCGATGTCCAAGTGACCGCCCTCGGCGTCCGTGTAGCGGAACGCGGCGAACCCCTCGATCGATCGGTCGGATCCACGGACCACCACCGCTCGTGAGATCCCCTCACCGAACGGGCGCAGGATCCGTCGCGTCCACCACGCGTCGTCGGTCGGTTCGAGCGGCCCGTTGCCGTGCCGGACCGACTCCCGGTAGCACGCCCGAAGGCCCTCCACGTCTCGTTCGGGGTCGAGCAGCTCGACGACGGGCAGGCCTTCACCCAGGTCGGACGGGATGGCGTCGAGGGCGAGGCGATGCTCGCAGAACGACCCGCCCAGCTCGTAGCCGAGACGGCGGTACGGTCGGACGACCGCCGGGTAGAGCGCGCTCACCGGCACCCCGGCGTCGCGTGCCTCGCGCATGACCTGGAGCGCCGCGGCGCTCGCCAACCCGTTGCCGCGATGTTCGGGCAGCGTCGCCACCGCGTAGATGCCCGACATGGGCAGGTCGCGTCCGCCGAACCACTGGCGGAACCGGTAGCCGGCCGCGGCCGCCACGATCCGGCCGTCCACGTAGGCGCAGCGGTAGTCCGGCAGCGGCATGACGGGTCCGCGGTCGTCCGCCCACGCGCGCGTGAAGTTCAGCGACGTGCGGAGCAGGTCGACGACCTGGTCGCGGTCCTCCTCGGCCGGCGTTCGGATGTCCGTCGTCATCGAGGCTCGCATCCGCACGGGAGGTGCCCGCACCGCGGGCAGCCGTGTGCGTATCGAGCCGCCGCTTCCTCGAGATCGATGCCCTCGAGGTTCGCGAGCGACGCGAGCCATGCCAGCACGTCGCCGAACTCGTGCTGCAGGTTGTCGCGATCGCCGGTGCGGAGCGCCCTGGCCAGCTCGCCGACCTCCTCGGTCAGCCAGCGGAACGTGGCGTCCCTCCCACGCGCGGCATCCCGCTCGACGTACGTGGCGCGCATCGTGTCCTGCAGGTCTCGGATCTCCATGGAGCCGCGAGTCTAATGTGCGACGAGCGCCGGTTCGGCGTCAGGACACCACGGCGGTGCTCTCGGTGTCCGGATGCTTCGCGCGTTTGAGCACGTACATCCGCTCGTCGGCCTCGGCCATCAGATCGTCCAACGTGCGCGGAACCTCCGGGTCGTAGAACGCGACGCCCGCGGAGAACGACAGGACGAAGGGACGTCCCTCCTGGGCGTTCGCCTCGTCCACCGCGTTCTTCAACGCGCGTCAGCGCGATCTTGGCCGCGTGGTGCGTATCGGCGGCGAAGAGCACGCAGAACTCGTCGCCGCCCATACGACCGATCAGGTCCGAGGAGCGGAACGTCTCACGGAGCACGAACGCTGCTTCCGTGATCATGCTGTCGCCGACCGAGTGTCCGAGCGCGTCGTTCACCAGCTTGAGCCCGTCCAGGTCGAGGAACATCAACGCGACGGGTTGGTGGGTTCGGTTCGCGACCTTGAGCTGATGCTCCGCGGTCGGCAGGAACCCGCGACGGTTCATAAGCCGCGTGAGCGTATCGGTGGTGCCCATGCGCCGGAGCTCGCCCTGCAGCTCCCCCACGCGCGTGCCGCTCTGCACCAGAACGCGTTCAAGCCTGCCGAGCTCGTCGTCGGAGGTGCTCGGCTTCCGGAGCGGCAATCCCGCCTCCATCATCCGGCCGATCTCCTCCGTCCGCACGATCCTTCCCGCCAGGTGCTGGACGAACAGCATGACCACGATCAGTGACGCCAGCACGCCCAGAGGCATCCCGATGATGCCGACCAAGAAGGAAACGCTGCGAGATGCGTCGAGGCCGCGCTCCCGTTGCGCCAAGAGGGACGCCGCCTCCGACTCTTCGGTAGCCACGAGAGCTCGGATCTGATCCATGACGTTCTTGCCGCGGCTCATCTCAGAGACAAGCTGCGAGTGGTTCGTGAGATCGGTCACCGGCGCGAGGAGCTGGATCGTCTGCAGGAGGGAGAGGCGTTGATTCACCAAGACTCGGAGCTGCGCGATCTCTGCCACCGCGGAGCGGTTGTCGCCGATGAGACGTGTCAACGTCTGGATGTCGTGGCGGATCGCCGCGTTGCCCTGCGTGTACGGCTCGAGGAACGACGCCTGTCCGCTCAGGATGTAGCCTCGCGTCCCCGTTTCCGCGTCCGTGAGGTCGACCAGGATCCGATCGAGTGAGTCGCGAACGGCGACGGCGTTGCGTTCGGCAACGAGTGCCTCCGTCGTTTGCTGCCGAGCCCGGAGCAGGGAACCGGTTGCGATGCCGAGGACGATCACGGGGAGTGCCATGACGGCGAGGATCTTGGAACGTAGCGACACAGAGCCTCCAAGAGGGGGTTGCAGGTTTCATCGACAGACGACGAGACGGCCTTGACCGCCGGGGAAGCGGGGTTGTCTACCAACTGGTAGATACCGCATAATCTGCCGCATGGTAGAGAACGCCGAGGACGTCCCGGCTTCCGCGATCGTCGACCGTCTCGCCGGCAAGACGATCCTGCTGACCGGCGTCACGGGCTTCCTCGGACAGGTGATCTTCGAGCGGCTGCTCGGCGACGTGCCCGAGGGTCGGATCGTCCTGCTGGTCCGCTCGCAGACGGGCTCCACGTCGCCGCGCCCGGGTGGAGTACCTGTTCCGCAAGCCCGCGTTCGACGTGCGTGCGCGAGCGGATCGGCGAGGACGGTTTGCGCGCGCTCCTGGACGAGCGGGTCACGATCGTGGACGGCGACTTCTCGCGCGGCGTGCCCGAGCTCCCAGGCGACATCGACATCGCGATCCACTCGGCCGCGACGGTCTCGTTCGATCCGCCGATCGACGAGGGGTTCCAGACCAACCTGTTCGGCGCCATGAACCTGTACCGGGGCGTGATCGAGAGCGGCTCGCGCCCGTGCCTGGTGCACATCTCGACGGCGTACGTCGCCGGTGTCGCCAAGGGCGTGGTCCCCGAAGACACGCTGGACCACCGGGTGGACTGGCGGACCGAGGGCGAGCTGGCGCTGCAGGCGCGCCGCGACGTGGAGGCCCAGTCGCGTCGTCCGGAGATGCTGGACGACTTCATGGACAAGGCGTCGAAGGAGCATTCCCGCGCCGGCCCGATGGCGGTGGCCGAGGACGCCGAGCAGCGGCGCAAGGACTGGGTGTCGAAGCGCCTGACCCACTACGGCCGGCTCGCGCGCCCGTTCGCTCGGATGGCCCGACGTCTACACGTTCACGAAGGCGATGGGCGAACGGGCCGTGGAGGAGCTCGCCGACCTCGAGGACCTGCCGCTGTCGATCGTTCGTCCGTCGATCATCGAGAGCGCGCTGGTGCATCCCGCACCCGGGATGGATCGACGGGTTCAAGATGGCCGACCCGATCATCCGTGCATACGGCCTGGGTCAGATCCCGGAGTTCCCGGGCATCCCGGAGGGGATCTCGGACATCATCCCGGTGGACATGGTGGTGAACGCGATCCTGGCGGTCGCGGGCACGCCGCCGCCGCCCCGCCACCCCGCGTACTACCACGTGAGCTCGGGGAGCCGGAACCCGCTCCAGTATCACGAGCTGTATCGCGTACGTGCGCCAGTACTTCGAGGCCCATCCGTTGCCGGAGCGCGGGCGCGGCGAGCACAAGGTGCCCGAGTGGTCGTTCCCGGGCAGCCTGAGCGTCGAGCGATTGATCGATCGGGCGGAGCGGCTGACCGACATCGCGGACACGATCGTCACGCATCTGCCGAAGTCGAAGCGGATGCGCGACCTGGTCTCACCGCGTGGACCGCGACAAGGCACGCGTCGACTTCGTGAAGCGCTATTCGGACCTGTACGGCGCCTACACCGAGGCCGAGGTCATCTACACCGACGACCGCATGCTCGCGCTGTCGGATTCGCTCACGGCGGGGGACCGGGCCCGGTTCCCGTTCGATGCGGCGATCATCGACTGGCGCTACTACCTGCAGGACGTGCACTCGCCCGCCGTGACGCAGAGCCTCCGCGAGCTGTCGAAACGCGAACGCGAGACGCCGACCGTCACGATCCGGGAGCGCGACCAACCCGTCGTCGCGCTCTTCGACATGGAGGGCACGATCATCACGTCGAACGTCGTCGAGTCCTACGTCTGGACGAAGATGGCCGACCTCCCGCCCGACGAGTGGCCGCGCGAGCTTGCGAGCGTGTTCGGGAAGATCCCGTCGTACCTGCAGATCGACCGGCGCGACCGGGGGGACTTCCTCCGCACGTTCTTCCGTCGGTACGAAGGGGCGTCGCGTCGAGGGGGTCGAGCGCTTGATCGACCATCACGTCGGCGAGTTCATGCTCCAGAAGGCGAGCGCCGGCGTCGATCCGCCGGATCCGCGAGCACCGCGCCGCCGGACACCGGACGATCCTCATCACCGCGGCAGCCGACATCTTCGTGCGGCCCCTGGCGCCGCTGTTCGACGTCGTGATCGGTTGCGAGCTCGAGGTGCGGGACGGCCGCTACACCGGGTTCATGGCCTCGCCGCCGCTCGTGGGTGAGGCGCGCGCCGCGTGGTTGCGTCGCTATGCCCTCCAAGAAGGGGTCGACCTGAAGCACTCGTACGCGTACGCGGACTCGTATTCCGACCTGCCGCTCCTCCGCGCGGTCGGCAACCCCGTCGCGGTGTCGCCCGATTCGGCGCTGTATCGCTACGCGCGGCGCCGTCGCTGGCCGATCGAGCCGTGGGGTATGTCGAAGGGCATGCCGCGCGTCCGGTTCCCGAAGCCGGCGGTCCGATGAGCGTCGCTCGCGGAACGGCGGTGATGCTCTGATGGCGCTCGCGCTCGAGCTCTTCCGGTCGGCTCCCAGGTACCTCGCCGCCCGGGCCGTCGGCGCGAAGGCTCCCGGCCTGGTGGCGGGCCCGCTCGCACCGCTCCGGTTGGCGAACCGCCCCGATCTGGAGCCGCGCGACGAACAGTGGACGCGCGTGAAGCCGAAGCTCTCCGGGATCTGCGGCAGCGATCTCTCCACGCTGGCGGGCAAGTCGTCGTTCTACTTCTCGCCGCTCGTGTCATTGCCGTTCGTCCCCGGTCACGAGGTGGTGGGCGACGTGATGGACGACGTCGACGGGCTGTCGGCCGGCGACCGGGTGGTCCTGTCGAGCGTCCTGAACTGCGCGACCCGGGGGCTCGACCCCTGTGAGAACTGCCGTGTCGGTGCGTTCAACCGATGCGACGCGGTGACGACGGGCGACCTGAAGGCCGGCCTGCAGACGGGCTACTGCACCGATACCGGGGGCGGATGGAGCCGGATGATGCTGGCGCACCGCTCGCAGCTGCACCGGATCCCCGACTCCATGGAAGACGACGTCGCGGTGCTCCTCGAGCCGTTCGCGTGCGCGATCCACGCGGCGCTCCGCGCGAACGTGCCGGACGGGGGCTCGGTGTTCGTGGTGGGCGCGGGAACGGTCGGGATCCTCACGCTCCTCGCGGTGAAGCTCCTGACCCGCGCGGATCACGTCATCGTGGCCGCCAAGCATCCGCGCCCAACGCGTGGCCGCCCGCCTGGCCGGCGCGGACGTCGTCGTGGTCCCGGAGCACGCGGTGAAGGCGGTGCGCCGGTCCGAGCACGCGATGAAGCTCACGCCGGAGCGTGGCATGGACTTCCTGCTCGGCGGCGTGGACGTCGCGATCGAGTCCACCGGCTCGAAGAGCGCCCTCGATCTGGCGCTTCGCACCACGAAGGCCGGCGGCCGGGTCGTCCTGAGCGGCATCCCCGGAGCCGGGCGCCGACCTGACGCCGGTGTGGTTCCGCGAGCTGGAGCTGGCCGGTGCCTACACCAGCGGGACCGAGCGTGTCGGCGACGTCGACCGGCCGACGATGGAGATGGCGATCGAGCTGGCGAGCGGCCTGCCCATGCTCGCCGACATGGTCGGCGCGCGCTATCCGCTCGACCGCTGGCGCGAAGCCGTCGATCACGCGCTCGGCGCCGGCCGGCTCGGCACGTTCAAGGTGGCGTTCGCGCCGCAAGAGACCTGACAGGCAGAGACCATAGGAGAGAACGACCGATGCCCAGACCCGGATTCGTGTTGGAGGTCGACGAGCGGACCCCGCCCCTGTTGGTGCACCAGGGGGAGGGGTTCCGTCTGCAGAAGCTTCCCCCTCGGGTCGCGCGTGGTGTACCCGCCGGACTCGCTGCCGGGCATCAAGGACGTCAACGCGGCGATCCGGCACGCGCTGCTGAACCCGATCGACGCCGAGCCGCTCCCGGAGCTGCTGACGCCGGGCATGAAGCTCACGATCGCGATCGACGACATCTCGCTGCCGCTTGCCGCCGATGACCACGCCCGACATCCGCCAGCGGATCATCGAGCACGTCATCGAGCTCGCGGCGCGCAAGGGCGTCGAGGACGTGAAGCTGATCGTCGCCAACGCGCTGCACCGGCGCATGACCGCGGACGAGATCAAGCGGATGGTCGGCGAGCGCGTGTTCCGCTCGTTCTGGCCGGACGACCTGGCGAACTTCGACGCGCGAGGATCGCGACGAGCTGACCGAGATCGGCGTCACCGACCAGAGCGAGGTCGTCGAGATCTCGAAGCGCGCGGCGGAGTCCGACCTGATCGTCTACGTGAACATCAACCTGGTCGCGATGGACGGCGGGCACAAGTCCGTGGCGGTGGGACTCGCGAGCTACCGGAGCCTCAAGCACCACCACAACGTCGACACGATGATGCATTCGCAGTCCTACATGGACCCGCGCGCCGGGCACAGCGCGATCAACGACTCCGCGACGCGGATGGGCCGGCTCCTGGCCGCAGCCGGCGTGAAGATCTTCCAGATCGAGACCACGGTGAACAACGACACGTTCCCGTCGCAACCTCGGCTTCCTGAACAAGCGCGAGTGGGAGTGGTCGACGTACGACCAGGCGCTGATGATGACCGCGAAGAAGGCGAACGACGTGGCGCCTCCGCGCGTCCGGCGCGAGTTCTACCGGCGGATCGAGGCTCCCTACAAGCTCACCGGCATCAACGCCGGCGAGGTCGAGGCGGTGCACGAGCGGACCCTCGAGAACCTGCATCGCCAGCAGCTGGTGGAGGTGCAGGGGCAGACCGACGTCCTCGTGTTCGGGCTGCCGTACGTGTGCCCGTACAACGTGAACTCGATCCTGAACCCGATCCTCGTCCACTGCCTCGGGCCTCGGCTACCTGTTCAACATGTATCGGAACAAGCCGCTGGTGAAGCCGGGCGGCGTCGTCATCATGTTCCACCCGGTCCCGTGGGAGTTCCACCAGATCCATCACCCCAGCTACATCGACTTCTTCGAAGAGGTACTCGCGCGAGACCACCGACCCGGCGACGCTCGAGTCCAAGTACGAGGAGCGATACGCGACGGACCCCTGGTACACGCACCTGTACCGCACGAGCCACGCGTACCACGGCGTGCATCCGTTCTACATGTGGTACTGGGGCGCGCACGGTCGCGACTACGCCGGCGACGTGATCTTCGTCGGCGGCGAGCCGAAGTCGGTGGCGCGTCTCGGCTATCGAACGGCGGGAACGTTCCGCGACGCGCTCGAGATGGCGAAGGACACGGTCGGCCCCAGCCCGTCGATCACGTACATGCACACGCCGCCGCTCTCGATCGCGGACGTGCAGTGAGGAGGCGACGGTGAGCGGCCTGCGCGACGAGCTGAAGGAGATGTCCCGGGGCTTCCGATGGGGGCGCCGACCGCTGGTGCCCCGCTCGGCCGAGCCCTTCGTCGAGGAGAAGGACGACATCGGCTTCCCGACCGACTGGGCGCGCACCCAGGCGGGAACCGCTGCACGCCAGGCGATCCTGAAGGGGTTCATGCACCCGCTGCTCAAGAACGAGCTGTCGCTGCGCGTGTTCGGCCTGGACAATCTCACCGGGGTCGACGCCCCGGTCGTCTTCTTCTCGAACCACTCGAGCCACCTGGACGCCACGCTCATCCTGACGACGCTTCCCGACATGTGGCAGTCGAAGACCGCCGTCGGCGCGGCGCGGGACTACTTCTTCGACGTCTGGTGGCGGCAGGCGTTCACCGCGCTCGTGTACGGCGCGTTCCCGATCGATCGGTCGCGCGGGGGCCGTGGCGCCGTCGACAAGGCTCGTGAGTTGATCGAGGACGGATGGAGCCTGGTCGTGTTCCCCGAGGGCACCAGGTCCCCGGACGGTCACGTGCAACGCTTCCGACACGGGACGTCGCGCCTGTGCCTCGAGCACGGGATCGCCGCCGTGCCGATCGCGATCCTCGGCGCGCATCAGGCCATGCCCAAGGGGCGGTTCTGGCCGAAGGCCGGTCGTCCCACCGTCACGGTCCGATACGGCACGCCGCTGTACCCGGAGGAGGGTGAAACGCATCAGGACTTCTCCCGCCGGATGGCGCAGGCGGTCGCTCGGCTCTTCGACGAGGACCGCTCGACGTGGTGGGATTCGCTGCGGCGAGCGGAGCGCGACGAGACGCCGTCGCTCGCCGGACCGCAGGGCCCCGGCTGGCTGAAACGCTGGGAGGGCTCACGCCCGCTCTCGAGCCGAGGCGACGCGAGGACCTGGGAGTAGGCTGCCGTGCCCCGGACCGGCGGCGAGAAGCGCAAGAGCACCCTGGTCGAGGAGGCCATCCGCCAGTTCGGTCGGGAGGGCTACAACGGCGCCAGCCTCGACCAGATCGCCACCGCGGTTGGCGTGCGCAAGCAGACCCTCCTCTACTACTTCCCAACGAAGGACGCGCTGCTCGAGGCGTGCTTGTCAGCGGCCGGGGAACGGCTCGTGCTCGAGATCGCGCAGGCGCTCGAGGGCAAGGAGACCTACTGGGATCGTGCCGAGGCGGTGATCCATTCGGTCTTCAGCCTGGCCGAGCAGTGGCCGGAGTTCCCGATGTTCATCCGTGAGGCCGGCCGCCTCGGTCCGGACGCGTTCGCGCGGTTCGCCGGCGTGTTGGATCCGCTCCGCCGGCGCGCGATCGACTTCCTGCAGATCGGGGATGGACACGGGCGAGATCCGCAAGCAGGATCCCGCGATGCTGCTCTTCACGCTCTACACGGGCGTGGTCGGGCTCGCTCACCGAGGCGAGCGTCCTGAACGTGGTGGTGGGGGCCGACAAGGGTCGCGCAGTCGCTGCAAGCGCCGGGAGCGCGAGGTGATCGCGTTCGTGCGAGCCGCGATGATGCCGCCGGCGGTGCCGACGGAGGGCTAGCGGCCGGAGTAGTACTCGACGATCAGGCGCTCCTCGACCTTGGCCGGGAGCGGGATCTCGTCGCGGTCCGGCATGCGGGACAGGACACCTTGGGCGTCGTCCTTGTTCCGGTAGAGGTAGCTGGGCGGGTCGGGCGTGATCTCGAGCGCTTCGCGCACCGAGATGAAGTTCTTCGCCTTGGCCGAGAGCTCGATCGTCTGCTCGGGCCTCACGCGGGCGCTGGGCACGTTGATGCGCTTGCCGTCCAGCTTCACGTGGCCGTGTGAGACCAGCTGGCGTGCCTGCCGGGTCGTGAGGGCGAAGCCCAGACGGAGGATCGACCGTGTCCAGGCGCGTCTCGAGCTGGCGGATCATCTCCTCGCCCGTGACGTCCATGCTGCTGGACGCCTTCTCGTAGTAGCGGCGCATCTGGGCCTCGGAGACGCCGTAGATGGCCCGGAGCTTCTGCTTCTCGACCAGGCGGGTCTGGTACTCGGAGATGCGCTTGCGGCCGCGCCCGTGCTGGCCAGGCGGGTAGGGTCGCTTGTTCGACGGACAGTTCGGCCGGCCGCAGAGCGGCTCGCCGACGCGCCGGCACATCTTGTGTTTGGGTCCGATCTTGTCCATGCGGTCGCCCAGCGTACCAAAGGTTCTGCGTTCGTGACCTGCGACGATGCGTCCGAGCTGCGAGGATGCCACGTCATGGACGCGTCGGAACGGGCCGTCGGGAGCGTGCTGGGTCTCGCCCTGGGGGACGCGCTGGGAGCCCCGTTCGAGTTCCGACGCGCGGCCCAGGTCCCCGATCCCGTCCCCGCGTTCGAGCTCAGGTGGATGGGGCTGCCACCGGGCTCCACGACCGATGACACGGCCATGGCGCGGAACCTGGTCCGCTCGTTGATCGAACGCGGCGGGCTCGACACGGACGACGTGCTGGCGCGCCACATCGCGTGGCTCGGCACGCGTCCGCCCGACGTCGGGAACCTCACGCGGATCGTGCTCTCCCGGGCCGCCGAAGGCGCGCCGGATCGCCGCCCGTGAGTACGTCGAGCAACGCGGGCCCGAGGTGAGCGCGGGCAACGGGTCGGTGATGTATTGCGCGCCGCTCGGCGTCGCATACGCGTTCCGGCCCGACGACCTGTTCGAGCTCGCACCTGCGCTCTCGGCCGTGACGCACTGGGACGAGCGCTGTCGCACCGCCTGCCTCGCGGTGACGCTCGCCGTCGCGGCGCTCGTCCGCGGCGAACCGGGGGACCGGGCGGTGATCGCCGCGGTGACGGCGGTCTCGGATCGCGAGGGCGGCGAGGAGCTGGAGTACCTGGTCGAGGCGGCCGGGCGCGCGCGGCCGGTCGACGGTCCCGACATGGGCTTCACGTTGTTCACGGCGGGTCTGGCGTTGCAGATGGCGGCCGAGCGGCCGGCGTTCGAAGAAGGGCTGCGGTACATGGTCGGCCTCGGCGGCGATACCGACACGAACGCCGCGGTGGCGGGAGCGCTCCTCGGCGCGGTCCACGGTCGGTCCGGACTGCCGGCGATGTGGGTGGACCAACTGCAGGATCGAGGAGCCATCGAGGACGAGGCGATCGCACTCGCGGAGCTCGCCGGGCGTCGCAAGCCGGCGGGTCCGGCAGAATAGGCGGATGGTGGCGTCGGACGACCCCCGCGAGGTCCGTGAAGAGCGACGCGTGATCACGGCGGTCTTCGCCGACCTCGTCGGCTCGACCACGCTCGGCGAGCGCCTCGACCCGGAGGAGCTGAAGCTGATCGTCGGCGACGCCGTCGCGCGCGTGATCGACGCCGTCGAATCGTTCGGAGGCACGATCAAGGACCTGGCCGGCGACGGCGTCCTGGCGTTGTTCGGCGCGCCGACAGCCCACGAGGACGATCCCGAGCGGGCGGTGCGTGCGTCGCTGCGGATCGTCGAGGAGATCGCCGACTACGCCCAGGAGGTCGAGGACGCCTGGGGTGTCGGCGGGTTCGGCGTGCGGGTCGGCGTCCAGACCGGCCCCGTCGTCGTGGGGGCCATCGGCGCGGGAGGCCGGGTCGAGTACGCGGCGCTCGGCGATGCCGTGAACACCGCGGCCCGCCTGCAATCCGCGGCCGAGCCGGGTGAGGTGCTGGTCGGTGAGGCGACGTTGCGCCTGGTCGAGCCCATGTTCGACTGGGGCGAACCGGCGGAGCTCCAGCTCAAGGGGAAGTCCGCGCCGGTCGTGGCACGTGTCGTGCACGCCGCGACCGGTGTGCGCGCGGGCATCCGGGGCCTGGAGGGCGTCGAGGTGCGCCTGATCGGCCGCGAGCGGGAGCTCGACGAGGGGAGGCGGGCGGTCGCGGGAGCGCTCGCCGGCACCGGCGGCATCCTGTTCGTGACGGGAGAGCCCGGCATCGGCAAGACGCGGCTGGTGGCCGAGCTTCGCGACCTGTTCGAGGCCGGCACGCCGCAACACGGTCGTTCGCTGTGGCTGGAGGGCCGGTGCGTGTCCTACGGCGAGACGATGCCGTACTGGCCCTTCCGCGACCTGTTGCGCAGCTGGATCGGGGTCCTTGCCGACGAACCGGAGCTCCGCGTCCGCGTCGCGCTTCGGCGGATGGCCGAGCGGCTGTTCGGAGCCCGGGCGGGCGAGATCTCACCGTACCTCGCGGCGCTCCTCGGGCTGACCCTCGAGCCGGATGCCGCGAAGCGCCTGGCCGAGCTCTCGCCGGAGGCGCTGCAGTACCGGACGTTCGAGGTCGTGCGAGAGGTCATCGCCCGGCTCGCCGAAGCGGGGCCGCTGGCCGTCGTGCTGGAGGACCTCCACTGGGCGGATGCCACGTCGCTCCAGCTCCTCGAGCGGCTGTTCGGCGACACGGAGGGCACCGCGCTCCTCCTGGTGCTGACCTCGCGTCTGGAGCGCGATCACCCGTGGTGGCGAGCGAAGGAGGATGCGGCCCGCCAGCTCCCGCACCGGATCACCGACGTGACGCTCGAGGCGTTGTCTGGCGATGCCGGACGCGAGCTGCTCCACGCCCTCGTGGGCGAGGGCACGCTCCCTGTCGACGTGGAGCGCCGCATCCTCGGACCCGCCGAAGGCAACCCGTTCTTCCTCGAAGAGCTCGATCCGGTCGCTCGTGGACGCCGGCGCGGTGACGCACGACGAGGACGGCTGGCGTTTCGTCCACGACGTGCCGCTCGAGGTTCCGCCCACGGTCGAGAAGGTGATCCTGGCGCGGATCGACCGGCTCGAAGCCGGCGCACGAGACGCGCTGGTGGCCGCGTCCGTGCTCGGGCGGCAGTTCGGTCTGCCGCTCCTGGAGGCCGTGGTGGACGGGCAGGAGGGTGCCGTTCGGCAGTCCCTGCTGGACCTGATGCGGCTGGATCTGGTCCGTGAGGGCCGGCGCTGGCCCGAGCCCGAGTACCGGTTCAAGCACGCGCTGATCCAGGAGGCGGCGTACCGGACGCTGGTCACCACCGACCGCAACCGCCTGCACCGTGAGGCCGCCACCTGGCTGGAGACGCGGTACGAAGGCAGGGAGGAAGAAGTGGCGGGCCTGCTGGCGCACCACTGGCTGGCCGCCGACGACGAGGACAAGGCCGTCACCTACCTGACGATCGCCGGCGACCGCGCCCGTCAGGAGTACGCGCTCGACGAGGCGATCGGCCACTACCGCGAGCTCCTGCCGATCCTGGAGCGCCGCGGTGAGGACCGAGAGATCGCGCTGGTGCTGTTCAAGCTCGCGCTCGCGCTGCACATGTCGCTGCGGTTCAAGGAGGCGAACGAGACGTATCAACGGGCGTTCCCGTTCTGGACGCCGCCCGAGCCGTTCCCCGGCGAGCCGACGGCGACGGTGCGCGTCGCGACCAGCTATCGCCCCCGGGTGAACGACCCGCGCGCGGCCATCGCGTGGCCGGACATCCAGCTCTGCATGCAGCTGTTCGACCGGCTGGTCGAGCAGTGGCCGGAACGCACGATCGTCCCGTCGCTCGCGGATCGGTGGGAGATCGCCGACGACGGCCTGCGGTACGTGTTCCATCTGCGGGACGGGCTCGAATGGTCCGACGGGACGCCGCTCACGGCGGGCGACATCGAGTTCGGCATCAAGCGCGTCCTGGATCCCGTCACGCCGGGGTCGTCCGTCGCGATCTACTTCGTGCTGGAGAACGGGCAGGACTACTACCTGGGCCGTAACGAGGATGCGGATCGCGTGGGCGTCACGGCGCTGGACGATCGCACGGTCGAGTTCCGGCTGGTCGCGCCGGCTCCCTACTTCATGAGTGTCATGAACCGCCCGGACGGCGGTCCGCAGCCACGACATGCGATCGAGGCGGAAGGCGCGTCGTGGACCGACGTGGGTCGGCAGGCCGTGAGCGGTGCGTTCCGGATCGTCGAGCAGTCGGACGACCTGCTCGCGCTCGAACGCCAGCCGAACGACGTGGGCTCGCGGGTCGGCAACATCCGGCGGGTCGAGTACGTCCGCTCCTCGGTGGCCGACGCCGTCGATCGACTGGAGCGCGGCGATCTCGACATCGGGACGGTTCGCTACACGCCGAGGCTCGCGGACGTGGTGCCTTCCGTGCGCTCCGACGCGCATGTCGGACCGGCCGCCTGGTCGGGGTACTTCGGCTTCGACCTCGCGCACCCGACCCTGTCGAACGTGGACTTCCGTCGCGCGCTGGCGCATGCGGTCGATCGGGAGATCCTGGAGAGCCTGGTCCCGGGCAACGTGGTGGTGGCGACCGGCGGCGTCGTCCCGCCCGCGCTCCAGGGCCACACGCCGGACATCGTCCTGCGGTTCGATCCGGACAAGGCCCGCGCGTACCTCGAGGCGAGCGGCATCCTCGAACGGAGCATCACGATCGCGGGGATCGAGACGTGGGTGACGCCGTTCCTCGAGGGCGTGGCGGCCATGTGGGACGAGGTCCTCGGCCTGGACGTGCGGGTAGAGTCGTGGACCCTCGAACGAGCGCTGACCCTGACGAACCTCCGCGAGATCGCGCCGGTGGTCTTCACCGGGTGGCTGCCGGGCTATGCCGACCCGGAGTACTTCTTGCGGCTGCTGTTCCAATCCGACAGCAGGACGAACGAGGGCGGCTTCTCGTACGCGCCGTTCGACGAACTGATCGAGCGGGCGCGGCTCGAGCGGAGCGACCGGTCGCGGTTGGAGCTGTTCCACGAAGCCGACCGCATGGTGGTGGCGGACCGGGTCGCGCTGATCCCGCTCGTGTACGGGCGCAGCATGGCGTTCGTCAAGCCGTGGATCCACGGGTGGTGGGAGTTCGGCAAGTCGTCCTCGGCGTTCGCGAGCCTGCTCGTGGACCCGTCGTCGCCGCGCGTCTGAGCCGTCTCGTCAGTCGGCGACCAACACGACCCGAGCGGGCCCGCCGTCCCCCGCGTGGATCTTGAGCGGCAGGCACCAGAGCGTGTACCGGCCCGCCGAGACGTCGCGCAGATCCAGGCCCTCGACGATCGCGATGCCGGCGCCGAGCAGCGCGCGGTGGACGGGGAACGTGGGATCGTTCGCGGTCTCGATCGAGATGAAGTCCGTTCCCACCAGGCGGACCTCGTGGTCGACGAGCCACCCGGCTCCGTCGGTCGAGACGGCGGTGACGGCGTCCGGGAAGGCCGGCGATGGCTCCGCCCATCGTGCCGACCAATCCGTCAGGAACAAGAGGCGCTCCACGCCGAACGGGAGATCCAGCGCGTCCAGCTCCCTCGCTCCGATCGACCGCACGCCTCGCATGTCGACGACGAGCGCCGGGCCCACCAACGTGTCGAGCGCGATCTCGTCGATCGTCGCGCCGCCCTCGACGAAATGGATCGGCGGGTCGACGTGGGTCCCGGTGTGCGTGCTCATCGACAGGATCGACAGGTTCGAGACATCGCCATCGCGCATGTCGGAGGTTCGCTCGATCGCGACGACCGGATCGCCGGGGTATGTGAGCATCCCCGGGCGAACGGGCAGGGTCACGTCGATGATGCGAGGCACGAGTCGCGCTCCCGGTCGCGTTTCCGGAACATGTGAGACGGTGCGGCAGCACAGTAGCCCACGGATCCGCGGTATGAGGAGGTCACGGTGGAGCCGAACGAGATCTTCGAGCTGATCATCAAGGCCGACGAGAGGATCAAGTACGCGAAGCCCGGCAAGGGCGACCTACGGGCGGGTCAGGCGCGCGAGCTGCTCGAGCAGGCGAGGGACGCGGCGCGTGCGATCGACAACGGCACGTTGGTCGAACAGGCGGAGCGACGACTGGCCGACCTGGAGACCCTTGCGAACGAAGCAGATCCCGCCTGACGGGCGATCCCGACCGGGCGGATCGCCGTGAGGATCGATCAGCCGATCCGGCCGCCCCAGTCGAAGTACTGCCAATAGACGGGACGGATCGCGACCTCCCCGCCGGGACCTGGGTGGCTGGCGTCGATCATGGAGCCGCCGCCCAGGTAGATCGCGACGTGGCTGACGGGGGAGTAGAAGAACATGAGGTCGCCGGGCAGCAACTCGCTCTCCGACAGGCGCGGCAGCATCTCTGACATCATCGCGGAGGAGTGCGGCAGTGCGATTCCCGCCTGGGCGTAGGACCACATGACCAGTCCCGAACAGTCGAAACCGACGCCCGGATCAGCCGAACCGAACACGTAGGTCGTCCCGATCACGGATTCCGCCGCGGCGATGGCGACCTGCGCGGCGCTCGCGTTCTGCGGAGGAACGAACACGCTGCCCCCGCCGCCCGATCCTGACGACCCACCCGAGGAGCTTGCCGCGGCCGCAGCCGCAGCCGCAGCCGCCTCCTGCGCGGCGAGCGCGTTCTTGTAGCTGGTGCTCATCTGGGAGTACAGGGCTTCCTGGTCGGAGATGCCGGCCTCGATCTGGCTCTTCTGGTTCGCGAGCTCGCTCAGGGTGGCCTGGCGCTCCGTCACGGCCTGGGAGTACTGCTGCGCCGCCCACTGCGACTTCTGGCTCGCGATCTGTGCCTGCGCGGCGAGGTCGGCGTCGTCCTGGGCGAGCGCTCCCATGAACTGGAGGCGGTCGGAGAACTCCGTGAAGCTCGCGGCCCCCAGGAGCACGTCGAGCTGCGATCCCATCCCCGTGTACGCCGCGACCGCGCGCTTGGACAGCTCGGACGTGGCTCGGGCGGTGATGGCGTCGGCGGCGTCCTTGGCTTGTTTCGCGTCGAGGAGCTTCGCCTGGGTCTGCTGCAGCCGGACCTGTGCCTGGTTGTACTGCTCGACCATCTGGTCCAACTGGCGGTTGAGGGCGTCGAGCTTCGCTTTCGCGGCCTCGACCTGCGCTTTCGAGGGGGCGGCCGACGACGAGGACACCGAGATGGCGACGCTGGGGATGGCAAGCATCGCGGCTACGACGAGCCGCAGGACCGTCTTGCGCGAGCCTGTCATCTGCCCCCGGGGGATAGGTTGGAAGTCCCTGACATGCAAAAGCTCCGTTTCCGGAGCTAGGACGAGGCTAACGGGGTGGAGGACCTTCGTCAAACGACCGGGGTTGCTTCGGAAGGAACGAGAGGGCGGGCCTGAGCCCGCCCCCACGCTCGCTGCTCGGGTCGGGACGGCGGGATTTGAACCCGCGACCTCAGCGTCCCGAACGCTGCGCGCTACCAAGCTGCGCTACGTCCCGAGCGGTTCGCCAGTCTAGCGGCTCGCCGAGACCGACGGTCCTGCCGGTCGCGGATGGAGTTCCAGCAACGTTGCTTCGGGGCGGCAGAAGAAGCGGAACGGGGCGTACTTGCTGGTGCCGAGGCCAGGCGAGACGTTCACGATCGCGCTCCCCATGCGGATCAGCCCGCTCACCAGGCGGGACGGGAGCGAACAGTTCGTCACCAGGGCCCCGACGCCCGGCAGGCACACCTGGCCGCCGTGGGTGTGTCCGGCGACCAGCAGGTCGTAGCCGAGCGCGGCGGTCTCCGGGGCCGAGTCGGGCGAGTGCATGACCGCGAACCCGAACAGGTCCGGCGACGTGCGAGGCGCGACCCGCAGGTCGTGCCAGGCGATGTGGGCATCGTCCAGACCGAGGAGCTCGACGGGCAACCCGTTGAGGTCGACCCGGCGGTGCACGTTCGTCAGGTCGTCCCAGCCCTCCGCCGTGAGCTGGGCGACGAGATCGACGGACCGCCCACGCACCGCCCGACGGGGTCTCCGAGCACCGCGGAAGTACGCGAGATAGTTGAGCGGCTTCGGTGCGTAGTAATCGTTCGAGCCGAGCACGAACCACGACGCCAAACGCCCCCGGGTCGCTCGCACGGCGGCCACGGTCGTCTCGACGGCCTCGGGCTCCGCCAGGAAATCGCCGGTGACCACGGTGACGTCGGCGGCAGGCAGCCCGGCGAGGAACGCCGTCTTGCCGGGGTCCTTGCGCACGAAGTGCAGATCCGACAGATGGAGCACGGTCAGAGGCGCTGCGGCGGTCGCCGGTAGGATGTCGAGGCGGTGGCGCACCAGCCGGTAGCGGCGGCGTTCGACGAAGATGCCCCACAGGACGCAGCCCACGCCGAACGCCAGCACCGCCACGACGATCCAGGGAAGCACGGGAGGCAGTGTAGTGAGCGAGTCGGGCCTGAAGGACGAGATCCAGTCGGAGATGCATCAGGCGATGAAGTCCGGCGACAAGCTGCGTCTCGGCGCGCTTCGGTTGCTGACCGCCGCGATCAAGAACCGCGAGATCGAGGTTCGTCACGAGCTGACCGACGACGAGGTGCGCGAGATCGCCGGCAAGGAGGTCAAGAAGCGCACCGAATCGATCGAGGCGTTCGATGCGGCCGGGCGGACGGAGCTCGCCGACAAGGAGCGTCAGGAGCGCGACGTCGTGTCGGTCTACGCGCCCGCGCAGCTGTCCGACGACACCGTGAACGCGTTGATCGACGAGGCGCTGGCCGTCACGGGCGCCACCTCGCCCAAGGAGATGGGCAAGGTCATGGGCTTCGTGATGGGGAAGGCCAAGGGTCAGGTCGACGGCACCGTCGTGCAGCAGAAGGTGCTCGAACGCCTCAACGAGAGCTGACGACCCGCCGCCGGGTCGTCACGGCCCGGGGCTCGGACTGGGTTCCGGACTCGGAGACGGCGTGCCCGTATCACTCGAGCCCACCGTGATCGTGACCGTGCTCCCCTGCAACAGCTTGGTTCCGCCAGCGGGGGCCTGATCCAGGACGATATCCACGTTGTGGGGATCGCTGACGTGCTTGCTCACGACCTCGACGACGAATCCGGCCGCCTCGAGCGCCGTCTTTGCGTCGGTCCGCGACATGCCCACCACGTCGGGCACCTTCACCTTGGAGGGGACACCGCTGCTGACCTGGATCGTGACCAATCCTCCCAATTGGAGCGATGTGCCGCCCGCCGGGGTCTGCGCGACGACCGTGCCCTTCGGATCGGCGGAGTCGACGACCTCGACGAGCGGGGTGAAGTTCGCCTTGGCGAGCACGTTCTGTGCGTGCGTAGACCGCTGCCCGACCACATCGGGCACAGCCCCCGACTGGGGCGCCGGCGGCGCGGGGAAGCTTTCTGCCGGCATCCCGGCCATGACTCGCAGCATGTAGTCGTGCCAGATCGGTGCGGCGAGCGTGCCGCCGAACACCGATCCGCCGAAGTACAGCGAGAGCGAGTCGGGCGTTCCGGGGAAGCCGACCCATACGGCGGTCGAGACCTGCCGGGTGTACCCGACGAACCAGGCGTTCGTGTAGTCCTGGGTCGTCCCGGTCTTTCCCGCGACCGGCCACGACCCCAGCGCCGCAGCGGTGCCGGTTCCGCCGGAGACGACTCCCTGCAGCATCGCGGTCACCAGGTGCGCGATCTCGGGTGACACGACCTGCTTGCACACCGGCTTGTGCCGGTAGACAACGCCGTCGGAGTCGACCACTTTCGTCACGGTGTAGGGCTCGCAGTGCTTCCCGTTGTTCGCCAAGCGTCTGATACGCCGATGCCATCTCGATCGGAGTGACGTCGGCGGTCCCCAGCGTCAGCGACGGCACTGCGGGGAGATCCGACTCGATCCCCATGTCGTGTGCCGCTCGCACGACCTTGTCGGGGCCGACCTCCAAGATCAATTGCGCGAACACCACGTTGATGGAGTCCTTGGTTGCACCCCAGAGGTCCACGTACCCCGCATCGCCCGCCCCTTCGGCGTTGGACACGCACGAGCAGGCGTTCCCCGTCCATTGCGGGAGGTACAGCGGCGACTTGGTCGAGAACACCGAGCCCGGCGGGATCCCCTCTCGGAACGCGGCCACAAGGGTGAACGGCTTGAACGAGGAGCCCGGCTGACGACGGGCGTCGGCCAGGTTCAACTGGTCCGTCGGGTAGTTGCGACCCGAGAGCATCGTGCGGATGGCACCCGACGTGTTGTCGACGGACACGATGGCGGTGTCGGGGGTCTGCGCGTAGCTCGGGTTCGCCACGGACTCCCGGTACGGCTCGTTCGCCACGGACTGCGCGGCTGCCTGCCAGTGGGGGTCGAGCGTCGTGTAGATCTTGAGACCGCCTTCGTAGAGCCGCCTGCGGCGCGCCTTCTGGGTCTTGCCGAACGCGTCGTACTCGCCGTCGGCGTTCGCGATGATCTGGTCGGTGATGTAGTGCACGAAGAACGGCGGCTGTCGAAGCTTCAGGCTCCCGGCGTCGGCAGCCAGACGGAGCGGGGAGGACTTCGCCTTGTCGATCCGCTCCTGCGGCACCCAACCCAGCTCGGCGAGCCGGTCGAGGACGAAGTTACGGCGGATCCGCGCCTTGACCGGATGCACAAGGGGATCGTAGTAGTTCGGTGAACGGACGAGGCCCGCCAGCATGGCGGCCTGCGCAAGCTTCAGTCGCGACGCCGGCTCGTGGAAGTAGAAGTCCGCCGCCGTGCCGATCCCGTAGACGCCGTTCGCGAAGTAGACGTCGTTCAGGTAGAGCGCAAGGATCTGGTCCTTCGTGTAGCGCTGCTCCACGCGGATCGCGAGGGCCAGCTCCTGGAACTTGCGCTGGAACGTCTGTGCGGTGTCGCCGGTGATGGCGTTCTTCACGAGCTGCTGCGGTGATCGTCGATCCGCCCTGCACCACCTCGCCCGTCGCCGCGTTCGTGATCAGCGCGCGGACGAGCGAGGTCCAGTCCAGCGGCCCGTGTTCGTAGAATTGCGCGTCCTCGACCGCCAGGACCGACTTGCTCGCGATCGGGCTGATGTCGTCGAGACTCACGATCTCGCGGTTGTCGAGGTAGAGCGTGGCGAGCTCGGTCTTGCCGTCGGAGGCGTAGATCGTCGAGCGCTCCGGGAACCGGGGGATCCGGGTGAAGTCCGCGCCGAGCGACGTCAGCCGCGCATCGATCCGCTTGGCGCCCAGCCCGAGCCCGGCGAACGGCGGAACGATGAGGATGGCGATGAGCAACGCCGCGATGGCGATGACGGGCACGAGGAGCAGCACGGCCAGCGGATTGGATGGCCGGTCCGCCGCGTGGCGCCCTGGTTGGACGGTTCGGGCCATGGGAGATGTCCAGGATACCCTTCGCCTCGCGGTCGGTAGCATGAGGCCGATGCGCCGCCTGCCCCTCTTCCTCGCCGCGTGCTCGTTGCTCGCCCTCTGGCCCCGAGCGGCCGTCGCCGCGACGCCGACAGTGGTCGAGGTCATCAAGGTCGAGGGAGCCATCGATCGGCCCCTGCTGGGCTATCTGAACGATCGGCTCGACGCTGCCGAAGGGGAGGGCGCTGTCGTCGTCCTGCAGATCGACACCGCCGGAACGCTCGACCAGGACGGTGTCGCGCTGGCGCAGCGTGTGGTCGACCTCAGCGTGCCCGTGATCGCCTGGGTCGGTCCCGCGCCCGCCCGGGCGAGCGGAGCAGGCCTTCTTCTCATGTACGCGTCTTCCCTGGCAGGGGTATCGCCCGGGAGCCAGACGGGCCCGCTCTACCCGATCGATCTCGCGCATCCGGACGACCGGCCCGCGGGGCTTCACGACACGATCGCCGGATGGATCCAGGCACGGGACAAGCAGACCGACATCGATTGGATCGACCGGCCGCTCACGGCGGCGGAAGCGCGACATCGCGACATCGCGCAGGTCGCGGCCACGTCGATCCCCGACCTCTTGGATCGCATCGACGGCAGGACCGTGCAGACCCCGTCCGGCCCGGTCGTGCTGCACACCCACATCGCGACGACCGAGCAAGAGGCCCTCGACCAGGGCACGGTGGACATCCGGTTCGAGAACCTCGGGCCGGTCAACCGCGTGCTGCACGGCGTCGCTTCGCCCTCGATGGTGTATTTCCTGCTGGTCATCGCGCTCGCGGCGCTCGCGTTCGAGCTGACGCAGCCGGGCTTCGGCTTCGCCGGCTTCGCGGGGATCGGGTTGCTGGCCCTCGGCCTCTACGGGCTGACCGTCGTCCCGGTGAACTGGCTCGGCCTGGCGCTGCTCGTCGGCGGGATCGGGCTGATGGTCCTGGACGTGCGGGCGAGGAAGCTCGGTCTGTTGACGGCCGTGGGTCTCGCGGCGTTCGCGGCGGGGTCGGTCGTGGCGTGGCGGGGGATGGCGGCTCCCATGCGGATCTCGCCGTGGCTGATCGGGGGGGCGGTGGTGGCGAGTGCTCTGTACTACGGGTTCGCGCTCACCGTGGCGATCCAATCGCGGGACCGCATCGTGAACGCCCAGCGAGGGCTGATCGGCCTGGTGGGCGAGGCCCGCGGCACGCTCGCCCCGGACGGGCCGGTCTACGTCAAGGGCGCCATGTGGCGCGGCCGGTCGACGGGCGACGAGATCGCCTCCGGGACCGCGGTGCGGGTGCGTGGGGTGGACGGCCTCGTCCTTCGGGTGGAGCCCGAGCTCGCGGACGACCCGGACGACGTCCCGCACCCGGCCGAGACCTGAGACTTTCCTGTGTTCTCCCCGTGGCGGGAATCCCATCGGGCCGGACTTACGAAAGACAAGGTGAACGGCCCGTGCGGGCCCCAGGGCGTGGACGTGGGAGGGACGGCCATCCGGCCGGATGCGGTGATCGAGGGTTGGACGAGCGGCTGGCAGCTCCAGGCCGCATGCCGTGGTGAGGATTCCTCGTTCTTCTTCGCGCCGAGCTACTTCGAGAAGCGCCGGGAGAAGGACGCCCGCGAGGCGGTGGCCAAAGCGATCTGTCGAACCTGCCCGGTGCTCGAGGAGTGCCGGGAGTATTCCCTGGAGGTTCGGGAGACCCACGGGATCTGGGGCGGACTGAACGAGATGGAGCGCCGGGCCCTCCTGCGCCAGCGGGCCGCGCAAGCAGTCTGACCTTCGTTCGTGGGAGGATGCGCGGCATGAACGACGCGGACATCCTCCAACGGATCGCTGACCAGGGACTCGAGCTTCCGCCCCCGACGAAGCCTGTCGCCGCCTACGTGCCCGTGGTGGTGTCCGGCTCGCTTGCGTTCGTCGCCGGGCAGGTGCCGATCATCGACGGGCAGGTCCTGCACCCGGGCCTGCTCGGCGCCGGCGTCTCGGTGGAACAGGGCTACGAAGGTGGGCGCCGCGCGGCCCTCCAAGCCCTGTCGGTGCTCCGGGCCGAGCTCGGTTCGTTCGATCGGTTGCGGCGCATCGTGCAGGTGACCGTGTACATCGCGTCGACCCCGGAGTTCGGGGAACACCCTCAGGTGGCGAACGGGGCGAGCGAGTTGTTCGTGGCCGTGCTCGGAGAAGAGGGAAAGCACGCCCGGGCCGCTATCGGCATGGCGTCGCTGCCGCTCGGCGGGTGCATCGAGGTGGCGGTGACCGCGGAGGTCGCCCCGAGCTAGGAGCTTCCGGCCGACGGTTCGCGCGCGAAGCGAACGTCGCCGTCGCGGCGGGTCACGCCTCGCTGATCGAACCACTCCATGAGCGGCACGGCGTACTTCCGGCTCGTGCCGAGCGAAGCCCGAAGCGCGCTCACGGTGATGCCGTCCAGGCCCGTGTCACGGATCGTCGCCTCCGCTCGCGTGACGAGCGCAGGCGTCACGACGATGTCTGGGGTGAGACGAACGACCAGCCCCTCGCGCGCCGCCGCATCGATCACGTCGCGAGTGACGCCGGCCGCGATCAGCTCCTTGACGGTGGGCGGCGTCGCCTCGGCGGCGCCGGAGATCGCGGCGAGCAACCGGTCGACGTCGGCCGAGCGCTCCTCCAGCGCGACCCGGTGCGACGCCAGACGGATCGTGGCCCCCTCTTCGGCCGTGACGCCGCGCGCGCTCAGGTCGTCGAGGAGCGCGTCGGCGAGCGTCCCGTCGGCCGGGGCGCGCGCGGCTCGCAGGACCGCGACGACCGCGCGCCGGGCAACGGTCAGCTCGGCGCCGGCGTCCAGCGGATGCTCGACGTGAAATGCGGTGAGCACCTCCACCACGGTTGCCTCGACAGACGCGCGGAGCGCCTCGGCGACGAACCATCCGCCGACCGCGGTGCCCCCGTCCGCTCGTGAGCCGGTGAGGCCGTACACATCCGCCGCGGGGATCGCTCCGCGTTCTTCCACCAACCGGGCGGGGAGCTCCTCTCGTGTCGCCGATGCGCGTGCTGCCAAACGCGCGACGGTATCGACACCCGCCCTGGCCGGGGGGCCGGTGTCGAGCACGTCTCCTCCCGCGACGGTCTCTCCTCGTCCGCTCTCGCGCACGACGAACCGGTCGCCCACGTCCAACACCACCGGCGCCGACGTCGTGATCCGCGCGAACGCTTCCTGGCCCGCCTCGAGCCTGGTGACCCCGTACAGGCGCAGCCGTGCGTCGACCTCAGCGGCGCCGACGTAGACCTTGAACGCGCCGCGCGCCGTGATCGCGCGGCTCAGACCACGCACGGGTCGCAGTCGCGCGTCGAAGACGCGCGTGGGTCGCCACGTCCCCGGCATCGCGAGCACGTCGCCACGCCCGAGCCGTTCGCGCTCGACGCCCACCAGGTTCGCCGCGACGCGCGAGACGGGACACGCGCGTTCCTCCACCCGCTTGTGGGTCTGCAGCGAGCGGACGCGCGCGCGGAGCCCGACCGGGTAGACCTCGACGGCGTCGCCGACGTCGATGCATCCGCCGGCAAGCGTCCCGGTCACCACGGTGCCCGCCCCTTTGATCGTGAAGACCCGATCGATATGCAGGCGCGTGCGAGCGTCCTCGGCCGGCCCCGCCTCGTTCAGCATCGCGTCCAGCGCGGAGGCGAGCACGTCCACGCCTTCGCCGGTCTCGGACGACACGGCAACGATCGGCGCATCCGACAGCCCGGTTCCCGCGACTCGCTCGCGGATCTCGTCGGCCGCGATCTCGAGCATCTCGTCGTCGACGAGGTCGCGCTTGGTGAGGGCGATCACCCCGCCGCGGACCCCGAGGACGTCGAGGATCTGCAGGTGCTCCTCGGACTGAGGTTTCCACCCTTCGTCGGCCGCCACCACGAACAGCACCAGGCGGACCGGCCCCACGCCCGCGAGCATGTTGCCGATGAACCGCTCGTGGCCGGGGACGTCCACGAAGCCGATCTCGCGGCCGGACGGGAGCGTGCACCAGGCGTACCCCAGGTCGATCGTGAGCCCGCGCCGCTTCTCCTCCGCCCATCGATCCGGGTCCATCCCGGTCAGTCGAACGATCAGCGACGACTTGCCGTGATCGACGTGGCCGGCCGTGGCCACGACGCGGAGCTCGCCCGGCAAGGCGGAGTCAGTCCTCGTCGATGTCGTCGCCCTCGAGCGCGTATTGGATCGCACGGGTGAGGTCGGCGAGCTGATCGGGGAACACGGTCCGCACGTCGAAGACGACGGCGTCCGGTTCGACCCGGCAGAAGACCGACGGGCTCCCGGCGCGCAGCCGGGCCGCGAACGTGCCGGGGTCCGCGGTCTTGACCGCCACGCCCCACGAGGGCATCGACGTCCCGGGCATGGAACCGCCGCCGACCACGGACTGGGTCTTGCGCACGTGCGCACCCTCGAGGTCGCCGTCGAGCGACCGTGCCAGGCGATGCGCGCGCTTCGACAGGTCGTCGATCGATCCCTGGAGCATCCGGTGCACCGGGATCTCGTCCTCACGTCCCGATGCGTGCATGGCCAGGACGGTCTCGAGCGCCGCGATCTGCAACTTGTCCACGCGGACGGCGCGCGCGATCGGGTGGGAGCGCAGCTTCGCCACGATGTCGGCTCGGCCGACGATGATCCCGGCCTGCGGTCCACCCAGCAGCTTGTCGCCCGAGCACGTCACCAGGTCGGCGCCGTCGGCGAGCGCCTCGACCACGGACGGCTCATCGGGCGGCATCCCCTGCTCATGGCGCAGCAGGCCGGAGCCGACGTCGAAGATGAACGGCAGGCCTCGCTTCGCGGCCACGGCCGCCAGATCCTTCGCGGGCGGCGTCGCGGTGAAGCCGACCACCCGGTAGTTGCTGGGATGGACCTTGAGGATCGCGCCGGTCCGATCCGTGAGCGCCGATCGGTAGTCGCTCGTCCGCGTGCGGTTCGTGGTGCCGACCTCGACGAGCTTCGCGCCTGACGCGGACATGATGTCGGGGATCCGGAACTCGCCACCGATCTCGATGAGCTCGCCGCGAGAGACCAGGACCTCCTTGCGGCGCGCCAGCGCCGCAAGGGCGAGCAGGAGCGCGGCGGCGCAGTTGTTCACGACGAGCGCGTCCTCGGCTCCGGTCAGCGCGATCAGCAGGGCCTCGGCGCGGGTCGAGCGCTTCCCGCGCTTGCCCGTCTCGCGATCGATCTCCAGGTCCGTGTAGGTCCGCGCGGCTCGGGCGGCGGCGCGCGCCGCTGCCTCCGGCAGCGGCGCCCTCCCCAGGTTCGTATGCAGAACGACGCCGGTCGCGTTGATCACCGGGGTGAGCCCGGTCGCGATCCTCGACGCGAGCCCCACCGCGTGGGCCAGGATGTCGTCATCGGACGGCGGATCGATCCCGCGCTCGGCCGCCGCGCGCGCCTCCTCGAGGGTCTGGATCGAGCATGCCTTTGACGACGGGGCGCCCGAAGTTGGCGACCGCCCGGCGGCCGGGTTCGGACCGGAGCAGGGCATCGACGGAGGGGAGCCCGCGGCGCACGTCCACAGTCATCGTGAGAGCAGTGTAGGGCCCGTCCGGGGGACTCGGACGTTCGCGTAGGATATCCGGCGATGGTCGACACCGAGCGCCCGGCGTTCCAGAGCTCGCAGGTCGCGTCGCTCGTCCGCGGCGGCGGGCTCGACATCGACGTCGTCCCCTCGGGAACGATGAAGACCGAGGAGATGATCCTCAACATCGGGCCGCAGCACCCGTCGACGCACGGCGTCCTTCGGGTGGTGCTCGAGCTGGACGGCGAGGTCATCACGCGCGCCGAGCCCGTCATCGGGTACATGCACCGCGCCGCCGAGAAGCTCTCCGAGTATCGCGATTCGCGGCAGGTCCTGGTGTTGATGAACCGTCATGACTGGATCAGCGGGTTCAACAACGAGCTCGGGTGGACGATCGCGGTCGAGCGTCTCGCCGGCATCGAGGTGCCTGAGCGCGCGCAGCTGGATCCGCACGATGTTCGCCGAGTGGAACAGGATCTTGAACCACCTGATGTTCGGCGGGTCGTTCCCGTTGGAGCTCGGCGCGATGACGCCGATGTTCTACGCGTTCCGCGAGCGGGAGCTGATCCAGGACATGCTGGAGTCGGTCACCGGCGCCCGCTTGCACCACTCGTACTGCCGGGTCGGCGGCCTGAAGGACGACCTGCCTCGCGGGTTCCTGAAGCGGTCCGCCGAGGTGCTCGCCGTGACGCGCCAGCGCATCAAGGAGTACGAGACCCTGATCATGGGGAACGAGATCATCTTCGCGCGGACCCGGAACGTGGGCGTGCTTCCGAGGGATGTCGCCGTCGCCTACGGATGCTCGGGTCCCGTGTTGCACGCCAGCGGCGTGCCGATGGATCCGCGCAAGGACGAGCCCTACGAGAAGTACGCGGAGGTGGAGTTCAACGTTCCCGTCGGACAGACCGGCGACTGCTACGACCGGCTGTGGGTGCTGGTCGAGCGGATGAAGGAGTCCTGCGACATCATCGAGCAGTGCATGGACAAGCTGCCTCCCGGACAGTTCCGCGCCGAGAAGCTCCCCAAGACGCTGAAGATGAGCGGCGAGGTCTACGTCCGCACGGAGAACCCGCTCGGCATGATGGGCTACTACGTCGTGGGCGACGGCAAGGTCGAGCCGTACCGGCTGAAGATGCGCACCCCGTCGTTCTCGAACGTCAGCGTGATCCCGGCGCTGCTTCCAGGCGTGCTCCTCCCCGACGTGGTCGCGATCCTGGGATCGATCTTCTTCGTGGTCGGCGACGTCGACCGCTGACCACCTCCCTGACTACCTCTGTACACGTCCGCGTCCCAGGGATATCGTGTGCGATATCGCGGCGATATCGGGAGGGAGCGTGAAGGCGACGGGAGCCGAGAACCTGCTGCTCAAGGCCATCAAGAGCCTTCCGCAAGACGAACAGGACGAGGTCCTTCGATCCATCATCGGGCAGGCCTTCGGGCGAGGTGCCTCGCCGACGTTCCACGGGGCGGATGTCTTCGCCCCGCCGCCCGACGTCACCGTCGTGCACGGCCCGCCGGTCGACACGGTGAAGCAGATGACTGCGCCGCTGCTGGTACGTCTGCCGGCAGATCTCCACGACCGCTTCCGACGCTGGTCGACGACGAACGGGTTTTCGATGGCCGCCGTCGCGCGTGGCTTGATCGAGCGGTTCCTCGACGATCAGGAACGTCGCGGCACGGTGGTCTGACGCGGACTAGCGTTCGCGAACGAACCAGACCCCGCCCGGTCCCGTGTACGAGGCGCCTTCGCCCCAGATCGCGACGACCTTGCCTTCGTTCGTGATGTCGATCTCGCCGTAGTCGCCGTAGGCCTCCCGGAACCCCTTCGAGCCCTTGTAGACGGCCCCGCCGCGGGCGTTCGAGAGCCGGATCGCATCTGACCATGTGGTCCCGCCATCGGTCGTGCGCGAATACCAGACGTTCCAGCGACCGGTCCGCGTGTCCATCCACCACACGCGGAAGTCGCCGGGTCCACCCGAGACGGCGGCGGGGAAGATGGCGTCGGCGCCCGGCGGGGAGAGCGCGGTCGCGGTTGCCCACGTGTGACCGCCATCGATCGACGTGGTGGCGAAGACCTGTTGCGGCGCTCGATCCGCGTCGTTCGCGGCGTAGACGAACAGCAAGTCTCCGTTCGCGTCGGCCGTGAGGGTGGGCGTCGGTCCGTAGAAGCCGTCGTAGCACCCGTCCGACGTGCAGTCTGGTTGCTGGTCGCCGGTCGCCACACGGATCACCTGCCACGTGGCGCCGCCGTCGTCCGACAGGACCACATCGGAGTGGATCTGCGCGGCGGAGCGCTGATCGTAGTCACTCTCCGCGAACGCGATGTGCCGGCCGTCCGCCGACACCCATCCACCGCCGGCGAAGAAATAGCGGTTCTGGTCGGTGATCTTCTTCGTGACGAACGAGGCGCCCCCGTCGTGGGAGACGGCGACGAAGCTGTCCCCGTGGCTGGGTCCGTTGTACGCGACGTACACGTCCTCGCCCGACGGCGAGACGGCCAGCCACGGTTTGTCCGACCACGCCGACGGCATGCTAACGGGTGTGGTCCACGTCCGGCCGTGGTCCGTCGACTTCGAGACCGACACGCCGGGCTGGAACCCCTCGAGCCACGCCGCGAACACCGTCCCCTCCGCATCGACCACGATCTGCGGGTCGTACTGCCCGTGTTTGATCGCCTTGCAGATACAGAGGAACCGGTCGGGTCCCCACGTCCGTCCGCCGTCGGCGGAGACGCGCAGGACGATCGAAGGGCTGGGGCAAGAAGGACACCGGGGCGGTCCCGTATAGCGGGTCGACAGGCTGTAGACGTACGCCGCCGATGGGTCGGCGGCGATCGCCGGCTCCCAGTCGTCCGCACCGGCCTTCCACACGCGCTCGGTCGTCCAACCGGGGTTCGGGATCGGGCGCGCCCGGCCGGTGCGCCCGTTCGTGCCCGCCTCGCGGGCGGCATCGACGGCTTCCAGACGCGCCCGCGTCTGCTCGGATGCCTCGCGCTCCTCGTCGGCGAGGGTGTGGCTCTCCCCTTCTTGTTCGCTTCCTTGTTCGCCTCCATCGGACTCGCTCGGGTGAGAGGCGCGGATCGCGGTCGTCGACGTGCCGTTACGGGCTATGACGACCCCGACGACCGCGAGCATGGCGAGGATGGCGATGAGGATCCGGATCCGTGACGACACGACGAGCCTTTCTGACGGGTCCCGGAGCCTAGGAGCGTCGGCGTGAGGAGGTCAAGGCAACCACGAGGGGGATGGAAGTCCCGGCGATGCGAGGGACAGCCATCGGAGGCGGCCGAGCGCGGATGGGTCGACCAGCAGCGTCGCCCGGCTCCTGCCGCTCCATGTCCGGACCGCCTCGAGCCCGTCCCGATCGGCGAGCAGCGCGGTCTGTCGGGCGAGCTCTTCACGCTGCCACTCCTCGAACCCGAGCGCGCGCAGAGCGTCGTGCTGGGTGATCGAAGGGAAGGCGACCATGCCGTGCTCCTCGGCGTGCCGGGCGATCGACGCGAAGTCGACGCCGGCGGTGATGTCGCTCGAGCCGGGGTCGGTCAAGACGTCCTCGACGACCCTATGGTCGCGATACCCGTGGATGTCGCCCGCCGGTGAGCCGACCGCGCCGTAGTCGATCAGCAAGGCGTATCCGCGTTCGAGCATTCGTGCGAGTCGATCGATGAACGCGAAGGCTCCGACGGGGACCAGCGTCTCGACGTCCGCCGGCCCGGGCTCGCCTTCCCAAGCGGCTTCGACCTCGACGAACCGTTCGCCGTCCAGCCCGATGCGGATCTCGCGATCGCCACGGAGCCGGCGGAACGGGAGGTTGTCCAGCAGCTCGTTGGCGACGACGACGTGCGGTGAACCTTCGAGCTCGGCCGAGATGCGGACGTCGTCGACCGTCGCCAAGGCCGAACGGGCGCCGGGACTGACGTCGACCGCCTCGTAGTCCACGTCCAGGTCGTCGAGCTCGGCGCGGATCTGGGCGGCGAGCGTTCCATCGCCGGCTCCCACCTCGGTGATGCGAAGAGGAACCGGTCCGCCCAGCGCCTCGTGCAATTCCCGCACGGCGCGTCCGACCAGCGCACCGAACACCGGATGGACGTGCGGGCTCGTCACGAAGTCACCGGTCGGCCCGACCGGCGGGCGTTCGTAGTAGCCGCCCGGTCCGTAGAGAGCCAGCTGCATGTACTCGGCGAACGTGATCGGTCCGTGGTCGCTGATCGCCCGTCGGATCGCGTCCGCGACCTGTTCGCTCATGGCCAGGAGTATGCCGCCGAGGCGGTTGCCGAGGGTGCGTCAGCCGGCAACGGACGCGCCTGGGAGAATCCGGGCGTGGTTGACGAGCTTCGGCTGGCGGCGTCGGTCATCGCGGGGCGCGACGGCTCCGCGGGGCTGGAGTTGCTGGTCATCGAGCGCAGCCGGTCCAGCCGGTTCCTCCCGGGCTACGTCGCCTTCCCCGGTGGCGCCACGGACCCCGGCGACGCGGATCTCGCGGTCGAGTGGTTCGGCACCGCGGATGAGATTTCCCGCGCCTGCGCGATCCGCGAGCTGTCCGAGGAGACTGCTCTCGTCCTGACCGTCGACGGGCTGGGCCCGATCGGCAGCTGGGATCCCCTGAGCCCCGTCGGGATGGCGCCACCGAGCACGGACCAGCTCCCCGAGATCGCGCACTGGATCGCGCCCGAGGAAGTTCCGGTCCGGTTCGACGCCCGGTACTTCGGTGTGGAGTCCATCGACGGCCTCGAACCCACGCCCGACGGCTCGGAGGCCGCGGCCGCCTGGTGGGCCACCGCTCCGGACCTGCTGGCCGATCACGAGGCCGGCCGTCGCAAGCTCTACTGGCCGACGTTCTTCACGCTGACCCATCTCGCCGGGTGCGCGTCCGTCGCAGATCTCCTCGCACTGCGGTTCGAGACGCGTGAGCCCACCGAAGACGACGTCGAGCGCCTGCCACGCGCGACGTTCTGGCAGGACTGACGCGATGCTGCGCATCGTTCGCGTCCTCGCGCCGAACCCGAGCGTGTACACCCTCGAGGGAACGAACACGTGGATCGTCGGCGAGGATCCGTCGATCGTCATCGACCCCGGTCCGGACGACGTGGGACACCGCGAGGAGGTCGCGCGCGCGGCCGGACGGGTCGCCGCCGTGCTCGTGACGCACGACCACGACGATCACGCTCCCGGCGCTCCCGCGTTCGCCGAGCTCGTCGGCGCGCCGCTCTATGCGTTCCGGCGCAAGGGCGCCGAACACCTGCGCGACGGCCAGCGGTTCGCGACATCGGATGCCGCCGAGGTCGTCGCGGAGTACACCCCCGGCCATTCGTCCGACCACGTTTCGTTCTTCGTTCCGTCGGAAGGCGCGTTGTTCACCGGTGACGCGGTGGTCGGTCGCGGGACGAGCTTCATCGACCCGCCCGACGGGGACCTCGTGCGATACCTGCGATCGCTCCGTCGGATGCAGGAGCTGAACCCGCGGATCATCTACCCGGGCCACGGCCCGATCGTGATGGACGCGCCGGCCAAGCTGGACGAGTACATCTCGCACCGCGAAGATCGAGAAAGGCAGGTACTCGAGCAGCTCCGTCGGGGTCCGCGCTCCGTCGCGGAAGTCGTCGCGGCGATCTATGTCGATCATCCGCCGGAGGTGCATGCCCTTGCCGAACGCTCCGTCCTGGCGCACCTGTTGAAGCTCGAGAGCGAGGGACGCGCCGAGCGGAAGGGCACGTCGGAGGGCGCGACGTGGACGGAGAGTGAGCCGCGCGCGTGCGCCCGCTGCGGCCGTCCGGTCAAGGGTCGCGCGCGGCTCTGCGGTCCGTGCAGCCTGTCCGTGCTTCAGGACACCGCGGATGCCGGCGGCTGAGACTCAGCGATCGGCGTCGGGATCCAGTTCCCAGACCGAGATGTGCTTCCCGCTGGTACTCGAGAACGGCGTCCGATCCCAGTCGCCCCAGCGTTCACCGAGGCGGAGCCCGGCGAGCCGCGCCATCAGGTCGAGCTCGGGAGCGTGCGCGTACCGGATCTTCACCGGGAACAGTTGGATGCCGTCGTCACGGATCATCACGTGTTGACTGTCGCTCCTCTGCCCGACGGGGTCGTGCTTCGTGACGTCGAGCCAGATCCCCGTCCGGGTCGACCCGGGTGACCGATACGCGCTGGCCGTGGTCGAAGTAGGTGGGATCGAACACGAACGCCTCCATCACGAAGACGCCGTCGGGCGTGAGGTGGCGGGCGACCGTACGGAAACACGTCACCTGATCGTCCTGGGTGAGCAGGCCGAAGAACGTGTTGAACGGGACGTAGATCGCCGAGAACGTCGTGTCGAGCGAGAAGTCGCGGAAGTCGCCGATCGTGACCGGGATCGCCTCGCCGCCCGGTTTCGCACGCAACCGTTCGACCATCGCCTCCGACGCATCGATGCCGTGGACCTCGACGCCCGCGGCGGCCAGCGGGATGGCCACCCTGCCGGTCCCGATACCCAGCTCGAGCGCCGGCCCCGCGCCGGCGACCGATGCCAGGAAGTCGACGGTCGCGGCGACGTTCGGGGCGGATCGCACGACCGGATACATCTCGTCGTAGACGCCGGCGATCCGGTCCCCGTAGGTGGACGGCCCGTACGCGTCGCGATCGCTCATCACCGAAGCCAAGCAGCGAGCGATGCACGCCGTCAACCTGCCGATCCGCCTCGATCATCGAACGCGGTGGAACCGTGTTCGCACGACGTAGCGCCCGCGCGCGGCGACGCGGATGTCGCCGTCGGCCACCATCGCGCGGAGCGCCCGGTTCGCCGACTCCCGGGTGGTTCCCGCGAGCGCCGCCACCTCGTCCTGCGTGAGGGGCAGCAGGATGAGCCTGCCCCCTTCGACCGGTCGGCCGAACCGCTGTGAGAGATCCTCGAGACGCCGCGCGATACGCGCCCTGACGTCCAGCCACGCGAGATCGGCGGCGAGGGCGGCGGCGCGATGGGCACGGGTCGTGAGGAGGTCGGCCGCCGCCCGGCCGGAGACGGGCGAGAGTCGACACGGACGGAGCGCCCGGATGGTCACCGGCGAGGGCACCCCGGCAAGCTCGCCGGCGCCGTGACCGGGTCCCAAGACGTCGATCACCAGCTCGAGTCCGGCGTCGGAGACGGTCGCGACGCGGAGGGCGCCGGACTCGACCCGCCACAGGCCATCGCCGATCGCGCCCTGCCGGATCAGCGTTCCGTTCTGACGCAGGACGAGTGTGAGGGGGAGCGGTTGTGGACCACGTCGCACCTGGACCGACACGCCGCTCCTTCCGCCGTGCGCCGCAGACGCTATCCCGTCCCACCGACATCCGCCGGCGTAGCGCGGGCCCCGGTCGGGAGGGTAGGCTTGCGCCGTGGCGACCAACAAGGCGACGATCAAGCAGCTCACGACGGTCCTCGAGGCCGTCCCCCTGTTCGAGGGGCTGTCGCACAAGCAGTTGCGGAAGGTGGCCGACCTGGCGGACGTCGCCCGGTTCATGGCCGGCGCCACGCTCGTGAAACAGGGTGAGATCGGCGACAGCTTCTACGTCGTGCTGACGGGCCAGGCGAAGGTCGTCGCGAACAAGCGCACCTTGAACCGCCTGCTCCCCGGCGATCACTTCGGCGAGATCTCGCTGCTCGACGGCGGCCCTCGTTCGGCGTCGGTCACCGCGGAGACCGAGATGACGCTCGTGATCATCACCCAGAAGGACTTCCTGGCGATGTTGGCCAAGGATCCCGAGATCACCGTCTGCCTGCTCGAGGGCATGGCTCGAACCGTTCGCCGGCTCGACCGTTCGCTCGCCGGGTAGCCTCCCTACATGAAGGTCGAGCTCCACCGCCCGGACGAACCTGACGCCGTCGTCGCGACGGTGGCGTGGACCGACGGCACGCCCGTCATCGACACCCAGGACGACATCCTCCGCGCGACGCTCCAGAAGGTGTTCCGCCGCACGCCGGTCGTGATCGACGACCCGTCCTACCGGCGGATGGGGACGGCCGGCGCGGTCCTGATCCAGCCGGGCGACCTCGAATGGTTCCGTGCCGTGGCGCAGACCCGCGTCCCCGCCGAGGCCGGCCTGGCCGTCCGATTCGTGCCGGGGGTCACCGAGGGCGGGTTCGATCCAGCGGCGGGCTACCGGACGTTCGAAGCGCAGATCGAGCGGCTCACGACGTAGCGGCGTCGGCGCTCGCGTTCGCCGGGTCGCGCCGCTCCGCCCACCACGACTTCCCCTCCGGGCAGAACGCCCGGAAGTCGCAGTAGGTGCATTGCGGCCCCGGGGTGGCCTGGAACGCCCCCGCGTCGATCGAACGCAAGGCCTCCGTCACGCGAGCCTTCACCGTGTCGGGCGCTCCCATGGGGTGCGAGACCTCGTCGCCGCTCGCGAGGTAGAGGTAGGTGAGCGTGACGTCCTCGGGGCGCTTGCCCCAGATCTCGACGCATGCCAGTCCGTACAGGTCGAGCTGCAGGGCCGCGAGGCGGTCGTCGTCGGCGGGCCGGCGACCCGTCTTCCAGTCGACGACCTCCCACGGCCCGTCGGGATCGCCGTAGACGGCGTCGATCCGCCCGCCCACCGTGAAGCCCTCGAGCCGGAGCAGGAACGGCCGCTCCGCGTGGAGCGGCGTGACGTCCGCGAACCGGCTCCCCAGGAACGCCTCACGGAGCCGCTCGACCTTGCCGGGCTCGCCGGCGAGCTCCTCGCTCGTGAGATCGGGCGCTTCGTCCACCTCGAGCAGCACGGCTTGGCCGCTCGCGCGCCGTTCGATCCACCGGTGCACCTCGGTGCCGATGCGCGCGGCCGGGCCGCTGAACCGGGGGAGCGGGCGGACGGCCGTCCAGTAGAAGCGCTTCGGGCAGCGCGCGTAGTCGATCACGCCGCCGACGGACACGTGTGCGTCGCGCCGACGGGGCCGCCCGAGCCGTTCGTCGCGTCGGAGCCTTCGCGCTCCCGCAGGAACCCGGCGTGGTGCCGCCGCTCGGCCGCGAGCTCCTCGAACAGCTCGCGCTCCTCCGGGCTCAACGGGTCGAGCAGGCGTCGGCTGCACGCCGCCGATGGCGACGGCGTCCACCGCCGATCGTCGCCAGCCGTCGGGGAACACCTCGTCGGTGTCGTCGGGCCGCGCCGGTTCGGGCCAGTCCTTCACGAACCGCTCGCGGTACCCGAGGAGCGGGTTCGTCTCCTCGTCGATGTCGGCGCCCGGATCGAACGTTCCGTGGCGTTCGGCCTGCACCCACTCCGCGAGCTCCCGGAGGAACTTGCCACCCTCCTTCGCGTTCATGTTCTCGCCGTACCAATGCGCGCCGGTGCAGAACAGCCGGCGTCGCGCGCGCGTCATGGCGACGTACGCCGTGCGGCGCTCCTCGTATTCCTCCTGCGCTTGCAGGTCCTGCTTGAAGTGGGACAGCACGCCGTCGAACTTCGGCAGGATCTTCGCGTCGCCCCGGAGCTCGAAGTCCATCGACTTCCCGCGCTCCGCCGGGTTGTGCTGGATGCGGGTGCTCGGGAGCAATCCCTTCGCCATGCCGGGAACGAACACGTTGTCGAACTCGAGCCCTTTCGCCGCGTGGATCGTCATGACCTTCACGGAGTCCTCCGCCGAGGGTTGCACCGGCGACCACTCCTGCTTGTCCATGCGCTCCACCGTGTCCACGTAGTCGAGGAACGCGCGGAGCGTCAGCTCGCCTTCGACCGGCTCGAACGCGTGCACCTGGTCCATGAACGCCGCGAGGTTGCGCTTGGCGGCCGTCGCGACGACCTGATCCGTGTGGGCGTCCAGCTCCGCCAGGATGCCCGTGCGCCGCACGACCTCGCCCAGGAACTCGCCGACGGGCTTGCGCGCTTCGACGCGCAGGTCCGCCAGCTCTGCACGGAACTCCTCGAGGCGCGCCTTCCCGTCGTCGGACAGCCGTTCCACCTCATCGAGGTGCTCGAGCGCCTCGGCGAACAGGAACGGCGTCGCCTCGCCTTCCTCCTCGTCGACCAGTCGCAGCGCATAGCTCTTCGTCTTGGCGAGCGCCGCGACGCGCGCCAGGTCCTTGTAGCCGACGCGGTACCGCGGGCCGAGCAGGATCTTCGCGAGGGCGACGCTGGCGAGCGGATCGCTCACGGCGCGCGCGTAGGCGAGCACCTCGACGATCTCGGGCAGGCTGCAGCAGCCCGGCCAGCCCGACGATCTCCACCGGTATCTCATGCTCCGCGAACGCTTGCTGCAGCGAGAAGAACAGCCGGCTCGAACGGCAGAGCACCGCGACGTCCGACCACTTGTTGCCGTCGTCGTGCAGCTCGAGGATGTGCTCGGCGATCCACTCGCGCCTCCTTCCACTCGTCGGAGATCCGTGCGACGTGCACCTCGCCGGTCTTGTTCTCGATCCACGGCACCAGCTGCTTGTCGGGATCCGGGCGCTGCTGCTCGGGGAGCTTCGAGATGACGACGTCCGCCGCTTCCAGGATCCGCGCGCCCGAGCGGAAGTTCGTGTACAGCGGGAGCTGCGTCGAGGGCGAACCGTCCGCGCGAGCGGAACTGCTGCGGGAAATCCAGCAGGTTGAACAGGCTCGCGCCGCGCCACGCGTAGATGTTCTGGTCGGGGTCGCCCACCGCGGTCACGGGATGCCCGCCGCCGAAGACGCCCGCGATCAGCTTCGCCTGGGCGACGTTCGTGTCCTGGTACTCGTCGAGCAACACCGCGCCGAACCGCTGCCGGTACTCGGCGGCCACCTGCGGATGCTCTTCGACGACCTTGAGCGCCAGCGAGATCTGGTCGCCGAAGTCGATCGCGCCCAGGTCGCGCTTCAGCTGCCGGAAGATCGCCGCGCCTCTGGCCAGCTCGATCCGCTCCAGCGCGGCGTGGTACGCGCGGTCGGAGCGGTGCTCCTGCAACTGCTTCAGTCGCTCCTCGTTGAACGCGATGATCTCGTCGGGCGTCCGCCGGTGGTTCGAGGCCTGGTCGTCCAGCAGCAAGATGTTGTCGATCACCGCGCCCTGCGTCTCGGTCTTCACGTGCTCGAACGTCATCAGGTCCATGACGCGCGCGCACAGCTCGGTGCGCTGGGCGGGGGAGAGCACCCGCTGATCCGGCTCGATGCCCGCGAGCATGCCGTACCGGTCGAGCAGCTTCGCGGCGAACCCGTGGTAGTTCATGATCTCGGGCTCCTCGCCCTCGGCGAGGTCGAGCTCGGCGAGGGCGCGGCGGACGCGCTGCTGCAGGTTCTCGGTCGCCTTGTTCGTGAACGTGAGGCAGAGCACGTTGCCGGGCAACACGCCTGGGCGTCGTCGTCGATCCGGCCGATCGCGGCGAGCGCCAGGTAGACCACGCGCGCGGCCATCACGGAGGTCTTGCCCGACCCCGCGCCGGCGACGAGCACGAACGGCTCGAGCGGCCACGAGATGGCGCGCCACTGCTCCTCCGTCGGCTCTCGGCCGCCCATGACGGCCACGATCTCCGGCGGATAGGCGCGATCCGTCACGATCCACCGTCCGTCGAGAACAACGGCGCGCCCTGCGGGTAGAGCGAGCAGAGCGTCTTGAAGTCGCAGAAGAAACAGTCGGCCTGCGAGTTCGGCCGGTAGCCGCTCCTCCGCGTCGAGACGCCGGAGCTCGGCGATCAGCCAGGAGAGCCGCTCGCGCATCCGCTGCTGGTACTCGGCCTCGCGCTCGCCGGAGCCGACCTCCCATTCGCGCATCTCGATGGCGCCGGTCTTGTAGTGGCCCTTCAGGTAGGCGAGCTCGACGCCGGTGATCGCGCCGACCTCCTTCAGGTCCTCGGCCTCCTGCGCGGCCAGGTAGTAGATGCCGAGCTGCAGGCTCTCGTTCGCCTTGGGCATGTTGTAGGTGCCGCCGGTCTTGTAGTCGGTGATGCGTGTTCCGAACCCGAGCGGGTCGGGCCCGATCCGGTCGATGTAGCCGTTCAACGTCGCGCCGTCGTACGCGAACTCGAACCCGCGCTCGGTACCGGTCGCGGGGAACTCGCCGAACCGACCGAACCAGTTCGGCAGCATCCGCTCCTTCGCCAGGCGCTTCCATGTCTCGGAGACGGCTGTCGACGGGAACTCCTGCGGGCGCCACCGCTCCTCGACAGCTGCCTGCAGCTTTTCGAGCGTGCGATCGACCTTGCCGTTCTCGCAGTCCTCGATGAGCTTGTGGATCGTCTTGCCGACCCATGCCTGGTACCCGACGAGGCCGCCGAGACCCAGCTCCGCGGACAGCACGTACTGCAGCTCGCAGTTCTCGAGCGTCGAGAGCTTGGAGTACGACACCCGGATGTTTTCGTGGAGCGGCACGCCGGTGTCGGTCCATCCGCGCTGGAACCACCACCGCGCAGGATCGACGCCGAGCGCCACCAGGCCCTCGAGCGCCGCGAGGCGTCGGGCGCGCGGGACGTCCAGGTCGGCGAGGGTGCGCCGCCACGTGGCCGTCGCCTCGCGCACGGAGACCGGCTCCTCGAACGGCCCCTGCGGGATCGGGGTCCAGGCGATGTGCTGCTCGTCGACGAACCGGGACGTGGCGACCGACCCGTCGGCGTGCGTCTCGCTCGCGGTCAGCACGACCCGCGTCCGCGCGCGGCCGAGCATCATCCGGAACAGGCGCCGTTCGTCCTCCAGGCGGGCACGGTTGCGCTCGGATTGCGAGATCGGCCGCTCGAGCGCCGCCAGGTCGAACATCGGCTCCGGGCGGGACAGGCTCGGGAAGTTCCCTTCGACGGCTCCCGCGACGACGACGGTGTCCAGCTCGGTGCCGGCGGCGCCGTGCGCGGTCAGCACCCGCACCGCGTCGAACGTCGCGGGATCGCTCGACCGATAGCCCGGGCCGTGCTCCCCGGCGTCGAGCGATCGCACGAACGCCTCCGTCGACGGGTCGGGCGAGTCGCCGGCCTCGGCGACGACGTCGGAGAGGCCGACGACGACGTCGATCTCCCGGCGCGCGCCGGACGAGCGTTCGGCGTCGGCGACCAGGCGCGCCGAGTACGGCAGGTCCTGCCAGAGGATCCGGAACGTTTCGAGCACCGATCGATCGGCCACGGTCCCCGCGTGCTCGAGCACGTCTCGCACGACGTCGATCTCTGCGGCCTCGGCCTGCGTGAGGCCTTCCGTGTGATCGAGCGCCGCGCCGACCGTTCCCTCGACCGCCTGGGCCGCGCGCATCACGCCGCGCGCGGCGGCCGGCGACAGCCGCACGAGGTCGGACGTGAGCACTGACTCGATCAGCTGCTCGCGCTCGTCGGCGTCGGCCGTCAACCACCGGAGCGCCAGCACGTACGGGAACGTGGCCGGCTCGGCCGTGAGCGCCATGCCGCTCTCGGGGAGCGCGCGCGGCACCCCGGCGTCGTCGAGCGCCCGCAGCAGCGAGCCGACGTGCGACCCCTGCCGCCGGACCACGACGGCGAGCTCGTTCCACGGCACGCCCTCCTCCACGTGGAGCCGGCGGAGCTCGCGTGCGATCGCGGCGTGCTCCTCCGACGTGTGCGGTGCGGTCCACGCCTCGACGGTGATCGCCGAGCCGGCGCGATGTGGCGTCTCAAGCTCGATCACCTGCGCGCCGCCGAACCGCTCGGCGAACCGGCGGATCGGGATGTCGGTCGCACCCTGGAACGAGAAGACGTGCGCCTCGGGATCGCCGGCCACGATCAGGTCGGGGGGCGCGAGCCCGGCCACGATGGCCTCGGCGGCCAGCGTCGTGTCCTGGTAGTCGTCGACCAGCAGGTGGTCGAGCAGCGGCTCGCCGTCCGTGGACACCTGCGCCGCCCGCTGCAACAGCGCCGCGAAGTCCACGACGTTGCGTCCGTCGATCACGTCCTGGTACTCGCGGTAGAAGCGGGCGAGCTCGTTCCACCCGGTCAGGCCGGCCTTGCTCGGCACGCGCCTCGATGTCCTCGGGGCTGAGGAGCGCCTCCTGCGCCCGCGAGAGGAACTGCCGGACCTCGTCGGCGAACGCGCGCATGCCGAGCATGTGCCCGTATGCGGGCCACGCCGCGGGGTCCTGGTCGTTGAGCAGCTCCTGCACCAGCGCGAACTGGTCGCCCGCGGGCAGCAGGTCGGGAGGCTCCGGATAGTCCAGCCGCCGGAACCGAGCGTTCAAGACGTGCCGCGCCAATCCGTGGATGGTCACGACTCGCAGCTCCGGGAGCGAGCCCTGGAACCGTGCGAGCAGGGCGTCGCGCTCGGCGTTGCGCGCCGGAGCGGAACCCACGACGAACGCCACCCGTTCGGGATCGGCGCCGCCCTCGAGCAGTCGGGCGAACCGCTCGCGGAGGATCGCGGTCTTCCCGGTTCCGGGATCGCCGGTGACCAGGAGCGCGCCGGCGTCGTGAGCGAGGACCCGCTCCTGCTGGGGGTCGGGTGAGAGGGGGGGTGTCATCGGACACGATGCTACTTCGCGATACCGACAGGTCGGCAGGTCAGAGGGCAGATCGGTTCACAGGTCGGGTCGTGGCGGCAGCGCCGCGAACCCCGTCGGGGCGGAACGTCCCTCGATCACCCGGCGGTACCAGTTCTCGACGTCGTGCGGCGTGAGCGCCCCGATCAGGACGCCGTCCTTCACGACGAGGCCGGTCTCGCCTCCGAGCCATTCGATCGCCGCATCGAGCGTCTCGTCGGGGGCGAGCACCGTCGTCTGGTTCATGGGGATCAGGGCGTCGCGCACCGGCCGCAACGGGTCTCGGGCGCCGACGCGACGGGCGCTCTGCATGGAGATCGAACCGATGACGTGACCGTCGTCGTCGACGACGGGGAACGGCCGGTTCGGCGTGCCGCGGAGGGCGTGGTCCAACGCCTCCGCCAGACTCATCGTTGCCGGGATCGTCCGGGGTGGTGGTCGCATCGCGTCGGCGACGACACCTTTGATCAACTGGTCGCGGAACGCGATCCGCTGCTCCATCCCGCGACCGGTCGTGATCAGGATCGCCGCGATGTAGCCCGCGAAGATCCCGAGGCCGACGCCGCCGTTGGCGATGAACCACACCGCGGCGGCGCCGAAGATCAGACCGACCAAGAGACCGGACCATCCCGCAGCACGCAACGCGGTCCGGCGATTCTTCGTGAGACCCCATACGGCCGCGAGCAACATGCGGCCGCCGTCGAGGGGGAACCCGGGCAACGCGTTCAGGACCGCGAAGACGAGCGAGAGCCACGCCAGGTACCCGACGATGTCCGAGACGATGCCGGCGGTCGCGAGGTGGGCCACCCAGAACACGCCCGAGAGCGCCAGCGTCGTGGCCGGTCCGACGGAAGCCACCAGGAACTCCCCGAGCGGTCCTCGGATGTCGGCCCGCGTCTCGGTCGCGCCGCCCCAGAAAACGAGCGTCACGCCGCGGACCGGCAGGCCGAGCGTGCGCGCCATGACCGCGTGCGCGGCCTCGTGCGCGAGGATGCTCGCGAAGAAGAGCGCCGCGGCGAGCACCGCGAGGAAGATCGCCTCTCCCGAGCCGGTCGCCAGGCCCCATCTCACCGTGAGGTAGCTGTACTGGGACCAGACGTAGAGCGCCGCGATCCACACCCACGACGTGCTCACGTACAGAGGGATCCCGCGAATCGTCGCGACCTTCCACCGGTGCCCCGTCAGCATCCATCGAGCCTACCCTCGTGTCCGAGGAACACGCTCGATGTGCCGCTCACTCGTCGCGCAGGAGGTCGCCGAGCTCGCCGGCGTTCCTCACCGCGAAGTCGCGGTAGCAGTTGTTCATCAGGACGTGGGTCTCGCGGGTTTCAGATGCCAGTTGCTGGATCCTGGGGACCCATTCGGCCAGTTCCTCCTGCTTGTAGTCGTAGCGGAAGCGGACCGACGCGCTCTCGCTCTTCGGCGTCCACGCCTGCGGGTCGCGTCCGTGGAACCGCACCATGGACAGGTCTTCGGCGGTCGCGGCGGCGATCGGCGGGATGCTCGAGACGAACCCCTGCGGCATGTCCACGCAGACGAACGGCAGCTTCCGCTCTTCCAAGAAGGACAGCGACTCCTCGCGGTTGCGTTCGCTCATCCACGTCTCGTTTCGGAACTCGACGGCGACCCGGTAGTCGGGCAGCCGGGCGGCGCACTCCTCGATGTAGGCCTTGTTCTTCTTCGAGATCACGAACCACTGCGGGAACTGGAACAGCACCGCGCCGAGCTTGCCCGCCGAGTGCAGCGGCATCAGCGCGTCGCGGAACCGCTGCCACACCTCGTCGACGGCCTCGTCGGGCAGCTTGTCTCGGTACACGTTGCGCTTCTCGAGCGCTTCCGGCGGGAGCGTCGCCTTGATGTCGTTGTAGAGCGAGTCGACCTTGGTCGGATGGTTCGTGAGGAGCGAGTACGCCTTGATGTTGAACGTGAAGTCGGCCGGCGTCCGCTCGATCCAGAGCACCGAGTTCTTCTCCGACGGTGGGTAGTAGTACGTGGAGTCGACCTCGACCAAGGGGAACCGCGAGGCGTAGAACTTCAGCCGCGCCTCGGCGCTCGTGGTGCCGGGCGGATAGAAGTTCCCTTCCTTCACCAGCGTCGGGTCGGTCCACGACGAGGTGCCGATGAGTACGCGGCCGCCGATGAGGATGCGGCCTGTCACGGCGGAAACCTATCGAACGATCAGGACACGTCGGGGCCGTCGGAGGGCGTGGCCCCGCGACGGTCGGCCTTCGCTTGCTTCCTGCGTAGCACCTTGTCCTTCGCGTTGTTCGCCTGTTCCTTGGCGACCTGGAGCAGCCGCTGCGCCCACACGTACTCGGTCCCCAGGATCGACAACCCGACGAAGATCAGCAGCCAGCCCGGCCCCGGGAGAACCAGGAGCGCCACGCCCACCAGGACCACCAGGATCCCGACGATCGTGATGGCGATGCGACGGCCGTTCCGTGCGATGAAGAGGGCCACGACCTTGAACGGGACGACTGCCGGGTGGTCGTGCCAGCGTCGGGCCGTCTCGGGGTCGACCGACGAGATCTCGGCCACGACTTCGCTCGCGTCGCGCTCCTCGGGGTCGTCGCCCCAGATCTCATGCCGGTGCAGGTTGTCGCTCATGACCTCGTACTTTGCCACGTTCGGAGCGGAACCGTCGCGAGGCCCCGAGCGGCCGCGATGCTGGTCAGTCGTCCGAGCCGTGCCCTCCGCTGCCCCCGCCGCTTCCGCCGTGATCGTCGCCGGGTTCGCCCCCGCCGCTGCCGCCACCGCCGCCACCGTCGCTTCCAGCGGAGGTCTCGCTCGGTGAGGCCTGTGGCTGTTCCGACTGGGGGCCCGGGGTCTGGTTGTGCGTCTTGTCTTCGGACGGACTCTTCGACGGGGTCTTGGAGGTGGTCTCGGACGGGGTCGTCACCGGCACCTTGATGCCGGAGGCGGGGTTGCTGAGGGAGCCACCGACCAACGCGAATGCGGCGACGGAGACCCCCACGGCGAGTGCCATGCCGGCAAGGCCCAGTCCGATGATCGTGAGCGTTCGTTTCATCGGATCGAGCCTAGTCGCGCTCGTACTAACGCTTGGTTAAGGGTCGGCCACTGCCGGGGCAACGGTTCGGGGAGCGGTCTCCCCGGGGCGGATGTCGCGCGGCCATCGCTTCATCTCGAAGAAGTCCGGGCGCTCGATCAACCAGAGGGTGTGTTCCCACAGTCGCACTGCCTCCTCACCCTCCGGAGCGAGCGCGAAGACCGGCCCGTAGATCACCGGCAGGTCGGCGATCCCGAGCGTCGGCACACCGAACACGCTTTCCTGGCGGGCGTCCAGGAACTCCTGCCGGACCTCGTCGGCAAGCTCGGGGATCGCGATCGCTCGATCGACGAGGTCGGGCATGCCGGCCGCTTCGGCGCACGCGCGGACGAGCTCCGGCGACATCTCCTGCTTCTCTTCGTGCACCCGGAGCCCGAGCGCGCCGTAGAGCCGGTCGAACGCTTCGTCGCCTCCCTCGCGGCGGGCGAGCGCGAGCGCGACGAGTGCTTCTCCCTGCCGTCGGCACGCCTCCCAGAACGGCGCGTCCAGCTCGGATGAGTTCAGCTCGAGGCTGAAGATGCGCCAGTCGAGCTCGACGACGCCGGTCTCGGCCAGCCTCCGGAGCCACACCGCGCCCTGCCATGCCCAGGGACATCCCGGGTCGACCCAGAGTCGTACCGGGACCGGCGTCACGTCGCGTCCCCGATCTCGGTCTCACCGTTCGTGCTCGGCGCGGAGGCGACACGGAACCTGACCTCGATCCTCGTGCCGCCGCCCTCCGGGCTCTGGACGGACAGCGCGCCACCCCATCGTTCGGCGAGGTCCCGCGCGATCGCGAGACCCAGGCCGGAACCGCCGGGGGGAGCGGTCTTCCCCCGGTAGAACCGCTCGGTCACCTTGGCCCGTTCCTCGGCCGGGATGCCCGGCCCATGGTCGCGAACCGCGACGAACGCCCGACGCTCGGCCGTGCCGGTCTGCACGTCGATCGGGCCCGGCGCGTACGTCATGGCGTTCTCGATCATGTTGTCCAAGATCTGATCGACGTCGGTCGCGTTCGCCTGGGCGGTGACAGCTTCGCCCCCGACCGACAGCGTCGAGTCGCGGGTCGCGGCGCGCTCGCGCCAACGATCCGCCGCGCGTTCGGCAGCGTCGTGGAGCTCGATCTCGGTCGATCCGCCCTCTTCGAGCGTGCGGGCCATCACCAGCAGCCGGTCGACCGTCGCCGCCAGGCGGTCGATCTCCTTGTCAGCGGCGGTGAGATCGTGCGTCATCTCCGGCGAGTCCGACCGTTCGATCGCGGACTCCAGGCGGAGCTTCATACCGGTGAGCGGGGTGCGTAGCTGGTGCGAGGCGTTCGCCACGAACTCACGCTGTGCGTGGACCGTGCGTTCGACGCGATCGGCCATCTCGTCGAACGAGCCCGCCAACTCCTCGATCTCATCGGCGCCGGAGACGTCGTGTGCGCGTGCCGAGAGATCGCCCGCGCCCAGCCGTCGCGCGGTTCCGGCGAGTCTCGTGAGGGGCCGCGCGAGGGACCCGGACATGATGACCGCGATCACCAACCCGACGGAGAGTCCGATCCCGCCGATGACGGCGATCAAGCTGATCGTCGTTCGGCGAACCGCGTCGTTCACGGCTTGGATCTCCTTCGTGATGCGAACCGCCCCGATCAGGGTTGGATCCAGAACGGGAGCGGCGGCGAACAACGCGTCTGATCGCTTGGTGTCGCTGTGACGGATCTCGGCATTCGGTGTGGGTTTGCTGGGCTGCAAAGCCTTCTGCATCTCGGGCCGGAGTGGCGTGTTGTAGTTCTCGCCCACGGCCGTGCCGTCCGAGTCGGCCAGCACGATCCCGGTGGCATCGGTGGCGATGACGCGCCCCCGCACCTGGGCGGCGGATCGGCTGACCAGTCGGTCGAGCGCCGGTCCCGGCTTCAGCGATTCTCGATCCAGGTTGGCGGCGATGGTGAGCGCGCTCGTCAGTGCGGACGTCTCCTGCTCGGCCCGGGCGCGATCTCGCAGGCTCAAGGCGAGCGGAACGGTCAGCGCGAGCAGCACCGTGACGACCAGATAGGTGAAGGCCAGGATGAGTCGGCTGCGAACCTTCGTGGGTCTCTCCCTCGATCGTCGCTACGTGACGTCGTTGGCCGCGACGTCCTCGGCCGACGCGAACCGGAACCCGACGCCGCGGACGGTGACGATGTAGCGCGGCTCGGATGGATCGTCTTCGATCTTCTTGCGGAGCCACGAGATGTGGACGTCGAGCGTCTTCGTCGGGCCGAACCAGTGCGGATCCCAGACCTCGTCCATGATCGCCTCGCGTCGGATCACGTCGCCGGCGTTCGCCATCAACATGTGGAGCAGATCGAACTCCTTCGCTGCGAGCTCGATGCGCTCTCCGGACTTCGTGACCGTGCGCGAGGATGGGTCCAGGAGGATCGGGCCGATCTCGATCGGTCCCTTGCGCGCGGTGCCCCGGCCCCTCCGCATGATCGCGCGCATACGCGCCACGAGCTCCCCGGCCGAGAACGGCTTGACCACGTAGTCGTCGGCGCCGAGCTCGAGGCCGACGATCCGATCGATCTCCTCGCCGCGCGCGGTCAGCATGATGATCGGGACGTCGGACTCGGTCCTGATGAGGCGGCAGAGATCCCGCCCATCGCCGTCCGGCAGCATGACGTCAAGCAGGATCAGGTCGGGAGGCGTTGCGCGCCAAGACCTGGTGGCCTCTTCGATCGTGCCTGCGACGTCGGCGTCGAAGCCCTCTCGTCCCAGGTGCTCGGCCAGAGGCTCGGAGATCGTCTGCTCATCCTCGACGACAAGCACCCGGGGCTTCATGCCGTCATCGTATCGCCGCCCATTTCAAGCGAACTTGTCACTCTTGCCTCTGTCGGGGCGCTTCGGTAGAACTACGCACACTTTCGGCGCTGTCCTCCCCCAACGCCGACCAGGGAGGGAGGGGACCGTGTCCGTCACCGCCACTTCTCAGGGGACGCGTAGTTCGGGCTCGATGGGTATTGAACCCTTCGGGTTTCGCCTCCTAAGTTGGGGTCTTTTCTCGAGCGTTCTTCTCATACTTGGGTTGACTTCCATCCGTGGCGGCCAGCCCCTTCCGACGTCAGCTGGCGAAGTGATCCTTTGGGTGGCTCTCGTGGGCTCTGCCAGTCTGGTCCCTCTCACTTCCAAGGCCGGCCCAGCGCTTGTCATGGATCTTCCGATTCTGCTCGGGGCAGGGTTTGTCTTCGGGCCGATGTTCGCCGGACTGCTTGGCTTGGTCGGCTGTATCGACATCCGTGAACTTCGAAGAGAAGTCTCGATATCGCGGGCCCTGCTTAACAGGGCCCAAATCAGCCTAAGCGTGATTGCGGCTGCTCTCGTCTTTCATGGCCTTGGTGGAGAACTCGGCGTTTGGCCATGGGCAGCCCTGGTGGGGTTGCTGGCTCTGTCGGCGGACTGTGCCGTGAACTACACGCTCGTTGCGCTGGCGACCTCCCTCATGAGCAAGCGTCCGGCGCGCAGGGTTCTGAGCGAGATGAGCCTTGGTAGCGCCGAGACCTTTGTTCTGGCGTACGTCTGCTTTGGCTTTCTGGGCGTCTTGCTGTCCGAGACGTACGCACGCCTCGGCTTTCTTGGTGTTGCGGGTTTCGTTGCACCAATCATCCTGGCTCGTCAGGGTTTTGTTCGTTGGCGAAGATTGGACGAAGCGCAGGAATCCATCGAAGCAAAGAACGACGCCCTCAGATCAGTGGATGAGCGGATTGCCGACGAACGTCGGGACGAGCGTGCCAGGATTGCTGCAGCCCTTCACGACGATGTCCTGCAATGTCTGTACAACGTCACGATTCGGACCCAGATCATCAAAGAGGATCTGCGGTGCGGTCGACTGTTAGATCTTGATGATGATGTTCCAGCGCTGCTGCAAGCCAGTGAAGGAGCCGTTGAGGAACTCCGGGATGTCATTGGAGATCTTCGACGATCGACGATTGGCCACGCTGGTCTAGTCGATACCCTGACGCTCCTGATTGGGCACTTGAGGAGCGAATCTGGCGTTCATTTCGTTGCGGAGTTGGACGCGACCATAAGAGCGGAACCGAGCATTGAGCTCGTTGTCTACCAGGTCGCTCGGGAAGCCCTAACGAACATTCTGAAGCACTCTGGCGCAAGAACGGCCTGGGTGTCCCTCACGTGTGTTGAGGGCTGGGTGGTGCTCGCCGTCGAAGATGATGGCTGTGGGTTCGACGTTCGCGGTGGCGACGAGAGTAAGGTTCAAAGGCATTTCGGGTTGCAGCTCATGCGCGAGCGGGCTGCTTCTTGCGGGGGTTCGTTTGATCTTCGGTCGTCGCCTGGGGCCGGAGCGACCGTCAATCTCCGAGTCCCCCTTCGAGTTCGACTCTGACTGACGAGACGGAAGAAAGGCCCGACCACAAAGTGGCCGAGCCTTAGATCTTGCGGGAATGAATACTAGATGCGGTAGTGGGCCCCGCCGGCAAGCATGATTGCAAGCAGCGAGCCGAGGGCGATCGCGATGCGCTTGGGCAGACGCATACGCTTCTCCTTCCTGTCAGGGACCCCCTGGTCCTTAATTTCGTAGCCTGGTCCCCCAACGGGGGACACTGCCAGTACTATCGACCGACGGCAGGTAGGGGGACAAGAGGGCCTTCCCGCCTACGATGGATGCTGTACCCGGGTGAGAAGAAGCGGTCCCACTTGTTGCTTCAACCAGCCCGGCTCAAGGGCGAAGATGGGCGTTACAAAGCAGTGTTAGGTCTGGAGCCGGGTGAGCGAAGCAGCTAGGGCACCACGCACGATGTCTTTCCGCCAGCCTAATCTGGCGTCCTTCTTCGGGCTACTTGTTGTCTTCCCCACACTCGGGGCACTCGCCCTCCTACTCGCTGGCAGGGATCAGCCGATTCCGCTCAAGGTCATTCCTTGGGTAATCCTTATCGCCCTCGTCGAACTCTTGCCTGTGGCGACATGGGGCGGCGTGACAGTCAGCGTTGGCTATCCGCTAGTCATGGCGGTGGCGTTTACGTTTTCTCCTGAGGTTGCGGCACTCGTGGCCCTGGTTAGTGCCTCGGACCCAAGAGAGTTCAGGAGAGAGGTCACCCTGTTGCGGGCTCTGGTCAATCGATCCTGCATTGCCCTGGCAGTCCTTGCGGCAAGTTGGGTCTTTCACGCCGTGTCCTCAGTTCGTGCGCCCGTCCTTCAGATGTTCGCAGCGGCCCTACTGGCGATCATCGTCGACTACGCAATCAACCTTGGGCTAGTTACCGTCGGTGTCTGCCTTATCTATCGGTTCCGCCCCTTCCGCGTGGCCAAGGAGCTGTTGGGTCGAGGCCAAGAGTTCCTCGTGAGCTATCTGGGATTGGGTGCCCTTGGCGCCTCGCTTGCGCGCCTGTATACAGTCCCCGGCTTCGGTCTTTGGTCTGTCCTGACAGTTCTAGCCCCTCTGCTGTTTGCCCGCCAGATGTTTCTCAGGAGTCAGGCGTTGGAGGAGGCGCACAAAGAGCTCAAGGATCGAGAACAGGTCTTGCGCACCCTCTCGAACGCGATGGCTGAGGAGCGCGCTGATGAGCGCCAGAAGATCGCCGCGTACCTTCACGATGACTTGGCGCAGGTGTTGTTCCGGCTCTCCATCCAGGTGGACGTCGCGCGCAAGCTCCTCGATAAGGGCGATCTCGTGGAGACGGGGGAGCAGCTCGAGAAGATCCGCGAGTCGAAGCAGGACACGTCTGACCGCATCCGTGCGCTGATCCGCGACCTGCATCGTTCTCCGCTCGGCGCCAAGGGGTTGGCTGAATCGCTCGAGTCGTTCACGGACGAGGTCGGGAAGGACTCGGGAGTGCATTTCCATCTCGACGTGGCCGACGTCGCCATGCCTGCCCCGATCGCGCTCCTCATCTACCACATCGCCCGCGAGGGTCTGATGAACGCGCTGAAGCACGCGCAGGCCTCCGATTTCTGGATCGCGGTTCGAGGGGACGAGGAGTTCCTCGAGCTCGTGCTTCGGGACAACGGCGTCGGCTTCGACACGGCTGCGCCCGGGCCGGAGGGCCACTTCGGGATGACGATGATGCGCGAGCGCGCGCAGATCGGTGGTGGGACGTTCGAGGTGTTCAGCGTTCCCGGTCAGGGGACGACGATCACGGTCCGCTTCCCCACGTCCCTGCTCCAGCAGGAACCGTCACCGGCGCCGGCCGACTCCGATCCCGGAGCCGGCGCGAGCTCGGAGCACCCTCTCCCGGGCACCCCGATCGGAGGATCGGCGGCCGAAGACACCCGCGGCACCGTCCACGTTTGAGGACATCGCACGACCACGACGTCGCCCACTGACACGCCGAGCGAGGTCGAACATCCGGCTGCCGATACAGTGACGTGATGGGCAGCGGCGCCGACCTCGGCTACTTCGGACCGCGCAGCGTCAGTTGGCAGGTCCATCGGGAGGTCACGGTCCTGTTCGGCGGCGCCCGCGCGGTGTTGATGCAGGCCGCGCATCCGCTTGTGATCGCCGGCGCTCGGGAGACGGGGTTCTACGAGCGGAACCCGTGGAAGCGGCTGCAGCGCACGTTGATCCTCACCTACACGATCACGTTCGGTTCCAAGGCCGAAGCGCACATCGCCGCAGATCGCATCAACGACGTCCACGCGCGCATCAAGGGCGTCGATGAGATCACGGGCCAGCCGTACGACGCGCTCGATCCGCACCTGCTGCTCTGGGTGCACGCGTGCCTGGTCGACTCGGCGTTGCTGTTCGAAGAGCTCACGGTCGGGAAGCTGGACGACGCAGGACGTCAGCGGTTCCACGAGGAGCAGATGCTCGCCGCCGAGCTCGTCAAGATCCCCCGCGAGATCATCCCGCCGACGGTTCCCGAGCTCCGCGCGTACATGGCCGGCGTGATCGACCGCGGCGAGTTGCTGGTGACGGAGTCGGCCCGCAAGGTCGCCGAGCTCTTCTACCACCCGCCTGCCGAGGCCGAGTGGCGCCCGGTGTTGAAAGGCGTTTCGCGACTGGCGTTCGCGACGCTGCCCCCGCCGCTCCGCGAGGAGTTCGGGATCCGGCTGGGTCCTGCGAAGCGTGCTGCGATGCGCGCGACGTTCGCCGCCACGCGGCTGGCGCGTCCGCTCCTGCCGCCGAAGTTCCGATACATCGCGCCGTACCAGGAGTGGCGGCTGCGTCAGAAGGGGATCGAGCCCTCGCACGATGTCGAGGAAGCGCGTAAGCGAGCAGGCATCAGGCTCGTCCCCTAGTTCCCCGGCGGCGGCCGGGTCCACCTGTCGCTATGCCAGACTGCACCTCATGGAGGTCGACGGACTCCTGCTCGACATCGACGGGGTGCTTGCCGTCTCGTGGGAGCCGATCGACGGTGCCATCGAGACGCTCGGATGGTTACGCGAGCAAGGCATCCCGTTCAAGCTGATCACGAACACGACGACGCACACTCGCGAGGCGCTCGCGGTAACGCTCCGTGACGCGGGGTTCGCGGTCGAGCCGGCCGACATCGTCACCGCCGTTGCCGCGACCGCCGAATACCTGCGGACCCAGCACGCCGGCGCCCGCGTGTTCCTCCTCTCTGACGGCGACGCACGCGCGGATCTTCAGGGCGTCACGCTCGTGGGCCCCGACGAGTCCGCCGACGTCGTCGTGATCGGTGGAGCGTGCGACGACTTCTCGTACGCCGCCCTCGATCACATCTTCGGGCTCCTGAACGACGGCGCTACGCTGATCGGCATGCACCGCAACATGTATTGGCGAACGGTCGAAGGGCTCCAGCTGGACGGCGGCGCCTACATCGCCGCGCTCGAGGAGGCGACCGGCACCACGGCAACGATCTGTGGGAAGCCTGCCCCCGCGTACTTCGAGGCGGCACTCGAGATGCTCGGGGTGCCCGCCACGTCTGCCGCGATGGTCGGCGACGACGTCGTGAACGACGTGCTCGGTGCCCAATCCCTCGGCATGACCGGCGTGCTCGTTCGCACCGGGAAGTTCAGACCCGCCGACCTGGAACGCGACGACGGCAAACCCGACCACGTGATCGACTCGTTCGCCGATCTGCCGGCGCTGCTGCGGACGACCTGACGACATGTCCGATCGCGCGCGCCACGCTCGAACGCTCTTCGCCGGTATCGCGCCCGAATACGAGTGGATGGGCGCGGTGCTCTCGTTCGGCCAGGATGCGCGGTGGCGTCGAACGATGGTCTCCAAGGTGAACGCGCTCCCCGGCTCGCTGGTGCTCGACGTCGCATCGGGCACGGGACTGGTCGCACGCGAGCTGGCCGCGCGCAAGCGCCTTCGCGTGATCCAACTGGACCCCAGCGAAGACATGCTCCGCGCCGGCATCTCGGTGACGGAGGCGGCGGGGCTCGGGCCGCAGGTCCACCGAACGCTCGGACGTGCCGAACGGCTCCCGTTCGCCGACGAGACGTTCGACGCCGTCACGTTCACCTACCTGCTTCGCTACGTCGACGACCCGGAGGCCACCATGCGCGAGCTCGCGCGGGTCCTGCGGCCGGGAGGCACGCTCGCCAGCCTGGAGTTCTTCCGTCCCGAGGACCGGACGCTCCACGCGGGGTGGTGGGCGTACACCAGGCTCGTCATGCCGTTCGTGGGTGCCGTGGTCTCGCCGGCGTGGCGCTACACCGGCCGGTTCCTGGGGCCGAACATCAGCGGGTTCTACGATCGCTATCCGCTGCCCGAACAGGTCCGATGGTGGCAGGCTGCGGGGTTGCGTCACGTGCGGACACGCGTCATGTCGCTCGGCGCCGGCATCGTCATCTGGGCGGTGAAGGACGGACCTGGTGTCCTCTGACGGCGGACGAGACGGCGGACGTTCCGGCGAACGTCCCGCCTTCTACGCGTTGACACCCGGCGGCTGGCGCGACTACTGGACGCTGCTGCACCCGCCGTACACGCTCTGGCATCTGTCCTACGTCGTGATGGGCGCGTGCATCGTGTCGACCGTCAACGTCCGGTGGCTGGTCGAGACGGTGATCGCGTTCTTCCTGGCGATGGGCGTTGCCGCGCACGCGCTGGACGAGTTGCGCGGACGGCCGCTCGGCACGCGCATCCCCGACGGAGTGCTGTGGGCACTCGCCGCCGTTGGTCTCGCGGGCGCCGTGGCGCTCGGCATCGACGGCGCGCGCGAGGTCTCGCCGTGGATCTGGGCGTTCATCGGCGCGGGCGTGTTCCTGGTGCTCGCGTACAACCTCGAGCTGTTCGGCGGCCTGATCCACTCCGACCTCTGGTTCGCGCTCGCGTGGGGCACGTTCCCTGTCCTCACCGCGTCGTTCGCGCAGACCGCGCGGATCGAACCCGAGGCGGTCGCGCTCGCGGCCGCGTGCGCGGCGATCTCGGCGGCGCAGCGGGTGCTCTCCACGCCGGTCAGGCGACTGCGCCGGCGCGTCGCGACGGTCGAGGGAACCATCACGCTGCAGGACGGCGACGTCGAGCCGATCGACGCGGCGACGCTCCGTTCGGCGCCGGAGCGAGCGCTCAGATGGATGTCGCTCGCGATGCCGCTCCTGGCCCTCGCCCTGCTGCTCCCGCGGCTCCCGGGCTAGCCGCCCACCGTCATCGTCTTCGCGACCTCGTCGCCGGACTGACCCGTGCGCCGAAGGACGAACGCCACGCACGCGATCGCGAACAAGGTCAACAGCAGCAACAACGTGGACACGGATGCGACCTGCGGTCTGAGCGCGTTGCGGACGGCGCTGAACACGTACACCGGCCACGGCGACGCGCCGGCCACGCTCACGAACGTCGAGATGATCGTGTCGTCCAGGCTGAAGCTGAACGACAGCAGCGCTCCGGCGAGCACGGCCGGCAGCATGAGCGGGAGCGTGATCTGGCTGAAGCGCTTCCAGGGGGTCGCGTAGAGATCGGCTGCGGCTTCCTCGAGCGTCTCCTCCATACCCGCGAGGCGTGCGCGCACGATCAGCGTGACCACCGCGGTCGCGAACAGCGAATGCCCCACCCACAGACGGAGCATCCCGTAGCTCACGGCGGGGACCTTCATGTTCGGGCCGAACGGTCCGCCCAAGCGCACGTACCAGATGAGGAGCGCGATCGCGTCAACGATCTCGGGCGTCACGAGGATCAGGAAGACGAGCGCCAGGAAGAGCACCGTCCACTTCCCCTTGCGTCTGGCCAAGGCGATCCCCGCGAAGGATCCCAGGATGGTCGCGATGATCGCCGTCCCCGTGGCGGCCACGATCGAGGTCTTCACCGCGTCCAGGATCGTCGGATCGACCGTCCCCGTGCGGTAGCCGTTCAGACCGAGTCCGCCCCACGTCAGCATCGTCCGGCCGTTGTTGAACGAATACACGACGATCACAAGGATCGGCAGGAACAGGAACGCGTATACGGCGATCGCCCACACGCGGAGCGCGACGCTCGCCGCATCGCGACGACGTCCCGGCCGCGCCACGCCGGCCGCGCTCACGCTGCGCCCTCGGCCGCTGAGGTGATCGTGATCTTCCTGCTGGCGCGCGCGATGGTTCGTATGACGAAGGCGATCAGCGCGAACACGGCGACCGTTCCCATGATCATCACGATCAGGATCACGGCCTGGGCGGCTCCCAGCGCCCAGTTCTGGGCGACGCTGAACTGGCTCGCGACGAGCGCGCCGGCCATGTTCCCCTTCGCGCCGCCCAGCACCGTGGCGGTGATGTAGTCCCCTGAGAGCGGGATGAACACCAGCAAGAGGCCGGCCACGATGCCCGGCGCGGCGAGCGGGAGCGTCACCTGCCGGAACGTCTTCCACCGGCTCGCACCGAGATCCTTCGAAGCCTCACGCAGCGCCGGGTCCAACCGATCGAGCGCAACGAACAACGGGAAGATCATGAGCGCCAGGTAGTTGTAGACGACGCCGAGCTGGACGGCTCCGCGGGTCTGCAGCAGCCGGAGCGGCTCGCTCCGCAGCCCCAGATGCTGCAGCAGGGTGGATACGGGTCCTCCCGGCGACAGCAGGATCAACCATCCGATCGTTCGGACCAGGAAGTTCACGAAGAACGGCACGATCACCAGGCCGAGCAGCACGCCCCGCCACCGGGCGGACACGCGAGTGGCGAGCCAGTACGCGAAGGGGAACCCGATCAGGAAGCAGAGGGTCGTGCCGATGATCGAGATCTGCAGCGTCTGCGAGAAGACGTGCAGGAACGTGCTCGAGAACGCTTGATGGTAGGTATCGAACGAGAGCTTGTCGGTCGCGATCGGGTGGAAGATATCCGGCTTGTACCCGAACGAGTAGTAGACGATCCACAACACCGGCAACGTGAAGAAGAAGACGAACCAGATCCACGCCGGGAGCGCCAGAGCGAAGCGGGGCCCCCGGATCCTCCGGGTTCCCCGCTCCGACTCCGATACGCGTTGAACCATCCCGGCGCGACCTACCCTCCGGCCGCGGCCTTCATCTTCTGGAAGATCTCGACTTCGCGATCGAACGCCGAGTTGATCTCCTGCGCCGACATCGTGGCGAGCTGAGCGTCGGTGAAGAAGATCATGTCCATGTAGGGAGTGTTCGCGGCCGCCGCGGCCTCCTTCACACCGGTGATGCCGGTGTTGTACCCGTGGAAGTTCAGGTCCTGCAGCGAGTTCGCCGGATCGAGGATGAAGTTGATGAACGCGTGAGCCGCCTCCGGGTGCGGGGCGCCCTTCACGATGGTCCAGTTGTCCATCCACAGCTCGGTGGCGGGCGAGCCCAGACCCCACGCGTACCGGCTCGGGTCCTTGAAAGAGTTGAACCCTTGCCGTGCGTCGCCGTTCCACACGTGCGACAAGGCGTACCCCAACTCGGAGAACTGATACCCGGGGTACGACTCGAACGCCCTGATGTGCGGCGCCAACTGGTCGACCGCGAACGCCTCGTAGGCGTCCAGATCGGCCTGGTTCGTTGTGTGCCAGTCGATCCCGTTCGCCCAGAAGTACACGCCCATGACCTCGTTCTGTGCGTCGAGCAGCGAGACGTTGCCGCTCGCCTCGTTCATGGCGACGTCCAGGAAGTCGCTCCACGTGTTGATGGGTCGCGAGACCTGGCTCTTGTCGACGATCCACCCCACCGTCCCCCAGTCCTTGCAGACCGAGTGCTTGTTCTCGGGGTCCCAGGGCTGGTTGGTGAACGCCGTCTCGAGGTTCGAGAAGTTCGGGATCTTCGAAAGATCGAGCTCTTCGAGCAGGTCGTTGGCCACCATCTGCGGGATGTACGGGCCGGTCGGCACCACGATGTCGTACCCGCTGGTCCCCGCGGCGGCGGCGAGCTTAGCGATCGCCTCTTCGTTCGATGCGTAGGTATCGATCTGCGTCACCGGGCCCAGCTCTTGCGTGAACTTCTTGAAGAGCTTCGGATCGTCGTACTGCGCCCAGTGATAGAAGTTCAGCTGATCCTCGAGCACGGGCGACGCGCTCCCGGTCGATCCGCCGGCACTCGTCGACGCGCCGCTCGCCCCGCTGTCGTTGCTGCACGCCGAGAGCAGGAGGCCCCCCGAGAACACGGCGACGACCGAGCCACCCATGAACGCGCGCCGGCTGATCCGTTCCGCCGATGCGGTCGACGCGAGTATCTTCACACCGTCATCTGGTTCCGCCATGTGCCCTTCCTTTCCCTCTGTCGATGGTCTAGCCGGCAACCGCCGCCGCCGCCTCGTCGCTCGCGGGATCGGCCAGGACGATCTCGGCCTGCTCCGCGCCGAACACCTGTGTCTGATCCGGGCCCCACGAGCACCACACCCGTCCTCCCAAGTCGAGGCGCGGTGCCTTCGGGCGCGGGAGCCGCGCGATGATTTCCTTGCGTCCCGGCGTGATCACGACGAATTGGATCACGTCCCCCAGGTGGGAGACGCTCGCGAGCTCTGCCGAGATCGCGTTCTGTCCCGGCGCGGGTTCCTCACCGGACACCGTGATGGCCTCCGGACGGACGGCCGCGAGCGCGGCCCGACCGTCCACGGCACCGTTCGGCTCGAGCGAGGACCGGATCTTCCATCCGTCACCTTCTACGGTCGTGCCGCCGTCGCGCGATGTCCCCTCGAAGAAGTTCTGCTTCCCGATGAAACCTGCGACGAACGCCGAAGCGGGGTGGTCGTAGATGGTGTCGGGGTCGGCCAGCTGCTCGACACGGCCGTCGAGCATCACCGCGATCCGATCGCTCATGGAGAGCGCCTCGTCCTGGTCGTGGGTCACGAAGATGAACGTGATCCCCACCTGCGACTGCAGCAGCTTGAGCTCGATCTGCATCTCTTCGCGGAGCTTGCGGTCGAGCGCGCCGAGTGGTTCGTCCAGCAGCAGCAGGCTCGGCCGGTTCACCAGGGCGCGTGCGAGCGCGATGCGCTGCTGCTGCCCGCCGGACATCTCTCGCGGCTTGCGCTTGGCCAGCTTGCTCATCTTCACCATCTCGAGCGCTTCGCCCACACGGCGGCCGATCTCGCTCCGGTCGACCTTCTTCTGGCGCAGGCCGTACGCGACGTTCTCCGAGGCAGACATGTGCGGGAACAGCGCGTAGTTCTGGAAGACCGTGTTCACGTCGCGCTTGTGCGGCGGCACGCCCTGGACCGCGTGGCCGGAGATCCGGATCTCGCCTTCGTCCGGCTCCTCGAACCCCGCGAGCATGCGGAGCGTGGTGGTCTTGCCGCATCCGGACGGGCCGAGGAGCGACAGGAACTCGGCGGGATGGACCTGGATGTCCAGAGCGTCCACGGCCGTGACCGTTCCGAACCGCTTCGTGACGCCGATCAACTCGACGGACCCGTCACCCGCGCCCATCGACGCATCGTCGGCGTCCACGGTGCCGGACCCCCCGCCCTCGGACATCTTCCGCAGGAGTCTGGCCGAGACGCCTCGGCCGCGCAAGGCGTCCCCCGTGACCAACCACCGCTAGGGGACCCGAGCTGAAGGTCAAGACGTGCCATCCATCGGGCGATCGCCGCGAAGGACCGAGCGTCAGGTTCCCGTCCGGATCGGTGGAGATGAGCTCAGCTCGCCTACCGTCAGGGCGCGGCCGCCTGGCCCTTCCGACGTCGGATGGCGAAGAAGCTTGCCCCAAGGGCCAGCAGGACCGCTCCCCACAGGAGCCTCGCGTCGAAGCCTGCCCTCGCGCTCGCCTTCGGTACCTCGTGACCCGACGCATGCGGGAGCGGGTTCCACGGTCCAGATCCGCCGTAGTGGAAACGTTGGACGTGCGTCCCGTCAGCGTCCGCTATCACGAGTCCCCCTGTGGATAGAGGTTGTGCATATGCGATGCGAGAGCTATCCGGTGACCATGCTGGATGCACGCCATCGGCGCTCACGAGCGTGAGTCCCGAGCCATCGGAGCCGACGACGTAGATCTCCCCATCCCATTCGAAATCGAACGCGAGTTGTCTGCCGTCGGGAGACCAGGAGAGGTGTTCGAGGAAGCCATGGTCCCGCATCACCCCGGCGTCCTCCAACAACACGTGTGAGCCGCTCCCATCGGAGTTCATCACCCGGAGGCTGTTGCCGTGATCGTGCATGCCATCGATGTATGCGATCTGAGACCCATCGGGGGAGAACGTCGCCTCAGAGAGCCACGAGCGTTGACCTTTTCCGAGGCGTAGAACGGCGGCGAGCAGTCGCCTCGGTGTGCCGCCGGCCGCGTCGACCACGTAGATCCCGTCGGGGGCGCTGTGGTCAAGGGTCCGCTCGCGTAGACGACCTTCGACCCGTCGGGCGAGAACGACCCGCCCGAAAGCCAGTCGTGGACTCCCACCTCGACCAAGAGGGTCTTCGTCCCGTCGGCGTTCAACACCGCCAGCGCATGCTGGGTGTGGTTGCGGATCAGTGTCAGCAGTTTCGAGCCGTCCCCGGACCACGCGAGGGGCAAGCCGCCAAACGTGCTCAGTCGGATCTGGGCTTCCGGATGGCCTGGTCGTTCCGGATCCACGGCCCAGATCCCGATGGCGTTGCCGTAGGCGATCCAGCCGCCCATACCCGAGAAGATCCCCGTGTCGACCGGCGCCGGAGTCGGCTCGGTGGCTGGACGCCCGGAGCTGCGGAACGCGCGCATCATGCCCGCGATGCTCAGAATCGTGAGGACGATCGCGAGCACCGCAGCGGAGACCCGCCGGTTCCGTTCCTTCCGGTCGCGGCGGCGGAGCAGCCGTTCGAACGCATCCGGTGGAAGTTCGAAGCGCTGGGCTTCACGGTCGAGCGCGGTTCGGGTATCCATCACTCTTGTTCCTCCACGATCCGTCTCAGTGCGATGCGTCCCTGAGAAGCGAGCGTTCGCACGGTGCCCGGCTGCACGCCCAGAAGTTCGCCGGCGTCTTCGGAGCTGAACCCCAAGAGATCGGTCAGCACGAGCGCGGCTCTTTGGCGCGGCGCGAGCGACGCCAGCGCTTGCATCACCGCGCTCTTCGTGTCCGAGCGCTCGAACTCGTCGATGTTCGACGCAAACCCGACGGAGCGTCGAAGCGCGAGTGCCGCGCGACGATATCGACTTCGGAAGAGATTCAATGCGGTCCGGTAGAGGTAGGCCGTCGGGTCGCTCATCGAGCCCACCCGTTCCCAGCGCTCCCACAGCTTGAGGAACGCGTCCTGCATGATCTCCTCTGCCTCTGCCCGATTCCCCGTGATCAGACAGAGCCTCCGGAAGAGAGATCCGCTCTGATCGTGGAAGAAGATCTCGAAGGTCTCCTCGACGCCGATCGCGCCCGACATCGATCCGTCCGTACGGACCGCGGATGTGATGGGCTCGCCCATGCGTGATGAACGATCGGGGGCCGTCTTTCGAAGAGGCAGCCTCATGAAACGTCGCGCGTTCTCAGAACCGACGCGACGGATCGCCACCTCCCCCTCTCTTAGGAAGCGTCCGCAGGATACGCCGATCAGAGGAAGTACCGACGGTTAAGCGGGACCTCCGAGACGGGCTCGACGGCGAGGACGCGTCCGTCCAGCGAGACGGTTCCGTCGACCTTCGACACCTCGACGGCCGGAACGGACGTGTTCGCGAGCAGGTCGCTCCGCAGGATGCCGCGCGTCCCGCGGGCGGCGACCACCCGGCGGCGCGTGGCGAGCGTCCCGGCGATGCGGGCGTCCAGCGCGGCGCCCGAGACGAACGTGGTCGCCAACGCGGCGGCCGCCTCGCCGGTGGCGCCCCAATCGGGACCGAACCGGGTGGGCTCCGCGCCGTGCACCGACGCGTTGCCCTCGCCGATCGGTCCCCAGGCCACGACGCCCCCCTTCATCACCGCCGCCGGCTTCGCGCCGAACGACGCCGGATCCCATAGGACCAGGTCGGCCAGATGACCGGGCGCGAGCGAGCCGACCTCCGCATCGACGCCGTGGACGCGAGCCGGCTCCGCCGTGACCTTGGCCAGGTAGCGCAGCACCCGCTCGTTGTCGTCGGCGGGCTCGTTCGGCCAGTTGGATCCCGCCTCGGAGGCGCGCCATCCTTTCATCACGTGCGCGAGCTGCCACGTGCGGCGGACGGTCTCGCCGATCCGGCCCATGCCCTGCGAGTCGCTGTTGATGATGGAGATCGCGCCCAGATCGTGCAGCGGTCCCTCGGCGGCCATGGTCGCCGGGTGGATCCGTTCACGAGCCGCAGTCACGTCCTCCGCGAGCCGCGGGTTGCCCTCGTGGACGATGAGGATCATGTCGGTGTGCTCGGCCGCGGTCGCGCGCGCGTAGGGGATGCCGGGCGTCGTCGAGGAGCAGATGACGTTCGGCTCGCGAACGATGCCGATGAGATCGGGGATGTGCCCTCCTCCCACCCCTTCGACGTGGTACGCGTGGATCGTCCGGCCCGCGATGGCCGCCACCGTCTCCTCCAGCTCGCCCGACTCGTTCAGGCCGTCGGTGTGCAGGCACACGGCGACGTCGAACGCCTGGGCGGTGGTCAGCGCGGCGTCGATCACCCGCGCGGACGAGCCCCAGTCCTCGTGGACCTTCAACCCGATCGCGCCCGCCGCGATCATCATCTCGGCGAACCCCGCGACGTCGGTGCGGGCCGACGCCTGCAGGCCGAGGTTCATCGGAAGGCGCTCGAACGCCTCGAACGTGCGGAGCATGCGCCACGCCGGCTCCTCGAACCCTGCCGTGATCAACGTGGTCACGCCCGCCGACAGCGCGACGGGAACCAGCCGCGGACTCAGCAGGTGCACGTGCGAGTCGATGGCGCCCGGTGTGACGATCAGGCCGTGGCACGGGATCGGCCAGGTGCCGGGGCCGATCGTGAGGTCGACGCCGTCGGTGATGTCGGGATTGCCCGCCCGTCCGATGCCGACGACCCGTCCGTCCTTGATGCCGACGTCGGCCTTCACGACGCCGATCGTCGGGTCGACGACGACGGCCCCGCCGATCACCGCGTCCAACTCGCTCTCGGAGGTCGCGCGGTCGTGCTGGCTCATGCGTGAGCGGAAGTTCTTCGCGTAGCCCCAGAGGGCTTGATCGGCGGGCTCGGTCAGGTCGCGCTCGATCCGGATCCACAGATCCGTGTCACCCAATCGGATGCGGTCTCCCGCCGTGGGCCCGTGACGCAGGGCATGTTCCCGGCGAGAGATGCGGTCAGGCATCGGACCCGCCCTCGCCTCCGTATCCCACCAGATCGACGTCCTTCGTCTCGCCCGGATCCCAGTGGATCGAGTCTCCGGCCGGAAGGTCGAGCCGGAACCCGCGCGCCGCCGACCGGTCGAACGCGAGCTTCGCGTTCGTCTCCATGAACGGGTAGTGCGACGAGACGCGCACCGGTCGTTCGGATGCGTTCGTCACCGTGAGCGTGATGCGCCTCCGTCCGGGGACGAGCGCCACGTCGCCTTCACCGAAGCGGACCGCGCCGGGACCGTCGGTCGGTCGCGGGTCCGAACGGTTCGCGGAGCACGACGAGCCGCGAGCCCTCCTCCAGCAGCACCTCGAGCCGGATCTCCGTCGACGACGTCGGCGACCCCGTCCGTCACGTCTTCCGGGCCGAGCGCCGCGCGGCCTGCGGCGGCGACGTCCTCGAACGACCCACCGCCCCGCGCCGCCATGTGCATCGCGTCGCAGACCACGGCGATCGCCTCCGGCGCGTTGAGCTTCAGGCCGAGGGCGAGGGTGCGTCGCGCGAGCTCGGCGGCCGCGAAGACGCGGAGCCGTTCTTCCTCGGTGGGGGTCAGGCGCACGGACGGAGCCTAGACGGTCGCGACGACCGCGAGAACCTCGTCACCGTAGCGTTCGAGCTTGGTGGGGCCGACGCCGGAGATGGCGGCAAGGTCCGCCCAGTCCTTCGGCAGCAGGTCCGCGATCTCCTCGAGCGTCTTGTCGTGGAAGATCACGTACGCCGGGACTCCGTCTGCTCTGGCGCGCGACTTCCGCCATTCCTTCAATCGCTCCAACACGGGTCCGCCGGCCTTCGGCAGGCGGATGCGCGCGGACGAAGGGCGCCGCGGAGCGGAAGGCGTCCGCACGCCGAGCTCGTCGAGGAACGGGCTGGGCTTGGTCTTCGCGTCCGTCGCCCACGTGAGGAACAGGTACGTGCGCGCGCGTGTGATGCCGACGTAGAGCAGTCGGCGCTCCTCATCCGGATCGGCTTTCGCGCGGCCGGAGCGGAAGGGGAGCTCGCCGTCGAGCAGGCGAGGCAGGAACACCGCGTCGAACTCCAGCCCCTTCGCCCGATGGTACGTCAGCAGGTTGACCCCGCGGCCGCTGTGCTCCGTGGAGAACCGCTTGCCGAGCTCCTCGACGAACGCCGCCACGTCTCCGTGGTCATGCGCCCCGTCGAACTCCTCGGCCATCGCGCGCAACCGGGCAAGGTCCGCCTGACGCGTGACCTCCTCGTCGGAGTCGGGCGCGTTCTCGGGATCGAAGCCCAGCGCGTCGGTGACGCCGTTGACGACGTCGGTGACGGATCCCGCCGGGGGGCGTTTCAACCGTTGCAGCACCGACTTGGGTCCCGGCCGGCGCAGGAACGCGCCGTCGCGCACCTGGTAGGGGATGCCCTCGGCGGCGAACGCTTCCTCGAACGGCTCGGAGCGGGCGTTGATCCGATACAGGACCGCCATCTCCTCCAGCGATACCCCGTCGGCGCGCAGCTTGCCGACGGCCTGGACGACGGAGGCGATCTCTTCCTCGACGTCGTGGATCGGACGCGCGAGCACCGGGGGCCCGGACTCCACGGTCGACTCGAGCGTCTTGCGGAACCCGCCGAGGTGCGCGGCCAGTTCGTTCGCGAAGCCAAGGATCTCGGGCGTGGAGCGGTAGTTGCGCTCGAGGCGGACGACCGTGGCCGAGGCGAAGCGATCCGTGAACCCGAGCAGATGGTCCGGCGAGGCGCCCGTGAAGGAGTAGATCGTCTGGTAGTCGTCGCCCACGACGCAGAGGTCCTCGCGGTCGCCCAGCCACCGGTCGAGGAGCGCCTCCTGCAAGGGGTTCACGTCCTGGTACTCGTCGACCGTGAACGCGTGGAACCGCTCCCGGACCGCGGCGGCGGCCGCCGGGTAGCGGTCGAACATCTGCACCGAGAGCCCCAGCATGTCCTCGAAGTCGATCCTGCCGCTCGTCTGTTTCCGGCGCTCGTAGCCGTCGAACACGCGGAGCATCAGGTCTTCCGGGATCGGCGGCTCGTGCCCCGAACGCTCGAGCTCGGCCAGATAGCCCTTCGGATCGACCATGCGATTCTTCGCCCACTCGATCTCCCCGGCCAGCTCGCGACGCGGCAGGAACTTGTGCGGCGCCGGCAACGCGTTCGCGAGGGACGAGATCAGCGGCGCCTTGTGATCGAGCACGGCCGGCACCGGTTGGCCGGACGCGTCTTCCCAGAAGCGATGGAGATGGGAGAGCGCCGCGGAGTGGAACGTGCGGGCGTCGACTCCCTCGACCCCGAGTCCCGCGAGCCGCGTCTTGAGCTCGCCCGCGGCCTTCTCGGTGAACGTGACGGCGAGGATCTGGGACGCGGGGAAGACGTCGGTCGCTACCTGGTAGGCGATCCGATGGGTGATGGTCGTGGTCTTGCCGGTCCCGGCGCCGGCCAGGATCGCGACCGGACCCCTGGTCGCCCTGGCCGCCTGACGCTGTTCCTCGTTCAATCCCCCGAGGATCTGCTCAGCGTCCACCTATCGAACCTAGCAGGGAAGTGCGACATGTCCTTAGTCGACGGCGACCGGGAGCCACGTTTCCGACGGCCCGCGATACCCTGACCGGGTGACGCAGGAAGCAACGATCGGAGCGCTGCGCGACTCCGGATACCACGACCGAACGGTCAAGGACGAGTTGCGCGCGAACCTGCTGGCCAAGCTGGAGCGCGGCGAAGAGCTGTTCCCCGGGATCGTGGGGTTCGACGAAGCCGTTCTCCCCGGGTTGGAGCGCGGGATCCTCGCGGGACACGACCTGATCCTGCTGGGGGAGCGCGGCCAGGCGAAGACGCGGCTCGTCCGCGCGATCGTCAACTTACTTGACGACTCCGTCCCCGCCATCGAAGGGTGCGAGATCCACGACCACCCGTTCCGTCCGATCTGCGCGCGCTGCGTCGCGCTCGTCGCGGAGCATGGCGACGCGGTGCGGATCCACTGGATCGGGCGCGACGACCGGTACGCCGAGAAGCTCGCCACGCCCGACACGTCCGTCGCCGACCTGATCGGCGACGTCGACCCGATCCGCGTCGCGGAAGGGCGCTACCTCTCCGACGAGCTGACGATCCATTACGGGATGATCCCGCGGACGAACCGCGGCATCGTGGCGATCAACGAGCTGCCCGACCTGCCCGAACGCATCCAGGTGTCGCTGTTCAACATCCTGGAGGAGCGCGACATCCAGATCCGCGGGTACCGGATCCGGCTACCGCTCGATCTGTTGGTCGTCGCGACCGCCAACCCCGACGACTACACGCACCGTGGCCGGATCGTCTCGCCGCTGAAGGACCGGTTCGGCACGCAGGTCCGCACGCACTACCCGGAGGAGCTGGGCGACGAGATCGTGATCATGGACCAGGAGGCGCGCTCGCCCGCCGGCGATATCCCGGTGCGCGTGCCGGCGTTCATGAAGGAGATCGTGGCGGCGCTCACCGCCGAGCTCCGTCGTTCGCCGCACATCAACCACCGGAGCGGCGTCAGCGTCCGGTACTCGATCGGGAACGTCGAGACGCTGTCGGCCGCGGCGGTCAGGCGCGCGGCCCGCGCCGGCGAGCCCGAGGCCGTGCCGCGGGTGTGCGACCTCCCCGCGGTGCTCGCGTCGTCGGAGGGTCGCGTCGAGTTCGACACCGTCGAAGAAGGCCGCGAGGGCGACATCCTGTCCCGCGCCATGCGCACCGCCGAGCTCGAGGTCTTCCGGCGGCGGCTGTCCGGGTTCGACTTCCAACCGCTCCTGCATCGGTTCGACGAGGGCCTGACCGCCGAGACGTCGGACCTCACGCCGGCGAGCGACCTGCTCGCGCAGTTCGGCGACCTGCCCGGCCTGTCCAAGCTGCTCGATCGACTGGGCGTCGAGGAGGAGAGTCCCGGCGTGGCGGCGTCCGCGCTCGAGTTCGTGCTGGAAGGGCTCTACCTGTCCCGGCGCCTGAACAAGGACGGCGGGGACGTACCGGGCTCGGTCCGCTACGAGGGCCCGGTCTCCGGCTAGCTCCGTGCCCTGGAAGGCGTCGGCCCGACCGCGTAGCATCCGGAGGGATGTCGAAGCGAGACCTGGTCGAGCGGCTGAAGAACACCCCGCTCTTCGGCACGTGCTCCGGCCGGCAGCTCCGCCGGATCGCGGCTCGGGGGATGGAGCAGGAGTACGCGGCGAAGGCGGTGCTCTGCCGGCAAGGGAAGCCGGGCGACGAGTTCTTCGTCATCCTCGAGGGCCGGGGCGACGTCATCCGCGACGGCAAGAAGGTTCGTACGCTCGGTCCCGGCGACTATTTCGGTGAGGTCGCGTTGCTCGGTCCGCCGATCGGCAAGGCCATGCGGACCGCGACCGTGACGGCGATGACGCCGATGCGCTGCTTCATCCTCGGGAAGAACGAGTTCCGCTCGGTGATCTACGAGGAGAACATCGCGGTGAGTCTGCTGCACGGGCTGGTCGAACGCCTGCCGGACCGCGCGACCCCCCACCCGCACTGACGCCACCCAGCAGGCTCCTCGCCGCGTAAGCTCCGTCCTCGTGATCGAGGTCCACAAGTACGTCGGGTTCTTCGTGGTGGCGCTATTCACCGTGGGCTGGGTCTGGGGCCTGATCGCGTGGATCGCGAAGCGCGACCCGGGGGAGCGGTTCTGGGTCTGGGTGACGGTGGTCCAGGTCGTGGCCGGCCTCCAGGCGCTGATCGGCATCGCGGTGTTCCTGTTGGGCAACCGGGCGTCGACGATCCTGCACTACGCGTACGGGATCTTCCCGATCCTCGCCCTTGGGATCGCGCACGTGGTCGCGCGCAGACCCGATTTCCGCGAACGGCCCTGGGTCCCGTTCGCGTGGGTGGCGTTCATCTGTTTCGGGCTCACGCTCCGCGCCGTCATGACGGGCCTCGCCGCTTGAGCGGCGTGGCGTCTCAAGCAAGGTTGCGGGACTGCCGAACCCATTAACGGTATGCCCGGAGCAACGGCGAACGATCCCGCGCACCTCGAAGGCTTGGCGCGCCTGTCCAGGGAGCTGGGCCGCCTCGACCCGTACAGCTTCTGGGTCGTGCCCGCCGGGACGCTCTCGAGCGCGGCCGACCTGATCGTCGCTGGCGCAACCGGCCTATTCCTGACCGCAGCGTGGCCTGCGCCCGGGGCCTTCTCCGTGTCGCGAGGCCGCCCGACGGTCGACGAGCACCCGATCCCGGGGGTCCGGACGCTCCGGCTGGACGCGAGGCATCTAAGCGCGAAGCTGTCGGCCGCATCGGTATCCGCGACCGTCGAACCGGTCATCTGCCTCACGCACGGTGTGATGGGGATGCCTCGAGACGTGAAGGGCGTCCACGTGGTGACGCTGGGCGAACTCATCAAGGATCTGGCTTCGCGGCCTCGGATCCTGGAGCACTCCCGCGTCGAACGGGCGGCTCGCGTCCTGGGCGTGCAGATCGCCGGCGACCGCAAGCGGCATTTCGCCTAGCCGGAATCTCCGGCCTTAGGGCGAAAGTTCTGCCCGGTCCGTGCCGATGCAAGGTTCAGAGAGTCTGGCTGGCGCATGACGTCCGTTGGGGCGCATGGGCCATAGAACGAAGGGAGTGAACGTTGCGAACCATTAACGGTCGTCAGAGGCCATCGAGTGGGGTGCCCTACACGCGGATCTTCGCCGCGTTCATGCTGGCGACCCTGATCTCCACCCTTATTCGCACTTCCCGCGCAAGCCGCGCGTCCGACTGATGTCGGCGTTACCATCTCGGTACCGACGTCCTGCCAGCGGCAGCAATCGTCACACGGTGACGCTCAACGTCGTCTACACGTTGACCGTCACGAACACGACTTCACCGATCCAACGACTACGCTCACCGATGTGGTCGTCACGGACCAACGTCAGTGCGACCGGCACGTGGGTGAGCGATGTACGCGCCTGCGTCAACGCGACCCCACGTGTTCACGTGCACCGACCCTGCCGTGATCGCCACAGGTGCGACCGTGGGTCGTCCACATCAACTGTGACCGCGCATCGCTCCGGGACGCTCACCAACACGGTGTCGGCGTTCATCGACACCGGCGACGGTGACACCGCGAACGGAACTGCATGCCCACAGCACGACGACAGTCGTGGCAGAACTGCGGACCTGACGATCGCGAAGACGCACACCGGCGACGACCACGCCCGGTGGGACGCCGACCTACACGATCTCGATGCCACAACAACGGCCCGAGCGATGCGAGCGACGGTCTCAGCTTACCGACACCGCTCCGGCGAACGTCACGTTCGGCACAGTGACGGTCGCGTCGCTCACGCCGGTTGGTATCGCGACCTGTAACCCTGCACCGACCGCCACGTCACGTCGCCTGTCTGTTCCCGACCATCGTGAACGGGCAGACCGTGAACGATCACCGTGCCTTCGACGTTGGGGGCCGGCGCGACTGCCGGGACTTCGATCGCCAACACGGCGTCGGTGACGTACGGGCACGCTCGACTCTAATCGGCAGCCGAACAACACGTCGACCGACACGTTCGTCGTCGGGGCGGCTTCGGTCGATCTCGGTGTTGCGACTCACCGTGTCTCCCGACCACCGCTGCTCCCGGTGACACCGTGACCTACACGGTCACGGTGACCAACCCCGACACGGCCACGGATGCGACGAACGTCGTCGTGACGGATGCCCTTCCTGCGGGCCTCACGGCGGTCTCGCCGCCGACGAGCCGGCCTACCGGCTCAACGACGGCCGTTAATCGCGGCAACACGTGGACGTGGACCATCCCGACCGTGGCCAAGGCCACGGCCGCGGCGACCCCGACGGTCGTGACCGCGACGTTCGACGCGACCGTCGATGCGACCGTCGACCGCACGATCAGCCACGATCACGAACACGGTCACCATGACCGCGACGCAGACAGACCCTGTGTCGACGAACAACACGGCGTCGGCCGATCTGACGATCTCCGCGGAGCAGGCCGACCTGAATCTGACCACCACCGTCAGTGATTCGAAGCCGAACCAGGGCGACACCATCCATATCGCCATCATGGTTGCGAACGCTGGCCCTGCGGACGCGACCAACGTCCAGGTGAAGGACGTGCTCCCCACCGGACTGAAGTACGTGTCCTGCTCACATTGCACGTCCGGCCTGCGTCGTCAGACGTCGAAAGCCATCACGTTCGCTTCGATCCCGAACGGCCAAGCGGGTTCGGTCGTTCTGAACGTCCTGGTGCAGGCAAGCAGCGGCACGTTGCAGAACACCGCATCCATCACGTCGGTCGATCAGACCGACCCGACGCCCGGCGATACCTCGGACTCGCAGGTCATCACGATCGGCAACGCCGCGAACAACCCCGGAGGCGGGGGCACCGGTGGAACCGGTGGTACGGGCGGGACCGGTGGCACCACAGGCGGCACGACGGCGTTCACCGGGTTCACCGCCGGCCAGCTGATGCCGTGGTTCATGCTGCTCTTCTCGCTCGGCCTGGTTGCGGTCGAGTGGTCGCGCCGGATGCGCCTGGTCTCGCCGATCGGCTCCACCTACGGCTTCGAGCCGCCGTTCTAAGGTTCACAAGGCCTGCTGGGGGTCGCGCCCGAAAGGGCGCGACCCCGCGTGGGCTCCACCGTTGCGCGTTCCCGAATCCTGCAGTAACTCGCGGCATCCCGCTCTATGCCTATGAGCTGAGCTTCGTAGTTCTTTCGGTGTAGGCGTTCAGTAGGCGAAGTTGCCTGTCGATGCAACACTTATGCGTATATATCGACCGAGCCTTCGTTCCACCGGGTCCCTGACTTCTTCCGTCCCACCTGTGGCGATCATCGTCACGCTGACCGCTGCATTCGTGCTGCTGGCCGGGTCCGCCGCGAACGCGGCCCAGCCGCCGGTTGGGCTCGGAACGGCCACGAGCTTCTCCATCCTCGCCGGCTCCACGGTGACCAATATCGGAGCGACGACGATGGCGGGGGATCTGGGCGTCAGCCCGGGTGCCGCGATCACCGGCTTCCCTCCCGGGCTCGTGAGCGGCGCGACACATTCGGCCGACGCCGTGGCCGGCCAGGCGGAGTCCGATCTCACGACCGCGTACATCGATGCCGCCGGACGCACGCCGGTCACGACGCTGGCAACGGAGCTCGGCGGCCAAACCTTGACGACCGGCGTGTACGACTCCTCCACGGGAACATTCGGGCTGACCGGAACCCTCACGCTCGACGCCGAGGGCAACCCCGACGCCGTCTTCATCTTCCACACCGCCTCGACGCTCATCACGGGCGTGGGCAGCAGTGTCAGCCTTATCAACGCGGCCCAGGCATGCAACGTGTTCTGGCAGATCGGCAGCTCCGCGACCATCGCGACGACCACCACGTTCAAGGGAACCATCATGGCGCTGACCTCGATCGCGATGCAGACCGGAGCCACCTTGGAAGGCAGGGCGTTCGCACGCAACGGAGCGGTGACGTTGGACACCAACGTCATCACGATCCCGGGGTGCGCCGCGGCGACCCCCACCCCTACGCCTTCCCCGACACCGTCACCTAGTCCCGGCGGCGGCGGCGGAGGAGGAGGCGGTGGCGGAGGCGGCGGTAGTGGTGGTGGTGGTGGTGGCAATACCGGCAGTGGCACCCCTGGCGGCGGCACGACAACCGGCGGCACGACGCCTCCCTCGACCGCGCTCACCGGGTTCACGGCCGGCCAGCTCGTCCCGTGGTTCGCGCTCTTCTCGACGGTTGGGCTGCTTGCGGTCGGTTGGGCGAGGCGGCTGAGGCTCGTCTCGCGGATCGGCACCACGTTCGGACTCGGCCCGAAGCGCTAGCCCTCCGGGCACCTGAACAGCGCAACCCCGCGTAGGCTGAACGGGTGCGCTACCGCTACTCGCGCTGGGACGGCACCCAAGATCCCTTCGGCCCCGAGGTCGACGCCTCCGACGTCCTCGAGGAGCTCGTCCGACGACGTCCTGATGGGGACCGGCGCCGACAACGCGCTCCGGCGGCTCATGCGCCGGGGGATGCAGGGCCGGTTCTCCGGGCTCGACGCCCTCCGCCGGCGCCTGAACAACATGCGGCAGCAGGAGGAGGAGGCGCTCGACCTCAGCGGTCCGCTCGAGGAGGTCCGGGAACAGCTCGACGAGATCCTGGATCGCGAACGGAGCACGCTGTCGTTCAAGGCCGAGGACGACGCGCGGATGCGCGAGCTGTTCCTGGATTCGCTGCCGCCCGACGCGCCGGGGATGATCCGCGAGCTCCAGGACTACCGGTTCGTCGATCCGCAGGCGCAGCAGATGTTCGATCAGCTGATGGAGCATCTGCGCGAGCAGGTGCTGGGCGCGTACTTCCGCAGCATGGCGGAGGGCATGAAGAACATCACGCCCGAGCAACTCGCGCACTTCCGCGACATGCTCGCCGAGCTCAACCAGATGATCGAGCAGCGGGCGCGCGGCGACGAGTACGACTTCGACGGGTTCATGGAGCGCTACGGCGACCTGTTCCCCGACAACCCCCGGAGCCTGGACGAGCTCCTGGAGAACATGGCGCGCCGGATGGCGGCCATGAGCCGCCTGATGGCCTCGCTCTCTCCCGAGCAGCGCTCGGAGCTCCAGGGACTCGCTGAGCAGGTGATGCAGGACATGGACCTGGCGTTCGAGATGAGCCGCCTCGGTTCCAACCTGCAGGGCGCGTTCCCGGACATGCCGTGGGGCGAGCCGACCATGAGCGACGGCGACGGCGACCAGCCGATGCCGCTGTCGGCCACCGTCGACGCCATGGAGCGCATGCACGACTACGAGGACCTGGATCGCGCGCTGCGCGGCCGACTATCCCGGCGCGACGGTCGACGACGTCGACGAGGAGGCGCTCCAGCGGATCCTGGGCGAGCCGGCGGTCCGCGACCTCCGCCGGCTCAAGGAGGTCGAGCGGGCCCTGGAGAAGGCGGGCCTGGTGAACCGGCAAGAACGGCCGCCTGGAGATCACGCCGCGCGGTGCGCGGAAGCTCGGCGAGCGCGCGCTGGTCCAGGTGTTCGAGGAGCTGAAGCGCGATCGCGAGGGAACGCACGAGGCGCGGGACGCCGGTGGCATGGCCGAGCCGACGGGTGCGACCCGGCCGTGGCGGTTCGGCGACACGGGACAGATCGCCGTGCAGCGGACCGTGTTCAACGCGGTCGTGCGTTCCAAGCCGGGTGAGCCCATCCACCTGCAGCCCGACGACTTCGAGTTGGTCGAGGCGGAGCAGCGCACCGAGGCCGCCACCGCGCTGCTGCTGGACCTGTCGTTCAGCATGCCGCTGCGCGGTCACTTCGTACACGCGAAGAAGATGGCGCTGGCGTTGCACGCTCTGATCGAGGGCCGCTACCCGCACGACACGCTCTACCTGATCGGCTTCAGCGACTACGCGCGCCGGCTGCAACCGGAGGACCTCACGGCTCCCGGGTTCGAGCGTGTGTACGGGACGAACATGCAGCACGCGTTCCTGCTGGCCGGACGCTTGCTCTCGCAGCACCCGCGCGCCGCGCGACAAGTGATCATGGTGACCGACGGGGAGCCGACGGCGCACCTGGAGGGGGATCAGGCGTTCTTCTCGTGGCCGCCCGTGTCGAAGACGATCAACCTCACGCTCGCGGAGGCCGTGCGGCTGTCGAAGTCCGGCGTCACGCTGAACGTGTTCATGCTCGAGGAGTCGGAGGGCCTGATCGGCTTCATGGAACGGCTCGCCCGCATCACGTCCGGGCGGGTGTTCCTGATGGATGATGAGCGCTTGGGAGACTTCGTCGTGCGCGACTACGTCAAGCGCCGCGGCCGCCACTGATGCGCCGATGGACCAAGGTGGCGGCGTGGGCCGCCGTGTTCCTGGCATGCGCCGGTGTGGGCGCCTACGTCGCCGCGCACACCGACCCGTTCCCGCCCGGGGTCGATCGCCCGGGGGAGTCGCCGTTCCCGACCGTTTCGCCGTCGCCCTCGCCGACGCCCGCCCCCCGACCTGCCGTGTGGGCCGGAACCCTGAGGAGCGTCACGTATCACGACCTCTACGTCGGCGGGCGGTGCACCACCCGGTGGCGGGGGAACCTTCGGTTCACGGCGGATCGTGCCGGAAAGATCTCCGGGACCGGAGCCGCCCGCCTTGACGGCAAGCTGGAGTGCGACTTCCCGATCGCGCAGACACAGATCCGCCGGTTCGGGCTCGCGGTCGTGGGTCACATGCTCGACGGCGGTATGAAGATCCGCTTGTTGCAGACATCGATCAACCCGACGAACGGCCACGACTTCGGGGGGTTCGGACCGATCCTGCCGATCCGGCTGCTGCTGGCGACGCATCTCGGCGCGGTGCATGAGCGCATCGATCGTCAGCACGTCGACGAGCAGGGCCGCGGCCTGTACTCCTGGTCCACCCTGTTCGACCTTCACACCCTCTCGGGTTGAGTTGTCGCTACGGGTCCCACCACAACGTGACGACGGTCCGTTCCTCCGGGCCGACGTCCCAAAGGCCGTCGCGTTCGCGCAACCGTCCGCCGAGCGCCTCGGCGATCTCGGGGTCGCGGTCGGCCGGCAGGCACAACCGCTTGCGGATGGAGTGGATCGCATCCTCGCGACGCGCGAAGCCTCCGCCGCCGAAGCCACCGACGATCAACCGTTCTTCGCGACCCACCCGGTAGCCCAGGTCGGCGAGCACCGCGGCCGCGTCGTCCGCCGTGGGTCCGTCGGGCCGTTCGAGACCGTGGAACCGGAGCCAGAGGTCGCTCATCCAGTCGAGCGGATGGCGCTGCGTGAGCTCGACGACGATGCGACCCTGGGCATGCGAGTCGAGCGCACGTGCGAACGGTTCGAGCTCCGGGATGTTGTAGAAGACGTGCCCCGCGACGACGACGTCGGCCGGCTCGACGTCCGCGGCGACATCCGGCCATGCCCCGATCACGGCGCGAGCCTCGACCCCCGCCGCCGCGGCGTTGGCCAGGAATCCTTCGAGCATGTCCGGCTGCTGATCGATCCCCACGATCGAGCCGGCCCGCTCGGCCAAGGGGAGCGATGTCGCGCCGCCCCCGACACCGACATCCAGCACGGCGCCACCCTCGGGGAGCGCCTCGAGGGCACGGCGGGTCGTCGGCGTCGGCTCGGGGTCGGGAGCCGCCTCCCCTCGCCGCCGGAAGCACTCCGTCGCGAACCCCCAGGGCGACTCCGGGGCGTTCGCCACGATCTCGTCGGGGATGGCCCACTCGCCAAGTTGTTCGCGCCACCGCTCGGCAGCCATCACGGTTCGGTTCCCCCCACGAGGCCTCGCCGTACCTCCGCGTCGTGCTCGCCCAGCAACGGGGGCGGCATGCGCGTGGCCGGCGCAACACCGTCGAACCGTATCGGGTTCGCGACAAGCCGGAGCAGCCCTCGGACGGGGTCGTCGATCTGCTGGATGAGGCCGGCGCCGTCCGGTGATGCGAACACCTCGTCCATGGCCAGGATCGGTGCGCACGGTACGGCTGCCTCCTCCAATAGGTGGAGCCAATCCTGCATGCTTCGCTGCGCGAACGCGTCCTCGAGCATGGGGATCAACTCATCGCGATGCACGACACGTGACTCGTTCGTGGCGAACCGCCGATCGTCGGCCCACTCCGGGCGCCCCACGACGGTGCACGTCCTGACGAACAGCCGGTCGTTCCCCGCGGCCAGGATGAACGGCCGGTCCTTCGCATGGAACGACTGGTAGGGAACGATGTTCGGGTGCTCCGTCCCCATCCGCTGCGGCACCACGCCACCGATCAGGTAGTTGGCCGCCTGGTTCACCATGGCGGCGACGCTGGCGTCGAACAGGGACACGCCCACGTGACGGCCGCGTCCGGTCATGTCGCGCTCGCGGAGCGCCGCCAGTACGCCCACCGCGGCGTAGAGACCGCTGATCACGTCCAGGAGTGCGACGCCCGCCTTGGTCGGCTCTCCGTCTCGCTCGCCGGTGACGCTCATCAGGCCGGACATCGCCTGGACGATGATGTCGTAGCCGGGTCGTGAGGCCGTCTCACCCGCCTCTGCTCCGAACGCTGTCAGCGAACAGGTCACCAGCCCGGGATGGGCCTGGCGGAGGTCGTCGAGCGCTAAGCCGAACCGTGTCATCAGCCCCGGCCGGAAGTTCTCGATCAGCACGTCGGCGGTCGACAGGAGGTCGCGGACCAGGGCGACACCCTCGGAGTCTCCGAGGTCGGCGGTCACGGACCGCTTGTTGCGGTTGAGCGAGAGGAAGTAGGCGGCGTCGACTCCGGCGAACGGCGGTCCCCAGTGCCGGGTATCGTCGCCGTCTCCGGGGCGCTCCACCTTGATCACGTCGGCACCGAGGTCACCGAGCACCATGGTGCAGAGGGGCCCGGCCAGGATCCGCGAGAGGTCGACGACCTTCACGCCGGCGAGGGGAGCGGGAGACGGGGCGGTCGGGGTCGGATCTTCGGGGTTCGCCATGGGACTCGGCGAAGGCTACACGAGAGACCCCACAAAAGCGGAACCGCCGAAACCCGAGGGCTCCAGCGGTTCCGGGGGATTTGTACAACGGGAGGGCGACGGCCGTCAATCTTGGCCGGCGGTTCTTGTCACTCTTTCTCTCGGCTGAACCTCTAGCCACGACAGTGGTTCATTGGGCATGATTGTCGGGTGAACCCACAGAGCCTCGACCGGGCCAATGCATTCCTCGCCGCCGTCGCCGCACGGACTGAGGTCGGTGAGGTCCTGCCGGGCACCCCGGCCGACATCGGCCACGAGTTGTCCTTCCCCGATGCGTTGTCGACCGCCCGAGCCGTCAGGGCGTTGATCGCCCGCCGGCGGCTCGAGGCTGCCGAGGGCTCGTACCGGCTGCTGGATGCCCGTCCGGTCGACGCCGGCGAGCGAGAGGTCCTGGGACGCCGGCCGCGGAAGCCACGACCGACGGCGACCCCGTCCGAGGGGCGGGCCGCCGGGTCTTCGTCCTCCTCGGCTCCCATGTACTCCGACGTGGGACGCGCGGCGGTCGATCGCCTGGTGGAGCTCGGCCGCGAGGTCGCATCGCTCCGCGCCAGCCTCCGGGCGGCCCGTGAGGAAGCCCGGGCGTCACGAGAGGCGCGCGTGGGAGCCGAGCAACGCGCGGAGGTCTTGAGCGCCAAGGTTCGCGAGCTGGACGCCCGGGCGGAGATGGCCGAGGCGAACCTCAGGACGCTGCTGGCGTCCGTCCGGGGCCGCGAGGCGCAACGCGACGCACCCGTGGGGGACTCCGAGATGGAGGCGATCCTCGGGGTGCTGAAGGGTGGCGAGGACGGCGACGGCGAGGTCGCTGCATCCTCCGCGGCGGAGTGACCTCGATCTAGCCGGACGAACCGGGATCCGCGGAACCGGGATCGGAGACAGCCGAGACGGAGCTGGCGCGCGGGGTTTCGCCCATCTTGGTCGCCCAGCACGCGACACCGTGGTCCGGTGCGAACGGTTCGATCATCAGATCCTCACCCGTGCACTTCTCGAGGATGCCGAGCTCCGCCGCACGGCCGGTGGCGACGACGGGGCACCGCGGATGGAACCGGCATCCCTTCGGGATCTTCGTCGGGTCCGGCGCCTCGCCTTCCAGGATCGGCCGGTCGATCCCCCCCGCCTCGGGCACCACATCGAGCAGGGCCCGCGTGTACGGGTGCAGGGGCCGAAGGAGCACGTCCTCGGTGGGGCCGAGCTCGACGAGGCGGCCGAGGTACATGACCGCGATACGGTCGGCCACCGTCCACGCCAGCCCCAGGTCGTGGGTCACGATGATGATCGAGAGGCCCAGATCTCTGCGGAGCTGCATCAGCAGCTGGAGGATTTCACCCCGTACCGATGCGTCCAGGTTCGACACCGGCTCGTCGGCGACGATGACCTCCGGGTCCAGGGCCAGGGCGCCGGCGATCACGACGCGCTGTCGCTGTCCACCCGAGAGCTCGTGCGGGTACGAGAGATAGAAGCGCTCCGGCGGCCGCAGTCCGGAGCGTGAGAGCGCGCGTCCGACCAGCTGCTCCTCGGTCTCGCCGTTCGGGCCGGTGTGGATCTCGTGGATCCGCAGACCCTCCGCGATGATCTCGTAGATGGTCTGGCGCGGGTTCAGGCTGCCGGTCGGGTCCTGGAACACCATCTGGACCCGGCGCCGGTAGGCCTGGAGCTTCTTGCCGATCGGCTTGCCCTCGAACACGATCTCGCCGGCGTTCGCTTCCTGCAGGCCCATGATCGTCCGCGCCGTCGTCGTCTTGCCGCATCCGGACTCGCCGGCGAGCGCCAGGACCTCGCCGCGACGGAGCTCGAACGTGATCCCGTCCACGGCCTTGGCCTCGAAGCCCTTCTTCCCCGTGAGCCCCGCGATCAGCCCGACGTGACCGGCGAACGTCACGTGCAGGTCGCGGACCTCGATCACGTTGTCCATCGGCGAGGACGGGGGTCCCGCTGTCACCGGCGCCTCGGTCGCGCTCATGCGTTGTCCCTCGCTGCGTGCGCGCGCGCCGGCTCGAGCAGCAGGCACGCAGCCCTTCGACCCGGGCCCGAGGCGAGGAGCTCGGGTTCGCGCTTCGAGCACTCATCGAAGACCAAGGGACACCGTGGGTGGAACGAGCAGCCCGACGGGATCTTCTGCGGGTCGGGCGGGTCGCCCCCCAGTCCGGTGGGCTTCCTGCGGAACCGCTCGTCGCCGATCTCCGGGAACGCGGCGGCGAGCGCCTTCGTGTACGGGTGCTTCGCGTCGTAGAAGACCTCGGTCGCCGGCCCGTGTTCGACGATCTTGCCCGCGTACATGATCGCGAGGACGTCGGAGACCTCGACCAGCACCGACAGGTCATGCGTGATGAAGATCATGGACAGTTCGAGATCCCGTTGGAGATCCTTCATGAGCCTGAGGACCTGCGCCTGCACCATCACGTCGAGGGCGGTGGTCGGCTCGTCCGCGATCACCAGGGACGGGCTGCAGGCGAGCGCCATCGCGATCATCACGCGCTGCTTCTGGCCGCCCGACAGCTCGTGCGGGTAGTCGTCGATCCGCCGCGGCGGCAGCCCCACCTGCTCGAACAGTGCTCCCACGCGAACCTTGGCCGTCTTCTCGTTCGCCTGGCCGTGCACCATGATCGCCTCGGCGATCTGATCCGAGACGCGCTGCACCGGGTTGAGCGCGTGCTGGGCGCCCTGGAAGACGATGGATGCGCCCGCCCATCGAACCGCCCGCAGGCGGCCCGGCGACAGCGTGAGGATGTCCTCGCCATCGAGCACGATCTTGCCCTCGACCTTGGTGGTCGACGGCAGGAGCCGCAGGATGGCGCCCGCGATCGTGGACTTGCCGCAGCCGGATTCGCCGGCGAGCCCCATGACCTGTCCCCGCTCGACCGCCATGGTGACGCCGCGGACCGCCGGGACCGGACCGCCCTTCGTCTGGTACGTGATCCGCAGATCCTCGATCTCGAGCAGGCTCATCGGCCCCTCAGCTTCGGGTTGAGGATGTCGTCCAGGGCGTAGCCGATCATGGTGAACGAGAGCACGAGCAACACGATCGCCACTCCCGGCGGAACGATCCACCACCAGTATCCGGAGTATGCCGCGCCTTGCCCGAACGCCTGTTCCAAGATCGTGCCCCACGAGATGTTGACCGTCGGGTCGGGGCCGAGACCCAGGAACGACAACGTGGTCTCGGTGAGGATCGCGATCGCGACGATCAGGACGGTGTTCGCGAAGATCAGCGGTCCCACATTGGGCAGGATGTGGCGCGTGACGAGGCGGTAGTCGCGGGATCCCAGGGCCCGCGAACGCTCGACGTACCCCCTCGTCTTGAGCGAGAGGACCTGCGCGCGGATCACGCGCGCGGTGCTGGGCCACGACGTGATGCCGATAACGAAGATCACGGTGAGCAGCGACGGCTTCAAGATCACGGACAGCACGATCGCGAGCGGCAGGAACGGGATCACCAGGAACCAGTCGGTCAAACGCATGAGCCCGGTTTCGCGCCAGCCGCCGTAATACCCGGCGACGAGACCGATGCCGGTCCCGATCACGACCGTGATGAGCGTCGCGGCCAGTCCCACGATGAGCGAGACCCTCGCGCCCCAGATGGTCAGGGAGAGCACCGAGCGCCCCTGGAAGTCCGTCCCGAACCAGAACTGCGAACTCGGTGGTGAGAGCGAGGGATTGTCCGGATGGCAGATCGGTGAGAGGTCGCACTTGTCCGCGAGCAGCGGAGCGAAGATCGCGATGATCACGAAGAACAACAGGACGCCCAGGCCCGCCATCCCCATGAAGCTCCGCCGATACTGCCTCCAGATCCGAGTGACCGAATCCTTCCGGCGCTGGCGTGCGATCTTCTTCGGGTTGACCGGCGCTTCTGCGACCGGGTTCGGGGCGGCGTCCGGGTTCGGGGCGGCGTCCGTTGTCGTCGTCGCCATCTCAGGCCGCCCTCACGCGCGGGTCGAGGTACGAGTAGAGGAGATCGGCGACCAGGTTCGACACGATCACGGCGGCGCTGAACACCAGGAACAGCCCTTCCAGCAACGCGTAGTCCTGGTTGCCGATCGCCGTGTACGTGAGGCGTCCCAGGCCGGGCCACGAGAAGATCGTCTCGATCACGATGGCGCCGCCCAGGATGTAGCCGAGCGACAGGATGGTCACCGTCATCACGGGCAGGAGCGCGTTGGGCACGGCGTGGCGACGACGCACGTTCCGTTCGCGGACGCCTTTGGCGCGCGCCACGAGGATGAAGTCGTCACCCAGCACCTCCATCAGCGACGAGCGCATGATCAACGAGTACTCGGCCAGGTACGACACCGTGAGCACGAAGAACGGCAGCGCGAGATGGTTCAGGACATCGGCGATATGGGCCGTGCCCGTCAGCGTCGACGCCGCCGACTCCATGCCTCCTGACGGGAAGATGTTCCACGTCACGGAGAACAGCATGATCATCAGCAAGCCGAACCAGAACTCGGGCATCGAATACAGGATCAGCGTGAATCCCAGAGCACCTTTGTCGAACGTCGACCCCCATTTCCAGCCCTGGCGGATCCCGATCCAGATCCCGAGGACGATCGATGCGATCGTGGATGTGCCGATGAGCAGCACCGTCGGCCAGACCGCGTGGGCGATCTCAGAGGAGACCGGCTGGTTGTCGAACGTCAGACCCAGGTTGCCCTGGGCGCTCTGCTTCAGGTAGTTCAAGAACTGCTGTGGCAACGGAAGGTCCAGGCCCAGCTGCGATCGCAGTTGCTCGAGCGCGGCCGGTGTGAGGTTGCCTCGTTGCTTCGCGAGCAGCTGCGTCGGATCGCCCAAGCCACGGAACAGGAAGAAGTTGAAGACCAGGACGAACAGGAGGGTGAGCACCGCCTGGAAGATCTTGGCGAACAGGTACTTCCGGGTGCTCACCCTCGTCCGTTCCTTCCCTCGACTCGGTTACGCCTCGTCTTCGTCCGACTCGCGGCGCCTCCGGATCATCAACGAACCCCCGACGACGATGACGACCGCCGCGAGGATCCCGATCCACACTCCGATCGGGATGCCACTGGATGATCCGCCGCCACCCGCCGATGTTCCACTGACGGGTCGGATGCTGATGAACGACAACGGGCCGTACGTCGCGAGGACGTCGCCGTTGGGTGCGGGTTGCGGCTGGAAGCCGGTCCAGTTGGGGCTGTACGCCTCGAGCGAGGCATCGTTCCACAGCACGATGTACGGCTGATCCCGGTACAGGATCGACTGCATCTGGTGAACGATGTCGACCCGGTCCGCGACGCTCGTGACCGTGCCCTGCTGGGTGTAGAGCTTGTCGTAGTCCGGGTTGCAGTAATACATGTCGGAGTTGCGATACGTGTTGGCGTCCGGCGGACGCTGCGCGCACGTGAAGATGTTCAGGATGTAGTTCGGGTCGGGGTTGGGGTACCAACCCCATTCGAACAGGTCATAGTCGCCCGCCAGGATCACGTTGCCCAGCTTGTTGCTGTTGAGCGTCTGTGGTTCGAGCTTGATGCCGATCTGCTGCATCCAACCCGACACGTACGGGACGATGTCGATGGAGTTCTGGTCGGAGGATCGGCTGAAGAACCGGAAATCGAGCGGCTTTCCCGACTTCGGATCGATGCGGACGCCGTCGGGTCCCATGGTGTACCCGGCATCGTCGAGCATCTTGTTGGCCGCGGCGATGTTGAACGACAGATCTGGGTCGTCCGGCCCCGGTTCCCAGGCGCCCGTGGTCGCGCCCGGCTGGACCGGTGAGATGCCCGGCGTGCCGTAGCCGAGCAGGACCTTGTCGACCAGGGTCTGGTTGTCGACGGCTCTTCGCATGGCCTGTCGGAGCACCACGTCCTGGAGCGCCGCCGCGCCGTCGCCGTGCGGTTTGAAGCCGCCGGTCGTGTTGGTCTCGTACGCGGAGCCGGTGTTGATGCCGATCTCACCGAAGCTGGGCACGGCCGCGCCGCGCGTCTCCAGGCCGCGGGACTTCAGCGTGTTAAGGATGTTCGCCGACGTGAAGTAGCCGAAGTCGACCTCGCCCGACTGGAGGGCGGCGGCTTCGGCGTCCTGGTTGCCGTAGATCCGATAGATGATCTGGTCGACATGCGGCTGGAGGCCGACGGCGTTCCCCCAGTAGTTGGGGTTCCGGTCCAGCTGCACGAACTGGTTCTTGACGTAGTTCGTGATGATGAACGGTCCCGTTCCCACGGATGGGAAACCCGTCTGCTGCTTCGCGCCCTTGTAGTCGTTCTGGAACTTACCCCAGATGTGCTGGGGCAGGAGGTACTCGTACATGAAGACGGAATCGCCGGAATAGAACGACGTCGGACTGGTGCTCGTCATGACCATCGTCGTGTCGTCGGTCGCCGTCGCCTTGTCCATCAGCTCGAGATCTGAGCTGTAGTTGGGGACGTTGTTGGCCTTGTAGTAGTTCAAGGTCCAGGCGGCGTCGGCCGCGGTGAAGGGCTGGCCGTCGGACCACTTGACGCCGGAACGGAAGTGATACGTGAACGTCATCCCGTCGGCGCTCGAATCAACGCTCGTCACGATGGAATGGTCGTAATCGGGGCTGAAGTCCTTGGTCGAGAAGTTGATCGGCAGGTCGTAGGCCAATGCCCAGAACGTGTAGTCGAGTCCCAGGTAGCCGACCAGCGGGTTGAGGGAGCTGGGCTCGGCCACGTCGGCCCATGTGAAGACGACCTTGGACGGCGCTCCTGAGGCCGAAGGCGAATCCTGTGCGAACGCGTCGTTCATGAACAGCGCCGAGGCGATCACGGTTGCGGACAGTACGGCGACCGTCAGCTGCTTCGTGCGGCGCGCCTTGATGAGTCGAAACATCGTCTCCCCTTTCCCGGGTCCTGCCTGTTCCTACGAGCATGTGGGCGTGCCCGGTCGTTCCTCCTCCACGTCTCGCCCCTGGATGGGGGCCATCCTCGAGCCGACGAAAGGGCCCGCCGACGGCGGGTCTGTATAGCATGCGCCGCCCGTGCGGGGATAGTTGAGGAACGTTGCCGTGCCCTACCCGGACGCCGGCGGCCGCTCTGATGGTTCCCACCTGACGGGAAGCGCCTTCTCCTTCAGCTCCTGGACGAACTCCACGCACTCGCGCACGGCCGCGGCCAGGAGCGTCCGGCCTTTGTCGGCCGTCGCCTTCGTCGCGTCACCGTGGACGCCGGTATGGCTGATGGCGTTCCACCACGGCATGACCGCGAGCGGCCCGTCGGACCAGTCCATATGGGAGTGCTTGCCTTCCGGGAACGAGTTCTCGTCGACGGCCTTGTCCATGAAGACCGCGTCCGGGTCGATGGCCAGGTAGATGCTGGTTTCCAGCTCGCACGCGTGGCCCATGCCTCCGGGGCCCGAGTCCCGGACGTCCTCCACGACCTGCATGCCTTCCTCGCTCGTGAGGTAGAAGGCGGCCGCCGCCAGCACACCGGGGTGTTCAAGACCGACCAGACGGGCGGCCATGTCGATCAGCGGGATGTTCGAGCCGTGGCCGTTCAGGTACAGGATCCGCTTGAAGCCGTGCCGCGCCAGCGATGTCCCGATGTCCACCGCGTACTTGACGAAGGTCTCCCAGCCGATGGTGATCGGGCCCGGGAAGTCCATGTGGTGCGGCGTGTACCCGTGGATGATCGGCGGCAGGAGCACGACGTCGTCCGGGATGGCGGCGGCCGCCTGCCGGCAGATCTCGGAGGCGATGCGCGTGTCGGTGTCGAGCGGGAGGTGGGGCCCGTGATCCTCGAGCGTTCCCGCCGGGATGAGGCACACGCGGTCCTCGCCGGCGGCCCTGCGCACCTCGGGCCAGGTCAGGCGTTCGTAGAGGAGCGGCGTCGTCCATGCCATCGCTCGGTCGGTTTCCCTTCGGTCAGTGGCGCAGGTCGGTCAGGTCGATCTCGGTGAACTCCGACTCGCAGGGGTTGCCGGCTGTGACCCACATCCGCTTCGCGCCCACATCGGCCACCATCGAGAACATCACCGCGGAGGCCTCGTCGCCCTCCTCCGGTTCGGGATGCAGGCAGATCGCCTGCGGAGCGGAGTCGTGATCGCGCATGACCTCCATGAGGTCTTCGGGCGACGACGGTTGCCGCTCCTCGAGCAAGGTCTCCAGCCGGGTGAGCCGCGCCCGGCTGCCCTCCGAAGGAGGCGGCGCGATCGCGGCGAGACCGGGGTCCAGGTAGTGGTTCGTGTGGGGCCCGTCTCCGTCGAGCACGCGGTGCCGGCGCCCGGTGGTCTCCACCGTGAACGCGTCGTCCGTGAACGCGTAGACGTGCCCGTAGCCTCCCGCCCGCCCGGGCATCGCGGCTCTCGCGACCGCGTCGGCTCGGGAGCGAGCCTCGAGAGAGCTCCGGGACACCAGCACCCTCGGGACACCGACGCCGTCGTCTGAGGCGGTGAGCGATCCGATGCCCTGGCCAGCCCCGTGGGCGTTCAGTCCCACGGCCGGGAGGCAGCAGACGACCGTGGGCGAGACCACGGGGACCCGTCCGTCGTCCGGAAGGTCGATGACGACCGCGACGTTGCCGAGATCTCCCGCGAGCCAATGCTCGTTGTGCGCGATCAACGTGGTATCGGGGAGCCGCACGGACACGCTCGAGCAGCGTTCGACCGGCGCCGGGCGGGTGGTGGACGCCGGTGGCCGAACGTAGCCCTCTTTCCGCTGGAGGAACAACAGCTCGCCCTCGGGGGATTCGAGGAGCGGCTCGAGCTCCTCGAACGTGTTGATGGCGAACAACTCGAGGATCGGCACCATCGCCCCGATCGACATGCCTTTCAGGACGTTCATGGACTCGGGGTACGAGGTCTCCGCGCCGACGAGGTACGGGGTCAGCAGGTCCTGGAGCTGTTCGGACGAGACGCCCCGCCGTTCGAGGTACCGGTGGTAGAAGCCGACGGATGCCTGCACGAGGTCCGTGAGCTCCTTGCCGATGTGGATGCCTCGGTCGAACCCGTCGCCCTGCGCCCGCACGACCCGGATGTCCCCCACGCGCGGATTATGGGGGAGCCGCGGCGCGCGCGCTAGTTACTTCGGGCTACGTGTCGGCGAGGGCACGCGCTTCGATCGACCGGATGAACGCGGACTTGCCGTCAACGTAGCTGAATATGTCACGGGGGTGCTCGGATGCGAGCCGCCGCTTGAGCGCGGCGTACTCGGCGGCGGCATCGGGATCGCGCCGGAGCTCGTCGCGGAACGCGAGATGCCGCCGCTCCCAGGTACTGCCCGTCTCGCACACGTGGACATGAACCATCTCGGATCCCCCGCCGCGATACCCCTTGCTGAAGAACTCATGCTGTGGCTCGATCGGATCGATCGAGTGCTCATAGCCCAACGACACCAACGGTTCAACGATGGGCGCTCTCGGAGTGAGCGAGGCCACAGAGAGCTGGATGTCGATCACCGGTTTCGCCGCGAGGCCGGGGACCGACGTCGAGCCGACATGCTCGATCCGAAGAGCGAGATCACCGAGCGCGTCGCTGAGCTCGAGCACTTCGCGTTCGAACCGCGCCGGCCACTCCGGATCGTACTCGGATAGCCCGTACTCCCGCGTGCGCCCGTACGTCTGGCCCGGCTTGGCGCGGGAGCCCCGCCACCTGGCCACGAGCACGAACGCGTCGAAGAGAGCCTGCTGGGCCGGGTCTCGGTCGGCGGTGTCCTCCGGGTGCCATTGGACCCCCAGCACCCAGGGGAGTTCCACGTCGTCGGGATCGTTCTCGCGCCGTTCGATCGCCTCGACCAAACCGTCCGGACTGTGACCCGTCGCAACGAGATCGTCGCCGAGGCGGTCCACCCCTTGGTGGTGATGGGACGAGCAGCTCAGCACGCCGGACTTGGTCGTGGCCGTCAGCCGGCTTCCGCGAACGGGCGTCACGTCATGCGTCGAGATGGTGTCGGCGACAGGCACGCCGTGCTCGAGCATGCCCGGCACGTCCGGGAGATGTTGGCGGAGCGTTCCGCCGAACGCGACGTTCATGATCTGCATGCCCCGGCAGATCGCGAGCGTTGGCATCCGTAGTCGATCCGCGGCGAGCAGGAGGTCGATCTCCAGCCGATCGCGATCGGGTTCGACGCCGTAGGTGTGTTCCGCGTCCGGCTTTGCGCCGTACAGGGCGGGATCGACGTCGCCGCCCCCGACCAACATCAGTCCGTCGAACGGCTCCAGGATCTCCGCCGGGTCGTTCGTCTCACCGGGGCTCACGATCAGGGTGCGAGCGCCGGCTCGGCGAAGGGCGTCGAGGTAGGGTCGGGGCACACCGTACCCGCCGTCCGGCCAGCGGGTGACTCGGCCTGGTGCCAGGTGGTAGCCGACGACCGCGATGAGCGGACGGTACGACTCCGTCAACCCTCGTTCGCTTTCGCGACGTTCGTGAACCGGGTGAAGAGTTCCCGTCCACGTTCTTCGTGCGCGGCCATGTACGCGTCCGCCTCGGCCCGAACTTCCTCAGCGGACTTGCCCCACTCCGTAAGGAGGTCGCCCTCCAAGCCGAAGATGTCCAGCCAGGACTCGAGCTCGGGACGGTCGATCTCGAGGTGCCACTGCACGCCCCACGCGCGCTCGCCCACGCGGAACGCTTGGTGACGGACCACGTCGCCTGTCGCGAGCAGATCCGCCCCCACTGGCAGCTCGAACGTGTCCATGTGCCACTCGAAGATCCGGTCGCCATCGCGATAGTGGGCGAGCAGCGGGTCGTCGGCCGCTGCGGGTTCGAGATGGACCCGTTCGAACCCGACCTCCCGGGCGGGAGCCTTCCCGACGCGGCCGTCGAGCGACCATGCGAGCACCTGTGCACCGAAACAGACGCCGAGGAACGGGACCCGCCGATCGAAAGCTTCCAGCGTCAGTTCGCGGACGTCCTTGATGAACGGCTGCTCGTCGGCGTGTTCCACGTTGAAGGTGCTGCCGAAGAGCACGACGCCCTGAACGGTGTCGAGGTCGGGACGCGACACGGTGCGATCCAACGCGTCCCATACCTCGACTTCGGCACCGGCGGCCGCCACGGCTCCGGGTGCGATCCCGAAGGTATCGACCTCATCGCAATGGACGAAGAGGATCCGACTCATGCCCCGAATATACGGGTGGATCGGGAACCGTGCTGCGGGAGCGTGCGACTCGCTGTGTGGCTGTGGGCCTAGCCGGCGAACGGGCTTGCCATCACGGTGAAGCCCATGCCGGCACCTTGGTAGGCGGCGTCGCCGAACGTGCTCGGCCATGTCGTCTGGACGGTGAACCGGGCCGCGGACCCGGCCGCCAGGAGGCCGGTGTGCTCGATGCGCAATCCCGAGATGCGACCTTGGTACACCAGGGCCCCCGAGCGATCGCGGACGGCGATCCGAAGCACGTTGTCCAGGGAGTGGGGACCGTTCGCGATCAAACCCTTGGTGTCGACCGCGAAGGCCACCGGGACCGTGCCCGTGTTGCGGACCTGGAACGAAGAGGTCTGGGGCTGCATCCCCGGCAGCGCCCCGGAGATATCGATCATGCGAGCCGACGAGGACACCCGGCCGTTGCGGTCCACACCTTGGACCAGGAGTGCCCCGTGCCCGGAGATCCGAGGTGCAGCGATGACCACGCGCTGGATCGCGAGCGTGAGCATGAGGCTCATCAGGATGAGTCCGACGTAGGTGCGGGCGGGACGGCGGGTGCGAAGGTCCCGGGGGCCGGCCACGAAGATCTCTGCGGATGTGGTGCTCATACCCGTCATGTCGACGGGGAGTCTCATCGGCGTGTCTGCGGAAGGTCAAGGCGCGCTCAAGGTTCGGTGGAACGGCCGGAAGGCTCTTATGCGTGTCCGACGGCCGATCCGAGCCCGCTCGCTTCCCAGAGGAGCTCGGGTGAGTCGGGGCGACCGAAGTAGTAGCCCTGACCGAGTGGGACCCCCAGCTCGCGGATGACCTCGAGCTCCGCCTCGGTCTCGATGCCGACAGCGATAACGCTCGCTCCCACCTCACGCGCGAACGTGACCAAGGCCGATGCCATCGCGCGCTGCGACCGCTGCCTCTGGATGTCCCGCGTCAGGCTGACGTCGAGCTTGATGAGATCCGGGTCGAGCTGCAGGATGTGCCGCAGGCTGGCGTGCCCCGCGCCCACGTCGTCCACCGCCAGACGTGCCCCCCCGCGCCGGAGCGCCGAGATCGCGGTTCGCAACTGTGGATAGTCGGTGATCGGGGCGTGCTCGGTGACCTCCACGATGATGCGATCCAGCGGTACGCGACCGATCGTCTCCATCAGCCGCGGCGACATGATCGACGTCGGCGAGACGTTCAACGTCATGAAGGTATCGGAGGGCAGGCGATCGACGTAGGAGACGGCGGCCTCGACCGCGGCGATCTCCAACTCGAGGGCATATCCAAGAGCCTTCGCCTCGGCGAACCATGCTCCCGGGCTGCGGACCGGCTCGGAATCGAACCGCGCGAGCGCCTCGAAGCCCACCGGCTCCCCGGTGTCCAGGGCCACGATCGGCTGGAACACGCACTCCAGACCGCCGCGCTCGAGCACACGATGGATCTGCTCGTCCCAGGCGAAGCGCTGTTGGTCAACCTCGCGTTCGGCCTCCAGGCGGGATGCGAGCTCGCTCACGACGAACGATGCCGCCCTCGACGAGAGTCGAACCTCACCTTCCACGCTCGAGCAGATGGCCTCGACCAGGTCCGTGGGACTCGTTCCCTTGGTGAGGTAGTTGTAGGCCCCGGCCGCGAGCATCTCCTGCACGCTCCGGGCGTCCTCGTGGGCGGAAAGGGCGATGATCGCGGTGTTGGGGGAGGACGCGCGGATCTCGCGCGCGGCCCGCGGACCACCCCCCGGCATCTTCACATCCAGCAGGGCCACGTCCGGTTGCTGCCGGCTCGCGAGCTCGATCGCCTGCTGCGCGTCCTCGGCGACGCCGACGAGCGTCAGCTCGTCGGCCCGTTCGATGATGTCGATGAGCACGCTCCGTATCTCGGCGTCATCGTCCGCGATCAGCGTTCGGATCGGTGCGCGCTTCATCGGGTTCGCGCGGCGCTCATGCCGCCGCTCCCTCTTCTTCTCGAGGGATCCAGGCCTCGGCGACGGTACCGGACCCGCCGGCACTCTCGATGCGGAACCACCCGGCCGCCAGCGAGGCGCGCTCCCGCATCGACGTCAGACCGATATGCCCGAGCGACGGATCCGAGATCTCCGAGGGTTCGAAGCCGACACCGTCGTCCTTGACCTGGAGGGTGTATCCCTCGTCGCTTTCTTCCAACGCGATGTCGACCGTCGTCGCATGCGCGTGCTTGCGAACGTTGACGAGCGCTTCCTGCGCGATGCGGTACAGGATGACCCGGACGCTCTCCGGTGGTTCGGAGTGCAGGTAACTGTGGACCACGTATGTCGTGTCCCCCGCGAGCTTCCCCTCCTCCTGGACCAACACCGTGAGCGCCGCCGCCAGACCATCGTGATCCAGCACGTAGGGCCGGAGCTCGAACATCAGGCTGCGTAGGCTTTCGATCGATCGGTTCACCGTGTCCTGCGCCTTGTGGAACTGCTCATCGGCGGCGAGCTCGGGATGATCCTGGAGCACCATGTCCAACCGCATGGACGCGGCCACCATCTTCTGGATCGGGTCGTCGTGGATGTCGGACGCGATCGTCCTGCGCTCCTCCTCCTCGGCGTGCACCAGGTGGGACAGCAGCTTCCGGCGCTCCTGATCCAGCCGTCCCAGGTCGTAGAGGCGTTCCTGCAGCTTGTCGGTCTGCGTGGTGACGAGTGACTCCAGATCGACCTGTCGGTTGAGCAGCTGGTGGTACAGATCATGGGCCTCGAGCAGATTGGCTGCGCGGCAAAGTACCTCGGTCCGGTCGAGGGGCTGGGTGAGGAAATCGCTCGCGCCCGCCAGCAGGCTGCGATGTTTCGCCTCCGGTGTCACGTCGGCCGTGAGGACGATGATCGGGAGCTCGACCGACCTGGGGAAGCGCGTGCGCAGCTCGCGGATCAAACCCAACGCGTCCAGGGGCGTGTGGAGGTCGAGGAAGATCAGGTCCGGGGCGTCACGGTCGATGCGATCCAGCAGCTCGTTCGGGTCGGTGAAGCCGCGGACGTGGGTGTACCCGGCTCCCGTGAGCACGCGTTCCAGCAGTTCGACGTTGGCTCCGCCGTCGTCGACCACCAGGATCCGAGCATCCGGACACGTGGGTTCGGGTCGATCGGCTGATGGGACCACGCCGGTCGCCGTCATGCCGCGTTACCCAGACGGTAGCCCACCCCTCGCACGGTCCGGATGAACGTCGGCCCGATCTTGTGACGGAGGTTGGACATGTGGACATCGACGATGTGGTCGTCCCCGTGCCAGTTCGGGCCCCAGACGCGCTCGAGGAGACTCACCCGGGACACAACCGCCTTTGGGTCGGTCGACAAGACGTCGAGCAGGTCGAACTCGATCCTCGTGAGCGACACCGGTTGACCTCCCACGAACACCTCACGGCTCGAGGGGTCGACCCGGAGGTCGCCGAACGCGCGAACCTCGTTGGTCGTCGGTGCGTCCCGCGTGCGGCGCATCAGCGCGCGGATCCTGGCGATCACCTCCGGCATCGAGCACGGCTTGATCACGTAGTCGTCTGCTCCGGCTGAGAGGCCGACGAGCTTGTCGCTCAGATCGTCGGATGCGGTCAACATCAGGATGTAGGCGTCGGAGAACGTGCGCACGCGCTGGCACACGTCGATGCCGCTCAACTGGGGAAGGTTCAGATCGAGGAGGATGACGTCCGGCCGGAACGACTGCGCGAGGTCCACGGCGGACCGTCCGTCGGCCGCCTGTCGCAACTCGAAGTGCTCGCGCTCGAGCGCCGAGAGGATGACCTCGCGGACATCCCGATCGTCGTCGACGACCAGGACGCGCACGGCCCCTCGATCTCCGCTGTTCGAACGTTCCTGCATGCGTGGGCTCCCGTTGCTCGACGGAGAAGCCCGCAAGGGTGGTTGGAGACCTTGAAGGACTCTCATGGGTTCCATCGGCACACAACCAGAGGTCATTGAGATGGTCGCAGCCAGCCTTCGCGGGTAGATCCGGTTTGACGGTCTTTGTCGGACAAACTAGGCTCCGCTGCTGCAGATGCGACGACTCTCTTTCTCGGTGCGAGACGAGCTCGCGGGGCGGATCACCTCGGGCGCGATCCCCCCTGGCAGTCGCTTCCCGCCGGAGCCGCAGCTCGCCGAGGACCTCGGTGTCTCACGGGCAACGCTCCGCGAGGCCCTCCGCTCCCTCGAAGAGGACGGCTTCGTGACCCGGCGCCGCGGAGCCGGCACGTTCGCCACGCACCGGCCCCGTCTCCGGAACAACCTGGACGTCAATTTCGGCGTCACAGAAGCGATCAGAGCGTCCGGCATGCGGCCGGGGGCCGTCGACATCAAGGTCACGATCGCGGAAGCGGGTGCCGGTGAGGCCGCGGCGCTTGGACATCGAGCCCGGCGAGCCCGTGGTGACGGTCGAGCGGGTTCGGACCGCCGACGAGCGACGGGTGGTCTTCTCTCGCGACGTCGTCGCGCAGTCGTTGGTCGGCGAGGGCGTGCTCGAGCAGCTCGAGGACGGCTCCGTGTACGACCTGTTGGAGTCGGCCGCCCACGTCGCGATCCAGCACGGCGTGGTGACGATCGAGCCGATGACCGCCGACCGTGCGCTCGCCCGCAAGCTGAAGATCCCCGTCGGGGCGCTCTTGCTGTATCTGCGACAGGTTGACTACGACCGCGGCGGCGACCCGGTCCTGCTCTCACACGAGTACCACGTCGGCGACGCGTTCGAGTTCACCGTCGTTCGCCGTGGTCCCGGAAGGAGGTTCCGATGACGATCGGCAAGACGATGCGGCTGAAGCGCGTGATCGACCCCGCAGGCGTGTCCATCATCTGCGCCCTGGATCACGGGATGACGTCTCCCACGTTCCTCGAACCGCTCGCGGACATCGCATCGCGCGCGGCCGAGACCGTTGCGGGCGGCGCCAACGTGATCATGGCGAGCAAGGGCATGATCCGGATCGCGCAGCCGGCGTTCCAGCGGGAGACGTCGCTCGCGATGCTGCTCTCCGCGTCGGCGAGCCCCGACGGGGACCGCCCGCAGATCGTGCAGATCGCCGAGGTCGAGGAGGCGCTGCGAACGGGAGCCGACGCGGTCGTGCTGTTCACGGCGCTCGGCGGGGACACCGAGGCCGGCATGATCCAGATCCTCGCCGGGGTCGGCCGCGAGTGCGAAGTGCTCGGGATGCCGTTCATCGCGGAGGCGGAGTTCCCGACCACGTACGCATCGGTCGAGGCGCTGAAGGAGCAGTACGGCTTCGAGTACCTGCGGCGCAACGTGCGACTGTGCGCCGAGCTCGGCGCCGACATCGTCAAGACGAACTGGCCGGGTGACGCGGAGTCGTTCGCGAAGCTGGTGGAGGCCACGTCCGGGATCCCGGTGGTGCTCGCGGGCGGCTCGCGCCTGGAGGACAAGGAGCTCCTGAGCCGGATGGAGCAGGCCGTGAACGCCGGCGCGATCGGGTGCTCGGTCGGTCGCAACATCTTCATGCACGCGTCGCCCGAGGCGATCTCGCGGGCGCTGTCGCGCGTGATCCGGGAACGATGGAGCGCGGACAAGGCGTACGACGCCCTGCAGCAGGAGCTGAGCGCATGAGGGCGGCGTACATGACCGAGGTGAACGCCGTGCAGGTCGGCGAGGCCGAGGAGCCCAAGCTCGATCCCCGCGGCGCCATCCTGAAGGTCGAGGCGTGCGGCATCTGCGGGACCGACGCTCGCACGTTCTTCAACGGCGATCCGAAGGCGCCGGTCCCGTGGGTCCTGGGACACGAGCCCGTGGGCACGCTCGTGGAGGTCGGTCCCGACGCGGATCTTCCGCCCGACGTGGCGGAGGGCGATCGCGTGTTCCTGGGTTCGATCCTCACCTGCGGCGAGTGCCGGTGGTGCACGGAGGGCTTCCAGAACCTGTGCGAGCACCACCTGCTGTACGGATACGACCCGTTCCCCGGCGCGTACGCGGATTACGCCGCGGTCCCGCCGATCGCGACGAAGAACCTGATCCCGCTCCCCGAGCATCTGCCGTCGGACCTCGCGACCGTCGCCGACCCGTTCGCCTGCGCGCTGAACGGCATCGAGCAGTTGGACATCCAGCTCGGCGACACCGTGATGATCCTCGGTACCGGTCCCATCGGGTGCTGGCAGGCCGTGATGGCGCGCGACCGCGGTGCGAGCCGCGTGTGGATGACCGACGTGAGCGGCGACCGGCTCGACATCGCCACGGGCGTCGTCGGGAAGTTCATCGACGACGCGTGGGTCGCGGGAGAAGACAACGGGGTCGAGGGTGTGCTGTCGCGCACCGACGGCCTCGGGGTCGAACGGGTATGCGTGGCTGCGCCGGCGAAGCCGGCGCAGCAGGCCGCGCTCGAGATGGCCGCGAAGCGCGCGAGGGTCGTGTACTTCGCGGGGCTGCCGAAGCACGACCCGGTCAGCCCGCTCGACATGAACGAGCTCCACTACAAGGAGCTCGCGATCCTGGGCGCCTACGGCGCGTCGCACCGGCAGTACCGCATCACGATGGACTACCTCGACCGCCGGCGAGAGGACCTGCAGGGAGTCGTGACGCATCGCTTCCCGCTGGAGCAGATCGGAGAGGCGTTCGAGACCATCCGGTCGGGCGCCGGCCTGAAGATGGTGATCATCCCGTGAGCGGCCCGTACGTCATCGGCTGCGACGTCGGGAGCCAGGGAACGAACTCCGCGCTGTACGCCGCCGACGGCACGCTTGGTGGCGTCCGCGTACGAGGCGTACGACCTGTCGTTCCCATACCCGACCTGGGCCGAGCAGGATCCCGACCTGTGGGTCGGCGCGATCGAACGAACGGTCGCTCGGCTGGTCGCCGATGTCCCGGAAGGGGCGTCCGCCGTCAAAGGACTGTCGTTCGGCTCGCAGCTGGACGGGATGGTGGTCTGCGACGCCGCCGGCCGTCCGGTGCGCCCCGCGATGATCTGGATGGATCGCCGAGCAGAGGACCAGTCCGCCGCGCTCGCGAAGGCGATGTCGCCTCAGGAGTTCTACGCGAACGTCGGCGCGAACCTCGACTCGTCCCACGCGGTGTTCAAGGCGCTCTGGGTTCGCGACGAGGAGCCGGAGCTGTGGAAGGACGCCGCCACCCTCATGTCGCCGGGGACGTATGCGCTCCGCGCCGTGAGCGGCGTGACGGCCGTCGACTACTCGAACGCCTCGTCGCTCGCGTTGCTCGATCCGCGTTCACGGACCTGGTCGGACGCCGTCCTCGAAGCGACGGGCATCGATCGTTCGATGCTTCCGGAGCTGGCGGCCGGCACGCAGTCGGTCGGTACGGTCACGGCCGCGTTCGCCGAGGCGACCGGTCTCGGACGCTTCGACGCAGGTGGCGGTCGGATGCGGCGACGAGATGGCGGCGACGCTCGGCGCCGGCGTCTTCTCACCGGGCGAGGTCTGCGACGTGGTCGGGACGGCCGAGCCCGTCTGCGCCGCGTCGGCCGAGCCGCGGGAGGACCCGACGATGCTCGTCGAGTGTCACCCGCATGCGGATCCGGATGCCTGGCTGCTGGAGAACCCCGGCTTCGTCTCGGGCGGCAACCTGCGCTGGTGGCGTGACCAGTTCGCGCCGATCGAGCGCTCGGCGGAGGCCGAAGGACTGGGCGACGCATACGACTTCCTGTCGAAGGAAGCCTCGACCGTTCCCGCCGGCGCGGAAGGATTGGTGTTCCTCCCGTGCATGCAGGGCGCGATGGCGCCGGAGTGGAACGGTGCGGCGCGCGGTGTGTTCTACGGGCTCACGCTCGCGCACACACGCGCACATATGACGCGTGCGGTCCTCGAGGGGAGCGCGTTCGGTCTGCGAGACATCCTGGAGGCGATGCGGAACGCCGGGCTCGAGACGCGCCGGCTGACGATCGTGGGTGGCGGCGCCAAGGGGCCGCTCTGGCGCCAGATCAAAGCCGACGTCACCGGCCTGCCGGTCCGCGTGCCGACGAGCGTCGAGACGACGGCGACAGGCGCCGCGATCCTCGCAGCGGTGGGAGCGGGAGTCCATGCGACGGTCGCCGACGCCGTCGGCGCGTTCGTCAGCTATCAGCCGGAGGAGCACCAACCCGACCCCGAGCGACGCGATGCCTACGACGACGCCTATCGTCGGTATCGCGACGTGTACTTCGCGCTGAAGCCCACGTTCGCGGCGGGTTGACCTGATCCGCGGCACCGCTGGCCGCCGAAGGCGAGGACAGACCGCCCGGCACTCAACCGTCAGCCGTCAGCGGACTGACGCGTGAGCGGACCGTGGCCGACCGTCGGCGTCAGGAGGCTGACAGCAAACGCACCGTGGGGTTACCCCGGTCGATCTTGGTCAGCCTCTGACGTGAGGCGCCGGCGGGGACGCCGCTACCTTTCAGGCACCTGACACCGGCGCCGATATCCGCGCGACCGCCGCCCCCAGCTCAGCCGCGTTCGAAGTACCTTGCCAGCTCCCAGTCGGTCACGCAGTTGTTGTCGTAGATGATCTGCTCCTGAACGGCCGTGTTCAGCAAGTGCTCGAACACGAAGTCGCCGAACGCCTCGCGCGCCACGGTGCTTCCCCGGAACGCCTCGACCGCCTCGTGCAGCGACGACGGAACACGCGGCACGTCCTTCGCCTCGTACGCGTTGCCAACGAACATCTCGGGGGGCTCGACCTTGTTCGCGATGCCCCACATGCCTGCCGCGATCGTGGAGGCGAACGCCAGGTACGGATTGGCGTCCGCACCGGGGATACGGCATTCCACTCGTGAGCCCGTGTGCTCGCCGACCGTGCGGAAGCCGCACGTGCGGTTGTCGCGGCTCCACACGATCGCCGTCGGTGCCCACGAGCCGAGCTGATACCGCTTGTAGGAGTTGACGAACGGCGCGTACGTGATCGCCATCTCGCGCGCGTTCGCCATCAACCCGCCCATGTAGTGACGATAGGTCTCCGAGAGGTGGTGCGGCGCGTCGTCGTCATGCATGAGCGACTTCGCTCCCTTCGCGTCCCACACGCTCGAGTGCAGGTGGCACGAGGATCCGGCCTCGTCCATCGTCCATTTCGCCATGAACGACGCCGCGACGCTGTTCAACGCACAGATCTCCTTGACGCCGTGCTTGTAGAGCGCGTGATTGTCCGCGTTGGACAGCGCGTCGCTGTACGTGATGTTGATCTCGTGCTGCCCCTTGCCGAACTCGCCCTTCGAGAACTCGACGGGGATGCCTGCGGCGACCATGCCGTTGCGGATCTGCCGGATGATCCACTCGTCCTTGGTGGTCTGGAGCATGTGGTAGTCCATGATGTAGGTGGAGCTCGGTCGCAGGTCCTGATATCGGCGCCCCGCAGCCTCCTCGTACGAGTCCTTGAACAGGTAGAACTCGAGCTCCGATCCCGTCTTGACCACGAAGCCGGCGTCCGCCGCACGCTGGATCTGCCGCTTCAGGATCTGCCGGGGCGCCACCTCGACCGGCTCGTTCGTGTCCTCGTCGTGGATGTCGCAGATGACCATGGCGGTCTTGTCCAGCCATGGACAGAGCCGAAGCGTCTTCAGGTCGGGGATCATCTTGAAGTCGCCGTAGCCCGTCTCCCAGCTCGCGTACTCGTAGCCGGGCAGCGGCTCCATCTCCATGTCGATCGCCAGCAGGTACAGGCAGGCGTGGAGCCCTTCCTCGCCGAGCACATCGTCGAGGAAGAAGTGCGGGAGCACCCGTTTCCCCTGGAAGCGGCCCTGGAGATCCGTGAACATGCACAGGACCGTGTCGATCTCTCCCGCGTCGGAGAGCTCCTCCAGCTGCTTGACGTCGAGCATTCCCTGGGCAGACATGGTGTTTCTCCCTCCGGTAGTCGCCGGAGGGCGGTGGGCGTTCCGCCCACCGCCCTCAGCGTTCAGGCGTACGACCCCCTAGCCCGTGGGAGGGGTCCCGGATGGTGCCGACGGCTGCGCGGTCTCTCCGGTACCACCCGCCAGGATCGATTCCTGCTCCTCCTTCGAGGTCGCGTACCCCGCCTGCCCCGGGACGCCTCTCTCGCCCGCGGTCAACGCGAACTCCTCTTCGGGTGAGAGCACCAGCCGGTGTCGCCCGGCGATCGCGAAGTACAGGACGCCCAGGATGTAGTAGACGGCCACGCCGTACACGCCCGGGCGATAGGCCGAGTTCAGGAAGATCGCGATGAGGGAGATCGCGGCGAGCCCTCCGGCGATCACCGCTCCGGGTACACCCCACCTGCTCCGGTACGGTCGCTCGATGTTCGGGAGCTTCCGCCGGAGGACGACGAATGACGTCATCTGGAGGATGTACGAGATCACGGCCGCGAACACGGCCATGTTCAGCAGCGCCGCCACCACCTTGGCCCCGAGCGACGTCGTTCCCAGCTTCCAGACGATGATCGCGACCACGTACCCGACGATCGCGCCCGCGATCAGGGCCACGTGCGGCGTCTTCCGCTCGCCGTGCGTTCGCGAGAGGAACTTCGGGAAGTAACCGGCTCGCGACAGCGAGTAGGTGTTCCGGCCGTACGCGAAGATGATCGTGAAGAAGCTGGCGATCAGCCCGATCATGAACAGGCAGCCGAAGACGTACGCGAGCTTCCCGCTCGCTCCGAAGATCGCCTTGAAGCCGTCCAGGAGCGGGAACCCCGACGTGCCGTACAGGAACGCCCCACCCGGGAGCGCGGTGTTGAAGATCAGGGTCAGGACCGCTGCGATCAGCAGCGTGTGCATCGCGAGCACCGAGCCTCTAGGCACGTCGCGGCGCGGGTCCATCGACTCCTCCGCCGCGAGCGGGACCTCCTCGATGGCGAGGAAGAACCAGATCGCGAACGGTAACGACTTGAAGATCCCGCTCATCCCGAACGGGAGCCACGGACCACCTCCGCCCGGGATCACCGTGCCGGCGCTCGATTGGTTGTTCCACAGCGAGAAATCGAGCTTCCCGGAGAAGATCGCCGCCAAGAAGAAGAAGAGCAGGACGCAGATCGACAGCACCGTGATCGTCACGGTGAACCGCATCGTGGTCTCGATGCCGATGATGTTGATGCCGACGAAGAGGATGTAGAACACGGCCCACCAGAACGGGAGGCTGTTCCACCATGCCACACCGACCACGTTCCCGGCCGCGTCGAAGTGCCCGCCGGCGTTGAACAGCCCGACCACGACCTGCTGCCAGAGCAGGCCCATCGCGCCGACGACCACGGCGGGGGTGATCACGTACTCCATGTTCTCGGCGAGGCCGGTGAGGAAGCCGCCCCACGGGCCCATCGCCGACCGTGCGAACGAGTACGCGCCGCCGGTATGCGGTAAGGCCGGGGACATCTCGGCGATCGAGTAGACCAGGCCGTAGTACATGAGCGCCATCAGCGCGGCCGCGATGAGCAGACCACCGAACCCACCGGTGCCCAGGCCGAAGTTCCAGCCGTAGAACTCGCCCGAGATGACGGCGCCCACGCCGAGGCCCCAAAGGGACCACATGCCTGCATGTCGCCGCAGCCCTCGCGACTTGAAGTACTCGTCATCTACCTCTTGGTAGGTGACGGAACCAACTTTCCGTTCGGACATGCGATCCCCCTCCCGAATCGGCGTACGACGGGCGTATCGAGCCACATCCGGGGTTTGTCTGTCAAACCTCCGGAGGAGGGATCGGCGGCATCCGCCGTCCCCGCAGGGGGATGAGGAGGGCCACCAGGGCGAGGATGCAGACGTTCGTGACCATCGAAGGTCCGAACCCGTCCGAGATGGAGTCGATCAGTCCGCCGGCGAAGATGGCCGCCGGGATCACCCAGAGCTTGAAGGGGAGGTGCGACCGGCGCACCGCGAGAAGGATGAGTGCCGCGTAGAGCAACGGCGTGAAGTCGATATCACCCGTGGTTGGGATCGCGGGGTGGCCGGTGGCGAGCAGGCTCTGCATCGACCCAACGATGGTACGTCTCGTCCGGCTATCCGATGATGCGGACCATCAGGCGCTCAGTCGTCGGGCGTCACGTATGCAGCCGTGATGCCGCCATCGACGATCAGCGAGGCACCCGTCATGTAGCTGGAGTCATCACTCGCCAGGAAGAGGGCCGCGTTCGCGAGCTCCTCCGCCTGGCCGAGCCGGCCCATGGGGATGTGCACGAAGCGTCGCTGACGCTTCTCCTCGTCGGACAGTAGCTGCATCAGGAGCGGTGTCTCGATCGGTCCCGGGCACAGCGCGTTGCAGCGGATCCCCTTGCGGGCGTATTCGACCGCGATCTCGCGGGTCATCGCCAGTACCGCACCCTTCGAGGCCGTGTACGCCGTTTGTGAGGTCGCGGCGCCCATCCACGCCACGAACGAGGCAACGTTGATGATCGAGCCGCCTCCGGTCCCGAGCATCGCGGGGATCCCGTACTTGCAGCCGAACGCGACTCCTTTGACGTTCACCGCGAGGACCGTGTCCCACACCGCCGTCGGCCGTGAGATGGACGGAACCGTCCTCGGCGGGCATGATCCCCGCGTTGTTGTAGAGGACGTCGAGCCTGCCGAATCGGGTGACGGCGACGCCCACCATGGATTCGGCGTCGGATTCGTTCGAAACGTCGGCGTGCACGTATTCGGCGTTCCCCCCCGCGGCCGTGATCGCCGCCGCGGTCGCCTGGCCCAACTCGTCCGAGACATCGGTCAACACGACATCGGCGCCTTCGCGAGCGAAGAGCTCCGAGGCGACCTTGCCCATGCCGCTGGCACCACCCGTGATCAACGCGACTTTGCCTTCGAGACGCATGCCGACCTCCCGCCTGTTCCGCGTGCCGGAGAAGGGTACGCCTTCTCTTTGAAGGGTGAGCTCATCGGTCACCCTTCCGGCTGAACCGTGTCGGCCAGATGACCCAGAAACTCCCGAGAAATAGGTATCCGTCTTTCGCGCTACCCCGCCGATAGCAGTGTCAAGGAACGCTCAAGGAACGGTCAAGAAACGCACGCCGGTCGATCGGCCGGCGGACACGGCCCGAGGGGCTCAAACACAGGAGGCTCGGCATGACAAGGTTCAGGGACTCGCGTTGGTACCGGCGCATCACGGCAGGCTCGATCCTGTTCGGCATCATCTTGGTGTCCAGCGTCGCGTACGCGGCGTGGACGGCATCGGGTGGCGGCCAGGGATACGCCAAGGCAGGCACCGCACAGGCCCTGACCACGGTGGACGTGTCGGCGTCGACCACGGCGACCCTGTTCCCGGGCGGCACGGGCGACGTCTTCCTCAAGATCAACAACCCGAACCCGTACCCCGTGACCGTTGCGACGGTGACCGGCAGCGGGGCAGTCACCTCGACCGTCCCGGCGTGCAACGCGTCGACCGGCGTCACGTTCGTCAACCAGACGGGGCTTTCGCTGACCGTCCCCGCGGGCGGCGCGACCGCGTTCACGCTGACCGGCGCGGCTGCCATGAGCAACGCGTCCGACAACGCCTGCCAGGGTGCGGTCTTCACGATCCCGGTCACGCTCTCCGGCGCCAGCAGCTAACGAACGAATTTCCGGGCGAAGGAGGGCGGCGACAGCCGCCCTCCTCCGCACATCAACTGAGGTGACATTGTGTTGAGGGCCCCAAGGACCGGCGGTCACGGCGTGAGGCGCATGCTCACGGGCGTGGCCATCGTGGCGTCCTTGGTGGTCGCAATGCCCGGCATCGCCCAGGCCGCGTGGACAGCTACAGCTTCGGCCCCGAAGGGCTACGCGAAGGCCGTCTCGGTCCCCACGGGGAACACCCCCACAACGTCGGTCAACGGTCGCGACGTGACGGTGTCGTGGGCCGTCGCGCGCTTCCCCAACACCACGCCTGTGGCGGGCTACACGGTCCGGCGGTTCAACTCCTCGACCGGGGTTCCGCAGACGGTGCTCGCCTCATGCACCGGGACGATCGCGACGCTCACCTGCACCGAGTTCGGCGTGGCGCCTGGGACCTGGAAGTATGCGGTGACGCCGAAGCAAGCACTGTGGACCGGGCCGGAGAGCGCGCAGAGCGCCACGGCCACGGTCGGCTCCCCATCGATCACGCTCACCACGACAACGATGAGCGCGCTCCCCACGACGAGCGCCGGCTCGATCGCGAACTTCCTGGACGGAGAGACGGTGACGTACCACCTGGACAGCGCGGGCGGCGCCGTGCTCACCGGCTCCATCACGCCGTCGCCGGTGCCGGTCGGCGGCTCCGCGACCGTTAGCGTCACCCTCCCTGCCGGGACGTTGCTCGGTGCGCACTCGGTCTTCGCGGTCGGTTCGCTCGGATCCACCGCGAGCGCCGCGGTCACGGTCGTCGACACGACGCCTCCGGTTGTCAGCGGCGCGGTGATCGCCAAGACCGCCGGCGGCACGCCGGGGTATGTGAAGCAAGGCGGCACCTACTACATCTACGCGAACGCGAACGATACCGCCGGGACCACCGGGACCCATGTCGTCTCAGCCGTCACCGCCAACGTGACCAACATCACGACCGGGAGCACCGCGGTCGCGCTCACGACGACGGGCGGCCCGTGGACGGTCGGAGGCGTGAGCTACGCGTACCGTAGCGCCTCGCTCACGGCGACCAATCCCCAGATCGCCGGCGCGAAGTCGTTCACCGTCACCGCGACCGACGGGGCTGGCAATACGTCGACCGCGTTCTCTGGCTCGGTCGTGGTGGACAACACGGTGCCCACCGCCATGGATGTCCAGACTGCGAATCACGGCGCCACTATCGGCAGGGCGGAGTCCGGCGACACGATCACGTACACGTTCAGCGAGGCGATCGACCCGAGTTCGATCTTGAGCGCCTGGACCGGGAGCGCGACGTTAGTGACCCTTCACCTGAACAACGTCGGCGGCGGTGACACGGTCACCATCTTCGACTCCGCGAACACCACGCAACTCAACCTCGGGATCGTCGGTCTGGGTCGTGCGGGGTACACGAGCTCGGACCGTATCTTCACAGGCTCGACGATGACGATGAGTGGGAGCACCATCACGATCGTGCTCGGAACCGCGAGCGGAGCGGTCACGACGGTCGGGAACACCTCATCGATGGTATGGACCCCGTCGACGGCCGCAACCGACCTGGCAGGGAACGCCTGCACCGCGACGGCCGTTACCCAGACCGGCGCCGCGAAGAAGCAGTTCTGACCCCGAAGCCGATAGACGCGTTCGTCACGGCGAGGTTACGACGACCTATCATCGTCCCGTCACGTCGCGAAGGAGCGGTGCATGGCGGAGCTGTTGTTGGTCGGAGGGGAACGGATCGCCGCATCCGAGGGCAAGACGTTCGAGGTGGTCGAGCCCAGCACCTCCATGTCTATGGCGGAGGTGGCGGAGGCGGGACCCGAGGACGCTCGTCGCGCGGTCGACGTGGCCGTCGAAGCGTTCGAGGAGGGTCCATGGCCGCGCACGAGCGCCCGTGAGCGCGGCCGGGTCCTCACCAAGGCTTCGTTCCTGATCCGCGAACGGCTGGAGGATCTCGCGCGTCTCGAGGCACGCAACGGCGGCAAGCCGATCAACGCCGCCCGAGGTGAGATCGATCTCGCGGCCAACGTCTTCGAGTACTGGGGCGGTGCCGCCAACAAGATCTTCGGCGAGACGATCCCGATCGTGCCGCCCGGCATCGACGTGACGCTCCGCGAGCCGGTCGGCGTCTGTGTGCTGATCACGCCGTGGAACTTCCCCGCCGTGATCGCCTCGTGGAAGATCGCGCCGGCGCTCGCCTGTGGCAACACGGCGATCGTGAAGCCGGCGTCGCAGACCCCGCTGACCGCGCTGGCGATCGCCGACGTCCTGATCGAGGCGGGTCTCCCCGAAGGCACGCTCTCCGTCCTTCCGGGGCCCGGCTCCACGGTCGCGGGCGCGCTCGTCGCGGATCCGCGGGTGTCGAAGATCAGCTTCACCGGCTCGACGGAGGTCGGCACCACGGTGATGCAGGAGGCCGCGCACAACATCACCCGGGTCTCGCTCGAGCTGGGCGGCAAGTCCGCCAACGTCGTCTTCGCCGACACCGACCTGGATGTGTGCGTCGAGAAGTCGATCTGGTCCGTGTTCGACAACGCGGGGCAGGACTGCTGCGCTCGCTCTCGCACCTTCGTCGAAGAGCCGATCTACGACGAGTTCGTCGAACGCTTCGCCAAGCGGGTCGACGCCATCGCGGTGGGCGAGCCGCTCGACGAAGCGACCGAGATGGGCCCGTTGATCTCCCGGGGGCAGCGGCAGACCTCGATCGACTATCTCCACCTGGGGGTCGACGAGGGCGCCCGGCGGGTCACCGGCGGCGACGTCCCCGAACGTCCCGGATTCTTCATGCGACCGGCCGTGCTGGCAGACGTCCACAACGACATGCAGGTCGCGCAGGAGGAGATCTTCGGTCCGGTCGCGTGCATCCTGTCGTTCGAGTCCGAGGAAGAGGCGATCCGCCTGGCGAACGACTCTCCCTACGGACTGTCGGGCTCGGTGTGGACCCAGAACCTGGGCCGCGGGATCCGCGTCGCGAAGGGCATCCGAACCGGCAACATCAGCGTGAACTCGTCCTCGAGCGTCCACACGGAGGCGCCGTTCGGCGGCTACAAGCAGAGCGGCATCGGCCGGGAGATGGGGATGCACGCCGCGGAGCTCTACACGGAGCTCAAGAACATCTACTTCTCGGAGCTGTAACCGAGGCGACCGGCGAGGTCGATACCACCGGAGCTAGACTCGATCCCATGGTCGAACTGCCTGAGGAGCTTCAGAACCGCCAGCCCCGGAAGGAGGGGCACGCGCCCACGGCGCGCCTGACGCTCGACGCGTACAACCGGCTGAAGGCCGAGCTGGCCGACCTGATCGAGAACGGCCGTCCCTACATCTCGGAGCGCATCAAGATCGCGCGCGAGCACGGGGACATCCGCGAGAACTCGGAGTACGACGCTGCGAAGAACGAGCAAGGGCTGATGGAGTCGAAGATCCGCAAGCTCCAGCAGATGCTCCGCGACCCCGACATCGTCGAGGCACCGACGGAGGCCGACGCCGTCGGCCCGGGCATGCTCGTGACCGTTCGCCCGCTGGACGACGACGACACCGAGGACGAGACCTACCTCCTGGCCGAGCACGCCGAGGAGAAGGCTTCCGGCGCTCGAACGGTCACCATCACGTCGCCGTTCGGCTCGGCGCTCATGGGTGTGGCGAAGGGCGAGGAGATCGTCTACCAGGCACCGGGCGGAAGCTTCCGCTACGTCGTGGTGGGCTTCGAGCCGCACACCGGCTAGCGGTCGGGGCCGGTGAGGGATCGAGTGGGCAAGCGCGACGCGAACCTCGAACGCGAAGCCCCGAAGGTCCGCGACATGCCGGCGCCTCGCAAGAGCGAGGGAGCCGCGGGTGGCGCGATGCAGCGCATCTTCGCGTGGCCCTACCGCGGGATCCTGGCGTTCCTCTTGTGGTCCGGCGTCCGCCCGTACCAGCTGACGCTGCTGTCGCTCGCCCTCAACATCGCGGTGGGCGCGCTCATCGTCACGGGGGACTGGCTCGTGGCCGGCCTGCTGTTGATCCTCGCCGGCCTCTGCGACGTCTTCGACGGGTCGGTTGCGCGTCAGCGCGGCGAGGAGAAGCGCTCCGGCGCGTTCATGGACTCGGTCCTTGATCGGGTCTCCGACGCCATCTTGTTCTCGTGCTTGTTCTGGGCGCTCTCCGCGAACGGGGACGGGTTCGAAGCCGCGCTCGCGCTCATCACGCTCGTCGTGAGCCTGTCGGTGAGCCACGTCAGAGCTGAGGCGGAAGCGGTCGGCGTGACGCTCACCGAAGGGTTCTTCCAGCGGCTCGAGCGGTTCCTGGCGTTGATCATCGGCCTGTTGATCCCTGACGCCATGCGCCCGGTGCTGATCGTGTTGACGGTCCTCGGCGGGATCACGCTGCTCCAGCGGAGCTGGTCGGCCGTCCAGGACGCCCGTTGACGGAGCGTCCGGCCCGGTAGTGTTCCAACGGCTCGGCACGCCGGGAGGAGTGATCATGGAGTTCATCCGGTTGGCGGGGATCGCCGAGATCCCCGAGGGTGAGATTCGGGCGTTCGACGCTCCGGCCGGGCGGATCGCGGTCGCGCACGTGGAGCATCGACTGTTCGCGTTCGGCGATGAATGCACGCACCAGGGTTGCTCGCTCGCGGAAGGCGAGTTCGACGATCGGGAGGCGAAGGTGGTGTGTCCGTGCCACGGCAGCGTCTTCGATGTCGAGACCGGCGAGCCTGTCGAGGGACCGGCGGTGGACCCCGTGCCGGTGTTCGCCGCGCACCTGACCGACGACGACTGGGTCGAGGTCGCGACACAGCCGGGTGGTGACGAGTGAAGCTGGGGATGGTCGGGCTCGGCCGCATGGGCGGCAACATGACGGTGCGACTCCAGCAACACGGGCATGAGGTGGTGGCGTACGACCCGTCGGCCGACGCGGTGGCCGCCGCCGTCACGTCCGGCGCCGACGGAGCGGCATCGCTCGCCGAGCTCTGTTCCAAGCTCGAGTCGCCCAAGGTGGTCTGGCTGATGGTGCCCGCGGGGGAGATCACGGAGAGCACGGTTCGCGAGCTCGGCGGCATCCTCGGCACCGGCGATGTGATCGTCGACGGGGGTAACTCGAACTGGCACGACTCGCAGCGCCGCGCCGAGCAACTGGCCGCGGGCGGCATCGGGTTCCTCGACTGCGGCACGAGCGGTGGCGTCTGGGGGCTCGCGAACGGCTATTGCCTGATGGTCGGCGGCGAGCCGGACGCGGTCGCCGTGGTCGAACCGGCCTTCTTCGCGCTCGCGCCGGAAGACGGCTACGCGCACGTCGGGCCGTCCGGCGCCGGCCATTTCGTGAAGATGGTCCACAACGGCATCGAATACGGGCTGCTGGCCGCGTACGGCGAGGGCTTCGAGATCATGGAGCGATCCGGGTTCGACCTGGACCTCGAGCAGATCGCGGGCATCTGGCGGTACGGCAGCGTCGTGCGTTCGTGGTTGTTGGAGCTGCTGCACGACGCGCTCGTCAGCCACCCGGGTCTCGACGACATCCGCGGCTACGTCGACGATTCCGGCGAGGGGCGATGGACGTTGGAAGCGGCGATCGCCGAGAACGTCCCCGCGCCCATCACGGCGCTGGCGCTGTTCTCGCGGTTCGCCTCGCGCCAGGACGAGTCGTACAGCGCGAAAGTCATCGCCGCGTTGCGCAACGAGTTCGGCGGCCACGCGGTGAAGACCGAGGAGCCCGCCAAGGAGCCTGGCTGACGTGGCGCGCCGTCGGCACGCGGCTCCTCAAGCGATCGTCATCTTCGGCGCCTCGGGCGACCTGACCCGGCGCAAGCTCTTGCCCGCGTTCTTCCATCTCTATCTGGAGGGCATGCTGCCCGAGGAGTTCGCGATCGTCGGGTACGCGCGCACGATCTTCACCGACGACGAGTTCCGCCAGCATGCCCGAGACGCCGTCAAGGAGTTCGGCAGGCGCGAGCCCGTCGGCGAGGTCTGGATGGACTTCGCCAAACACCTGCGGTACGTCCCCGGAGAGTTCTCCGATGCCGGCGCCATGAGCGAGGTCGCCGAGGACCTGGTCGACATCGACGCAACGCACGGCACGCAGGGCAACCGCTTCTTCTATTGCGCGACGCCCCCGACCGCTTATCCGGACATCGTGAAGCGGATCGGGGAGGCGGGACTCCAGGTAGGCGCGAAGATCGTCTTCGAGAAGCCGTTCGGCCGGGACCTCGCGAGCGCCCGGGAGTTGAATACGTGCATCCATACGGTGTTCGACGAGAAGCAGGTCTTCCGGATCGATCACTACCTGGGCAAGGAGACCGTGCAGAACATCCTGGCGTTCCGGTTCGCGAACGGCCTCTTCGAGCCCATCTGGAACCGCCGTTACCTCGACCATGTGCAGATCACGGCTGCCGAGTCGATCGGGATCGAGGGGCGCGGGGCGTTCTACGAGCAGACCGGCGCCATCCGTGACCTTGTCTCCACGCATCTGTTCCAGATGATGACGTTCCTGGCGATGGAGCCGCCGGTCAACTTCGAGCCCGATCGGTTGCGCGACGAGACCGTGAAGGTGCTGCGCTCGGCACAGTTCTGCGATCCGACGAAGTTGGTGCGGGGACAATACGAGGGCTACCGCTCAGAGCCCGGCGTGGCCGACGACTCGAACACGGAAACGTTCGCGGCGCTCCAGGTTGACATCGACAACTGGCGCTGGGCCGACGTGCCGTTCTACCTCCGGACCGGCAAGGGGCTCGCGAAGAAGTCGACGGAGATCACGCTGAAGTTCCGCAAGGTGCCGTTCAACGTGTTCCGTGGCAGCGACATGGATCTCCCCCAACGCGATCACCTGACGCTGCGGATCCAGCCCGACGAGGGGATCACGCTCGCCGTCAATGCGAAGAAGCCCGGTCCGGGCATCGAGCTCGGCAGGGTCACGATGGACTTCGATTACGACAAGGAGTTCCGGTCTCCGCTGATCGACGCGTACGAGCTGTTGCTGCTCGGCGCCATGGAAGGCGACCACACGTTGTTCCTGAGACAGGACGGGGTGGAGCGCGCGTGGGAGCTGCTGGAGCCCGTCCTGGACGCGCCCGGCGAGGTCCATCGCTACCCCCGAGGCGGATGGGGGCCGGTCGAGGCCGACGCCCTCATCGCGCCGCGGAAGTGGCACATGTCGACCGAGGACTAGCCCCCGCCCGGGCCGGGGATCGGGACGCCGCCGCCGCCGTTGCCCTCGGTATCGATCCCGTGCCAAAGGGGCACGATGACCCTGCGGTGCCCCGGCTTCCCGCGGAGCTTGATCTTTCGCAGCTCGGTGTTGTTGGCGGTGCTGCCCTCGATCAGCAGGCCGTCGGGGTTCGCCTGGACCGAGATGAAGTACGTGCCGTTGGGGAGGTCCGTGATGTCGAACGATTGTCCGGGTAGCCCCTGGAAGTACGTGTCGCCCCACCCGGTCGGGAGCACCTCCCGCGTCCAGATCGAGCTCCGGCTGCCGCAGGCGGTGGCGAGTCCGATCGAGTACGGGTTCCACTCGGCACCGGGGGCCGTCATGTCGATCGCATCCGTGGGGGCGAGACAGAAGCCCGTCTTCTCGCTCCGGACGATCTGGGTCTGGTCGGCCGCGAGCAAGGCATACCGGGCGAACTGTTCGAAGTGCCAGTGTTGATGCCCAGGGCGGGCGTCGTACATCAGGTCGCCTGCCGGGGCCCGGCCGACCGGCGCTCCGTTCGAGTAGAAGTACTCCCAGCCGTCCATGATCGCCTCGCCGGGCCGGCGGAATCCCTCGACCACCATCGGCGACGGTCCCTTGTCCCACACGGTCGCACCGAAGTCGAGGAAGTCGCGGTTGCCCTTGCGTTGATGGTCGATCGTGATGCCCCAGGCCGGGAGGGCGACCAGGTCGGGCCGGATGCTCGGGTCGGGGTTCGTCATGATCGGCACCGACGCCGACGGCACACCGGCGGATCTGCCGCGACCGCGCACGCCGGGTCGCGGAACCGGAACGCAGAAGGGAAGGCAGGTCCCGCGTGTCCGTTGTCTTGACCCGCACGTCCACAGCTCACCGACGCGTCTTGCGGCGCCACACCGAAGAGAGCCTGGTAGTTGTCGGCGATCGACACCGTCGCCGTGTAGTGCCCGTCGGGTCCGTTGATGGAATCGTTCGTGCCGTATCCGAACGCGCTCGAGGCCCATCCGCTGTCGATGCCCCACACCGCGCCGAGCGTGAACGGGTTGCCGCCGCAGAACTGCGGGTACGTCGCGACGTCGGGCCCATCGTCGCTCACCCGAGCGAGCTCACCCGCGCCGGGGCAGAACGCGTGGTACCGATCGAGCACGACGTTGCCGTCGGGATCGGTCACGACCACGTGCAGGAACTTCGACAACCCCTTCCAGTCGCGCTGGACCGACGACGGGAGCGGGTACGTGATGAGGTCCGCTCCCGACCGAACGACCTGCGAGACCGAGACCGGCGTGTCGTAGTCGGGGCGGGTGGCCCAGATCTCGAACGCCCCGCCGACGGAGGCGACGTAGGTGCCGAGATCGAGGTATGCCCGACGACCCGGGGGACGTTTCAGCGTGACCGTGTCGACGGCGGAGACGAGTCGCACCGACGGCCCGTTGCCGCCGGCGTGTGCCATCGGGGGGGACGTGATGCCGGTCATCGCGAGGACGACCGAGACTGCGAACGCCATGGCGCCGACGGGGCGCCCACGTGGAACTGACATGCATCCCTCCCAGGAGGTCGACGGGTACAGGGCGGAGTCCACCCGGCCCTCTGACGCACGAAGCGCCCGGGAGGTTGCATCGCCGGCACCCATCCTCCCACTCGGCGTCGATGGCCATGGAGCGACCGGCACGGTAGGCTCGCGCCCCGGACGTGGCGATGGAGGAGGCTTCCCCATGAGCGAGCAGCGCACCCGATTCGACCTTCGACCCGAAGACGTGCCGTCGGCCTGGTTCAACATCATGCCGGACCTGGCGCAGAAGGTCGCACCGCTCCCGCCGTTGAGTCCCATGACCAAAGAGCCCATCGGGCCCGCGGACCTGGCGCCGTTGTTCCCGATGAGCCTGATCATGCAGGAGGTCTCCACCGACCAGTGGATCGACATCCCCGGTCCGGTCATCGACATCTACCGGCTGTGGAGGCCCACCCCGTTGTTCCGAGCGACACGGCTGGAGCAGGCATTGCAGACACCCGCCCGCATCTACTTCAAGAACGAGAGCGTGTCGCCGGCGGGGTCGCACAAGCCGAATACTGCGGTGCCGCAGGCCTACTTCAACAAGGAAGCCGGGATCCGTCGGATCGCCACCGAGACCGGCGCCGGGCAGTGGGGCTCGTCCATGGCGATGGCGTGCAGCATGTTCGGGCTGGACTGCACGGTCTACATGGTGAGGGCCTCGTTCGAGCAGAAGCCGTACCGGCGCATCTTCATGGAGATGTTCGGCGCGGACGTGCTGTCCTCGCCGTCCGACACCACGAACTCCGGTCGCGCGATCCTGGCGCAGCATCCCGACTCGACAGGGTCGCTCGGCATCGCCATCAGCGAAGCGGTCGAGGACGCCGCCACGCACGAGGACACGAACTACTCGCTCGGAAGCGTGCTCGGCCACGTGCTCCTGCATCAGTCGGTGATCGGGTTGGAGGCGCAGAAGCAGATGGAGATGGCCGGGGAACGGCCCGACGTCATCATCGGGTGCGTGGGAGGCGGATCGAACTACGCGGGCCTCGCCTATCCGTTCATGGCCGGCAAGCTCCGCGGGGAGACGCCCGACCTGCGGTTCCTCGCGACGGAGCCCGCCGCGTGCCCCACGCTCACCAAGGGCACGTTCGCGTACGACTACGGCGACACGGCGCAGATCGCGCCGATCGTCCCGATGTACACGCTGGGTCACGACTTCGTGCCCGCGCCCGTGCACGCGGGTGGCCTGCGCTATCACGGCGACTCGCCGTCGCTCTCGTTGCTGGTCCGCGAGGGCTACATGCAGGCGAAGGCGTACACGCAGAACGAGATCTTCGGCGCCGCGGTCCAGTTCGCCAAGGCGCAGGGGATCGTCGCCGGGCCGGAGCCCGCGCACGCGATCATGGGCGCGATCGACGAGGCGATCGAGGCGCGCGAGGCCGGCGAGGAGCGCGTGATCCTGTTCAATCTGTCCGGCCACGGTCACTTCGACATGCAGGCGTACGACGATTACCTGAACGGCCGGCTCCCGGAAGTGGAGTTCGATCCCGCCGACGAGGTCGCGGCGCTCGCGAACCTGCCGGACGTTCCGATCCAGGTGTAGCGCGATCCGGATCGGTCGCTTGACGGCCGAAGAGGTCGACGCGCTCCAGGCCGGATTACCGGCGTGGAACTCCACCGAGTACGCGAAGCGCCTGGCGGCGCAGGAGCGGGGCGAGCTGGTCCAGGTGGTCGCCTGGAAGGACGAGCGTCCGGTCGGCAAGGCGATGGTGCTGTTCCCCGGACACGATGAGTATTCCGAGTCGGCGGAGCGCGAAGGGTGTGGCGAGATCCGGGATGTCGCCGTCGCGCCGGAGGCGCGACGGCTCGGCGTGGCCACCGCGATGATCGCCGCTCTGGAGGCCGCCACCCGCGACCGGCGTCTTCCGCGTGTCGGGCTCTCCGTCTCGCTCGCCGACGATGACGCAGCCGCACGAGAGCTGTATACCAAGCTCGGCTACGCCGTGGCTCACGGTCCATTCATCACCAGCACGAACCTGTGGGCCGACGACGGGCGACCGATCCCCGTCGGGGCCGTCATGTCCTACTTGACGAAGGCGCTGCGTGCGTCGGCGTCGCGGTTCAACGGGGTGACCGCGACGGCCGGATCAGATCGGTAGCACGGTCGCCGTCTGCGCGTTGCGCAGGAGCGTCAGCCCGAACTTCGTTTCGAGCCCGGCGAGGAGCGAGTAGTCGTTGAACGAACCGCTGCGCGTACTCGGTGCGATCCCCGGCCCCACGATGAACGTGTAGATGGTCTGGTTGGTTCCGATCCCTTCATCGAACGTGACGATCACCTCTGCCCCAGCATCGACGAGCGGCTGGATGTTCGCCGCCGCCCAGGCGTCGCCCTGCGCGACCGTGCCGTCGTGCATGTTGTGCTCGTTCCCGGGCGAGATGTAGGTGAACCGCGGGAGCGCCTCCGGGTCGATCTGCGAGTAGGGCTTCGACTTCGTCAGGCACGCGGCGTGAACGTCCGTGAAGTACACGACAGGGTTGTGGTGGGCGATGTACTTGTTCGGCACCGAGCCCGAGTCGCTCAGCCCGCAGTTGGTCGGCATGTGCTCGGCGAAGGCGTTCCAGGAGATCCCGGCGACCTCGAGCTGGTGGTAGAGGTTGTCGGCCGTGAGCGTATTGGGCGAACAGATGGAGTCGGTCGAGCACCCGAGTGTCGAGCCCGCCGAGAACGCCATGTAGTTGGGCAGGCTCGGGTGGACGACCGCCACATCGTGGGTGAACAGCCGTCCCTGTGCCGCAAGTGCGTTCAGATACGGCGCGTGCCCGGCGATCTGGGAGAACGGGCGGTTCTCGAACACGATGAGGACGACGGGCGCATCGGGTGGGGGCGCGCCTCCGTCGGCGACGAAGGTGAGCTCACCCTCGGTGACCCTCGGCTGTCCCGGACCGGGGACGTAATACCAGAGCGCGTCGCAATCCGCGGGCGTGTTGGCGATCCACGCCGCGCTGTCGAGGAGGAAGCCGGTGTTGATCTTCTGCGTGGTGTTGAGCACCCGCGTCGTGCCTTGTCGGCAGGTCAGGGTGATCGAGCCGTGCGGCCAGTCGACGTTGAACGTCACGATGGCCCCTTTGGTCGCCGTCCCGTTCGGTCCCGTGAAGGCATGAGCCGCCTGCGCGGTCCCGCCGAGGATCACGACGAGCGCCAACGCCGCCAGTCCAGCAGCTAGCTTCCTCATCTCCCTCCCCTCTCGCCGATCCCGATCGTTGCCGCCCCGAGGCGCTCCACAGCTTAGCTGGTCGACAGATCGCCCTCGCTAACCTGCGAGGACCCGCGGTGTCAGGTCGAATTGCCGTTGGGCCGCATCGAGGACGGCATGGGCCAACAGCTCATACCCCGTGGCGTTGAAGTGCAGACCGTCGGCCTCTCGGACGAGCTCGACGGTGCCGCCGTTGCGGTAGAAGGCGGTGTACCCGCCGTCGGGCGCCGCGAACATGTCCCAGGTGTCGAGGTAGGCGACGTCGTCGACCGTGTGGGCGCTGTGCTCGAACACGTCGTTCTGCCGCTGGATGATGCCCCACCGCCCTTTGTCACTCACGATCGGCAGCCCGACCCAGACGACGCGAGCACCCTTCGAGGTCGCCAGTCGCATGAAGTCCCCGACGCGCTCGCCGTAAGCTCTCGGCCAGTCGATCGTGCCCACCTGCGTCTGTTCATGACCGGTGGCGTCCCGCAACGCCTGGTTGTCGTTCTCGCCGACCATGACGACGATCAGATCCGGGCGGAAGTTATCTACGATCTCCGAGAGCGCGGCCGGCCAGTCGAAGTAGTCCGGGCGAGCGAGCCCCGTGGAGATGCGGCCCTGGCGCGACACCCGGACGAGCGACGGCTTCAACGCGCGCTCCAGGTACACCCCCAGCCCCGAGGCGAGGGAGTCGCCCACCACCACGACGCGGAGTTTGTTCGTGCCCGTCGGTTTGCGGATGGGCCCCTTCGTGTGGACGTGGCCGCCGGTCCCCTGACCGCCGGGTCCCGGCTCGCTCGGGATCGGTTCGGGAGGAACGACGATCCCACCACCTGGTGCTTCGTTGGGGTCGCGTCCGAGCGCCCGCTCGACGGCGTCAGTCAGCTTCGTGATCTGGAGCGCGTCGTTGATCGCGACGAACGGCGACAGGATCGCGAGCGCCGCCGATCGGCGTTTACCGTCTGGCGAGGCCTCCGCCGCTCGTTTCATCGTGGGCGCGAACAGGAACGCCCAGAGCAACAGGCACACGAGCATCACCACGAAGACCTTGCCGGCCGGCATGGTGGGGCGCTCGTGGTGCCCAGGCCGTTCGGGCCCCTTCGCAGGGGCGGGGCGATCACGGGATGTCCTCGGTGTCGTCATGATCAGAACCGGAAGTAGATGAACGGGGCGACGCCCTGGGGGCCGAGCGTCACGATGACGAACAGCGTCACCGCGAAGACCGCGCCCATCGCGACCGGGCGCAACCCGGCGACGCGATCGACGATGCGCTCGGCGGTGGTGTGCGGTGCGTACTGGAGCGCCAGCATGAAGGCGATCGTGGCAACGACCATCGGGGTCACGAGCGCGGTCGATCCGCCCCAACCGGTGAGCAGCTGGCCGAGCATCGAGAAGGCGGTCGACAGCGAATCCGCGCGGAAGAAGACCCATCCGACGCAGACGAGGTTGAACGTGAGGATGCGCTGTCCCCACACGCGCGACGGCGTCTCTGCAAGAGGGGGCAGGCCACGCTTCGCGCGTGTGGCCCGGCGATAGGCACCCACGCACTGTCCGACACCGTGATACGCCCCCCAGAACACGAACGTCCACGCGGCGCCGTGCCACAGCCCCCCGAGCACCATCGTCACGAAGATGTTCAGGTAGGTGCGGAGCTCACCTTTCTTCGAGCCCCCGAGGGGGATGTAGAGGTAGTCGCGGAGCCATCGACTGAGCGTCATGTGCCACCGGCGCCAGAAGTCCTGCAGCGACCGGGCGCTGTACGGCCGGTCGAAGTTCTGCGGGAACTGGAAGCCGAGGAGCTTGGCAACGCCGATCGCGATGTCGGTGTAGCCGCTGAAGTCGGCATAGATCACGATCGCGTATCCCCAGATCGCGAAGAGCGTCTCGACCGCGCCGTGTCGCGCGGGATCGCCGAACACCGGGTCGACGATCGCCGACGCCAGGAAGCTCGAGACCACCACCTTCTTGAACAGGCCACCGAGGACCAGCCACGCGGCGCCCCCGATGTCGACGTGTCGCGGGTCGCGTCGCACGTCGAGCTGGGGGATCAACTCGTTCGGCCGCACGATCGGCCCGGCGACCAGGTGCGGGAAGAACGACAGGTACAGGTACAGGTCGATCCAACTCGCCGGCTTCGTGTCGCCCCGCTGGATGTCCACGACGTACGCGACCGCCATGAACGAGAAGAACGAGACCCCCACGGGCAGGATCACCTGGATCAACGGCGGTCCCGCGTGGATGCCCAACCGGGACAGGCCGTTCGTCACGTTGAGGGCGAAGAAGCCGTAGTACTTGAAGTACGCCAGCGGGGCGAGCGTGGCCGCGACGGCGACCGCCATCACCAGGCGCCGCCGGGCGGGCTCCTGCTGCTTGGCGACCGCGAGTCCGCCGATCTGGGCGATCGTGCTGACCCCCGCCAGCAGCCACACGAAGTGCCAGTCCCACCAGGCGTAGAAGACGTAGCTCGCCGCGATCATGAACAACTTCCACGGCAGCGGGCGTGGATTCAGGAGCCAGTGGCCCAAGAAGACCAGGCAGAAGAAAACCGCGAAATCGACCGTGGGGAAGAGCATCGAAGGGCAACTCTAGAGCAGCCGTCGGACCTCGCGAAGATGATACGGCCCGTGAAAGGCCTCCCAGAGGCGGAATGCGCCGCTCATCGGCCGCGTCCTGGGACCTACGCCGAAAGCCCTTAGGCACATTGGGCCATATGGGGGAGGACGTTATCGCCCTCCAGGTCCCACAATATGGCCCTGGCGGGTACCCCCCGCGTTGGGGAAAACGTCTTCCCCGGGCGATGGGGTTCTCCCGAAGGATGTACGAAGACGCATTTCCAGGGTCTTGAGCAGTGACGTGTCTTGGGTCTAGGCTTCTGCGCCCACGGCACCGCTGCCGTTCGGTCACATCGGCATAGTCATCGAGACGCACATCAAGGAGATGGATATGAGGGCACGGCGGCAGCGCAGCACACGGCGGACGACCGCGATCGTAGGACTCATCGCCCTGATCGCGGCGACGTTGCAGGTCATGGTTGCGCCCGTGGCATCCGCGGCGCCCCCGATCTTCTCGGACGACTTCGCGAACCTGAACAACTGGACGGCCACGAGGATCACGCTGGACAACACGATCGGCTCCCCGACCGCACCGAGCGCGCGGGCGGCCGTGACGAGCCAGTCTGCATCGGCGTTCCTCGTCCTGGGAACCACCACGATGACGCCGTGCATGAGCGCGAACGTCAACCTCGCAGCCGGGACGAACATCGACCTGTTCCGCATGCGCACCGCGGCGAACGGCGCCATGATCAAAGCGTTCGTCGGGTCCAACGGCACGCTGCGGATCCGTTCGGACTTCGCGGCCACCTCGTTCAACTCCGGCGTGGCGCTGGGCACCGGCTGGCACAACGTGGAGCTGTGCGGCACGGTCGGAACGGGCACGAGCTGGAACCTCTACCGCGACGGCGTGCAGATCGTGACGAACTGGGTCGCGGACACCGGGACGACCCCAGTGGGACGGATCCAGATCGGCGACACGGCCGCCAAGACGTTCACGGTCAACTTCGACCACGTGGTCCTTGACACCGCTCCGGGCGACGCCAGCGGCGACGCCACCGCGCCGAGCGTCCCCGGCCGGCCCGCCGGCTCGAGCCCCTCGGCCGGTTCGATCCAGATCTCGTGGGCCGCGTCGACCGACCCGGCGCCCGCGTCGCTCCCGATCACGTACCGCATCTACCGTGACGGCGGCGCGACCTCGGTCGGGTCGTCCACCACCACGTCGTTCACCGATACGGGCCTGACCTCCGGCTCGAGCCACACCTACACCGTCGATGCGGTGGACGCCGTGGGCAACGCCAGCGCCAAGAGCCAGGCGTCGCTCTCGATCACGGTGATGACCTCCTCCGACACGACCGCCCCGAGCGTTCCCGGCCGCCCCACAGGTACCAGCTCGGCGGCCGGTTCGATCCAGCTGTCCTGGGCCGCGTCGACCGACCCGGCGCCGGCGTCGCTCCCGATCACGTACCGCATCTACCGGGACGGCGGCGCGACCTCGGTCGGATCGTCCACCACCACGTCGTTCACCGACACGGGTCTGACCGCCGGCTCGAGCCACACCTACACCGTCGACGCGAGGGATGCGGTGGGCAACACGAGCGCCAAGAGCCAGGCGTCGCTCTCGATCACGGTGACCACAGTCGTCGCGGGCGGGCAGCCGAAGCCGGGACACACCAAGCTTCCGCCGGACACCGCCAAGCCCAACATGCCGCGGATCACGACCGGCGAGATCACCGATATCGAGTACATCGGTAGCAACGTCTACATCGCCGGTGGGTTCAGCTCGATCCAGAACAACACGGCCACCAACACGACCTCGTACAACCAGCCGTTCCTGGCGTCGTACAACATCGACACCGGTCTCGTGAACGCGAGTTTCCGTCCGACCTTCGGGGGTGGCGGCGTCACCGAGATCGAGGCCTCTCCCGACGGAACCAGGCTCTTCGTCGTCGGCACGTTCAACACGGTCGACGGCGTCACGAAGCGCAAGATCGCCTCGATCAACCCGACCACGGGCGCGGTGAACACCGGGTTCACCGCCAACGCGAACAGCGCGACCAGCGCCGTCGATGCGACGAACACCACCGTGTACGTCGGTGGCAACTTCAGCACGATCAACGGCGTGGCCCGGCTCGGTCTGGCCGCGGTTGACGCCACGACCGGAGCCGTCGTGACGGGATTCGTCAACAACCTGACCGGCGGCATCGGCACGAACGGCAACCTGAACGTGCACGCCGTCATCCTCACCCACGACAACAGCAAGCTCCTGGTCGTGCACACCGGACGCTTCGTCAACGGCCAGAGCCACACCGGCGTGGCCTGGATCGACACCGCGACGAACCAGCTCCTCCCGTGGCACTCATCGATCTGGGACGACAACCTCCAGTTCATCGGGGGGATCCAGCGGATCTACGCCGGCGCGATCTCGCCCGACGACTCCTACTTCGTCGTGACGGCGGGCTCGGGCGGCGACCGGCCGCCGATCAGCGACACGGCGATCGCGTTCCCCGTCAACGGGGGCACCGACGTCCAGCCGCTCTGGATCGCGCGCTGCTTCGACAGCATCTACTCCGTCGCGATCGCCGAGGACGCGGTCTTCATCGGCGGTCACTTCCAGTGGAACCCGTCGCCGACCGCTCCCTCCCCGTGGCCCGGGCTCACGAACGTGGGCTACGGGACCGGCCAGGGGCTGTCCGCTTACGCCTTGGGCGACGCCGTCGTTCGCCGCGACCACATCGGTGCGCTCGACCCGGCGACGGGCCAGGCGCTCGAGTGGGACCCGGGCTCCAACTCCTACGAGGGCAACAAGGCCATGCTCGTGACCCCGCGCGGCGTCTTCACGGGCGGTGACGGCAACACGCAGGGTGGCGCGAACGGCGGGCGCATCGCCTTCTACGACTTCAACACCATCCCTGCCACCGGCCAGGACGAGACCACGATCACCGATCCGATCGAGGGACGGGTCGAGCCGACCGGAGTGCAGTTCGTGGTCGACGGCACCGCGACCGCGACGAGCGGTGTCCAGCGGGTTCAGCTCGAGGTGCGCGACCGCAACACGGGCCAGTACCTCCAGGACAACCTCACGTCATGGGGCGGATCGAACACGATCAACGTCAACCTGGCGTCGCCCAACGCGACGTCCACCACCTGGTCGCTGCCCCTCACGCTCACGGGCAACCGCCAGCTCCAGCTCTTCGCCAAGACCTTCGGGGTCAACGGCAGCAGCGACGCCTCCAAGGCGACGAAGAAGATCGAGACGTTCGGACTGACCGATCAGACGCCGACCACATCGATCACCGGCCCGTCCGGTTCGCGTGATCCCGACGCTCGCCTTCACGGTGACTGGGACGGCGCAGGACGACGTCGGCGTGAACTCCATCTCGATCCAGGTCCTCGACCAGGCGAACCGTTACCTCCAGGACGATGGGACCGTGAGCGCCGTCTACAACTCGTTCCGCGTCCTCCCGGACGTGGTCGGCGCGACGAACGCGACCTGGTCGTACAACGTGACGCTCCCGTACGAGGACCAGTGGACCATCTGGGCGACCGCGGTCGACACGGCGGGACAGTCCGACCTCCGGGCCGCCACCGCGACCTGGCTCGTGAGCTCCACCGCGGTCCCACCGACCGTGACGATCACGGCGCCCGTGTCGGTGATCCCGCCCACGAACCCCCTGCCGATCACGCTGGCCCCCGGGAGCCCGCTGACCTTCTCGGGGACGGCGGCCGACGACGATACCCTCGACCAGGTGTTGATCTCCTTGCGCAACAGCACGACGCGCGAGAACCTGGCGTCGGACTGCTCCTGGGGTACCACGGTGACCGCCGGCAACTGCCGGATCTCACCGCAGCACATCAATGCCTCCACGTACAACTGGACCTGGACGACGCCGTTCAACCTCAGGCCGGGGACGTACACGTTCTCGGTCCAGGCGACGGACAACCTCGGCTTGACGACCTCGTCCAGCCTGCGGGCGTCGCTGACGATCAACGTCCAGGTCCCCGGCGATGCGTTCCCGGACACGACGATCAACCCGACCGGCACCGTCAACGGGGTCCAGGTCCTCCACCTGGATCTGGCGGGGACGGCCAGCGATGACATCGGTGTCTCATCGGTCGGCTTGACGATCGTCGACCAGGACACCTCCCTGTACCTGCAGCCGAACGGCAGCCTGGGCGGGGCCTACGCGCTGCTCACTACGACGCTGGCGAACCCGGGCGCCGTCAACACGGCGTGGTCGAAGTCGGTGAACCTGCCCTCCCAAGGGAACTACTCGATCACGGCGATCGCGTTCGACACGTCCGGCCAGCAGGATCCGTCGTCCTCGGGGGCAACGTCCCGATACCCGATCTATCCGGGCGACCTACCCCCCACGGTGACCGAGGCGCTGTTGCAACCGACCAACGGCACGGCGTTCACCGACGGCCACATCTTGGTCAGCGGGCGCTTGGAGGACGACCAGCAGATCGCTCAGGCCCAGGTTGCGATCCGCAACGGCCTCGGGCAGTACATGAGCTCGACCGGCACGTTCACCAGCACGAGCGTCAGCTATCGGACGGCGTTCCTGACGAGCCCTGGATCACCCGGATCGAACTTCTCCTACACGACTCCGGTGATCCCGTCGGGCGCGTACACGATCCTGGTGCGCGGCGTCGACCAGCACGGATTCACAACGCCCGTGCCCAGCCAGCGCAGCGTCACCGTGACCGGAACCGGGACCAGCCTGCCACCGGTGGCGAACTTCACGTTCAGCTGCGCGCAGAACGTCTGTTCGTTCGATGGGCGCTCCTCGACCGACGAGAACCCCTCGACGCTGACGTACTCGTGGAACTTCGGCAACGGATCGGGCACCGGACCGGTCCCGACCCGCACGTACACCGGCCCGGGCACGTTCACCGTGACCCTGACCGTGCGTGACGAGAACGGCCTGTCGGGGGTGACCTCGAAGACGCTCACGATCGTGACGCCGGCGGGCAACCTGCCGCCGGTCCCCGTCAACAACCCGCCGGTGTGCGTCGCGAGGACGTGCAACTTCTCCGGCGTGGGATCCGCCGACCCGAACACCGGAGACACGTTCGGCTACCTGTGGAACTTCGGAGACGGGACGGCCGCCAGCACGTCGTCGGAGCCGTCGCACACGTTCGCGGTCGACGGCAGCTACACGGTGACGTTGACCACCACCGACGGGTGGGGCGCTTCGGCGAGCGTCGACGCGCATCGTCACGGTCGCCCAGCCTGTCACGAACGTGGCGCCGATCCCGGTGATCGGCACGCCGAACTGCACCGCGAGGACGTGCAGCTTCTCGGGGCTCGGCTCGTCCGATCCGAACGGCGACGCGATCACGTACCTGTGGAACTTCGGCGACGCGACGGCGACCAGCACGGCCTCGACGCCGTCGCACGCGTTCGTGGCCGACGGGACCTACACGGTCACGCTCACCGTCACCGACGCGTGGGGCCTGTTCGCCAGCGCCACGCGGACGGTCACCGTCACCAAGCCCGGCGGTAACCTGCCGCCGGTCCCGGTGATCGGCACGCCGTCGTGCGTCGCCCGGACGTGCAGTCTGTCGAGCGCAGGCTCGTCCGACCCGAACGGCGACGCGTTCACGTACCTGTGGAACTTCGGCGACGGGACGGCCACCAGCACGGCGTCGGCCCCGTCCCACACGTTCCCCGCGAACAGCACCTACACGGTGACGCTCACCCTCACGGATGCGTGGGGCGACGCGGCGAGCACCACGCGGGTCGTCTCCTTCACGGAGCCGCCCACGAACGTCGCGCCGGTCCCGGTGATCGGCACGCCGATCTGCACGGCGCGGACGTGCACGCTCTCGGGCATCGGCTCGTCCGATCCGGACGGCGACACGTTCACGTACCTGTGGAACTTCGGGGACGCGACGGCCACCAGCACGGTGGCGGAGCCGACGCACACCTACGCCGTCGACGGCACCTACACGGTGACGCTCACGGTCACGGACGTGTGGGGCAAGTTCGCGAGCACGACGCAGACCATCACGATCGCCAAGCCGGTCGGCAACGCCGCCCCGGTCCCGGTGATCAACCCCGTCGTGTGTGCGGATCGCGCGTGCACGATCTACGGCGTCAGCTCCTACGACCCGAACGGGGACGCGTTCACGTACCTGTGGAACTTCGGGGACGGGACCGCGACCAGCACGGCGGTCTCGCCGGCGCACACCTACGTGGCCGATGGGACCTACACCGTGACCCTCACGCTGACCGACGCGTGGGGTGACGCGGCCACTATCACGAGGACGATCACGATCGCCCAGCCGGTCGGCAACGCCGCGCCGGTCCCGGTGATCGGCACGCCCTCGTGCTCGGTGCGGACGTGCGCGTTCTCGTCGGCCGGCACCGCCGACCCCGATGGCGATCCCTTCACGTACCTGTGGAACTTCGGGGACGGGACGGCCACGAGCACCACGGCCAACCCGACACACACCTACGCGGTGGCCGGGACGTACACCGTGACCCTCACGGTCACCGACGGGTGGGGTAAGGCGGCGAGCACGACGCGGGTCGTCACCGTTTGAGGCCCTGACGTTGGAACGCTGACGAGGCTGCGGCCCACGCGGATGCGTGGGCCGCAGCCGTCGGTCCAGCGTGTCGTTCCGGACCTGCTCAGACTTCGCGGAGACGACGCTCTAGGAACGCATGCTCCTGGGGATTCGTCGTCAGCGCGAGGGCACGTTCGTACGCGGCTAACGCTTCCTGGCGGCGACCGAGTCGCCGGAGCAGGTCGGCGCGCGCCGAATGGAACAGGTAGTAGGCGTCCAACTCGTCCGCCAAGTCGTCCGTGAGCGCGAGTCCAGCGTCCGGCCCGTCGGCCATCGCGACCGCGACGGCTCGGTTGAGCGATACGACGGGCGAGGGAGCCCGCTCGTCGAGCGCCCGGTAGAGCGTGGCGATCTGCGGCCAGTCGGTGTCCTCTGCGCGTGGTGCGCGGGCATGGAGGGCCGCGATCGCCGCTTGCACCTGGTACGGGCCGGGCGCGCCGAACGCCATCGCGCGATCCAGCGTCTCCAGACCCTCCCCGATGAGATCGCGGTCCCAGAGGGAGCGATCCTGGTCCTCAAGCAGGACGAGCGCGCCTACCGCGTCCGCGCGGGCGCGGTGCCGGGAGTGCTGCAGCAGCATGAGCGCGAGGAGGCCGAGCGCCTCCGGTTCGTCGGGCATGAGGGTCGACAGGACGCGCGCCAGCCAGATCGCCTCGTCGCACAGCTCCACGCGGACGAGGGGGCCTTCGGTCGCGCTGTAGCCCTCGTTGAAGATCAGGTACAACACGGCGAGCACGCCGTCGAACCGTTCGGGCAGCAGCTCACGCGGCGGGACCCTGTAGGGGATCGCGGCGTCGCGGATCTTCTTCTTCGCGCGGACCAGGCGTTGCTGGATCGTCGTCTCGGTGGAGATGAACGCGCGCGCGATCTCCCGTGTCGACAGGCCGCCGACCGTCCGGAGCGTGAGCGCCACCCGCGATTCCAGCGGGAGCGCCGGGTGACAGCAGGTGAAGATCAATCGGAGCCTGTCGTCGGCGATGTCATGCATGTCGTCACCCAGTGATTCGAGGTCGCGTATCCGCTGCGCCGCTTCGGTCTTCCCGGGCCGCTGCTGCTCGCGCCGGATGCGGTCGATCGCGCGGTTGCGGGCCGTCGACGTGATCCAGGCTCCAGGGTTGTCGGGGATCCCGTCCACGGGCCAGCGATCCAATGCGATCGCGAACGCCTCCTGCACGGCCTCCTCGGCCAGGTCGAAGTCGCCGAGCACGCGGATGAGCGTCGCCACCGCACGCCCCGATTCGCGCCGGAACAGGCGGTCGACGACCTCCGCTGCCTCGCTCACATGTCGATGAGGGGCCTGACCTCGACCGATCCGCCGGCGGCGAGCGACGGGATCCTCCCGGCCGCCTCGATCGCATCGTCGAGGTTCGCGCACTCGACGATGTAGTAGCCGCCGAGCTGCTCCTTGGTTTCGGCGAACGGCCCGTCGGTCGCGAGCACCGCCCCGTCCGTCTGCCGCACGGTCGTCGCCTGGGCCGTGTCGGCGAGCTGGTCGCCGGCGCGCATCCACCCCTTCTCGACGAGCCAGGCGGAGTACTTCTCGAACTCCCCGAGCGTCGCCTCCGCCTGTTCCGGCGACATGCCGGCGAACGCGGTCTCGTCGCTGTAGATCAACAGCAGGTAGCGCACGCTGCCCTCCTTCGGATCATCGCGGCCGCCGTCGGCCCCGTCCACCTTATCGACGAGCGGGGAGGAACGATATCGACACGATCGCTCCGTCGTAGGCTGGGAACCGTTCAGGCGTGGCGGGTGACGAAGCGCCCGAAGTATGCCTGCACCATCGGGACGAGCCCGGTCACGTAGCCCCCGTTCGAACATCCCCGGCACCATGCCGACGCGCGGATCGCCTCTGCGGTCGTCATCGCGTCGTCGCAGCGACCCAACGAGTCCAGGATCGCCTGGTACCCGAACGAGGCCGCACCGCCCGTGAGCGTCTGTGCGGACGCGCGCAACCCCTGCGTCAGCGAGACGTAGTTCTGCACCCCGACGTCGTTGAAGCTCGTCGATCCGGCCATGCGGTGCGTGGTGGCGAGCGGGTTCCATCGTGCTTGCGTGAACTCGTTGGCCTGCCATGCCACGACCACGACGACGTTGTGGCGGCACGTCGGGGCGCTGATGTGTTCCAGGAAGCGGCGGGCCCAATCGCCGAAGGGGAGCGCACCGGCTTGCCGGGCGATCCGCCGTTCGAGCGTCCGCACGTGTCGCACCGCGTCTCGCCGTTGACCGGCGAGCTGCGCCAGCGCGGCCTGCTGCGCGGCGAACGCCGTCAGCAGGTCGGTCTGCCGGGACTGGATGCGCGCGACCAATCGGGTTCGTTCGCTTGTCGCTCGCTCGAGCGTTGCCTGTGCCGACGCCAGCAGGGTCGCTTCGGCTTGCGCCTCCGCGCCGAGGGCGGCGTCCGCCTGTTGGACGCTGTCGAGCAAGATCGTGCGGTCCATGAGGTCGGAGAAAGAGTCGGCTCCCAGCAGGTACGCGGCGTACGCGCCCGGCCCCGACATCATGAATGCCTGACGTGCACGATCGTTCAGCCGGGCCTGCACGGCTTCCACCTGCACCTGCGCGTCGGCCAGTTCGTGCTGGGACTCCACGAGCCGTCCCTGGAGGCGCCCGAGGGCGCGACGGGCGCCGGCCACGTCCGACGCCAGCGAGAGGATCCGGCGCTGGAGCTCCGCCGCCGAGGCACGCGCATCCACGACCTGGCTGCCGAGGTGGTTCACCCGCCGGCGCGCCGAGTCGATCGGCGGGGTGGCTCCGGCGACGGAGGTGGCGGCGGCGAGCATCGACAACGTCAGCAGCGCAGCCGCGATGCGCCGGGCCGGTCCGTTCCACCTGATGTCTGTCTTCTCCCCCACGTTCCCCCATCGGCCGGCCACGGCCGACGCTTGACGTCCGGGCGGCGCGCTAGGCTACCCGCCCATGACAACCCCCGATCCGCTCGATTTCCTCGACGTCGACCATCTGCTCTCCACCGAGGAACGGCAGGTGCGCGATCTGGTGCGCGGATGGGTGGCAGACAACGTCCTCCCGGGCATCGACGGGTGGTTCGAAGCCGGCACGTTCCCCAAGGACGTCGCCCTGGAGCTCGGCCGGCTCGGACTGCTGGGCATGCACCTGGAGGGATATGGGTGTCTCGGCGCCAACGCCGTCGCGTACGGCCTCGCGTGCCTGGAGCTCGAGGCGGGCGATTCGGGGTTCCGATCGTTCGTGAGCGTCCAGGGGTCGCTCTGCATGTTCCCGATCCGGAAGTACGGCAGCGAGGAGCAGAAGCAGCGTTGGCTCCCGAAGATGGCGACCGGTGAGGTGATCGGGTGCTTCGGCCTGACCGAGGCGGACTTCGGCAGCGACCCGAACCACATGCGCACGTCGGCCAAACGCGACGGCGACGGCTGGGTGCTGAACGGCTCGAAGATGTGGATCACGAACGGCTCGATCGCCGACATCGCCGTGGTCTGGGCCCAGACCGATGACGGCATCCGAGGGTTCCTGGTACCGACGGACACTCCGGGATTCTCCGCCAGTGATATCCATCGCAAGCTCTCGCTCCGCGCGAGCGTGACGTCGGAGCTGGTGCTCGACGGCGTGCGCGTCCCAGAGGACGCGGCGCTCGGCGTCACGGGGATGAAGGGCCCGCTCTCGTGCCTGTCCGAAGCCCGCTTCGGGATCGTGTGGGGGGCCATGGGCGCCGCGCGCGCGTGCTTCGCATGCGCGCTCGAGTATTCGAAGACGCGCGTGCAGTGGGGCCGGCCGATCGCAGGGTTCCAGCTCACGCAGGAGAAGCTGGCGAACATGGCGACGGAGCTGAACAAGGGGACGTTGCTGGCGCTCCATCTCGGGCGCATGAAGGACGAGGGGCGGCTGCGACCGGAGCACGTGAGCATGGGCAAGCTCAACAACGTGCGCGAGGCGCTGCAGATCGCCAGGACCGCGCGAACGATCCTGGGCGCGTCCGGGATCACGCTGGAGTACCCGGTGATCCGTCACGCGAACAACCTCGAGTCGGTCCTCACGTACGAGGGCACCAGCGAGATCCACACGCTGATCCTCGGTCAGGCGCTCTCCGGCGAGCGCGCGTTCGACTAGCGCGAACGATCGACGCCGGCCCGGCGCTCAGCGATCCGTCGTCCGACGAACTGCAGGGCGAAGAGCAGGTACCAGCTCGCTTGCGCGGCAGTCGTGTTCACGAACGCCAGCGGGATCGAGAGCAGGAACACGAGCGGGGCGGCGAGTCCCCTGAACACGTAGTAGCGCGCCATGGCCGGATGCAGCGGTCCGGTGAAATGACGGTGGATCACCGTGTACCACGTGAGTGAGGCCGACGCGAACCCGGTGACCGAGATCGCCGCTGCATAGAACACCGTCGCGCCGACGTCCGTCGGATGGTCGCCGAGGATGGCGCTCGGGTACGGCAGGAACGCGATGCAGAACAGCAGAGCCAGGTTCAGCATGATCAAGCCATGGTCGTACCCCCGGACGAACCGGAAGAGCCGGTGATGGCCCATCCAGAACAACGCGATCACCCAGAAGCTGATGAAGAACGCGACGAACTTGCCGTCCTGCGTCGTGAGGAACGCCGCCACGTTCTGCCGGGGAGCCGGATGGGGGATGTTCAGCACCAGAAGCGTCATCGCGATCGCGAAGACGGCATCGGAGAAGAAGACCATCCGCTCGAGCGCGGCGGCCGCTCCGAAGGTGTCGGGTTCCGATCGTGAGGATGCCATGGCTGTCGAGTAGCCTTTCGGACGCGAAGCCTAGTACCCGAGGGGTCCGATGGAGGTCTTCATGTCTCGCGAAACGGATTGGATGGTGTTCGAGAAGGCCGTGGAGGTGACGGCGTCGGCGGTGCGCGGCACGGCGGGCGGAAGTCAGCCGGCGTCATACGTCGGCGACGTGTTCCGCGAGATCCACAAGGCGCTCAAGGATGCGGCCGAGGCCATGCCTCCCAAGGAGTCGAAGGCCGGCTTCTAGTCGGCGTGCCGGCGTCAACCGAGCGGGGCCACGTCGCGCATGGAGACGATGCCCACAACGAGATCGCCCTCCACGACCGGCACGTGGCGGAAACCGTTCTCCAGCATCAGGCCGAGTGCCTCGCCGGTGTCCGCGCCGGGATGAAGCGTCGTCGGACGTTCCGTCATCCAATGGGAGACCAGGTGCCCGGCCGCGTCGAAGTCCGACGCCAAGGCGCGCAGGATGTCTCGCTCCGTGAAGATGCCCACCAGGGTGTCGCCGTCCATCACGAGCGCGGCCCCGACGTGACCGGTCCCCATCACCGTGGCCGCCTCGGCGATCGTCGCGCGCGGGGAGACGGCGACCAGCTCCGTGCTCATCACATCTCGGATCTCGGCCATGGCCCCCTCGTCGAACGAGCCTAGCCGCCGCGATCGCGCCCGGGAAGCGCTCCTGGCCTGGTTCCGGGCGAACGACCCCGGGTATCCCTGGCGGCAGAGGCACGATCCCTTCGCGGTGCTCGTCTCGGAGATCATGCTCCAGCAGACCCAGGCGTCCCGGGTGGCCGAGGCCTTCCCGGGGTTCATGAGCCGATTCCCTGACGTGCGAGCCCTGGCGGCGGCGTCGCGTGCCGACGTCCTCCGTGCGTGGGGAGGCCTGGGCTACGCGCGCCGGGCCGCGTCCTTGCAGGACGCGGCCCGCTTCATCGTCCGCGACCTGCGCGGCGAGGTTCCGTCCGACCTCCCCACCCTGCTCGCGCTCCCCGGCGTCGGTCCGTACACGGCATCCGCCGTGGCGTCGATCGCGTTCGGCGTACCGGTCGCCGCCGTCGATACCAACGTCCGCAAGGTGATGGCGAGGCTCGCGTTCGGCCGCGAACCCGACGAGGTCCCGGCGGCCGAGGTTGCCGCCGCGGCGGCACGGTGGCTCCCTCGGGAGGCTCCGGGCGACTGGAACCAGGCGGTGATGGATCTGGGGCGCGCGGTGTGCCTCCCCGTTCCGCGCTGCGACGCCTGTCCGCTCGCCGCGGCGTGCCGGTTCCGGGCGAACGGCCGAGCGGGCCGGCGGAGCGGTCGCCGCCAGCCGGCGTTCGAAGGTTCCCTGCGCCAGGCGCGCGGGGGAGTGTTGCGCGAGCTCCGTCGTCGCGACCGCGCCGCGACGATCCATGCGATCGCCGCGGCGCTCGGCTATGGGTTTCCGCGCGTCGACCTGGCGGTCGACGCGCTCGAGCGAGACGGTCTGGTGGAGCGGACCGGCTCGGGCCGTATCCGCCTGGCCCGCTGACCTCCCGGGGACCCCCAGCAACCCTGAGGCGCGGGGTTGACCGTCGCGCACACGGACTGCTAGCCTCCGACGGTAATGAGAGCGATTCTTATTCCGACAACGTTCAGCGAGCCAGACCCGTTCGCCAGTCGTCCCGTGCGTTCGGTCGGGGTTGTCCTCGTCGCCGTCCTCGCCCTCGTCGGAACCGCGTGCGGACGCGCCGGCGGATCGGATCAGGGCGCGTCCGGCAAGCTCTCGGTCGTCGCGGCGTTCTATCCCGTGCAGGAGGCGGCGGAGAAGGTCGGCGGCGCTCTCGTCGACGTCACCAACCTCACCGCGCCGGGGGTCGAGCCGCATGACCTCGAGCTCAGCCCTGATCAGGTTGAAGCGATCACGACGGCAGACGTGGTCCTGTACCTCGGCAACGGCTTCCAGCCTGCGGTCCAGGACGCGGTGGGCGACGCAGAAGGGGTGGCTGTCGATCTTCTGGCGGGGATGCCGACGGTGGAACCTCCCAGCGGAAGCGAGGCGGGTCTCACGGTCGATCCGCATGTGTGGCTCGATCCGGTCCTCTACGCGAAGATGGTTGACGAGGTGCGTGGAGCGCTCACGAAGGCGTCGCCGGGTGATGCCACGACGTTCAAGACGAACGCTGACGCGTTCGAGCATGACATCTCTCAGCTCGCCGACGACTACCGGACCGGCCTCGCGTCGTGCGAACGAACGCTTATCGTCACGAATCACGCCGCCTTCGGATACCTCGCTACCGAATACGGGCTCACGCAGGTGGCGATCAGCGGATTGGCGCCCGACGAGGAACCGAGCGCGCAGCGGCTTGCTCAATTGAAGGACCTGGTGCAGCAGCGAGGGATCACGACGATCTTCACCGAGGACCTGGTGTCTCCCAAAGTGGCTCAGACGCTCGCGGATGAAGCAGGCGTGAAGACCGCCGTGTTGCACACACTCGAAGGGCTCACGGAGGAGGAGGTCGCTGCCGGAGACGATTATGGTTCTCAGATGCAGGAGAACCTCTCGACCCTCCGGACGGCGCTTGGCTGCTCCTGACAGCACCTTGGCGCAGGCTCCGGCCGGCCTTCCGCTGCTGGAGGCGATCGACGTATCGTTCGCGTACGGGCGGACGCCCGTCCTCGATCACGTCGACCTCCGCGTGAGCCCGGGGGAGTTCGTGGCTCTCGTCGGCCCCAACGGCTCCGGCAAGTCGACGCTCGTGAAGCTGCTGCTCGGCTCGCTCGCACCGACGGAGGGCGAGGTGCGTCTCTTCGGTCTCTCCCCATCACGCGTGCAGGATCGATGGCGACTCGGATACGTGCCGCAGCGCCCGGTGTTGGGATCCGAGGTTCCCGCGACGGTCGAGGAGATCGTGGCCACGGGCCGCCTCGCGAAGCGGGGCTGGTGGCGTCCCCTCCGCAAGGAGGACAGAGGATTCTCGCGACACGCGTTGGAGTCAGTGGGGCTCGCGGAGTTCGCGCAGAAACCCGTGAATGAGCTGTCGGGTGGACAGCAGCAGCGAGCTTTCATCGCCCGGGCGTTCGCGAGCGAGCCCCAGCTCCTGGTGTTGGACGAACCCATCGCCGGCGTCGACGCAGAGTCGCAGCGTCGCTTCCGCGACTCGCTCGTCCACCTGATGCAGGACCACGGCGCCGGGGTGCTGCTCGTCTCCCATGAGCTCTCGGCCGTCGCGAACGATCTGGATCGGGTCGTCGTGTTGAAGGGCACGGTGTTGTTCGATGGTCCTCCGGCGAGGCTCGTCGACGAGGGCGTGAGCCTGGGGGTCCACCGCGAGGACCTCCCGCTCTGGCTCGAGGGGCTGCGCTGATGCCGTGGCCCGTGTCCGCGCTCCCGTATCCGTTCGAGCTCGGGTTCATGCAGCGCGCGCTGGTGGCCGGCATCGCGGTGGGTGTGTTCGCGCCGATGATCGGGACGTTCCTGGTGCAGAAGCGGATGTCGCTGATCGGCGACGGGATCGGTCACGTCGCGTTCGCGGGGGTGGGCGCCGGGTTGATCGCCGGCATCTGGCCGGTGTGGACCGCGTTGGTGTTCGCCGTCGGCGGGGCGCTCGGGGTCGAGTGGTTGCGATCGCGCCGCCGGGCATCCGGCGATCTCGCGCTCGCGCTCTTCTTCTATTCGGGCATCGCCCTCGGCGTGGTCTTGGTGAGCCTCGGAGGCGGACTGAACGCGAGCCTGCTGACGTATCTGTTCGGTCAGCCGCTGACGGTGAACGACAGCGAGCTCGTCGTGATCCTGATCCTGGGTGCGGTGATCGTCGTGGCGATGCTCCTGCTGCGCCGCGTGCTGTTCGCGGTCGTGACCGATGAGGACTGGTCGCGCGTCTCGGGTCTCCCGGTCGGCTTCGTGAACAACGTGCTTGCCGTGCTGACGGCCGTGGCCGTCGTCGCCGCGATGCGGATCGTCGGCATCTTGCTGATCGCCGCGATGATGGTCTTGCCGGTGGCGAGCGGTCAGGTGCTCGCCCGGTCGTTCGGCTCCACGCTTCGGTGGTCCGTCGCGGTCAGCGTGAGCTCGGTCGTTGCCGGGCTTGCCGCATCCCGGATCTGGGGAACGGCCCCCGGCGGCACGATCGTGCTCATCGCGGCCGCGGTGTTCGTGGTGGTGGCGGTGGCCAAGCGCGGTGTCGCGCCGCGGCTGCCCGCGACCGAGGAGGTCGAACTATGATGCGCACCGTGGCGAGCGACCTCCACGCGACGATCGAGACGCGGCTGCACGAGGTGGGACAGCGCTACACGCCGAAACGTCGCGCGCTGGTGGACATGTTGCGGCGGGCGGGCAAGCCGGTCTCCATGACCGACGTCGTGTCGGGACGGTCGGCACCTCCTCAGAGCTCGGCGTACCGGAACCTGGCGGTCCTGGAGCAGGCCGGGGTGGTTCGGCGCGTGATCACCGAGGGTGAGTTCGCTCGGTTCGAGCTGACCGAGGAGCTCACCGAACACCATCACCACCTGATCTGCTCGCGCTGCGGCCGGGTCGAGGACGTCACCGTGCCGTCCGACCTGGAGGGAACGCTCGACAAGACGCTCGACCGGCTGGCCAGGCGCGCGGGCTTCGCGGATGTGGACCACCGGCTAGACCTGATCGGCACGTGCGGGGACTGCGCCCGCCGACGGTGAAGCGCGCTACGGCGTGAGGTAGGGCCGCTCCGGCTGGGCGATCGAGTGGACGTCGCTCGCATCGACCAGGATCTCGCTCCCGAGGGGATAGATGCGTCCGGTGACGCTCACCCAGTCGTCCGGCTTGAACCGGCCGGGAGGGACGTTCACGACGCGGACCTGGGCGCTCGTCGCGTCCGCCACACAACACGTGACGACGTACCGCGTCAGCAGGATCTCGTCGGCCGAGGCCCCGTCCTCATGCCACACGAACCCCTCCAGGGTGACCTGCTCTCCCGCCCGTGAGCGCAGCGCCGCCATGCCGGTCTTGGATGATTGCGCCGCCGCCACGTCGATGAACGAGATCGTTCCCGAAGCGATGTCCGACGTCGACACCACGACGCCCGATCCGACGAACGAGCTTCGGCGCCCCAGCGCGTAGCCGGAGAGGGTGGCCGGAGGCAGGACCATGAGCAGCACCACGGGGAGGGCGACCACGCCGAGCGTCCACGACGTGGCGCTCGGGAGCGGCTCCGGTCGGATGACGCGAGCCGTCGCGAGCCGGCCCACGGCCGCGATCGTCATCAGCACGGCTCCGGTCGGCACCACCCAGAACGTTCGCGTCGACAGGTAGAGCGACCAGCGCCCGCTCACGAGCAGGAACCAGAAGAACGCAGCCCACGCGGCCAGCACGGTGCCGGTCGCGACCCGCGAAGGGCTCCAGCGCAGCTTCATCCGAACACCACCTGGATCCAGAGCGTGCCGACCAACGTGACGGCCACGACGGTCACGATCACGGTGCGAACGAAGCCCTTGCTGTACGTGCCCGCGTAGAGCGCGGCGAGCTTGAGGTCGATCATCGGACCCGAGACCAGGAACGCGAGCTGCGCCGCCGGCCCGAACGACGTGAACGACGCCGCCACGAACGCGTCCGACTCCGAGCAGAGCGACATCAAGAACGCCAGCGCCATCATCGCGAGCAGCGACAGGACCGGCAGGTTCGCCAGCCTCGTCACGATCGTCTGCGGGACGAACGTCTGCACGGCGGCCGCGATGGCCGCTCCCATGACGAGGAAGCGGCCCATGAAGAAGAAGTCCCCGCTCAGGTGCGAGGTGAACCGCGCCCATCGCGATTCGTCCGGACCGGCCTCGACATCGACGTCCTCGTCACCGGGCCGCGCCTTCAAGATGTCTTCCTTCCGGGTCGCCCCGATCACCCACCCCACGGCCACGGCGACCAGGAACCCGAGGGCCATCCGGCCGAGCACCATGACCCAGAGCGAGTCGCGCCCGCGATAGGCGACGAACGTGGAGGCCACGACGACCGGATTGAGGATGGGCGCGGCCAGCATGAACGTGATGGCGGCCGACGGCGCCAGGCCCTTGCTGGCCAGCCGGCGCGCGACCGGGACGGACCCGCATTCGCACACGGGGAACGCGATCCCCGCGAGCGCCGCTGCGGGGAGCTGCAGTGGACGCGGCAAACGGGCCAGATGCGCGAACGTCGACGTCGGCACGAAGACCTCGATCGCCGCGGACACGAACGCGCCCAACAGGATGAACGGCGTCGCCTCGACGAGCAGCGACCCGAAGACGATCAGGAAGTTCTGCAGCCACGCGATCCGCTCCGGGTCGGCCACGCGAACGGCCACCGCGATCAGGGCGAGTCCCCCGAGCACCGCCAGCGCGGTTCGGCGCGACGACCCCGTCTGCGGCGGAGAGACGTCCGGGCGCGCGACGTCGACGGCCATCAGCAGTACCTCGAGAACGAGATCGCGAATCCGGGATACGCATCGGCGAACAGCGGCGTTCCGTCGGGCGCGGTCATCGCGTCCATCGCGCGGACCACGTCGTCGGACGTGATGTCGTTCGCCGCCATCACGGCCTGATCCAGGAAGAGACCTCCGGGCACGACCGCGGCGACGACCGGCGATCCGATCGCTCCGTCGACCCTGCGACCGACCGCCGCTCCGCTTCCATCGGACCGACCGGTCCGGCCGGAGGCGGTGACGACGAACGTCGCGTCGGGCACGGCGTTGCGAACGGCTCCGACGATCGCGCGCGTCTGGGCGTCCGCGTCCGACCCGGCGAGCACGACGCCAAGGATGTCGGTCGTGCCGTCGACGCCGTATCCGGACCGGAGCAACCGGCCGACGGCGCGCACGGGATCGTGCCGTCCGAACACGAGGTCGTCGCGATCGTGATCCAGGTACCACGTGCCGCCGATGAGACCTCGGTCGGTCGGATCCGGTGCGATCAGTCCGATCCGAGGCCGCTGGTTCTGAGCGTGATCCCAATCGTCGGGCAGCGTCGCGATGATGGAGGTCGGTACGGAGGCGCTCCATGCCGGCATCGCGGCGCCATCCCTGTCACGGATGAGGCTGCCCGTGATGCCGTGCTGGAACGGCAGGCCGCCGGTGCCGATCGTGGTGAGCGTCGTCGCCGGTTCGACCGGCAGCGAGCCGGTCGTTGCCCGCAGGGTGCTCGCGACGTCGCCTCCCGACGCCAGTCGTTCCGTCCACGCCGAGAAGCCATGCGAGAACGCCTCGCTCCCGACACCCTTCCAGACGATCTCGACCACGAGCCGAGGATCGGCGTTCGGACGGACGGCCGTCGCCGATGGTGCCCCTGCTGCGGATCTCCGGATGCGGCCGGTCGTATCCGATCAGGCGGGCGACGGTCGGGGCGATGCTGTCCAGGCCCGTGCCGGGCGGGATCTCGCTTGCCTTGACGCCGTGACCGAACCACACGATGGGGACGCTGTTCTGCAGCGCCGTGAGCGGTGCACGGGGCCAAGCGGCGTCCGAGCTCCCGGTCGTGCCCCCCACGATGTCGGCCCCGCTCGTCGCCGCCATGACGTCCGGTGAATGACCCTGCCGGAACCCGGCCTCGATCTGCGCCCGCAGGTCGCCGGGAAGGGCGCAGAAGGGAACCGCCGCCGACGCCTGGTCCTCGTCGGCACAGCTCTTGCCCACGCAGAACGCCGTGAGGGCGACCGCAGGCGCGCCGACCAGCGCCAACGCGACGACCAGCACGGTGAGGCGCCGCCCGGATCCCACGTCGTCGAGGCTACCGCCTGGGTTGTCGTTCGGTGCGCTGTCGGGGACGCTAGTCGGCCAATGACTCCGAGGCGTTTCGTCCTGCTCACGCTCGTCTTCGCCCTGCTCGTGACGTCCGCCGTTACGGTGCCGCGCCTGTCTGCTCGTGCCCAGACGGGCGACCAGGACCTGGTGAACCTGGCGTGCTCGGTCCCGCACGAGTTCCTGCTGCGGACGTGGCGTGGCTGGCGGCCCGATCGCGGCGCGCAACTCTCGTACATCCCACAGGAACCGAACTTCGTCGGCTCGGGATTCCCGCACGTGGGTCCCTGGGACTACGTGGAGGACGTGCCGATGCTCTGGTACGGGCCGGGGTTCGTGCCCGCCGGCAAGACCGTGAAGCGCCCCGTGACCCTGGCGGGCATCGCGCCCACCGCTGCGAAGATCCTGCACTTCGACGGGTTCCACCCGATCGACGGCCAGCCGATGAACGAGGCGGTCCTGCCCACCGCCAACCCTCCGAAGCTGTTGGTCACCCTGGTGTGGGACGCGGGCGGCATGAACGTGCTCAACGCATGGCCGGATGCGCATCCGTACCTGGACTCCCTGATCCCCAAGGGCACATGGTTCTCGGACGCGAGCGTCGGTTCGTCGCCGACCAGCACCGCGCAGGATCACGCCATCATCGGCACCGGCGACTTCCCCGACCACAACGGGATCACCGGGCACCACCTGATCGTCGGCGATCGCCTGACCAGCCCGTGGAACGAGGGGCCGGCGTTCCTGATCGAGCCGACGCTCGCCGACATCTACGACCGTGCGATGCACAACAAGCCGGTCGTCGGCATCGTCGGCACCGTCGACATCCACTTCGGCATGCTCGGGCACGGCTCGTTCTTCACCGGAGGCGACCGCGACATCGCGTTGACCCGTTCTGTGGTCGGCGGGACGACGCTCACGGACGAGGGGTTCACCTGGAACCTCCCCCCGAGGGACGCCGCGTACTACAAGCTCGCGAGCTACGCGAACGACGTGCCGGGGTTCGCGCAAGACGTCCGCCGTGTCGATCAGGCCGACGGCAAGCTCGACGGCCTGTGGCGCGGCAACTCCATCGATCAGCTGCTGAAGGGGTTCGATACGCCGGCGCGCACGCCGTACCAGGAGCGTGTGGTCGAGACGGTGATCCAGCACGAAGGGTTCGGCAAGGACGACATGCCCGACCTCCTGTACCTCAACTTCAAGGAGATCGACTACGTCAGCCACGTCTGGACGATGAACTCGCTCGAGATGCGCGACGCCGTCGTGGCGCAGGACCTCGCGCTCAAGCGGTTCGTCGGCTTCCTCAACAAGCAGGTCGGGAAGGGCAACTGGGCGATGGTGCTCACCGCGGACCACGGCGCGATGCCCGATCCGGCCGTCAGCGGGGGGTTCCAGATCCAGACGCCCCCGATCCAGGCGGGCATCAACGCGCACTTCGACAAGGACGGCGACAACACCCCGGTCGTGGAGCTCGTGCAGCCGTCGCAGGTGTTCCTGAACGTTCCGGAGCTCGAGCAGAACGGCTTCACGGTGGCCGACGTCGCGCGCTACGTCATGACGCTCACCCAGGCGCAGACGGCATCGCCCACACAAACCGTCGACCCCGCGACCGCGAACGATCCGGTGTTCGAGGCCGCGTTCCCGTCGGACCTGATGCAGCACCTTCCGTGTCTTCCGGAAGCTCAAGCCGCCGGTTAGACCCTCCCGGTAGGATGTCGCCCGCATGGCGCTGACCGATACCGAGCGAGCTCAGGCCCCCACCGATACTCCGCCACCGACCGAGAGCCGCCTCGGTCATTGGTGGGTCATCGCGCTGGTGGCCCTCCTGCTCCTGCTCGCACTTGGCTGGCAGTTCCTGCTCCACCCGACCATCACGGCGCCGACGCGGGACCCAGCCTGGTACACCTGGCGCGCGAACGTCATCCTGGAGTCGTCTCCGGGATCGGTCGTGCGCGAGTGGGGTCCCGGTTCCACGTTCAGCGGGGGATACCGGATCACCACGCCCCTCGCGGGCGCGCTGCTCCAGCGGGTCGCGGGCATCGACCAGTACAGCTTCAGCGCGTTCCTGATGATCGGCATCCCCGTGCTCGCCGGCCTGGCGCTCGGCGCGGGGGCGTACCGAAGCCGGAGGGATCCGCTGATCGTGCTGCTCTGCATGCTGGTGGCGGCCGCGCTGTTCCTGACCATCCCGTACGTCGGTTACCTGGACAACACCCTGATGCTGTTCCTGCTCTGCGCGTTGCTCCCCTTCCTCGGGGCATCTCGAACGTCGTGGGGCGCGCGATCCGCCGTGTTCCTGATCTCGGTGGCGGCGGCGTTCACGCACCCCACCACCTGCGTCATCTTCGGCGTCGTCCTGCTCGCCGTGTTCGGATTCCACTTCCTGACCAGCCGGTTCTCGTTCGGCGCCGCGCTCCGCTCCGACGGGCCGATGCTGATGTCCTGCGGGTTCGGCATGATCGCCGGCCTGGCGATGTGGGTGGTCGGGATCTGGGGGCCCTCGGCCAGCCTTTCCGACGCCGCGCTCCCGCCTCCGTACACGAAGGCGTTCTTCCTGGCCCGGCTGGGGCAGTGGGTCGGGTCGCTGCAACCGCTCGTGATCGGACCGTTGATCGTCGTCGCGATCGTCTCGACGATCCTGCTCGCCCGGCGCGAGCGCAAGCCGGCCAACACGTTCGACATGGTCTCGATCTGGTGGATGCTCCCGTTCCTCGGTTCGTTCACGTTCCTGACGTCCGCCGTCGTTCCCTACTACCGGTTCATGAACGCGACGGCGGCCGTCATGCCGCTCACGGCGCTGGGAGCGTTCGTCGCGATCCGCTGGTTCCTCCGGTTGGACGGGACCAAGCGCGCCGCCGGTGTGCTCGCGAGCGTCGCCGTGGTCGGAGCGCTCGGGTGGGTCTTCTACGACGGGTTGGCCCATCGGTGGGCCAGCGAGAAGGCACAGTGGATCAACGAGGACGCTCGCGTCTCGCTGGCGGCCGTCCACGAGGCCGTCGCCGATGCGGGCGTGCGTCCGAACATCTTGATCGCCAACTTCGGCGACACCGCCACGGCGTACGGGTGGGCCAAGACGTACACGAACATCATGCGCACCGGGTTGCCGGGCGAGGACGCGCAGTACTCGGCCACGTATTTCGGGACGCTCGAGAACTACCTCGCGGGGCAGCCGACCGTGGGCAAAGACGCCGGATACACCCAGACGTCGAGCGACTACTTCAAGGAGGTCCAGGCGAGGGAGCGCGCCGTCGACGCAGACCCGATCGTGATCCTGGTCGGCCAGTTCTACGGTGGTGGTCTCGATCAAGAAGCCGCGCTCGCGCAGGGCGTGTCGATCGGCCCCGATGTCAGCGTGATCACCGGCGACGGGCTGTACACGCCGTCGTCCGAGACCGTGGCCGCCGCGAACGCAGCCGCCGCCGCCGAGAAGGCGCATCTGGACGACCATCCCGGCCCGCTCGGCGATCCGCTGCACACGCTCCGCGTGATCGTCGGTCTGTTCTTCCTCGCCGTCCTCCCGGGGCTGATCGCCTCGGACTGGTTCGAGCTGAACGACACGCCCAGCAAGATGGGCCTCATCCCGGCGATGTCGATCGCCCTCACCTTGCTGTCGGGCATCGTGCTGCTCACGGTCTGGCGCGGGCCGCTCACGACCGTCAAGGGCTGGGCCGCGGTCGCCCTCGCCACCCTCTTCGCCCTGGGTCTGCGGTTCGGCAACACACGCTTGAACCGTGTGTTGGGGTCGTTCGGTGGCTTCTTCAACACGATGTTCTCGGTGTTCTCCAACCGCGCGTACGCCACGTTGGTCGGGGTGCAGTTCCTGGTCCAGGCGGGCCAAGGGGTCATCCAGGGCGCGTTCGCGAAATCGATCGCGTTCGGCGGCGAGAAGGGGTTCGACGTCACGGTCGTGCCGTCGGCGCAGTACCTGTTGAAGGTCGTGCTGGCCCTCTACGTCCCCTACACGCTCGTGAGTCCGTTCATCGGCGTCGGCATCGACCGGTTCGAACGCCGGCGGATCCTCAGCCTGTCCAACATCATCACCGCGGTCGTGGTCTCCATCGTCGCGGTCGCCGTGATGTTGCCGCTCGGAAAGGACACGTCCGAGGGGAACGTCGGCGCGACCGTCGCCCTGATCGTCGGGCTGTTGTTCATCCAGGGATGCACGCGGGTCGCGCTCGCCGTTAAGTCGGCGGCGATCCCCGACGTGCTGTCGGGCAAGGACCTGCTACAAGGCAACGGTCTCTCCCAGGCGGGCGGGGCGCTCTTCCAGGTGATCGGCATCGGTTTCGCGTTCGGTGCCGCCGCGGCGCTCCCGTCGTGGATGGTCGTGGTCATGGGCGCCGGTGTGCTCGTCGTCGCGGCGCTGGTCGCGAACCGCCTCGAGCGCATGGAGATGCAGCCACACGATTCGACGTTCGCCCAGGAGGCGAAGCGGGTCGTCTCCAGCATCGTCGCCGGGCTCAAGGAGGTCGCCTCACGTCCCCCCGCGGCGCTCGGGTTGTCCTCGTTCCAGATGTTGCGTTACCAGTTCTGGGGGTTCTGCCTCTTCACGTTCGGGCTGTACGCGAAGAACCTGGTGCAGAGCGGCGCCGACAACCTGGGGCTGGCGCTCGTCGGCGGGGGCGGGTTCTTGGGCGGCGCGATCGGATTGGTCCTCGCCCAGAAATGGAAGGACCGCGTCCCGCCGATCCGCCTACTGATGGGAGCGATGTTGGCGCTCGGTATCGCGACGGTCGTGTTCGGCTCGCAGGTCTCGCTCCCGGGATTCGCGGCCCTGCTGTTCGTGGGGTTCTTCACGTTCTTCCTCGGCAAGATCTCCGCCGACACGATCATGCAGCAGTCGATGCCCGATGACTTCCGCGGCCGCGCGTTCGCGTTGTTCGACATCGCCTACAACCTGGGCTTCATCATCCCCGCGTTGATCCTGTCGTTCGTGTGGATCGAGGACGACCCCACGCGGACGCGCGCGATCCTGGTCGTGTCCGGTGTGATCTTCCTGCTGCTGACGCTCGTGATCTATCGGTGGTCGCGCCGCATCCGCGACCAGTTCGCTCCTCAGGACGACCTGGTCGAGGACCTGGTCGGCGCGGAGTAGCGACGCGCCGGTCCGTCAACGACCGACCTCTTCCGGCGAACTCGGGGAAGTAGGTCGTGCCGTCGTCCTCGGTCGATCGACTATCGCTCGCGCGGTATCGCGCCGCGCTCGACATCGTAGGCTCTGCCGAACGGCAGAGGGACCGATCAGACGCATGCCCGACATCACGACCCAGGACGCGACGCTCCACGTCGAGGTGGAGGGTGACGGCCCGCCCGTCACCGTGTTCGCGCACGGCCTGACCAACTCCCGGAACGAGCTGGCGGCGTTCACGCCGTTCCTCGCCGGCACCAAGGTGCGGTTCGACTTCCGCGGCCACGGGCTGTCGAGCGTCCCCGAGACCGGGTACCGGTTCGTCGACTTCGCACGCGACCTCGATGCGGTGGCCACCGCGTACGGAGCGACCCGGGCGGTCGGAACGTCCCTCGGGGCAGGGGCGATCACCAATCTGATCTCGCGGGACCCCGGCCGGTTCGAACGGATCGTCTTCCTGCTTCCCGCGGCCCTGGATGTGCCGCTCGGCGACCATCGCGATTTCGACCGTACCGCCGAGTACCTGGAGAGCTTGTCCAAGGACCAGGCCATCGACGCCATCTTGTCCTCGCCCGATCGGGTCGAGGTCTACGAGCGCGCCCCATGGCTTCGCGAGTTCGACATGCTCATGTGGCAGGACATGAACCCCCAGGGGATCGCCCGGGCCATCCGCGAGGTGGTGCGCGACGTCGCGGTCGAAGACCGCGAACTGCTCCGCCGCGTCACCGCGCCGACCATGATCATCGGCCGGGAAGGCGACCGGGTGCATCCGGCCGAGCTGGCCAGGGTGCTGGCCCAGCTCATGCCGAACGCCGAGCTGATCGTCATGTCCGGTGAGGAGGAGCTGATGGCGTCGATCCCCGTGCTGGTCGGCCGCGTGAAGGCGTTCCTGGAAGGCGCCGACGCGTGACCGACGAAGCCCTCTCCTCCCGACGCGCCACGGATCCGCGCGGCGAGCTCGTCGGCTCGCTCTCGAGCGTCGCGATGGCGGTGCTTTTCGCGGCGGTCGTGATCTTCGGCAAGCAGGTCGAAGCGGGGAACCTGCCGTTCGTCATGCTCGCGATCCGGTTCGGCGGGCAATCCCTGTTGCTCCTCTGCGCGCTGCTCGTGTTCCGCCGGCCGCTGTTGCCGGACAAGGGGGAACGGCTGCCGCTCGCGCTCGCCGGCACGATCGGGTACGGCTCCGAGGCGGCGTTCTACTTCAGCGCGCTGAACCACGGGAACACCGCCGCGATCACGCTGCTCTTCTACACGTACCCGGTCTGGGTGATGCTCCTGACGATCGGGCTCGACCGCAAAGCCCCGCCGCGGGCGCTCTTCGTGGCGCTGGCGCTCGCATTGGTCGGCAGCGGTTTCGTCGTTCTGGGCGGCGGGAGCGCCGAGATCGAGACCATCGGGATCGTCCTGGCGCTCTGCACGGCGTTCACGTACACCGCCTATCTGGTCGGAACCGATCGCAACGTCAGGACGACCGACCCGCTGACCGCCGCGGCGTGGCTCGGGATGGGCGCCTGTCTCGCCAACGTCGTCTACTCGATCGCGTTCGACGCGGTCGTGTTCCCGGCGGCGAGCGATTGGTGGCGACTGCTCGGCATGATCGTCTTCTCGGCCGGCGCGTTCGTCGCGATGCTCGCAGGTCTGCAGTTGGTGGGGGCGGTGCGCAACGCGATCATCGGCGTCCTTGAGCCGCTCACCGTTGCCGTCCTCGCATACTTCTTCCTGGACGAGCCCGTGACCGCGGCGGTGATCTTCGGCGGCGTCCTCATCCTGGGCGGGGCCGTGCTCGCGATGTTGATCCGCACCACGACGACCGCCGAACCTCCCGTCTGAGGCGTTCTGCGATAGCGTCCTGTTCATGACCGACGAGATCGCCTCGCGCGACGCATACCAGCCCACGACCGAGGCGATCGTCGCCGAGGTCCGGGACGACGGGATCGTGCTGGATCGAACCGTCTTCTACGCGCGCGGCGGGGGCCAACCCGGCGACACGGGGACGATCCGCTGGGACGGGGGCCAGGTCACGGTCGTCGACACCGTGAAGTCCGGTGGCGAGATCCTCCACGTGCTCGACGGAGGCACCGCCCCTCCGCCGGTCGGCACGCCCGTCACCGCCGAGATCGACTGGGCACGCCGTCACACGTTGATGCGGACGCACACCGCGCTGCACGCTCTTTCCGGGATCGTCTTCACCGACTACGGCGCGAAGGTCACCGGCGGCAACATGGAACCCGGCGTCGCCCGGATGGACTTCGAGCTCGACGGGATCAGCCAGGAGTTCGGGCGGGAGGTGGAGGCCAAGCTGAACACCGCGCTCCAGCAGGATCACCCCGTCCGCGTCAGTTTCCTCGCCCGCGCCGAGGCCCTGTCCGACCCCGATCTGATCCGCACGAAGGTGAGCTTGATCCCCGAAACCGTCGACCCGATCCGGGTGATCGACATCGAAGGGTTGGACAAGCAGGCGGACGGCGGGACGCACGTCCGATCGACCGCGGAGGTCGGCACGGTCCGTGTCGTCAAGACCGAGTCGAAGGGCAAGGCCAACAAGCGGATGCGTATCGAGCTGATCGACCGATGAACACCCCGCGGCAGGACGGGCTCCGGATGCCCGCCGAATGGGCGCCGCACCAGGCCACGCTCATGGAATGGCCGACGATCACCCGGACCGACTTCTGGGGCGCGCTCTTCGACCGGGCCAAGGCGGATTGGGCCACCATGGCGAACGCGGTGGCGGCGTTCGAGCCGGTCGTGATGGTCGTCGACCCCGAGCAGGCAGCCGAGGCGCGTTCGATGTGCGGCGCCGGTGTCGAGATCCTGCCGCTCCCCATCGACGACTCGTGGATGCGGGACAACGGACCGATCTTCGTGACGGACGCGAACGGCGGCGTCGCCCTCGTGCACTTCCGCTTCAACTCATGGGGCCACAAATTCCTCCCGTTCGACCGTGACGCCGAGGTCCCGAGGCACATCGCCTCCCATCTGGGGATGCGCCGCTACGAGGCGCCGATGGTCCTGGAAGGCGGGTCGTTCTTCGTGGACGGCGAGGGCACGCTCCTCACCACCGAGCAGTGTCTCCTGCATCCCAACCGGAACCCGGACATGACCCGCGAGCAGATCGAGCAGACGTTGGGCGAGTACCTGGGGGTCGACCATGTGATCTGGCTCGGACTGGGGCATCCGCTGGACCGAGACACCGACGGTCACATCGATGCGATCGCGCAGTACCTCAGCCCCGCGACGATCCTGCTCGACGTGCCCGGCGATCCCGCCGACCCGTACCACGTCTCGGGCCAGGACAATCTGGCTCGGCTCCGCGCGGCTCACGACGCGGCGGGAAGACCGATCGAGGTCGTGGAGTTCGACGCGGGGACGCCTGCCGTCACGGCATACATGAACCATTACCTCGTGAACGGCGGCGTGATCGTTCCCGCCGATGGAGAGCCGAACGACGAGGCCGTGCTCGCGCAGATGAGACGGGCGTACCCCGGTCGCGAGATCGTCTCGGTCCCCGGCGCGATCATCCTGGAGGGCGGCGGCGGTCCGCACTGCATCACCCAGCAGATCCCGGTCGGCACGACACTCGATCCTATCCGGCCGTGAGGCGTTCCGCTCTCGACGGTCTCGCACAGGTGCGCGAGGGTCACATGCGTCGGAGGTTCATGCCCGGGATCGCGGCGGTGGGCTGCAACATGGTCATCATCAGCGTCTTCCTGGGGGCGGTCGCAGGTCCTCACATCGGTGCCGCACCGGCCCGGTCCGGTGGAACGGTGCAGATGCGATTCTTCGATCGCCGGGGGCACGAGATCTCGGCCGCGGGCGCGAGGTCGCGGATGTCGAACGGGAACGCCGGCTGGCGCAACGACGCGCTCATCGATCCCACCTTCCTGTACGACGTCCAGGCTCACCCTCTCTACACCGACGGCTCCGGTCATCTCTCCTTCACCCTGCCCGACCGGCCCGTCGCGCTGGCGGTCAACTGGCCGACGACCCGGGGCTATTCCTTGCTGATCCTGGACAACGGCGGAGCAGGGTTCAGGCGCGGTGGGGTCGTCAACTTCACGTATCGAGCTGCGATCGACGCCAAGCGCATGCTCGATCAGGAGCTCGCGATCAGGCCCTCGTTCGTGCGGTCTGCGGCGTTCAACGGGGCATACGACGCGGCCGCGACGGATATCGATACGGCGAACGCCTCTTCGGTACCTTCGGCCAGAGGCCGGTACGGCGCCCTCGCGCTCGATCACCTCGCCCTCGCGAACGACGTGTTGCTCGCCGACTACGGTACGCAGTTCGCGAAGTCGCCCGCGTCGATGACACCGTGGCTCGGCGTCACCATGGACACGACCGACCACTCCGTCTCCAACCTGGATCTTGCCGGCCGACTGACCGATCCATACGGCTGGGTGCGCGTCGTCATGGATCCCGGGACCGACTTCTCCGCGTACGCACCGGCGGTGCATCGGGCGCACCGCCAGGGGTTGAAGGTCCTAGGGCAGCCGATCGACTCCTTCTACGCGAAGGCCTTCCCGGGATCGACGTACCTTCAGCGGATCCAACGCGCGGTCAGAGCCCTGCCGGCGGTGGACGCGTGGGAGATCGGTAACGAGGTCAACGGGGGCTGGCTCGGTCCCGGGATGGGCGACCGCATCGATCAGGCCGCCACCTGGCTGCACGGAAGCCATCCCGAGAAGATCGTCGTCGTGACGCTGTACTGGCAGATGGGCACCGACGCGCCGCAGTGGTCGACGTTCGATTGGATCCGGGATGAGCTCAAGCCGTCGACGATCCAAGACACCGATGTCTTCCTGCTCTCGACCTGGGTCGAGGACGCCCCCCTCGGGCTGGCGTACGACCGGATCCTCCGAGCGTTCCACTACGCCCTTCCCGGCGCGCGCGTGGGGATCGGCGAGCTCGGTTACTGGGGTCCGGCAACGTCGAGGGCGTGGTGGTACGGCGATGCCCACGACCCCGAACGGGCTCGCCGGATCGTGCTCGACCAGATCTATCGGGCCTCCCTCGGGTACAGCTGGTCCGTCGGTGGCGTCTTCTGGTGGTACTTCGCGGAGGACATGCCCGCAGATCCGGCCCTTGCCGACGAGCTGTCCGCGATCAGGGACGACATCTCTATCTAGCGCGCTCTGGAGTTGCTCAGCCGCCGAGCACGGCAGCCAGCACCGCGATGAACACGTAGACCAGGGCGCCGCCGGCGACGAGCATCAGCCGAAGCTGCCTCGGTATCGGCGAGCGCCCCCAGACGTAGTACAGGATCGGTCCCAACAACGGCACCAGGATCACCACCGCCATCCATCTTGCTCGGAACGAAACCGGTACCGACTCCTGCCGGATCAGGTCCCAAAGCGCGATCGTCAGCCATGCGGCGTAGAGGAACCCGGGGAGCACGTACGCGTACAGGCCGAGGATGAGGCTCCACCACGACGTGGCGAGCGGGATCCCGAACACGAGCACCTGCTCGCTCACCCGCGGCCCGGGCGCCGGCCTGATACCGGCGAGGTCGCGGATCCGATAGCTCTGTGGCAGTCCCGATGGATCCGCGGGGAACGGGGGCGCGGTCGTCGCATCCTTCATCTGCGTCTGCGGCCGGGGGGTCGGCTGTTCCCTCCAGTCCCCGTGCGGGAACCGGCCGTCCAACGCATCGAGGAACCGGATGCCGGTGTTCACCGTGGGAGCGAGGTCGCCGCCTCCGAACATGCTCAGGGACGGCCCTTCGCATCCGTACAACGTCTCGATATGCGGCGGCACGCTCGTGGCCGGGTGGTTCCCCGAGAAGCAGTCCCCTCCGGCCGACGGCGCGCCGAGCGCCAGATCCGCCCGGCCGCTCCGGCGAACCACGTTGTCCCGCACCTCGTTGTCGCGCGTCGGCCAGAGGTTCGCGTCGAGGTTCGGGACGATCGCGATGCCGTACGTCGCCTGGTCCTCGACCAGGTTCTGCGTGATCGTGTCCTCGACACCACCGGCGATCAGGATCCCCACGCCGTACGTGGGGTATTCCAGATCCTTCGTGTCCGCCGTCGTCGAGTTGTTGTCGTGCACGTAATTCCCGGCGATCAGCACGTCGCGCTGCGGAGGGTTCGCCTCGGAATCGAGCGTGTTCGGCACGATACCGGCCATGTTGTCGCGCCACTCGCTGTTCACGATGGCCAGGTCGCCCCCGGCGTTCGTCCCCGAGTACCCCATGGCGTTGTGCTCCGCGAGCGAATCCGTGATCAGCGCGTGGCAGGGATCGCACTGCCCGATGTAGAAGCCGGAGTCCGGCGATCCGCCGGCGTACGAGTGGTCGAACTGCCCGTACTGCGAGTCGAACGCGTAGATGCCGTAGTCGCCGTTGTCGTACGCGGTCACGTACGACGCGCGGAAGCCGAAGACACTCGACCACTGCACCCCGTTCAGCACGAAGTGCCGCGCAGTCAGGTTCTCGATGGACACGCCATCGGCTTCGATCACGTGGAGGCCGTTCGGGAGCCGGTCCTTCCCGTCGAGGATCGTTCGGTTTCGGTCCTCACCTCTGATCGTGAGGTAGGGCGTCGTGACGACCACCGACTCGTGATAGACGCCGGGCGCGATCAGGACCATGCCGCCGGGTTCGGCGTGATCCACCGCTTCCTGCACGGTCGGATAGTCCGCCGGCACCCGCACCGTCGCCGCGAACCCGCCCGGCAACGGTTCGCGGCCCGGGCCCACTCCACCACCGGTCGCACTCGGGATCTGGACGTCGCCCACGACAACGATCCCGGTCATGCCCACGCCCGGCGCTCCGTGGTACTTGCAGAAATACGAGTACACGCCCGGCTGATCGAACTCCTTCGTGTACGTCGCCCCGGGATCCAGGTTGCCGGAATCGTAGGAACCGTCGTCCGCCGTGACGGTGTGGGGGCTGTTCCCGTCGTTCGACCAACTGACCGATCCGCCCGGCTGGATACGCACGATCCCCGCGTCGAACGCGTTGTCGATCGCGCTGATCTCCGCGTCGTAGTCGTCGGCACGAGCGGCGAGCGCCGGGCCGAGCATGAGCAGCACCAGGAACGCGACGGCTGCCAGTCGGCGCACTGCCAGTCGGCGGATCATCGGCCGGGACCCTAGCACTTCGGTACCGTGGGGTTCTGATGCCACCCGAACGCCTCTCCAGCCTCGATGCGAGCTTCCTGTATCTCGAGCGCCCCGCCATGCACATGCACGTCGCGGGCGTGTCCGTGTTCGCGCCTCGGGAGGACGGTCCCCTCACGTACGAGGATGTCGCCCGTGTCGCGACGGCGCGCCTGCACCTCGCACCGCGCCTGCGACAGCGCGTCCTCAGCCTGCCCGCCGGTCTCACCCGGCCGCTCTGGGTCGACGACGATCGGTTCGACCTGGACTTCCACCTCCGGCGAGCGGCGATCCCCCAGCCGGGAGGCCGGCTCCAACTGGAGCGTGTGGTGGGTCGGGTCCTGTCTCGCCCACTGGATCGCAGCAAGCCGCTGTGGGAGCTCTACGTCTTCGAAGGGCTCGAGCACGGTCGAAGCGCGGTCCTCCTCAAGATGCATCATGCGTTGGCGGACGGGATCTCAGGGATGTTGATCGCATCGGCGTTGTTCGATCTGTCGCCCGACTCGGACCTCGGTCCGCCGCCCAAGGAGCCGTGGGTTCCCGAACCCATCCCCAGCACGGCGGAGCTCGCAGCCGAGGCGGTGCAGGACCTCGTGCTGCACCCGATGGAGGCGCTGGTCCGCGTCGCGCAGGCGCCTGCGCACGCCGCAGCCGTTGTCGGTCAAACGCTCGACGGACTCCGCTCCATCGTCGGGATGGGCAACCCGCCGCAGGGGCCGTTCGACGTCCGGGTAGGCCCCAATCGGCGATTCGCCACGGCCGAAGCGCCGTTCGAGCTCGTGCACGGCGTCAAGCGTGCGCTCAGCGGGACCATCAACGACATCGTGCTCGCAGCGGTCGGCGGCGGGCTTCACGACCTGCTGGATGCGCGCGGCGAGTCGACCCGCGGCCGTGTGCTCCGCGTGATGGTGCCGGTGTCCGTTCGTTCGAAGGCCGAACAGGGTGACGTGGGGAACCGCGTCGCCCCCGCGTTCGTGGACATCCCGGTGGGCATGATGAAGCCGGCGACCCGGCTGAAGCGGGTGCGCGCCGCCACCGCGGCGTTGAAGAGCTCGGCGATGGCGGTGAGCGCGGACTCGATCATCGGGCTCGGCGCCTATGCGCCGCCGGCTCTGCACGCCATGGCCGCCCGACTCGCGTCGCGCAACCGGTGGTTCAACCTCGTCGTGTCCAATATCCCCGCGCCGCAGGTGCCCATGTACCTGGCAGGTGCCCGGTTGGTGGCGAGCTACCCAGCGATGCCGCTCGGCGAGAACTGCGCCTTGTCCATCGCGTGCACCAGCCTCGGCGGAACCATGGCGTTCGGACTGACCGCCGATTGGGACGCGCTGCCGGACATCGACGTGCTCGCTCGAGGCATCGAACGATCCCTGAACGAGCTGTCCGACGCCCGGTCGACGACCAGGCCGTCGACCTAACGCACCGCCTCGGCATACCAGTCGGCGACCTCGGCCAGCCAGCGACCGGGGGCTTCCATCTGCGGCGCGTGACCGATGCCCGGGAAGATGCGTCCGCGCCAGGACGGGTGAGCGGCCAGCACTGCTTCGGCGAAGGCAGCCGGCACGAATCGATCGCGCCGGCCGTGAAGCACGAGGACGGGGCAGGCGATGGCGTCCAGGGCTCGCGCCGACACGTCGGGTCGCTTCCCCAACCGGAGCATCGACCGCGCGGCGTCGAGGAAGGCGTCGGGTGCGTCGGGATCGCGCTGGCGTTCCCGGACCAGGTCCACGCTCATCCGCACGATCTCGTCCGGGATCGATGACGGATCGGTTGCAACCATCCGGTATCCGAATCGCACGACCTGTTCCGGATCCATCCGGCTCATACGGATCCGCGCGAACCGGTCCCCGACACCCGGCGTGTCGTACAGCGCGAATGCCCCGATGACGGCGGGATGGGGGAGGCCGCCTCTGGACCACGGCAGTGCGGACGAGGTCAGCACCAGTCCGGCGGTCGAGGCAGGCTCGACGGCCGCTTGCAGGATGGCGATCACGCCCCCCATGGAGTGTCCTGAGAGCACCACGCTCCCGGTCCCGAGCTCCGAGATGAACCGCGAGACGATCCGCCGTTCGTCCATCACGCCGGATCCGCGACCGAGTCGGAGCGACGAGCCGAACCCCGGCAGGTCGAGCGCCAGGACCCGGCCGAGCCCGGCGAGTCCCGGGGCGACCTGGAGCCAGTTGAGGTGCGAACCACCGAGACCGTGGATCAACACGAACGTCGTGTCGCCCGGACCATCCCACGCCCGGTACCGCACCGGTCCCTCCAGGTCGATGGTCGCGAGCTCGGGAAGGTCGAGGCTCACGGTCGAGAGCCTACCCGGGACGCTCGTTCACCTTGCGTCGGGAGGAGAGGCTGGACGTGGAACATCTGCACACTCAAGAGCGTTTCACGGGAAGGACGCCCAGGCGGGCGACCCAGGAGGTGGCGGTAGCGGTGGGGGACCTTCAGGGGTCAACGGAGCCGCTTCCCAACGGTTATCACAATACGTTCACACCCCGCTGGCTTTACATATGCCACCAAGACGCATTACCATACCTTCGAGCGGCTGCCAAGGCGTCTTTTTCCGCGCGCCTGCCTTCCGGTGGCCCCCCTGAGTTACCGAGTTCCCGAGGACCGGTTCGGTTGCTTCCAGCGACAACCCGGCCTCGAGGAGGAGCGTGATACGAAGTGCCGGAACCAGCGCGTCCCCTAGGGACCGACGACGCAGACGATCTTCGCCTGTACCTCGAGGCGGCGGCCCGCGAGCCGCTGCTGACCAAGGAGGAAGAGGTCGAGCTCGCCATGACCATCGAAGCGGGCAAGGAGGCCGAGGATCGCCTCCGGGCCGGTCGACTGCGTTCCGAGAAGAGCATCGCGAAGGCCCGCCGCGACGTCCGAGATGCCGAGGCGGCCCGCCAGCGATTCATCATGGCCAACCTTCGACTCGTGGTGTCCGTGGCCCGCAAGTACCAGGGCCAGGGGCTGCCGCTGCTCGACCTGATCCAGGAAGGCAACATCGGACTGATGCGCGCGGTCGAGCTGTTCGACTGGCGCCGTGGGTTCAAGTTCTCGACCTACGCCACGTGGTGGATCCGCCAGGGCATCACGCGTGCGATCGCCGATCGCTCGCGTTCGATCCGCCTTCCGGTCCACATCCACGACCGGCTGCGCAAGCTGAACCGCACACGGTTCCAGTTCGCCCAGTCGATGGGTCGCGAGCCGAGCCGCGAGGAGCTGGCCAAGGCGCTCGATACCACGGTCGAGGAGATCGACGACCTCACCGAGATGGGCCGCCGCGAGCCGCTGTCCCTGCAATCGCCCGTGGGCGAGGACACCGAGCTCGGCGACCTGATCGAGGAGGTCGACTCCGACGCCGCCTTCAACGAGGTCGAGGACGCACTGCTCCGCGAGGAGATCGGCGATGCGGTCGACCGCGTGCTGGACGAGCGCGAGCGCCACGTGGTGGCCCTGCGCTACGGGCTGGAGAACGGGCAGCCGCTGTCGCTCCGCGAGACCGGGAAGGTGCTCGGGCTGTCCGGGGAGCGCGTCCGGCTGATCGAGCGAGAAGCGCTGCGAAAGCTCCGCGACTCCAACCTGATCAGCGCGGTGGCGCTGGGCTGAATCCCCGGCTTCGAGAACCTCGAAGGGCCGGCCCGCAGGGCCGGCCCTTCGTGCGTTCCACGTCAGGATGCTCGGACCGCCTCATCGCCTCTGCGTGATGATGCGTGCCTCGGTGACGTGCACCTCGATCGCCTCGCGGACGCGTTGGGTGAACGCCGCGAGGTCATCGGCATCCGACGGATCGCCTTCGGGGGCGACGACGTCGCCGAAGACGAACGCGAGCCGCGGGCGCCACGGCGGGCCGTAGCGGCGGCCGCTCTTCGGCCACCGCACCTGTGAGCCCCAGATCCCCACCGGGATCACCGGAGCCTTCGTCGCGAGCGCCAGACGCGCGACCCCGCGGTGGAACCGCAGCATCTCTGTGGCCCCGTCGTCGTTGACGCGTCCCTCGGGCGCGATCGCGGCGATAGCACCGGCTGCGATCGTTCGGACCGCCTCGTCGAGGGCGCCGGAGTCGCCCTGCCCACGCCGGATCGGGATCTGATCGAACGACCGGAGGATCCAGCCTGCCACGCGCTGGTGGAACACCTCCGCGGCGACAAGGAATCGCGATTCGCGACGCCGCTTCCTGGCGACGACGATCGCGACGGCCGGTCCGTCGATGACGCTCACATGGTTGAACGCGACGATCGCGGGTCCCTGCGAAGGCACATGCCAGGCTCCCTCGACGTGGACCCGGAAGGTCACACGCATGAAGAAGTTCGAGACGGCCGAAACGATCTTCCACCAGCCGTTCAGCTCCGAGGTGTGCATGTCGGCGGATGCTACTCGCCGCCGCGGGTTCCTTCGGCGTCGAACCGCACGACGGATCGGATGACCTCGCCGGCGAGCATGGCCCGGAACGCCTCGTCGAGCTCGTCGAGACCGAGCGTTCGGGTCACCATGTCGTCGAGATCGAGTCGTCCGTCCAGGTACCAATCGGCCATCTGCGGGAAGTCCACGGCGGGGATCGGGTCCCCGCCGTCCGTGATGAGCAGGCTGGCCTTGTGGGGATACGCCGCGCGTTCGGAGCCGCCCCACGGCAGGACGACCTCGCTCGGGACGGGGGGAACGCCGATCGCGACCGCCGTTCCGGCGTACGCGAGCATCTCCACGGCCTGACCGACGCACGCCGGGATCCCGGTCGCCTCGAATGCGAAGTCGACCCCTGCCCGGCCTGTCAGGTCGAGCACCGCTTCGACCGGGTCGACCGACGAGGCATCGACGACGTCCGTCGCGCCGAACGTGGCGGCCCACCCGAGCTTGGCGGACGCGATGTCGATCGCGATCAGACGCTCCGCGCCCGCGATCCTCGCTCCCTGCATCGCGGCGAGCCCGATGCCTCCGAGCCCGATCACGGCGACGGTCGCCCCCGGCCAGACCTTTGCCGTCTGGATCGCCGCCCCGACGCCGGTAGAGACGCCGCATCCGAGGAGGCACGCTTTGTCGAGCGGGATGCCGTCGGGGAGCGGGATGGCGAGCGCGGCGTGGACAACGGTCCTGGTCGCGAGCGTGCCGCACGCGAGGACGCCCGAAAGCGGAGCTCCGTCGCTCCTTCGCCGGAGCCGCGGCGGCTGGGTCCACGCGTGCGAACATCGCCTGGGCTCCCCGCGGATGCATGACCGGCACGTTCCGCAGGGGACGGCCCACGACAGGACGACGCGGTCTCCGACCCGCAACCCATCGACGCCGGCGCCGGTCCGTTCCACGATCCCCGCGCCCTCGTGGCCGAGCAGCATGGGGAACGGCATGCCCCAGTTCCCGTTGTCCCTCGCCCAGAGGTCGCTGTGACACACGCCGCTCGCCACGATCCGTACCTGAACCTCGCCGGCGTGCGGGTCGTCGACCTCGATGGGTTCGACGATGATCCGGCCTCCCGCCTCGTCGACGATCGCTCCCAACGCTTCCGTGACCATGTTGCTCCCTCGGCCGATGCGGTGGGGCTCCCTATACTGCCCCGCGTGGACGCAGGGACCCTACGCGACATCGCGGCGCGCCGCTTCGGCGAGTTCGTGTCTGCGCTGGAAGCGATGGTGAACGTCGACTGTGGCTCCTACACGCCGGCGGGCGTCAACGCGATCGCCGACATGTGCGAAGCGCGGTTCCGCGCGAGCGGCTGGGACGTCGAGCGTCGGCCTCACCGGGCGGGCGACGGAGATGCGTCGCAGTTGGGCGACCTCGTGATCGGCCGCCTCCGCGGGGCCGGCGGTCCCAACGTGCTGCTGGTCGGCCACATGGACACCGTGTTCGATGAGGGAACGGTGGCCGAACGGCCGTTCCGGATCGACGGCGATATCGCCCGGGGTCCCGGGGTCTCGGACATGAAAGGCGGGTTGCTGACGGGGTTCGTCGCGAGCGAGGTGCTGCAAGAGGCGGGGTTCGATGCCTTCGGCACCATCACGTACGTCTGCAACCCCGATGAGGAGATCGGCTCGCCGTACTCCGGCCCCATCATCCGCGAACTGGCACCGCAGCACGATGCGGCGTTCGTGCTCGAAGGTGCTCGCGCCAACGGCGACATCGTCTCCGCGCGGAAGGGGATCACCGACTACCGGATCACGATCGCGGGCCGCGCGGCGCACGCCGGGGTCGAGCCCGAGAAGGGCCGCAACGCGGTCCTCGAGGCCGCCCACGCGATCATCGCGCTGCAGGGACTCAACGGCCGTTGGCCCGGGGTCACGGTGAACGTCGGCGTCGTTCACGGCGGGACGCGGACCAACGTCGTCGCTGAGCGGTGCGAGCTCCAGGTGGACCTCCGCTCTCCGGAACTTGAGACCCTCCAGGCGGCGGAGGCCGAGATCGAACGTATCTGCGCGGCGCACGTCGTCCCGGACGTGACGACCCACGTGGTCGGGAACGGCTGGCATCGGCCGATGGAGAAGAAGGAAGGCGCCGCGCGCTTGGTGGACATCGCCGTGGGCGTCGCCGGCGAGCTCGGCTTCGAGCTCCAGGACGCGGCGACCGGCGGCGCCTCCGACGCGAACACCACGTCCGCTGCCGGTACACCGACGATCGATGGCCTCGGACCGGTGGGAGGCGACGACCACGCGCCGGCGGAATGGCTGGACCTCACGAGCGTCGTGCCCCGGGTGGCGCTGCTCGCCGGGTTGATCTCGCGCGTCTGAGAACGCCCCGCTGATCGTCCCCTACGTGCGGAGCACGGCGAGCATCCCCACGCCCACGACGATCCCCACGATCCCCACGATCTGTATCCGCCGCAGGTGTTCGCCGAAGAAGAAGTACGCACCGACCGCCGAGATCGCCGCGAACTGGGATCCCAGCACCGACGCGATGCTGATCGAGTCCCGGGCTCCCCAGGCGAACGACGCGACACCGATCACCTCGGCGACGCCCGCCGCGAGCACGAAGGGAGCGGTACGTTTCGGGATCCGGAGCCCGCCGCGGACGGCGAGCGGGAGCGTGATCGCCGCCACTCCCACCAACCGTGCGGGAAGGACCAACCACGCGAACTCGACGTCGCCGCTCACGTGACCGATCGCGTAGAGGCTGACCCCGAACGACAACGCGGCCCCGAACGCCAGGACGACCGCCTTCGTCGCCCAACGGTCGCGTTCGCCGATCTCCGGGCTCTGTTCGAGCGAGGCCAGCACGATCCCGGTGGCGATCAACGCCAGGACCGCTGCCACCGCAGCCGAGAGCGGCTCGCCGGCGATCGCGGAGAGCACGGCGGCGATGGCACCTTCCGTGGATGCGATCGCGGCCACGATGCCGACCTTGCCGGTGCGGACCGCCGTGTACTCGCATCCCAGGCCGACGACGTTGCCCACTCCCGCGAACAGGAGCCAACGCGTCTGCGTGCCGGTCGGGAGGGAGCCCGCGAGGATGACGAACGGCAGAACGACGACGAACCCGACGGCCATCACCCATGCGAGTGTCGGCACCGCGCGCAGCTCTCGGCTCGCTCGTGAAGAGCAGAGCATCGCGACGGTCCAGCACAGGGCGGCGCCGAACCCGCCGAGGATGGCCGTCATCGTCGAGGCAGTCCTGCTTCCGGGCCGAGGCCCGCGTCAGACGCCGGCCGTGACCGCCCGATCCACTTCGATCGATGCACCGGTCGCCGGGTCGAAGAAGTGGAAGCGAGCGGGATCGATCGACAGGGTGATCTCGTGCCCTGGTTTGCAGTGCGTCCGGGCGTCCACGCGAGCGCAGAATCGGGCCCGCGGCTTCGCATCCGCTATCAGCGACATGTTGTCCGCGCCGCCCTCGTCCGACGAGGCCTTGATCGTGTCCTCGGTGAGCACCGGTGGTGCGTCGATGGTGAAGATCACGTTGACCTCGGAACCCAGCTCCTCGGTCACCTCGGCCGTCGCGGTGATCGTCGGCAGGGTCTCGCTGTGCCAGACGGCGAGGTCCTCCAGGTCGGAGGGCCGGATGCCGAGGATCACGGTCCTGCCTTGATACTCGGGCAGGTCGTGTCCCTCCGGCAGCGCGATGTCGTACCCCGCGAACGAGATGCGACCCGCTGAGACCGTCGCCTCGACCAGGTTCATGGGTGGCGAACCGATGAACGCCGCGACGAACAGGTTCGCGGGATGCATGTACAGGTTCTGCGGCGTGTCCACCTGTTGCAGGATGCCGTCCTTCAGCACGGCGACGCGCTGCCCCAAGGTCATGGCCTCGACCTGGTCGTGCGTGACGTAGACGGTCGTGGTGGCCAGGCGCTCGTGGAGGAGCGAGAGCTGTGCGCGCATCTGCACGCGGAGCTTGGCGTCCAGGTTCGACAACGGCTCGTCCATCAGGAACGCGCGCGGCTCACGCACCATGGCGCGACCCATGGCGACGCGTTGACGCTGTCCGCCCGAAAGCTCGCCCGGCTTGCGCTCCATCAACGGGTCCAAGCCCAAGATGTTCGCGACGTCCTGCACGCGCCGCTTCAGCTCGTCCTTCGGCGTCTTGCGGAGTCGCAGGCCGAATCCGAGGTTCTGCTCGACGGTCATGTGGGGGTAGAGCGCGTAGTTCTGGAAGACCATCGCGACGTCTCGTTCCTTCGGTGGGAGGTCGGTCACCTGCGTGTCGCCGATGAAGACCTCGCCCGCCGTCACCTCTTCGAGCCCCGCGAGGATGCGGAGGATCGTCGACTTCCCGCAACCGGAAGGACCCACCAACACCATGAACTCGCCGTCGCCGATCTCGAGCGAGACGTTGTTCACGGCTATCACGTCGCTGCCGAACACCTTGCTCACGCGGTCGAGGACGATCTTGGCCATGGCTTACCGCTCCTTCCGTCGGGCCAGAGTCTGCGTTCCGAGACGCTCGTGGGTCAAGGAACGCCGCAGACGAGCCTGCGCCCCCTTCGGCGCCTCGAGTCGGTCCAATCCCATCATCGCCGCCCCGGCGACGGGCGGGGCGTCCAGCACGCGCACCTCCGCGGCAGGAGCGATCTCGCGGAGACCCGAGTCGATCCGGTCGAAGAACGCGTGATCATCCGTGCGGAAGACGCCGCCGCCGAGCACCACGTGGACATCGAGCCGTTGCATGCGCAGCCGTCGGATGGCGGTTCCCGCCATCGTCACGACCTCGTCGGCCTGGCGTTCGACCACCTCACGCGCGACGGCGTCGCCCTGGCTCGCCACCCTGAACAAGACGGGCGCCACCTCCGCCAGTCGCTGCTCGTCGATGCGCCCGAAGTAGATGGCCTCCATCAGCTGCCTCGGTCGTTTCAAACCGAAATGTGCCGGCACGGCGCGTTCCAGCGCCGTCTTCCTGCCGCGGCCGTCCTCCGAACGCACGGCGTGCCATGCGGCGAGCCCGCCGAGGTCGCCGCCACCGCCCCAGTCGCCCGAGATCGGACCGATCGCGGGGAACCGCGTGATCCGCCCATCCGGCGCCACCGCCGAGCAGTTCGTCCCGTAGCCGCACACCACACCGACTCCCCACGGCCGGTCGGTTCCGGCACGGAGCACCGCGAACGTGTCATTGCGGAGCACGTCCGTTTCGGTCCACCCATTGGAGCGGATCCATCGAAGCAGCCGGCGATCGTCCGCAGGAAGGTCCGCACCTGCCAGACAGAACACGCCGAGATCGGCGATGGGGAGGCGGTCGGCGTCGACCCCCGCCTGACGCGCGGCCTCCTCGATCGCGACCCCGACGGGCACCAGATGGCGTTCTTCGATCTGCGGCTGTATGAGCCACGTTCGGCCGTCGATCTCGTGGCTGTGTACCCGAGCGGCTCCGAGGAGCGTGCCGTCACGTCGCAGCAAGGCGACGTCGGTCTTGGAACCGCCGGCGTCGACGGCCAGGATGGCAGGGCGCTTGCTCACGGCAGGTCGTCCAGCTCGTCGATCGACACGAACGATGCACCGATGCCCCGGAGCCCCGCGATCATGGGCCCGATGCTCTCACCGGTGCCTCCCGGCCACGTGTGCAGGAGGACCACCGCCCCGTCACCGTGCGCGCGGACGCCTTCGATCGCATCGTGCGCGATCATCGAGCCGGTTCGGAACGCCTCCCAATCCTCGAGCTCGACGTGCCAGTGGACATCGCGGTACCCGAGCGTCTCCAGCACGGCCAAGACGCGATCGTCGTCCGACCCGGCGCCGAACGGACAACGGAACCACGGCCGAGGGTCCCTGCCGGTGGCCGCCTCGATCGCCGCTTGCGCATCAAGGACATCGCTCCGCAACCCGTCGTCGTGCAGGAGCGGCATCCGTGCGTGGTAGTGCGAGTGGTGTCCCACCAAGTGTCCCTCGTCAGCGATCCGCCTGGCGGTCGAAGGCTGCGACTGTGCCCAGCGACCTTGCACGAAGAACGTGGCTCGCACACCCGTGTTCCCGAGCGTGTCGAGGATGTGGTCGACGTTGCCCGGTGGACACCAGGGGCGGTCCGGATGTTCCGCGTCGAACGTCAACGCGACGCGCAGGAGCGCACCGTCATTCACGGGTCGTGACCTTCGACGCGCGGACGTACGAACCGGGCGGGCGGCCCCGGTCGACGGCGAGCTTCCATGCCAGGAGCTGCGCGGGGAGGACGGACACGGCGGGAGCGAGCATGCGGTCCTGGGGGCCGATGTCGATCCGCAAGACACCGTCGGGCGTACCTCCGCCCTCTACGACGACCGCGGCGTTCGCACCCAGCGCGACCAGCTCGCCCGACAGACCGACGTCGAGGTCGCGCGTCTCCGGTTCGGTGGCGATGACCATCGCCGCGAGATCAGGTCCCGCGAGCTCGAGGGGTCCGTGGCGGAACTGGGCGGTCTGGAGGGACTCGATCGGCATCCCCACGGCCTCCTTCAGCGTGAGCGCGCCCATCTCGGCCGCGGCGCGGGCAGGGCCGCGGCCGAGGATGACCGAGCTGGTGCGGCCGCCGAGCCATGTCGCGAGGTCGTCGGCGAGTTCCGGCTCGCCGAGCAAGCCCTCGAGCGCGTCGGCGGCCGAACGTGCCGCTCGATCGACCTCGCCGATCGCCGTCGCCGCCACCTGGCCTCGCAGCACCCTGCCCACGGCCGCCAGCGCGACGAGGGCGGCCGCGAACGTCATGGTCGAGGGCCCGACCTCGAATCCCGCTCGCGTGTCGAGGACGACGTCGGCCAGTCCGGTGAGCGTGTTGCTCGACCCGTTGGTGACCGCGACGACGAGCGGCGCGGTGTCGGCTCGCGCGAGCCCCTCGATCAGACGAACGACCTCGGCGCTCTCACCCGATTGGCTCACCGTGACGAGGAGCCCGGCGTGCGGGAGCAGGTTCCTGCGGAAGTGCAGCAGCTCGGACGCGTCGATGTGCAGGGCCGGCACACCCGCCACTGCGAGCGCCGTCACCGCCGGGTAGCACGCGTCGTACGAGCTCCCCATCCCGGTGAAGACGATCGTCCGTTCGTTCCCGGCGTCCGCCGCTCGCTCGAGCGCAGGCCGTTGGTCGGCGAGGCCGTCCGCCGACCGCCTGATCGCGTCGGGCTGGCCCGAGATCTCCGCGATGAATGGGTCAGGAAACTTTCCTAACGATTTCATCGACGGGAGTGTACGATGCCCGCGCTATGGGTGTGAAGGTGACGGTCGTCGGCGGCGGGAGCACGTACACGCCCGAGCTCGTCGAGGGGTTCGTGACCCGTGGCGATCGGCTCCCGGTCGACGATCTGGTGCTCCTGGACATCGACCCGGAGCGGCTCTCCATCGTCGGCGCGCTCGCGGAGCGGATGCTGCGCCGGGTCGGCTGGGCGGGGAACCTGACGCTGACGAGCGACCGAGACGAGGCACTCGAGGGCGCCGACTTCGTGATCGTCCAACTGCGCGTGGGGGGCCAGGCCGCCCGGTTCCAGGACGAAACGATCCCGCTCCGGTTCGGATGCATCGGCCAGGAGACCACCGGCGCCGGCGGGTTCGCCAAGGCGCTGCGCACGGTTCCGATGGTGCTGGAGCTTGCGGAGGAAACCGCTCGTCGCGGCAACCCCGGAGCGTGGTTCGTGGATTTCACGAATCCGACGGGGTTGGTGACCCAAGCGTTGCTGGACGAAGGTCATCGCGCGCTCGGCCTCTGCAACGTGGCGATCGGGTTCCAGCGGCGGTTCGCGGCTCACTTCGACGTGGGGCCAGAGCAGGTGCAGCTGGAGCACGTCGGGCTCAACCACCTCACGTGGGAGCGCAAGGTCCTGGTTGACGGCATCGACCGGTTGCCGGAGATCCTGGATCTCGCGATCGACCTCGTCGCCGACGAGACCAGCATGCCGGCAGAGCTCATCCGTGAGATCGGTGCGATCCCGTCGTATTACCTGCATTACTACTACCTGACCGATCGCGTCCTCGAGCAGCAACGGACGGGAAAGACGCGCGCGGAAGAGGTGATGGAGATCGAAGCCGGGCTGCTCGAGCTCTACAAGGACCCGGCGCTCGACACCAAGCCAAAGCTGCTCGAGGAGCGGGGCGGCGCGTTCTATAGCGACGCGGCCGCGGCGCTGGTCGCGTCGCTCCACGCGGGCACGAACGACATCCAGGTGGTGAACATGCGGAACGCCGGCGCCGTGCCGAACCTGCCGGACGATGCCGTGGTCGAGGTCGCGGCCCGCGTCGATCGCGATGGTGCGCACCCACTCGCCGTGGATCCTCTGCCGCCCGAGATGCTCGGGCTGGTCGAGCACGCGAAGGCCTACGAGCTCCTCACGGCGAAGGCCGCGATGTCCGGCGACCGCGGGGACGCGTTGAAGGCGCTGATGACGAACCCGCTCATCGGTGACTACGACACGGCGAAGCCGCTGCTCGGCGCGCTCTTGGACGCCAACCGGGACCATCTGCCCCGGTTCTTCCCCGGGAGCTGACGACCGGGGCTTGCTACCCCTTGGGCAGCTCGTCGGCGTGCCGCTGGACCTTCGCGACCGCCTCGACGGCGTCCTCGACGCCCTTCGTCCCGTCGCGGAAGACGTTCTCCATGAAGTACACGGACTCCCGTTGACCGGCTGCCTCGGCCACCGGGAACGACATCCGTTGCGGGTCCAACCGGTCGGCGAACTCCACGCAGACCGGTAGGCGAGAGAGCGACGGCTGGAAGAGCTCGTAGCGGTTCATCGACGGGTACTGCACCTCGGCCGGGATGCCCTCGGCCTCCAAAGCGGCACAGACGATCTCGTTCGTGCGGCCCGCGAACGCGTCGGGGTCGATCGCGAGGATGTAGTTGTAGAAGGACCAGCGCGTGACCCTCGCGTCCACCGGCATCACGCGGACGCCGGGCACCTGCGCCACCAACCCTTCGAACAGCCTGCCCGCATCCGCGCGCTGGGCCTGCTGTTCGGGGAACCGCTCCATCGCGACGACCAGGAGCGCCGCGTGGAGTTCGCCGAGCCGGTAGTTGGCGCCGAACGTGTACTCCTTCTCATCCGGGTCCTTCGCGCGGCCGCAGTCGATCAGCGAGTGGGCCCGGCGGGCGAGGTCGTCGTCGCTCGTGAGGAGCGACCCACCTTCGCCGGCGGTCAGGATCTTCGAGGATTGGTGGCTGAACGAACCGAAGTCGCCGATGCAGCCCGCACCCTTGCCCTGCCACTGCTGTCCGTGCGCGTGCGCGCAGTCCTCGACGACGGCCAGGCCGTGCTTCGCCGCGATCGCCATGATCCGGTCCATGTCGGCCATCTGATGCCCCAGATGGACGGGCATGATGGCCTTGGTGCGCGGGCGTGATGGCCGCCTCCACCAGATCGGGATCGATGCACCACGTGTCCGGGGAGACGTCGACGATGACGGGAAGCGCTCCCGCGGCGATCGGCGCGTACGCGGTCGCCGCGAACGTGAGCGCAGGGATGATGACCTCGTCACCCCATCCGATCCCCAGCGCCTTCAGCGCCACCTCCATCGTGATGGTGCCGTTCGACATCAGGATGCCGTGGGTCGCTCCCTGGTAGGCGGCGAACGCCTCTTCGAACCGCCCGCCGTAGCGCCCGGGTTCGGGGAATCCACCCCACTCGCCGTTGCGGATGACGTCGGTGACCGCCTCGATCTCTCGATCGTCGCCGCTCGGCCATGCCGGGTAGGCGCTCGAGCGGACCGGCGTGCCGCCACTGATCGCCAGTTCCTTCATGGGTTCGTGTCCCTCCTGACGTATCGGCTCACGTGCCGGGTGCCTTCTGTGCATACGCATCTTGCACGCCACCGGCGCCGCACGGACCTGTCTTGACTCCGGCGAATGGCGCAGCGTAGCATCCGCCGCAATAGTTAGGAAAGTTTCCTTTGCGCTGGGGGGAGGGCGAAACGAGCGTCGAGCGCACGTCCGTCGGTGGCACCCCAAGCCTGCTTCGGGCGATCAACGAGCGGACGGTCCTCGAGAGCGTCCGGCGGGTTGGCCCCGTCTCGCGTGCGCAGATCGCCCGCGAGACCGCGCTGTCGAAACCCACGGTGTCGCAGGCACTCTTGACGTTGCTCGACGCCGGCCTGGTTCGGGAGGCCGGCCGCACCAGCGGCGGGAAGGGCCCGACCGCCCTGCTCTACGAGTTGAACCCCCAGGCAGGATGGGTCGTCGGGATCGACGTCGGCAGGGATTGGGTTCGTGCCGCGATCGCCGACGTCACCGGTCAGTTCGTCGCCCGCCGGGACGAGCGCGCCCAGGTGAAGAGCGCGAAGACCCTCATCACGCAGATCGGCGCCATCGCGCACGCTCTTGCCGCCGATGCCGGCATCAAGTGGGGGCAGGTGACGTTCGCGGTCGTCGGGAGCCCCGGCGTGTTCGAGCCGGAGCGCGGTCAGGTCTCACTCGCATACGCGCTGCCGGGATGGGGACGGCAGGGGCTGGTCGAGCTCGTTCAACACGAGCTCGGGACGAACATCGCGTTCGAGAACGATGTGAACCTCGCCGCGATCGGCGAGCAGTGGCAGGGACTCGGCAAGGGCGTCGACGACTTCGTGTATCTGCATCTGGGCACCGGCGTCGGGATGGGAATGGTTCTGAACGGCGAGCTGTACCGGGGGAGCGCCGGCGCGGCCGGCGAGGTCGGATACATGCCGCTGGCCGAGACCGATCTCCGAGACCCGTCGAGCCGACGTCGTGGAGCCCTCGATGCCGCGGCGAGCGCGACCGGGGTCGTCGCCGACGCGCGCCGGCTGGGGATGCCGCCGCCGCTGACCGCGAAGAAGGTGTTCGAGGAGGCTCGGCGAGGCGATCGCAAGGCTCGCCGGGTGGTCGCTGCCGAGGCGCATCGGATCGCGCTCGCGATCGTCGCGGTGGCGTCGGTGGTCGATCCGGAGCTGGTGATCCTGGGTGGCGGCATCGGCTCCAACGGTGACCTCCTGTTGGATCCTGTCGCCCGCGAGCTGCGTGAGCTGTCGCCGTTCCGCCCTCGGGTGGAGTGCTCGACCCTGCAGCAGGAGGCGACGCTCTACGGCTCGGTGTCGATGGCGCTGCAGGCCGCGCAGGATCAGCTGTTCGCACGAGGAGAGGCGTCCGCATGATCCCGGACGTCGCGCGGGATCGTACTTGGATGAAGAGCGAGGGGATCAGGGACCCTGGTCCCGATCCCAGAGGAGGGAGACGAGACATGAAGCGATGGCTCATCGCCATGACGACGTTCGCGCTGGTGACCGCGGCGTGCACCGCCGGCGGCGGCAGCAGCGATGCGCCGTCCGCGATCGACACGGGCAGCGGTACCTCGCACGCACCGGTGACGTTGCACGATCTGGGGCGCCTGGACCGGTCGCGAGCTCCAGCAGTTCAACCAGATCTTCAACGGTTTCACGGAGAAGTACCCCTGGATCACGGTCAACAGCGTGGGTGGCGTGAACGACCAGAAGATCATCGCCTCGATCAACGCGGCAACCCGCCCGACGCCGTCCTCTCGTTCACGCTGGACAGCGTGGGACAGTTCTGCGCCTCCGGCGCGTGGCAGGACCTGAACCCGTACATCGAGCAGAGCGGGTTCGACGTCAGCCAGTTCCCGCCGTCGGTCGAGGCCTACACGAGCTTCGCGGGAGCCGCTGCGCGTTCCCGTTCCTCACGGACGCCTACGGGCCTGTACTACAACACGGATATGTTCAAGAAGGCGGGTATCGCGGACGCGCCCGAAGACGCTCACCGAGCTCGAGGCCGACGCGAAGAAGCTCACGGTCTTCAACTCCGACGGATCGATCAAGGTCGCCGGCTTCGTCCCGTGGTTCGGCCACTACGAGTTCAGCACGCCGCAACCTGGGGAACCTCTTCGGCGCGAAGTGGTACAACGACGACGGCACGAAGATCGGTGGTGGACACCGACCCCGCGTGGAAAGCCATGTTCCAATGGCAGCACGACTTCATCGCAAACGTATACGGAGGCGGCGACTTCCAGACGGGGTCCGACCAGTTGCAGCGGTTCGTGGCTGGATGCGGGAGACGAGTTCTCGACGCGCACAGGACTTCGCAGACCGGCCGGGTGGCGATGAACTTCGACGGCGAGTGGCGGACGGCGTTCATCGCTGACGAGGCGCCTGATCTGCAATACGCGACGGCTCCGTTCCGTTGCCCGACGATCAGGTGGACCACCTACGGGCGCGGGCCGGTCGGCGGCACGATCATCGGCATCCCGAAGGGTTCGCCGCACCCCGACGAGGCATGGCTGCTCGTCGACTACATGGCGACGGACACCGCCGACGCTGGTGTACATGGCCAACAACGTCCGGAACGTGCCGACGACGCTCGACTCGCTCAGCTCGCCGGACCTGGATGTGACCCCGCAGTTCCAGACGTTCCTGGACATCTTCGAGAACCCCGAACTCCCACTACAAGGAGCCGTCGGCCATCGGCGCGGCGGATCAGGACATCCTGGGGCGTTCGCCGCGAACTGGCAGGCAGGGAAGGAAACGGACCTCGACGCTGGCCTCACGAGCGTCGCGAAGCAGATCAACGATCTACTCGCGCAAGCGGCGATCTAGCGAGAGGAACGTGCGACGAGCACGACCGGATTAGCAGGGATCGGGGATCGCCTCCGGGGCCGACGCCATCGTGCGTCGGCCCCGGAAGCGCAACGTCAAGCGCGGCCTGACGGTGCTGCTGTTCATGTCGCCGTGGATCCTCGGGTTCCTGCTGCTGATCCTGTATCCGATGGTGTCGAGCCTGTACTTCTCGTTCACGAAGTACAGCCTGCTCGAACAGCCCGTGTGGATCGGCACCGCAGAACTACACGTTCATGTTCACGAAGGACCCGTTCTTCTGGCTGGCGTTCCGCAACACGATCTGGATCATCATCGTCGGGGTCCCGCTGCGGATCGCGTTCGCGATCTTCACGGCCTGGCTGCTGACGCTGCCTCGGTCGGGGTCGCGGACGTATCGCACGCTGTACTTCCTGCCGTCGATGGCCCCGCCCGCCGCGGCGGCGCTTGCCTTCGTGCTCGTCTTCAACCCGTCGTTCGGGCCCGTCAACCAGATCCTGATGCACTCTGGGCGTCGCCAAGCCTCCGTTGTGGTTCTACGGTCCCAACTCGTCCAAGTGGGGTCTCGTCATGCTCGGGCTGTGGGGTGTCGGCGACGCGATGATCATCTTCCTCGCCGGCCTGCTGGACGTTCCCCGGCAGCTCTATGAGGCGGCGGAGATCGAAGGCGCGAACGGCCGGCAGAAGTTCCGGTTCGTCACGCTGCCCATGATCTCGCCGGTGATCTTCTTCTCCCTCGTCATCGGCGTGATCTACGGGTTCCAGCTCTTCACGCAGGCGTACGTGGCGAGCCTGGCGGCGACGGGGAGCTCGGTGACGGAGGCGGCCGCCAACCTGGGCGCGCCCCAAGGTTCGATGCTCTTCTACTGCGATCTACCTGTACCAACAGGGATTCCAGGACTTCCGCATGGGCTACGCGTCGGCCATGGCGTGGGTGCTGTTCATCATCACCATGATCTGCACGCTCGCCATCGTGAAGGGGTCGCGACGATGGGTCCACTACCAGGGAGGCGGGTTCCGATGACGACCATCGGTGGTCAGGGAACCAGGCTCGAAGAGGTCGGCGAGGCGTTCGATCTCGGCGCGATCCCCGGCGATCGACTCCCGTCCGATCCCCCCGCACGTGAAGCGACACCGCTTCCTCAGCTCCGTCGGGCAACACGCCATCCTGATCGCGTTCGCCGCGATGTTCCTGGCACCGTTCTTCTTCATCGTCATGACGGCGCTGATGACCAAGCGAACAGGCCGTCACGCCCTCGTTCATCCCTCACCCGTTCGTGTGGAGCAACTTCGCGAAGGTCTTCCATCGGGTGCCGTTCTTCCTGTACACGTGGAACACGCTGCAGATCGCGCTCCTGTCGACGGTCGGGATCATCCTGTCGTGCATCCCCGTCGCCTATGCACTCGCGACGGATGCGCTGGAAGGGTCGCCAGGTGGCGTTCCTCCTGGTGCTCTCGACGTTGATGCTTCCCGTTCAGGTGACGATCGTCCCGCTGTACGTCCTGTGGGTGCGGTTGGGCCAGATCGACCACCTGACCCCGCTGATCCTCCCGAGCTTCCTGGGCGACGCGTTCTCGATCTTCCTGCTGCGACAGTTCTTCATGACGATCCCCGAGGAGCTTTCCGACGCCGCCCGCGTGGACGGCGCGAGCGAGTTCCAGATCATGACGCGCGTGATCGTGCCACTCGCCAAGCCCGCGATCGCCGCGGTGGCGCTGTTCAACTTCCTCTACAACTGGAACGACCTGTTCTCGCCGCTGCTCTTCGTCGGGAACAACCAGCACCTCTGGACGCTGACGCTCGGCCTCACGGAGTTCCAACAGCGGCACGGCACCGAGTGGAACCTCACCATGGCGATGTCGATCATGTTCATGCTCCCGCTGATCATCCTGTTCTTCCTCGCCCAGCGGGCGTTCGTCGAGGGTGTGACGCTCACCGGCGTCAAGGGCTAGCGCCGCATGACCCGCGTCGCGCTGTTCGGCTGCGGGTGGATCCAGGACTTCCACGCCCGCGGCGTGCTCGAGCACGGTGACGTGATCGTCGCCGTCGCGAACCATCGTGAGGAGACGGCCCGAGCGTTCGCCGAGCGGTACGGGATCCCGCGCGTGACCACCGACTGGGAGGCGCTGGCCGCCGATCCCGAGGTCGAGGCGGCCGTCGTGTCGACGCCCAACGCGCTCCACGCTCCGCAATCAGCCGCGTTGCTGCGCAACGGGAAGCACGTGATGGTCGAGAAGCCCATGGCGACGTCGGTGGCCGGATGCGACGAGATGATCGCCGCATCGCACGAGGGTGGCGCGTTCCTGATGGTCGCGCACTGCTGGCGGTTCCGCGACGAGGTCCGTGCGATGCGCGCGCGCATCGCGGCCGGAGAGCTCGGCGAGATCGTGAAGACCCACGGTTACGGCGTGCACGCCGGCTGGGGCCCGAGCGGATGGTTCACCGACCCGGAGCTCGCCGGTGGAGGAGCGCTGGTCGACATGGGCGTGCACGCGATCGACACCGCCCGGTACCTGCTCGGCGATCCTGCGCCCGGCCGCGTCTGCGCGACCATCGGCACGCGGTACGCGGAAGGCCGCTACACCGTCGACGACGACGGCGTCGTCATGATCGCGTGGGACAACGGAACGAACAGCGTCGTGGAGTCCGGATGGTGGCACCCTCACCTGGGCGGACTGGAGGCCGACACCGAGGTCTACGGGACGAAGGGGTACGCGAGGATCTGGCCGGCGGAGGCTCCGTCGGCCGACTACGAGCACTGCACGCAGCCGATGTACAGCGCGCAGGTGGCGGAGTTCCTGGACGCGATCGGCGAGGGACGCCAGCCGCGCCCGTCCGGCGAGGACGGCCGCGTGGTGATGCGGGTCGTCGAGGACGCGTACCGCTCCGCCGGTCTCATCCCGTGAGCTCCGGCGAGGTCGGGACTACCGGCCGATCAACGCGCTGACCGTGGCGCGCGCCACCATCTCGTGTCGCATCCGCAGATCGCCGTACGCCACGACGTCGGAGTCGAACGGACGCTCGCGCGTCGACACCGGGTCGAGCCGGTCGGCGTCCAGATGCACCCCCAACGCGCTCCCCGTGACGATCGCGGCGCCCGTGGAGGCTGCCTCGCCGTGCGAGCGCGCGACGACGGGCCGATTCGCCACGCCGGAGAGCACCCGACGCCACAGCGGCATCGCCGCCCCGCGTCCGGCGAGTGAGAGCTCGACCGCATCGGGTGCGGCACGATCGAGACAGCGGACCGCATCGAACGCGATCCCCTCGACCAGCGCGCGTGCCAGGTGCGCGGCCGTGTGCACAGACGTCAGCCCGACGAACGTGAGACCGGTGCGAGCTTCCCACCACGGCGCCCGAGCCCCGCCGAGCCAGGCGAGCGCGAGGAGCCCCCCGGCGCCCGCGTCGATGTCGTCCGCTTGCTGCGTGAGCTGATCGGGACTGAGACCCGTGAGCCGGCCCAGCCACGCGAGCGCCGAGCCGGCCAAGGGAAGGTCGGCCTCCATCACGTAGCCACCGAGCGCTCCACGGGAAACGAAGATCCCCGGGTCCGGAGCCGGCACATGGCCCACGGGAACCGACACGCCGGCGACTGATCCCCAGGACACCATGGGCCGGGCCGTCGTGGCCGCGACGCCGAGCACCTCGCACGCTCGATCGCCCGCGCCCGCGACGACGGGCGTTCCCGCCTTCAGGCCGATGGCCGCCGACGCCTCAGGGAGAACCTTGCCGACGATCGTGGTCGATCCGACGATCTCCGGGAGGAGATCCGCCCCCTCGAGGCCGGCTCCGTCGAGGGCGATCAAGCCGGTCCGCGACGCGACGGAGGCGTCGGTGATCGCGCGACCGGTCAGCCGGAACACCATCAGGTCTCTGGCTCCCAGGATCCAGCGATGACCACCACTCAATCGATCCGGCTCGTGCCGGCGTACCCACGCGACCTTGGCCGCGACGGTACCCGCGTCCGGCACCACGCCGGTGAGCACGTGGAAGTCCTTGCCAAGGGTTTCCACTTCCTCCGTCGCCCGTCGATCTGCCGCGGCGATCGCCCGGCCGATGGGCTCCCCGGACGTCGTCACGGGGACGAAGGTGTCGCGTTGGGTGGAGAAACCGACGGCGTCGACCTGCGACAGCTCCTCCGGAGGGAGTTGCCGACAGGCAGCGATGGTCGACGTCCACCATGATTCGGGATCCTGCTCCGCCCATCCCGGTCGCGGGTGCTCGACGTCCACGGGGGCCCGTCCGGTCGCGCTCGGGCCGTCCTCCGACCACAGGGCGGCCTTCGTCGCGCTGGTACCCAGGTCGATCGTCAGGATCCGCATGTCCACCTCGTTCGCAGCCGACGTCATCCTAGGCCGGTCGGCGGGACAGCACGTGGAGCGGTCGCTTGAACACCTGCCGGAAACGATCGGCCACGCCGCGTGGCCGCCAGCCCGGCGGGAACGGCCCTTCGACGACGAAGGCCGCGGGATGCCAGGTGCATCCGATCACGGCACGCAGCTCGGGTGGGATGCGACGCTTCAGCTCGTCTGCGAGCGCCAGGACCGTCGCGGCGCGGAGCACCGCGGATCGGTCCTCCACGCCGATCAACCGCCGGTACGGACCGAGCCGGATGTCGTCGTCCGCCTGTCGCAGGATCGCCGACAGGATGCCGAGGTGCTCATGCGTGAACCCGCCCAGGTCCGCCGACGTGACGATCATGGCCGCGTGCTCGAAGCGGTCGTAGTAATCGATCGCTCGCCCAACGTCGAGGACCGTGGACGCGTGGACCAGCATCTCGCGGACCGCGTCGCGCGCTTCGGGGTCGAGCGTGTCGTGCAAGCGCGTGGCGATCATCGTTCGGCGCTCCGCGGCTCGAACGTCCCAGCTGGCGAACCGCGCGGAGAGCGTGGCGATCGAGATCGTGCGCACCCAGCGCGGAGGCGGCAGGGTGGCGTCGGGTCCGCCGAGCGCGAGCCCTTCGCGTACCCCGCGGCTGGACACGACGATCCGATCGCCTCCGAGCGCGGACATGACCTCCAGCAAGACGACCGCGCCACCGATCACCGAGTCGGCGCGGTCGGGGTTCAAGCCGGCGACCTGCGCGCGGCGCTTCATGGACTTGCCCGCCAGGTCGACGAGGATGGTCTCCAGCCGATCGGCCCCGAGCTCGTAGCCGTGCAGCAAGCCGAGTGGATGCTCGGTCCGATGCATGTCGACCTTCGCCAGGTTCCGAACCGTTCCCCCGATCCCGACGAGGACCTCGCCGCTCGTCAAGTCCTCGATGTCGGCAGCGCGGAGCGTTTCGCTCACGTGCTTCCGCATACGTTTCAGCTGTGCGGCCGACGGGGGGTCGTCCTCGAGGAACCGGTCGCTCACCCTGAGCGACCCGAGCTCGAACATCCACGAGCGGTTCAGACGGCGCTCGCGGAACCGCGAGATCTCGGCGCTTCCCCCACCGACGTCGAGCGTCGCGCCGCTCGCGACCGGAAGGTCGTGGACGGCGCCGATGAAACCGAGGTGGGCCTCCGTGTCGCCGTCGATGATCTCGAGCGGAACCCCGAGCTCCCGTGCACGCTCGAGCAGGATATGTCCGTCGAGCGCGTCGCGGACGGCCGAGGTCGCGACCGCGAGGATCCGATCGGCACCTGCCCCTTCCGCGACCGCGCGGAAATCCCTGAGCGCCTCAAGGGTTCGTTCGATCGCCTCCGGACCGAGCTCGGCTCCGGTATGGAGCTCGCGCGCCAGCCTGAGCGGGGCGCGCGCGTCCTCGATCACGTCGAGGTGCTCGCCCTCCCGCAGCCGGAAGACGATCATCCGGGCCGAGTTCGACCCGACATCGAGAACGGCGAACGGTCGTTCGTCGTGTGCGGCGGATACGGTCGCGTCGGGCACGGATCGATGCTCGCATATCGCGACGTGGGTGCGGTTGCGGGTCGGCGACGCGGAGGCCTACCCTCTTAGGGTAGGAACCGAGTAGATCGGAGCATCGTGGATACCCTTCGCCGCCCCGAGATCCGAAAACGGTCGATCCGGCTCCGCGAGCTGATCGCCGACGCACTCCTCATCGCCGGGTTCGTCCTGATGGTGCTCGGCATCTATGAGATCGGCGGACTGGTCAGCCTCACCGTGGGGTTCTTCGTCCTGTGGGCGGGTGCGCTGGCCGCGCTCGCCGATATGCGAGGGAAGCGACGCGACGAGGACGAAGCGTTCTTCCGCATCACCGACAACATGTAGCCGGCCCCGCCGTCGGTCGCGGTTGACACGCCCCGGGACGTCCGGGAAACTCGCTCGAGCATGACAGCGGTATAGCCAACGACCTCACCGACCTTTGCCGGACCTCTGTGTTCGGCTGTTCGCGTCGCGTGACGGCTGGGCTGGACCGTTCGTCGCATCCGAAGGTCCACGAACGCCCCCGTTCTCGGCGCCCTATCAGCGCCGGCTTGGCCGGCGTCGGAAGGACGAAGGATGAACCGACGGATGCGCGCCGTCCCCGTGTTCCTCGCGTATATGGCGATCAACGGGTTCTTCTCGCGGATGATGGGCGTGATCTTCAGCGTGTTCCTCATCCTGCGATTGGGCCTCGGTCCGTTCCAGCTGGTGCTGTTGGGGACGGTCTTGGAGGGCTCGTACCTCTTGTTCGAAACGCCTACCGGTATCGTGGCCGACACCATCAGTCGGCGCACGTCCATCGTCATCGGCCTGGGCGGGGGGGCATCGGGTTCCTGCTCCTCGGGTTCTCGCACAGCTTCGGGATGGCAGCTGCCTCGCAACTGATCTGGGGGAGCTTCGCGACGTTCGAGAGCGGCGCCGACGTCGCGTGGCTCACGGACGAGGTCGGGGAGACTGCCGCTCGACCGCTGTACCTCCGGGACGATCAGTTCTGGCATGCGGCCGCGTTGGCGGGGATCGTCGCGGGCGTGGCGCTCGCGACCGTGAACCTCGCGTTGCCGATCCTCGTGGCGGGCGCCGGTCAGCTGCTGCTGGCTGCAGCGCTCTGGATCGTGATGCCCGAGGAGGGAAGGTCACGTCCCCGTCGCGCGGATCCTGGCCGCGATCGACGTCTTCCTGGTCCTTAGTGTCATCGCGTTCGCGCTGACGGGGCAGTTCTGGGTGGCGCTCGCGGCGATGTGGGTGGTCGGCGCGCTCCGGAGCGTGCGCGATCCGGTGTTCCGGGTATGGATCAACCAGGGGCTTGATCCGAAGACCCGCGCGACGATCAACTCGGTCGGCGGTCAGGCCGACGCGGTGGGGCAGACGGCGGTGGGGCAGACGGCGGGGGGGCCGGTGCTCGGCGCGATCGCGGGGGGCATCGGGGTCCCCCTCGCGCTCGTCGCGTCGGCCGCGCTACAGCTTCCGACGCTCCTGCTGTACCGTCGCGCCATCCACAAGGAAACGGTGGGCACGCTCGAACCGGACGAGATGGATCCCGTGCTCGAGCTCGAGGACGAGCCGGTCTGAGGGCCGGACATCGGGAGGCGGCAGAGTGGGACGACGGACACCCTTGATGCGGGCGATGCGCGAGCTGGCCGACGTTTACGCGTCGCTTCCGGAGGATCGGCCCCTGTCGTTGGACGAGGCGATCCAGCTCCAGCGCCTGCAGCTCAGCCGGCGTCAGGTGCTGCAGGGTGCCGGCGTCCTGGGAGCGGGGCTGGCCGTTGCACGGCCGCTCGCCGCGCTGGCGCGTCCGCGTCGCCGCGGGGCCCACGATCCGCGCGTCGTCGTGGTGGGCGCCGGGCTCGCCGGGGTGTCCTGTGCCTACAAACTGCAGCAGCACGGCATCCCGGCCGACCTCTACGAGTCCCGCGACCGCGTCGGGGGCCGGTGCTGGTCCGCTCGGTCGTTCGCTGACGGCCAGGTGGCCGAGCACGGAGGGGAGTTCGTCGATACGCGGCACGTGCAGCTCCGCCGGCTCGTCGCCGCGCTCGGTCTCCAGCTGGACGACCTGTTCCCGGCCTACTCGGACGAAAGCGACGTGACCGGTCTCCTGGTGCTCGAGGGCGAACAGCGGGATCGTCACGCGGTGCACGCGCACTTCGACGTGGTGATCCGGCGGCTCATGCGTGACGCGAAGAAGGTCGGCCCCTATCGCTGGGGGCAAGCGGGACCGGCGGCGAAAGCGTTCGACCAGATGACGATGCGCGAGTGGATGGACGACAACGTTCCGGGCGGGAGCGGGTCGCTGCTCGGCCTGTCGATGGATATCGGTCTCACCGGGTTCTGGGGCATCGACCCCGAGGACACGTCGGCGATCACGCTGCTCGACACGTACATCACGCCGTACCCGGGTGGACCCGCCGACGAGCGCTACCACATCCGGGGTGGGAACGATCAGGTCCCGAACATGCTGGCCGACCTGCTGCCTTCAGGCGCGCTTCACCTCGAGTCGCCGCTCGAGGCGATGCGGCAACGCTCCGACGGAACGTACGAGCTCGACTTCGGAGGCGTGGCGTCACCCGTGGTCGCCGACCACGTCGTCCTCTGCCTGCCGTTCACCACGCTCCGCGACGTCGACCTGACGGGAGCGGGGTTCGACCACGATCGGATGCGAGCGATCGACGAGCTCGGGATGGGCACGAACGCGAAGGTGCTCCTGCAGTTCGAGGACCGGTTCCCGACGTTCGGGTGGAACGGCCTGTTCGACCTGGACGTTCCCAAGACCGACAGCTGGGACAGCGCCCTGGCGGAGCCGGGGCCCGGCGGGCTGTTGACCATCTTCTCGGGCGGGAAGACCGGGGCCGGCTATCCGGTCGACGAGCCCCACGCGTCGGCACCCCCGGGGGTGGTCGACGATGCGCTGGCGTTCCTCGACACGTACCTCCCCGGGATACGCGACTCGTACAACGGGCGCTCGTGGCTGGACTCATGGGTGGACGACCCGTGGGTGAAGGGCTCCTACGCGGCGTTCCTGCCCGGGCAGTGGACGAGCTTCTTCGGCTACATGGGGCTCCCGCAGGGCAACGTGCACTTCGCAGGTGAGCACACGTCCACGTACAGCCAGGGCTATCTCAACGGCGGCGTCGAGACGGGGCTGCGCGCGGCCCGAGAGGTGATCCACGCGACGGGACGGCGAGCGCGCTCGTCGACCTGAGCGAGCTCAGGCGGGAGGCACGGGGGGAACGTCGATCACCTGGGGTTGCGCGCCGTCTGGGTGGTCGCGTTCCCAGTCGCGGATCAGCTCGGCGAGTTTCATCACGAGTGCCGCTCCGCCTCCCACCTCGATCAGCCTGCCGAGCGGTGTTCGGCGGAGCCAGGGGATCCGCATGATCAGCGGCACGGAGATGATCAGCCCGGTGGCCAGGCGCTTGCGCAGCCTTCGGCCGGAGGGGGAGTCGAGGAACGCCAGCAGCTCCTCGACGGTCGAGTCGATCCGGTCGGCGATCTCCTGGAGCTGCGATTGCATGGTCTCCAGCCTACCCACCGTCGCGTCGATCACGCTTCGGCGATGATGATCACCCTCGGCGCGGCACCGAGCGCCGGCGCGGTTCGGCGGGCCGCCTCATCCACGTGGATGCGCGGCGGGGATGGCTCCTCGTCCTCGAAGTAGGTCCCCGGTCCGTAGAACTGGCCGTAGCGAAGCGCCACGCCGCCCGCCTCGAGCACGGCCCTCTCGTGCTCGCGCACCGCCTCGCCGGCGTCGCCCCCGAGCTCCCACGCGACGCTCTGCGCCACGATCTCATCCCATCGGAGGCGGACGGGGATGTGAACTTGACTCTCCCCCTTGGGGAGGCCGCACACTCGATGTGTCGAGCCGTTCGGCTCGATGACGGGGGAGTATGACGCGTGGAAGAAGTCAGCATCGGCGAGTTCGCAAGGCGCTCACGTCTGTCGGTTAAGGCGCTGCGTCTCTACGACGAACTTGGGGTGCTGGTTCCCGCGCGTGTCGATGAAGCCTCCGGCTATCGCTACTACGACGCCGCGCAGCTCGAAACAGCGCGCCTCGTCGCGATGTTGCGTCAGCTTGGGTTGCCGCTTGCGGCGATCAAGGAACTGCTCGTATGCGATCCGGCTGTTGTCGCAGAGCGGATAGCGGCGCATTGGCGGGAGGTCGAGTCCGCCCACGACGCGCGCCGCGCGCTCGCCGACTACCTCGTCAACCGACTGAGCGGAAAGAGGTCTGTCATGTACGAGGTCGCTACGCGAGAGATGCCCGAGCGGAGCTTGCTCTGCCTGAAGCGCAGTGTCGACGAACAGGGCGCATGGGCGCTCGGCAAGGAATTCATCGCGATCCTGCGCGAGCGACCGCTACCGAAGATGAACGGGCGAGAAGGCGCGATGTTCACCATCTACTGGGGTGAGGTAAGCGCCGACAGCGACGGCCCCGTTGAGATGTGCAAGCCGGTCCCGGAGTCGGACGCGAAGGCGCTGGCATCGCATTACCCGGAGTTGAGTTTGCGGACCGAACCCGCACATCGCGAGGCGTACGTCGCGATACCGAACGACGCGCTACCAGCTGGACCGGGAGGGAACCCTGCAGTGCAGTGGCAGCTCGCGTCGGAGGCATTGCACGCGTGGGCGGCCGAGCACGGCATCGACCCTGAACGTCTGGTCCTCAAGCCCGAGGATCTCGGCGTGCGGATCACCTACCTCGCGAGCGAGCCGGTCACTGAGACGAGCGCCCCCTACTGCGACTTCGCCGTGCCGTTCGCCTGAGCCGGAGTCAGCATGGAGTGTGCTGTTCACAAGGCGTCGTTGGATGAGGAGGCGTCCTCGAGCTCTACGACACCGCTGATGGCAAGGCCAAGCCGAGAAGAGCCCCGCGCAGGTCAACCCGGGTATGACTGAACGTTGGCGGAGGCGGACGGGAATCGAACCCGCCTGGGAGCTTGCGCCCCCACAACGGTGTTGAAGACCGCGGGGCCCACCAGGAACCCTGACGCCTCCGCCGAGCAGCGTACCGGTTGCTCATGAACGCGGCCGAGAACGCCGAGGGGGTTATCGGTCCCTTTTCCCAGTCTTGGCCGCATGCTGAGAGCGTCCCCGACATGCTCGACGCCGGAGGCAGCTGCGGGCGCAGAGCGAGTGGAAGATGAAGCTCGAGCCGGACAACAGCAGCCTGGAGCTGGAGTTCGAGGTCGACTCGAACGTGAGCGGTCAGTCCTGGTACGTCCAGATCAGGCAGAACAGCTCGCGGATCTTCACCGGCACGCGCGTGACGCAGGGGGCGAGCGGTTCGTTCACGGTCCGCCGCCGTCCCAGCGATTCGACCGGTGTGGACAAGTTCGTGGCGAAGGCGACGAACCCGTCGACCGGTGAGACGTGCGTGGGGCGGGCGCGCATCTAGCCGCTCAACCACCAGACGTCGAACCACGAAGCTCGGGGCTCCGATGCCCCGAGCTTCTCGGCGTCCACCTCGGCACCGACCTGTGGCCTACGACCAAAGCCCGATGCGTCGTCGTCCCGGGTGATGGAAACTCAACCTTCCTAACTACGGATGACCACTCGGGTGGACTACGTCACCCGCGGTGGCCATCGACGACGAAGACGAAGGGGCTCCGCTCGGACGGCTCCAGCCCGTACGACTTCCCCCCGGGAGGATCCACCCACATGTCCGATCGTTCGGCATCTCTCCGACGCGTGTCAACGGCAAAGAAGCATGGGCTCGTCCACCCCGCTCGACCTCCACATGCGCACGAGCACAAGACCCTGAGGGGCCCCGACGAAAGGGATCGACCTTGAAGACCCGGTCTGCCACAACCTTGAGAGCTCGGTTGCTCGCCTTCTTCCTGTCCACCGCACTGCTGGCAGTGATCCTGCCTTCATCGCCGGCATCCGCCGCGGGGAACCAGGCCATCCAGCTGAACGGCAGCAGCCAGTACGTCACGATGGGAGCTTCTCCGGGGCTTCGATCCTCCCAGTTCACCGTCGAGCTCTGGTTCAAGCGGACCGGAGCCGGTGTCGGGACGAGTACCGGCACGGGCGGCATCGCGTCGGCGATCCCCCTCATCACGAAAGGCCGTGCCGAGGCCGAGACCGCTGCGGCCGACATCAACTACTTCTTCGGCATCGACGCCACGACCGGTCAGTTGGTCGCGGACTTCGAGGAGGCCCAGAGCGGCGCTTCACCGAGTCTCAACCATCCCGTGACGGGCACGACGGTCGTCACCTCGAACGTGTGGCACCACGCCGCAGCCACCTACGACGGCACGACGTGGAACCTCTACCTCGACGGCAACCTCGACAAGACGCTCGCGATCAACGCGCCGGCCAACACCGCGGTGACGTCCGCGACCGCCATCGGCTCGGCCCTCACCACCGCAGGTGTGGCCGCGGGCTTCTTCCAGGGCCAGATCGACGAGGCGCGGATCTGGAGCACCGCGCGCTCGCAGGGACAGATCCAGTCGACGATGAACACCGAGATCGGCGCGACGGCGGGCCTTGCCGGTCTCTGGCACATGAACGAAGGATCCGGTACCACCACCGCCGACGCATCCGGCGGCGGCAACACCGGCACGCTTACCGCCGGGCCCACCTGGGTCGCCGGCGCTCCGTTCGACACGACGCCCCCAGCGGCTCCGCTGAACCTGACCGCAGGAGGGTCGCCCGGCGCGGTGAACATGTCGTGGAGCGCGAACACCGAGGCGGACCTGGCGGGCTACAACGTGTATCGGGCGACGTCCGCCGGCGTGCCGACGAGCGGTACGCCGCTGAACGGTGCGACGCCGCAGGTCGGGACCACCTATACCGATCTGACCGGGACTCCCGGGACCCCGTACTTCTACGTCGTCACCGCGGTGGACACCTCCGGGAACAGTTCTGCTTCCTCGAACGAGGTCACCGCGACGCCGCAGGTCGTCACCAACTCAGCCATCCAGCTGAACGGCAGCAGCCAGTACGTCACGATGGGAGCTTCTCCGGGGCTTCGATCCTCCCAGTTCACCGTCGAGCTCTGGTTCAAGCGGACCGGAGCCGGTGTCGGGACGAGTACCGGCACGGGCGGCATCGCGTCGGCGATCCCCCTCATCACGAAAGGCCGTGCCGAGGCCGAGACCGCTGCGGCCGACATCAACTACTTCTTCGGCATCGACGCCACGACCGGTCAGTTGGTCGCGGACTTCGAGGAGGCCCAGAGCGGCGCTTCACCGAGTCTCAACCATCCCGTGACGGGCACGACGGTCGTCACCTCGAACGTGTGGCACCACGCCGCAGCCACCTACGACGGCACGACGTGGAACCTCTACCTCGACGGCAACCTCGACAAGACGCTCGCGATCAACGCGCCGGCCAACACCGCGGTGACGTCCGCGACCGCCATCGGCTCGGCCCTCACCACCGCAGGTGTGGCCGCGGGCTTCTTCCAGGGCCAGATCGACGAGGCGCGGATCTGGAGCACCGCGCGCTCGCAGGGACAGATCCAGTCGACGATGAACACCGAGATCGGCGCGACGGCGGGCCTTGCCGGTCTCTGGCACATGAACGAAGGATCCGGTACCACCACCGCCGACGCATCCGGCGGCGGCAACACCGGCACGCTTACCGCCGGGCCCACCTGGGTCGCGGGCTTCCCCATCAGCTCCGACACCACCGCTCCCGCCGCGCCGCAGAACCTGGTCGCGACACCTGGGGCCGGGAACGTGGGGCTCTCGTGGAGCGCGAACAGCGAGGTCGACCTCGCCGGCTACAACGTCTATCGGTCGACGACGCCAGGAGTTCCGGTTGCCGGCCTCCCCCTGAACGGCGGGATCCTCCTGACCGGCACGTCGCTGACCGACAGTAGCGTCATCGGCGGCACGACCTACTACTACATCGTCACGGCCGTCGACACGTCGAACAACGCGTCAGGCGCGTCGAACGAAGCGAGCGCGACGCCTACCGCGCCGAGCTCCGGCCTGCAACTGAATGGGACGAACCAGTACGTGACGTTCGGGGCGGCCCCCGGCCTCGATTCGTCCACGTTCACGCTCGAGCTCTGGTTCAAGCGGACCGGCGCGGGCGTCGGAACGAGCACCGGGAGCGGCGGCGTCCCGAGCGCGATCCCACTGCTCACGAAGGGGCGCTCCGAGAACGACGGCTCCAACGTCGATATGAACTACTTCCTGGGTATCGACTCCGCCACGGGCAAGCTCGTCGCCGACTTCGAGGAGGGCGCGGGTCAGCCGACCCCCGGCTTGAACCACCCGATATTCGGCAACACGGTCGTCACGTCCAACGTGTGGCACCATGCCGCCGCGACCTACGACGGCTCGGCATGGCACCTCTACCTGGACGGGAACGCCGACGGCGTCCTGGCCGTCGGGAACTTCCCCCGCTCCGACTCGATCCAGCATGCCGCTATCGGCACCGCGATGAATTCGACAGGAGTCGCCGACGGCTTCTTCGCCGGCGTGGTCGATGAGGCTCGGATCTGGAACGTGGCACGCACGCAGTCGCAGATCCAGGCAGGCCGCAACCTCGAGATCCCATCGGCCCAAGGGCTGATCGGTCGGTGGGGGATGAACGAGGGCACGGGTTCGATCGTCACCGACTCGTCCGGCTCCGGCATCAACGGCACGGCCGTCAACGCCCCGGCGTGGGTGAACGGCGCGCCGTTCAACCCCGACTCCTCACCGCCCACGCCGCCGCAAGGCCTGGTCGCGATGGCGGGCGGGGGCCAGGTGTCCTTGACGTGGAACCCGAACTCCGAGCCCGACCTCGCCGGGTATAACGTGTATCGGGCGACGTCGCCCGGCGTGTCGGTCAACGGGACCCCCGTGAACGGCGGAACCCTCGTGAGCGGAACGTCTTTCACCGACACTGGCGTCACCGGCGGGACGGACTACTACTACGTTGTCACGGCCATCGATCAATCGTCGAACGCCTCGACGGCGTCGAACGAAGTCATCGCGACGCCGACCGCCGGCGACCCCGTCCTGGTCGGCGCAGGTGACATCGCCGATTGCGCCAACGTCACCGATGAGGCAACCGCCGCGCTCGTCGATCAGATCCCCGGTCAGGTCTTCACGCTGGGGGACAACGTGTATCCGAACGGAACGCTCACGGAGTTCCAGAACTGCTACGGCGCCTCATGGGGTCAGTTCCTAGCTCGCACGCGTCCGGTGAGCGGGAACCACGAGTACAACACGGCGAACGCCGCAGGGTACTTCGGATACTTCGGCGCGGCAGCGGGGAGCCCATCGACCGGCTACTACAGCTATGACGTGGACTCGCACTGGCACGTCGTCGTGTTGAACAGCGAGTGTGCGCAGGTCGGAGGATGCCAGGCTGGCTCTCCACAAGAACAGTGGCTCCGAGCCGATCTTGCCGCCAACGCTGACAAGAACGTGATCGCGATGTGGCACAAGCCCCTGTTCAGCAGCAACGCCAACAACACATTCATGCAGGACATCTGGCAGGCTCTGTACGATTTCGGCGCCGACATCGTCCTGAACGGGCACGCGCACGGGTATGAGCGGTTCGCCCCTCAGACGGCGACCGGTGTGGCCAACTCGACGTACGGCATCAAGGAGTTCGTGGTCGGGACCGGCGGCGAGAGCCACCAGGCGTTCACGCAGAACCAGCCGAACACCGAGGTCAGGGACAATGTGTCGTTCGGCGTGATGAAGTTGACGCTCCATCCTTCCAGCTACGACTGGCAGTTCATCCCGATCCCGGGAGCGACGTTCACCGACTCCGGCACGGCGTCCGTGCACGGTGCGCCGCCGAACACGCCACCGGTCGTGGATTCCGTCGTGGTGAACCCCGCGGCCCCCACCACGAACCAGACGATCACGGCCACCGTGACCAGCCACGACCCGGAGGGCCAGGCGGTCACGCTCTCGTACCAATGGCTCAAGAACGGCTCGCCGATCGGCGGTGCCACTGGCTCGACGCTCAACCTCGGGACCGTCGGCAATGGCGATCGGGGCGACCAGCTCAGTGTGCGGGTGACGGCGAGCGACGGTGTGAACGATTCGACGCCGGTGACGTCTTCGGCTGTCACGGTGCAGAACTCCGTGCCGATCGCGACCGTGGTGCTCAGTCCGGCGCCGCCGAGCACCAATCAAACGGTTACGGCGACGGCCACCCTTGTCGACGCGGACGGGGACGGGGTGACATCGACGTACGTGTGGAAGGTGAATGGCGTCGTCGTGAAGACCACGGCTGCGACGGCGTCCCTGACCGATAGCCTCGACCTCAGCGTCGCCGGGAACGGCGACGATGGCGACGCGATCTCGGTCGAGGTCACTCCGAACGACGGCACCGTCTCGGGCACGCTGGTTTCCGCGGCAACGGTGGTCTCCGCGGCCGTCGTGTCGGCCGTCCCCGACAGCACGTTCCAGGTCAATGGCCGGGTCAACGCATTGGTCCGCGTCGGAAACGTCGTCTATATCGGTGGCGATTTCACGCAGCTCCTCGGACACAACGGCGAGATCGTCCCGCGCCAATACCTTGCTGCGATCGATGCCACCACGGGCCAGCCGATGGCGTGGGACCCGGGCGCCGACGGTGTCGTCCAGGCCTTGGCCGCGTCTCCCGACGGAACCACGATCTACGCGGGTGGGCAGTTCAAGCACGTCGCGACGCTCACCCGAACCAGGATCGCGGCGATCGACGCAACCACGGGCGCCGTCCGTTCCTGGAGCCCGACGGTGAGTTCGTTGGTCCGCACGATCGTGACGCTGGGAAACCGCGTCTACGTCGGGGGTCAGTTCACCTCAGTTGCAGGTCAGGGTGGATCGAACACGGCCCGCCTTCGACTCGCGGCCTTCGACGCGACGAACGGATCGCTCACGACGTGGGATCCGAGCGTCGACCAGTCGCCTCGCGACATGCTTGTCACTCCGGACGGCCGGATCATCGTGGTCGGGGACTTCACAACGGTCGGCGGTGCTCCGAGCAACTTCATCGCAGCGCTCGACGCCACGACGGGCACGATGCTCCCGTGGAGCGGCCATCCGAGCGACGCATCGCAGGGCATCGCGCAGGGCCCCGGACGGGTGTTCGTGGGAGTCGGAACCGGCGCGGGCGGCAACCAGGTGGTCGCGTTCGATATCAACACCGGTGCCCAGCTCTGGCTTGCCCAGGGTGACGGTGACGTCACCGACGTCGCCTACATGGGAGGCGTCGTCTACGCCGGTGGCCACTTCGACAACATGTCGGGACAACCGCGTGGCCGGCTCGCCGCCTTCAACCCCAACACGGGTGCGCTCCGGGCCGACTGGACGCCGACCGTCAACACCAACATCGCGGTCGTGGCGATGATCGCCCAGGGGAACCGGCTCTACGTCGGCGGCGGCTTCACGATCGTGACGGGCGTCAACCAGCAGCGCTATGCGGTCTTCAGCGGTGCGCCGCCGGCGAACACCCCGCCCGTCGTCGATTCCGTGGTGATCGATCAGTCATCGCCCGGGACGAACGCAACGCTGAGCGCGACGGTCGCCGCCCACGACGCGGACGGCAACCCTCTCACGCTGGGCTACCAGTGGACGCGGAACGGCACAGACATCGCCGGTGCAACGGCAGCCGTCCTCGACATGTCCATCGCGGGCCGGGGCGACAAGGGAGATCTGATCCGCCTTCGGGTCACCGCGAACGATGGAACCGCGAACTCCTCGCCGGTGACGTCGGCGCCCGTGACGGTGGGTAACACGGCTCCGAGCGCCACCGTCGCATTGGACAGTCACACGCCCGGGACGAACGCGGTGCTCCAGGCGACCGCCGTCGGCACCGACGCCGACACCGACGCGGTGTCGTTCACGTACGCGTGGACCGTCAACGGGACGCTCAAGCGGACCACGACGACGTCGGCCTCGACCGACTCGCTCGACCTGTCGGCCGCCGGCAACGGCGATCCGGGCGACGTGATCGTCGTCACGGTGACGCCGAACGACGGCTCAGAGGCCGGCTCGCCCGTCTCGGATACGGCGACGGTGAGCAGCGGCGCTGCGCCGCCGATCTTCGCCGACGACTTCTCCGCCGGCGACTTCTTGAATTGGACGTCCAACACGCGGCTCACGATCGACAACTCGACCGGGTCTCCGGTCGCGCCGAGCGCGCGGGCCCAGGTGACGAATCAGAGCGCGTCCGCCTATAAGGACCTGGCGTCGCCTGTCATGACCGCATGCACGAGCCTGAACGTCAATGTGATCTCAGGGAGCAACATCGACCTGTTCCGCCTGCGCACGGCCACGAACGGCGCGATCATCAAGGTGTTCGTGGCAACGAACGGCACGCTGCAGATCCGTTCGGACTTCGCGGCGACGTCGTTCAGCTCGGGCGTCCAGATGGGCACGGGGTTCCACAGCGTGGAACTCTGCGGCACGGTCGGATCGAACACCACGTGGGACCTCTATCGCGACGGCGTCAAGATCGTGAACGCCTGGGCGACGAACACGGGTACGACGGGGATCGGGCGGGTCCAGATCGGCGATACGGCGGCGAAGACCTTCACCGTCAACTACGACAACGTGCGAGTGGATACGGCGCCGGGTGAGAACCAGGCGCCCGACACCACCCCGCCGACGGTCCCTGGCCAACCGAGCGGGACCAGCCCCTCGGTGGGCACGATCCAGATCACATGGTCCGCGTCCACGGATGCGTCTCCGCCGATCACGTACCGCGTGTACCGTGACGGCGGCTCCACGCCGGTCGGGTCGACCACTTCGACGACGTTCACCGACCCCGGACTCACACCGGGCACGATGCACACCTACACCGTGGATGCGGTGGACTCCGTCGCGAATCCGAGCGCGAAGAGCGTGACCTCGGCTCCGATCCTGGTGACCTCCGCCGCTTCGGCGATCTTCGCCGACGACTTCTCGAGCGGGAACTTCTCGAACTGGACGTCGAACACGCGCCTCACGATCGACAACGCGACCGGCAGTCCAACAGCGCCGAGTGCCCGGGCCCAGGTGACGAGTCAGAGCGCGTCGGCGTACAAGGATCTCGCCTCGCCGGTCATGAGCGCGTGCACCAGCCTGAGCGTGAACGTGACGGCCGGGACGAACATCGATCTCTTCCGGCTGCGTACGTCGGCGAACGGCGCGATCGTCAAGGTGTTCGTCGGTTCCAACGGAACCTTGCAGATCCGGTCGGACTTCGGCGCCACTTCGTTCAGCTCGGGCGTCCAGATGGGCACGGGGTTCCACAGTGTGGAGCTCTGCGGCACCGTCGGCACGACCTCGACGTGGAACCTGTACCGCGACGGTGTGCAGATCGTCACAAACTGGGTGGCGGACACCGGCACCACGGCGATCGGGCGCATCCAGATCGGCGACACCGCAGCGAAGACCTTCACCGTCAACTACGACAACGTGCGGATGGACACGGCCGTCGGCGGCTGACCCCCGTCCGGCGGCCTCCATCCTTCCGATAAGGAGAGAGACCCCGACATGGCCTTCCCCCGTGTGACCGCTCGGCGCATCTCGCACGTTGCCGTCGTGATGGCCGTCACGATCGGCCTGTTGCCGATCGGGCCGTCGGCCTCCGCGCTGACCACCGGAGCGCTCACGCTGAACGGGACGAACCAGTACGTGACGATGGGTGCGTCACCCGGTTTGCGCTCCTCGGCGTTCACGCTCGAGCTGTGGTTCCGGCGGACCGGCGCGGGTGTCGGACAGGGCACAGGTACCAACGGCATCGCCTCCGCGATCCCACTGATCACGAAGGGGCGGGCCGAGGCCGAGACCGCCGACGCGGATATCAACTACTTCTTCGGGATCGACGCCACGACCGGTGTGCTCGTCGCGGACTTCGAAGAGGCGCAGACCGGTGCTCAACCGAGCATGAATCATCCGATCGTCGGCAACACGGTCGTCACGTCCAACGTGTGGCATCACGCCGCGGCCACCTATGACGGCACGACGTGGAACCTCTACCTGGATGGATCCCTCGACAAGACGCTGGCGGTCGGCCGTCCGGCGAACATCGCGACGACGGCCGCGACGGTCATCGGGTCGACGCTGCCTTCGGCCGCCGCGACCCAGACGCCGCTCGGCTTCTTCCAGGGACAGGTTGACGAGGCGCGCATCTGGAACAACGCACGTTCGCTGAGCCAGTTGCAGGCGGGGATGGGCTCGGAGATCGGGGCAACCCCTGGTCTGTCTGGTGTCTGGCACATGAACGAGGGGACCGGTACCGTCGTCAACGACAGTTCCGGCTCCGCGATCAACGGGACGGCGATCAACGCGCCGTCGTGGACCACCGGGACGACGTTCACCAACGCCGCCTCCAACGCGCTCACCCTCAACGGAACGAACCAATACGTGACGATGGGCGCGTCCCCGGGTCTCCGCTCCTCCACCTTCACGGTTGAGCTGTGGTTCCGGCGGACGGCGGCCGGACTGGGTACGAGCACCGGGAACGGCGGCGTGACCGCGGTCCCGTTGATCACCAAGGGGCGAGCCGAGGGCGAGACCGCTGCCCAAGACGTCAACTACTTCTTCGGCATCGACACCGCGACCGGCAAGCTCGCCGCGGACTTCGAAGAGGCCCAGACCGGAGCCTCTCCCAGTCTGAACCACCCGATCATCGGGAACACGGTCGTCACCTCGAACGTGTGGCACCAGGCGGCCGCCACCTACGACGGCACGACGTGGCGCCTGTACCTCGACGGCGCTCCGGACGGGTCCCTCGTGGTCGGCCAGCCGGCGAACGCCGCCGTGACGTCGGCGACCGCCATCGGGTCCGCGCTCACGAGCACGGGTGTGGCCGACGGCTTCTTCGCGGGTCAGATCGACGAGGCGCGTATCTGGAGCACCGCGCGCTCACAGAGCGAGATCCAGGCGAGCATGAACACGGAGATCGGACCCACGAACGGCCTCTTGGGCCTGTGGCATCTGAACGCCACGTCGGGCACGACCGCCGCGGACGGCGCCGGCAACTCCACGCTGAACAACGGAACGGTCACGCCGACAGCGACGTGGTCGCCGGGGATCGGGATCGCGTTCCCCACCACCGGCGGTGTGCAGTTCAACGGAACGAACCAATACGTGACGATGGGCGCGTCCCCGGGTCTCCGCTCCTCCACCTTCACGGTTGAGCTGTGGTTCCGGCGGACGGCGGCCGGACTGGGTACGAGCACCGGGAACGGCGGCGTGACCGCGGTCCCGTTGATCACCAAGGGGCGAGCCGAGGGCGAGACCGCTGCCCAAGACGTCAACTACTTCTTCGGCATCGACACCGCGACCGGCAAGCTCGCCGCGGACTTCGAAGAGGCCCAGACCGGAGCCTCTCCCAGTCTGAACCACCCGATCATCGGGAACACGGTCGTCACCTCGAACGTGTGGCACCAGGCGGCCGCCACCTACGACGGCACGACGTGGCGCCTGTACCTCGACGGCGCTCCGGACGGGTCCCTCGTGGTCGGCCAGCCGGCGAACGCCGCCGTGACGTCGGCGACCGCCATCGGGTCCGCGCTCACGAGCACGGGTGTGGCCGACGGCTTCTTCGCGGGTCAGATCGACGAGGCGCGTATCTGGAGCACCGCGCGCTCACAGAGTCAGATCCAGTCCATGATGAACAGCGAGGTGAGCTCCGCCGCGGGCCTGGTCGGTTCGTGGCACATGAACGACGGGAGCGGAACGGTCGTGGCGGACAGCTCCGGCGGCGGCATCAACGGCTCGACGGTCGCCGCCCCCGCCTGGACGTACGGCATGCTGCTCGGCGCTGCCCCGACGAACCAGGCTCCCGTGGTGGACTCGGTCTCGATCGATCAGGCCTCGCCCCAGACGAACGACACCCTGTCCGCGGCCGTCACGTCGCACGACCCAGACGGCGATCCGTTGACGACCCAATACCAGTGGACCAAGAACGGGACCGACATCCCCGGGGCAACGAACCCGACCCTCAACCTCGCGACGATCGGGAACGGCGACAGGGGAGACCTGATGCGCGCCCGGGTGACTGTGTCGGACGGCTCGCTCCCCTCAAGCCCGCTCACCTCATCGCCGGTGACCATCCTGAACACCGCCCCCAGTGCTGGCGTGACGCTCGACGATCACGCGCCGGGCACCAACGCGACCCTCACCGCGACCGCGATGACGACCGACCTCGACGGTGACACCGCGACTCTCACCTATATGTGGGAGGTCGACGGCGCCACGCGGCAGACCACCACGACGACATCGCTCACCGACACCTTCGACCTGTCGCAGGTCGGCAACGGCAACAACGGACAGAGCGTGAGCGTCACGGTGACGCCGAACGACGGGTCCGCCGACGGTGCTCCCGCCACCGACACCGCGACCGTGGGCAACGCCGCTCCGGTGGTGGACTCGGTCGCGATCGATCAGGCTTCGCCACAGACGAACGACTCGCTCACCGCAACCGTCGCGTCGAACGATGCCGATGGAGACCCTTTGACCATCAGCTACCAGTGGATGCGCAACGGCAACGACATCAGCGGCGAAACCGGCGCCACCATCGATCTGTCGGTGGCAGGCAACGGCGACAGGGGAGACGCGATCCGGGTTCGCGTTAGCGTATCGGACGGGACGGCGATCTCGGCGCCGGTCACGTCCGCACCCGTCTCCGTCGCCAACACGGCGCCGACCGCGACCGTGTCTCTGGACGATCACTCGCCGAGCACGAACGCCTCGCTGACCGCGAACGCGACCACGAGCGACGCGGACGGCGACGGGATCGCGCTGACCTACGTCTGGCGCGTCGACGGCATCGTGCAGCAGACGACGCCGGATGGCGGACCGAGCGACTCGTTCGATCTGTCACTCGCGGGCCACGGCAACAACGGACAGAGCATCAGCGTCACGGTCACGCCGAACGACGGGATCGTCGACGGTGCTCCCGCCACCGATACCGCGACCGTGGGCAACGCCGCTCCGGTCGTGGACTCGGTCGTGATCGACCAGGCCGCGCCGCAGACGAACGACACGCTCTCCGCGACCGTCACGTCGCATGATGTCGACGGAGACACGGTCGCCACGAGCTACCAGTGGACGAAGAACGGCGTTGATCTCGTGGGGGAGACCGGCGCGACACTCGACCTTTCCACCGTCGGGAACGGCGACCGTGGCGACCTCATCCGTGTCCGCGTCGCGGTGTCCGACGGGATGATCTCTTCGGCGCCGGCCACGTCCTCGTCGGTCATCGTCGCCAACACCTCACCGACGGCGACCGTGGCGCTCGATGATCCTTCGCCCGCAACGAGCGCGATCTTGACGGCGACGGCCACCGCTGCAGACGTGGACGGCGACAACACGAGCCTGACCTATGTCTGGAAGGTCGACGGGGCGACGCGACGGACCACGGTCACATCCAGCCTCACCGATTCCTTCGACCTCTCGATCGCCGGGAACGGCGACAACGGTCAGATCGTGACCGTGACGGTCACTCCTTCAGACGGCGTAGGCGATGGGTCGCCGGTCACGGACACCGCCACCGTGGGCAACGCTGCGCCGGTCGTCGACTCGGTGACGATCGACCAGGCGTCCCCGCGCACCAACGACGTCCTCTCTGCCACGGTGACGTCCCACGACCCGGACGGCGACGCGCTCACGACCAGTTATCAGTGGACGATGAACGGCGGTGACATCGCAGGCGCTACGACGTCCGCGCTCGATCTGTCACTCGCCGGCAACGGGGACCGCGGCGATCTGATCCGGGTGCGGGTCATCGTCGCCGACGCCTCCCTGTCCTCCTCCCCGATGACATCTTCGCCGGTCGCGATCGCCAACACCGCTCCGACCGCGACGGTGATGCTGAACGATCATTCTCCGAACACGGGCGCCACCCTGACGGCGAACGCCAGCGTGAACGACGCCGACGGCGACGGTGTCACGTTGACCTACGTGTGGCGCGTCGACGGCACGATCCGCCGGACGACACCGGGGGCCGCGCTCTCCGACACGTTCGATCTCTCCCTCAGCGGCAACGGCGACAACGGGCAGACCGTCACGGTCACGGTCACCCCGAACGACGGGACCGACGACGGCGTTCCGGTTGCGGACAGCGCGAGCGTCGGAAACTCCGCGCCCGTCGTGGACTCGGTGGTGATCGACCAGAGCGCACCGCTCACGAACGACACGCTGTCGGCCGCCGTCACCTCGCACGACCCCGACGGTGACCCGCTCACGACGCACTACCAATGGACGAAGGACGGTGTCGACATCCTGGGCGCGACCACCGGGACGCTCGACCTGTCTATGGTCGGGAACGGCGACATGGGCGACGTCCTCCGGGTGCGCGTGACCGTCTCCGATGGCGCGGCGAGCTCGCCGCCGGTCACCTCCGCGCCGGTGACGATCCTGAACACCGCGCCGACCGCAACCGTGGCGCTCAACGACCATTCGCCGAACACGGATGCCACCTTGACCGCGACCGCGACCGTTTCCGACGTGGACTCCGACACCGTCACGCTCACCTACGTGTGGCGCGTCGACGGAGTCACGCGAAAGACCACGGTGAGCACCGGCCTGACCGACACGTTCGACCTCTCCGCGGTCGGGAACGGCAACAACGGGCAGACCGTGACCGTCACCGTCACCCCGAGCGACGGAACGCTCGACGGCGCGCCGGTCGCGGACTCCGCAACGATCGGCGACTCCACGCCCGTCGTGGACTCGGTCGTCATCAACCAGGGCTCCCCGCAGACGAACGACACCCTGTCGGCAGCCGTTACGTCACACGACGCCGATGGTGACGCCCTCATCACGCACTACCAGTGGACGAGGAACGGCACCGACATCGGCGGTGCGAACGGCGCGACGTTGAACCTGTCGGCCGTCGACAGCGGCGACCGCGGCGACCTGATACGCGTGCGCGTCACGGTCGCCGATGCCTCGACCACGTCAGCCGCAGTGACCTCGGCGCCAGTGACGGTCCTGAACACCGTGCCGGTCGCCACCGTCGCGCTCAACGACCACGCGCCGGCGACGGGGGACACACTCATCGCGACCGCCACCCGCGCGGACGCGGACGGCGACACGGTCGGCCTCACCTACGTGTGGACCGTGAACGGAACGACCAAGATGACGACGGTCACGAACCTGTCTACCGACACGTTCGACCTATCGGTCGCCGGAAACGGCGACGCGGGCGACGTCGTCGTGGTGACCGTGACTCCGAACGATGGCACCGCGAACGGCGCGCCCGTCTCGGACTCGGGGACGGTCGCGACCGGAACCGCCACCCCGCCGATGTTCTCCGACGACTTCACTTCCGGGAACTTCCTGAACTGGACCGCGTTCACCCGCATGACGATCGACAACGCGAGCGGTTCTCCGACCGCACCCAGCGCCAGGGCGCAGGCGTCGGCCCAGTCCGCCTTCGCCTACCGCGACCTCACGAGCCCGACCTCGACCGCGTGCCTGAGCGTGAACGTGAACCTGGTCTCGGGCAGCAACGTCGACCTGTTCCGCCTGCGCAGCGTGGGGAACGGTCCGATCGTGAAGGTGTTCGTGGCCACCAACGGCACGCTGCAGATCCGCTCGGACTTCGCCTCGACCTCGTTCAACTCCGGGGTCCAGATGGGGACCGGCTTCCACAACATCGAGCTCTGCGGAACGGTCGGCACGACCTCGACGTGGAACCTCTACCGCGACGGCGTGAGGATCGTGACCGACTGGGCGACGAACTCCGGCACGTCGCCGGTCGCGCGCATCCAGATCGGCGACACCGCGGCCAAGACGTTCACGGCCAACTTCGACCACGTCGTGCTTGACCTCGTGGCGGGCGAAGGGGCTCCGCCGCCCGACACCCAAGGTCCGACCACTCCGGGACAGCCGTCCGGAACGAGCCCCGCGTCGGGCACGATCCAGCTCAGCTGGTCCGCCTCGACGGACGCCTCGCCGCCGATCACGTACCGCATCTACCGCGACGGGAACCCGGCCTCGATCGGCTCGACGACCTCCACGACGTACAGCGACCCCGGCCTCACGCCGGGCTCGAGCCACACCTACACGGTCGATGCCGTGGACTCATTCGATAACCCGAGCCTGATGAGCCCGGTCTCGGCCTCGATCCTGGTCTCGGGTGGCGCCACCCCGCCGATGTTCTCCGACGACTTCACGTCCGGGAACTTCCTGAACTGGACCGCGTTCACCCGCATGACGATCGACAACGCGAGCGGTTCTCCGACCGCACCCAGCGCCAGGGCGCAGGCGTCGGCCCAGTCCGCCTTCGCCTACCGCGACCTCACGAGCCCGACCTCGACCGCGTGCCTGAGCGTGAACGTGAACCTGGTCTCGGGCAGCAACGTCGACCTGTTCCGCCTGCGCAGCGTGGGGAACGGTCCGATCGTGAAGGTGTTCGTGGCCACCAACGGCACGCTGCAGATCCGCTCGGACTTCGCCTCGACCTCGTTCAACTCCGGGGTCCAGATGGGGACCGGCTTCCACAACATCGAGCTCTGCGGAACGGTCGGCACGACCTCGACGTGGAACCTCTACCGCGACGGCGTGAGGATCGTGACCGACTGGGCGACGAACTCCGGCACGTCGCCGGTCGCGCGCATCCAGATCGGCGACACCGCGGCCAAGACGTTCACGGCCAACTTCGACCACGTCGTGCTTGACCTCGTGGCGGGCGAAGGGGCTCCGCCGCCCGACACCCAAGGTCCGACCACTCCGGGACAGCCGTCCGGAACGAGCCCCGCGTCGGGCACGATCCAGCTCAGCTGGTCCGCCTCGACGGACGCCTCGCCGCCGATCACGTACCGCATCTACCGCGACGGGAACCCGGCCTCGATCGGCTCGACGACCTCCACGACGTACAGCGACCCCGGCCTCACGCCGGGCTCGAGCCACACCTACACGGTCGATGCCGTGGACTCATTCGATAACCCGAGCCTGATGAGCCCGGTCTCGGCCTCGATCCTGGTCTCGGGTGGCGCCACCCCGCCGATGTTCTCCGACGACTTCACGTCCGGGAACTTCCTGAACTGGACCGCGTTCACCCGCATGACGATCGACAACGCGAGCGGTTCTCCGACCGCACCCAGCGCCAGGGCGCAGGCGTCGGCCCAGTCCGCCTTCGCCTACCGCGACCTCACGAGCCCGACCTCGACCGCGTGCCTGAGCGTGAACGTGAACCTGGTCTCGGGCAGCAACGTCGACCTGTTCCGCCTGCGCAGCGTGGGGAACGGTCCGATCGTGAAGGTGTTCGTGGCCACCAACGGCACGCTGCAGATCCGCTCGGACTTCGCCTCGACCTCGTTCAACTCCGGGGTCCAGATGGGGACCGGCTTCCACAACATCGAGCTCTGCGGAACGGTCGGCACGACCTCGACGTGGAACCTCTACCGCGACGGCGTGAGGATCGTGACCGACTGGGCGACGAACTCCGGCACGTCGCCGGTCGCGCGCATCCAGATCGGCGACACCGCGGCCAAGACGTTCACGGCCAACTTCGACCACGTCGTGCTTGACCTCGTGGCGGGCGACTGACGGTCCTCCGACCTCCCGTGTCGTGTTACCACCGGACGCGGGGGCAGCTGTGCTCCTACGAACCTCGGCTCTGCCTTCTTGCTAGTCTGTAGCGGACTAGAGTAGGTGACAGAGAGGGATGCGAACGATGGTGACGTCGAAGGTGGAGGTCGTGGTGTTGGGGCTCCTGGCGGAGGAGCCGCTGTACGGATACGACCTGCTCGAGCGGTTCCGGACGCGCAGCATGGGGTTCTGGGTCGAGATCGGGAAGGCGTCGGTCTATCAGGTGCTCCGCAGGCTGGAGCGTGCCGGGTCGGTCGCCGGGCGGTCGCAGGACGGACCGGAGGGGCCGGACCGCCGCGTGTACCGCATCACCCGGGCGGGCCGCGATCGGCTGGAGGAAGGGCTCTCGGAGCGGGTCGGGTCGCTGGAGCCGTACGAGACGGCCGGCGGCCTGGCGCTGGGATTCACGCACCTGCTTTCCGCCACGGACGCGCGCAAGGCCGTCGACGGACGGGAGACCGCGGTCCGGGATCTGCTCGATGCCATCAAGACCGAGCGGGCGCGGATCTCCGGGGACAAGGGTCCTGGTCGATCGGTGTCCACCGCGATGCTCCAACGACAGGAGACGCTCGCCAGAGCGGAGCTCGCGTGGATCAAGGGATTCCGGTCGGATCTGGGGCGGATCCGTCGCTAGCCGATGAACCGGGAGCGCGTGGTGAACGCGTGGTTGCGCCTCCGTCGGGTGTCGCAACGCGTGGATAGGATTCGGTGAGGATGGAAGCTGCCTTCTTCGACCTCGACAAAACCATCATCTCCCGGTCGTCGTCGCTCGCCCTGTCCCGGCCGCTGTACCGCGCGGGCATGGTGTCGCGCGGCCAGCTCCTGCGCGGCGCCTACGCGCAACTCGTGTACCTGCTGGTGGGGGCGGACGAGGACAAGATGGAGCGCCTCAAGGAGGGCATGCTGTCGCTCACCAAAGGGTGGGACCGGTCCCAGATCGAGCACCTGGTGCAGGACGTGCTGCTCGATGTGATCGATCCGTACGTCTATCAGGAAGCCCTCGACCTCATGGACCTCCATCGGAGCGAGGGACGTCGGATCTACATCGTCTCGTCCTCGCCCGAGGAGATCGTGCGGCCGCTCGCTCGGCACTTCGGCGTGAGCGGGGTCATCGCCACCCGCGCGGAGGTCGGCGACGACGGTCGCTACACGGGAGGTCTGGAGTTCTACGCGTACGGCGAACAGAAGGCGGAGGCGATCCAGAAGATCGCCGCTCGGGTCGGTATCGATCTCTCGCGCTCGTACGCGTACAGCGACTCCGTCACCGACGTGCCGATGCTCGAGTCGGTCGGCGAACCCGTGGCGGTGAACCCCGACAAGGATCTTCGGAAGATCGCGGAGGAACGGGATTGGCAGATCCGCGACTTCCGCCGGCCCGTGCGTCTCCGCTCACGGTTCGCATCTGCCGTGCCCACCCCGAAGCCGTCGATCCTCGCCGCCGTCGGCGGTGTCGCCGTCGCGGCCGTGCTGGTGTGGGTCGTGTTCCGATCGCGCACATCGGGGCGCCGCAGCCCTGCGTGATCCGTCGCGCTCCGGTCTCGCGTTTGCGGGTGCCGGGATCGAGGTGTAGCGTCGATACGGGTCTCCTCGGGGACCCCGAGGGGAGCAGAACCCACGCGCGAGTCACGCCGCGGGAGGCATGCTCAGGACCCGGGGGCGCGTAGCCGCCCGGCTCCCGAGCACGTGCAGACATGCGCCTGATACCTGCTCCCCTCGACTATGGGTCGCGACCGGCGATCACGCCCGATGGGGCGGGCTGCTGTAGCCGAAGTGCATGCCGTCTGGCACGAGTTGGTCGCCCCCCCACGCCATACCCCATCGCTGCATGAGCGCGACCAACCGGGAGTCCTGCACCGGCGGCGATCCGAAACGGTTCGAGTCGGCGTTCACATCCACGGCCGCGCCCCACGCGTTGTCCGATATGGCCGCCGACGATGACGACTGATCGAACCGCGCGACGAAGCATCCGTCGAACGAGTGGATCGTGGACTCGAGGCCCTGCGAGACGACGTCCTTCATGGCGCCGCGGATCTGCGGGAGGAACTTCTTGTTGCACGAGACGCGGCCCAACACCGGGATGGTGATGGTGACGATGTGCTCCTGGATCCATGCCGGGTCGATCTCGATGAGCCCGGTGTCGCCCGTCTGTGGCGTTCCCGCCCACTCGCCGAAGCGGCGCTTGATCAGCGCCGGCGGGAGCGTGTCATCGCGAGCCCGGAGGTATCTCGTCTCGCCGGGGGCCCGGACCTGGACGACCGGGTAGGGCAGTCCCGGCGGGAGCACCGTACGGAACCGCCGCTCGAGTTGTTGATCGGACGGCTGTAGGCCGGGGGAAGGCTCGAACAGCAAGTAGCGGTTCTGCTTGATGCCGATCGCGGCTCCCGTCGTTCGGTTCACCACGACCTCCGCCGCCCCCACCAGCTCGTCGGGGAGCACACCGACGATGGTGACGCTCGCTCCTCCCTGGAACCGCATCACCCCCCCGGGCCCGAGGTGCCGGAGCCGAGCCGACGTCTGCCCCAGGATGGCCTGTCCGTCCGCGAGGTTCTCTACGATCGCCCGCGTCTCGGGCGGCAGGAAGTGCGCGTACGGCCGTGGATCGATCGCGGCGGCGTCGATCGGGATCATGTAGGGGGAGGGTGGCTGATCGACCAGGTTCCCGTTCGCGTCGGACGAGCTGGTCATCCAGATGGTGTCGGAGGCGACGACCGCGACCTTCCCGACGGTGGGGAGACCGGCGATCGCGGCGCCGTAGCCGGGGGGCAGTCCTTCAGGAACCCAGGCGAGGTACGCGTCGAGGTGTGGACCGGGCTCGGGTTGGGGGGAAGAGGGCGTGCCGGAGCCCGAGGCGGACGGAGATGTCGTCCCGTCGCCCGCGTCGGCGCGGTTCAACAGGGACACGAGCACCGAACCGGAGACGAGCACGGCGACGAACGCGGACAAGCCGGCGATCAGCGCCCGACGCTGCAACGATCACTCCCTCAGGTTCCTCTCGGCTCGGCCGAGTCTAGGCGGCGAGGGCGGCTCTCGCGAGGCAGGTCGTGTGCTATCCGTGCGCGGCGGGATGCTCCAACTGGTCGGCCAGGCGCTCCGCGCGTTCGGCCGCCTCGGCCGGACGGCCGGCTGCGACCGCCCGCGCGATCCGCCGGAGCTCACGTTCGACGCCTGCCTGAACGCGGTCCGGTGAGCTCCTGACCAGAGGATCCAGCCGGCTGACCGCCAGGTCGAGCCGGTCCACGTCCGAGACCGGATCGCGGCGAGCGCGGTAGGCGGCGAGCGAGATCACTTGACCCATGTCGTCACCCTAGTCCCTGGGTCCGACACGGTCAGGGAAGAGCGGGGATAACGGTCCACGTCCGTGAGGCCGTGATGGAGAGGTTGCCCGCCCGGTCCTGCACGTAGGTCTGGAACGAATGGACGCCGGCGGGGAGTCCCTGATAGACGACCGGAGATGTGCACGGGGCGAACGCCGCGTCGTCGAGCGAGCAGTAGATGACTCCCGGCTCGCTCTGCCAGATGTCGAACGAGGCGGTCGGATCGGACGTGGTCGCGCCGTCCTCCGGGGATCCGCTCAGCAGCAACCCGGGAGGGATGGTGTCCACGTCCCAGCGGTACACGACGGGTTGCGCGCGGTTCAGCGCCGCGTCCAGACCCCAGACGGTCAACCGGTGCGCGCCTTCTGCGAGCGGACCGAACGATATCGTGTCGTCGCACGGCATTTCCGGCAGCCCGTCCAGCGTGCAGATGTACAACGCGGGATCGGCATTGGACGTGAGCCGGAACGTGGCGTCCGCGATCGACGTGTACCGGTCGGGGTGCTTCACGACGCGGATCTTGGGTGCCCCGAAGTCCACCGTCCAGGTGAACGTCGTCACGCCGACGTTGCCGAGCGCATCCGCCGCGGCGACGTGGAGCAGGTGCGTGCCCTTCGGCAGTCCCGAGACGGAGAACGTGCCATCGCTGCAGTCCTTCCCCCGGTGATGGTCCAGGCGGCAGGTGATCGCCCCCCGGACGCCCTCCGTGGGAACGAAGAGGAACCGGCCGCCGTGTGAGGACGTGACGTTGGTTGGTCCCTGCGCCAGCAGGAACGTCGGGCCGGAGCGATCGACGCGGACGAGCCACCCGGCGGGCGGCGACGTCCACGTCGGGCTTCCCGGCGCCTGTGCCCGGACCTCGAAGTTCCAGGAGCCCTCCTCGAGATCCTGGTAGCTCATCGATCCCGCACACGGTGCCCAATCGGCGCGACGTCCGAGCGCGGGCGACAGTCGGCACTCGAACGTCGCGCCTCCCGCCGAGCTCGAGAAGGAGAAGGAGACATCGCCGCCCTGCTGCGCTGCCGCCGGGTGGGCACCGATCGAGACGGGAGTTCCGGTCGATGCGATCGTGAAGCTGCGCGCGGCCGGTGTCGGATCCGCGCGGCCGGCCTCGTCGGTGCCGGCGACCTCGAACGTGTAATCGCCGTCCGGCAGGTTGCCGATGGCGTCGGACTGTCCGTCACAGGCGTGCCACGGATCCGCGACCCCGTTCCGGATCAGCCGGCACCGGTACGTCGAGAACCGCGACGGCGAGAAGAACGTGAACGCCACCGACCGCGATGGCCCCTCTCGGGCCGGCCACGGCCCCGTCACGATCGTGGTGTCGATCGCCGGCGCCTCGAGCGAGGCGAGCTTGGCGCGAAGGTCGGCGATCGTCCCGGCGGAGTGCGGGGAGCCGACGAGGTTCTCCAGCTCGTTCGGGTCCCGCTGGAGATCGAACAGTTCGCGACTGCCGTCGTCGTACTGCACGTACTTGTACCGTGAGGTCACGACACCTCGGAAAGCGCCGGCTCTCGTCTGGTGCGCGTAGAAGGAGAGTCCGGAGCACGGAGGCGTTCCCCTGCTCGCCCCCTGGCAGTGCTCGAGCAACAGGGCGGAGCGGATGCTGCGTGCGGAGCCGTCCACGAGGGGGACGAACGATCTCCCGTCCGCGTTCCACGGGAACCCGGCCAGCTGAGCGATGGTGGGCGCGATGTCGATGTTCGACACCAGCGCCCGGGACGTGGATGCATCGCTCGGGTCCAGGAGGGCCGGGTAGCGCACGATCATCGGAACACGCACCGACTCCTCGTACGCGTCGGTCTTGCCGAACCGGCGATGTTCGCCGAACAGGAACCCGTTGTCCGACAGGTAGATCACGATCGTGTCGCGTGTGCGATCGCCCAGGTTGTCGAGGATGTGGCCGATACCGTCATCCAGCGAGCGCACCGCGTGCGACATCTTCACGTACCGGCCGTCGGCGTCGTGGATCTCATTGCTGGTGAGGGGGCCACGTCGCGCGTACAGGGGGCTCTTCGCCGTCAGGGTGTTCTGATCGAACGCGGGACCGTGCGGCGGTGAGACGGGCATGTCCGCGTACCGGAAGTCGTCCGCCGGGAGATGCGGTGACGTCGGCGTGTACATCGCGAAGAACGGCTGGTCGTCGGGCGTGGACTGGATGAAATGCACGACGTCGTCCGCGAGGATGTCGGTCTGATAGCCGCTGCGCTGCACCCACGTTCCGTCTTCGTTGATCCAGGGGTTCAGCAAGGAGTACGAGGAGGGCAGCGGCGCGCCGACGCAGTCCCATCGATCGAACTCGGGCCGCGGGCCGCACGTCTCCCAGCTGTTGAGGTACTTGCCGGCCAGCATCGTCCGGTAGCCGGTGTCGTGCAGCGCCTCGGCGATCGTGGGGCGATCGAGCGGCACCGCGTTCGCGTCGACGCCCGTGTGATGTTCGAACAGGCCCGTCAGGATCTGCGCGCGGGAGGGACAGCAGAGCGAGGTGCTCACGTACGCGCGCTTGAACAGGATGCCCTGATCGACGAGGTCCCGGAACGTGCTCGGCATGAGATCACGCGAGAACGTGGACCACGTCTGGTCGTCGCTCACCAGCAACAGGATGTTCGGACGCGCCGCGGCGGCCGCCGACCTCGGTGCGGACGGTCCGGCCGGCGGGCTTCCGGCGGATGAGCGCGCGATCGGGGGTGCCAGAAGCGCCACGGCGCAGCAGATCAGCATCGCAACCCGTCGCCTCACGCCACCCCCAAACCGGCTACCGGCTCGGAGTCTCCGAACCGCGTGTGCCCCCGAGTCTCGGCGTGACCGGGTGGCCCGTCAACGACCTCAGTCGCCGGGAGCTTCCCACCATCCTCGCAGCGGCACGTCCTGGTCTTCGGGCATCCAATGGCCGATCGCGCTCGAGCCGGCGCCCAACAGCTGCGCGCGGACCGGCGTGATCGTCCCGAACAGCTCGGGCGGGATCCGGATGTCGTCGCGCGCCCGCACCCATCGAAACGTGTAGGCGTAGAACAGCGCCTTCCTCGTGATCGACGATCGGTTCTCATCGCGCATGTGCCAGAGACGACGGTCGAACAGGACCGCCGCTCCCGGTCGCGCGAGCACGGGCACCGCACCCGCCAGGTCGTTGTCGTCGTTCGACGGCCGGTCGATCGTGTCGCGCAGGTGCGACCCGGGGATCACGGAGAAGTTCCCGCGCCCGGGTTCGCCGACATCGGTGAGGAAGTACGCCACCTTCACCGACATGCGCGGGCGCGGGTGGGTCTCCAGGTCGTGGTTCTGGATGCCGCCGTCCTGGTGCCACATCCACGTGCGCGGCGACGGCCCTCGCATCGGGCGGGTGCACGTCCAGGTGACAGTGGTGCATGAAGACGTTCCACCCGAGCAGGTCGACCACCAACCGCAGGATGGGCTCGTGGTCCAAGCAGCTCGAGGAAGAGCGGGTCACGCCCGACGAACGCGAGCAGGTGCAGCGGGTCGGCCCCTGCGACCGGGCGATCGTCCCGGTGCGCCGCCCAGACCCGGTCGACCGCGTCGGTCAGCCGGGAGACGAGGTCCGCGTTCAGCGCGTCCTCGACGACCAGATAGCCGTCGCGTTCGAACAGGTCACGCTGCGTATCCGTGAGCCCGATCCGCTGCGCTTCGCGGAGCACCATGGAGTCCCCCTCGCGTCTCGAAGCCGTGTCCGTGCCGACGCCGACTACAGACCGGTCGAAGGTGAGCGAGGGTTCCTTCGACTTTCCCCTGGTCTACGCGGACGCTCCCCATTCCATGTCGGTCAGGTTCGGCCCGACTGGGATCCTCGCGACCTGGTGCCCATCGGGTGTCAGGATGACGTAGGAGAACAGCCCGTGCCGGGCGAAACATGTGTGTGACGGCGATGTAGCTCCCGTCGGGCGAATAGCTCGGGTGAATAGACTCCGCCGTAGTGCTGTCCGTCCGGGACGTGGTAGTGGGTGATCTGCTGGAGATCCGATCCGTCCAGGTCCGAACCGTGTAGAGGTTGATGGCCTTGTTCGTAGTCCAGGTCGGCCGGCGACTGGAACAGGTATCTTCGCGATCGATCAGGGGTCCAGGTTGGCTGCTCCCGGATCCAGCCGTTTCGGAAGCGGGATCGCCACTGGATCACCGCCGGTCGATCGGACGCTGTCTCGAGCGTGAACCGTGCCCGTCGCGTCATCGAGGCGGTCGAAGACGAATGAGCTTCCGTCAGGGGACACTTCGGGGTCGTGATCGTTCAGCTTGTTCGTGTGGGTGTACATGCCGGGGAACGTCAGCTGGCTGGAGGTCGGTCCCGTCCGTTCGGATCGACCAGATCGCGTAGAAGGAGTGGTAGCCACTCAACGGACACGTAGCCAACGCAACGCCACATCAGGAGTCGTCTGTCCGTCCGGGGCCCAATCGAGATCGTCGAACCAATGGCAGTCATCCGAACACGCCGCTCGTAGCGACGTGCGTGTCAGAACCATCCGGGTGCGCCAGTCACGAGCCTGTCGCGCGACATCCGTGTAGCGATAGTCCACGTCGCGGTTGTACGCGATCTCATCGCCATTCGGCGAGAACACCGGCTGCGATGATCGGGACCTTGGCGCTGGCGACTCTGTCTCGCCTGCGAGCCACCGGGCAACGATGGTCCACAGGCTCGAAGGACTTCCGTCCCACGGCCGATCCACGGACGATGAGGAGTCCGGGGAACGACAGTCGGAGGCTCGATGGCCGGTTGCGGCTTCAATACCGTAATTCGTTTCGAGGTGCCGCGTTTCCTTCGGGGCACGGGCGGCAGAGCGCAAGCATCGCGGTGGCAGCGAGCGTCCGAGTTCGCCATACGTGCGAGGGTCATCCTCGGCAGCCGGGCATGCGATTCCCGTGGATCCAACTGCCGAAGCGAGACATAGCTCCTCCTCCTGTCGATCGAATGATGGGCAGCTACGGACGGTCGATGACGAACGGTTTCGGTGGGATTGAGGACAGGCATCCGAGATCCGGAGGGCAAAGTTGCGATCGACGTATCCACTCGTTCCTGATCTCGATCATGCAGGACTGGCTGAGCGCGTTGTGGCCGCCGCTCGGATTGACGATCACCCATCGTTGCGTCAGCGTCCGGTGGCCGCCCCTCGTACGACGCTCGGCGCGGCATAGGGGTCGTAGCGTCCAAGCACGATCAGCGTTCGGTACGTCAGACTTCACCGGCTCCGTTCAACCGATGGGTCGGCCGACGGGAACCTTCCAACGGGCGCAAGCCTTGACCCACGGGCTCTTCGCGAAGACGTTCGCGTACGCGCGGCCTATCGTCGAAGACGTCCGCCGACGGACTCGTGGATCCTTCTTCCGGAGCGAAGTCCCCGCACATGACCGAGATGTAGGTCCCCTCCGACACCCCGAAGTGTCTCGTTGCAGGTCGGGAGATATCCAGCACAGAAGGCTGGTGAGGACGCCAAGATCGGGGCGACGATCGAGGAGACGTTTCCATCGCGTCGCCTCATAGATCGCTGCAGGTTCTGACGCCTGAAAGGCGTCGGTCTGGTTTCGAAGGAGCGCTCGCAGGGCCCGCAGCAACGCGGAGCCATCCACCCGAACATCGAAACGTTGGCCGGACGCGGTCTTCGTGCTGGCGGTCAACGGGTGATCGTCAAGCTGCACGATCGCGTGTTGCAGGGTCTCCTGAAGCCTCGGGTAGGCAGTCGCACATCGCGCCCGCTTGTCGCAGTCGTGGAAGATTGTCGCGATGCCGCTTTGCGTGCTCAAGACGTCCGTCTTCAAGGGGTCGTCCTGAGGGAACGCAGGAGAGTCGAGGACCATCAGCGTCGACGTGTGCCGGGTCCTCCCGCACCATCTCCAACGCGATGAGCGACGCTGATCCGTACGTCGTGATGCCCCACGTGTCGATGCCCAGCGCGCTGACGGAGGTCCTCGCCGTCCTGCGCCATCTCCGGCAGGTCGTACGCTGCCACGTCGATGCCTTCCCCAGTCAGACGGGATCGACATGCGACACGGCCGCGAGGAAGGCGTCGCGCGAACTCTTCCCTCCGATGCCCTTACGAAGCGCAATCGGCTGACAGGCCATCGACCTCCGGGCAGTTGAGGCTCGGCCTGAGCGGCCGGAGCCGCGTTGATCCATCAGGATGACCTCTCGGTCCACGCGCTGTGCCATGTTGGCGATTCCCCGTAGAAGTCGTTGTCCATCGCCGAGATCGTCTCCCAGGCCCGAACATCGCGGCACCGTCCGCCGGCCTACCCTCCTGGGCTCGATCCGGACGACGAACAGCTGGATCGTCCGACCGGCGGGTCGGGAACGGTCCTCGAGCACGGTTAGGTAGCCGCATGAATGGGTCGGGATCAGAAAGAATTCGAGATCGCTGCGGACACTGCACCGTTTGGAACGAAGGGTGGAACCCCGAACCAGATGCGCTGGATGTGCATGCGGCGAGCAGTGCGCACAGCAACGAGCGCAGCGCTCAGCCCGTTAACGCGAGCCATCTCATGCCTCCCGTTGGAAGGACTCACCGAATACGGCGGAGTACATGAAGTCGGGGATGGGCTCAGTTGGGTACCTCGTCGCTGGTCGAGCTCAGCAAGCTCATCTGGAGGGTGTCCCCGTCGACGTGATCCGAAGGACCAAGAAGAGGTCCCTTCATCGAGCCGCAGTTTGTTGTCAGTCATCGACAGATGGCCGAGATCGTCGGTCGGCATGGGGTCATCACCATCCATCCCCTGCGACAGGATCCACGCGTCACCCGAGATGCTGATCTCGTTCACCTGATGGGACGACCACTTGTCGTGGCTTTGGAGGAGATCGGATCTGCTTCGGGCTGAATCCGCGGCGTTCGAGATCGCTTGCGTCGAGGTCGGCTACCCACACCCCGTCCAGAGCTGTCGCGCTTCTGGACTCCGATGGCGACGCCGAAGATGAGGTCACGGAGGTCGTTCGACGATCCACCCGAGCACGAGAAGAGGGTGAGAAGCGTCGCCAATCCGGCTGATACGTCCCGAACTTCCGCATCGCAGTTCTCCTTCGTTCGTCTCTTTGATACTGAAACAGTCGTGAAACGTTCGTGGTACTTACCTGTTAGGTGTGTTCCTCGTCCCAGCTCTGACCGGTGAAGAGGATCACGCGAGCTTCACAGGGATCCTATCACGAGGACGAACCGGAGTTGTCCTCCGATCCTGCTCCAGTGGTATCTGCCGGGGAGCTGTCGCAAGCAGAGGTCGTTCGGGAACGCGTTCGTCTGAAACTCTCGACCGATCAGGCGGAACGTGATGCCCGACGTCTCAGCTCGGAACCCGGCTGGGGCTCGCAGACTCAGGCTCCCATCGGGACTGAGGCGCAGTGTCCATCGGCCCGCCATGCTTGCTTGCGTCACCACGCCGGATCCGGGGGGGATCGTGGCTCGGTACGTCCCCGCGATAGCCGAGTACGGCACAACGGGCGAACGCTGCGCGGGACGACGGGGTGGGGTGCGGATGAGATCGAGAACTCCAGGAGCAGCGATCGCGATGACGACGATGAGACCCGCGGCGACCGAGACCCGAAGGGTGACTGCGAGCCGATGACGTCTGCGTCCTCGCCGGGACACTCGGTCGAGTGCGGTGCCGATGTCTGGATCGATGTGGCGGACAGACCCTACGACCTGGTCGCGAACCTGATCTTCAGCGGACATCGTCGTTGACCTCCGATCCCCAGCAGATCGGCGAGGCGTCGCCGGCCACGCGTCAGGTGAACGGTGCACGTTGAGACCGAAGATCCCCAGAAGGTCGGCGATCTCCGCGACCGGTCGATCCTCCAGGTAGAAGAGAGCGATCGCTGCCCGTTGCATCGCGGGCAGCCGCTTCACAGCCTGGACGACGGCCAGGTCCGGGCTGTTCGATCGGCACCGGGGCCGAAGCTTTGGGCTCCAGGACCTCACGAACGCGTGTCCGCTGAACGTCGCGAACGGCCAGCCTGATGGCTACTCGTCGGACCCATGCGTCGGGTCGCTCGTATCGAGAGATCTTCTTCCAATGCTGATACAGCTGGACGAACGCATCTTGCGCAACATCCTCCGCTCGTTGCCGAGTCACGAACGATGAGGAACGCCGTCCTGAGGACGGAGCGATACTCGGCCCGAAAGAATGACCGCATATGCGTCGTCGATCTCGTCCACCGCGCGTCCTCGCGCCCGGCGGGCGGTACCGATTCCTTCGCCCTTCGACGACCCCGCGCACATGGCCTCCAAGGAAGCTAACAGTCACGAGAGGCTCGTCGATACTTAGCTCCTGCTCGTCGTCGATCAGATGCCGCGCGACGACCGTCACGCCTGCCGGTGATACGGCTGACCGAAGACGGAGGCATACATGAAATCGGGGATGGGCTCGATCGGATCGACATCGCACGTCGACCGAAGAAGGTTCATCCGGAGCTCATCCCCATCGAGTCGGTAACGAAGGACGAGGTAGCTCGTCCGTTCGTCCCAGACGCACCCTTTCATCGGTGACTGATATCTGGCCGAAATCGCCTGTGGGTTCGAAGGCCCCGCCATCCATCGCTTGCCAGAGCTTCCACACATCTCCGTCGATCGTGATCTCATTCACTTGATGAGACGACCATCGGTCGTGAAGCTGCAGGCGACGGATCTGCTTCGTGCTGAACCCGCGACGTTCAAGGTCGCGAGGGACGAGGACGGATCGCCATGTCCCTTCGAGCGGGGTCGTGTTGGGCAGGACGCGGATCTCCGACTCCAGAAGATCGGCAAGTCGGCGTCGACCACGCGTCAGGTGAACGGTACATGTCGATACCGATATCGATAGGAGTTCGGCGATCTCGGCGACCGGTCGATCTTCCAGATAGAACAGTGCGATCGCTGCCCGTTGCATTAGGGGCAGCTGTCTTACCGCGTCCAAGACAGTGAGGTCCGGCAACCCGAAGTGCAAAGGGGTCGGGAAGCTTCGGCTCCAAGATCTCACGAACATGTGTCGCGCTTGAACATCGCGAACGGCCAGTCTGATCGTCTACTCGCCGGACCCAGGCGTCGGGGCGCTCGTATCCTGAGATCTGTCCGCCAATGCTCGATACAGCTGAAGGAACGCTTCCTGCGCGACATCCTCCGCTCGTTGCGAGTCGCGGACGATGAGGAACGCCGTCCTGAGGACGGAGCGATACTCGGCCCGAAAGAAGACCGCGTATTCGTCGTCGATGTCGGCCAACGCGCTTCCTCGCGCTTGGCGGGCGATACCGATTCTGCGCCCTTCGACGACACCGTGCATATCGACCCATGACGTAACAGTCACGGCAGGTCTTCGATACTTACAACGCCCCTTCGGGTGGCTACGACCGGACGAAATCCGGCAGCAAGTCGTCGAGCAGCTCCACGAGCGGCCAGGCACCGGCCGACGTGTTCGACATGACGGTGTACGTGAACCCGGAGGGCGGGTCGTAGACGGAGCGGAACGAGACCCCCGCGTCGTAGCCCTCCAGCATCGGCGTGTCTCGGTCGAGACGGATCCAGAACCCGAGGCCGTAGCGCATGGATTGCCCGGGCGCGTCGTTGTGCGGGCGCACCATCTCGTCCACGAGGGGCCGCGGGACGATGCTCCCCTCGAACAGCGCCGGCCAGAACGCGGCGAAGTCGCCCACGGTGGAGTACGCACCGCCGTCGCCCGAACCCCGGACCGGCAGGTGCAGCTGGTTCGTCCGCAGCCCGCTCTCCGTCGGGAGGTACCCGAACGCCGCCGATCCGGGGAGCTCGTCGGACCGCAGGAAGCCGGTGGCCGACATCGCGGCAGGCGCGAAGACCCGCTCGACGGCGAGGTCGTGGAAGCTCCTCGCGCTCACGGCTTCGGCGATGAGCGCCAGGACGACATAGCCGCCGTTGCAGTACTCGAATCGCGTACCCACTTCGAACTTCGTCGGATGCCCTTTCAACACGGCGAGATAGTCGCTCGTGTTCGCGAACTGGCGTGCGGACCCCGGCATCTGGTACTCGTCGATGTCGGCCTGCGTCTCCTCATCGAGGTAGTCGCCGATGCCCGACGTGTGCGCGAGGAGATGCCCGACCGTCACGCGGGTGTCGATCAGCTCGAGCGCGTCCCCGAGCACGTTCCGGACCGGCGTGTCGAGCGTGAGCGAGCACTCGGCGACGAGCGACATGATCGTCAGCGCGGTGAAACCCTTCGTGCCGCTCGCGATCCCGAACCGGGTGCTTGCCGTGTTGGGTATCCCATGGGCCCGGTCGGCCAGACCGCTCGCGCGTTCAACGAGGACGTCATCGCCGCGCGCGACACGAACGACACCGGAGAAGTCGGTCTCGCCGATGATCCGGTCGATAGGCATCTCCAGCTCGGCACCCACCTGCGTAACCTACTCATCCTGGTCGCGAGGCCACTCAGCGGACGACTTCGACGGAGACGTCCATCCCCTCGATCCGTCCCCATCGCGTGTCGGTCGTCACCGCGACGCCGCCGAGCGAGCGGGCGAGCGCCAGGCATGCTCGATCGCCGAGCGAGAGACCATCCTGAGACACGCTTGGAGACCCCGCGCCGTCCACGTAGTGAGGATCTACCGAACCCCATCGGGAAGTGATCGAGGCTTGGAGACGGGCCACAGATCGGCGGCTTCGCGTGCCGATCCGACGTCGAACGGAAGCAGGCGAACCCCCAAGGCCTGGAGGTCGAACTCGAGCCCTTCGGTGTCGACGCCGTGCTGCTCGGCCTTCTGAAGCACCTCCGACAGGTTCACGCATGACATGACGGCGCCGTCGAGCGCGGCCTCGACCGCATCGGCTCCGGGTTCCTCGTGGAGCAGCGCCAGCACGGCCGACGCATCGAGGACGTTGATCGCGGGCTGGGCGCTCAGTCGTCGCCCTCTCGCCGAGCTTCGTCTCGGCGATCCGAGAAGGTCGTCGGACAACCGGATGGCGCTCGAGACTCCCGAGAAACGACGACGGACGCGCTCGAGCACCACCGACCGGGGTTCCAGAACCAGCCGGCCATCCTGTGCGGTCGCGGTCATGGTGGAGCCTTCGTCCAGCCCGAGTTCGCGCCGGAGGTCGGCAGGCACGACGATCCGGCCCTGTGGCCCCATGCGAACGACGCTCGTCTCTGGCATGTCCATGAGTATGCCACAGATGCATAGATGGCACGACGGTTATCGTGCCAGCGGAGCTCGGTCTAGCCGGAGTACGCGGGCGCGCGGCGATATTCGAAGTGGTTGCCGTCCGGGACGACGAACGTGCCGCCCCAGATGAAGCCGAACCGTTCCATCGTCCGGACGAGCCGCGGGTCCTGGTGCGGTGGCTCGCCGTACGCGTTGTTCGGGAAGTTGCAGTCGAACGCCATCCCCCACGAGTGGTGCGACAGCATCGCCGTCGGGTCGCGGTTCACGAACTTCGGCGCGAAGCAGCCCGCGTACGAATGGATCAGGAAGCCAAGCCCTCGACGTTGCAGCGACGACATGGCGTCGCGGAGCTGGGGGATGAGCGCCCGGTTGCACGTGACGTCGCCGAGCAGCGGTACCTGCACGGTGACGATGTGCGTCCGGACCCAGGCGGGATCGATGTCCAGGTAGCCGGGGCGTCCGGGCGACGGGCGAGCGGCGAACTCGCCGAACAGCGACTTGATCAACACGGGCGGCAGTACCGCGTCCCCCGACCGGAAGTACGGCGTCTCCCCGGGGGCCCGGACCTGCACGCGTTGGTAGATCCCGAGGCCGCGGGGCAGCTGCGGGGCCAGTCGCGCGCGCAGCGCGGCCGACGTGAGCGTCGCACCGTCGTGCGGCTGGAGGAGCAGGTATCGCCCACGGTGCACACCGATGGCGGCGCCGGTCGCCTTCGAGACGAGGAGCTCCGCGGCGCCGACGAGCTCGTCGGGCAGCACGTCCACGATGCGGATGCGGGTCCCACCGAACGCCAGCTCGGCGCCGGGTCCGAGCCCGCGCAGCTCGGCCGACGTCGCGCCGAGCACCCCCTGTCCGTCGGCCAGCCCCGCGACGACCGCCCGGTCGGGCGGTGGGAGGAACGCGCCGAACGAACGGGGCGACACTGCCGCCGCGTCGATCGGGATCGCGTATGGAGCCGTCGGGTGGTCCACGAGCGCTCCGTCCGCCGACCAGGAGCGCGTCATCCAGACGTTGTCCTCGGCGACGGACGTGATGCGGTCGATCGACGGGAGGTTCGCGACGGACCGCGTGAACCCGTTCGGCAGCCCGCCCGGCACCCACGCAAGGAACGTCGCCGGAGCCTCCGGCTCTCCCCGGGGCGCGGGCGAGGCGGTCGATGCCGGGGGTCGAACGTCGTCCAGCTGCTCGCCGCGGCTCTGCACGGCGAGCGTCACCGTCGCGCCGAGGATCAGCCCCACCACCAGTCCCGCGAGCAGCTTCGGAACGCCCCTCATGGGGTCGCGGGTCCGTCCAGCCGCAACTGCGACGCGAGGGCGAGCAGGACCGGCAGGCCCGGCCCTCCCTCCAACGACAGATACGCGCCGCCGGCGATCCACTCGAGCTGGCCTCGTCCGGGGGTCCAACGGGCCGGCACGCCGTCGAGGCTCACCTCGACCTGTGCGGCGGAGGACGCGGGCGGGAGCGCGGCGCCCGCTTGCACGTGGAGCACGATGGGATCGCCGACGGCGTCCGATTGCCGTTGCCGGAAGACGAAGCTGACGGCGATCACGTCGGCTCCGCCCGCGTTGGCGTTGGACACCACCTGTCCGCTCGCCGGCACGTACCCGGCGGGGAGCGTCGGCGGCAGCGCGACGGCGATCGGCGAGCGCGCCAGGGCGTCTTGAGGTGCGACCTGTTCGATCGAGATGCCCGAGCCGGTCAACGTTCGCCAGGCATCGGGGAGGGCTTCGCCTCGGACGGGCAGCGACGATGCCAGCGTCAAGAGCTGTTCGCGGGGCAGGTTGGATTCGAGGAAGACGTTCGTCGTGGACGCGTGGATCGCGAGTCGCCGCCCCAGGCCGTCGCCCGCCGGCTCGTAGTACGCGACGCCGCCTCCCGACAGGTCGACCTGCTGCGCGGCCTGGTCCACCGGACCGAACAGCCTCGGCGCGGTCCAGTCCGGGCGTTCCCCGATCCGAACGTACGCGATGCCGTCCGTGTACAACAGGACGGACTTCGGGGCGTCGGGATCGTCCACGGGCGGCACGACCGCCGACGAGAGCGTGAGCGCACCGGGCAACGTCGGGGTGACCGGCAGGTACCCGACGCGTCGGGGGAACGAGGCGAGCGGCACGCTCGGCGCGCTGGACCAGCCGGGGACCTCGAACGTGGCGGGATCGGGCGCGTCCGCGTCGAGCGAGGAGAGCCGGACATCGAAGATCGGCTCGTCCGTGGGTTCGTGCGGGATGCCGAACCGCAGCTCCCAGGGGGCTCGCGCCGGGTCGGTGGACGGATAGACCGTGTAGCGGAGCGGGAACCAGCCCGATGCGTCGAGCCAGAGATCCACGCGGTCGTCATCGAAGAACGGACGCCAGGTCCCGCCGAGTTGCAGGAACGGGAACAGCGCCTGTGCCCGTGCGAACGTGAGTCGCACCCGGATCGCGTCGCGTCCCGCGACGCGATCCGTTCCGAGCACCTGGATGCCGTCGGCCGACGAGAACGTCGTGAGCGGCAACACCAGGTCGGCCGGCGCCGGCGCGCGAACCGAGTAAGCGGAGCGGGTGGTGACGGTCGTGCGGGTGGGCGGGCACACGCCGGCCGGCAGGTCGGCGGGACACCCGGTGGCCCCCGAGCGATACGTCGACGAGCCGTCGGCGATGAACGTGAGGTCCGTCGGCGTCCAGCGGGTCGACGGGTAGGTGGTCTCGTCGTGGACGTCCAGACGGAAGCGTTGCGGCGCCAGGAACGCCACGTCCATCCGCAACCGCCGCTCCGGCACGTCGGGCGACAGGCCGTGTTCGGTGATGGCGAACGTCGCCGCGAACGACTCGAGCGTCGGCGCCGTCGCCTGCACGCCCGCCACGACCGCAGCGGCAGCGATCGGCGTGTTCGTCGACCGTTGCCACGGCCCGCCGACGACCACGCTCCCGGCCATGACGCCGGCGATCGTCGCCGCGAGCACCGGCGCGAGCCGGCGGCTCCGGCTCCGGCTGGGGCGAGGGCGACCGAGGCCCGGCGCTGACGGCCGCGGACGAGGACGAACACGGGCCTCGGTCGCGATCCGCGTCATGATGGATCCGACCAGGTCGGGGACCGGTTCGGCCGGCCGAACGCGGACGGACGCGCGCACGCGGAGCGCGCCCGTCTCGAACGCGCGGCATCGGGCGCACGTCGCCGCATGCGCGTCGACTGACGCCTCGACGCGTTCGGGGGCGCGCTCCCCATCGAGGCGAGCGGAGAGGACGGCCTGCGCGCGGTCGCAGTTCACCGGGCTGCCTCCTCGTCCTCGAGCGCTCGGCAGAGTGCCTGGCGCGCGCGGAACATCCGGCTCTTCACGGTTCCCACCCGGACGTTCTGGATGTCGGCGACCTCCCGATGCGACAGCCCAAGCACCTCGACCATGAGGAACGTCTCGCGGTGGTCGGGCCCGAGCGTGCCGAGCGCCGCGTCGAGCTCCGCGCGGACGACGGCGTCGGCGACGCTTCGGGCGCGCTCGGGCCGGGTCTCCTGGTCGACGATCGGATAGTGCTGCTTGCGCGACGCGTCGATCGCGCAGTTCCGGGCGATCCGGAAGAGCCAGGACGAGAACCGCGTCTCCCCTCGGTAGCCGCCGATGAACCGGAACGCACGGAGGAACGCCTCCTGCGTGACGTCCTCGGCGGCGGTGCGATCGCGGGTGAGATGCCGCGCGAACCGGTAGACCTCGGCTTGGTACATCCGGACGAGCTCCTCGAAGGCAGGCAGGTCGCCCCGGCGCGCGCTCGCCAGCGTGCGAGGATCGGGCTCCTGCACTCGCTCTCCCCTTCGATCCTTCGGCGCTCCCAGCCTATGCCCCCAGCCGGCAGCCGGTTCCCCGGGCCGAAAGGAGCAGACCGCGTGTGCGGCGAGAAGGTTCCGAGCGACTTCTGAGGGTCTAGCCGGCCACGCGGACCGACGTCACGGGCGCGAGGCGTTCGTGGACCGTGAACCAGCTGGCGCCGGCGTCGGCCGATCCGAACACGTCACCCGATGTCGCGCCGAAGTACAGGCCGAGCGGCGATCCACCGTCGTGCGCGAACGCCTGGCGGAGGATCGTCAGGTACGACTCGTTCGATGGGAGGCCGTCACCGTGAGCCGTCCAGCTGTTCCCGGCGTCGCGGGTCTCGTACACCCGCACGTGGCCCTCCGGTGTCACCCGGTCGAAGTCGCCGTTGAGCGGGATGACATACGCGCTGTCCGGGTCCGACGGGTCGATCACCATCGGGAACCCGAATCCCGAGGGCAGCCCTTCCTTGATGTCGTTCCAAGTCTCGCCGGTGTCGTCGGACCGGTAGACGCTGCCGTGGAACTGGAGGAACAGGCGCTCGGGCCGCTCCGGCGACCGATGCATGTTGTGCACGCACAGGGCGTGGGTGGTCTCCCGCTGGTCCTCCGGCACGTAGGGCGCAACCAACCCCTTGTATCCGGTGCGCCAGCTCTCGCCGCCGTCCTCGCTCAGCCACACCCCGGCGGCCGAGATCCCGACCGCGAGCCGTTGAGGATCTCCCGGCCACGGACAGATGGAATGCAGCGCCAACCCGCCGGCGCCGGGGTTCCACTCGGGCCGCGTCGGGACGTTCCAGAGCGGGCGGTTCAGCTCCCACGTCTCGCCCGAGTCGGTGCTGGCGAAGAGCGCCGCCGGAGCGACGCCCGCGTACAGCACGCCGTCTGCCTCGCCCGGCTGCACGATCCAGACCCGCTCGATCGTCGAGTCGGGGATGTCCTCGGGGAACGCCGGCCCCTTCGACTGCTTCCAGTCGCCGCTGGGATCGTCGGTGTACATGACCCGTGGCCCGTAGAAGCCCGACGTCACCGACGCGAAGTACCGCCCGGTGCGCGGGTCGCGGGTGGCGTACTCCACGACGTCGCCGGGGAACGCCCGCGTCGCGATCTCGAACGGAGCGCCAGCGCCGGCCTCCCCGCGCAGGACGAACAGACCCTTCTTCGTTCCCACCAGCAGTTCGGTCATGATCGGCTCCCTCCTGAGATCGACGCCAAGACGTGGATGCGAGCGTCGTTCGCGATCGGTGTGTCCTTGCTCCCGCGCTCCCCGTCGACGAACACGTTGACGTGGCGGCGGATGTTCCCGTGCTCGTCCAGCACCCATCCCTCCAGGCGCGGGTACCGGCGCTCCAGCTCCCGGAGCACCTCGCCCAGGGAATCGCCGGGGAGGTCGACCTGGCCCTGCCCGTCGGCGCGATCCTTGAGCGGCGCGCGCAACGTCACCACCGCCATCGCGGGCAGTCTATGCCGATGCGCCGACGGTCACTTGCGCGTTCCTGCTGCCGGGCCGGTCGTCAGGCGCCGGTCGACCCGAGCCGGCGCTCCAGGTCGTCGCCGAGGAGCTCGTCGATCTCGGCCAGGGACGGCACCGCGCCGAGCGGCCGAAGGACGTCACGCGCCCCGGCCAGCGACGCTGTCGCCTCGTCCCATCGGTCGAGCTCGATCAGGCAGCGGGCCGCCCCGATCCTGGTCAGCCCGAGCTCGAGCTGGAACCCGTGTGCCCGCCACAGAGCGATCGCCTGCTTGTACCCGCCCAGCGCCTCGGGGTACCTCCCGCGAGCCTCCGCGACGACCGCTCTCGCCGTCAGCAGGCTCACCCGGTGGCGTTTGGTCCGCGCGTCGCTGTGTTCGGGGATCAGCCGCTCGGCCCCGTCGACGTCCCCGAGCGCCACCAACGCGCGAGCCGCGATCGGCGCGAACAGCGCCCGGAAGTTCGGCGATGCCTCGGTGAGCTCCGCGAACGCATCGATCCCCTCCCGGGCGTGCGCGAGGTCGCCCACGGCACGATGGGTCTCGGTGACCAGGAGGGCGGCCGGCGCGCCGAACTCGCCCCCGAACGGACGCGCGTGCTCGAGGAGGTCGTCCGCGAGCTCGGCCAGCCCCTCCGTCTCACCGCGGCGCAGCCGTACCCAGGTCTCGAAGATCGTGGCGTACACCCCGAGCTCGTTCCGCTCACCGCGCGGGCGGATCCACGCCTGGATCTCGCGACAGATCGCGAGGACCTCGTCCCACCGACCCAGGTCGAAGAGCGTCTCCAGCTGCCCCATGCGCGCCATCTGCGCCGACCCCACGAACCCGCGGGCCTCCGCGGCGACCTGCGACTCGCGCCACACCTCGAGCGCCGCGCCGGGCCCTTCTCGGAACCACAGCTGGAACGCGTAGTTCGCGCGGGCGAGCGCGAGCGCCTGGCCGAGGCCTCCCTCCTCACCCAGCCGGATCGCCTCCCGCATGTCCTCGAGCCCCTGTTCGTCTCCGAGCTCACATCGGGCCGCGCCACGGAACTGGAGCGCTCGGACGATCTCGTCCCGCATGTCCAGACGAGTGGCGAGCTCGAGCGCCTTCTCCGCCCACTCGAGGCACTCGGCGTTGCGATCGGCGGTCAGCAGCTCGCCGGCCTTCCGCGCGTAGATGCGCGCGAGCTCCCGGCTCGGCGGTTCGCGTTCCAGGACCTCGATGGCTTCGGCGAGGAGCAGCTCCGCTCGGGCGACCTCCCCCCGACGTGCGTGCGTTCGCGCGAGGAGGCCCAGAGCCTCGCCGAGCCCGAGCGTGTCGCCCAGCACCCGGTATCCGGTGATGGCGGCGACATACAGCTGTTCGCCCTCGGTGTAGTCGCCGCGTGCTTCGGCCATCTCCGCCGCGCGCGCCGCAGCGCGCGGCCGCTGCGGGTGATCGGCCGTCATGAGCTCGAGCGCCCGGCGGAAATAGCCGGTCGCCCGGTCCGCGTCGAGCGGGGCGGTGCGCTCGCCCGCGAGCAGGAACCCGCTGGCGGCCTCCGCTCGCACGTCCGGCGAGATCGCGATCCCCGAGGCACGCGCCAGGTCGAGCGCCTCCGTGTAGTGGTACGCGAGCTCCTCCGCGAAGTCCGAGATGCGGTCGGCGACGGCCCGCCGTAGCCAGCGCGCCACCGCCAGATGCTTCAGCTCACGGCCGGCGCGCGGGATCTGGCCGTACGCCACGTCGCGGATCATCGCGTGCCAGAACGTGTACTCGGTCTGGCCCTGCAGGTTCGACGTGCGGTTGGGGCGAACCAGCTCGCGGCGGAGAACGTCGGCCAGCCGGTCGTGGACCGACGCCTCGTCGCAGCCACAGAGCGCCGCCAACGCTCCCGACCAGAACACCTTGCCGATCACGGCCGCATCCTGCAGGAGCGCCTTGTCCTCGTGGGGCAGCTGATCGAGTCGCGAGCCGATCAGCAACTGCAGCGACTCGGGCACCGGGATGTCGTGCAGCTCCGCGACCGGACGGTCGTGGTTCTCGAGATCGATCAGACCGCGATCGACGAGCAGCTGGATGAATTCCTCGGCGAACAACGGGTTGCCACCCGAGCGTTCGATCAGGACGGACTGCGTCGCGGCCGGCAGCACGGCGCGCTCCAGCAGCGACGAGATCAGCACCGCCGTCTCGCTGTCGGTGAGCGGGGGGAGCGAGAGGCGGATCGCGTTGTGCCGGTGCTCGGCCCACTGGGGGTAGCGGTCGTACAGTTCCGGACGGGCGGCGCACACCACCATGAACGGGCGTTCGCCCGCGTCGATCAGATGCTCGATGAACTCGAGCATGGGCACGTCGGCCCAGTGCAGGTCCTCGAAGACCAACACGAGTCGCCCCTCGTAGGCCAGTGCCTCGACGAACCGCCGCCACGCCGTGAACAGCTCCTCGCGTGGCACGTCGGTCGGATCGCCGCCGGCGCCGATCAGCGGAGCCAACCGTCGCCGGATCCAGTCGCGATCCGAGGGATCCTCGACCACGGCGTCCACCGCCTCCGCGAGCTTGGCCCTCGCCTGCTCGGGATCGTCGGAATCCAGGATGCCGGCCTGCGCCTTGACGATCTCGCCGAACGCCCAGAAGCCCACGCCGTCGCCGTACGGCAGGCATCGCCCTTGCCGCCAACGGATCAGGTCGGGTAGCTCGTCGATGAACGTGGAGAACTCGCGGAGCAGCCGGGTCTTCCCCACGCCGGGCTCACCGATCACGCTCACCAGCTGCGGGGACCCGACGCGGGCGAGCTGTTCGCGGTACTCCTCCATCTTCCGGAACACCACCCGCAAGGTCGCGGACTCCTCGACCCGCCCGACGAACGTGGTGCGTTGCTGCTCGCGCAGATCCATGCCGATCAGGCTGCGGGCGCGCACCGGGCGCCAGATCGCGAGCGCGCCCGCTTTGCCCTTCACCCTGACGGGCGGGAGGTCTTCGAAATCGAAGATCGCGGACGTCGAGTGGTGCGTCGCCTCGCCGACGACGATCGTGCCGGTGGGAGCGACGTTCTGCAGCCGCGACGCGGTGTTCACCACGTCGCCCGTCACGCTCTCGCCGATCTGCGGTCCCTGGCCGAACGCGATCACGGCTTCGCCGGTGTTGATGCCGATGCGGACGGCGAGCTCAAGGCCGGGTTGCTCGCGGTTCGCCTCCTCGACGTCGTCGAGGATCTGCAAGCCGGCTCGGATCGCGCGCTCCGGGTCGTCCTCGTGCCCCACCGGGGCGCCGAACACGCCGAGGACCGCATCGCCGATGAACTTGTCCACCACACCGCCGAAGTGCTCGATCGTGCGTTTCAGCACCGTGTGGTACACGCGGAGCATCGCCTTGACGTCCTCGGGATCCGCCTGGTCCGAGCGCTCCGTGAACCCGACCAGGTCGCAGAACAGGACCGTGATGACCTTGCGCTCCTCGCCGGTGGACACGCTTCCGAGCGGCGACCCGCAGTTCAGGCAGAAGCGGGCCCCTTGCGGATTCTTCGTACCGCATCGGGGGCAGACGATCACGGCGCCGAGTCTAGCGAGGGTCCCTCGTTGCTGGGCATGTGCCTAGGGACACGGCGACCTATGGAGGCGACCCTGGCAGTTGCGCCGTCGCCGGTTGGAAGGAGAAGCCATGGACGCCGATCTGGTACTCGAAGGTGGGGGCGTGAAAGGCATCGGATTGGTCGGTGCGTACGCGACGCTCGCGGAGGCGCGCTACACGTTCCACCGGATCGCGGGGACGTCCGCCGGCGCCATCGTGGGCGCGCTGCTCGCGGCCGGGATCGGGCCGGAGCAGCTCAAGACCGTGATGCGCTCGGTCGACTACGGCCGATTCGAGGACAAGGGCTTCATCGATCACCTGGGGGCGATCGGCAAGGGGGCCTCCATCCTCTTCGAGAAGGGGATCTACGAGGGCAAGTACCTGGTCGAGTGGCTGAACGGCATCCTGTCGCCGCTCGGCACGCGCACGTTCGGGGACCTGCGCATCGACGATCCGCACACCTCCCTTCCGCCGGAGAGGCAGTACAAGCTCGTCGTGATGACATCCGACGTCACGCGGGGTGAGCTCGTACGCCTGCCGTGGGACTACTCGAAGTACGGCCTGAACGCCGACGACCAGTTGGTGACCAACGCCGTGCGCGCCTCGATGTCGATCCCCTTCTTCTACGAGCCGCTCCGCTTCACGGGCCGCGACGGGTCCGGGAAGAAGGTCCAGTCGTTCATGGTCGACGGCGGGATGCTCTCGAACTTCCCGATCGACGTCTTCGATCGCACCGATGGCAAAGCGCCGCGGTGGCCCACGTTCGGGATCAAGCTCTCCGCGAGACCGACGAAGCCGGTGTTGCAGCGGTTCGAGGTGAAGGGCGCGCTCGGCTTGGCGCGGGCCATGGTGGGCACCATGACGAACTTCCACGATCAGATGCACATCGACGATCCCTCGGTCCTCGCGCGCACGATGTTCGTTGACACGGGTCAGGTCAAGGCGACCGACTTCGACATCGACGACCCCACGCAGGACATGCTCTTCGCGAACGGGCAGAAGGGCGCGCGAGACTTCCTGGCAGATTGGGACTTCGACACGTACGTCAAGGAGTTCCGCAGCGGGGACACGGTCGACCTCACCGCCCACGAGCCGAAGGTCGGCGCCGACTGACGCGCGGGCGGGATCGATCATCGCGAGCCGATCGGTCGTTGGGTTCCTCCCCAGCACGTCTGGCTTCCGCTTCCCCAACGACTTCCCGCACGTCCCGGTCCGATACATCGGGATCCCGGGCGTCGTCAGCTTCCCGATCGGGGATGCGTCGAACGGGCTGTGCGGCGGCATGGCTTTCGCGGCGCGGGACTACTTCGAGGCGAAGCGGTCTCCTCCCGATGACACGGTTGCGCCGGGGGAGGGGCCGCTGTTCGACTATCTGTGCGATCGGCTGTTCGACAGCTTCGACCTTCCCTCGGGTCCTGCTCGCTACCTGGAGCTCATGAGCCCCGTGCTGTCGGACGGAGAGTCCATCTGGAGTCGAGTGGGCCTGCTCCCTCACGGACGTGCGTGGCAGACCGTCCGGGGCGAGTGGCCCAAGGTTCGCGCGGACATCGATGCGGGCCATCCGTCGCCGCTGGGCCTCATCAAGGTGAAGTCGACGGATCCGCGGCAGCTGAAGCAGGATCACCAAGTGCTGGCGTACGGCTACGACCTGGACGGAGGGAACCTGCGGCTCCGGCTGTACGACCCGAACAGACCCGGGCGCGACGACGTCACGTTGTCGCTCGGCCTTGCCGACCCATCGCGGCCGACCGCGATCACGACCTGGCCTTCTTCCGGACCGGTCTATGCGTTCTTCCGGGTCGACTACGCACCGGCCAGCCCGCCGTAGTCGGTCGTGTCGGTGGCCGACGCTAACGTTCGCTCAGGTCGGCTCCTCCTCGCTGCGCCTCCTCCTCGAGATCCGCTCGATCAGAGGAGGGGATGTGGAGGAAGTCGCCAGGATCGTGCTCGCGATGGAGCAGCACGATGTCGCCGAAGAGGTCATGCATTTCCTCGATCGCAGCGGCCACGCGCGAGTGGTGGCGACCGCGGCCGACGATCGACAGCTGTCGGAGGCGGTGCGCCAACTCGAACCGGATGTCGTCGTCGGCCAGTCATCGCTCGTCAACGGCGCCGTTGGGCCACTGCCGTTCCTCGCCGTCGACACCCGTGAATCCGTCGGTGCGCTGCGTGCGGCGATCCGCGCCGGCGCCGACGGCTTCTTCGTGTGGCCCGCCGATCGAGAGGCGCTCTCGAGCGCGGCGGCGGCCGCGCGGGTCGGTCCCGCCGTCTTGGATCGGCGCGCGAACGTGATCGCCGTGCACGCTTCGCGCGGGGGAGCGGGCGCGACGTTCGTCGCGACGCATCTCGCGCGGGCATTCGCCCGTCGAGGCGAGGCGACCGTGTTGATCGATGCGGATCCAGTCTACGGCGAGGTGGGCGCGGCGTTGGGCGCGCCGGATGAGGACGTGCACACGCTCGCGGACCTGGTGCCGTTGGGCGCGGAACTGACCCCCGCCCATCTGGATGAGACGTTCTGGACGCACCCGGAGGCGTTCCGCGTGCTGCTTTCGCCGCCGGCTGCGGAAGCATCCTCGATCGAGGCGTCGTTCATCCGGCGGGTCGTCGACGTCGCCGCGACGTCGACGGATGTCGTCATCGTCCATCTCCCGCACGCGATCGATGCCTACGCCTGCGCCGGCTGTGAGACCGCCGACCGTATCGTCGAGGTGCTCACCTTGGACATGCTCTCGTTCCGCTCGGCCAAGCGCGCGCTCGACGTGCTCCGCCCGTTCGGGATCGAGGGACGGCTCGGGTTCGTCGTCAACCGCGCATCGCGCGCCGAGATCACGCCGAAGGACGTCAGCCGCGTGTTCGGGTGCGATCCGCTGGCGGTCGTGCCGCTCGATCGGGGTGTGACCCGTGCCCAGGACCACGGTCGTCTCGTTCCGGCGCGCGGACGGATGGGTCGCGCGTTCGAACGACTCGCGGGAGGCCTAGGGCAGGGGGCCGTTGTGTAGAAGCGCAACCTGCCTATTACAGGACCCTTCGTTATCGGCCGAGTACCAAGGTGTGCTCCCTGACGGCTGGGCTTTCTTCGCGCATGAGCGCCGGCCTGTCCGCACGCCCCTCGTCGACGGCAGTGAACCGTTCGTCTTCGTCGCCGAGCGGCCGCCCGTCCGTGCACCCGTCCTGACCAGGGTGGCGGCCGGCGCGCTCGCGTTCCTGGCCGCCATCTCGGTTGCCCTCGCGCCGATCCCCGCGACGGCGGTGGAACTGCCGCCTGCGGGCAACGCCTACTGGATCCAGACCAACGGTCCGAACGCCTCGGTCACGCTGGGGGACTGGTACACGTCGAACGTGGCGGGTGGCGGCGCCGGATACCACTACGTCCAGTTCCAGGTGCCGTGCGGGTGGCCGGCCGCTCTCCCGATCTTCGTAGACCTGTTCAGTCCCGAGGAGAACCGCGTCGCCGGCGCGCTCGCCCAACACGAGGAGCCGAACGGCAACTACGACTCCACGCAGTTCGAGCTGTACGGGCCGGGCGCGACGGTGGGACCCGGGTACGCCAACCCGGCTCCGGGCGCCGGCATCGCGGGGACCCGGACGACGTACCAGCCGGGAGCGGCCGGTGTCGCGGAAGCCTGGGTGCGGTTCGCGACCCTGACCGCGCCAGTCGCGTGTGGTTCGTACGTCCTGCGGTCGGAGGTGCTCGCTGCCGATCCCGCGAACCCCTGAGGGACCGGCGACGACCAGAACGGGTGGAAGCTCCGGGTGGGCAACGACAACGACGCCGACCCCAACAACGCGACGCCGGCGAACTACGACAACCCCGACGGCGTCGCGGGCACGAACGACGAGCTCATGATCGGCATGGCGCAGGTCTCGTTCCAGCAGAACTCGGGAGCCGTCGCCTGCCAGACCTTCTACCAGTACACGACCCCGGGACAGGCCTCGGCGACGTTCAACAACTTCGACATGGACGGCAACACCCGTGTGCGCTACTACGCCCCGGGCGATCCCGCGTATGACGCCGAACGCGAACGCCGGCGGCACGCTGGGCACGCTCTCCGACAACGGCGTCTGGAACAACGGCGGGACGCTCGCCACGCGCGTCGGCGACACGATCGCGTCGCCGACGACGGGTTGGTGGCGCATCGTCAACTGCCTCGGCGACAACAACCAGCTGATCCAGGAAGGTCAGCCGGGCGTCCTTTCCTACTTCACCCAGCCGCCCACCCCCAACATGACGCTGACCAAGACCGACACTGTGGCAACCGCTGCGCCCGGGCAGTCGCTCACGTACAACATCACGGCGACGAACAACTCGCCGGCGGTCGGCGGCGGCGCCGCGAACAACGTGGTCGTCACCGACACGATCCCGGCGGGGTTCACGTACACCGGGTGTTCCATCCCGACGCCAGCACAAGGTGCGTGGACGTGCTCGCAGGCGGCCGGGGTCGTCACCTTCACCGAGACGACCGGATGGATCAACCGCGGCGCCAACGCCGTGCTCCGCGTGACCGGCACGGTCAACCAGGGCGTGACCGGCACCATCACGAACACCGCGCGGGTCAACTACACCGACGGGCTGGGGAATCCGTTCCCGCAGGTGACCGCCACCGACGTCGACAACATCGTAGCCTCGTCGAACCTGTCCATCACGAAGACGGATGCCCCCGACCCGGTGAATCCCGGGCAGGCGGTCGTCTACACGGTGACGGTGAATAACGCCGGTCCTTCGGACGCGACGAACCTCGTCGTATCGGACACCGTCCCGTCGCAGTACACCGTGACCAGCGTGACGTCCCCGGCCGGCACGTGCGGGAACGTCGGGAACGCCGTGACATGCACCCGCCCCACGTACGCGTCGGGCGCCGCGGCGTGGGTGATCACGATCAACGTCACGGTCAAGGCCACGACCGTCGGCGGGACGTACACGAACACCGCCACCGTGAGCGCGACCGAGGCCGACCCCACACCGGCGAACAACACCGCGAACGACACGAACACCGTGAGGATCACCGGGGACCTCGCGCTCACGAAGACCGACGGGGTCGCGTCCGTGAGCGTCGGCTCGTCGACGACCTACACGATCACCGTGACGAACAACGGGCCGAACATCGAGCCGGCCGGCGTCGTGGTCTCCGACACGATCCCGGTGAACACGGTGGGGTCGGAGACCGAGCCGGACTGCACCATCGCCGCCGGCGTCTTCCGATGTACGACGACGACCACGCTCGCCGTCGGCGCGTCGAGGTCGTACCAGCTCACGCTCACGCTGTCGGCCGGTTTCGCGACCGCCACCCTGGTGAACACCGCGACGATCACCACGTTCCCGATCACCGATCCGGTCGCGGCGAACAACACGGCCACCGATACGGACACGGTCCCGCAGGCGAACCTGTCGATCACCAAGACCGACTCCACCGACCCGGAGAATCCCGGCGCGTCGTTCAACTACGTCCTGACGGTGAATAACGCCGGGCCGTCGACCGCGACCAACCTCACCCTGTCCGACACCGTTCCGTCGCAGTACACCGTGAACAGCGTTTCATCGCCGACCGGCTCCTGCGGCAACGTCGGCAATGTGGTGACGTGCACCCTCGCCTCGATGGCCTCGGGAGCGGCTGCGTGGGTGATCACGGTCAACGTCACTGTCAAGCTGACGACGCCGGGTGGCACGTACGTGAACACGGCCACGGTGAGCGCGTCGTCGCCGAACGACCCCACCCCGGCGAACAACACCGTGAACAACAGCAACTCGGTGCGTGCCACGGCGGATCTCGCGCTGACCAAGACCGACGGCGTGGCGACGGTGAACGTAGGAGCCTCGACGACCTACACGATCACCGTGACGAACAACGGTCTGGACATCGAGCCCGCGGGCATCGTCATCTCGGACACGATCCCCGCGGGGACGACCGCATCGGAGGCCGAACCCGACTGCACCCTCACCGCCGTCCTCTTCCGATGTACCACGGTGTCGCCGCTCGCTGTGGGCGCTTCGAGGTCGTACCAACTCACGCTCACGCTCCCAGCGGCCTATGCGGCCGCCACGCTCGTGAACACCGCCACGATCACGACGTTCCCGATCCCGGATCCGACGGCGGCGAACAACGCCTCCACCGACACCGACACGGTCCCGCAGGCGAACCTCTCGATCACCAAGACGGACTCCGTCGATCCCGTCAACCCCGGGCAGTCCTTCAGCTACACGCTGACGGTCAACAACGCCGGCCCGTCGGCCGCGACCGGCTTGACCGTGTCGGATACCGTGCCGTCGCAGTACACGGTGACGACCGTGACGTCGCCGATCGGCTCGTGCGGGAACGTGGGCAACGTCGTCACGTGCACCCTGCCGTCGATGGCGTCGGGCGCGGCGGCGTGGGTGATCACCGTGAACGTGACGGTGAAGACCACGACCCCCGGCGGCACGTACGTCAACACGGCGACGGTGGGCGCGACGTCCCCGAACGACCCCACGCCGGCGAACAACACCGTGAACAACAACAACTCGGTGAGGTCGTACGCCGACCTGGTGCTGACGAAGAGCGACGGGACGGCGACGGTGACGGCCGGCACGTCGACGACGTACACGATCACGATCACGAACAACGGGCCGTCGACGGAGCCAGCGGGCGTGCGGTTCACCGACACCATCCCCGCAGGCACGGTGGGGTCGGAGGCGGAGGCCGACTGCGCGATCGCAGCCAGCGTCTTCACGTGCACCACCGCCACGACGATCGCCGCCGGGCGCGTCCAGGTCCTACCAACTGACGCTCGCCGTGCCGTCCGGGTACGCCCCGGCGACCGTCGTGAACACCGCGAACATCACCGTCAGGCCGATCGTCGACCCCGACCTGACGAACAACTCCGCGACGGATACCGACACCGTGGTCCGGTCGGCCGACCTGTCGATCTCCAAGACGGATTCGATCGATCCCGTGGTCCCGGGGCAGGCGTTCACCTACGCGCTCACGGTTACGAACGGCGGGCCGTCGGATGCGGCGACGCTCATCGTCTCCGACACGGTGCCCGCGCAGTTCACCGTGACGAGCGTGACGTCGCCGGCCGGCTCGTGCGGGTTCGCCGGCCAGGTGGTCACGTGCACGCGGCCGACGCTCGTCAACGCCGCGACGTGGGTGATCACGGTCTCCGTGACGACGATCGCCGCCGCGCCGGGCGGCACGTTCACGAACACGGCCACCGTGAGCGCCGCCACTACGGACCCGGTGCCGGCCAACAACTCCGCATCGCAGACCACGACGATCTCGGTCTCCGCCGACCTCGCTGTCACGAAGACCGACGGCGTGGCATCGGTCGTCGCCGGCACCTCCACGAACTACACCATCACGCTGACGAACAACGGACCGTCCGCGGTCGCGGCCGGCGTCGTCGTCTCCGACCCGATCCCTGCGGGGACCGTGGGCTCCGAGACCGAGCCGAACTGCGCCATCGCGGCCGCCACGTTCACGTGCACGACGACGGCGGTGCTCGCATCGGGTGCCTCGGTCGCTTACCACTTGATCGTGGCGGTCCCCGCCGGCTACGCGCCTGCGACGGTCGTCAACACGGCGACGATCACGTCGGCTCCGGCCACGGATCCCGACGCCCGCGAACAACGCGGCCACGGATACCGACACCGTCACGAAGTCGGCGGACCTCGCGATCGCCAAGACGGACGGCGTCGCATCGGTGGTGGCGGGGACCTCGACCACGTACACCATCACCGTCACGAACAACGGTCCGTCGGACGAACCTGCGGGTGTGGTCGTCTCCGACCCGATCCCCGCGGGCACGGTCGGATCGGAATCCGAGCCCGATTGCGTGATCGCCGCCGGCACGTTCACGTGCACGACGTCGGCGACCCATCGCCTCGGGCGCGTCGGTCGTGTATCAGCTGACGCTCGCTGTCGCGGCGAGCTTCGCGCCGGCGAACCTGTCCAACACGGCGTCCATCACGTCGACGCCGGCGGTCGATCCGAACGGAGCGAACAACGCGGCGACCGACACCGACAGCGTCACGCGGTCGGCCGACCTGTCGATCGTGAAGATCGATTCCGCCGACCCCGTGATCCCCGGACAGGCGTTCACGTACACGCTCACCGTCACGAACAACGGGCCGTCGGACGCCACGACCCTGCAGGTCTCCGACACGGTGCCCGCGCAGTTCACCGTGACGAACGTGACCTCGCCGGCTGGCACATGCGGCCAGGTCGGCAATGTGGTCACGTGCACGCGGCCGACCCTTGCGGCGGCCGGCTCGTGGGTCATCACGGTGTCGGTGACGGCGAACCTCGCGGCCCCCGCGGGGACGTACACGAACACCGCGACCGTGAGCGCCGCCACGCCGGACCCGGTAGCCGGCAACGACTCAGCGTCGCAGGACACGAGCATCATCCCGTCAGCCGACCTGTCGATCGTGAAGACCGACTCCGCCGACCCCATCAGCCCCGGGGACGTCCTCGACTACACCATCGTTGTCACGAACAACGGCCCGTCCGATGCGGACAACCTCACCGGTCACCGACTTGATCCCAGCTCCCGGCTCCTTCGTGGTGAAAACGATGACGGCGAGCGCGGGCGGGTGCGTGGGTCGTGGTCAACAACGTCACGTGCATGCTGGCGTCTCTCGCCTCGGGGGCGACCTGGACGATCACGGTCTCGGTCTCGCTGGACCCCTCGACGCCGGGTGGGCTCTACACCAACACGGCGGACGTGACGTCGACGACGTTCGACCCGAACGCGGCGAACAACACCGGCAGCGAGTCGACGACCGTGCTACCGGCCGCCGACATGGTCATCACCAAGGACGACGGCGTCGTCTCGGTCGTCGCCGGAACATCCACGACGTACACGATCACCTTGACGAACGACGGTCCATCCACCGAGTTGGCCGGCGTCGTCGTCTCGGACCCCATCCCGGCGGGCACGACCGGCTCAACGCTCGACCCCGATTGCGCAGTCGCCGCCGGGGCGTTCACATGCACGACGTCGTCCCCGATCGCGCCGTTCGGCGTCGGTCACGTACCACCTAACGCTCGACGTTCCGCCCGACTACGCGCCGGCGACGCTGGTCAATACGGCGACGATCACCTACACGCCGATCGCGGAGACCGACCCGTCGGACAACGCGGACACGGATACCGACACCGTCATCGTCCAGGGCGATCTCGCGCTGACGAAGACCGACGGCGTCGCAACGGTCGTGGCCGGCACATCGACCACGTACACGATCACGGCGACGAACGGCGGCCCGTCGCAGATCCCGGCCGGCGTGGTGCTCACCGACCCGATCCCGTCAGGAACCGTCGGGAGCGAGTCCGAGCCGGACTGCGCGATCGCGGCCGGCACGTTCACGTGCACGACGTCCGCGCCGCTCGCGGTCGGCGCGTCGGTGTCGTATCAACTGACGCTCGCCGTGAAGCCCGGCGTATGCGTCGCCGACGCTCGTGAACACGGCCTCCGTCTCGTCGTCACCGGCGATCGACACGAACCCCGCGAACGACAGTGAGAGCGACACGGACACGGTGACCACATCGGCAGATCTCGGCGCTCACGAAGGACGACGGCACCGCGACGATAACGGCGGGCACGTCCACCACCTACACGATCACGGTCACCAACAACGGTCCGTCCACGGAGCCGGCCGGCGTGGTGCTCTCCGACCCGATCCCGGCAGGCACGAACGGCTCAGAGTCGGAGCCGGACTGCTCGATCGCCGCGGCCACGTTCACATGCACGACGTCCGCGCCGATCGCGCCCGGAGGGTCGCGTCTCGTACCAACTGACGCTGGCCGTACCGCCCGCTTCGTTGATCGTCACCGTCGTGAACACGGTGTCGATCACGTCCGCGCCGGTCACCGACCCCGACGCGTCGAACGACTCCGCGACCGACACGGATGCGGTCGACCGGTCGGCGGACCTCTCGATCACGAAGTCCGACGGCGTCGCGTCGGTGATCGCCGGCACGTCGACGACGTACACCATCAGGGTCACGAACGTCGGTCCGTCGACCGAGCCCGCCGGTGTCGTGGTCGACGACCCCATCCCCGCAGGGACCACGCCGTCCCAATCCGAGGCCGATTGCGCCATCGCCGCCGGTGTCTTCACGTGTACGACCTCCACGCCCCTCGCTCCCGGAGCCTTCGTGGAGTACCAGCTCACGCTCGATATCCCCGCCGGCTCCGTGCTGGTGTCGCTGGTCAACACCGCCACGATCACGACGTTCCCGATCACGGATCCGAACGCGGCGAACGACTCGGCGACCGACACCGACACGGTGACGACATCGGCGGACCTGTCCGTCAACAAGACCGACTCGGCCGACCCGATCAGCCCCGGGGACGTCCTCGACTACGCGGTCACGGTCACGAACAACGGCCCGTCGGACGCGCAGAACCTCCAGGTGACGGACACGCTCCCGGCGTTCGGCTCGTTCGCCATCACGGGCATCGTGCCGAGTGCAGGTTCGTGCGGGAGCGCCGGCACGCTGGTGACGTGCACGCTCGGCTCGCTCCCGGCTGGCGGGACCTGGACCATCACCATCTCGGTCCTGCTGGACCCCGCGACGCCCGGTGGGCTCTACACGGACACCGCGACGGTAACCTCCACCACGCCGGACCCGGTGCCGGGCAACGACTCCGACGACGAATCGACGATCGTGCTACCCGCGGTCGACATGGTGGTCACGAAGACCGACGGCGTGGCCTCGGTCGCCGCGGGAACCTCGACCACCTACACGATCACGCTCACGAACGATGGACCGTCGACCGCGGACGCCGGGATCGTCGTATCCGACCCGATCCCGGCCGGGACCGTCGGCTCCGAGAGCGAGCCCGACTGCGGCATCGCCGCCGGGACGTTCACGTGCACCACGGCCGCATCGATCGCGCCGTTCGGCTCGGTCTCCTATCAGCTCACGCTGTTCATCACGCCGGGCTACGCGTCGGCGACGGTCGCGAACACGGCCTCCGTCACGTTCAACCCGACCGCGGAGACCGACCCCACGAACGACTCCGCCACCGACGTCGACACCGTGACGTCGTCCGCCGACCTCGCGATCACGAAGACCGACCTGGCCGATCCGGTGCAAGCCGGAGACGACGTGACGTACGACATCACCGTGACGAACCTCGGCCCCTCGGACGCGGCGGGCGTCGTGGTCACGGATACCCTCCCCGGCTCGGTGACGTTCGTCTCCGCGACGCCCAGCCAGGGGAGCTGCGCGCAGGCGGCCGGCGTCGTCACCTGTCCACTCGGCGTGGTCCCATTCGGGGCGACCGCCACGATCACGGTCGTGGTCACGACGACGATCGACGGGCTGATCACCGACACGGCGACCGTGTCGTCGACGACGGCCGATCCGGTGCCGGCCAACGACACGGACGACGAGACCACGACGGTGACGCCGGCGGCCGACCTGCGCATCGCGAAGACCGACGGGGTCGTCTCGGTGGCGGCCGGCACGTCGACGACCTACACCATCACGCTGACGAACGACGGACCCTCGATCGAGCCGGCAGGTGTGGTGATCACCGATGCCATCCCCGTCGGAACGAACGCCTCGGAGTCCGAGGCCGACTGTGCCAGCGCGGCCGGCGCGTTCACGTGCACCACGTCCGCGCCGCTGGCGTCGGGGGCCTCGATCTCGTACCAGCTGACGCTCGTCATCCCGGCCGCATACGCGCTGGCCTCGGTGTCGAACACCGTGACGATCTCGTCGTCACCCGTCGTCGACCCGAACCCGGCGAACGACTCGGTCACCGACGTCGACGCGCTCACGACCAGCGCCGACCTCGCGATCACGAAGACCGACGCGGTCGACCCGGTCGCTCTGGGCGACAACGTGGTCTATACGATCACGGTCACCAATAACGGGCCGAGCGACGCGGCCGGGGTCGTCGTGATCGACGCGCTGCCGGGGTTCACGAACTTCGTGTCGGCCTTCCCCAGTCAGGGGAGCTGTTCGGAGGCCGCGGGCATCGTGACGTGTCCCCTGGGTGCGATGGCCGTCGGCGGTGTCGCCTCGATCACGGTGGTCGTGGCCACGACGGTCGCCGCCGTCATCACAAACCAGGCGACGGTCACGGCGACCACGCCCGACCCCGTCCCCGGCAACAACGACGCGACCGAGAACACGACCGTCACGTCGTTGTCCGACCTCTCGATCGCCAAGTCCGACGGGGTCCTGGCGGTCGTCGCCGGCACGTCGACCACCTACACGATGACGCTGACCAACAACGGCCCCTCGGTCGGGCCGGCCGGCGTGGTCGTGTCGGATCCGATACCCGCCGGCACGGTGGCCTCCGAGTCCGAGGCCGACTGTGCGATCGCAGCCGGTGTGTTCACGTGCACGACGTCGGCGCCGCTCACCGTCGGTACGTCGATCTCGTTCCAGCTGACGCTGGCGATCACGTCGAGTTACGTCCTGCCGGTGTTGACCAACACCGCGTCCATCACGTCGTCGCCGATCGCCGACCCCGACGCCTCGAACGACATGGCGACCGATGTGGATACCGTCGCCGCCTCAGCCGATCTGTCGATCATCAAGACCGATGGCGTCGCGACCGTCAAGCCGGGGTCGTCAACCACCTTTACCATCACGGTGACGAACAACGGTCCGTCGGACGTCCCCGCGGGGATCGTGGTCACCGACCAGATCCCGGCCGGTACCGTCGCCTCCCAGAGCGATGCGAACTGCACGCTGACCGCGACGACGTTCACATGCACGACGACGGCTCCGCTGGTCCCCGGCGCGTCGGTCGCCTACCAGTTGACGCTGGCCATCGACGTCGCGTACTCAACGGTAACGCTCGTGAACACGGCCACGATCACGGCGTCGCCCGTGCCCGACCCGAATCCGGCGAACGACACGTCGACCGACGCCGATTCCGTTACACCGCTCGACGCCGACCTGTCCATCGTCAAGACCGATTCGGCGGACCCCGTCCTGCCCGGCGACTCGTTCTCGTACACGATCGTCGTGACGAACGCCGGGCCCGACGATGCCCGAAACGTCGCGCTCACCGACACCATCCCGGCGGTGCTCACCGTCTCGGGGGTGACGTCATCCGGGACAGGAGCCTGCGTGGCCACGATGAACGTGCTCGTGTGCTCGATCGACCCTCTGGCGGCCGGCACCACCTGGACGGTCACGGTGCAGGTCGGCGTGCCGGTGGGTACCCCGTCCGGGACGGTGACGAACACGGCGACGGTCACGGGCATCGGCGACACCGATCTGACGAACGACACGGCGAGCCAGACCACGACGATCGGAGAGCTCGTGGGCTCCGCGGATCTCACCGTGACGAAGACCGTCGACGATGCCTCGCCGAAGGAGGGCGACACGGTCACGTACGTCGTGACGGTGAGCAACGGCGGCCCCGACGACGCGACCGGTGTCGAGGTGACCGACGCGCTCCCCGCGGGCCTCACGTTCGTCTCGGCCTCCATGACCCAGGGCTCGTACAAGGCGCCGACCGGCCTGTGGAACGTCGGGTCGATCGATGTCGGCGAGACGGCCGCGCTCGAGATCCACGCTCGGGTCGACGCCGGAACCGCAGGGACGACCATCACGAACCGCGCTGAGGTCTCGGCGACCGACCTCGGGGACCCGTTGCGGGGCGACGACGCCGCAACGGCGCCCGTCCTCGTCGAGGCGGCCCAGGGAACAGGCGGCGGGACAGCGTTCACGGGTTTCCCCAACGGCCACGCGCTGATCGTGTGGATGTTCGGGCTGGCGATCTGTGGCCTGTTCGCGCTCGCACTGGTAAGCCGTCGTGGGATCGTCGACGCGCGTCCGAGCATCCGCGGGAACGGCGGGTCTCCGCCGACGGATCGCTTCCACGACACGCCGAACCCGTTCTTCTTCTTCAAGAACGAGGAGTAGCTCCGGTCGCGCCTGCGGCCACGCGGTACAGGTGCCAGCGGTCGGGGACGCCCTTGAGTTCGTGCTCGCCGGCGTCCTCGAACGTCAGACCGGATCCTGCTACGAGGTCTTTCACCGTCTGCGAGACGAGCACCTCGTTCGGGCCGGCCCGTGACGCGACACGAGCGCCGATGGAGACGGACAGGCCGCTGCACTTGCCGTCGACCAGCTCGCACTCGCCCGTGTGGATGCCCGCGCGGATCGTGACGCCGATCTCCCCGAGCGCGCGCACGATCTCGACCGCGCACTGCACCGCGCGGGCCGGTCCGTCGAAGCGGGCGTAGAACCCGTCCCCAGCGGTGTCCTGCTCGGAGCCGCGGTGCCGCGCCAACAGATCGCGCACGACGGCGTTGTGACGCTGCACCAGGTCCTTCCACCCACGGTCCCCGAGCTCGGCCTGCGTCGCGGTGGACTTCACGATGTCCGTGAACAGCAAGGTGGCCAGGATGCGGTCCGGTTCCTCGATGCGATGCAGGCCCGCGACGAAGTCCCGGACGGCGGCCATGGTGCGCTCGTGCGTGTCGTCGTCGATCCAGGTGTAGTCGCCCTGCATGTTCGGCAGCTCAACCATCTCCGCGTGGGGGATGTGGTGGAAGAAGTACTCGGCCGGAGCGCGCTTCGGCGTGGAGAACAGGATCAGCGTCGGCACCCGGACGGCCGGAAGCACATCCGAGACGTCGGCGTCCATCATCATGCGGAAGAATGCCGCGGCGGCCCCGGGGCTGAGGCTGCGACGCATGTGCGTCACGAACCAGTCGCAGAACTCCGGGTCGCTCGCCATGGTCGGCGCGAGCGACCGGATCATCCCTTCCAGGAAGTCGCGCTCGCCCCAATGCTCGCGCACGCCGCGAAGGGTCTCGCCCCATTCCGCCTCCGTTGGGGCCCACGGGTAGTCCGGTGTGGGAAGACCCTTGGCGGTCGGATCCAGCACGACGAGCCCGGACGTGCGCTCGGGGTAGGTCGCGGCGAAGAGCGTCGTCATCCGGGTGCCCTCCTGGCCGCTCCACATCACGGCCCGCTCGGAGCCCACCGCGTCCATCACCGCGCGGACGTCGTCCATCCGGGTCTCGAGCGTCGGCACGCCCGCGACGCGATCGGACAACCCCGTCCCACGCTTGTCCAGCATGAGCAGCCGTCCGTTCTCGGCCAGGCCTATGACGTGACGCACCAGCAGCGGGTTCTCCCACGTCGAGAGCACGTCTCCCGCGAACCCGCGCGGGAACACCAGATCGACCGGCCCCTCGCCGATCACCTGGTACGCGATCGCGATCCCGCCGCTCCGCGCGTAGTGAACCTCGGGTACGTCCACGCGGCGAGCTTACGCCGCGGTGTGTCGTCTGCCGACAGGACGGCGCCTCCCCTGGACTGCTCTCGTTCCGTCCCCCGACAAGGATCGCGAATCGCTCGGTTCGGGGATTCACCGTTGGCGTGTGACTCGGTAGGGTTCGCAGCATCCCCTCCGGCGGGCGGGCAGCATCGCAGCCGGATGCACCTCCCTCTCACGGTTCGGCGTGTGGTTGGCGTGGGAGGAGCGAGGGTGGCGGTCGAGGGAGAGGTTCGGTGGTGAGCCCGGACCCGTTGGCGTTGATGCGCAGGCAGCTCCGCGACGAGCTGCGCCAGCGCGTGGATGCGCGTGGGCTGGCGAGTGCTCCGCGCACCGAACGGCGTGTCCGGGTGCGGGAGGAAGCGCTCGAGGTCCTGCGCGCGAGCGGGGCGATCCTTCCCTTGCGCGAACTCACCCGCATCGTGAACGAGGTGTCAGACGAAGTCGTCGGGTTCGGACCGATCGAGTTCCTCCTGAAGGATCCGGAGGTGACGGAGGTCATGGTCAACGGTCCCGACGACGTGTACGTGGAGCGAGGGGGGCGGATCGAGAGGGCGCCGGACGGCTTATTCGAGGGGGAGGAAGCCGTCCTGCATCTGATCGAACGGATCGTGGGACCGTTGGGTCTCCGGGTCGACGAATCATCGCCTTGGGCGGATGCGCGACTACCGGAGGGCAGCCGTGTCCATGCGATCATCCCGCCTCTCTCGCTCCGCGGTCCCGCGCTGACGATCCGCAAGTTCTCGCCGGTGCCGATCACGGCCGATGACCTGGTGGCCGGAGGATGCATCGGACCGAGGATGCTGCGGTTCCTCGCGTGTTGCGTCCGCGGCCGAGCCAACGTGATCGTCTCGGGCGGCGCGGGAACGGGGAAGACGACGATGCTCGGCATCTTGTCGGCGTCGATCCCGGACGACGAACGGTTGATCACGATCGAGGACGCGGCCGAGTTGCGCCTGGCGAAGCCGCACGTCGTCTCGCTCGAGGCACGGCCCGCGAACGTCGAGGGCCGAGGAGAAGTGACGGTTCGCGACCTGGTCCGCAACGCGCTCCGGATGCGCCCCGACCGGATCATCGTCGGCGAGGTTCGCGGCGGCGAGGCGCTCGACATGCTCCAGGCCATGAACACGGGGCATGAGGGGTCGCTCTCCACCGCGCATGCGAACTCCACACGTCACCTGCTGTGGCGGCTGGAGACCATGGCGATGATGTCCGACGTCGACCTGCCCGGCGCCCATATCCGCACGCAGGTGTGTTCCGCGGTCGACGTGATCGTGCATCTCGCGCGCCTCCGAGGCGGACGTCGGGTGGTGTGGGAGATCGCCGCCGTCGAGGGAACGCATCGCGGCGAGCCGGTCGTGACGCCGCTGTACCGGTTCCAGCACAAGGGAAGCGCCGCAGGGAGCTTCGAGGCGACCGGCGCCGTCCCCGAGGTCCTCACCACCCTCGCGAACCGGGGCGAACAGGTCGGATCTGAACTCTTCGAGGCGGGACCCGATCGATGATCGCTGTTCCGGCCGCCGCCCTCGTCGTCGCGGGTGTGATGGCGGCAGCCGCTGTTCGTCATGTCGAGCGAGCCGACGTCCATCATCGGATCGCGCCGATCACCGCCCGGGAACCGCGACGGCGACCACGCGTCACGATCCCCGGGATCGGATGGCGGTGGTGGCCGGCCGCGGGCACCGTCGCCGGATATGTCGTCGGTGGCGCCGTGGCCGCGATCATCAGTCTCGTGAGCGTGAAGGTCGGAGCGATCGTCTACCGTCGACGCCAAGACGCCCGGCGCAAGGCCGCTCTCGAAGAACAGCTGGCCGACGCGGTGCGATCCCTCGCCGCGGGGATGCGCGCGGGCCTATCGGTTCCACAAGCGATCGCGTTCGCGGCGCGGGAGGGCGAGCCCCCGCTCGCGACCACGTTCGCGCGGGTCGTCGACCACGTCGACCTCGGAGGTGGACTCGCCGGCGCGCTCGACGACTGGGCAACGGAGGTCGGCAGCGACGACGCCGCACTCGTCGTCGGCGTGCTGACGCTGCATCGGAGAACCGGGGGTGACCTTCCCCGAGTGTTGGATCAGGTAGCGGGGACGCTCCGCGAACGAAGCGCTGCCGCCCGCGAGGTCCGGGCGCTCACGGCACAAGCTCGGCTCTCCGGGGCCATCCTCGGCCTGCTTCCCATCGCCTTCTTCACGTTCCTGTGGATGACGTCCCGAGGGGACGTCGAAGGAGCCTTCGCCTCGCCCGTCGGCGTGGGTGCGATCGTCGTCGGCCTCACGCTCGAAGGCGTGGCGTTCCTGTGGATCCGATCCCTCCTGGCGGTGACCTGATCGTCGCGCTGTGGCTCGGACCGATGCTGTCTGCATTGGTCATTCTGGTCGCCATGTCGGCGATAACTCTTGCGACGCATACCAACGCGCTGAATGGGCTCGCGACGCCGACGAGCGGATCACGCTTGAACCCCCGGAAGTCGATCTCTCCCACGGCACTCGGCCGTGCCTGCGCGGCACTCGGAGCGCTCATCGGTCTCGCGCTCCCACGACCCGGGCTGTTCCTTGCACCGCTCTTGTGCGTGGTCGGTCTCCGCATGCCGTCGATCCTCGAACATCGAACATCGAGTCGCCGGCGAGCCGCGATGGACGCACAGATCCCCCAGATGCTCGACCTGCTCGCCGCCGCCTCCTCCGCCGGGCTGTCTGCGCAACTAGCGCTCCGCCGCACGGTGACGGTGCTCGGAGATCCACTCGCCGCCGAGCTCACGGGTGCGCTCGAGGCGGTCGATCTCGGTGCGGGTTGGCGTGACGAACTGACCGCTGCCGCCGAACGGCTGTCCCTCCCCGATCTCCGGCGGACGGTCGCGGCGCTTTCTCGGACCGAGACGCTCGGTGCTTCCCTCGCCGATTCCACCGCGGAACTGGCCGCATCGGTCCGTGCGTCGCGGCGTATGGCCATGACCGAGCGGGCTCGGACGGCGCCCGTGAAGATGCTGTTCCCTCTTGTGTTCCTCGTCCTCCCCGCGTTCCTCCTCCTGACGGTGGTGCCCGTGCTGCTCACCACCCTGCGATCCATCGGTTGAAAGGAGGTGAACGATGCTGTTGCTGAACCGTCTGTTCGTTCGGGCGCGAGGATGGCTGTCCCACGAGGAGGGCCAGACGACCGCCGAATACGCGCTGGTCATCCTTGCGGCTGCGGCCGTGGCCGTCGTGTTGATCGCCTGGGCCCATTCGTCAGGCAAGCTCCCGGCGTTCTTCGACCACATCATCGACAACGTCGCCGGGAATGCCAACGCGGCCTGATCGATCGCACGCCGGAAGCGCCGTCGTCGAGTTCGCGCTCGTGCTGCCCCTCCTGCTCGTGGTCGCGCTCTCGCTGGTCCAGGTGGGGCTGCTGGTGCGTGATCGGTTGTTGATCGAGGCGGCGGCGCGCGCCGGGGCGCGCACCGCCGCGATCGAGGCCGACGAGGGCGCGGTGCGGGCGGCGGCGCTCGCCGCCGCCCCCGACCTCGATCCGGCGCTTGCCGGGGTGGCGATCGCCCGTCAGGGAACCCAGGGCGACCCGGTCACGGTGTCCGTCAACTACGACGAGGTCGTTCGCGTGCCGCTGATCGGGTGGCTCTTCGGGTCGTCGATCCATCTCGACGCGAGCGCCACCGACCGGCAGGAGTTCGCGTGAGGACCGAGCGAGGATCCGTCTCGATCGTCGTCGCCTCGATCGTCGTGATGGGGCTGGTCTTCTGCCTCGGGGTGACGGACGTGGCCCGGGTGCTGGTCGCCCGGAGCCATGCGCGAACGGCCGCCGACGCCGCGGCGCTCGCCGCCGCCCAGGAGCTCGCGTTGCCCACCGGGGTGGAACCCGCGGACGTCGCGGCGGCGTACGCCGAGCGGAACGACGCGATCTTGAACGATTGTGTCTGCGCGGCTGGAACGTCCGATGCGACGGTGACCGTGTCGATCGTCGTCGACGGGTTCCTGCTGGTCACGGGTCCGAAGACGGTCACGGCTCGCGCCCGCGCGGTCGTGGACCTGCCGGCCGGATCACCCCCCTCAGTAGCCATCCGGGGCCATGGATCTGCAACCCCGGACTGAAGGTTGGGCTCGGAGCGTCCGAGAACCCTATGGGATGAGGGGAAGCAAAGGTCGTATCGGGCTGGTGAGCGTCGCGATGCTCTGCGCGCTCCTTCCACTCGCGACCGCCGGTTCGCCCGCGCTCGCGAGCGGCTCCGCGTCGACCGACGCCGCGAGCCTCAGCGCGCATCCGAACATCCTGCTGATCGTGAGCGACGACCAGACGTGGTCGACGTTCAACCGCACGCTGATGCCGAGCGTCTACAGCCAGCTGGTGGACCAGGGTGTCCTGTTCAAGCGGGCGTACGTGAACACGTCGCTCTGCTGTCCGTCCCGCGCGCAGATCGTCTCGGGTCTGTACGAGCACGACACGGGCGTCGACCAGAACGAGGTCCTCCTGACCCGGCCGACGTTCCCGATGGCACTGCACGACGCCGGCTACAGCACCATGCTCGCCGGCAAGTACATGAACAGTTGGCCGTGCGACCCGCGCGCCGAGTTCGACCAGTGGGCCTGCGTGGCGACGCCGGAGATCTCCTCGCTGTCCCTGGTCGATCCCATGGTGAACGTCAACGGGGTCTGGCAGCGCAAGACGGGATACGAGCCGGACGTGCTCGAGGGCATGGCCTCCGACTTCATCCGGAACACGCCCGCGGATCAGCCGTTCTTCGTGATGTACTCGCCGACCACGCCGCACCTGCCGGCCGACGACACCCGGTACGCGGACATGCCCGTCTCGCCGCCCCGAGGTCCCGAGTTCAACTCGAACACCATGACGGCCGGTACGCCGCCGTACTCTCGGCGCCCCCCGCTCACCGCCGACGAGATCGCGACGTCGGACGCCCACTACGTCGCGATGGCGCATGCCACGCGGTCGTTCGACGACGCGGTCAGCAGGCTGCTCGACTCGCTCGGCAACCGCGCGCAAGACACGCTCGTGATCTACCTGTCCGACAACGGCTTCCTGTACGGCGAGCACCGCCGGACCGGCAAGAACGACCCGTGGGAAGAGTCCGTCAACGTCCCGATGGTGGTCCGGTACCCGGCGGCACTTCCCGCCAGCCGCGCGTTCACGACCGACGCGCTCGTCCAGAACGTGGACATCGCCTCGACGGTCGCGGACGCTGTTGGCTTCCAATGGGGCGGCGACGGCCAGTCGTTCCTCCCGATCGTCGAACGCAAGAAGCACGAGGTGCGGAAGGCCGCACTGATCGAGCAGTGTCGCGGCGAGTCACGAGGGATCACGGATTGCTCGGGCTATGCGTTCAACGGCGCCCGGGCCACGACGCCGGGCTTCCAAGGTGTGATCACCCAGCGCTACAAGTACGTCGAGTTCGAGGACGGCTCGCGCCAGCTCATCGATCTGCAGAAGGATCCGCACGAGTTCCACGACCTCTCGAGGAACCCCCGGGACGCCGGGCTCCGGCGCCAGATGGTGTCCAAGCTTCACGCGCTCATGCGGCCGAAGCTGCAGACGACGATCGCGACCGGTTCTGACGGCGCAGTCTCCTCGCGTGTGGCGCAGTTCTCGTTCTTCTCGCCCTCGCGCTTCGCCACGTACCGATGCCGCTTGGTCCCCCAGGGCAAGTCGTCGCCATGGCGTTCGTGCCCGGGTGGGTTCGCGGCGTTCAGCGATCTCGCGGACGGCCGTTACCGGTTCGAGGTGGCGGGGGTCTCCGAGACCGGGCAGGTCGACCGAACGCCCGCGTCGCGGACGTTCTCGCTGTCCTCGACCGGCCCCGACGTCTCCCTCGGCGCGCATCCCCCTGCTTCGGCCGCCTCTACCAGCGCGTCGTTCACGTACACCAGCACGGTGTCTGGGGCCGGATACCAATGCCGGCTGGTCTCGTTGAACGCGGACGCCCCCCCTTGGGGCCCCTGCGATCCGTCCGGCGCATCGTTCACCGACCTGGCCGACGGCGGCTACCGGTTCGACGTCCGAGCGCGAAACTCCGCCGATGAAGTCAGCGATCCCGCGGCCGGCTGGTTCTTCCGGGTGGACACCACCGGTCCCACGGTGGCGTTCTCCAGCGCGCCGGCGATCAACACGCGAAGCGAGTCGGCCGACTTCAGGTTCGAACCGGAGGAGCTGATCAAGGGTTCGATGTCCTGCACGCTCGACGGGAAGGCCTTCGGCTGCGCCAACGGTCGCGTGAAGCTGCCGCGCGTCTCGACCGGCGGTCACACACTGGCGGTCAAGGCAACGGATGTGGCCGGCAACGTCGGGACCACCACGTACGACTGGATGGTCGATCGCACCCGCCCGCAGGTGGGCATCCTGGACGCTCCGAACAAGCTGTCGAAGGACACGGTCTCGGAGTTCAACCTGTGGTCCAACGAAGGACCGGGCTTCTTCGGGTGCAGCCTGGACGGCAGTCCGGCGATGCCGTGCTTCGGCGCGCCGAACTTCACCAACCTGAAGGAAGGACGCCACACGCTGAAGGTCTGGTCGGTCGATCTCGCCTACAACGAGTCCGCCCCCATCACGTACGTCTGGAAGATCGACCGCACCCCGCCCATCGTCTCGCTTGGTCGGCGGTCCGACCGAAGGGTCGACCTCCGGGCCGGGCGAGGTCACGTTCGGCGTCTCGCAGAGCGAGAAGGGCCAGCTCTGGTGCTCGCTCGACGGGGTCGAGTTCACCAAGTGCTCCTCGCCGGTCCGCTTCGCGGATCTGTCGAGCGGTCCGCACACGTTCCAGGTTTACGCTGTCGACGCGGCCGGCAACCAGTCGGTCACGGCCGATCGGACCTGGACGATCACCTGATCCCTCCCTACTCCAGGTCCTTCGTCAGAGGGTCTCGTCGGACCGGCGTGCGGTACTCGGGCTCGCTCCGGGCCACCAAGAACTCGATCGCCGCCCAGATGGTCTTGGATCGCGGGTAGAACCACAACGGCACCACGACCAGCACCGCGACGCTCGCGATCATCAGCGGAGCCACCGGGACGTCGGGGACCGTGAAGAACAGCACGACGACGAACATCGCCACCCACACGACGATCGAGACCAGGAAGTTGATCGTCATCGCGCCGAGGAACCCGCCCTGCTCGCGTTCGAACCGCAGCGCGCAGATCGGACACCGTTCGATCAGGTGGAACCACGATCCGAAGATGCGACGCTGGCCGCAGCGCGGACAGCGTTTGCGCAGCCCACGGAGCAGGACGGTCGCGGCGCCGGCCTCCACCAGGAGCGGCTCCGGCCGCGGCCGCTGCTCGGGATCCAGCGAGCCGTAAGGGCTACTCGTGATGGACCGCCCAGAACTTCCTCACGGGTGTCAGCGCGCGCCATAGTCCGCTCGACCCTTCCGGCGTGACGATGACATCACCGGGGCCCGCCCGGAGCATGCGCCCGTCGTCGGTCTCGATCTCGACGTCACCTTCGATCATGCATGCGACCTCGTGGTATTCGCGGTCGAACGTGCCGGTCTCCGGTGCACGCCGCCACACGCCGGTCGAGAACCGGGCGTCCGGGTTCCGCCAGGCGTACCACTCCTGTCCCGGTGGGTTCTCGTCGCCGGGTTCGTTCTCGAGCGTGATCCACTCGACGGGCTCGTTCGCGCCGATCACGCGCATCGTCGTATCGCCGATCGCACCGCCCGTGTAGATCGCGAAGAACTTCGCGACGGTCTCGTGGACGTGCCATGTCCCCTTCGATCCCTTCGGCGTGACGAAGACGTCTCCCGCGCCCAGGCCGAGGACACGGCCGTCGTCGGTCTCGACATCCGCCGTGCCCTTCCAGGATGTATGCGACCTCGTCGTACGGACGTTCGAACGACCACGTGTCGGGCTCCCGTTCCCACATGCCGCTCGTGAACGTCTCGTCGTCGGACGTGAACGCGTCGATCTCGCGACCCGGCGAAGGCTGGTTCCCCGGAGGATCGGTGAGCGGTGCCCAGCTCGTTCGATCGGTGCTGCTCAGCACGGTGATCTCCGGCATCCCCTCACTCCTGCCTCGGGTGACCCCGCCAGTATCCAACGGCGTACGTCGGACGGCAGGTCCATCACGTCGGGGCGCGGGGGTAGACTTGGCCACCATGGCAAGCAAGCGGATGCCGCTGGGAGGACGTCGTGCCGAGTTAGGCGTGATCGACTACACGCTGGCCAAGCGCGCGCTGCTCCGGGACGCACGTATCGGCGTCCTCGGCCTCACCGACGTCTGCGACGCGCACCCGGAGTTGATGCGGGCCGCGCGCCACGTGGGGGAGCCGACCAACAACGACTGCCCCGTCTGCGCCAAGGAGAAGCTCGTCCTGCTCGCCTACGTGTACGGCGACGGGCTCAAGGCCGACAGCGGCCGCGTCTGGTCCATCCAGACGGGCCTCCGCATGACCGCGGCGCATCCCGGAGCGTGCTGCTACGTCGTCGAGGTGTGCCGAAGCTGTCAGTGGAACCACCTCAAAGAGGCGTTCACCGCCAGACGCACAGCCGCCGTCTGATCGCAGCCTCACCACCGGAACAGCACAGGGCTTCAGGCATGTTTCACACCTGCCCTGGATAGAATCGTGAGCAGTGTCGACCGACACCAGCCCTCAAACGACCCGGGGTCGTTCCTACGCTCCGAGGCACACCCGCAGCAAGAAGGGAGACCCGAAGAAGGGGTTCTTCCGGCGATTCTGGTGGGTGTTCCTCGCCGTGCCCGTCCTGGTCGTCCTGGCGACCGGTGGGGCGCTCGTCTACGCGTACTCCCAGATCGCGTTGCCCAAGGCGCTGCCGCCGATCCAATCGACGTTCATGTACGACCGCAACGGGTCGCTGCTCGCGTCGATCCACGGCGCGGTCGATCGGACGATCATCCCGTTCGATCAGATGCCCGAATCGCTCCGCGACGCGGTGATCTCCGTCGAGGACCATGGCTTCTACCAACACCCGGGCATCGACCCCGTCGGCATCCTCCGGGCCGCCTGGACGGACCTGGTGAAGCACCAGACCGTCCAGGGCGGATCCACGATCACGCAGCAGCTCGTCAAACAGGTGTACGCCGGCAGTTACGTCGAGCAGCCGGATGGCACCAAGGACTACGTGGTGCCGCCCCGCACCATCAAGGAGAAGATCCGCGAGGCGCTCCTCGCGATCAAGCTCGAGCAGACGCTCACGAAGGACCAGATCCTGGCCCGCTACCTCAACACCATCTACCTTGGGCATGGCGCGTACGGCGTGCAAGCGGCCGCGCAGACGTACTGGGGGATCGACGCCGCCGACCTGAACGTCAAGCAGTCGGCGACGCTCGCGGGTCTCATCACGTCGCCGAGCCGGTTCGATCCCATCGACCATCCTGAGGACTCGAAGGTCAGACGCGACTACGCGCTCGACCAGATGGTGCATTACGGCTACCTCGACCAGGCGACCGCGGACCGCCTGAAGGCGAAGAAGGTGACGACCGATCCGAAGAAGGAAGTGGTGAACGCGCCGGCGAACTCCGAATACTTCGTGGACTACGCCAAGCGGTACCTCATCAACAAGTACGGCGGCGCGGCCGTCTTCGGCGGTGGGTATCGCGTGACGACCTCGCTCGACCTCGGGTTGCAGCGCGCGGCGGAGGCGGCCGTCAACGCGCATCTGCCGAGCCCGTCGGACCCGGAGGGGGCGCTGGTCGCGATCGATCCGAGGACCGGCCAGATCCTGGCGATGGTGGGCGGACGCGGCTTCAGCGAGTCCCAGGTGAACCTGGCGGTGTCCGGACTGCGGCTCAAGACGGAGACGTTCGGCGGGACCGGCCGCCAGGCCGGGTCGTCGTTCAAGCCGTTCACGCTCGCTGCCGCCATGAAGGCCGGCTACAACCTCAACGCCTATTGGCAGGGCCCGGGGACGATCACGATCCCCAACACGGACTGCTACACGAACGGGGCGCCGTGGACGCTGTCGAACGCGTCGGACTCCGAGGCGGGCACGTTCACGCTCCAGGCGGCCACCGCATATTCCGTGAACACGGTCTTCGCCCAGGTGGCGGCCCAGCTCGGTCCGGACAAGGTCGTCGACATGGCCCACCTGCTCGGCATCCGCAGCCATCTGGAGCCCGTGTGCTCGATCACGCTTGGCGTGGAGGCCGTGAACCCCCTCGAGATGACGAACGCCTACGCGACGCTCGCCGCGCACGGCGTGCGTCACTGGGCGGACCCGCTCGTGCAGCTCACGAACCACAACGGCAAGGTGATCGACGACGTGAGCACCAAGCCGAAGCAGGTCCTGGACGCCAACGACGCCGACCTGGTCACGTCCGCGTTGGAGGACGTGGTCAACTTCGGGACCGGCACGGCGGCCCGGCTCTCCGACCGTCCGGTGGCCGGGAAGACCGGGACCGCGCAGGACTACGTCGACGCGTGGTTCTGCGGATACACGCCGCAGCTCGCGACGTGCGTGTGGGTCGGCTACCCACAAGGCGAGATCCCGCTGGACAGCGTGGAGGGCGTCTCGCCGGTCTTCGGCGGCACGATCCCCGCCGCCATCTGGCACGACTTCATGACGGTCGCGATGCAGGGCAAGCCGGTCGAGGACTTCGCGGTGCCGTCGAACGACGGTCACACGATCGGGCCGACGACGCCGGTGCCGTCGCCCACGCCGAGCCCGTCCCCCACGCCGAGCGAGTCACCGTCGCCGCAGCCCACGGGTCCGACCGGTCCGACCGGCACCGGCCCGACCGGCCCCACGGGGCCGACGGGGCCGCCGGGGACAGGACCCACGGGACCGACCGGTGGTCAGGGAGGGCCCTCGGGACCGACGGGCCCGATCAGGTTGCGTCGTTGACGCTGAGCTCGCGGCTCGACGGGGCGATGTCGATCGGCAGCGTCGCGACGATCGTCGTTCCGCGCCCGGGTGTCGAGCGGACCACGAACGTTCCGCTCGCAAGCTCCACGCGCTCGCGCATGGATGCGAGCCCCACGCGACCCATCTGCAGGAACTCCCGCGCGTGGGCGTTGTCGAAGCCCACGCCGTCATCGACGATCTCGACACGCAGCTGCACCTGGTCGGCCTCGACCGCGACGGTCACGTGCGCTGCCTGCGAGTGCTTGGCGGCGTTCGAGAGCGATTCCTGCACCACGCGGTAGGCGAGCGTCTCCAGGTCGGCGCGGATCTCGGTGCCGATCGTTCCCGAGAACTCCGTTCGTACTCCGTGCTCGGTGCCGAAGCGCGCGAGCGTCTCGCGGATCGCGGGGATCAACCCGCGCTCCTCCAACAAGGGTGGGCGGAGACCGGACATCAACCCGCGGAGGCCGTCGGCCTCCTCCGCGAGCTCCTTGCGGATCTTCGTCAGGATCTCGATCCCGCGGTCGGTGTCGCCCGCTTTGATCATCAGGAGCGCGGCCTCGAGGGAGAGTGATGCCGCCGATACGCCCTGCACGGGCCCGTCGTGGAGGTCGCGGGCGATCCGGTTGCGTTCCGCCTCGATCGCGCTGTTGGTCCGCCGCAGTATCCGTGTCCGGTCCTCGTCCCGGTCCTGCAGGAACTTGAACAGCGAACGGATCGTCTGGTCGGCGACCCTGCCGGCGGTGACGTCGCGGACGAGCAAGATGCGTCGCGGTGGTGTCATCGGCACGTCGGAGATGCGCGACTCCAGGTAGAGCGCCTGGCCTTCCGGCCGCTGGATCGTGCCTTGGCCGGTCGTGAGGAGCGACGCGAAGGAGGGATCGGCTCCGTTGACCGACGCGGCGAGCGCCGTCCAGGGGAGCCCCTCGATCGAGGCACGATCGATGCCCACCATGTGGCAGAACGCTTCGTTCGTACGCAGGATCACGTCTCGCTGGTCCAGTTCGACGATGCCGTCGACCGCAGCCTCGAAGACCAGCCGCAGGTGTTCCTCGGATTGGCGCATCGTCTCGTTCGACTCACGCACGCGTTCGAGCGCGAGGTCGGCGTCCGCCAGGGCACGCTCCTTGTCGTCCAGCGCGTGCCGTGCCTCGGCGTGGGCCTGTGTGCTGCGGATCTGGTTCGCCAGGATGCGCGCCGCGACGCCCAACCCCAGCACCGCGATGATGGCGGTCGACTGCACCGCGGAGATCCCGCGGGCCTCGTCCAGGCTGGCGACTGTGGCGAGCGCCGCGCACGCGGAGATCACGGACACGCTCGTCAGGATGGGACGCGCCAGGTTCAACCACCGTTCCTCGGGGCCCGTGTCGGCGCGCCGGGGGAGCACGATCGTGGCGGCGGCGAGCACGGGTCCGGCGAGCATGAAGACGATCACGATCCCCGGGAACCCGACGTGGTACGCACCACGTGTCCATTCCCAGCCGAAGACGACGATCGCCGCGGAAACGGTCGTGAAGACGAGCCATTGGACCACGTGCGCGGGGGACGGGATCCAGAGCGTGAGGACGCCGAACGCCACGAAGAGCGTGGCCGACACGATCGCGAACGTCCCGGCCGACAGCGATGCGTTCTCACCGGCAGCGACCGGCCGGATGATCGCGTAGCAGATCGCGGCGAGCGACGCGGCGATCAACGTGGCATCGATCGCGATCTCGCGCCGGTCCTCGCTGGGGAAGTGGCCCCGATACTCCTCGCGAGCCGCTCCGAGCACCGGGATCAGGAACAGCAGGAACAGAAGGTCCAGCGACTTGGGTTCCGGCGTCCGGCGCTGGAAGTCGACCACGAGCAGGGCCGCCGCCAACAACGCGATCATGCCCATCAGGGCCGCAAGGTAGGTGCGGGAGCGCCATGACTCCTCGGTCCGGGCCCGCGCCAGGATCGAGAGGGAGGCGATCACGTTCACCGCGATGACCGATGCTTCGCCGACGAGCGTCTGCGTTCGACCGGCAGGAGCCATGGCATAGGCGATGACCGCCGTCGCGGCGGCGATGAGCGGGACGGCGGCAGCCGAACGCGAGCGTGGTCGGATCTGGGGGTCGCTCATACGCGCTCCATCTTGCCGGTTCGACGCCCCAGGCTCCATCACCCGGTCGTCGGACATGGATGACCGGATGGACTAACCCCGGTCGCCGTGAGGATGAGGCTTCCGACTCCGAACGGCTACTCGATCAGCCGGCGGCGTAATGCCTCTGCGACGGCCGCGGTGCGGTCCGACGCTCCCAGCTTCTCGAAGATGTGTTCGAGATGGGTCTTGACCGTGTCGGGGGAGATGTAGAGCCGCTCGGCGATGTCGCGGTTGGTGTGGCCGAAGGCCAGGAGTTGCAGCACCTCGATCTCCCGCGCCGTGAGGGTCTCCGCACGCCGGTCGCGTTCCTTCGCCGTGGAGAGCTCCTCGGCCAAGGCGACCACGAGTTGGGGGTCGATCACCATGTTCCCGCCCGCGACCAGGCGGACGGTCTGGATCAGGTGCTCGGCGTCCCGGGCTTTCAGCACGTATCCGCGGGCCCCCGAGCGGACCGCCTCGACCACGAACTGCCGGTCGTCGTAGGCGGTGAGCATGATCACGCCAACCTTGGGGAAGCGGTCGCGGATCTCGCGGGCGGCTTCGAGGCCGTCCATCTCGGGCATCCGGATGTCCACGAGCGCGATATCCGGATCGGTCTCCTCGATCAGCGTCAACAGCTCGCGGCCGTCGGACGCCTCGCCGACGACCTCGATCCCGTCCGCCATCTCGAGGTACCGGCGGAGTCCTTGGCGTACCAACGAGTGGTCGTCGGCGATGGCTACCTTGATCATGCCCCGTCCTCCGTCCGCGCCTTGGACGCGGTCCGCACCATCCTAGACGGTCCTGGATGCCCGTTCAGAAGATGTACCACCAGTTCATGAACAGCACCGCGAGCAGGCTGAAGCCTCCCGCGAACCCGGCCACGATCGCCGTGTGCGGCAACCTTCGCCGTTCGGCCGCGTCGGCCAGGACCCAGAACGCCGGGAAGATCACGGCCACGAAGCGCGGCATGGATAGCAGCGGCCGTGGGGGGAACGGGTAGCAGAGCGGGATCAGCAGGCTCCCGATCGCGTACGTCAGGTACGGCAAGGGAAGCCGTCGCACGCCGGCCACGACGGCCGCGATCACCACGCCGACCACCACGGCGTCGATCAGCCAATAGTTCGGGTCCCCTACTCCGTGACCGGATGCGAGCTTGAAGGCGTTCCAGAGCGTCGTGAGCGGGGAGGCCGCGTGGCGTTGCCAGTTGGCCTGTGCATGGATCGGCGCAAGTCCGGTTCCGTGGGCCAGCTCCCACCACCCGAAGTAGATGAGGGGGCCGAGGAGCACTGCGGCGCCGGCGAGCACCCGCGGCAACGGGTTGCTGCTGCCGTTCCGTCGCTCGAGCGCCATCACGATGAGCGCCGGGGCCAGGACCACCCCGATGCTCCGGGTGAGCGCCGCGAGCGCGCCGGCCACCGCCGCGTTGGCCCACCGGTCCCGCCTCGCCTCGCGGAACGCGAGGAGCGAGAGCAGGAGGAAGAGCGATTCGCTGTACGGAGCGAGGAAGAAGAACGCCGTCGGGAAGATCGCGAGGTACACGATCGTCTTCCGCGCGACCCCTTCGGAGAACTCGCGCACGGTGAGGTCGTAGAGGACGACCAGGGATCCGAAGAACGCCAGGTTGGAGACGAGCATCGCCGCGAACAGTGGGTGGCCGCCGACGATCCACGACACGGCGCGGACCGCCAACGGGTACAGGGGGAAGAACGCAGCGCTGCCGTCGCCGCCCCGGTAGCCGGTGGTGGCGATCCGAAGGAACCAGAGAGCGTCTTGTCGCTCGAGCGCGGTGAATACCGCCCGCCATCCGTGAACGACCGGCGATGCGGCCCATCCGGGAACGCTCACCGCGTCGCGCGCGGGGAACAGTCCCGTCGCCATCGCAGCCAGGAGGATCACGCCGATCCACACCGCCAGGAACGTGATCAGACATGGGCGGAGCCCGTCGCGCAGTCGTGGGGAACCCGGCGCGCCCCCTCGATCACGGGTCACGCGGGAGCCTCGGTCGTCACGACAGCTGCGTCGGTGACGGAGGCGTCCAGATCGGGCAGCGCGGCGGAGGATCGGCGCACCCATCCCACGACGCACCAGATCAGGATCAGCGTCCGAAGGGCGATCGCCACCTCGAACGCGCCGAACGGCAGGCCGCCGACGCCCGTCAAGCGACCGAAGAACGAGAAGCGCGTCACGAACACCGCGACGTCGGCCGCCTCGAAGGCCACGAACGTCGGCAGGTCAACGGCGCCGAGCGCGAAGAACGGCAGCAGCCACAGTCCGTACTGCGGCGAGTAGACCTTGTTGGACAGCAGGAAGAGCACGATCATCGGGAACGCGAGGCTCCACCTCGCGAAGTTCGGCTCTCGACGTTGCTTCCACATCCACACGACCGCGAACGTCGATGCGAAGACGACCAGGGACGCCAGGTTGATCCGCGAGATATGTGCCGGTCCACAGATCGCGGTGACGTTCAGATGCTTGCATCCGATGAACCACAAGCTGTCCCAGTCCGCGGGTCGAGCCGAGTTGAACCGGAAGAACGTCGACCAGCTCGAAGGAGACGCGATCGCGAACGGCAGGTTCACGAGCAGCCAGGTCCCCGCCGTCGCCCAGCCGATCCTGATCGCGGAGTCGGGTTCGCGGTCGTGCAGTCGCTGCGCGATCAGCGGGAGCGCAAGCATGGCCGGATAGAACTTCGCGGCGGCGCCGAGGCCCAGCAACACGCCTGCGAGCCCGTCGCGGCGGCGGGCGAAGGCGACCAGGGCACCGGTCGCGAATGCCACCGCGAACAGATCCCAGTTCATGAAGCCGTAGATGAGCAGCGTGGGCGCGAGTGCGAACCACAACGCTTTGCCGCCCAACACATAGAGGAACGTGGCGATCGCTGCGGCACAGACCCAGAGGAGGACGGCATTGGCGGTGAAGAATCCCGCCGTCGTGCTTCCCCCGACCCACGCCGCCACCCGCATGAAGTACATCGTGAGCACCGGGTACTCGTCGCATTGGCCTCCCGTCTCCAGGCACTGCTGGATGAACGGCAGTCGGTTCCCGGCGAGCTGCTCGGTGCTGAGCAGCGGCACGATATCGGAGTAGCACAACAGCCGGTACTGGCGCCCGTCGCCCCATGACCCGGATGCGCACGGCCCTTTCAGCGCGCTGCCCAGGATCATCGTGCCGCACGTACAGGCCAGGATGAGCACGAGGCTGACGGGGCGACCGACACGCTTCACGCCGCGCATCGTAGCCGGAGGTAGACGCGTGGACCGTGCGAGCGAACACTCGTAGAGTGGTTGGTCGTGAGGTACAGGGTGGAGCAACTCGCCGCCGCGTGCGACGTTTCCGTCGACACCGTTCGCTACTACCAGACGCTCGGGTTGCTCCCCGCGCCCGTCCGCGAGGGGCGCGTCGCCTGGTACGGCCCGGAGCATGCGGATCGGATCCGCGAGGTCCGTGCCCTGCAGGGGAAGGGGTTGACCCTGGCCGCGATCAAACGGGTCGTCCGCGGCGATCTGGGTCCGGCCGACGCCGATCTCGCGGCGGCCGTCGCGGCCGCGCGCGGCGCCGACGGGGATCGCCAGCTGTTGACCCTCGAGCAGTTCGCCGATCGCAGCGGCGTGCCTGCGTCGTTGATCCAGGCGGTGGAACGCGAGGGGATCCGGCTGGGTCGAGCCGTGGACGGCGTCGAACGATATACCACCTCGGATATCGAGCTGGTGCGAACGGCGCTCCGGTTGTTGGAGTTCGGACTGCCGCTCGGAGATCTGCTGGCGCTCGCCAGGGACGCCGATGCGGCCCTGCACGGCCTCGCCGAACGGGCGGTCGAGCTCTTCGACGAGCACGTCCGCAAACCGATCCGAGACACGGCGGCTTCGGAGGGTGAGGCCGCCGATCAGATGGTGGTCGCCTTCGCGGAGCTGCTGCCGGCCGTCACGCAACTGGTCGCGCACCATTTCCGGCGCGTGCTGCTGGAGACCGCCGAGTCGCATATCGAGCGGGTGGGGGATGACGAGGAGGTTCGCGCGGCGCGTGCCGGCATGGAGCGAGGCGCGTGACAGGCACACGCGATGTCCGGCTCCCCGAAGGCGACGACAAGCGCCGGGCCGTCCGATCACTGTTCGACTCGATCTCCGGGCGCTACGACCTGGTGAATCGGGTCATGACGTTCGGGATGGATGCGGGGTGGCGCCGGCGCGCGGTCGCCGGCTTGCGTCTGCCCGGCCGATCGCTCGTGCTCGATCTGGCGTGCGGGACGGGCGATCTCTGTACGGAGTTGCAGCGCAATGGATATCGCGCGATCGGATTCGACTTCTCCCACGGGATGCTGAGGTCGGCGACGACGTCGGCCCCGGTCGTCGAGGCCGACGTCCTGCGGCTCCCGCTCCGGGACTCGGCCGCGGACGGCGCGACGTGCGGGTTCGCGCTCCGCAACGTGGTCGACCTCGGAGCGTTCTTCACCGAGGTGGGTCGCGTTGTCCGACCCGGTGGCCGTATCGCGTTGCTCGACGCGAGCGAGCCCGACGGTCCGGTGATGCGCGCGGGCCACGGCGTGTACTTCCGTCACGTGGTGCCGCGGATCGGCGGGTTGTTGTCTGATCGGGACGCGTACGCGTATCTGCCCCGATCCATGGCCTACCTTCCCGCGGCTGCCGAGATGCTCGCGATGCTGGCGGGAGCCGGGTTCCCCGATGCGGAGCGTCATCAGCTATCGGGCGGCGTCACGCAGCTGATCGTGGGGACCCGCGCGTGACATCCCTCCGCACCGTCGTCCGCGCGGAGCGTCTGGGTCCGGCGTTCGATCTGCTCGCCGCCTACGAGCCCGGTGGGTTCTTCCTGGAACGTGCGGGGATCGGCGTCGCCGGCAGCGGGGGTAGTGATCCGTGGATCATGACGCTGTCCGGCAGGCAGATGGGGGCCGCGCCCCCAACGCTCGAGATGCTGTTCTCGGGGCTCGACGTCGGGGCGCTCCCGGCGGAGGCTCCGGCGCCGCTGCTGTTCGGATCGATCCCGTTCGATCCCGAACGGAGCGGCCACTTCGTGCACCCCAGGCGCATGGTGCGTCGCGATCGCGACGGCGAGATCTGGGCACTCCGGTTGGACGACGAGCGGGACGCGGCCCCTACCGAGCCCACGCGCCGGGGGAGGGGGCCCAGCGAACCGTTCTCGGGTATGCAGGTGTTCCCGGAGCCGCTCCCCGAGGTGTATGAACGCGCGGTCGCTGTGGCGGTCGGTCGGATCCGACGCGGGATGCTCCGCAAGGTCGTGCTCGCGCGGACGATCCGCGTCGAGGCCGGCCGGACGCTGGATCCCCGGGAACTGCTGAAGCGGCTCCGCGCGGTCGAGCCGGACGGGTACTCGTTCGCGGTCGACATCGGGGAAGGCAGGACGCTCGTCGGCGCGAGTCCCGAGCTCCTGATCTCACGGTTCGGGAACGAGATCAGAGCGAACCCGCTCGCGGGGTCGGCGCCGCGCGCGGGCGATCCGTCGGAGGATCGCCGCAGCGCCGAGCGGCTCGGCACGTCGCCCAAGGATCGTCAGGAGCATGCGATCGTCGTCGAGGACGTGTTCCGGGCGTTGAACCCCCTCTGCCGGGAGCTCGCCTACGATCGGGAGCCGCAACTCCTGGCCACCGCGAACGTCTGGCACCTCTCCACGCGGTTCCGTGGAACGTTGAAGGACCCGAGCGTCACGGCGCTCGACCTGACGCGCGCGATCCATCCCACCCCCGCGGTCTGCGGTGAGCCGCGCGACGAGGCGATGCAGACGATCCGGGAGCTCGAGCCCGTCCCGCGGAACGCGTACGCGGGAGCGGTCGGCTGGATGGACGCGAGCGGCGACGGCGTGTGGGCGCTGGCGCTCCGTTGCGCCGAGCTGAACGGCAGCACCGCCCGCCTGTTCGCGGGGGCCGGCATCGTCGCCGACTCCGATCCGGCTGCCGAGCTCGACGAGACCGAGCGGAAGTTCCGGGCGTTCCTCGACTCGCTCCGCTGGGGGTGAGGCGATGCCCACGCCGGCGACCACGATCGACGTCGACGGGTTCGAGATCCGTGTCTCCAATCCCGACAAGGTGCTCTTCCCCGCGATCGGTGTCACGAAGATGGAGCTGGTCGAGTACTACCTGACGGTCGCCGGCGCGGCGCTGATCGGGTGCCGCGACCGGCCGACGATCATGCATCGGTTCCCGAACGGAGTGGACGGCGAGCCGTTCTATCAGAAGCGCGTGCCGACCCAGCGGCCGCCGTGGATCCAGACGGCGACGATCACGTTCCCCAGCGGACGGCACGCGGTCATGATCGCGCCGGCCGACCGGGCGCACCTGGTGTGGATGGCGAACCTCGCGTGCCTCGACCTGAACCCCTGGCCCGTGCGGCGCGACGACGTGGACCATCCCGACGAGCTGCGCGTCGACCTGGATCCGACGCCCGGCGTGCCGTGGGACGACGTGCGAGACGTGACGATCCTGGTTCGCGAGGTGCTCGAGGAGCATGGCGCCGTGGGGTTCCCGGCCACGTCCGGTAAGCGAGGGATGCACCTGGTCGTTCCGATCGTTCGGGCGCACGGGTTCACGAACGTGCGTCGCGCCGCGCTCGCGCTCGCGCGTGAGGTGACGCGCCGAGCTCCTGGAGTGGCCACGGCCGCGTGGTGGAAGGAGGAGCGGCAGGGCGTGTTCGTCGACTACAACCAGAACGCGCGTGACCGGACGGTGGCATCGGTGTACTCGGTGCGGCCGGTGCCGGACGCGCGAGTGGCGACCCCGCTGTCGTGGGACGAGGTCCCTGACGTCGACCCGTCGGTCTTCACGATCCGGTCCGTGCCGGATCGTCTCGCGTCGATAGGCGATCCAGGAGCCGGGGCGGACCCTGTCGAGCGCTCGAGCCTCGATGGGCTGCTGGAGCTCGCCGCGAAGGACGAGGCAGGGGGTCTGGGCGACGCACCGTGGCCGCCTCACTTCCCGAAGGGGGACAGCGAGCCGGTGCGCGTGAATCCGTCGCGCGCGAAGAAGGTGGCCGAGTGGGAGGCCTCGCGGCGGCGGGAGCCATGACGGTTCCATCGTGAGGTGTCAGGATGGGCGAAGACTGACCCGAGGAGGGCGACCATGGGTGAGACGACCGTGGAGATCGCGCAACGAGCCGTGCCGATGCTGTCGTACGAAGACGTCGGTGCGGCCGCCGAGTGGCTGAGCCGGGCGTTCGGGTTCCGCGAGCACGGCGAGCGCTACACCGAGCCCGACGGTCGCGTGACGCACGTCGAGCTCCAGCTGGATGGCGCGCAGGTCATGCTCGGATGGCCCGGTCCCGAGTACCAAGGTCCGGCTCGCCACGCGAAGGGATGCGACGACGCAGCGCGCTGGTCGGCGGTGCCGTACATCGTGGACGGCGTCCTGATCTACGTCGACGACGTCGACGCCCACTGCGAGCGCGCCCGCGCGGAAGGCGCGGTGATCCTCCGCGAACCCCAGGACGAGCCGTACGGGCGGCTGTACAACGCGGCCGATCCCGAGGGGCATCGCTGGATGTTCATGCAGCCCCTCGTCGGCTGAGGCATCAGGCGCCCGGCTCGAGCTGCTCGAACGTGCAGCTCTTCGGGTCGCGGTCGGTGCGCCAGCGCACGATCGAGGCCGAGTGGCGGAACCGGCCCCCTTGGAGCCGTTCGTAGCGAACCTCGCACACGAGCTTCGGCTCGAGCGTGACCCACTCCGTGTCGCGGCCGCCGCTCCACCGGCTGGGCCCACCCGGGCTCCGGCCTTCGCCGAAGCTCGACCCGCCGACGAGCGGCTCGAGCGTCTCACGGAGCTCGCGCCGCTCCTTCGCCTTGAACGCCGACGTGTGTCCGACGTACTGCAACGTTCCTCCGTCATCGTACAGGCCGAGGAGCAGGCTTCCTACCCCATCACCGTTGCGCTCCAGACGATATCCGCCCACCACGCAATCGGCGGTACGGTGGTGCTTCACCTTCACCATGACGCGCTCGCCCTCGACGTAGCGTTGCTCGGCGCGCTTCGCGACGATGCCGTCCTGCCCGACGCCGTCGACGTCGGCGAACCATCGCTCCGCCGTCTCCACGTCGGCGGTCCGCGGGGTGAGGATCAACGCCGGCCCTGGATGCAGGCCGCCGGGGGAGTCGGGGGCGAGCTCTGCGCCCAACCGCTCGATCAGTCCTTCGAGCTCGGCACGTCGTTGGTCGGTCGTGAGCGGCCGCACGTCGCGCCCGTCCAGCTCCAGCAGGTCGAACGCCACGAGCGTCGACGGGATCTCACCGGCGAGCTTGTTCACGCGCGACGCGGCCGGATGCAGCCGGAGCTGCAGCGTCTCGAAGTCCATCACGCCGTTCGCGATCATCACGATCTCGCCGTCCATCACGTAGGTGGCCGGTGGCTGGCCCGCGAGCAGCTCCACCAGCTCCGGGAAGTAGCGGCCGAGCGGACGATCGCCGCGCGAGTCGATCCGGACGCCGTCCGCGCCGCGCGTCACGATCGCGCGGAAGCCGTCCCATTTGGGCTCGTACCGCCAGCCGTCGCCGAGCGGGAGATCCTCTTCGGACTTCGCCAGCATCGGTTTGACGGCCGGTCCCGTCATCAGGGCTTCGAGCGTTCGCGCTCGACGAGGACGCGGCGGAGGATCTTACCCGATAGCGATCGCGGGATCTCGTCGATGAATTCGATGCGGCGTACCTTCTTGTACGACGGCACGCGCTCGGAGACCCACGACATCAGCTCGCCCTCCGTGACCTCGGCGTCGGCACGCTTCACCACGAACGCCTTCGGGACCTCGCCCGCAGTGTCGTCGGGTGAGGGGATCACGGCCGCGTCCGCGACGGCGGGATGCTGCACCAACAGCGCCTCGAGCTCCGCCGGCGGCACCTGGAACCCTCGGTACTTGATCAGCTCCTTCAGCCGGTCGACCACATAGAGGTATCCGTCGGCGTCCGCGTGGCCGATGTCGCCGGTTCGGAGCCACCCGTCGCCCGGCATCGTGTACGCGTCCGCTTCCGGGTCGTCCAGGTAGCCCTTCATCACCTGCGGGCCGCGGATCCAGATCTCCCCGTCCTCGTCGGCGGCGCAGTCCTCCCCGGTCTCCAGGTTCGCGACGCGGATCTCGGTGTTCGGCAGGATGAACCCGCTGGAAGCGGGGCGGCCCTGCGACGGGTCGCGCGTCGGCGCGCTCATCACCGGAGACGTCTCGGTCAGGCCGTAGCCCTGCAACACGATGCAGTCCAGGCGGGCCGCGGCCGCGTCGCAGACGCTCGCGTCGAGGGGCGCCGCGCCGGACATCACACGCTCGAGCGCCGACAGGTCGTGCTTGTCCACCGCGGGGTGCTTCGCGAGCGCGAGCACGATCGGCGGTACCAGGCACGCGAACGTCACCCGATGCTCCTCCATCAACCGGAGGAACTCGTCCAGGTCGAAGCGCGGCATCGTGACGACCGTCGCCCCCTTGCGGAGCGCCAGGTTCACCAGGACGGTCATGCCGTAGATGTGGAAGAACGGCAGCACGCCGATCATCACGTCGTCGGGCCGGATCTCGATCGCCGCGTCCGACTGCAGGACGTTCGCGACCAGGTTCCGTTGGGTGAGCTGCACGACCTTGGCGAACCCCGTCGTGCCGCTGGACATCGGCATCGCCGCGACCGAGGCCGAGCTGTCGACGTCGACGTCGACCGGTGCCGCGCCGGTCGCGAACAGCGACGAGAACGCGGACGTTCCCTCCACCGCCTCGCCAAGCACGAAGACCTCCTCCACGCCCGCCGCCCGCGCGGCCGGGAGCGCTCGATCCAGGAATTGCGGGATCGTCAGGAGGAAGCGTGCGCGCGTCGCACGCAGTTGTTTCTCGATGTCGTCGGCCGACGCGAGCGAGTTGATCGTGGTGTTCGAACCGCCCGCGATGAGCACGCCGTGGAACGCGACCGCGTACTCGGGGACGTTGGGCGAGAAGATCGCGAACACGTCGCCGGGCCCGAAGCCGCGCGCGGCCAGTCCCGAGGCGAGCGCCCGCGTCATCCCGGCGAGGTGGGTGTAGGTGATCGTGCGCCCGGAGGGGCCGTCGATCAGCGCGGGCTTGTCGCCGAACGTCGCCGCGTGCTCGAGCACGAAGGCCGGCAGCGCGGTCGGGGGCACCTCGATCTCGGGCAGGACGCTCCGGAAGATCATCGCCCGTGCACGCTAGCCCATCCGTGAGGTCCGGCGCTCAGCGCCCCAAGCGATGCACCACCGGATCCGGCGGTCGCGTGAACCCGTTCCGCTCGTAGAAGCCGTACGCGTCGTCGGCCGGGAAGGCCAATACCAGCTCGAACCCGCTTGCCTCGCAGTATGTGATGAGCTCCCGCACCATCTTCGAGCCGAGGCCACTCGACCGGTGCTCGGGCTCGACGTACATGTTGGTGAGGTATCCCATCGGTCTCGGGTCGCCATGGCCGGGGGCCGGCACGCGCGGCACCGTGTGGAGCCACATCGCCGCGACCAGCCGGTCGTCGGCCGCCGCGCACCACGCGCGCCAGTCGTCGCGGGTCAGCGCGTCCCGTGCGAACGCCGCGAACCGCTCCGCGTACGCCTCGAACGTCTCATCATGCGTCGCTCGCTCCGTGTAGAGCTGCCACCGGAGGCGAGCCAGCTCGGGGATGTCGTCGACGGTCGGGGATCGGATCGATCGGCGCCATCGTCACGACTCGTCGTGTGCCGCCGCGTAGTCGGAGGCGCCGAGGAAGTGCAGGGACACATACGGCTCGTCGCCGACGACCCAGCTGTCGTGGCCCGGCGGGATCGCGAACACGTCGCCCGGCTCCATCACGATCTCCCGCCCGTCGGCCATCGAGCACATCGCGCGCCCCGAGACGACGAGGCCCAGGTGCTCCACCTCGCACAGCGCCGTTCCCGTGATGGCGCCGACATGCTCCGACCACTTCCATCCCGGCTCGTACCGTGCGCGGCCGATCGTCACTCCACCGATCTCGACGACGTCGAACGTGCCTCGTTCGAACGCCCGTGTCTCATCGGGTGCATCGAACCGCTTGATCTGCAATTCCATCCGGCCTCCTTCCGGCACCGGGCAGCCTAGCGGCGGGTCATCGTTCGGCGATCGCCGCGTCGACGGCCGCTCGGACCTCGGCGCGCTGTCGCCGGCTCCGCTCGGCGGGCACCGCCACCTCGATCACCTGGATGCCTCTCGTGTCACCCGCGTCGCGCAGGGCTCCGACGAACACGGACATCTGCTCCACGCGATGATGTCCGATCCCGGCGGCTGTGCACACCGCTCCGATGTCCACGTCCTGTGGCGTCACGAACAGCCGGTCGCGCTCCGGCAACGTCCGCTGGTCGAGCGCGCCGAAGATGGCGCCGCCTCGGTTGTTCGCCACGACGATGACGAGGTCGGCGGGAAGTCTCGCACCGTTCCAGAGCAGCGTTCCCACGTCGTACAGGAACGACAGGTCGCCGATCAACGCGAACGTGGGGCCGGTGCCCGCGCTCGCCGCGCCGAGCGCGGTCGAGACCAGGCCGTCGATGCCGCTGGCGCCGCGGTTCGCGAGCACCCGGAGCCTGTCGCGCGGCGACATCGCGATGTCCAGGTCGCGGATCGGCAGCGAGTTCCCGACGAACAGGATTCCTCCCTCGGGCACGGCCGCCGCCAGATCGCGCGCCAGCCGCAGCTCCGTGGGCTCGTCCGTCGCGTCGAGCACGGCATCCATCGCCCGACGTGCGCGCTCGTCGAGGTCGGTCCAGGCGGCCCTCCAGTCATCGGGCGCCGGTTGCACGCGATGGACCAGCTGCGTCGCGAGACGCTCAGGGTCGGCGTGCAGGCGCAACGTCGCCCGGTGTTCGGGGTCGGGGTCCATGTGGAAGAGGTCGACGACCATGAGCCGTTCTGCGGCCGCGACGAACCGTTGGGTCGCGCGCGCTGTCGGCGTGGCGCCGACCTGCAGCACGACCTCCGGCCTGTGCCGTTCGAGGAACCGGTCCGACCCGAGCAACACCTGCCCGGCCGCCAGCGCCCACGCCGGCTGCCGCAGTCCCGACACGGGTTCCGCCAGCAACGGCCAACGCATCTGCGATGCCAGGATCGCCACCTCGCGCGGCGGCATCCACCAGCTCGAGCCGGCGACCACGACGCCGCGCATGCCGGACAACTCCTGCACGGCGCGGTCGACGTCGGCCGCGTGCGGTTCCGGGTTGCGGTCGGGCCGGGATACGCGCTCGGGATCCCGCGGGGGCACCTCGACGAGGTCTCCGTTCGGCACCAAGGGTTCCTCGAACGAGCAGTTGATGTGCACGGGTCCGGGTTGCGGGCCGCCACACGCTGCGACCGCCTCGCGTCCGGACCGCCGCCACGCGAGCGCATCCTCCGCCGACGCCGGGACGGGCGGTTCGAGGTACGCGCGTGTGTACGCGCCGTACAGCCGCACCTGGTCGATCGTCTGGTTCGCGCCGGTGCCGCGCAGCCGCGGAGGACGGTCCGCCGTCAGCACGCAGAGCGGGACCCGCGCCAGCGAGGCCTCGACCACCGCGGGGAACAGCTCCGCCGCGGCCGTGCCGCTCGTACACGCGACCGCGACGGGGCGACGCGACGCCTTCGCCAGTCCCGAGCGCGAAGAACGCGCTCGAGCGTTCGTCCAGGTGGACGTGCACCGTTGATGCCGAGGTGTCGCGCCAGCGCGAGCGCGAGCGGCGTGGAGCGTGAGCCGGGCGATACGCACGCATGACGCATGCCGTGTTCGACGAGCTCGTCGATCAGGGCCGTCGCGCACGCGAGGGAGATGTCGCCGGTGCCCATCACACCGCCGGGACGCTGTTCACGACGAAGTGCGTGTGCGAGAGCGCCAGCCCGAGCGCGAGCGACAACCCGCACGCGGCGTGCAATGCCGCTGTCCCGGTGAGCACGGGGATGAGCTCGCGACCGGTCGCCGTGCGGATGCGCTCCAGCGGACGGATCGCGAGCGGCCACGCGATCAAGCCGAACAACCCCCATTGCGTGAGGCCGACGGACTCATCCACGATGAACGCGACGACGCCCACGACGATCGTCACGAACGCGCCGACCACGCATATGCGGTACAGCGTCCTCGTCCGCCGATCGCCCAGCCGAACCGCGAGCGTCCGCTTGCCGCCAGTCTCGTCCGTCGGGATGTCGCGGAGGTTGTTCGCCACCAGCACCGCCACCGCCAGCAGGCCCATCACCACGCCACCCCACCAGGCGGCGGCCGGCACGGTCTCCACCATGACGTAGGCCGACCCGCACGTGGCCATGAGCCCGAAGAACAGGAACACCATCAGCTCGCCGAGGCCGAGGCCGGCGTACGGACGCGGGCCGCCCGAGTACAGGAGTGCGGCCACCAGGGCGAGCGCTCCCACGATCAGGATCAGCGCCGGTGTGGTCGCGAGCGCCAGCGCGAGACCGCAGACGGCGGCGAGTCCGAGCGAGATGAGCGCGGCGGTGAGCACCGCACGGGGCGACGCCGCCCCGCTCGCCACCAAGCGCGGCGGTCCCATACGCTCGTGCGTGTCGACGCCGCGCACGCCGTCGAAGTAGTCGTTCGCGAGGTTCACGCCGATCTGCAGGCCGGCCGCGACCACCAGCGCCGCCGCCAGCCGCCACGCCGTCACGTGACCCGACGCCGCGACCCCCACGAGCACCGGCACCACGCCGAGCCCGAGCGTCCGCGGCCGCACACCGCGCCACCACACCTCGAACGAGCTCACGGACGCTTCGGGAACCGCGAGAAGTCCGGCGGGCGCTTCTCCTTGAACGCGTCGCGCCCTTCCTGCGCCTCCTCGCTCATGTAATAGAGGAGCGTCGCGTCGCCGGCCAGCTGCTGCACGCCCGCGAGGCCGTCGGTCCCGGCGTTCGCACCGGCTTTCAGGAGCCGGAGCGCGAGCGGGGAGAGCGCGAGCATCTCGCGGCACCACGCCATCGTGGTCGGCTCCAACTCCTCGAGCGGCACGACGGCGTTCACCAGACCCCACGCGAGCGCCGTCGGCGCGTCGTACTGCCGGCACAGGAACCAGATCTCCTTCGCCCGCTTCTCGCCGATCTGCCGGGCCAGCAGGCTGATCCCGTACCCGCCGTCGAACGACCCGACGCGCGGCCCGGTCTGGCCGAACCGGGCGTTGTCGGCCGCGATCGTGAGGTCGCAGCACACGTGCAGGACGTGACCGCCGCCGATCGCGTATCCGGCAACCATGGCGACGACCGGTTTCGGCATGCGCCGGATCTGGATCTGGAGGTCCAGCACGTTCAGCCGGCCGATGCCCTGTTCGTCGACGTAGCCGTCGTCGCCGCGGATCCTCTGGTCGCCGCCGCTGCAGAACGCGTCGGGGCCCTCGCCCGTGAGCACGATCACGCCGATCGCCGGATCGTCGCGAGCGACGTCGAACGCCCGGATCAGCTCCGTCACCGTGAGCGGGCGGAACGCGTTTCGCACCTCCGCCCGGTCGATCGTGATCTTCGCGATGCCTTCGCCGGTCTCGTATCGGATGTCCGTGTAGTCACCGGATGGCTGCCACGCAACCGCGTTGTCCATGGGACCGATCACTCCTAGAGCGTACGCTCGAACGTTTGCGCTAGCCTACCGGACGTGACCCGCTACCTGGGCGCCGCACCGGGCTTCCTGGTCGCGGTCGACGTTCCTCCGGGTCCCGTCTGGCTGGACGTGGTCGCGGATCTCTGGGAGGCGGGCGCGGCCATCCTTCCGCTCGACGGGCGTTTGACCGACCGCGATCGACGGGTGATCGTGGATCTGGCGGGTCCGGCGTCGATCGTCACCGCCGACGACGAGGTGGTGTTCGCCGACCCCGTTGCGGACGAACCCGGCCGCCTCGGGCTCGTGATGCCCACGTCCGGCACCGGGGGCGATCCGAAGCTCGTGGAGCTGCCGCGCGCGGCGATCACGGCCGCGCTGGAGGGCTCGTTCGCTTGCCTGGGTCATGCCGTTGGTCGGAGGCTCGAGCCCTCGGAGCCGTGGGTGTGCTGTCTGTCTCCCGCGCACATGGGCGGCATGCTCGTGCTGTTGCGACACGTGGTGTCCGGCGCGCCCGTCACCGTCCTCGAAGGTGTCGGTCTCGACCCGGTCGACCCGCTCCGTGGCGTCCCCTCGGGGGCGCACATCGCGCTCGTGCCGACCATCCTCCGCCGGCTAGTGGCAGCCGGCGTCGACCTATCGAGGTTCGGGATCATGTTGGTGGGGGGCGCGGAGATCGATGCGGACCTCGCGGAACAGGTGGCCCGCCTCGGCGGCCGTGCGGTGTCGACCTACGGCCTCACCGAGACCTGCGGCGGCATCGCGTACGACGGGAGGCTCTTCGAGGGAACGGATGCGCGGATCGGCGACGCCGGGAGCGTCGAGCTCCGGGGCCCCACCCTCATGGACGGCTACCGGCACGACCCTGCGGCGACGGCGGCGGCGTTCACGCTCGACGGGTGGCTCCGTACCGGCGATGCGGGCGAGTTGCTCGAGGACGGCCGGCTCCGGGTCGACGGACGAGCGGATGAGGCGATCCGCACGGGCGCGGAGACCGTGTGGCCCCGGGAGGTCGAGGAGGCGCTCCGCGGCCACCCGAAGGTGGCGGACGTCGCCGTGACCGGCCGCCCGCACCCGGAGTGGGGACAGCAGGTCGTGGCGTTCGTCGTGCCGGCGTCGGTGGACGATCCGCCGAGCGTTGAGGAGCTCCGCGAGCACGCAGCCGAAAGGATCGCGCGGTTCAAGGCTCCGAGGGAGGTCGTGCTGGTGAGCGAGATCCCTCGCACCGCGTCGGGCAAGATCAGGCGCGGGGCGCTGCCGCGCGGATAGATGGCCCGGATGATGGGAAGACGAAGGCCCGAGCCCGGGAGGGGTGGGCTCGGGCCTCCGGTCGTGGCGGGACCTCCCAAGGGGGTAGGTAGATCCCACGTTGCGGCTCCGCTGCCAGGCGTCCGCTTGGAGAGCTTCGGCGTTTCGACCCGCGTCGGTTGATACCCCCGAACGGGTAATGGCCGAAGGTCTGAGTTCTCCATCACCTCCTAGAAGTCGATCCTGGGCGAGCCCGAGCCGGTGATCGTGGCGTTCGAACAGGCGTTGCCGGCGGCGTCGTACGCGCCGGTGTCGGCCTGCCATGTGGTGTTCGTGGGCGACGTGATGAGGTTCGTGGCTCCATCCGGGGTTCCCAGCACGATCGTGACGCTGTTGCCCAGCATCGAGATCATCGAACCGACGAAATCGCGCCTGGCGGGAACATAGTTCTGTTCCAATCGGACGGTGCCGAAGTTCAGGTTCCCGGAGGCGCCCCGGATGCGTATCCGATCGTTGTTCCCGTTGTTCGCGATGCGGACGGTGACGGTGGTGGGTGACCCGCCGTCCCAGCCGGGGATGAGCGACTCGGGATCGATAGGTGCGTTCCATGTGTACGTGATGCTGTCGCCCTGCTCGGCGCGGCCCACCGTGCCGCCGGCTCGGTTCGCCGAGGTCATGTTCACCGGAGCAGGTCCCGTGTTGTCGACGATCACCGGGTAACCGGTCTGGGTCTGCGAATGCACGGGGACCGCGACGTCGGACATCGCGATCGAGTAGGTGCGGGTGCCGTTCGCCATCGGGTTGATCGCGGTCCGCGTGGCGCTTCGATAGTTGTACGGCACCCCTTGTTGGGAGAAAGCTCCCGCCACCATCGGCACGGCTGTGCCTCCGGTCGAGAAAGCGGACACGTCTGCCGTCACCGTTCCGACTCCCGCCGGTGGGTTGCCGCCGTCGTCGATCTGCGCGTAGACGTAGAACTGTCCGCCCTGATGGATGGTGCCACCCAGGTAACCGACGGTCTTGGCGACCACCGTTCTCGTGACGTGGGGCGGCTCCCAATCCGTCGCAGCGACGAACTGGTTGACCCCGTCGGTCGTCGTGGCGGAGAACGCCGCGAGCGCACCCTTGCCCAGACCGAGCGCCAGGCCGACGCTGACGGGCACGACGAACCACGGTCTACGCCACGGCTTCATCGGGAGATCTCCGTCCGACCCGTCGGCCGTCGTCGCGCCGGTCGGCGCTACCGTCCGGCCCGACCGTCTTTCGATGGGCCCCCGGCTCGTGCGCGCCACGGGGCCGCCAGATGTTCCAGAGCTCCGTCGCTCCGAGGACGAGCGTGGGCAAGACGATGAGGAGCAGGAGCCCGAACGTCGAGTGGATCCAGACCATGAAGTACCCGAGCCGGGGGACGTGGAACGCGACCCGTCCGATCGTGCCGCCCTCGGGGACGGCCCAGTGCTCGGTGTTCGTGTTCGCGTCACCCTTCGTGACGAACTCCACCTTGTCCTTGACCACATGGATCACGCGGACCCGGTGGGTGATCACGCGATCGTGCTCGAAGGGGTCCCGGAACGACACGATGTCGCCCACGCGGGCGTCCATGGGCGAGATCTGTTGGGCCACGACCACGTCGCCGGTGTGGATCGTCGGCTCCATGCTGCCCGACATCACCGTGAGGCTCTTCGCGTGGAAGAGGTTCGGCAATCCCACCGCGAGCAGGAGACCGCCGAACGCGCCCAGGACGATCCAGCCCAGGAGCAGCGCCGTCAGTCGCGCGATGCGCTTCATTGGTTCTGGGCCTCCCATGTGAATCCCACCTGTCCCGTCAGGCCCTGGGCCGCGAACACGTTCTGCACCTGCACGGTGAACCGGTAGACCAAGGAGTCGGCGGTGTTCCACGCTGTCTGCGCCCCCGGGAACGCGGTGAGACCGTTCGCCCACCCCGTCTGGGCGGCCTTGAACGCCTGGAGCGTCGCCGTGGGGAAGACCGTCGCCTGTGCGACGAACCCCGTGCAGTTCGAGAACGTGGTCGCCGCCGGCATCGTCCCCTTCTCCACGGTGACGTTGAGATAAGGATCGAGCGCCGAGGCCGCGGTCGTCGTGTAGAGCCGCACGGTCGCCGGCAACGTGCCGCTGTACGTCACGCGGATACAACGCACGACGGCGGGCGTCGTCGGGAGCTGGTTGGTCACGTTCCACATCACGTTCCCGGCGTCGTTGTCGGCGATCAGGACCGTTCCCGAGGCGATGGCGTTGGCCGGGTTCGACGTCGTCGAGGTGAACGCGGCGAACGTGGCACGGCCCGACCCGACCGCGATGAGCCCGGTCGCGATCAGCGCGGCGAGGAAGCGGGTCGCGCGGTTCACGGCGACGCCGCCTTGCTCACGCGGAACCCCAGGTCGACCTGGACCATCCGACCCGCGTATCCGGGTCCCACGTCGCCGGGGATCCACGCTCGCAGGCCGAACGTGCTCCACACGCCGGGTTCCAGGAGCACCGGGTCTTCGGTCCACGCGCGGAAGTCGTCGAGCGATCCGCGGAACAGCTGTTGGTCGTCGGGGCCCGTCAGCTCCACCCAGAGCGTGCCGTCGAGACCGGGCATGTCGGGGACGCCACGCACACGGACGTTGAGTGGGAACATGGTCTGATCCAGGATCGTGAACCGGCCGGTGGCCGGATCCGATGCGGGGGTCAGGGTGGTCCCCGCCAGCACCCGTCCGGAGTGCTTCACGGCGAGCTCTCCCGTTGGCGCCACGACCATGGCGACGTCGGCGCCCAGGACGCCCGCTCCCGCGGGGATCCTCGAGGCGCCGACCACCGTGGCCGCGACGGCCATGCCCAGCATGAACCCGACGATCCGGATCCGCGCCGAGGTGCGGTGGGTGGTGCTTCGCCGTTCCATCTGTTCCTCGTCCCTCCCGAGACGTCCCGCCGAGGTGGCCCGGGCGGGTCGCGAACGCGACCCGCCCGGGTCACGATCGACTACTGGTTCTGCGCCTCCCACGTGAAGCTGTGGACGCCCGACGTCAGGCCGGCCGCCGCCGCGTTGTTCTGCAGCGTCAACGTGAACCGGTAGACCAGCGTGTCGTTCTGGTTCCACGCGGTCTGCACGCCCGGGAACGCCTGGACGCCGTTCGCGAAGCTCGTCCGTGTCGTGCCGAAGTTGGCGAGCGTTCCGGTGAAGATGGAGCCGCCGGCGTCGGCCACGAAGCCCGTGCAGTTGGGGAACGTGGTTCCAACCGGCATGGTGCCCTTGTCGATCACCACGTCGACGTAGGGGCCGATCGCGCCGATGGCCGTGGTCGTGTAGAGCTTGACCGTCGACGGAAGCGTCCCCGTGTACGACACGCGGATGCAACGGGTGACGGCGACCGTCGGTGTCGCGTTCGCGATGGTGTACATCGCGGCGTTCGCGTCGTTGTCGGAGATCACGACCGTCCCGGCGGCGAACGTGTCGCCGGGGTTCACGGTCGTGGCCGAGAAGGCCGAATACGTTCCGATCCCGGCGACGGTGCCGATCACGCCGACCAGAAGGAGCGACAGGAGCGCTTTCCGCCCCCGGCTCATGCGATGGATCCTGCTCATGGTTCCCTCCCGTTCCTGTTCGTCCCGCTCGGTCCTGCCGAGCGGGTTCGGGCGGGCCGCTCGCGCGGCCCGCCCGACTCCTGCCGAGGCGATCTACTGGTTCTGCGCCTCCCACGTGAAGCTGTGGAAGCCCGACGTCAGGCCGGCCGCTGCCGGTGTCGTTCTGGAGCGTCAGGGTGAATCGGTAGACGACGACGTTGTTCTGGTTCCATGCGGTCTGCACGCCCGGGAACGCCGGGGAGCCGGTCGCGAAGTCGGAGTGCGCCGCGGCGAAGCCGCCGAGCGTCCCCGTGTAGACGTTGGGGGCTCGCGTCGGGCACGAAGCCCGCGCAGTTCGGGAACACGGTCGTCCCGGTGCCCTTGTCGATCGTGAGGTCGACGAACGGGCCGATCGCGCCGATCGCCGAGCTGTACAGGTGCACGTCCGCCGGCAGCGAGCCGGTGTACGTGACCTCGATGCACCTCACGACGGGGTTCAGCGGCGTCGCGTTCGCGATGGTGTACATCGCGGCTCCGGCGTCGTTGTCGGAGATCGACACGGTACCGGCGGCGAACACGTTGCCGGCGTTCACGGTCGTCGCCGAGAACGCGGAGAACGTGCCGATGCCGGCGACGGTTCCGATCGTGCCGACCAACAGCAGCGAGAGGAGCGTCTTCCGCCCCCGGCTCATGCGGTGGATCCTGTCCATGCCTGACCTCCTCAACCTTTCCGGCCCTCGGCCGTCGCCCGCTTTGGGCCAGGGATGATTTCGGTGGCCGAGCCGGCGTCCTTGAGTGCAGTGCAAGGCATGTGGGACGCGTGTACCTTCGTCCTACGGCAACAGCGGTAGGCCGAGAGATGCGTGCCAGGGCAACCCGGGCCTACTGAGGACGTGCGTGCGAGACCGCCGAGGGGTTCCATGACGGCGCCACGGCTGGTTGTGCAGGAGTCGCAACGGAACGGTCCGAAAGACCTAGGAAAAAAGGTGCCGGGGGGGAGTGGTCAGACGGCGATGGCGCCGTATCGGACGGCGAACGCGACCGCTTCGAGCTTGGAGTGGACACGAAGCTTGCCCAGGATGTTGCGCACGTGCGTCTGGACGGTCTGGGGGCTGATGTAGAGCTGGGCGGCGATGTCGTCGTTGCGCATGCCCTGGGCGAGCAGCGACAGGATCTCGTGCTCGCGGTCGGTGAGGTCGTCGAGCAGCGCGAGCGCGTCGCGTTTCATCTCCCGCTCCCGCGCGACCTGTGGGAGCAGCCGGGCGAGCGTTGCCGGCTCGATCAGGACCTCGCCGTCCGCCGCGGCCTTCACCGCCGCGAGCACCTCCTGCGCGGCGTCGTCCTTGCTCAAGAATCCCGAGGCGCCGGCCTCGACCGCGTCGACGAGGAGCCGGTCGTCGTCATGCGCCGTCATGATGATGACCTTCGTCGCGGGAGAGTTCTCCTTGATCGCGCGCGTCGCGTCGATCCCGGACATCTCTGCCTTGAGGTCGACGTCCATGAGCACGACGTCGGGTAGGAACTCGGCGCAGAGCGCGATCGCGGATTGCGGGTCCTGCGAGGGCGGGGCGACCAGCTCGAGCCCGTCGTCGAGCCCGACCACGATCGCGAGCGCGTCCGTCAGGACCCGGTGGTCGTCGCAGATGAGGAGCGTCACCGGGCGCGATCGGTCGGCCACTAGCCCTCCACAGGGATCCGGGGGATCCGGACGCGGAGCATCGTACCCCCACCGGGCGCGTCCACGATGACAACCTCCCCATCGTGACCGGCGACGATGCCCCGGACGAGGAAGAGCCCCAGGCCCGAGCCGGCCGCCTGCTCGTACCCGTCGGGGCGCCAGTTCGGGTACTTGTCGAACACGTCGTCGCGTCGCTCGGGCGGGATGCCGGGTCCCTGGTCGACCACCTCGATCGTCACGCCGCCGTCGTCGATCCGGGTGGTCACGTGGATGGGCGTGTCCGGCGGCGAGAACTTCGCGGCGTTGTCGACCAGCTGGCGGACCGCTTCGATGATCCAGCGCATGTCGAGGGGAACCTGACCCTCGGCGAGGTCGGCGACGATCGGGTGGGTACCGATGTCGGCTGCGGCGATCCCTTCACGGACGGTGTTGCCGAAGTCGTGCGTCCGGATGTCGTAGCTCACGGTGGCCGCATCGACCTTCAGGGCCGTGGACGCCTGCGTCACGGTTGCGAGGAGTCGGCGGGATTCCTGCTCGATCAGATCGAAGAGCTCCCGTCGCTCGTCGTCGGTCAGCCGGTCGTAGTGGGAGAGCGCCGTCCCGGCGAGTCCGCGGATCGTGCTCACGGGGCCGCGCACCTCGTGGGAGATCATCGCTGCGATCTCGGCCCGACCTCCCATCACCTCCTGTGCGCGGTCGGTGGCGCGACGAGCTCGGGAGGCCTCGGCTCGCTGCGGTGCAAGGAATGCCAGGAGCGCCACCGCGACGGAGAGCGGGAGCCAGACGTCGGCGGGCAGGAGCATCGGACGGTAGGGGATGGGTCGGGCCAGCAGGACGAACTGTCCGGCGGCCGCGATCGTCCATGCGGCGGCGAGCCACGGGTGTGGCGAGCGGACGTCGCCGCCGGCCCTCCACTCGCGCCACGCGGCGATCGACAGGAGGGCGATGGTGGCGCCCCCGACGATCCAGAGCAGCGGTGAGGTGAGGGAGAACGCGCCATGGGTGCGCAGGTCCACGTTCCGGGCACGCGGCAACGAGTGCCGAAAGACGATCAGGACAAGGTCGATGACGAAGAGCAGGCCGAACGTGGCGCTCAGGACGAGCGGCGCACGGAGGGGCTTGCGTCCCCGGCGATCCCACCATGGCCGTGCGAGCACGAGGGCCGCGGCGGCGACGAGCCATGCCGAGAACCACCCGAGGGCGGGGAAGCTCAGTCCCTCCCACGGGGAATACAGCTCCGACAGCAACGTGTGCCGGTCGAACAGGATGGTCTGCCCCGCCACGGCGAGCAGGCCCGCGCAGACGAACAACGGGTGGGTGTCGCCAGTGCTGCGGTAGCGGGTGAAACAGACGGCGCCGGTCGCCAGGCAGAGCGCCGCCAGGATCCCGTCGTTCGCCGCTCGGCCGTCGGGCGACCAATGCGCGTGCACGCCGATGGTGGCGAGCCCTGCCACGGCGACGATCAGGCCGGCGACCACGAGCAAGGTCGTGCGCGTATCGCGCGAACGCTCCATCCGCCGAGTGTATGGCCGGGGGTCGGCCACTCGTGTAGCTGGAGGCTGCCTACGAGTACGTGTGATCGGGGTCGGGGAACGCCCCCGCATCGACGTCGCGAACGAACGTCTCGACCGCCTGGGTCATGGTCTCGCGGAGGTTCGCATAGGCCTTGGCGAGCTTCGGCGGTCTTTCGGTGATGCCGAGCAGGTCATGGATGATCAGCACCTGTGCGTCGCATCCCGGCCCCGCGCCGATGCCGATCGTCGGGATCTGCAGCGAGCGCGTGATCTCCGATCCGAGCTCGGCGGGCATCGCCTCGAGCACCATCGCGAACGCGCCGGCCTTCTCCAACTGCATCGCCTGTTCGAGGACCTTCGTTCCGGCTTCGCCGCGGCCCTGCACCTTCATGCCGCCCAGCCCGTAGACGGACTGCGGCGTGAGCCCCACGTGGGCCATCACCGGGATGCCGATCTCGACGAGCCGGCCGATCAGGTCGAACTGCGCTCCTTCCACCTTGACCGCGTGTGCGCCGCCCTCCTTGATCATCCGGCCGGCGTTGCGCACGCCGTCCTCCACGCTCGCCTGGAAGGACATGAACGGCATGTCGCCCACGACCATCGCGTGCTCGGCGCCGCGCGTCACCGCCTTCACGTGGTGGAGCATCTCGTCCATGGTCACGGGGAGCTCGTTCGGGTACCCCAGGACGTTGCGTCCGACGGAATCGCCGACCAGCAGGACGGGCACGCCGGCTCGGTCGAGGATCTGAGCAGTGGGGAAGTCGTAGGCGGTCAGCATCACGAATCGTTTGCCGTCCGCCTTCAGTGCACGCAGATCGTGGATCGAAACTCGCATCGCTCGCGCCTCCTTGCGGGTCGAGTGCACGGCAGTCGGCCCCAGTCTACGTGAGCGGGGGCATCCGACGTCGTCGGGGTGTCACCACCCGGTGCTACGTTGCGCCGGTGTCCCGTACACTCTGGACGCCCTCGTAAGACCCCCTGCTCCCTCTCCGAGGGGGCCGTCCAGACCAGAGGAGGTGGAGTTGAGGGAGTACGAGATCATGTTCATCCTGCCCGCCGACGCCGACGAAGCGTTGGTCGGAACGGCGGTCGACCGCATCACCAAGGTGGTATCCACCTCCGGTGGCGAGGTCGGGAAGATCGATCGGTGGGGACGCCGGCGCTTCGCGTACGAGATCGCACACCAGACGGAGGGGTACTACGTCGTCGTGCGGTTCACCGCGGAGCCGACGACCGCGGCCGAGCTCGAGCGGACGCTGAACCTGGCCGACGAGATCGTCCGGCACAAGGTGCTGGTCGTGCCCGAGAAGAAAGACAAGCCGCAGAAGCACAAGGCACCTTCCCCCACCCCGGCGTGAGCCATACGCGTCGCGGTGCGGACAACTTTCGAGGTGGTGAGTTGACATGGCGAACGACAACCAGGTGACCGTGATCGGCAACCTGACCGACGACCCCGAGCTGCGCTACACGCCGAACGGGGCCGCGGTGTGCAAGTTCCGGATCGCCGTGAATCGCCGGATGCCCGACGGCGCCGGTGGCTGGAAGGACGGCGAGGCGTCCTACTTCTCCGTGAACTGCTGGCGGAGCCTCGCGGAGAACGTGGCCGAGACGCTGACCCGCGGCACCCGCGTCGTCGTGTCCGGCCGGCTGCAGTACCGAGCCTGGGAGAGCCAGGACGGCGAGAAGCGAAGTGCCGTCGAGATCGAGGCCGACGAGATCGGCCCGAGCCTTCGGTGGGCCACCGCTCGCATCGAGCGGAACCCCCGTTCGTCCTCAGGATCCGGTTCCGGGGACTGGGGCGAGAAGGTGGCCGCGCCGGTCGGCGGCTCGAGTCAAGAGGAGACACCACTGGATGCCGGGTAAAGGGAAACCACGCGAAGGGTCCAGGCGGCCCAAGCGCGAGAAGGACGACAAGCCTTGGAAGAAGACCAAGCGTAAGGCGTGCGTCTACTGCAAGGAGAAGATCGACTACGTCGACTACAAGGACGTGGTCTCGCTGCGGAAGTTCGTGTCCGAGCGCGGCAAGATCCGCGCGCGCCGGGTGACGGGCAACTGCGTGCAGCATCAGCGAGACGTAGCCACCGCCGTCAAGAACGCTCGACAGATGGCGCTCCTCCCATATTCGGCGCGATGAAGGTCATCCTCCAGAAGCCCGTCGAGAAGCTGGGCGACCCCGGTGACGTCGTCGAGGTTGCCGCCGGCTACGCGCGGAACTACCTGGTCCCTCACGGCTTGGCCGTCAGGGCCGAGAAGGGCGCATTGAAGCACGCGGAGAACCTCAAGCGCGCCCACGTCTCGCGCCAGTCCAAGGAGAAGGTGGAGTTCGAGGCGCTCGCGTCCACGCTGATCGCGTCGAAGGTGACGATCCCCGCTCGCGCTGGCGAGGAGGGCAAGCTCTTCGGATCCGTGACGGCCGCCGACGTCGCAGGTGCGATCGCCGCCCAGACCGGCATCGAGGTCGACCGCAAGGACGTTCATCTTGACGAGGCCATCCGATCGCTCGGCACGCACGACGTGCGCGTCCACCTGTTCCCCGAGGTCGAGCCGGTGCTGACCATCGAGGTCACCGCCGAGGAGTAGTCGCTCCGGACAGCTCACGATCGGCCATGAAGGCCGGGCCTGCGGCCCGGCCTTCATCGTGTCAGGCCTCTCGCGGAAGCATGAACTGAGCGATGCCGACCACGGCAAGCACACCTATCCCGGCGAACAGGAACACGAAGCGTGGGGAGGTGGCGTCGAGCAGGACCCCCCCAGCCGCGTACGCGATGCCGCCACCGACGTACGCCGCGGTCGAGGTCACACCGAACACGCGGCCGAGCATCTCCCGGGGCACGCTCCGTTGGATCAACGTGTCCGACGCCACGTTGTCCGCGCCGTTGCCCGCACCACCGGTCGCCTGGGCGAGCGCGGCGAACCACACCGCAGGCGCCAACCCGGTGAGCAACGTGCCCGATGCGGTGAGGAGCCACCCGCCGATGAAGAGCGTTCGGGGGGAACGGCTCCGGCCGCTCGACAGTGCGACCGAGGACACCAGCATCCCGACGCCGAACGCCGCCGCGACCACGCCGAACCCCAAGGGTCCGGCCCCGAGGACATCGCGCGACAGGAACACGAGCGCGACGTTGTCGATGCCGGCGAAGGCGACGCCGATGAACAGCGTGACCACGACCGCTCGGGCGACGGGGTGACGGCGGACGTAGGCCAGGCCCTCCCGGGTATCGTCGAAGAAGCTCGATCGTTCCGAAGCCGATCGATCCGGAGGCAATGGCTGAACGCGAAGGAGCAACGCCGCCGACACCAGGAACGAGGCTGCGTCCGCGACGAGGGCACCTCGGATCCCGAGCGTCGCGACGAAGAGTCCACCGAGCAGCGGGCCGATCGCCACCTGCATGTTGAGCGCGGTCCCCAGCCAGGCGTTCGCCGAGAGCAGGTCCTCCTCGTCGACGAGAGCCGGTATCGCGCTTCGTCCGGCGGGCCCGAAGATCGTGTCCAGGGTCGACGAGGTGGCCACGAGCAGGAGCAGGCCCGGGAGTGCGGGGAGGAGCGACGCAGCGGCGGCGAAGACGACGGCATTGCCGACGTTGCAGGCGATCATCAGGCGGCGTTGATCCGTCCGGTCGGCGAAGACGCCCGCCATCGGACCCGCCAGGTGCGGGAGGGCCTGCGCGAGCAACAACGCACCGACGGCGGTGCCGGAGCCGTTCGCCGACTCCACGTGGAGCACCAGCGCGGTGATGGCGATGCCGTCGCCGATGAATGAGATCGCCCGTGCCGTCCACATCCGTCGGAACATGCGGTTGCGGAGCAGGACGTTGCGTCGCCGGGCGATGTCGCTCACGTGGGCCGCGGCGTCCGGAAGAGGGCCACGCCGAGCGTGACGGGATCCGCGTCGCCTTCCCCGGCCTCGGCGTCCAGCGCACGGATCCGCCGGAGCGCCTCTTCCGCGATGCGCTGCGCTTCCACGCGACCGGAGGGCGAGAGCCGGATCTCCCGGAGGGAGAAGACGTCGAGGGCGGAGTCGCCCGGCCGCTGGTCCGTCGCGGCTGATGCGAGTCGGCGGCCGAGCTCCGCGACCAGGGCGCGATGCATCGCTGCCGTGGTGGCCTGGTCGGCAGGGTCGATGTCGACCCACACGTCCTGCGGTGCGGAGAACAGCAGCTCGACCCCGCCGCGCACCCGTCGATCGCCTGCGGGATGGGCCAAGCCACCCTTGACCAGTTGCTGCAGATGGAATCGTGCGCTGCCGAACCGGATCTCGAGCCGCCTGGCGAGCTCCGAGGCGGAGAGCGGCTCGCGGCGCAGGAGCTCAAGCATGCGGAGTCGCGTGGGATGGGCGAGCGCGCGCATCGTCTCGACCCCGCTCAAGCGAAGGGGGGAGGAAGGGGGGCTCACCGACATGCGTTAAAGATACAATGGTTCTTGTAACTAGGCGAACCTCCGGGCTCCCTCCCGAAATGTCAGACGTGTGATTCACACTTGTCCACATGGTTGTCCACATGGGGAAAGCCCAGGTCAGAGCCGGAGTGACAAGGAATCTTTCCCCGCGACCTGCGGTGCAGCAATCCACACCACTTATCCAATGGAACTTCTCAGGGCGAAGCGTAGCCTCGGTGCGAGGGGTCCGATGCATGGGCCCGGTGCGCGGGGCGATGGTCGGGGAGGGGTGAGGGTCGTGGCGCGCGTGGTCGAAGACGTGCGGCGCGTCGCCACGAGCGACCCGCGGGTTCCTCCCCAGAACATCGAAGCCGAGGGTTCGGTCCTCGGCGCCATGATGCTCTCGTCCGAGGCGATCGCCGACGTCGTCGAGATCTTGCAGGCCGACGACTTCTACCGCTCCGCCAACGGAAGGATCTACGACGTCCTGCGCGGGCTCTACGCCAGGGGCGAGCCGGTCGACATCGTCACGGGGATCGAGGCGTTGAAGCGCGCCGGGATCCTGGACGAGATCGGCGGTCCGCTCTACATGCGGGACCTCGTCGACGAGGTCCCGACACCAGCCTCTGCCTCGCACTACGCGCGCATCGTCTCGCAGACGGCGCTGCTTCGGCGCCTGATCGGCGCGGCTGCCGACATCATGGACATGGCGTACGCGGCCCCCTCCGACCCCGAAGGGGTGGCCGACGACGCAGAGCAGCGGATCTACGACGTGGCTCGCCGGGAGGACGCCGACGAGGTCGCCATCCTCCGCGACCTGGTCGACCAGGCGATGGTCGACCTCGAGAACATCCAGAACCGCGACACGGCCTACACCGGGCTGCCGTCGGGGTTCCGCGACCTCGATGACCTCACCTCGGGGTTGCAGCCGGGCAACCTGATCGTGATCGCTGCCCGACCCGGCGTCGGCAAGTCGTCCCTCGCCACGAACATCGCCCGCAACGTCGCGATCGGCCGCCATCCCGTGGCGCTGTTCTCCCTCGAGATGTCGCGTTACGAGATCGGCATGCGCCTGCTGTGCTCGGAGGCACGCGTTGCGTGGGATCGCATCCGCAACAAGCGCGTCGGGCCGGACGACTGGTCCCGCGTGGTCCAGGCGGCCGAGGTCCTGCACGATGTGCCGCTGCACATCGTCGACGCCGGCAACGTGAACATCGTCGACATCCGCGCGAAAGCCCGACGGATGCGGACCGGCCGGCAGGGGCTGGAGCTCATCATCGTTGACTACCTCCAGCTGATGACGAGCCCGCTCACGCGCCGACCGGACAACCGCCAGCAGGAGGTCGCCGAGATAAGCCGTTCGCTCAAGCTGCTCGCCAAGGAGCTCCACGTGCCGGTCATCGCGCTCTCGCAGCTCAACCGCAACCCGGAGGCCCGAGCGGACAAGCGGCCGCAGCTGTCGGACCTCCGCGAGTCGGGCGCCATCGAGCAGGACTCCGACGTCGTCATGTTCATCCATCGCGACGACGCCGATCCCGAGAAGAAGCGCCAGACCGAGCTGATCATCGCGAAGCACCGCAACGGGCCCACCGGCAACATCCGGCTCGACTTCGAGCCGTCCCTCACGCAGTTCCGCAACGCCGCCCGTGACGCGCCGCAGTGACCGCATCGCCGGCCACGGCCACCCCGCGTCGTGTCCGCGCGATCCTCAACCGGCTGCGCAAGCGGTTCGGGGAGCTGGAGCCTCCGCGCCGCGCTGACCCCCTCGACGAGCTGATCCTCACCGTCCTGTCGCAACACACGAGCGACCTGAACGCCGAGCGGGCGTTCGAGCAGCTGACCGCGACGTTCCCGACGTGGCAGAGCGATCGTCGATGCTCCGACGATCGCCGTGGCCGACGCGATCCGCAGCGGGGGCCTCGCCGATTCGAAGTCGCCACGTATCCAGGCCATCCTTCGCGAGGTCCGCGACAGGCAAGGCGGGTTCGATCTGACGAGCCTGCGGGGCATGTCCGACGAGGAGGCTCGCGCGCTACCTCACCTCACTTCCCGGCGTCGGTCCGAAGACGGCGGCGGTCGTGCTGTCGTTCGCGCTGGGGCGCGATGCCATCCCGGTGGACACGCATGTGCATCGCGTCTCGAAGCGGCTCGGCCTGGTGCCGCCGAACGTGTCGGCCGAACGAGCCGACCGGTTGCTCCACGAGCTCGTCCCCGACGGCATGCGGACGCAGCTGCACGTCGCGTTGATCCGGCTCGGCCGCGAGATCTGCAAGGCACCCGTCCCGCGCTGTCGGGAGTGCCCGCTCAAGGACCTGTGTCCGACCGCCCCGCGCTACCAGTGAACACGCATCATTCCTGGAGCGGGTGAGGGGAATCGAACCCCCGTCTCAAGCTTGGGAAGCTTACGTTCTGCCATTGAACCACACCCGCGTGACCCCTCCGGACGAGCCGGAAGGACCACAAGTGTAGCGAGCGACGGGCGTCGGGTGCGACCTGCTACGTTTCCGCTCCATGGCTGAGCTGGACCCCGATTTCTGGCCGCATACCCTCTCGCGGGTCATCGCGCACCAGCCGCTCACCACGGAGGAAGCGGCCGAAGCCATGCGCGTGATCATGAGCGGCGAGGCCTCGCCGGGGCAGATCGGCGGCTTCCTGATGGCGCTCCGTACCAAGGGCGAGACCGTCGACGAGCTGGAAGGTCTCGCGGCGACGGCGCTCGGCTTCGCGAACCCCGTCGAAGCGAGCACGCCGGTCGTCGACACCTGCGGCACCGGTGGAGACCGAAGCAACACGTTCAACATCTCCACGGCCGCTGCGATCGTCGTGGCCGGCGCCGGGGTTCCGGTCGCCAAACACGGCAATCGCGCCGCCTCGTCGCACTGCGGATCGGCGGACGTGCTCGAGGCGCTCGGCGTCAAGATCGACCTCGACGCGGGCGGCGTGCAGCGGTGCCTCGCCGAGGCCGGCATCGGCTTCATGTTCGCGCCGGTGTTCCATCCGGCGGCCGGCAACGCCACGCCGGTCAGGCGTGAGCTCCGCGTGCCCACGGTCTTCAACTTCATCGGCCCGCTCACGAACCCCGCCCGGCCGTTCGCGCAGGTCGTCGGTGTGTCGGACGAACGCATGCTGCCGCTCATCGCCGAGGTCCTCGCGCGGCGCGGGGTGCGAGCGAAGGTCTTCCGTGGCGAGGACGGGTTGGACGAGCTCACCACGACGGGCATCTCCACGGTGTTCGACGTCCGCGACGGCCAAGTCCGAGAAGGGCATCTCGACCCCGCCACGCTCGGGCTGGCACGAGCCGGCCTCGACGACCTGCGGGGCGGCGACGCATCCGAAGGCGCCGGGATCGTTCGCTCCGTGCTCGACGGTGAGCTCGGCCCGCGCCGGGACGTCGTCCTGCTGAACGCCGGGGCCGCGCTCGAGGTGGCCGGACGGACGGGCAGCCTGCCGGACGGCATCCAGGTCGCCGCCGATTCGATCGACTCCGGGGCCGCACGCAAGACCCTCGAACGCTGGCGCGCGATCTCCAACGCATGACCGACCATCGACCGGGTAGCATCACCGGCCGATGATCCTGTCCGACCGCACGATCCGTGAAGAGCTGGCCGCCGGCCGCATCGTGATCGATCCGCTCGACGAGACCTGCGTGCAGCCGTCGTCCGTCGACCTGCACGTCGACGGTCAGTTCCGGGTCTTCCGCAACAACCGGTACCCGTTCATCGACGTGCGGAACGAACAGCCGGATCTCACAGAGCTCGTGGAGGTGCCCGACGGGGAGCCGTTCATCCTGCACCCGGGGGAGTTCGTGCTCGGCTCGACGCTCGAGCGGGTCGCGTTGCCCGATGACCTGGTCGCACGACTGGAGGGCAAGTCGTCACTCGGTCGACTCGGGTTGCTGATCCACTCGACGGCGGGCTACGTCGATCCCGGCTGGGACGGCTTCCTCACGCTCGAGCTCTCGAACGTCGCGAACCTGCCGATCACGATCTACCCCCGGATGAAGATCGGGCAGATCTCGTTCTTCCGTCTCACGACCCCGGCCGACGTGCCGTACGGCTCCAGGTCGACGAGAAGCAAGTATCAGGGACAGCGGGGACCGACCGCCAGCCGCTTCTTCGAGGAGTTCTCCGCGAAGCGCGAGTCCTGAGCGTCGGCGCTAGTCCGTTCCCGTCACCGCACCCGGCACCGGACCCACGCCCAGCTGGACGGCCATCATCGCGGCCTGCGTGCGGTTGGTGACACCGAGCTTGCGGAAGATCGCGGCCAGGTGGGCCTTCACGGTCTTCTCCGACAGGTACAGGTTCTGGGCGATCGAGCGGTTGCTCCGTCCTTCGGAGAGCAGCGCCAGGATGTCGTGCTCGCGTTGCGTCAGGTTGTATTCGGTCCGCCGCGACCTCGAATGGCCGTTCGTCGTCTGGCCGCCCGAGGATTCCACGTCCTCGAACAGGTTCTGGATCACGCGGGGAGACAGGACGTTCCCGCCACCGGAGATCGCCACGTTGATGGCCTGTCCCAGGTCCTCGGGGGTCGCGTCCTTCAGCAGGTAGCCGGCGGCTCCGTCGGAGAGCGCGCGCTTCACGTACGGTGCGTTCTCGTAGGTCGACAGCATGATCACCGGGACGTCCGGCCACTCGAGCTTCATCGCCCGGAGCAGCTCCAGTCCGTCGAGGTCCGGCATCCGGACGTCGACGAGCGCCAGATCGGCGGCCTTGATCCGCATCACGTCGAGCGCCGCCGCGGCACCTTCGGCTTCCACGACGTCCGCATCGGGAAACCCTTCCTTCACGACATAGGCCATGCCACGGCGCACGAGCGCGTGGTCGTCAACGATCAAGATCCTCATCGTTCCTCTCCTCGCCCTCCGACGGGAAGGAGCGCGACCACATGGGTCCCACCCCCGGGCGTCGATCCGATCTCCAGGGTTCCACCGATATCCTCGGCGCGGACCCGCATCATGCTGAGCCCGAAGTGTGGATCGCCGTCGTCGGCGACCCCGATCCCGCGTCCGCGATCGATGACCTCGATCCGCAACTGCGTGGCACTGGCCGCGATGTGCACGGCGACATCTGACGTTCCGGCATGCTTGGCGGCGTTCGCGAGCGATTCGGCGAGGACCGCGTGCGCGGTTTCCAGCACGCCTAGCGGGACGGCGTCAACGTCGCCGTCGATCGTGACGCGGGCGGGCAGTCCCCACCGCGCGAGGAGCTCGTCGACGAACGTCGCCATGGGCGGCTCCGGCGGACGCTGATCCTCGTACAGGTCGAACAACATCTGGCGGATCTCCCGAAGGTCGGCGCGGATCGCAGCTTCGACCGCGGATAGGGACGCCACCGCCCCTGCCGGATCGGCCAGGATGCGGGTCCGGAGCGTCTGCAGCTCGAGGACGGCGCTGGTCACCGTCTGGGTCAGACCGTCATGGATGCGCATCGCCCATCGGGCGCGCTCTTCGAGCACGCGGGCCTCCACCGTCTGGTCGACGGCGTCTGGCGTGTGTGCCGAACGCACGGGGGCGCTTGACGCGCTCATGCCTGGTTACATCCCTTCGGTCGGGGCCGTTGGTTCTAGTCCATTCATCGGCTGGCCGGACCCATGCCTTGACCCATCGGCGGGACGAGAAATACCCGAGATCCGGGGGGCCTAACCGGCCGTGGTTGGTTCGTCCGCGAGCGAGCGCCGGACCAGTTGGGCGATGTCGAGGACCTCGGTCGTATCACCCCGGCCCTTCGCCCCGTCGTCGAGCATGATGAGGCAGTACGGGCATGCGACACCGACGGTGTCCGCGCCGGTCGCGGCAGCCTCGTCCATCCGCTCCACGTTGATGCGCTTGCCGATGCCCTCTTCCATCCACATCCGTGCTCCACCTGCGCCGCAACACATCCCGCGCTCCCTGTGGCGGGGCATCTCCACCGTCTGCACGCCGGGCACGTTCGCGAGCACGTCGCGCGGCGCGTCGTACACCTGGTTGTGACGCCCGAGGTAGCAGGGGTCGTGGTACGCGAGGAGGGTCTCGACCTGCTCCGTCGGGCGGAGCCGTCCCTCGGCTATCAGCCGGCCCAGGAGCTCCGTGTGGTGGATGACCTCGTAGTTCCCGCCGTACTGCGGATATTCGTTGCGGAGCGTGTTGAAGCAATGGGGGCAGTTCGCGATGACCTTCGTGACCCCCGCGGCGTTCATCGTCTCGATGTTCTGCTCCGCGAGGGTCTGGAACAGGAACTCGTTGCCCATCCGGCGGGCGGGATCGCCCGTACAGAGCTCTCGCGGCCCGAGGATCGCGAACGACACCCCTGCTCGTTGCAGCAGTTCGGCGACCGATCGAGCGATATCGCGGGCTCGTTCGTCGAACGAGCCCGCGCATCCCACCCAGTAGAGGTACTCGGGGGCGGCGCCATTCACGACCGCCACGTCCAGTCCGTCGGCCCAGTCGGCCCGTTGCGATTGCGCGATGCCCCACGGGTTTGACCGGCTCTCCAGGTTGCGGAGCATCGCGCCGGCTTCGGCGGGGAAGCTCGACGCTCCCATCACCAAGGCGCGGCGGAGATCGACGATCGTGTCGATGTGCTCGATGTCCACAGGGCATTCCTGGACGCACGCGCCGCACGTCGTGCACGACCACACGACGTCGTCGTCGACCACGCCCGGCACGAGCGCGATCTCTTCGGGTGTCTCGCCCGCCGCGAGCATCTGCAGCACGCCGGGGCCCTCCTCGATCAGGTGATCGCGCAGGTCCATGATGAGGAGCTTCGGAGACAACGGCTTCCCGGTGTTCCATGCGGGGCAAGCGCTCTGGCAGCGGCCGCACTCCGTGCATGCGTAAAGGTCGAGCAGCTCCTTGCGCGTCAGGTCGCTGAGCTTCTCGGCTCCGAGCGATTGCTCACCGGACTCCAGCTTCTCCATTTCGATGCGGAGTGGCTCCAGGGCGCCGCGCGGGCGGGTGCTCGAGAACCAGACGTTGATCGCGCTCGTGATGATGTGCAGGTGCTTCGAGTACGGCAGGTAGACCAGGAAGCCCAGGACCAACAACAGGTGCGCCCAGAGGAAGAACCACGTGAAGAACGACTGCCATCCGGCGCTCATCCACGTGAACAGATGCGACACGGCCGTCGACACCGGGGTCCACGCCGTCGGGTCAGCGTTGTCCCCGAGCGCGATGCGCGCTCCGCGGAACAGGAAGAGCGTCAGGATGATCCACGTGATCAGGCCGAGGATCCGGAACGCGTCTAGACGGTGGGAGCCGATGAACCGTTCCGGCCGCTGCACCAGGCGGATCCAGAGCGCGATCGCGATCCCCACAAGCACCAGCGTGGCGAACACATCCTGCGCTAGGCCGAGCCATCCTGCGTGGCCGACCCACGGGAGCGCGAAATGGGGGTCGATGGCCTGACCGAGCGCCTCCACGATCGTGGTGAGCAGGATCAGGAATCCCCAGAAGATGCAGGCATGCATCAGGCCGGGCAGGGCGCGCTGGAACAGCTTCCGCTGGCCGAGCACCTGGCCGGTCTCGCGCGACACCCGCCGGCCGACGTCGCCGCCTCGATCGATGGGGCGTCCCAGGCGGACGAGTCGCGCCAGCAGTCCGGCCCTGCGGGCGAACAGGCCGGCCGTGATGGCCAACACGATGACCAGGAAGACCGCTCGAACGACCATCGGCCGGAGTCTACCCCCGAGCCTTTGGCCGGGAGGGAATGACTCCGACTCCCTCAAAGTTGTTAATAGTGTACGCAGGTTCTATCCTGCAGAGACACTTAGATGTCGGCCTTCTCCGGCCGGACGCGGTTCATTCGAAGGAGGAAACGCAATGGCACGAGCAGTAGGGATCGACCTGGGAACCACGAATTCCGTCGTCGCAGTTCTCGAGGCAGGCGAACCGGCCGTGGTCCCGAACGCCGAAGGGGCACGCACCACACCCTCGGTAGTGGGGTTCGCGAAGAACGGCGAGATCCTGGTCGGTGAGGTCGCCAAGCGGCAGGCCATCACCAACCCGGATCGGACGATCCGTTCGGTCAAGCGGCACATGGGCGACAAGTCGTGGTCCGTCGACGTCGACGGCAAGGCCTGGACCGCGCAGGAGATCAGCGCTCAGATCCTCGGCAAGCTGAAGCGCGACGCCGAGGCATACCTGGGTGACTCCGTGAGCCAGGCCGTCATCACGGTGCCCGCGTACTTCGACGACGCGCAGCGTCAGGCGACCCAGGAGGCCGGGCAGATCGCCGGTCTGGAGGTCCTCCGCATCATCAACGAGCCGACCGCGGCGGCGCTCGCCTACGGGCTGGACAAGCAGGGCACGGACCACACCATCTTGGTGTTCGACCTGGGCGGCGGGACGTTCGACGTCTCGTTGCTCGAGATCGGCGACGGTGTCTTCGAGGTGAAGGCCACCCACGGCGACACGCACCTGGGAGGCGACGATTGGGACCAGCGGATCATGGATTGGCTGGTCAAGACGTTCAAGGACAACCACGGCGTCGACCTGTCGGGCGACCGCATGGCCATGCAGCGGCTGAAGGAGGCCGCCGAGAAGGCCAAGATCGAGCTGTCGCAGGTCGCCGAGTCCACGATCAACCTGCCGTTCATCACGGCCACGGCCGACGGCCCGCTGCACCTGGAGATGAAGCTCACCCGCGGCGAGTTCGAGCGGATGACCGAGGATCTGGTCGAGCGGTGCAAGACGCCGTTCGAGCAGGCCGTCAAGGACTGGGGCAAGGACGCCGGTGCGATCGACAACGTGATCCTGGTCGGGGGTTCCACCCGGATGCCCATGATCCAGGAGCTCGTCAAGAAGCTCACCGGAGGCAAGGAGCCGCACAAGGGCGTGAACCCCGACGAGGTCGTCGCGGTCGGCGCCGCCGTGCAGGCCGGGGTGCTGAAGGGCGACGTGAAGGACATCCTGTTGTTGGACGTCACGCCGCTGTCGCTCGGCGTCGAGACCAAGGGCGGCATCTTCACCAAGCTGATCGAACGCAACACCACGATCCCGACCCGCAAGTCGGAGATCTTCACGACCGCCGACGACAACCAGAACACGGTCGAGATCCACGTGCTGCAGGGCGAGGCCGAGACGGTGATGTCGCCGGGTGTGAAGTCGCTCGGACGGTTCCACCTGATGGGGATCGCGCCCGCTCCGCGCGGCGTCCCTCAGATCGAGGTGGCGTTCGACATCGACGCGAACGGCATCGTGAACGTCAGCGCCAAGGACCTCGCCACCGGCAAGGAGCAGGCCATGACGATCACCGGCGGCACGGCTCTGTCGAAGGACGCGGTCGAGCGGATGGTTCAGGATGCCGAGAAGTTCGCGGCCGAGGACCACGCGCGGCGTGTGGTGGCGGAGGCCCGCAACCAGGCGGACCAGTTGACCTACCAGGTGGACAAGTTCGTCGAGGAGAACGGCGACAAGATCCCCGAGGCCGACAAGACGGAGCTGGTACAGAAGAACGACGCGCTCAAGGAGGCGCTGGCGGACGCGGCGGCCGAGGCGGAGACGCTGAACCAGGCCAACGAGGCCACGATGCAGGTCTTCCAGCGCATCGGGCAGGCCATGTACCAGGCTGCCCAGGCGTCAGGCGGCGGCGAGGCCGGAACGCCCGCGGACGGCGGCGGCGCCGGCTCTGAGGCGCCGACCGAGTCCGAGGACGACGTGGTCGAAGGCGAGATCGTCGATGAAGGGGGTGCCTCGTAAGTGGCCCCGGAGTTCGGTGACTCGGAGCGCCCGCCGATCAAGATCACGGACAAGCGCCGCATCCGCGACGACGATGCGGTGACCGCCCCGGCCGACGAGGCCGGGGCGGCGTCCGGCGAACCGACGCCTGATGCCGATGCCGCCGACAGCACGGCCGACATCGACGCTGCCCGCGCCGAGGCGGCCGAGTACCTCGACCACCTCCGGCGGCTGCAGGCCGAGTTCGACAACTACCGCAAGCGGGTGCTGCAAGGAGCAGACCGACGCGGTTGAGCGTGCGGCCGTGCCCGCGACCCAACGGTTGCTCGAGGTCCTCGACGATTTCGAGCTCGCACTGATGTCGGCGAACGATAAGCCGGACTTCGACCGGTTCCTGCACGGCGTCGAGCTCGTGTACGCGAAGCTCGCGGACACGTTGAAGGCCGAGGGCCTCGAACGGATCGACGCGCTGGGCAAGCCGTTCGATCCGGAGCAGCACGAAGCGCTGATGCAGACGGGCGAGGGAGAGCATCTGGTCGTGGCCGACGTGTTGCGGCCCGGGTACACGCTGCGCGGAAGGGTGATCCGTCCCGCCGGCGTCCGAGTGAACAGGGAGTGATCGGCCGTGGCAGACGAGGTCCGTAGGGAGTGGTTCGACAAGGACTACTACCAGGTCCTCGGCGTGCCCAAGAACGCGAGTGCCGCGGAGATCAAGAAGACGTACCGCAAGCTCGCGCAGCAGTTCCACCCCGACGCGAATCCGGGGAACAAGGACGCGGAAGAGCGCTTCAAGGAGATCTCCAGCGCGTACGACGTGCTGGGCGACGACGAGAAGCGCTCGAGCTACGACAAGGTCCGAGAGATGGCCGCGTCCGGATACGGCCCGGGTGGTCCCGGTCCGACCGGCTGGCCCGGCGGGCCGGGCGGCGTCAGGTACGAGACCGCCGACTTCGACATCGGTGACCTGCTCCGTGGGTTCGCCGGCGGCGGCCGCGGACGTCAGCGCCAACAGCGACCGCAGCGAGGCGCCGACCTTGAGACCGATGTCGAGGTCGGCTTCGACGAGGCGATGACCGGGACGACCGTCCCCGTCAGGATCTCGGGTCCGGCCGTCTGCCACACCTGCAACGGCAGCGGGCGCGCAACCGGGCACCGAGCCGATCGTCTGTCCCACGTGCGCCGGCTCCGGCTCCGTCAGCGTGAACCAGGGGTTCTTCTCCATGGAGCGGCCCTGCCCCGAGTGCCGGGGGAGCGGGCGCATCATCGAGCATCCGTGTCCGACCTGCCACGGGATCGGGTGCGGAGCGACGGACCCGCAAGTTCCAGGTGAAGATCCCCGCAGGGGTGAAGGACGGCGCGCGCATCAAGCTCGCCGGACGTGGGGAACCCGGGCCGGCCGGTGGGCATCCGGGCGATCTGTACGTCCGGGTGCGCGTGCGGCAGCACGCCGTGTTCGGTCGCAAGGGCGACAACCTGACCGTCGACCTCCCGGTCTCGTTCCCGGAGGCGGCGCTCGGCGCGAACGTCGAGGTCCCCACGCTGAACGGACCGGTGACGTTGAAGGTGCCGGCGGGCACCCCCAACGGGAAGACGTTCCGGGTGCGCGGAAAGGGCGCGCCGAAGAAGGGCGGCCACGGCGACATGTTGGTCACCGTCAACGTGGACGTGCCCGACAAGCTTTCCCGGGAAGAGAAGCAGTTGCTGAAGCAGTTGCAGGAGGCCCAGAAGGATTCCCCACGGAAGCGATTGGGGGTGGCCTGATGGCAGACCGCCAGGAGGGTGAGGACCGCGCCGTCTACATGATCAGCGTGGCGGCGGAGCTGGCCGGCGTGCATCCGCAGACGCTGCGGATCTACGAGCGGAAGGGTCTGCTCCGGCCCAAGCGGACGGAGGGCAACACGCGGCGCTACTCGGAGGCCGACGTCGAGCTGTTGCGGTCGATCCAGGCCTTGACGCAGGACGAGGGCATCAACCTCGCCGGCGTGAAGCGGATCATGGAGATGCGCGCGCAGATGGATGAGCTTCGTCGACGCGTGGACGAGCTCCAGGAGCAGCTCGCGCATCGCCGTGCGATCGCGATGCCGGGTCGCCGCTCCGGCTCTGAGATGGTCCCCGCGCGAACCGTCATCCGGATGCCGTGGCACGAGGGAGGGCTCCGTTGACCGACGTGCGTCTGGTTCGGCTCCGCTCCGGTGACGTGGAGGTGATGGCCCGGGTCCGAAAGGACGAGGCGGCCGCCATGGGTTATCCAGATGCGTTCGGACCGGCCGAACGTGCCGAGCTCGGCGAACGGATCGAGCGGTCCGGCGAGTTCGACGGAACGGAGTTGCTGCTGGGGATCCAGGTGGACGGCCGGCTCGCGGGCGAGGTGCAGGCGCGCCAGCCCCGCATGGGCCTGCCGCCGGGAGTGTTCGAGATCGGGATCGATCTGTTCGACGTCGCCGATCGCGGACATGGCATCGGCAGCGCGGCCGTGATGCAGCTGGTGACTCGGCTCTTCGGGGACGAAGGGGCGCACCGTGTGCAGCTCACCACCGACGTGGAGAACGAGGCGATGCGAGCGGTGTCCGCGCGGCTGGGGTTCCGGTTCGAGGGCGTGATGCGGAGCTTCATGCCGTCGGCGGACGGGCCGCGCGATTACGCGATCTACGCGATGACCAAGGACGATTTCGACGAAGCGAGGGGAACGTGGATCTCAACAAGCTGACGATCAAGTCGCAGGCGGCGCTGGAGGGTGCTCATCAGCAGGCGGCGGCGAGGAACCACCAAACCATCGAGCCGGAGCACGTGCTGTTCGCGCTCCTCTCCGACCCGGAGGGCGTGATCTATCCGCTGCTGCACCAGATCGGCGTGACGCCGAAGACGGTTCGCGACCAGGTCGATGAGGCGCTCGACCGGATCCCCAAGGTGTACGCGCAGGGGCAGGCTTCCGACGTGCGGATCTCGCAGGCGACCGGCGCGGTGCTCGACCAGGCCGGCCGGGAGGCGCAGACGCTGACGGACGAGTACGTCTCGACGGAGCATCTCCTGCTGGCGCTGCTCGAGGTCGACTCGGGTGCGTCGAGGATCTTGAAGGATGCCGGTCTCACGCGCGAGGGCGTGCTGTCGGCGCTCGCCGAGGTCCGCGGGCGCCAGCGCGTCACCGACCAGAACCCCGAGGAGAAGTACCAGGCGCTGGAGCGGTACGGACGCGACCTGACCGAGCAGGCCCGGCGCGGCAAGCTCGACCCGGTCATCGGCCGCGACGAGGAGATCCGCCGGACGATCCAGGTCCTGTCGCGTCGGACGAAGAACAACCCCGTCCTGATCGGGGAGCCCGGCGTGGGCAAGACGGCGATCGTCGAGGGACTCGCGCAGCGCATCGTGGACGGGGACGTCCCCGAGTCGCTCAAGAACAAGCTCGTGGTCGCGCTCGATCTGGGCTCGATGATCGCCGGCTCGAAGTACCGCGGCGAGTTCGAGGACAGGCTGAAGGCGGTCCTGAAGGAGATCGCCGACTCCGAGGGCGAGATCATCACGTTCATCGACGAGCTCCACACGATCGTCGGCGCCGGAGCCGCCGAGGGCGCCATGGACGCCGGCAACATGCTCAAGCCCATGTTGGCGCGCGGCGAGCTGCGGGCGATCGGCGCCACCACGCTCGACGAGTACCGCCAGCACATCGAGAAGGACCCGGCGCTCGAGCGGCGGTTCCAGCCCGTGCTGGTCGAGGAGCCGAGCGTCGAGGACACCATCGCGATCCTGCGGGGGCTGAAGGAGAAGTACGAGGTCCATCACGGCGTCCGGATCCAGGACCCGGCGTTGGTGGCGGCCGCCGTGCTATCGGACCGCTACGTCACGGGCCGCTTCCTCCCCGACAAGGCGATCGACCTGATCGACGAGTCGGCGTCGCGTCTGCGGATCGAGATCGACTCGATGCCGATCGAGATCGACGAGGTGACGCGGCGCATCCAGCAGCTCGAGATCGAGCGGGTCGCGCTCCAGAAGGAGACCGACGACGCTTCGAAGCAGCGGCTGGAGCGATTGGAGAAGGAGCTGGCCGACCTGCGCGAGCAGGCCGAAGGCATGACCGCGCACTGGCAGCAGGAGAAGGATCGCATCGAGAAGATCCGCGAGCTCAAGGCGCAGATCGAAGAGCGTCAGGAGCGAGTTCGACCGCGCCGAGCGTGACGGAGACCTGGAGCGTGCGGCCGAGCTGCGCTTCGGCCGTTCGGTCGAGCTGGAGAAGCAGCTGGCAGATGAGAACGGCCGGCTCGAGGAGCTCCAATCCGAGCTGAAGATGCTGAAGGAAGAGGTCACCGAGGAGGACATCGCCGAGGTCGTCAGCACGTGGACCGGCATCCCGGTCTCGCGTCTGATGGAAGGCGAGATGCAGAAGCTCGTCCACCTGGAGGAGGCGCTTCATGCGCGTGTCGTCGACCAGGTGGATGCCGTCGAGGCGGTGGCGAACGCGATCCGCCGGTCGCGCGCCGGATTGTCCGATCCGAACCGCCCGATCGGGTCGTTCCTGTTCCTCGGGCCCACCGGCGTCGGCAAGACCGAGCTCGCGAGAGCGCTCGCCGACTACCTGTTCGACGACGAGCGCGCGATCGTCCGCGTGGACATGAGCGAGTACCAGGAGCGGCATACCGTGTCGCGGCTGGTCGGCGCGCCGCCGGGCTACGTCGGGTACGAGGAAGGCGGGCAGCTCACGGAGTCGGTGCGGCGCAGGCCGTACAGCGTGGTGCTTCTGGACGAGTTGGAGAAAGCGCACACCGACGTGTTCAACGTGCTGCTGCAGTTGCTCGACGACGGGCGTCTCACCGACGGTCAGGGTCGCACCGTGGACTTCCGGAACACGATCGTCATCATGACGTCCAACCTGGGGTCGACGGTCTTCAGCGACCCGTCGATCGGTCGCGAGAAGCAGAAGACGGCCGTGCTCGAAGATGTGCGCATGGCGTTCCGCCCGGAGTTCGTGAACCGGATCGACGAGATCGTCGTCTTCGAACCGCTGGGGCGCGACGAGATCCGGCAGATCGTGGACATCCAGCTCGATGGGCTGCAACGCCGTCTCGAGGATCGCAAGCTCTCGGTCACGCTGACCGACGGCGCGCGCTACTACCTGGCGAACAAGGGCTACGACCCGGCGTTCGGCGCCAGGCCGCTGAAGCGTCTCATCCAGCGCGAGATCCAGGATCCGCTCGCCATGAAGCTGCTCTCGAGCGATATCAAGGACGGCGACACCGTCGAGATCGACGCGGGCGATGACGGTCTCGTGTTCCGGGTTGCGAACTCGCGATAGCTGTATCTCGAGCAGGAGCGGTCGATACTGGTGGGTATGGCGTTCCCGCTGATCTTCATCACGTTCGTCGCAGCCGCGATCGGTGTGGCCTACCTCTCGTACCTGGCGAAGAAGAAGCGTCGCGAGGGGTTCGCGCTCGTCGCCACGCAGCTCGGGATGGAGTACTGGCCCCAGGATCCGTTCGGCCTGCTGTCGGAGCCGTTCGCCTTGTTCAACAGAGGTGACGGCCGCGGGATCGAGAACGTGATCGCCGGGCCGTACCAGTCGATCGAGACGAAGGCGTTCGATTACTGGTACTACGAGGAGTCGACCGATTCGAAGGGCAACAGGACCAAGACGTACTACCGGTTCGACTGCGTGGTGGTGCCGATCGACGCGGCATGCTCGCCGCTCACGATCGAGAACGAGAACGTGCTCACGCGCCTGGCCGATGCGCTCAGCTTCCACGACATCCAGTTCGAGTCCGAGGACTTCAACCGGATGTTCAACGTGAAGTCGCCGGACAAGAAGTTCGCGAACGACTTCATCGACGCGCGGATGATGCAGTTCCTGCTGCAGACCGGCAAGGGCACGGCGTTCGAGGTGATGGGGGACCGGCTCCTGAGCTACCGCCGCAAGCTCGCGCCCATGGAGATCGTCACGCTCCTCGGTCTCTCGAAGGCGTTCCTCGATCACGTCCCGCGGGTCGTGTACTCGCTCTACGCGCGCGCAACCCCGATCCCGCCCGAGGCCCAGGCCGGCGTCGAAGCAGCGAACGAAGCCAGGTGGACGGCGGGTCACTACACGCCCGACCCTCCCGCCGGAACGGTGGTTCCGCCTCCACCCCCGGGCTAAGCTGGCCGGACAACCTTCCGAAAGGATCATGACGTGGCGGCGCTCTGGATCATCCTTGCACTGATCGTGATCGTGGCGATCGGCTTCATCGTCTCGTACAACCGGTTCGTCTCGCAGCGGCAGCTGATCAAGGACGCGTGGGCGAACATCGACACCGAGCTCCGCCGCCGGTACGACCTGATCCCGAACCTGGTCGAGACGGTGAAGGGCTACGCGTCGCACGAGCGTGAGGTCTTCGAGGAGGTGGCGAGGACGCGGTCGATGGCCGCCGGGGCCACGGGGACGCCCGCCGCCCAGGCCGCGGCCGAAGGTCCGTTCATGGCCGCTCTCGGCAAGCTGTTCGCGGTCGCCGAGGCCTACCCGGACCTGAAGGCCAACCAGAACTTCCTGGCGCTGCAGACCGAGCTCTCCAACACCGAGGATCGCCTCCAGACCGCCCGCCGCTTCTACAACGCGAACGTCCGTGAGTTCAACACGCGCGTCGGACAGTTCCCTTCCTCCGTGATCGCCGGGATGTTCCACTTCGAGCCCGCGGAGTTCTTCGAGATCCCCGACACGATCCGCGATGCGGGCCCGCCGCAGGTCGACTTCTCGACGCCGGCCGCCGGAACCGTGGTGCCACCGGCGCCGGCTGCCCAGGCTCCCTCGGAGGTACCGGAGGCGCCGCCGGCGCCGCCCGCGCCCCCGGCCGGCTGATGCTCAGTCGGCGAGCGCCGCTCCGCCCGGGAGCTCGTACGCCTCGGGCGGAGGGCCGCCGCAGCCGTCCATCAGCGTCGCGCGACGCACGTCGGTCGTGAGCCACATCCAGACGAGGGCCCACACGACGGCGACGCCGCCCATGATGACGGCGGTCTCGCTCGCGCCGAACGTCTCGGCGAGCCAGCCGGTCAGCACGCTGGACGTGCCGAACGTGAGCGTCACCAGCATCCCGTCGAACGCGAAGATGCGGCCGCGGATGTGGTCGGGAACGATCTTCTGCAACCCGTAGGACGACAGCATCCATTGAGAGCCCCCGCCCGTGTGGGCGAGCGCCACGGCCGGCAAGGCGAGCAGCAGGCTGGACACGATACCGAGGAGCGCATAGCCCGCGCCGAACACGGCCAACGCCACGCCGATGGTGAGGAACAGGCGGCGATCCTTGTCTCCGAGCGTGGCCCGTCCGACGAACGGCCCCACCAGCGCGCCGAACCCTCGCGCCGCGAGGAGCAACCCGATGCCGAGCTCGCCGGCGTGGAACCGTCCTTGCGCCAGCAGCGGGACCAGGACGAGCACGCCGCCGGCGAGGCCCCAGCCGAACTTGACCGCGAGCAGCGCAAGAACTCGATGATCCCGCCGGGCGTAGCGAAGGGTCTCCTTCGCCGCCTGCCCGAGCGGCTCCGGCTTCTCGACCCCGCGTGCCTCCTGGAACGAGCGGCCGATCCGGACGATGAACAACGCCGACCCCGCGAACGAGAGCGCGTCGATGACGATGGCGGTATCGCGCCCGAGGATGGCCGTAACCAACCCGCCGACCGCGGCCCCGACCACCAGCATCGTGCCCCACAACGAGCCCGAAAGAGCGTTCGCCGTGGCGAGGTCCTCGGCCTCGACCAGGTTGGGGAGCGCTGCGGCCGACGCCGGCTCGAACGCGGCGCTGAAGCACGCCATGGCGGCGAGGAGCGGATAGACCACCCACACGACCGCCTCGCTCTGCACGGCCAGGAATCCAAGGCACAGCACGGCGCGCGCGATATCCGCGATAACCATCAGCCGCTTCCGATCGACGCGATCGGACAGCACGCCCGTGAAGGGCGACACGACGAAGTAGGTCAGGTCCTGCGCCGCGAGCAGGAACGCGACGGCCAGCGCAGAGTCGGTGAGGTCCAGCACCAGGCCGAACAGTGCGACCAGCAGGAACCAGTCGCCGCCGAGCGAGATGGCCGACGCCACGTACACCTTGCGGAAATCGCGGTTCCGGCGCAGGAGCGAGTAACTCGCCCGGACGCCGCCTTCGGGGGTCTGGGGGATCCATGTTCGGCCACGATTTGTCAGACTACCGTCGAGACGTTCGAGGAGGCCGCCATGCTCGAAGGCATCACGTGGTACCGCCAGTCCGCGCTCCGGTTCGCCGACGGTGAGCGCACGATCTACATCGATCCATGGGGGACGGATGCGGCCGCGCCCGCAGCCGACCTGATCCTGATCACGCACGCGCATGACGACCACCTGCAGCCGGAAGAGATCGCTCGCCTCTCGGCCGCCGGGGCGAAGATCGTCGCCCCGCACGATGTCGCCGGGGGGCTCTCGGGCGACGTGACGCCGGTCGCGCCGGGCGAATCCCATGAGGTCGCAGGGGTGAAGTTCACCACCGTGCCGGCGTACAACACGGCCGAGGAGCGTCTGGAGATGCATCCGAAGGCGAACCGATGGGTCGGGTACGTGCTGGAGCTCCCGGGCGGCACCTACTACCACGCCGGCGACACCGATCACGTCCCGGAGCTCGACGACCTCAAGACGGACGTGGCGTTCCTGCCGATCGGCGGCACGTACACGATGGACGTGCCCGAGGCGGCCGGGCTCGCCAAGTCGATGGCGCCGGGGATCGCCGTGCCCATGCACTACGGCTTCGTCGTGGGCTCGGCCGGCGACGGTGGGCGCTTCCGCGAGCTCGCATCCCCCGTGACGGTCCAGCTCATGACCCCGGAGAACCCGTTCGAATTGGAGTGATCGCCACGGCGCCAACCGATTGGGACCATCGCTCGCTGCGCCTCGCGTCGCTGCTCGCTGCGGCGACGGTCGTCGGGGTTGGGGTGTGGCTCGCCGCCCGCGCCTTCGGCGCGGGCTCGTGTCCCGAGCACGACGCGTTGCGGGTCGTGTCGAGTTGCCGCGCACTCGTCGGAAGCCTGGCCGCTCGCGTCGGCGCGCTCGCGGGAGCTGCCGTGGTCGTCATGGACCTGACCTCAGCCGGCCTGAGACGGACCGCCGAATCCATGGACGAAGATCGCCGGATCGCCTCCCGTGAGCGTTGGTCGGGCTCCGACAGCGGCTAGCATCTGTCCGCGACGACTGAGGGGAGACCACGCATGCTCGGACTGGGCTACGACGGAGACCTGTTCATCCTGGCCTTCGACCATCGCGGCTCGTTCGTCAAGAAGTTCTTCGGGATCGAGGGGACGCCGTCGCCGGAGGACGCGCTCCGCATCGCCGACGCGAAGGCGGTGATCTACGAGGGCTTCCAGGGGGCGCTCGAAGGCGGCGTCGATCGGGTCGCGGCCGGCATCTTGGTGGACGAGCAGTTCGGCGGCGAGATCGCCAAGCGCGCGATGTCGGAGCATCTCACCCTCGCCATGCCGGTCGAGAAGTCGGGGCAGGACGAGTTCGACTTCGAGTACGGTGACGCGTTCGCCGAGCACATCGAGCATTTCGAGCCCACGTTCAGCAAGGTGCTCGTCCGGTTCAATCCCGAGGGCGACGGCACGCTGAACGCCCGCCAGGCGGCGCGCTTGAAGCAGCTGTCCGAGTGGCTGCACCACAACGAACGGAAGTTCCTGTTCGAGCTGCTCGTCCCGGCCGAGCCGCAGCAGCTCGAGAGCGTGGGTGGCGACACGGCGAAGTTCGACACCGAGTTGCGGCCGCACCTGATGCGGCTGGCCATCTCGCAGCTGCAGGAGTCCGGCATCGAGCCCGACATCTGGAAGATCGAAGGGATCGACCGGCGAGAGGACTGCCAGGCGATCGTTGAGCAGTGCCGGATCGCGGGACGTGACCACGTTGCGTGTGTCGTCCTTGGCCGCGGCGCCGACGCGGCGGCGGTCGACGACTGGCTGCGGGCCGCGAGCGGTGTTCCCGGTTATCAGGGGTTCGCGATCGGGCGGACGATCTGGTGGAACCCGTTGAAGGCGTTCGTCGACGGGACGTTGGCCCGTGACGCGGCGGCGCGCGAGATCGGCGCGAACTACGCGCGATTCATCCAGGTGTACAAGGCGCAGGCGAGCTGAGGGAGGAACGGATGTCCGTCATCAAGACGATCGACCTGGTGGGAGTCTCGGAGTCGTCCTGGCGCGATGCCGCGCAGCAGGCGTTGGCCGAGGCCGCGAAGACGATCCGCGGGATCGAGAGCATGGACATCCTCGAGACCAGCGCGACCGTCGCGGACGGTCAGATCAGCGAGTACCACACGCACGTGAGCATCCGCTTCCGCATCGAGCGCTAACCCTGGCGAGCGGCTGTCGCGAACGCTCGTCACGCGTCGAGCAACAACCCGCGCCGGCGCCGGATCTTCCGGTCGATGGTTCCGAAGATCAGGTACTCGACGGCGACGCCGATCACTACGATGACCGCGACGGTCGCGACCAACATGGGCACGTCGTCCTGGGAGCGCTGCAGGAGCTGCCCGAGGCCGGCGGCCCGTAAGCCCGCCGTGATCAGCTCGCCCGCCATGAGCGCCTTCCACGCGAATCCCCACGCTTGATCGAGACCGGCGACGTATCCGGGAAGCGCCGCGGGGAAGATGACCTCGCGATAGAGCTGCCAACCGCTGGCACCGAGGGTCCGTCCGGCTCGCGTGAGGAGCGGAGGCACCTGGGCGAAGCTGGAGATCGTGGCGAGGGTCACGGACGGGAACGCCCCGACGATCGCCACGAACACCACCGCGCGCTCGGACAACCCGAACCACACGACGGCGAGCGGCAGCCACGCGATGAACGGCGTGATCTGGAGCGCGACGACGAGCGGACGGATCGAGCGCCGTGCGAACTCGTTCAGCGCCAGTCCGAAACCGAGCGCCGTGCCGATCACGATCGAGACGACGAACGAGAACGCCAGCCGGATCATCGTCTTGGCGGCCGCCTCGGTGATGGTGCCGTCGGAGACGCCGCGCGTGAAGGCGCTCCACACCTCGCTCGGCGACGGGACGATCTTCGAGGACGAGAAGGCGGCCACGATCGCCCAGACCAGCAGGAGCCCGGCGACGCCGGTCAGCGGCGGTCCCAGCTCCTTCGCCAGCCGCCTCACGGCGACTCCCCTTTGTCGACCTCGCGCATCAGGACCTCGTGGATTCTCGGAGACGACGCGCGCCACCAGCGCGTCGTCGAGGCTCCGCGGGCGGGGCGCGTGGATCCGGACCTCCTCCAGGAGTCGACCGGGCGCGGCGGTCATCACCAGCACACGGTCGGCCAGGAGCGCGGCCTCGCGCACGTTGTGTGTGACGAACGCGAACGTCTTGCGACCTTGACTCTCGACCCACACCCGCTGGACCTCGTTCTGGAGCAGCTCGCGGGCCTGCGCGTCCAGCGCGCCGAACGGCTCGTCGCCCAGCAGGACGTCCGGGTCGCACGCAAGGGCACGGGCCAGGGCCGCGCGTTGGCGCATCCCGGCGGACAGCTCGTGCGGCTGTGCATCCGCGAAGCTCGCCAGGTGGACGTTCTCCAGCCACGACATCGCGCGCGCCCGCCGTTCGGCCTGGGGGACGCCGACATGCTTCAGCGCGAACTCCACGTTCGCGACGACGGAGAGCCACGGGAAGAGCGCGGGCTCCTGGAACAACACCGCCCGGTCCGGACCGGGACCGGGGATCGGTTCGCCGTCGAGGAGCACCTGCCCGGAGGTCGGCTCGTCCAGGCCGGCCAGGATGTTCAAGATCGTGGTCTTCCCGCAACCCGACGGACCCAGCAGGCACACGAACTCACCCTGATGAACCTCGAACGTGACGTCGTCCACGGCGGTGACGGTGTCCCCCGAAGTGGACCGGCGCGTCTTGACCAGGTGGTCGACGGCGAACTTGGGCCGTGGCTGTTCCCGACCGCCCACCAACGCCAAGGCACCCTCCGCTCGATCCGCCATCAGCGCAACCGGAACTTCTCGGCCATCTCGATCTGCACGACCTTGCCGTCCTGGATCACGAGGACGACGGTCCCGTACTGGATCTTGCGCACGATATCGGCGACCTTCGCGAGGACCAGCCGTTCGTCGTCGGTCAGGTCCGCGAGTCGCTGCTGGATGCTCGGATCAGGAGCACGCTCGTCGGCCACGATCGGATACTAAGCGCCGGCTCAGTCCTCCGGTCGGATGCGGGGTCGCGTCGCCGGGGCCGGCGGCCGGTCCTTTAGACTGAGGCACGCCATGCCTGCCTCGATCGTGCTCGGGACCCAATGGGGGGACGAGGGCAAGGGCAAGGCGGTCGACTACCTGGCCGACCGGATGGACTTCGTCGTCCGCTATCAAGGCGGGAACAACGCGGGCCACACGGTGATCGCCGAGGGGCGCCTGCTGAAGCTCCAGCTCATCCCGTCGGGCATCCTGTACGACCACATCACCTCGGTGATCGCCGGCGGCGTGGTCGTGGACCCCCGCCACCTGATCAAGGAGATGACCGAGCTTCGGGCGTTGGGGATCGACGTGTCGCGTCTGGTGGTGTCCGGCAACGCGCACCTGATCATGCCGTACCACCTCGAGCTCGAGAAGGTCACCGAGCGCTTCCTGGGCAAGAACGCCCTCGGGACCACGAAGCGCGGGATCGGTCCCGCGTACGGCGACAAGGCCGCACGGATCGGCCTGCGGGTGCAGGACCTGTTCGACGCGAAGATCTTCCGCGAGAAGCTCGACGTGGTTCTGCGCGAGAAGAACCTGATCCTCACGAAGATCTACAACCGGCTGCCGCTCGACGCCGACCGGATCGTGGATGAGTACATGGAGCTGGCGTCGCAGCTCGAGCCACACGTCGCCGACACCGGGGCGCTGCTCCATCGGGGTCTGCAGGAAGGCAAGCACGTGATGCTCGAAGGCGCCCAGGGCACGCTCCTGGACCTCGACCACGGGACGTACCCGTTCGTCACGTCGTCGAACCCCGTCGCCGGGTACGCCCTGGCGTCGGCAGGCATCGGACCGAAGGAGGTCGACCGGGTCGATCGGCATCGTGAAGGCCTATGTCACGCGTGTGGGCGCCGGTCCCTTCCCGACGGAGGATCTCGACCGAGATGGGTGACCGGCTGGGCGTGCGCGGCAACGAGTTCGGCACGGTGACCGGACGCAAGCGCCGGTGTGGCTGGTTCGATGCGGCCCTCGGCCGGTACGCCGCCCGGTTGAACGGCCTGACCGAGCTGTTCGTGACCAAGCTCGACGTGCTCTCGGGGTTCGAGACGGTCCGGATCTGCACCGGCTATCGCGCCGACGGACAGCTCTACGACGACTTCCCGCCGCACCAGTCCCTGTTCCACAAGGCCGAGCCCATCTACGAGGAGCTCGACGGCTGGATGGAGGAGATCGACGAGGCGACCTCGTTCGAGGACCTTCCCAAGGAAGCGCGAACGTACGTGCAGCGCCTCGAGGAGTTGGTCGGCGTCCCGGTCTCGGTCGTCTCGATCGGCCCCGCGCGCGAGCAGAGCCTGCCGGTCGGATGAGGGTCCTCGTCGTCGGCGGGGGCGGCCGCGAGCACGCCCTCGCGTGGCGGCTGTCGCAGAGCCCGCTGGTCGAGGAGCTCCTGGCGGCTCCCGGCAACGCGGGGATCGCGTCGGTGGCGCGTTGCGTCGCCGTGCCGGCCGACGACATCGCAGGCATCACGGCGCTCGTCGAACGCGATCGGATCGACCTCACCGTCGTCGGCCCTGAGGCGCCGCTCGTCGCCGGTCTGGCCGACGAGTTGGTCGCGCGCGGGCACGTCGTCTTCGGTCCCTCGGCGGCCGCGGCCCGCATCGAGGGCTCCAAGGCCTGGGCGAAGGAGCTGATGCTGCGCCACGGCATCCCCACGGCGCGCGCTTCCGCATTCACCGCCCTGGAGCCGGCGATCGCGTTCGTCGACGAGCTGGGGGGCCGCGCAGTCGTGAAGGCTGACGGCCTGGCCGCCGGGAAGGGTGTGACGGTTGCCGCGGATCGATCGCAGGCGGTTGAGGCCCTGGAGGACGCCCTCGGTGCGTGGTGCCTTCGGCGATGCCGGAGCCACCGTCCTGGTCGAGGAGGTCATGGAGGGCCCGGAGGTGTCGGCGTTCGCCTTGTGCGACGCGAACACGGTGGTCCCGTTCGAGCTGAGTCAGGATTTCAAGCGGATCGGCGACGGTGACGTCGGTCCCAACACCGGGGGGATGGGCGCGTACTCGCCGGTCCCGTCGGTTCCCGCCGACGTCGAGTCACGCATCTGGTCGGAGGTCGTGGCCCCGACGTTCGAGGCGCTCCGAGCCGAGGGCTCGGGCTTCCGAGGGCTCCTCTATGCCGGTCTCATGCTGACGGCGAACGGCCCGAAGGTGGTCGAGTTCAACTGTCGCTTCGGCGACCCGGAGACAGAGGTCGTGGTGCCTCGTCTGCGGACCGATCTGGCCGAACTGCTCCTCGCCTGCGCGACGGATCGGCTCGCCGACGCGAAGATCGATTGGCTCGACGACGCCGCGGTCACCGTCGTGCTCGCGTCGGCAGGGTATCCGGCGGCGTACACGACGGGAGCGGAGATCGTCGGACTGCGGGAAGCTGCTGCGCTGGAGTCCGTTTCCGTGTTCCATGCCGGCACAACGGAACGGGACGATAGAGTGGTCACCGCCGGGGGACGTGTGCTCGCCGTGAGCGCGCTCGGACCGACGCTCCGCGAGGCACGGGTCCGCGCGTACGAGGCCTGCGGGCGTCTCTCGTTCGACGGGATGCAGTACCGACGCGACATCGCCGAAACAGCGGCAGAAGGAGCATCGAGGTGAGCGACGAGGCGCCGAAGGTCGGGGTGCTCGCCGCCTCGCCGTCCGAGCTGCCGATCATGCGACAGGCGGGACTGATCCTCGAGAAGTTCGGGGTGCCGCACGAGATCCGCATCATGTCCTCCTCCCGGAACCCGGACCTGGTGGACGAGTACGCCCGCACGGCATCCGAGCGCGGCCTCAACGTCGTGATCTGCTCGACCGGCATGTCCGGTCATCTGGCGGCGGCCGTCGCCGCGCGAACGATCCTCCCGGTGATCGGCGTTCCCATCGCCTCGTCCCCGCAGATGGTGGGGAACGAGGCGCTCGCGATCACCGCGCAGATGCCCACCGGCGTCCCCGTCGCCACGGTCGGTGTCGACGCGGCCGTGAACGCGGCGGTGCTCGCCGCCGAGATCGTCGCGATCGGCGACCCGGAGGTGCAGGCCACGCTCTGGAAGTTCAAGGACGACCTCGGGGAGGGCCTCAAGCTTTGATCCCTCGATACAGCCTTCCCGAGATGGCCGCCGTCTGGTCGGACGAGGCCCGTCTCGCGAACTGGCTGGAGATCGAGGTCCTGGCGGTCGAGGCGTGGTCGGAGCTCGGGAAGATCCCGGCCGCCGACGCGCAGGTGATCCGCGAGCGCGCGTCGTTCACCGTCGAACGGGTGCTCGAGGTCGAAGCGGTCACCCGTCACGACGTCGCGGCCTTCGTCCAGGTGGTGGCCGACTCGGTCGGGCCGGAGGGGCGCTGGGTCCACTTCGGGATGACGTCGTCGGATGTGCTGGACACCGGGCTCGCGCTGCAGCTCCGGGCGGCCGCCGATCTGCTGCTCGATCGGCTCGAGGCGTTGCTCGGCGTCGTCAAGCGCCTCGCGCTGCGGCACCGCGACACGGTCATGATCGGGCGTTCGCACGGGATCCACGCGGAGCCGACCAGCTTCGGCCACAAGCTCGCGGTCATGGCGTTCGAGCTGGATCGCGACCGCGAACGTCTGCGGCGCGCCCGGGAGACGGTGAGCGTCGGTGCGATCAGCGGTGTCGTCGGCACGTACGCGGCCGTCGACCCGCGCGTCGAACAACTCGTCTGCGCCAGACTAGGACTGCGTCCGGAGGAGGCCAGCACCCAGGTGATCCAGCGCGATCGCCATGCGGAGTTCGTCTCGGCCCTCGCCATCACCGCTTCCACGCTGGATCGGATCGCGACCGAGATCCGGCACCTGGCGCGATCCGAGGTTCGGGAGGTGCAGGAGCCGTTCGCCGAAGGTCAGAAGGGCTCGAGCGCCATGCCGCACAAGCGGAACCCCGTGGTTTCGGAGCGGGTGAGCGGGCTCGCGCGCGTCCTCCGGGGGTACGCGCAGGTGGCGCTCGAGGACATGCCGCTCTGGCATGAGCGCGACATCTCGCACTCGTCCGCGGAACGGGTGATCCTGCCCGACGCGACGGGGCTCCTCCACTTCATGTTGAGCGACATGGCGTGGGTGATGGAGGGGCTCCACGTCGATCCCGATCGGATGCTCGCGAACCTGGGGTCGACGGGCGGCCTCTTCTTCAGTCAGAAGGTGCTGACCGCGCTCGTCGACCACGGGATGGCTCGCGACGACGCATACAAGGTGGTGCAGCGAGCCGCCAACGACACCTGGGAGCGCGGGCTGCAGTTCCAGGAGCGGATGTGGGAGGAGATCGCCGACACCGATGTCCTGTCCAAGGAGGGGTTCGAGTCGCTGTTCCTCGTGCAGCCGTACCTCGCCAACCTGGGCGGCGTCTTCGAACGGCTGGAGAAGCTCCCGGTGGAGGAGGCGTGAGCCCGGACGCGGTCCTGCACGCGCGCGGAAAGGTGCGCGACGTGTACGAGGCGGGCGCCGACCGCCTGCTGATCGTCGCGACCGACCGGATCAGTGCGTTCGACGCGGTCCTCCCGACGCCGATCCCGGACAAGGGTCGCGTGCTGACCGCGCTGTCCCTGTTCTGGTTCGAGCGGACGAGCGACCTGGTCGGCAACCATCTGGTGAGCGCGGACCCGCGCGACCTGCCCGGCGGCTCGGGCGACCGACCTGGCCGGGCGCGCGATGCTCGTCCGACGCGCCGACGTCGTGCCCGTCGAATGCGTCGCGCGCGGCTACCTCTCGGGCTCCGGGTGGAAGCAGTACGCGGTCGGGCGCTCGGTCTGCGGTGTGGCGCTCCCCGCCGGACTGGTCGAATCCGACCGGTTGCCGCAGGCGATCTTCACGCCGACCACGAAGGCCGCCGCGGGCCACGACCTGCCGCTCACGCTCGACGAGACGCGCGATCTGGTCGGCGTCGGGCTCGCCGAGCGGCTGAAGGAGCTGACGCTCACGATCTACGAGCGAGCCGCGGCGATCGCCCTGGAGCGCGGGATCATCCTGGCCGACACGAAGTTCGAGTTCGGGTTCTGCGACGGCGAGCTGATCCTGGTGGACGAGGTCTGCACGCCGGACTCGTCGCGTTTCTGGCCTGTCGACGGGTACGCGCCGGGGGGACCGCAGCCGTCGTTCGACAAGCAGTACGTCCGCGACTGGCTGGACGCGACCGGCTGGGACCGTGAGCCGCCGGCGCCGGCCCTGCCGTCCGAGGTCGTCGAGCAGACGGCCGGACGTTACCGTGAGGCCTACGAGCGGCTGACCGGCGAACCGTTCGAGCGCTACCGCGAACGGATGGGCGTTCCATCCGGCGCCGATCGACGGGGGCACGGATGACGTTCGTCTTCGAGGTGTTGGTGACGCTCAAGCCGGGCCTGTCCGATCCGCAGGGCAAGGCGGTCGAGGGCGCCCTGCCCGACGCTCGGCTGGTCCAACGTCCGCGACGTGCACGTCGGCAAGCACATCCGGTTGACGGTCGATGCCGCAGACGAGGCGGCGGCACGAGCCCAGGTCGACGAGATGGCGACCCGTCTGCTGTCGAACCCCGTGATCGAGGAGTACCGGATCCTCGAGACCGAGCAAGGAGACCGAGGAGCATGAGGCCGTGACGTCGGGCATCCCCCGGATCGGCGTCGTCACGTTCCCGGGCTCGCTGGACGACCGGGACGCGCTTCGCGCCGTCGAGACGATGGGCGGCGAGCCGGTCTCGCTCTGGCACGCCGACGTCGACCTCCACGGTGTCGACGCCGTGGTGCTGCCCGGCGGGTTCAGCTACGGCGACTACCTCCGGACCGGCGCGATCGCGCGGTTCGCGAAGGTGATGGACGGCGTTCGCGGGTTCGCCGAACGTGGCGGTCCCGTGCTCGGGATCTGCAACGGCTTCCAGGTGCTCTGCGAGAGCGGCCTGCTTCCCGGCGCGCTGATCCGCAACCGCTCGCTCCGGTTCGTCTGTCGCCAGGTGCACGTGCGGGTGGAGACCGCGCAGACGCCGGTCACGTCCGACCTGACGCCCGGCGAGGTGCTCGACATCCCCGTGAAGCACGGTGAGGGACAGTACGTCGCCGGCGTGCAGGATCTGGCGCGCCTCGAAGGTGACGGCCTGGTCGTGTTCCGCTACTGCGCGCCGGACGGCACGATCGACGATGCCCACAACCCCAACGGCAGCGCGAACGCGATCGCCGGCGTCCGCAACGACGCCGGCAACGTCGTGGGCCTGATGCCGCACCCCGAGCACGCGGTGGATCCCGACGTGGGCACCACCGGCGGACAGCCGTTGTTCGCGTCGCTGCTGACGCAGGCGCTCGCCAGGGTCTAGGGGAACGTGGCGGTCGTGGAGCACGCTGCACCGGGCCCTCGGCCTGACCGACGACGAGCTCGAACGGATCGTCGAGACGCTCGGTCGCGAACCGAACCGCAACGAGCTCGCGATGTACGGCGCCATGTGGTCCGAGCACTGCTCCTACAAGTCCTCGAAGGTCCACCTCCGCACGCTCCCGACCGAGGGCTCGGCCGTGTTGGTCGGGCCGGGCCAGGACGCCGGCGCCGTCGACGTCGGAGACGGCGTCGCGGTGGTCTTCAAGATGGAATCGCATTCGCATCCGAGCGCGATCGAGCCGTACCAGGGGGCGGCCACGGGCGTCGGCGGCATCGTGCGCGACATCATCTCGATGGGCGCGCGTCCCGTGGCGCTGCTCGACCCGTTGATGTTCGGGCCGCTCACCGACGAACGGAACCGCTGGCTGCTCGGCGGGGTCGTGGCCGGCATCGGGGGGTACGGCAACTGCATCGGCGTTCCGACCGTCGGCGGCGAGATCCATTTCGCCGAGCCGCATTCGGCGAACCCGAGCGTGAACGTCATGTGCGTGGGGATCGCTCCGGTCGACGGGCTCATGACGTCGGCGTCCCACGAGGCCCACGCAGGATCGTCGATGGTGCTCTACGGGGCGTCGACGGGACGCGACGGGATCGGCGGCGTTTCGGTGCTCGCGAGCGCAACGCATCGAGGAGGGGTCGCAGGGATCGCGACCCTCCGTGCAGATCGGCGACCCGTTCGCGGGGAAGCTCCTGATCGAGGCGTCGCTCGAGATGGTCGAGCGCGGGCTGCTGGAAGGACTGCAGGATCTCGGCGGCGCCGGCATCACGTGCGCGGTCAGTGAGTCGGCCGCCCGCGCCGGGATGGGCGCGGACCTCGACCTTGACGCGGTCCCGCTGCGCGAGCGAGGCATGGAGTCGTTCGAGATCCTCACGTCCGAGTCGCAAGAACGCATGCTCGCGATCGTGGCGCCCGACCGGCTCGCCGACGTCCGCGCGGTCTGCGAGCGCTGGGGTCTGGCGTCCGCGGTCATCGCGACGCTCGTTCCGGGCGGCATGCTCACCATCCGTCACGCGGGAGACGTCGTCGCGCAGGTCCCGGCCTCTTCGCTCGCCGACGACGGCCCCGAGTACGAACGGCCGATGACGCCGGACGACGTGGCCGAGACGCACGAGGATCCCGCGTTCATGCCGTTCGAGGGCGACCTGCACGAAGCCCTGGTCGCCGTCCTCTCCTCAGCGAACATCGCCAGCAAGCGCTGGGTGTTCGAGCAGTACGACTCCCTGGTCCAGGGTCAGACCGTCGCATCGGCCGGTTCGGATGCCGCAGTGGTCCGTGTCCCCGGCTCGCTCAAGGGCTTGGCGCTGTCGAGCGACGGCAAGGGCCGGTTCGGTTACCTCGATCCGTACCTGGGCGCTGCGCACGCCGTCGCGGAGGCCGCGCGGAACGTCGCGGCCACGGGAGCCAGACCGCTCGCGATCACGAACTGCATGAACTTCGGCAACCCCGAGCGACCCGTCGTGATGTGGCAGTTCGCCGAAGCCATCCGGGGGATGCGCGACGCGTGCCTGGCGTTCGACACGCCGGTGACCGGCGGCAACGTCAGCTTCTACAACGAGTCGGGCGACTCCGCGATCTGGCCGACCCCCGTGATCGGGATGCTCGGCCTCCTGGAGGACTACCGGCTGCGCGTGGCGACCGGATTCACCCGCGCGGGCCTGTCGATCTGCGTCCTGGGGGAGACGTTCGCGGAGCTCGGCGGGTCGGAGTTCGCCGAGGTCGTGCTGGGCGTGATCTCCGGCCGCCCTCCGGCGCTGGACCTGGAACGCGAACGGGCGCTCCACGACCTGTTGCACGAGGCGGCGAACGACGACCTGCTGGCGTCCGCGCACGACTGCGGCGACGGAGGCCTGGCGGTGGCGCTCGCGGAACAGGCCGTCCTGGGCGGCCACGGGTTCGTCGTTTCCGTGCCGGGCGACCTGCCTCCCCACGTGTCGCTCTTCTCGGAGTCCGCGTCGCGTGCGGTGGTGGCCGTCGCGCCGGAGCGCGTCGAGGAGCTGGCCGACCTGGCCGGTGCCCGCGGGGTTCCGTTCGCGGCCGTCGGAGAGACCGGAGGTCCCCGGGTCGTGTTCGACGGGCACTTCGAGACGACCGTCCAGGAGCTTCGAGACATCTACGAGGGCGCCATCCCGCGTCTGCTCGGCGAGGACGGCGCATGATCCAAGCGGTCACGTTCGACTACTGGGAAACGCTCGTCTCGGAAGGGGCGGGGATCGACGCCGAGGAGGACGGGACCATGCGCAGGCGGCAGCTCCGCCGATGGTCGGAGATCCTTGCCGCGGCCGGCACACCCGTTCCATCCGATGCTATCGACGCGGCGTTCGACCGGAACTGGGAGGTGTTCCACGAGAGCTGGATCACGAACGTGCAGCACGGTCCGGCCGAGGCGACACCGCTGATCTGCGACCTGCTGGGCGTCGACCCCTCTGCCGAGGTTCGAGCGGCGCTCCTCCGCTCGTTCGACGAGGTGGGGCGCGAGGCCCCGCTCCGTTTGGCGCCCGGCGTCGAGGACTGCGTCCGCCGGCTCCGGGACGCCGGCGTGCGGATCGGCATCATCTGCGACGTCGGCATGACGGCATCGCCGACCCTCCGCGAACGCCTCGACATGTTCGGCGTGCTGGGGTACTTCGATCATTGGTCGTTCTCCGATGAGGTCGGCTGCTTCAAGCCGTGGCCGGCGGTGTTCGAGCACGCGCTCGCGGGGCTCGGGGTCGGCGATCCCGCGGAGGCAGCGCATGTCGGCGACAGCCGCCGGACCGACGTCGCCGGTGCCCAAGCGATCGGGATGACCGCCGTGCGGTACACGTACTTCGTCGATGCCCCGGCCGGAACCGGGCCGGAGGCGCAACACGTCCTGGACGACCACGCCGGGCTCGCGTCCGCGCTCGATATCGCCTGACCGTTTCACGTAGCCGCTCCCTCGTTCGTTGTTCGTGTGACGACGGGGAAGGAGGGCACCGATGATGCGAGACGACCGATGGCGGCGGTGGCGGGTGGTGGAACCGGATGCGGAGTACGTGAGGGCCTCGAAGAACCGCAGCCCTGGGCGTTCGCCGCTCCGGCGCGAGGCGGTCTCACCGATGGAGCTCACCACATTCCCGCGCTGGCGGTGGTCGTGAGTTCCAGCGTGCCGCCGTTCCAGGACTTCCTGGAGGCGAACCGCGCGACGGTCTACCGGTTCCTGACGGTGGCCGTCGGTCCCAGTGACGCGGACGACTGTTTCCAGGAGACGTTCCTGGCGGCGTTGCGCGCCTACCCGCGCGTGACCCGCGGCGAACGACTCGATCGATGGATCCTGCGGATCGCGTCGCGGAAGGCGATCGATCACCACCGGGCGAGCGCTCGCCGAGCGGCGCCGATGGCCGATCCTCCGGACCGCGCGACGCCGCCGGTCGACCCGACGCCCGATGGCGAGCTCTGGGAGGCGGTGCGGACATTGCCTCCGCGACAGCGGTGGCGGTCGTGCATCGGCACGTGCTCGACCGGCCGTACGCGGAGATCGCCGAACTGATGGGAACGAGCGAAGAGGCAGCCCGGGCGAACGTCTACCAGGGCACGAAGAAGCTTCGGGAGATGATGAGATGAACACGAACGATCTCAAGCGGCTGGCCAGCCGCTCAGGGTCCGAGGAGCGTTCGCGCGCGGCCGCGGCGTCGTTGCCGGACCTGGCCGCTGCGGACGGCCTGCTTGACGTCGCCGTCGGGACGATGTCTTCGCCGGTCGGCGAACTGATGGTGGCCGTGACGCCGCGCGGTCTCGCCTGTGTGGCGTTCGAGGGGGAGACGTATCGGCGGGAGGTGCTGGAGCGGATCGCGAACGAGATCTCGCCACGGATCCTTGCCTCGGCGAAAGGCACGGACGAGTGGCGCCGCGAGCTGGACGAGTACTTCGCGGCGGAGCGCACCGGGTTCGACCTTCAAGTCGACCGCCGGCTGATCCATGGGATCGCTCGCGACGTCTTGGTGCAGACGAGCAAGATCGGCTTCGGGCGGACGAACACCTACGGTGAGATCGCGAAGAAGATCGGACATCCTTCCGCCGCGCGCGCGGTGGGGAGGGCCTTGGGATCCAACCCCATCCCGATCGTGATCCCGTGTCACCGCGTGATCGGCGCGAGCGGGAAGCTCACGGGTTACGCGGGAGGTCTCGACCGCAAGATCACGCTCCTCGAGCTGGAAGGCGTGCTCGCTCCGAGCTGACCACGCCGAACCGCCTGATAGGCTGAAGCTCTCGTGGGAGCGGAGTCACCGAAAGAGGAATGCGGGCTCTTCGGCGTATGGGCTCCCGGCGAGGACGTCGCCCGGCTCACGTACTTCGGCCTCTTCGCCCAACAGCACCGGGGCCAGGAATCCGCCGGCATCGCGGTCAGCGACCGCGACAACATCCTCGTCTTCAAGGACCTCGGGCTGGTGAGCCAGGTCTTCAACGAGGCCACCCTGACCACCCTGCACGGCGACCTGGCGATCGGCCACACCCGATACTCGACGACCGGGTCGAGCAACTGGGACAACGCGCAGCCGGTCTTCAAGACCGACGGCGTTCGTTCGATCGCCCTCGGACACAACGGGAACCTGGTCAACACGCACGAGCTCGCGGAGCTCGCGGGCCGGCGGGGTAGCGCCACCACCGACACCGACGTGGTGACGGCCATGCTCGCGGAGCAGATGGCGACGAACGGCCTCGAGGATGCGGCGCTGCAGCTCCTTCCGACCCTGGCGGGCGCGTTCAGCTTCGTCTTCATGGATGAGCGGAGCGTCTACGCCGCCCGTGATCCGCTCGGCATCCGGCCGTTGTCGATCGGGCGGCTGCCCAACGGGTTCTGTTTCGCCTCCGAGACCTGTGCGCTCGACATCGTGGGCGCCACGCTGATGCGGGACGTCGAGCCCGGAGAGCTGGTGCGGATCGACGACCGGGGGCTGCATTCGGCCCGCTTCGCCGAGACGCCTCGGGCCGCGCTCTGCATCTTCGAGTTCGTCTACCTGGCCCGGCCCGACTCGCGGCTGTTGGGGACGTCCGTGCACGAGGCGCGCCGCGAGATGGGACGGCTGTTGGCGGGCGAGCACCCCGCCGAGGCCGACATGGTCATCGCCGTGCCCCAGACCGGCGCACGCGGCGGCGCAGGGGTACGCCGAGGCCTCGGGCACGCCGTACGGCGACGGTCTGATCAAGAACAACTACGTCGGCCGAACGTTCATCCAGCCCTCGCAATCGCTCCGGGACCGCGGCGTGAAGCTGAAGCTGAACCCGCTCCCCGACTCCATCCGCGGCAAGCGTCTCGTGGTCGTCGACGATTCCATCGTCCGGGGCACGACCACCCGTCAGATCGTGCTCGCGCTCCGCGAGGCGGGCGCGACCGAGGTGCACCTTCGCATCACGTCGCCGCCGATCAAGTGGCCGTGCTTCTACGGGATCGACATGCCCACGCGCCAGGAGCTCGTGGGTTCGGACCTGACGGTCGACGAGATCCGGGCGTTCCTCGGCGCCGACTCGCTCGGCTACCTCTCGCTCGACGCGTTGGTTGGGGCCGCGGGATCGCCGCGAGATGATTTCTGCCGTGCGTGTTTCGACGGGGAATACCCCGTTCCGATCCCGGAGCGAGCCGGCAAGTTCGTGCTTGAAGAGCAGTTGCAGCTCCCGAGCGCCTGATCCGTGCCATGAGCGACGCGTACCGGCGGGCCGGCGTCGACACCGAGGCGGCCGCGAAGGCGGTGACGTTGATCGCCGACCTGGCCTCCCGAGCCAGACGCCCCGAGGTTGCCGACGACGTCGGCGGGTTCGCAGGGTTGTTCCGGATCGGGGAGGGGCGTGTGCTCGCCGCCGCCACCGACGGTGTCGGCACCAAGCTCGAGATCGCGCGGATGATCGATCGGCTGGACACCGTCGGCATCGACCTGGTCGCGATGTGCGCCGACGACGTCGTCTGCACGGGAGCCGAACCGCTCTTCTTCCTGGACTACCTGGCGGTCGGCCGCGTTGTGCCCGAGCGCGTGGCGGCGATCGTGGAAGGCGTCGCGGAGGGATGCCGGCGCGCGGGGTGCGCGCTGCTGGGTGGGGAGACGGCCGAGCATCCCGGCGTCATGCCCGACGACCAGTTCGACCTGGCGGGGTTCTGCGTCGGCGTCGCCGACGAGACCGCGCTGCTGGGACCGCACCGCGTCCGCGATGGCGACGTGCTGATCGGCTTGGCGTCGAGCGGCCTGCACGCGAACGGGTACTCGCTCGTCCGGGCCGCGCTCCTGGAACGATACGTGCTCGACACGATGCTCCCGGAGCTCGGGCGATCGCTGGCCGACGAACTGTTGGAGCCGTGCGTGATCTACGCGCCCGAGGTCTTGGCGTTCGCGAAGGATGGGCTCGTGCACGCGGCCGCCCACATCACGGGCGGCGGGTTCATCGAGAACGTGCCGCGCGCGCTGCCGCCGGGACTCGGCGCGACGATCCGATCGGGCTCCTGGCCGGAACCCCCGATCTTCGATCTGCTTCGCCGGGTGTCGGGCGCGTCCGAGGCCGACATGTTCTCGACGTTCAACATGGGGGTGGGGATGGTGCTGGTCGTCGACCCGGAGAACGTCGCGGAGATCCTGCGGCGCAGCCAAGACCGCGGGTTCCTCATCGGCGAGGTCCGGGAGGGAGCCGGCGTGGACCTCGTCGGGGCCTGACCCGGGTGACTACCTCGTTCTGGTCACCTCTGGCTACGTACCTGTCACCCGTCCGCGGCGAACGCCACGAAGGCCTAGGTCCTGCGCATGCATAGAGAAAGGGTGGACTGGCCTATACAGCCGGACCCCGGAGACGCCGTACCTTCCTTCAGGTATGGAAACCATCACCGACACTCTCGATCACAGCGTTCTCGTCGTCGATGACGAGCCGCAGGTCGTCTGGGTTCTCCAGTACAGCCTGGAGGCCGAGGGCTACACGACGTTGTCGGCGCGCGACGGAGCTGCGGCGCTCGAGGCGGTCGACCTGTTCCACCCGAGGCTCATGTTGCTGGACATCATGATGCCGACGTTGGACGGGTGGAGCGTGCTCGAGGAGATCGGCAAGCTCCCCGACGCCAAGCGTCCTCGGGTGGTCGTCGTCTCGGCGCTCTCGAGCTTGCGCGATCGCGCGCGGGCCGCCGAGCTCGGAGCCGACGCGTTCTGCCCGAAGCCCTTCAACGTCGAGGATCTGATCGGGGTCGTTCACGATCTCGAGGAACTCGACGACCTCGACGCCCTGACCGGATCGATCGACTTCCCCGCCAGCTGATCCTCTCGGGGTCTGCCCCGGGGTGACTACTCCGGGCTCCCCCGAACGATGACTCGCACGCCCGTTCGCGTAGTTCGTGTGACCATGCAGGAAACCGCCCGGGCGGCCGATTCCGCGGATGCCGTCGTCACCGTACGCTCTGCGGGCCATGACGGATCAAGCGACGCTCCGGACCAGCGTGCTCGTCGTCGACGACGAGCCGCAGGTCGTCTGGGTGCTCCAGTTCAGCCTGGAGGCCGAGGGCTACACCACGTTCGCCGCCCGTGACGGGGTCCAGGCCCTGTCCGCGATCGCGGAGCATCATCCCCAGCTGATGCTCCTGGACATCATGATGCCCACGATGGACGGGTGGAGCGTGCTCGAAGAGATGATGCAGCTCCCGCGCGAAGAGCGTCCGCGGGTGGTCGTGGTCTCGGCCATGGCGAACCTCAGCGATCGCGCGAAGGCGGCCGAGATGGGCGCCGACGCGTTCATGCCCAAGCCGTTCAACGTGGACGATCTGCTGACCGTGCTTCAGGGTTTGGAGCGGGCTTCCTGACCGACCGTTCGGTCGTGGGTGTCGGATCCGCGTGCGAACCGTTGATGGTCCTTCGTCACGACCGTCGTGCCGACCGCCTTGCAGACCAGGATCGGTTGATCGAGGAACTCGGCCGCCGACTCGCTGATGTCGATGCGGGGTCCGCCCACCTTCCACACCTCGAACTCGCAGGTGCGGGATGAGTTCCCCACCCGAACGATCCGCCCTTTCGCCTCGACCCAATCGCCGGCGTACAGCGGGGCCAGGAACTCCACCGACTCGTACGCGCGGAACAGTCCCTCGTCGCCGTCATAGCGCATGGCGAGCTCGGTGATCAGGTCACCGACGATCTCCAGCTGTTTCGCGCCCGCGACCAGGTTGCCTCCGTAGTGAGCGTCCTCGCTCCCCAGACGACGGCGGATGTACGCGGAGGGGAGCTCCGTCTCGCTCACGTCAGGGGCCCCTGCGGTCGCGCGGCCTCGACCAGCTTGCCGAACCGCACGCCTCGCGCCGGCACCCGGACGACCTCACCCGTCTTGCGCCGCACGAAGTACGTCTCGGCCCCCTCGTCGTAGCGCTCGAACACGCCGACGACCTCCGACAGGAAGCCGTTCGGCAGCTCGAACTGGAACGTCACGCGCTTGCCCACGTCGGCGGGGGTCACCAGGTTCGCGGTCTTCATGCGCGGAGGATACCGAACCTCGAGCGAGCGCTAGCCGGCCGGGATCGACAGGCACGCCTCGGCCGCGAGGCGGAACAGGAGCTCACGCCCGGAGGCGTGGGAGTCCCACCCCCGGTTGTCCCACGCGTCTCCCGAGAGATCGTCGCCCGCGTAGAGCAGCTGACCGAACGTCACCCCGCGGAACGCGGCGACCGCGAAGAAGGCAGCCGCTTCCATCTCGACCGTCAGGCATCCCTCCGTGACGCGGCGTTCGAGCTTGCCGCGCGTCTCCCGATAGAGGCCGTCCGTCGTCCACGTCTTGCCCGTCACGTAGGGCACGTGGTGGTGCTCGAGCGTCGCGACGATCGCGTCGACCGCTCGAGCCGTGGGTTCGACCTCTCGTCCCGGGGGCAGGTAGTGGTAGGAGGTGCCCTCGTCTCGGATCGCGGCGGTGGGGACGATCACATGCCCCAGCGCGACGTCGGGGACCAGCACCCCCGCGCCGCCGCACGCGACGAACGTGCGACATCCGCGCGCGATCAACTCCTCCAGGAACCCCCCGGCCAAGGGGGCGCCGACGCCCGGGTGGACGAGCGCCAGCCTGCGTCCGTCGATGTTCAGCTCGTAGATCGGGTTGCGGCCGATCTCCGAGACCACGTGGTCGACGATCCTGCCTCCGTGCTCGGCCGACACCAGCTCGATCACGTCCTGGAAGAAGCAGAGGACGGCGTGCGGCGGGATGTCCATCGGTTCGATGTGATCGGAGGGCTCGATCACCGCGATCGGCGATGGATCGAACTCGAGGATAGGTGCGTCGAGGTGCTCGCGAGACCCGTCGCTCATGCGGCTCGCTCGCGGCGCGAGGCGAGCAGGGCGCCCGCGATCACCAACCCGATCCCGACGATCGAGAGCACATGAACCGTCTCGTCGCGGAACACCACCCCGAGGATCAGCGCGACGACCGGGATCAGGTACGTGGCGAACGAGGCGCGCGAGCCCACGCGCGCGACGAGCCGCCCCATGAAGACGAACGCGATCCCGGTGCCCAGGACGCCGAGGCATGCGACGGCCACGAACGAGGGCCAGGCGAAGTCGGATCCCGGGATGCTCAAGAGCCCGAGCGGCAGCGTCCACATCGAGGCCAGGCCGAGCATCCGAGCCATCACGGGCAGCGAGCCGTACCTCTGGGTCAGCGGTGTCGCGATGTTGATGGCGAACCCGTAACAGAGCGTGGCGAGGAGCGCCATGAGGAAGCCGATGGCTTCGCTCGACCCCTCGCTGATCGAGGGCACCGCGATGGCCGCCACTCCGAGGAACCCCACGGCGAGCCCCCACGCCTGCGCGCGCCCGGGCGGGCGCCGCAACATCAGCGAGCCGATGGCGACCGCGAAGATCGGGAGCGCGCCGTTCACCAGGCCGGTCAAGCCGGAGGAGATCCGCTGTTCGGCGAACGGGAAGAGCGTGAACGGGATCGCGACCCATAGCACCGAGATCGCCACGAGCCGCGGGAAGTCCTCTCGAGGGATCCGCTTGCGTGCGGCCGGGACCAGCCAGAGCACGGAGGCGCCGAAGATGATGCGGAGCCACGTGATGAGTCCGGGCTCGAACGCGTCGAGGCCGATGGCGATCAGCAGGAACGACGATCCCCAGATGAGCCCGATCGACAGGAACATCGCCCAGTCGAGCGGGGTGAACGCGCCGGCGTGCGTTCCGGCGGTCGTCGTCATCACGCTGCGACGCCGGCCGACGGCCTCCTCCCCCTTCGTCGGCTCGACGACCGGCCCGCTCACTTCAGGCGGGTGATGGACGCGGGCGGCGGCTCCGGATATGCCTCGGGGTGGATGGCCCAAGCCAGGATCTCCAGGCCGTCCACCAGCCGGGGTCCCGGACGCGAGAAGAACGATGTCGCATCGACCGCGAACACGTTGCCGTTACGAGCCGCCGGGGTGTCGGCGAAGTCCGGCTGGGCGAAGAGCGCCGCCCCCTCCTCCTCGGCTTCCTCCAGGTAGTACCCGCACGGCATGAAGACGATGACCTCGGGGTTCTCGTCCCGGATCAGGCGCCAGGTGACGACCGTGGACGGCTCCCCTTTGGCGTTGAGCAGGTTGACGCCTCCGGCTGCCTCCACCATCTCCGGCATCCAGTGACCCGCGACGAACGGCGGGTCCGACCAATCGAGACAGAACACCCTGATGGTCGGCAGGCGCGTGGCGATCTCCTTCACGCGCGCCACACGGGAACGGAGGAGGTTCGCGATGTCGACGCCGCGTTCGGCGCGGCCGAGCACGGAGCCGACGGCCTCGATCTGCCCGATCACGTCCTCCAGCGTGTGCGGGTCGAGCGAGACCACCTTCGCGTCGGACACGCCGAGCTCGTCCAATGCCCGCTGCACCTGTCCGCTCGGGACCGCGCAGACGCGACACAGGTCCTGCGTCAGGATCACATCGGGCTGTTCGCGGCGGAGGAACTCCTTGTCCAGGATGTAGATCGGCTCGTGCGCATCCATGCGCAGGCGCACGGCCTCGTCGATCTCGCGTGAGGTCAGCGGCCGGCCTTGGGGGAGCGCGCTCCGTGACACGACCGGCTTCGTGACCGCATCGGGCGGGAAGTCGCATTCGTCGGTCACGCCGACGAGATCGTCACCCAGGCCGAGCGCGTACACGATCTCGGTCGCCGACGGCAGCAGGGAGACGATCTTCATGCCGGCAAGTCTCGCAGGCGCTCGCCGTCTTGCAGGAGCGAGACCAGGTCCGTGAGCGCTCGTCCGGCGGTCGCGCCGTCCATCACGCGGTGGTCGAACGTCAACGAGAGCGTGCACGCCGGCCGGGCCACGACCTCGCCGCCCACCACCAACGCGCGGGGCTGGATCACGCCCATAGCCACGGTCACCGCGTTCCCGGGATTCAGCAGAGGCGTCCCGGCCTCGGAGCCGTAGCTCCCGGTGTTGCTGACCCCGATCGTGGCTCCCGTGACGTCGTTCGGCGTGAGGTGTCCGCCTCGAGCCGCCTCGGCGAGCCGTCGGATCTCGCCCGCGATCCCGGCGATCCCCATCGAGTGGGCGTTCCGCAGCACCGGGACCATGAGGCCCCGCTCGGTATCGATCGCGAGGCCGACGTGTACCGATCTCGAGGAGTGGATCCCGTCGGCTTCCCACGACGAGTTCAGGAGCGGGTGCGCGGGGCTGATCCGCGCCAGCGCCGCGATGAAGACGGGGAGCGGAGACACGTCCCGCTCGTTCCGGAACGCCTCCAGCGCGGTGCAATCGACGGTCCGGAACGTCGTCACCTGCGGGATCGCCGCGACCTCCGTGAGCCGCCGGGCGATCTCGCGGCGCACGGGCGTCATGGTCAAGACATCCACCGACTCGCTCGTCCATCCACCCGCCGCGTTCAGGTCCTCCACGGTGATCCGCCCCTCGGGCCCGGTACCCGAGATCGTGGCGAGGTCGATCCCCCGTTCCTTCGCGAGCTTGCGAACCGCGGGCGTGGCAGCCGCCTTGACCGGAGCGGCCGAGACGTCCGTACGGGGCGAGGCGCCGCCGTCGAACGTGACCAGCGGCGAGCCGACCGGCACCGCGTCGCCCACCGACGCGTGCAACGTCGTCACCGTCCCGGCGAACGGCGACGGGATCTCGACCGTGGCCTTCGCCGTCTCCACCTCGACGAGCGGCTGGTTCAACGCGATCTGCTCGCCTTCCGCGACGAGCCACGCGACGATCTCGCCCTCCTCCAGACCCTCGCCCAGGTCCGGCATGGCGAAGACGCGATCCGCCATCAGTACTTCACCGTCCGGCGGACGGCCTCGGCGATCCGTCCGACGCTCGGCAGGTAGTGCTGCTCCAGCGACGCCGGTGGATACGGCACGTCCCAACCCGTCACGCGCGCGACGGGCGCCTCCAGGTGATCGAACGCCTGCTCCATCACGCGCGCCGCGATCTCGGCGCCCATCCCGAGCGTCAGCGGCGCCTCGTGCACGACCACGACACGGCCGGTCTCGCGGGCGCAGCGCTCGAGGAGCGGCATGTCGAGCGGCGAGAGCGAACGCAGGTCGACCACGCGAGCACCGATCCCCTCGTCCGCGAGCGTGACCGCGGCTTCGAGGCAGCGCGGGACCATCGCGCCGTACGTCACGACGGTGCAGGCGTCGCCGTCGAGCAGGATCCGCCCCACGCCGATGCCCGGGCCGTCGACGGTCAGATCGCCGGTCTCCTTCGACCAGTACCGGGCCTTCGGTTCGAGCACGATCACGGGGTCCGGATCGGCGATCGCCAGCCGCAGCAGGCGGTAGGCGTCCAGCGCCGTCGACGGAACCACGACCTTCAGTCCGGCCGTGTGCACCCAGTACGTCTCGGTGCTCTCGCCGTGATGCTCCTTCCCGCGGATGCCCCCGAACGACGGGATCCGGATCGTGATCGGCATCGTCCACGCGTCCTCGCGTCCGCTCGTGGTACTTCGCCACGTGGCTCACCACCTGGTCGAGCGCCGGATACGAGAACCCGTCGAACTGGATCTCCACGACGGCCTTCCATCCGGCGAGGGCCAGACCAACCGCGGCGCCCACCATCGCGGCCTCCGCGATCGGCGTGTCGAACACCCGGTCCGCGCCGAACTCCTGCTGCAGCCCTTCCGTCACCCGGAAGACGCCGCCGAGCCTGCCGACGTCCTGCCCGTACACCAGGACGCGCGGATCGTCGTCGAGCGCGTCGCGGAGCGCGGCGTTCAGCGCCGCCGACATCGTCACCTCAGGCATCGCCGAGCGCCTCCGTGCGTTCTCGGAGGAACGGCTCGGGCGGATCCGCGTACGTCCAATCGAACATCCACTCCACCGGCGGCGGTTCCGTCGCGATCACGTCCGCCCGGATACGCGTCACCTCGATCTCCGCAGCGGCGTCGCACTCCGCGACGAACGCGTCGTCGGCGTGCCCGCTCGCGAGCAGCCACGCCCGGTATCGCTCGATCGGGTCGAGGCGCGCGCCATCGCTGCACCTCGTCGTCGTCACGGTAGCGGCCCGCGTCGTCGGCCGTGGTGTGCGGGCCGACCCGGTACGTCATCGCCTCGATCAACGTGGGTCCGCCCCCCGCGTGGGCCCGGGCCACCGCGTCCTTCGTGACGCGATACACGGCTAGCACGTCGTTGCCGTCGACGCGTACGCCCGGGAATCCGTAGCCCTCCGCGCGCTTCCAGATCTCACCCGTCGTCTGCGACGTGGTCGGCACGCTGATCGCCCAGCCGTTGTTCTGGCAGAACAGGATCGCCGGCGAACGGAACACGGCGGCCATGTTCGCCGCCTCGTGGAAGTCGCCCTCGCTCGCCGAGCCGTCGCCGAAGTAAGCGATAGCGCACGCGGCGATGTCGTCGAGCCGCAGGCCCATCGCGTAGCCGACCGCGTGCGAGATCTGCGTGGCCGTTGGGACGCAGATCGGGGCGAAGCGGGTGGCCCGGGGATCGTAGGGGCCGCCGTGCCAGGTCCCACGGTGGTACTGGATGTACTGGACCGCGTCGACGCCCCGAACGAGCGCCACCGCCAGCTCCCGGAACGAGGGGAAGACGAAATCGTCGGGGCCGAGGGCCATGGCCGAGCCGACCTGCGCGGCCTCCTGGCCTTCGAACGGTGGGTAGACCGTCAGCTCGCCCTGGCGCTGCAGCGCCATGCATTCCCGGTCCAGCCGTCGGGCCAGGACCATCCAGCGCAACAACTCTCGGAGCTCCTCCGGCTCAAGGCCGACCTCCGTGTCGCCGACCGCGGTGCCGTCGGGGGCGATGAGGCGGAACGGCTCGGTCCCGCCCCGTGGATCGTTCGTGGCCAACGCTTCAGCTCCAACGCCGGGGACGCCGAGAGCATAGGTGATGCCGCCGTTCGCTAGACTCCGCGACGTGGTTCCCAGCGCCTACCTCCGCGTGTTCCAACCGCTCGACGCGTTCGAGCGCCAGGAGCAGATCCACTGGGAGCGGTACCTGATCGAGGGCGCCCGCTCCACGACGCTGCGGCGGCGGTACGCGGACCACGAGACGACCCCGGGCCTGGGCGTGCTCGCGCCGGCCGAGGGGGAGCACGCCGAGGTCCGAGTGATCGACGGGCGGACGTACGTCAGTCCCTGGCGGATGCACCTGCGCGTCCTGGCCGCGCTGCTCTCGTTCTCCGCGACCAAGCCGCTCGAGCTGTCCGACCGGTTCGTGCCGAAGCAGGACGCGAAGCGCGCGGCCAAGGAGCTCGCCAAGCTGCGCCGCCGCGACCCGAGCGCGGTGGCGTTCGTGCATCAGAGCCCGTGGCACGTGCCGATCCGATGGTTCGTGTTGTTCGATGACGGCGAGCGGTGGCTGGGCGAGGACGAGTTCGGCCGCACGCGCCTCCGCTACCGGACCACCGCTCGTCGGGCGATGCGCCGGGCGGAGCGTGCCGTGCCGGTCCTTCGCCGGACGGACCTCGGGCCCATCTCCGAGCTGATCCTGGACCTGCACCAATGGCTCGCCGGGTTCGACCCTGGTTCCCTGCTCGAGCTCGATTACGCGACGCTCTGCGACTTCATGACGTGGGACGAGCTCGACGACGATCGCTCCTCCCGCGATCTGCACGAAGCTCTCGATGCACTCGAGCGTGAGGAGTTCCCTCGTTCGGCGGACATCTACCAAGGCGTCCTGACGCATTGGGCCGAGATCCGCAGCCGCGAGATCATGAACTAGCGCCACGACGAGGGACGATGGGTGGCCAGGGGCAGAATCGAACTGCCGACACCGCGGTTTTCAGCCGCGTGCTCTGCCATCTGAGCTACCTGGCCCGGTGGATCTGGCGCGGGTGACGGGCTTCGATCCCGCGATCTTCGCCTTGACAGGGCGATGAGGACTCCGGACTCCTCCACACCCGCGTGTATGAAATTGTGGAGCGTGCCCCCAACGGGATTCGAACCCGTGCCGCCGCCTTGAAAGGGCGGTGTCCTGGGCCGCTAGACGATGGGGGCTTACCCAGCTGCTCAACGGCCGAGAGAGGGGCAGCCGCCAGAGTATAGCGGGGGCGGGGTCCTGCTCTCTTGGTAGCGTCGCGCCGTGGAACGGGACGGGTTCGAACGATGGCTCAACGGGTACTTCGCCGCGTGGATCTCCAACGACGCCGAGGACGTAGCCGCTCTGTTCGTCGAGGATGCCGTCTACTCCGTCGGACCGTTCGCCGACGCGTGGATCGGGCGGGACGAGATCGTCCGTCGCTGGATCTCCGGGGTCCAGGAGGACGTGGAGTACGCCTACGAGATCCTCGCGGTGGAGGGCGAGACCGGCATCGCACATTGGAACGTCAAGGCCCGGCCGGAAGGCGAGCAGCTCCGTGCCGAATGGGACGGGATCCTGCTGATCACGTTCGCGCCCGACGGGCGGTGCCGGGAGCATCGCGAGTGGCAGGTCCGTCGGGAGCTGCCGCCCACCTGAGCCGGTCTCCGGGACGCACATCAGCCCCGATGTGACACTCGAGCACGTGTCGTGCACGGCGGCAGAAGACGATCCTGCCCGCCGGGGCACGCGTCACACGGGTCACGTGCCAAGAAGCATCCAGGAAGACCACCGTGATCGGGAACGACATGCCGAGGGTGTGCACCGAGCGGCAGCGCTCGAGCAGCATGGCATGGTCCGGGTCGAGCCTTCGCCCGCGGAGCCCTCTTGCCCGCTCCCGTCGCCCCGATGGCACCTCCGTCCGCCAACGTGCGCCGCGCGGCCCGACGACGGTGAGCCGTCTCATCCCGAGCGAACGTAGTCGTCCCCGGTGACAGCGCCCGACCTCTGACAGCGCCCGATCCTCGTGGGCCTGGCAGGATTCGAACCCGCGACACGAGGGTTAAAAGCCCCCTGCTCTAGACCAGGCTGAGCTACAGGCCCCGCGGGGATTCTACGGACGCGGGGTGTCCGGTCGTTCGAGTCCTGCGAGGAACTTGCGTAACGAACCATCGAGGGCGCGCCGATCCGCCGGAGTGAGCGAGGCCAGGAGGCGTTCCTCGTTCCTCGCATGGGTCTCGACGGCCTTGTCGATGACCGCCCGCCCGTGCCGGGTCAGTCGGACGAGGGTGCCTCGGCGGTCGGCGGGGTCCGGCCTGCGCTCCACCAAGCCGGCCTCGTCGAGACGATCGAGCCGTTTCGTCATCCCACCTGAAGACAGCATCGTGGTTTCCATCAACCGCGTCGGGTTGAGCTCGTAAGGCTTCCCCGAGCGGCGCAACGCCGCGAGCAGGTCGAACCACCCGGGCTGCAGGCCGTGGGGAGCGATCCCCTCGGCCAGGTATTCGTCGGCGAGGTTCGCGGAGCGGAAGAGCCGCCCCAGCACGCCGATCGCCTCAACGTCGAGATCGGGGCGTTCTCGCCGCCACTGGGCGAGGATGCCGTCCATGTGGTCCGGTGGGTTCGTCATCGGTTCTCTTAGTATACTTCTAGCAAGATACTTACCAGGAAGGTACTCGCTATCGAACGAGCCACCGATCGGAAGGAGCATGACGTGACGGAACACACGCCCGTGGTCGAACCCACCATGTGGGCGATCCGGCTGCACGCAGCAGGCGGGCCCGACCAACTCGTGCTCGAACGGATCGAGACACCGCATCCGGAAGTGGGCGAAGCGCTCGTGCGGGTTCATGCCGCCGCGATCACGCCGGACGAGTTGGATTGGCCGACCGATCGGCTCCCCGCGACCCCGTCGTACGAGCTTTCGGGCGAGGTGGCCGCCCTTGCGCCCGACGTGAGCTCCATCTCTGTTGGCGACGACGTGTGGGCGCTCTCCGACTTCGGCCGTGACGGCGCGGCTGCCGAGTACATCGCGATCCAGGCCTCGCTCCTGGCCCCGAAGCCGAGGACGCTCGGTCACGAAGAAAGTTCGGCCGTGCCTCTCTCCGCACTCAGTGCCTGGCAAGGGTTGTTCGATCACGGCGGATTGATGGAAGGAGAGCGCGTGATGATCCACGGAGCCGCAGGTGGCGTCGGCCACTTCGCGACGCAGCTCGCGCGCGGGCGAGGCGCCTACGTGATCGGTACGACGTCACCTTCCGGTGCCGACTTCGCGCGTGGTTTCGGCGCGCATGAGGTCCTCGACGCGTCCGACGTCGATGCCGCGGGCTCGCTCGACCCTGTCGACCTCGTCTTCGATACCGTCGGGGGCGCGCTGCTCCAACGTTCGCCCACGTTCATCCGTTCCGGCGGGCGGCTGGTCTCGATCGCGGAGGAACCGACGGTCGGGCCCGATGACAAGATCGAGACGTCTTACTTCGTCGTCGAGCCGAACCGAGAGCAGCTGGTCGAGCTCGCCGGCATGATCGATGCGGGCGAGCTGCGCCCCGCGATCGACTCGGTGTTCCCCCTGACCGACGGTCGTGCGGCGTTCGAGCGCAGCGTGGCCTCGGGCAAACGCGGCAAGGTGATCCTTCGGGTGGCGGACGGAGTGCCGGAGTGACGACGCAGAGCGAGAAGGCCGCCGCGTTCCGCGAGATGCACGCCGGTCCGGCGTTCGTCATCCCGAACCCGTGGGACGCCGGTTCCGCTCGCGTGCTGGCCGCGCTCGGGTTCCGAGCACTCGCAACCACAAGCTCGGGGTTCGCGTTCACGCTCGGACGTCGCGATGGCGAGGTGACGCTGGATGAGGTCATCGCGCACACCGCCGCGCTCGACCTGTCGACAGATCTCCCGATCTCGGTCGATCTGGAGAACGGGTACGGATCTGAGCCGGAGCGTGCCGCGCTCGCGATCACCCGTGTGGCCGACGCGGGTGCGGTGGGTGGTTCGATCGAGGACTTCGACCCCGGCGGCTCCCTCTACGAGCGGGGTCTCGCCGCCGCCCGGATCGCCGCGGCGGCCGAGGCCGCACACGGTCTCCCGTTCCCGTTCACGCTGACGGCGCGCGCCGAGAATCACATCCGCGGGAACCCCGACCTATCCGACACGATCGCGCGCCTCCTGGCCTTCGAGGAGGCCGGAGCCGATGTGCTGTACGCGCCGGGCCTCCGGAGTGCCGAGGACATCCGCGTCGTGTGCCGGGCCGTCTCGAAGCCGGTCAACGTCCTGGCGTTGCCCGGACTCTCGCTCGCGGAGATCGTCGATGCGGGCGCCCGGCGGATCAGCGTGGGCGGAGGGCTGACGTGGATCGCGATCGACGCGATGGTGACCGCGGCCACGGCGATCCTCGACTCCGGTGACGTTTCCGTGCTGTCGGCGCACTCCCCGTTCGATCGGTGGCTGGCATCCGGGTGAGCTGGGCGCCGTAGAGGATCCGTCCTCCTGCGGGGAACCTCGTGCGTCCCTCTGCCCGTCCCACGAACGTTCACCCGGCCAAGAGGAGGCTCACCGTGAAGCGGATCGGTTACATCTCGGCGGGTGTCGTGCTCGGAGCGATCGTGGCGTTGACGCTGCCGTCGCTCGCGCAGGACACCGGCTCACCGGCTCCCAGCACCTCGGATCGCACCGTCACCGTGAACGGCACCGCCACGATCAAGGCCAAGCCCGACGAGGCGGTCATCAGTCTGGGTGTCCAGACGCAGGCGAACACCGCCCAGAGCGCGCTGGCGGACAACGCGACCAAGATGACCGCGCTGATCGCCGCGCTGACGAACAAAGGGATCGCCAAGGACGACATCGCGACCAGCTACGTGAGCATCTACCCCACGTACGGCAACAACGGCATGGACATCACGGGCTATCAGGCCGTGAACCAGGTCGATGTCACGGTTCGCGACATCTCCAAGGTCGGCGAGATCATCGACGACTCCGTCAAGGCCGGTGCGAACCTGTCGAACGGCATCACGTTCCAGCTGTCCGACCAGAACCAGGGCGTGGACCAGGCGCTCGCCGACGCGGTCGCCAACGCTCGGTCGAAGGCGGAGACGCTTGCCGGAGCCGGCGACGCCCAGCTCGGAGAGGTCGTGTCGATCCAGGAGGGAGCGGGGGCATACACGCCGCCCATCTATTACGGCCGCGACATGGCTGCCAGTTCCGCGGGCGCTGCATCCACCCCGATCCAGCCTCCGACGCTCGAGACGCAGGTGTCGGTGACCGTGACGTGGGCGCTCACCTAGGACACCGGCGTTAGGTCAGCCCGTAGCGGTTCGTGATGGGCAGACGGCGGTCGCGCCCGAACGCCTTCGGTGTGATCTTCACCCCGGGCGCGGCCTGCCGCCGCTTGTACTCGGCTCGATCGATCATCCGCATCACCCGCTCCACCGTCGCCCGGTCGAACCCCCGGGCGACGATGGCGTCGGCGTCGGCGTCCTCCTCCACGTAGGCCTCGATGATCGGATCGAGCAGGTCGTACGGAGGCAGCGAGTCGGTGTCGAGCTGGTTCGGCCGCAGCTCCGCGGTTGGGGGCTTGGTCATGATCCGGTCCGGTATCGGTGGCCCCCCGGGGCCGTGCTCGTTCCGCCACGCAGCGATCTCGTACACGAGCGTCTTGGGGACGTCCTTGATGGGGGCGAACCCGCCGGCCATGTCGCCGTAGAGCGTGGCGTAGCCCACCGCGTACTCGCTCTTGTTCCCGGTCGCCAGCACCATCGAGCCGAACTTGTTGGAGAGCGCCATCAGCAGGTTGCCGCGGATGCGCGCCTGCAGGTTCTCTTCGGCCACGTCTTCATCAGTGCCGGCGAACAGGTCCGCGAGCGTCCGTCGATACACATCGAATACGTCCGTGATCGGCACGATGTCGATCCGTGCGCCGAGTCGCCGGGCGCACTCGATCGCGTCCTCCGAGCTCTCGGGCGACGAGTACTCGGACGGCATCGCGAGCAAGCGGACGGCGCCGGGTCCCAAGGCGTCGGCGGCGAGCGTGGCGACCAATGCAGAGTCGATCCCACCGGACATGCCGACGACCACGTCGCGGAACCCGTTCTTTCGCACGTAGTCGCCGAGCCCCAACACGAGCGCTCGATAGACCTCCTCCGGGCCGGTCGGCCAGAGGGGAGGCGGCGCTCCCAGGGCGACCGACCATGCGCCACCGCCGTCGAGGTCCTGCTGCTCCCAGAACGCGAGATCTTCCTCGAACATCGCCGCTCGTGTGACAACTTGCCCGTGGGGTGAGACGACCATCGATCCGCCGTCGAACACGAGCTCGTCCTGGCCGCCGACGGCGTTCACATAGACGAACCACGCGCCGGTCTGGCGTGCGCGATCGCGGGCGATCTCTAGACGCTCCTCGCCCTTGCCGTGGTGATACGGCGAGCCGTTGATGTTCAGCACGACCCGTGGGCGCGTGTGCGCGTATTCGTCGAACGGGGCGTCGCCGTGCCACGCGTCCTCACACACCGACAACCCCAGCTCCGACGAGGCCAGACGGATCGAGCACGCGGTCGTTCCCGGCACGAAGTAACGCTTCTCGTCGAACACGCCGAAGTTCGGGAGCTGGATCTTGTGGTAGCGCTCCTGCACGCGGCCATCCCGGATCAACGCGGCGGCGTTGTGCAGACCCTGTTCCGACCGGTCTACGAACCCCACCATCACCGCACACGATGATCCGGCGGTCGCGACGGCGAGCGCGTCGAGCGCGGCGAGGTTGTCCTCGACGAACCGCGGACGAAGGACCAGGTCTTCGGGCGGATACCCGGTGATCGCGAGCTCGGGGAAGCAGATGAGGTCGGCCCCCTGCTCGGCCGCGCGCGCCGTCCACTCGGCCATGCGCGCGACGTTGCCGTCGAGATCGCCGACGGTCGTGTTCAGCTGGCCGAGCGCGACGCGCACCACGATCGGAAGCCTACGCGACCCGCCGCTCAGAACCCGTGGTGCGGAGCGCTACTCGGTGCCGCCGATGTCGACGTTGTACGCCTCCCACACGAGGTCGGCGCCCTTCTGCCGATGCCGCACGACCGCGCCGATCAGGCGTTGGAGGTCGTTCCGTGCGTTGTCGGGCGGCCAGGCGTCGCTCTCGACCTGTCCCGCATCCAATCGTTCGACGAGCGCGGTGACCGACTCCGTGATCGCGGGGTGCTCGTCCTGGAGCCGTTTCACGGTGCCGGCCAAGCGAGGAGCCCGCTGAATGATCTCCTCATAGAGCCCGCCCGGCTTCTCCGTGACGATCACGTGCTGCTCGAAGGCGTCTCGAACTCCGACGACCGCCTTCGTGACCTGTGTCGCCCATTCGGGGGCGCGTCCGGCCGCCGGCGAACTGATCGCCATCTCAAGCTGTACGATCGCGTCGTGCAGGGTCTGGCGGCGCTTCCTCGCCTCGCCGAGCGCCGGCGTCAGCTTGTTCTCAGGCTCCATCACTGCACTCTACGGGTCCGCCGTAACGAGGCGCAACCGCCGGACGCGGTGTGCGGAACCGTTCGCGCAGGGCGCGGAACCGCCACGGAGGGATGGATGAAGATCGAACGACGTGTTCCCCGGATCACGGTTGTCGTCTGCGCGTTCATGCTGGTCGTCGCGTTGGGGGCAACGGCGCGTGCCAGGCCTGCCATCGTGCGGGGGATCGGGGTCCGTTGGTCGCCTTCCGCCGTGACCGTCGCGCGACGCTCCGTCGTTCGTTGGCGCGGGGTGAGCAAGTTCCACGACGTTGTCTCTTACGGGAGGAACTGGTCGTTCCAGAAGGCGCTACCCGCTGGAGCCCAGGCGACGCGCCGGTTCCGCACCTCGGGCACGTTCTTCTTCCGGTGCACTTACCACTCCACCCTGATCGGCATCACGTGTTCGGGGATGTGCGGGAGCATCCGCGTCCTGGGTTGACGTGAGCGCAATCCGTTCCGCGGACTCTCCCGTAGTACCTGCATCGCTCCACACCATCCGCGAGTCGAAGGGGGGAGTTCGTATGTCGATCCGTCGCATGTGTTCATCGCTCGTTCTCGTTGCGTTCCTCATCTTGACGGTCGTGGCCGCGACCGGCGCGGTCGCGAAGGGTCGTCAGACACCGACCCGGGCAACGAAGACGGTGAAGGGGATCGTGAGCCACTGGTCGCCGACCACCGTCCGGATCTCGAAGGGCGACACGGTCAAGTGGAAGGCCGTCAGCGGCACGCACACCGTCACCGCCTACGGCGGGAACTGGCACTTCAACCACGACCTGGCGCAGGGGCAGGTCGAGGACAGGCACTTCACGCAAGCAGGCACGTTCAAGTTCCGGTGCATGATCCATTCCACGCTCACGAACGGCGTGTGCTCCGGGATGTGCGGGAAGGTCGTCGTCACTCACTGATCGCGTCGAGGCGTTGCCGGACGTCGTCGACGAGCACGACGATGCCCTTCCGCTCGAAGCGTTCCTGCGCCTCACGGAACGCGATCTGCGCTTCTGGGATCCTGCCCGCCCGCGCGTACACGTGGGCCAGGTCCAGCCGGGAGTTGCCCTGTGACTCCGTCTCCTCGGTCTGGTCGGTCAGCTCGACGGCACGCAGCGCGAGCGCGATCGCGTCGTCGTGCTTGTCGTGGATCGACAGCAGCCTCGCGCGGAACTGCCGCCAGAGGAACTGTGGTGTCAGGTCATCCGGCGCCGCCGTCTCCTCGCTGAACGTGACGAACGTGTCCGCCTCGTCGTACTTGCCCTGCAGCAGCAGCGCGAACGCCAGATACGCCGCGGTGGTGGCGATGTAGTTGCGCTCACCCATCGCGTCGAGGGTCTCGAAGTCGCGCCGGAGCTCGCTCTCGGCGGCAACCGGGTCTCTCGCGAGCAGTTCAACCGAACCGGAGTCGATCGAGGTGAGCGCGGCGAAGAGGTTCCACCCGAACTCTTCCAGGGTCGCCCGGCTGCGGCGGTAGAGCTGTCGCGCCTCTTCGAAGTTGCCGCGCATCGCCTCCAGACGCGCGAGCGACGCGCGGATCAGCGCATCGGCCTTCTGGTCGCCGCCGACCACCTCCAGGAGGTGGGCGCATCGTGCGGCCGCCTCGTCCACCGGGGTGGGGCCGTAGGTCGAACATGTGGCGAGCGCCGGGAGGATCCTGATCTCGCGCGTCCGATCGCCCACCGCCCGAGCGTGCTCGATGGTGTTGATGGCGGCGTGTTCCGCCGCTCCGTACTGCCCGGCGGTCCAATGCATGAGCAGCAGGAGGTGCGATGCGCGGATCAGCCCCATGTGATCTCCCGCTCGCTCGAACTCCTCGACGGCCGCCTCGACGTTGTGCAGGAGCGTGCCCTCGGGATCCTCCCCTTCCGTCTCGTAGTGCAGGCGCATGCGGACGATCCGTGCGCCGAGTGCCGCGTTCGAGTCTCCGCGAGCCGTCGCTTGGTCGATGGCCGACCCCAGGACCTCGTCGGCCTGACCGAGCTCGCCCAGATCGACGAGCGCCTCGCCCGCCTCGACCAGGAGCTCCACGGCGAGCGGATCCCCGTGAGGGAGCGTGGCGGCCGCCCGCCGGAGCAGGTTGTCCGCGGCCGGCAGGTCGCCTCGGGCCAGGGCGCGGCGTCCGGCGGCGCTCAGGTACGACGCCGCGCGACGCCCGAGCGTCTCGACCTCGGTGTCGGGAACGCCCAGCTCGGAGCGGATCTCGAACGCCTGCTCCAGGTGGTACCCGCGTATCTCCTCGTACTCGAGGATGCGGTCGCCCGCAGCTGATTCCACCCAGTCGACGAATCCCACGTGGAGCTCCGCGCGCGTCCGTTTCAGGAGGCCTCCGTATGCGGCGTCGCGGATCAGCGCGTGGAGGAACTTGAACGTCTCCTGGCCGATGAGCGACTCCTCGTGAGGGCCGATCAGCTCCTTCACCGAAAGGGCTTTGAGCGCGTGGGGGACCTCGGGCTGCACCGGGGGCGGGACCAGCGCCTCCACCGCTCCGCGGTAGAAGACCTGTCCGATCACCGCGCCGCGCTCGATGACCGTTCGTTCCGATCCGCCGAGACGATCGAGGCGCGCCGTCAGGAGCGCGGCGATCGTCGGCGGGACCTCGAGGTGGGAGAGGGCCTCGGTCGAGACCCATGCGCCGCCTTCGTTCCGGATGGCGCCCTGGTCGATCAGCATCTGCAGCATCTGCTCCAGGTACAGCGGGTTGCCGTCCGCGGCGACGGTCACCCGTTCGACCATCGTGGCGTCCAGGTCGGCGACGCCCAGCAGGTTCTGCATCACCCGGGCGCTCTCGGCCGCCTCGAGCGGTTCGAGGGTCAGCGTGCTGAATCGCCCGTGGCTCCCGCCCCACTCGGGATGCTCCTCGAGGAGCTCCCGGCGGGACGAGCACAGGAGGAGTACCGGCGCGTGACATTCGTCCACGACGAAGCGCAGGAGATCGAGCAGCGTCCGCTCCGCCCAGTGGATGTCGTCGACCAGCACGACGAGTGGACGGCGTGACGCCGAGATCTCCAGCGCGCGGCGGATCGCCCAGAACGTCTCCTCGGCCGAGAACGACTCTTCGATCAGGCCGATCGCCGCACCGACGCGTTGCGTGACGTCCTCGTGACCGGGGAGCATCGCCGCGAGCTTGACCCGGGCCGCCTCCAGGCCGTCGTCGGCGCCGATGCCGGCTGCGGCGCGCACGACCTCGCCGATGGGCCAGTAGGTGACACCCTCCCCGTAGGAGAGGCATCGACCTTTGAGCGTGGTGGCGTCGCTCCCGACGCGTTCGAGGAACTCCTTGAGGAGCCGTGACTTCCCGACCCCGGCCGGTCCGAAGATCGTCACGATCTGGCACCGGTTCTCTTCGGCGGCCGCGCGGAACGCGTCGTCCAGGACCGCCAGCTCGGCTTCCCGGCCGACGATCGGAAGATCGAGCCGGCGCGAGTACCCGTCGTCCTGGCCCGACACGCCGAGCAGCAAGTAGGCGGGAACCAGCTCCGCCTTGCCCTTCAGCGGCAGCGGCTCCACCTGCTCGACGGTGACGGCGTCCCGCACCAGCCGGTACGTCGACTCGCCGATCAGGATCTCCATCGTGGGCGCGTTCTGCTCCAAGCGCGCCGCGGTGTTGACCGTGTCCCCGGTCACGAGTCGTTGACCGCTGGACACGTCGCCGGCGACGACCTCCCCGGTGTTCACACCGGTCCGGTTCTCCAGGCGCACGCCGAACCGCTCGTGCAACATCTCGTTCACGTCGACCAGCCGTTGCTTCATCTCGAACGCGGCGCGGACCGCACGCACGGCGTCGTCTTCGTGGAGGCGCGGGAGCCCGAACACGGCCATGATCGCGTCGCCGATGTACTTCTCGACCCTGCCACCGTGCCGTTCCAGCACCAACCGCATCTCGTTGAAATACACGTTGAGCACCTCGCGGAGGTGCTCGCTGTCGAGGCGTTCGCCGAGGGCGGTGGAGCCTTTCAGGTCCGAGAACACGATCGAGACGGTTCGGCGGACCTCTTCGACGGGGGTCTCCGGCGCGAGCGATGTGCCGCAGAACCCGCACAGGCGGAAGCGATCCGGGTTCTCCTCGCCGCAATTCGGGCAGATCTGCACGTCAGGGAGTCTACGCCGGGCCCTCGCGGGCCCGGCGCGACCCCGAAGCTCAGGTCCTCAGACGCGACCCTTCGGGTCGCCCGCAGGTGCCAGGAACGTCACGGAGACGACGCTCCCGTCCGCGGAGCGGCTCTCCACGCACGGGGGAACCGGTGGCTCGTAGACGAAAGACTCATAGTCGGCGAAGCAGTTGGGGAGCAATCCGAGCGTCACCATCTCCGAGTCGGCGTCCAGGAACGGCGTCTCGGACTGGAAGCACACCTGGAAGTCGTCGGGGTCGACGTAGTAGGGGCCCAGGCCCGTGTCGAAGGTCATCGTGATCTCCTTCTCACGGGTGCTCGTGACGTTGAACGTCAGGGTGCTGGACTGCTCCGTGTAGCCGTCGCAGTCGATCCCGCCCGGCGTGAGCGACATCGTCAGCACCGGAGCCGACGGGTCGGCCAGGGCGTTCACGGTCGCGCCGGTGCCGTCCTGCGAGAGGCTCCCGGTGCAGTCGACGTTCGGTTCGCACGCCTGAACGAGACCCGCGATGTTGAACGAGCTCGAGGTGACGGAGCCGAAGCCCGTCGCGGACGCGACCAGCGTGTAGCCGTCACCGGGCTCATCGATCGACAGGTCATCGAAGGTCGCGATGCCCGCCGACGTGGGCACCGGCGAGGTTCCGGAAAGGGCGCCGCCGCCGGGGTTGTCGCCGATCGCCATCGAGATCGAGACGGGCGATCCGCCCGTGATCAGGTGGCTCGCCCCGTCGTAGATACCCACCTGCAACGGAGGACCACCCGGGTCGGAGGCGACAGACGAGATCGTCGCGTCCGGGCCGGTGTCCGCGGGCTGCCGCCCCGCGATGAACGCGAGCGAGCAGGCGCCCGTCACCGCCGTCGTTCGGAAGCTCGGGGGAGTGACCAAGAGGAGCGACGTGCCTGTGAAGGCGGCTCCCGTCTTGGCCGCGGCCGACCAGGCGTTCCCGGCGCTCGGCGAGCAGGCCGCCTTCGCGGTGACCTTGACCGTGAACCAATGCAGGAAGGCGAGGTTCAAACTTCGGAGCTTGACGGTGTTGCCGACGATGGTCGCCGTGCCTCGCGAGGTGAGCACCCCCGAGATCGAGTAGGGCGCGGGAACGGACAGATCTACTGACCCGAGCTTCTGCACCCACCAGTTCTGCACCGTGACCGTGAACTGGGCACTCGCGCCCGCCGCCGAGGTCGACGGCGAGACCGTCATCGTGAACGGCTTGGGGATCACGACGCCGTTGGCGTTCGCGGCGGGAGCCGTGAATCCCAGCATCAGCAGAGCGAACAGCACGGTCACGACCGGCGACCGGAACTTCAGCGAACGAACTCGGCGCATCGGGGGGCTCCTCCTCGTTCTCGTCGGGGTCGGCCCGTCGCGCCAGCGAATGCACGCGGTCGAAGGCCGCCGAAAGGCTTAGGTAGCTTCATCCGCGCGTAGGCCGAAAGTCAATCCACCAGAGGTCCGAAGTTGGTCTCGCTAGATCCTTCCCTTCGGATCGTTGCCGTCGACGAGCAGCGTGATCTGCCAGAGTCCGAGACGACTCGTGTACCTCCAGACCACGCAGGGCTTCGGTCGATATCGGTCCGGGATGCCTGCCGGGCAGTCCGGAACGGGCACACCGTCCTTGTAGGCCACGCCATCTTGGGCGCTGCCTCCATGGGTGAGTTGCGGAGCCTCGATGAACTTGATCCGCATCCGCTTGACCGCGGACGGGTTGCTCACGGACCACTCGATGCCCTGTCCGATGCACACGTTGCCCCCACAGGTCGCGTCCGCCTCACCGGGCACACCGAACAACGACGCGCTAACGACCACCTCGCGGGGCCGCCCGCCCTGCGGCGGGATCTTGATCTTCCCTGTCGTTCCCAGGTTGGCAGAACCTTCCGGGTTGATGAGCAGGATCCCGCCCACCGACGTGTCCACCGTCATCGAGAACTGCGCGACGCTGCCGGTCGGCGTGAACGGCGCGGACGGCGCCGAGGGGTCCGAATCACCGTTGGCGTTGTGAGCGGTCGCGACGCACGTGTACGCCACGTCGTTCGTGAGGCCGGAGACGGGGGTGGAGTGCGTGGTGCCGTTGACCGTCGCCGAGTGCACGTCGTCGGGATTCCCGGTGGCGGTGCACGTGACGGTGTAGCCGTCGATCGGGCTGCCGCCGTTGGACGACGGTGCCGACCAGTTAACGACGGCCGTGCCGTCACCCGGGGTCGCCGTGACGTTCGTCGGAGGACCGGGGGCCTCGCCCGTTCCCGACGACACGGTGACCTTGGCCGTGTCTCCCGTTGGCGCCACCGTGAAGCCGGCCGCGGTCCCGCCTGCGTTGTTGAAGTAGTCGCCGGGCGTTCCGGCCACCGTCACGTTGAAGTGGATCGAGGCGTCCCCCGACGACGGGACCGAGATCGGTCCCGACCACGTCAGCTGCTGACCTGCGATCGACGGGTTGCTGGTCGTCGCGCCGGTCGTCGACCCCGGCGTGTAGCTGAACCCAGCGGGCAGCGAATCGGTGATGGAGTCGAGGGCGACGGCCGCGGTGTTCGGGTTGTGGATGGTGATGGTGTATCCATCGGTGCCGCCCGCACTCGCCGTCGGACTGTCCGCCGTCTTCGTTGTCGACAGCGGCACCCTGCCGAGCGGTGAGAAGACCGTGAGGTGGGAACGGGTCGCCGATCCACCGGCTGGGATCGTCAGGTTCCAGCTCAGCCCGGCGCCGTTGTCGACCGAGTTGGCACACTGGTTGCAGGAATCGGTGAATGGGGTCTGCGACCCGATCGCCGCCCACACGTTGCTGTAGAAGTCTTCGAGGTAGTGGCTTCCCGCCGAAAGCGGGAACCACTGCTCGATGCGGGTTCCGGGGGAGCCCCCATCATCGACCACACACGACACTGCCCCGGCGCTCGTATCGGCGCTGCCGAACCCCGTATCGCTGTTCTGCAGGAAGCAATCTCCGGCTCGATAGAGGATCGCCGATGCCGCAAGGTCGCCGGTGTTCGCGACGGTGACGTCGGTTCGGTACGACTCCTCGCCCGTCACGTAGCTGTCGGTCTCGGTGATCCGCAACGGACTCGACGGGAGCGAGACGACGGTCACGATCGTGAAGGGGTCGGCTCCCGTGCCGCTCCCCGTTATCGGCGACTGGCTGACCGGTGTGAAGGCCGTCCGAGGAGACGCGCTGCCCCCCGCGGGGATCCCCGCGGGCCCGTAGAGCGTTCCTCCGGTGGCCAATAGGGTGCCGCATGCCGTATCGCCGAAGAACTCTCCATCGGCGTCCCCCGTGTGGTTCACCGCGCAGTTGAGATCCGTGCTCACGTCCACCGTGGTCAGGGGGCCGGAAGAGTTGATGGGGATGGCGAGCGCCGGCGGCGATCCGAGGGCGATGATGCAGAGCGCTACCAGTGACAGGAAGGCGGCGCGGTACCCACCACGTGCGGAAGCCGTGTTTCGTCGGCCCATCGTTGGTCCCTCCCAGGAAGATGTGTGTGAGTGAGCTTCGCGGAGGTTGCTCGCGGAAGTCAACCCGACGAAAGTCGGTCATGCGCCGGTAGGGCTAGAGGATGGGGAGGTAGCGGTCGGTTTCGTACGGGGTGACGTACGCCTTGTACCCGTCCCACTCCTGGCGCTTGTTGCGGATCAGGAATTCGTGGACGTGTTCCCCGAGGGCGTCGCGGAGCACGGTGGAGTCGGCGGCCAGGCGGATCGCCTCGTGCAGGTCCTCGGGTAGCGAACGGATCCCCGCGACGTCGCGCTCCTCGCCCGTCATCTCGTAGATGTTGTTCGACGCCTCGGGCGCCAGCTCGTATTCGCCTTCGATGCCGGTCAGACCGGCGGCGAGCATGGCGGAGAACGCGAGGTACGGGTTGCACGCCGGGTCGGGCGAACGGTATTCGATCCGCGTCGCGCCTTCCTTGCCCGGCTTGTAGAGCGGAACGCGCACCAACGCGGAGCGGTTGCGCCGTGCCCAGCAGACGTACACCGGTGCCTCGAACCCGGGGATCAAGCGCTTGTACGAGTTGACCCACTGGTTCGTGACGAGCGTGATCTCCGGCGCGTGGCGCAGGATGCCGGCGATGTACGCCCGCGCGGTCTTGGACAGGTGGTACTCGTCGGTCGCGTCGAAGAACGCGTTGCGGTCGCCTTCGAACAGCGACTGATGCGTGTGCATCCCGCTGCCGTTCATGCCGGCGATCGGCTTGGGCATGAACGTCGCGTAGATGCCGAACTCCTGCGCGACCTCCTTCACCGTCAGGCGGTACGTCATGACGTTGTCCGCCATGGTGAGCGCGTCGCTGTATCGGAGGTCGATCTCGTGCTGGCTGGGTGCCACCTCGTGGTGCACGTACTCGACCGGGATGCCCATGGACTCCAGGTACAGCACCGTGCGCTTGCGGTAGTCGGTCGCGACATCGAGCGGCGTCTCGTCGAAGTAGCCGCCCTGGTCGAGCGGTGTCGGGTCGTCGACGCTCTTGAAGTAGAAGAACTCGAGCTCGGGTCCGACGTAGAACGTGAAACCCAGGTCTGAGGCCCGCTGCAACTGGCGCTTCAACACGCCGCGCGGGTCGCCGTCGAACGGGGTTCCGTCGGGGTCGTAGATGTCGCAGAACATCCGCGCCACGGCCTGCTCCGTCTGCCAGGGGATGAGCTGGAACGTGGCCGGATCGGGGACGGCGACCATGTCGGATTCCTGGATGCGGCTGAACCCCTCGATCGAGGAGCCGTCGAAGCCCATGCCTTCGGTGAACGCGCCCTCGAGCTCCTGCGAGGTGATCGTGAACGACTTCAGGAAGCCGAGCACGTCGGTGAACCACAACCGGATGAACCGGATGCCGTGGTCCTCGATCGTACGCAGGACGTAGTCGGCTTCGGCGGACAGAGCCACCCGGTCACCGTACGTGCCCACCGCGACGCCACGGTTACGGCGGCGTAACAAGTCCACGGGGTGGCAGCGGGGGCCGTCTACGATGCCGGGGTGTTGACCCCCGAGGTGCTCGGTCGAACGCTCGCGGAGGCGCCCGATCCCGAGCTCGCGCGCGTGGCCATCTCCCGGGTCGGCGACGACGCCGCCGCCCGCGAGCAGCTCACCCGTCCGGAGGTGCTCCCGGTCGCGGCCCGGCTGCTGGGGTTCTCGACCGCCGCGGCCGACTTCCTGGTCCGTCATCCGGAGGAGGTCGCGACGCTCGCGAACGTCGGCCCGCGGGCCCGGGCAGGCGCTCGACGCCGAGCTCGGCGGCGACATCGCGCGGCTCGGCTCCGACGACGGGCTCCGCGTGTTCCGGCGTCGCGCCATGCTCCGCGTCGCCGCTCGCGACCTGGACGGCGCGTCGCTGGAGGACGTCGTCGAGGAGATCTCGCGGGTCGCCGAGGCGTGCCTGGAGGCGGCGTGCCGGCTCGCGGTCGGGGACCTCCGGATGGCGGTGATCGGGCTCGGCAAGCTCGGCGGCGGCGAGCTGAACTACGCGAGCGACGTCGACCTCATCTTCGTGCATGCGGACGGCGGCCCCGAGGCGCAGGACCGGGCGGAACGCGCCGCCGCCGAGTTGATCCGGTCGCTGGCGGAGCCGACGGCCGAGGGGATCTCGCTCCGGGTCGACCCGGCGCTCCGCCCCGGCGGCCGCGGCGGCGTCCTGTCGCGGAGCCTGGAGGCGACGCTGGACTACTACGAGCACCAGTCCGCCACGTGGGAACGCCAGGCGATGATCAAGGCTCGGCCGGTCGCCGGGGACCCGTGGATCGGGTCGGCGTTCGTCGAGGGCGTGGCGCCGTTCGTCTATCCGGAGGAGCTCGGCGTCCGCGCGATCGACGACGTCCGGCGCACCAAGGTCCGCCTGGAGGAGTACATCCGCCGGCGCGGCAAGGAGCTCACCGAGGTCAAGCGGGGCCGCGGCGGGATCCGCGACGTGGAGTTCGCGGTCCAGCTGTTGCAGATCGTGCACGGCCGGCGCGACCCGATGCTGAGGGACCCGAACACCTTGCGCGCGCTCGCGATGCTGGCCGAGGAGGGGTACGTGGCGCAGGCCGACGCCGACGCGCTCGCCGACGCGTACCGGTTCCTGCGGCGGTTGGAGCACCGGCTGCAGATCGTGCACGACCTCCAGACGCACGACCTCCCCGCCGATCCGCATGCGCGGACGACGCTCGCGCGATCGCTCGGCCTGGCCGACGCCCCCGCACTGCAGGATGAGTACGAACGCCAGACGGAGCTGGTGCGCGGGATCCACGAGCGGCTGTTCTACCGACCGTTGCTCGAGGCGTTCGCGGGACCGGTGGCGCCGAGTCCCGGCGTGGATCGGCCCGGCCACCGAGGAGCTGCTGTCCGGGCTGGGGTTCGCGTCGACGTCGCAATCGTTCGAGGTGCTGCGGCGGCTCGTCGATCCGGCGACACGGATGGGGAAGGTGCTTGCGCACGTGTTCCCGGTGATGGTTCCGGCGCTCGCGCTCGCGTCGAACCCCGATCAGGCGCTGGTCCGGCTGGAGCGGATCGCCGAGGCGGTGGGGGACCGGCACGGGCCCGCCGATGCGCTCGCCGCGGACCCCGCCGCGGCACTTCGGCTGGCGCATGTGGCCGCGGCGAGCGCGTTCGCCACCGACCTCTTGGTGGCGTCTCCGGAACGGTTGACGGCGTTGGCCGACGGCGGTCTCCAGGTGGACGCGCAGGCGGCGCTGGTCTCCGCGGTCGCGCGCTACGCGTCGCGCGAACTCCAGCCGCGGGAGACGGGCTCCGTCCTTGCCGCCGTCGCCGACCGCGTCGTTCGCGAGGCGGTCGAGGCCGCGGAGCCGGATCTGCCGTTCGCGGTCATCGGTATGGGCAAGCTCGGCGCGCGCGAGCTGAACATGGCATCGGATCTGGATCTGTTGTTCGTCTACGAAGGGGAGGGACCCGACGATATGCGACGAGCCGTCGGCACCGCGGAACGCGTGATGCGCGCGATCCGCGACGCCGGATGGGAGCCCGATGCGGATCTGCGTCCCGAGGGGCGCAACGGCCCGTTGGCTCGCTCGCTCGCCGGCTACCTCGAGTACTGGGAGCGGTACGCGGAGCTTTGGGAGTTCCAGTCGTTGCTGCGCGCCCGGTTCGCCGCGGGCGACGAGCAGCTCGGGCGGCGGTTCGAGCTGAACGCCGGGGACTTCGCGTACCCGCCCGACGGCATCACGGTCGACCGCGTGGCCGAGATCCGCCGGATGCGGGAGCGGATCGAGCGCGAGCGCGTGAAGCCGCCCGAGGCCGCGAAGTTCCACTTCAAGCTCGGCGTGGGATCGCTCGCAGACGTCCAGTTCGCCGTCGAGGTGTCGCTGATGCGCTTCGGCGGCTCGCGGCCCGAGCTGCGGACGAACCGGACGCTGGATGCGATCGAGCGTCTGGCGGAGCACCACCTGGTGGAGCAGAGCGTGGCGCGCGACCTGGGTGAGGCGTTCGTCTTCCTGTCGGATGTGAAGAACGCGCTCGAGGTCGATCGTCGCCTGCACGCCGAGGCCGTCCCGGCCTCGGCGAAGGAGCAGACGGCGCTCGCAAGGCGTCTGGGATACGAGGAGTACCCCAGACAGGGGTTCATCGACGACTATCTGCGTATCACGCGGCGTGCCCGCCGTGCCATGGAGCGTGTCTTCCACGAAGACGCGCAGTAGGCGGGACGCCGGCCCTCATCCCACGCTCGGGAGGAACCTCGGTGCGACTCGGTGGCGGGTGGCCTGTTCGAACGCGAACGCCAAGCCGATCAGCCGGCCTTCCGACCTCGCAGGCCCGGTGAACGACACCCCGACCGGGAGTCCCGAGATCGCGCCCATCGGAACCGTGATGCTGGGGTAGCCCGAGACCGCGGCGGGCGACGTGTTGCCGCCCACGTAGTGGTCGCCGAGCACGTGGTCGATCAACCAGGCGGGCGAGCCCGAAGGCGCGACGACGGCATCGAGCCGGTGTTCGGCCAGCACCGCGTCGAGGCCCTCCTCCCGGGACAGCCGGCCGCACGTCGCCAGCAGCTCCGTGTACGCCGGCTCGGTCAGCGGGCCCTTCTCCGCGGCCTGTTCGAAGACGTCTTGGCCGAAGAACTCGAGCTCGACGTCCGCGTGCGCGGTATTGAAGGCGATCAGACCTGCCAGCGTGCGCGGGACCTCACCGCCGACCGATGAAAGGTAAGCCTCGAGGTCCGTCTTGAACTCGTACTTCAAGAGCTCCCATTCGGGCTCCTGCAGGTCGGTGGCGTGTGGGACGTCGGCCGGGTCGATCAGCTCGGCCCCCAGTTCGCGGAGTGCCGTGAGCGCGTCCTCGAACAGCGCGTCGACGTCCGGGTGGAAGCCGGCCAGGTTCCGCGCGACGCCGATCCTGGCACCGTGCAGGGCCGCCGGGTCGAGCCGGACGTCGAGCCGGGTCTCCGCGATCGCGGCGAGCAAGATCGCCGCGTCCGCCACGGTTCGCGCCATCGGCCCGGCCGTGTCCTGGGTGTGGGAGATCGGAACGATCCCCGCGCCGCTCACCCGTCCGACGGTCGGCTTGATACCCACGATCCCGTTCAGGGACGACGGGCAGATGATCGAGCCGTCGGTCTCGGTGCCGACGGCGGCGGCGCACAGGTCGGCGGCGACCGCGACGCCGGAGCCCGAGCTGGAGCCACACGGGCTCCGGTCGAGCGCATACGGGTTGCGGCACTGACCACCGCGAGCGCTCCAGCCGCTCGAAGAGCGGCTGGAGCGGAAGTTCGCCCACTCGGAGAGGTTGGTCTTGCCGAGCAGCAGCGCTCCACCGTCGCGGAGCCGCGTCACCAGTGGGGCGTCCTGCGCGGGACGCGAATCGACGAGCGCCAGGGATCCGGCGGTCGTCTTCATGGCGTCGGCGGTATCGATGTTGTCCTTCACCATCACCGGGATGCCGTGCAGTGGCCCGCGGACCCGGCCCCGCGACCGCTCTCGGTCGAGCTCGTCCGCGATCTCGAGAGCGTCTGCGTTCACCTCGATCACCGAGCGCAGGTCCGCGCCGCCGCGGTCGATCGCGTCGATCCGGGCCAGGTAGGCCTCGGCCAGCCTGCGCGTGGTGAGCTCACCGGATGCGAGCCTCGACGCGAGGTCGGTGAGCGTCGCTCCTTCCAACTCGAACGGCGCGGGAGTGGACGAGGACACGGCGCGTAGTGTCGCCTCACCCGGCCGGAACGGCAAGATGGAGAGGTGTTCGGCGCTCGGGGAGTACGCTCGGCCACATGGGCGAGCGACGGACCGCGTTGATCACCGGGGCGTCGAGCGGTTTCGGCATCGAGTTCGCCAGACTGTTCGCGCGCGACGGCTTCGACCTGGTGCTCGTCGCACGCAGCGAACAGCCGATGCGAGAGCTCGCGGAACAGCTACGGGCCGTGAACGCGATCACCGCAACCGTCATCGCGAAGGATCTGTCCGCCGCCGGCGCGTGCGACGACCTGGTCGCGGATCTGCTCGAGCGCCGCATCCAGGTCGACGCGCTCGTCAACAACGCCGGGTTCGCTCAGTACGGGCAGTTCGTGGATGCCGACCCCGGCGTGCTCAACAAGATGGTGTCGGTGAACGTCGTCGCGCTGACCGACCTCACGCGCGCGCTCCTGCCGGGCATGGTCGAGCGCCGCTGGGGCCGCATCGTGAACCTCGGATCGATCGGCTCGTTCAGTCCCGCTCCGATGACGGCCGCGTACGCCGCGACGAAGGCGTACGTGCTCTCACTGTCGCTCGCGTTGAGCGAGGAGCTGAACGGGTCCGGCGTGACCGTCACCGCGTTGTGCCCGGGTCCGACCGCGACCGGCTTCCAAACGCGGGCCGAGATGGCGGGACTCGAAGTTGATCGCGGGACGCTCGCTCGACCCGGCCGAGGACGTCGTCCGTGCGGGTTACGCCGCGATGAAGAAGGGGCGTCCCTACGTGATCACCGGAACCACGAGCAAGGTGTTCGCGTTCGGCAGCCGGTTCCTGCCGCGGATGGCGTCGACGAAGATCGCGGGGCGATCGCAGCAACGGATCACCGACTCGGGCTGAATCTTCGACGGGGTTGTGCCGATATACAACCGCATGAAGGTGCTGGCGACCTCCGACGTTCGTTCCTACATCGAGGATCACGGCGGGATGCTGTTCGTCTGGGTGAGGGAGCACAATCCCATGCGTGGATCTCCCAATTTCCTGCGCACATCCACCGAGCCACCGCCCGACGCGCTCGATTGGCAACGCTTCGAGATCACGGGCTTGCTGCTGTTCCTGCCAGCCGGTCTGCGTCTTCCCCGCGAGCTTCACCTGGTGGTCAGGGGGTTGCTGAGGCGACGCGTCGAAGCGTTCTGGGAAGGCGGCGTGCACGTCGTCTAGCGTCGGCTGAGGCGTCGCGTGCGCTAGATCCGCTCGATGCTCCGGACCTCCATGCGCGGACCGAACGCGGGAGCCGAGATGTTCCCAGCCTCGAGCAGCGCCTGCACCCGGCCGCGGTGGCCCCGGTACGGCTCCAGCAGTTCGAGCATCCGTTCGTCGGTCCCGCGCGGCTCGCGCGCGAGCGCCCAACACACGACGTTCGGCAGATGGAAGTCGCCTACCGAGATCGCGTCGGCGTCACCGAGCGCCGTGCGCGCGACCTCGGCCGCCGTCCACGGTCCCACGCCCCGGATCGCGAGGAGCCGCGCGTTCGCCTGATCGAGCGTGAGTGCCGCTCCGGCCTCCAGTCGCGAGGCCTGCTCGCACGCGGCTCGGACGGTCTCGGCGCGCCGACGCTCGACCCCCCACGGGTGGAACGCGAAGTAGGGCGTCTCGGCGAGACGCGCCGGGTCGGGCGGGAGGAAGAGCCCGACGTCTCCCGGGGCCGGCTCGCTCGTCGCCAGGACCATGGAGCGGTAGGCGCGTCGCGCCTCCATGCCCGTCACCTTCTGCTCCAAGATCGCGGGGATGAGCGACTGCATGACGGCGCCGGTACGCGTGATGCGCACGGTCTTGTGGCGGCGCCAGAGCTCGTCGATCACGTGGTGCTGCGGCTGGAACCCGGACGCGTCGTCCAAGGCGCCGACCAGACCGGGGACGGACGCGAGCGCCCATTCGGCACCCGGTCCCCACGCCCGCGCGGCGATGTCGTAGCCGATCGAACGCACGTGAAGCGTCGCCGGACCGTCGGGTGTCCGCATGGCCCGATAGGCATCGGCCAGACCGATCCGCATCGTCGGATCGCCCGCACCCCGGCACAGCGGGAACAGGGTCTTCTCCAGATCGATCGGGAACGGCACCGGGATGGTTCGAAGGGACACGGGCGCAGAGCCTAGCGCCTCTCGTGCTCCATCCGTCAAGAGGCTTAGGTCGTTCGGTCGCTGAGGACGGCGTTCGCAAGCGCGCGCGCCTCATCGAGGCGCTCGCGATCGACGAACAGATCGACCCCGAGCTGCCAGATCCTGCTCAGCGGTCCCGGCTCCTTCGACCACCACACGATCCCGTGTGCGTCGAGCTGCTCGGCGATCAGGTCGGCGTGCCCCACGAGGAACTCGCCGAGATGCACCGTGCGAACGTCGCGCGGGACCTGCGGGAGCCCTGGCATGCGCGAAGCGTACCGCCGTCCCCCGATTCAGGACGTTGGGCCCGCGCCCGTCTCGATGGGCAGGCCGGCGTCGCGCCACGCCTCGAAGCCCCCGATCACGTCGGTGGCTCGATGCAGGCCGAGTGACTGCAGGCGCGCGGCCGCGAGGCTCGAGCTGAACCCCTCCTGGCAGAACACGATCACCCTGACGTCGTGATCGGTGGCCGCCGGGTTGCGCCACTCGCTGGCGGGATCGAGCCGCCACTCCAGGACGTTCAGGCCGATCGGGATCGCGCCGGGGATCTCGCCGTGCTCGACCCGCTGCTCGGACGTTCGCACGTCGATCAGCAACGCCCCTTGCTCCTGTTCGTCACTCGCCTGCTGCGCGGTGATGCGCTCGAGCGTGGCGCGGGCTTCGGCCAACAGGTCGTCGACGGTCTTGGGCACGCGAACATCCTAGGTCGAGCGCGCACGACCGAGCGATCCTGGAGGCGCGTTCCCTCCCCGATCTCAGGAGCCGCGGGCGAACAGGCTCGTGAGCATGAGCCGGTGTTTCACCGGCGACGTCGCAGGCGCCCACTCGGGATGCGGGGAACTAGCCCGCACCCGTTTGCAGACCTCGATGAGCTTCGCGCGATCCACCGGTGAAACGTCGTCGCCGGTCTGGTCACCTGGCGCGTTGAGTCGCTTGTTCAACTCCGCGTAGATCGAGCGAGCGAGCATCGGTTCGCGGTCGACGGTGCGGAGGAACGACGTCGGGTCGAGCTTCAGGCTCGAAACCGGCGTGGCCACCGTGATCGTTGCCGTGCGCGCACCACCGTCGATCAACGAGATCTCGCCGAAGTACGACCCCGCTCCGAGCGTGGCGACCTCGTTCCCGTCCACCGTCACCTTCACGGTTCCTTCGGTGAGCATGTAGAAATCGCCCCCGATGTCGCCCTCGCGGATGATGGTCGTGCCCGGCGAGAACGATTCCGCGAGAGCCGTTCGCAGGACCCAGAGCAACTCGTGGTCCGACAAGCCACTGAACAGCGCCACGGAGCGCAGCTCTTCGAGATGCTCGGCCCGTAGCCAGCGGAGCCCCAACAGGCAGGCGACGATGACGACCACGAAGATGACGGCCGGGACCACCCATGAGGTCACAACGTCGGCGATCATCGGCACGCACCCAAGGGGATCCCGATCGAACCCATCACGACCCTCACCTCGCAACGTAGGGCGCCACTCATCGGAGTTCCGCCCAGGTCCGGAAGCCGCGAAGATAGCTCCCTCGGGCTGATGGAAGCCAGAGTGATGACGACATTGTCATGGTCACGGACCTTCGTTCCGGCGCTAGCATCGGGTATGCGGTTCCCCGGGCTCGGGTCGTGGATCGAGCGCAGGGCGGCGCGTTCGCCGTCCGATACGGCGCTCATCGCCGACGGCAGGGCTCTCTCGTACCTGGATCTCGCGAACGAGACGCGAGCCATCGCGGAGCTGCTGCAACGCAACGGCGTGGGGCGAGGCGACCGGGTGGCGTTCCACGGACAGAACCACCCCGTCGCGATCGGTTCGCTCTTCGGGACCGCGGCGATCGGCGCCGTCTGGGTCCCGATCCATCCCGCCAGGCCCGAGGACGAGGTGCGCTCGGTGCTGGAGGACTCGGAGCCACGGGTCTTGATCCGCGCGTCACCGGCGGTGCACGTGGACACGGGCGTCCCCGCGTTCGAGGCCGAAGAGCTCGAAGCACATCGGGCGGGTTCGGATCCGCCGGCGACGGCGGAGACGGCACCGGACGATCTCGCGATCCTCGCCTATACGTCGGGGACGACGGGAGCGCCGAAGGGCGTGATGCTCACCCACGCCAACATCACGTGGGGCGTCGTCCAGATGATGGCGGCGTGCGCGTTCGCCCCGTCGGACGTGACGCTCGCCGCCGCACCGTTCACGCGGATGGGTGGCATCGGCGTCACGGTCCTCCCGACGCTGTTCACAGGGGGGACGGTCGTCGTGCCGCAGGCCGCGGATGGTAGGGCCGTCCTCTCCACGATCGAGCGCGCCCGCGTCTCGGTGCTCTTCGCCAACCCCGACCTGCTCGACGGCATGGCACGCGCGCCGGGGTGGGATGGCGCCGATCTCTCGAGCATCCGAACCGGGGTGGTCGGCGGCGGTCTCGTGCCCGAGGGGCTCTTGCGCAAGTATCTCGACCGGAACGTGAAGCTGCGACACGGATACGGCCTGACCGAGGCGAGCCCGGTCGTCTCGCTGGTGGGCGAGCGGGAGGTCGCCACGCACGCGGACTCGGTCGGCAAGCCGCTCCCGTTCGTCGACGTCCGGGCCGTGCGCCCCGACGGCTCCGCGTGCGACGTCGACGAGCCCGGCGAATGGTGGATCCGCGGACCGAACGTCACCGAGGGCTACTGGCGGCGGCCGCCCGTGAGGGACGCGGACGGCTGGTTCCCGACGGGGGACGTCGGTTCGATCGATGCCGACGGATACCTTTGCTTCCTCGATCGTGCCTCGGCCGCGATGCGTGTCGGCGAAGCGGTCGTCTACCCCGCGACGATCGAGCGGGCGCTGTATGGCGCCCCGGGTCTGGTGGACGCGGCCGCGGTGGACGTCGACGGCCGGATCGTCGCGGCGGTCGTCGCGGAGGCGCCGATCGACCCGACCCGCATCATCGCGACGCTCCGCACGACGCTGGCGCCGCACGAGGTGCCGAGCGAGATCCGCACGGTCGAGGCGATCCCGCGGAACGCCGCCGGCAAGGTTCGCCGCGCCGAACTCCGCCAGGTGCTCAGTTCCTAGGATCCCGCCGCATGAACCAGATGTGCGGGCCGCCGTCGGGCGCGTCCTCGTCGACCACCGTCCGGAAGCCGAAGCGCTCGTAGTACGCCGCGTTCGAGGCCTTGGAGGTCTCCAGCCACGCGGCGACGCCGTCGCGATCCGCCCGAGCCAGGCCGTCTCGCATCAGCGCGGTCCCGATGCCTTCGCCTTGGCGCTCGGGCACCACGCCGATGTGGCTCAGGTAGCTCAGCGGCTCCTGCGGCTCGTGTTCGCCCGACCCATCCCCAGAACTCGGCGTGGTGGTCGGCGTGATCGCCGAGGATCTCCTCCTCGGCTCCCGGCGGGGCCGGCGCGATCGCCTCGTGCTCCTCGCGAGCATCGGGCGGGATCCACACCGCGATCCCCGCGCCGTCGGCGGCCAGCCGGACCCAGCCCCGGCGCGCGTTCTCGCCGTCGTAGTGCAGGAAGTGCTTCCTTGATCCGCTCCTCGAACCGTTCCTCGCCGAACGACCAGCGGAGCATGGCCTCGGAGTCGAGCGAACGAGCCGCCGTGTCCACGATGACGTCGATGTCAGCCGGCGTGGCGGTGCGGATCTCCACGACGTCCTCGAGGTCAGTGACCGCCGCACATGCAGCTGCCGCCGCACGCGCACCCGCCGCCGGAGGGAGCGGAGCTCCGGAAACCGCCGCTCGACGTGGAGGCGGCGAACATCGAGATCCGGCGCATCACGCGCTCCGATTCACACGTCGGGCACGCAGGCGTGTCGTCGTTCATCGCGCGCAGCTGATCGAAGAGGTGCCCGCAGTTCCCGCATTCGTACTCGTAGAGCGGCATGGGTGGAGTGTACGGGTCTACGCCACCACGCGATACACGTGCCAGCGATCGGGGACGCCCTTCAGCTCGTGCTCGCCGGCCGCCTCGAAGACGAGTCCCGATCCGGCGACCAGATCGCGCACCGTCTGGGAGACGAGGACTTCGGACGGAGCGGCCAGCGAGGCGATCCGTGCTCCGAGCACGACCGCGATGCCTCCCGTCTTCCCGTCGATCGTCTGCATCTCGCCGGTGTGGACCCCCGCTCGGACCTCGATCGACAACCGGCGAACGTCGGCCTCGATCGCCAGCGCGCAGCGGACGGCGCGAGCCGGGCCATCGAACGTGGCGTAGAAGCCATCGCCCGCGGTGTCCATCTCGACGCCGCGATAGCGTGCGAGTTGCCCGCGCACGATGCGGTGGTGCTCCGTGACCAGCTCTCCCCATGCGCGATCGCCGACGGATGCCGCGACAGCGGTCGAGTCGACGATGTCGGTGAACAACACGGTGCCGAGGAACCGGTCGAAGTCGATCTCGTCTCGTTGGATCGTCGCCAGGAACCGGCCCACCTCCGTGGTCAGCGCGTCGTCGGCGTCCCACGCATGTGCGCCCCCGGGCAGCTCGACGAACTCGGCCCCCGGGATGTGTTCCGCCAGGTACCTGCCGTGCTCGATCGGCATATCGCGATCTTCGCGGCGATGGACGACCAGCGTGGGCACGCGGATCGAGGGCAACAGATCGCGGACGTCCGTGTCCTCGTCGATGGCGAAGAACCGCGCGACATCGCCCGGTCCTCCCATGGCCCGCATCATGGCGGCGAAATCCGTGACGTCGACCGGATCATGGTCCGTCCGCGCGTAGAGGCTCGCCATCCATTCGGCCGCGAGCTCTTCGCTGCCCCACGCATGAGCCGTGATCCCGATGTCCTCCGCCGCGATCTGTTCCGGGGTGAAGCCGAACGGATAGTCGGGCGCCCAACGCTCGCGCGCCGTGGCGCCGTACGCGATCAGGCCGGCCGTCCGTTCCGGGAGCGTGGCCGCGAACATCGCCGCGACGGTGAAGCCGCCGACCTCGAGCCCCAGGAGCACCGCGCGAGACGAGCCGATCTCGTCCATGACCGCCCGGACGTCCTCCATCCGATTCTCGAGCGAGAGCTGGTGCTCTTGGACCAGATGATCGGACAGACCGGTCCCGCGCCGGTCGATCACGATCAGGCGACTGAAGGACGCGAGCCTCCGGAGGAACGCTCCCGTGCGCCGGCCGCGCCAGATCTCGCCGAGCCCGAGGCCGGATGCCATCACGACCAGGTCGATCGGACCCTCGCCCGCGACCGCGTACGCGATGTGGACGTCGTCGACCGTCTTGGCGTAGTGGGTCTCGGGCGTTGACGCCTGCGTCATGTTCGTAGTCTCCGCGCCCGGGACGCGACGGGCAAACGAGCGGAGTGATCATCTTCGGACGACCTGCTTTCAACGGTGAGCGTCGTCACAGACTCGCGAGAACACGCGGCAGATCCTGGGACGGACGTCGATCGAGGGAGGCATGAACATGGACGACGGATTCCCGGTTGATGCGTTCCAGGCCGCACAGGCCGGAGCGGTGGCCCATCTCGAGACGATGGCTGAAGCGGCCCGTGAGGCGGCTGAGGTGTTGCTGATCGGCTCCGAGCCCACGTCGAGGGGAGCGCGGAATGACGCAGCTCGCTTGTCCCAGGTCGCGGAGCAGTGCGATGCGCTCGGGGTGTTGATCAGCATGCTCGACCTCCCGGCGCCTGAAGGCGATGGGCAGCACGTCGTGCCGATCGCGCGAAGCGCTTTCCATGGCGCGTACCCTCCGGATAGATGGAAGGGGTACGTGCGTTCCGATCGGGGCTGCTCCGTTGGGGCGAGGAGCATCGGCGGTCGTTCCCCTGGCGCGAGACGGACGACCCCTTCCGGATCTTTGATCGCGGAGGTGCTGCTGCAGCGTTCGCGCGGCAAGACCGTCGCCACGGTGTACGACCGCGTCTTCACTCGTTGGCCGACGGCCGAAGCCTTGTCGCGAGCGCGCGTCGACTCGATCGCATCGGTCGATCCGCCCCCTCGGGTTGGTGCGGCGAGCGGCGACCTTGAAGTCGCTCGCCATGGCGATCGTCGAGCACGGGATGCGTGCCAGGGTCGATGGACGAGCTATCGAGCCTGCCAGGGGTCGGGAGATACGCAGCGAGCGCCACGCTCGCGGTCGCCTTCGAGAAGCATGCCCCGGTGGTCGACGCGGTGACGGCACGGGTCTATCGCAGGTTCTTCGGCATGGAGTCGAGCGTGCCTGCCGTTTCGGACCGGGCACTCTGGGAGCTGGTGGCGGAGGTTACGCCCAGGCAGCGCGTCCGGGAGTGGAACTGGGCGGTGCTGGATCTGGCCGCTTCGGTGTGTCTTCCGAAGGTCCCCAGGTGCGAAGAGTGTCCCTTGCGGTCGAGCTGCGCCTGGAAACTGTCCGACGACCATATCGGCGGCTCCGTGCTAGAGTCGCGACGGATCACATGATCGTCATTCTTCCCCCAGCGGAGTCCTTAGGAGGCGGCTGAGTGAGCCAAGGGGACGACGCGCACCGGGGTAGCGCGAATAGGGTCGTCGAGCTCTTCGCTGGCGTGGGTGGGTTCCACCTGGCGCTTCGCGAAGCCGGCTGGGACGTCAGCTGGGCGAACCAGTGGGAGCCCTCGACCAAGACGCAACACGCGGCGGACTGCTACCGGGCGCATTTCGGCTCGGACATCCTCGTTAACGAGGACATCAACACCGTCCTCGACCAGGTGCCTGAACACGCTCTGCTGGTGGGCGGGTTCCCATGCCAGGACTACTCCGTCGCGAAGACGCTGAGTCAAGCGGCGGGGATCGAGGGGAAGAAGGGGGTCCTCTGGTGGGCGATCCACCAGATCCTGGAGGATCCGCCGTCCTCGGTTCGTCTTCCTCGAGAACGTCGATCGACTGCTGAAGTCACCGGCGACCCAACGCGGCCGTGACTTCGCGATCATCCTCGCGTGTCTATCCGACCTCGGTTACCGGGTGGAATGGCGCGTCGTGAACGCCGCCGACTACGGGTTCCCGCAGCGCCGTCGACGCGTGTTCATCGTCGCGGAGCATCTCGGTCGATCGTCAGCCGACGTGGGGGAGTCCGCTCCAGTGGCTGTACGAGGAAGGCGTGTTGGCGCGCGCGCTGAAGGTCTGGCCGTCCGACGATGTCGACGTGCACCTCGAGATGCCAGACATGGAGTTCCGCGAGCATCCGTCAGAGATCACGGCTCGTTTCGGCTGGGGCAACAAGGTCACGCCTTTCCAGAATGCCGGCGTCATGTGGGACCGTCGCATCTGGACCCGGAAGGTCGAGCCCAACTACGACGGGAAGCACCAGATGCTCGGCGAGTTGCTGGTTCCTGACGACGAGGTGCCAGAGTCGTTCTTCATCCCCACTTCGCAGATCCCGCAATGGGAGTACCTCAAGGGTGCCAAGCGTGAAGCGCGGCGCGCCGCGAACGGTCACGAGTACTTCTACACAGAGGGCGCGATCTCGTTCCCCGACCGCCTCGACCAACCGGCGCGCACGATCCTCACCGGTGAAGGTGGCTCAACGCCTTCGCGATTCAAGCACGTCATCCAAACCCCAAGTGGGAAGTTTCGACGCCTCGTGCCCAAGGAGCTAGAGCGACTGAATGGCTTCGAAGACGACTGGACCGACACGGGGATGCCCGACGGTCGGCGTGCCTTCATGATGGGAAATGCGCTCGTTATTGGCCTTGTAGCGAGAGTGGCAGCCTCGCTGGAGTCTTAGGCGTCCGGCGCGGGTGTTCTGTCCCTGATCCTGTTCCCCTGAATGCGTCGGTCGAAGCCCAACCCTCTGTGTCGAGGCCGACTAACAGAATCGGAATTGGCATGATCGGTTTCATCATTGCGAGCCAGGCTTGCGCCACCTCGAAAGTGCCGACGGCGCTGTCCATCCTTGACCAGCTCTTCAGGTGCTCCGTTGCGAAAAGGGCCACGCCGACGTCGATTCGACTTTCGTCCACGACCTGGTCTGACTCGCCCGCGATGTTCAGTCGGGTGAAGGTCCATGGAATCGCCTCGGCATGATTGAAGGAAACTTCAACGCCGATTCGGTCTTTGATGAAGTCCATCTTCCATTTCCGAAGGCCTTGCTCGTGGGCGGTGAAGAGTCGTGGTTCGGGCCTCCAGTGCAAGGGCAGCAGTCGCTCACGAAATACTCTGTTCATGGCGGTTTGTCCGCCAGCGGGGACGCGCTTCCCTTCCTCGGCGAAGGCTTGATGAGCAGAGAGGATGTCTGCTCTCTCGATGGTGGCTGCTTGGTCATGTAGCTCGATCCATGCAGGTTGCGTTTCGAGGATCTCTTGTGCGTGTCGAAAGTTGAAAAGACGAAGCCGCATGTCACGTGTCTAGCACATGCGAACTACTTTGTGGAACTAGGCAGCGGAGCTGCTAGCGAACTCGACCCTCGTGCCTAGTAGCCGGACCCGTCGGTCGAATTCGAATCGATTAAGTGCGGCCAGTACGCCCGTCTCGATTTCATCAGCATCCAACGTCGGTTCAGCCAGCTTCACGCTCCGCTGCTGCGTGAAGAATGGGGCAAACCGCACCTTGACGGTCACGCGGATCACGGGGCGGCCGTCGCGCTCCAGGTCTTCCATCAGCTCGTGGGTCAGGCGGATCAGCTCGCGTCGGATCTCATCCGGATCCTCCAGGTCCTGTTGGAACGTGCGTTCGCGGCTGACCCCTTTCGGCACCCACGGCTCCGCGCTCACCTCCGAGCCGCCCTCCCCGGTCGCGAGCTGTCGCAGCCACGGACCGGTCTTCGGGCCGAACGCCGACGCCAGCGTCGACTCGTCCACCGCCGCGAGCTCCGCCACCGTGCGTAAACCGAGCGAGGCCAGCTTCCGGGCGGTCTTCGAGCCGATGCCCCACAGCGCGTCGGTCGGCTGGCCGCCCATCACCTCGTCCCAGTTCTCGCGCGTCAGGCGGAACACGCCTCGAGGCTTGGCGAACCCGCTGCCGAGCTTCGCGCGGATCTTCGTGTCGCCGACGCCGATCGAGCACCACAGCTCCGTCCGCTCGCAGCACCGCGGCCTGCACGTCGCGAGCGAGCGCCTCGGGATCGTCGGTCGACACGGCCATGAACGCCTCGTCCCACCCCAGCACCTCGACGACGGCTGGGAACGACCGGAGCACGTCCATCACGCGGCTCGACGCCTCCAGGTACGCCGGCGCGTCGACCGCCAGGAACACCGCGTCGGGGTTCCGCTTGAACGCGGTCCGCAGCGGCATCGCGGAGCCGATCCCGAACGCCCGCGCCTCGTAGTTCGCGGTCGAGACCACGCCGCGCTTCGTCGGGTCGCCGTCGCCGCCCACGACGACCGGCTTGCCGCGGAGCTCCGGGCGGCGCAGCACCTCGACCGCCGCGATGAACTCGTCCATGTCGACGTGCAGCACCGCGTCCATACTCGACAGCATGCCTCGACCGAGCGGAAGGAGCAGCGATGCAGTTCGTGGTCATCGCCCGTGACGGGACCGACGCCGACGCGGTGGCGCGCCGGCAGGCGGTGCGGCCGCACCATCTGGACGGGATCCAGCCGCTCGTGGACGCCGGCAACATCCTGATGGGCGGCGCGATCCTGGACGACGATGGGAACATGCGCGGCTCCGTGCTCCTGGTCGACTTTCCCTCGCGCGCCGAGCTCGACGCGTGGCTCGAGCACGACCCCTACGTGACGGACGGCGTCTGGCAGCAGGTCGAGGTCCAGCCCTTCCGCGTCGCGGTCGGTTCCTGGATGCCGCAGCCGTGACGCCCGCTCTCGTGCGTGAAAGACTCCGGCCGACCCGAGGAGATGGCGTGGGTAACATCCTGGTGATCGACGACGACCCCCTGAATCGTCGACTCCTCACCGCAACCCTGGAGCATCAAGGGCATCGCACCTCGTCGGCCGGTGACGGCGCCACCGCGCTCGCCATGCTCGCCGAAGATCCTCCCGACGTCGTCCTGCTGGACCTGGTCATGCCCGGTATGGACGGGATCGAGGTGCTGGAGCGCATCAAGGGCGACGACGCACTGCGCCACCTGCCGGTGATCGTGATCAGCGGCGTCGACGACGCCGAGAGCGTGGTCCGGTGCATCGAGATGGGGGCCGAGGACTTCCTCCCGAAGCCGTTCGATCCGGTGATCCTTCGCGCGCGGGTGAACGCGGGGCTGAACCGCAAGGCGCTGCACGACCTGGAGCAGCAACGCGTGCGGAGCGTCTTCGCGCGGTTCGTACCGGAGTCGGTCGTCGGCGCGCTGCTCGACCGAACCGACGGCGGATCCACGATCCCGGCGGAGTCGTTGACCGGGACCGTCCTGTTCGGCGATCTCCGAGGCTTCACCCCGTTCGCGGAGGCGCGGCCGGTCGACCAGGTGATCGACGTGCTCAACCGGTATCTGGGGCTCATGACCGACGCGGTCCTGGATCACGGCGGCACGCTCGTCGACTACATGGGCGACGGCGTCATGGCTGCGTTCGGCGCGCCCGTGCCGATGGACGATCACGCGGATCGGGCGGTCGAGGCGGCTCGGTCGATGGTCACCGAGAAGCTCCCCGAGTTCAACGAGTGGCTCGAGACGTCCGGGATCGGCGACGGCTTCCGGATGGGGATCGGCCTCAACTCCGGTCCGGTGATGTCCGGCAGCGTGGGATCGGAACGGCGGTTGGAGTACGCGGTGATCGGCGACACGGTGAACACCGCTTCGCGGATCGAAGGACTCACCAAACAGACGCCGCACGCCGTGCTGCTCGCCGAGGGCACGTACGCCTCGCTCCGGTCGACGGACGGGCTGGTCTTCGTCGACGAATTCGAGATCCGTGGGCGCCGTTCCCGGATGAAGATCTGGGGCATCGAGGAACCGACGGGGCGCTGATGGGCAAGAAGAAGAAGAAGGGCGACGAGAAGGCCCTGAAACGCCGGGTCGACGAGCTCGAGGCCCAGGCACGGATCGACGCCGCGCTGTACCGGATCGCCCAGGCGGCGGGCGCCGTCACGGACATGCAGGAGTTCTACGCGGCGATGCATGCCATCGTCGGCGAGCTGATGGACGCCAGCAACTTCTACATCGCGCTCTACGACGCCGAGCGCCAGATGATCAACTTCCCGTACTTCGTGGACGAGGTCGATCCGGACATCCCGGACCCGAACGTGTGGGAATCGTTCGGCGTCGGCAACGCGAGAGGGACGACCGCGTACCTCCTTCGCGTCGGCAAGCCGTTGCTTCTCGATCCAGCGGGATCCGAGCGTCTGTCCGCCGCCGGTGAATTCGAGGAGCTCGGGGAGATCGGGCAGGACTGGCTGGGCGTCCCCCTGAAGGCTGAAGGCAGAACCCTGGGGGTCCTGGTCGTCCAGACGTACACGCCGGACAAGCGGCTGACCGAAGCGGACCTGGAGATCCTGACCGTCGTCGGCGAGCACATCGCGACCGCCCTCGAGCGCACGCGCCTGCTCAACGAGACGCGACAGCGAAGCGCCGAGCTCGCGCTGGTGAACGATGTGCAGCGAGGGCTCGCCGAACGGCTCGAGATGCAGGCGATGTACGACCTGGTCGGCGACCGGATCCAGGAGATCTTCGATGCTCAGGTCGTCGACATCGGCTTCCTGGACCCCACCAGCGCGCTGATCCATTTCCCGTACACGATCGAGCGCGGCGTGCGGTTCCCCGATGAGCCGATCGAGGTGATCGGACTCCGGAGGATCGCGCTCGAGACGCGCGAGCCCGTCGTGATCAACGAGGACGCCGAAGCCGCATCCCTTGCGGCCGGACAGCCGTTCGTGCTGGCCGGCGAGCCGCCGAAGTCGTCGGTGTTCGTTCCCTTGATCGTCGGTGACCGAGGGATCGGCGTGATCTCGCTACAGAACCTGGACCGCGAGCACGCGTTCAGCGACGCGGACGTGCGCCTCCTGACCACGCTCGCCGGGAGCCTCAGCGTGGCGCTCGAAAACGCGCGGTTGTTCGAGGAGATCCGTCAGCGCAACAGTGAGCTCGCGTTGATCAGCGACGTTCGCCGTGGTCTGGCCGAACGGCTCGAGATGCAGGCGATGTTCGACGTGATGGGTGACCGCATCCAGGAGATCTTCGACGCGCAGGTGGTCGACATCGGCATCGTGGACGCGGACCCGGGACGGATGTCGTTCCCGTACACGATCGAACGCGGCGTTCGGATGGTTCACGAGCCTATAGACGTGATGGGGTTCCGCAAGGTCGCGCTCGAGACCCGCGAGGCGGTCGTCGTCAACGAGGACATCCAGGGCGCCTCCGCGAAGGTCGGACAACCCGCCGTCCTTGCGGGTGAAGCGCCGAAGTCTTCGGTCTTCGTGCCTCTGCTGGTAGGCGATCGTGGGGTCGGCGTGATCTCGCTCCAGAACCTGGATCGGGAGCACGCGTTCAGCGACGACGACGTCCGTCTGCTGACCACGCTCGCCGGCAGCTTGACCGTCGCCCTCGAGAACGCGCGCCTGTTCGAGGAGACCAGCCACCGCAACGAGGAACTCGCGCTCGTCAACGAGGTGCAACGTGGACTCGCGGAGAACCTCGGGATGCAGGCCGCCTATGACTTCGTCGGCGACCGGATCCAGGAGATCTTCGACGCGCAGGTCGTCGACATCGCGATCGTCGATCGCGCTACGGGCCTCATGCATTTCCTCTATGCGATCGAGCGCGGTGTCCGGTATCCGGACGAGCCATCCGATCTATCGGAGCCGAGTTTGAGCCGCCATGTCCTCGAGAGCCGCGAGACGTTGTTGCTCCACGATGTGGCGTCGTTCGAGCGGTACGCCGGAAGAGTGATCGGGTCGGGCGAGGAGCCGAAGTCGGGGCTGTTCGTGCCGCTCATCGTCGGCGGCGAGGCGACCGGTCGGATCTCGCTGCAGAACCTCGATCGCGAGAACGCGTTCACCGAGGCCGACGCGCGTCTCCTCGAGACGCTCGCCGCGAGTCTGAGCGTGGCGCTGGAGAACGTGCGGTTGTTCGATGAGGCGCAGCGGCGCGGGAGCGAGATGGCCGCGCTGGCCGAGCTGGGGCGCGAGGTGGGCGGCCTGCTCGACCTCGACGCGGTGATCCGCCGGATCGGCGAACGGGCGAAGGATCTGCTGCAGGCCGATACGAGCGCGGTCTTCCTGGAGGAGGGTCCGGGGTCGGATCGATACCTCCCCCTCGTGGCCATCGGCGATGTCGCCGAGCTGATCATGGCGGACGCGATCCGCATCGGCGAGGGTGTGGTCGGTGACCTGGCGAGCCGCGGTGCCGCCGAGGTCGTGAACGATCTTGCGAGCGATCCGCGAGCGGTCCGCATCCCGGGCTCGGAGGAGGAGGACGAAGAACGCCTGATGGCGGCCCCGCTCATGGCTCGCGGGCGCGTCATCGGCATGATGGCCGTCTGGCGGTCCGCACCGGCCGACCTCTTCACGGATGAGGATCTCAACTTCCTCGTGGGTCTCTCGCAGCAGGCGGCGATCGCGATCGAGACCGCGCGCCTGTTCCAGCAGATCGGCACGCAGAAGCAGTACTTCGAGTCGCTCGTCGACATCAGTCCGGTCGCGGTCGTCACGATGGATCGGGATGAGGTGGTCTCGGGCTGGAACCCGGCCGCGGAGCATCTGTTCGGGTATTCGGCGAAGGACGCGATCGGCCGCACGATCGACTCGCTCGTGATCAAGTCGTCCGAGTACCTCGACGAGGGCCAGGAGATCGTCCGCGAGGCGATGGAGCACGGCCGATCGCATCGGCTGACCCGCCGGATGCGGGCAGACGGGAAGTACGTGGAGGTCGAGATCGACATCGTTCCGTTGGTGGTCGACGGCGATCACCAGGGCTACTACGCGATCTACCACGACGTCACGGAACTGCAGGAGGCCAGGCGGAGCGCCGATGCCGCGAACGAGGCGAAGAGCGCGTTCCTGGCCACGATGAGCCACGAGATCCGCACCCCGATGAACGCGATCATCGGCATGAGCGGGCTGCTGCTCGGGACCGACCTGAACGACGAGCAGCGGGAGTACGCGACGACGGTCTCGTCGAGCGGTGAGGCGCTCCTGGCGATCATCAACGACATCCTGGATTTCTCGAAGATCGAAGCCGGCAAGATGGATCTGGAGGAGACCCCGTTCGACGTTCGTGGGTGTATCGAGTCGGCCGTCGAGCTGGTCGGTCCGACGGCGGCGAAGAAAGGCATCGAGGTCGCGTACTGGATCGAGCCGGGCACGCCGGAGGTGGCGATCGGGGACGTCAGCCGCTTGCGCCAGATCCTGCTGAACCTGCTGAACAACGCGGTGAAGTTCACGGAGCAGGGTGAGGTGGCCGTGACGGTGTCGTCCGCGCCGGCGCACGCGGCCGAGAGGGTGGGGTTCGAGGTGACGGTTCGCGACACGGGGATCGGCATCCCGCCGGACCGGATCGATCGGCTGTTCCGCTCGTTCAGTCAGGCCGACGTCTCGACGAGCCGCCGGTACGGCGGGACCGGGCTCGGACTGGCGATCAGCCAGCGGCTCGCGGAGCTGATGGACGGCACCGTGTGGGTCGAGAGCACCGGTGTGCCGGGCGAGGGGAGCACGTTCCACCTGACGATCGAGGCCGGGGCCACGGACATGTCCCCGACCGCGCTCCGCCGGGATGGGTCGTTCGCCGGACGCCGCGCGCTCGTCGTGGACGACAACGCCACGAACCGGCGACTCATGACCGCGCTGCTCGGCGCCTGGGGGATGGACGTGCTGGAGGCGCCGGACGGAGGGTCGGCGCTGGCGATGCTCGGGGACGGTGCGGTGGACGTCGCCGTGCTCGACATGCTGATGCCGGGTCCGGACGGGTTGGACGTCGCCGCGCGCCTCCACGAGCGGTCACCCGGCGTCCCCGTCGTGATCGCATCGTCGGTCGGGCGGCGCGAGATCGAGTCGGATCCCCGATGGGAGACGGCCGGGGTCGGCGCGTTCGTGACCAAGCCGATCAAGGCGTCGCCGTTGCAGGCGGCGCTCGCGTCGGTGCTCGGGACCGAACTTGCGGATCGCGACGAGGGCGCCGCGAGCGTGATCGATCCGGAGCTGGGCGCCAAGCACCCGCTCCGCATCCTGCTGGCCGAGGACAACGCCGTGAACCAAACCCTCGCGATCCGGATGCTCGAGAAGCTCGGCTATCGCGCCGACGTCGCCGGGAACGGCATCGAGGCGCTCGAGGCGCTCGAACGGCAGCCGTACGACCTGTTGCTCAGCGACGTGCAGATGCCGGAGATGGACGGCGTCGAGGCGACGCGGCGGATCCTCGAACGCTGGGAGCCCGGCGAGCGTCCGTGGATCGTCGCGATGACCGCCGAGGCGATGCAGGGCGATCGCGAACGGTTCCTGGCGGCCGGCATGAACGACTACGTCGTGAAACCGATCCGGATCGAGGACCTGGTGGCGGCGCTCGAGCGTGCGCCGCGGCGTGGGGAGCCTCACGCTCCCTCGCCTGGAGTGTTCGACGAACGGGTCGTGCAGCGACTCGTCGACAGCATGGGAGGGGACGGAGCGATCGTGTCCGAGCTGATCGATCAGTTCCTCACCGACGCCCCCGCGCTGGTCGAGACGGCGCGGGCCGGTGTCGCGTCGGGAGACGCCGGCGAGGTCCGGCGTGCGCTGCATACCCTCACGTCGAACGCGGCGACGTTCGGCGCGACGGATCTGGCCGTCGTTGCGCGGCAACTCGAGGAACTGGCGAAGGGCGGCTCGCTGGAGGGTGTCGACCTGCGTCTGGACGCGATCGCCGAGCAACTCGAGCGCGTGAGAGCGGCGCTCGCCGCCTCCCGGTTCCACGCCTCGAAGGCGTGAACGAGTCCTACTGCTTCTTCTCCTCCATGTACTTCTTCAGACCGAGGTACGGGAGGATGAACGCCGCCAGGAGCGACGCGACCCAGACGATCACCGTGGCCGCGACCCACGTCCCGATGCCATCGATCGTGAGCCCATCGGAGATGAGGTCGGTGATGATCAGCGCGATCAACGTGGCGATCAGGGCGACCCCCCCGAGGGCCGAGGACTGTCGTTTCCGCAGCTGATTCGCCATGAACGGCGTCATCAACGCGAACGCGACCGTGAAGATGACGATCGCTTCGATGAACGAGGTCGCATCGATCTTCATGCCATCCAAGACGATCGCGGCGACGGCCAAGCCCACCGCATTCGCGAGGACCATCACCAGGGTGCGCACCAGGAATCGGACCATGCCCGCAGGATAGTGGAGGAGCTACCGCATTCCCAAACGACGTCGGATCGCGGTCGCCTCGTCAACCTCTGCCGGCGACGCCTCGCTCGCTCGCTCGAGTTCCCGGAGCGCCTTGGCGATCCACCACGGCGCCGGGACGTCACGAGCGAGCGCGAGTGCTTCGCGCGCGGGATCGGCGACCGCAGCGGCGACGGCTCCTTCACCCGATCGCGTCCTCGCCTCGAGCAGCGCGTCGACCGCCCGACCGAGCAGCGACGGGTCGGGCCCTTTCACCGCGTCATATCGGCTGAGCCATGCGCGCGCGGCGTCGACCTGGCCGAGCTCGAGCCACGATCGCACGACGATCTCGATATCCCCGAACCAGCTCGGCAGCTCCTCCCACGCCGATTCGATCGATCCCTCCAGCCACTCGGGCGTCGAGGTCGAGATCGGATCCATACCCACACGCTCGAACGCGAGGGAGGCCGTCGACCGGACCAGACGTCCGTACGGGCTGTCGGGGAACACGTCGTCGTGCTCGACGAACCAGGCGCGGGCGCGGCGGAGGGCGTCGACATCGCCCGTCGCATCCGCGATAGGCACGAGCGCGGCCCACGTCCGCACGACGGCGCGGTGGTACGCGTTTCGCTCGCCCAGGTCGATCGCTCGGAGACCCGCCTCCCACGCGAGGCTCCAGTCGCCCGACACCAGCCCGCACTCCGTCCGGAGGTAGTCGTCCCAGGCCCGTTCCTCCGTGAACCCGCGGCTCTCCGCGAGCCCGGCGATCCGATCGGCCGCGCGCAGGCTCTCGGCCGCGTGGTCGGGGAGCAACATCCCGCCCTGTGCTCGCGCGGCCCTGATGGCGACGTCCCACCGGCCGTGCTCGACGGCAGCCGTCTCGATCAACGCGAAGTCGGCCACGTCGGTCGCCAAGATCGCGAGGGCATCCAGCTCGAGCTCGTGATCGCCGGAGGATCGCGCGATCTCGATCGCGCGATCCAGCTCCGGCCGATCGCCTTCGAGGTGCGTCTCCGAGATCATGCCCCGGCCGAGCGCGCGCGTGACCAGCATCCGCGCCGTCGCCGTGTCGTCGCGGTCTCCGATCTCGCCCAGGACCCGATCCGCGAGCTCGACCATGTCGTGGAACCGGAGCTGTTGGCCGTAGACGCGACCGACGAGCGTTGCCGCGCGGGCGTAGCCGTCCCTCGCCTCCTCGATCCCGTCGGCCGGCATGTCACTCGCCGTCATCAGCGCGCGGAACGACGTCATCGCCTCCTGCACCCGCTGCAGCCCCTCGTCCATGTCGGCGCCGAACGCGGTCGCCTCGCCGAGTGCCAGCAGACGCCGGGCTCGCACGAGCGGCTGGTCCTCGGGCGTCAGGGAGAACGATCGCGCGAACAGCGATCTTGCGGCCTCCAACGCCGCGATCCCGGACGCCCAGCGAGCCGCTTCCTCGAGCCATCGAGCCGCGAGCGTCGCCACGTCGGACCTGCTCAGGCCTTCACCGAGATCGCCCGAGAGCGCCGGGGCACTCTCGAGCGCCCGCTCGTACTGGGCGCCGATCAGCTCGGCGATCTGCGGCTGATCGGGACGGACGGTGGACTCCAGCCAGCGTGCGAGGCGGACGTGGAGTCGCGCACGATCCGAACGCGAGAGGCTCGCATAGCCGGCGTCGCGCAGCAGCGCGTGACGATAGGCGTACGTGCGCCCGACGAGCGGGTCGTCCGTGGGGCCGGCGACCAGCGCTCGGCGGGCGAGCACGTCGATGCCCGGGAGCGCCGAGCTCGTCGCCTCCAGGCTCGCCAGCGCGTCGACCGGGAACCGTCGTCCGGCGACCGAACCCTTTCGCGCCACGTCGCGCGCGTCGTTCGGGAGGTCGTCGAGCTGCGCCGCATAGATCGCCTGAACCGTGGCCGGGAGCCGTATCTCGGCGGTCCCGTCCATCCTCCAGCCCGTCCCCTGCCGCACCAGGACGCCGGTGCCGCTCCACGTTCGGAACAGCTCCTCGATGAACAGTGGGTTCCCGTCCGAGCGCTCGACGATCGCGACGGCGAGGTCGGGGGAGACCGCGCCGCCGACGAGCTCGTCGATCAGCCGGCGCGCGTCCGGCGTCGACAAGGACGGAAGGTCGAGCGTCGAGCTGCCCTCCGCGTGCAGCCAGGTTTCCGCCGTGTCGCGGATCGAGGGCCGGGCGGTGCAGAGGACGAGCCGCCCGTACGCCGACGTGTCGCATCCGGCCAGGTCGAGGAACGCGAGGAGGTCCGCGCCGCTCCAGTGCACGTCCTCGATGATCCAGACCTGCGGTGTTCCGGCGAGCGCGTCGAACGCCTCGAGCCAGGAGCGGAACCGAGCTTCCCGTCGCTCGTCGCCCCCGGGTCCGGCGTCGACCGGGGCCGGCCGGTCCGCCGCCACGACGGCGAGCGCCTCAGCCGTCACGACGCTCGATCGCTCCTCGGTCGCACCGCGGGTCCGCAGCCGGGTGCGGAGCACGTCGGCCGTCGCGACCGAGCCGTGCACGCCCGGCGCCGGATCGCCGAGGGCCTCCCGGAGCAGTTGCGCGACCCCCGCGTACGGTGCCACGACGTCGGGCCGAAGACGTGCGCGAAGGATCGTGACGCCGCCTTCCGCCGCCGTTGCGGCGAACTCGCCCACGAGCCTCGTCTTCCCGACCCCGGGGGGCGCGATCACCGTCGCCCTCGTGTTCGAGCCGCTGCGGATCTGTCCGAGTGCCGCCCGGAGGGCGGTCATCTCCCGCTCCCGGCCGAGCATCGGCGCGTGCAGGCTGCCCATCGCGTGATCCCGAGAGGGCTCGGCGAGCAACCCGGTCGCGTGCCACGCGGAGAGCGGCTCGGACTTCCCCTTCAAGGTGAGCGCGCCGGCCTCCTCCAACTCGATGGCGCCGGCGACGCCGAGCGCCGTGGTGGGCCCGACGAGCACCCCGCCGGTCGGTGCCGCGGTCTGCAACCGGGCGGCCACGTTCACCGCGTCGCCGGTCGCGCGCCACCCGTCCGGACCGAGCGAGTACGCGATCTCGCCCGTGTTGACGCCGACGCGGACCTGCAGGGCGTCCTCGTCCAGGCCGAGACCGACACCGATCTGACCGACGGCGGATGCGATCGCGAGCCCCGCACGTACGGCACGCTCCATATCGTCGTCGCGCGCGATCGGGATGCCGAACACCGCCATCGCGGCGTCGCCGATGAACTTCTCGAGCTGGCCGCCGTACCGCGAGACCGCGTCGCGGATCGTGTCGAAGTACGCCGTCTGCACGGTGGCGACGTCCTCGGGGTCGAGGCCTTCGGACAGGCTCGTGAAGCCGACGAGGTCGGCGAACAGGACCGTGACGATGCGCCGTTCGACCCGATCCCGCGTTCCGGTCATGCGGGCTCCTACGGGATGAGCCCGAAGACCGTCGAGGGCGCACCCGGCAGCGACGTGTCGGTTCCGGCTCGCGCGACGCCGAGTGACGCCGCCGCCCCGGCCGCGTATCCGGCGGTCGCTACTGCAGGTAGAAGCCGTCCTTCGCCACGGTGAACGAGGTCTCAGCGAGAACGTCGGGTCGCCGGGGAACCCGGGATCACCGCCGGGTCGTTCACGTGGCTCAGGAACACGACCCGGCTGAACCCGGCAACGTGTGTCGGTCCCGGCACGTGCGCACCGTGCGACGCCGCCGCCCCGGCCGCATATCCGACGGTCGCGACGAGCGCCACGACCGAAACGAGCGAGAGCACCTTGCGCATGCTGACCCCTTTACGTGCGAGGGTCACATCCTGCGAGGTGCGCCCACCCCACGCAAGCCGAGGTCACGTCGGCGTGATGGCCAGGATGATCGTCTTCCCGCGGTACCGGCCGATGTGGAGGACCCGTTGGATCGCCCGGAGCGGCTTGAAGATCAGCATGTCCCACCGGTACTTCCGCGCCATCAGGGCCTCGACGCGCGGGACCTCGTCGTCGGGCAAGACCTCCGCGTGCGCCGGGACGGGGATCTCGAGCAATCGGCCCCGGGCGGTGCAGAGCGTCACGCTGACCGTGGGCTCGCGCAGGATCCGCTTCACCTTGTAGGACTCCGGGTCGGTCTCGACCAGGAGCCGTCCGGCTTCGCGCACGAACCACACCGGGGTCGTCACCCCCGTGCCGTCGCGCTTGAAGGTCGTCAACCCCAGATACCTTCCGTCGAATCCCGTGTGTGGTCGAACATCCATCGTCGTACCCATCGCGATCACCTCCGCTGGGGCCAGCTTCGTGCGCGCGGATGGGGGAGGGGAGGGCCAGAGGACCCATCGGCGGCGGGCCACGCCGATGGACGTCACCCCGACGAGCCGGACGGGCCGGTCGGCACCGCCGACGTGCTCGGCGTGGGCTCCGGAGGCGGGCTCGGGCTGAGCGATCCGTAGTCGGTCGCCACCACGTGGCGCTTGACCGAGAAGCTGCCTGTCGCGGGGAGCTCCTGGATGACGTCCCACGCGATCAACCGGTTCGTGCCGTCGCCGCTCGCGCGGAAGTAGAGGATCTCGGCCGAGAACGGGACATCGCCTTCGGGCGTGAAGCCGGTCGGTCCCGCACCTCCGGTCGTACCCACCTGGAGGAAGAGCGTGCCGTCCTCGGCCCGGTCTTGGTTCACGTGGAAGTGACCGCTCGCGACCACCGGCGCGTACCCGGCGGCGAGCTCGGCCATCCGCTCGTCGTGCACGGCCACGATGTCGGGCGGTCGTGGCAGCGCGCGAACGTCGTCGCGGAGCCCCGGCGCGACGCTTCCGACCAGACGCGCGATCTGGTCGTCGGTCTTCGGCGCCCCTCGCGCGCTGACGAAGTACGGGTCGCCGAGCCCGTAGATCGTGAGACCGGCGACGTCGGTGGCGTTGCCGTCGAGCACGGTCGCGTTCGGATAGGCCGCCACGGCCTGCTGGAACGCGACCGAGTCGTGACTGCCGCGCACGAACACGTACGGCCGGTCGAACCGGGGCACCCACGTCAAGATCGCCTGATCCGCGGTCGTGCCGAACGATCCGGTGTCGCCCGTGTCGAGCACCATGTCGACGTTGAAGCTCTGCGCCAGCTGCAACGCGAACCCGTACCCGAGCGTGGACAGGTGGATATCAGAGATGTGCAGCACGGTGATCTCGTCGCCCCGGCCGAGCGGGTTGGCCTCGACGGCCGCGTACGCCTGGCCGGCGCTCGCCACGATCCGCTCCAGCTCGTCGCGGAAGTAGCCGACACGCCTGATCGTGCCCTCCACGGGGCCGAACAGTTGTGGCGCCAGAGCCAGCGTCCCGGTGTAGCTCGGGGTAAGGAACGCCTGCGGGTCGAACGTCGCCAGCGTGAGCCCCTCCGCGGCGGCGACCGCGATGAGCCCGGCCAGTAACGCCGCGGCCGCGCGCCTCGTGTCGCGGAAGACCAGCGCGCCCAGGGCGAGGGCGCCCAGGCTTCCGATCTCGAGGAGCCAGAACGCGAACGGCACCGTGCGGTCGAGGGTCTCCCGTTCCAGATCCGCAGCCAGGCGTGTCGGCCCGTCCGGGCTCGTGACGAAGGGCTGGAGCGCATCGACGTCGACATCCTGCAGCGTCGCCCGGAGATGCAGCGGTGCCAGGTGGGTGTTCGCGCGGAGGGTGCCGAGCGGCGGGAGGGCGATGTCGGTGACTCCTCGCCCGAACGAGGCGTCGAACCGCACGTGGAACGGTCCCATCGTCGAGGTCTGATGGCCGAAGGCGCCGAGCGCCAACCAGGCACCCACGATCCCGATGAGCACGGGTGTGAGGAGCCAGGCGCCGTCGGCCCGGAGACGTTGGAGGAAGTTGCGGGGCACCTCCACCACTGTACCGGCGGAGTCGGGGCCGCCTGCCGGGGCAAGTTCTTCGGGGCGTTGCTTCACGGATGGGTGCTGTTCGACGGCTGGACGCTTCGCCCCACTAGAACACGGGGCGACCAGAGGGACGGACCCGCCGTCCGCCGGAGAACGAGGAGGGCACCGGATGAAGAAACGCATCACGATCGTGATCGTCGCGATCGGAGCCGTGCTGGCGATCACCGCGACCGCGGCGGTCGCCGATTTCAGCTTCGGCCTGTTCCGCGACCAGCAGTTGTCCAACTTCTCGTTCCCGTTGTTCGGCGTGGGGCATCCCCTCGCGAACTCGTCGACCCTGCAGGTGTCGCAGTCGGATGCGCAAGCCGATCCGACCACGCTGGTGACCCTCGCCAGCGGCCTGACGGCGAAGGTCATCACCACGCAGGGGCCCGCGGTCGACGACCAGATCACGCTGTGGCCGAACGACTGGAACCCGACCTACCTGATCGCCTGCAACGAAGAGGGCACGACCGACCCGGGTCTGGTGCGGATCGAACTGGCGACGGGGATCGTGTCAACCATCGTGACGGGGACCACGAGCTGCGACCCGACCCGGCGCACGCCGTGGGGAACGATCGTGTTCGGCGAGGAGGCCGGCGGCGGGCCGACCGGCGGCCGTCTCTACGAGCTGATCGATCCGATCCACACCACGGGCGTCACGCTCGACCGGACGACCGGCCTCTTCACCGGCGGTGTGGGAGCCAGCCACCTGGTCACGCGTACCGCTTTGGGACGTGATGCCTTCGAGGGCCTCGCGATCCTGAACGACGGCACGACATACCTCGATGGCGACGACTCGGGGTTCGGTCCGAAGAGCGGCGGCCCCGGCGACGCGTACTTCAAGTTCGTCCCGGACAACCCGTTCTCCGGCAACCACTGGATCACGCATCTCTCCGACTCGCCGTACGCCTCGGGTGAGGTCTACGGCCTGCGGGTCGGCCTCGGCACGAACTACGGCCAGGGACGGGAGTTCGGGTTCGCCCGATGGGTGCCGCTGCCGCACGCGACCGATCCGGACCTCGAGGCCGAAGGACTCGCCGCCGGGCTCAGCGGGTACTACCGCCCGGAGGACGCGGACCTCGACCCGATCGCGCTGCAGCACGGGCTCGTGCGCGTGTGCAGCCCCGACACCGGGGATGAGACCAACCACCTCTACGGTCAGGTGATCTGCTTCACCGATGGGACGGTGGCCGACGCCGAGGCGAACACGGCGGTTCCCGAGGTGCAGCCGTTCGTGTTCGGCGGCACCAGTCAGGGCATCAACATGCCGGACAACATCGACATCCAGCCCCGGAGGGGCAACGTCGTCCTGAACGAGGACGCCGAGACGACGTTCGAGAGCCCGCACAACAACGACATCTGGGACTGCCTGCCCGACGGCGCGGACCAGGACCTGCTGTCGGACGGCTGCGTGCGCGTCGCGACGCTGAACGACCTGACGGCCGAGTGGACCGGCGGCATCTTCGACGGCACCGGCACCCGGTACTTCGTCAGCGTGCAGCACAACATCAGCGGTCAGGCCACGATCCTGGAGATCGACGGCTGGAAGTAGCCGCCGGAGCACTTCCCCACGAGGGGACGGGACGGGCGCTGGGTGGCCGACTCAGCGCCCGTCCCGCTCGCTACGTGCGCCAGCGGAGGACGGCGAGCGCGACGCCGTAGCTGATGCCGAGCACCATGCAGATCACGCCGTACGGCCCCGGGTTCCCCCCGGTCCGCGCGATGCTCACGATGGCACCTGAGATCGCGACGAGTGTCGTCACGATGCCCGCGGCCGCCGTGGCTCGCAGATCCAGCGCCTGCTGTCGCTCGTCCCCGCCACCACGCACGATCGCGGCGACGTCTCCGCGTCCTCCCGACCAGATGAGCGCGATCACCGCGAGGACGACGTAGACCCCGATCATCGCCGCCGCCACGCCCGGATGCCCTCCGATCCACGCGGCCGCCGCCACGGCGCCGCCAACCACCAAGAGCACGGCGGTTGACGCTCCCCGGTGTCCGCTCCTCGATCCCTGTCGCATCATCCGTCCGCCTCCTCCATCTCGAAGATCTCGTCCAGCTCGACGTCGAACAATCGAGCGATGCGGAACGCCAGCGGCAGCGATGGCAGGTACCGCCCACCCTCGATCGAATTGATGGTCTGCCGCGAGACGCCGAGTGCGTCGCCGAGATCCGACTGGGTCATGCCGGCGTCCGATCGCAGGTCCCGCACCCGGTTCCGCATGCGAGTCAAGGTACCTTTACATCAACGAGGTGTCAAGCGACCTTTCCATCGGTGCGTACTCGAAGGTCTGGCAACGTTGTTTGCGAGGATCGTGTGCTTGTTCGTTTCGCGGCCCATGCGTCCGCCACACAACTCGGGCAGCCTCTCAACTGGACCAACGGGTGTCCTCGTACGCATCTTCGAGCGAGACGCGCGATGACCCTCTTGGCCTGATCGCGCTTGACCGGGCCGAGTTGAACCAGAGCATCGCTGCGATGGCTTGAACGCCGGATACGGAAAGCACCCCTCACCGTCGAAGACGCCCGCGGCCCAGGCAAGTTCCTCTCGGTTCACGACGAATCGCGGGTGCGACATTGAACGTAATCATGGCATCAGCTACTGACATGAGAATGAGAGAACCCCCAGGTCAAACACCCCAGGCGGTTCTCTGTGATTCACGTCACAGTGTCAAAGGTCATAGTAAAGGTGGAACTCGTACGGGTGCGGGCGCAGGCGCACGGCGTCGAGTTCGTGGGTCCGCTTGTACTCGATCCACGTGTCGATGACGTCCTGCGTGAACACGCCGCCCTCGAGCAGCCACTGGTGGTCGCGCTCCAGGTTGTCGAGCACCTCCTCGAGCGAGCCCGGCACCTGCTTGACCATCGCCTTCTCTTCGGGCGGCAGGTCGTACAGGTCCTTGTCCATCGGCTCGGGCGGCTCGATCTTGTTCTTGATCCCGTCGAGGCCCGCCATCAGCATCGCGCTGAACGCGAGGTACGGGTTGCACATGGGGTCCGGCGTGCGGAACTCGAGCCGCTTGGACGCGGGCGTCTTCGAGAACACCGGGATCCGGATGCACGCGCTGCGGTTCCGCTGGCTGTACACCAGGTTGATCGGCGCCTCGTAGCCCGGCACCAACCGGCGGTACGAGTTCGTCGTCGGGTTGGTGAACGCGAGCAGCGACGGCGCGTGCGCGAGCAGCCCGCCGATGTAGTAGCGGGCCATGTCGCTGATCCCCGCGTAGCCGACCTCGTCCCAGAACAGGTTCTCGTCGTCGGTCCACAGGCTCTGGTGCGTGTGCATGCCCGAGCCGTTGTCCTGGAAGAGCGGCTTCGGCATGAACGTCACGGTCTTGCCGGCCTTCCACGCGGTGTTCTTGACCACGTACTTGTACTTCAGCACGTTGTCCGCGGTCTTCAGCAGCGTGTCGAAGCGCATGTCGATCTCGGACTGCCCCGCCGTGCCGACCTCGTGGTGATGCACCTCGATCTTGATGCCGACCTTCTCGAGGTTCAGGACCATCTCGCTCCGCAGGTCCTGGTACTGGTCCATGGGGGGCAGGGGGAAGTAGCCCTCCTTGTGACGCGGCCGGTAGCCGAGGTTCTTGCCGCCCAGCTCGGCGCCCGAGTTCCAGACGCCCTCGTCGGCATCGATGTGGTAGTAGCCCTCGTGCTGGTTCTGGTCGAACCGGATCGAGTCGAAGATGTAGAACTCGGCCTCCGGCCCCCAGTAGCTGATGTCCGCGATGCCGGTCTGCTTGAGGTACAGCTCGGCCTTCTTCGCGATGTAGCGCGGGTCGCGGCTGTACATCTCGCCGGTCACGGGGTCCTTCACGTAGCAGTTGATGTTCAGCGTCCGGTGCTGCGTGAACGGGTCCATGTACGCGGTGTCGGGGTCGGGGACGAGGAGCATGTCCGACTCCTGGATCTCCTGGAACCCACGGATCGACGAACCGTCGAACCCGATCCCGTCCTCGAAGAGACCCTCGGTGAGCTCGGCCGCGGGGACCGAGAAGTGCTGCATCAGGCCCGGGAGGTCGCAGAAGCGGAAATCGACGATCTCCGCGTCGCTGTCCTTCAACATGGCCAGGACGTCCTTCGGTGTAGCCACGGATCCTTCCCCCTCATCGCTCGACGACGTGCTTGAAGCGTAGGAGCGAGCCGGCACGTCCGTGTTTCTTCGCCGTTAACTCTGCGTAACGAAGGGACCCCGGCGCCGAAGGCGCCGGGGTCCTGGGTTCTCGCCTGTTGTCTTCGTCGTGCGTGTACCGCTCTTCACATCGGCTGGGGAGGGCCCCCGTAGGGGGGAGGTGACACGGGGACCCTCTCCGCCGAGGTTGGCCTACCGGTCCCCGCCGGACGCTCGCCCGCCGTTGTTCCGGATCGGGACGAGCGCCGGTCGGAGCCGGAGGACCGAGCTCAGGGCCGCGAGACCGAGGGGGAGGGGTGTCATCATCCAGAGGATGAAGTTCGCGGTCCTGAGCACGTTGTTCATGTCGCATTCATCGTCCACGAGGTCCGTTCCAGCGCAGACTCAGTTGGGATGGTTTCCTGCTGGTCACGTACCCGGGTTCGAGTACGACCTCTAGCCTCAGGCCGCTGCCGAGGGCTCAGTCTTCTGCCTCAGCCGCCCGGTACCCGACGCTCCGCACGGTCTGGATCAGGTGCTCGTGCTCGGGTCCGAGCTTGGCGCGCAGACGCCTGACGTGCACGTCGACGGTCCGCGTGCCTCCGTAGAAGTCATAGCCCCAGACCTCCCGCAGGAGGGCCGGCCGCGTGAACACGCGGCCGGCGCGGGACGCCAGGAACCGCAGCAGCTCGAACTCCTTGAACGTGAGGTCGAGCGGCCGCCCCTGGGCGGTCACCCGATAGCTCTCGGTGTCGATCGACAGGGCTCCCAGGCGGATCGTGGCCTCGTCGCTCGCCCCGGCGCGCCGCCGGAGCAACGCCACGCGCAGCCCGATCTCCGCGGGCGGCGCGCCGGGATACACGAACTCGTCCACGACCTCGTGCCACGGGTATCGCTCGACCCCGTCGGGATCGAGGACGGCGAGGATCGGGATCTGCAGGTCCGCCGCCTGGATCGCTTGCAAGAGCGACCACGCCTGAGCGGGGTTCTCATCGGCGTCGACCAGCAACACGGCCGGCTCCAGCTCACGGACGTGGTCCAGCGCGCTCGCCGCGAGTGCGTCCACCTTCACGTCGAAGCGCAGATCCGCGAGGGCCGGCAGGGCGACCTCGGGAGCGCGATCGGAGAGCAGGACCAACAGAGCCATCGGCACCTTCACCTTAGCCGGTCGGGATCGTCGCCGGTACGCTTGACCTGCGATGACGACCGTGCAGCTGGCGCTCTCTCACCGTTGGCGGGTCCCCGCGCACGTGTTCGCGGTCCTGACGTCCGATGAGGTCCAGATCGTCGGGACGCGCTTGGGCCCCAACGATGCCGGCAGGCCGGCCGTCGTCTTCGTCCACGGGCTGATGGGCTGGCACGCCAAGCCGAAGTTCGCGGTCTTCGCAGAACATCTGACGGAGTGGTTCACGGTCTACGCGTTCGACATGCGTGGTCACGGCGGATCGGGAGGCGTCTCGGACTACGGCGGCGCCGAGATCCACGACATCGACGCGGTCGTCGCGCTCGCCCGTCGCGAAGGGCACGCGAAGGTCGTCACCATCGGCACCTCGCAGGGCGGGATCGCCGTGCTCAGGCACGCCGGTCTCCTCGGCGGCGTCGACGCGGTGGTCGGCATCTCGTCGCTCGCGTACTGGGATTGGCGCGGGGGAGCGGATCCGATCGCGCGCCGGCAGCTCGACGCGCGCATCGGGTCTCGCTCGGGTCGCGCGGCGCTGCGCGCATGGGGCGTCCGGCTCCCGGAGCGATGGGAGGAGCCCGAATCGCCCGAGGAGGTCGTCGGCAAGATCGCACCGACCCCGGTCGCGATCATCCATGGGAACGACGACCACCTGTTCGCACCCGATCACGCCCGCCGGCTGTACGAGGCGGCGGGGGAACCCAAGCGCCTGCTGCTGGGCGACCGGTTCGGTCATGCCGAGGACGGCCTGACCCCGGCGTTCGAACGAAGGCTCGCGCGTATCGTCTTCGAGATGCTGGAGCTGCCGTGGTCCGAGTGAGGTTGTTCGCCGCCCTCCGGGAAGCGGCCGATGCGTCGGAAGCAGAGGTGGCGGCGAAGACGGTCGGCGACGTGGTGGATGCGTTGTCCATCCGGTTCGGCGAACGGTTCGCCGCCGTGGCGGCGGTGTCGTCGTTCGTGGTCAACGGGGAGCGCGCCGCGCGTTCGACGCCGATCGCCGACGGGGACGAGGTCGCGCTGCTGCCGCCCGTCTCCGGTGGCGCGCCCTGCTAGCTGAACCACCCAGTTCGAGGGGCGCGAAGCCGCCATCCGGGCGTCGAGTGCAGAGGTCGCGACGAGGAAGTCGAGGTCGCGTCTCGGCGAGGTATCCGTTCGAGCTCGGCATGGACGCCGAGACCGCCTCACGTCCGTAGCCCAGACGCCGCCTTCCTGCCGCGGTGAGGCGTGCCGGCCGCGCACCGCCATCCGATGGCAAGAGGTCGATGAGGTCCGCGCGGGCGAGGAGCTTCAGCAGACCGTGGGCGGTCTGGCGGGTGATGCGAAGCGCGGCGTCCGAGCTCCTCGGCATGCAGGTTGGGTCGCTCGGCCAGGTGCTCCATCACCTCGTACTGGGCGTACGAGATGCCGAGTCCCTCGAGAGACTCATCCAGGCGTGTCTGGAGTCGGCGCGAGAACCGTCGGGATGCCGTGACGAGTTCGTGGCCTGTGGATCGGCGGCCGGCCATCTGTCCAGGAGCACGCGATGTTCATACTCCGCGCCTCCGACACTTGCCGTCAGGCGGCTGACGGGGACCCAGTCAGGTGGGCGGCGCCTCGTGTCAGGAGGCTGACGGGGATTGGCGGGGCCGGTGGCGCGGTGCGTCAGGAGGCTGACCAGATATCGACCTGCGGGTTCGTTGTCAGCCTCCTGACGGGAGGCGGGATCGGCAGAGCCAACGGGCGTCAGGTTCCTGTCGTCAGGTTCCTGTCGTCAGTTGTTTGTCCGGCCGTTCCCGGGGCATCGGCAAACCCGCCCAGGTCCAAGGTCGGACGTGATCGCCCCGAACAACCGACAGCAGGGTTTCCGAGCCCCTGCCATACTCGGGCGCAACCCGTCATGCGCTTCCATCGCGTCCTCCTCATCGTGAACCCCGTCGCGCGGACGGTGTCCAAGCCCACCCTGGCGGTCATCGAGAAGGCGCTGTCCGCCGACTTCCGGTTGGAGGTCGCGGAGACCAAGGAACGCGGACACGCGAACGAGCTCGCCGCCCAGGCCGTCGAGGAGGGCATCGACCTCGTCGTCGTCTTCTCCGGCGACGGCACGATCAACGAGGCCGTCAATGCGCTCGCCGGCACCGAAACGGCCTTGGGCATCATCCCCGGCGGCGCGACGAACATCTTGGCCCGCGCGCTCGACCTTCCGACCGACCCCGTCGATGCGACGGGCGTCCTCATCCCGAAGGCGCTCGACGACGAAGCGTTCCGGCTCAACCTCGGGCGCGCGGACGGACGGTACTTCGCGGTCAACTGCGGTGCGGGGATCGACGCCGCGGCGATGCGGCGCCTGGATGCCAAGTTCCCCGACACGAAGGCGAAGTTCGATCGGGCCGCGTTCCGCGCCGTGGCATGGGAGCTGATGGTCGGTTACGCGGGACGCTCGCCCGACCTCGAGGTGAGCATCGACGGGGCGGAGCCGACGCCATCGCTCTCGGTGATGGTCGGGCGCACCGATCCGTACAGCTACTACAAGGGTCGTGGCCTGCGGATGACACCTGAGGCCTCACTCGACTCGGGGCTCGACGTGTTGTCCGTCCGCAAGCTCGCGCGCCGGAGCGTTCCGCGCATCGCCTGGCAGGTGTTCGGCTCCGCGCGCCACGTCAGCGGTCGCGACATCCAGTACGTCCACGACGCGGGACACGTGTTGGTGACCTCGAACGATCCGTTCCCCGTGCAGGTGGACGGCGACTCCCTCGGCGACCACCACCGCCTGGAGGTTCGAGCTCGCGCCCGAGGCCCTCTGGGTCGTGGCCTGAGCCGGCTCCACCAGGTCTACTGTCGGCGCCGGCGTCACCTGGATCCCGCACTCCCACTTGGACAGGCCCGCCCACCGTCCCGCGCGCTCCGGCTCGTCCGGCAGGCGCATCCGCGTGCAGGGCGCGCATCCGATCGAGCTGTAGCCGAGGTCGTAGAGCGGGTTGTGCGGGAGGTCGTGCTCCTTCAGGTACGCCCAGACGTCTCGGCGCGACCATGCGGCCATCGGGTTCACCTTGACGATCCAGCGATCCGGCTCCAGCTCGTACTGCTGCACGAACGGCGCGGTGGCGCGCGTCGGAGATGATTCCCGCCGGAACGCGGTGATCCACGCGTCCAAGCCGCGGAGCGCCTCGAACATCGGTTGCACCTTGTTCAGGTCGCAGCACGTCTCGGGGTCGCGTTCGAACAGGCGTGGTCCCATCACCTCGGCCTGACGTTCGACGGTGTACGTGCCGACCAGGTCGACCACGTTGAGCCCGAGGCGCTCGGCCAGCTGCTCCTTGAACGCGAGCGTCTCCGCGAACTGGTAACCGGTCTCCAGGAACAGGATCGGGATGTCCGGGCGCATCTGGGTCGCCATGTGCATCACGATCGTGCCCTCGGCTTGGAACGCGGACGCGATCGCGATGCGCTCGAGTCCGGAGCGCTCGAGCGCCCACGAGACGATCTCGCGTGGGTCCGCCTCTTCGAACCGGTCGTTGAGCGCGACGAGTTCGTCGGCGGGGAGGAGGGTCTGCAAAGGGGGCCGTCCTTGCGGTTGCGTAGGGGCGTGTGGCGCCGGGAGTCTACTCCAGACCCGTTTCGTATGCTGGGGACCCCTACCCCTATGGAAAGGCCGGCATCCCACCATGTCCGACATCGACCAGATCCCCCCGCACGGAGGAACCCTCGTCAACCTGCTGGTGACCGGCGCGGAGGCCGAAGGCCTCCGCGCCGAAGCCGCCAACCTTCCCAAGCTCGCGGTCTCCGACCGCGAGCTCGCCGACCTGGAGATGCTCGCCGTCGGCGCGCTCTCGCCCCTCACCGGGTTCCAGGGCGAGGCCGACTACCACTCGATCCTCGACTCGATGCACCTGACGGATGGCCTGCCGTGGTCGATCCCCGTCACCCTCTCGGTCGACGATGACGGCGCGCACCGCCTCGGAGGCGCCGCCGCCGTGGCGCTCACCGCCGGCGAGGGCGGCGAGCCGCTCGCGATCCTGCGCGCCAGCGAGATCTACTCCCGAGACAAGGCCAAGGAAGCGCTCTCGGTCTACCGAACGGACGACCCGGAGCACCCCGGCGTCGCGGCAGTCAACGCGGCCGGCGACAAGTGCGTCGCCGGCGAGCTCCAGGTTCTGGCGTTGCCCCCCCACGACGACTTCCTGCCGTACCGGTTGACCCCCGCGCAGACCCGCGCGGCGTTCGCCGAGCGGGGTTGGAGGACCGTCGTCGGGTTCCAGACGCGCAACCCGATCCACCGCGCGCACGAGTACATCCAGAAGTGCGCGCTCGAGATCGTCGACGGGTTGCTGGTGCATCCGCTCGTCGGCGCGACGAAGGGCGACGACGTGCCGGCGGACGTGCGCATGCGGTGCTACGAGGCGCTGTTCGAGGGCTACTACCCGAAGGATCGCGCGATGGTGAGCGTGTTCCCCGCGGCGATGCGCTACGCCGGCCCGCGCGAGGCGATCTGGCACGCGATCTGCCGCAAGAACTACGGCTGCACGCACTTCATCGTCGGCCGCGATCACGCGGGCGTCGGCAGCTACTACGGCACGTACGACGCGCAGCAGATCTTCGACGAGTTCGCGCCGGGCGAGCTCGGCATCCAGACGCTGAACTTCGAGCACTCCTTCTGGTGCAACCGTTGCGAGGGCATGGCGTCACCCAAGACGTGCCCACACGGCGAGGACGACCGCGTCTCGCTCTCGGGCACGAAGGTGCGCGAGATGCTGCGCGCCGGCGAGCGTCCGCCGCAGGAGTTCAGCCGCCCCGAGGTCGCCGACATCCTGATCGAGGCGATGAGCGCGCAGGGCGGTTAGCGGATCAGCTCTTCCGCCAGCAACCCCATCACGTGCGAGTCGACGTGGCGGCCGCCCACGAACTGCGACCGCCGGCGCGTGCCCTCCGTGACGAATCCCACCTTCTCGTAGGCGCGTCTGGCGCGCGGGTTCGTCTCGAAGACGTCGAGCTCGATCCGTTGGAGGTTCATGTGGTCGAAACCGAACCGACAGAGCGTGCGGACGGCGTCCGTGCCCAGGCCCTCGTCCCAGTAGGGCTTGCCCAGCCAGATGCCCAGCAATGCGGTGCGCGCCGCCGTCTCGACCGCGAAGAAGGAACAGCCCCCGATCGGCACGCGGCCGTCGATCCGCTCGATGACGAAGCTCGACTTCGACGGGTCCTTCCGGATCATGTCGAGGAAGGCCTGATAGCCCGATACCGGCTGCGGCATGACCAGTCCCAGGCTCTCGCCGACCTCCGGATCGTTGATCAGGTCGTTGAGCACGGCGATGTCGGCCGGCTCGTGCGCTCGCAGCCGGACCAACGTTCCCTGCAGCGCGGGTGCGTGCTCTTCCACGGTCCCGGAGCATACCGACCCCGCCGTGGCCAGGTTGAGCTGCTCACGGGGCCACTGGTAGCCTCCGCAGAGCCGTCCGCGTACCGTTCCGGGCGCCGGACCAGGAGGCAGACGTCCTGAGGCTGGTCATCCCCCGCGTGTCCCTGCGCGTCATCGTCGCCGTCGTAGCCCTCGCGGGCGCGCTCATCGCCGTCCCCGCGCACGCCGACACCAAGAGCGACCTGGATGCGGCTCGCCAGGAGCTCGCCTCGAAGCAGGCGGAGCTCGACGCCCTCACCTTGCAGTGGCAACAGACGGAGACCGCATACGCCCAGGCGCAGGATGCGGCGCGCGAAGCGCAGCAGCAGATCGGCGCGCTTCAGGCGCAGCTCTCCAAGCTCCAGGGACGGTTCGATGCGCAAGTGCGCGCGGTCTACATCTCCGGCGGCAACGAGGCCATCGGGGCGATGCTCGGATCCCAGTCGTTCTCGGACTTCGCCGACCGGCTGCGGTTCGCCCAGAACATCGTGCAGGGGGACGAGGACTTGGCGACGTCGGTGGCGGTCCAGTCCGAGCGTCTCAGCCGTGAGCGCGCGCGGCTGACACAGGAGGCGGACGCACAGGCGAAGGCGGCCGCCCTGTTGCAGTCACAGCGGACGTCGATGGACGCACGTCTCGCCGATCTGCGATCCACCGTGAACGACCTGTATCAGAAGTTCCAGACCGAGCAGGCGCAGCGGCAGGTGGGGCTGCCCCCCAGGGTGGAGGCGGTTCGTTCCCCGTGACCGGTTCCGGCGCCATCTCGACGTGTCCCGTGGCGGGACCCGTGTCGTTCGTCGACTCGTTCGGCTGGCCGCGACCGGGAGGGCGCATCCACGAAGGCATCGACATGATCTCGCCCTACGGTACGCCGATCGTGGCGGTGCACAGCGGCAACGCCGTGCAGACACCCAACAGCCTCGGTGGGAACGCGGTGATCGTCTACCACGACGGCGGGAGCGACTTCACGTACTACGCGCACATGAGCTCGTACGGGGCGACGGGGCACGTCGCAGCGGGACAGGTGATCGGGTACGTCGGCTCGACCGGCGACACCAACGTGAACCACCTGCACTTCGAGTACCACCCGGGCGGTGGGGGCGCGGTCGATCCGTACCAGACGTTGCTCGCCGTCTGCTGAGCCGGTCCGGGCGTAGGATGGGCGACGTGAACGAGCAGAAGACGGGTCACCGGCGCATCGATCGGATCCGCGATCCGGCGTACGTCGAAGGCATCGACGCGCTCGCGCTCGACGACCTCCGGAGCCGGCGCGACGAGTGCCTGGCCGAGCGCGAGTACCTCTCGCTCCTGCGCCGGCTGGTGCAGGGCCGGGCCGAGATCCTGCGCGCCGAGGTCGACGTCCGCACCTCCGGGGAGGACCAAGGTCCCCTCGTCGACCGGTTGGCCGAGATCCTGGCGGGCGACGAACGGCAGTCGCCGGCGCGGGGGGAGGCCGTCAAGGTCGGTCTCCCCGAGGAGGAGCTGCTGATCGCCCGCCGCCGCATCGAGCGGCTGGTCTCGGATGCCGGCATCTCAGACCCCAGTGCGCTGGACGACGCGAACCTCGCGAGCGCCGTCGACCTGCTCGCCTCCGAGGAGCGCGAGGTTTCCTCGGCTCGCGGCGACGTGATCCGGGTGCTGGACACGCTGCAGGACGAGCTGAAGCGCCGGTACCGCGAGGACCCCACGCTCGTCCTGAGCTGAGCCCGTGGGCGCCGTCCCGCTCGTCCGGGTGGTCCGCGGCGGTCTCACCGAGTCGATCCACGCGGGGCACGTCGCTGTCTGCGACGCCGACGGCACCGTGATCGCGTCGGCGGGCGATCCCGATCGCATGATCTTCGCGCGCTCGTGCATGAAGCCGTTGCAGGCCGCCGTCTCTCTGACCGCGATCGACGAGCCCCTGCCCGATCGCGAGGCGGCGGTGATCGCCGCCTCGCACAACGGCGAGCCGGTCCACGTGGCGACGGTCAGGGCGGTGCTGGAGCGCGCCGGACTCGACGCCGACGCCCTGCGGAACCCGCCCGGATGGCCGCTCGACGCCGAGACCATGGCGGCCTCCCAGCACAAGCACAAGCTGTTGCACAACTGCTCCGGCAAGCACGCGGGCATGCTGCTGGCGTGCGTTCGGGCGGGTTGGGACCCGGCGACGTACCTCCGGGCGAGCCACCCGCTCCAGCGGCGCGTCGCGCGGGCGGTGCGACGAGCGACCGGCGTCGAGGACCTGGTGATGAGCGTCGACGGGTGCGGCGTGCCGGTCCACGGCATGCCGCTTCGTTCCATGGCCACGCTGTTCGCGCGACTGACCGTGACCGAACGTCTCGGGGACCTCGGGCCGGCCGCCGACCGTGTGACCGAGGCGATGCGCTCCGAGCCCTACCTGGTCGGCGGCCGCAACCGCGTGGACACGGATCTCATGCGGACGACGCCGGAGGTTGTGGCGAAGTCCGGCGCGGAGGCCCTGGAGTGCGCGGCCGCGCTGCCGTTCGGCCTGGGCGTCGCGGTGAAGATCGAGGACGGGGGGAGCCGGGCATCGGCTCCGGCGCTCCTCAGGGCGCTTGAGCAGATCGGCATCCTGTCGGCTGACCACCTCCACGCGTTGGCGTCCCACGCATCGCCCCCGGTCCTGGGTGGCGGCAAGCCCGTGGGAGCGCTCGAATCGGTCTTCGATCTGCGGTTCCGACGTCCGCGGAGGGGCAAGCGGCCGTAACCCGCTATCCGTCTTCGCGCGTAACATCCTGTCATGCGCAAACCGCGGGTCGCCGTGCTCTCCGTGCACACGTCGCCGATGGACCAGCCCGGTTCCGGCGACTCCGGCGGCATGAACGTGTACATCCGCGCGGTGGCCGAGCGGTTGGCGGATCACGAGGTCGAGGTCGACCTGTTCACCCGCTGCCGCGGCGCCGACGGACCGGAGATCCTCGAGATCGGCGCGGGGGTGCGGCTCGTGACCCTCAAGGCCGGCCCGTGCGCTCCGGTCCCGAAGACGTTCCTGCCGCGGTTCCTGCCGGAGTTCCTGGGTGGGGTGCTCCGCCGGGCACGGATCGACGGGCAGGGCTACGACATCCTGCACAGCCACTACTGGCTCTCGGGATGGGTCGGCAACTCGGCGAAGGACATCCTCGGCCTGCCGCTCGTGGCCTCGTTCCACACGCTCGGCAAGGTCAAGAACTACTCGCTCGCTCGTGGGGAGGCGCCCGAGCCGCCGTCGCGCCTGGTCGGCGAGGAGCGGGTGATCGCCGGGGCGGACCGGATCCTGGCTCCGACGCCGGCCGAGGCGGCGCAGCTCGTCGGGCTCTACCGGGCCGACCCCGAGCACATCCGGATCGTGCCTCCCGGCGTGGACCACTCGATCTTCTTCCCACGGGACCGGGATGCCGCTCGGGACCGGCTCCATCTCACGGGGCTCCGGCTGGCGCTGTTCGTCGGTCGTCTCCAGGCGCACAAGGGCCCCGACATCGCCGTGCGGACGCTCGCGGAGGCGGTCGCGCAAGATCCGGAGCTCACACGGGACCTGATGCTCGCGATCGTGGGGGGTCCCAGCGGGACCGCGCAGGGCGGCGAGGTCGCCCGGTTGATGGAGCTGGCCGCGGCGCTCGGCGTGAGCGAGCGCGTGATGCTCTTCCCGCCGCTGCCGCAAGCGCGCCTGGCCGACGTGTACGCCGCCGCCGACGTGGTGCTCGTGCCCTCCCGGTCGGAGTCCTTCGGCCTGGTGGCGCTCGAGGCGCAGGCCTGCGGCACGCCGGTGGTCGCGGCCGCCGTCGGGGGACTGCGATTCGTCGTCCACGACGACCGGACGGGGTTCCTGGTCGAAGGACACGACCCCGCCGACCACGCCGAGCGGATGCTCCAGATCCTGCGGGATCCGGCGCTCGCCGATCGCCTGGGCGTCGCGGCCGCCCGCGAGGCGCTGCGGTTCACGTGGGACGCCACTGCGGCCGAGCTCGCCGGTATCTATCGAGAGCTGCTGACGGCGGGACGATGATCCGAGGCGAGCGCGTCACGCTCCGTCCGGTCGAGGAACGCGATCACCCGCTCATCCACGCCTGGCAGAACGACCCGGAAGTGTGGTGGCTCATGGACTACGAGTCGCCGTTCTCCTTGGCCGACATCGCCGAGAGCGAGAAGCGCGCCACCGAGGAGGGGTTCCCGTTCATCATCGAGACCGATGGACGCCCGATCGGCAGGATCGGGATCAACAACGTTCGCCGCCGGGACCGGATCTGCGCGCTCTACGTCTTCATCGGTGAGCGCTCGGCGTGGGGCAAGGGGCTCGGGACGGACGCGATCGACACGCTGTTGGCCTACGCGTTCTCGCGGTTCGACCTCCACCAGGTGGAGCTCTGGTCGTTGGCCGACAACGAGCGCGCGCTCCGTGCGTACGCCCACTCCGGTTTCCGCGAGGAGGCGCGGCTTGCGGAACGGTCGTGGAAGGACGGACGCTGGGTCGATCGGGTCCTCATGTCGGTCACCCGCGAGAACTTCGACGCCGCTCGCACGCCCAGTGACCAGCGCGAACGCTGACGCGCGCCGTCCGTTCGCCGATTTGTCACTCTTTCGTTCGACGCTCTGACCTGCGGTTATACCGTCTGACCAGCAGAAACGTCAGGTTGACCCCGGCCGGGGGGGCCGATACATTTCGCCTCGCTCCAAGCAGTCGAAGCAACCGACGCGAAGGAACCGGACGGGGCAACGGGGAAGCCGCAAGGCGGAACCGAGGTCCCAGACTCGGGAAAGGCCGCAAGGCCACAGCGAGTCGGTCGGGAAGGCCGCAAGGTCGGAACGGCGGCCCAGGTCGCGGACGAACCCGCAAGGGGGAGTCGGACAGGGGCCCCGCCGCCGGACGAAGCCGCAAGGCGGAGTCTACGGCGGCGGACCGTCGGGAGAGCCGCAAGGCGATCCTGCGGGGTCCGGAGGTCCGCGCGACGGAAGCGGAGGTTGCTTGGAGCAACAGAGCCCGAGGGGCTGACGGTGGCTGAGAGCTTCGGTTCTCGGCGAGCCGGAGGTCCCTCGGGTTCTTCTATTTCCGCTACTGTCGCGGCGCGATGGGGTCCTCCCGCAGTCAACGCGCCGCCGACGCCGAAGCGCGTCGCGAGCGGATCGTCGAGGTCGCGATGCGCCACTTCGCCGAGCACGGCTACCGCGGGGCGCGCGTCGAGGACATCGCTACCGAGGTCGCCGTGGCCAAGGGCACGGTGTTCCTGGACTTCTCCAACAAGGAAGGGCTGTTCCTGGCCGCGTACCAACGGGCGGTCTCCAGCCTCCCCGCGTGGCTGGACGCGCCCGGCGAGGTCGTGGACGGCGGCTTCTGGGCCACGCTCGACTGGTGGCTGGAGCGGACCGAGGAGTTCGGCCGCCAGGACTGGGTGGCGAACCGGGTGGCGCTGATCGGCCGCTACGACACGGGTCTGGGCCTGCGCCGCCCGATCGATCGCTTCATGCGCAGCGAGGACCCGTACGGAACCCTCGAGTTCGTGGAGTTCGGCGTACGGCGCGGCGAGGTCCGCAACGACGTCGACGTCGAGATGCTCGCGTCCATGATGGACTGGCTGGCCGAGCGCTTCCAGGATGCGCTGGTCTCGGAGGACCTCGACCCGGGCTTGATCCACCGGACGCCCGAGCGCCGATCCGATGCGGATCCGCGAGTTCGTCGAGGTGCTCCGCGGAGGCATCGAGGACCGTCACGATGAGTGAACGATGACGCTGACGAGCTCCGCGATCCGCACGTCGGTCCTACGCCTGGCGGGATATCCGTGGTTCCGGCGGGTGGCCACGACGACCCGTCCCGGGCGCGCCGTGGCGTCGCGGTTCGTCGCCGGCGAGACGCTGGATCAGGCCATGGCCGTCGCGCGGGACCTCGACCGCAACCGCGTCGCCGCCATGCTCGATCACCTGGGGGAGAACGTGGGAACGGCCGCGCAGGCCGTCGACGCGCGGGACGCGTACCTCACGGCGATCGGGGCGATCCGGCTCAACCCCTCGATCGACATCGCCGTCTCGCTCAAGCTCACGCAGCTCGGTCTGGACCGCTCGGTCGAGGATTGCGTGGCGAACGTCGGAGCCCATCCTGGCGGCGGCCGACGACGCCGGCACACTCGTGATGATCGACATGGAAGCCCACACCTACGTCGATCGAACGCTCGAGGTCGTGCGCCGGGTGCACGCCGCGCACCCCCGCGTCGGCGTCGCGCTCCAGTCGTACCTGCGCCGGTCCGCGACCGATGTCTTCGACCTGCCCACCGGCATCCGGGTTCGGCTCGTGAAGGGCTCCTACCTCGAGCCCCCCGAGGTCGTGTTCGCCGACAAGCATGACGTCGACGAGAGCTTCCGGCGGTTGTTCGCCACGCTCTTCGAACGCGGCCACGCGATCGACGTGGCGACGCACGATCCCCGGCTGCTCGAGGGCGTCCGCAGGATCGTCGATGCCACCGAGACCGGCTGGTTACGGGTCGAGTTCCAGATGCTGTACGGTGTCCGCCGGGATCTGCAGGCCGACCTCGCGCGGCGCGGGTACCCGGTTCGGGTCTACGTCCCGTACGGCACCGAGTGGTATCCCTATCTGACGCGTCGGCTGGCGGAGCGACCCGCGAACATGTGGTTCTTCGCGTCCAACCTCGCGAGGGGCGCGCGATTGACGCACGACATACGGAGCGCACGATGACGGCCAAGGAGATACAGAGGCGGGTGGCGTTCCTCGGCGGCGGCAAGATGGCCGAGGCACTCATCTCCGGACTGATCCGCTCGGGCGGGCGAACGGCGGACGAGATCATGGTCACGTGCCGCCGTGAGGAGCGCGCGCTGGAGCTCGCAGGCAAGTACGGCGTCACGTCGACGCTCGACAACGCCGAGGCGGCCCACTGGGCGCACGTCCTCGTCCTGATGGCCAAGCCGCAGGACATGGAGGTGCTCCTGACGCAGATCCGGGGCGCGGTGTCTCCGGAGGATCTGGTCGTGACGTTCGCCGCCGGCATCCGTACGTCATTCGTGCAGAAGCATCTGGCCGACGACGTGCCCGTGGTCCGCGTCATGTCGAACGTCCCGGTCATGGTCGATGAGGCGATGTCGGTGATCGCGGCCGGGTCGCGCGCGACGGACGAGCACATGGTGATCACCGAGGAGCTGCTCGGCTACGTCGGGAAGGTCCTGCGGCAGAAAGAGGTCCACATGGACGCCGTCACCGCGACGAGCGGCAGCGGCCCGGCCTACTTCTTCCTGCTCGCCGAGGCCATGATCGAGGCCTGTATCCTGCTTGGACTGTCGCGCGACGTCGCGACCGAGCTGATCATCCAGACGATGCTCGGTTCGGCGAAGATGCTTCGCGACACCGGCAAGCACCCCGTGGAGCTCCGCGAGATGGTGACGTCGCCGGGCGGCACGACGATCGCGGCCATCCGCATCTTGGAGGAAGCCGGGGTGCGCGCCGCGTTCCTCAACGCGATCGACGCCGCCTGCAAGCGGGGCTTGGAGCTCGCCCAGGGCGGCGACGACGACGAAGACTAAGGAGTAGTTGATGGGCAAAGGAGACCTCGCCAAGGTCCGCGACTCGAAGGACCGGCAGCGTGAGAAGAAGGAACGCGACAAGCGTCAGGCCGCCGAGCGGGGCAAGGCCCGGAAGGCAGCCAAGAAGAAGTAGCTCGCCCGGCTCCTCAGTTCGACGGCGAGAGCCGGCGCACAGCGTCTCGGAGCTCACGGAGCTCACGATGGAGGTCGTCGATGTTCGACTTGGTTGCCGGCTCCGCCTCCGGCTTGAGTCTGTAGTCGATGGCCCCGCCCGTGCGGAGCTCGGCCCACTGAACGTCCTCACTGGGGTCTCCGACGCCCTGTCGACGCAGCTCGGCGAAGAGATCCAGCTGCGAGATGCCGAGCCCCTTGAGCGCCCATTCTTGGAGCTCCCCATCGTCGATGAGGAGCACGGGATCCGTCCGCGTCGCGAATAGGCTGCTCACCATCCCCGTCGGCTCGGGCGAGGGCTTCCGCTCCTTCTCCTCCTGCTGGCCCCGATCGGCTCGCGCCATCTTTCGCGCCCACTCCAAGCGCGCCACGAGCTCGTTCGCCACGATCAACGTCACCGCCCCCACGGCGCCGCCGACGAACGAGTTGTCGGGCCCGATGATCGCGTTCTGGACGACGTTCGACAGCAGGAGCACCACGACGAAGTCCGATGCCGTCAGCTGGGCGGCGTCGCGCTTGGCCAGGCGCATCAGGATGTAGATGAGCGCGTATACCGCCACGGTGCGCAGCACCTTGTCCCAGATGGGGATCTGCGACTGGAGGATGTCGTTGAACGAGCTGGCGATCAGGTGCACGGTGCCTCCTCTTCCTCGACGGTGCTCAGCGGGGTGAGAGCCGGTTGCGGAGCGTGCCGATGCCTTCCGCCGCGAGCTCGATGCGCGCGCCCGGCCACAGACGCCGGGACGGGTCGAGGTCGGCGTTGCCGAACGGGCCGAGCGCGAACGCGTCGCCGCGTTCCAGGGTCGCGATCCGGGAGGCGTCGCTGATCAGCGCGTACAGACTCGCAGCCGCTCCGTTCAGGTTGCCCTTGGCGAGCTCCTCGCCGTCGATCGTGACCTGCACGATCATCGTCTGCGGGTCGATCTCGTCGGCGGTCACGACGCAGGGCCCGATCGCCAGCGGGAGGCCGTCGGACGTGGTCAGCGGATCGCCACTCGCACCGTGCGCCGACCAATCGTTCACCAACGTGTACCCGAAGATGTTCGCGCGCACCTCGTCGGGTTCGGCTCCCGTGGTCTCCAGGCCGAGGACGGCGGCGACCTTCGGCTCGTAGTCGATCCAGGCCGCGTCGAGCGGCCACGGGACGTCCTGCTCCGGCCCGACGATGCGGCGCTCCACCGCGAAGGCGTTGGGTGTGAGCAAGGAGGAGGGGAAGAGAGGTGGCAGGATCCGTGCCTGTTCGACGACGTGGTTCGCCGTCTCGTCTCGTTCGAGGGCGGCACGGGCGGCATCCATCACGGAGCCGCGGCTGCTCGCCACCAGAGCTTCCAAGGTGGTGGGGAAGGCGGGGTGCCCAACCACGTCGGGCAGATCGACTACCTCACCCCCGAGGATCGCTCCCAGTCGCCGGTGCCCCCTCCGGTCATAGGTCACGAGCCTCATCAGGGAGCCGAAGCATACGCCCGCCCACCTGCGATTTCCGGGTTTGGGCCGACGAACTGCCGGTCACACGCGGTTAGGCGCTCATCGGGGACCTTGGCTAAGCTACGGGCAGCACCACCTGCGGTTTCCGAACGCATCCGAGGGAAGGGGATGACGCCCCATGTCGACGAAGTTCCGCATCACCTACGCGACCATGTCGGCCGACAACGAGGAGCTCCAGCAGGCCTATGACGAGGCCGCCGAGCGGATGAAGGGCGAGCTCGGCAAGGACTATCCGGTCATCGTGAACGGCGAGGAGCGGTGGCGCGAGGACAAGTACATCGAGCCGTCGCCGATCGACCACGACGTGGTGATCGGGCGCTTCTCGCAGGCGACCGCCGAGGACGTCGAGGACGCCGTCGCCGCGGCCAAGGCGTTCTCGCTCGAATGGGACCGGATGGGCTGGAAGGAACGCGTCCGCATCCTCCGCAACGTCGCGAACATCATGGAGGACCGGCTGTTCGACCTGGCCGCGCTGATGGCGTACGAGGTCGGCAAGAGCCGCCTGGAGGCGCTCGGCGACGTGCAGGAGACCGCGGAGCTGATCCGCTGGAACTGCGACGCGATGGAGCAGCACGACGGGTTCCGCACGCCCATGAGCGGTCTCGGCGCCGCCGGCGACTACTACGACGTGATGCGCCCCTACGGGGTGTGGGCCGTGATCAGTCCGTTCAACTTCCCGATGGCGCTTGTCGGGCGGGCCGTCGTCGGGGGCGCTCGTCGCCGGCAACTGCGTGGTGCTGAAGCCCTCGAACCAGGGCGCGCTGCTCGGCTACAAGCTTTACGAGTGCTACCGCGACGGCGGGGTCCCGGCCGGCGCGTTCCACCTGGTGGTCGGGCGCGGCGCGGTGGCGGGCGAGGCGCTCTGGAAGCACCCCGACGTCGCCGGCGTCACGTTCACCGGCTCGTACCAGGTGGGCATGAGCATCTACCGGGAGTTCGCCACCGACGTGCCGAAGCCCGTGATCTGCGAGATGGGCGGGAAGAACCCCGCCATCGTCACGAAGAACGCGGACCTCGACGTCGCGACCGACGGCGTGCTGCGCTCGGCCTTCGGGTTCGGCGGGCAGAAGTGCTCGGCGTGCTCGCGGGTCTTCGTGGAACGCGAGGTCTACGACGACTTCCTCGGGATGCTCAAGGAGAAGACCGAGAAGATCACGGTCGGCGACCCGATCCGGCGCGACGTCTATCTCGGGCCGATCATCAACGAGGCCGCGCTCGACACGTACGAGGAGGCGGCGGCCGAGGCCGGGAAGAACGGCACGCTCGTCACCGGCGGTTCGCGCATCACCGATGGCGACCTGGGTCGCGGGCTCTTCGTGCAACCGACGATCGCCGAGGCCCCCGACGACAGCTGGCTCTGGAGGAAGGAGCTGTTCGTGCCGTTCGTCATGGTCGCGCCGTTCGACGAGCTGGACGACGCGATCGAGAAGGCGAACGCGACCGAGTACGGCCTCACGGCGGGGTTCTTCAGTACGGACCAGGCCGAGGTCGACGAGTGGCTCGACCGGATCCAGGCGGGCGTGGTCTACGTGAACCGTCGCGCCGGGGCCACGACCGGCGCGTGGCCCGGCGTCCAGCCGTTCGGCGGCTGGAAGGGCTCCGGCACGACCGGCAAGGCCGGCGGCGGCCCGTACTACGTGTCGCTGTACCTGCGGGAGCAGTCGCGGACGGTGATCTCGGAGTGAGCCTGGAGGACGTGGAGCTCGAAGCCCTGGCGAACGCCGAGGCGCCGCACCTGATCACCGATCTCCCGGGGCCGGTGGCGCAGGAGGTCCTGGACCGCGACGCGCGCGTGACGAGCCCGTCGCTCCCGCGCGTGTACGAGTTCGTCCCCAAGCGGGGCTCCGGTTCCGTGGTGGAGGACGTCGATGGCAATCTGTTCCTCGACGTCAACGCGGGGATCGCCGTGACGTCGACGGGGCACTGTCACCCGAGGGTGGTGGCGGCGATCCAGGAGCAGGCGGCCGAGCTGATCCATTACTCGGCGAGCGACTTCTTCCTTCCCATCTACTCCGAGGTCGCCGAGCGCCTGGACGAGATCGCGCCGATGTCGGGGCCCGTCCGATCGTTCCTCACGAACTCCGGCACCGAGGCGGTCGAGGCGGGCATGAAGCTCGCCCGGTGGGCGACGGGACGGCAGTACATCCTGGCGTTCTACAACTCGTTCCACGGCCGCTCCTACGGGAGCGTGTCCCTCACCGCATCGAAGGCGGCGTACCGGGCGGGCTTCGGGCCGCTGCTGCCGGGCGTGATCCACGCCTACTACGGCGACGGTCGCGACATGGACATGGCGCCGGGCTCCGCCGAGGACGGCTTCCCCACGATCGACTACATCGAGCACTTCTTGTTCCGCAAGATGGTCTCGCCGCTCGAGGTGGCGGCGATCGTGGTCGAGCCGATCCTGGGTGAGGGCGGCTACATCGTCCCGCCCGATGGGTGGTTGATGGCGCTCCGCGAGCTCTGCGACCGCCATGGGATCTTCCTGGTCTGCGACGAGGTCCAGTGCGGCATGGGCCGCACGGGCAAGATGTGGGCGGTGGAGCACACCGGCGTCGAGCCCGACATCCTCCTCGCCGGCAAGGGCATCGCGAGCGGCATGCCGCTCGGCGCCATGATCGCCAAGGACGAGAAGATGACGTGGACGATCGGCACGCACGGCTCCACGTACGGCGGGAACGCCGTCTCGTGCGCGGCCGCTCTGGCCACGATCGACGTGATCCGCGACGAGCACCTGATGGAGAACGCGTCCAAGGTCGGCGACGTCCTGCTCAACGGTCTCCGCGACCTGCAGGAGCGGAACGACCGCATCCGCGAGGTCCGCGGGCTCGCCCTGATGATCGGTGTCGAGCTGCCCGACCATCACGCGATGATCGCGGTGGAGCAGGCCGCGTTCCAACGGGGGCTGCTCGCGCTCGGATGCGGTGAGAGCACGATCCGGATGTCGCCGCCGCTCGTGTTCCGCGAGGACCAGGCGCGGACGGCGCTGGAGATCTTCGAGGGCGCGCTCGCCGACGCCGAGGGCGCCGGGGAAGCCGGGTAGGAGCTCGTCCGTGACCCTGAGCCTGGACACCATCACGTTCGACTGCGCGGACCCCAAGACGCTGGCCGCGTTCTGGGCGGCGGCGCTCGGCATGGTCGTGGACGACGAAGATGACGACGGCGCGTTCGTCGTGGACCCCGAAGGGAACAGCAGGGGCTTGTTCTTCCAGAAGGTTCCGGAGCCGAAGGCCGTGAAGGATCGGATCCATCTGGACGTCCGGCCGAGCGGCTCGATGGCCGCCGAGGTGACGCGGCTGAAGGAGCTCGGCGCCACCGAGGACGGGCTCGTGGAGGTGGAGAACAGCTTCTGGACGATCATGCTCGATCCCGAGGGCAACGAGTTCTGCGTGTTGCGTGGCCCCGAGGACGGATGGTCGGGTGAGCTCTGACAAGGTCGCGACCATGCACGACGCCGTCGACGCGTTGGTGCAGGACGGCGACACGGTGGCGATCGAGGGATTCACCCACCTCATCTGTTTCGCGGCGGGACACGAGATCATCCGTCAGCGCCGCCGCGACCTGACGCTCTGCCGCCTGACCCCCGACGTGATCTACGACCAGATGATCGGGGCCGGCGTCGCGTCCAAGCTCGTGTTCTCGTGGCTGGGCAACCCGGGGGTCGGCTCGCTGCACGCGATCAGGCGCCGGATCGAGCGCGCCGACCCGGCGCCGCTCGAGATCGAGGAGTACTCGCACTTCGGCATGGTGTGCCGGTACGTCGCCGGCGCCTCGAACCTGCCGTTCTTCCCCATACGCAGCTACTACGAGTCCGACATCCCGAAGGTGAACCCCAACATCAAGGCGATGGTCTCGCCGTACGAGGACGCGACCGAGGTGCACGTGGTGCCGCCGCTGAAGCCCGACGTCGCGATCGTGCACGCGCAACGCGCCGACGCGAGCGGCGATGCGCAGATCTGGGGCCTGCTCGGTTGTCAGAAGGAGGCGGCGTTCGCCGCCGACCGCGTGATCGTGGTGTGCGAGGAGATGGTCGAGGAATCGGTGATCCGCGCGGACCCGAACCGCACGGTGATCCCCGGCGTGATCGTCGATGCCGTCGTGGAGGAGCCGTTCGCCTGCCATCCATCGTTCACGCAGGGGTACTACGACCGCGACAACGCGTTCTACCTGGCATGGGACGAGATCGCGCGCGAGGCAACGTCGCTCGACGCCTGGCTGGACGAATGGGTCTACGGCCTGGCGAACCACGCCGAGTACGTCGAGAAGATGGGCGAGCAGCTGTGGGACTCGTTGCGACCCGAACCGGCCATGTCGGGCGAGGTCGACTACGGGCGGTACGCGTGAGCGACGGCGCGGCGGCGGCCGCCGATCTGGGCTATTCCAAGTCCGAGATCATGATCGCGGCGAGCGCGCGCCAGCTGGACTCGGTCCGCAACTGCTTCGTCGGCGTGGGTCTGCCGAACATCGTCTGCAACCTGGCGCAGCGAACCGTCTCGCCGGACCTGCAGCTGGTGTACGAGTCCGGCGTGTTCGGCGCGCGGCCCGAGCGGCTGCCGCTCTCGATCGGCGACCCGACGCTCGTCACGGGCGCGACCGCCGTGACGTCGATGTTCGAGCTGTTCGCGTACTACCTCCAGGCGGGCTTGATCGACGTCGCGTTCCTGGGCGCTGCGCAGATCGACCGGTTCGGCAACATCAACACCACCGTGATCGGCGACTACGCCAACCCGAAGGTCCGCCTGCCCGGCTCCGGGGGCGCGTGCGAGATCGCGATCAATGCGCGGCAGGTCATGGTGATCATGCGGCAGGGGAAGCGGTCGTTCGTCGACACGATCGACTTCCGGACCTCGCCCGGACATTCCGGGGACCCGGCGCACGACGCCGCGCGCGGGTGGTGGGGCAGCGGACCGACGAGCGTCGTCACCGATCTGGGCACGTACACGTTCGACGAGGCAACGGGCGAGATGACCCTCGCTACCCTGCACCCGGGCGTCACGCTGGATCAGGTGGGCGAGAGCATGGGCTGGCAGCCGAAGGTCGCCGCCGAGCTGGGCGAGACGGCGGCCCCGACCGCGGAGGAGCTCCGCCTGATCCGCGAGGAGCTGGACCCGGGCGGCGTCTACACCAAGTAGCGCTCGTGGAGCGGTGCCTCGGGGCGGTACCGTAGCGGCCATGCCGGAGCGCGATCCGGGACGCGAGCCCTCGCCGTGGGCCGATCCCGCCGAGATGAAAGAGCCCGAGCCGGATTGGGCCAAGGAGATCCGCGCCCGCCGCAAGGCTCGGGCCGAGCGGCTCCGCAAGGTCTTCGACGGCTTCGACGGGCAGCCGCTGAAGCGGCCCGCGAAGCCGAAGCCCCCCGCGGGTGACGCCGGATGAGCCACGTGTTCCCGCGGGTGCTCAACCGGACGCTGCCCACGGCGGTGTCGGCCGAGGGCGCATGGATCGTCGACGCGGACGGGAAGCGCTACCTGGACGGCGCGGGGGGCGCGATCGTGGTCGGCGTCGGCCACGGCGATCGCGCGCTGATCGATGCCGCCACCGAGCAGCTCAACGCGACCCAGTACGTGCACGGCACGATGTTCACGACCGAGGCGGTCGAGCGATACGCGGACGAGCTCGCGCCCTACCTCCCCATGGACGGCCCGCGCATCTATCCGGTGTCGGGCGGAAGCGAGGCGGTCGAGACCGCGATCAAGATGGCGCGCGCGTACCACCTGGCTCGCGGCGACGACGTTCGGACGACGATCATCGCCCGGCGGAGCTCGTACCACGGCAACACGCTCGGTGCGCTCGATGCGAGCGGGAAGGAACCGATCCGCAAGCCCTACACGGCCTGGCTCGGGCGCTTCCTGCATGCGCCGGCCGCCTACGAGTACCGATGCGGCAACCCGCAGCATCCCGAAGGATGTGGCGCCTGGCACGCCTCCGAGCTCGAGCGGATGATCTCGCTCGCCGGCGCGGAGAGCGTCGCGGCGTTCATCGCCGAGCCGGTCGGCGGGGCGACGCTCGCGGGCGCCGTTCCCCCCGACGACTACTGGCCGGCGGTCGTCGAGGTCTGCCGCAGGCACGGCGTGCTGGTGATCGCGGACGAGGTGATGACGGGGTTCGGGCGGACCGGGCGGTGGTTCGGGGTGGACCACTGGAACGTTCGACCCGACATCCTCACGGCCGGGAAGGGGACGACCAGCGGCTACGTGCCGTTCGGGTTCGCCGCGGCGAGCGGCGACGTCTTCGACACGATCGCGACGACCGGATTCGTCCATGGGTTCACGTGGTCGCACGACGCGCTCGGCGCCGCGGTCGGTCGCGCCGTGATCGGCCGGCTCGTCGACGGGGGCTTGATCGATCGGAGCGCGGACCTCGGGGAGCGGATCCGCAAGGACCTGACCGTGGCGCTCGACGGCGATCCATCCGTCGGGGACGTGCGCGGGCTCGGCATGTTGGTCGGCGTCGAGCTCGTGCGGGACCGGGAGACGAAGGATCCGTTCCCGCGCACGGAACACGTGAGCGAGCGGGTGGTCGGTGCCGCGAGGGATGCCGGACTCCTGCTCTACTCGAGCACGGGTCACGTGGACGGGACGAACGGCGACCTGGTGATGGTCGGGCCGCCGTTCGTCCTGACCGACGACGACGCCACCCTGCTGGTGGAGCTGACCGCGGCCGCGATCCGCTCGCTGAGGTGAGCGAGCACGTCGGCCTCGTGCTCTGCCCCGAAGCCAGGATCTACGACCACGGTCCGCAACATCCGCTGCGACCCCAGCGCGTCCTGTTCACCTGGGATCTGATCCGCGCGCTCGAGCTGGATGAGCTGCCGAACGTCGAGCGGCTCCGGAGCACCGAGCCGGCGGACGACGCCACCATCGAGCTCGTGCACACGCCTGCGTACGTCGACGCGACGCGTCAGGCCGGCCTCGGTGGATCGGGCGACTGGGCTCGGTTCGGCTACGGGCCGGGTGACAACCCCATCTTCGACCGGATGCACGAGGCCGGCGCGCTCGTGGTGGGTGCCAGCGTCATGGCGGCCCACGCCGTCTGGTCCGGCGACGTGGATCACGCGTTCAACGCCGCCGGAGGCCTGCACCACGCGATGCCCGAACGGGCGTCCGGCTTCTGCGTCTACGACGATCCCGCGGTCGCCATCGCATGGTTGCTGGAAGCCGGGGCCGAGCGGGTCGCGTACGTCGACGTCGACGTGCATCACGGCGACGGCGTGCAGTTCATCTTCTACGATGACCCGCGCGTGCTGACCATCTCGATCCACGAGTACGCGCCGTGGTTCTTCCCCGGCACGGGCGCCATCACGGAGCGGGGCGGCCCCGCGGCGGAGGGGAGCGCGGTCAACATCCCGCTGCCGCCGTTCACCGGCGACGATGCCTGGCTCGAGGCCTTCCGTTCGATCGTCCCTCCGCTGGTCCGGCGGTTCGCACCGGATGTGTTGGTGACGCAGCTCGGATGCGACACGCACGCGACCGACCCACTCGCGCAGATGCAGCTCACGACTCGGGCCTATCGAGAGACCGCGAAGGAGCTGCACACCCTCGCGCACGAGGTGGCGGCCGGCCGATGGGTGGCCACCGGCGGCGGGGGATACCAGTGGGCGCGTGTGGTCCCGCGGGCCTGGACGATCGCGTTCGCCGAGATGGCGGACGCGGAGCTGCCCGACCAGCTCCCCGAGGGCTGGATCGAGCAGGTGGAGTTCGAGATCCGCGGCGCGGTGCCGACGACGTTCGCGGACCCCTCGATGGGTGCGGGCGACGGCGACGACGGGGCTCGCGCGGTCGCGGCCCAGGTTCGAGCCATGTTCGGTCTCGAGGGGTCCGAGTGACGACGCGGACCAAGCTCGTGTGCACGCTGGGACCGGCGACGAATACGCCGAAGTTCATCCGCGGGCTGGTTACAGCGGGGGCGACGATCTTCCGCATCAACTTCTCCCACGGCACGCCCGCCGATCATGCGCGGGCGGTCGAGCTCGTGCGGGCCACCGAGGCGAAGCTCGACCGGGCCCTGGCCGTGATGGCCGACCTGCCCGGACCGAAGGTGCGCCTGGGCGTCGTCCACCCCGACGCGTTGAAGCTCACGCCCGGGCAGGCCTTCACGTTGCGGCCGGACGGAGAGGGAGATCGGGACGGATCGTCGACGACCTATCCGGGACTGGCAGGCGACATGCGGGTGGGGGATCGGATCCTGTTGGCCGACGGTGCGGTCGAGCTCACCGTGTCGGATATCGACGGGTCGATCGTCCGGACGGACTGCGTGCGCGGCGGCACCGTTCGGTCCGGCCAGGGGGTGAACGTTCCCGCCGAACGCCTCAGCCTGCCGGCGGTCACGGAGCGCGACCGCGAGGGTCTGGTCCGTGCGCTCGATCTGGGCGTCGACCTGGTGGCGCAGTCGTTCGTGCGCGACCCCGACGACGTGAAGGAACTGCGTTCGCTGATGGGCGAGCGCGCGGTACCGATCGTGGCGAAGATCGAGACGAAGCCCGCCGTGGAGCAGATCGAGAAGATCCTGCGTGTCACGGACGCGGTGATGGTCGCGCGCGGCGACCTGGGCGTGGAGCTTCCGATGGAACAGGTCCCGCTGCTGCAGAAGGATCTCCTGCGCGCCGCCCGGGGGGCCTCCCGTCCGGCGATCGTCGCGACCCAGATGCTGGAGTCGATGATCCGCGCGCCCCGGCCCACGCGCGCCGAGGCGACCGATGTCGCGAACGCGGTCCTGGACGGCGCGGACGGCATCATGCTCTCGGGCGAGACGGCGATCGGCCGGTTCCCGTTCGAGGCCGCCGCCGCCGCCGCTCGGATCGCCGAGGCCGTCGAATCGCGCGGGGCCGAGTACCGGGCGGCGCAACCGGCGTGCCGCCACACCGGCGAAGGGCCGGCGGTCGCGCACGCGGCGGCGGCCGTCGCGACCGAGGACCGCGACGTGGTCGCCATCACGTGCTACACGGAGACGGGCCGGACGGCGCGGCTGCTGTCGGCGGAGCGTCCGGGTTGTCCGGTGTACGCGTTCATCCCCGACGAGAAGGTCCGGCGGGCGAACGCCGTACAGTGGGGGGTGATCCCGCTGCCGTCGCGCAAGCCGGCCGACACCGACGAGATGATCGCGTTGATGGACGAGGGACTGCAGGCGTTCGGACTCGCGAAGCCCGGCGACGCCGTCGTCATGGCGGCGGCATCTCCCGCCGGGAAGACCACCACGAACATGCTCAAGATCCACCGGGTCGGATCGCCCGTCCGCTGACCGGCGACGCGGGACCGGGGAACGAGGATCGACGGAGGGGCGCGTATGTGGAGTGGACCAGGGCTCGGGGGCAACGCGTTGCCTGGGCGCCCCGAGGGCGAACCGTCGAACCGCATCGAGGAGCAGGAGCTCGAGGAGGCAGGACGACGGCGCCTGGAGGACGAGGCGATGCACGCGCACCACGAACGGCGCACCGGTTTGTTCTCCCGGTTGTTCCGTCGCCGCCCGTCGGACGACTAGTCCGATCCGGACTAGCCGGGGTCGAGCGCGCGCACGATCGCGTCGACCAGCCAGGTGAGGTACCCGTACAGCGCGAACGTCGGCGCACGGGGGTCACCGGCGGCGAAGTCGTCCTCGGTCGTCTCCTCGGTGATCTCCAATCGCGTCCCGAGTACCAACCGCAGGTCGTTCAGCACGCCCAACCACGACAGGAGCTGATCTTCGCTGAGGAGATCCGCGTCGATCGATCCTTCCATGGCTTTGATCGACGAGAGGCGCTGCGACGTCAGATCGTCGCCCGCCATCCGCTCGAACTCCAGGTTGCGGATCGGGTCGTCTTCGTACGCGGGCGGGTAGAGCCGCGCCATCGCGGGGTCGCTCGTCGGGTCCTCGTGCTCGATCAGGTTCCGGAGTTGGTCGGGCAACCCGCGGAGGATGGTGCGTTCATCCGGGGTCAAGCGGAGCTCGAAGCCGCCGCGACGGGTGCGCTTGACCGGTCCACCGCGCGCCACGCCTCAGGCGTCTTTCTGCATCGTCGCCCACAAGCCGTGGGCGTGCAGCCGTGCGACGTCGAACTCGGCCTTCTCGCGGGTGCCGTTCGACACGACCGCCTTCCCTTTCGTGTGGACGTCCATCATCAGCTTCTCGGCCTTGGTGCGCGGGTATCCGAAGAGCTTCTGCAGCACCCAGGTCACGTACGACATGAGGTTCACGGGGTCGTTCCACACGATGACCACCCACGGGGGATCCGGCTCCGGGACGTCGTCGCTCGCGGGGCGGTCGATCCTGGTGGGAGCCGTGATCGTCTCGGCGGAGATGTTCATCCCTTCGGGTTGCGGCCCGCCAACTCGTCGATCGTGCGTTTCACGCGACGTGCGCGGGTCTCGTCCCTCTTCGCCTCCTTGATGTAGCCGACGAACTCTCGCCGGTGTGACGGAGCCAGGTTCTTCCACGTCACCGCCGCGACCGGGTCCGCGCGCAACGCCTCGGCGAGGATCTCCGGCGGCGTGTCGTCGCCGCGAGGCTCGGTGTCGAGCGACATGACGACCCCGACGGCGTCGCCGAGCGACAGTCCGAGCGCGTCGACGTTCGCCTTGTGCACGCCGAGGAAGAACCCTCCGCCCATCTTCGCCACGTTGCTCCGGAACGGGTGGCCGTTGAGCGTGCCGGCCACGCGCGACATGTGCGTGGCGCCGAGCGAGGTCACGCATGCCTCGTCCACCGCGATCGCGTGCCCGCCTCCACGAGCCGCGAGCAGCTCACCGTCGAACGCGATCTGCGTCATCCGTCCGCCGCCTTCGTTCCCTTGAGGCCCATGTCGCGGCCTTTCCGCACCCCCCAACGGTACAGCGGGGGCGTGAGCACGCGGAACGCCTGCAGCGGGCTGATGTATCGCGGGACGGACAGCTCCGGGGCGATGTCGTCGCGCAGCACCCGGACGACCGCGCCGGCCACGCGGTCCAACGTGAGGATCATGCGAGGTTCCATGCCCACGAGCGGGAAACCTTCGGTCCTGACGAACCCCGGGTTGACGGCGGTGACGAGGACGCCTCGGTCCTCCACCTCGTAGAAGAGCGATTCCGAGAACGCGACGACCGCGTGCTTCGAGGCGCCGTACACGGCGGCCCCCGGCGTGGCGAAGCGTCCGGCGAGCGACGCGACGTTCACGATGTGGCCGTGCCCGCGCTGCAGCATCCCGGGGAGGAACGCCCGGCTCCCGTACATCACGCCGAGGACGTTCACCTGGATGATGGCGTCGATCTGCTGATACGTGAGGTCCGCGAACGTCCCGCCGCCGGGCACCCCGGCGTTGTTCACCAGGATGTCGCACGGACCGAACGCTTCCTTCACGACCGCGGGCAGCGACGTGAGCTGCTCTCGGTCCGTGACGTCGCAGCGAACGGCGAGGGCCGTGCCGCCGCCGCGTTCGATGCGATCGGCCAGGACGTCGAGCCGATCCTTGCGACGCGCGGCCAGCACGACCTTCACGCCTCGCTGCGCGAGCGCCACGGCGACCGCTTCCCCGATACCGGAGGACGCGCCGGTCACGACCGCGACCGAGCCCTTCAGTTGCACGCCTGCTCCTCTACGCTGAGATGGATGGACGTTATCGAAGCGCATGCCCGGCGTCTGCCGATCGTGGACGAACGCTTCACCCCCCGAAGCTACCCGCGTGACGAGCTCGCGCGCTCCCTCGTGTCGGGGCGGGTGGCGGGCGTGGCCACGCATCCGCTCGACAACGTCCGCCGGAACGCCCGTCTGCTGCTGGAGGGCGATCCAGACAAGCAGTTCGGCCTGACCGGGTTGCAGGACGGTCTGGCGTTGCCGGACGTGCTCGATCTGGTGTCCGCCGGCGCAGGAGTGAGGATCGATCCCACGAAGGAGCTGGGCGACGTGCTGATCGCGCCCGAACCGATCCTGGACGCGTGCGAGGCGCTCGGGCGGCGGCTGGCGCTCGCCGCCGAAGGCGGCGAGCGCGTGCTGATCGCCACCGGTCATCCCGGCGCGCTCGACCTGCTCTACCGCGAGCTCGAGCGGACGCTCGTCGCGCACGGAGGGTTCGTGATCAAGCCGGCCGACGGCGATTCGTGGCGCGATCCCGGTCTGGAGCACGACTGGTCGATCGGCTACCTCTCGGGGGTCGGGATGCAGACCGACGGGCGCGTGCCCCGCCACACGCACTGGCCGGACGCGATGCGTCGCATGCTGGCGGCCGAGCGTCCGGATCTGGTGCTCGCCGACCACGGGTTCGCGGGGGCGGCCATCGAGGCGGGCGTGGAGACGGTGTCCGTTGCCGACGTCAACGATCCGGCCCTCCTGGTCGCGAAGGCCCAGGGCCGCACGGAGGTGGTCGTCGTGATGGACGATCACGTGGCGGCGGACGCCTACTGGCCCTGTTTCCAGGCGGTCGCGGCCGCGTTCTCCCAGGTCAGCCGATAGGCACGAGGGAGGGCTATCCGGCGAGGGCACCCTTCCCCTACAATCCGCCCATCGTGAAGAAAGAACCATTCACCGAGGCTCGGCTGCTGACCGTGAACGAGGTCGCTGACCTCTTGCGCGTATCCAGGATGACCGTCTACCGGCTGATCAAGACAGGGGAGATGTCCGCCTTCAGGGTGGGAAGGGGCTATCGGCTCCGCGAGGAAGACATCGATAGCTACCTGACCGAGCGCTACACCGAGGCCGGATAACCGCCAAAGGTATCTGGCAGAGCGCTCTCGCGTACACGCGGCACCGAGCCTCCGTGATGAGACGGAGGGGGGTCCGTGAACGAGCACGACCGGCTCGTGGATCGAGCCGCGCGCGACGCCCACACGGTCCTGTTCGTGGGAGGCATCGACGCGGGCAAGAGCACGCTGGCGCGAGCCGTCTCCGCGTACGCCCTGACGCTCGGTCGCTCCGTGGCATACATCGATGGGGACCTGGGCCAGAAGACCGTCGGGCCGCCAGGCACCGTGGCTATGAAGCGCATCCGTTCGACCGACGACCTCACGTTCGACCGCCTCGCCGACGCCGACGGGTTGTCCTTCGTGGGGTCGCTCTCACCACAGGGGCACCTGCTGCCGCTCGTGACGGGGATGGCCAGGCTGCACGACGAGGCGCTCGCCGAAGGGACCGACCTCGTGGTCGTGGACACGAGCGGCATGGTGTCGGGGCATCTACGGCCAGCTGGTCAAGTACCACAAGGTGGAGCTGCTCCAGCCCGACCTCGTCGTCGGTCTCCAGCGAGGCGAGGAGCTCGCCCCGTTGCTCGGCGTCATCGAGCGGTTCTTCAGCGTCGACGTGGTCTCGCTCGGCGTGCATCCCGCCGTCGAGCCCACGAGCGTGGAACAGCGAGCGGAGCACCGCCAGCAGGCGATGGCGCGGTACTTCCGTGGCGACCTCAACCGGTTCCGGATCCGGCCCACGGTGTTCATGCCCAGCCTCCCTCCGCTCTTCGACCTGGCGCAGCTGGATCGGCTGCTCGTCGGTCTCTCCGACGGCAAGGGTGCATACACGGGCGTGGGCTACCTGGAGTTCGTGCCCGAGGACGGAGCGCTCCGCCTGATATCGCCTGTGGCAGATCCGCCCAAGGCCCTTAGACTGGGGTCCGTCCGTCTGGAGGAGAGCTACCGCGCCAAGCGCGTCGACCTCCGGAACCTGTTCGGAACCGAGTGAGTCGACCGAGAGTGAGGAACGCTTGCCGTCGCTGATCAAGAAGCGCCGCAAGAAGATGCGGAAGAAGAAGCACAAGAAGCTTCTGAAGCGGACGCGCCACCAGCGGATGAAGCTGGGCAAGTAGCCGCTCCCGAGGTCCCTGACCCGTGCCCCAACCGGCTCGCTCGAGGTTCGGTCCGTCGATCGGCTCGGCCCTTGCCGCGTTGGTGCTCGCATTGCCCTCATGCCATCAGGCCGAGGCGATCCGTGCGCAGGCGCTCGCCGACTCCCGGGCCGTGTCGTTCGAATCGATCGACGGGGTGCAGCTCTCCGGGCGGATGTTCGGGCCCGAAGGGGCCACCGCCGGGATCGTGTTGTTGCACATGCTGCCCGCCGATCAGCGCTCGTGGTTCGACTTCGCCGATCAGCTGGGCACCCTCGGCTACCGAACCTTGACCTTCGACTTCCGCGGATACTGCCCCGGCGGCGACGGGGGCTGTTCCGGTGGGACCAAGGACATCTCCGCGATCTGGCAGGACGTCGGCGGGGCGGTCGGGCTCCTTCGGACGGAAGGGGTGCGGCGGATCGGGCTGGTCGGGGCGAGCATGGGCGGCACCGCCTCGCTCGTCTACGCCTCGGAGAGCGACGTGGACATCGACGCAGTGGTGACCCTTTCGGCGCCGGACGCCATCGAGGGGCTCACGGCGGGCCCGGATGTCCTGCAGACCGTCAGCTCGGCGAAGCTGTTCCTGGCCGGGAACGGCGACGGGAACGCGGCCGCGACGGCGCAAGCGTTCTACAACGAGAGCGGGCAACCCAAGCGCGTCGAGATCCTTCCGACGGCCGACCACGGAACCGACATCCTCGAGGGGAACCAGGGCGAGAACGCCCAGAACCTGATCGTCGGCTGGCTCGGCCAGCACGTGCCGGTGACATGAGCCGGCCCATCGTGTTCCTGACCGACTACGGCATGGCCGACGAGTTCGTCGGTGTGTGCCACGGTGTGATGCTCCGGATCGCCCCCGACGTGCACGTGATCGATCTCACCCATTCGATCCCCCGCCAGGACGTGATGCACGGCGCGCTCACGCTGGGACGCGCGACCTCGTACCTGCCCGAAGACGCCGTCTACGTGGCGGTCGTCGATCCCGGGGTCGGGTCCGGACGGCGATCGATCGCCGTCCGAGCGGCGTCGGGAGCGTGCCTGGTCGGGCCCGACAACGGGCTGCTCTCCCTCGCGTGGGAGGCGCTGGGCGGGGCGGCGGACGCGGTCGAGATCACGTCCGACGACGTCGTGCTTCAGCCGGTCTCGCGGACGTTCCACGGGCGGGACGTGTTCGCCCCGGCGGCCGCGCACCTCGCGGTGGGGATGCCGCTCGCAGCGCTCGGTTCCGCGATCGACGTTGACCGGCTCCACGTGCTGGAGCTGCCCGGCCCCATGGTGGCGGTGGGAGCGATCGGCGCCCGGGTGACCGGCGTCGACGGGTTCGGCAACGTGCAGTTGAACGTCGCGCCCGACGACCTCGAGGCCGCGGGCATCGGACCGGTGCTGACGATCCGCGGCCGGCCCGTCCCACGGGTGGGGATCTTCGCCGACCTTCCGCGGGGAGCGATGGGGGCCATCATCGACTCGCAGCAACAGCTGGCGCTGGTCGTCAATCAGGGGAGCGCCGCCGACACGCTCGGCCTGGCGGTCGGCAAGACCGTCGTCCTCGAGTAGGGGTCCGCGGTTGGGTCAGGGCGACGCGCTGAGCGACAGGCTCGGGAGCTGTCCCGGACTGGTCGGGCCCACGAGCGGCGTGCCGTCGCCGGAGGCGATCACGAACTGCGCGATACCGGCTCCGACCAGGAGCGCGAAGAGGACGATCAGGATGATGAGCGTGGGGCGCCGCATGGTCGGCGGGAACGCGGGCTAGCCGGCCTCGAGGCGGGTGACCGGCTCCGCGAGCCGACGCTCCACGCCTTCGCGCATCGAGATCATGATCGTCTGGAGTCGGTCGGCGTCCGTCAGGTAGCGCCGCAGGTCGACCTCGAGCGAGATCGCCCCCGCGTAGTCGCTCGACGCCAAGTCGTCCAGGAACGCGTCCAGCGGGAGGACGCCTTCACCTGGCGGAAGGTGCGAGTCCCAGCCCTTGCCGGCGTTGTCCGACAGATGCACGTGGCGGATCCGGCGGTCGAACCGCCGCCGGACCTCCACCAGGTCGTGCTCGGCGACCGCGGCATGGCTCGTGTCCAGCACGATGTCGGGCAGGCCGTCGAGCTCCTCCAGGTCCTGGTTGGCGTGGAACGTCATCTCGCGGCCCCCGACGCGAACGGGGAACATGTTCTCGACCGCGACCGTCACCCCGGTCGACGCCATGAGATCGGGGAGCCGATCCTCCAGCCAACGGCGGAACGATCGCTGCCAGCGGTACGGCGGGTGAACCACCACGATCGGGATCTCGGCATCGGCGGCGACCTCGATGGTCCGCTCGACCTTGGCGATCGGGTCCGTCCCCCACACCCTGCGCGTGAGGAGTAGGCACGGTGCATGGATCGCGCCGATCGTCAGACCGTGCCCGGCGGCGAGGGCACGCATCTGCACCGGATCCTGGCTCGCGGGGTCCTTGGTGACCATGACTTCAGCGCCCTCGTACCCGGTGTCGGCCAGCAGATCGAACGTCTGCGAGAGCGGCCGGGCGAAGAAGGCAGCCGACGAGAACAGGATCATCCTTGGGGAAGGCATCGCCTCCATTGTAGGTGCGAGCCGGGCGCGGAGCTAGAGCGGCCGATATCCTGCCCGCCATGTGGGTATTCCCTCTGGTGGCGGCGGCGGTCGCGTTCGTGTTCGCCGTGCTCCTGGTGAAGCAGTACGTCGAGCGTCGCCGGTCCTACCAGCTGCTCTGGGCGATCGCGCTCGTGATGTATGCGGCGGCGTCCGTCGCGGTGGCGATCGGCGCCCTGAACGGCTGGAGCAGGCTGACCTTCGAGGTCTACTGGCTGTTCGGTGCCGTCCTGAACGTGCCGTTCCTGGCCGGCGGTGAGCTCCAGCTGCTCGTCCGCGATCGGACCTTCGCCCTGGTGCTCGACGTCGTGCTGGTGTTCTTGGTCGCGTACGCGATCTCGGTGGTGCGCGGGGCCACCTACGACGCACACGCGCTCGCCCAACAGCTGCCGTCGGGCAAGCACGTGTTCGGCGACGACACGTCCGCCCATCACCTTCCCGCAGCTCATCTCGATCCCGTCCTACCTGGTCCTCGTCGGCGGCACGCTCTGGTCGGCGTGGCGGATGCGAGGCCGCCCCGAGCTGAAGGACCGGTTCGTCGGCACGCTGCTCATCGCGATCGGCGCGACCGATCATCGCCGGCTTCGGCTCGACGTTCGCCGCGCTGGGCAAGCTCCCGCTGTTCTCCGTATCGCTCCTCGCGGGCATCGTCGTGATGTTCTGGGGCTTCCTGCGAGCTTCGAAGCCGTCGGCCGTGTCGTCGGCGGCGCCGGCGCCCGGCGCGAACTGATCGCGTCGTCAGCTGGCCGTCTGCCAGACGGCGACCCGTGGCGTCTCCGGCGTGGACCCCGCCGGCTCGACCGAGATGAGGACCCGGTCGTACAGGCTCGGATCGAACTCCAGCGGCACGACCGTCAGTCCGGGGTCGGGCGTGAAGTCGGTGGCCCACGTCGCCTGGGAGCCCGAGAGCAGCCACACGCGGTAGACGGATCCATCCGGCGGAGCCGGCACGTCGCTGCCGACCAGGTAGAAGTGCTCGACGCCCGGCTGCGAGATCTCCGTGATGGGCTGGGTGTCCGAGTCCGTGCTGTTCACCTGCACCATGGATGCTCCGGGCTGCCGGGCGAAGTCGAGCGCGGAGCGGACGTCGTTGATCTGCGACCGCGTGTCGTTCATGCGCATGTTCTGCGTCACGGCGAGCCCCGCGAAGCCCACCACGGCCACCACGCTGGCGGCGACCGCGAAGACCGCCACCGGGCGTCTGCGCCGATCCTGCGCGCCCAGGTCCCGGTGCAGTCGCGGCAGCAAGGTGTCGGGCGGTCCGACGGGTCGCGCCTCCAGCGCCAGGTCCGCCGTCACCGCCTGGAACACGGCGAGCGAATCACGGCACGCGGGGCATTGCGGAACGTGATCGGAGAGCAGGTGGTCGGCCCGGGCGGCGTCCTCCCCGGAGAGGCTCCGCAGCACGTAGCCCGCCAGCAGCTCCTCGATCGCTTCGTGACTCTCCGTCAAACCTAATCCTCCCGGTAGAGCCCTCGACGGAGCTTCCGCATCGCCGCCAGGGTCCTGGTCTTCACGGTCCCGATGGGGATGCCGAGCTCCTCGGCGATCTGGGCCTGGGTATACGCCTGGAAGTACGCCATCTCGAGCACCTGTCGTTGTGGGTCCGGGAGCGTCGCGAGGGCTTGGCGAACCTCTCGTCGGCGGATCCCGAGGAACGCTTCGTCCACGACATCCTCCCCAGGGTCTTCGACGGTCAGCGGCTCGAGGTTCGCCGCGCGCTCGGATCGTTTGCGGAGCCGTTCCTCGCGACGGACGGTATCGACCGCTCGATGGTGCACCAGGGACAGGAAGAACGTCCGGAACGCCCCCCGCGCCGGGTCGAACGCTTCGGGGGCTCGCCAGAGCGCCATGAACGCGTCGTGGACGACGTCTTGCGCGAGCATCTGCTGCCCGGTGAGCCGGTATGCCAGCCCGTAGGCCGTCGGGGCATACCTCCGATAGAGCTCGTCGAACGCGCCGCGGTCGCCCGAGGCGAGCCTGCGGTGGAGCTCCAGGTCGTCGACATCGCCGGTTCTCATACCGCTCAAGTTGTATCACCGGTCCTCGACCACATCGGCGAGGAACGGTTCCACTCGCGGGTAGCATCGCCGGATGCGCGTCGTCCTGTATTCGAGGGCCGGGTGTCACCTGTGCGAGCTGGCCATGGACACGTTACTGGCGGAGCGGGCCACCACTCCGTTCGACCTCGTGGAGGTCGACGTCGCCGGCGATGACGAACTCGAGCGCACGTACGGCATCCGGATCCCCGTGGTGGAGATCGACGGGGAGGAGCGGTTCGAGTACGAGGTCGACGCGGCCGAGCTGGCCTCCATCCTGCGGGACGCCTGATCCGTTCGCGGTCAGGGCGCTTGTGAACTTGAGAACGCGAAGCCCCGTGGGCTACCCTGCGCCCATGACGGCCCGTCCGGTGCGCGTGTGACGAAGGGCCGACCCATCCCCGAGGCGACCGTGGGGCGCCTGCCCGATCTACCTCCAGGCCCTCGTCGACATCGCCGAAGCCGGGGCGTCCACGGTCTCCTCGGAAGCCCTGGCCGAGGCGGCGGGCGTGAATTCGGCGAAGGTCCGCAAGGACCTGTCCCACCTCGGCTCGTACGGGACGCGCGGCGTCGGCTACGACGTCGTCTATCTGATCCACCAGATCCGCCGCGAGCTCGGCCTGACGCAGGATTGGCCCATCGTGATCGCGGGCATCGGGAACCTGGGGCATGCGCTCGCGAACTACCGAGGGTTCCCGGAACGGGGGTTCAGCGTTGCCGCGCTGGTCGACGTCGATCCGTCGAAGGTGGGTCAGCGGGTCGGGCGGGTGGCCGTGCACCACGTGGACGACCTGCCGGACCTGGTTCCCTCGCTGGACATCGCGATCGGCGTGATCGCCACGCCAGCGGCGGTCGTCCAGGAGGTCGCGGACCTGATGGTCGAGGCCGGGATCCGCTCGATCCTCAATTTCGCGCCGGCCGTGATCGTCGTCCCGAAGGGGGTGTCGGTCCGCAAGGTGGACCTGGCGGTGGAGCTGCAGATCCTGGCGTTCTACGAGCAGCGGAAGGCCACGCTCGCGGACGTGCGCCGCCGCGGACGTGCCGTGGCCGACGTCGAGCGCTGACTACTTCGCGATCGTCACCCACATCAGGAAGAGCACCACCAGCACCATCAGACCGAACAAGATGAACTGGATGCTCCCCTGCTCGAGGAGGGGGACCGCGTCCGCACCGATCATCGTCGTTTCCCTCCTTCGTTCGTTGGCGTCTATGCCGGGCCGTACCATGCGGGCGCGCTCCCACCGGTCAGGAACGCTTTCCGCTTCTTCTCCGCGCGATCGAGTAACGGGAGGTGGAACAGGAACAACAGGATCGCGGCGATCATGAACATGAGCGAGTAGCGCGGGACGCTGCCCGAGTCGTGATACAGGGCAAGGGTGACCTGTGGGCCACCTCCCGAGAAGTGCGCCTCCACGACCGCCAGCGGCGTCTTGCCGTCCTCAGCCGTGGCGAACTTCACGCTGTCGATGGTGAACTGCGTGCCCTGGATGGCGTCGGTGGCGAGCGGATCGATCCCCAGTCCTTCGTTCGCCTTCAGCGCCAGGAACGTCGTGGCGGCGCTGCTCACGGATTGGATGGACGAAAGCTGGCCCGGGTTCGGCGCCGCCCACCCGTCTCCGGGGTACTCCTCGAACTTGGTGAAATGCGCCCCCGACACGCCGAGGCCGGCCTCCAGCACGACCCAGGCAGGCTCCTGGCCGCGCGGTCCCTGGTTGGTCGGCGTGCCGGGCCCCTGGGCCCAGAACCCGAAGAACCAGAGCGACGAGTGGATGATCAGCCATCCCGAGAAACAGACCGCGAGGATGAGGTAGCCCATCCACTTGCCGAAGACGAACGAGAGCATCAGGTACACGCTGCCGACGAACAGGGTGAACGCCATGATGACCACGCCGGCGCCCTTGAACATCGTGCCGCACTCGATGTGGAACCCCAAGCACGTGTGCACCTGCTGCGCGAGCATCAGGCGCCCGCTCCCGTCGCACCAGTTGCGCCGCTCGCACCCGAGGCGCCGCTTGCACCCGAAGCGCCCGTTGCTGCCGGTTGCACCCGGTCGCACCGGTCGTGGCCGCCGGCGAGGCCGACGGAGAGTTGACCGCCTTCACCGCGTCGGGGTTCGTGCAGATGTTGTCCTTGAACGGGATGTTCTTGGAGCTCATGTAGACCAGGTAGTTCACGATGTCGTTGATCTGCTGGTCGTCGAGCGCACCCTGGTATCGGATGCTCCACGACGGCATCACGTTGCGGCCCTGCTCGATGGTCGTGTAGATGTCGTCGAGCGACTTGATGAGCGGGTGGCCGTACTTCGGTCCTCCGCAGACCGTCGTCAGGTTCGGGGGATAGGCGTACCCGGTGCCCGACGAGATCACGCCGCCGCGAAGCTCCGGGCCGTGACACCTGACGCATCCCACGCCGAGCTGGTTCTCCTCGCTGAACAACTGCGTCGCGAGGTGGCCTCGCGCGATGGCCTCCGTCTTCAGCGCCTTCTCCTGCTCCAGGTTCTTGGAGGGCTCGATCAACCAGGTGAAGGGGAGCCAGACGACGAAGAACGCGACCAGGAGCACGCCCCAACCCTGGAGCTTCTGCAGCAGGGGTGTCTCGAGCGCGGGATCCGACGGGCCGGGCTCCATCGCCGGCGGGATGTCCGGCGCGGGCTCGCGCGTCACGCGGCTCCGCAGGATCAGGGCCGCGGAGGCCGCCACCACGAAGATGCCCCCCAGGACGAGGAGGATCGACCCCCGCGGTGTCGCTCAACGCCAGCATGTCGTCGTTCCCGGTCCTCTCGCTATCCCGGGGCCACGCAGAACGGGCCCTGCGGCGGTTCGTGGATCGTGTCGGTCCCTCGCGGAGGTCCGAGGATCACCGTCGAGGTGTCCACGAACACGTTGCCGTTCTCGACCTTCACCACGAAGCGATCCATCCCGCGCGGGGCCGGGCCCAGCTGGTACTCGCCCGCGAAGTTGTACTTGGAGCCGTGGCACGGGCACTCGAACCACTGCGAGGACGCACAGAACGGCACCCGGCACCCCAGATGCACGCACCGCTGATAGAGGGGCATGATGCCGTCGGTGGTCACCTGCTCGCCCGGGTAGTCGGCGTCGGGGGTGGGCGTGCCGTTCCACGGCACCACGTAGAACCGCCCCGCGCCGTTGTACGACGGGTCCGTCGCCCAGCTGCGACTTGATGTCGGCCAGCGCCCCCGCGTTGATCACGCGATCCGAACCCGCCCTTGAGGCTCGGCCACAGGAACGCGATCGTCGCCCCGCCGAACTGCGCGCCGAACACGAGCAGCGAGGTCAACAGGGACTTGCGGAAGAAGTCTCGCCGGGACATCGCCGGGGCCTTCCGCGCCGGGGCCGGGGCGCCGTCGGCGACATCCCGCTGCACCTTGGCCGCGCGCAGGAACGACAACCCGAACACGATCGCGAACACGTCGATGATCACGAAGACGACGATCGCCGCGACGACGCGGGTGGAGATCGCGAGCGTCATAGGTCGAAGAACACCCCTTGGGCCCACGGCCAGATCCAGTTGTAACCGGGGCCGCGGAAGAAGCAGCCGATGATCGTGAGCGTCGCGCCGAAGCAGAACAAGATCGTGAACATCGAGATCGCGATCTTGCGATCGCCCGGTCGGACGCTCGGGTTGCGGTCCACGTACGGCACCGCGGCCAGGCCGACCAGGATGAACGTGGGGATGGTGATACCGGCGATCATCGGGTGGAAGTAGCGGAGGAGCTCCTGGAGACCCAGGAAGTACCACGGGGCCTTCGACGGGTTCGGCGTGAGGTTCGGGTTGGCCAGCTGTCGCAGCGGAGCCATCACGAACGTCGAGAAGACCAGCAGGCCGGCCGTGAGGATCAGCATGGCCACGAACTCCTCGATCAACAGGTGCGGCCAGACGTTGACGCGGTCTCCCTGCTCGCGCTCGACGCGCTGGATGCCCTCCGGCGGGACCAGCGCGAGGAGGCGGTGCTTGTCGTTCGCGCCCTTCTTCGGCGTGGGGATGTTGCCGGTGGGCAGGGGTGCGGTGCGCACCGGCGTGGTGACCGGCGTCGCGACGGCGACGGCGCCCGCCGGAGCCATCGCCGCTGCCGCTGCCGCAGCCGGCGCGGCGGCCGGTGCGCCGCCCGCCTGAGCCGCCGCCGGAGCGGCCGCGGCTGCGGCCGGGGCCGGAGCCGCGGCTTCCTCCTCGGGATGAGCGGCTTTGTACGCGCGGACCGCGGCCGAGCGAGCTCGGCCCTCCGCGACACGACGGTCTGACCCTTTCGCGAGCTCGGCCGCAAGCGTCGCGTCGAAGACTGCCTGATCGAGCGGGGTGTCTTCTCTCGCCATCGCTCAGTCGCCCCCTACAGCGGTCCCGAGATGCCGCCGTCCTTGCGGATCCGCCAGAAGTGGACCGCAAGGAAGATCACCAACACGAACGGCAGCGCCAACACGTGGAGCACGTACCACCGCAACAGCGTGTTCGGCCCCACGACGACGCCGCCCAGCAGCAGGAAGTTGGCCTGCTTGGCGATGAACGGGGAGTAGCCCGCGAGCGACGTGCCGACCGTGACGGCCCAGATCGCCAGCTGGTCCCACGGCAGCAGGTAGCCGGTGAAGGAGAGGCCGAGCGTGAGGAACAGCAGGATCACGCCGACCACCCAGTTGAACTCCCGCGGCGGCTTGTACGCGCCGGTGTAGAAGACGCGCGCCATGTGCAGCGTCACGGAGAACACCATCAGGTGCGCGCCCCACCGGTGGAGGTTGCGGACCAGGTCTCCGAAGAACACCGTCGTTCGGATGCTCTGCATGTCGGCGTAGGCGACGGCGCCGCCGATGTCGGCCATGGGCCGGTAGAAGAACATGAGGAAGATCCCGGTGACCGTCAGCAGGATGAACAGGAAGAACGACAGTCCGCCCAGGCAGAACGTGTACGTGAGCTTCAATCCGTGCCGCTTCACCTTCACCGGATGCAGGTGGTACAGCACGTTGTTCATCGTGGCGAGCGCGCGATCGCGCGAGGTGTCCTTGTAGCCCTTGCGGAAGATGGAGCCCGGCCGGAAGATCGACTTCCAGACCTCGGTGTCGCGCAGGCGGTCGCCGACCTCGCTCGGCGACGGCGGCTTGAGCTTCACCAGGCGTTCCCTCCCCTTCTCAGCTCGATCGCGGTCGCCCCGGCCTCACTCCGCCGCGGCCTGCGACAGAGGGACCTCGGCCATCGGGCGCGTTCCGCCGGTCGAACCCTCCGGCAGGCGCGCATAGTACAGCGTGTCGGTGGGGCATCGGTCGACGCACACGGAGCACCGGGTGCACGCGTTGTCATCGACCACGAAGATCGCAGAAGCGACGTTCACCTCTGCCCCGACGGCCTGCTCGTCGGCCCCCTCGACGATATCCGTCGACAGCATGTAGATGCAGTTCCAGGGACACACGTCCTCGCAGGCGCGACAGAGGATGCAGTTGTCGGGGTCGAGCATCAGATGCTTCGGGGACTTGACCCCCTCCGCGAGCCATGCCGGGTCGACCGCCTCCACGACGTAGTCCTCGTGGATGTCGACCTCGGTCTTCGTGAATACCATCGCGGCTCTACCGATACCCGCCCGTGGGGCGAACGTCGCCCGCCTGCCCGCGGAGCTTCCGGCGCCAGTTCTGCATGATCGCCGCGACCACCAGGATGCCGATGATCGGCACCGTCACCAGACCCATCGCGATCGCGTCGCGGAGCTCCTTCAACCAGAAGCCGTGCGGGCCGGCGCCGCTCCACTTCAGCTTCTGATCGGCGAAGTACAGCCAGAACGACGGGATCACTGATGTGAAGATGACGATGAAGAACGTGAGCACCACGGAGAACACGACGGCCTTGGTCCAGTTCCATTCGAAGGCCTTGAGGAAGCCTTCGGCCTGCTGTTTGCGGTGAGCGAGCCGTGCCTTCGTCTTGGCGAACCGAGGCGCGTCCACAACCTCGATCTGGCTCATGCCGGCATCGTCTCCATGGGCGGGGCGATTATAGCCATGTGCCGTTTGACCGGAACGGACGCGGCGAGCTTGTGAATCGCTTCACGAACAAGCACTATGCCGCCCGCGAGCGCCCGTCGCAACCCAAACGGCGGGCGCCGGCTCGCGCGCGGCGGCCCATACACTGAGCCCCGCTCCCGGACCCCGAGGCAGCGATGATCGCCGACATCGTCCAGACCGGCCTCACCTCATGGTGGGCACCCGCCCTCGCCTTCGTGGCGGGCCTCGTCTCCTTCGCGTCACCCTGCGTGTTCCCGCTCGTCCCCGGTTACGTGTCCTTCGTCTCGGGCGAACGAGCCGTCGACGGCGAAACGCGGCGTCCCTTGCTCCCGATCCTGCTCTTCATCGCGGGGTTCACGATCGTGTTCACGCTCCTGGGCGCGTTCGCCAGGCGGTTCGTGCCGATCTTCAAGGGTGACGTGGGCCAATGGGTCGGCGGCGCCGTCGTGATCGCGATCGGCCTGTTCATGATCGGCTACGCGCTCCGGCGCGGCTCCGTCACGCTCTACATGGAGCGGCGCCCGTTCCTCGAGAAGGTCCGGCCGGGCGCGGTGGGGGCGTTGCCGCTCGGCATGGCGTTCGCGGCCGGGTGGACGCCATGCCTCGGCCCGGTGCTCACGGGCATCCTGGCGATCGCGGTCACGGAGAGCACGCTGCGCGGGATCATGCTGCTCCTGGCGTACTCCCTCGGCCTGGGGGTTCCGTTCTTCCTCGTGGGTCTCGGCGTCCAGCGGTTCATGGGCGCGTTCGGCTGGGTGCGTCGTCACTACGCGTGGATCGCCGGCGTCTCGGGTGCGCTGCTGGTCGCGGTGGGTGTGCTTTTGATGACGGGAGAGTTCACGCGGATCGTCGCGCCGCTCGCCCGCTTCGCTCCGGGCTTGTGAGCTGCTTGTACGGCACACCCGCTCGCGCCCGCACCTGGTTCCTCGCCCGACCGTAGAATCCTCGCGAAGCCCCATGCCCTCCTCCAGCCGGATCACCTTGCGACGGTCCTCGGCCCTGGTCTGGCGCACCCTGCGTTCGATGCGCACCGCGCTGATCCTGTTGCTGATGCTGGCGCTCGCGTCGGTGGCGGGGTCACTGGTGCCCCAGTGGCCGAACTCGCCGGAGCGCGTGATCCGGTATCAGCTGGACCATCCGCTGGTCGGCGCGTTCTACGGGCGAGCCGGGCTCTTCGACGTGTACGGATCGTGGTGGTTCGTGTTGATCACGACGCTGCTGTTCGTTTCACTCGTCGCGTGCCTGTTCCCGCGGACGCGAGCGCTCGTGCGCACGCTTCGCCAGCGTCCGGTCCAGGCGCGCGAGATCGACGCGTTCAGGCTGTACGAGGAACGCGTGGTCTCGGCGGATCCCGCCCGAGCGATCGACGGGTCGCGCCGCGTGCTTCGCCGCCGCCTGTTCCGCGTGTCGCGTGACGGCGACGGCCGGCCCGCGCTCGCCGCCGAGAAGGGGGCGCTCCGCGAGGTCGGGAGCTTGCTCTTCCACTGGGCGTTCCTGTTGATCGTGATCGGCGTCGATCTACGGCAAGGGCACCGGCTTCACCGGCAGGGCCGTGGTGGTGGAGGGCAAGACGTGGGTCGACGCCCAGGCGAACTACGACGGCGACCTGCGCACGGGGCGGTTCTTCAACGACGACTTCACCGGTGTGGGACTCCACCTCCGAGGATTCGAGGACACGTATCGCACGAGCGGCCAGCCCATGGACTTCGTCTCGCACGTGGATCTGTTGGACCCTCAGGGCAACGTGGCCCAGCAAGCCGACATCCGCGTGAACCATCCGGCCACGATCGACGGCGTGGAGTTCTTCCAATACGGTTTCGGGTGGGCGCCTCTCGTGGAGGTTCGTGAGCACGGCGAGCTCATCGCGTCCGAGCCCATCACGTTCGTCCAGGACACGGCGCCCGAGGGCGTCCCGCAGCTGGCGATGCCGTGGCACGGCATCCTCAAGCTGCCGTCGCTGCATCCGCAGGTCGGCATGACCCTCGAGCTGTGGCCCGACAGCCGCGCGTGGCTCCAGCTGCGGACGACGGGCCAACCGGTCGCGATGACCCAGTCGTTCGAGCCGATCATGTTCTACAAGGTGTATCGCGGCGACCTGACCGACACATCGCCCCGGTCGCTCGACGCCACGGTGATGCGGAAGGCCGGGCAGGGTGTCGTGGGCGCCGCGCAGACCGTCGACCTGCGGACCGGGAAGGTGGTCGCCGACGGCGCCTCGGCGTCCGGCCTCACGATCTCGTTCCCCGAGCTGCGGCAGTACAGCGTCTTCCAGGTGAGTCGCGACCGTGGGGTGCCCTTGGTGTTGCTTGCCGCTATCCTCGTGCTGCTTGGGCTCCTGCCCGCGCTCTACACGTCGCGACGCAAGGTCTGGGTGCGAGCGGAGCCGAACGGAACCGGGACCGTGCTCAAGGTCGGGGGATTCGCCCTGCAACGCAAGCCGCAGTTCGATGAGGAGTTCTCGAAGCTGGTGGACGCCATGGCTCGCGCCGCGGGCGACGCGCCGGCCGTCGAGGAGAAGGAACGGGTGAGCTCGCGATGACCGATCTGCAATGGGGACGGCTGTCCAACGACGCGTTCACCGTGGCGCTCTTCGCATACATCGTCGCGATGGTGGGGTACTTCGCGTACCTGGCCTTCCGGCGAACCTCGCTCTGGGCCACCGCCCGCACGATCGCCACCGTCGGCCTGGTCGCGAACATCGTCTGCGTGGCGACGCAGAGGGCTCGCCGCCCACCGCGTGCCGTGGGGCAACATGTACGAGTACTCGGTCCTGCTGGCGCTCCTCGTCGTCGCCGGGTACCTGCTGATCGTCGAGGGCTACTACAAGATCCGAACCCTCGGCGGGTTCGCGTTGATGTTCTCGGTGTTCACCATGGCGATCGCCGTGTCGTTCCTCTACGTGGGTCCCGGGCCGCTCGTTCCGGCGCTGAACTCGTACTGGATCAAGATCCACGTGGTCGCGGCGATCACGGGTTCGTCGCTGTTCGCCCTGGGCGGCGGCGTCCTCACGATCTTGTTCCTGATCCAGGACCGCAAGGAACGCCGAGAGGTGGCCGCGCTCCGCGCGCAGGAGCCGCCGCCGATCATGGGTGGATCGCGTCGGCGTCGACGCGCCGCCCGACTTCTCGCCGGATGCCGACGAGCCCGCGAGCGGCGCCGTCGAACGGCGGGGCGTGCTGCCCCCGGCAGCGACGCTCGATCGCATGGCGTACCGGGTGATCGCCTTCGCGTTCCCCATCTGGACGTTCGCGGTGATCGCCGGCGCGATCTGGGCGCAGAGCGCGTGGGGACGGTACTGGGGCTGGGATCCGAAGGAGACGTGGTCCTTCGTCACGTGGGTGATCTACGCGGGATACCTCCACGCGCGTTCGACGTCCGGATGGAAGGGACGGCCGGCGGCCGTCATCGCGTTGGTCGGGCTTCGTCTCGCTGCTGATCACGTATTACGCGGTGAACCTCTGGATCGTCGGGCTGCACTCGTACAAGGGGTTCTGACAACACCGCCGCAGTCGTTCGAGCGGCGGAGGGGACGGTGGTACAGTGCGCGCGGCCCGGCGCCCGCACCGGCGCCGGAGCGCCTGTACCGGGGAGGCAAGGGAGACTTGCGGAAGCGGCTGCTCTGGGTCCTGGGCCTCGCGGCCCTCGGCCTGATGCTGGCGTCCTGCGCTCCGCATGCCAGCCAGGATTCGCTTCAGCCGGCCGGTCCGTACGCGCAGGAGATCAAGAACCTCTTCGTCCCGGTGTTCTGGATCGCGGTCCTCGTCTTCGTGATCGTCGAGGGCGGGATCGTGCTGCTCGTGGTCAAGTATCGCCACCGCAAGGGGCAAGAGCGGATGCCGCCGCAGATCCACGGGAACACGCGTCTGGAGATCGGCTGGACGATCGTGCCCGCCGTCATCCTCGCGGTCGTCATGGTGCCGACGGTGGCGACCATCTGGGACCTGGCGCGCAAGCCGCCCGCGGACGCGCTCCACATCACGGTCCAGGGTCATCAGTGGTGGTGGGGGTTCGTCTACACGGACGCCGACATGAAGACCACGTACGACACCAACGGCCCCATCACCGTCGCCGACGTCATGGTGATCCCCGCCGGACGGCCGGTGTACCTCGATCTCGAGTCGGTGGGAGGACTGATCGGCGGCACGAAGGCGCAGGCCGACTACGCCGTGATCCACTCGTTCTGGATCCCGCAGCTCGCCGGAAAGCAGGACGTGGTCCCCGATCGGACGAACCACATCTTGCTGCAGGCCGACCAACCCGGGACCTACTTCGGTCAGTGCGCGGAGTTCTGCGGGCTGGAGCACGGCAAGATGCGGGCGCGCGTGGTGGCGCTTTCCCAGAGCGACTGGGAGGCGTGGGTCGCCAACCAGAAGCAGCCGAGCGTCACGCCGACGGATCCGCTCGCCGCCAAGGGGATGGATCTGTTCTCCAACCCGCTCTCGGGCGATCGGGGCAGCTGCATGGCGTGCCACTCCCTCGGAGGCATCGTGACCGGCGTGAACGCCGCCCCGAACCTGACGCACTTCGCCGATCCGAACCATCAGTGCTTCGCCGGGTGCGATTGGGAGTACGGTCGACAGGGAGGCGCTGGCCGCGTGGCTGCACGACCCGAACGCCGTGAAGCTCGGGCGCGAAGATGCCCAACTACCACCTGACGCAGGACGAGATCGACGCGCTGGTGGCCTACCTCGAGAGCCTGACGTGAGGGGGACTCGGTAGATGGCGAGCATCTCCATGCCGGCGGAGCGGGCCCGAGGTATCCGTCGTCCCTCGGCGTTGACCGGCTTCTCGAGCTGGCTCACGACCGTGGACCACAAGAAGATCGGCCTGATGTACGGGGTCACCGCGTTCGCGTTCTTCATCATCGGCGGTCTCGAGGCCCTGTTGATCCGCTCCCAGCTCGCGCGTCCGGATCAGACCATCCTGAACGCCGATCAGTACAACCAGATCTTCACGATGCACGGGCTCACCATGATCTTCCTGTTCGTGATGCCGATGTCTGCGGCGTTCTTCAACTACCTGATCCCGCTGATGATCGGCGCCCGGGACGTGGCGTTCCCGCGCATCAACGCGTTCAGCTACTGGCTGTTCCTGTTCGGCGGGTTGTTCCTCTATTCCAGCTGGTTCCTGGGCGGCGCGCCCAACGGCGGGTGGTTCGGATACGCGCCCAACTCCACCACGGACCCGACCATCGGCATGACGTTCTACGCGTTGGGACTGCTGCTCACCGGGATCGCGTCGACGGCGGGTGCCGTCAACCTCGGCGTCACGATCATCAACATGCGCGCGCCGGGGATGTCGTTCTTCCGGCTCCCCGTGTTCGTCTGGATGGGGCTCGTGACCCAGCTGCTCCTGGTGTTCTCGTTGCCGATCATCACGGTCGGGTTGTTCGAGTTGCTCTTCGACCGTCGGTGGGGAACCCATTTCTTCGACCCGACCCAGGGCGCCGACCCGGTCCTGTGGCAGCACCTGTTCTGGCTGTTCGGCCACCCGGAGGTCTACATCCTCATCCTGCCCGCGTTCGGCATCTTCTCCGAGGTGCTGCCGGTGTTCAGTCGCAAGCCGCTGTTCGGGTATCAGTTCGTGGTGTTCTCGGGCATCGCGATCGGGTTCATCGGGTTCGGCGTCTGGGCGCACCACATGTTCGCCGTGGGCCTGGGTCCGGTCGCGAACACGGCGTTCGGCATCTCGACGGCGATCATCGCCATCCCGACCGGCGTGAAGATCTTCAACTGGATGGCGACGATGTACAAGGGCGACCTGCGGTTCACCGCCGCGATGATGTTCTCCGTCGGGGGGGTCGCGATGTTCGTCATCGGCGGGCTCTCCGGCGTGACGCACTCGATCGTCCCGGCCGACTACCAGCAGACCGACACGTACTACATCGTGGCGCACTTCCACTACGTCCTCTTCGGGGGCGCGATCTTCGGCCTGTTCTCGGCGGCGTACTACTGGTGGCCGAAGGTGTTCGGTCACCTGCTCTCCGAGGGCCTGGGCAAGCTGCACTTCTGGCTCATGATCATCGGGTTCAACCTGACGTTCGGGCCCATGCACATCCTCGGGCTGCAGGGCATGATCCGCCGGGAGTACACGTACCCGGCGTCGCTCGGTCTCACGTTCTGGAACGAGGTCTCCACGCTGGGCGCGTTCATCATCGCGGTGTCGATCCTGGTGTTCATCGTCAACGCGGTGCGAACGACCATGCGGCACCGTCCGCTCGAGTCGAACGATCCGTGGGATGCGCGCACGCTCGAGTGGATGACGGCGTCGCCGCCGCCCGTCTACAACTTCGACGAGATCCCGGAGGTCCACTCGCTCGACGAGTTCTGGCACCGCAAGTACGCCGAGGACAAGAGCGGGAGGCTCGTTCCCGTCCAGGCGGGCGCCGCGGATCAGGCTGAGCCCGACCCGTCGCACGGGACGGGGCACGCGATCCATCTCCCGAGTCCGTCGTACTGGCCGCTCGTGGCGGCGTTCGGCCTTCCGATCATGGCCTACGGCGTCATCTATTCGTGGTGGCTGGTGGGCTTCGGCGTGGCGGTCACGCTCGTCGGGGTCTACGGATGGGCCCTCGAGCCCTCGGTGGCGGAGTAGCCATGGCAGACGTCGCGATCAAGAAGGGTCACAACGAACACGAGACCACGACCGGTCTCCCGCACACCAAGCTCGCGATGTGGCTCTTCCTCTCCTCCGAGTGCCTGCTGTTCGGCGCGCTGATCACCACATACGTTCTGTACCGGAACGCGAGCGTGAAGGGTCCGTATCCGTCCGACGTCTTCGACATCGGCTACACATCGGTGTCGTCGTTCGTCCTGCTGGCCAGCTCGCTGACCATGGTGCTCGCGCTCGCCGCTGCGCAGAAGCGGGATTTCATGCGGATGCGTCTATGGCTCGTCACGACGGCGATGCTCGGGCTGACGTTCGTGGGAGGTCAGGTCTACGAGTTCACGCACTTCTACCGGGAGGGCCTGGCGATCACCACGAACCTCTTCGGCACGACCTTCTTCGTCCTGACCGGCTTCCACGGAGTCCACGTCACGGTCGGCATCTTGATGTTGCTGTCGCTCACGGGGATGTCGTTCGCGGATCGGCTCCCCGAGGACCCGGCGTTCCCCGTGGAGATGGTGGGTCTGTACTGGCACTTCGTCGACATCGTGTGGATCATCATCTTCACGGTGGTGTACCTGATCCCAACGGCTCCGGCCGGGAAGTAGGAGCGATGTCGGACATCCACGTCGACGAGCAGAGCGCCGCGGTGGAGGCACACGCGGCACCGCACGTGCATCACCCCGGGGCCCGGGAGTACGTGCGCATCTTCTTCATCCTGGTCGCGATCACGGCCCTCGAGGTCGCCATCTACTTCGTGCGCGACACCATCGGCGGATGGTTCCTCCCGATCCTGTTCGGGCTGATGATCTCGAAGTTCACGATCGTGGTCCTGTGGTACATGCACCTCAAGTTCGACGACCGCCGGTTCGCGCGGTTCTTCGTCATGGGGTTGGCCGGCGCGACCACGCTCTACCTGGTCGTCCTCCTCACGCTCAAGACGTTCCTGGACTAGCGCGCGATGAACCTGTCTCCCTGGCACGCGCACCCCGACGTCTGGCTCCTCTTCGGCTCGATCGTCGCCGCCTACCTGATCGCCGTTCGGCGTCACGAACGCGAGACCGGCGAGCCGGTCGCGCACCGCCGGACGCGGTTCTTCGTCGCGGGGGTCGCGGTGCTCTGGATCGGAGCCGATTGGCCGATCCACGATCTCGCCGAGCGCTACCTGTATCTCGTCCACATGTCGCAGCACATGCTGTTCACGTTGATCGCCCCGCCGCTGTTGATCGCGGGGATGCCGGCCTGGCTCCTCCGCCGGTACCTCAGGCCCCGGCCGGTCGCGACCGCGTTCGGGTTCCTGACGAAGCCGCTCGTGGCGCTGATCGTCTTCAACTCCGCGCTGTTGTTCGTGCACTGGCCCGCGGTGGTCGAGCTCTCGGTCCGATCCGGAGTGGTTCCACTTCGGGCTGCACGTGATGCTGGTCTCGACGGCGCTCCTGATGTGGTGGCCGGTGATGTCGCCGCTGCCGGAGTACCCGGCGCTGCCGGCTCCCGGGCAGATGCTCTACCTGTTCCTGCAGTCGCTCGCGCCCGACCATCCCGGCCTCGTTCCTGACGTTCGGCAACCACCTCTTGTACCCGGTGTACGGGACGTTCCCGCGGATCTGGGGGATCGGTCCTCTGACCGATCAGCTCATCGCGGGGCTGATCATGAAGCTCATCGGCGGCGCGATCCTGTGGGTGTTCATCACCGCGATCTTCTTCCGGTGGTACCGGCAGGAGCGCCACGACGAGGGCTGGGACGCATCTCGGTACCGTGACGTCGAGCACGACGTCCACGTGGAGTTGCAGCGATGACCGATCGACTGACGGACGAGAAGCCGGCTCCTGCGCCGGACGCGCACCCCGAGACACGGCAGGGGTTGCTGCTGCCCATCGTGATCCCCCTGGGCATCTTCCTCGGCATCGGGCTCGTGCTCTTCGGCTTCTCTCGCGTCCTGCTCTCGGTCTCACCCGCGGCCGCCACGGTGATCGCGCTCGTCGTGGCCGCCTCGATCCTCGGCGTGGCGACGATCGTCGCGTCTCGCGAACGGCTGTCCAACGGAACCCTCTTCTCCATGATCGGCGTCGTGGCGGGCGTGGCGATGCTCGCGGGAGGCATCGCGATCGTCACGATCGGCACCGGGAAGGAGGCCGGCGGGGGCGGCGGCGGGCCGCAGGTCATCGCGCTGATGGCGCCGAAGGGCGCAGCGGTGACCGGTTTCCAACCGACCACGCTCTCCGTCGCGGCGGACAAGCCGATCGAGCTCGACTTCACCAACCAGGATCCCGGCATCCAGCACAACGTCGTGATCTTCCGCGAGGACCCGGCCAAGAACCCCAACGCGACCCCGGTCTTCACGGGCGATCTGGTCACGGGCGTGAACAAGGCCACGTACGCGGTGCCTGCACTTCCGGTCGGCACGCTCTACTTCCACTGCGAGGTGCACCCGACGACCATGGTGGGGACGATCGAGTCCGCCGTCGGTGGGGGCGGCGGCGGCGCACCTGCGGGCCCGGTCGTCACCGCCAAGGGGCTCTCGTTCGATACCAAGGAGATCGACCTTCCGGCCGGGCAGCCCACGACGATCACGTTCCACAACGAGGACGCGGGCATCCCCCACAACATCGCGATCTACACCGACAGCACGCTGTCGACGACCCTGTTCCAGGGCGAGCAGTTCCCGGGCGTGGCGACCCAGGAGTATCAGGTCCCGGCCCTCGATCCGGGGACCTACTACTTCCATTGCGACGTCCACGCGACGATGAACGGAAGCGTGGTCGTCGGGCCGCCCGGCGGGGGATCGGGTCCCGGAGGCGCCTCCGCAACCGGCGCCACAGGTGCGTCGCCCTCCGGCTGAGCATTCCTCCGACCCCTGTTAGCGTGGACCCATGGCCCGCCGACTTGCCCTCGTCCCGGCCGTCGTGGCCCTCGTGGTCGTGGCCGCCGCCTGCAGCGGAACGGACGGCGCGTCCGGCGCGAACGATCCGTTGGGGGCGAAGGCGATGGACGAGCCGGCCCCGGCCCTCGCCGGCGACACGGTGGGGGGCGGAACCGCCGCGCTCGCCGACCTTCGGGGCAAGGTCGTGGTCGTCAACTTCTGGGCGACCTGGTGCACACCGTGTCGCGCCGAGCAACCGGAGCTCGTCGGACTCTCGAACGATTACCGGCACGAAGGCGTCGAGTTCCTGGGCGTGCTCGAGCGAGACGACACCGCGAAGGCGAAGGCCTGGTTGAAGGAGTTCGGTGTGCCGTATCCGAGCATCGTCGACGAGCCGGGGGCCTGGGCGGACGACTTCGCGTTCTTCGGGTTGCCGGACACCTACGTGATCGATCGAGCCGGAACCATCCGATGGTCGGTGTTCGGGCAGACCGACGCTTCACAGCTGCGCCCGCTCATCGACGAGGTGCTGGCGCAGCCTGCGTGACCGCCTGCGCTAGTGGCCCAAGGGCGAGAGTGCGTCCAGGGCGACGGCGCCGAAGAGCGCGGCCAGGTACACGATCGAGTACTTGAAGACGCCCCACGCTCGGTTGGGGTCGGGTTCGCGCCACAGACGAAGCGCCCGGTACACGAAGACGCCGCCCAGCACGATCGCCGTCGACAGGTAGACGGGCCCCATGTTCGCGATGGGGTACAGCAGCAGCGTCGTGCCGAACAACACGAGCGAGTACAGGAAGATCTGCCGGCGGGTTTCGTCCTCGCCTTTCACGACGGGCAGCATCGGGACGCCCGCCGCGGCATAGTCGCCCTGGAACCGGATCGAGAGCGCCCAGAAATGCGGCGGGGTCCACACGAAGATGATCGCGAACAAGATCAAGGCCGGAGCGGAGAGCGTTCCGGTCACGGCGGCCCAGCCGACGAGGGCGGGTACTGCGCCCGCCGCGCCTCCGATGACGATGTTCTGCGTCGTCGTGCGCTTCAGCCACATGGTGTAGACGAAGACGTAGAAGGCGATCGCCGAGAGCGCGAGCGTCGCGGCCAGCACGTTCACCGTGATCGACAGGAAGAAGTAGGACGCGGCGCCGAGCACGAAACCGAACCGCAGCGCGCGCTCGGGCGTGACGGTGTGCGCCGGCAGTGGCCTGCCTCGCGTCCGCCGCATGATCTCGTCGATGTCGCGGTCGAGGTACATGTTGATCGCGTTGGCGGATCCGGCGGCGACCGTGCCGCCCAGCAGCGTGGCGAGCAGGAGACCTGCCGACGGTATCCCCTGTGCGGCAAGGATCATCGCCGGCACCGTCGTGATGAGGAGGAGCACGATGATGCGCGGCTTCGTCAGGCGAACGTACGCGATGATCGTGTCGCGGAGGGTGCCGTCGCCGGCCGCTGCGGGGTCGCCGTTCGGATCGGACGGCTCCCCGGGTGGGCCGGCGTGCACGGCCAACCGTCTCGACACGGTGGCCAGCGCGACGAGCGTCGCCCAGATCAGCACGGAAAGCGCCACGTGGAGCACGACTGCCCACGGCCGCAGGCGCGACCAGACGTTCATCGCACCGGAGATGATCTGGCCCACGAACAAGGAGAGCGCGAGGGTCGAGAGCACCACCAGATCCTTCGAGCGGGCCGCCATGGAGCGCGCGCGGATGGCGACCCACAACACCAGCAGGAACACGCCTGCCGCGAGGACCCGGTGGACGAACATCGCCGTCGCCGCGCCGCCCAGGGCGGGGACCAGGCGTCCGTTCATCAACGGCCAGTCCGTGAACGCCAACCCGGCGGACCGTGCGCGGACGTACGTGCCCACCAGGAGCAGGGCACCGGCGGCGCCGGTAGTGATCAAGGTGAGCTTCGCGAACGCTCCGTCGTTCCCAGTCGTCCGATCGCCCCGCTCCGGGAGTATCACGATGCAGAACGAATCGGTTGCCACGTAGATGACGTCCGCCACGAACGCGAGCGCCACGGCGAAGTGGGCGGTGACCCACCACGGGTTCAGTTCCGTGTGGACGACGATGCCTCCCAGCACCGCTTGGCCGAAGACCAACGGGATCGCGGCCGTCGCGGGCCACACCAACGACGGGACGTCGCGGTACTGGCGCCACGCCACGACGGCCGTCGCGACGACCAGCACCGAGACGATGAACACCAAGAACCGGTGCGAGAACTCGATCAACGAATGGACGGTGCCGGCGGGGAAGAGCCGCCCGGGTGTGCATTCGGGCCAGGTGGAGCAGCCGAGGCCCGAGCCGGTGCCGCGGACCAGCCCGCCGACGGCGAACAGCACGATGGTCGCAGCGGCGGTCGCGAGCGCGAGCTTCTGGAAGCGATTCATGGAGTCGGGCCGAGCCCGGCTCATGATAGCCACAGAGGAACGGAGCGGCGCTTGCGATACTGAAGCCATGTCGGCCGACAGAGCATCGCTGGCCCCGCCCGAGCTCCTGGCGGTCCGCGCCCGCATCGACCAGACGCTCGACCGCTTCCTGACGGGGGTCCGCGACGAGATGGAGGGCGTGGCGCCGGATGCGTTGCTCCCGATCGACGAGGTGATCCGGCTGACCATGGCGGGTGGCAAGCGGCTCCGTCCGATGTTCTGCTTCTGGGGGTACCGCGCGGCGGGCGGTGCCGACGACCGACGGATCGAACGAGCCGCCGCCGCGCTCGAGCTGCTGCACACGATGGCGTTGGTCCACGACGACCTGATGGATCGCAGCCCGGAACGACGAGGCGCGCCCGCCAGCGCGTTCCAACTGGCAGATCGAGCTCGCGCGCGTGGATCATCGGATCCCGAGCGCGCGGGCGCTTCGCTGGCGCTGCTCGCCGGCGACCTCGCGAACGTCCTCGCCGATCGACTCCTCCTGACCTCCGGGTTCGAGCCTCGGGCTCTGGTCGGCGCGCTGGATCGTTACCATCGGATGCGAACGGAGATGGCCCTCGGACAAGCCCTCGACCTCATCGGTGGAGACGCCGATCCCGCCTTGGTGGCGAGGCTCAAGGGCGGCTCTTACACCGTGGAGGGTCCGCTGCTCATCGGGGCCGCGCTCGCGGAGGGTGACCCCGGCCCCACCGGGGCGCTCGCGGCCTTCGGGGCGCCTCTCGGTCTGGCGTTCCAGCTCCTCGACGACGAGCACGACGGCGAGGCGGTGCTCGAGCCGGGGCGCGTTGCCGGTCTGATCGCGCAAGCCCGAACAGGCCTGGAGGCACCCGGTCTCGACCCCCAGGCAGTGGAAGCGTTGCGCGCGATGGCCGACCTGGTCGCGGTCGGATGAGCGGGGATCTCGAGTTCCTGCGACGTGCCTTCCGCGACGTTCCGAACTGCCATCTCTCGACCCTCGACCAGTCCGGCGCGCCGCACGTCGCGCCTCGGTGGTTCGTGTGGCTCGAGGCCGGCTTGTTCATCTCGACCCGCCGCGGCGACGCCGGTTGGGAGAACGTGCTCCGCGACCCGCGCGTCTCGGTGGTGGTCGACCGCGGCCGCGACTGGACGGAGCTGACGGGCGTCCGCCTCGACGGTGCGGCCGAGGCGATCGCCGCCGAGCATCCGGACATCCGCGGGGTGATGTCGGCCTGGCACGAGAAGTACCGGTCGATGTTCGCGGGCGACGGGTTCGAGCGGCTGACGCGCCAGGTGCCGGCGCTCGGGTTCCTCCGGGTGAAGGTGGCGGCCGCCGACGCCTGGGATCACCGTGCGGGATGAGGTGAAGGGACGGTTTGGCCTTCCGCGATCACCGGCGTAGGCTGCTTTGTGAAGCCCTTCACATGCCGGTAGCCTGAGCTTGTGAACCCTTTCACAAGCTCGCCGAGGGGGAGCGCGTGAGCCGGTTGGAGACGGACGTCCTGGTCGTCGGAGCGGGGCCCGGTGGGTCCGCGACCGCGTATCACCTCGCTCGCCACGGCGTGGACGTGACCGTGGTCGAGCGCTCGGCGTTCCCCCGCGAGAAGGTCTGCGGCGACGGGCTGACCCCTCGGGGCGTGGCGGCGCTCCTCAAGATGGGCGTCGATCCGACCGAGCCGGGATTCGAGCGGGTGAAGGGTCTGCGGGTCCATTCCCGCGACGCACTGATCGAGCTGCCGTTCCCCCAGCTGCGCACGTTCCCCGATTACGGCCTGGTGCGGACGCGCCACGACTTCGACGCGCTCCTCGTGCAGCGAGCCCAGAAGGCGGGCGCCCGCTTGATGGAGCGGACGGAGGCGATCGCCCCCATCATCAGCGACGGATGGGTCCGGGGCGCCACGATCCGGGCCGTCGAGGACAAGGACGCCGAGCCCACGGAGGTGCGAGCGCGGTACGTCATCGCGTCCGACGGCGCGGCGTCGCGCTTCGCCAAGCCGGCGGGGATCGTGCGCGACGAGAGCCGGCCGCTCGGGATCGCCGCGCGCCGCTACTACCGGACGGACTATCACCCGGGACCCTGGCTCGAATCGTGGCTCGACCTCTGGGAAGGGGACCTGCTCCTGCCGGGCTACGGCTGGCTGTTCCCCGTTGCGGGAGGGACGATCAACCTGGGCGCCGGCCTCCTGAACACGTTCAAGAACTTCAAGGACGTCTCGGCCCAGCGCCTGTTCAACGCGTTCGCCTCGATGTTGCCTCCGTCGTTCGGCATCTCGGAGGACACCGCCGAGGGGCGGCTGCTGTCCGGACCGCTCCCGATGAGCTTCAACCGATCGCCTCAGGCGGTGCCGGGCATGTTGCTGGTCGGCGACGCGGCCGGCGCGGTGAACCCGTTCAACGGGGAGGGGATCGCATACGCGATGGAGACCGGCGAGATGGCGGCGGACCTGGTGCACGAGGCGCTGGTGCGGCATCGGCCGGGCCTGACCATGATGTACCCGACCGCTCTGCGCGAACGTTACGGCCGGTACTTCACGATCGGGCGGGGATTCGCGCGCGCCGTGGGCAAGCCGACGATCATGGGGTTGGCGACCCGGTTCATGCTCCCGCGCCCTCTGGTGATGAGCTTCGCCCTCCGGGTCATGGGGAACCTGAGCGACGGGCGGGACGGCGACGCGCAGGACCGGCTCTTCTACGCGCTGGAACAGGTCGCGAGAGCGCGTTCATGACCGTGCAAGTAGGATGCCGCCCGTGCTGATCGCATACCTCCCCATCCTGCTCCTGGCGATCCTGGCGGTGGTGTTCGCGGTCGGCTCGCTGATGGCCTCCTCGACGCTCCGGCCGAACCACCCGAACCTGGTGAAGCTGTCGGCGTACGAGTGCGGCAACGATGCCATCCGGCTGCCTGGGGGCGAGCGGTTCTCGGTCAAGTTCTACGTCGTCGCGATGCTGTTCATCATCTTCGACATCGAAACGATCTTCCTCTTCCCGTGGGCGGTCGCGTTCCGCGAGCTCGGCCTGTTCGGTCTCGGCGAGATGACGGTGTTCATCGCCCTCGTGTTCGTCGCGTACGTCTACATCTGGCGCAAGGGGGGCTTGGACTGGTCGGTCGTGACGCCCGTCGAAGAGGAGTTGGGTATCGGCGTCGAGGTGGAACCAGCGTTGGAGGTCGTCGGTGCCCGTTGAGCGCCTCGAGGGCATCCACCTCGGAACGACTCCCGAGGAGGTCGAGGAAGAGGTCGAGCGCGGCATCCTGCTCACATCCCTGGACCGCGCGGTGGGATGGGCTCGCAAGCAGTCCATGTGGCCGGCCACGTTCGGTCTCGCGTGCTGCGCGATCGAGATGATGTCGACCGGCGCCGGCCAGTACGACCTCTCGCGGTGGGGGATGGAGCTGTTCCGCGGATCGCCCCGGCAGGCCGATCTGATGATCGTGGCCGGTCGTGTGTCGCAGAAGATGGCGCCGGTGCTCCGCCGGATCTACGACCAGATGCCCGAGCCCCGGTGGGTCATCTCCATGGGCGTCTGTGCCTCCGCGGGCGGCATGTTCACGAACTACTCGATCGTCCAGGGCGTGGACACGATCGTTCCGGTGGACGTCTACGTGCCAGGTTGCCCTCCCAAGCCCGAGATGTTGATGCACGGGATCTTGAAGCTCCAGGAGAAGGTGCGGACGTCGGAGACGTTCCGGTGATGCCGACCCAGCTGGCGGATCGCATGCGCGGTCGCTTCGCCGACGTGCTCGTCGCGCGCGAGGAGGTCACCGCGATCGTCGGGCGCGACGATCTCCTTGACGCGCTCGTGACCCTCCGCGACGACCCCGAGCTGTCGTTCGACTTCCTCTCGAGCCTCACGGCCACGGACTGGCCGAACCAGGATCCGCGTTTCTGGGTCGCGTACGAGCTCCGCTCCATGGCGAAGAAGCATCGCGTGCGGTTGAAGGTCGGCGTCCCCGATGCCGATCCGCACATCCCGTCGGTCACCGGTCTGTTCCCGACCGCGAACTGGCACGAGCGCGAGGTCTTCGACTTCTACGGGATCGTGTTCGACGGGCACCCCGACCTCACGCGGATCCTCCTGCCCGACGATTGGGAGGGCTTCCCGCTCCGCAAGGACGAGGAGCTCGGGGGCGTGAACACGCGCTACCGCGGCGCGTTCATCCCTCCCGTCGACCATCGCACGACGATCTAGACCGATGCCCGGAACGCCGACCGACGCCCCGCTCCGCGACTCCTCCGGAGAGATCCGGCAGGAGACCATGATCATCAACATGGGTCCGCAGCACCCGTCGACGCACGGGGTGTTGCGGCTGCTGCTCGAGCTGGACGGCGAAACGGTGATCACGTGCAAGCCGATCATCGGCTACCTCCACACGGGGATCGAGAAGAACACCGAGTACCGGACGTGGATGCAGGGCGTCACGTACGTGACCCGCGCCGACTACCTGTCGCCCTTCTTCAACGAGTTCGGCTACTGCCTGTCGGTCGAGCGCCTGCTCGGGATCGAGGCGCCGCCGCGGGCGCAGGTGATCCGCGTCCTGTTCTGCGAGTTGAACCGGATCTCCTCGCACCTGGTGTGGCTCGCGACGGGCGGGCTCGAGCTGGGCGCGGTGAGCGTCATGCTGTACGGCTTCCGGGAGCGCGAGGTCCTGATGGACGTGTTCGAGTCGGTCACCGGGCTGCGGATGAACCACGCCTACATCCGGATCGGCGGCGTGATCATGGACATCCACGAGGAGGGCATGGACAAGATCCGCGATTTCCTCCGGGTGATGCCGGGGCGGATCGACGAGACCGAGTCGCTGCTGTCTGAGAACCCGATCTGGGTGGAGCGCAACCGCGGCGTGGGCGTGCTTTCCGCGGCCGACGCCCTGTCGTTCGGGGTCACGGGACCCATGCTGCGGGCCGCCGGCGTGGCCGCGGACCTGCGCAAGGACATGCCCTACGGCGGGTACGAGACCTACGACTTCGACGTGCCGGTCCGCACCGAGGCCGACTGCTACGCCCGGTACATCATCCGGCTGGATGAGATGCGTCAGTCGATGCGCATCGTCGAGCAGTGCCTCGAGCGGCTCGAGGAGCCGGGTCCGGTGATGGTCGAGGACCCGAAGGTCCGCTGGCCCGCCCAGCTCGAGGTCGGTCCGGACGGCATCGGCAACTCCAACGCCTACGTGCATCACATCATGGAGGAGTCGATGGAGGCGCTGATCCACCATTTCAAGATGGTGACGCAGGGCGTGGAGGTCCCGCCCGGCGAGGTGTACCAGGCGGTGGAGTCGCCGCGCGGCGAGTTGGGGTTCTACGTGGTGTCCGACGGGGAGCACCGGCCGTACCGCGTGAAGATCCGCGACCCGTCGTTCGTGAACCTGCAGGCCACGCCGGTCATGGTCGAGGGCCATCTGATCGCGGACGCGATCGCGTCGATCGCGAGCATCGATCCCGTGCTCGGGGGCGTCGACCGCTGATGGCGATCTTCGACGGCACCACGCTCGACGAGGCCCGGGCGATCATCGCGCGATACCCGACCGGCCGCGAACGCTCTGCCGTGATGCCGCTGCTCTATCTGGCGCAGTCGATCGAGGGTCGAGTGACGCGCGATGGGTTGCGCGAAGTCGCGGCGCTGCTGGACGTGACCACGGCGGAGGTCGAGGCGGTCGCCAGCTTCTACACGATGCTGCGGCTGCGTCCGACCGGCCGGCACGTCGTGTCGGTGTGCACGAACCTGTCGTGCGCCCTGCGAGGCGCGAACGACGTCTTCGACACGGCGCGCGAGGCCGCCGGGATACCGCACGGCGAGGAGCTGTCCGAGGACGAGCTCATCACGCTGCACGAGGAAGAGTGTCTGGGCGCGTGCGAGAAGGCCCCCGTCGTGTCGATCGACTTCGTCTACCACGACGACGTGACCCCGGAGCGCATGCGTGAGCTGGTCGCGAGCCTCCAGGCGGGCGAGGTGCCGGCTCCGTCGCGCGGCGAGCCGATGGAAGACTTCCGCGCGGCATCCCGCCTGCTGGCAGGCCTGCCACCTCGCCAGGAGGTGGATGCGTGAGCCTGGAGTTCGAGCGCGTCATCACCGCGAACTGGGGCGACGACAGCGTCCGGTCGCTCGCCGGCTACGAGGCGAAGGGCGGCTACGCGGGGCTCCGCACGGCGCTCGAGATGGCGCCGGACGACGTGATCGCGGTGGTGAAGGACTCCGGGCTCCGCGGCCGTGGCGGGGCCGGCTTCCCGACGGGGATGAAGTGGTCGTTCGTGCCGCAGGACACCGGCAAGCCCACGTACGTCACCGTGAACTTCGACGAATCGGAGCCGGGGACATGCAACAACCGCGAGCTGATGGAGCGCGAGCCGCACCAGATGCTCGAGGGCGCGATGATCGCGGCGTACGCGATCCGGTGTCACACCGTGTTCGTCTACTGCCGCGGGGAGTTCCTGTGGCCCGGCACGGTCGTGCAGCGCGCGATCGCAGAGCTGTACGCCAAGGGCTATGCGGGCAAGGGCATCCTGGGCAGCGACTACGACCTGGACATCGTCATGCACCGCGGCGCCGGCGCGTACATCTGCGGGGAGGAGACGGCGCTGCTGTCCTCCCTCGAGGGGTTCCGTGGTCAGCCGCGCCTCCGCCCGCCCTTCCCGGCCGTCGAAGGTCTCTACGAATCGCCCACCGTGATCAACAACGTCGAGACGCTCTGCAACGTCCCGCACATCGTCAAGCGGGGCGCCGACTGGTTCAAGAGCCAGGGCACCGAGAAGTCGCCCGGCACGAAGATGTTCACCATCTCCGGCAAGGTTGAGCGACCGGGCAACTACGAGCTGCCGCTCGGCACGCCGTTCCGCGTCTTGCTCGAGGACTACGCGGGCGGCATGCTCGGGGGCGGCAGGCTGAAGGCGTGGACCCCCGGCGGGTCGTCGACCCCTATGCTCACGGCCGAGCACCTGGACGTCGGGCTCGATTTCGAGTCGATCGCGGCGGTCGGCTCGTTGCTCGGCACGGGCGCGTGCATGGTCATGGATCGAGAGCGACTGCATCGTCGAGGCCGCCCGGCGCCTGGTGGAGTTCTACGCGCACGAGTCCTGCGGGAAGTGCACGCCCTGCCGCGAGGGGACGTGGTGGGCGGAGCGCGTGCTCGGGCGCATCGAGGAGGGGTACGGACGCGCGGAGGACATGCCGCTGCTGTCCGAGGTCGGGCGGCAACATCTTGTTCCGGGCCTTCTGCGCGCTGGCCGACGGAGCCGTGTCTCCGATCTCCTCGACGCTGCAGTACTTCGTGGACGAGTACGAGGCACACGTCGAGCTGGGTCGGTGCCCGCTCAGCCCGGAGCCGGTCGACGCCGAGGCGGCTGCGTCGTGAGCGCACGGATGGTGACGCTCACGATCGACGGCAAGGAGGTGACCGTGCCGTCCGGGCACGCTGATCATCCGCGCGGCCGAGCAGCTGGGGATCGAGATCCCGCGGTTCTGCGACCACCCGCTGCTCGATCCGGTCGGCGCGTGTCGTCAGTGCTACGTGGAGATCGAAGGACAGCGCAAGCTCTTCACCTCGTGCACGACCACCGTCGCGCCGGGCATGGTCGTGATGACGCAGAACACCAGCCCGCAGGTCCAGGAGGCCCAGGTGGCGAACCTGGAGTTCCTGCTGCTCAACCACCCGCTCGACTGTCCGATCTGCGACCGCGGGGGCGAGTGCCCGTTGCAGGATCAGGCGCTCGCGTTCGGGCCGGGGGAGAGCCGCTACATCGAGGCCAAGCGGACGTACCCGAAGCCGCTGGCGCTCTCACCCCTCGTCGGGCTGGACCGCGAGCGGTGCGTCCTGTGCGCGAGGTGCACACGGTTCTGCGACCAGATCTCCGGAGACCGCTTCATCGAGCTGTTCGATCGTGGCGCCGGTGAGCAGGTGTCGATCGCGCCGGGAGAGGACTTCCGTTCCCCCGTTCAGCGGGAACACGGTCCAGATCTGTCCGGTGGGCGCGCTCACGGCCACGCCGTACCGCTTCGTGGCGCGTCCGTTCGACCTCTCGTCCGTCGACACGATCTGTCCTCACTGCAGCGCCGGCTGCAACATCAAGCTCGACATGCGCCGCGGCGAGGTCGTGCGCCAGCTCGCGCGCGACAACCTCGAGGTGAACGACGCGTGGCTCTGCGACAAGGGCCGGTTCGCGTTCCGGTTCCCCGACGCGCCGGACCGCGTCACCACACCGTTGATCCGCGAGCACGGTCTGGAGCCGGCGTCGTTCGGCGAGGTCCTGACGACGATCGCGCGGATGGTGCGCCGGCAAGCGTGTCGCGTTCCTCACCGGCGGGCGCCTCATGGACGAGGACTACTACGCGCTTTCCAAGCTCGCGCGCACGGTCTTCGGTACGAACGACCTGGATCACCGCCGCGACGAAGGCGCCGGGTTCGCCGAGGAGATGATCGCGTCGCGGGCCGCCCGCGCGGACGCCGTGACCTACGACGACGTCGAGCGGGCGAAGGTCATCGTGGTCGCCGGCCTCGACGCCGAGCAGGAGGTCCCCATCCTGCACCTGCGGTTGCGCAAGGCCGCCCGGCGGGGCGCGAAGATCTTCGTCCTCCATCCGCGGCGACCCGGCTGCGCGATGTCGCCGAGCACGTCCTGTGCCGGCCGGGCGAGGAGCAGGACGTCGTCTGGCGTCGACGGCGCGGAGATCGAGGACAGCGCTGCGTCGAGGCGGGAGCCGATGGATCGGTGATCGCCGGGCCGCGGCTGGCCGGACTCCGGGAACCACGTCTGGGCCGCCGCCGAGATCGCCGCGATCGGCCGGCGCGCGGTTCGCGTACGTCACGCGTCGCGCGAACGACCGGGGTGCGCTCGTGGCCGGTGTCCATCCGTCGCTCCTGCCGGGGGGTCGCGCGTTCGGCCTCGCGGAGGAGCGGGCGGAGGTCGAGGCGGTATGGGGGCCGATCATCGTCGGCGACGAAGGACGGAGCTGGTGGGGCATCCTCGAGGCATGCGCCGCCCGGGACGTCGACGTGTTGTTCCTGATCGGCGTCGACCCGCTTCGCGATTACCCCGACGCCGCCCTGGCGACGCGAGCGCTCCAGAACGTCGACCACACGGTCGTGCAGTCGCTCGAGCTGGGTTCGCTCGAGCCGCTACGCCGACGCGTTCCTTCCGGCGGCGGCGTTCCTGGAGAAGGACGGACACGTCACCACGTGGGAAGGGCGCAGCCAGCGGATCCGGCCGATCCGCGGCGCGGCCAGGGCATCGCGCTCCCGGACTGGGAGATCTTCGCGAGCCTCGCGCTGGCGGCCGGCGGCGACCTGGGATTCGAGACGCTCGACGAGCTCCACGAGGAGATGGGCAGGCTGCTGGCTCCGCGGGCCTCGCGGGAACGAGCCGTCGCCGGCACGGGGCCGAGCCCGCTCCAGATCCCCGAGGGCTCGCTGCACCTCTTCACGTACCCGCTGCTCGTGGACGAGGGCCGGCTCTCCGAACGTGCCGACGAGCTGAAGGCGGCGCTGGAGGACGAGGCGTTCCTGGAGATGCACCCGAGCGACGCCACGACGCGCTGCCGTCGCCGACGGTGGCCGGGCGATGGTCCGAACCGCCGCCGGACGAGGCGGAGCTGCCCGTGCGCGTGACCGAGCACGTCGCCGAGGGGTCGGTCTTCGTGCCGTTCAACCAGCCGGGGTTCGCTGCCAACACCATCCTGAACGGTTCGTTCTCGATCGCCGCCGTCGTCGAGCCGGTCGACGCTCCTGCCGGCGAGCTCGAGACGGCGGAGGCCGTCGCGGGAGGCGAGAGCTGATGGACTGGCTCGACTGGCTCCTGTTGATCGCGCGGGTCGTCGTGGTGTTCTTCGCGCTGCTGATCGCCGTGATGCTCTACATCTGGATGGAGCGCAAGGTGATCGCCGACTTGCAGACGCGCAAGGGGCCCATGCGCGCGGGCCCGCGCGGCATCCTGATCACGCTCGCCGACGGCATCAAGCTCTTCTTCAAGGAGGGCATCACGCCCACGAACGCCGACCGGGGCGTGTTCGTGATCGCCCCGGTGCTCGCGATGGTCCCGGCGTTCCTGGCGTTCGCGGTGATCCCGTTCGGCATCGCCGGTCACGCTCTTCGGGCGCACCGTCCCGTTCCAGCTGGCGACCTGGACATCGGCATCCTCTGGATACTCGCCATGACGTCGATCGGCGTCTACGGGGTGGTGCTTGCCGGCTGGTCCAGCGGCTCGAACTACCCGCTGCTCGGCTCGGTCCGCTCGACGGCGCAGATGGTCTCGTACGAGGTGGGCATGGGCCTCGCGCTCGTCGCCGTCATCCTGTACTGCGGCCACCTGCGACCTGACCGCGATCGTCGCGCAGCAGGACAAGGTCTGGAACGTGATCCCGCAGTTCCCGGCCTTCGTCGTCTACCTGATCTGCGGTCTCGCCGAGACGAACCGCCCGCCGTTCGACCTCGCCGAGGCCGAGACCGAGCTCGTCGCCGGCTTCCACACCGAGTACTCGGGGTTCAAGTTCGCGCTGTTCTACCTGGGCGAGTACGTGAACACGGTGACGGTGTCCGCGATCGCCGTCACGCTGTTCCTCGGCGGCTGGCGCGGGCCGCACCCGGACTTCCTGCTCTGGCTCTGGCCGCTCCTGTGGTTCCTGCTCAAGGTCACGGCCGTGATCTACGTCTACATCCTGGTCCGCGGCACGCTGCCGCGGATGCGCTACGACCGGCTGATGAACTTCGGCTGGAAGGGCTCATCCCGTTCGGCCTGGTGTGGGTGCTCGTGACCGGGTTCGTCGTGGTCGCTGCCCGAGCACTCTCACGCCGCAAGGAGCTCTTCACGGGGGCCGCGGTCGTGTTCGGCGTCCTCGTGCTCGGCATGCTGATCGCCCCGTTGTTCGCGCCGCAGGCGACGAAGGAGCACGAGCAGGTCAGGAGGTGACGGCGTGACCGCGGAGCGGTACCGGGAAGGACCCGCAGGGCCAGCCGGGCGGGATCATCGACGGCGCCATCGCCATGGCCAAGGGCATGGGCACGGTCTGGAAGCAGACGTTCCGCCGCGACAACACCGAGCAGTACCCGAAGGAGATCGTGCCGCTCGCCGGAGCGCTCCCACATCGGACGCCATCGGCTCAACACGCACGAGAACGGCCTGGAGAAGTGCATCGGATGCGAGCTCTGCGCGTTCGCGTGTCCCGCGGATGCCATCTGGGTCGAGGGCGCCGACAACGACCCGGAGGACCCGATCTCCCCGGGTGAGCGCTACGCGAAGGACTATCAGATCAACTACCTGCGCTGCATCATGTGCGGCCTGTGCGTCGAGGCGTGCCCCACGCGCGCGCTGACGCTCACGAGCTACTACGAGCTCGCGTTCACCACGCGCGAGGAAGCGATCTGGACGAAGGAGCAGCTGCTCGAGCCGCCGCCCGAGCTCGGCACCGATCCGGTCGACCGGGAGGGCCGGTAGTGCACGCGCGACATCATCCTGTTCTGGGTCTTCGCGCCGCTCTCGATCGCGAGCGGCATCGCGATGCTGCTGATGCGCGAACGCCGTGCACGCGGCCCTGTTCCTCGATCGTGAACTTCTTCTGCCTGGCGGTCTTCTACCTGATGCTCGGCGCGCCGTTCCTGTTCGCCGTCCAGATCATCGTCTACGCCGGCGCGATCATGGTGCTGTTCCTGTTCGTGATCATGCTGCTCGGCGTCGACGGCCGGAGGACCTCCGCGAACGCCGGCTGATCGGCGCAGCGCCCGATCGCCATCGCGTCTGGGTGTCGGGTTCGTCCTGGAGGTGTTCTTCGCGATCCGCGCGGCGATCGGATTCTCGCGCTACGCGCCCGCCGGTTTCGACAAGGTGAACGAGGGCGGCAACACGCGGGCGCTCGCGCGGGTGCTGTTCCACAAGTACTTCTTCCCGTTCGAGGTGACCTCGATCCTGTTGATCATCGCGGCGATCGCGGCGATGGTGCTGGCCCAGCGGAAGGCGCGCGCCGTCACGCAGGCCGAGATGGAAGCCCACAACGCCGCGCTCGAGCCGGCGGGCGGGCCGAGGCGCGGTCGCGTGAGGACGCCCGATCGCCTACTTCCTGGTGCTCTCGGGCGATCCTGTTCGCGATCGGCACCGTCGGCGTGCTGGTCCGCAAGAACGCGCTGTCATCTTCATGTCGGTCGAGCTCCAGCTGAACGCCGTCAACCTGTCCCTCGTCGCGTTCTCCCGGATGCACAACAACCTCGACGGCCAGGTCATCGCGTTCTTCTCGATGGTCGTGGCCGCCGCCGAGGTCGTCGTCGGTCTCGCGATCATCGTGTCCGTCTACCGGCGGATCCGGTCGGTCAACGTCGACGATGCCGAGGCGCTGCGCGGATGAGCGCGAGCGGCGTCGCTCTGGCTGATCCCGGCGCTGCCGCTGCTGGGCGCGGCGCTCAACCTGTTCGTCGGCAAGCGCCTCGGACGGTCGGCGGGCATCGCTCGCCGTCGGGCGCTCGTGGCCGCCTCGTTCGCTCGTGTCGCGTCGCCGTCGTCGGGAGCCTCCTCGGCCTGCGCGCCCAGGAACGGCGCTCCAGATGCAGCACCTGTTCGACTGGATCCACGGTCGGCACGTTCTACGGTCGGGTGCGACGCTCCGCCTGGACCCGCTGTCGGCCACGATGATCCTGGTGGTCACGGGGATCGGCCTGCTGATCCACATCTACGCGTCGGCTACATGCACGGCGATCCCCGCTACGGGCGCTTCTTCGCCTACATGAACCTGTTCGTGTTCTTCATGCTGATGCTGGTGCTCGGCGCAGAACTTCCTCGTCCTCTACCTCGGCTGGGAGGGCGTCGGGCTCTGCTCGTACCTGCTGATCGGGTTCTGGTTCGAGAAGACCGAGAACGCGAACGCGGCGAAGAAGGCGTTCGTCACGACGCAGGATCGGCGACACGGCGATGCTCATCGGCATCGCGCTGATCGCGGTGAAGTTCGGCACGCTCGACTTCACGGTCATCTTCGGAACGGCAGGCGAGCACGCTCACGAAGGCCGCGGCGACCGCGATCGCGCTGCTGCTGTTCGCCGGCGCGATCGGGAAGTCCGCCCAGGTCCCGCTGCACGTGTGGCTCCCCGACGCCATGGCGGGCCCGACGCCCGTCTCGGCGCTGATCCACGCCGCCACGATGGTCACGGCCGGCGTCTACCTGGTCCTGCGGACGCACGTGCTCTTCGAGATCTCGGGCGTGGCGCTCACCGTGGTGGCCGTGGTGGGCGTCGTCACGATGCTGTTCGCCGGGACGTGCGCGTTCGGCCAGGACGACATCAAGCGCGTGCTCGCGTACTCCACGATCAGCCAGCTCGGCTACATGTTCATCGCGGCGGGGCTGCGGGCGTACTCGATCGCGCTCTTCATGCTGGTCGCGCACGCGTTCTACAAGGCGCTGATGTTCCTCGGCGCCGGGTCGGTGATGCACGGCATGCACGACGAGCACCGACATGAAGCAGATGGGCGGCCTGCTGCGGCGGATGCCCGTCACCGGCGTGGACGTTCGTGGTCGGTGCGCTTGCGCTGGCCGGCGTCTACGCCGCTCTCGGGTTCTTCGCCAAGGACGCGATCCTCGAGGTGGCGGACAACACCGGGCACCACGTGGCTGTTCGTCCTCGGCGTCGCTCGGCGCGCGTCATCTCCGTCGCTCTACATCGGGCGGCTGGTGTTCCTGACGTTCTTCGGCCAGCCGCGGTCCGAAGAGGCGGAGCACGCGCACGAGTCCTCGCCCGTGATGACGATCCCGCTGGTCGCGCTCGCGATCGGCGCGCGGGCTGGCGGGCGTGCTCGATCGCCGAACCGTGCGACGGGTCCTTCTCGACAGTTCGTCGAGCCGGTGCTCGGGCGCCGTGCCCGAGGGCACGGTCGGGCTCGCGCACGGCGGCGCTCGATCGCGATCGCCTCGTCCATGGTCGTCGATCGGCATGCTCGGACGGCGTGGTTCGTCTACGGCTCGGGGAAGATTCGACTGGCTGGCGCTGCGGGTGCGGCTGCAGCGCCGCTCCAGCGCGTGCTCGAGCACGGCTGGTACGTCGACAACTACTACCCGGCGCTCCTGGTCGCGCCGGGGAAGGCCGCGGCCGCGTCGCTCGCGTACGTCTTCGACACGCGGGTTCATCGACGGCATCGTGAACGGGATCGGGGCGTCGGTGCGCGGCGCTGGCCGCGCAGCGGGCGGCGGCTGCAGACCGGGCTTCGTCCGCACGTACGCGCTCGCGTTCTTCGCGGGCGCCGTCGGCCTCCTCGTCTACGTGGGGTTGCGGCTGTGAGCGCATCACCTCCTGTCGATCGTGACGGTCTTCCTGCCGCTCGTCGGGGCGGTCGTCGTGCTGCTCGGCGGGCGGCGCTCTCCGACGACGCGGCCCGCTGGGCCGCGCTGCTCACCACGCTCGCGACGTTCGTCGTCTCCCTCGGCATGCTCGGGCGGTTCGACCGCGCGGACGCGCGGGCTTCCAGATGGTCGAGCGCGCGACCTGGGTGAAGAGCATCGGGCTGCAGTACCTGGTCGGCATCGACGGCATCAGCCTGTGGATGGTGCTGCTGACCACGTTCCTGTTCCCGTCGTCGGTGCTGGCGTCGTGGAGGATCGAGAAGAACGTCCGGCTGTACATGGTGCGCGATGCTCGTGCTCGAGACGGCCGTGCTCGGCGTCGTTCCTGGCGCTCGACCTGCTGCTGTTCTTCGTGTTCTTCGAGGCGCATGCTCGTCCCGATGTACCTGATGATCGGCGGATGGGGCGGCGAACGACGCATCTACGCGGCGGTCAAGTTCTTCCTCTACACGATGGCCGGCTCCGCGTTCCTCCTGGTGGCGCATCCTGTTCCTGTACTCGCGGTCCGCCGGGCCGGTGGGTCACGGGACGTTCGACGTCCGGCAGCTGACGATCGGCGGCGGGCGCTTGCCGGCGAGCACCGCGCGCTGGCTGTTCCTCGCGTTCTTCGTGGCGTTCGCGGTGAAGGTGCCCGCTGTTCCCGCTCCACACGTGGCTCCCCGATGCGCACACCGAGGCGCCGACGGCGGGCTCGGTCCTGCTGGCCGGCGTCCTGCTGAAGGTCGGCGCCTACGGGCTGATCCGCTTCAACCTGCACGCTGTTCCCCGAGGCGGCGAAGTACTTCGCGACGGTCGTCTCGGTCCTGGCGGTGATCGGCATCATCTACGGCGCCGTGGTGCGCGCTGATCCAGACCGACATCAAGCGCCTGGTCGCGTACTCGTCCGTCTCGCACCTCGGGTTCGTCGTCCTCGGGCATCTTCGCGTTCACGCAGCAGGGCGATGACGGGCGGCGTCCTGCAGATGGTGAACCACGGCCTCGTCGACGGGCGCGCTCTTCCTGCTGGTCGGGATGGTCTACGAGCGCACGCATACGCGTGACCTCGGCGAAGATGGGCGGGCTCGCCGATCGTGATGCCGTGGCTCACCGGCGCTTTCCTGTTCGCGGTGCTCGCCTCGGTGGGCCTGCCCGGGCTGAACAACTTCGTCGGCGAGTTCCTGGTGATCGTGGGGATCGTTCGCGGTGAACCACTGGTTCGGCGCGCTGGCGGCTGTCGCGGTGATCCTCGCCGCGATCTACCTGCTGTGGTCCTACCAGCGGATGGCGTACGGACCCGTCCACGAGGAGCACACGGCTCCTGCCCGACGTGAGCCTGCGCGAAGTGGCTGGTCCTGGCGCCGGTCCTGCGCTGCTGCTCGTGTTCGGCGTGTATCCCGAAGCTCCTGACCGACCGGATCGACCCCACGGCGAAGGCCGTCGATCGACGCACGTCGACCCGCCGGACCAGCCCACCGACGTCGGCGCCGACCGGCCGTCGTCGCAGGCGCAGACGGGAGGCCGACGCCCTGATGCCGACGCCCGAAGCTCGAGTTCGCGCCGATCCTGCCCGAGCTGTTCCTGTGCGGCGTCGCGATCGTGGGGCTGCTGTACGAGGCGATCGCCCCGAAGACCGACCGGCGGTGGCACCTGGTGCTCGCCATCGTCCGGGCTGGTCGCCGCGGCGCTCGCCACGTTCCCGCTCGTGGAACTGGACGGGCGATCGCCACGGTCATGGGCGAGATGGTCTCGGTCGACCGCTTCTCCGTCGTCTCCCGCCTGATCCTGCTCGGGTCGCGGCGATGGGGCTGCTGCTGGGCACGCACTACTTCGCACGGTCCGGCGACGCGTCCGCGGGCGAGTTCTATCCGCTCGTCCTGTTCGCCACGGCCGGGATGACGCTGATCACGGCCGCGGCCGACCTCATCCTCGTGTTCCTGTCCCTCGAGATCCTGTCGCTGTCGCTCTACGTCCTGACCGGGATCACCGGGCGCCGCGACTCGAACGAGGCCGCCATGAAGTACTTCCTGCTGGGGGCGTTCTCCTCGGCGTTCTTCCTGTTCGGCGTCGCGTGGCGTACGGGGCGACGGGCACGACGAACATCACCGCCATCGCGAACGCGCTCGCCGGGCAGACCGGGCGACCAGGCGTCTCGCCTTGCTCGCGTTCGTGTTCCTCGCGATCGGGTTCGGCGTTCAAGGTGTCGGCGGTGCCGTTCCACATGTGGACCCCCGACGTCTACCAGGGCGCGCCCACGCCGGTGACGGCGTTCATGTCGGCGGCGACCAAGGTGGCGGCGTTCCTGGCCCTGATCCGCGTCCTTGACGTGGCCCTCCAGCCGCTGTCGTGGGACTGGGCGCCGGTGATCTGGGTGCTGGCGGCTGCGTCTCGTGATCGTCGGGAGCGTGCTCGCGATCGCCCAGTCCGACATCAAACGGATGCTGGCGTACTCCAGCATCGCCCACGCCGGGTTCATCCTCACGGGTCTGACGTCGGCGAACCAGATCGGCATCCGCGCGGCGATGTTCTACCTGATCGCATACGCGCCTGATGACGCTGGGAGCGTTCGGCGTGGTGATGCTGGTCTCGGCGCAGGGGCGAGGAGCAGACGTCGCTCACGTCCTACGCCGGCCTGCTCCAAGCGCAGCCCCCTGCTGGCCGGGCTGATGACGCTGTTCCTGCTGTCGCTCGCGGGCATCCCGCCCACGGTCGGGTTCGTCGCGAAGGTGGGCGTCTTCAGCGCGGCGATCCGCGCGGGTCACACCTGCCGCTGGCCCTGATCGGCGTGGTCGCGAGCGTCGCCGCGGCGTTCTTCTACCTGCGGGTCATCGTCTTGATGTACATGCAGGAGCCGCAGGGGAGCCTGGACGAGGATCGATCCCTCATGCCGAGGGTCGCGATCGCGATCCCGGCTATCCTCACGCTGGTCCTCGGCATCTTCCCCGGCCTCATCGTGGGGATCCTCGAGAGGGCCTCGATCCTCAGGTGGTGAGTATGAGCCGAAGGGTGATCCCGGGACTGGAGGCGCCGGACGCGGCCCTGGAGGCCGAGATCCGCGCGCGCCTCGACCAGGTCGAGCAGGCGCTGGAGAAGTCCGTGCGCGTGGAATCGTCGGGCCTGCTCTCCGAGACGTCCGTCCTACCTGATCGCCGCCGGTGGCAAGCGCTTCCGGGCGATGCTGGTGCTCCTGGCGGGCTACTTCGGCGACCCGACCGACCCGCGGCTGATCCGGCGGCTCCGTCTCGATCGAGCTGGTGCACCTGGCGACCCTCTATCACGACGACGTGATCGACGAGGCCGACTCCCGTCGCGGGGCGCCGTCGGCCAACATGCGCTGGGACAACACGGTTGCCATCCTCTCCGGCGACTTCCTGTTCGCCCGGGCATCCGAGATCTCGACGGAGCTGGGCGCCGACGTCTGCCGGCTCGCTCGCCCGCACCATCGCCATCCTCTGCGACGGACAGATCCGCGAGGTGGACAGCTCCGCCAAGGTGGAGCAGCCCGAGAGCAACTACCTGGAGATCATCCGCCGCAAGACCGCCTCGTTGATCGCCACGTCGTGCCGGCTCGGGGGCATGCTCTCGGACGCCACGCCGGAGCACACGGACATCCTCGAGGAGTTCGGCGACGCGCTCGGGATGGCCTTCCAGCTCTCCGACGACATCATGGACATCACGGCGACCCAGCTCGAACTGGGCAAGGAGCCGGGCGTCGGACTCCAGGCTGGCGTGTACACCGCTGCCGGTCCTGCACGCGCTGGCCCACGACGAGCATCGCGAGGAGCTGGCGCGGATCCTGGGACACGGGGCGCCCGACGGCGAGCTGCTGGATCGAGCGCTCGAGATCGTGCGCGCCGGGGGGTCGATCGACCATGCCCGCAGGGCCGTCACGGACGAGGTCGGGAGGGCGATCGGGCTGGCCGGAGGCTACCGCCGGGTCCGGCGCAGCACGCGCTGGAGCAGCTCGCGCGGTTCCTCGCGGCCCGCTGCGGAGCGGAGCAAACACCGTGACGTGATCCTGCTAGGATCCGCGCTCGGGAAATCGTTCACAAACGTGCCTAACTACTATGAGTCGTACGCGGTAGTACTCGCGGTCGCCGTGGCGGGCGTCGCCGCTCGTCGTCGTCGCGTTCAGGACCGCTCGGCTCATCGCTCCCCATCGCCCCCTCGCGTCGAAGCTCACCACGTACGAGTGCGGCATCGACCCGGTGGGCGAGGGCTGGGCGCAGAGCGAGGTCCGCTACTACATCTACGGCTTCCTCTTCGTGATCTTCGACGTGGAGAGCGTGTTCCTCTTCCCGTGGGCCCGGGTCTTCAAGGGACTCGGGTACACGGCCGTGGGCGAGATGGGCGTGTTCATCGCGATCTTGGCGGTGGGCCTGCTGTACGCCTGGCGCAAGGGGGTGCTGAAGTGGGCCTGATCACCGAGCGAACCCCCTCCCGAAGATCCAGCCCGTCAAGTTCATCCTCAACTGGGGACGCCGGTACTCCCTGTGGGTCATGAACTTCGGTCTGGCCTGCTGCGCGATCGAGTTCATCGCCACGTCCACCTCGAAGCACGACTTCATCCGGCTCGGCGTGATCCCGTTCGCGCACGGCCCACGCCAGGCCGACCTGCTCATCGTGGCCGGCACGCTGACCGACAAGATGGCCCCGGCCCTGAAGCGCGTCTACGACCAGATGCCCGATCCCAAGTACGTGATCTCGTTCGGGTCGTGCTCCAACTGCGGCGGACCCTACTGGGACTCCTACTCCGTGACGAAGGGCGTCGACCAGATCCTCCCCGTCGACGTCTACGTGCCGGGCTGCCCTCCGCGGCCCGAGGCGCTCCTGCACGGCATCATCCAGCTGCAGGAGAAGATCAAGGACGAGAACATCGAGGAGAAGTTCAGTGGCCGGGACTCCGCACCCGCTCTCCCCTGACGAGACGGCCTCCCGGCTCCGAGCCCAGTTCGGGGAGGACATCGTCGACGCCGTGGAGCAGCACGGCCATGCGGTCGCCACGGTCACGATCGATCGGTACCACGACGTCTGCCGGTTCCTCCGCGACGAGCCGGAGTTCGCGTGCGACTACTGCGACTTCACGACCGCCGTGGACTTCGGTCCCGACACGCGGTTTCGAGGTCGTCACCCATCTGTTCTCGACCTCGCACCATCACAACGTACGGGTCAAGGTGAAACTCCCGCACCAGGACCCCGTGTGCCGCACGATCTGCGACCTCTTCCCGACGGCGAACTGGCACGAGCGGGAGACGATCGAGATGTTCGGCATCGCGTTCGAGGGTCATCCGCAGCCGGTGAAGCTGCTCCTGTCCGAGCCGTTCGAGGGTCATCCCCTGCGCAAGGACTTCCCCTTGATGACCCGTGAGGCGAAGCCCTGGCCGGGCGCCGTCGAGGGCGAGGAGGAGGAAGAGGAGTGAGCTTCCTGCTCGGGGCCGCCACGACGGGCAATTCGCTGTTCGACTCGTGGTTCTCCAACTTCTGGCTGGCGCTCATCGCGAAGACGATCGTCGTCATGCTGTTCTTCCTGGTCGTCCCGCTGGTCGTCGGCTACATCGAGCACAAGGTGCTCGCGCACATGCAGGCGCGGTACGGACCCGATGGAGGCCGGGATGTTCCACGGATGGGCGCAATTGGTCGCGGACGGCGTGAAGTTCGTGCAGAAGGAGGACGTGATCCCCGAGGCCGCGGACAGCGGCGTGTTCTCGCTGGCGCCGGCGGTCGCGATGATCCCGTACATCATCATCTTGGTGGTGCTCCCGTTCAGCCCCACGTTGTTCGCGCTCAACCTGGACATCGGGATCTTCTTCGTGATGGCCATGTCGTCCGTGTCGGTGATCGGTGTGCTCATGGCCGGCTGGTCCTCCGCCAACAAGTTCTCGCTGATCGGCGCCCTCCGGGCGGCCGCGCAGCTGATCGCGTACGAGCTCCCGCTGGTGCTGGCGGCGGCCGCGATCGTGATGCAGGCCGGGACGCTCTCGCTGGTCGGCATCGTGGAGTCGCAGCGCAGCATGTGGAACATCGTGCGGCCCTGGCAGCTGGTCGGGTTCCTGATCTTCGTGGTGGCCTCGTTGGCCGAGCTGACGCGGCCTCCGTTCGACATGCCGGTCGCCGACTCGGAGATCATCTTCGGCGCGTACACCGAGTACACGGGCCTGAAGTTCGCGTTCTTCCTGCTGGCGGAGTACGGCGGGATCGTGGCCCTGGCCGGCATCGCCGCCACGCTGTACCTCGGCGGGTACCTCGGGCTCCCGGGGATCCCGCTTCCGCCTCCGGTATGGATGCTCGGCAAGATCATTGCGCTATCGTTCGTCGTCATCTGGCTGCGCGCGACCTATCCGAGGCTGCGCGAGGATCAGTTGCAGCGGTTCTCGTGGTTGGCGCTGATCCCGCTGTCGCTGGTGATGATCATGGTCGTGGCGGTCGTCAAGGTCGCCACGAAGTAGGGGAGAGGGACCATGGCGTCGGAGCTCGAGGAGCACAAGGACCAGCCGGAATCCGGCGTGGGCCTCGGCCTGCTGAAAGGGCTGGGCGTCACCCTCAAGACGATGCTGCAACCGGCCGTGACGCAGCCGTATCCGCACGTCAAGCCCGACCTGCCGGCCCGTACGCGCGGCGTCATCGCCCTCAAGCAGGAGAACTGCACCGTCTGCTACAAGTGCTCACGCGAGTGCCCCGACTGGTGCATCTACATCGACGCGCACAAGGAGCAGCACGATCCGGCCGGCGGTGGACGGGCCCGTTCGGCCAAGATCCTCGATCGGTTCGCGATCGACTACGCGCTCTGCATGTACTGCGGCATCTGCGTCGAGGTCTGCCCGTTCGACGCGCTCTTCTGGAGCCCGGAGTTCGAGTACGCGGAGTACGACATCGATCTCATGACCCACGAGAAGGAGCGCCTCGAGGAGTGGACCTACAAGGTCCTGCCGCCGCCTCCGCTCGAGGTGGGCGCTGAGCCATCGCCGGAGCCGATGGAGGACGCGTCCTAGATGTCAGCACAGGAATACGCCTTCGTCGTTCTCGCGGTCGTGGGCGGTGTCAGCGCGATCTCGGTCGTCCTTGCGCGCAACGTGGTGCACGCCGCGCTCTATCTGGTGGTCACGCTGCTGTCCGTCGGCGGGGTCTACCTGCTGCTCGGCGCCGAGTTCGTCGCCTGGGTGCAGATCTTGATCTACGTCGGCGCCATCGTGATCCTGTTCCTCTTCGGGCTCATGCTCACCAAGGCGCCGATCGGACGGGACCTGCTCGACAACCAGAACCGGTGGATCGGCGGCATCGTCGGGGCGGGGGTGTTCCTGGGCCTGGTGTTCCTGATCCAGGATGCGTTCAAGGTGCAGGATTCGGTGGCCCAGACGACGTTTCGGACCACGACCGCCGACGTCGGCCTGTCGCTCTTCCGCGACTACGTGCTGCCGTTCGAGGCGGTGTCGTTCCTCCTGCTCGCCGCGTTGATCGGCGCGGTGGTGCTGGCGCGCAAGGACGAGGGTCCCAAGTGATCCGGTTGCCGTTCGTCCTGTTCTTCGCGGCTCTGTTGTTCTCAGCGGGGGTCTACGGCGTGCTGGCGCGCCGGAACGCCGTCATGGTCCTCATGGCCATCGAGCTGATGCTGAACGCCGTCAACGTGAACCTGGTCGCGTTCGGTTCGGAGCTGCACGACATGACCGGCCAGATCTTCGCCCTGTTCGTGATCGCCGTGGCGGCCGCCGAGGTGGGGATCGGACTCGCGATCGTGATCCTGCTCTACCGCAACCGCGAGTCGATCAACGTCGATGAGGTGAACCTCCTCAAGTGGTAGCCGAAGCCACCGTCGCGGCCTCGGGCGTCATCCGCTCCTCCTGGGTCGTCGTGCTGCTCCCGGTGGTCTCGGCGCTCCTCACGCTGTTCTTCGGCAAGCGAACCCCGGGCAAAGGGGCGGTCTACGGCATCGTGGCGATGGGCGCCGCGTTCCTGATGTCGCTCCTGATCCTGTGGCACTTCGTGCAGGGTGGCGGGACGTACGCGAGCGGTGTGAGCTGGTTCACGGTCGGCTCGTTGCATGTGGAGGCCGGTCAGTACATCGACGGATTGGCGGCGGTGATGATCGTCGTCGTCACGGCGGTCTCGCTCAGCGTGCACGTCTATTCGCTGGGCTACATGGACGGAGACGTTCGGTTCACCTGGTTCTACGTCGTCCTGTCGCTGTTCACGGCCGCCATGCTGAACGTCGTCATCGCGCCGAACCTGATCCAGCTGCTGGTCGGCTGGGAGATCATGGGCGTCTGCTCGTACCTGCTGATCGGGCACTGGTACGAGGTCAAGGAGAACTCGAACGCCGCCATCAAGGCGTTCATCACCACTCGGATCGGCGACGTGCCGATGTTGTTCGGCATCTTCGCGCTGATCTTCGCGACGGGGTTCACCACGTCCAACATCACCGCCATCGGCGACCTGGTGGCGAGCCACCAGGTGTCGAGCGCCCTGGTCGCCGGAGCGGCCCTCCTGCTGTTCGGGGGCACCATCGGCAAGTCCGCCCAGTTCCCGCTCCACGTGTGGCTCCCCGACGCCATGGCCGGCCCCACGCCCGTCTCGGCGCTGATCCACGCGGCGACGATGGTGGCGGCCGGTGTCTACCTGGTCGGCCGGATGTACACGGTCTTCATCAACGCCGACGCCTGGGTGCTGCAGGTCGTGGGCATCGTCGGGGCGATCACGATGCTCGGGGCCGCGCTCATGGCGCTCGTCCAGGAGGACATCAAGCGGGTGCTGGCGTACTCAACCGTCTCCCAGCTCGCCTACATGGTCGCGGCCATGTCCCTCGGCCCGGCCGGTCGCAACGCCGCGTTCTTCCACCTGTTCACGCACGCGTTCTTCAAGGCGCTGCTCTTCCTTGGCGCGGGCTCCGTGATCCACGCGGTGCACTCCAACGACATGAGCGACATGGGGGGCTTGCGAAGACCCATGCCGGTCACGTTCTGGACGTTCCTGATCGGATCGGCGGCGCTCGCCGGCATCGCGCCGCTCGCGGGGTTCTGGTCGAAGGATGAACTGCTCGTCGCGGCGTCAGACGGACACGGGCTCTTGTTCGCCTTCATGCTCGTCACGGCGGCGCTGACGGCGTTCTACACCACGCGGATGGTGGTGCGGACGTTCTTCGGCACGTACGAGGGAGACGGACATCCGCACGAGTCGCCACCAAGCATGGCCGGACCGCTCGTCTTCCTGGCGGCCGGCACGATCATCGTCGGGTTCCTCGGCGCGCCACAGCTGCACGCGCCGTTCTTCAAGTGGGTCTTCTACGGAGAGCCGGAGGCGCTCCACTTCGAGGCGTGGATCGCCCTCGTCGGAACGATCGCGGCCGTCGGCGGCATCCTGCTCGCGTGGTGGCTGTACGCGCCCCGGAAGGAGCGCGATCCGCTGCACGCGCTCGGTCCGGTGTGGGGTCTTCTCGAGCGGAAGTTCTACATCGACGACTTCTACATGGCCTTCATCATCTATCCCGTTCGCGACAAGCTGTCCACGGCCGTGTACTGGTTCAACCAGCACATCCTCGACGCCATCGTGAACGGCGCGGGTTCAGTGACACGCGTGGTGGCGCAGGCGGTGAACCTCTTCGACCGAGGTGTGATCGATCGTGCGGTGAACGGTGTCGCCGGCACGGCCGGCGCCACGGGTGGTCTCTTGCGGTACATCCAATCCGGCAACGTCCAGCGCTACATCGCGTTCCTGTTCGTGGGCGTGCTGGTGTTGGCAGTCGTCTTCGCGAAGCTGGTCTGACAAGGAGAGTGAGGGTTCGATGAGCGGGTGGGACAAATCGGCCATCACGATCACGACGCTGCTGCCTGTGGCAGGCGCGCTCGTGATCATCATGGTCCCCAAGGAGAAGGACCGGTTGGTCCGAGCCCTCGGGATCCTGTTCACCGGCGCGGCGCTCGTCCTGTCGGTGGCGATCGCGATCGGCTTCGACTACGGCAAGCCCGGCCTGCAGTACGTCCTGGATGTCAGCTGGATCCCGTCGATCGGGGCCCGGTACCACGTCGGGATCGACGGGATCAGCATGCCGCTGTACGTGCTCACGTTCGTGCTGTCGTTCCTGTGCGCGATCTACACGTGGCGATTCGTCCCCGAACCGGGACGCACCAAGGCGTTCCTCGCCTTGATGCTGCTCCTCGAGACCGGCATGGCCGGCACGTTCATCGCGTTCGACCTGATCCTGTTCTTCGTCTTCTGGGAGATGGTGCTCGTCCCGATGTACTTCCTCATCGGGATCTGGGGCTCCGCCAACCGCCAGTACGCCTCGATCAAGTTCTTCCTGTACACGCTGTTCGGGTCCGTGTTCATGCTGCTGGGGTTCCTCGCCATGTACTTCAAGGGGCCGCTCCCGCACACGTTCGACATGGTCCGCATGCAGGACTTCGCGGCCCGAGGCGGGTTCACGCACGCTTTCCAGTTGGTCGTCTTCGCCGCGGTCGCGCTCGGGTTCGCGGTGAAGGTCCCGATGTGGCCGTTCCACACGTGGCTGCCCGACGCGCATACCGAGGCCCCGACGATCGGCTCGGTGCTGTTGGCGGGCGTCATGCTGAAGATGGGGACCTACGGCTTCATCCGGATCGCACTGCCGATGCTGCCGTACGGCGCGCAGAAGTACGCCCCGTGGATCGGGCTCCTCGCGGTGATCGGGATCGTGTACGCGGCGCTCGCGTGCCTGGCGCAGAAGGACCTGAAGCGGCTGATCGCGTTCTCCTCCGTGGGGCACATGGGGTTCGTCATGCTCGGCATCGCCACGCTCACCACGATCGGGATCCAGGCGGCGATCTTCGGCATGGTGGCGCACGGCGATCATCACCGGCATGCTCTTCTTCTGCGTCGGGTCGATCTACGACCGCTACCACACGCGCCAGATCGCCGAGATCGGCGGCGGCATGTCCGAGCAGATGCCGAAGCTCGCGGGGATCTTCGCGCTGGTCGCCATCGCGTCGCTCGGACTGCCCGGCCTCGCCGGGTTCTGGGGCGAGGTGATGGCCCTGCTCTCGTCGTTCAGCCCGAACACCGGCCTGGGCTTGTCGACGTCGTTGTTCCGAGGCTTCATGATCGCGGGCGGCATCGGGACGATCCTGACCGCGGGCTACTTCCTGTGGATGCTGCAGCGCGTGAACCTGGGCGTGATGCCCGAGCGATGGAAGGAGCATGCCCTCGGCGACATCGCTGACGGTGGAGTGGGTCGCGTGGATCCCGCTTGCTCGTCGGGATCGTGGTGCTCGGGCTCTACCCGCGGATCATCTTCGGCGTGAGCGAAGAGGCCGTCCGCGGGCTGATGTCGGTGCTCGGCGGGGGTTGATCGGCCGGCGATGAACCAGGTCATCGACTACCACGCGATCCTGCCCGAGCTGATCCTCGTCCGGCACGATCCTGCTCGTCCTGGTGGTCGACGTCTTCCTTCCCGCCAAGCGGAAGTCCTGGTCGATGATCGTCGGGCTGATCGGCACCATCGCCGCACTCATCGCCACGTTCACCCTGATCGGCGACGGGCGCACGACGTTCGGCGGTGCCTACGTCGTGGACAACTTCGCGATCCTGTTCAAGATCTTCTTCCTGTCCGTCGCGATCCTGGTGCTGGGCATCTCGTACCGGTACTTCCGCGAAGGCGGCTTCTATCAAGGGGAGTACTACTTCCTGTTGCTCACGTCGTTCCTGGGCTGCCTGCATGATGCCGTCCTCGCGCGACCTGCTGCTGCTTGTTCATCTCGCTGGAGCTGGTCTCGGCGCCGGGCTTCTTGATGGCGGCGTTCCGCAAGAGCGACCCGAAGTCCAACGAGGCCGGCCTGAAGTTCTTCCTGATCGGCGTGCTGTCGACCGCGGTCATGCTCTACGGCATGAGCCTGATCTACGGGCTCACGGGCTCCACACGGCTGGACGCGATCGCGCGGGCGTTGGCGCACATCGACGCCGGGAAGGAGACGCTGGCGTTCTCGGCGATCCTGTTCGTGGTCATCGGGTTCGCGTTCAAGGTGTCGGCGGTGCCGTTCCAGTTCTGGGCTCCCGACACCTACGAAGGCGCGCCGGTGCCGGTCGCGGCGTTCCTCGCGGTCGCCTCCAGCGCCGCGGGGTTCGCCGGGCTGCTGCAGCTGATGTTCGTCGCGTTCATCCATCAATACGCGTTCTGGGTCCCGATCTTCGCGGCGCTGTCGATCGCCACCATGACGCTCGGCAACCTGGTCGCGCTCAAACAGACGCAGGTGGTGCGGCTGCTGGCGTACTCGGGGATCGCGCAGGCGGGATACATCCTGCTGCCGTTCGCGTTGGTGTCGGGCGACCAGGCCGTCAACCGGTCGGCGTTCACCGCGTGCGTCGCGTACATCTTGATCTACGCGATCATGAACATCGGCGCGTTCTCCGTGATCGGTCGCGGTCAGCCGGCGCGAGCCCGCCCTGCTGATCACCGACTTCGCCGGCCTGGTGCGGCGGGCGCCGCTCCTGGCCGTCGGGATGACGGCGTTCATGATCTCGCTGGCCGGCGTCCCGCCCACCGGCGGGTTCTGGGCCAAGATCTTGATCTTCCAGGCGGCGATCGAGCGCGGCGGGGCTCGGTCCGTGGCTCGCCGTCATCATGTTGGCGAACTCCGTCATCAGCGTCGCGTACTACTTCGCGGTGCCGAAGCAGATGATCTTCGAACCGGCGGTCGACGACTCTCGCATGCGCTCGCCCGCCCTGGTGAACGCGGTGGTCTTCCTCGCGCTCGTGGCGATCGTCGCGGTCTTCGTGTTCCCCAACCCGATCGCCCATGCGGCCCAGATCTCGACCCTGATCGGCTGACGTCTGGCGAAGACGCCCGGATCGGTCCCTGAGAACCTCCTGTGGGTTCGGGCCCGGAGAACCGTGTCGCCCTCCATATCGAACGTCCCATGAGAGCATGGCTCTCAACAGGAGGGATGCAGGATGCACGCAGGGTTCAACCGCATGAAGACCTGGGTCCTGATCGCCGCGCTCGGCGGCCTGTTCGTCCTGATCGGGGCGTGGCTCGGCGGAACGAGCGGGGCCGTGGTCGCGCTCGCGATCGCATTGGTCTTCAACTTCTCCATGTACTGGTTCTCCGACAAGATCGCCATCGCCACCACCCACTCCAAGCCCGTGACCGAGGACGAGTACCCGCAGCTCTACCGGATCGTCCGGGAGCTGGCGCAGCTCGACCAGATGCCTATGCCGAAGATCTACGTCTCGGACATGATGCAGCCGAACGCGTTCGCGACCGGTCGCGGTCCGCAGCACGCCTCGGTCGCCGTGACGAAGGGCATCCTGCAGATCGTCGATGACCGGGAGCTCCGCGGCGTGCTCGCCCACGAGCTCTCGCACGTGCGGAACCGGGACATCCTGATCGGCTCCGTGGCGGCCGCGATCGGCATGAGCATCGTCCTGCTCTCCCGCTTCGCGTTCTTCTTCGGCGGCGGCGACGACAACCGGGGAGGCGGGATCGGGATGCTGTTCGGATGGCTCCTGGCGCCGATCGCCGCGGCGGTCATCCAGATGGCGGTCTCACGCTCGCGCGAGTACCAGGCCGACGAGTCGGGGGCCTACCTCTCGCACGATCCGGCAGCGCTGGCGAGCGCGCTCCGCAAGCTCGAGGTGGCGACGAAGCAGGTTCCCGCCGCCCGCCTCGGTGAGCCCGGCCGAGGCGCACCTGTTCATCATGAACCCGCTGGCGGGCCGGCGCGGCGCCGGCTTCGGCAACCTGTTCTCGACGCACCCGCCGACCGAGCAACGCATCCAGCGTCTCCAGGCGATCGCGCGGGACCTGGGCACCCAGATCGCCTGACGCTCAGCGCATCGCGTCGAGCACGCCCCGAACGTGCTCCATCGTGGTGCGCGGGTTCACGAAGCAGAGTCGGGCGACCTTCTCGCCCATCCACGTGGTGGGTTGGACGAAGCCGATCTGGGCGTCCAGGGCGCGACGCCACCAGGCTTCGTACTCGTCGGGACCCCAGCCGACCCGCCGGAAGAGCACCACGGAGAGCTCGGGCTCCAGCACGAGCTCGAGCTCGGGGCGTTCTTGGATCTCCACGGCCGCTTCCCGCGTGACCGTGAGCACGCGCTCCACCGCCTCGCGGTAGGCGTCGGTGCCGTACGTGGCGAGCGAGAACCACAGCGGGAGCCCTCGCGCGCGGCGCGTCAGGTGGTGCGCGTAGTCGCTCGGGTTCCAATCCGAACCGACGTTCAACGAGTCCAGGTACGAGGCGTCCTGCCGGTGCGCGGCCCGGGCGATCGTGGGATCCCGGTAGAGCAGGGCGCAGGCGTCGAACGGTGCGAAGAGCCACTTGTGCGGGATCGACGATGAACGAGTCCGCCCGATCGATGCCCCGGAAGCGGTCCCGGACGGACGGAGCAAGGAGCGCAGCGCCGCCGTAGGCCCCGTCGACGTGCAACCAGACGCCGCGCCGCCCGCACACGTCGGCCACCGAGGCGAGGTCGTCGACGATCCCCGCGTTCGTCGATCCGGCGCTCGCCACAACGGCGAAGAGGCCGTCGAGATCGGCGCCATCGAGCGTCGCGGCCAGCCGTTCGCCGGTCAGACGCCCGCGCTCGTCGTGGGGGACCTGGATCGACGTCCACGTCCATCACGCGTCGCAGCCGAGGCGATCGAGGAGTGCGCGGTGTCCGCGGACGCGATCTTCCAGCGCGCCGGGCGTTCGTCGCGCCGTGATGCCGCGTGGTGCCGGGCGGCCACGAGCGCCGACAGGTTCCCGGCCGTCCCGCCCGACACGAAGCATCCGCCCGCGTCCGGGGGCAGCCCGACGAGGTCGGCGATCCACCGGAGCGTCTGGTTCTCCGCCCAGACGGCGCCGGCGCCCTCCATCCAGCTCCCGCCGTACGTCGACGAGGCGCTCAGCACCAGGTCGAACAAGATGCTCGCCCTCGTCGGGGCGCCTGGGACGAACGCGAGGTACGCCGGGTGATCCGTCGAGATCGTGGCCGGAGCAAGGACGTCGGCCCAGATCCGCAACGCCTGCTCGCCTCCGATGCCCTTCGCGGTGATCGTCTCGCCCGCGCGCGCCGACAACTCCTCGGGCGACGCCGGGCGGTCGAGTGGCGGGAGGCCGGCGATCCGCGCGCGCGCGTAGTCCTCGAGCGCGCGGGCGAGGTCCTCGGTTTCCTGCGTGTACCGGTGCATCTCCTGCATCGGCGAACCTTTCGTGGATACGGACGCGCCACGGGCCGGCCCGAAGGGCCGGCCCGGATGCTCCCGAGACGTTCGTGCGTCAGCCGGCGAGCTCCGCGCAGAAGCCGTCGAACGCGTCGATGTACTTCTGGACGTCGTCCTCGGTGTGCTGCACCGAGATGGTCCACTGCTCCTCGTCGCCGGGGGTCATGAAGATCCCGCGGTTGATCATCCAAGAGAACGACGCGTAGAAGAACTCCGGCTCGGTCTCCAGGAAGTCCCGGTAGTTCGTCAGCGGCTCCTTGCGATACGACACGCATCCCTTCGCCCCGAGGTCCATGGTGTGGCCCGGGATGTCGTTGTCGTCCATCGCCCGCTTGCAGCCCTCCGCCAGCAGCGTGCCGAGCTTGCCCAGGTGGTCGTACGCGTCCTTGGTCAGCACCTCGGTGAGCGCCGCGAGGCCGGCCGCCGCCGACAGCGGGTTCCCGTTGAACGTGCCCTGCTGGGCCGCGCCCTTCGTGACCCACTCCATGAATCGCGCCTCGCCGCCGAACGCGCCGATCGTGGCGCCGCCGCCGACCGCCTTCGCGTATGCCGCCAGGTGCGGCCGCACGCCGAACCGCTCGGTCGTGCCTCCGTACGCGATCGTCCCGCCGCACTTCACCTCGTCGTAGACGAGCGCGGCGCCGTGCTTCTCGCACGAGTCGCGCAGCGCCTGCAGGTACCCCGGCTTGGGCACGACGAGCCCGATGTTCATCATCACGGGCTCCAGGATCACCGCGGCGATCTCGCCCGGGTTGTCCTGGAACGCCTGCTCGACGGCCTCGGCGTCGTTGAACTGCACGACGATGACCGTGTCCCAGAGCGCCTGCGGAACGCCCTTCGACGTGGGCTCCGTCGTGTACCACGCCTGGTCGTGCCCGACGCCGTGGCGCAGCCCCAACACCTCGGCCTCCGGGACCACGGAGAACAGCACCGAGTCGTGGTGCCCGTGGTAGGAGCCCTCCATCTTGATGATCTTGTCGCGGCCGGTCGCGGCGCGTGCTACCCGCAGCGCGTCCATGGTCGCCTCGGTGCCCGAGTTCACGAAGCGCATCTGCTCGAGCTGGAACCGCGAGCAGATCTCCTCGGCCAGGGCGACCGTCGTCTCGGTCGTGACCGCGAAGTGGATGCCTTGATCGGCGACCGCGCGGATCGCCTCGACGATCTTGGGGTGGGCGTGGCCGACGACGTTCACGCCGAACCCGCCGTGGAAGTCGGTGTACTTCGTCCCATCGACGTCCCAGACGTTCGAGCCCGATCCCCGCTTGAGGTACACGGGGTAGGGGTCTCCGGCCTGGAAGTTCGAGGCGACGCCAGCCGGAAGGCTCTTCAGCGCGCGCTCGTGCAACGCTTTCGACCCCGGGGTCCGGTCGAGCAGGATCTTCGTCTCGCGTTCGGCGATCTCGGCCGCGCGAGCCTTGAGTCGGTCCAGGTCAGCCATGCAGTACCACCTCCTGAGGACGGTCAGCGTACCCGGGCGGCTGCGCCGGAAGCAATCCGGGAGCCGAGCCGAGTTGCAGCGCTAGGGACGGTAGTTCGTGAACTGCAGCGCGACCCCGAAGTCGTGGCCCTTCACGGCCGCGATCGCCTTCTGGAGGTCGTCCTTACTCTTGCCCAGGACGCGGACCTGGTCGCCCTGGATCTGGGTCTGGACCTTGGCGCCACTCGACTTCACGAACTTCGTGATCTCCTTGGTCTTCTCCTCGGAGATCCCGGTCATCACGGTGACCGCCTGGCGCACGTGGCCCTTGGCCGCCGGGTGGACCTCTCCCTCGGAGAGCGACTTCAGCGGCACGTTCCGCTTGATGGCCTTCTCCTTAAGGACCTGCATCGCGGCCTTCAGCCGGTCCTCGGTCGAGGACCGCAGCTCGATCGTCGTGTGGTCCTGCGAGATGCTCGTCTCGGTGTCCTTGAAGTCGAACCGCTGTGAGATCTCGCGCTGGGCCTGGTCGACGGCGTTGCGGACCTCCTGGAGATCCACCTCGGAGACGATGTCGAAGGAGAACTGGTCTTTCGCCATGCGCGTGAGGATACCGTTCTCGCTGAGGAGCCGGCCGGTCGGTCGGGAGCGACCGGTTTGGGCGTCTTGGGCACGGTTTGGCGGCGACTGACAAAGTCTGCCCAACCAGCTAAGCTCCTCGTCGCGTGGATCCGCGACTGAACCCATACACACCCGGCGCCGGCGTGCGCCCACCCGCCCTCGTCGGTCGTGACCGCGAGATCCAGTCGTTCGACCTTCTGCTGGAACGGCTGAGGCGAGGGCGCCCGGAGCGTTCGTTCCTGATCACCGGTCTGCGGGGAGTCGGCAAGACCGTGCTCCTCGGAGCGTTCGCCGAGCAGGCTCGGCTCGCGGGATGGGCGTCCATCGAAGGGGAGATCTCGTCGGAGTCACCGTTCGGCCCGCGCATGGCGTTACTCGTGCGGCGGGCGCTCCTCGAGCTCGCGCCTCGCGATCGGTGGCTCCAGCGGCTCCGTCGGGCGGCCGGGGTCCTGCGCTCCTTCTCGATCTCCGTGAGTGCGGACGGATCGATGACCGGCAGCGTCGATGTCGAACCGATCGAAGGGCTCGCTGACAGCGGCGAATTGGGGGAGGACCTGAGTGACCTGTTCGTCGCAGTTGGGGAGGCGGCGCGCGAACACGAGTCGGGCGTCGTCTTCCTCCTCGACGAGATCCAGTTCCTCGAGCGCGGCGAACTGGAGGCATTGATCCGCGCCCTGCATCGCGTCTCGCAGCGCCAGCTGCCGTTGGCGCTCGCCGGCGCCGGACTTCCCAACGTGGCCCGCCTCGCGGGCGAAGCCAAGTCCTACGCCGAGCGGCTCTTCACGTTCCCCGTGTTGGGCCCCCTTCCGGTGGAGGATGCTCGTGAGGCGTTGATCCGACCCGCCGCAGCGCTCGATGTGACGTTCGACCGGCGCGCGGTCGAGGCGGTCATGGCGTTCGCGGAGGGTTACCCCTACTTCATCCAGGAGTACGGGGACGTGCTTTGGGATCATGCCGCTGGTCCGGAGGTCACGGCGATCGAGGCCGTCGAGGCCCAAGCGCTCGTCGAAGCGCGTCTGGATTCGAACTTCTTCCGCGTCCGGATCGAGCGGGCCAGCGAGCAGGAGGTTGGATACATGCGCGCGATGGCGGAGTTGGGGTCAGAGCCCCAGACGGCGGCGGCGGTCGCGGCCGTCCTTCATCGCCGCTCGGAGCAGCTCGGCAAGGTGCGGACCCGCCTGATCGAGAAGGGGTTGCTGTACGCTCCCGCTTACGGGCGCGCCGCGTTCACGGTGCCGCAGTTCGACCGCTTCCTCAGGAGGAGCTACCCCTCGCCGTGACCCGCCGATTCGCTATCCTCGTCGAGCACGAGGGAGGATGCCCGAGTGGCCAAAGGGAGCGGTCTGTAAAATCGCCGGCGTAGCCTACGGAGGTTCGAATCCTCCTCCTCCCACCACCACCAATTACCGACCGAACCGCTAACCACCGAGCGACCCGCGAACCGAACCAGCGACAGACGAACCGACGGACCGACCACCTACCACCACGACACCACCCCGGATCCGAGTCCTGTCTCGCTCAGTCGATCGCCCGCAGCGTGCGCAGCACCGCCGCCGGAAGGATAGGGTCGACCTCGGCAGCGTCCATGCCGAGGTGGTCGCTCCCGTTGATCGGTATGAACTCAGCATCCGAGATCTCTTCTGCGGCGCGTCGAGCCTGATCGAAGAAGTCCACGTCGTCGACCGCCACACAAACGAGACATCGCAGATCCCATCCACCGAGTCCTCACAGACAGCCCCCTCGCTCATCGCCGCGCTGAACGCCGCTCGCATCGCCGCATCGTCACGGTCGAGGTACGCGGCTCGCACCGACTCGGGGTAGCGACCGGCGATGGCCTCGAGTGCCTTGACGAGCGCCTCGATGCCTTGCTCCCTCGAGGCGGCCAAGGCGTCTCCGACCACGCGGGTGAGCGGGCCATCCGGCTCGATCGCGTAAGGCTGCTGACCCGATGATCACGAGTGAATGAACGCGTCAGGCGCGTGTGCGCCGATGCCGAAGCAGAATCTTCCGCCCCATGAGATCCCGATGAGGTCATCGCACCAGCCATGGTCAAGGAGAACAGGGTCGCGCTCCAGTTCGTAGGATGATTCGCCCATCGCTACCGAGCAGGAAGGGGGATCGACCTGGGCGAGCAGGCTGATGCATTGCTGGAGCGCATCTTCGGGTCGCTGATCGGATCCGCGGAGCTGATGACGATCTACATCGGGGACCGCCTGGGGCTGTACGCGGCGCTTGCCGACGGGTGGCTGACCCCGAGCGAGCTGGCCTCGCAAGCCGGCATCGCCGAGCGCTACGCGCGCGAATGGCTCGAGCAGCAGGCAGTCGCCGGCTTCCTCGAGGTCGACGACGTCAACGCCGCGGCAGACGACCGGAAGTACATGCTGTCGGCAGAGCACGCGCTGGTGCTGCTGGACCGAGACGCGCCGACGTTCATCACGCCGTACAGCCGGATGTTCATGGCTTCGGCCAAGCAGCTGCCGGCGCTGCTGGACGCGTACCGGAGCGGGGGCGGGGTCAATTGGCGCGACTTCGGGCCCGACATGAGCGAAGGCCAGGAGTTCGGCAACCGGCCGACCTACATCAACGCGCTCGCTGATTGGTTCGCGGGGATCCCCGACGTGCACGAGAAGCTGTCCAAGGGCGCTCGGATGGCCGACGTCGGATGTGGCGGGGGATGGTCGTCGATCGCGCTCGCCCGCGCATACCCGTACCTCACGATCGACGGGTTCGACCCCGACGAGCCGGCGATCGAGCGGGCTCGTCACAACGCCGAGACCGAGGGGATCGGCGACCGCGTGCGGTTCCACGCGATGGATCCCGCCGAGGCGGATAACGGGCCGGGCTACGACCTCGTGACCGCGTTCGAGTGCATCCACGACCTGCCGCAGCCAGTGTCCGTGCTGCGCGGGATGCGGTCGATGGCGGGACCGGACGGCACGGTGATCGTGATGGACGAGAACGTGCAGCCCGCATTCGTTGCACCGGGTGATGAGATCGAGCGGCTGATGTACGCGTTCAGCATGCTGGTCTGCTTGCCCGATGGGATGTCGCACCCAGGCTCGGTCGGCACCGGCACCGTGATGCGGCCGTCGGTGTTTGAGGGCTACGCGAAGGAAGCGGGGTTCGGAAGCGTGGAGATCCTGCCGATCGACGGCGGCTTCTGGCGCTTCTACCGGCTGCACGGATGATCCCGAGGCCGAGGTCGCAGGGTCCCGAGCTCATGGCGCAGAGATCGTCGATTCCTGACCCGGTTCTGAGAACAGCCCACCACCACCGCACGGTGTTTCTCAGAACTGGTTATCCTCGCTCCCCTGGCGCCGGATGAGCTCCACGACGCGCCCCACGTTCAACGCCCATCCGACCCCCCAGACCGGTGGCTTGAGCACGTGCTCGTCGGTCGGATCCCAATACGTCTCGCGGACGCGATCGAGCGTCGGCGGCCGGAGCTCGTAGGGAACGAACCCTGCCAGCTTGCCGTGCCACGTCCGCTCCGCCTCGGGCTTGCGGAGCTCCGTCACGACGGCCCAGGCCATCAGACAGAAGAAGATCGTTCGCCCGAACCACTTGTTCTTCTTGCCCGACTTCCCGCGTGTCATCTCGTGGCCTCCGATCCAAGGGGCTCGATCACGGCCAGCCTAAGCTGGTACGGCCGGTGCGTCGACGACGACCCACCAGGGGCTCCCATCCTCGAGGCCAGTTGCGTAGGGTTGCAGCGGCGATCGGAGAAGGAGGAGCAGTCGTGAGCGTTCGAGACGAGACCGGAGGAACCACAACGCCAGGCCAGGAGCGGCGTCCGATCGGCACGGTGATCGCCTCGGCGGTCGGCGGGTTGCGCACGCTCGCCCGCCAGCACGTCGAGCTGGCGAAGCTCGAGGTGGCCGAGGCCGCATCGGTGCGCGGGGCCGGCGTGGGGATGATGGCGGCGGCGGCCGTGGTGGTGATGTACGCCATCGGGTTCGTGGCCGCCGCGGGCGCGGCGGCGCTCGCTCTGGTGTGGCCGGTCTGGGCGGCCATCCTCACCGTGGCTGTGCTGATGATCGTGGTGGCGCTGCTGCTCGTGCTCATCGGCCGTCGTGTGATCCGCAACGCGCCGCCGGCGGGGACGCTGACCCGCGAGACCCTGAAGGAGGACGCTCGATGGGCGAAGCAGCAGATCGGAAGGTGACGGAGATCGGCGAAACGCGGAGCAGCCTGGAGGCCGACCTCCGAGAGCTGGAGGCTCGCCTCCCCGCCCCGCTCCGATCGGCGAAGAGCCTGGCGGGCGTGATCGTGGGCGGCACGGCGCTGGCCGCGATCGTCTTCCGGAGGTCCCGATCCAAGCGGTCCGAAACGCGCCCGACCGCGGAGGTGGTGATCCGCGTCGTCCGTGAGGACGCGTGAGCCCGTCGAGTCGCACGAGCGCAGGGATCCTCCTATGGCGCCGGCGGCGTGGGCGCATCGAGGTCCTCCTGGGCCACCCCGGCGGACCGTATTTCGCGCGCAAGGACGCCGATGCCTGGACCCTACCCAAGGGTGAGACGGAACCGGGCGAGGACCTGGTCGCGGTCGCCCGGCGTGAGTTCGCCGAAGAGACCGGTCACTCGCTTCCCGACGACACGCCGTTGTCGGAGCTCGGCGAGATCCGTCAGAAGTCCGGAAAGGTCGTTCTGGCGTGGGCCGCCGAGGGAAACCTGGACCCGGCGACCGCAGTGAGCAACTCCTTCGTGATGGAGTGGCCGCCGCGATCAGGGCTCTTCCAGGATGTCCCGGAGCTCGACCGTGTCGCGTGGTTCGGGCTCGAGGAGGCGCGCGTCAAGATCATCGCGGCGCAGGCGCCGTTCCTCGACCGGCTTCGGGCTGCGACCAGCCCGCCAGGATGAGGCGCCACATCGCGCTGGATAGGATCCGGGCATGAGCTCCGCGGTGGACCGACGATCCCGGACGCGTGTGGTGGTCTCCGTGATCGCTCGATCCGCTCATCTCCGCCGCGGTGATCGCTGATCATCTACTACCTGGTCCCCAGCTCGGCGTCCATCGCCAGCCGTTGGGGGTGCGCGAGTTCGTGTTCCTCGGGGTCGCTTCGATCGAACTCCGAGCGGTGGTGAAGGACCCACAGCCGGTCGCGTCGAGCCGTCATCGCGATGGCCAGGATTCCTTCCGCTGTTCATCGTGCTGTTCGCCTGGGCTCTACGTGGCGATGTCAGCGAACGATCCGGCCACGTTCTCCGAGCCGTTGACCAAGTCTGGATCGCTTTACTTCACGGTCACGGTCTTCTCGACGGTCGGGTTCGGCGACATCACCCCGGTCACGGACACGGCGAGGCTCATCGTCTCCGTGCAGATCGATCGGGGACCTCGTCGGTGATCGGGAGTCCTCGTGAAGCTCATCACTGGGGTGGCCAGGCATCGGGCGCAGCAGATGACCTCGAGGATCGAAGGGACGCCGACGAAGCCCGAGGCCGATCGGTCCAGCTGATGAGTATCCGGTACACGGTGGCGAGCCCGTCAGACGCGAGCCCGCGGCTTCATCTCGGTGGAGCCTGGTGGAACCTTCGGTATCTTTGCTGGTGGTTGGCCCAAGGGTGGGGGCATCGTTCGCCGTGGATGGTTCGACCGACGAGCGCTCGCCGGGATCGGTTGGCCGATGCATCGAGGAGACCAAGTGACGTCGACCGCAGATGTCGAGCCAACCGGGACCGTCCTGACGATGCCGGGCGCCCCGCTCGCCTTCCACCTGATGGCCAAGCCGACCGGCGCGATCTGCAACCTCGACTGCGAGTACTGCTTCTTCCTGTCCAAGGAGATGCTCTACCCGGGCAGCCGCTTCCGCATGGCCGAGGAGATCCACGAGACCTACATCCGCCAGCTGCTGGAGGCCCATGCCCGAGCACCGGAGGTCGTCGTCGCCTGGCAGGGCGGCGAGCCCACGATGATGGGCCTGGACTTCTTCCGCCGCTCGATCGAGCTGGAGCAGCAGTACGCGCAGCCCGGCCAGCGGATCCTCAACACGATGCAGACGAACGGGACGCTGCTCGACGACGAGTGGGGCGCTTCTTGAAGGAACACGACTTCCTGGTCGGCATCTCGATCGACGGCCCGCGCGAGATGCACGACGCCTACCGCGTGGACAAGGGCGGCAAGCCCACCTTCGACCGGGTGATGCGCGGGCTCGACGTGCTCAAGCGCCACGAGGTCGACTGGAACGTGCTCACGACGATCCACGCGGTGAACGGCGATCACGGCCGCGAGGTCTACACGTTCTTCCGCGACGAGCTCGGCGCCACGTTCATCCAGTTCATCCCGATCATCGAGCGGGCCACCGCGGAGACCTTCGCGGTCGCCGACGCCGGGTGGGGCGAGGGCGTGAAGGGCCGTCCGCTCTACAAGCAGGAGGGCGACCTCGTCACCCATCGCTCGGTCGGACCCGGAGCAGTACGGGCGGTTCCTGATCGACGTGTTCGAGGAGTGGGTGCGCCACGACATCGGCACCGTGTACGTCCAGATGTTCGACACGGCGCTCGCCAACTGGTACGGGGAGCCGGGCGGCGATGTGCGTGCATGCGGAGACGTGCGGGCTGCAGCTCGCGCTCGAGCACACCGGCGACCTGTACTCGTGCGACCACTTCGTGGAGCCCGACTACCTGCTCGGCAACATCGCAGGACAAGCACATGCTCGAGCTGATCGTCTCGCCCCAGCAGCAGAAGTTCGGCCAGGACAAGTTCGACACGCTGACGCAGTTCTGCCTGGACTGCGACGTCGCTTCGCCTGCAACGGCGGGATGCCCGAAGGACCGGTTCGCGACCTCGCCCGTACGGCGAGGAGGGGCAGCACTACCTGTGCCCGAGCTACAAGGCGTTCTTCCACCACGTCGATCGCCCCGATGCGGATCGATGTCCGAGCTGCTGCGCGCGGGCCGCGCGCCGGCCGACGTGATGGCAGCTCTACGCGCAGGCCGAGGATGCGCGACCGCGGCCGGAACGACCCCTGCACGTGCGGCAACGGGCGGAAGTGGAAGCGCTGCCACGGCGATACCGTGGGCGCACCACGCGACGTGCCTTCACCAGCATCCGGTTACCGGAAGACTGAAAGCGACGAGGGTGTCTGAACCGCAGCCCGGAACGACGCACCGCCGAGGGCGCCCCACTCCGGGGAGGTCGATGCGGTCCACGACGTCTCGCGATGACGCGCCCGCGCAGGCCGCGGGTCTCGGCGAGTTCCGAGTCTACGGGAAGCTGGCACACGCATGGACGACGCTCGAAGCACGTTGGATCCATCGGGGCCCGGTTCCGGAGGAGATGGTTGCATGGCTCGGACCCTTCGACGACTGGATCGAAGCGTCGGGAGGACCGCTACTTCGTGGATCTCTCCGTCCCCGATTCTCGGCGTCAAGATCAGAGCGAGGCGTCCTCCTCGACCTTAAGGCGTTCCGCGGCAGTTCGGGGAGGCTGACGGTCCCGGGTGGAGGCCGAGGTCGCCTGGAGCTCTGGGAGAAGTGGTCCTTCCCGCTCCATGCGAGCGCGTTGCCGCCCGCCGACGCCGCTGGCTGGCTCGCGCTCGGGAAGACCCGGCGGCGGCGGTCGTTCGGAGTCGGTGAGAAGGAGGCGGTGGGGCGACCGATAGATTAAACGAGATGCCTGGCTGCTCGATCGAGCTCACCGAGGTCGCGATCGGCGAAGGGCGGTGGTGGACGATCGGCCTCGAGGCGTACGGTGGCCGCGAGACGCTTGAACGGAACCTGCATGCGATGGTCAGGGAGTGTTCGGGAAGCCGCCGCCCGAGCCGAAGTGGCTCGATCTTCGGCACTCGATGTCGTACCCGCGGTGGCCCACTGACATGCACGCGAGTGAAACCCGGGCGCACGATCCTATGCAGCCGTGAGGGCCGGCGAAGCAACCCACCACCACCGCTCTGATGTGACGACGCGCCGGTTCGACCTCACGCGGCCGCAGATCCTTGCGTTCCGACGGCGTGTGGGCGCGCTCGATGAGCGGCTCCCGCGCGGACGTCGTTCGCTCCGGCGTCGCGGCGTGGGCCGGCCTGCAGGACAGCATGCCCCGAGCCGCGGTCCTCTCGATCTACGCGCGTGTCGAGGGAACCCGACCGTCGACCTGGGAGGACCCCTCGCTCGTCCAGCTCTGGGGGCCGCGTCACCATGCGTACGTCGTCGCGGCTCGCGACCTCGCGGTCTTCTCGCTCGGGAGGATGCCCGACGATGCCGGTGCCCGGCGGATCGCCGAGGACCTGGCCGCTCGCCTCCACGCCCACCTCGGCGGCGCCACGATGACGTACGGTGACGCCGGGCGATGCGCTCGGCGAACACCCCAATCGGCTCCGGTACGCCGCGCCGACCGGCACGGTCGCGATCCGTTGGGACGGCGCGCGACAGCCGACTCATCTGGACCGTGCCGCGGCCCGATATCGACCCGCGCGACGCACGTCTCGAGCTCGCGCGTCGGTACCTGCACGTCTTCGGTCCCACCACGCCCGAGGCGTTCGCTGAGTGGGCGGGTATCCCCTGCGCGCCGAGGCATCGACGCGTTCGACGCGCTCGCAGGTCTCTGACCCCGGTGCGGACGCCGATCGGCGACGCGTGGATCCTCACCCGCGACGAGGCGACGCTCCGCGCCGCCCCCGGTCCGACGTCGGCGCCCGCGAGGCTCCTCCCGAGTGGCGACGCCTACTTCCTCCTGTGGGGAGCCGATCGGGAACTCCTGGTCCCCGACGCCGACCGGCGCGGCGCGCTCTGGACCTCTCGCGTCTGGCCCGGTGCCGTCCTGGTCGAGGGCGAGGTCGTCGGGACATGGCGGCGCGCACAGGCGACGGTCACCGTCCAACCCTGGCGCCGGCTCTCGCGCGCCGCGCGCGACGCGGTCGAGATGGAGGCGGAGTCCCTGCCCCTCCCCGGCGTTGAGGGCCCCATCGTGGTCCGCTGGGACGGCTGACGGGGCGGGCCGCCGTGGAGCTCTAGACGGCCGGCCCGTGTTGCCGCCGCGACCGCGGGACGACCTTGAAGATCTCGCCGAGGATCAGCTTCACAGCCTCGGCGGGCGTGGCCTCGGCCGCTGGCTCCGCCCGCTTCCCCGATGCGCGACGCGCGATCAGCTTGCCGAGCTCCCAGAGGACGAACAGTACGACGGCGGGGACGGCCCCGATCAGCCATTGCCGTGCCGGTGAGGGTCACCGTGCCGAGCAGCGAGGTCAGCGCGCCGCCCCGGGCGATCAAGATCGCGAGGACGAGCTCCACCAGATGGTGATGTTCACGACGTTGTTGTCGAACGTCTCCATGCGGAGGATCGACCCCGTCTGGTCGCGGCATTCGAAGGCTGCGACCACGAGCATCAGGGAGAACGCCACGAGCCCCATCGTGCTGCCGATCTGCGACCTTGCCGTAGTGGTTCTTCCCGAACACGATCACGAGGTCGATCGCGACGGACATGAACAGGCCGGCCAGCCCGACGGTCATGATGACGGCGACGGGACATGATCGAGGCCGTTGCGGGGCCGCGGCTTGCGCTGCATCAGCCCCGGGGTCTCCTTGTCCAGGCCGAGCGCGATGCCGATGGGCGCCGTGATCAGGAAGTTGATCCACAGGATCTGGACGGCGGAGAAGGGCTGCCCGCGGCGATGTTGAACAGGCTCGCCACGAGGAACGTCACGACGTACGTGACGAGTGCCACCAGCATGAAGCGGATGTACTTCAGCATGTTGTCGTAGAGCTTGCGACCCTCGGAGACGGCGCGCACGATCGTGGCGAAGTTGTCGTCGGTGAGGATCATCTTGCCGGCGTTCTTGGCGACCTCCGTGCCGGTGCCCATCGCGATGCCGATGTCGGCGGCCTTGATCGCGGGAGCGTCGTTGACGCCGTCGCCGGTCATGGCCACGACGTCGCCCTTCTTCCGCAGGGTGTCGACCATCAGCACCTTGTGCTCGGGCGCCACCCGGCCGACGACGCCGATGCCGTCGATGCGGGCCAGCCGCTCGTCCTCGGGCAGGGCGGCGAAGTCCGCGCCGAGGATGGCCTCGCCGGGGATGCCGAGCTGCTTGGCGATCGCGGCGCCGGTGACGACGTCGTCGCCGGTGACCATCCGCACGCGAATGTTGGCGGCCTGGGCGTCTCGGACCGCGTCCTTCGACTCGGCCCGCGGCGGATCGATCATCCCGACCATCGCCGTCATCTGGAGGTCCGTCGACCATCGACAGCAGGTCGCCGCTGGGGTCGAACTCCGTCGGGTCGAGGTCCCGCGTGGCCGCGACCATGATGCGCAGGCCCTTGCCGCCGAGACGATCCATCTCCTCGCTGGACCGCTTGTTCTGCTCGTCGCCCCAGGGAACGCTCTTGCCGTTGGCAAGGGCGGATGCGGCCCGCCCGATCACCGCCGGGCCGGCCCCCTTGACGAAGACCCGGACGACCGCCTTCCCGGACGCGTCCTTGGCGTTGGCGAAGACGGCCATCAGCTTGTACGTCGGGTCGAACGGCAGGGTCGCGAGCCGCGGGTAGGCGGCCTGCGTGCCTTCGACGTCCAGCTTGGCCTTGTGCCCGAGGACGAGCAGCGCGCCCTCGGTGGGATCGCCCACGACCTTGCCGTCGACGAGCTTGGCGTCGTTGGCGACCAGGAAGGGCAGGATCGCGTCCTCGATCGTGTTCGTGTTGCCGGCGGCGTGCTCGACCTCGCCGTCGAGGCCGTAGCCCATCCCGGTGATCGAGTAGCGGTCGGTGGGATCGATCACCTCGATGACCGTGACCTGGTTCATCGTCAGGGTGCCGGTCTTGTCCGAGTTGATCGCCGAGGTCGAGCCCAGGGTCTCGACCGAGGCGAGGCTCTTCACGACGGCGCCGTGGGCGGCGAGCGTCGTGGAGCCCGTTCGACAGGATCACCTGCAGGACGGTCGGCATCGCCATCGGCACGGCGGCCAGGGCGAGCGCGATCGCCGTCGTGAAGATGGTCTGGGTCGACTGGCCGCGGGAGATCCCGAGGGCGAACATGATCGCGATCGTCAGGCCCGCGGCTGCCGCGATCCACAGCGTCAACGTGTCCAGCTGCGCGGTCAGCGGCGTCTTCAGGGTCGGCGTCGACTTCAGCATCCCGGAGATGTGCCCGACCTCGGTGCCGGAGCCCGTCCCCGTGACGATCATCACGCCGCTCCCGTGCGTGACGGGGGAGTTCATGAACGCCATGTTCGTCTGGTCGCCCGACGCCCGGCTTCGCGTCGGTGATCGCCTCGGCGCTCTTCGACGCGGGAACGCTCTCGCCGGTCAGCCCGGACTCGTCGATCTGCAGCGACGCGGCCTGGATGATCCGCCCGTCGGCGCACACGTCGTCACCCGCCGTGAGCAGCACGACGTCGCCGACCACCACCTGGTCGGCGTCGATCTTCGACCTCCGCTCCCGTCACGGCGGACCCGGGCGGATGTCTTGAGCATCGACTGCAGGGCGTTCATGGCGCTTTCCGCCTTGCCCTGCTGGCGCATCCCGCCCAGCGCGTTGAGCGCCGTGATCAGCAGGACCGCGATGCCCGTGGCGACCTCGCCGATCAGCATCGAGGCGACGGCCGCCGCCGACGAGGATGATCTGCATGTAGCTCTGGTACTGGGCGAGGAACTGCTTCCAACCGGGCGGCGTCGCCTCGGCCGGAAGTGCGTTGGGCCCGTTCTTCTGGAGCAGCTCGTCGGCTTTCGCCGCGCGTCAACCCATCCGCGGGGTCGACGTCGAGTCGCTCGCGCACCTCGTCCGGTGCCAGCGCGTACCAGGCGGTCGCCGGACGCACGGTCCTGGCTCGTGTCGGTCATCTCGGTCATGCGGCTGGGTCCTTTCCGTTCCTCCGACGGAGCCCTCGCGCGCTCCGCCCCTCGCGATTCGGACGGTCAGTCAGAACGGCGTCGGGATGTTGGGCAGCGACGATTCCGGCTCGACGTAGCCCCCGTGGCTCGGTGGCTTGGGCATCTTCACGTCCAGCGGCGCCGGCGGCTCGTACGGGATCTGGCCGAGCAGGTGGGTGATGATGTTCAGCCGGCCGCGCTTCTTGTCATCGTTGTCCACGATGTGCCATGGCGCCCACCCCGTGCCGGTCGCGGCGAACATCGCGTCCCGGGCGCGGAGGTAGTCGTACCGGCGGCTGTAGGACTTCAGGTCCGTGGGCGAGAGCTTCCAGACCTTGCGTGGGTCGTCGATCCGGCTCTCGAGCCGCCGGGTCTGCTCCTCGCGGCTGACGTTCAGGAAGTACTTGATCAGGATGATCCCGTCGTCGACCATCGCCTTCTCGACCGAGCGGCACCATGTTCAGGAAACGCTTGGTCTGCTCCGGGGTGCAGTAGCCCATGACCGGCTCGACGCCGGCGCGGTTGTACCAGCTGCGGTCGAAGATCACGACCTCGCCCGCCGACGGGAAGTGCTCGACGTAGCGCTGGATGTACATCTGCGACCTGACGCGCGCGTCGGGCGCGGGCAGGGCGATGTGCTTGAACACCCGTGGGCTCGTCCGCTCGGTGATCCGCCGGATCGTGCCTCCCTTGCCGGCCGATCCACGCCCTCGAACACGATGCAGACCCTGGCGCCGGTGGCCTTGACCCATTCCTGCATGGCCACGAGCTCACCCTGGAGGACGCCGCATCTCCCGCTCGTACTCCTTCCGCTTCATCTTCGGGGGCGGGCTGGCCTTCGCTCGTGTCTTGCGCCACGGTCGCCGAGCTGTGCTCCTTCGTCTTCTTCTTCTTCTTCTTCTTGGCCATGTCCCTCAACTCCGATCGGTGTCGTCACCTGCCGGCGTCGTCCGCACGATGCGTCGGCCGCCCGCTCTGACCCTCGGGTCATCTGCCGATGCTACATGCCGCAACTTCGCCCGAGCCAGTCATCCGGGGTCGGTGTGTGCCCGCACCGCGTGGGAGACGTTGCCGTGGATCTTCGCGGCGCCGATGCGATCGAGGACGCCGTCTCGCCGCTAACACCTCGCGCACCTCCGGCTTCACGCGGGCGAGCCGCAGATCGATCCCCACGTGCTCCGCGAGTTCCACGATCTCGCTCAGCTTCGCCGCACCTTGCGAGTCGATGAAGTCGATCCCCCCACAGTCGAGCACCACGGCGGCCACGCCTTCGTTCGACAGGACGACGTCGCGGATGCGGTCCTCCAGCGCGTCCGACGTTGCGAAGAAGAGGCCGCCGTCCAGCCGAAGCACGACGACGCCGGGGATGCGCTCGTCGTCGGGGTGTTCGTCGAGCTCACGGAAGACCTCTGTTCCGGGTTCCCGGCCCAACAACGGCATCGGGGGGCGAGTCGTCACCGAGATGAGCCACACGAGCGACAGCGCGATCCCGATCATCACCCCCGCGAGCACGCCGAACACGAGGGTGCCGATGACCGCCGCGATCGCGATCCAGAAGTCGAACCGCGCCACGTGGGCGAGCCTGCGCATCTCGGGTACGTCCATCATGCCCATGACGACCGCTTCGATGATCAAGGCGGCGAGCACGGGCTTCGGCAGATCCGAGAACAGCGGCGCCAGGACGAGCAGCGTGAGCAGGACGACCACTCCCGACGTCAGGGAGGCCAGGCCGGAGCGAGCACCCGAATGGTCGTTCAGCGAGCTGGCGGAAAGGCTCGTCGAGACCGGCATCCCCTGGAACACCCCGGCGCCGACGTTCGCGATGCCCTGTGCGAGCGATTCCTGGTCGATGTCGATGCGATAACCATGCTTCCCGGCGAACGCCCTGGCGTCACCCGCCGTCTGCGAGAACCCGATCATGACGAGCGCCACCGCAGCGATCGCGATCGTCCCGGCGTGAGCCCAGAGCAACTGCGCATCCGGGATGTCGAACGACGGCAGGCCTCTCGGCACCGTGCCCACGAGCGCGACCCCGTGCGCTCCGAGATCGAACAGTCGAGACGCCACGAGTCCTCCCACCACGAGAACGAGCGCTCCGGGGACGCGTGGCGCGATCCGCCTCAGCCCGAAGACCACCACGAGCGAAACGCCGCCGATGAGCACCGTCAACAGATGCGCGTCCCCGAGCGTCCCCAGCCACGACCACAGCTCCTGGAGCGAGTTCGATCCGGAGGCCTCGGTTCCGGTGAGTTTGGGGAGCTCGCCGATCACGACGTCGATCGCGGCGCCGAAGAGGAAGCCAGTGACCACGGCTCGTGAGAGGAACTGTGCGATCCAACCCATCTTGAACACCGCGAGGAGGACGAACAGGGCGCCCGATGCCAGGGTGATCCCGGCAACGAACGTCGCTGCGTCCTGCTCGCCGGTGATCTTCGCCGCCAACACCGCGCTCGCGGCAACCGCCGCCAAGCCCGAGCTCGGTCCGGTCGAGATCTGCCGGCTGGTGCCGAAGACGGCGTACAGGATGGCGCCGGCGGCCGCGGCGTAGAGCCCGTTCTGCAACGGGATCCCCGCGATGCCGGCGTAGCCGAGGTTCTTGGGAACGATCAGGGCCGCGACGGCGACCCCGGCGATCAGGTCCCCGCGGAGCCAGCGACGATCGTAGGTGCGGATCCAACCGAGGATGGGAACCAGACGCGTTCGATCCCGCCGAGGTGCCGTAGCGCCTCCACTCATGACGAGGGACACTACCTCACCCACCCATCCGCAGCCCGACAGCGGCGGTACGATGCGTTCAACGCGCTGCACTGGGTCAGCGTTGTCCCGCAGCGGGTTCTCGGCTCGGATCGAGCCGCAGACGCGCGGCTCTGGAGCGAAGGTGCTAGTGTGCGCAACGCGGCGGCCCCAACCCATGGCCGCTGCATCGAGACCCGAGCTCCCGGTCCCAGAGCGGAAGGACGTGCCCCTGGGTCCGGGTCGATCGGGGCGGAAGGGGGATGTTCATGTCGAGCAAACCGAGCGGAGCGGCAGTCGGCTGGACGATGTTCGCCGCGTTCATGCTGGTCCTCATCGGCGGATTCCACATCTTCGCGGGGCTCGTCGGGCTCATCAACGACACGTTCTACGCGGTCACGCCGAAGTACGTGTTGCAGTTCGACGCGACGACGTGGGGATGGATCCACCTGATCGGGGGCATCGTCGTGCTGTTCGCGGGGTTCGGTGTCTTGACCGGCGCCGTGTGGGCTCGGACCGTCGCTGTGATCGTCGCGTTGATCAGCGCGTTCGCGTCGTTCGCGTGGCTGCCCTGGTATCCGATCTGGGGGATCATGATCATCGTGATCGACATCACGGTCATCTGGGCGCTCACGGCACACGGGCGCGACATCGTCACGGAGGGCTAGCCGATGCTGGCAGCGTTCGGTCAGGGAGACCTGTTGTGGTCGATGCTGGTCTTCTTCTTCTGGTTCATGGCGATCTGGATCTTCATCACGGTCTTCGCCGACATCTTCCGCAGGCGTGACATCGGCGGGGGAGCGAAGGCGGGGTGGATCCTGCTGATCTTCATCGTGCCGTTCTTCGGCGCGCTGATCTACATCGCCATGCGACCCTCGGTTGCGGTCGGAGGCGGCGAGTACTACGCCGGGGGGAACGATGCCGGAGGTACCCGCGAGGGTCTACGCATGAACTGAGCGAACGACGTCTGAAGGACGCCGCGAGGACCGAGTCTCCTCCTCGGCCAAGGACAAGGAGTACGCAGGCATGACTACCCCGTTCAAAGGCACGGTCAACGTCGACATCCGGGACTCGGAGCCCGACTGGGGTCCGTTCGAACCACCCAAGGCTCCAGATGGCGCCCCGAACGTCCTCTACATCGTGCTCGACGATGTGGGCTTCTCGGCGATGAGCTCATACGGCGGGCCGATCGAGACGCCGAACATCGACCGGATCGCGGCCGACGGGGTGCGCTACACGCAGTGGCACACCACGGCGCTCTGCTCCCCGACCCGGTCGTGCCTCTTGACCGGGCGCAATCACACTCGGAACTCGATGGCGTGCATCACTGAAGGGGCAAGCGGGTTCCCGAACGCGAGCGGCACGATCCCACCGGAGAACGGGATGTTGTCCGAGGTCCTCGGTGAGCTCGGGTGGAACACGTACATCGTCGGCAAGTGGCACCTGTGCCCGACCGTCGAGATGAACGTTGCGTCGACACGCCGGAACTGGCCAACGGGCCGTGGGTTCGAGCGCTTCTACGGGTTCCTCGGGGCCGAGACGAACCAGTGGTACCCGGAGCTGGTGTACGACAACCATCCCGTCGACCAACCGAGGAGCCCGGAGGAGGGTTATCACTTCACCGACGACATCACCGACAAGGCGCTCGAGTTCATCAAGGACGCCAAGGTGCTCGCGCCGGACAAGCCGTTCTTCCTCTACTACGCGCCGGGCGCCGCCCATGCGCCGCACCACGTCGCGCCGGAATGGAGCGATCGTTTCAAGGGCCGGTTCGACATGGGCTACGAGGCGATGCGCGAGCAGACGCTCGCACGCCAGAAGGAGATGGGGATCATCCCGGCCGAGACCGAGCTTCCACCGGTCAACCCGATCGGCACGTCCGAGTCCCGGACCGGACCCGATGGGCAACCCTTCCCACCGCTCGACGTCACGCGACCGTGGGACACCCTCAACGACGACGAGAAGACGACTGTTCGCCCGGATGGCCGAGGTCTACGCCGGGTTCCTGGCGCACGCGGACCACCACATCGGTCGTTTGCTCGACCACCTGGAGGAAACAGGTCAGCGCGAGAACACGATCGTGGTCCTGGTCTCGGACAACGGCGCGAGCGGGGAGGGCGGGCCGAACGGTTCGGTCAACGAGAACCTGTTCTTCAACGGCATCCCGGATGACATGAAGACCAACCTGGCGATGATCGACGAGCTTGGCGGGACGAAGACCTACAACCACTACGCGAACGGTTGGGCCATGGCGTTCAACACGCCGTTCAAGATGTGGAAGCGCTACGAGTTCAATGGGGGAACGAGTGACGCGTGCATGATCTCGTGGCCCGCGGGCATGAAGGCCCGAGGCGAGTTCAGGACCCAGTATCACCACGCGATCGACATCGTGCCGACGATCCTCGACTGCCTCGGGTTGGAGGTTCCGCGGACCATCAAGGGCCATGTACAGAGCCGTATGGACGGCGTGAGCATGCGCTATAGCCTCGACGACGGTTCGGCCGCGTCGGCCAGGAAGACGCAGTTCTTCTCGATGCTCGGGTCGAGGGGGATATGGCACGAGGGCTGGAAGGCCGTCACGAACCATCCCACGATCGCGGGCTGGGGAAACTTCAACGCCGACGAGTGGGAGCTGTACCACACCGACGTCGACCGGTCGGAGCTTCACAACCTCGCGGACGACGAACCGGAGAAGCTTCGCGAGATGGTCAACCTGTGGTTCGCCGAGGCGGGCGCGAACGACGCCTTCCCGCTGGACGACCGATCGCCGTTGGAGATCCTGTTGACGCCGCGCCCCCAACTCTCGGCCCCGCGAGATCGATACGTCTACTACCCGGACGTGGCGGACGTTCCAGAGTCGCAGTCGGTGAGCGTTCGCAACCGATCCTTCAGCATCGGCGCGCTCGTGGACATCCCGGCCCCGGGCGCGAATGGGGTCCTCTTCGCGCATGGGGCGCGGTTCGGAGGGCACTCGCTGTACGTGAAGGACAACCGGCTCCACTACGTCAACAACTTCGTCGGAATGTTCGAACAGAAGGTCGTCGCTACGGAAGACATCCCGACCGGGGAGAACCTCATCCTGTCGGCGTCGTTCGACAAGGACGGCGAGGACCCGCCGCATGTGTCCACCGGCATCCTGTCCCTGTATCACAACGACAAGAAGGTCGGCGAGGGCCGGATCAAGACGCAGCCCGGGGGCTTCGAGCTCGCGGGCGAAGGCCTTTGCGTCGGAAGGGACAGCGGCGCGGCGGTGACCGACGACTATGCGGGAGAGGCTCCCTACCGATTCACCGGCGGCACGATCAAGCGGGTCGCCGTGGACGTGAGCGGAGAGCCATACCTCGACCTCGAGCGTGAGGCGCAGGCCATGATGGCGCGCGAGTAGTGGAATGGGCGATCTCGATCCCCTCTTATCCTGGCGACGGGGTCCGGCGAAGGACGCGATCCTGACGTTCGTCCGATCGGTGACAGAAGCGGGAGACACGTTCGTTCCTCCGAGCGAACGGATAGCTGCGTTCGACAACGACGGCACGCTGTGGTGCGAGAAGCCGCTGTACGTGCAGGCGGACTTCCTCTTCCGCCGTTGGAAGGAGATGGCCGCCGCGGACCCCGCGCTGCTTCGAGAAGCAGCCGTACAAGGCCGTCGTGGAAGGGGATCGGGCGTGGCTGGCAGAAATGCTCGATCACGTCCCTGAGCTCCTCCGCGGCATCGCAGAGGCGTGCGGCGGGATCACGACCGATGCGTTCGAGGCACAGGTGCGTTCCTTCTTCGACGAGGCGCGTCATCCCACGCTCGGCGTCCCGTACACGCAGGTGGGGTATCGGCCTATGGTGGAGCTCCTTCGGTTCCTCGAGGCGAACGGATTCCGCTCGTTCATCTGCACCGGCGGAGGGCGCGACTTCGTGCGCGTGGTCGCCGAGGAGATGTACGCGATCCCGCGTGAGCAGGTGATCGGCTCGGCGACGACGCTCGCCCTCCAGGACGGTGCCTTGATCCGCGGTGCGGAACCGGAGCAGCCGATCGACGACGGCCCGGGCAAGCCGGTCCATATCTGGTCGCGGACGGGACGGATGCCGCTGCTGGCGGGCGGGAACTCCGACGGCGACATCGAGATGCTGGCGTCGGCTCGCTTCGGTCTCCTGGTGCACCACGATGACGCCGAGCGCGAGTTCGCGTACGACGCCGGCGCTGAGCGAGCGCTCGCCAGGGCGGCCACGGATGGCTGGACCGTCGCCAGCATGCGGTCCGACTTCGCCGACGTGTTCTGAACAGGTGGCTGAGCCGGCCGCCCGGCCGGATCGCTCATCGAGGAAGAAGGTGCGGAAGATGGCAGTCACCAAGATCGAGCACCCCAGCGCCGAGGAACGTAAGGCTCTCGGGAAGAAGTCCCGTGAGCGGACACCTCCATCCAGTCATTCCGGGTGGACGCCGGCGACCGACCGGCCCGATCCGGTCGCGTTGCTCGAGGAACAGAACCTCACCCGTGAGCCGGATCTGGTGCCGGTGCGCCACGGGCGGATGCTGGTCTCACCATTCACGTTCTATCGAGGCGCGGCCAAGATCATGGCGGCCGACCTGAAGGACACGCCGAGGGCCGGCCTCACCGTCCAGCTCTGTGGCGACGCGCACCTGTCGAACTTCGGCGTCTTCGCATCACCCGAGCGGGCGCTCCTGTTCGACCTGAACGACTTCGACGAGACGCTGCCGGGCCCCTTCGAGTACGACGTCAAGCGCATGTCCGCGAGCTTCACGATCGCGGCGCGGAACAACGGCTTCACGAAGGCCGAGATCGCGGGAGGCCACCCTCGCGTCGGTGAGCGGCATACCGGGAGGCGATGGCTGGGTTCGCGCAGATGCGCACGATGGATATCTGGTACGCACACCTGTCCGAGCTCGAGATGATGTCGGCGCTGAACACCGCGGTGACGCACCGAGAAGGACAAGATGAAGAAGAAGGAGCTGGCGCAGGGCGAGAAGGCTGCGAAGAAGACCGCCCTGAAGGCCCGCACGCGCGACAGCCTGCAGGCGCTGTCCAAGCTGGCCGAGCATGTCGACGGCAACTACCGGATCGTCAGTCAACCGCCGATCGTGATCCCGGCGCGCGAGCTCACGGCGTCCACCGGCCATTCCGCCGATGAGCTCCAGCAGTTCGTTCACGAGCAGTTCCGCGCCTATCGGGCCACGCTGCAGGACGACCGGCGCCACCTGCTCGAGCGCTTCGAGATCATCGACGTCGCGCGCAAGGTCGTGGGTGTCGGGAGCGTCGGGACGCGGGCGTTCATCGTCCTGCTCCAGGGTCGCGATCAGCAGGACCCGTTGTTCCTCCAGGTCAAGGAGGCGACGGCATCCGTGCTGGAGGACCACCTGCCGAAGAGCCGGTACAAGCAGCACGGCGAGCGCGTGGTGGAGGGTCAGCGGATGATGCAAGCCGCGAGCGACATCTACCTCGGCTGGACCAAGGGCGTCGAGGCGAACCGCTGGCTCTACTGGCGGCAGCTGCGCGACATGAAGGGCTCGGCCGACGTGGAGTCGCTCAGACCGCCAGGGCTCGAGTTCTACGCGCGTCAATGCGGATGGACGCTGGCTCGCGCGCACGCGCGTTCGGGAGACCCGATCGCGATCGCGGCCTATCTCGGCAAGAGCGATGCGTTCGACCGGTCGATCACCGACTTCTCCGAGCGTTACGCGGATCAGAACGATCAGGACTATCGGGCCTTCTCCGACGCTGTGAAGGCTGGGAGATTGCAAGCGTTAGAGGGTGTCTGAGATCGGCGTGGGAGGCTGAGCGCCACGGGTATGTCAGCGGACCAGGAGCACCGGGCACGTCGCGTGCTGCACGACCTTGTTAGCGACTCCGCCGAGCACCAGGCTCTTCCATTCGCTCATGCCCCGGGAGCCCAACACGATGAGGTCCGCGGTGACGGCCTCCGCGACCTCGACGATCTTCTCCGGCGTGTCACCCGAGCTCACGCGACGGATCTCTCCTCGCGCCTCGATGCCCTTGTCTCGGAACCGTGCCAGGACCCCGTTCACGAGCTCCTCGGCAGGGATGGGCGGGCCCATGTCCACATCGGACCCCTCGTACCGCTCGAACTCGCGGACGTGGACGACCGTCACCGCCGAGCTGTAGCGCTCGGCCATATCGATGGCGATGAGGATGGTCTTCTCGCTCTTGGGTGATCCGTCCACGGCCAGGAGGATCCGCTCGAACATGTTTACACCTGCTCTTCGGTTCGCTCGGGAGCGGGCTCCGGGGCGATGCTCGGATCCTCCAGTGACGCACGCGTGGCGGCGACCAGCTTCGGCCGTGCGTTCGCGAAGTACGCCACCCCGACCGGGAACCCCACGACGAACGGCGCTCCGTACGCCATCCACCTGATCCACGTACGCCGGGGGAGCCCCGCCAGGTCCCAGAGGTACTGCGGGTGCGCGGCCGCGTCGACCGCGCCCCAGATCGGGATACCCATGAGGATGACGGCGAGCAGGATGACGCTGAGCACACCGGTCGGCACGTCGAGCAGCTTGAGGGCCGACGCCAGGAGCACGAACACGAGGATGGGTCGGATGATCCCGTCCGGCGCCTTCGACGAGAGCCGGGCTCCGACGTACACGGCCGGGAGCGCCCCGATCAGGATCGAGGTGGTGAGGCCGAGCTGGAAATCGCCGACCAGCATGTGGGCGATCGCCGCCGACGTCACCAACGGCACCGCCTGTACCAGGTCCGTGCCGACCAATTGCGCCCCGCGGAGCTGTGGGTACGTGAGCATGAGGCAGACGATGATGATCGAGCCCGACCCAACGGACGTCAGCCCCACCAGCAGGCCGCCCACCGCACCGATCAGGATCGTCAGCGGGATGCGAACGTGGATCGTGTCGTCGGTTCCGAGCGTGTCACGGCGCCCCGCCCTCGCCTCGGCGCTCCGGCGCCCCTGGAGCCACGCTTTGAAGACCATGGCGACGGCGGCCAGCGTCAGCGTGACCCCGAGGAAGATCTTCGTGGTGTTCTCGATGGTGGCGCTATCACCGGACGAGTGCAGGACCAGGACGCCCGCGAACGCCGCCGGGATCGAGCCGACGCACAGCCATCGCACGAGCTCCCACCGGACGGTGCGCCGGCGCACGTGCACCCCTCCGCCGACCGGTTTCATCACCATCGCGGCGACGAGGTCGGAGGAGACCGCGGCCGTCGGATTGATCCCGAAGAAGATCAGCAGGATCGGCGTCATCAAGGCGCCGCCGCCCATGCCGGTCAAGCCGACCGTGAAGCCGACGATGACGGATGCGAGCGCGATGGCCCAATCGATGTGCAAGGGGCTCTCCCGAACGTTCATGGCCATCTGCGGCCGTGTGTCTCGGGAAGCGTACCCGTCGGGAAGGCTCCAGGGAACGGCTGTTCGCCACCACCTCATCGGATCGACCGACCTAGGGCGAGTGTTCGTCTCAGAACGGCGACGTACCGTGGTCGGGCCACTCGGGCAACGTGAGCCCGTTCAGCACCCGCCGACGACCGCTCCTCCCCTCACCTCGCCATCGACGCCTGCGGCCGGCGTCCCGCCCTGGATGAGGTCCGCCTCTCCTTCGAACACCTTCACGTTGCGCAGATCCAGGAGGACGCGATCACCCGCGGAGAGCACCGGCAGATCGTCGTTCGGTACCTCAGCGACGAGGGGCTGCCCGTCGGCCAGGCGCACGCGGATCTTCGACGCGGGCCCGAGGTCGTTCACCCGTTCGACGATCGCGGCGTACGAGTGTCCGTTCGCGACGGCAGGCTCCACGATGCGGATGTCAAGGGGCCGGATGTACGCGTGCGCGGGTACCCCTTCCTCGAGGTGGTGCGCCCCGGGGAGCCGGTGGTCGCCGAAGACGAGGTGTCCCTCCTTGACCGCCCCCGTGATGACGTTGGCCGCGCCGATGAACCCGGCGACGAACGGCGAGGCGGGGTCGTTGTAGACCTCGGCAGGAGTGCCGATCTGCTCGACCCGCCCCTGATGCATCACGACGATCTCGTTCGCGAGCTCGAGCGCTTCCTCCTGATCGTGCGTCACGAGCAGGCTGGTCACGTTGAGCTCGCGATGCAGATCGTCCAGCCAACGACGGAGCTCCTGGCGGACGCGCGCATCGAGCGCGCCGAACGGCTCGTCGAGCAACAGGACCTTCGGTCGCGGTGCGAGCGCCCGTGCGAGCGCGACCCGCTGACGTTGCCCGCCCGAGAGTTGATCCGGGTACCGATCCGCGAGCGGTGCCAGCTGGACCAATTCCAGCAGGTCGTCCACCCGGCGCTTCACGTCCCCCTTGGGCTCCTTGCGGATCGAGAGCCCGAACGCGACGTTGTCGCGGACCGTCATGTGCCGGAAGAGCGCGTAGTGCTGGAACACGAACCCGACCCGCCGTTCCTGGACCGTCGCGAACGTCTGCTCCTCGTCGGCCAGCCTGATCCGTCCGCTGTCGGGGATCTCCAGGCCGGCGATCATCCGCAGGACGGTGCTCTTGCCCGAGCCGCTCGGCCCGAGGATCGCGGTGATCTTCCCGTCCATCGCCTCGAACGAGACGTCCTGCACGGCGTGGAACGACCCGAACCGCTTGTTCAGATCCTGGACACTGATCCCGTTGTTCGTCATGTCGCACGCTTCCTCTCGTACCTGGCTTTCATGATCTCGATGCCGGACAGCAGCACGATCGACGCGAGCGCGAGCGTCAAAGCGACGATGTAGGCGGCCGAGTCGTGGCTCTGGTCGAACTCGCGGAGGATGAAGAGCGGCGCGGTCTCGGTCTTGCCGGTGATCGACCCGCTCACCACCAAGACCGCACCCACTTCGCCGATCGACCGCGCCGCAGAAAGCGCGATCCCGTAGAGCAATCCCCAACGGATGTTCGGCAGCGTGATGCGCCGGAACGTCGTCCATGCCGAGCCGCCGAGCGTCTTCGAAGCCTCCTCCTCCGCCGTGCCGAGCTCCTGCAGGACCGGCGCGACCTCGCGGATCACGAACGGGATGCAGATGAAGATCGTCACGATCACCATCGAAGGAACGGCGAAGAGGACCTGGATCCCGTGAGCCGAGAACCATGGCTCGAACCAGCCCCCGCGACCGAACAGCAAGACTGCCATGAGACCAACGATGATCGGCGACACCGCGAACGGCAGGTTCACGACCGCGCTCACGATGCTCTTCCCCCGGAAGTGGTCGCGGGCGAGGACCATGGCCACGATCACGCCGAAGATGCCTGTCACGATGACCGTCACGACGGTGATCCCGGCGGTCAGGTAGTAGGCGTGGATCGCGTCGGGGTCGGTGAGCGTCGCCTTCCAGGTGTCCCACCCGGCGTTGATGGCCGCCCAGGCGATACCGATCAGCGGCGCCAGCACCAGCGCCCCGACGTAGAGGACCGCGACCGCGATCAGACCGCCGTGGACCAGCTTGCGCCGCAGCGGCGAGGAGAGGACCGGCGTACGGAGGTCGCTACTCATGACCCATCGCCCCATGCGTGAGACGCTCCGTGATCAGGACGACGACGAACGAAACGGTGAACAGCAGGGTCGCGATCGCGGCAGCGTCGTTGGTCTTGGATCCACCGATCAGCTGATTGATGAAGACGGGCGCGGTCAGGGTCTTGTTCAGGATGTTCCCGGACACCACCACGACCGAGCCGAACTCGCCGAGCGCGCGAGCGAACACCAGGAGCCCGCCGCCGGTGATACCGGGCAGGATGGCGGGCAGGACCACCTTGCGGAACGTCGTCCAGCGGGATGCCCCAAGGACGCGCGCCGCCTCCTCTTCCGCCAGATCCAGCTCGAGCAGGATCGGCTGGACCGTGCGCACGACCAGCGGAAGCGTGATGAACAGCAGCGCGAGCAGGATCCCCGCCCGTTCGTAGATCACGTGGACACCGTGATCGGCCAGGAACCCGCCGATCGGCGAGTTCGGTCCGTACAACGCGACGAGCATCACGCCGGTGACCAACGTGGGGATCGCGAACGGGATGTCGACGAGCGTCGACAGCACGCTCTTGCCGGGGAATCGGTACCGAACGAGCACGTAGGCCACCGTGGTTCCGAGCACCGCGTTCACGATGGCGGTGATCGCGGCGAGGGCGAACGTCAGGATCATGGCGTTGCGAGCACCCGGCTGGGCGAACGCGTCACGCAGCGAACCGAGCCCCCCCGAGAACCCCCGCTGGATGACGGCGATGGTGGGCAGGCCGATCATGAGCCCGAGATAGAGCAGGGCGATGCCGCGCAGGCCCCAGCGTCCGGCGGCCGCTTTGATCGCGCGCGAGGTCGACGGACCCGCGCCCGATGCTTCGGGGCGCGGGTCCGTCGCCTGCTCGAGGGTCTCGGCGCTCAACGTCTTATCCCTGCGCGTCCTGCTGCGCCAGCGTGAACGCGCCGTTCGAACCGAACACGGTGTCGTTCAACAGCGCGTCCCAGCCACCGATGTCGTCGGTCGTGAAGAGATCGGTGATGGGCTCGAACGTGCTCTCCGATCCCTTGCCGGCCTGCGCCTTGGTGAGGTCGACGGGCCGTTCGTAGCCGACCGAGTCGTAGATCGCCGCGGCGTCAGGGGTGTGGAGGAACTCCACGAACGCGTTCGCGACGTCCTCGACGCAGTGCGCCTCGGCGTTCTTGTCGACGACTGCCACCGGCGTCTGTATCGCGACCGTCGACGGCGGGATCACCATCTGATCCGGCAGACCGGCGGCCTGCGCCGCAAGGACCGAGTACTCGTACGCGATCGCGACGTCTCCGTTGCCCGCCTGGAAGTTCTTGATGGAGTCGTTCGCGCTCTTGTCCATCACCGTGACGTTGCTGAAGATGCCGGTCAGGAGCTTCTGCGCGTCGGCCTGGCTGTCCTTCGCATAGCCGGGGACGTTGCCTCGCATCGACGCGCCGTAGGCGCCGACGATGTTCCACTTGGCCCCACCGCTCTGCGCCGGGTCCGGCGTGAGGATCTGCAAACCGGACTGCGTCAGGTCGTTCCAGTTGGTGATGTGCTTCGGGTTGCCGGGCCGGACGTCGAAGACGACGGCGGACGTCGCGACGATGGCCTTGTCCGCGTCAGACTTCCAGTCGTGCGTGATGAGTCCCGCGTCCTGGATCGACTGTACGTCGGGGTCGAGCGAGAGCGCCACGACGTCGGCCGGGAACCCGTTCACGACGTTCTGCGCCTGCGTGGTACTGCCACCGAACGACGTCGAGAAGATGACCTGCTGGCCGTCGTGCTTGTCAGCCCAGTCTCCCTGGAACGTCGAGATGAGCTTGCCGTAGACGTCGTAGACGTTGCTGTAGGCGGCGAGGGTGATGACCGGGCTATCTGCCGGCGTGCACGCGCCGCTGCTGCCGCTCGCGGATGCGCTGTCGCCGCCGCTGTTCGAGCTGCACGCTGCGAGCGTGACGAGGGCGGCGGCCAGTGCGAGACCGGATATCCGATGGAGACGGGAAGACATGGAGCTCCCTTCGATCGACCGGCAGGTGCCGGAGGCGTGTGGTCCGGCCTCCGGTGGTCCGGTCAACCGAAAAGACGATCCTGTTCAGGCGTCGGGAGGACGCGAACGGTTTCTCCCGAGCCGTCGTTCGTTGCGCGGACCTCCGGGTGCTCCGGTCGATCGCGGCGCGTACAGGAATACCGGCGGATGCGGAAGGTGTCAAGGGCATCCGGCCGTGGCCGAAGGTCCACATGTCTGAACGTCACACGTTCACAACATGGGCGCGCGATTCAGAACTTCCCGTACAGATCGCTCGCCGGGTCGAAGAACCCCCCCGCCGGACGCGCATGCGCGTGCCAGTGGTCGGGGATCCTCCGGCGCTCGGGGTCGACGAAATAGCCCTCGTCGCCGTAGCGGGCCGCGGCGATGCGCTCCAGATGGCCCAACAGGCGCGCCTCCAGCTCAGGGTCGGGCAGTCCATGGATGCGCCACACGACCATGGGCGTTCGGCACACCAGGCAGTCCGTGACCCAGCAGTCATCGTCCTCGTGCACCCAATCGGTTACCCGCTCTGCCGTGCAGAGAAGGCAGACGTCATCCGGCGAGTTCGATCCGGTCACCCGTGGTCACTCCATGTTCGTTGAAGAACCCCATGTTCACCTCGAGCGCGCCGATGTAGGGCTTCGGCGAGGCGTATGTCGGACAGGGATCCTTCGTGCACGGAACCATATCCCGGATCCCCACGATGCGTCCCTGTTGATCCCAGAACGCGATCGAGAGCGGGATCAAGGTGTCCTTCATCCAGAACTCGGACGTGACCGGGCCGTCGGAGACGTCGCCGAACAGGAAGATCATGCCCTGATCCGCGCCGAGCGAGGTTCGGCCCATCAACCCCTGCTCGCGCTCGTCGGAGGAATCGGCCTCCTGGACCTCGACGTGTACCGGCCCCTGGCTCCCGTGCAGGATCACGGACGTGGTCTGGAACGTTTCGACCGTAGAGGTGGCCCTCGTGCACGACACGATGGATAGCGCCACCGCAGCGGCTATGAGGAGTCGGAGCACCCGCCTATCGTGGCACGCGGCCGGCCAACCGAGGCCACCTGTAGGCGGCCCTTCCCTTCGAACGGTTGCCCTCCCTGATAACCCTCCGATGAGAGCCGGCATCTGGACTCAGGTTCGGGTGGCAAATGCCGATGCGTTCATGAGCAACGTATGTCTGGCGGTTCTCATGCATCGCGACACCCCCAGGGAGGCTTCATGGCGGTTCCCGCAGCGCCCCTCGGCGACACGGTCGACGCCAAGGTCCTTCTGAGCGTCTTGGCCCAGATCAAGGAAGGCGACCTGACGGCCCGTATGCCGCTCGAATGGACGGGATTGGCGGGCAAGGTCGCCGACGGTCTCAACGACGTCATCATCGCCAACCAGGCGCTCGGGATAGAGCTCGCCCGGGTGAGCCAGGTCGTGGGCAAGGAAGGCAGGCTGTCCCAGCGGGTGGTGCTCGGAGGTCTGACGCAGCGATGGAGCGGGCCGCATCGAATCGGTCAACAACCTGATCGACGACCTGGTTCGACCGACCATCGAGATGCAGCGCGTCATCGGGGCGGTCGCCGACGGCGACCTGAGCAAGAAGGTGTCCGCCGACGTGCGCGGCGAGATGCTGGAACTGAAGAACACGATCAACGCGATGGTCGACCAGCTCAACGGATTCATCTCCGAGGTCACGCGTGTCGCCCGCGAGGTGGGCACCGAGGGCAAGCTCGGTCAGGCCGAGGCGGTCACCATCGAGGTCGGTGGCGTGTGGAAGGACCTCACCGACAACGTCAACCTGATGGCCGGCAACCTGACCGGACAGCTGCGAAACATCGCCGAGGTGACCACCGCGGTGGCCAACGGCGACCTGAGCAAGAAGATCTCGATCGACGTCAAGGGCGAGTTCCTGGAGTTGAAGAACACCGTCAACGCGATGGTCGACCAGCTCAACGCGTTCGCCGGCGAGGTGACGAGGGTCGCGCGCGAGGTGGGCGTCGAGGGCAAGTTGGGCGGGCAGGCGCAATCGAAGGAGGTAGGCGGCGTCTGGAAGGACCTCACCGACAACGTCAACCAGCTCGCGGCCAACCTCACCAACCAGGTGCGCGCGATCTCCGAGGTGGCGACCGCGGTCACCGAGGGCGACCTCACCCGCCAGGTGAGCGTGGAGGCGAGCGGCGAGGTCGCGGTCTTGAAGGACAAGCTCAACGAGATGATCCGGAACCTGCGCGAGACCACCCGACAGAACATCGAACAGGACTGGTTGAAGACGAACCGGGAGCGGTTCACGCGCATGCTCCAGGGTCAAGACGACCTCACCGCGGTGTCGAGCATGATCCTGTCCGAGCTCGCGACGCTGGTCTCGGCGCAGCACGGGGTCTTCTACTCGATGGTCGGCGCGTCAGACGATGCCGATTCGGTGCTGGAGCTCCAGGCCGGCTACGGGTACGAAGAGCGGAAGCATCTCTCGACGACCTTCCGGCTCGGTGAAGGTCTGGTCGGCCAGTGCGCCAAGGAGAAGAAGCGCATCCTGCTCACGGACGTTCCGGGCGACTACGTGCGGATCAACTCGGGGCTGGGAGAGTCTCCACCGCTCAACATCGTCGTCTTGCCGGTGCTGTTCGAAGGGTCGCTTGCGCGCCGTCATCGAGCTGGCCTCGTTCTCCCCGTTCAGCATCACCCACCAGACGTTCCTCGATTCGGTGACGGAGAGCATCGGCATCGTCCTCAGCACGATCGAGGCCACACGCTCACCGAGACCCTGCTCAAGCAGTCCCAATCCCAGGCCGAAGAGCTCCGCTCGCAGCAGGAAGAGCTGCGCGAGTCCAACGAGGACCTCGGCCGGCAGGCACGGCTGCTCGCCGAGCAGAACATCGTGGCGGAGCAGAAGAACCAGGAGATCGAACGAGTCCAAGCGCCTGGTCGAGGAGAAGGTCAGCCAGCTCGCCGTCTCGTCGAAGTACAAGTCCGAGTTCATCGCCAACATGTCGCACGAGCTCCGAACGCCGTTGAACAGCCTCTTGATCCTCGCCCAGCAGCTCGAGGACAACCCCGAAGACAACATGACGGACACGCAGGTCGAGTACGCGAGCGTCATCCATTCGTCGGGCAAGGAGCTGCTGGGACTCCTCAACAGCATCCTCGACCTGGCCAAGGTCGAGTCGGGGACAGTCACGCTGGAGATGTCGAACGTGTCCGTCGAAGAGCTCCGCGTCGCGCTCCTCCGCGAGTTCGAACCGGTCGCGCAAGGGAAGGGCCTCGGGTACTCGATCGACCATCGCACCGGATTGTCCCGACGAACCTCGTCACCGATCTCGCAGCGGCTTCGCCAGATCCTGAAGAACCTGCTCGCCAACGCGTTCAAGTTCACCGATCAAGGCAACGTCCACGTCCAGATCGGGGTGGCCGACAAGGGTTGGAACCGAGAGATGGAGTCGCTCCGTCGGGCTCCGTCCGTGGTGGCCTTCTCCGTCCGCGACACCGGCATCGGTATCGGCGACGAGCAGCAGCAGCGTGATCTTCGAGGCGTTCGCACAGGGAGACGGCACCACCGCTCGCATCTACGGTGGAACGGGCCTCGGCCTCTCGATCAGCCGCGAGCTGGTCGGGCTGCTCGGCGGCGAGATCACCGTGGTCAGCTCTTCGGGCAAGGGCAGCACGTTCACCATCTATCTCCCTTCGGATCGGGATGCGACGTCGGCACCGACGCTCGCACCCGTTCGAACGGCGCCGGGCCCCGAGCCTGCGGTCACGCCCGTCGCTCCCACGTTCTCCGCTGTTGGCGATCGGGCAGGAAGCGAGGTCGACGCCGCGCCTCACCGAGAGCAGGGGCGGGATCTCGACTACCACCCCTTCGAGGGCACGAAGGTCCTCGTGGTCGACGACGACTCCCGGAACATCTTCGCGATCAGGGCGCTCCTCGAGCGGGGCCACGCCAACGTCGTCGTCGCCGAGAGCGGCGCGGATGCCCTCGCCACGCTGGAGCAGACGACCGACATCGACATCGTCCTGATGGACATCATGATGCCGGTCATGGATGGCTACGAGGCCATCCGGGCCATCCGGGGGATCGAGCGGCTCGCGGCGCTCCCGGTCATCGCCGTCACCGCCAAGACCGAGAACGGCGAACGTGAACGCTGCATCGATGCCGGAGCCAACGACTACGTGCCCAAGCCCATCGATGTGGACGTCTTCGTCGATGCCATCGTCCCGTGGCTCCCGACCGGCCGGCTCGCAGCGGATGGGGGAGAAGCTGGTGCCGTCCAAGGAGCGAGGATCCTCGTCGTCGTCGACGACGACGTCCGCAGCATCTTCGCGATAACGGCGCTCCTGGAGCGAGGCCGCGCCGACGTGACGGTCGTCGAGAGCGGGGCGGAAGCGCTCGACGTCCTCGAGCGCTCGCCCGACTTCGACGTCGTCCTGATGGACGTCGTGATGCCGGTGATCGACGGATACGGAACCACCCGCGCGATCCGGGCGATCGATCGGTTCGCGTCGCTCCCCATCATCGCGATCACCTCGGAGTGCACGGAAGATGAACGACAGCGCTGCCTGGAGGCCGGGGTGAGCGACTACATCTCGAAGCCGGCCGATACCATCCAGTTCCTCGCCATCGTCGAGCCATGGCTCCCGAAGAGAGCGTCCCTCGCCGCGCCAGACGAGGCGCTCGTCGAACACGCCGGGTCGATGGCCGATCGACGCCGGCAGAGCGGGCGCGAGGACAGCCCGATCGACGGCGTGAAGATCCTCGTCGTCGACGACGACATCCGCAATATCTTCGCGATGACGGCGCTCCTCGAGCGTGGTCGCGCGGACGTGACGGTCGTGGAGAGTGGCTCCGAGGCACTCACCGTGCTCGAGCGGACGCCCGATTTCGACATCGTCCTGATGGACATCATGATGCCGACGATGGACGGATATACGACCATCCGCGCGATCCGAAGCATCGAACGATTCAAGGGTCTGGTCGTCATCGCCGTCACCGGCAAGGCCACGGCCGGCGAACGTCAGCGTTGCCTCGATGCCGGAGCGAACGACTACGTTCCGAAGCCGGTCGACGCGGCCGAGCTCATCGCATCGTTGCGGCCCTGGCTCCCGACCGCTCCGGGCACCCGGTCGGTCGTCGCCGTTGGCGGTGCCGCTGAGCCCAAGGGGACGGTTGGGCCCAACCGAACGGCTGAGCCCAACCGAACCAAGCGCGCTCGAAGCGCTGCGAGGGGACTCGAGGACAGCGCGATCGATGGGCTCAAGATCCTGGTCGTCGACGACGACTTCCGCAATATCTTCGCGATGACCGCCCTCCTCGAACGGAGCCACGCCAACGTCGTTGTCGCTGAGAGCGGTGCCGACGCGCTCGACGTCCTGGATCGGACCCCCGACATCGACCTCGTCCTGATGGACATCATGATGCCGATCATGGATGGGTACGACACGATGCGGGCGATCCGGGCGATAGACAGGTTCGCGTCGCTCCCCATCGTCGCCGTCACCGGAAAGGCTGGGTCGGGCGAGCGTCAGCGTTGCATCGATGCCGGAGCCAACGCGCACGTCCCGAAGCCGGTGGACAACGCCGAGCTCCTCGCGGCCCTGAAACCGTGGTTGCCCACCACCCCCGCGCAGCCCGCTGCATGACTGCCACGATGCGCGTCCCACGGCCAGAGATCGTCGAGACGCACACCGCGACGGGCGGTCCCGTCCCCATCCTTGTCGTCGACGACAACGCTGCCAAACGGCTCGGGTTGAAGGCCGTGTTGCTTCCGCTCGGCTACTCCATCGTCGAGGCTGATTCGGGGCTCGCGGCGCTGCGTTGCATCATGGCCCGCGACTTCGCGGTCATCCTGCTCGACGTCCGCATGCCGATCATGGACGGCTTCGAGACCGCAGCCCTCATCCGGCAGCGCCAGCAGTCCGAGATGACGCCGATCATCTTCATCACGGCCCACGGGAAGGACGAGATCGTCAACACCGACCTCTACGCCGAGGGCGCGGTCGACTTCATCTTCGCCCCGGTTCCACCCGATGAGCTCCGCGCCAAAGTCTCGGTCTTCGCCAACCTCTTCACGAAGGCGGAGGAACTCGCGAGACGCGCGCGCGAAGTGCAGGCGTCCGCGGATCAATTGCGGCTCCTGACCGACGCCGCCCCCATCGGGATCTTCCAGACCGACGATCAGCATCGATACGTGACCACCAACCCTCGATGGACGGAGATCACCGGCATCTCGGCCGAAAAGGCTGTTGGTCGGAAGTGGGACACGATCATGGGGCCTGAGGAGCGGGCCCGCCTCAACGCGGAGCTTCCGGGCGGGTACGGGGCCGAGCTCAGCCACCGATTCGAGATCCAGGTTCCCGGCACGGCCCCACGGATCGTTCTCGTGACGTCGAGATCCATCCCGGACGGTGACGGCGGCACGGCGGGATGGGTCGGGACCCTCGCCGACGTCACCACCGAAGTCGGGGCCGAGGCGGCGATGTCGGATGCTCGCGACAAGGCGACCGAGGCATCTCGGCTCAAGTCGGATTTCCTGGCCAACATGAGCCACGAGATCCGCACCCCGATGAACGGCGTCATCGGCATGACCGATCTCCTCCTGGAGACCAACCTCGACGCACGCCAGCGCGACTACGCGCAGACGGTACGGAACTCGGGGGAGGCCTTGCTCACCATCATCAACGACATCCTCGACTTCTCGAAGGTCGAAGCTGGGAAGCTCGAGATCGAGGACATCGAGTTCAACATCCGCACCGTCGTCGACGACGTCGTGGACCTCCTGGCAGGCCCGGCCCAGAGCAAAGGGCTCGAGCTCGTCGCCGTCATCGAGAGCTCGGTCCCCGCGGTGGTCAGCGGCGACCCGGGTCGGGTACGCCAGGTCTTGACCAACCTCATCGGCAACGCGATCAAGTTCACGCAAGCAGGGGAGATCGTGGTCCGGGTCACCGAGGCCGAGGCCGGCATGGTCGGTGGCAACACCATGGTCCGGTTCGAGGTCTCCGACACCGGCGACGGCATCGGACCCGAGAAGCTCGATCAGGTGTTCCAGCCGTTCGTCCAAGCCGACACGTCCACTTCCCGCAAGTACGGAGGGACGGGCCTGGGTCTTGCGATCAGCAGCCAACTCATCGCGCTCATGGGAGGCGACTGTGGCGTGTGGAGCCGACTCGGGGTGGGAAGCAACTTCTGGTTCACGATCTCCGTCGACGCGGTCGCGGGTGAGGTGCGCGACGAGCTCCTCTCGCCCGATGCCGGGCTCTCCGGCGTGACCGCCTTGGTCGTCGATGACAACGCCGCACAGCGCAGCGTCCTCTCCGAATACCTCACCGACTGGGGCATGGTCGTCAGCACCGCCGATTCCGGCCTGGCCGCGCTCGAGACCCTGCGCTCGGCCGCCGCCGAGGGCCGGCCATTCGCCGTCGCGGTCCTGGACCGAACGATGCCCGGGATGGACGGGCTGGCACTGAAGGAAGCCATCGACGAGGATCCCGCTCTTTCTCCTCGGTTGGTGATGGTGACGGGTCTGCGGTTGGAACGGGGCCTCGTCACCGCCTCCGAGTCTGGGATCGCAGCGTCGTTGTCCAAGCCTGTTCACCGCGAGGATCTCCGGGCCTGCCTGCGGATCGCGGTCGGTCAGGTCGCCGATGTCGTTCCGGACGACGTGACGGCCGAACCTCCATCGTCGTCCGAGCGGTCCGAGGGGGGTTGGCTGCTCCTCGCCGAAGACAACCCGATCAATCAGAAGGTGGCCGTCGCGATGCTGTCCAGCGCCGGTTACCGGGTCGACACCGTGCTCAACGGCGCGGCGGCGGTGCAGGCGGCCGCCGCGCAACCGTACGACGCCATCCTGATGGATTGCCAGATGCCGGAGTTGAACGGCTACGAGGCGACCGCTGCCATCCGCGAGCGCGAGGGCAGTGAGCGACGTACCCCGATCATCGCGCTGACGGCCGGAGCCCGCCGGGAAGACCGGGAGCGCTGCCTGGCGGAGGGGATGGACAGCTACCTCGCCAAACCGGTGAGCAAGGACGCGCTGCTCGCCCTCGTGGGCAGGCTCGTGAGACACGTGCCGGTCGTGCCCGCCCTGTCGCCGCCCGCTGCTCTGGATCCAGAGGTTGCGCACACGCTCGACCCGGTCGTCTTCGGAGAGCTCCGCATATTGGATGACGCGACCGATGAGGATCTCCTCGCCGAGCTCGTCGAGCAGTTCGTTCGGGAGACCGAGCCCCTCCTCGCCGACCTTCGCGCGGCGCTCGACATGGGCGACGCCCTCGCCGTCGGGCGCATCGCGCACGGCATCAAAGGCAGCTGCGTCCAGCTCGGCGGCCGGCGCCTCGCACTTTCATGTGGCCGCCTGGAGCGGAAGGCGGCCGCCGGCTCCCTCGCGGAAGGTCAGGATGATCTGCTCGAGGTCGAGATCGATTACAAGGAGTTGCGCACCTCGTTGACGGAGCAGCTCACGCCGGTCGGATCGCCCCAACCTCGGAGGCTGCATGCATGATCTCTCCTCACCCGGCTCGACCGGCCGGGTCCTGTTGGCGGAGGATCAACCCGTCAACCAGCGGGTTGCGATGGCGATGCTTCAGAACCTCGGCTACCACGTGGACGTCGTTGCGGACGGCGCCGGAGCGGTGGAAGCCGCGGCCGTGACGCCCTACCGAACGATCCTCATGGACTGCCAACTACCCGTGCTCGACGGGTACCAAGCGACCCAAGCGATCCGGGCCCGAGAAGATCCCGGCCGTCGCACGCCGATCATCGCGGTCACCGCCACGGCGCCGGGGTTCGACCAGCAGCGATGCCGGGCGGCCGGCATGGACGACTACCTCATCAAGCCGCTCAGCCTGCGAGTCCTCGGCGAGGTCATGGATCGTTGGGGCCCCCATGGGTCGCGTCCGTCGTCCGCCCTCGAACATGGAGGAGTCGCCGTGGACGATGGTCTTCCCACCTCATCTCAACCGGTACTGGATGCCCAGGTCATCGCCCGTCTCGAGCGCCTTGGGGCCTCGGCGGGCGTGAACCTCTTGGGACAGTTGATCACGCTGTTCCTGGCCGAGTCCGACGATTCCATCGTCGCCATGCGACAGGCGATCGTCGGTGGCGACGCCGCCGCATTGCGACGTTCGGCTCACGCGCTCAGCGGTACGAGCGCCAACCTCGGAGCGACCGACCTCTCTCGTCTGTGCGGGACCATGGCCTCCGATGGAGAGAGCGATGATCTGGAGCGGGGCCCTGAGCGGTTCGACGACATCGAAGCCGAGCTCGAACGGGTTCGCGTCGCGCTCCACACGTGGACGCCGGCGCCATGAAGATCCTGGTCGCCGACGATGACTCGACGTCCCGGCTGATCGTGCAGACGGCGCTTCGCAGCCTCGGCCACGAGTGCCACATCGTCAGCGACGGCGGGCAGGCCTGGCAGGCGTTCCGAACCCACCGGCCCGACGTGGTCATCTGCGACTGGATGATGCCGGGGCTGACCGGGCTCGAGCTATGTCGCAACATCCGGGCCGATGCGATGGGCGCGTACACGTTCATCATCATGGTCACCAGCCAGGGGGGCCACGACGAGATCCTCGAAGGCATGAGCGCCGGCGCCGACGACTACCTCATCAAACCGCTCGACTCCGACGACCTTGAGGCGCACCTGATCGCGGCGTCGCGGGTCACCTCGCTCCACCAGCAGCTGGCCGACCAGCGCGCCCAGCTGGAGGGGCTCAACCAGGAGCTTTCGGCCATCGCTCGGCGCGACCCACTCACCGGACTTCGCAACCGCAGGGCCCTCGACGAGGATATGGACCTGCTCGAGGCACGCGTCACGCGCTACGGACATCGCTACTGCATGGCGCTGCTCGACGTCGACCTCTTCAAGTCCTACAACGACACCTACGGCCACCTGGCCGGCGATCAGATCCTGCAGACCGTCGCCTCCAAGCTCCAGGAACAAGCACGTGGGGGTGACGCGCTGTATCGCTACGGCGGGGAGGAGTTCCTGTGCATCTTCCCGGAGCAATCCTTGGCCAGCGGTACCCTCGCGGTGGAGCGCATGCGGATCTCCCTGAAACGCCTGGCCATCTCCCACACAGAGAGTCCGTTCGGCGTCCTGACGATCAGCGCCGGGATGTCGATGATGGATCCCAGTCACACCCGGTCCGCGAACGCGGTCCTCAAGGAAGCGGACGACGCTCTGTATCGGGCCAAGCAACTGGGCCGCAACCGCGTGGAGCAACCCGACGGCCAGCCGGCCCCAGCAGATGTGCGGTGAGGCCAAGGTCCTCTAGTAGAGTGCTGCCGGTCATGCACAGGGATGTGGCCGCTGGCCGGCCACATCGTCTGCATCGCCCGCCGGAGTAGCTCAGTCGGCAGAGCGCCTCCATGGTAAGGAGGAGGTCCGGGGTTCGATTCCCCGCTCCGGCTCGGTTCGGGGTCTTTTCCGTGGTCGCTGCCGTTGCGGTATCGCCGCAGGTAGACTCCCATGCCGAACACGGCGGCGTAGCTCAGAGGCAGAGCAAGCGGCTCATAATCGCTGTGTCGGTGGTTCGATTCCACCCGCCGCTACCGATCGTCCCGTCGGGAACCTCGGAGGAAGGCTGATGTCGAAGAAGAAGTTCGAGCGGACGAAGCCGCATGTCGACATCGGCATGACCGTCCAGATGATCGCGCCCATCGCCATGGAGGAAGGGCTCCGGTTCACCATCCGCGAGGGCGGCCGGACCGTCGGAGCGGGTCGCGTGGTGAAGATCGTCAGATGAGCTGCTACACAAGGCACCTCGACGAGTTCCTTCCCGCAGGCATCCACGTCCGCCGACCGGCGCGCGCTGGATGGCGCCGTTCGCGTGTACCTTGGGATGCCGAACGCCGGCCGTCCCGAGGTCTGGACGGTCGTGAAGGAGCGACGCGACGAGCCCGCCTTCGTTGATGGGGTTCGGGCGGCGATGAGGGAGAACGACTGATGGCGAAGGGCGACAACCGTCCGAAGATCACGCTCGCGTGCACGGAGTGCAAGCGGCGCAACTACAACACGGTCAAGAACCGTGTGAACGACCGCGAGCGGATCGAGCTGAAGAAATACTGCCGGTGGGAGCGCAAGCACACGCTCCACCGCGAGACGCGTTAACCGGCTTCTTCGCCGCTGTCGGATCCCGGCGTCGGCTCGGGCATGATCTCCACCGGGTCCGTGACGTCAACGGTGGTGACCCGGCCGTGACGGATGGCCGCCACGATCGCATCGAGCTTCGAGTGCACGCCGAGCTTCATCAAGATGTTCTGGATGTGCGTCCGAAGCGTGTTCCTGCTGACGTCGAGCCGGATCGCGATGTCGTCGGGTGCGCAGCCGTCGGCGAGGAGCTGAAGGATCTCCAGCTCGCGAGGCGTCAACCGGTCGAACCGCTGCGCGATGTCGTCGTCGCGTGCGCGCAGCCGCCGGAGGCGGCGCAGCGCGAACTCGATCTCGTCATGGGCGTTCAGAGGATCGCCACGATGAGCGGCCCGCACGGCCTCGGCCAGGTCCTGCACCGCGGCGGTCTTGCGCAGGAAGCCGTGCGCCCCCGCGTTGATGGCTCTGCCGAGCGCCAGCTCGTCGTTCGCACCGGTGAGGACGACGACGACGGTCCCTTTCGAGACGCCGTGGATGCGGCGACTCGTCTCCAGGCCGTCCATGCCGGGCATCTGGAGGTCGATCAGCGCCACGTCCGGCTGCCGTGCCTGGGCTGCCTGGACCGCGCTCTCGCCGTCGGCGGTCACGTCGATGATGTTGAGATCGGTCTCTTTGCCCAACGCCACACCCAGCGCTTCACCGAACGATCGGTGGTCGTCGACGATGAGGACGGAGATGCGGGCCTCGTCAGCATCCATCTCCGAGAATCCTAGGCCGCGAACCGGACCGGCGCACGGACCCTCTGCGGTTGCCGGGTGCGGGCCTCCCCGGTAGCGTGCGCCGCGTGAACCTCGAAGCGGAGGGGAAGACCTACGAACCGGTTCCCTTCGATGTCGATGAAGCACGGGTGCGCGCGTTCCACGATCTGTTCGGGGGGCCACCGGGTGTCCCGCCGACCTTCCTCACCGCCGCGGAGTTCTCGGTCCTCCCGCACGTGATCGGCGATCCGGAGCTCGGGCTCGACTTCCGCACGGTCGTGCACGGATCGCAGGAATACGAGTTCCATCGTCCGGTGGTGCTCGGCGAGACTCTGACGGTAACGGCGCGCCTGGCATCCATCCGGCAGAAGGGCGGCAACGGGTTCCTGGTCATCGAGATGCGGATGACCGACGTCACCGGCCGGACGGTGGCCGTCACCCGTTCGACCATGATCGAACGGGGCCTGTCGGCATGACGATCCGGTTCGAGGACCTGCGCGTCGGCGACGACATTCCGGCGCTCGCGCGAACGGTGACCCGCGAGGACGTTCGCGCGTACGCCGACGCGGGGGGGGACCAGAACCCGTTGCACCAGGACGACGATGTCGCCCGCATGGTCGGGTTCCCGGGCATCATCGCCCACGGCATGTTCACCATGGGGCTTCTGGGCGCCTGCGTCTCGACATGGGCGGGGGATCCGGCGAACGTGGTGCGCCTGTCGGCGCAGTTCCGTGCTCCCGTCTTCATCGGCGAGGAGATCGTCGCCGGAGGTCGCGTGCGAGCGCTGGACGCGGAGACCCGTACCGCAACAGCCGAGCTCTGGGTGACCGTGGAGCGCGAGGGGACCACGGAGTTCGCGATCCGAAAGGGTCAGGCGGAGGTCCGCTTCGCCGACAGTCGCCCTTAGTCGCGGCGGTGCTGACCCGACATCGCCTGGATCGCGTCGCTCATCCGATCGATCACGATCTGCAGGTCTCCGCCGACGCCCTCGTCCACGCGGATCGAGAGCCGGTCCATCTTCTCTCCCAGGACCTCCGCGACCTTGACCATGGCTTCGGCGGTGGACTGCGTCTCCTTGTGGAGCTGGTCGGACATCGACTGGAACTTGCGTTCCACGGCGCCGACCACGTCCGTACCCATCCCGGCCTGGAGCTCCTTGACCGCGCGGAGCGTCTGCCTCGCGATGTCGCCGTCGATCCCGGCCGACGGCGCGGGCACGGGCGCGGGCGCGGCCGACAGCCGATCGGCGATGACGCGGTTGTCCGATCGGATCATCTTCGCCAGCGCCGCGAGCCGGTCGTCCATGTGCTCGGACATCCGCTCCTCGGTTTGGGCGCGGGACGTGACGAGCGTCTCCACCAGTGTGATGCCCATCGAATCGATCGAGTCCGCGGTCGCGTTCAGTCGTTCGAGCGTCTGTTCGAACGTCGAAGCTACGGCGATGTCGGCTGCTTCGGCCGCCCGCTGCGCGACGGTCTCCGCGACGGCGCCCAGCTGTGCGTCGACCCGCTCGGTGAGCGATGTCATGTTCCGCTCCACCGCTTCGCTCACCGCCAACGTCAGCGCGGACATCCGCTCATCGATCGTCTCTCGCAGATGATCCACCTGCTCGGCGGCGTTGCGCTCCATCAGCTCTCGGAGGGCCTGGGAATCCGAGCGCGTCAGTTGCGCCAGCCCCATGATCCGTGTCTCGATCAGGCGATCCATGGCGATCTGATGCTCCTGGGTGGTGCGTGACTGGATCCCGATCCGCTCACCGAGCATCTGGACCTGCTCGGCCGCTTCTCTCGTCTCGTCCGCGACCGTGGCGCGGATCTTGTCGGCGAGCGTCTCGTCGTGGGCGGCGAACGCTGTGGCGTGCTGTTCGATCCGCGAAGCCAGTCGCCCCATGGCCTCGGCGCCACCCTGCACGTAGCTCTCCATCGCCTCGACGATCCGCGCGGTCTCCCGTGCGATGAGGTCGCCGTGCTCGACGATCCGCTGCTGGATCGCACCCGTGAGGTTCTTGTCCCGCTCGTCCAGGTGCGCGAACGTCGCGGAGATGTGGGCCTCAACCTGTTCGAGCTGCGTGCGGATGAGCTCGACGCCCTGCAGCGTCGGGGAGTTCGCGATCTCATGCACCGAGCTCGCCGACAGCTGGATCGCCTCACGGACGAGGCGGCCGTTCTCCGCGAGCTCCGCGAGCGAATCCTCGAGCCGTGCCGTGCGAAGCGCCAGCGCCTGGAACCGGTCGTCGCTCGCGGCGATCAGGCTCCCGATCGCCTGGTCCCGCGAGATGAAGGTCAGGATGCGCTCCTGCTCGGATGCGGTGTCCGATCCGGAGGCGCGCCACATCTCCGTGGCGATCTCGCGCATCAGCGCGGCGGCGTGCTCCTCGATGGCCCGAAGGCCCTCATCGATCCGTTCCGCGATCGCGAGATCGAGCGCGGTCGTCCGGGCCGGTGCCGGACGGGTCTCGGGAGCGTCGGGACGACGGGTGAACAATCCACGCCGGGGGCCGCCGGGGCCTTCCGGCGAGTAGGTGGTATCGGTATCCATGAAGGAGCCTCGCGATCCGGGGCCGGCGCGATGCGTCGGGCGAAGCATAGGTCAGGTATGTGGCCCGAACACGCACCTGGCCACGAAAGATGACGTGAGGCGTTCCACCTGCACCTCCTTTGCCGAGGCGTGGGACCGTACCTATACTGAGGACTCCGAAGTCCCCAACGTACCTGGGCGACCGGAGCCGAGGGGCGTAGCTCAATTTGGTAGAGCACCGGTCTCCAAAACCGAAGGTTGGGGGTTCAAGTCCCTCCGCCCCTGCAAGGGAGATCCATGAACAGGCAGATGAAACGGATGCAGGAGCGCCAAGAGCGGCGCGCGAAGGCCTCGGTCGCCGAGCGTCGCGAAGCCGCCACCACCTCTGCGCGCCGTTCTGCCGCTCCCACCGAGGGGAAGAAGAAGCGCACCGGTGCACGTCAGTTCCTCAAGGAGGTTCGTCAAGAGCTCCGCAAGGTCGACTGGCCTTCGCGTCGTGAGCTCATCTCCTACACCATCGTCGTGCTGGTGACCGTCATCGTGATGACGACCTTCGTCTTCGGTCTGGACTTCGTCTTCTCCAAGTTGATCTTCAACGTGCTCACCAACAACTGATCCCCTGACTGAGGCCTTCGTGACCCACGATCCGAACCCCGACGATTCGCGCGACGATGACGCGACGGAACCCGAGACGACGACCGACCCGCCGGCCGATACCGACACCGAGACGCGGGCAGGAACCGAGGACGACGTGACCGAGACGACAGAGACCATCGAGGACGGTGCGGAAACGAGCCCGATGTCCGAGGAGCCGACTGCCCCCGAGGAGGGGGCCCCGTCCGTGGCGGACGACGAGGTCGTCCTTGCCGACGTCTCGGTCGAGTCCTTGGTGGATGAAGCGGCGGAGGTCCTCGAGGTCGCCGAAGAGCTCGCGGAAGCCGCCGAGGAGCTCGCGGCAGACGGTGAGGTCGAAGAGGCCGCCGAGGCGCTCGAAGCGGCCGAGGAGCTGGCGGAGGTCGTCGAAGAGCTCGAGGAAGCCGCCGAGGTGCTCGAGGTCGCCGAGGCCGCGGAGGCTTTGGAAGAAGTCGCCGAGCTCGTCGAGATGGCCGAGGCGCTCGATGAGGTGGAGGCGGAGATCGACGATCCGGCGCCCGCCGAGGTGGCGCCCGCCGAGGTCGTGGCGGCGGACGAGCCCGCGGCTCACGATCCGTACGCGGGTCCGGGGGACTGGTACGTCGTGCACACGTACGCGGGGTACGAGAACAAGGTGAAGACCAACCTCGAGTCCCGGATCCACACCATGCAGATGGAGGGGAAGATCTTCAACGTCCACATCCCCATGGAAGACGTCATGGAGATCAAGGGCGGCAAGAAGCAGGTCGTGCAGAAGAAGGTCTTCCCCGGCTACCTGCTCGTGAAGATGATCTACGACAACGACTCGTGGTATGTCGTGCGGAACACGCCCGGCGTCACGGGGTTCGTCTCGGCGGGCACGGGTTCCAAGCCCACGCCGCTCTCGCGCCGCGAGGTCGAGAAGATCCTCGTGGTGAAGAAGGAAGAGGTGAAGCCCCAGTTCCGCCTCGGGTTCGAGGAGGGCGACGTGGTGCGCATCATCTCCGGCCCGTTCGCCGACTTCAACGGCACGATCAGCGAGATCAACGTGGACCAGAGCAAGCTGAAGGTTCTCGTCAACATCTTCGACCGGGAGACCCCGGTCGAGCTGGGCTTCGACCAGGTGTCGAAGGTCTAACAACCGAGAGTGCGGGAGGCCGCGTTGAGCGGCCGCTAGGCACCGCAGGAGGTGAAGCACCACATGGCGAAGAAGAAGACGCTCGCCCTCGTGAAGCTCCAGATCAAGGCCGGCGCGGCCACACCCGCGCCGCCGGTCGGGACAGCGCTGGGGCAGCACGGGGTCAACATCATGGACTTCTGCCGGCAGTACAACGAGGCCACGCAGCAGTTCGCGGGGCAGGTCATCCCGGTCGAGCTGACCATCTACGAGGACCGTTCGTTCTCGTTCGTGACCAAGCAGCCGCCGGCCGCCGAGCTGATCAAGGCGGCCGCCGGGATCGAGAAGGGTCCGACATCCCGAACCGCAACAAGGTCGGACGGCTCTCGCAGGATCAGGTGAGGAAGATCGCCGAGCAGAAGATGGACGACCTGAACGCCAACGACGTCGAGCACGGCATGCGCATCATCGCCGGCACCGCGCGCAGCATGGGTGTGGAGGTGGACGCATGACCGCGCACGGCAAGCGCTACCGCGAGGCCGAGAAGAAGGTCGACCGCGAGAAGGAATACGCGCCCAAGGAGGCGTTCTCGGTCTTGAAGTCGCTGCCCGACGCCAAGTTCGACGAGACGGTCGAGGTGGCCTTCAACCTGGGGATCGACCCCCGCAAAGCCGACCAGATGGTCCGCGGAACCGTGTCGCTGCCCAACGGCACCGGCCGATCCGTCCGCGTCGCCGTGTTCGCCGTGGGCGACAAGGCTCGTGAGGCCAGCGAGGCCGGCGCCGACGTCGTCGGCGGCGAGGAGCTCGTCGAAGAAGTCATCAAGGGCAACATCGACTTCGACGCGGCGGTCGCCACGCCGGACATGATGGCAGCCGTCGGCAAGGCGGGTCGCGTGCTGGGCCCACGCGGCCTGATGCCGAACCCGAAGACCGGCACCGTCACCATGGACATCGCGAAGGCCGTCTCCGACATCAAGGGCGGCAAGGTCGAGTACCGCTCGGACCGTACCGGCAACGTCCACGTGATCGTCGGAAAGAAGTCGTTCGACGAGCTCGCGCTGGTCGAGAACTACCTCGCCGTCGTCGACGAGCTGATCCGCGCGAAGCCGACGGGCGCCAAAGGCCGGTACATCAAGAGCCTCGCGGTCTCGACGACCATGGGACCCAGCGTCAGGATCGACACCGCGCACCCCAAGGGCGTCGACCTGAGCGTCTCCGCCTAGCACGAAGCGACCGGCCGCCGCATGGCCGAGCCGTCGACGCGTGCGCGGCGCCTGCCGTGGATCCTTGTCGGCGTCGCCGTTGCGTTCAACCTCTGGACGCTCCGCGCCGAGCTCCTGAACGTCTGGTACCTGAACGACGCCGGGATCCACCAGTCGATGGTCCGCTGGGCGGCCATGCGGATGCGCGAGGGACATCTGCCGTTCGACGGCTGGTACCCCTATCTGTCGCTCGGCGCGTCGCGGTTCCACCACTACCAGAGCCTGCCGCACATCCTGACGGGCGCGGTCTCGACGATCGCCGGTCGGGCCACGTTCCGGTGGTCGCTGTACCTCCTGCTCTGCACGTGGCCGATCGCCGTGTACTGCGGGGGCAGGCTGTTCGATCTCGAACCGTGGGCGGCCGGCGTGGCGGCCCTCGTCTCACCGCTGATCGTGAGCGCGCCGGCATTGGGGTTCGAATGGTCGAGCTACGTGTGGCGGGGATCGGGGACCTGGGCCCAGCTCTGGGGGATGTGGGCGCTGCCGTTCGCGTGGGGGCTCTCGTGGCGCGCGGTCTCGAAAGGTCGCACGATCGCGCTCGCGGCTCTCGTGCTCGGCATCACAGTCTGCCTCCACCTCCTCATGGGCTATCTCGCGCTCTTGAGCCTGGGCGTATGGGTGTTGCTGTCGCCCACCGACCTCTGGCGCCGGGTCGGGCGCGCCGCGCTCGTAGGCATCGGGGCGTTGGCGACCGCCGCGTGGATGCTCGTGCCGCTGATCACCGACGCGAAGTGGATGACGCTAGACGAGTTCTCGCGCGGCACGTTCTACTACGACTCGTTCGGGGCCCGGCGCGTGCTCGGGTGGCTGGTGACCGGGCGCATCTTCGACAACGGCCGTTTCCCCACCGTGAGCGTGCTCGCCCTCGTCGGGTTCGCGGTCTGCGTGTGGCGTTTCCGCCGGAGCGAGACGGCGCGCGCCGTCCTCGGGGTCGGCCTGCTCAGCATGCTGCTGTTCTTCGGCCGGCCCACGCTGGGTGCCGTGATCGACCTGCTCCCGGGTGGCACCGACCTGTTCTTGCGGCGATACGTCACCGGCGTGCACCTGGCGGGCATCTACCTCGCGGGGATCGGCGGCGCCTGGGCCGGGGCGCAGGCGATGCACCTGGTCCGGACCCGCGCGACCTGGCTGAAGCCGGCGTACGTCGTCGCCGTACTCGCGATCGTGTTGGCCGCGTTGGTAGCCCCGGCCGCTGCGGAGCGCTATTCCTATGAACGCCTGGGCGCCGCGTGGATCGCGGACCAGCGAGCCGCCCAGTCGACGGAGGGAGCCGACTTCGCCTCGCTCGTGGCCACGGCCAAGGCGACCGCGCCCGGCCGGATCTACAGCGGCATGCGTGCCAACCGCTCCGCCCCGAAGATCGATTTCGTCCCGGCGTTCGCCGCCCTGCTCAACCTGGACGCCGACGCCGTCGGCTTCACCCGCCCGACCTGGTCGTTGATGTCCAATGTGGAGAACCGATTCGCCGCGCACGTCCCCGCGCAGGTCGACATGTTCGGCGTGCGCTGGGCGATCCTGCCGCGAGGCGACACGCCTCCCGCCGGTTCGCTGCAGGCGGCGACCGCCGGCGATTGGGTGCTGTGGTCGACGGGCGACATCGGCTACCTCTCGGTGGTCGACACAGTGGCGCCGGTCGCCGTTGATCGGACGGACCTGGGTTTGCGTATGGCGGCGTTCCTCAGCTCGAACCTGCCCCTGAAGGGGCGGTACCCGACCCTGGGGTGGGCGGGCGCCCCGGGGGCCGACCCGACGCTCGGTCCGGGTGAGGACCCCACGACGCCGCCGGGCAGCGTGGTGACCGCGTTCGCTCAACCGGCCGACGGGCGGTTCGGCGGTGAGGTGCAGGCGGAGAGGACGGCCGTGGTGCAGTTGAAGGCGTCGTTCGATCCACGATGGACCGCCACGGTGGACGGTATCGGGACGCCGACGGAGATGATCGCGCCGGGTTTCGTCGGGGTACGTGTGACGCCCGGGGATCACCGGGTGCTCTTCGTCTACCACGCCTATCCCTACTACTGGTTGCTGTTCGCGTTCGGGGCGGCCGTGATGATCGCTCTCGTGCTCGTCGAGCGGCGATTCCTCGGACGCAAGCCGTCGCACGTGGATGACTCGCCCGAGGCGAGCACCGGCTGAAGCTCCTGCTAACCTTCTTCCGCCGCAGACAGCAGGGGCGCGAGAGCGCGTAATCCCAACCGGGTACCCGCCGAGGCAACCGAAGATGTCGCGTCCCGCGCGTCTCCGCCGTCTGCGGAGGCGCGTTTGTTCATGTTCCGTAAGGAGGCGCGATGCCCAAGACCGAGAAGATCGAACGGGTCGCCGAGCTCAAGGCGGGGATCGATGGATCCGACGCCCTGCTGCTCACCGAGTACCGCGGTCTCACGGTGTCCGACATCACCGAGCTTCGTCGATCCCTCGCCGAGGGCGGCACGAAGTTCGCCGTGGTGAAGAACACGCTCATGCAACGGGCGGCTGCGGATGCAGCGATCGACGATCTCGAGCCCATGCTGGAGGGGCCGACCGCGGTCGCGTTCATCGCCGGCGATCCCGTCGCGGCGGCCAAGAAGGTCGTCGAGGCCGCCAAGAAGTTCCCGACCTTGATCCTCAAGGGCGGCTACATGGACGGGAAGGTCCTGTCGGCGGATGAGGCCAAGGGACTCGCGGACCTGGAGTCGCGCGAGGTCATGCTCTCGAAGATCGCGGGCCTGCTGAAGGGCGAGATGTCTCGCGCCGCATCCATGTTCGTCTCCGCGCAGTCGAAGTTCCTCTCGCTGCTCGAGGCCTACAAGGAGAAGGTGCCCGACGACTCGGCCCCCGAGGAGCCTGAGGCCGTCGAGGTCGTGGACGAGGCTCCGGTCGTCGAGGAGACGAGCGAAGCCGAAGCCCCTGCCGCGGAGGAAGCGAACGAAGCTCCCGCCGCCGAGGCGGAGGGCTCGGACGAGACAGAAGTGGCGAACGACGAAGCAGGAGAGGAGTAACCGATGGCGAAGATGAGCACGGACGAGTTGCTCGATCAGTTCAAGGAGATGACGCTCCTCGAGCTGTCGGCGTTCATCAAGGAGTTCGAGGAAGCGTTCGACGTGAAGGCGGCCGCAGCGGGTCCCGTCATGATGGCGGCGCCCGGCGGCGGCGCTGGCGGGGCCGAGGCCGAGGAGGAGCAGTCGGAGTTCGACGTGGTGCTCACCGGCGCGGGTGACAAGAAGATCCAGGTCATCAAGGAGGTGCGCGCCCTCACCAGTCTGGGCCTTAAGGAGGCCAAGGACCTGGTCGACGGGGCGCCGCAGACCGTCCTGGAGAAGGTCACCAAGGAAGCCGCGGACAAGGCCAAGGAAACGCTCGAAGCCGCAGGGGCTTCGGTCGAGGTCAAGTAGCGCTCCACCGGCCCGCGGGGCTTCGCCCCGCGGGTCGGTGGTCGCTCACCCATCCCGATCTCAGTTTCGGTGGAGCGATACGATTCCCTCTCCAGCGCGTATGCCTGACGCCTAACGGGCGATCGGGGGATGCCTCGGGGCGCAATGCCCTATGCTGATCATGACCGATGGTTGGCACTTCGCAGCCGAAATGAAGGAAACGTTCCACCTGCCGGCGTGCCTGTGCTAAGGTCCGGCGCGTGGACCCGTCCCCTCCACCCGCCCGCTGGCTGAGGAGGTGCTTCATATGACAACGATGGATGGCAGGCATTTCGGGAACCGGCTTCGTGAAGCCCGCGTACAGGCCGGTTTCAGCCAGTCCGAACTCGAGGAATTGTCCGGCATCCCCAAGGCCCGGCTCTCGCGATACGAGAACGGACACGTCGAGCCCTCCATCCAGACGCTCGCCCGCTTGGCCCGCGCCCTCAACGTGTCCGAGGCATCCCTCTTGGGCGATCAGCGCGCGATCCTCGAGGGATTCTTCAACGTCTTGTCCTCCCGCGGCGTGCACATCACGTCCGTGGAACAGGGCGCCCGACTGGCGAACGCCGTCGCCGACATGGTCGTGGCCCTCGGCGGCATGCAGTCGTTCGGCTCCGACGGCGAGCTCGCTCACGGATCGGCCACCGACCAGGAACCCGACCCGCTGACGTCGTGGGTCGACGCCGGGGTGCCGGCCGGCGCCGACATCTCCTGACGAGCCGGCGTAACCGGACCGCGCGACTCCGCGCATGAGCGTGACCATCGACGGCGTCGGGGTCGTCGATCTGGAGGTCCACGCCGACGTCCGAGGGTCGTTCGTCGAGTTCTACCGTCAGTCGTGGGTTCCCTCTGACCTCTCTGTGTTGCAGGGCAACATCTCTCGTTCGTCCTCCGGCTCGCTGCGCGCGATGCACTTCCACCGGCGACAGTGGGACTACTGGTTCGCCGTCTCCGGCTCGATGTTCGTCGCGCTCGCCGATCTGCGGACGGGATCGCCGACCGAGGGCGCGACCTCGACGCTGCGATTGTCGGCGGAGACACCCAAGGGGCTGTTCATCCCTCCGGGGGTCGCCCACGGGTTCCTCGCCGAGACCGATCTCGTTCTCGCGTACCTGGTCGATCGGTACTTCGACGGAACGGACGAATGGGGGATCGCCTGGAACGATCCCGCGCTCGGGATCGAATGGCCCGCCGCCGATCCCGTCCTGTCCGACCGCGACCGGAGCAACCCGAGCCTGTCGGAGGCCCTTCGAGACCCGGTCCCGTACGCCCCTGGTGTGGGTTGACCTGGTCGGCGGGAGGGCGTACCCTTCCGCCCGTCCCTGCCAGGGATCGTGCGGGCGCGGGTTGACTGTGCCTGTTTTCGTGCGTACACTACCCGATTGCCGTGCCGTCCACGCCGTCCACCGCGCTCTGCTGTGCGCCAGCTAGCTTCCCCGGGAGGGATCCCTTTTGCCTGACCAGCTTGTCCCTGTCCGTGAACGTGTCAGTTTCGCCAAGCTCGACGAGGTCCTACCACTCCCCGATCTCGTGGGCATCCAACGGGAGTCGTTCGATTGGCTCCTGTCCGAGGGACTGAAAGAGGTTCTGGAGGAAGTCTCTCCGATCGAAGACTTCACCGAACAGTTCCAGCTCTACTTCGGTAGGCATCAGTTCAAAGACGTCAAGGCATCCGAAGAGGAGTGCCGCGACAAGGACATCACCTACAGCCAGCCGCTGTTCGTCGAGGCCACCTTCGTCAACAAGGTGACCGGCGAGATCAAGGAGCAGGAAGTCTTCATGGGGGACTTCCCGATCATGACGGGTCGGGGAACCTTCATCATCAACGGGACCGAGCGCGTCGTCGTCTCGCAGCTCGTGCGTTCCCCGGGCGCCTACTTCTCCAAGGATCTCGACAAGACCTCCGACAAGGACGTCTATGTCGCCAAGATCATCCCCGGCCGTGGCGCGTGGCTCGAGTTCGATGTCGACAAGAAGGACACCGTCGGCGTGCGCATCGACCGCAAGCGGCGTCAGAACGTCACCGTGCTCCTCAAAGCACTGGGCTGGACGGCCGACGAGATCCTGACGCTCTTCGACAACGCGCCCTCCATCCAGCTCACGCTGGAGAAGGATCACGTCGAGACCCAAGAGGAAGCGCTCGAGGACATCTACCGCAAGCTCCGTCCGGGCGAGCCGCCCACGGCGGAGTCAGCGCGGACCCTCCTCGAGAACCTGTTCTTCAACCCGAAGCGCTACGACCTGGCCCGCGTCGGCCGCCACAAGGTGGACAAGAAGCTGGGCGGGGCCGACGGTGACCTGTTGAAGCAGCTTCGCCAGCACTCGAAGGCGCTGGGCGAGCTCGACAACCCTGACAAGAAGGCATGGGAGCAGGTTCGCTACCGCGTCTTCTCCGAGCTGCAGAAGGACGAGACCGGGGCCGCCTCCCCGAAGTACAAGGCCGTCCTCACGTACGAGGACATCCTGAAGACGGTTCGCTACCTGGTGCGGCTGCACGCCGGTCAGGAGGGCTACGACCCCGATGACATCGACCACTTCGGCAACCGCCGCCTCCGCAGCGTCGGCGAGCTGATCCAGAACCAGATCCGGATCGGCCTGTCGCGCATGGAGCGCGTGGTCAAGGAACGGATGACGACGCAGGACGTCGAAGCGATCACGCCTCAGACGCTCATCAACATCCGTCCGGTCGTCGCCTCGATCAAGGAGTTCTTCGGGACGTCGCAGCTGTCGCAGTTCATGGACCAGACGAACATGCTCTCCGGGCTCACGCACAAGCGCCGCCTCTCCGCGCTCGGGCCCGGTGGCCTCTCGCGCGAGCGCGCGGGCTTCGAGGTCCGTGACGTCCACCCGTCGCACTACGGCCGCATGTGTCCGATCGAGACGCCCGAGGGCCCGAACATCGGCCTGATCGGATCGCTCTCGTCCTACGGGCGCATCAACGAGTTCGGGTTCATCGAGACCCCGTACCGCCGCGCGACGGGCGGCAGCGTGACCGACAAGATCGACTACCTGTCGGCCGACGAGGAGGACAAGCACGTCATCGCCCAGGCGAACGCGGCCGTCGACAAGAACGGCAAGTTCACGGAGTCGCTCGTCCTCGTGCGCAAGAAGGGCGGCGAGGTGGACTCCGTTCCTCCGGACGAGGTCGACTACATGGACGTGTCGCCGAAGCAGCTCGTGTCGGTGGCCGCCGCGTTGATCCCGTTCCTGGAGCACGACGATGCCAACCGCGCGCTGATGGGCGCGAACATGCAGAAGCAGGCCGTGCCCCTGCTCCGCTCGGACGCCCCGCTCGTCGGGACCGGCGTGGAGTTCCGCGCGGCGGTCGATGCCGGTGACGTGGTCATCGCACTGGACGGCGGCACGGTCGAGGACGTCTCGGCCGACGAGATCGTCGTCAAGGAGCGCACGGGCACGCTGCACACCTACAAGCTGCTCAAGTACCGGCGTTCGAACCAGGGCACGTGCCAGAACCAGAAGCCGATCGTCGAGGCGGGCGACAAGGTCGTGAAGGGCCAGGTCATCGCGGACGGGCCGTCGACCGAGGCCGGCGAGGTCGCGCTGGGCAAGAACCTGGTCGTGGCGTACATGCCGTGGGAGGGCCACAACTTCGAGGACGCGATCATCCTGTCGGAGCGCTTGGTCAAACAGGACGTCCTCACCTCGATCCACATCGAGGAGCACGAGGTCGACGCCCGCGACACCAAGCTCGGCGCCGAGGAGATCACCCGCGACATCCCGAACGTCTCCGAGGAGATCCTCAAGGACCTCGACGAGCGGGGCATCGTCCGGATCGGCGCGGAGGTCACCACCGGTGACTACCTGGTGGGCAAGGTCACGCCCAAGGGTGAGACCGAGCTGACGCCGGAAGAGCGCCTGCTGCGCGCGATCTTCGGTGAGAAGGCGCGCGAGGTGCGCGACACGTCGCTGAAGGTGCCACACGGAGAGTCCGGCAAGGTCATCGGCGTCCGGGTGTTCAGCCGCGACGACGGCGACGAGCTGCCGCCGGGCGTGAACCAGCTGGTCCGCGTGTACGTGGCCCAGAAGCGGAAGATCTCCGACGGCGACAAGCTGGCCGGCCGCCACGGGAACAAGGGCGTCATCTCGACGATCCTGCCCGAGGAGGACATGCCGTTCCTCGAGGACGGCACGCCGGTCGACATCATCCTGAACCCGCTGGGCGTCCCGTCCCGGATGAACCTCGGGCAGGTGCTCGAGGCGCACCTGGGCTACGCCGCCATGGTCGGGTTCAAGAAGGACGGGGTCGACCACCAGGGCCCGGTCCACGTGTCAACGCCGGTCTTCGACGGCGCCCGCGAGGACGAGATCCTGGACGCCATCCGCAGCTCGCACGCGAACGCCGACGGCGTCCGGCTGATCGACGACGTCGGCAAGGCGCGGTTGTTCGACGGCCGCTCCGGCGAGCCGTTCGAGGAGCCGGTCACGGTGGGGGTCGCCTACATCCTGAAGCTGCTCCACCTGGTCGACGACAAGATCCACGCCCGTTCGACCGGCCCCTACTCCATGATCACGCAGCAGCCCCTGGGCGGGAAGGCCCAGTTCGGCGGCCAGCGGTTCGGCGAGATGGAGGTCTGGGCGTTGGAGGCCTACGGTGCCGCCTACGCCCTGCAGGAGCTGCTCACGATCAAGTCGGACGACGTGCTCGGCCGCGTCAAGGTCTACGAGGCCATCGTGAAGGGCGAGAACATCCCCGAGCCGGGGATCCCCGAGTCCTTCAAGGTCCTCATCAAGGAGATGCAGTCCCTGTGCCTGAACGTCGAGGTTCGCTCGTCGTCTGGCGAGGAGATCGAGCTCCGCGAGACAGACGAGGACGTGTTCCGCGCGGCCGAGGAGCTCGGCATCGACCTGTCCCGGCGCGAGCCGGCGGGAGCTGATTTCGACTGACCGGGAACACGGGAACGTTGAACCAAGTGAAGAGCGAGCCACGCCCAAGAGACGAAAGGGAGGCGAGCGCTTAAGTGCTGGACGTCAATTACTTCGATGAACTCCGCATCGGCCTGGCGCAGGCCGATCAGATCCGCGCCTGGTCCAACGGCGAGGTGAAGAAGCCGGAGACCATCAACTACCGAACGCTGAAGCCCGAGAAGGACGGCCTGTTCTGCGAGCGCATCTTCGGTCCCACACGGGACTGGGAGTGCCACTGCGGCAAGTACAAGCGCGTCCGGTTCAAGGGCATCATCTGCGAGCGCTGCGGCGTGGAGATCACGCGGTCCAAGGTCCGCCGTGACCGCATGGGCCACATCGAGCTCGCGGCTCCCGTCACCCACATCTGGTACTTCAAGGGCGTTCCGTCCCGCCTGGGGTACCTGCTCGACCTGGCGCCGAAGGACCTCGAGCGGATCATCTACTTCGCCGCGTACGTCGTCACGCGCGTCGATGTCGACCGCCGCCACAAGGACCTGCCGGAGATCGAGCTCGGTCTCGAGGAAGAGAAGCGCGAGATCGAGACGCTCCGCGACGACGACGTCAAGAAGCGGTTGAACGAGCTCGAGGACCGTCTGAAGGAGCTCGAGGGCGAGGGCGCAAAGGGCGCGCAGCTCTCCGCCGCCAAGCGCGAGGCGCAGCGCGACATCGAGCGGCTGACCGAGCAGGCCAAGCGCGAGACCGACCACCTCGACGAGGTCGTGTCCGCGTTCAAGGGCCTGAACGTGAAGCAGCTCGTTGCCGACGACGCCGTGTACCGTTCGCTGCGCGAGCGGTTCGGCGACTACTTCGAGGGCGGCATGGGCGCCGAGGCGATCAAGCGCCTGCTCTCGGACTACGACGTCGAGACCGAAGCCGCCGCACTCCGCGACCAGATCGAGAACGGCAAGGGCACCCGTCGCCTCAAGGCGATCAAGCGCCTGAAGGTCGTCTCGAACTTCGTCGACGGCCGCTCGAACCCGATGGGCATGGTGCTCGACGCCATCCCGGTCATCCCGCCGGACCTGCGCCCCATGGTGCAGCTCGACGGTGGCCGGTTCGCCACGTCGGACCTGAACGACCTCTACCGCCGCGTGATCAACCGGAACAACCGGTTGAAGCGACTGCTCGACCTGCAGGCGCCCGAGATCATCGTCAACAACGAGAAGCGGATGCTGCAGGAAGCCGTCGACGCGCTGTTCGACAACGGCCGCCGAGGCCGTCCGGTCACGGGTCCCGGCAACCGCCCGCTGAAGTCGCTCAGCGACATGCTGAAGGGCAAGCAGGGCCGCTTCCGGCAGAACCTGCTGGGCAAGCGCGTGGACTACTCCGGTCGCTCGGTCATCGTGGTCGGTCCGGAGCTCCGCCTGCACCAGTGCGGCCTGCCCAAGCAGATGGCGCTGGAGCTGTTCAAGCCGTTCGTGATGAAGCGGCTGGTCGACCAGGCGTTGGCGCAGAACATCAAGAGCGCCAAGCGCATGGTCGAGCGCGCCCGTCCGCAGGTGTGGGACGTGCTCGAAGAGGTCATCCGCGAGCACCCGGTCATGCTGAACCGCGCACCGACCCTCCACCGCCTGGGGATCCAGGCGTTCGAGCCGGTGCTCGTGGAGGGCAAGGCCATCAAGATCCACCCGCTCGTCTGCGCGGCGTTCAACGCCGACTTCGACGGGGACCAGATGGCGGTCCACGTGCCGCTGTCGGCCGAGGCGCAAGCCGAGGCCAGGATCCTGATGCTCTCGACCAACAACATCCTGTCGCCGGCGCACGGTCGTCCGATCGCCACGCCGACGCAGGACATGGTGCTCGGCCTCTACTACCTGACCATCGCGATCGAGGAGGAGGCGAAGGACCAGGAGACGCCGGCGTTCTCCTCGCTCAACGAGGCGATCCTGGCGCTCGACCGCGGCTACTCGCTGCAGCGTCCGATCCGGATCCGGTTGGAGGGCAAGAAGCTTCCGGATGACATGCTGCCCGAGGGCTGGGATCCGAAGACCGCGAACGGCCGCACGCCGACGATCCGCACGACGATCGGCCGGGTGCTGTTCAACAACGCGTTCCCGGACGACTTCGAGTTCCGTAACCAGCCGGTGCTGAAGAACGACATCGCGCGGTTCGTCGACCAGACGGTCCACGACTACGACCGGGCGATGGTTGAGGAGACGCTCGACAACCTGAAGAACCTCGGGTTCCACTACGCGACCCGCGCCGGCGTGACGATCGGTGTCGAGGACGTCACGGTGCCGCCGTCCAAGCAGAAGATCCTGGACGAGCACGAGAAGATGGCGCAGAAGGTCGAGGGCCAGTACCGCAAGGGGATCATCACCGACGACGAGCGCCGTCAGGAGCTCATCGAGATCTGGACCCAGGCGACCGACGCGGTCAAGAACGCGATGGAGGAAGGGTTCACCGCCACGAACCCGATCTTCATGATGGCGAACTCGGGAGCCCGAGGGAACATCATGCAGATCCGCCAGCTGGCCGGCATGCGTGGCCTGGTGGCCAACCCGAAGGGCGAGATCATCCCGCGGCCGATCAAGTCGAACTTCCGCGAGGGTCTGTCCGTGCTGGAGTACTTCATCTCCACGCACGGCGCCCGCAAGGGCCTGGCCGACACCGCGCTCCGTACCGCCGACTCGGGGTACCTCACGCGGCGCTTGGTCGACGTGGCGCAGGAGCTGATCATCCGCGAGGACGACTGCGGTTCCGACCGCAGCATCCCCGTCCAGGTGAACGTCCTGCGGCCCGACGGCTCCGCGGTGAAGGCGGCGCACATCGAGACCAGCATCTTCGGCCGTGTGTTGGCCGAGGACGTCAAGGTCGGCAGCAAGAAGGTGGCGCTCGCAGGCGAGGAGCTCACCGACGAGCTGTGCGCGGTGGTCGTGGCTTCCGGGGTCGAGTCCGTCCGCGTCCGGTCGGTCATCACGTGCGAGGCAGAGGTCGGCGTCTGCCGCCTCTGCTACGGACGGAACCTGGCCTCCGGCCGGGTGGTCGAGATCGGGGAGGCGGTCGGCATCATCGCCGCCCAGTCGATCGGCGAGCCGGGCACGCAGCTCACCATGCGGACGTTCCACACCGGCGGCGTCGCCGGAGAGGACATCACGCACGGTCTGCCGCGCGTCGTCGAGCTGTTCGAGGCTCGCAAGCCCAAGGGCGAGGCGCAGATCACCGAATTGTCCGGAACCGTCTCGATCGAGGACGACGACGAGAAGCACGTGCGTCGCATCCGCGTGACGGACGAGACGGGCGACATGGTCGAGTACCCGGTCTCGTTCCGGGCACGGCTCACCGTGTCCGACGGCGAGACCGTCGAGGTCGGGCAGCGACTGACCGAGGGTTCGGTGAACCCGCACGAGAAGCTGCGGGTCGAAGGCGTGCAGGCCCTCCAGATGCACATGGTCGAAGAGGTTCAGCAGGTCTACCGCAGCCAGGGCGTCACGATCCACGACAAGCACATCGAGCTGATCGTTCGCCAGATGCTCCGCAAGGTGCACATCATCGAGCCGGGGGACACCACGTTCCTGCCCGGCGACATGGTGGCGCGTCGGTACTTCGAGGAGACGAACGCGGAGGTGGTCGAGAACGGCGGCACCCCGGCCTCGGCCCGCCCCGTCCTGCTCGGCATCACGAAGGCGTCGCTCGCGACGGACTCGTGGCTGTCGGCGGCGTCCTTCCAGGAGACAACGCGCGTGCTCACCGACGCGGCGATCGGCGCTCGTTCGGACCCGCTGCTGGGTCTGAAGGAGAACGTGATCATCGGCAAGCTGATCCCGGCCGGGACCGGCATGCCGCGGTACCGCAACGTGCAGGTCCGGGTCAAGCCCGAGGCCATCCCGGAGTACTGGCTCGCTCGTCAGCGCGAGATCCTGGAGGCCGTGGAGAGCGGCACCGGGGAGCCGGCGCTCGTCGGGCTCACCCGCGAGCAGGCTGAGGCCATGCTCGGGGGGCCGGCCTCGGGGTCAGAGGAGTAGCGGTTCGTCGCTGAACCGGCTGGGCTGCGCGTGAGCGTGGAGGGCCGGGGGCGCGCCGCGAGGGGAGAGCGAAGCCCCTCGCGGCGACCCCCGGCCCTCTTTGCTTCAGGCGGTTGCCGCTTCGGCCTCGTACTCGCTGACGCAGACCTCGAGGGGCCCTCCGGTGCACTGGCGGAACACGTCTGCGCTGTAGGTGTCGTGCATCAGGGCTTGGGCGAGTCGTCTCACCGTTCCTGGGTGCGTGCGTTCGAGGTACTGGAGGAAGTGCGCCGTCGTTTGGTAGCCGGCCGTGGCCTTGCCGGGCTCGAAGTGCGCGTTCGTCCAGGGGGCATCGAAACCCAGCTGGTCGCGGACGTAATCGGCGAGACCCTCGATCAGCCAGATCGTGGTCTCGTCGTACGTCGGGGCTCGCATGATCGCGTGGGTGAACTCATGCAGGACGCCGCCGACGTCGTCGGGGTGTTGGGTGAACCACTGCCTGGACAGGAAGACCCGGGTGCCGTTCGTCCACGCCGCTCCGGGTCCCTGGTGCTCGACGTGGACGGTGATGGTCGGGATCTCTTCGGCGCCGAGCAGCGCGGCGATGTCGGCGGCGTGCTGCTCGTAGAGGCGTTCGGCCCAGGTTCGGAGCTGCGCCGTGCGGGTCATGCCTCGGCGGCGATGCGGAGCAGTTCGGCGTGGACGGCGGGCGGGCCGGCGAGGATGTCGCCGGCCAGGACGTCGTCGGCGCCGGCCCAATCCGTGACGGTGCCGCCGGCTTCGCGGATCAGGACGGCTCCGGCGGCGACGTCCCAAGGACCCAGGGCCAGCTCGAAGAACCCGTCGAACACGCCGGCAGCCACCCACGCGAGGTCGAGCGCGGCGGCCCCGGGCCGGCGAAGGTCCTCGAAGCGCTCGAGCGCCGCGTACAACGCCCGGTAGTACCGAGGCAGCACCTCCTTGTGCCGGAACGGGAAGCCGGTGCCGACCACGGCTCGTTCGACGGTGCGCCTGGACACGTCGAGGCGTTCGACGGAGCCGTCCGCACGTTCGACGGTGGCTCCCGAGCCCGCCGCAGCCGCATACGTCTCGCGGAGGAACGGCGCGTGGACGACACCGACCGTCGGCCTTCCCCCTTCGACGAGTGCCACCGAGACGGCGACGATCGGGAACCCGTGCAGGAAGTTGGTGGTGCCGTCCAGGGGATCGACCAGCCAGTACCGGTCGGACGTGAGCCCGCCGCGCTCTTCGCCCACGAGCGGGATGTCCGGGGTGGCTTCGGCCAAGGAGCGCGCGATCGCCCGTTCGCTCGCTCCGTCGACGGCCGTCACGTAGTCACCGGCGCTCTTCTCCTCGGCCTCGCGCGTCCGGCCAGCAGCCAGGATCGTCGCGCCTCCGACGCGGGCGGCATCTGAAGCGACGGTCATGAGTTCGTCGGGCGTCATCCCGCGACGCTACCAAGTGCGGGAGCGATGACGGTCGAACGGCCGATCAGCCCGACGTCTTCGTGAACGCCACCGGGATGGTGATCTCGTTGGCCCCCGACGACGGCCGGAGCGTGATGCTGCCGAAGTACTGGCCGTCGGCCAGTGCCTGACCGACGATCTCGATGTCGATCTCCAACGTGGCGCCGGGCGCGACGCTCCAGTCGGGCGACGTGACGACGATCGTGGCGCCCTCGGGTGCGACGGTGGTCGCCGTTAACGTCTGTGGCGACCTGGTCACGTTGACGCCGTAGCGCGTCGTGGAGATCGTCCCCGGCATCGCGACCGCGTCGATGCTGGGGAGGTTGAGGTCGAGCCAGCCGCGCGGGTCGTCGTCCGCGGCGACGAAGTCGCTCGCGGGGACATCGAACGTGAGGGTCGGCTGCACGGCGCGATCCGCGCGGATCGATCCGGCGCCGTCGTCGAACGGATCGGCGGGCGTGACGCCGTCCTCCTTCGTCGCGGTCTGCAGCGCAGACGTCATGAGGGCCGACTTCACCTGGCCGGGGGTCCAGCTCGGGTGGACCGACAGGATGAGCGCGGCCACGCCGGCGGCGTACGGGCTGGACATGGAGGTACCCGCGATGGACTGGAACAACTGCCCCGGCGGCCCGAACGCGTCGTCGACGGGATCGGGCGTGTCCCCGGCGAGCACCTGGAGTCCGGGAGCCGTGACGTCCGGCTTGATGGATCCCCCGGCAGGCCCGCGGGACGAGAAGGTCGTCATCTGGTCGGCGTGGATCGGAGTCGATGCGCCGGTGGCCCACGTGGCGCGGACCTGCTCGTGCGCACCGAGGAACGAGAGCAGGGTGTTGGCGGGCTCCGGACCTTCGAGCATCACCGTCGGCAGCCAGAAGTTGTCGGTGAACAGATCCTGGTGCGACGGGTTGTACAGGATCATCCCGGCGGCCCCGCCCCGCCGAACATCGAGGGACTTCTCGATGCGCGTGACGGTCCCGCGCTCGCAGACCACGACGAGGTTCGCCACGGACCCGGGGTCCATGGGCGTACTGCAGAGGGGATCACCGTATCCGGAGACGTCGGCCGCCGATACGACCATCCGCCCGGCGACCCCGCGGGTGATCGTCGATCCGGGCAGGGTCAGCGTCGCCCCGTCGGAGGCGCGGAGCTGCAAGCTCGTCATGAAGGCGCTCGGGCCGTAGGACGCGCCGATGGTGGTCACCCACGGTCCGGCGTGCTCGGCGGTTCCCGGCCCGGGACCGGAGTTGCCCGCGGATGCGTTCACGTCGATGCCCGCGGCGTACGCGTCGAGGAAGGCCAACTCGACGGGATCGGAGAACGGATCGGCCCCTCCGCTGATCGAGAAGTTGATGACGTCGACACCGTCGATGACCGCCTGTTGGATGGCGCTCACCGAGTCCGAGCTGTAGCAGCCCCGATCGAGGCAGACCCGATACGCGATGATCCGCGCCCCCGGGGCCATCCCGCTGACGCGTCCGCGGGGCAGGCCGAAGACCGACGCCGTCGTCGGAGCGCCGGCCGCGGTCGAGGCCGTGTGCGTCCCGTGGCCGTCGGCGTTGCGTGCCGAGCACTCGCCGGTCCGGTTGTCGCAGAACTCACCGGGCATGGCCCTGAGGACGGACATGTACGTGTCGGTGAACGCGTAGGCGCCGATCAGCTTGCGGTTGCAGGCGAACGGCTTGCCCAGGTCGGGGTCGGAGCCGTCGCCGAACTCGCATCCGTCGGCGCGCGGGAACGGTCCGAGCCCCAGGTCCCTGAACGATGGGTGTTCGGGCCAGATGCCCGAGTCCAGCATCCCGATGACCACGCTCCTCCCTGCCCGGGTCTGACCTCCCAGAGTCGGCCAGACCCGGTCGGCGCCCAGGAACTGTGGCGTGGTGGTCGTAAGCGTGTGGGCCAGGCGGTCCCGCTGGACCGCCACGACACCCGGGACCCGCAGGACATCTCGCACACGCCCCGCCGGAACCAGCATCGCGGCGCCGCCGTACACGACGTCGAAGGTCCGAAGGAGCCGGGTTCCCGGGACCGTTCGGTGGATCGAGTCCGCGATCGAGGTCATCCGGGCCGCGAGGTACTGTCGGTAGGACCGCACCCGGGTCGAGCCAAGACGGAGGCTGTCCGCCACGGCGGGGCTGGTCGCCCGAAGGCCCGGGATCCCTCCCGCATAGCTCGCTATGGGATCGACGTCGAACCGGACCATGATCGGGACCGGCCGGCTTCCCTGCAGTCGGAGCAGCCTCTGGTCCGATCGGGCGAGACGGGCGGTGGACGATCCGGCCGAGGCGGCCGCCCCTTCCACGGCCGCTCGGTGGCGCGCGACCGGTCTCGGCCCGGCGCCGGCGGGCGCGGAGACCACGGAGACGGCCAGGACCAGGGCGATGAGCGCGATCGCGGACCTGTGCGGACCGCCGACGGACACCTACCCCTCCTATCGTCGTCCGGCATGGTCGTCCTGCTCTCATCACATTGGCATGGGCCGGGTGAGCCCGCATCCGGCTTTCGGCCGCCGGCATCGGCCCTAACGGCCCTCACGAGGTCCCGACGGAGGGGCGGAAGTTGACACTTCGTGTGTGTGACCGGTAGCTTTATCGGTCGCGCCCCGGTACGGCGGGCATCCGGGCGCGCCTCGCTTCCGGACCCCCGGAGGAGGAACCCCGATGCGACGCGGTTTCGCGCTGCGCGGGGGGATCTGGGCTCGCGGACCGGGCGATTGCGCGGTTCCGGTGTTTGACAACGAAAGAGTGCAGACGAGAGATCTATGCCTACGATCAACCAACTTGTCCGATATGGGCGGGAGCGCCCGAAGACCAAGACCAAGAGCCCTGCGCTCAAGGGGTCTCCGCAGCGCCGTGGCGTCTGCACGCGTGTCTACACCACCACCCCCAAGAAGCCGAACTCCGCGCTGCGGAAGGTCGCGCGCGTCCGTCTGACCTCCGGATACGAGGTCACGGCATACATCCCGGGCGTGGGTCACAACCTGCAGGAACACTCCATCGTGCTCGTCCGTGGCGGCCGCGTGAAGGACCTCCCGGGCGTCCGCTACAAGATCGTCCGCGGCACCCTCGACACCGCCGGCGTGAAGGACCGCAAGCAGGCCCGCTCGCGCTACGGCGCGAAGAAGGGCGGCGACTAGCCATGCCACGCAAAGGCCCCGCGGTACGCAGAGAGGTTCTGCCGGATCCCGTCTATCAGAACCCACTCGTCACACAACTGATCAACAAGGTGCTGTTGCACGGCAAGAAGACGGTCGCCGAGTCCACCGTCTACAAGGCGCTCGAGATCATCTCCGAGCGCACCGCCAACGACCCCGTCATCACGCTCAAGAAGGCGGTGGAGAACGTCCGTCCGATGCTCGAGGTGAAGTCGCGGCGGGTCGGCGGTGCGTCGTACCAAGTCCCGGTCGAGGTCAAGCCACAGCGCGGCACCACGCTCGCCCTCCGCTGGCTCGTGAACTACAGCCGGGCGCGCCGGGAGAACTCGATGGCCGAACGCCTGGTGGCCGAGATCATGGACGCCTCCAGCGGCACGGGAACGTCCGTGAAGCGCCGTGAGGACATGCACAAGATGGCCGAGGCAAACAAGGCATTCGCGCACTACCGATGGTGATCGAAGAGGAACGTCGAGCCGGCCTCCAGGGGCCGGTTTCCCATGAGGGGGGGTTCGTCTAGATGGCGAGCCCCGCAGAGCAGATGCCGGAGAAGCTCGAAGTGGCACAGACCGAACAGGACGTCAAAGGGAAGGCCGGGAAGGTCTTGGAGATCCGTGAGTACCCGCTTGCCCTGACCCGCAACATCGGGATCATGGCGCACATCGACGCGGGCAAGACGACCACGACCGAGCGCATCCTGTACTACACCGGCAAGTCCTACAAGGTCGGCGAGGTCCACGAGGGCACCGCGCAGATGGACTGGATGGTCCAGGAGCGCGAGCGCGGCATCACCATCACGTCGGCCGCCACCACGTGCTCGTGGAAGGGCCACTGGATCAACATCATCGACACGCCCGGCCACGTGGACTTCACGGTCGAGGTCGAGCGCTCGCTGCGGGTCCTCGACGGCGCCGTCGCCGTGTTCGACGCCGTCGCCGGCGTCGAGCCGCAGACCGAGACCGTCTGGCGGCAGGCCGACCGGTACGACGTCCCCCGGATCTGCTTCGTGAACAAGATGGACCGCACCGGCGCGGACTTCGTCCGCACGGTCGACATGATGGTCGACCGTCTCCAGGCCCTTCCGCTCGTCCTGCAGCTGCCCTGGGGCACGGAGGCCGACTTCAAAGGCGTCATCGACATCGTGGAGATGAAGGCGCACGTCTGGGAAGGCGAGATGGGCGAGGAGTGGCGCGACGAGGAGATCCCCGCGGAATACAAGGAAACGGCCGCCGCGGCCCGCCACACGCTGTTCGAGCGCCTGGCCGACCACGACGAGTCCCTCATGGAGAAGTTCGTCCACGAGGAAGAGCCCACGATCGAGGAGCTCCGGCGGGCGATCCGCCGTGCGACGCTCGCGAACGAGGGCGTTCCCGTGCTCTGCGGGTCGGCGTTCAAGAACAAGGGCGTGCAGCCGCTGTTGGACGCCATCATCTGGTACCTGCCCTCGCCGCTCGACGTGCCCCCGATGGTGGCGCACGACCTGAAGGGTGGGGAGGTCACCAGGGCGGCCAGCGACGACGAGCCGTTCTCGTCGCTCGCGTTCAAGATCATGTCCGACCCCTACGTCGGTCGGCTGACGTATCTGCGCGTCTACTCCGGCGTGTTGCGGGCCGGCTCCCACGTCCTGAACTCGACGAAGGACCGCAAGGAGCGGATCGGGCGCATCCTGCAGATGCACGCGAACCACCGTGAGGACAAGGACGCGGCCTACACCGGCGACATCGTGGCCGTGGTCGGGCTGAAGCACTCGACCACCGGCGACACCATCTCCGACCCGGAGCACCCCGTCGTGCTCGAGTCGATCACGTTCCCGATCCCCGTCATCTCGGTCGCCGTCGAGCCGAAGACCAAGGCCGACCAGGACAAGCTGGGGAACGGCCTGGCCAAGCTCTCCGACGAAGACCCGACGTTCGTCGTGCGCTTCGACGACGAGACGGGCCAGACCGTCATCTCCGGCATGGGCGAGCTCCACTTGGACATCCTGGTCGACCGCTTGAAGCGCGAGTTCAACGTGGACGCGAACGTCGGCAAGCCGCAGGTCGCGTACCGCGAGACCATCCGCAAGGAGGTCCACAAGGTGGTCCTGCGGTTCGTCCGCCAGACCGGCGGCCGTGGGCAGTTCGCGCACGTCGTGATCGACCTGGAGCCCACGGGCCCCGGCGGCGGCTACGAGTTCATCAACAAGGTCACCGGCGGCTCGATCCCGCGGGAGTACATCCCGTCGGTCGACCAGGGCATCCAGGAGGCGCTCGACAACGGCGTCCTGGCCGGCTACCCCATGGTGGACGTCCGCGCGACGCTCACCGACGGCTCGTACCACGAGGTCGACTCGTCGGAGATGGCGTTCAAGATCGCCGGTTCCATGGCGCTGAAGGAAGCCGCGCGCAAGGCCGACCCGGCGCTTCTCGAGCCGGTCATGGAGTTCGAGGTCACGACGCCGGAAGAGTTCATGGGCGACGTGATGGGCGACGTCACCGCGCGTCGCGGCCGCATCGAGCGGATCGAAGAGCGCGGCGGCATGAAGACGATCCTGGTGCTCGTGCCGCTCGCGGAGCTGTTCGGCTATGCGACCGAGTTGCGGTCCCGCTCACAGGGTCGCGCCTCGCACAGCCCCATGCAGCTGCACGCGTACAGCGAGGTTCCGGTTCAGGTTGCGAAAGAGATCATCGCCCGGGTAACCGGCGAGTAACGACGAAGAGGCGAAGGAAGGAAGGGCCATGTCGAAGAAGAAGTTCGAGCGCACCAAGCCCCACGTGAACATCGGCACGATGGGCCACATCGACCACGGCAAGACCACGCTCACGGCGGCCATCACGAAGCGCCAGGCCGACAAGGGCATGGCGGAGTTCACGCCGTTCGACCAGATCGACAAGGCCCCCGAGGAGCGCGAGCGCGGCATCACGATCGCCATCGCGCACGTGGAGTACGAGACGGAGAACCGTCACTACGCCCACGTCGACATGCCGGGCCACGCCGACTACATCAAGAACATGATCACCGGCGCCGCCCAGATCGACGGCGCCATCCTGGTGGTGTCGGCCGCCGACGGGCCCATGCCGCAGACGCGTGAGCACGTGCTGCTCGCCCGCCAGGTGGGCGTCCCCTACATCGTCGTGGCGCTCAACAAGTGCGACGCCGTGGACGACCCCGAGCTGTTGGAGCTCGTCGAGCTCGAGGTGCGCGAGCTGCTGACCTCCTACGAGTTCCCCGGCGACGACACGCCGATCATCCAGGTCTCCGCCCTCAAGGCCCTGGAAGGTGACGAGGAGTGGGTCAAGAAGATCGATGAGCTCCTGGAAGCCTGCGATTCCTACATCGTCGAGCCAGTCCGCGACACCGACAAGCCGTTCCTGATGCCGATCGAGGACGTGTTCTCGATCACCGGGCGCGGCACCGTCGTCACCGGCCGTGTCGAGCAGGGCAAGCTCGCCAAGATGAGCGAGGTCGAGATCGTCGGCATCCACGACACCCGCAAGACCGTCGCGACCGACCTCGAGATGTTCCGCAAGCTCCTCGACGAGGTCGTCGCCGGCGACAACGTGGGGATCCTGCTCCGCGGTATCGACAAGGAGGACGTCGAGCGGGGACAGGTGCTCGCGAAGCCCGGTTCGATCACGCCGCACACGGACTTCGAGGCGAGGGTCTACATCCTCAGCAAGGACGAGGGTGGACGTCACACGCCGTTCTTCAACGGGTACCGCCCGCAGTTCTACTTCCGCACCACCGACGTGACCGGCACCGCGCACCTGCCCGAGGGCGTCGAGATGGTCATGCCCGGCGACAACGTGGACATGACGGTCGAGATGATCGCCCCCATCGCCATGGAAGAGGGCCTGCGGTTCGCGATCCGCGAGGGCGGACGCACCGTCGGCGCCGGACGCGTCACCAAGATCCTGAAGTAGCCGAGCAACGAGGTCGGCGACGGACGAGTAGAGAGGCGCGACAGTGGCAGGACCGAAGATCCGGATCAAGCTCCGGGCCTACGACCACCGGATGCTCGACGTGGCGGCGCGTGACATCGTCGAGCACGTCACCCGCACCGGGGCGAAGGTCGTCGGGCCGGTGCCGTTGCCGACCGAGCGCGCCATCTACACGGTCATCCGGTCGCCGCACAAGTACAAGGACTCGCGCGAGCACTTCCAGATGCTCACGCACAAACGGATCATCGACATCGTCGATGCGACGTCGAAGACGGTCCAGGAGCTGCAACGCCTGAACCTCTCGGCAGGAGTGGACATCGAGATCAAGCTATGAGCCAGATCAAAGGCATCCTGGGCGAGAAGCTGGGCATGACCCAGATCTTCGAGGAGACCCGCGCGGTCCCGGTCACGGTCATCAAGGCCGGGCCGTGCTTCGTCGCGCAGGTCAAGACGAAGGAGGCCGACGGCTACGACGCCGTCCAGCTCGCGTTCGCCGAGGCCGCCCCGAACAAGCCGATGCAGGGTCACTTCGACGCGCACGGCGGGCAGCCGGGGCGCCACCTGGTCGAGCTCCGGACGGACGACGCCTCGAGCTACACGCCTGGCCAGGAGCTGCGCGCCGACGTCTTCGCGGCGGGCGAGCGCGCCGACGTGGTCGGTGTCTCGCGCGGCAAGGGGTTCTCGGGCGTCATGCGCCGCCATGGGTTCTCCGGCCTGGGCGCCAGTCACGGCACCGAGAAGAAGCACCGCTCGCCGGGCTCGATCGGCGCGTGTGCCACGCCCTCGCGCGTGTTCAAGGGGATGCGGATGGCCGGCCAGCACGGGAACCAGCGCATCACGGTGTTGAACCTCGAGGTCGTCCAGGCAGACCCCGAGCGCAACCTGCTCCTCGTCAAAGGCGCGGTTCCCGGTCCGAACGGCGGGCTCGTCATGGTCCGGTCCGCCGTCAAGGCGCCGGCGACGGCCGGGAAGGGCGCCTGATGGCCTCCATCGAGCTCCGGGACGCGCAGGGCAAGAAGGTGGGCTCGCGCGACCTGCCCGCCGACGTGTTCGAGTCCACGGTGAGCATCCCGCTGATGCATCAGGTGGTCACGGCGGGGCTCGCCGGGATCCGCGCCGGGACGCACTCGACCAAGACCCGAGGGGACGTCTCGGGCGGCGGGAAGAAGCCGTGGCGCCAGAAGGGGACCGGTCGCGCCCGTCAGGGCTCGATCCGTTCGCCGCAGTGGGTCGGCGGCGGTGTCGCACACGGACCGCACCCGCACTCCCACGAGATGCGCGTGAACAAGAAGATGCGCCGAGGTGCGTTGCGCTCCGCGCTGACCGACGCCCTGCAGAGCGGCAAGCTCGTCGCCGTGAACGACATCGCGTTCGACGAGCCGAAGACCCGCGACGCCGTGGATCTCCTCAACGCGCTCGAGCTGGACGGCAAGGTGCTCGTCGTGCTTCCCGAGCCGCAGGAGGTCGTGGAGAAGTCGTTCCGCAACCTGCGACACGTGCGGATCACGTACGCGAAGAGCCTGGGCACATACGAGATCCTGCGCGCCGACCGCGTGCTGTTCACCGATGCGGCGATCGGCGTGCTCGAAGGCTCGGCGGGGGTGGCGCAGTGAAGTCTCCCCGCGACGTGATCATCCGGCCGATCGTCTCCGAGAAGTCGTACGCGGGGATCGAGCAGAACACGTACACGTTCCTGGTCGATCCGCGCGCGAACAAGACCGAGATCAAGCAAGCGGTGCAGGTCATCTGGGACGTGACCGTCACCTCGGTCAACACGCTGAACCGGCGCGGCAAGATCAAGCGCCGCGGATACACCAAGGGCAAGCGCGCCGACGAGAAGCGCGCGATCGTCACCCTCGCCGAGGGCGACGCCATCGAGATCTTCGAAGGCGGGTTGGGATAGATGGCCGTTCGCAAGTACAAGCCGACGACGCCGGGTCGCCGCGGCGGGAGCGTCTCGTCCTTCGACGAGATCACGCGCGCCACGCCCGAGAAGTCGCTCGTCGTCAAGGGGCGGAAGAAGGCCGGGCGCAACGTGCACGGCCGGATCACCGCGCGCCACCAGGGCGGCGGCACCAAGCGCCGGTACCGGATCGTGGACTTCCGCCGGAACAAGGACGGCGTCCCCGCGAAGGTCGCGCACATCGAGTACGACCCCAACCGGAGCGCGCGCATCGCGCTGCTGCACTACGCCGACGGCGAGAAGCGCTACATCCTTGCGCCGCAGGGCGTCATGCAAGGCGACACCCTGATGTCGGGCCCCGACGCCGAGATCCGGCCGGGCAACTCGCTGCCGCTGCGCAACATCCCGGTCGGCACCGTGATCCACGCGATCGAGCTGAAGCCGGGCGCCGGCGCCAAGATGGCGCGCTCGGCGGGCACCAGCGTCCAGTTGATGGCGAAGGAGGGCAAGTACGCTACCCTTCGGCTTCCCTCCGGCGAGACGCGTCTCGTCGACGCCACGTGCAAGGGAACCGTGGGTGTGGTGGGCAACCCCGAGCACGAGCTGATCTCGCTCGGCAAGGCCGGCCGCAACCGCTGGAAGAACAAGCGTCCGTCCGTCCGAGGTGTGGCGATGAACCCCGTCGACCACCCGCTCGGTGGCGGTGAGGGCAAGTCCTCCGGTGGCCGTCATCCGACGTCGCCGTGGGGCAAGAAGGAAGGCCGCACGCGGAAGAAGAACAAGGCGTCGAGCAAGTACATCGTTCGCCGCCGTGGGAAAGGTCGTGGCTGATGCCGAGGTCGGTGAAGAAGGGTCCGTTCGTCGACGAGCACCTGATGGTGAAGATCGACGACATGAACAAGCGTGGCGACAAGCGGGTCGTCAAGACCTGGTCGCGCCGTTCCACGGTCGTGCCGGACATGGTCGGGCACACGATCGCCGTGCACGACGGCCGCAAGCACGTCCCGATCTTCGTCTCGGAGTCGATGGTCGGCCACAAGCTCGGAGAGTTCGCGCTGACGCGCACGTTCCGCTCGCACGCCAGGGACGAGCGCAGGACCGGAGTGAGGTAACGCGTTGCAAGCACAGGCCACCGCCAAGCACATACGGACCTCGCCGCGGAAGATGCGGCGCGTCGTGGACATGATCCGCGGGCAGCACGTCGCCGAGGCGCGGCGGATCCTGCGGTTCTCGCCGCTCGGCGCGACGCGCGACGTGGAGAAGCTCCTGGACTCCGCCATCGCGAACGCCGAGCAGCAGCCTGGCGTGATCAGCGAGAACCTGATGGTGTCGAAGGCGTGGGTCGACGAGGGCCCGACGCTCAAGCGGTTCCGGCCGCGCGCGTACGGCCGTGCGACGAAGATCCGGAAGCGGACCTCGCACGTGACGGTGGTCGTGCAGACGATGGGAGATGAACGCTAAGTGGGTCACAAGGTCAACCCGTACGGGTTCCGGCTGGGGATCATCTATCCCTGGAAGTCCAACTGGTACGCCCGTCGCGACTACGCCGACCAGCTGCACGAGGACGTGTGGATCCGCAAGCACATCCGCGGGCGGCTCTCGCGCGCCGGCATCTCGAGCATCGACATCGAGCGCAAGGGCGACCAGATCTGGGTGTTCATCCGCACGGCCCGCCCCGGCATCGTGATCGGTCGCAAGGGCGCCGAGGTCGACCGCCTGCGCAAGGACATCGAGCGCTTCACCAAGAAACGCGTCGACGTGAAGGTCGAGGACATGAACCAGGCGGCCAGCGAGTCGCGCCCGGAGACCGACGCCGCGCTGCTGGCGCAGGGCGTCGCCGAGCAGCTGGTGGGTCGCGTCGCGTTCCGCCGCGCCATGCGCCGCGCGGTGCAGACCGCCATGCGCGCCGGCGCCATGGGCGTCCGGGTGCAGGCCGGCGGGCGCCTGGGTGGCACCGAGATGTCGCGCCGCGAGTGGTACCGCGAGGGCCGCGTGCCGTTGCACACGCTCCGCGCGAAGGTCGACTACGGCACGGCGGAGGCGAAGACGACGTTCGGCGAGATCGGCGTGAAGGTGTGGGTCTACCACGGCGATCAGATCCCCGACCGCGAGCAGGCCACCGAGCGCGCGCTCGCGCGCGCTCGGGTCGGCACCCCGGGCCGTGCCGCCGCACCCCAGCGGAGCGCGACCCCCGCGGCGCCGGCCGCAGCCGCAGCGCACGGCCGCCCCGCCCTCGGCCGTTGCCGTGGCCGAACCGCCCGTCGAGGAAGCGGTCGTCGTCGAGGAAGCGGTCGTCGAGACTCCCGTCGTCGTGGACACGTCCGGTCGCGGAGCCGGTCGTGGAGTCGGCCGTCCCCGAGGCCGATCCCGCAACGCCCGACGCCCCGCAGGGTGATGACGCCTGATGCTCGCGCCGAAGAAGGTCAAACATCGCAAGCAGCACCGTGGCAACCGCCGCGGCATGGCCAAGGGCGGCACCGAGATCCAGTTCGGGGACTTCGGTCTGGTGGCGCTTGAGCCCGCGTGGATCACGAACCGTCAGATCGAGTCGGCCCGTGTCGCGATCACGCGCCACATCCGCCGCGGCGGGAAGGTCTGGATCAACATCTTCCCGGACAAGCCGGTGACGAAGAAGCCTGCCGAGACCCGCATGGGCTCCGGCAAGGGCAACCCGGAAGGCTGGGTGGCCGTCGTGAAGCCCGGGCGCGTGATGTTCGAGCTGGCCGGTGTGCCGGAAGGGCTTGCGCGCGAGGCCATGAGCCGCGCTCAGCACAAGCTTCCGATCAAGACCAAGTTCATCTCCAGGGTGGGTGACTAGCGATGGCGACGAGCAAGGCCGCTGAGCTCCGTGAGCTTCCCGACGACGAACTGGTCGCGCGTATGGAGGCGGGCAAGGAAGAGCTCTTCAACCTGCGGTTCCAGCTCGCCACGGGCCAACTGGACAACCCGGCGCGGATGACGCAGGTCCGTCACGACGTGGCGCGTATCGCCACGGTGCTCCGCGAGCGCGAGATCGAGCTTGAGCTCGACGCGATGGCGGGCGAGGAGGAGAACGAGCAGTGAGCGAAGAACAGACGACGCTCGAGCGCGGCGCCCGGAAGACCCGGACCGGCGTGGTCGTGTCCGACAAGATGGACAAGACCGTCCTGGTCCGTATCGACCGGCAGATGCGACACGCGCTGTACGGCAAGATCGTGCGGCGTTCGGCGAAGCTCGCCGCGCACGACGAGAACAACGATGCGCATGTGGGCGACACCGTCCGCGTGATGGAGACCCGTCCGTTGTCGAAGACCAAGCGCTGGCGCGTGGTCGAGATCGTCGAACGGGCGCAGTAGGCAAACAGGGACTTGAGGTAGAGACCGGTGATCCAGCAGGAGACGCGCTGCAAGGTGGCGGACAACACGGGGGCCAAAGAGGTCCTGTGCATCCGCGTGCTCGGCGGCTCCGCGCGCCGGTACGCCGGGGTCGGCGACGTGATCGTCGGGACCGTGAAGGACGCCCTGCCGGGCGGCGCCGTCAAGAAGGGCGACGTCGTGCGCGCTGTGGTCGTTCGGACCGCGAAGGAACGCCGGCGTCCCGATGGCTCCTACATCCGGTTCGACGACAACGCGGTCGTCATCATCAATGAGCAGAAGAACCCGCGCGGAACGCGCATCTTCGGGCCCGTCGCCCGGGAACTGCGCGAGAAGCGCTTCATGAAGATCATCTCGCTGGCACCGGAGGTGCTGTAGATGCCCGGCGTCGACATCAAGAAGGACGACATGGTGAGGGTGTTGCAGGGCAAGGACCGCGGCAAGGAAGGCCGCGTGGTCCGGGTCCTGCCGAGCGAGGGTCGCGTCATGGTCGACGGCGTGGCGCTCGCCAAGAAGCACATGCGGGCGAGCGGCAAGCGTTCGACCGGCGGTCAGCAGCTCCAGCAGGGCGGCATCATCGACGCCGAGATGTTCATCGACATCTCGAACGTCCAGATCGTGTGCAAGTCCTGCGGGAAGGCCTCCCGTGTCGGCCATCGCGTGGAGGGCGACGTGAAGATCCGATTCTGTCGCCGATGCGAGTCGGAGCTCTGAGGACGATGGCCGACTACACCCCCAGGATGAAGACGCTGTTCAACGAGGAGCTCATCCCGCGGCTCATGAAGGAGCTCGACCTCACGAACGTGATGCAGGTGCCCCGGTTCGAGAAGGTCGTCATCAACATGGGCGTGGGCGATGCCGTCAAGGACGGTCGTATGCTTGAGGCCGCGCTCGCCGACCTGACCGTCATCGCCGGGCAGAAGCCGGTGGTGACCAAGGCTCGCAAGTCGATCGCCGGGTTCAAGCTCCGTGAGGGCATGCCCATCGGGGCGAAGGTGACGTTGCGGGGCGACAGGATGTGGGAGTTCCTCGACCGGCTCGTGACGCTGGCGCTCCCGAGGATCCGCGACTTCCGGGGTCTGGATCCCAACGCGTTCGATGGGCGCGGGAACTACACGCTCGGCGTGACCGAGCAGCTGATCTTCCCGGAGGTCGACTACGACAAGGTGCTGCAGGTGCGAGGGATGGACATCACGGTGGTGACCACCGCGAAGAGCGACGACGAAGGCCGCGCGCTGCTGATGGCGCTGGGGTTCCCGTTCCCGGGACTCGCGGCGGCGGCGCAGGCGAGCGAGAAGGACTGACGGTATGGCGAAGAAGGCGTTGATCAACAAGCAGCAGCGGCAGCCCAAGTTCCGGGTGCGCGCGTACACGCGTTGCCGCCGCTGCGGCCGGCCGCGCGCCGTCTACAAGAAGCTGCTCCTCTGCCGGATCTGTTTCCGGGAGCTGGCGCACGCGGGTGAGCTTCCGGGGGTGACCAAAGCGTCATGGTGATGAGCACCGATCTGGTCAAGAGCACGAAGAGCCGCAAGCGGAAGTTCTCCTCGAACATCTCCGACCCGGTGGCGGACCTGCTGACGCGGATCCGGAACGCGAACCTCGCCTACAAGGACGAGTTGATCGCGCCGATCTCGAAGCTGGCCGAGTCCATCCTGAAGATCCTCGAGCAGGAGGGCTACATCGACGGGTTCGACCGCGAGGGCGAAGGCGTGGAGCAGGCGTTCCGCATCCGCTTGAAGTACGGCAAACAGCGGCAGCGCACCATCTCTGGCATCAAGCGCATCTCGACGCCCGGCCGCAGGGTCTACGCGCAGCGCAACAAGCTGCCGCGCGTGCTGGGGGGACTGGGCGATCGCCATCGTGTCCACGTCGCAAGGGGTCATGACGGATCGCGACGCATCCAAGAAAGGCATCGGCGGCGAGGTCCTCGCCTTCGTGTGGTGATGAGCGCATGAGTCGTATCGGAAAGCAGCCGATCGAGGTCCCGGCCGGTGTCGAGATCGACATCGCCGACGGGAACGTGGTCACGGTCAAGGGTCCGCGCGGGACCCTGACGTCGACGATGCATCCCGACATGAAGATCCTCGTCAGCGACGGCGTCCTCACGGTGGAGCGGCCCGACAACGAGGGCTTCCACCGGAGCCTGCACGGCCTGACGCGATCGCTCCTGGCCAACATGGTCGACGGCGTCACGAAGGGGTTCGAGAAGCGCCTGCAGATCGTGGGCGTGGGCTACCGGGCGGCGATGAAAGGCAGCGATCTCGAGATCGCTGCCGGCTACTCGCACCCCGTCCTCGTTCACCAGCCGTCCGGCATCGAATTCGAGGTGCCGACCCCGACGCAGATCGTGGTGCGAGGCAACGACAAGCAGCAGGTGGGAGAGATCGCCGCGAACATCCGGAAGGTGCGCAAGCCCGAGCCCTACAAGGGCAAGGGCATCCGGTACGAGGGCGAGTACGTGCGGAAGAAGGCCGGCAAGGCCGCGAAGACGGGGGCTGCCTGATGGACGCGAAGCGAGCAGCACGGATCCGTCGTCACGGTCGCGTGCGCAAGAAGGTGTCGGGCGACGCGTCGCGGCCGCGGCTGGCCGTGTTCCGTTCGAACAAGTACATCTACGCGCAGCTGATCGACGACCGCACCGCGGCGACGATCGCGCAGGCGTCGGACCGCGAGATCTCCGGCGAGGGCAAGACGGCTCGCGCGAAAGCGGTCGGAACGCTGATCGCGCAGCGCGCGAAGGATGCCGGCATCGAACGCGCGGTGTTCGACCGCGGCGGCCGTCTGTACCACGGCCGTGTCGCGGCGCTCGCCGAGGGCGCTCGAGAGGGAGGACTCCAGATCTGACATGAGGCGATACGACGCGACTTCCCAGGACAAGAGCCCGTTCGAAGAGCGGGTCATCTCGATCAACCGTGTGGCGAAGGTCGTCAAAGGCGGCCGTCGGTTCTCGTTCGCCGCGCTCGTGGTCGTGGGTGACGGCGCGGGCCGCGTCGGCGTCGGCTACGGCAAGGCCAAGGAGGTGCCGGCCGCCATCGCCAAGGGCGTCGAGGAGGCTCGCCGCCGGATGTTCGAGGTCCCGATGATGGGAACGACGATCCCGCACACGGTGATCGGCCAAGCCGGAGCGGGGCGCGTGTTGTTGAAGCCTGCCGCACCCGGGACCGGGGTCATCGCGGGCGGCGCCGTCCGCGCGCTGATCGAGTGCGCCGGCATCAAGGACGTCCTGTCCAAGTCGCTCGGCTCCTCCAACCAGATCAACATCGTGAAGGCGGCCGTGCAGGGGCTGCAATCGCTCCGCCGGCCCCGCGACATCGCGCAGCTCCGCGGGCGCGAGATGGTCGACATCGCGCCCAAGCCGATGCTCGAGGCGGTGGCGGCTGCCGAGGCACGGATGCTGGCCGCGCGCACCGCCGCGCTCGAAGAGGTCTACAGCGACGAGCCGCGAGCCCCGTCCGGACCGCGTGGTGGTCGTCGATGAGCAAGCTGAAGGTGACGCAGCGGCGCAGCGTGATCGATCGCCCGAAGGACCAGAAGGTCACGGTCCGTCGCCTCGGCCTGCACCGGATCAACGACTCGGTCATCAAGGAAGACACGCCGTCCGTCCGGGGGATGGTCGCGAAGGTGCACCACCTGGTCGACGTCGAGGAGGTGGACGGATGAAGCTCCATCACCTGCATCCCGCCGAGGGCTCGACGAAGGATCGCAAGCGTGTCGGACGCGGGCGCGCCGGCGTCCGGGGCAAGACGGCCGGACGCGGCACGAAGGGGACCGGGGCGCGCAAGAACGTCCCGTCCGGTTTCGAGGGCGGGCAGATCCCGTTGCAACGCCGGGTCCCCAAGCTCAAGGGGTTCACCAACCCGAACCGCGACGCGTACTCGGTGGTGAACGTCGAGCTCCTGGCCAAGCACTACGCCGACGGAGAGGTCACGCCGGAGGCGCTTTACCAGCACGGGCTCGTCCGGAAGGGCAGCCCGGTGAAGGTGCTCGCGCGCGGTGAGATCGACCACGCGCTCGTCGTGAAAGCCCACGCCTTCTCGGACGCCGCCAAGGCGAAGATCGAGCAGGCCGGGGGCCGAGCCGAGGTTCTCGGCTAGGCCGGGGTACGATAGACCACCGTGCTGAAGGCCTTCCTTAACGCGTTCCGCGTTCCGGACCTCCGGAACAAGCTCCTCTTCACGCTGCTCATCATCGCCATCTACCGGTTCGGGTGCCACGTCCCGGTACCGGTCGTGGACATCACGGAGCTCCAGCGCCAGATCAACGCGCAGGGGCAGACCGGCTTCCTCTCGCTCATCAACCTCTTCTCCGGCGGCGCCCTGGGACGCATGGCCGTGTTCGGGCTGGGCATCATGCCGTACATCACCAGCTCGATCATCATGCAGCTCCTCACGGTAGTCATCCCGAAGCTGCAGCAGTGGCAGGACCAGGGCGAGGCCGGAACCAAGAAGATCAACCAGTGGACGCGCTACCTGACGGTCGTCCTCGCGCTGCTCCAGTCCACGGGGCTGGTCTTCCTGTTCCACAACAAGTCGCAGAGCGGGATCGACGTCTTCCCCGGCACGCTGTTCACACCGGCCAACATCGCACTCGTGATCCTCACGTTCACCGCCGGAACCGCGATGGTCATGTGGCTGGGCGAGCTGATCACACAGCGAGGGGTAGGCAACGGCATGTCCATCCTCATCTTCACCAGCATCATCTCGCGGCTGCCGTCGGAGGGGCATGGCATCCTCTTGCAGGGCGGCACCGGCAAGTTCGTCGTGATCCTCCTGATCGGGCTGGCCATCATCGTCGCGGTCGTCTTCATGGACCAGGGTCAGCGGCGGATCCCCATCCAGTACGCGAAACGGGTGGTGGGCCGTCGCATGACGTCAGGTGGGAGCACCTACCTGCCGCTCAAGGTGAACCAGGCAGGCGTCATCCCGATCATCTTCGCCACCTCGGTTCTGTACTTCCCGACGCTGCTGGCGAGCGTCATCCACGCCTCCTGGTTCCAGACCTTCGTGACGAACTATGTGAACAACCAGAAGAGTCTGGTTTACATGGCGATGCTCACGTTGCTGATCGTGTTCTTCTCATACTTCTACACCGCCATCCAGTTCGATCCCGTCCGCACGGCGGACCAGATCCGCAAGCAGGGCGGCTTCATCCCCGGGATCCGGCCCGGTCCGCCGACCGCCAACTACCTCAACTACGTGCTGGTCCGCATCACGCTTCCGGGGTCGTTGTTCCTGGCCGCCATCGCGCTGGTTCCCTCGATCGTGCTCGCCTACTGGGCGTTCAACCAGTTCCCGTTCGGAGGCACGTCCGTGCTGATCACGGTCGGCGTCGCCCTCGAGACGATGAAGCAGATCGAGTCGCAGCTGATGATGCGCCACTACGAGGGCTTCCTGAAGTAGCCATGCGTCTCGTGCTCCTCGGCCCTCCTGGCGCTGGGAAGGGAACGCAGGCCGCCAAGCTCGCCGACCGCTTCGGCATCCCGCAGATATCGACCGGCGACATCCTGCGCGAGCACGTGCAGGACAGCACGCGGCTCGGCGTCATGGCCCGGACCTTCATGGACCGCGGCGAGTACGTCCCCGACGACCTCGTGGTCGAGATGGTGATGCAGCGGCTGAACGATCCCGACGCCGAGAAGGGGTTCATCCTCGACGGCTTCCCCCGCACCGTCCCGCAGGCCGAGGCCCTCGACGAGGCCCTCGACGCGGTGGGGCGGCCGCTGTCCGCCGTCCTCAAGTTCGCGATCGCGGACGAGATGGCCATCCGGCGCCTCACCGCGCGCTGGACGTGCCCCAACTGCAAGCGGACCTACAACCTGGAGTTCAAACCGCCTGTGAAGGAAGGGATCTGCGACGTATGCGGATTCGAGTTGGAGCGCCGTTCCGACGACGACGAACTGACCGTCCGCAGGCGGATCGAGGTGTACCGCAGTCAGACCGCTCCGTTGGAACACTTCTATCGCGAACGAGGCCTGCTGCGCGAGGTCGACGCGCAGGCGCACGAGGACGAGGTGACGGAGCGGACGCTCGGCGTGCTCTCCGACATCGAGGAGTGAGATCGACGTGATCATCTACAAGTCGCCTGACGAGATCGCCAAGATGCGTGTGGCCGGTCGCATCACCGCGGATGCGATCACTGCGATGCTGGAGCGGGTCGCGCCGGGCATGACCACGGCCGACCTCGACGCGATCGCGGAGGACAGCATCCGGGATGCGGGCGGCATCCCGTCGTTCCTCGACTACAAGGGGACGTATCCGGCCACCATCTGCGCGTCGGTCAACGACGAGATCGTGCACGGCATCCCGTCGAAGACGCGAGCACTGAAGACGGGCGACGTGCTGTCGCTCGACTGCGGGGCCATCTGGGACGGCTTCCAGGGGGACTCAGCCGTCACGGTGATCGTCGGCGACCAGCCTCCTTCACCGGAGGCGGACAAGCTGGTCCGGGTGACGGAGGACGCGCTGGATGCCGCCATCGATGTGATCCGCCCCGGGGGGAGGCTCTCCGACATCGGCGCCGCGATCCAGCAGGTCGCGGAGGGAGCCGGGTTCACGCTGGTCAGGGAGTACGGCGGTCACGGGATCGGACGAGCGATGCACGAGGACCCGTTCATCCAGAACTTCGGATCTCCGGGCCGCGGCCCCGAGCTCAAGCCGGGGCTCGTCATCGCGGTGGAGCCCATGGTGATGCTGGGGAGCCACGAGACCAAGGTGCTGGCGGATGGATGGACCGTGGTCACGGCCGACGGGTCGCTCGCGGCCCATTTCGAGCACACGATCGCCGTGACCGACGACGGTCACGAGGTCCTGACGTCGCGGACCGGCTGACTCGATCGCCGGGCCGACGAGCGTGTGTGGGTGACGTACGTGGTGACCTGCACGTATACTGACCATTCGCCCCGCCCGGAGGCGAGTTCAGGCTGGTCCGTGGGCCGGGGCGACGACCAAGAGCAGACAGGAACACCTGGAGCGTGCCGAAGAAAGACGCGATCGAGGTCGAGGGAACGGTCATCGAGCCGTTGCCCAATGCCATGTTCCGGGTCGAATTGGAGAACGGGCACAAGGTCTTGGCCCACATCTCGGGGAAGATGCGGATGCACTACATCCGGATCCTCCCGGGGGACCGGGTCCTGGTGGAGCTCTCGCCGTACGACCTCACGCGGGGCCGTGTGGTGTACCGCTACAAGTAGGAGCGAGCGATGAAGGTCCGGCCGTCGGTGAAGAGGATGTGCGACAAGTGTCGCGTCATCCGCCGGCGCGGCCGCATCCTCGTGATCTGCACGAACCCGCGGCACAAGCAGCGGCAGGGGTAGCGGGCCTCAAGGGTAGGCCCGCAACAGGAGGAAGCGGATGGCACGTATCGCAGGTGTCGATCTTCCCCGCGACAAGCGGTTGGACATCGCGTTGACCTACATCTACGGCGTCGGCACCACCAGCGCCGGCAAGATCGTCGCCGGCTCCGGTGTGGATGCGGCCACCAAGGTCCGCGATCTATCGGAGGACGAGGTGCTCAAGATCCGCGCCTTCATCGACCAGAACCTCAAGGTCGAAGGAGACCTCCGACGCGAGGTGGCGCAGGACATCAAGCGGAAGATCGAGATCGGGTGCTACCAGGGCATCCGCCACCGGCGCAGCCTCCCGGTCCGCGGGCAGCGCACGCACACCAACGCACGCACGCGCAAGGGACCGAAGAAGACGATCGCCGGCAAGAAGAAGGCCGCCCGCAAGAAGTAGTTCGAGGGAGCTCACGACATGGCGAAGCCCAAAGCGAAGAAAGCCCGCAAGCGCGAGAAGAAGAACGTCGTCCACGGGCAGGCGCACATCAAGTCGACGTTCAACAACACCATCGTCACCATCACCGACCTGCAGGGCAACACGCTCAGCTGGGCGAGCGCGGGCAACGTGGGCTTCAAGGGCTCCCGCAAGTCCACGCCGTTCGCCGCGCAGCTCGCGGCCGAGAAAGCCGCTCGTCAGGCCCAGGAGCACGGCCTGCAGAAGGTGGACGTGTTCGTGAAGGGCCCGGGCTCGGGCCGCGAGACCGCGATCAGATCGCTCGCGGCCGCGGGACTCGAGGTCTCGGGCATCCAAGACGTGACGCCGGTGCCGCACAACGGCTGCCGGCCGCGCAAGCGCCGCCGCGTCTGACACGCGGCAGCACCCGGCGTCACGACGGCGTCCGGGCACCGTACGGGTGGGGTAGCAGTGGTTGATCCCCCGCCGAAGGAGGCAGTCAGTTGTTCATCGTCGCCAGACCCCAGATCACCGAAGAGGTCCTTTCGCCCATCCGCTCGAAGTTCGCGATCGAGCCGCTCGAACCCGGTTTCGGCTACACGGTCGGGAACTCGCTCCGACGCACGCTCCTGTCGTCCATCCCCGGTGCCGCGATCTCGTCGGTCCGCATCGACGGTGTGCTGCACGAGTTCTCGACCATCCCGAAGGTCACCGAAGACGTCACCGACGTCATCCTGAACCTCAAAGAGCTCGTGGTTCGCTCGGAGCTCGAAGAGCCCACCACCGTGTACCTCAAGGCCAAGGGCCCCGCGCAGGTCACCGCCGGTGACATCGCGCCGCCCGCCGGCGTCGAGGTGTTGAACCCCGACCTTCACATCGCGTCGTTGGGCAAGGGTGCCAACCTCGAGATGGAGATGACGGTCGAGCGCGGCGTCGGGTACCGCATGGCCGACAAGAACAAGAAGGCCCGCGACCCGATCGGCGTGATCCCCGTCGACTCGATCTTCTCGCCGGTCCGCAAGGTCTCCTACGCCGTCGAGAACACGCGCGTCGAGCAGATGACGGACCGCGACCGGCTGATCCTGGACGTCGAGACCGACGGCTCGGTGACGCCTCGCGAGGCCGTCGCGTCCGCCGGCGGAACGCTGCTCGAGCTCGTGAACCTGTTCGCCGAGCTGGCCGAGGCCGCGAGCGTCACCGTCGGGCCCGCCGAGGACGAGCAGCTCCCCAGCGACTACCAGATCACGATCGAAGAGCTCAATCTGTCGGTTCGTTCCTACAACTGCCTGAAGCGCGAGGGCATCAACACCGTCGGCGACCTGGTCCAGAAGTCCGAGTCCGAGCTGATGGACATCCGCAACTTCGGCCAGAAGTCGATCGACGAGGTCAAGGCCAAGCTCGAAGAGCTGGGTCTCGGTCTGCGGGAGGAGTAACGCGTGCCCAAGCCGAAGAAGGGAGCGCGGCTGGGGTCGAACCCGGCCCACCAGAAGCTGTTGCTCTCCACGCTCGCGAAGCAGCTGTTCGTGAACGAGGCGATCAACACGACCGAGGCCAAGGCCAAGATGCTCCGTCCGTACGCGGAGAAGCTGATCACGTTCGCGAAGCGCGGCGATCTGGCGGCGCGACGCGAGGTGCTGAAGGACATCCCGGACCGCGACATCGTCGCCCGGCTGTTCCACGAGATCGGACCGCGGTTCGCCGATCGGCAGGGCGGCTACACGCGGATCATGAAGCTGGGTCCGCGGGCGGGAGACGGTGCCGCCATGGCGCGCATCGAGCTCGTCGAACGCGAGAACGCGTAGCGCCCGTTCCGCTGAGGGGCCGTCCATGCGCGTGATCCGGCTGACGCTCGCGTACGACGGCACAGGGTTCCGAGGCTGGGCCCTGCAACGTGACCCGGGTGTGCGGACGATCGAGGGGTCGCTCGTCGCGGTCCTGGAAGGCGTGATGCGTCACGACGTCCGACTGTCCGTCGCCGGACGGACCGATGCGGGCGTCCACGCGCGGGGTCAGGTCGCATCGTTCCCCACGCCCGGCCAGCTTGCGCCGGAGCGCATCCAGAAGGCGGTCAACGGCCGCGTCGCGCCGGAGATCGTCGTCGTGGAGGCACGTGAGGTCCGCGAGGGGTTCGACGCCCGCTTCTCGGCGACGGCGCGCGGATACAGCTACGCGATCGACACCGCCCCCGTCGCCGATCCGTTCACGGCCCGGTACGTCTGGCACCGGCCGGGGGAGCTGTCGATCGGTTCGATGCGCGCTGCGGCTCGGTATCTGGTCGGGGAGAACGACTTCACGTCGTTCTGCCGACATCCCGGCCCGGGGAAGCCGACGGTTCGCGATCTCCAGCGGGTCTCCATCACGCGCGAGGGCTCGCTGGTCACCCTGCGGTTCCGGGCCAACGCGTTCCTCCACCAGATGGTCCGTACGGTCGTGGGAACGCTCGTGAGGGTCGGTGAGGGCAAGCTCGAGCCGCAGGACGTCCGGACCATGCTCGAGGCTCGGAAGCGCTCCGTGCTGTCGCAGCCGGCGCCGCCGCGGGGTCTCACCCTCGAACGCGTGTCCTACGGGACGCGTCCGGGGACCGGCGGCCGGTCGTGAGGCGCGCCAGCTTTGACGGAGTTGCGTTCCCGCAGGTAGTCTTGCCCATCGGCCGGGACGCCCGGCCGATTTCCCACGTATGAAGACCTACTCTCCGAAGCCCGAGCACATCGTGCGCCGCTGGTACGTGATCGATGCCAGCGGCCTGGTTCTCGGACGCCTGGCCTCGGAGGTCGCCGCCATCCTGCGCGGCAAGCACAAGCCGATCTTCGCGCCCCACATGGATGTCGGCGACAACGTCATCGTCATCAACGCGGCGCAGATCGAGATGACCGGTGGCAAGGAAGCCAAGAAGATCTCGTATCGGCACTCCGGCTACCCCGGCGGCATCACGGGGACGCGTTACGACACATTGCTCGCCACCAAGCCGGAGTGGGTGATCGAGAAGGCCGTGCGCGGCATGCTCCCGAAGAACAGCCTCGGTCGTTCGATGATCAAGAAGCTGCACGTCGTCCCCGGCGCCGAGCACCCGCACCAGGCCCAGCAGCCGGTGCCGTACACGCTCGGCCAGCCGCCCGTCTGGGAAGGCTTGCCCGAGAAGCAGCCCCGACCCGACGCGGAGGGTGTCCAGGGCCACGACCGCACCGACCCCCGACAAGCCCGGGGCCAAGAAGCCCGCCGCCAAGCCGAAGACCACGGCCAAGAGCGCGGCCAAGTCCCCGGCGAAGAAGTCCGCCGCCAAGAAGCCGACGGCGCGCAAGACCACGGCATCGTCGGCCCAGAAGACCACTGCCAAGACGACGGCGAAGAAGACCACCGCGAAGAAGTCCACCGCTCGCAAGTCCACCGCCAAGAAGAACGAAGAGGAGTCGTAAGTGGCCACGACCGCCGCGAAGATCACCACGGGACGCCGCAAGGAAGCGGTGGCGCGCGTACGGCTCATCCCCGGAACCGGGAACTTCGACATCAACGGCCGCTCCCTGGACGACTACTTCCCGACGCGGGTCCACCGCATGGTCGCGGTCTCGGCGCTCCGCCTGGTCGGACGCGAGAAGGACTTCGACGTCATCGTCACGATCCGCGGCGGCGGCATCGCGGGTCAGGCCGGCGCCATCCGCTTGGGCATCTCCCGGGCGTTGCTCGACCTCGACCCCGAGCTTCGCGCGCAGCTGAAGGCCGAGGGCTACCTGCGACGCGATGCCCGTGAGAAGGAACGTCGGAAGTACGGGCTCAAGAAGGCGCGCAAGGCCCCCCAGTACTCCAAGCGGTAGCCGGCGCTCAGCGCTGCGGCTGCTCGTTCGAGATGTCGCGCGCGAGCGCTTCGCGTTCCCCGACCCCCAGCACATCGTCGTCCGAGGTCGCGTACGCCCCGGACGCGATGGCGCGGATGACCTCCCGGGCCCGCCCCTCGTCGGCCGACGTCACCCAGAGGTACACGGGCCCGGCACGGTACGGTCCTTCGCTCTCGCCCTTGATCAGCACCGTGATGCCCTCGGCCTCCAGGTGCCCCTTCGTCAACAGCCCGTCGAACCCGTTGCCGGTGGCGAAGACGCGCACGAGCCGTTCGCTGTCGCTCATGGGCCGATACTCCCACACCCGCCCGGTTCCGGGGCAACGGATCGGCGGGCTCGGGTAGCCTTGCCGACGTGGGACGACTCTTCGGAACCGATGGCGTGCGCGGGGTCGCGGGCACCGAGCTGACACACGAGCTGGCCTTCGGCCTGGGTCGCGCCGCCGTGGTCGTCCTGGGGCGGCACGGCACCGACCGCCCGACGTTCCTCGTGGGGCGCGACACGCGTCGCTCGGGGATCTGGCTGGAGGAGGCGTTGACGGACGGGATCCGGTCGGCCGGAGGCGACGTGATCCTGGCCGGTGTCGAGCCGACCCCGGCGATCGCGTTCCTCACGATCGAGCTCCACGCGTCGTCGGGCGTCGTGATCTCCGCATCGCACAACCCGCCGGAGGACAACGGCATCAAGTTCTTCTCTCGCGACGGCACGAAGCTCTCCGACGCGCTCGAGGACGAGATCGAGGCACTGCTGGCCGAACCGTCCGGGCCGGCGCGCGAACCCGGACGGGTGACCGAGAACGGCATCGGGCGCGAACGCTACCTCGAGCACCTGGTGGAATCGTCCGAGGGGTCGCTCGAGGGCCTGTCGATCGTGGTCGACTGCGCGAACGGCGCGGCGTCGGAGCTCGCACCTCGCCTGCTGGGTCGGCTCGGTGCCCACGTGCACCCCATGTTCGACCATCCCGACGGCGACAACATCAACGTCGGATGCGGCGCGCTCCATCCGGACGTGGTCGCCGCCGAGGTCGTCCGTCTGGGTGCCGACGCCGGTGTGGCGCTCGACGGCGACGCCGACCGGGCGTTGTTCGCCGATGCGCGAGGCAACGTGGTCGACGGTGACCAGGTGCTGGCGTCGTGCGCGATCGGGATGCACGAGCGCGGCTCGCTCGCCGGCGACCTGGTCGTCACCACCGTCATGGCGAACCTGGGGTTCCATCACGCCATGCGTGAAGCGGGCGTCCGCGTGGTGGCCACGCAGGTGGGCGACCGCTACGTCCTGGAGGAGATGCTGCGGAGCGGCGCCGTGCTCGGCGGGGAGCAGTCGGGTCATGTCATCTTCCGCGAGCAGGCCACCACCGGCGACGGGCTGCTCACCGCCGTCCGGTTCCTGTCCCTGGCCGCGCGCCGAGGGGTGAGCGTCGAGGAGCTGGCGTCGTGCATGCGCCGGTTCCCGCAGGTCCTCCTGAACGTGCGGGTGGCCGATCCGGGTGGCCTGGACGGGGCGGAAGCGGTGCGCGATGCCGTCCGCCGCGCCGAGGACGAGCTGGGCGACGGCGGCCGGGTGCTGGTGCGGGCCTCGGGGACCGAGCCGCTCGTCCGGGTGATGGTGGAGGCCGAGGCCGCCGACGATGCCACCCGCCATGCGCACGAGCTCGCCGGCGTCGTTCGCTCCAGCCTCGGCGGTACGTGAAGCCGGGTCCTCCGGTCGACGTCTGAGCCGCTGCTAGGGTTTGTCCCATGTGCGGCATCGTGGGCTACGTGGGCCCCGACCAGGCGCTTCCGATCGTGCTGGAGGGTCTGCGGCGCCTGGAGTACCGGGGGTATGACTCCGCGGGCGTGGCCGTGCTCGCGGACGACGCGGAACGGCTGACCGTCGTTCGACGCGCCGGGAAGCTCGGTGAGCTGGAGGCGGCGCTCGCCGACGCCGAACCGCTCCTCGGGTACACAGCGATGGGCCACACCCGCTGGGCCACCCACGGCGCTCCCACCGATCGCAACGCGCATCCCCATCAGGACTGTCACGGGCGGATCGCGGTGATCCACAACGGCATCATCGAGAACTTCCAGTCGCTCCGTGCCCGCCTCGAGAAGGACGGGCACGTGCTGTCGTCGGAGACCGACACCGAATGCATCGCCCACCTGATCGAGGAGAACGTCCGCGACGGAGCGGGGCTGACCGATGCGATCCGCCGGACCGTTCGCGAGCTGCAGGGCGCCTACGCGCTCGTCGTGGTCTCGTCGGTCGAGCCCGGCCTCATCGTCGGTGTGCGGGTTTCCTCGCCGCTCGTCGTGGGCCTGGGCGACGGCGAGACGCTCCTGGCGTCCGACATCCCCGCCGTGCTCGACCGCACGACCACCGTGATCCCGGTCGAGGAGGGGCAGGTCGTCGAGGCCCGGCGCGAGGGGGTGGCCTTCACCGACTTCGACGGGAACGCGCAGCACCCCGAGCCGATCGTCGTGGAGCACGACGTGGCGCGTGCCCAGAAGGGCGGGTTCGAGGACTTCATGTTGAAGGAGATCCACGAGCAGCCCGGTGCCGTCCGCGACACGCTGGTTGGCCGTGTCGTGAACGGCCGATTGGTGATGGACGAGCTGCGGATCGCCGACGACGTGTTGCGCGAGGTCGACAAGGTCTTCGTGGTCGCGTGCGGGACGGCGTTCCACTCCGGGCTCGTGGCGAAGTACGCGATCGAGCACTGGACGCGCCTGCCCGTCGAGATCGAGATCGCGAGCGAGTTCCGCTACCGCGATCCCGTGCTGGGTGCCGACACGCTGACGCTCGCGGTGAGCCAATCGGGCGAGACGATCGACACGCTCGAGGCGGCTCGTCACGCGCGACGCCAGGGGTCGCACCTGATCGCGGTGACGAACACGGTCGGATCGTCGCTCGCCCGCGAGGCGGACGGGGTCTTGTACACGCACGCCGGTCCCGAGATCGCGGTGGCCGGCACGAAGACGTTCGCGACGCAGATGGTGTCGCAGTACCTGGTGGCGCTCTACCTGGCGCAGGTGCGCGGCTCGATGTTCCCGGCGGAGATCGCCGAGATCTTGGACCGGATGGACGAGCTCCCGGCCCAGGTCCAGCGCGCGATCGAACTGGACGGCGCGGTCCAAGTACTGGCCGAGCGGTTCAAAGACGTGCGGGACGTCCTGTTCATCGGGAGGCACACGGGCTATCCCGCCGCACTCGAGGGCGCGCTCAAGCTCAAGGAGCTCAGCTATGTCCACGCGGAGGGATTCCCGGCCGCCGAGTTGAAGCACGGCCCGATCGCGCTCATCGAAGACGGCATGCCGGTCGTAGCGATCGCCACGGAATGCCATGTGTATCCGAAGATGCTCTCCAACATCCAGGAGGTGCGTGCCCGAGGCGCGGAGGTGATCGCGATCGCGACGGAGGGCGACGAGCAGATCGGAGCGATGGCCGACCACGTGCTGGAAGTGCCTTCCACGCCCGAGCTGCTCTCGCCGGTCGTCGTCACCGTTCCCCTGCAGTTGTTCGCGTACCACATGGCGAAGCTCCGCGGTTGTGACGTCGACCAACCGAGGAACCTGGCGAAGAGCGTGACGGTCGAGTAGCCCGTGGGAGCGAGAACCCCGGCCGGACCTTCCACGCACGTCCGCGTGGTCTAGCCTTTCACCGTGGAGATCGTGGGCCTGGGCGTCGACATCTGTGAGATCGCCCGGATGGAGCGCGCGCTGGCCCGTCACCCGACCATGCGGGAGCGCGTGTTCACGCTCGAAGAGCGCGCCTACTGCGACGGGAAGGCGAGGCCCGCGGAGTCCTACGCCGGCAGGTTCGCGGCGCGCGAGGCGACGATCAAGGCGCTCGGCGGGTACCGCGGCAAGCGCTGGCAGGACATCCACGTCAGCCGCCATCCGAGCGGCGCACCGTCGATCGTCCTCGAGGGGAACGCGAAGCGCCGTGCCGACATGCTCGGCATCACGAAGGTGTTGGTGACGTTCACGCACGAGAAGACGAACGCGGTCGCGTTCGCGGTGGCGGTCGCCGGATGAAGCCCGTCCTCACCCCCGATCAGGCATCGGCGCTCGACAGGGCGTCGCAAGCGGCCGGAATCTCCGACGAAGCCTTGATGGAACGAGCGGGACGCGCCGTCGCGCGCTCCGCCGTCGACGTCATGGGCGGGACGTACGGCCGGCGCGCCGTCGTCGTGTGCGGGAAGGGCAACAACGGGGGCGACGGGCTGGTCGCGGCCCGGCATCTCGCGCGGTGGGGCGTGCGGGTCTGCGTCGTCGCCGTCGAACCGTTGGACGATCTGCGGGAGCCCGCCGCCACGAACGCCGCTCGACTCGACGAGGTCCCGTCGATCCGGATCGTGCGGTTCGATCACGCGGTGCTCGACCGCGAGTTGCGACGGGCCGACGTCGCCATCGACGCGCTGTTCGGCACCGGGTTCCGGGGCATCCCCGAGGACGACTGGGCCGACGCCATCGCCGGGCTGAACGAGTCGCCCGCTCCCGTCGTCGCCGTCGACATCCCGTCGGGGGTGAACGGCGCCACCGGCGCCGTCGAGGGTGACGCGGTCCGTGCCGACCTCACCGTGACGTTCGGTGCACCGAAGGTCGGCGTGGTGGTGCTGCCCGGAGCGGAGTTGGCGGGCGCCGTCCGCGTCGCGGATATCGGGTTCCCGTCGGACCTCATCGTGGCCGAGGCGTTCCTGACGGAGCCCGACGACGTGAACGACGTCCTTCCCGAGCGCCAGATCGACACCCACAAGCGAGCGACGGGCGTTCTCGTCGTCGTTGCCGGCTCGCGCGACATGACGGGAGCCGCTCGCCTGGTCGCGACGTCGGCGGGGAGGATCGGCGCGGGTCTCGTCCAGGTGGCGGTACCGGAGGGCATCCTGCCGGTCGTGCAGGCGGGACTGGTGGAGACGACCTTCCTGCCGTTGCCCGAGACGTCCGCCGGCACCATCGCGATGTCCGCTCTGGCCCCGCTCCTCGAACGTCTCGAGGGTGCCGACGCGCTCGCGATCGGCCCGGGCCTCTCCGTGCACGAGGAGACCGCGGATCTCATCCGTCGATTGGTGCGCGACTGTCCGGTGCCGATCGTCCTCGACGCGGACGGGCTGAACGCGTTCACGGGGCGCGACGCCGAGATCGCGGATCGCAAGTCCGCCGCGATCCTCACGCCGCACGTCGGCGAGTTCGTCCGTCTCTCGGGGGTGTCGGCGCGAGCGCTCGCGGACGACCGCCTCGCGCACGTCCGTGCCCTGGCCGGGCGGACGGACGCCGTGACGTTGTTGAAGGGCAGCCGCACGCTGGTGACGACGACCGACGGCGTCGTGCGGATCAACCCCACGGGCGGACCGGTCCTCGCCACCGCCGGATCGGGGGACGTGCTGACGGGGATCATCGGAGGTTTGGTGGCTCGCGGGCTCGATCCGGTGGATGCCGCGTTCGCCGGCGCGTACGTCCACGGCCTCGCCGGGATCCTGGCCGGCCGGTCGTCGGGCGAGGGGACGCTCGCCGGCGAGATCGCGCGACACGTGCCGGAGGCCGTGAACCGGATCAGGGAGGATGCGTGAGCCGGCTGCGTGCCACGTGGGTCGAGGTCGACCTGGCGGCGATCCGCCACAACGTCCGTGTGCTCAAGCCGGAGCACGCGGAGCTCATGGCCGTGGTGAAGGCCGACGCGTACGGGCACGGCGACGTCGCTGTCGCGCGAGCCGCGCTCGAAGCGGGCGCGTCGTGGATCGGCGTCGCGCTCGTCGAAGAAGGGCTCCGGCTGCGCGATGCCGGGATCGAGGCACCCATCCTGGTCCTGTCGGAGCTCCCGCCCGGGTCCGAGGGCGCCGCGATCGCCGTCGGGCTCACGCCCAGCCTCTACTCCGATGCGGCGCTCGCGCGATCGGCGGCCGCCGCGGCCGGACGCGACGTGGGCGTCCACGTGAAGGTCGACACCGGTATGCACCGGGTCGGCGTGTATCCGCCCGGGGCGACGCGCGCGTTCGTGGATCGCGTCGCGTCCGCCGGGCTCCGCCTGGAGGCGCTGTGGACCCACCTCGCCAGCTCCTCGGAGGATGAGAAGACCACGCGGGTGCAGATGGAGAGCTTCCAGGCGATCGTCGAGGACGTGCGGGTGGCCGGACACACGCCCGCGTTGCTCCACGCCGCGAACAGCGGCGCCACGATCCTGTATCCGGAGACCCACCTCGATCTCGTCCGGACCGGCATCGCGATCTACGGCTTAGAGCCCGCCCCCGGCGTCGCCGACGGCCTGGGGTTGCGCCCGGCGCTCTCGTGGCGTTCGAAGGTCGTGCTGACCAAGCGGCTGCCCGCCGGGGAACGCGTGTCGTACGGGCACCGGTACCAGCTGGAGCGCGATGCGAACATCGTCACGGTGCCGGTCGGCTACGCCGACGGCTACCCTCGCATGCTGTCGAGCCGGGCCGACGTCCTGATCCGAGGGCATCGATGCCGGGTGGCGGGGAGCGTGACGATGGATCAGCTGATCGTGGACTGCGGCGACGTGCCCGTCGAGCCCGGCGACGACGTCGTCCTGATCGGCAGCCAAGGCGAACAGTCGGTCACCGCCGAGGAGCTCGCGCGCCTGGCCGGCACGATCGGCTACGAGATCGTCACCGGGATAGGCTCCCGGGTGCCGCGGGAGCACGTGGCATGAGCACCAAGCGCACCGCGGCGATCGCCACCGCCGTCGCGGCCGGTACGTTGGCGGCGGGGGCCGTCGCACGCATCGTGGTCGGCCGTCACCATCGGGCGAGCGAAGGGGCGTCGTCGATCGGCGACCTCCCGCCGGAGGAGCTCGATCCCGTCGTCTCGTTCGACGGAACGCAGATCGCGGTGCGAGTGGCCGGCGAGCCCGACGCGCCGCTGTTGCTCTTCACCCACGGGTTCAGCCTGGACATGTCGGTCTGGCACGAGCAGTGGATCGACCTGGCCGACGACTTCCGGTGCGTGTTGATGGACCATCGCTCGCACGGAGCGAGCGCGGGAGCGGCGCACGGGGACCTATCCATCCGCGCGATGGGGCGCGACATCGCCGCGGTGCTCGACGCCGTGGCCCCCGACCGACCGGCGGTGGTGGTCGGGCACAGCATGGGAGCGATGGCGATCATCGCCATGGCCGAGCAGCGTCCGGAGCTCTTCGGTCCGCGCGTGACCGGCGCGGTGCTCATCGGCGCCTCGTCCTCCGATCTCTTCCGAGGGGCGATGGGATCGGTTGCGGGGCTCCTTCGTCCCCGCTTGGGCACGTTCGCGACCGCGGCCCGCAGGGCGGATCGCCTGCGCCGGGCCGTCCTCGCGAGCCCCGGCGACGCCGGAGGGGTCTTCACACGGATGACCCAGTTCGGCCCTGACGCTCAGCCGCATCTCGTCGACCACATCGTGGGCCTGGCCGGACGTGCGCGGACGGAGGTCTGGACCGACGGACTGACCGAGCTCATGGAGATGGATCTGCGACACGCGCTCCCTCGGGTCCGCGTGCCGGCGATCGTGATCGTGGGCCAGCACGACCGCGTGACGCCGCCCGCGACCGCGGTCGACCTGGTCGGCGCCCTGCCCGATGCGAAGCTCGTGGTGGTCGAGCACGCCGGGCACATGGCCATGCTGGAACGGCCGGCCGAGGTGAACCACGACATCCGCGTGTTCGCGAGGAGCTGCTTCTCGGGCAGCGGTCCCCGCGCGAACGGCGGCGGCGCCCCGAAGAAGGCTCGGAAGACGGCGCCGGAGACGACGACGTGATCACCGACGTCGCGGGGGTGCGGGTCGGGCACTGGACGGACCCCGTCGGTCTCACCGGGTGCACCGTGATCCTGTGCCCCGACGGATCGGTGTCGGCCGCGGACGTGCGCGGAGGCGCGCCGGGAACGCTGGGGACGGATTCCCTTCGGCCCGAGACGCTCATCCCCGGGGCGAACGCCATCCTGCTGACGGGCGGGAGCGCGTTCGGGCTGACCGCCGCGAGCGGCGTCCTGCGCTGGCTGGAGGAGCACGATGTGGGCTTCGAGACGGGCCTCGCGCGGATCCCGATCGTCGCCGGCGCGGTGCTGTTCGACCTGGGGGCCGGTGACCCGGCCGCGCGCCCCGACGCTGACTCGGGGTACGCGGCGTGTGAGTCGGCGGCCGATGGACCGGTGCCCGAGGGATCCGTCGGGGCGGGAACCGGCGCCACGGTCGGGAAGCTCCCGGACCCGGGCGCGGGCATGAAGGGCGGGCTGGGCACGGCATCCCAGGTGCGCGGGGAGCTGGTCGTCGGCGCGCTCGCGGCCGTCAACTCCCTCGGGCGGATCGTCGAGCGCGACGGCTCGGCGCTCGCCTGGAACCGCGGCGATCCGGACGCGAAGGCTCCCATGTGGCCGGTCGAGAACACGACGCTCGTCTGTGTCGGCACGAACGCCCGTCTGACCAGGGAGAGCGCCCTGCGGCTGGCGTACGCGGCGCACGACGGGATCGCGCTCGCCGTCCGCCCGGCGCATACGCATTGGGACGGGGACGTCGCGTTCGCGTTCGGCACCGGTGACGTCGAGCCCGACTGGGTCCGGCTCCCGGAGATGGCGTCGAACGCTGTCGCCGAGGCGATCCGTCGCGGCGTCCGCGCGGCGACCGGCGTCCCGGGCTATCCGGCGGCGGGTGAGATGGCGTCATGACGCGGACGCTGGTAGAGGCCGCGACGGATGCCGCGACGTGCCCACGGTGCCGGCTTGTCGAGACCCGGACCCAGGTCGTGTTCGGCGTGGGAGCTCCCGACGCCGATCTGATGTTCATCGGCGAGGCGCCCGGGTTCCACGAGGACAAGCAGGGCGAGCCGTTCGTCGGCGCCGCCGGCCAGCTGCTCACGCGGATGCTCGGTGACATCGGGCTGCGACGCGAGGACGTCTATATCGCCAACGTGCTGAAGTGCCGGCCTCCCGCGAACCGCGACCCGCTGCCCGACGAGATCGAGGCGTGCACGCCGTGGCTGGTCGAGCAGATCTCGATCATCCAGCCGATGTTGGTGAGCACGCTCGGGAACTTCGCGACGAAGTTCGTCCTGAACACGTCGCAGGGGATCACCCGACTGCGGGGACAGACGTTCCCGTGGCACGGCCGGACGGTGATCCCGACGTTCCATCCGGCGGCGATCCTCCGCAGCGGGGGTGATGGCTCCAAGCAGTTCGAGCTCTTCCGCGAGGACTTCGTGCTGATCGGACGGACCCTCCAGGAGCTGCGCGAGCCTTCTCCCGTGGCGACGGTGACGGCGGACCCCGCAGGAGGTGAGACGGCTGCCGGCGAGGAGCAGCTGGAGCTCTTCTGATGCGGCTCGAGCTCGCGGCCGAGACGGCCGACGACACGCGGTCGGTCGGCGAGGCGTTCGCATATCTCCTTCGCGCGCGTGACGCCGTGATCCTCACGGGGGAGCTGGGGGCCGGGAAGACCACCCTGGTGCAGGGGATCGCGCGGGGGCTCGGCGTGACCGACCGCGTCGTCTCGCCCACGTTCACGCTGGTTCGGGAGTATCACGGCCGTCTCGAGGTCGCCCACGTGGACGTCTATCGGCTGGAGCGGATCCAGGACGTGATGGACCTGGGCCTGGAGGAGCTCGGCGACGGCGAAGCCGTCCTGCTGGTGGAATGGGGCGACGCCGTCGAGGAGGTCCTGCCCGCCGACCACGTCACGATCGAGCTGACCGGCACCGCGGAGGGCGACGCGCGCCGGCTGACGTTCACGCCGGGCGGGCAGACCTGGGTCGAGCGTTGGGAACGCTTGGAGCAGGCGATGTCGCCCTGGAGGGTGGACCCGTGATCGTCGTCGGCATCGATACGTCGACGCCCCAGACGAGCGTGGCCATCGGCACGGACGTCGAGGTGCTGGCGAGCGTCTCGATCGCCGGCAGGGCCCGCCAGGAGTCGGTGACCCCCGCGCTTCAACAGCTCCTGGCATGGTCGGATATCGACCTGCACCGGGTGGGCGGGATCGCCGTCGGGATCGGCCCCGGGCTCTTCACCGGCCTCCGGGTAGGGGTCCAGACCGCGAAGACGCTGGCGCAGGTGCTGGGCGTGCCGATCGTGGGCATCGCCAGCCTCGACGCGCTCGCGTACGTGGTTCGACACACGTCCCGACGGATCGCCGCGGTGATCGACGCCCGCCGGGGCGAGGTCTTCGCTGCCATCTATCGCGCCGTTCCGGGCGGGGTGGTGCGGGAGACGGATCACCTGGTCCTGAAGCCCGATCACCTGGTCGCCGAGCTCCAGGCGGTGGCCGGGGAGGTGCTGTGCGTGGGCAACGGTGCCATCCTGTACCGACGAGAGATCGAAGAGCTCGGGAGCCGGGTAGAGTTCGCCTCGCCGGCGGTGGCGCATCCCGATGCGGCCGCCCTGGTCGAGTTGGCGTTGCCTCGGTTCTTGCGCGAGGAGCACGATCGGTTGTTCGAAGTCGTTCCCATGTACCTAAGGAAGTCGGATGCGGAGATCGCTTGGGATCAGCGAGCCAGAGGCGCCCAGGGTTGAGGTGACCCCGATGCGCCGCCGCCACCTGCGCGGCGTGATGGCGATCGAACGGCAGGTCTACTCGCGTCCCTGGAGTCCCAACCTGTTCCTGGCCGAGATGACGGAGCCGAACAACCGCCGCTACCTGGTGGCGAAGATCGACCGGGAGATCGTCGGCTATGCGGGGTTGATCTGCTACGGCGAGGAGGGACACGTCACGAACATCGCCGTCGACCCGATGCATCACCGGCGCAAGGTGGCGTCGCGTCTGCTCTACGAGCTGATCGTGGATTCGATGGCGATGGGCGCGCACGCGGTCTCGCTCGAGGTGCGGGTCTCGAACTGGGGAGCGCAGCGGCTGTACGGCCGCTACGGGTTCCACCCGGTCGGGATCCGGCGGAACTACTACCAGGAGCTGAACGAGGACGCGCTGATCATGTGGACCGACGACGTCCGGTCCAAGGAGTTCGCCGCACGCCTGGCCGAGATCGCCGCTGAGCTCCCGGAGGGCGTGCGCCCCGCGTGATCACCCTCGGCATCGAGACCTCGTGCGACGAGACCGCCGTCGCGGTGGTTGAGGACGGCTTCACCGTTCGGGCCAACCTCATCGCGGCCCAGGTCCACCTGCACGAGCGCTTCGGAGGCGTGGTGCCTGAGGTGGCGGCGCGCGCCCACGTCGAGGCGCTCACCCCGCTCACGGCCGAGGCGCTCGACGTGGCCGGTCTCGCCGGTTTCGGCGATATCGACGGGGTCGCGGTCACGGTCGGCCCCGGCCTGGTGGGGGCCCTCCTGGTGGGGATGGCGGCGGCGAAGGGCGTGTCGCTCGCCACGGGCGCCGGTCTGATCGGGATCAATCACCTCGAAGGCCACATCTGGGCGAACTTCCTCACCCACGGCCCGCCCGAGCCGCCGTACATCGCGCTCGTGGTCAGCGGCGGCCACACCATGATCGTGCACATGCCCGAGCTGTTCCGGTACGAGGTGTTGGGGCAGACGCTCGACGACGCGGCCGGCGAGGCGTTCGACAAGGTGGCGCGACTGATCGGGCTCGGCTTCCCCGGCGGTCCGGCGCTCGATGCGATGGCGCGCGACGGGAACCCCGACGCGATCCGGTTCCCGCGCTCGATGGAGCGATCGGGCGACTTCGATTCCTCGATGAGCGGGCTGAAGACCGCGGTGCTCCGGCACGTGAAGGCGGAGCGCGCCGCGGGCCGCGACATCGATCTTCCCGACCTGGCGGCGAGCTTCCAGGAGGCGATCGTCGACGTGCAGGTGGGCAAGACGATCGAGGCGGCGCGGCGACTCGACGTGGGCACCGTCCTGCTGGGCGGCGGCGTCGTCGCGAACACGCGGTTGCGCGCGCGGATGGAGAGCGACGGGACCGCGGCGGGCCTGCGGGTGTTGTTCCCGCCGCTCGAGCTCTGCACGGACAACGCGGCGATGATCGCGTGTGTCGGCGCCGCCAGACTCGCTCGCGGGGAACGAACGTCGCTCGACATCGGAGCCGATCCGAACTTAGGGTTAGCGTCGTGACGACCGTCCTGGTGACCGGGGGCGCCGGGTTCATCGGCTCGCATCTCGCCGATCGACTGCTGGCCGAGGGCTACCGCGTCATCAGCGTCGACGACCTCACGACCGGGACGCATCGCGAACCTCGCCGAGGGCCGGAACTACGGCAAGGAGTTCACGTTCTTCAACATGGACGTGCGCTCCGACGGCGTGCAGCAGCTGTTCGAGCGGCACCGGCCCGAGATCGTGTTCCACCTGGCGGCGCAGTCGGGCGTCCGTCCGTCGCTCGAGGATCCGTCGCGCGACGCGAGCATCAACATGATGGGCGCGCTGAACGTGCTGGAGCACGCGGTGAAGGCCGGGGTCCGCAAGGTCATCTACGCTGCGAGCGGCGGGACGATCTACGGAGAGCCCAAGCGCGTGCCGGCGAAGGAGACCAGCGCGCAGGCCAGCCACCCCACGTCGCCGTACGGCATCTCGAAGAAGGTCGTCGTGGATTACCTGGGCTTCTATCAGCGCTACCGCGGTCTGGATTTCACCGCGCTGGCGCTCGGCAACGTCTACGGGCCGCGTCAGGACCCGCACGGCGAGGCCGGCGTCATCGCGATCTTCGCGTCGAAGATGCTTGCCGGCGAGACGCCATCGATCTACGGGGACGGCAACCAGACGCGGGACTACGTGTTCATCGACGACACGGTCCACGCGTTCGTGCAGGCCATGGAGAAGGGCTCCGGGAAGCTCGTCAACATCGGCACGGGCCTGGAGTCGAGCGTGAACCATATCTACCAGCTGCTCGCCGGCATCATCGGGTTCACCGCGGAGCCCGGGCACGGGCCGCTGCCCGCGGGGGAGCTCCGGCGGATCGCGCTGGACATCTCGAGCGCGCCGAACGCGATCGGGTGGAAGCCGTGGACCCACCTGGAGGACGGCCTCGCCGAGACGGTCGCGTTCCTGAAGGGGATCTCGATCCCGTCCTGACAGATCGCGTCAGCCTGAGCAATCGCGCGATCGATGCCTGAGCCTAGCGGGCTTCAGGTCGGCCTCTCCAGCTCGTGGAGCGCAGATCGATAACCAGATCAGGCCAGCACGCACGGCCGAACCACGCCGGGCCCCTATCGCGGGTGCGTTCGATCTCCAGGCTCAGCACAACCGTCAGCACTGTGACTCCGAAACCTTGCCGCGACCAGGCCCAGACACGCCTCTCGGTGCCCAGGCGGTAGCCGCCGATGCGCTCAAGAACGTCAGCGGCGATGGCTCCGAGGACGACCCGTCTGGAGCCATCGCTGGTCACTGCAGGCAGCGGAAAAGGGCTCCGACGCCCGCCAACGACGTATAGCACGACGCGCCAGAAACCTCGTGGTCGAACCGAATCTGGGCCTCATGGCAATATCAACGCGAACTCAAGGACACTCCGCGCATCGTGCCATTTCGACCTCAGCAAGTCCTACATGCCGCCGCGAGGTTCGAACCATGTCGACCTCCGCGTTGACCCTCTGGCACTCGCCTGGGTATCCTGTTAGCACTCACCGACCAAGAGTGCTAAGGCACACGCCGAGGGACACAAGGAGGAACGGGCATGGCGAAGGACTTCAGTTTGCGGCCCCTCGAGGACCGGATCGTCGTGAAGGCGAACGAGGGCGAGGAGATGACCTCTTCGGGCCTCGTGATCCCCGATACGGCGAAGGAGAAGCCCGTGGAGGGCACCGTCGTGGCAGTGGGCCCTGGCCGGTTCGAGGACGGGGCGCGCGTCCCGCTCGACGTCGCGGTCGGCGACAAGGTCATCTACTCCAAGTACGGCGGCACCGAGGTCAAGGTCAAGGGCGAGGAGTACCTCATCCTGTCCGCCCGCGACGTCCTGGCCGTCGTAGGCGCAACCAGCAAGTAACCATCACGCTTCGGAGCGGGGGCTCGCGCGCGACGAGCGCCGGGCCCCGTTCCATCTCTCGCAGAAGGAGGCACCATGGCAGCCAAGCTGCTCAGGTTCGGTGAGGAGGCGCGGCGCTCGCTCGAGGCCGGCGTCGACAAGCTCGCCGACGCGGTCGCCATCACGCTCGGGCCCAAGGGCCAGAACGTGGTGCTCGACAAGAAGTGGGGCGCGCCCACCATCACGAACGACGGTGTGACGATCGCCAAGGAAGTGGAGCTCGAGGACCCGTGGGAGAACATGGGCGCGCAGCTCTGCAAGGAGGTCGCGACCAAGACGAACGACGTCGCCGGTGACGGGACCACCACCGCGACCGTCCTGGCTCGCGCCATGGTCAAGGGCGGCATGAAGAACGTCGCCGCCGGCGCCAACCCGATGGCCCTGAAGCGCGGCATCGAGAAGGCCGTCGACGCGGTCGTGAAGTCGATCGAGAAGCAGGCGAAGGACGTCGAGACCAAGGAGGAGATCGCGCAGGTCGCCTCCATCTCCGCCGCCGACCCTGCCATCGGCGACCTGATCGCCGAGGCCATCGACAAGGTGGGCAAGGACGGCGTGATCACGGTCGAGGAGTCCAACACGTTCGGCATGGAGCTCGAGTTCGTCGAGGGCATGCAGTTCGACAAGGGCTACATCTCGCCGTACTTCGTCACGGATCAGGAGCGCATGGAGGCCGGTCTCGAAGACCCCTACATCCTGATCGTGAACAAGAAGATCTCGAGCGTGCAGGACGTGCTGCCGTTGCTCGAGAAGGTCATGCAGTCGGGCAAGCCGCTCGCGATCATCGCCGAGGACATCGAGGGCGAGGCCCTCGCCACGCTCGTGGTGAACAAGATCCGCGGCACGTTCAACGCGGTAGCCGTGAAGGCTCCCGGGTTCGGCGACCGCCGCAAGGCGATGCTGCAGGACATCGCGGTCCTCACCGGCGGGCAGGTCATCTCCGAAGAGGTCGGCCTCAAGCTCGAGAACGCCACGCTCGACCTGCTGGGCTCCGCTCGCAAGGTGGTCGTGACGAAGGACGACACCACGATCATCGAGGGCGCGGGCTCCGAGGACGAGGTCAAGGGGCGCGTCAACCAGATCAAGGCCGAGATCGAGAACACGGACTCGGACTGGGACAAGGAGAAGCTGCAGGAGCGGCTGGCCAAGCTCTCCGGCGGCGTCGCGGTGATCAAGGTCGGCGCGGCCACCGAGGTCGAGCTGAAGGAGAAGAAGCACCGCATCGAGGACGCCGTGTCCGCCACGCGTGCGGCCGTCGAAGAGGGCGTCGTCCCCGGCGGCGGTGTCACGCTCGTCCGTGCCGAGAGCGCGCTGTTGAAGCTCAAGCTCAAGGACGACGAGGCCACGGGGGCGAACATCGTCCGCGATGCCCTGTCCGAGCCGGCCAGGCGCATCGCCGCGAACGCGGGCTACGAGGGAGCGGTCGTCGTCTCCCAGCTCCGCGGTGAGGGCGACAGCGGGAACGGCTTCAACGCCGCCACCGGCGAATGGGTCGACATGGTGAAGGCCGGGATCATCGACCCGGCCAAGGTCACCCGGTCGGCGCTGCAGAACGCGGCCTCGATCGCCGCGCTCGTGCTCACCACCGAGGCCTCCGTCGTGGAGAAGCCCGAGGATGAGGACGAGGCCGCTGCGGCCGCGGGCCACGGCCACATGCACTGAGCCGAACCGAAGACCGGTACCGCTCACACGAGGGCGGGGCGCGAAGCGCCCCGCCCTTCGTGCTGCTCCAGGTCGCTGCATGTCGACGAGATCCGGGTTGACAGGCTAACGCTGTTCACTTATGTTGCGCTAACGACGTTAGCCACGGGGAGTGACCTCGAGGCGGGAGCGGGAAGGAGCAAGTCATGACGGCGAAGAACGAGCTGCGCGCGGAGATCGAGATCGACGCCGACCCCGGCACGGTGTGGAAGGTGCTCACCGACTTCGAGGCGTACCCGGAGCTGGAACCCGTTCATCACGTCCATCGAGGGGATCAGGCACTGGGGGGCAGGCTGCACGCGCGGCTGCAGCCACCCGGGGCGCGCGGGTTCACCATGAAGCCCACCGTCACGGTCAACGAGCCCGGCACGGCGTTCGGATGGTTGGGACGGCTCGGCGGCGTGCCGCGCCTGTTCGACGGCGCCCACCGGTTCGAGCTTGAGCCGATCGACGGCGGCGGCCGGACGCGGTTCGTGCAGTCGGAGCGGTTCCGGGGGGTCCTGCTGCCGTTCCTGCGCCGGGCCATCCTGCCGGCCACCCTGCAAGGGTTCCAGGCCATGAACCGCGCGCTCGCGGACCGGGCCGCCGCGGCGAAGGCGACGGCCGCGTGACGACCGGCGAGGTCGGCGCAGGGCTGACGCCGCGGCGGCGCGAGATCGTCGAGGCGGCGCGGCAGATCCTGGAACGCGACGGCGAGTCGGCGCTCACGATGCGCCGGCTCGCCGCCGACCTGGGGATGAAGGCGCCGTCGCTCTACAAGCATTTCCCGGACAAGGAGTCGCTGGAGCTCGAACTGATCGTCCTCGGGTTCGAGGAGTCGACCGCGGCGTTCGAGGCGGCGCTGGCCTCGAAGCCGCGATCGCAGATCGCGGCGCTGGGAGCGGCCTACCGTGACTACGCGCGCGCGCATCCCCACATCTACCGGCTGATGACCGATCGGCCGCTCCCTCGAGAGCGGCTCCCCGTCGGTCTCGAATACCGGGCCGCGGCGCCGCTCGCCCAGGCGATGGGTTCCGTCGCAGGTGCCCGGGCCGCGTGGGCCTTGGCGCACGGCCTGGTCATGCTGGAGATCAACGGGCGATTCCCGGTCGACGCGGACATCGATGCGGCGTGGGAGGCGGGCGTCACAGCCCTGGAGCGCATCCGTCGGACGTGACCTAGACTGCCGCCGATGTTCGAAGACCTCATCCGAGGCTGGGACGGCGAGTTCGTCGCGTCACGCTACGACGAACCGTCCTCGACCTGGATGTTCGTCGCCGTGCACTCCACGGCGCTCGGGCCCGGGTTCGGCGGCACGCGGATGAAGGTGTACGCAGCGCCGGACGACGCCCTGGCAGATGTGCTGCGGCTCTCGTCGGCCATGACGTTCAAGAACGCCATGGCCGATCTGCCGTTCGGCGGAGGGAAGTCGGTGCTCGCGGTTCCCGCGATCCCCGACGGCGACGCACGGACCGAGCTGCTGCGCGCGCTACGCGGACTTCGTCGCGTCACTGGGCGGGAGCTACGTCACCGCATGCGACATGAACACCTCAGAGGCCGACATGGACGTGGTGGGTGAGCGGTGTCCGCACGTGATGGGGCGGAGCGTGGCCGCCGGGGGCTCCGGCACGTCGGCTCCCGACACGGCGATCGGCGTGTTCCACGGGATCCGCGCCGGACTGGCGCACGCGTTCGGCTCGGACGATCCGTCCGGCAGGACGATCGTGGTCGAAGGAGCCGGAGCCGTCGGTGGACCGCTCTGCGACCTGCTGGCCGGCGCCGGCGCGAAGCTCGTGGTGTCCGATGTCGTGGCCGACCGGGCGAAGGCGGTCGCCGAGCGGGTCGGCGCCGACATCGTCGCACCCGAGGATGCATTCGATACCGCGTGCGATCTCTTCTCACCCTGCGCGACGGGCGCCGTGCTGAACGCCGACACCATCCCGCGACTGCGCTGTCGCGTCGTGGCGGGCGCTGCGAACAACCAGCTCGCGGCGTCCGTCGACGCGGATCGTCTGGCCGCCGCGGGCATCCTGTACGCGCCGGATTACGTCGTGAACGCCGGTGGCGTGCTCCACCTCGCCGGGTACGAGCGACTGGGCTGGACGCAGGACGACATGGCGACGCGGCTGGCCGGTATCGGCGACACGCTCCGCGACGTGTTCGAGGCGGCCGAGAAGGACGGCGTCACGCCCGAGGCGGCGGCGGACCGCATCGCGCTCGGCAGGATCGCGGCGTCGTGACCGCTGACGGAGAGACGCTGCGCGTCGGCGACCTCTTGGCGGGACGGGTTCCGTTCGGCTAGGTTCCTCGGCATGATCGGGATCCTTGCCGTCAGGGTCGTCGCGTGGACCATCGTCCTCGCCGTCGTGGGGGGCCTGGCGATCGGGGGGCTCTTCATCTGGTGGTTCCGCCGGAAGTAGCGGCGGGTCGTCGTCAGGTCTGCACGCGCTTGATGAATCCCGAGATGCCCCAGGAGCCGAGCAGCGCGGTGAACAGGATCATCCCGCCGTAGATCCCCCAGAGCGGCATGTGCTGGACGAAGGGTGTGAGCGACACGCGCATGCCCTCGCTCATGTAGACGAGCGGGTTCACCAGGACGGCTACCTTGAGCCACGGGATCGGTGTGAGCGCGGCCCACGGGTAGTAGGTCGCTCCGAGGAACGTGATCGGGATGACGACCAGACCGAAGATCAACGGGACCTTCCGCGGGTCGGCGCGGGTCCCGATCGACAGACCGAGCGAGGCGCCGAGCACGGACGCGATCGGAAGCACCGTGACGAGCCGCCACCACACGATCTGCAGATGGACGGCGGTGATCGGGACCCAGTGGGCGAGCGGGAAGACGATCGCCGCGGCGATCAATCCCTGCACCGCGCCGCCCAAGAGCTTCCCGCTCGCGACCGCCCACACCGGCAGTGGCGCCATCACGCGGTCCTCGATCTCGCGCGTGTACCCGAACTCCTGGACGAGCGGCAGCGCCACCGCCTGGATGCCCTGGAAGATGCAGGCGATCGCGATCACGCCGGCCACGAGGATGCTCGAGAACGTGGCCTCTCCTTTCGCGCCGCCGACCCCCTGCCCGATCTGGGGGAACACGTACGTGAACACGAACACGAACAACAGCGGCTGCATCACGGTGCGGAGGACGAACTCCAGGAAGTTCTTCCGGAGCACGGTCAGGTCGCGCAGCATCAGCGAGCCGAACGCGATCATCGGCGTGCTGCGATACGGCTCGACCGTAGGCAGTCCGATCGGTGGAGCGGTCGTCTGCGCGCTCATTCCCTCAGGTCCTTCCCGGTGAGGTTGATGAAGACCGTCTCGAGCGTGGGTTCCTCGATGGACACGTCGTGCACGGGGAACCCCCCGGCCTCGGCGGTGGCGATGATGCGGGGGAGGAGTCCCTCGGAGCCCTTCGCGGTGAGCTGCACGGTTTCCCCGATCACCGTCGTTCCCGTGATCCCGTCGAGGTCGTGGAGGTGCGCGGCCAAGAAATCCGGCTCGGTACCCGCCTTGATCATCACGACGGAGTCCCCGCCCACCGAACGCTTCAGTCCGTCGGGGGTGTCGAGTGCCAGCAGCTTGCCGTGGTCCATGATGGCGACCCGCTCGCAGAGCCGGTCGGCCTCCTCCATGTAGTGCGTGGTCAGCACGACCGTCTGCCCTTCGCGATGGATCTGTCCGATGATCTCCCACAGCGCGATCCGCGACTGCGGGTCGAGGCCGGACGTCGGTTCGTCCAGGAAGAGCGTGCGCGGCCGGTGGACGATGCTGCGCGCCACCATGAGCCGCTGGGCCATGCCCCCGGACAGCGTGGACACGTCGGCGTCCGCCCTGTCGGCGAGCCGGAAGACCTCGAGCACCTGCGTCGCCACGCGCTTGGATTCCCGCTTGCCCATCCCGAAGTAGCGCCCGTGGAAGTAGAGGTTCTCCCACACGGTGAGGCTGCGATCGAGCGTGTTGGTCTGCGAGACGACGCCCATGAGGGCCTTCGCCACGGATGGATGGGCGACGACGTCCACGCCGGCGACCGTCGCGCGCCCTTCGGTGGGGATCACGCGCGTGGTGAGCATGCCAACCGTCGTCGTCTTTCCCGCACCGTTCGGTCCGAGCAACCCGAAGATCTCGCCCTCGTGGACGTCCAGATCCAACGCGTCGACGGCCTTCACCCCCGTGTCGTAGACCTTGGTAAGCCCTTCGGTCCGTATCACCACGCCGTCGGTCATCGGGGCAGGCGCCTCAGGCTGTACGTTCATCTGCATCTGCGCCTCCCACGTTCGTCCGGATGCGGGCGAGGATCCGCCGCAGGTTCGCCTGGTCCTGCTCGGAGAGCCCGTCGGTCACGCGCTGTCCGGTCTTCTGCGAGGCCGCCTTGAGTCGCCGATACAGCGTGCGACCTGCCGGCGTGAGCGCCACATGGAACTGCCGCCGGTCGCCGGGGTCCCGGGTTCGAACGATCAGGCCGTCTCGTTCCATCCGGTCGAGGTGCCGGGTGAGCGTCGCGCCCTCGATCCGCAGATCCTTCGCGAGGTTCCGTTGGTTGTCCCAGCCCCCGCGCTCCACGCCGTACAACACGACCCAGGTGGCCAGGGAAGCTCCCGCCCGGGTCAGCGCCTCCTCGAAGTACTCGCGGACGGCCTTGCCCGTCAGCACGACGAGGCGGGGAAGCGGTTCCTCGTGAGATGGTTGCATAGCTAATCGTTAGAAAGCTAACGAAGCGACCCGCCGGGCGTCAACTGAACGGCTTCTCCTGCGCGGCGAGCCCGAGGCCCACCATATCCAGCGCCGCGAACGTGCCGTTCACGACCGCCAGCAACCACCAGGACCACGCCGATGCGCCTTCGGGGAGACCGAAGAGCGCGTGGAGCATGAACACCGTCGCCGTTCCCGCCTCCAGGACCACGAACGCCCACGCCCACCACCACACGTCCTCCAGGCGCTGCGAGACGAGCATCATCAGCAGGGCGAGGACGACGGCCATCACGCCGAGGGCGCGGAACCAGGCGTCGTCCGTGATCGCCGGCTGGCGACCCACCGTGTGGAGGAGCCAACCTGGCGCCACCCCCACCACGAAGCCCAACACCGCCCAGAGGGCGGCTTGCGCGCTCAGCACTCGTCGCAGGAACGTCATGAGGAGCATCTCCGCAGGTCGGTCGGGGTCTCAGGCGGCTTGGTAGGATACGCGAACCGCGGAAGCGCCCCCGTGAGCAGTCACGCCCGCCTCCGCCTCGAGACCCCGGAACCGCAAAGGATGTTCGGCATGCAGCAAGGTCCCAGGGTCGCGGTGATCGGGCTCGACTGCGGAACGCCGCAGCTCCTGTTCCGCGACCTCATCGACGAGATCCCCAACATCCGCAAGCTCATGGACGGCGGCATGCATGGCGACCTGGCCAGCATCACGCCGCCGATCACCGTCCCCGCGTGGGCCTGCGCGATGACCGGCAAGACGCCGGGACAGCTCGGCCTCTACGGCTTCCGCAACCGCAAGGACCACACGTACGACGGATTGTCGATCGCGACGTCGGCCTCGATCCACGAACCCGCGGTGTGGGACAAGCTCGCCGAGAAGGGCATGCGCTCGCTGTTGATCGGCGTCCCGCCGAGCTTCCCGCCGCCGAAGGAGTTCCCGGGCTGGCGCATCGGCTGTTTCCTCACACCGCCCAGCGCGAAGCGGTTCGCGTTCCCGGAGGAGCTCGAGGTCGAGGTCGCCGAGGAGCTCGGCGGACCCGGCAACTACATCTTCGACATCCCGAACTTCCGCGAACAAGGGATGCGATTCGTGTTGGACCAGGTGTTCAAGATGACCGAGCGCCGGTTCCAGGTCGCGCGCCGACTGGTGAAGAACAAGCCGTGGGACTACTTCATGATGGTGGAGATGGGGCCCGACCGGCTCCATCACGTGTTCTGGCAGTACTTCGATCCGCGCCATCCCCTCTACGTGCCCGGCAACGAGTTCGAGACCGCGTTCCAGGACTACTACCGCTTCCTGGACCGGGAGGTGGGCGCGCTCCTGGATGTCCTGCCGGACGACGCCATCACGATCGTGATGTCGGATCACGGCGCCCGTCCGATGATGGGCGGTCTCTGCTTCAACGACTGGTTGATGCAGGAGGGCTACCTCGCGATGACGGAGAAGGTCACCGAGCCCACGCCCATCGCCAAGGCGCCGATCGACTGGAGCCGCACGATCGCGTGGGGCGACGGCGGCTACTACGGGCGCTGCTTCCTGAACGTGAAGGGCCGCGAGCCGCAGGGCGTGATCGAGCCCGAACGGTACGAGGAGGTCCGCGACGAGCTGGTGGCGAAGCTGGAGGCTGCCCCCGGACCGGACGGCGAGCCGCTGGGCACCAAGGTGCTGAAACCGCAGGACGTCTATCCGGAGGTCCGCGGCGTCGCGCCCGATCTGCTCGTGTACTTCGGCGACCTGGAATGGCGTTCGATGGGCTCGGTCGGCAACTCCAGCCTGTACATCTACGAGAACGACACCGGGCCGGACGGGGCCAACCACGATCGCACGGGCATCTTCGCCATGAAGAACCTGCCCGGGCAGCCCATGGGTCGCGTCGACGGGATGAACCTGGTCGACGTCGGTCCTACGATCCTCAAGCTGTACGACATCGAGGCGCCGGAAGGCGTCGTCGGAAGGAGCTTCCTGTGACGCAAGGCGAGAAGGGGTTCACCGTGTGGTTCACCGGGCTCTCGGGCTCGGGGAAATCCACGATCGCGGAGATGCTGTACCACGAGCTGCAGGCGCGCGGCCTGAAGACCGAGATCCTGGACGGCGACGAGGTGCGAAAGAACCTGTCGAAGGGCCTGGGGTTCTCCAAGGAGGACCGCGACACGAACATCCTGCGGATCGCGTTCGTCGCCGACCTGCTGACGCGCAACGGCGTCGCGACGATCTGCTGTCCTATCTCCCCGTACAAGGAGACCCGGGACGCGGCGCGCGCGCAGATCGGCGCGTTCGTCGAGGTGCACGTCGACGCGTCGGTCGCGGAGATCGCCGAGCACCGTGATCCGAAGGGTCTGTACAAGAAGGCGCTCGCCGGAGAGATCACCGGGTTCACCGGCGTCGACGATCCGTACGAGGCGCCCGAGAACCCCGAGCTGCGGATCGACACCGAGTCCGAAGACCCCGAGGCGTCGTTGGGTCACGTCCTGGACACGCTGAAGTCACACGGCTACATCGACGATGCGACGCCGATGATCGAGGGCGACCGGGTCCATTCGGGCCTGACCGACCTGCGGGTCACCGACACGGGGCACGTGGCCAAAGAAGCCTGAGTCGCGGGGCCTGCTAGGCTTCGTTCATGCAGCGATGACGCCCATCCGGGAACGGGTGGGCGTCTTGCGTTTCCGGAGCGTCGGCGAGCGAGGCGGGGGTAGCGGCCATGGAGTACGAGATCGGCATCGGCAAGACGGGCAGGCGAGCCTACGGGCTCGATGAGGTCGCGATCGTCCCGTCCAGACGGACGCGTGACCCCGATGACGTGGACATCAGCTGGGAGATCGACGCGTACACGTTCCCGCTCCCGATGATGGCGTCCGCCATGGATGCGGGGGTCTCGCCGGCGACGGCGATCGAGGTCGGTCGGCTCGGCGGGCTCGCGTGCCTGAACCTGGAGGGCCTGCAGACGCGCTACGAGGATCCCGAGCCCGTCTTCGACGAGATCGCCTCGCTGCCGGACGAGAAGGCCACGCGCCGGATGCAGGAGCTCTACAAGGAGCCTGTCAAGCCCGAGCTCATCGTGAAGCGCATCCGGGAGATCAAGGACGCGGGGTTCGTCACCAGTGCCTCCATCACGCCGCAGCGCGTGATCGAGTACGCCCCGCTCGTGCTCGAGGCCGAGCTCGACATCCTGGTGATCCAGGGCACGGTCGTCTCGGCGGAGCACGTCTCCACGCGGACCGAGCCGCTCAACCTCAAGGAGTTCATCGCCACGTTCGACCTGCCGGTGATCGTCGGCGGGTGCGCCTCGTACTCGACGGCGCTCCACCTGATGCGGACGGGGGCCGTGGGCGTGTTGGTCGGCGTGGGTCCGGGCAACGCATGCACCACGCGCGGCGTGATCGGGGTCGGTGTCCCGCAGGCGACGGCGATCGCGGACGCCGCCGCCGCACGTCGCGAGCATCAGCACGAGACCGGCCGCTACTGTCACGTGATCGCGGACGGCGGCATGCGGACCGGCGGCGACATCGCCAAGGCGATCGCATGCGGCGCCGATGCGGTGATGATCGGCTCGCCGTTGACCCGCGCGTACGAGGCTCCCGGTCGCGGCTACCACTGGGGGATGGCGACGTTCCATCCGTCGCTCCCGCGTGGGGCGCGCGTCAAGACGCAACAGGTCGCGTCGCTCGAGGAGATCCTGGTCGGGCCGGCGCACGAGAACGACGGCACGTTCAACCTGTTCGGGGCGCTCGCGACGTCGATGGCCACCACCGGCTACGCGAACGTGAAGGAGTTCCAGAAGGCGGAGCTGGTGATCGCGCCGGCGATCAAGACCGAGGGCAAGCTCTACCAAACCCAACAGCGTGTCGGGATGGGACACTGAGGAGCGTTGTGACGCAAGCTGACCCGCGCCCCGTCCTGGTCGTCGACCTGGGGGCGCAGTACGCGCAGCTGATCGCGCGGCGCGTCCGTGAGTGCAACGTGTACTCCGAGATCGTCCCCCACGACCTCTCGATCCGCGAGCTCCGCAGGATGCGCCCCGCCGGGATCATCTTGTCGGGCGGGCCGGCGTCCGTGTACGAGGACGGTGCCCCGAGCCTGGACCCGCGGGTGTTCGATCTGGGCGTGCCGGTCCTCGGGATCTGTTACGGGCACCAGCTCATGGCGCAGGCGCTCGGCGGCGAGGTGGCGGCGACCGGGCAGCGCGAATACGGACGCACGACGCTGACGGTCGACAGACCCGGCCTGCTGCTCGCCGACATGCAGGCGACGGAGCAGGTGTGGATGAGCCACGGCGACGCGGTCGTCCGGGAGCCGGATGGGTTCCGGGTGGGGGCGCACACCGACGTCATCCCGATCGCGGCCATGGAAGACCCGGAGCGCGGTCTGTACGCCGTGCAGTTCCACCCGGAGGTCACCCACACGCTGAGCGGTATCGCGGTCCTGAAGCGGTTCCTCTACGACGGATGTGGGCTCCTTCCCGACTGGACGCCCGTCAACGTGATCGATCGAGCGGTCCACGCGATCCGCGAGCAGGTCGGTGACGCCCGCGTGCTCTGCGCGCTCTCGGGCGGCGTCGACTCGGCGGTGGCGGCGCTCCTTGTCCATCGCGCGGTCGGCGATCAGCTCACGTGCGTGTTCGTGGATCACGGGCTCAACCGCGAGGACGAGCCGGCACAGGTCGAGGAGACGTTCGGCCGGCATTTCCGGATCCCGCTCGTCCACGTGAAGGCTGCGGACCGGTTCCTCGCGAAGCTCGCGCGGGTGACCGACCCCGAGGACAAGCGCAAGGCGATCGGCGAGGAGTTCATCCGGGTGTTCGAAGAGGTTGCTCGGGAGCACGCCGACGCGGGGTTCCTGGTGCAGGGCACGCTGTATCCCGATGTGATCGAATCGGGGTCGTCGACGGCCGCCAACATCAAGAGCCATCACAACGTCGGGGGCCTGCCCGAGGACATGGCGTTCGACCTGGTCGAGCCGCTCCGCGACCTGTTCAAGGACGAGGTCCGTCGCGTGGGGGCGGAGTTGGGGCTCCCCGAGGAGATCGTGTGGCGTCAGCCGTTCCCCGGGCCCGGGCTCGCGGTGCGCATCGTCGGCGAGGTCACCGCCGAGCGGCTCTCGATGCTCCGAGGCGCTGACGGGATCGTGCGCGACGAGATCCGTCGCGCCGGGCTGGAACGCGAGACGTGGCAGGCGTTCGTGGTGCTGCTCGCCGACGTGCAGTCGGTCGGGGTCATGGGCGACGGCCGCACGTACGAGCACCCCGTGATCCTTCGGGTCGTGACGAGCGAGGACGCCATGACCGCCGATTGGGCGCGGCTGCCGTACGAGTTGCTCGATCGCATCTCGAGCCGCATCGTCGCCGAGATCCCCGGCGTGAACCGCGTCGCCTACGACATCACGTCCAAGCCTCCCGGGACGATCGAGTGGGAGTGACTCGATCGAGCCTCAGACCCGGTCGGCGGTGACGATCAGGCGCTGGCTCGAGGAGTAGCGAGGGTTGCACGTCGTGAGCACGAGCGTCGGGGTCGGCGTCTGCGTCAGCACGACGCCCGAGCCTGCCTCTTGAACAATGAACACGTCCGAAACGACGTAGTGGAACGTTCCGTACTCGGTCCTGAGGGTGATCGGATCTCCGACCTGCATCGAGTCCAGGTGGTAGAACGGCGCCAGGTACGTGGTCCGGTGACCGGCGATGCCGACACGCCCCGTCGGGTCCCACGGATCGGCGGTCTCCGGATAGTGTCCGGGCCCCTTCTTGAGCGACTCCTCGTCCGTGCCCTGGACCACGATCAGGTCGAGGTCGATCCGGGGGATGATCAGTTCGGCGTACGCGGAGCCGCGGAGCGGCGCCGGGGCCCCCGCCGGTGGTGCCTGCGCGGGATCTTTCGTGTCGACGACGTGCGTGAACGTCTGCTTCAGGTCCGTCTGCGCGGCCTTGGTGGTTAGGCCGGTGCCCCAGAGCAGCCAGCCGATGTAGCCGCCCAATCCGGCCGCGATCATCAGGCACCCGATGCCGAACCACTTGAGGATCAGCGCGGGGAGCGGCCGGCGGGGCCGAGGCGCCACCGTCTGCGCGCGGGGGAGGGTCGCCTCGGCGTTCACGATGCGGCCAGCGTACCCTCGGTCCGTAGCTCTCTCAACGGTTCGCGACCGGGGCGGTCGCCGGAGCCACCTACAATCGGCTCGTGAGCGTCCGCTCCCCCCTGCTCGAAGGCCTGAACGACATCCAGGCCGAGGCCGTCCTCCATACGGAGGGGCCAGTGCTCATCGTGGCCGGCGCCGGCTCCGGCAAGACTCGCGCGCTGACGCATCGCGTCGCGTACCTGATCCGCGAGATGCGCGTGAACCCGGGGGCGGTCCTGTCGATCACGTTCACGAACAAGGCGGCGCGCGAGATGGCCGACCGGGTCGAGGGCCTGGTCGGAGGGCGGGTCGCCAGGGGGATGTGGATCCTGACGTTCCACTCGACGTGCGCGCGGATCCTGCGCCGCGAGCACAACCATCTGGGCATCCCGTCGAGCTTCACGATCTACGACGACGGCGACACCGAACGGCTGATCGCCGGTGTGCTGAAGGATCTCGACCTCGATCCCAAGCGGTTCCCTCCCAAGGCGATGGCGGCCGCCATCGGCCGGGCGAAGGATCAGGTCGTGGACGAGGACGCCTACGCCCGGAGCGCCGACAACTTCTACGAAGAGACCGTCGCGCGCGTGTATTCGGAGTACGAACGGCGCAAGCACGCGGCCGGCGCGCTGGACTTCGACGACCTGATCACCGAGACCGTCAAGCTGTTCAAGCTCCATCCGGAGGTCTTGGAGCACTACCAGGAGCGGTTCCGCTACATCCTGGTCGACGAGTACCAGGACACGAACCGTGCGCAATACGAGCTGGTGAACCTGCTTGCCTCGCGGTACCGAAACGTGTGCGTCGTCGGCGATGCCGACCAGGGCGTCTACTCGTGGCGGGGCGCCACCATCAAGAACATCCTCGATTTCGAACGCGACTATCCCGACGCGGCGGTGTTCCTGATGGAGCAGAACTACCGCTCCACGCAGAACATCCTGGGCATCGCGAACGCGTTGATCGAGCACAACGTGCACCGCAAGCCGAAGAGCCTGTGGACGGAGGCGGGCAACGGCGAGCTGGCGGTGCTGTACCGGGCGGAGGATGAGCACGACGAGGCGTTCTTCGTCGCGGACGAGATCGAGCGGCTCCGCCAGAGCGAAGGGTTCCGCTACGGCGACGTGGCCGTCTTCTACCGGACGAACGCGCAGAGCCGCGTGATCGAGGACGTGCTGATGCGCGTCGGCGCTCCCTACCGCGTCTTCGGCGGCGTGCGCTTCTATCAGCGCAAGGAGATCAAGGACGTCCTGGGCTACCTGCGGCTGCTGCTCAACCCGCAGGACGTCATCTCGTTCCGTCGCGTCGTCAACATGCCGAAGCGCGGGATCGGCGATGCGACGGTGTCGGCGGTCGAATCGTTCGCGCGGGAGGAAGGGATCAGCGTGATCGACGCCGCGCATCGCGTGGACGAGATCGCCACGCTCGCGGCGCGCGCGAAGGGCGCGGTCGCCGGGTTCGTCCAGGTGATGGACGCGCTGCGGTCCCACCTGGACGACGGTGCGGGCCCGCCGCGGATGGTGGAGTTCGCGGCGCAGGAGTCCGGCTACATGGCCGAGCTCGAGGAAGATCGCACCGTCGAGGCGCAGGGTCGCATCGAGAACCTGCAGGAGATCGCGGGGGTCGCCGCCGAGATCGTGGCGCGGGAGCCCGACACGGATCTGGCCGGGTTCCTTGAGCAGGTCTCGCTCGTGGGCGAGCAGGACGAGTACGACGAGGAGGAGTCCGTCATCACCCTGATGACGTTGCACATCGCCAAGGGCTTGGAGTTCCCGGTGGTGTTCATGGTGGGGATGGAGGACGGGATCTTCCCGCACTACCGGTCGATGACCGACGCGGCGGCGCTCGAGGAGGAGCGTCGCCTGGCGTACGTGGGGATCACGCGGGCACAGCGCCGCCTCTATCTGTGTCATGCGTGGAGCCGCACGCTGTTCGGCCAGACGCAGTACAACCCAGCGTCGCGCTTCTTGGGAGAGCTCCCCGAACACCTCCTGGAGCTGAAGGAGCACGAGTCCCGGAGCCGTCCACGCCGCGACGGTCGTCCCCCCGCGCGGACGAGAGCCGAGCGCGGGTATTCGGTCGTCGGCCTCCCCGGCACGTCGGGCCAGACGGACGTCGAGCCCGGGTGGACGCCCCCGCGCCCCGCCGGCGTCCCGAAGCGCGACGCCGTCGCCATCTCCGCCGGCGACACCGTGATCCACGAGCGCTGGGGCGAGGGGGTCGTGACCACGGTGAGCGGGATGGGGGACGACGCCGAGGCGAGCATCATGTTCCCCGACGTCGGGGAGAAGCGGGTTCTCCTCGCCTATGCGCCGCTCACGAAGGTCGGCTAGGACTCACCCGAGCGGGAGCTGATGCAGGCCGGAACCTGCGCTCCATGCCAGCGCGCGGTGCGCGTCTCCGAAGATCGTGAAGCCGGCCGACCCAACGTCGAGCGAGAACAGGTGGAACTCCGGTTCGTCGGGCTCCCAATCGATCCGCGCTTTGATCGCCGCCCGGTACGCCCGACGCAGCTCCGGCTCCTGCACGTCGATCATCCGCCCGTAGAGCTTCAGGTCGCCGTCGGTTCCCAAGCGGTCGCACGTGACGCTGTGTACCACGCACCGGGGATCGCGAAACAGGTCGAGGGCCTTCTTCGACCGCCACATCATGCCGAGGAACAGATGCCCTTCCGCGACGTCCAGCTCGCACGGGCTGATCCGCGGCGATCCGTCGGCGCGGAGCGTCCCGATCATCACCAGCTCGTCCTTGCGGAAGCGCTCCTCCGCCATGGATCCGATCTCCGGACATGCGTCGACGAACGCATCCCAGCGCATCGTCAGCGGAAGAGCGCGAAGTAGGCGGCGATGACGATCACCACGCCGGCCACGATCGGTGCGATGACCCACGCCAGGCCGAGCCGGCCGCGATAGGGGCCGAGCGTGCCGACCTTCGTCGTGGGCTTGAGGCCCGGTGGGCGGATCTGGAACCGTTTGGGCATCGCCAGCGAGTATAGGAGCGGGCCGTGACTCGGTAGCCGCGGCCCCCGTTCTCGGGTACCGTTCGCGACGTCCGGGAGAGAAGGGGGAAGAGGCGTGTCGTCGATCGTTCGGAAGGTCGCGCTCGTCGCGAGCATCCTGGTCCTGGTTCCGCTGACGCAGCCCGCTCCCGGGAGCGCTGCCGCGCGTGCGTACGTCCGCGTCGATCAGGTCGGCTACGTGCAGGACGGGCCGAAGCAGGCCTTCCTCCTGTCCACCCACGATCACGAGGGCGAGTCGTTCGACCTGGTCGGAGATGGCGGCGTCGTGGCGTTCTCCGGAGCGATCGGCGCCGATCGAGGCGCGTGGAACGATCGCTACGCACACGTGAACACGATCGACTTCGATGCGTTCGCCGACCCGGGTGTCTACGAACTCGAGGCCGCGGGTGCCACATCCCCGCCGTTCGAGATCGGCAGCGGATCGGCGGTCTTCGACCACCTCCTGTCGAACGCGCTCGCCTTCTTCCAGGAGCAGCACGACGGTCGCCACGTCGTCCCGGGGTTGCTGAACCGCAAGCCGTCCCACCTGAACGACGCGCATGCGACGGCGTACGAGACCCCCGTGTACGTGAACGGGCATCTGTCGCAGCCCTTGGTGCCGACCGGCACGGTCGACGTCGAGGGCGGGTGGTTCGACGCAGGCGACTACATCAAGTTCGTGCACACGGCCGCGTTCGTCGAGGTGCCGATGCAGCTCGCGCTCCGCGACGACGCGAGCCTGTTCACGAACGGCGGCCCGAACTTCCGCGCCGAGGCGAAGTTCGGCCTCCGGTGGCTGCTGAAGATGATCGACGTGGATCGGGGGGTCGTGTACTACCAGGTGGGCATCGGGAACGGCGGTCTCGGCTACCTCTCCGATCACGACGTGTGGCGGCTCCCGGAGGTCGACGACGGGTTGAAGGGCCGTGCCTACACGTACCTGACCCATCGCCCGGTCTTCCGGGTTGGGCCTCCCGGGACCCCGATCCCGCCATCGATCGCCGGCCGGATGGCGGCGGCGTTCGGGCTCTGCTCACAGATCTTCGCGGGCAGCGATCAGGCGTTCGCGGACCGTTGCCTGCGCGCCGGCGAGGCCGCGTTCGCGCTGGCGGATACCAGCCACACCACGAACCACACCACCGCTCCGAGCGGGTACTACCCCGAAGGGCAGATGTGGCGGGACGACATGGAGCTCGGCGCCGTCGAGCTGCACCTGGCGCTGCGAGACGCGACCACGCTCCCCACGGGTCTGCCCGTCACCGATGCCGCGACCTATCTCGGTGACGCGGCGCATTGGGCCCGCGCGTACCTCAAGCAGTCCGACGAGCAGCACGACACGTTCAACCTCTACGACGTGTCGGGCCTCGCACACGTCGAGCTGATCCGTGCGTTGCACGCCGCCGGCGACCCGACGGATCTGCCGGTGTCGTCCGACGACCTGCGGGCCGGGCTCGAAGCGCAGCTCGACCACGCCGTCACGACCGCTGCCGCGGATCCGTTCGCGTTCGGATCCGGACACGGCGATCCCGCTCCGCATGCGTTCGGGCTGTCGGCCGAGGCGGCCTGGTACGACCAGGTCACGGGAACGTCGCGCTACGCCGACCTGCAGGCGTCGGAGCTGTCGTGGGCCCTCGGTGCGAACGCGTGGGGCTCGACGTTCGTGATCGGGGCGGGCTCGGTGTTCCCGCACTGCCCGCAGGACCAGCCCGCGAACATCGTCGGCTCGCTCGACGGGACGGGCAACATCATGCTCGGCGGCGGTGTCGACGGGCCATCGGGATACATCCCGACCGGGTTCTTCGGCCCTGCATCGGCGCCGCCCTGCCCGCCCGACGGCGCGAACCCGTTCCGGCCGTTCGATCAGACCGACTGGCGGTACGTGGATCGCGTCGCGTCGTGGGCGACCGTGGAGCCGGCGGACGACTACTCGATCCTGCCGTTCATCGCGTTCGTGCAGTACGCGTCCACCGGCTAGGTGAGCTCAACCGCCGCTCCAGGGGGTCGGGTTCTTCTCGCGCACCGCGCCGTCCGGCCACATCGGCAGGATCAGTGGCGGGATGGGCTCCTGGGTGAAGTCGAACTCCTTCGCGAGATCGCCGAGGCGGGCCGCGTCCTCCCTGACCGTCGGGCGCCGGTCGGGCCATCCGTCGGTGCGAGGATCGAGCCGCTGGCCGCCCAGGAACCGGTCCTCGATCAGCTTCAGGTAGGCGTCGAACGACAGCGTCTGGTGGTCGATCAGGCCGGGCTTCACCCACGGGCTGATGACGAACGCCGGCACCCGGATGCCGTAGCCGTTCTGATCGATCCGGATCGGGCGGACGTGATCGTAGAAGCCTCCCCAGTCGTCCCACGTCACGAAGATCGCGGTATGGAGCCACTGATCCTCCGGGCCGTTCATGACGGCGTTCACGACCTTCGTCACCCATGCCTGCCCGTTGGAGATGGAGTCGGGCGGGTGCTCGCTGTTGCCGTACGACGGCATGATCCACGACACCGACGGCAGGTTGTCGTGCGCCGCGGCCTCGAAGAACCGGGCGTGCTGGCGGATGTTCGAGAAGCCGTCCGTCGCCTTCACCGTTCGGAAGCCGGGCAGGGGGTTCTGGATCGGGTTGCTGTTGGGCTTCTCGCGAGGCGCGCACGGCGGGAGGACGCAGGTCCCGCGACCCACGTAGTACGACCAGCTGACCCCGGCGTTCGACAGCAGCCAGGTGATGTCCGCCCACGCGTAGGGCCGGGGTGTCCCGTCGGCGGGGTTCCAGATCCGGCCGTTGTCGGCCACGTTGTTGCCGGGGAACCGCAGATCCGATCGACAGCTCATCGGATCCATCGGTCGGGGGCACGTCGCCGACCACGCCGACACCAGGTAGAGGTGCGACGGCAGCGTCCACGAGTCCGACGGGGCGAACATGTGATCCTGCAAGCCGTACGTGCGCGCGTACGCCCAGTAGTTCGGGATCTCCCGTGCCGTGTGGTACCCCATCACGTCGGGCTGGCCCGCGGGTCCGCGATCCGCGCGGTCGCACGCGTCTCTGGGGTGGTGCTGACAGGTCGTGCCGAACGTCTCGAACGCGCGGATCGAGCCCTGCATCGTCCCGCCGGAGACGGTGATATTCGACGCGGCCACGTTGTGCGGGCCGCCCTCGTCGTAGACGTCCGTGTCGCGGTACGGCCGCTGGCAATGTCCGGCCGCCGGATCGGGGATGCAGACAGTCACATGGCCGTTCGCTCTCGGCAGGCCGTCTGCGCCGGGGAACGTCCCGAAGTAATGATCGAAGGATCGGTTCTCCTGCACGATGAAGATCAGGTGATCGATGTTCATGATCCCCGCGGACGGGTCGACGTCGTCCCGATGCGTGGTGGTCGCTGAGACCGGCGGAGTGGACGAGAGCGCCAGGCTGAGCGTGGCGGATCCGATGAGCACGAGTCCTGAGATACGCCACCTCACGTCGACGTCTCCACTCGGTAGAGGCGCCAGCGATCGGGCACGCCCTTCAGGTCGTGCTCGCCGGCGTCTTCGAAGACCAAGCCCGACCCCGGGGTGAGGTCCTTCACCGTTGCGGAGACGAGGATCTCCGAACCGCCGGCGATCGCCGCGACACGGGCCGCGACGTTCACGGTCACGCCGGTGACATCGTCACCCACCGTCTCGATCTCGCCGACGTGGACGCCGGCGCGGATCTCGAGGCCGAGGCCCCCGAGCTCGTCCGCGATCTCTCGCGCGCAGCGAACGGCCTGGGCGGGGCCTTCGAACGTCGCGAGCACACCGTCGCCCGTGCTCTTCACCAGGCGACCACCGTGCCGCTCGATGATGCGTCGGGAGAGATCGTCGTGCGCCACGATCAACTCGCGCCATGCCTTGTCTCCGACCCGGGCCAGGTGCTCGGTCGAGCCGACGATGTCGGTGAAGAGCACCGCGCGAAGGAGCGTGTGCGAGGGCGCCGAGGCCGGCCCCGCCCCTACGAAGTCCCGGACCGCGTCGACCAGGTCGGCTTGATCGCCGGCGAACGTCGCGCGGTCTTCGCCCTCCAGCAGGACGAATGTCGATCCCTCGATCGTCTCGGCGACCCTGCGATCGTCCTCATGGCCCGGCCATCTCCTCGCCAAGACCAGGGTCGGGACGTGGATCGCGGGGAGCACGGGTCGGATGTCGGTGTCGATCGCGCTCTGCAGCAGGTCCGCTGCGACGTCCGGCGGCACGAAGTGGCGCTGCACCTTGGAGTACCACTTGAGGAACTCGCGGTCGGCGATCATCGAGGGGGCCACCCGCGCCATCGCCGCCGAGGCCGAAGCCTCCGTGCCCCAGGTGCGGCCGAGCAGTTCCAGGTCGCTCGGCTGGAACGCGTCACCGGCCCACACGTACAGGTCCCAGAGGACGAGCGCCCGCGTCCGGCCGGGATAGGTCGCGGCGAAGAGCGACGCGGTGTGCGCGCCGGGTCCCGCACCGAGGATCACCGTCGAGCGCGAGCCCACGGCGTCGAGGACGGCGACCGCATCCTGCACCTGCGTCTCCAGATTGGGAAGCGTCGCCGCCCGGCTGGAGAGACCGGTCGCTCGCATGTCGTGCCGGATCAGACGTGTGAAGGTCGCGAACCTGTCTGTCAGCGAGCGCATGACCTCGTGCTCCCAGATCACCTCCAGGCCGCCCATGAACGCGTGGAGCCACAGCAGGTCGATCGGGCCGTCGCCGACCGTGTGATACGCGATGGAGACGCCGTCCGGCGTCTTCGCGTATCGGGTTTCGGGAACGTCCATCATGGGAAGCATCCTCCGCCGCACGTGGTCCGAGCCGCAACCTGGGCGTTCGTTAGACTGACCGTTCCATGGCCCAGACGTACCGAGTGATCGTCGCCAAGCCCGGCCTCGACGGGCACGACCGGGGCGCGAAGGTGGTGGCTCGCGCGCTCCGCGACGCGGGCTTCGAGGTCATCTACACGGGGCTCCATCAGACACCGGAGCAGATCGCGGAGACCGCGGTCCAGGAGGATGCCGACGCGGTCGGGCTCTCGTGCCACTCGGGCGCGCACATGACGCTCTTCCCGCGGGTCGTCGAGCAACTCCGTGAGCGGGGGGCGGACGAGATCCTGGTGTTCGGCGGCGGGATCATCCCGATCGAAGACATCCCGAAGCTCGAGAGCGCCGGCATCGAGAAGATCTTCACGCCCGGCGCCTCCACCGTCGACATCGGCGCGTGGCTCCGGGAGCGACTCGACCGCAACGCATCGAACTGATCATCCGAGGAGGAACGTGGATCTCTACGAGCATCAGGGCAAGGACGTCTTCCGCGCGCAGGGGATCCCGACTCCCCGTGGGATCGTGGCGGCCACGCCCGAGCAGGCGGCGGACGCGACGCGTGGGTTCGGTGGCCGGTCGGTCGTCAAGGTGCAGGTGCAGATCGGGGGCCGGGGGAAGGGCGGCGGCGTGGTGCTGGTCGAGTCGCCCGAGCGAGCGGCCGAGGAAGCCGCACGCATGCTCCGCGACGGGTTCAAGGACATGGTCGTCAACCGCGTCCTCGTCGAGGAGCTGCTCCCGATCGCGAAGGAGTTCTACGCGTCGTTCGTGCTCGATCGTTCCACGGGCGACTACCTGGCCATGATGACGGCCGAGGGCGGTATGGACATCGAAGAGCTGGCCCGGACGCGACCGGAGGCGATCCGCCGTGCGCACGTCGACCCGATGCTCGGGTTGCGGATGTATCACGTCCGCGAGTTGACGGGAACGCTGCCGGCCGAGGCACGGGAGGGCGCCGCCGACATCCTGCGGCGGCTCTACGCGATACTGGGCGAACAGGACGCGACGCTCGTCGAGGTGAACCCACTCGTGCAGCTGGAGGACGGGTCGATCGTCGCGCTCGACGCCAAGGTCACGATCGACGACAACGCCCTGTGGCGCCATCCGGAGCTCGAGGAGCTGAAGGCCGCGTTCCCGATCGATCCGGTGGAGGCGCGGGCGAAGGATGCGGGTCTGCAATACGTGAAGCTCGACGGGGCGGTCGGGATCATCGGCAACGGGGCCGGCCTGGTGATGTCGACCCTCGACGTGGTGGCGCAGGCGGGTGCGAACGCCGCGAACTTCTTGGACATCGGCGGAGGGGCAAGCGTCGACACGATGTCGACATCGCTGGAGGTCATCCTGTCCGATCCCTCGGTCAAGGCCGTGCTGATCAACATCTTCGGCGGCATCACGCGATGTGACCTTGTGGCGCAAGGCATCCTGGAGGCGCTCGTGCGGATCGAGGCCGCCGTCCCGATCGTCGTGCGCCTGGACGGGACGAACGCCCGCCTGGGGCGCGAGATCCTGAATGAGGCGGCGCACCCGCGGATCGTTTCGGCGACGACCATGCTCGAGGCCGCGCGGAAAGCCGCCGACCTCGCGAACGCCGGGGAGGCGGCGTGAGCGCCTTCGTCGGCACGGAGACGAAGCTCGTCGTCCAGGGGATCACTGGCCGGGAGGGCACGTTCCATACGCTTCGCAACCGCGCGTACGGGACGTCGGTCGTCGCCGGCGTGACGCCGGGGAAGGCGGGTGGCGACGTCGAGGGCATCCCCGTGTTCGACACGGTCGTCGACGCGGTCCGCGAAACCGGTGCGAACACGTCGATGATCTTCGTGCCGCCGCGGTTCGCCGCCGAGGCGATCCTGGAAGCGGCGGAGGCGGGGGTCGGGCTGGTCGTGTGCATCACGGAAGGGATACCCGTGCGCGACATGGCCAACGTCCACAGCTTCCTGAACGGTCGGGCGACCACGCTCGTCGGGCCGAACTGCCCCGGTGTGATCTCACCGGGCCAAGCGAACGTCGGGATCATCCCGGGGGAGATCTGCGCGCCGGGGCGGGTCGGGCTGGTCAGCCGCTCGGGCACCCTCGTCTATCAGATCGTGCACGAGCTCACGCAACTCGGGCTGGGGCAATCCACGTGCATCGGCATGGGCGGCGATCCGGTGCACGGGATCGGGTTCATCGAATCGCTCGCGGCGTTCCAGAACGATGGCGACACCGACCTGGTGGTCATGGTGGGAGAGATCGGCGGAGACGACGAGGAACGGGCCGCCGCCTACATCGCCGACCGCATCACCAAGCCCGTGGTCGGCTATATCGCCGGGTTCGAGGCACCTCCCGGCAAGCGGATGGGGCATGCGGGCGCCATCGTCACGGGCTCGATGGGCACGGCGATCGCGAAGGCGGAGGCGCTGGAGGCGGCAGGTGTCCGCGTCGGCCGGACGCCGACCGAGGTCGCCGAGCTGGTGCAGGTGGCCGCGGGGTGATCCCCGCCGCGCCGCCGGTTCCGCCGGAGGCGCACATCGCGGAGGGCGGTCGCGGGTTGCGGGCCGCGTGGCCGTCCGCGGTCGCGGGCGGACTCCTGGCGTTCGTCGCGACGGCGATCGCGGCACAGATCGTTCCACTGTCGATCGACGCCTTCGGCGGCGGGCTCGCGCTCTCGACCGCGATCAAGCTCGGTTGGTTCTACGAGCTCGCGTTCCACAGGGTCGCGATCGACGTGACCGGCGGAGCGACGGGCCGTATCTCCCTCGCGTTCCTGTCGGGGACGGGCTTCGCGATATGGGTGCTCTTCCGAGCGGGCCGGAGGGCGGCTCGCCGCGCCGGCCCGTCGTCGGGCGCTCGCGTGCTCGCCGGCTCGATGGTCGGACCCGTGTACGCGCTCCCGATCGCCGTCATCACCTCGTTCGTGCGGCTGCAGCTTCATACCGGCGGCTTCTTCACTCCCGAGACCGTGGGGTTCCACGGCGTCGTCTGGCAGGCGTTCGCCCTACCCGCGCTCCTCGGGATCGGCGCCGGAGGAGCGGCGGGAGCTCTGGAAGCCTGTCCGCGGGATTCGCGGGGACATGCCTGGCTCGTGGGCGGATGGCGGGCGCTGCTCGGCGCGCTCGGGCTCGCGGCCGTCGGCGTGCTGGTGCTGGCGGCCGTGAGACCTCAGGGAACGGCCGCGTACGCGCGGGCCGTGTCGTCGAACGGCCCACGTGCTGCCGCACTGCTACTCGGACACCATGCCCTGTTGGTGCCGAACCAGTCGTTCTTCGTCCTGGCGCCGTCCATGGGAGGGTGCACGGAGCTGAGCGGACCGAGGGTGGCGATCCCGCTGCTGTGTCCCGGCCGGTTGCCGAAGCTGGACCCGCCCGACGTCCTCGACGACATCGCGCGGGTCGACGAAGCTCAGCCGGCGGGCGGCACCGCGGATCGGCCGATGTCCGCCGGCTACTGGATGTTCGTCCTCGTTCCCGCGGTCGCCACGTTCAGCGGCGGTCGTTCCGCCGGTGGATCGGGCGCACGTGAGTCCCTCGTGCGCGGCGCGGGCGCGGGTGTGGTGTTCGCCGTCCTCGTGGGCGTCGGGAGCTGGCTGGCGAGTGCCGAGCTGTCCCTGCACGGAGCCGAGACACTGGGGACGATGGCGCTCACGCTGGGACCGCGGCCCCTGCCGACCGCGCTGCTGGCGCTGGCGTGGGGCGTGGTGGGAGGAGCGCTCGGCGGGTGGACCCGCCGTCAGGAGGAAGGGACGCCGGTGCCGGTGGAGCCGGACGAACCGGTCCCGCCCAGCCCGACCTCGGTGAAGTGCGTCTCGAGTTGCGTGAAGCGGCGCCACGCCGCGGCCCATCCGGCGTCGTCGCGCGCGAAGCGTTCGAGCGGTGCGGTCGGCATCTGGCGGTCCCAGATCCCGAAGAAGGATCGCCCGTACCCCAAGAGGTAACGCTGCCCCGAGTGCGTGTACTGCATGACGTCGCTGTCCGTGGGGTCGGTGGTTGCGGCGCTCGGACCCGTTTGCGGCACGGCGACGTTGTTGGGTTCCAGGGAGGCGAACCGGGTCCACGCCTGGCGCCAGCCGTCGTCCGTCCGAGGGAAGCGCTCGGCCGGCGCCGTGGGGGACTGCCGATCCCAGATGGCGAAATGGTCCGGGTCGTATCCCAGGACGTACCGGTATCCCGAGTGCGTGTAGCGGATGGACGGCTCGACCGAGGTGGCTGCGGGCGCCGCGGCGGGGGCAGGCGTGGTGACAGCGACGGGTGCCGCGGCGTTCGTCGTCGGCTCGGCGTCGACCGGCGCCGGCACCGCGGCCGCGGTGGGCTCAGGCGTCGAGGCCGGTTCGGGTGTCGCAGCCTGTTGATCCGGGATCGGGCTCGGCAGCCGACGGCGGCGGCACCGTCAGGTCGCTGTGGCAGTACCGACACTTGATGGCCTCATCCTGGATCTCTTCTGCGCAGTAGGGGCACTTCTTCACGCCGAGCCCTCCTTCATGTGGCCATAAGGCTACCCCAGGTCGCGCCGGGTCACGACGGAGCCCGGTCGCCTTCGGCGACCAGGCTCCGGGACGACGTGATGAGGATCAGGCGGTGAAGCCGCCGTCGGTGCCGCCGGGCGCCATGGGCGGCGTGGCCGCGTCATCCGGCTCCTGGAACCTCATCCACGAGCCGTACCCGATCGCCAAGAGCAAGATCAATCCGATCCAGGCTCCCAGCGCACCGTGGTTCGTGACCGCGAAGATGAACTTCAACAACCCGAAGACCACGACCGCGAATCCGAGGTATGCGGTGCCCTTCGACGGGGTCACCCCGATGGAGAAGTTCATCGGCATGTTCGCGAGCTGGACGCCCTCCCAGATCAGCAGGACGATCAGGAGGAGCGCCATGATGGTGCCGGCCCAGCTGCCGTTCCCACCCCACGCATTGGCCTTCCCACAGATGCTGCCGATGACTCCGGTATCGATGCAGAGCTTCTGCCACGAGAGGAAGGTGTCCACCAACAACAAGATCCCCGAAACCATGACGATCTTGCTGGCGGTCGAGATCTTCGACATGTCGAAGCCGCTGGACTTCTCCATCCTGTCTCCTTTCGAGCACACATGATCCGAAGCGCATCGAGCGCCTCGCGAACCGTTCGATTAGAGCCCCTGGTCGGGGGCGAGTCAAACATGTGGGGGGGCAGACCTCGTGCGCGCGTACATGCCGGCGATCGTCGCTCCCGCCCCTGCGAAGAGCGCGATCCATGGAGCGATGGCCGGCTTCGTGAACGGCGGCGGGTTCAGGACGGCGAACAGCGAGCCGACGACGACCACCGTGCCCGCGACGATCGCCGCCGTCCGCGCCACCGACGGTCGGCGGCCGAACGCCACCCACAGGGCGAGGCCGATCACCGCCGCGGACGCGGCGAGCATCGACCAGCGCACATCGATCGCCCATGCTCCCGCGAACCCCGAGCCGGTGCTGAAGCGCGTCCACGGGAGCAGGGTGGCGAGCGCAGCGACGGCGAGCAGGGCGCCGGTGACCCGATCCGCCGGTGAGCGGAGCCGTCTCCAGGGTCGCGGAGGGTCCGACGCAGGGATGTCGTTGCCCAGGACCTCCGACAGGCATTCCGGGCCCAGCACGCGGCCCCTGACGGGGACGGCGCACTCGACGCAGAGCGGTCGCCCGCAGACGTCGCAGGTCCCGACCGTGAGTCGCGAGGGATGGGTCGCGCAGCGCTCCGAGCCCTTCGTCGTGCGCTCTTCCGTCGGCATCGCCGAAGCTTAGCCGCGAGCCCCTGGGCTTCGGACGCGTGATAGCGTCCGAGCCGATGGAGGTGCGGATCGCGGTGCTGGTTTCTGGCTCGGGGACGAACCTGCAGGCGCTCCTTGACGATCCGCTCATCCGACCCCACATCGCGCTCGTCCTGTCGGATCGCCACGGCGTCCGCTCGCTCGAACGCGCGCGCGGAGCGGGCATCGAGCGCGCCGTGATCGAACCGCGCGACTATCTGGACCGCTCCGACTTCGATCGCGCGGTGCTGACGTGCTTGGAGGACCGGCGCATCGACACGCTGGTCAGCGCCGGGTACATGCGGCTGCTGGGGAAGCCCGTCCTCGACGTGTACGAAGGTCGCTGGCTGAACGTCCATCCGGCGCTCCTGCCGTCGTTCCCCGGGATGCACGGCGTGAGCGAGGCGCTCGCCTACGGGGTGAAGGTCGCCGGGGTGACGGTCTTCCTGGTCGACGAGGGGATCGATACGGGGCCGATCGTGGCGCAGGAGGTGGTCGAGGTGTTGCCCGACGATGACTGGGACTCGCTGGAGGCTCGCATCCACGAGGCCGAGCACCGGCAGCTGCCGCTCGCGGTCCGCGCGTTGATCGAGGGTCGGCTCGAGGTCGAAGGGCGGCGAGTGCGGATACGGGAGGGTGCAGATGAGTGACGTCCGCCCCATCCGACGGGCGCTGCTCACGGTCTACGACAAGACCGGCGTCACCGAGTTGGGCGAGCGGCTCGTCGCCCTGGGGGCGACGCTCGTGTCCTCGGGCGGAACGGCGCAGGCGCTCCGCGACGCGGGTCTGCCCGTGACCCCTGTCGAGGAGGTCACGGCGTTCCCCGAGATGCTCGGCGGTCGGGTCAAGACGCTGCATCCGAAGATCCACGGGGGGCTGCTGGCCGACCGCCGGAAGGCCGAACATGTCGAAGAGCTGGCCGAGCACGGCATCGAGCCGTTCGACCTCTTGGTCTCGAACCTGTATCCGTTCCGAGATACGGTTGCGAGCGGCGCCGACCTCGAGGAGGTCATCGAGAAGATCGACATCGGAGGTCCGGCCATGGTGCGCGCGGCGGCGAAGAACTTCGCGTCCGTCGGCGTGGTGGTCGATCCCGCGCGCTACGACGAGATCGTCGCCGAGATCGAGCGTGAAGGGGGCCTGACCCTCGAGACGCGTCGCGCGTCGGCGGCCGCGGCGTTCGCGCACACCGCCGCCTACGACGCGGCCGTGGCCGGGTGGTTCGCCCAACTGGATACCGGTGGGTCGCTGCCGGGGTTCGTCGGGGCGGCGTACGAGAAGGTCGGCGATCTCCGCTACGGGGAGAACCCTCACCAGCGTGGTGGGCTGTACGCCGAGGCGGGCGGGGCGGGCGTCCTCGGTGGAGCCAAGGTCTTGCAGGGCAAGGAGATGTCGTTCAACAACTGGCTCGACGTGGACGCCGCCTACACGCTGGCGTCGGCGTTGCCCCCGAACGCCGCGGTGATCGTCAAGCACAACAACCCGTGCGGAGCGGCGCTGGGGGCCACGCCGGCGGAGGCGTACGCGAAGGCGTTCGCATGCGACACGGTCTCGGCGTTCGGCGGGATCGTCGCGTTCCACGCTCGGTGCGACGTCGACGCCGCAGCGGCGATGGCCGATGTCTTCACGGAGGTCGTAGTCGCACCTGCGTTCACCGACGGCGCGCTGGCGGCGTTCGCGGGCCGGCACAACCTGCGCGTGGTGCAGGCGCCCCTCGCGGCCGGTGGCGGACTGGACGTGCGTCCGATCCCGGGAGGCGCGCTCGTGCAGGACCGCGACCTGGTCGCCGAGGCAGCCGAGGGGCGTCCGAAGGACTGGGAGGTCGTGTCGTCGCGCGACCCGACCGATCAGGAATGGCGCGACCTGGCGTTCGCGTGGACGGTGGCGTGGCGCGTGAAGTCGAACGCCATCGTGTTCGCGAAGGACGGCGCGACGGTGGGTGTCGGCGCGGGGCAGATGTCGCGCGTCGACGCAGCGTGGATCGCGGTGCGGAAGGCGGACGGCCGCGCCGAGGGAGCGGCCATGGCGAGCGACGCCTTCTTCCCCTTCCCTGATGCGATCGAGGTCGCAGCGGACGCCGGTGTCACGGCCGTGGTTCACCCGGGAGGATCGATGCGCGATGAGGACACCCTTGCTGCGGCGCAGGCGCGGGGCATGGCCGTGGTGATCACCGGTCGCCGCCACTTCCGTCACTGAGCCTGCGCCACAGGTAGGATTCCGCTCCGTGACGGCTCGCATCCTGGACGGGAAGGCGGTCGCCGGCCAGATCCGCACCGAGGTCGCCGATCGCGTCCGCGCGCTCTCGGAGCGCGGCGTGACCCCTGGTTTGGCAGCCGTCCTGGTCGGTGACGACCAGGCATCCCGTATCTACGTCGGTTCCAAGCACAAGGCATGCGCCGACGTCGGCATCCGGTCGGAGCAGGTGGACATGCCCGTGTACGTGACCGAGGGTGAGTTGCACGCCACCCTCCGACGTCTGAATCGCGACCCGGAGATCCACGGGATCATCGTGCAGCTCCCCATGCCCCAGCACATCCACGAGCTCGCGGTCCAGCAGACGATCGACCCGTCCAAGGACGTGGACGGGCTCCATCCGATGAACGTCGGTCTCATGGTCCGCGGCGAGCCGGCGTTCCCGCCGGCGACGCCGTACGGGATCGTCGAGCTGCTGCTGCGTTCGGGCATCGAGCTGGAGGGCGCCGAGGTCGTCGTCGTGGGGTACGGGGAACTGGTCGGCGCGCCGCTGTCGATCATGCTTGCCCAGGATTCGATCCGTGGGAACGCGACCGTGACCTGTTGCCACGTGAAGACCCACGACCTGGGCGCACACACACGCCGGGCGGACATCCTGGTCGCCGCGGCGGGCGTGCCCGAGATGATCGTCGGGGACATGATCAAGCCGGGCGCGACCGTCGTCGACGTGGGGGTGCATCGAACGGCCGACGGTTTGGTCGGCGACGTCAAGTTCGACGAGGCGTTCGAGGTTGCGGGCGCGATCACGCCCGTGCCCGGGGGCGTGGGGCCTATGACCACGTCGATGTTGCTGGTGAACACCGTCGCCGCCGCCGAGGCTCAGGCGTACGCACGATGACCTCGGGGGGCCGGCTGGCCGCCGTCCTCGCTTCGGGGCGGTTCTGCGTCACGGGTGAGGTCGTTCCGCCTCGGTCGGGAGACGGCGATGGCGTGACCGAGCACGCTCGTTCGCTCGTCGGATACGTGGACGCTGCCAACGTGACCGATAATCCGACGGCGAGCGCGCACATGTCGCCGCTTGCCGGCGTGCGGTTCGTCGCCGAGGCAGGCATCGAGCCCACGGTGCAGCTCACATGCCGAGACCGGAACCGGCTGGCGCTCACGTCGGATCTCCTCGGTGCGTGGGCGTTGGGGGCGCGCAACGTCCTCTGTCTCACCGGGGATCCCATCGGGATCGGCGACCATCCGGATGCCGCAGCGGTGTTCGACCTCTCGCTCGTGGAGTTGGTGTCGATGGTGAAGCGGATGCGCGAGGAGGGCACGACGCTTTCCGGTGCGGAGATCGCCGAGGCGCCTCGGTACCTGATCGCCGTGGCGGACGTGCCGCTTGCCGATCCCTACGATCCGCACCGATTGGAGGTCAAGCTCGAGGCCGGAGCCGACGTGGTGATGACGCAGATCGCGTACGACATCGAAGCGTTGACCGTGTGGGCGGACCTCATGCGTTCACGAGGAGTCTTCGAGCGGGCCAGCGTCATCGTCGGCGTCGTGCCGCTTCGGAGCGCGAAGGCCGCGCGGTACATGCACGAACATCTGCCCGGCGTCCGCGTGCCCGCTCACACCATCGAGGATCTGGAGCGAGCGGGCGACGACGCGTTGGAGGTCGGGATCGGACAGACGATCGATGTGGTGCAAGGCATCAGGGGGATCGATGGCATCGCCGGCGTTCACCTGATGGGGATGGGCCGCGACGACGTCGTCGCTCGGGTCGTGGAGGGTGCAGGCCTGTTCCCGCGGCCGACGGGGGTGTCACCCGCGCCGGACTAGGCCCTGATGGTCGTCAGGTCCAGCTCGTGTCCGGCGTCCGTTTCGCGTTCGTTGCGTAGTTCCCGGTGCAGGTCTTGAGCCCACTGCCGTACCACGTGCCGACGGTCGCTGGCGGCGCACCCGTCTGCACGTCGCGGATGCCGAAACAGATCCCGCTTTGCGACATGATGGATGCCGCCCACATGAGTTCGGTGGGCTTGCTCGTCGCACTGATCAGAGGGCTCGCCGTCGTTGAGGCCTTTGTCGTGTAGCTCAGCGAAGGTTCAGCCGTCGACAAAGCGTGTGAGCATGCCTTACTCGTTGTGGCGATCGCACAGGTGTAAGTGCCATTGATGGCGTACAGCGACTTGGCCGCTACCAGGGCGGTTCGAAGGTCCGATTCCGCGGCTCTGTCGGATGCGCGATCCTTCGCTCCGAGGTACGTCGGGATCGCGATCGCGAGCAAGACGCCGATCACCAACAGGACGATCAGCAGCTCAACCAAGGTCCAGCCGTCTTCAACTCGTCGGTGCAACGATGTTCCCTCCCGAGGAGTCCGGAAGCCCGCACCCTCTCCTGTGGTCTTCGGAACCGCTGAGTCACTCCTTGAATCGGGCTAACGCGGAGCCGCTGAGATATCGATGCCGTCAGACCAGTTTCGGGAAACTCAGCAGGAAGACGACGCCGCACACGAACGCCGCGGATGCGAACGTGAGCATCCCGTACTCCAACCGCCGGTTCGCGAAGCGCGTGGCCATGGCGGACGAGAACAACACCACCGCGAACAGCACGCTCAGGATGGTGTAGTTGTCGCCCCGTTGGTTGTTCCGGAGCGCCTCCTCGAACTTCACATCGGCGCGGGCGTCGAGGGCGACCTGCTCGCGGGCTCCCGGAACGACGTACGTGGGGAGTGCGAACGGCGACTTCGGAGCGTGGTCGGGGTCGCGGATACCTCCCTGCGCCACCCAATCGTCGAACGCCACGCGGAAACGATCGGTGAATCGCTCGCGCACGTAGGTGGCAGCGGGCTGGTTACCCGCGGCCTTCATCTGCACCCACAGCGTGTAGATCGACAGGTCGACCTGCCGGGCGCCCGTAGCCTCGCCCGCTGCACGATTGGCTTGGATCCGCGCGGAGGAGGCCTGGCTGAACGCGATCGACATCGCGCCTCCCCATTTGCTGGCTTCGAACCCACTCCAGGCGGTGAGGATGACGGTCACCGACAAGAGGACCGCCGACCATGTCTCTAGCGCTCGCGGCGGTGGCTCGTCCCCCTTCTCCCTGCGGCGGAAGAACGACTCATCCGAACCGTCCGCTTCCGGCGTTGCTTCGTCAGTCATGCTTCTCGCTTCCCGGGCCGGTACGCCCGTCAAGCCGTGGATGGAGCGACGGGAATCATGTCAGCAACCTGCCTGACGCGTCGTGACACCGTCACGGACGTACCAGTAGACCTGATCCGGCGGGTGCCGTCGTGGGTCGCCGGATGGGAAGACAGGGCCTAGGTGATGTCGGCCGCGCGGCGATCCTCGATCGGCGCGTAGGTCCGATCGCGCGGCCCCACGTACACCGAGGCGGGCCGGATCACCTTGTTGTCCTTGTACTGCTCGCGGACGTGCGCGGTCCAACCGGCCATACGCGCAGCCGCGAAGATCGGCGTCATGAGATCCGTCGGGATGCCCAGCACGTGATAGACGCTCGCGGCATAGAAGTCGACGTTCGGGTACAGCCCCTTCTGCTCCTTGACCGTCTCCTCGATCGCCTCCGAGATCTCGTACCAGCGGAGGTCTCCGTGACGCTCACCGGTCTCCTTGGAGAGCTGCTTGAGCACCCGCGCGCGCGGGTCGATGGTGGTGTAGACGGCGTGTCCGAACCCCATGATCTTCTCATGGTGCTCGAGGCGGTCCCGCACGTACGCCTCCGCACGGTCGGGCGAGCCGATCTCTTCCAGCATCTTCATGGCCTCTTCGTTGGCGCCCCCGTGCAACGGACCCTTCAGCGCCGCGACCGCGCCGGTGATGGCACTGAACATGTCGGCGAGCGTGGAGGCGATGATCCGTGCGGTGAACGTGGACGCGTTCATCGTGTGGTCGGCGTACAGGACGAACGTGGTGTCGAGCGTGTCGGCATCCTCTGCGCTCGGTTCCTCACCGAGGAGCATCCACAGGAAGTTGGCGGTATGTGGGAGCTTCGGGTTCGACGGGATGACGTCTTGTCCGGTCCGCAACCGGTGGTAGTGGGTGATCAGGGACGGGCTCTTGGCGATCAGGCGGAGGGCCTTGCGGAGCTGCGCATCGGCAGACTCGTCCCAGCCGTCGGGATCGTAGGCCGACGCGGCGGAGATGCCGGTGCGCAGCATGGACATCGGCGACGTCTGCTGCGCCAGCTCGTGCATCAGGTTCGCCAGGAAGGGGGACAGGTCCCGTTCGTCGATCAGGAACTCGTTCAGCTCGTCCAGCTGGTCGCGGGTGGGAAGGTCCAGATGATGCAGCAGGTGAACGACCTCTTCGTAACTGGCGTGTTGCGCGAGGTCGGCGATGTCGTACCCGACGTACCACAGGCGTCCGAGGTCGCCGTCGATGTCGGAGATCTGCGTGTCCGCGGCGACCACCTCGCGGAGTCCCTTGTCGGTCACGTCACCAGCTTCCTCCGGACGATCGCCGCCCGTTACGGGACACGAGGACCTCGCGTCGCTTCTGTCAGGATAGACGTCGGGAAGGACTCGGCCAAAGAGGCCGTTCGGGAGCGGTGCAGCGCAAAGAGCTCGGGGGAGGCATCGGGTGGCACATCGCATCACGCTGATCCCCGGTGACGGGATCGGCCCCGAGGTGGTGGAAGCCGCCCGTCGCGCCGTCGAGGCAACCGGCGTGGCCGTCGAGTGGGACCGTCAGGAGATGGGCGCGGGCATCTACGCCCGGATCGGCGACCCGCTCCCGGCGTCCACGCTGGCGTCGATCCGTTCGAACGGCGTCGCGCTCAAGGGGCCGGTCGAAACCCCCGTCACGAGCGGGATGCGGAGCGTGAACCTGGCGCTCCGGCGCGAGCTGGACCTCTTCGCGTGCATCCGCCCGTGTCGTCTCTACGCGGGCGTGCCGTCTTCCTACGACGCGGTCGACCTGATCGTCGTCCGGGAGAACATCGAGGACATGTACACGGGCATCGAATTCGAGGAGGGCACGGCCGCCACCTCAGAGTTGATCCGGTTCGTGTCGGAGACGAGCGGCACCGAGATGCGAGACGACACCGGCATCTCGGTCAAGACGATCTCGGAGCACGGCAGCGAGCGGATCGTCCGGTTCGCCTTCGATCTGGCGAACGACCGGGGTCGGACCAAGGTCACGGCCGGCCATAAGGCCAACATCATGAAGTTCACCGACGGGTTGTTCCTGGAGGTTGCCCGGCGCGTGGCCGCGGAGTATCCCCAGGTGGTGTTCGAGGACCGGATCATCGACGCGCTCTGCATGCAGCTCGTCCAGGCCCCCGAGCGCTTCGACGTCCTCGTGCTGCCGAACTTCTACGGCGATGTCGTGTCCGACGTGGCGGCCGGGTTGATCGGTGGCCTGGGCGTCGCGCCCGGCGGCCATGTGGGGGAGTCGGCGGCCGTGTTCGAAGCCACCCACGGGACGGCGCCGCGATTGGCGGGGAGGAACCGAGCGAACCCGGTGGGCGTAACCCTGTCGGCGGCCATGATGCTCAGTCACATCGGTGAGACCGATGCCGGCGACCGACTGGGATCGGCGGTGGCGGCGGTGCTCGCCGAAGGATCGCACCTCACGGACGATCTGCGGCTCCCCGGCGACGATCGACCACCCGCGACGACGCTCGAGGTCGCAGGCGCCATCATCGCGGCGTTGTCGGCCTGAATCACCGTCCGCAGGCGCCGACCGAAGACACCAGTCCGACGGACGGAGCGTCCTGCACGTCGAACGTCGAACCGGCGGCCGCGCACCAATCCGGCGACGTCAGCACGAACTCCGTCCGCAGGTAGAGCAAGGCCCATGGGAACGTGGCGGCCGTGCTCGCGGCTCGCGTACCCGATCGCATGGCATCGCGGAACGCGTCCGTCATCGTCCGGTACCCGCTCGACCTGTCGCTGATCCCGAAGTCTCCGGCGAGGACGACCGGGAGGCGTTCGTCGCGGGCGGCATCGCGCAACCGCTCGATACCGATCGGATCGTTCTGCGCGGCATCGAGCGGAGAGGTGCCGGTGCGCACCGCGTACACGATGAACGAGCCGGTCGGTCGATCGACCTGCAGCCGGACGATGAGGTCGTCCGGGAGACCCTTCGGCAACGGAAGCTGATCGACCGGGATCGTCGAAAGCACGACGAACCGGCCGCTCGTCAACGTGTAGGGATACCGATCTGCTCGGAGCAGCACGCCTCGCGCCTTCTTCGACGGCTCGACGACGACGGCGATGTCGGCATGTTGCTTCGCGAGCGATCCGATGATCCCGCTCGCGTTGAGCGTTGACCCGTCCAGGGTGATCGATGCGATCCGGATGGGGTCCAGAGGCTGCGAGGCAGGCATGGCCGAACGCGGTTCGACGATCGTCACCCATCCGAACGCGAGGACGGACGCGGCGACGAGGACGGACGAGAGCTTGTGATCGTCGAACGCCGAGATGATCAGGCCGATCAGGGCGGCGACGACGATCACCGGCAACGCCAGTGCCACCAGCTGGGCCAGAGGGCCGAGGTCTCGCACCAGGAACCACAGCCATGGGATCGCGGCGGCGAACACCACCCACATCGTGCTCTTCGCGAGCGACCCCACGGTGATCGACCAAGGGGCGCGTCTCCGATCCTGTGCCAGCGGCAGCGGCACTCGCGGCTTCCGCCGACCCATCTTCCGCTCCGAGGCGGGGCTGGGTTCGGCTTCACGTTTCTCGGTGCCGGCGGGCACCCATGTCTCCGGCTTGGTCTTCGGGGGTGAGGACATGGTTCAGGTATCGGCACACGGCAGCCCTCCAGTGCAGTCCCTTCCGGGAAGTTCCTGCCGGTGCTTCAGGGCCGCGGCGGTAGCATGGTCGGCCCGACCTCACGAGGAGCTGTAGGCCTATGAAGATCACGATCGTCGGCAGCGGGTCCGTCGGCCAGACGACCGCCATGCGGGTGTTGCAGAAGGGCTTGGCCGACGAGGTCGTGTTGACGGACATCGTCGAAGGGCTCCCGCAAGGCCTGGCGCTCGACCTCAAGGAGTCTTCGCCGATCGAGCGCTTCGAACCGCACATCGTCGGCACGAACGACTACGCGGACGCCGCCGGCTCGGACGTCGTCGTGATCACCGCCGGCTTCCCGCGACAGCCGGGGATGAGCCGGATGGATCTCCTCGGCAAGAACGCGGGCATCATGAAGGATGTGATCGGCCGGATCGCGCCCACATCACCCGACGCGATCGTCATCGTCGTGACGAACCCGTTGGACGAGATGACGTTCCTTGCCGCGGACGCGAGCGGCTTGCCGAAGGAGCGTGTGATGGGGATGGCGGGGGTCCTCGACTCCGCGCGGCTCCGGTACTTCATCGCGGAGGAGCTGGGCGTGTCGCCCCTCGTCGTCGAAGCCATGACGCTCGGATCTCACGGCGACGCGATGATCGCTCTTCCGAGGCACGCGACGGTCGATGGAAGGCCGCTCCCCGAGCTGGTCGACCAGCCGACGCTCGACCGTCTCTTCCAGCGAACGCGCGATGGGGGCGCCGAGATCGTCGCGCTGCTGAAGAAGGGGAGCGCGTACTACGCGCCGAGCGCGTCGATCACGCAGATGGTGGAGGCGATCGCGAACGACACGCACCAGGTGCTCCCGGTCTGCGCCTGGGCCACGGGGCAGTACGGGATCGACGATGTCTACGTCGGCGTGCCGGCCAAGCTCGGGCGCGGCGGCGTCGAAGAGATCGTCGAGCTCGATCTGAACGACGAGGAGTTGGCCGCGCTCCGAGCCGCAGCCGAGGGGATCCGCGCGAAGTGCGCGGACCTCGACCAGGTCTAGGGGTTCGCTTCTGGTTCGGGCTCGGACCGCGTCTCGTCGGCATCGGTGACATCGGTCTTCGCCGGGAGCGTGTCGGGGTCGATCGCGTTCCCGGAGATCTTCTTCTGCCGGACCCACGCCAGGTCGACGAACCCGCCGGCCGTCGCGAGGACACCGCCGGCGGCGGACATCCACAGCCCGGCCTGGGCCTTGACCGCGATCCCTTCCCGGCTCATCGTCTGGAGGACCTGCTCGCGAGCCTTCGTGGCGGATACCCCGAGCCCGACGAGGAGCTTGACGAGCGCGTCGACGCCGGTGTCTTGCACCACCGACTTCAGTGCGAGGAGCGCCCAAAGCCCGAGAGCGAGTGCGGCGAGTCCCGCCACGATGATCGCGATGGCCATCGCGTTGCGGCGTTCGGGACGCACGAACCGCAGGGCGAGTATCGCCATCACGATCAGGACGCCCAGGATCAACGTGACCTTGCCCTGCCACACGTCGATCCCCTTCGTGGGAACCACGTTCACCGTGCCGCCGCCGAGCGTGATCGCGGCCCAGCTCCCGATCGAACCGAACGCGATCAGCGCTCCGCCGATCACGGTCAGCAGGAATCCCCACAGGCGAAGCGGACTGGGTTTGACGACCGCGAGCATCGATGGAGTGTGTCACTCCGCGCGGGTCGGTTGAAGCACATCCGTCGTCGTTGGGGGACGTAGCATGACCACATGGGTGAGGAGCCCGGTTTCTGGTCGGTGGCCCGGGAGCACGGGCGGAACTTCTTCACGAATTGGCGTGTCTACGACGCGCCGTTCCTGACGAAGCTCGGTATGACGTTCCGCAACCGGCTGAAGGCGACGTTCTCGACCCGACAGTGTTGCGGCCATCACGGCCAGCCAGGCTGTTGACGCCTTCCGGAGGACCTCGGTCGAGGTCCCGAGGAGCACCACCACCACGACGACCCGCCGTGAGCAGCTAGTCGGGGATCGCCTCCGCGATCGCGCGACCGACCTCTTGGGTGCTCGATGTTCCGCCGAGGTCGGGGGTCCTGACGGCACCGGCGCCGAGGACGGCGTCGACCGCGTGCTCAACCCGTTCGGCGGCGGTTCGTTCGTTCAGGTGGCGGAGCATCAGGGCACCCGACAAGATCATGGCGATCGGATCCGCGAGGCCCTTCCCGGCGATGTCCGGGGCGCTCCCGTGCACGGGCTCGAACACCGCGTACTCCCAACCGATGTTCGCCCCTGGGATCAAGCCCAGACCGCCGACCAACCCCGCACAGAGATCTGACAGGATGTCTCCGTAGAGGTTGGGCAGCAACAGCACATCGAACGCCTCGGGTTCCCACACGAGCCGCATCGACAGGTGATCGATCTGGATCTCCTCGACCTCCACGTCGCCGCGGACCATCGGATCGCGGGCGACGTCGAGGAATGTCTTGAGGAAGAGCCCGTCCGAGTACCGCATGACGTTGGACTTGTGGCCGAGCGTGACCTTGTGTCGGCCGTTCGCCCGCGCGTACTCGAACGCGAACCGGACGATCCGTCGGGTGCCGACGACCGAGATGGGCTTCAACGTGATACCGGCATCCTCGCGCACCTCGAAGCCGGCGAGGTCGTGGAGCTTGCTTCGTAGCGCGGTGGCCTCGGGTGAGCCGCGTTCGAACTCGATGCCTTGATACAGGTCCTCGGTGTTCTCACGGACCACGACGATGTCCGTGGCGGGATGGCGGATCGGGACGCCCGGCAGCGCGCGTGCGGGGCGCACGGCTGCGAAGAGGTCGAGCTCATGGCGGAGCGCGACGTTGACGCTCCGGAACCCGGTCCCGACCGGGGTCGTGATCGGACCCTTGATGGCCACGCGGCAGTCACGGACCGCCTGGAGCGTCTCCTCCGGGAGGAGCTCGCCGTGGCTCTCCAGGGCGGCCGCGCCGGCGACCGCCTCGACCCACTCGATGTCTCCCTGGGCGGCGTCCAGGACCAGCCGCGTGGCCGCCGATACCTCCGGCCCGATGCCGTCCCCCGGGATGATCGTGACGCGGTGAACCATCGGCCGAGCTTAGCCGCCCGAAGCTCGATCCCTCGGCGCGGTCGGCGAGCGCGGATCACGCGATGATGAGCGTCCCGGCATCCACCGCTCGCAGATCTCGTCGTTGTCGAGCGACAGGACGTCCGCGGCGGAGACGACCACCCCGTCAGAAGCGGTCGAAGAGGATGGAGCGCTTGACCTCTTGGATCGCTTTCGTGACCTGGATGCCGCGTGGGCAGGCCTCGGTGCAGTTGAACGTGGTCCGGCACCGGAACACGCCGGTCTTCTCCGACAGGATCTTCAGTCGCTCTCGGCCGCCCTCATCCCGCGAGTCGAAGATGAACCGGTGCGCGTTCACGATCGCCGCCGGGCCCACGTATTCGTCGTCGCCCCAGAAGATCGGGCACGACGTCGTGCACGCCGCGCACAGGATGCACTTGGTCGTGTCGTCGAACCGCGCGCGCTCCTCGGGGGACTGGCGCCGCTCCGTGTCGGGCTCGCCGCTGTCGTTCACCAGGAACGGCAGCACGCTCTTGTATCCCTCGAAGAACGGGTCCATGTCGACGATCAGGTCCTTCAACACGGACAAGCCGCGGATGGGCTCCACGGTTGCCTTGGGTGCGACGTCTTGCACCAGGACCTTGCAGGCGAGCGCGTTCCGTCCGTTGATGAGCATGGCGTCCGAGCCGCAGATGCCGTGGGCGCACGAGCGGCGGAGCGCCAGCGTGCCGTCCTGCCGCCACTTCACCTCGTGGAGCGCGTCCAGCAGCCGGTCCGTGGGCTCCATGTGCACGGTGAACTCGTCCCACCATGGTTCGTCGGAGACCTCCGGGTTGTAGCGGCGGATCTTGAGCGTGAGCGCCATGCGCCCGTCGGTCGTGCCGACCTCGCGCCGGTCGGAACTCTGCAGGACGTCGGCCGCGGTCGCCATCAGTACTTCCGTTCCATCGGGATGTACGGACCCATCTTCACCGGCTTGTACTCCAGCTCGATCGTCCGATCGTCCTTGCGGTACGCCAAGGAGTGCTTGAGCCAGTTGGCGTCGTCGCGGAGCGGATGATCCTCGCGGAAGTGCGCGCCGCGGCTCTCTGTCCGGGCGCGGGCGGACGCGACCAGGCTCTCCGCGCAATCCAGCAGGAACCCGAGCTCGACGGCCTCCATGAGGTCGGTGTTGTACACGCTGCCCTTGTCCTGGACGCCGACCTGCGCATACCGATCGTGCAGGTCCGCCAGCACCGCCTCCATCTGCTTCAGCCCGTCCTCGTCCCGTACGACGCACGCCTTGTCGAACATCTCGTCCTGCAGCTCCGTGCGGATATCCGCGGGGTTCACGCTGCGGTCGCGCGAGAGCAGCCCGTTCAGCATGCCGAGGGTGTGCGTTGCCGGATCCGCGGGGACAGGTGCGAGGTCGGTCTCCCTCGCGAACGCCGCCATGTGCGCGCCGCCGCGTCGGCCGAACACGACGATGTCCAGCAGCGAGTTCGTCCCCAGCCGGTTGGCACCGTGGACGCTCACGCACGCGCATTCGCCGGCCGCGTAGAGGCCCGGCACGGGCGTCTCGTCCGCGCCGGTCACGACGCGCCCGTCGAGATCGGTCGGGATGCCGCCCATGGCGTAATGCGCGGTCGGCTGGATCGGGACGGGCTCCGTCGTCGGCTCGACGCGCAGGTAGACGCGAGCGAACTCCGTGATGTCGGGGAGCTTCTCCTCGATCACCTTGGGGTCGAGGTGCCGCAGGTCCAGGTAGACCATGTCGCCGTTCGGTCCCGCGCCGCGGCCCTCCTTGATCTCCTGGTAGATCGACCGGGACACGACGTCGCGCGGCGCGAGGTCCTTGATCGTGGGCGCGTATCGCTCCATGAAGCGCTCGCCGTCCTTGTTCAGCACGATCGCGCCCTCGCCGCGCGCGGCCTCGCTCAACAGGATCCCCAGCTTGTACAGGCCCGTCGGATGGAACTGGAAGAACTCCATGTCCTCGAGCGGGATGCCTCGGCGGTAGGCGACCGAGAGGCCGTCACCGGTCAGCGCGTGCGCGTTCGAGGTGACGCGGAACATCCGGCCGTAGCCGCCGGTCGCGAACATCACGGACTTGGCCCGGAAGACGTGGATCTCGCCGGTGGCCAGTTCGTACGCGACGACGCCCGCGGCCCGGCCAGCCTCGTCGAGGAGCAGGTCAAGGCAATAGAACTCGTTGAAGAACCGCACGTCGCGCTTGACGCACTGCTGATAGAGGGTCTGCAAGATCATGTGGCCCGTACGGTCGGCCGCGTAGCACGCGCGCATGACGGGCCCCTCGCCGTGGTTGCGGGTGTGACCCCCGAACCGTCGCTGCGCGATCCGGCCGTCGGGCGTGCGGTTGAACGGCAGGCCCCAGTGCTCCAGCTGGTAGATCGCGTCGACGGCCTCGTTGGTCAGGAGCTCGGCGGCCGGTTGGTCCGTCAGGTAGTCGCCGCCCTTCACCGTGTCGAACGCGTGCCACTCCGGGTAGTCCTCCTCCATGTTGCCGAGCGCGGCGCACACGCCGCCCTGCGCGGCACCGGTGTGCGAGCGGGTCGGGTAGAGCTTGGAGATCACAGCCGTGCGAACCTGATCGGACGTCTCGATCGCGGCGCGGAGTCCGGCTCCGCCGGCCCCCACGATCACCGCGTCGTACGTGTGCGTGGTCGTCATGTCAGCTCGCGTATCCGGGCCACTTGGACGGGTCGAACGTGAAGACGATCACCGAGCCGAGGACGAACAGCGTGAAGCCGAGCACGTAGAAGACCATGTTGATCGTCAGCCGCAGGCCGGGCTTGCGGACGTAGTCGAGCGTGATCACGCGCAAGCCGTTGATGCCGTGGATCAACGCGAGCACCAGGAGCATCCAATCCCACGTGCGCCAGAGCGGGCTCGCCCAGCGCGTCGCGACGAACCCGAAGTTCACGCGACCGACCCCGTTGTCCTGCACGTGCATGATCAGCACGTGCCCGACGGCCAGGATCAGCAGCAGGATCCCCGAGATACGCATGAACAGCCAGCTCCAGAGCTCGAAGCCGCCGACGGGCCGCTCGCGGCCGCCGCGGAAATCGCGCTGGGGCATCCGCTCGGGGGGCTGCGCTTCTCGTCGAGGCTCGGTCGCAGTCGCCATCTCAGTTCCTGATCAGGTCGACGATCTGGCCGCCCATGATCCACGTGATCGGGATCATGGCGGCGATGAACACTGCGAGCGTGACGATCCCCATCACGCGGATGTGCTTCGCGAGGCTCGGGAAGAAGTCGACCAGCAGGATCTTGATCCCGTTGAACGAGTGGTACAGCACCGCGGCGACCAATCCGAGCTCGAGCAACCGGACGATCGGGTTCTCGTAGACGCGGACCACACGGTTGTAGGCGTTGGGTCCCCAGCCCACCACCGCGGTGTCGATCACATGGGCGAACAGGAACAGGATGATCGCGACGCCGGTGATCCGGTGGAGCAGCCAGGAGTACTGACCCTCATGGCCCTTGTAGATGGGGCCGTAGTCACTCTTCTTCTTGCTCGCTCGCGTCGCCACGTGGATCCCTCCCAGCTTATCCCGCGGACTCGGCATCCTGGACGCCGAACCGGCCAACGGCCGCGCGGAGTCTACTCAGTTCCGGCCGGGGGGAGAGGTCAGCTCGATCGTATCGATAGGATCGAGGCCAACGTCACGGACATGACGAGTACGAGTATCGCCCCGATCAGGCGCCCCCGTCTGCGTACCGCGGCGTCGTTGCTCGGGTCGGCAGACCCCGGCAGATGAAGCCACCGAAGCGTTCTCTTCCGTTTCGGCGGACCCCACTCGCGCGCTGCGTCGAGCGCACCTGCCACCTGATCGCCACCTGTGGAGCCGATAGGTCGAGGAGTCCGTACGCGACGCCGACCACAGCCACGATGATCGGGACGAACCTCTCGATCGAAGGCAACTCGGCTATCCGATGCGGATCGCCACCACGACGCCGTCTCGGGTGGGGACGATCGTCGAGAGGTACCGCTCGTCCTCGGCGATGAGGGCGTTGTGTTCGAGGATGGCCTGCGTTCGCTCGTCGGGCTCGTCGTCCAGCACGCGCCCGGACCACAACACGTTGTCGCAGACGTAGAGGCCGCCGATGCGGACCCGTTCGCGGGCCGCGCGCCAGGCATCGGGGTAGCCCTCCTTGTCGATGTCGTCGTAGACCACGTCGAACTCGCCGTCGAGCGCTCTCATCGACGTGACGGCGTCGCCCACGTGATACGTCACCGGATCCCAGAGCCCGGCGCGACCCAGGTAGTCTCGCGCCTTGCGTTCGTTCTCGGGGTCGCCGTCCGTCAGGTGCAGTTCGCCGCCGGAGCCGACCGCGCGAGAGTGCCAATAGCCCGAGTACCCGAATCCCGACCCCAGTTCGATCACCCGTCGAGCGCCGACCGACCGCGCCAGGATCTCCAACGTGATGCCGACGTTGCGACCGACGATCGGGAACTTGCGCTCGGCGCCTTCGGCCTCCATCTCGAGCAGGACCGGCTCGTCGAGGCGCGCGGAGCGATCCGCCATATAGCGCTCGATGTCGGGGTTCACGATGTCCATCGCGGCAAGCCTATCGGCTCGACTCGACCGCCGATCGGATCTCGGTGGCCAGCGCGTCCGCTTGGTCGGTGGTGATCAACAGCCGTCGTTCGCCCGAGAGGCGGAGATCCACCGTGTCCGAGCCCGAGACGCGCCAGAGCTGCCGCCTGCCGTCGACGGACATCCGGATGCCATAGGTGACCGCCCACCACGGCAGCTGCTCTCGATCCACGGACTCGACGTCGGCGATCGAGACGGTGCGGCGGATGAGCCCCGGCCCCATCCGGAGCTCGATGTGCTCGTCGTCCACGATCACGGTCTGGGAGATGAAGAGGACGAGACAGATCGCGAGAAGCACGATGACCGACAGGACGACGACCGACGCGAAGCCACCGCTCGCGGTTGCGGCCCCGGCCAGGACCGCGATGATGACCCCCAGGATCAGGATGATGGTCCACCCGATCTGCGTGTGCCGATACGCCACGTTCGAAGCGTAACGCCGGGCGCTAGGCTGGACGCCGATGGACGAGAAGGAACATCGGCGCACCGATTCCGGGATCGAGCTGCGCCCGGTGTACTCGGCGGAGGACCTGGTCGGGTTCGATCCCGCGAAGCAGCTGGGCGAGCCGGGAGATCTCCCGTTCACGCGGGGCATCTATCCCACGATGTACCGGGAGCGGCTGTGGACCATGCGCCAGTACGCCGGCATGGGCACCGCGGCGGAGACGAACCGGCGGTTCCGCTACCTGCTCGATCACGGCCAGACGGGGCTCTCGGTCGCGTTCGACCTGCCGACGCAGATGGGCCTGGACTCGGACCACCCGCGCGCGGAGGGTGAGGTAGGCAAGACCGGCGTCGCGATCGATTCCATCGACGACATGCGACGGCTCTTCGAGGCGATCCCGCTGGACCGCGTGACGACGTCCATGACGATCAACGCGACCGCGGCGATCCTGTTGCTGCTGTACGAGCTGGTCGCCGAGGAGCAGGGCGTCGATGCCTCGAAGATCGGCGGCACCGTCCAGAACGACCTGCTGAAGGAGTACGCCGCCCGCGGCACGTACATCTACCCGCCGAAGCCGTCGATGCGGATCATCACGGACCTCTTCGCCTACTGCGGCGAGCGGATCCCCCGGTGGAACACCATCTCGATCAGCGGCTACCACATGCGCGAGGCCGGCGGGACCGCGGCGCAGGAGATCGCGTTCACGCTGGCCAACGGCATCGCGTACGTGCAAGCTGCGCTGGACGCCGGGCTGCTGATCGACGACTTCGCGCCGCGTCTGTCGTTCTTCTTCGCGTGCCACATGCACTTCTTCGAGGAGGTCGCGAAGTTCCGCGCGGCACGGCGGATGTGGGCGCGGATCATGACGGAGCGGTTCGATGCGAAGGATCCGCGGAGCGTGATGCTGCGGTTCCACACGCAGACCGGGGGCGCGACGCTCACCGCGCAGCAGCCCGAGAACAACATCGTTCGGACCACGCTCGAGGCGATGGCGGCGGTGCTCGGCGGCACCCAGTCCCTGCACACGAACTCCTTCGACGAGGCGCTGGCCTTGCCCACCGAGCGTGCCGTGAAGATCGCGCTGCGGACGCAGCAGGTGATCGGCTACGAGACCGGCGTCGCGAACGTGGCGGACCCGCTCGGCGGTTCGTACTACGTCGAGTCGCTCACCGATGAGCTCGAGCGGCTGGCGCAGGACTATCTGGAGCGGATCGAAGAGATGGGCGGTGCCGTCGCCGCGATCGAGGCCGGCTTCTATCAAGAGCAGATCGCCGACGCCGCGTTCCTCATCCAACAGGGGATCGAGTCGGGGGAGCGCGTCATCGTCGGCGTGAACCGGTTCGTCGACGCCGAGGAGCGGCCGGTGGAGCTCCAGCGTGTCTCGGAGGAGGACGTCCGGATGCAGATCGACCGGTTGCGGCAACTGCGAGCGGATCGCGATGGGGGCGCGGTCGCGCGAGGCCTCGAGGCCGTGGAGCACGCCGCTCGAGGAGCCGACAACCTGTTGTCGCCCATGAAGGAGGCGCTGCGCGCGCGGGCGACGCTCGGAGAGGTCTCCGACGTATTGCGAGCGGTGTACGGGGAGTACCGGCCCTCGTTCTAGCCGAGCGAGATCAGCGCGTGGCCGACGGCCGCGAGCCCGGCTATGCCGAAGAGGATCGCGGCCCATCGCAGGCCTTCGCGTCGCCACGTGCCGGCGGAGGCGATCAGGCACGCGATGCCGACCGCGATCTCGATGATCGTGTTGACGGCGCTCAGCGGATCACCGACCCCACGAGCTCGGCCGCGACCACGAGATCGGTTCCGAGGTACCTGCCGGGCACGCCATCCCGCGATCGAGGCGTCGAGAACGCGTTGCCTGCATAGAAGACGCCGAGGCCCGAGATCCGATCGGCTGCCCGGAGGCTCTCGATCGCTCCCCGTCGTCCGACCCTGCGCTGGGCGGTGAGGATCGTCCCGGCGGCTCGGGAGGACATGAGCGCGGTGATGAGAGCATCCGTGGGGGTGAGCGCGCCGAGCATGCGGATCGGCCAACCGCGCCTGCCGAGCAGGACCGCGAAGGCCTCCAGGCCGATCGTGTGGAGCTCGGTGGGCCCGGTCGCCAGGATCAACGGCCGCGAGCGGAACGGCGGCGGCGCCGCGGCGCTCAAGCGAGCGAACCACTGCCGCACGACGCCGGTCGCCGCATGTTCCGTCGCGATGTCGCAGCGGCCGCTCTGCCACTGATCGCCCAGCTCCCGCATCCCCGGCATGGCTACCTCGACGATCGCTCGCTCGACGCCGGCCAACTCGACGGCCTGATCGAGCGATCGCCGGACGCCGTCGACGTCGAGCGCATGGGCCGCGTCGGTGAACCGGTCGAGGAACTCGCTCCGAGCCACGTCGCGGCCGCCGGAGCGGACGAGTTCGACGGCCCTCCGCGCCGGGTGGCCCCGGGTGATCTCGTCCCGCAAAGAACGCAAGCGGTCGATCTCGTCGGGCGAGTACCGGCGGTGCCTGCCCTCCGTTCGAGCGGGAGAGGGGAAGTCGTACCGCCGTTCCCACGAGCGGATCGTTGGCACGGGGATACCGAGGCGCTCAGACACCTGGGATATCGACAGTCGATCCTGATCCGCTCGCGCTGCCATCCGCAGAGAATACCTCTTCAGCTAGGGGCATCAACGGCTGAATATATGCATCGATTCACTCTCCGCGCGATTGCATACGTTCACGCGAGGATCTCTGATCGATCCCGACGACGCCCGGTCTTCCGCGTCCTAGAACCTATGCGAATCAGGACGCTCTATGGACAGTCAGTGCATGGGTTCGGCAGGATGCCTGGGTACGCATCAACGGTCGAGGAGAAGGAGGATCGATGCGGAGCAAACTCATCGGAGTTGCGGTGGCAGGAGCCCTCGCGATGACCCTGGTAGGCGTCGGCACGGCCGGCGCGCGGGGCGGCAACGCCGTCCTGAACGTCGTTCACGGCATCCCCGGTGTCGACGTGAACGTGTGCGTGAATGGGGCGGCGGCGATCACGGACTTCAAGCCCGGCGACGTCGCGGCCGGCGTCGAACTGCCGGCGGGGTCGTACGACGTCAAGATCGTGCCTGCCGCCGACACCTGCGACGACGCGGCGATCTTGGAAGTGAACGGCGTCACGCTGAAGGCCGGGAAGAACTACACGGCCGTGGCGAACCTGAACGCGAACGGCGACCCGAACATCAAGCTCTTCACGAACAAGGTCGCGCCGGTCAAGGCGGGGAAGGCCCGGCTGACCGTGCGACACACGGCGGCTGCGCCTGCCGTGAACGTGTGGGCGAACGGTTCGGTGCTGATCGGCGGGAACGACTTCGTCTGGGGCGAGTCGGCGACGGTCGCCGTGCCGAAGGGTTCCTACCGCGTGAAGGTCACCTTGCCGGGTCAAACGGCGCCAGTGATCGGACCCGCGAAGCTGAAGCTGAAGGCCGGCTCCGCGTACCAGGTCTACGCCTGGGGGAACGGGACCGACGGCTACAGCGTCGCCGTCGTCGCCACGAAGGTCGGCAAGAGGTAGCCCGCTGCTTCCCGCCGATCTTCCCTGCGACCCCGCCGGCTCCGCCGCTCGGGGTCGCAGGTCGTCGGGGTCGAGACGGTGAGGCCGCGGCGTCGCCTCGGATACTGGAGACAGGTCCGTCCAACGGACCAGATCGGAGAGGGGTAACGATGAGGCTCGCGTTGGCGGAGATCCGCCGGGCGAAGCTGCGCTTCGGAGCGCTGACGGGAGCCGTCGCCCTGCTCGTGTTCTTGATCTTCTTCCAGCAATCCCTCTCGGGGTCGCTGCTGTCACAGTTCAGCGGGGGGCTCGAGCACCAGTCGGCTTCCGTGTTGGTCTACAACGCGGACGCTCGCCGGAGCGTGGACGGCAGCCGCGTGACGCCCGACCAGATGGCCGCCGTCTCGAACGTCGACGGCGTGGCGGCGTCGGGGCCGATCGGTGAGGGCTCGTTCACGGTGAAGCTCGAGACCGGCGAGACCAAGGACACCACGGTGTTCGGGTACGAGCTCAACGGGCCCGGCTTCCCGACGACCCTGTCGTCGGGGCGCCTGCCGCAGACCGACGGGGAGGCCGTGGCGAGCGCCGCGGACGCGAGCGCCGGCTACGCGATCGGTCAACGGCTCACGGTGGTGCCTGGTGAGATGCCGGTGACGGTGGTCGGACTCGCCGAAGACACGCAGTTCAACGTGCAGCCGACGTTGTTCGTGTCCTGGACGACTTACGAGGGTCTCGTGCGTTCGACCAACCCGGACGCGACCGCGGTGCTCCCCAATCTGGTGGGGGTCGAGCCGATGTCGGGGGTCGACCCCACGGACCTGGCGGCGTCGATCACGCAACAGGTCGACGGTGTCGAGGCACTCGATCGGGCGACCGCCGTCGCCTCGCTTCCCGGTGTTTCATCGATCCAGCAGTCGTTCGCGATCATCCTGGGCCTCGCTTTCGTCGTGGTGATCCTCCTGACCGGCTTCTTCTTCCTGATCATCACGGTGCAGAAGACCGCATCGCTGACGCTGCTGCGCGCGGTGGGGGCGGGGAGCTGGTTCCTGCTGCGGAACCTGCTCCTCCAGGTGCTCCTGGTGATCGGGGCCGCGCTCGTCATCGCGATCCCCCTGACGATCTTCGCCGTGTCCGCAGCGTCGAGCGCCGCCTTCTCCGCCACGACGGAGCCGTCGGTCTTGCTGATCACGTCGATCTCGATCCTGATGCTCGGCGTGTTGGCCTCGATCGGGGCGATGCGCCGGGTGACGAAGATCGATCCCGCGGCGGCCACAGCGCGCATGGCCGGTGGGGGGCTCGCATGAAGCTCGCATGGCGGGAGTTGATCCGGAGGCCTACGCGGTTCTTGACTGTGGGGGTCGCGCTCACGCTGATCGTGCTCCTGTTGCTCGTGCTCGGCGGCATCTTGGACGCGCTCGTGCAGTCGTCGACGGGCCTGCTGAAGGCGCAGTCCGCTCCGTTGATCGTCTACGGCGCCGGCAGCAAGGGCTCGCTCGACCGCTCGCGCGTGACCGGCTCGGAACGAGACGCGATCGCGCAGGTGCCCGGCGTCCACGAGGCCACCGGGCTGGGCCTGGCGCTCGTCGCCGGACACGTGGAGGGTCGCACCGAACCCGCAGACGTGGCTGTCTTCGGCTATGAGGCACCGAACCGGAAGGTCCCCGCCCCGCCCGGGCCGGGCGAGGGCTTCGCGGATCGCTCCCTCCAGGACGACGGCGTCTCGATCGGCCAGACGATCGAGCTCGGCACGGCGCGGATCCCCGTGCGGGTCGTCGGGTGGGTGAGCGGCACCGACTACAACCTGCAGAAAGGCCTGTGGGTCGACGCGGCCACCTGGCGACGAACGCTGAACGCGAACATCCCGGATGCGGCCGTCGCTCCGGGCACGTTCCAAGCGGTGCTCGTCACACCCGAAGAGGGAGCGACGCCCGAGCGGCTAGTCACGCAGATCGAGGCGGCGGTGCCGACCGTCACCGTCCTTACCATCTCTGAGGCGATCGCGCTCGTGCCGGGCGTGTCCGAACAGGACAGCGTCTTCAGCGCGATCATCGGCGTGACGTTCGCGGTCGCCGGGATAGTCGTCGCCCTGTTCTTCGCGCTCCTCACGATCGAGAAGGTGGGCCTCCTGGGCATCTTGAAGGCGATCGGAGCCTCGTCGAAGACGCTCGCGGCGGGATTGACGCTGCAGGCGGTCGTGATCGCCACGGGGGCGTTGGTCCTGGGGAGCCTCGGGGCTGCCGGGCTGTCCCAGGTGATCCCTGCCACCGTCCCGCTCACGCTTTCCGCCGGACGGTTCGCGTTCACCGCCGTCGGGCTCGTGGTGACGGCATCGATCGGGAGCGCGATCTCGTTCCGCAGGATCGTTCGGATCGACCCGGCCTCTGCGGTCGGGGAGGCATAGGAGGGACCGATGATGGCTGCACTTGACATGGAGGACGTTCGCAAGGTCTATCGCTCGGGCGACGACGAGGTCGTCGCGCTCGACCATGCCACGCTCATGATCGGCGACGACGAGATGGTCGCGCTCGTGGGGCCGTCCGGCTCCGGCAAGACCACGCTGCTCTCGATCGCCGGCGGTTTGCTGTCCCCGAGCGTCGGCGTCGTGCAGGTGGGGCCGCATCGGATCACGGACTACGACCGGGGCGAGCTCACGAGGTTCCGCCGCGACTCCGTCGGCTTCGTGTTCCAGGGCGCGAACCTCGTGCCCTTCCTGACCGCGAGGGAGAACCTGCTCGTGGTGGCCGACGTGGCCGGGCGTCACGGGAAGGACGTCGAACGCCGCGCCGACACGCTGCTCGAGGAGCTCGGGCTCGGCCATCGGAAGAAGAACACACCACCGCAGCTCTCGGGTGGGGAGAGGCAGCGCGTCGCGATCGGCCGCGCGTTGATGAACGAGCCCGAGTTGGTACTGTTCGACGAGCCGACGAGCGCCCTCGACACGAAGCTGGGCGAGCAGGTGATGGAGCTGATCCGCAACGAGGTGAAGGGTCGCGGGACGGCGGCGGTCGTCGTGACGCACGACACGCGGATGACGCCGTACGCGGATCGGACGATCGAGATCCGCGACGGCCGGCTGGTCGCCTAGCGTCTTGCCTATGCGGGCGGATGATCGCTCCGCCCGGGATGGATCGATGCATCCCGAGACGGTCGTCGTCGGTGCGAGCGGGTACATCGGGGGCCGGCTCGTCGACTCCCTCATCGCCGGTGGAACGCTCGCGGGCGTCGCCGGCCGTCGGCGGGATGCGCTCGTCCGGCGCTGGCCTCAGGCCCACGCCCTCGAGCTGGACGTCCTCCGGCCCGACACGATCGAACCCGCGCTCCGAGAGGCGGAGACCGTGTATTACCTCGTGCACTCGATGGCTGCGGGAGAAGCTGGATTCGAAGAGCGAGACCGCGTCGCGGCGTCCAACTTCGCCGTCGCAGCCAAGCGAGCTGGTGTACGCCGGGTGATCTACCTCGGAGGGTTGGGATCGCAAGCCGATCAGCTCTCACCGCACCTCGCGAGCCGTCACGAGACGGGTCGGATCTTGGCGGATCAGGGACCGCCGGTCCTCGAGTTCCGCGCGGGTATGGTCATCGGCGGGGGGAGCACATCCTTCCGCATGCTCACGGATCTGGTGAAGCGCTTGCCGGTCATGGTGACGCCGAGATGGGTTGCGACCAGGTCCCAGCCGATCGCGATCGATGATGTCGTCACGTACCTCGGGCACGGTCGGAACCTCGAGTTGATGGAGCAGCACACGATCGTGGAGATCGGGGGTGCCGACGTGCTGACGTACCGGGAGATGATGCAGCGCGTCGGCGTGTTCCGCGGCCGGCGGCCGGCGATCATCACGGTTCCTCTCCTCACGCCTCGGCTCTCGTCCCTGTGGTGTGGTCTGGTCACCTCGGTGCCGGCCGCGATCGCTCGACCGCTCATCGACGGGCTCCGCAACGAGACGATCGTGCGGAGCGACGCAGCGGCCCATCTGTTCCCCGACGTGTACCCCGTGGGGTTCGACGAGGCCGTGGCGGACGCGATGCGGGGATCGGAAGGCCCGACGTGAACCCCGCCGGCTTCGCCGGCGGGGCCGTTCCGCGCTTCCGATAAGCTCGCCACGATGGATGTCGCGGTGATCGGCGGCACGGGTGCGGAGGGCTTCGGCCTGACGCTGCGCCTGGCGAAGGCCGGACATCATGTCTTGATCGGCTCGCGTTCGGCGGACAAGGGTGCGGCGAGGGCGGCCGATGCGCTCGGGATCGTGGGCGGGGTCGCCCGGATCGACGGCACCACGAACGAGGATGCGGCGGGGTCCGCCGAGGTGGTCGCCGTGACCGTCCCGTTCGCGGGACAGGCCGACATCTATCGCGCGATCAAGCCCGCGGTACCGGCCGGAGCCATCGTCCTCGACGCCACCAGTCCGCTCGCGACGGCCGTCGGAGGTCGTCCGTGGCAGGTCGTCCGTCCGTGGCACGGCTCGGCCGCCGAGCAGGCCGATGCGATCTTGTCCCAGGGCGTGCGCATGGTCGCCGCGTTCCACACGATCGCGGGCGACGCCCTCCAGGACCTGGGGCACGCGCTCGAAAGCGACGTGTTGGTTTGCGGCGACGACGCCGAGGCGAAGACCGTGGTGGGTTCGCTCGTCGACGACATCCCCGATCTGCGGTGGGTCGACGCGGGCGCCCTGTCGATGGCGCGGATCGTGGAGACGATGACCGCGTTGCTCGTGTCGGTGAACCGCACCTACAAGGTGAAGGACTCGGGGTTCCGCGTCGTCGGCCGCGACGCGTGGGGCGATCCGCGCGGATGAACCCCGAAGGCGAGCTCGTCCGGATCGACGACACCAGCCTGTTCGTGGTGGAGCGGGGAACGGGCTATCCCGTGATCGTGCTCCATGGCGGCCCGGGGCTGGACCATCACGAGTTCGCCGATTACCTGGATCCGCTCGCGGACGAGTTCCGGCTGCTCCTGGTCGACCAGCGGGCGAACGGCCGGTCGGAACGGCCGCCCGAGTCCACGTGGACCCTCGAGCGGATGGCGCAGGACGTGATCATGCTGGCTCGGGCGCTCGGTCTGGATCGCTACGCGGTGCTCGGCCATTCGTTCGGTGCGTTCGTCGCGTTGCAGAACGCCGTCGACTACCCGGGCATGGCCGCGCAGACGATCGTGAGCAGCGGCGTCCCGTCCATGAAGTACCTCGAGGTCGTCGAGAAGAACCTCAACGGGTTCGAGCCGATCGAGCTCCGCGAGCAGGTGATCGCCTCGTGGGCGCGCGAGGCGACCGTGTCGACGGTGGAGGAGTCCGCGCAGCTGATGGCCGACCAGTTCCCGTTCCATTTCGCCGACCCGCTCGACCCGAGGATCGCCGACTACCTGGAGCGGACGAAGGACACCGTGTACGCGCCGGACGTGCTCCGGCTGTTCTCCGCGAGCGGGTACGGCGGCATCGAGGTCGAGGACCGACTGGGTGAGATCCCGCAACCCGTGCTGGTGGCCACCGGTCGCCACGATCGGACCTGCACGGTCGCGGCCGCCGAGGCGATCGCCCGAGGCGTCCCGAACGCCGAGTTGCGGATCTTCGAGCAGAGCGGTCACATGACGTTCGTCGAGGAGCCCGATCTCTACCTGGCGATCGTCCGGAGCTTCCTGACGCGAACGATGTGAGGGCGCGGGGCGCTCACACGATCTTGAGCGGAAGATCGGCGAGGTCGCCGAGGAAGATCTCACGGTCCTCGGCGTCGTCGATCCGATCCGCGGCGACCTTCGCGATGGCGGCGAACCTCGAAGCGTCCGCGGCGTCGCCCGCCACCATGTGCGCCCGCGACATCGCCTCGTACGCGAACGCGAGGTCGAAGTCGCCGATGCCGTGTTGCTCGCAGAGCGCCAGCGATCGACGGGCGTGATGGAGTGCGGGTTCGGCTCGGCGAAGGACCGAGTAGACGCGGGACACCTGCCATTCGCCGCGAACCTCGTTCACGGGCTCGCCGACGCGCAACCAGTGGTAGAGGGATGCATGCGCGGCGTTCACCATCACCTCGTCCTCGTCGACGGTCCGTGACGGCTGCTCGAGCAGGCTCCAGACCATGTTGAACAGGCGTTTGGCGAGCTCGCGCTCGGTCTGCGCGTCGAGGGTGGGGTCGTCGTCGGGGATCGGCACGGGCCCGCTCAGTCGATGACGGCGAGGACCTGGCCCGTCTCGACGACCTGACCGGCGCGCATAGGGAGCTCGGTGACCTCGCCGTCGCGCGTCGAGGGGATGTGGTTCTCCATCTTCATCGCCTCGAGGATGCACACGACTTCGCCCGTGCGGATCTCCTGGCCCTTCTCCACCAGGACCTTGAGGATCGTTCCCTGCATCGGCGCCCGGATCTCACCGTGGACGTGCTCGCCGTGGTGCGCCGCGGACGCCGAGGGCGACCTCGGGGCGGTCGCTCGCCGCTCGTCGAAGATCCGGACCGGGACCCGCTGCCCGTCGACCTCGACCAGGATGTCGGCCGGCCGCGCGGGGCTCGGTCCGCTGGCCGGTGGCTGCTTGTCCGCCTGCGCGGGGAAGTCCACGTCGGCGAGCGCCCGCTCCAGCCAGTTCGTCGTGTGGGTCGAGGTGCGGAACTCCTTGGAGCCGAGGATCCATTCATGGGTCGGGATCGTGGTGGGCACGCCCTCTACCTTGAACTCCGAGAGGGCCCCGAGCATGCGGAGCCGCGCCCGCTCCCGGTTCTCGCCCGAGACGATCAGCTTCGCGAACATCGAGTCGTAATCCCCGGGAACGTCGCGTCCGACCGTTACCCCCGAGTCCACGCGAACGAACGGGCCTCCCGGCTCCTCGTAGCGCGTGATCCGGCCGGGTCCGGGCAGGAAGTTCCGGCCGGGATCCTCCGCGTTGATCCGGCACTGGATCGCCGCCCCTCTGGGTGCGTTGACCAGGTCGAGCTTCTCGCCCATCGCCACCTGGAGCTGGAGCGCGACCATGTCGTACCCGGTCACCATCTCAGTGACGGTGTGTTCGACCTGGAGCCGCGTGTTCATCTCCAGGAAGTAGAACGACCCGTCCTCGTCGACGATGCACTCGATCGTGCCCGCGTTGACGTAGCTCGATCCCTTCGTCAGCGAGATCGCGGCTTCGGCGAACCTGGTACGCATCTGCTCGTCCATCACGGGCGAGGGGGTCTCCTCGATCAGCTTCTGATGCCGGCGCTGGACCGTGCAGTCGCGCTCGCCCAGGAAGAACACGTTGCCGCGCGTGTCGGCGATGACCTGAGCCTCCACGTGGCGAGCGCGGTCGACGTAGCGCTCCAGGAAGACCTCGGGTCGCCCGAAGTACGACTGGGCCTCGCGCGCCGCTCGCCTGAGCGCTTCGTCCAGATGCTCGGCGTCGCGCACGACGTGCATGCCCTTGCCGCCTCCGCCGAACGCGGCCTTCACGAGCAACGGGTACCCCACGCGCTCCGCTTGCTTCTTCGCATGCCGGATGTCGACGGGCTCCGGCGTCCCGGGCACGATCGGCACCCCGGCGCGATCCGCGACCATACGCGCCGCCGCCTTGTCACCCATCTGCTCGATCGCGTCCGCGGACGGGCCGACGAACGTGAAGCCGGTCTCCTCCACGGCCTTCGCGAAATGCGCGCGCTCCGCCAGGAACCCGTACCCCGGGTGGATCATCGTCGCTCGAGCCTTGTGCGCCGCATCCAGGATGGCCCCGATCGACAGGTAGGACTCGGAGGCGAGCGGAGGCCCGATCCGGAACGACTGGTCGGCCATCTCCACGTGGAGCGCGTCGCGGTCCGCATCGGAGTAGACGGCGACGGTGGGGAGCCCGAGGTCCCGGCACGTTCGGATGATGCGGACCGCGATCTCGCCTCGGTTGGCGATCAGGACCTTCTGTTTCGTCGCCACGGCTCCACCTACGATGGTTGGGATGCTCGAAGGAGAATCAAACCATGCTGTCGACGAGTGAGCTCGAACGTGCGCTCGCCGCCGCCGGACTCGAGGCGCCGGTGCATTTCGAGGAGGTTACCGGTTCCACGAACCGGACGGCGTGGAGCCTGGCCATGGGTGGCGCCCCCGAGTGGACCCTGGTCGCCGCGGGCCACCAGACCGGCGGACGCGGGCGGCTCGACCGGACGTGGGTCGACGTTCCGGGGCGGGCCCTCCTGTTCTCGATCGTCCTTCGTCCGACATGGCTCCCGCCCGATCGCGCCGGCGTGCTGACGCTCGCCGCCGGCCTCGCCATGGTGAGCGCGGCTCGCGAGGTCGCGGCGGGGGAGCTCAGATGCAAGTGGCCCAACGACCTCCTCCTCGACGACCGCAAGGCGGGAGGCATCCTCGCGGAGTCCCGGATCGCGCCGGACCGGATCGATCATGTCGTCGTCGGCATCGGCGTGAACCTCGACCCGCCGGCGAACGTGGACCGGGCCGCCGGGCTGGGTGACGTCGACGCGTCCGCCCTGTTGACCTCGTTCCTGCGATGGTTCGTGGCTTCCTACGACTCGAACGCGGCCACGTTCATCGGGTCCGTCGTGGCGGCGTATCCACGGGAGAGCGCCACGATCGGCCGCGAGGTCGAGGCCGTGACGACCGATGGACGTCGTGTGCGGGGCCGAGCGATCGGCGTCGACGACGCGGGGAGCCTCGTGGTGGACACGCCCACGGGACGGGCGTCGATCACGTCGGGCGAGGTGACCCACCTCCGCTGAGCCGGTTGCCTCGGCCCAGGGCGCGCGGTACCGTCCGCCCATGTCCTTCCCGAAACGGCTGCTGGTACCCGGCGAGGAGCTGGTGCTCGACCTCCGGCCCCATTGGATCGCGCTCCTGCTGCCGACGCTGGCGACGCTCGGGGTCGTCGTGGTCGGCTTCTGGCTGATCTCCAAGTTCGACGGGTCGGTGAACTGGGTGATCCTGGTCGTCATGGCGATCCTGTTGATCGCATACCCGATACGGCGACTGGTCTGGTGGCTGACGTCCTACTTCGTCGTGACGAGCGACCGGCTGATCCATCGGGAGGGCTGGATCGCGAAGCACTCCATGGAGATCCCGCTCGAGGCGATCAACGACGTGCGGTTCTCGCAAGGCGTCTTCGAGCGGATCATCGGCGCGGGAACGCTCATCGTGCAGTCCGCGAGCGAGGCGGGCCGTGAGGAGTTCAAGGCGATCCGCGATCCGGAGGACGTGCAGAAGACCATCTACCACCAGGGCGAGATGAACCAACAGCGCATGTTCCGCCCTGCGGGGACCATGCCCGCAGCTCCGCCGCCCCAGCCGGCGACGCCTCCCATGGCTCCATCCACCGTAACGGAGCTCGAGCGGCTGGCCGACCTCCGCGCGAAGGGCGTGCTCACCGAAGCCGAGTTCCAGGCGCAGAAGGCGAAGATCCTCGGCCAGCAGTAGGTCCGGCCTTCGAGCCTCCGTATCCTTTGCTGGTGAGCGACGTGATGTGTTCCCGATGCGGCGAGCCGCTGCCCCCCGGTGCCAAGTTCTGTCCGAGCTGTGGCGCGCCGGTCGCCATCGCTCCCGCGTCGGAGCGGCGGCTGGTCACGGTCGTCTTCGTGGACCTTGTCGGTTCGACGAAGCTGGCCAACCAGTTGGACCCGGAGCGGTTCCGAGAGGTGCTCGCCGCGTTCCACGGCATGGTGACCGAGGAGGTCGAATGGCTCCGCGGCCGGGCGGAGTCGTTCATCGGCGACGCGGTGCTCGCGGTGTTCGGCGTTCCGACGTCGCACGACGACGACGCGGTGCGGGCGATCCGCGCGGCGCTCTCGGTGGTGAACCGCGCTCCGCAGTTGGGACGCGAGCTCGGCCTCCCGACCCTGATACAGGTGCACGCCGGTATCAACACCGGGTTGGTGGCCGTCGGGACCGCCGCCGACCGAGGGATCGTGATCGGCGGCGAGGTGAACATCGGCGCGCGGCTGCAGCAGGCCGCCGCCCCCGATGAGGTGCTGGTCGGCTCGACGACCCACCAATTGGTGAAAGGGGCGGTCGAGTTTGGCGAGATGCGAACGATCGTCCCCAAGGAGTCCGACGGCGAGATCCCCGCCTGGCCGGTGACCCGCCTGGCGCCGCGTTCGACCCGCTCGACGATCCCGTTCGTCGATCGCCGCCGCGAGCTCGCGCTGCTGTCCGATACGTCCGAGCGGGTGCGGGAGCGCAGCCGCGCCCACCTGGTGACGCTGCTCGGGGAGCCCGGCATCGGGAAGACCCGTGTTGTCGAGGAGTTCCTCGACGGCCTGGACGACGACGTGACCGTGCTGAGCGGCCGGCCGAGCCAGTACGAGGAGCAGGTCACGTTCTGGCCGTTGGGACAGATGATCCTGACCGCGATGAGAGGCGACGAGAGCATGCCCTCCGAGGAGCTGCTCGACAGCTTGCGGGAGGCGGCGGCGGTCTGGGTCGGACCGAAGGACGCGGAGAAGGTCGCGCATCGACTCAGCCTCGCGTTGGGCTTGGGCGAGGACGCCAACCACGAGAACCGGTACCACAGCGCCGAGATCCGGCGCGGCATGCTCGCCATGATCGAGGGTCTCACGGCGACGCAGCCGGTCGTGTTGGTGTTCGAGGATCTGCATGCGGCCGAGCCGTTGCTGCTCGACCTGATCGAACGGCTGATGCGCGATACGCGGCGGTTGCCGCTCCTGGTGATCTGCGTCGCGCGGTGGGGCTTCCTGGACGAGCGCCAGGGCTGGGCCGGCGGGCTCGCCGACGCCGTGACGCTCTGGGTCGAGCCGCTCGCGGCCGACGACGCCGTTCAACTCGCGATCGAGGCGGGGGACCTGGGTCGGGACGACGCGCTCCGCGTGGCGGAGCACGCCGGCGGGAACCCGCTGTTCATCGTCGAGATCACCGGCATGCTGCTCCGTGACGAGGACGTGCTGCCGCCGTCGGGCGTTGCCGCTCCCGCCACCGGTCCGCTGCCGCCCACGGTCCAGGCGGTGATCGCCTCGAGGATCGACTCGCTGACTCCGGCCGCACGCGACCTGATCCGCAAGGCGTCGGTGTTCGCGCGCGGCGCGTTCGATGCCGCCGAACTCGCGCTCGTGGCCGAACCGCGCAAGGACGTGATGGCCGAGCTGGAGGATGTGGAGTTCCTGGTTCCCGAACCGGGTCGCAAGGACGCGTGGCGGTTCCGGAGCGAGGTGCTGCGCGATGTCGCGTACGAGAGCCTGGCCAAGCGCGAGCGCCAGCGCCTGCACCTGCGTGTCGCCAACCGGTTGTCGGAGCCCGCCACGCGCCGACCGGTACCCGCGCACGATCGCGTACCACTTGGAGCAAGCAGCGAACGCAGGCCTGGATCTGAATCCGCGCGACCGCTCGATCGCGGACCGGGCGGTCGAGGCCCTGGCGAAGGCGGGAGATCTGGCGCGCCGTCGCATCGAGGCGAAGTCGGCCGCGGACCAGTACGAGCACGCGCTGGCGTTGGCGGGGCCGGAGGAGCACTGGGGTGTCCGCGAGGCGACGATCCTGTCGAAGTTGGGCGAGTCGCTGTACTGGCTGGGTGAGTACGAACGGGCGGAGCAGGTCCTCGAACACGCGTTGCGTGTCGACGACGGTCGCAGCGACTACGTCCGATCGCACGCGTCGCGGTTCCTCGCCGACATCATCCTCACGATCCGAGGAGATGCGGATGCTGCGGCGGCGATGTTCGATCGGGCGCTCGAGGCGGCGCGCAAGCTCGACGATGCCTCGGTCCTGGCCCGCACGCTGCTGATGGCGGGTTGGGTGCCCTTCTGGCGCGACGACCTGATGGGCGCGCGCACGATATTCACCGAGGCATTGGAGGCGTCTCGCTCCAACCACGAGCATCCCGATCGATGGTCCGAGGTGCGCGCCCTGGTGAGTCTGTCGTCGGTCACGTCCGAGGAAGGCGACGAGGTCGACGCGCTCGCGCTGGCGGAAGAGGGCCTGGAGATCGGCCGTGCCTCTGGACAGGAGTTCGCGATCGCGACCGCCGAGGAGAAGGTCGCGCTCGCGATGCGCCACATGCTGCGTCTGGACGAGTCGCTCGAGCATTCCGAGGCGGCGATCCAGACCTACCGGGAGCTCGGGGCGCGCTGGGAGCTCGCCGGGGCGATCGGGGACCGTGGGGTGACCTACCGATTGGCTGGGAGGCTCGAGGACGCGGAGACGCAGCTGCGCGAAGCGTTCGCGCTCTGCCGGGGGCTGAAGGAGCGTGGCCTGGTGACGTGGACCGCCGCCGAGCTCATGAAGATCCAGATCCTCCGCGGAGAGCTCGGTGACGCCGTCCAGACGATGGAGGACCCCTCGTCCCGGTTGGCGGAGCTCGAGCCCGGCACGTCGACGGCATTGCTCGTGAGCCAAGCGGTGCTCGCGCTCGCGACGCATGAGCGGGACTCGGCCCTCGACTGCGCCGTGGCGGCGGTGGCCATCGAGGGTCGGACCCGCAAGGGGTGGAACGCCCATGCGGCCCAGATCTGGTGGACCGCGAGGCTGTTCGGCGACCACGTGGCTGGAGGGCCGGAGGTGGTCGCAGAGGCGCGGGACCGGTTGGAGGCGCATCACTGGGGGCAGGCCCTGCTCGAGCCCGAGCTCATCGCGGAGGCGGTTCCGATCAGTCAGGGCTGACCCGATCCGTTCCCCCGCGTTCGGAGCGAGGCATTGACGGATCTCGATGGATGGGCGCATACTGCGTTTCAAGGCATCGAGAAATATCGATGGCTGGTCAGGAGAGGATAGCGATGAGCTCGGCCCGTCAGCTGGAGATCCGTGAGAGCGCACCCGCGGCGTGTTGCGTGCCGATCGCCGGTGCCGGCATGTCCCCGGGGGATGCCGAAACCACGTCGAAGCTGTTCAAGGCGCTCGCAGATCCGCACCGGGTCCGCATCGTGAACCTGCTGGCCGTGTCAGGTGTGCCGGTGTGCGTCTGCGATCTCACCGGGATGCTCGGGCTGTCGCAGCCGACCGTGAGCTTCCACATGAAGAAGCTCGTCGATGCCGGGCTGCTGGAACGGGAACAGCGTGGCGTGTGGGCCTACTACTCGCTCCGCGAGGACGCCGTCCGCCGTCTGGGAGATGTGGTGCGGTTCGAGGGAGAAGGAGGAGAACGATGAGCGATCTGCGCGAAGAGGTGCGCGATCGGTACGCGGCGGCCGCGCTCGCCGTCAAGGACGGGATGGCCGCGAACGACTGGGACGCCGAAGCCGGCTGCTGTGACCCCGGGGAGGGCCTGGGCGTGCAGCTCTACGACGTGACGGAGCGTGGGGACCTGCCCGAGGAGGCTGTGCTCGCGAGCCTGGGATGCGGCAACCCCACGGCGGTGGCGGAGCTGCACGAGGGCGAGGTCGTGCTCGACCTCGGCTCGGGCGGCGGGATCGACGTGCTGCTCTCGGCGAAGCGCGTCGGGCCCACCGGCAAGGCATACGGTTTGGACATGACCGACGAGATGCTCGAGCTCGCTCGGGAGAACGCGCGGAAGGTCGAAGCGACGAACGTCGAGTTCCTGAAGGGCTACATCGAGGACATCCCGCTCAGGGACGGCACCGTCGATGTGGTCATCTCGAACTGCGTCATCAACCTGTCGACGAACAAGCCGAAGGTCGTCGACGAGATGTTCCGCGTGCTCCGGCCAGGCGGACGGCTCGGGATAAGCGACGTCGTCGCCGCGAACGAGCTGGCTCCTGCCGACCGGGCGGAGCGCGGTAGCTACGTAGGCTGTATCGCCGGCGCGCTGTCGTTCGAGGAGTACACGCGGGAGCTGTCGCGCGCAGGCTTCACCGAGATCTCGATCGAGCCCACGCACGAGCTTGCCGACCAGATGTTCGGAGCGATCGTTCAAGCGCACAAGGGCTGGTCGTGAGCGCCGAGCACCTGCCGGAGGTGTTGTTCGTCTGCGTGCACAACGCGGGGCGGAGCCAGATGGCGGCGGCACTGCTCGAACGTCATGCGGCCGGGAGGGTCGTCGTCCGCTCGGCGGGGAGCACTCCGGCCGACGAGATCAACCCGGCCGTCGTGGCCGTGATGGCGGAGATCGGGATCGACCTGTCCGAGGCGGTCCCGAAGATCCTCACCACGCGGGCGGTCGAGGGATCCGACGTCGTGGTGACCATGGGCTGCGGCGACGCCTGTCCGGTCTTCCCCGGCAAGCGCTACCTGGACTGGGAGCTGGACGACCCGGCGGGCAAGTCGGTGGACGAGGTCCGCGGTATCCGCGACCAGATCGACGAACGCGTGAAGTCGCTGGTGGGCGAGCTGCTGACGGTTCCCGACTGAGTTCGGTGGTTGCATCGGCCATCCGTGGGCGTCAGGCTCGATACGAGCTCGCCGGTTGTCGTATCTTCGTGGACCGGTAAGCATCGACGAGACCTGATGACGAATAGGCTGAAGCGCTTCCCCGCGTCGTTCCGCTTCGTGGCCGTGACGTTCGCGCTCATCGCGACGGCGAGCCTCGCGACCTCTGCTGCCGCGGATCCGCCGAGCGCGCAGCAGGTGCAGAACGCCAAAGACCGCGTCACGCAACTCGCCCAGGAGGCGCACGCTGCCCAGCGCCAGCTGAACGCCATCAACATCCGTGCGAACGAGGTCGCCGCCGAATACGACCGTGAGCTCGGCCGGCTCGAGAAGCTCAACGCCGAGCTCCTGCACACACAGCTGACCTTGGCGCACGCTCGCGCCCGGTACGACGCCATCGTGGCGCAGTTGAACGACCGCGCCCGGACGATGTTCATGGAGGGACCGGCGTCCGACCTTGAGTTCCTGCTGGGCGCCTCGTCGTTCTCCGATCTGACGGACCGGTTGGAGTACGTGAACGTGGTGGCGTCGAACGACGCCGATCTGGCCAACGAGGTCCAGAACACGAAGAACGTCCTGTCGGCGAAGGAGCAGAACCTCGAGTCGCTGCAGGCCGCGCAGCAGGCCGTCGTCGTCAAGGTCCGCCAGAAGCAGCAGGAGGTGGCCGACCTCCAACGGCAGGCCACGGCGAAGTACAACGAGATCGCGTCGAAGAAGGCCGAGGCCGAGAAGCTTGCCAAGAAGCTCTCGGCGCAGCGGCAGGCGTGGGTCAACGCGCGTTTCTCGTTCAGCGGCTCCCCGCACGCATCCGTTGCGATGCCGCCGGGATGGGCGGGGACGCTCCAGGTCTGCCCCGTCGGACAGCCGCGCGCGTTCGGCGACGGCTTCGGCGCTCCGCGCTACGCCGGCGGGTATCACCTCCACGCCGGCGTCGACATCCTGGCGCCGATCGGCACCCCGATCTACGCGACGTTCGATGGCTACACGACCGAGGACCCGAACGGGCTCGGCGGCTTGGCGGTCGAGGTGCACGGCGCGCCCGGCTACACGTACAACGCGCACCTGTCCGCCTACTCCGCCCACTCGACCGGAACGGTGCACACGGGCGACGTCATCGGGTACGTTGGCGATACTGGCGACGCACAGGGTGGCCCTCCGCACGACCACTTCGAGTTCCACCCGAACTCGTTCCCCTCAGGGTGGCCGGTGAGCTACTACGGATACACGGTCATCGGGAGCGCGCTCAACCCCTATCCGCTGCTGGTGGACGCCTGCGGCTAGTTCGGGCCGGACGAGTGGCTCCCGCGTCCCCGCACGATCAGCCCCAATCCGATCAGGCCCACGCACACCGCGAGCACGATCAGCACGATGGCGGTGCTGCTCGAGCCGCCGGAGCTTCCGGCCGGGGTGACCGTGGACGCTCCGGCCTCGCCCGCCACCATCACGTACCCGAGCGTGGGCATAGGCCCCTCCGCCTGTTGCTGTGCGAGCGAGTCCGAGCCCTCCTGCGGCGTCCACGTCTTCCCGTCGGGGGACGTATAGAGCGTGTGGACGGACGCGTGCAGGTTGGTCGTGACGGGGTAGAGCAGGATCGCATCGAGTGGGAGCTTGAGATCGACCCGATCGTCGGACGGCTGGTACGAGGCCTGCAGGCGATAGGCGTTGCCGAAGATCGTCACGTTCGCGCCGGGCGACGCGAGCGTCGCGGGATCGAGCGGCGTGACCTTGAGGACGACTTCGATCTGCCCGGCCTTCTTGGGGAACGCGCCCTGCGGCACCACGATCGTGATCTGGTTGTCGGATGTCACGAACACCTCGGGCCGGGAGCCGTTCGGGTCGAGCGGGACGTGAAACACGCCCGAGGACGGTGGCTGGTTGGTCGCGGCGAGGTCGGGCGGTGGGTTGACCCAGCGGTACGGCTGCGGGGGACCGATGCCGTCGAGGAGTGGCCCCTTCGCGAGCGGCGAGAGATGCCCCGACAGCGCGGCGAGCGCGGCGTAGACGGTCACGCACACCAGGCCGGCGACGACCGCCGTCCGCCGGCTCACCACGCGTCCGACGCGCTCGGGTCCATCGGGTCGGTCGCGAACGCCGGCGGCCAGATGACCGCGGCCTCGCCTGGCGCCACCCACTTCCAGATCACGCTGGCCGCGGCGATGTTGTCCCCCGCGTTCGGCGTGCCCGGGGCGCCGAACAGCAGGCCGCTCCCGTTCGGCAGGCTCCCGCGCGGCAGATCGATCGCGCGCGCGGCCGCGGCGACGTCCGTTGGGGCGAGGGAGGATGCGCTCGGAAGCACGTCGGTGAAGAGCGCCCAGGCGGCGGAGAAGCCGGCGAGCGCGGCCGGGCTCATATCTTGATCCCACTTCGCGTCGTACGCGTCGTTCGCGCGCTGCAGCAGCGAGCGGGCGTCGGGCCGCAAGCCCGAGGGGTTGATCGACGAGGCCGACGGTTTGTCCGACGCGTAGACGCCGACCGCGTCCTTGCCTAACGTCGAGCCGAACGCGGGCATGCAGTAGCTGGACGACGTGCCGATGTTCGCAAGGAGCGGGACATGCTGGGCCACCAGCTGACGGCGGAGCGCGATGGCGTCGTCGAGGTACGCCGACACGAACAGGACGTCGGGCTTGGCGGCGGCGATCCGATGCACGAGCTTCGCCATGTCGACGGTGCGGAAGTCGTATCCGAAGTTCCCGACGTCCTGGAGCCCGCGTGCGCGCAGTTCGGCCTCGGCGCCCGACGCCACGGAGTTGCCGTAGGCGTCGTCGACGAAGGAGACCGCGTAGCGAAGGGTGGCGGGGTCGCGGTGATGCTCCGGCGCCACCTGGTCGGCGATGAACGCGATCGCCGCTCTCCCCAGGACCTCGCCGGTCGGCGGGACGCGGAACGTGAGGCCGCCGCGGTCCGAATCGGGGGGAAGCATCCCGACCGCGCCGGTCTCCCAGAACAGCATGCCGTTCGCCGCCGCCTCGGCCGACGCCGGCCCCGAGATCGTGCTGCCGTAGCTGCCGAGCACCAGCTGGATGCCGGCGGCGTGCAGCTGGTCGACAGCCGCCGCCGCCGCGTCCGAGCCGGGCGTGTCCACCGATTCGATCCGGATCGTGCGGCCGTCGACGCCGCCGTCCTGGTTCGCGAGGTCGGCGGCGAGCATGATGCCGCGGTGCTCGTCGATGCCGCCGGGTCCCTGTGAGCCCGAGAGCGGATAGACCGCGCCGATCCGGATCTCGTCGGGAGGGTCGCCGCGCGTGCAACCAACGGCCACGAGGGTCAGGCAGAAGGCGAGGAGCGCGACCTTCCTGGTCATCGGAGCAACACCGCCAGCACGTTGGCCACGGTGTGGGTCGCCGCGGGCACCGTCCAGGTGCCGGACGCCCATCGTTGCCACGAGAGCAGGAGGCCGGCCCCCAGGTCGACCGGGAAGGCCGCGATCCCGTAAAGCGGTACGTGGACGAGCGCGAACAGCAGGGCCGAGCCGAGCACCGCGATCACCGGTCCGGATCGCACGAGCCAGCCGTACGCGGCGCGACGGAAGAGGGCCTCCTCGGCGACCGCGGCCAGGATCGCTAGGGGGAGCGCCGTCGAGCCCAGCGGAGCCGCGACCGGTCGTCCGGCAGCGAGGACGGCCAGGCCGACACCCGCCAGACCCACGATCGTGACGAGCGCGGGTCGGAGGCGAGCCGTGTCTCGTGGCACCACCTGCACCAGGAGGGAGGTCACGAGGATCGTCACGAAGACGACCGTCAGCAGCGCCACGCGGGTCGCATCACCCGTCTGGAGGATCCGGAGCCGTAACAGCAGCAAGCCGATCCCCACGAGCACGGGGAGCGCGAGCCCGACGTCGGGACGTGTCCGGGTCCGCGTCGCGGCGACGCTCACTGCTGCACCTCGAACGCGACCGCGGCGATCACGCGAGGATCGAACGGCGCGTGATCCGACGCGACGAACTCCACCTTCAACAGGTGCTGCCCCGGGGTCAGGTTCGAGAGCAGCTGCGTCGTGTCTCCCGTCATCGAGATCAACTGATCGTCCAAGATGACGTGGAGATGCCCTTCGTCGGGCACGACGGTCGCGCTCGTCGCGGGCACGATCTTCGCGTCCTTGAGCGAGACCTTCATCTGGACCGTGGTCCCGTGCACGACCTGTCCGTTCTTGGGGGAGATGATCGAGAGCTTCGCGGGGCTCGCCGGCCGGTCTGCGCTGACGGTCGGCGTGGGCGAGCTCGCGCTCGGTGGCGAGGCGGCGTCGCTCCCACACGAGCCCGCGGCCAGCGCGCCCGCGATGACGACGACGACGAGCATCGATCGCTTCCCACGGGCTCTCACTATGCCCTCCCAATGTCGTGCCGAGAAGATCTCGTGGGGAACGGATACCGAAGGCGGAGGTGGCTGGAGATCCGCCCTGATCCATCCCCCAACCGTGTCATCATCAACCATAGTTCGGTATGGGTCGCATGAGGAACATACCCACGGGCATCCTCGCCCACATCATCGGTCCCGGTTACGGGCCGTTGATCGCGATGGCCCTGTTCTTCGCGGGCCTCGGAGCTGCTGTGGGGGTGTTCTTGCTTTCCGGCCGTGCGCTGACGGCTGCCCAACGAGCCGCGAAGATCAGCCTGGTCGTGGTGGCGGTGGGATGTTTGGGATGCGCGACGGCCGTGCCGTTCGTCTACCACCCGGGGCCGTCTTTCAAGAGGCCGTCCTCGACAGCCCGGCTCGAGATCCTGTCTCCTCACCCGGATGAAACCGTCTTCGGTGATCCCGCGACGGTGGAGTTGACCCTTCGACTCAGCGGCGGGAAGATCGTCCCGCTCTCGTCGACGAGCCTGGCGCCGAACGAGGGACACATCCATGTGTTGCTGGACGGCCAGCTCCTGTCGATGAGCGGACTCGACGCGCAGATCATCGCACTGCCCGGGGAGCACACGCTGCGAGCTGAGTTCGTGGCCACCGATCACGGGCCGTTCCGTCCACCTGTGACGACATCGGTGACGTTCCTTGTCCGTCCCTGAGGCCTGCCGGTCACAACGCTCTGCATCGTCATGGACCATCTGCCTCAGATCGTCTGCGAGAAGGATGCCACGAGGACGCGTCCGTCGCGGGCGGCCGCCTGGACGAAGAACGTCCATTCTCCCGACGTGAGCGTCAGGTCGCCCACGAAGTGGCCGGCCGAGAATCGTCTCGGCTGCAGCGTCGACGCTTCGCCATCCGGGGCGACCGCGACCATCGTGACGTGAGCGAGCGGCAGCTCGCTGCCGTCGGCATCGAACGCAGTGAGGTGGAGCTCGTCCGTCCCGGCGGTAGCCGGATCGTTGTACATCTGGATCTGCTCGCCGTCGGGGAACGCGATCGTGTAGATGTCCGGTTGTCCGGCGGCGGTCGCGACCGTGACGCTCTGGTCCGGGATCCGGGTCACGAACGTCAGTGGGATCTCGGTGCCCGACGTCGCGGTCTGCACGACGACCGTGATGGTCCATACGCCGGCGATCGAGACCTGACTGCCGTTCGCCATCCAATGGTCGCCGCGATGCGCGAGCTCGAGCGTGCTGGCACCCACGCCCGGTTGCCCGACGGGCTCGAACCGGAGCGACACGTCCGTCGCGTCCAGTGGCGCGCCCGAGTCGAAGTCGGTGACCTCGGCGTCGAACCCGTTCGGACCGGCCGTTCCGGGCGAGACGACCAGCGTGACCTTCATCGTCGTGGCGAAGTCGGTCCCCGTGAGCGTCACGTGCTGCGGGCTTCGGCGCGGGAGGAGTGACGGGCGGTCGCGGCGACAGACCGGTCAGCGTGCCGGTCAGTCCGAAGACCCCCAGCGCCCCCACCAGCTCGATCGCCATCACGCGCCGGAGGAGTCCCGTGCTCGCGCCCATCCGCGGGATCGAACGGTATCGGTTGACCGCGCCGAGCCCGATCAGCAGCAGCACCATTGCAACCTTGATGTCGAGCGTGGTGAGGTACGAAGAGCTGAACAGGTGCAAGAGCTCGGAGAGGCCACCCACCTGCTCCGTGGCGCGGAGCACGCCCGTGACCAGGACGACGGCGACCGCATAGCCGGCGAGGGATGAATAGCGACGGATATCCCCGACCGGAGCCTCTGATCCGCGGCTCGCTCGGACCGCCAGGAACGCGAGCAGGAGGCCGCCCATCCAGACGCTCGCGGCCATGAAGTGGAACCACTGCAAGCCGATCTCGAGCGCGGGGGTGGGAGCGGCGGAGGCGTGGCCCCCGATGGCGCGGATGAGCATCGCCAACGACGCCGCGACCCCGACCACGACGAGCGACGTTCGATCCGATCGTCTCGCCGCATCGATCGAGGCGACGGCGGCGAACGTCACGCCGCCGAGCAGCCAGAGGAAGTCCCTTCCCGTCGAGGACGACAGCAGGTCGCCCATCGACACGCCGAGCGCGGCCCGCTCCGACAGGAGCATCGCCACGGCGCCGATCGCGGCGACCGCCGATCCGATAACCAGGATAGGTCGCCGCGCCGGCACGTTTCCCCTGAACGCGAGGAGCCCGACGACGCTCGCGGCGAAGAGCATCGCGAGGCCCACGTACAGGCAGAGCTTGCTCGCGACGCTCGCGGCCGATGGGGCGGGTGTGGTCGGGACGGGGATGCTCGGGGCGACGACCGTCCCCGGTGCGACGTTGACGCCGAAGCTGAACGCGCCGGCGGTGAAGTGACCGTCCGCCTCGGAGACGACACGCCAGCTGACGGTGTAGACGCCGTCGGGCAGGTCGGCGGGAAGTGGGCTCCGGAGCTGGTCTTCCTGGCCGGCTACGGCCTGGACCGGACCGGCCTCGACGTCGGTGCCGTTCACGTCCAACACGTGGACGACCGAGAGCTTCGGGTCGGGGGGCTCGGTGAACGTCATCGTGACATCGGCGGGGGCGTGGTCGAGCGACGCGTTCGCCGCCGGGTCCGAGTTCGCGAGGTTGGCGTGCGCCGCCGCGGCACCGGCGAGCCCGAGCGTGACCGCGGTGGCGATCCCGAGCGCGAGCAGAATACGTGCGACGCGCCTCACGTGCCACCGCCGATCGTGAACGTGGTCTGCGCGATCACCCGCGGGTCGAACGGCCCGTGATCGGCGGCGACGAACTCCGCCTCGATCGTGTGTTCGCCCGGAGGAAGACCGCTCACGTCCACCAGTTGCACGAGCCCGTACGTCATGGAGACGAGCCTCCCATCGAGCGACAGGTGGATGTGGCCGGTGTCGGGTGTGAGCGTCGTGCTCGCCGTGTCCACGATGGTGCCGCCGTTGAGCGTCATCACGACCTCGACCTGGTTGCCCGAGACCGTCTGTCCCACGGTGGGCCGGACGATCGCGAGCGTTGCGGTCGACGCGGGACGCGCTCCTGAGGGCGTGGCGGTGGGCGTGGCGGCGTTCGGACGCATGAACTGCCGGGGGAGCGTCAGCCCCGCGACGACGACGATCCCGCCGACGACGGCGAGGCACCATGCCCCGCCGAGCGGCAAACGGGGGAACCCCTTCATCCGGATGCGGGAAACGCCCGCCCATCCGATCCACAGGCCGGTGACGACCGTGATCAGCGCGACCTGTTCGTCCGGGGTCCCCCCGTGCGCCAGCAATGCGTTACGCCTTCTTCCTGGACGCGGAGAGGGCGACGACACCCACGATCAACGCGATCGCTCCCACGATGACCGCGATGATGCCGACCGTCTTCGCGCTGTCGGCAGCGTCCTTCGCGCTGCCGGCGGCCGCCTGCGCGCTGGTGGCGGCGGCCGTCGCGGTGGTGAGAGCCGTCGACGTTCGATCGGACTCGGTCTGGATGCGCGTCGCCAGGTCCGCGTTCGTCGGCGCCTGGACCTGCGGGAACGTCGCGCCTGAGACGTCGAGCACCGTCGCGAACGTCTTGGGGCCTGAGGTGAACGACTCGTCGACCTTCGTCCCCTTGATCGTTCCGGTGATGTGGAACGTGTAGTCGCCGGGCTGGGAGGGCACGAAGAAGGCCCGGTAGTCCCCGGGGATCCCGATCTCGCCGATCTCGAAGAACGGCGCCAGGGGCATGGGATCGCTCGACTGATCGCCGAATTCGACCACCACCTTCAGGGTGTCGCCGAGGTCGACGACGGGCTTGTCGTTCTTGCTCAAGAGCAGCTGGACGCTGTTGGGGTAGCCGGCATAGGCATCGGGTTCGGTGCCGAATCCCACCGCTAAGAGGTAGGGCCCGACGTGTTTCTCCTCGTGGGCCGAGGCGACCCCCGGCATGAGCGTGAGCACGGCGACCGCGAGGACAGCGGTAGCCACGAGCTTCGCGCGGATGCGCATGGATACAGCTCCTTCCTATCGTCTGATGGTCGCGCATCGAGGCGCGAACGTGCGTCGGTCAGACGGTGGAAGGGGGGCCGCGGAGGCCCGTCGCCGAGAGATGGTGCTCGGCGGGAAGGAATACCAGCTCCGGCAGGAGCGGCCGAGTTTCAGCCCGGCGGGGAGGCGCGGCCGGCCGGGCAAGTGCCGCGGCGACGCGATCGGCCGCTCGCAGCAGCCAACGGATCGCATGCGCCGCGAGGTATCCGATCGCGGCCTGCGCCGCGATGCCGATGGGCAGGATGCCGGTGTGGATCGAGGTCCGCCAGCGAGGATCCCGCCGTCACCCGCTCGAGCACCTCCATGAGGACGAACGCGCAGACCTGGAAGCGGATGACCCTGGCAGCGATCCCTGGGAGCGGGCCGGCAGGGTCGGGGCTGGCGAGCTGCCCGATGAATATGGTGGCCAGAGCCGCGAGCGCGATCGACCAAAGCGACGTCATTAGCCAACCCCAGGTAGGCGTGACCCGTCTGCTGCAGGATCGCCGCGCGCGAAGCCGCGGCCGGCGCGACGGCCAGGTACGTGAGCCAGTGCCCGGCGAGCACACCGCCCACGGCGACGCCGATCGTGGCGATACGCCGTCGAGCGCTCATGGAGTGGATTGTAGGCTGACCCCGGACATCGAACGAGGTGGAGGAACGCTGTGGATCCGCGAGACGTTCGGCACGTGGGGGTCGTGGGGTGCGGCCTGATGGGGTCCGGGATCGTCGAGGTCCTGGCGCGCGCCGGCGCCGACGTTACCTACGTTGAGGGCACGGACGAACTGGTCGCTCGCGGGCGAGCCATGATCGAGCGTTCGGTCGGCAAGGCCGTTGAGCGCGGCAAGCTCGATGCCGTCGAAGGCGAGTCGGCGCTCGGTCGTATCCGCGGCGTGACCGACCTGGATGGTCTCGACGGTTCGGACCTGGTGATCGAGGCCGCGACCGAGGATGTCGAGGCCAAGCTCGCCATCTTCCGAACGTTGGGTCAGGTCACCCGGGCCGATGTCGTGCTCGCCTCGAACACGTCGTCGATCCCGATCGTGGAGCTCGCGGTCGCTTCGGGGCGGCCCGAGCTCGTGATCGGGATGCATTTCTTCAATCCTCCGCCGGTCATGGCGTTGCTCGAGCTGACCCCGGCACTCACGACGTCGGATGAGACGTTCGCGTTCGTCCTGAGCTACGGGACGGACGTGCTCGGCAAGACGTGCGTGCGCTCGAAGGACCACGCGGGGTTCATCGTGAACCGGCTCCTCGTCCCGTACCTGTTCGACGCGGTCAGGCTGCTCGACGAAGGATTCGCGACCCGCGAGGACATCGACACCGCGATCCATCTGGGCCTGGCGCACCCCATGGGTCCGCTCACGCTGATGGACCTGATCGGTCTGGACACGATGCTGAGCATCGGTGAGGTCCTGCACGCCGAGTTCGGCGAGGAGCGCTACGCGCCGCCGCCGCTGCTCCGCCGGATGGTCGCCGCGGGCCGGCTCGGGCACAAGTCAGGGGGCGGCTTCACCGACGCCTGATCCGGCCGCCGGCCGTATCCTCGACGGATGAGGCGTCGAGCGTCGTTCCTGATCTCGATCCCGGTCGCGGTCGCCGGTTCTCTCCTCGCGCACCAGGTCTCGTACGCGTTGCAGGCGTCGGACGGTGCCGCCCGGGCTCGGCTCCTGGCCGCCACCGGGCACGGCTACCTCGCGAGGGTCCCACTCCTCGCCGGCGTGCTCGTCGCTGTCGCTTTGGGCGGGCTCATCCGTGAAGCGGCCATCCGATGGAAGGGGACGGGACGGACCGGCCCGATCTGGCCGATCGCGCTCATCCCCCCGTTCGCGTTCATCGTTCAGGAGCACCTGGAACGGCTCCTGCATGACCGGACGTTCCCGTGGCACCTCGCGGCACAGCAGGCGTTCCTCCGCGGCCTCGTATTGCAGATCCCGTTCGCGCTCCTGGCGTTGGGCCTGGCGACCGTCATCGCGGGCACGGTCCGGAGGGTCGTCGACGCGATCCGTGAGCCGGTCCGCCGGGCGGCACCGCGGGCCGCGTCCCTTCGGTCGCGCGCGACGGCCGGTGAACGCGCGCTCCGGATCTTCTCGGGCAACTCGGAACCGCTGCGAGCACCTCCCACGTCCGTCCTCTAGCACGTCGCGATCCACCGAACCTCGCGGACCGCGGCACGTCGGCGGTCTCGCCCTTCTGCACCCCATGGATGGGAGAGGGACCATCGGCCCCGTACGGCAAGGTCCATGGGCCCGCGCGACGCCGCCGTTTTCCGTTTGACTTGAGAGACGAGAGGTGAGAGATGACGAGCAGGACGGCACAGAAGAAGAAGGCACCGGCACGTCCCACCAAGGGGGGGCGTGGCTCATCCGGATCGTCGCGGTCGAAGCGCTCCGCAGCGAGCCGTCGATACCCCTTCTTCGCGGTTGGCGCGGTCGTGGCAGTCGTGATCGCGATGGTCGGGCTGAGCGTGTACAACCACGCGAAGACGCCCGCGACACCGGGCAGCAGCGGGACCACGAAGGTGATCGCCGCCGTGACGAGTGTCCCGGCGGCCGCGCTCGACGCGGTGGGGGCGGGAACGGGGATCACTCCGCCCAAGGCGATCGCCGCGGGGGCTCCACCGGTGACGAGCGACGGCAAGCCGCAGATCCTGTACATCGGCGCCGAGTACTGCCCCTACTGCGCGGCCGAGCGGTGGCCGATGGTGATCGCGCTCTCGCGGTTCGGGACATTCTCCGGCCTCGGCCTGTCGACGTCGTCGTCAACCGACGTCTTCCCGAGCACGCCGACGCTCACGTTCCACGGGTCCACCTACACGAGCGACGTGATCGCGTTCGACGGCGTGGAAACGAACACGAACCAGCTCGCAGCATCCGGGCTGAGCTACGAGTCGCTCGACACGCTCACCGCACAACAACAGCGGTTGATGCAAACGTTCGACGCCCCGCCGTACACGTCGCAGGCCGGCGTGATCCCGTTCTCCGTGCTCGGGAACCGCTACGTCATCATCGGCTCCAGCTTCCAGCCCGATGTGCTGCAGGGCAAGACATGGCAGGAGATCGCATCCGCATTGTCGGATCCATCGTCTCCGGTCGCGAAGCAGGTGCTGGCCGCCGCGAACGTGATCACGGCCGCGATCTGCGACGTGACCGGTGGGCAGCCGACGAACGTGTGCACGGCTCCCGGCGTGTCGGCCGCCGCCGCGACGCTGCCGTGAACCGGGGCACAGGAAGGGGCCTCCGCAGGTCGCCACCGTGTTCGAGACGAGGCTAGCTCGATTGCTCTCTTCGATCCCGTACCACACGTTCCCTGTGGTCCACTTGGGTCCGCTGTCGATCCACGTCTTCGGCGTCTTCGTTGGACTGGGGATCCTCGTGGGCGTTTCCGTCTTCCTTCGGTTCGCGCGTCAGCGAGAGCTGGACCCCGGGGCGCTTTCGTCGCTCGCGTGGCGCGTGGTCCTCTTCGGGATGCTCGGATCGCGGGTGCTGTTCGTGCTTGCCAACCTGTCGGACTACTCGCATCGGCCGTTCGCCGTCTTCGCCGTCTGGGAGGGAGGACTCGAATTCTCCGGCGCGTTCCTCGTCGCGATCGTCACCATCGTGTGGTGGTTGCGCCGGCACCCCGACGTGCCCGGGTTGACGCTCACCGACGGCCTCGTGCTCGGCCTCGTTCCGGGTCTGATGATCGGACGCATCGGCTGCTATTCGGTGGGCGAGCACTTCGGGCACACGACAACGTTCTTCTTGGGGGTGAGGTACCTCGGTGGCGTTACCCGTGAGGGCCCGATCATGGTCGGCAGCGTCATCCACAACACCGCCCTCTACGAGATCGTCCTGCTGGCGCCGCTGGCGGCTCTGCTGTTCACGCTGGCGCGTCGTCGCGCCGCTGCGGGAGTCATGACCACCGTATTCCTGCTCTGGTACGGGACCCAGCGCTTCCTGACCGACTTCCTCCGGGCCCACGACAAGCGCTTGGGAGGACTCACCGGCGCCCAGTACCTTTGCCTTGCGATGATCGCCGCCGGCCTCGTCCTCGCCGCTCGGATCCATCGGCGCAGCCGCGCAGACCCGAGCCGTTCCGACGTTGGCGTCGCGCGTCGCCGGGGCCGAGTCCCCTTCGCCTCGACGTCGGGGGTTCGGCCGATGCGCGGGGTGTTGGGACCGTGAGCACGGTTCGCTATCGCTGGGTCGCGCCCGTCACGTTCGCCATCACGATCGCGGGGACGGCGGTGGCCCTGTACCTCACGATCGTTCACTACACGTCTTCGACGTTGCTCGCGTGCGCGTCCACCGGGGTCGTCAACTGCGAACGCGTCACGACGAGCGCGCAGTCGGAGCTGTTCGGCATACCGGTCGCGCTGCTCGGTCTCGGATGGTCGCTGGCGATGACCGCGCTGTGCTCACCCTGGGCGTGGCGTTCAGCCGTTCCGTGGATCCGGACCGCGCGGCTCGTGGGCGCGGTGGCCGGGATGGCGTTCGTCCTGTGGCTCGTGTACGCGGAGCTGTTCGTGATCCGCGCGATCTGCCTGTGGTGCACCGTCGTCCACGTGCTCGCGTTCGCGCTCTTCGTGATCGTCGTGATGTACGGCACGCAGACGGCGGAGGACGCCTAGCGGTTCGTCATCCGACGACGCGGAATGCATCCGTCGTGGCGAGGCAGTCGAAGCCGTCGTCGACGCAGAGCGACACCCGGTAGCGGCCGCGAGGGAGCGGCCAGTTGCCGGTCGCCTCGGCCTTGAACGGCGCCGACCCGAAGATCCGCGCATCGATGTATCGCCACAGCCAGATGCGACCGGTGGTCGGCGTGGCGTCGGCGGCGGTCAGGTCCAGCCAGTCGTATCGGTTCCCCGGCGCGTTGGTCCACGACACCACGATCGGCTCGCCGACCGCGTACCGTCGCCGGCCCACGGAGATCGTGGTCGGCGCCGTGCGGTCGACCACAGCGAACGCCGAGCGGGACAGCATCCCGTCGCTCTCGACGAGCGCGAGCGTGTAGATCCCCGGCGGGAGACCGTCGGTCGCAAGCTCGAACCTCCCATCGGACGCGCCGCCGCCGGCCGGGGCGGAGACGATCGGATCGTCCGTCGCGGGGTTCGCGCCCTGAGCCCAGATACCGACCTGCCGCGTGGGGTCGGGGGCGGCATGGAACGCGCCGCGTACGGCCTGTCCGATCGGCACGCGCACGTCGAGCGGCGCGACGAACGTCGGCGTGTCGGCCGGCTCGACCCTGAACGTGCTCACCACCGCGCGATGATCCGACGGCCACGGTTCGACCACGATGTCCGACATGGGGTCGTCGTCGCCGACGACGCGGCTCGACAGCGTCTGGGAGGAACCGGCAGCCCACACGAAGTCGATCCGGTCGAACACGTCCCACGGTGAGATCCCCGGGTGGCCCGACGTCCAGGTGAAGCCGGGGTCGGTGACGGCGTCGGGATGCACCTCCCGGAACGAATCGCGGAATCCCGCCTTCTCCATCACCACGGAAGTCGGCCAGCGGACCGAGAACCGCGGCGCCCGGTACCGGAGCGTGGTCGGTTGCCAGCCGAGCGCGTTCACCACCCGAGGGGTCCAGTCGCGCCACGACGGGGCGTTGAAGTCGCCCGTGAAGAAGACGGGGTCTCCCGCGGCGAGCTGGGGGGCGAGCGAATCGAGGAACGGCTGCATCCACCGGATACGGACGTGGCGCTCGATCCGCAGGATCTCGGCCTTCGTGGCCGTGCCCAACCGCATCATGTTGACGGTGTAGGGATACGACGGGTTGTGGATGTTCGCGATCGTCACGACCTTGCCAGGGGCGACCAGCAGCCAGCCCCAGTAGCCGTGGCTCCCCGCGGGCTGAAGGATCGGGAAGCGCGAGATCGTGTGCAAACGCGGCGCCGCGTACCAGCCCAGCGCCCGGGCCAGCTTCCGCGTCCGGCCGAACGGCTCCTGGAGGCCCACGACGTCGGCGTCCGCCGCCGTGATGGCCTCGACCACCTTCGAGAACTGCCCGTGGACGCCGCCCTCGCGGATGTTGAACGTCATGATCTTCAGGCGGATCGTGCCTGCTTCGCGGGCCGCGGCGGTCGATCCCGGCGACGCGATGATGCCGGCCGAGAGGAGCGCGAACGCGAGGATCAGGGTCGTGGTTCGGCGCATGTCGCGGAGCCTAGCCTTCCGCGCGGCCGGATGGGCAGGCGCTCCGCGTGACCGGAGGTCAGACGCCGCGTCGTCCGCGGTCGGCGAGCCCCGCGGCGTAGCCCGCCATCTTGGCCGTGTCGATGAACCCCATCATCGTGGGGACGACGATCGCGGCGGCGGCGCGTTCGCGTGGATCCGGCATGCGGCGCCATGCCCTTCGGACCGGCCGGTGCGCGTACGCGATGGCACCGGCGGCGGCCGCCACCTTCGGCCATCGCTTGCTCGAGCGGAGCGCCGCGGCTGCGCCGCCGTACACGCCGAACCGGAGCGCGTGCCGTTCGGGGAACATCCCCGCCTGCGCGTCACCTCGCGCATACCTGAAGTACTGCGCCCACGTCGCGCGGAGCGATGGCCGGAGGCGCCAGCGAACGACCGCGCCGGGTGCGAACCGCATGTCCAGGCCCAGCTCTCGCCAGCGGCGGTTGACCCACATGTCCTCGCCGATCGAGAGCCACTCCGGATAGCCGCCGGCGGCGTCGATCGAGCCGCGCCGGAACGCGACGGAGCGCGCGCTCGGCATGAAGCGACCGGGGTCGACCTCCGACGGGTCGAGCGGGAGGTTCACCGAAGCCAGGCACGCCTGGAGGAACCCATCGGTGATCGGGACGTAGAAGCCCATCGACACGTCGGCGCCTGATTCGATCGGCTCCAGGATCCGTTCGAGCCAGCGCGTGTCGAGCACGCAGTCGGCGTCCGTCACCGCGATCACGTCGTGTGCCGCGGCCGCCAGCGCCACGTTCCGGCCACGGGCGATGTTGGCGTCTCGCTCCTCGATCACGGTGAACGCGTCGCCGGCCGCGCGCCGCAACAGCGCGGGCGTCCCGTCCGTCGAGCCGCCGTCGACCACGATCACCTCGTCCGGCTGCCGCGTCTGCGCGGCAACAGATCCGACCCACTCCTCGATGTGCGCGGAGGCGTCCTTCACGGTCGAGATCAGCGAGACTTTCACGACGACGCTCCCGTCAGATGGCCGTATACGTCGAGCGTAGCGCGGGCGGTCGCTGCCCAGGTGAAGGTCGCAGCGCGCTGCAGCCCGCGCTGCCGGAGGTCCTCGGCGAACGCCGGCTCCGTCAGCAGACGGGCGAGTCCCTCCGCGATCTCCGAGACGTCCGTGGGGTCCACCAGGAGCGCGGCGTCTCCGGCGACCTGGGGGAGCGATGACGTGTCCGAAGCGAGCGTCGGCACCCCACGAGCCATGGCCTCCAGCACCGGGAGGCCGAAGCCTTCGTAGAGCGACGGATAGGCGAACACATCCGCGCCTCGATACAGCACGTCGAGGTCCTCGGCGGTCACGGTCCCGGTTCGAACGATCGTCCCCGGACCGGGCCGCTCGAGCTCCGCATCGAGCGCCTCCGCCCGCCAGCCCGGGGCGCCCGCCAGCACGAGTGCGTGCGGAACGTCGGGTGCGACCTGTCGGTACGCCCGCACCAGTCGCACGAGGTTCTTCCTCGGCTCGAGCGTCCCCACCGACAACACGTACGGTGGCGTGACGCCGAGCCGCGCGCTCGTTCCCGCCGGATCCTGGTCGCTCGAGACGAGCGACGGCGCGAGCGGCGTGACGTGCACCCGCGATGGCGCGATCGACGTGGACGCCGTCAGGTCGTCGGCGGTGCTCTGCGACGGCACCAGGATCGCCGCGGCGCGCTTGGCCGCGGCGCGCAGCCCTGCCCGATACAGCCACCGCCAATCGTGCGGGAACAGCTCCGGGAACCGTTGGAACGCCAGGTCGTGGACCGTCACGACGAGCCGTTGATCGTCGTGGACCGGCGGCACCGCGGCAGGGTTCGTCGCGTGCACGATGTCGGCATCGGCCAGCGATCCCGGGAGCGCCGGTCGACCGAGGAGATCCCACGATGGGTAGAGCGAGCGGACCCTCCACGGCGATACGACGGCGTCGTGCGAGCCGAACGAGTCGACCCCGTGATCGGCGGGGAAGGACGACCGGAACGGCGCGAGCTCGAGCGCCGGATCTTCGCTCATGAGCGCCGGACCCAGCTGTGCGACGTACGTCCCGATCCCCCCGGGCGCCTTGAACCACAGCTGGTCGATGTGGAACGCGACCTTCACCTGGAGGCCTCGACGCATCGGCACCCACCGGGCCCGACCGTCGCCGCGTGTGCCGTGCCCGGCTCTAGGTCCAGCCGATCGCCCGCGCGAAGTTCGATGTCCCCCTCGTCGGTGTGGAACACGATCGAGCCGGCCATGCAGAAGAGCACCTTGTGGTAGCTGTGGTCGTGTCGCCCGTACGTGTCGCCGGCGTCGTTGCCCCACGTGTGCGGCGACGAACACCCTTCGGCGGCGAACGCATCGGTCGCGTCGGCGAGCGTGGCGCTCCCGGGAGTCTTCGTGGCGGCCATCAGATCGCGTCGTCGCCGGACAGCGCCCGCCGGGCGATCTTCTGGGCCCTCTCGGCCTGCGACTCCAACACCCAGACGCGGATCATCCGAGCGTCGGGCAACGCTCCCCCGTAGACGAGCCCGAGCGCCGGCTCGTCGGCGGAGGCCACCAACCCCTCGGCCTGGAGCTTGCCAACCAGGAGCTGCGCCTGCAGCTGCGGGAGGCTACACAGGAGGACCGGTCGTTCATCCCGATCCTGGGTGGGGTGGCGATGCCCCTTCGTCGGCTCCGGCGCATGCTCCTCGGTGACCGGCGCCGGCCCCGGAACGAGAGCGATACCGCAATCGGCACAGGTATCGAACCCCTCGCGGTACTCGGCCAGGCAGTTCGGACAATGCGAGGAGGTGGCCGCGTCCATCTAGCGGACGTCGCCACGGCCGAGCACCGGCGCCACGCCCCGCCGCGCGAACGGCGCTCGGATCACCCACGGCTCCCTCGAGAGCTTCCGCGCCTGCAGCGCCCCCAGGCCGGTCGCGTCGATCCGGCCCTGGAGCACCCATGGAGCCGGTTTCGGACTCTCCTGCAGGAAGTACCGCTCGAGCGCGGTCAGGATCGCGCGTTCCTCCTCGGGCGTGAGCCCGTCGGGCAGGTCGAACCTCCGCTCGGCGCCCATCGTCAGAGTGGGATGTTCCCGTGCTTGCGGGCCGGGATGCTCTCGCGCTTGGTGGAAAGCATGCGCAGGGACTGGATGAGCCGCCTGCGCGTCTCGGCCGGCTCGATCACGTCGTCGATGAACCCTCGCTCCGCCGCAGCGTAGGGTGTGGAGAACTTCCGCTTGTACTCGTCGATCAGCTCGTCGCGCTTCGCAGCGGGGTCCTCCGCCTTGTCGATCTCCTTGCGGAACACGATGCTCACCGCGCCCTCCGCGCCCATGACCGCGATCTCCGCGGTCGGCCATGCGAACGACACGTCGGCACGGAGGTGCTTCGAGTTCATGACCACGTATGCGCCGCCGTACGCCTTCCGGGTGATCACGGTCATCCGTGGCACGGTAGCTTCGGCGAACGAGTACAGGAGCTTCGCACCGTGGCGGATGATGCCGCCGTACTCCTGCTCCTTGCCCGGCAGGAAGCCCGGCACGTCGACGAACGTGACGATCGGGATGTTGAACGCGTCGCAGAAGCGCACGAACCGCGACGCCTTCTCGCTCGCGTCGATGTCGAGCGTGCCGCCCAGGACCTTCGGCTGGTTCGCGATGATGCCGACCGAGCGACCGTCCAGCCGCGCGAGCCCGATCACGATGTTCATCGCCCAGAACGGGAAGATCTCCAGGAACTCGCCGTCGTCGACGACGCGGCGGATGACGTCGTGCATGTCGTAGGGCTGTTTCGCACTGTCCGGCACGATGTGCGTGAGCGTCTCGTCCAGACGATCGGGGTCGTCGGTGTTGGCGTAGGCGGGTGGGTCCTCCAGGTTGTTCGACGGCAGGAACGACAGGAGGTAGCGGACCCGCAGCAGCACGTCCTCGTCGTCCTCGCCGATGAAGGACGCCACACCCGAGATGCTCGCGTGGGTCATGGCGCCGCCCAATTCCTCGAACGTGACCTCTTCGCCCGTCACCGTCTTGATCACGTCCGGTCCGGTGATGAACATGTGCGAGGTTTCCTTGACCATGAACGTGAAGTCCGTGATCGCCGGCGAGTAGACGGCGCCGCCGGCGCATGGCCCCATGATCACGCTGATCTGCGGGATGACGCCGCTCGCGCGGACGTTCCGTTCGAAGATGAACCCGTAGCCGGCGAGCGAGGCGGCACCCTCCTGGATCCGCGCGCCGCCCGAGTCGTTGATCTGGATGAAGGGGGCGCCGGTCTGTACCGCGAGGTCCATCACCTTGCAGACCTTCTGCGCCATGACCTCGCCCATCGATCCGCCGAAGACGCCGAAGTCCTGCGAGGCGACGAACACCTTGCGCCCGTCGATCGTGCCGAACCCGGTGATCACGCCGTCTCCGGGCGGCCGCTTCTTGTCCATCCCGAAGTCGTGCGCGCGATGGATCGCGAAAGGGTCGGTCTCCACGAACGAGCCCTTGTCCATCAGCGTGTCCAGGCGCTCGCGCGCGGTCAGCTTGCCACCGTCGTGCTGCTTCTTGGTCGATCCGGGTCCGCCGGGTGTGAGCGCCGCTTTCTTCTTCCGGCGAAGCTCCTCGATCCGCTCCTCGACCGTGGGGACGTGCTCGATCTCGATGCCGTCGGTCCCGGGGGGGCCGCCCTTGTCCTTGGTCACCATCCGCCGAGTCTAGCCTTCAACGGTTGCGGGGGACCGGGCTCAGCAGCCGACGCCGGCCCACGCGCCCCAGCCCTGGGCGTTGACCATCCGCATGGTGACGATCGCGTTCGTGCGGCCGTTGTACGGGTTCTCCTTGAGCTGCCAGGAAGGCCGCGTCCACTGCGCGTAGCGGTTCGGCCAATCGGCTGCGCTGTGCTGGAAGAGTCCCACATACATGCCGGTCGGGGAGCTGGCCGCGGGGATCAGCCCGCTCTCGCGACGCGCGATGCAGATCGCCTTGTCGGCGCCACCGTCGACCGGCCACTTGTCGGCCGCGCACGTGATGATCCGGATGGAGAAGTCCTGGATGACCTCGCCGACCGATCGAGACAGGGCGCACGGTCCGGGGGCGGGAGGCGGCGTCGTGCGCGGGATCGCGGCGGATGCGGGGGTCGCCGCGAGCAGGGATAACACCAGCGCGCCACCCGTGACTGCGGTGACGACGCCGCGGATCCTCCGGTTCCGTCGCATGTCCATGTCTTCCATTATCGGGACGCGGCGGCACGACCTGCAGGGGAAGGGGGAAGGAGGCCGCGTCGCGGTCCCCGGAACGTAGCACCGGCGGTGTCAACCGTCGACCCCCAGCCGAACGGGCGTTCGGCTTGGCGGCTAGAGGTCCATCCGACCGCCGACCCGCCAGTATTCGCCGTGCTCGCGGGAGAGGAACCCCCCGTCGACCAGGTAGCGGCGGATCGACGCGTAGTCGTTGAAGAAGCGCCCGACGATGGAGTTGACCTCGCGTTCGGCATAGCGGACGCCGGGCTCGAACTCGATCGCGATGCGCTCCAGGACGATCCGCCGCTTGGCCTCCTTCGCGGGGATCTCGGTCAGGCGCCCGTCCCGGAAGAACGTGCGGAGGACGGTCTCCTCGTCGTCGTTCGCGGCCCCGAGCGCCAGGCCGGCGTCGCGCGGAGGCCCCACCTGCTCGGCGGCCCATCGGAGCGTCTCGGGGTCCAGCCGGTACGTGCGGCGATCCGGCTCCAGCCGGACCACACCCGTCGTCGTGAGGCGGTTCAGGTGCTTGCGGACCCGGTTCAGTTCTAGGTCGAGGTCCTTGGCGAGCGCCGACGCGGTCCGCGGCCGTTGGGCGAGGGCACCGGCGATCGTGAGCCGCTCGGGGTCGGCCAGCGCACGGAGGATCTCGTCGGGGGTCTCGGCCATGTCGGTTCTTATCTCTAGCATGCAGTGGTGGAGCTCACCGACCCGCAGCGGCGCACCCTCGAGCAGCTGATCGGCACCGATCCGCGCCCCACGTTCCCCGCCGACCTCGCGCAGCGTCTGCGCGACCGGATCGAGGAGGCGGTCCGCGAGCTCGAGCTCACCGACACGCTGTGGCTCGGCAAGGAGAAGCTCACCGATCACGGGCGCTGCGAGGGGAAGTTCGCGGCGGCGATCTCCGGAGAGTCCCCGCCGTTCGAGCATTCGCCGAAGAGCGCAGCAGGCGTGCTGTTGCACCGGGCAGTGGAGGTCGAGGTGGGCGCGCGCGACGGCTTGGACGCGTCCGAGATCGCCGAGATCGCCGCCGACCGGCTGGTGGAGCGCGAGGAGCGCTTCGCCGAGTACTGGAACGACCTGGCTCCCGCCGACCGCGACGGCGTGCTGATGGAGGTGACCCGTCGGATCACGATGTTCCAGGGGTCGTTCCCGCCGTTGAAGGAGCTGCGTCGCGAGCTGACGCCGATCTCGGAGATGCCGGTGAAGGCGGAGCTCCTCGGCGGTGCGCTCATCCTCTCGGGCCGGATCGACCTGGTGCTCGGCGCTCCGGATCGGTTGGAGCCGACCCGCGCGACGCGACTGGCGATCGACCTGAAGACGGGCAACGCCTACCCGGAATACCCCGAGGATCTTCGCTACTACGCGTTGCTGCTGACGCTCCGGTTCGGGGTCCCGCCGTACCGGGTGGCGTCGTTGTTCCTCGAGAGCGGCGAATGGCAGGCGGAGGACGTCGGAGAGGTCGCGCTCCAACACGCGGCCGACCGCGTCATCGCCGCCGCCCGGGCGGCGGCCGCCCTGTGGAACGGCCGAGAGGCGGAGCTCACACCCGGCGTCTACTGCGGCTGGTGTCCCCGCGCCGAGGCCTGCCCGGTCGCCCAGATCTCGCCCGGATACGTCGCGCAGATCGTTCCCGGATAGGGCTGTACTCACGCCCCTCCTGGTGTCGAATACGTTCCGGGAAGCACACAGCTCGAACGGGAGGCATCCGATGGGTTCGGTTTCACGAGGGTTCCGGCTCGCGAAGGGCAGCTGGGGGGTCGTCAAGGAGGATCGCGAGCTCCTGATCCTTCCGATCATCTCCTTCTTCTGCTCGTTGATCGTGATGGCGGTGTTCGGTCTGGGGATGTGGGGGATCGGCCTGCCCGCCCAGGGGCAGTCGCCCAACCCCGGCATCTACGTCTTGGGCTTCGTGATGTACGTGGCGCTCGCGTTCGTCACGATCTTCTTCAACGCCGCGGTGATCGGCACCGCCATGAAGCGTCTGCAGGGCGAGGACGCGAAGATCTCCGATGGGCTCGCTCTCGCACGGCAGCACGTCGGGAAGATCTTCGTGTGGGCGCTCGTCACCGCGACCGTCGGCATGATCCTGCGGACGATCCAGGAGCGCTCCGGCATCGTCGGCCGCATCCTGCTGGGTATCGTCGGGATCGCGTGGACCGTGCTGACGTACTTCGTCGTGCCGGTGCTGTTGTTCGAACCGGTCGGCGTGGGCGAGTCGATCAAGCGGTCGGCGTCGATCTTCCGGCAGCGCTGGGGTGAACAGTTCATCGGGCAGGCGACGATCGGGCTGGCGTTCTTCCTGCTGTCGATCCCCGTCGTGGCGGTGGGCGCGCTGATCACGGTGGCCGTCCCGGTCGTTGGTGTGCCGCTACTCATCGTGGCCATCGGCGGGCTCATGGCGATCGCGGCGGCGTGCTCCGGCGTCTTCAACGCCGCGCTCTACCGCTACGCGACGACCGGCGAGGCGTCCGGCGCGTTCACTCTCGACGACATGAACTCCTCGTTCCGACCCCGCAAGGGAGGGAGTGTGGTGGGCCCCACCGGCTTCACGGGCGGCGGCTTCGGCGGAGGCCCGACGATGCCCCCGGCCCCCGGCGGCTCGCCCGACCGGCCCGACATGTAGGCCGCCGGCCGCCCCTTGTAGGGTTCACCCGACCGTCGAGCGAGACGAAGGGTGATACCGCATGGGCAAGGATCTGTACGAGATCGGCGAGCTGCCGCCGGTCGGTGAGGTGCCGGCGAAGATGCACGCGCAGGTCGTGCGCCCCGACCGCTTCGGCGAGCCGGAACAGGCGATCCAGGACGAGGTGATCGACGTGCCCGAGCTGGGTTCGCTCGACGCCCTCGTGATGGTCATGGCAGGCGGCGTGAACTTCAACAACGTCTGGGCCGCAAGGGGTATGCCCGTCGACGTCACCAAGACGCAGGCGCGATGGGGCGAGCCGACGGACTTCCACATCGTGGGCTCCGACGCGAGTGGCATCGTGTACGCCGTCGGTGCCGACGTGACCAACGTGAAGGTGGGCGACCACGTCGTCGTGCACGCCGGTCAGTGGGATCCGGACGATCCGAAGGTCAAAGCGGGCCGCGATCCCGGGCTCGCCGACTCGTTCCGCGTCTGGGGATACGACACGTGCTGGGGCTCGTTCGCGCAGTTCACCAAGGTTCAGGCGCATCAGTGCCTGCCCAAAGCCGACTTCCTCACGTGGGAGGAGGCCGCGGCGCCGACGCTCACCGGCAGCACGGCATACCGGATGCTCTTCGGCTGGCCGCCGAACGTCGTCGAGCCGGGCGACGTGGTCCTGGTGTGGGGCGGTTCCGGCGGGCTCGGCTCGCTCGCGATCCAGCTCGTCGTGAACGCCGGTGGCCGCGCTGTCGCCGTGGTCGGCAGCGATGAGAAGGGCGAGTACTGCAAGACGCTCGGCGCACAGGGCTACATCAACCGGAAGCGATTCAACCATTGGGGCGTCCCGCCGGCCTGGGACTCGCCGGAGTGGAAGACATGGTTCGACGGCGCGAAGGCGTTCGGCAAGGCGATCTGGGACGTGCTCGGCGAACGCAGGAGCCCGCAGATCGTGTTCGAGCACCCGGCGCAGGACACGATCCCCACGTCGAACTTCGTCTGCGACCGGGGCGGCATGATCGTGATCTGCGCGGGAACCACCGGCTACGACACGATGATCGACGTGCGCTACCTCTGGTACATGCAGAAGCGCTACCAGGGCTCACATCTGTTCAACGACGAACAGGCCATGGCGTTCAACCAGATGGTGATCGACGGCACTGTCCGCACGACGCTCGGCGCGACGTACCCGTACGACCAGGTCGGGCACGTCCACCAGCTCATGGGTGACGGATCACTCCCGGAGGGCAACGTCGCTGTGCTCGTCCAGGCCGGCACCTCCGGCCTCAAGGGCCTCTGAGGTACTCCAGCAATCCCTCCGGATAGAGCGGCGAGGACGCCATGTCGAAGTCGGCAAGGCGTCGCCAGTACCCGGGAAGGGTTCCGGTCTCCTCGGTGACGACGAACGTCTGTCGCTCGTAGAGGCTCGGGTCGGCGAAGGTCGCCTCGAACACGAACACGATCTCGTGCGACGCATGGCCCTCGAGCTCGAACAGGTTCTCGATGACCGTGAGCAACCGGAGCTCGTCGATCTCCGCTCCGATCTCCTCTTGCAGCTCCCGTCGGACGGCGTCATCGCTCCGCTCCCCGAATTCGATCCCTCCTCCGAGCGGACGGTAGTAGGTGAGGTCGCGCATCTCGTCCCGCGCTTCGAACACGAGGATCTGGTCGCCGCGGCGGAGGACGCAGATCGAGATCGGCCGGATCACAGGGCCGTTAACCCTCCTGGACGAGCTCCACCAGGACGCCGCCCATGGACTTCGGATGCAGGAACGCGATGAGCGTCTTGCGGGAGCCGGCTCGCGGGACCTCGTCGATCAGGCGGACCTGCTCTCGGCGGAGTTGATCGAGCGTCGACGCGATGTCGGTCACCCGATACGCGACGTGATGGATGCCGGGTCCGTTCGTCGTCAGGAACCGGCCCACCGGAGTGTCGGGCGCCAGCGCGCCGAGTAGCTGGATGTAGGAGCCACCGGCCGCGAACAACACCTCCTCGACGCCTTGGTCGGCGACGCGTTCGCGGAGGATCGGCCTCACGCCGAGCGTCCGCTGGTAGTGCTCGACCGCGGCCTCCAGGTCGTCGACGGCGATGCCCACGTGGTCGATCGCCGTGAGCGAGCTCATGCCTTGCCTCCCCGATCGGGTTGCATCCGGGCGACCAGGTCCATCGCCTCCGTCACGTGGTACGCGGGTAACGTCAGCGCTCGCGTGACGGCCGACACGCCGTGCGCCCGGAGGTCCGCCCGGGATTTGGCCCCTGGCGAATCCGGCATCGGCGCGTCCAGGACGAAGAACTCCACCAACTCCAGGAACTGGGGGAGCGAGGGCACGAGCCCGCCACGTTCGTACGCGTAGATCGTCTGACGGGACGCGGGGCACCCCTTCGTGGCTGCGGCGGACTCGACGGACCGATATCCCGCCGAGCGACGGATGTCTCGGAGCAGGCCTCCGATGACCTTGCGGTCCTGGACGCTGACTGGCGATCGCTTCGTGCGAGCCACGTGCCTCGACCCCTCCGTCGCTGGTCCGGACACCCTAGCGGCTCCGGTTCGCGCACGGTATCGCGTACTCCGGTCCGGAGCGTCCATACGCCGCTGGCCCTTCGGTCCCCCGTTGGGGGCCGAAGGGCCGATTTCCGGGCGATGTCCTTGGGTGTAGGTTTGGCGACCTACCCTCGCATCCGCCGACGCGAGGGACGAGGGGTGTGGGGACACGTGAACGAGACGCAGAAGGCTTCGGTAGAGGCGCACCTGGAGGGCTCGCTGCTCCTCAAGCGAGGGCGCGCCGACGTCTTCCGCCAGCGCGAACGGACCAGGCGGCGCAAGGTCGTCCGATCGCTGGCCTTCGTCGCCGCGATCGATGCCTACCTCCTCTACCGGCTCGCGACCGACAACCCCATCCGGCTCCCCAGCCTGGGGGGCGACATGATGATCTACCTCCCGATCTTCCTCATGGTGGGTCTGCTCGGCGTGATGATCATCATGCCGATGCTCTCGGGCCGCTCGCCGCACCTGATGATCCACCCGGAGCAGGTCGAGGTGGGGCTGACCGAGATCAGCGGTCTCGACACGCAGGTCGACGAGGTCCTGCGTTCTCTCGACGTGTTCCTCGGATACGCGACGTTCCGGGAGGAGCTGGGCGGCACGCCTCGGCGCGGCATCCTCTTCGAGGGACCCCCGGGCACCGGCAAGACGTACCTCGCCAAGGCGATGGCCAAGCAGGCCGGCGTGCCGTTCCTGTTCATGTCGGCGTCGGCGACGCAGTCGATGTGGTTCGGCGGAACCGCGTCACGGATCCGTTCCTTCTTCAAGGCTCTGCGGAAGGCGGCGCGCAAGGAAGGGGGCGCGATCGGCTTCATCGAGGAGATCGATGCGATCGGTGGGGCGCGCGACAGCCTCGGCATGTCGCCCGCACCCGGCAACCTGATGGACGGCCTCTCGCGCACGGTGTCGAACGCGATCTCGAGCGGCACCGGAGGCATGGTGAACGAGCTCCTGGTCCAGATGCAATCGTTCGACCAGCCACCCCGGCTCGAACGCATGCGCGGCCGGATGGTGGCGTGGATCAACACGTACCTGCCGCCGGAGCGGCGGCTCAAGGCCGGCAAGCCCGCATACAACAACATCCTGCTGATCGCGGCCACCAACCGGGCGGATACCCTCGATCCCGCCCTGCTGCGGCCCGGGCGGTTCGACCGGCGCCTCTACTTCGACGTGCCCAGCAAGCAGGGCAGGCTCGATCTGATCGAGTTCTTCATGGAGCGCAAGGCGCACGAGCCCGAGATGGACGACCCGTCGGTGCGCGCTCGGCTGTCGCACGACACGTTCGGCTACACGCCGGTCATGCTCGAGCACCTCTTCGACGAGTCGTTGTTGATCGCGCTCCGTGACGGCCGCAAGTCGATGACGCTCGACGACGTTTACGAGGCCAAGCTGACCGATGAGATCGGCATCAAGCAGCCGGTCGTCTACACCGATATCGACCGTGCCGCCGTCGCTACGCACGAGGCGGGCCATGCGACCGTCGCCTACTTCCTGGGCAAGGGCCGTCGCCTGGAGGTGCTGTCGATCATCAAGCGGCGCGATTCGCTCGGCCTGCTCGCGCACGGGGACGAGGAGGAGCACTTCACGCGCACGCGCACCGAGGTCGAGTCCGGCATCGCGATCGCGCTGGGTGGCCTCGTGGCCGAGGAGCTCTGCCTCGGCGAGAGCGGGACCGGTCCGGCCTCCGACCTCGCGTACGCGACCGGCCTGGCCGCGCAGATGGTCGGCTCGTTCGGCATGGCCGGCTCGCTGATCAGCTACGAGGCGATCTCGCAGGGCGCGATCAGCCAGACGAACCTGGTGGCCAAGGTCCTGGGCGACGGTGACGGGAAGCAACGCGTGGAGGACATCCTGGAAGCACAGCGTGCGCGGGTGCGCGAGGTGCTCGAGGAGAACCGCGACGTCCACGCCGCGCTCCGCGACGCGCTGATCGAACGCGACGAGCTTGTCCGCGATGAGATCGGCACCGTCATCGACAAGGCGCTCGCCAACCGCCAGTAGCCGCGACGGTAGACTCGACCCATGACGCGGTCGGTCATCGTCGCCGGCGCCCGAACGCCGATCGGGAGGTTCCGCGGTTCGCTGGCGGGGTTCGATGCCGTCGACCTGGGAGCGATCGCCATCCGCGCGGCGTTGGAGCGCTCGGGAGTGTCGCCGGGACAGGTCGAGTACGTGATCATGGGGCACGTGATCCAGGCCGGCACCGGCCAGATCACCGCTCGTCAAGCGGCCGTCGGCGCGGGCATCCCCAAGGAGGTCCCCGCCATCACCGTGAACAAGGTCTGCCTGTCGGGACTCTCCGCGATCGCGATGGCCGACCAGATGATCCGCGCCGGCGAGCTCGAGATCGCCGTGGCGGGCGGGATGGAGTCCATGACCAACGCGCCGTACCTGGTCCCGAAGGCGCGCGACGGATCGCGCATGGGCGATGCGGCGCTCGTCGACTCGATGATCCACGACGGGCTCTGGTCGAGCTTCCACGACCACCACATGGGTGAGGGGACCGACATCGTCAGTCGGGAGCTGGGCCTGGAGCGCGCGGACCAGGACGTGTGGTCGGAACGCTCGCACCGGCGGGCGGTCGAGGCGTGGGACGCCGGGCGGCTGGCCGAGGAGGTCGTGCCGGTCGAGGTGCCGCAACGCAAGGGCGACCCGGTGGTCTTCGATCGGGACGAGGGGATCAGGCCCGACACCAGCCTGGAGTCGTTGGCCGCGCTGAGGCCGGCGTTCACGGCCGAAGGGACGGTCACCGCGGGCAACGCGTCGCAGATCTCCGACGGCGCCGCGGCGGTCGTCGTCGCCAGCGAGGAGGCGGCCGCGCGCCTCCAGCTCCGACCGATCGCGTCCATCGAGGCCTACGGCATGGCGGCCGGGGCCTACTCGTCCCTGCAGACGGTGCCCGCGCTCGCGATCGAGGCGGCCTTGAAGCGCGCAGGGCTGGACGTCGGCGACCTCGGCCTCGTCGAGATCAACGAGGCGTTCGCCGCGGTGGCGATCCACGCGTCGCGGATGCTCGGGATCGGCGACGACATCGTGAACGTGAACGGGGGAGCGATCGCGCTCGGTCACCCGATCGGCGCGAGCGGCGCCCGCCTGGTGCTGACCCTCGCCATGGAGATGCGTCGTCGCGGTGTCGACGTGGGTGCGGCGGCGCTCTGCGGCGGCGGGGGACAGGGCGACGCGCTGATCGTCCGTCGGATGTAGTCTGGAACAGACTAGTCATGGACGATCGACGGTACGAGCTGCCGGAGGAACTGGAGGAGTTCCGTACCCTCGTCCGGCGGATCGCCGAGGAGAAGATCGCGCCTCGCGCCGCCGAGATCGACGAGACCGACGAGTGGCCCGAGGACGTCTACCAGATGCTCGTCGAGAACGAGCTGATGAGCGTCGGCTACCCGGAGGCCGACGGAGGCTCCGGCGGTGGAGCGCTCGCGTTCGGCGTCTTCGTCGAGGAGCTCTCCCGCGTCTCCGCCGGCGTGTCGCTCACGCCCATCGTCTCGAAGCTCGGCGTCATCCCTCTCATGCTGGCCGGCACCGACGAGCAACGGCGATCGATGACGCAAGGCATCTGTCGCGGCGACATCCTGATGTCGTACGCGCTCACCGAGGCCGGGGCGGGCTCCGACGCGGCCGCGATGACCACGCGGTACGAGGCCGGCGGCGGTGAGTTCGTGCTGAACGGAACCAAGCGCTTCATCACGGGGGCCGGAGTATCGCACGCGTACCTGGTTTTCGCGACCCGGGATCCGGCGCTCCGCGCCAAGGGCGTCACGGCGTTCCTGGTGATGCGCGACGACCCCGGGGTCTCGTTCGGCAAGCCGGAGAAGAAGATGGGCATCAAGGGCTCGCCGACGCGTGAGGTGATCCTGGACGGGTGCCGGATCCCCGCGGATCGGATGGTCGGCGAGGAGGGCGAGGGGTTCTCGATCGCGATGCGGACGCTCGATCATTCGCGACCGGTGATCGCGGCCCAGGCCGTCGGTATCGCGCAGGGAGCGCTGGACCTGGCGCTCTCCTACGGGAGCGAGCGGCGGCAGTTCGGGGAGCGGATCGTGGACTTCGAGGGGATCAAGTTCATGCTCGCCGACATGGCCATGAAGGTGGAGGCGGCGCGGGTGCTCACGTATCGCGCACTGACCGCGTGCGATGCCGACGACCCACGCATGCCGTTCCATTCGAGCATCGCGAAGTGCTTCGCCTCGGATGCGGCGATGGCCGTGACGACGGACGCCGTGCAGATCCTCGGCGGGTACGGATACGTGCGCGAGTATCCGGCCGAACGATTCATGCGCGACGCGAAGATCACGCAGATCTACGAGGGGACGAACCAGATCCAGCGGCTGGTGATCTCACGGGAGCTGCTGAAGCTGCTGGACTGACCGCGCGCGACGCGGTGGATCAGTCTTCCGCGTGGAGCCGGTGAAGCTCCTGCACGAACAGCTGCTCCTCGGATCCCGCCCAGGAGTCGGTGCTCTCCTGCTCCGGGGGCTCGGCCACGACGATCTGGAGCGTGCCAGGCGCGGACGAACCGTCCTCGTCGTCGGTGGCATCGTCGTCGTCGGCGAGCGCCGCCGTCTGTTCGCCGGACGGTCCACCGTCGGGCAGGAACACCCGGAACGCAGACCCGCCGCCGTCCCGGTTCTCGATCTTGGTCCACCCGCCCTGCATCTCGACGAAGCGCGTGATGACGGGACTGAGGGATCCGTCGGACGAAGGCTCCGGGTCCTCCACCGAGATCAGCGCGCCGCCCTTCATGGGCCCGAGGCGGACGGTGATCGCCTTCCCCGTGGCGGTGCGGTCGCCGCAGAAGCGGAGCAGGCCCGCGACGACCTGCTCGACGCGGAGCGAATCGACGCCGACGACCAGCGGCTGGCTGTCGATGCGGACGTCGTGGTCGGACCCGATGCCCGACTCGTCCACGACCCGCTTCAGGAGCGCCTCGAGGTCCGTGCGCTTGATCGTGAGGTCCACGACGCCGTGCGCGAGCGCGTCGGCCTCTGCCAGGTCGGCGACCGTGTGATCCAGCCGGCGGGCCGCGGCGGTCAGTTGCTTGATCAGCTGCGCCTGGTCCTTCGAGTCCTTCTTGTACTTCATGATCTGCGTGAGCCCCAAGATGTGTGAGAGCGACTTCTTCGCGTCGAGCGCGAGCTCCTTGGTGAACGGCGTCGACGAGCGGCGATCCTCGAGGGGGACGTTCGGGATGGTCGCGTCGACGGTGGTGACCTCCTCGATGGGACGCTCCGATTGCAGGTCGTGCAACGCCTTCTCCATCTGGAGATGACGGAGCTCGGCCTCGACCTCTTCGAGCCGGACCACGGAATCGGCGAACTGCCGCTCGGCGGAGTGCGCCCGCTCTTCCACCTCGATGAGCTTCTCGGTCTGGCTGGCCAGCCGCTCCTGGCTCGCCCGCAGGACCTCTTCGAGGTCGGGCTTCTCGGCGGCGGCGGCCGTCGCGGCGGCGATCTCGGTCGCGTGACGAGCCTTGGCGTCCTCGAACGCCGAGACGAGGGCCTCCTGCTCGGCGCGGATCCGCTCCAGCTCCTGTTCGGTGGCGGTCGCCGACTCGCGAGCCGCGCGCAGCTCTTGCTCGGCGGCGTCGGCCTTCGCGGAGAGCTCAACGCCTCGCGTGAGCTCCGCTTGGACCTCGGCGCTGGCAGCGGCCAGTTCGCGCGCGAGCGCTTCGCGCTCGCGCGCCGCCTCCTGCAGCCCGTTCTCGGCTCCCTCGCGTGCGCGTTGGATCTCCGCGAGCTCGCGCTGGAGCGTTTCGATCTCGGTGCGCGAGCGCACGAGCTCCTCGTTCGCCTTGGCGACCTGCTCGTTGCGCGACGACCCGTCGTGGCTCGCCGCCTCGATCTCGTCACGAGCGGCCTGCAGCTGTATCCGCATCTGCTCGAGCTCCGCGTTCGCGGTGTCGAGCTCGCTCTTCGTGGAGCTCGCCGCGGCCTCGACCTCGGCGACCCGGGCCGTGAGCTCGGACTCGCGCTGGCTGAGCCGCTGCTCGAGCAACTCGGCCTGCTCCGTGATCTGTTCCTGCAGCTCCGATTCGCGCTCGGCGAGACGATGTTGGAGCTCCGCCTCCCGCTCGGCGAGCTTGGCCTGCAGCTCGGCCTCGCGCTCCGCGGCCGCTCGTTGCAGCTCCGCGTCACGCTCGGCTGACTCGCGCCGCAGGTCCGCCACGGCCGAGGTGGCTTCGGACGTCAACGCTTCCTCGCGCTCCTCGAGCCGGCGCTTCGCCTTGCTCTCCGTCTCTTCGAGCAGGGCCTGGAACTCCTCGCGAGCCGTGCGGACACGGGTCTCCAGGTCGGCCTCACGTTCGACCAGCTCGGCACGGTGCGACGCCTTGAGGCTGTCCAGCTCCGCCCGAGCGGCTCGGAGCTCCTCGCCGAAGACGCTCGCCTTCTGCTCCTCGGTCCGCAGCGCCCGCAGCTCGTTGCGGACGTCGTCGAGCTCGGACGTGGCACGGGCGAGCTCGTTCTGCGCCGACTCCGCGGCTTCCCGCGCGTGGAGCGCCTCGACGTGTGCGTTGTCCAGGTCTTCCTGGATCTCTTGGGCGCGAGCGGCCTGCGCCTTCAGCGCGTCCAGCTCGCGGCGCGTCACGGAGAGCTCGGTCTGCGCGCCTTCCAGCTCCGCGCGGAGCCCGATCGCTTCCTGCTCGACCTGGCGGGCCCTGCGATCGATCTCGGGGTCGACCTTGTCGCTCTTGTCTCCCTTCGCCTTCGCCTGCTCGGCGATATGGCGAGCGAGCTTGTCGCGTTCGATGCTCATGGCCTTCAGCTGACCCTCGACCAGACGGGCCTGACCCTCGGCCTTCAGCAGCCGGGTCTCCATCTCCGGGTCGGGGCCGCTCGTGGCCGGACGTTCCTGGAGCATCCGCTGGGTGACGTGAAGCTCTTCCAACGTCTTGCGGTACTGATCCTGGATGACGTTGAGCCGCTCTTCGGCGCCGGTCGCACGCTCTTCGGCCTTCTTGCGCGCGTCTGCCTCCTCGCGGAGTCCGGGTGACGGCAGCTCGAGAGGGCGTTGCGAGGAACCGACCGGCGTCGGCGCGACCCGTTCCCTCGTGAAGTTCGAGAAGCTCGCGTTCGCGGTGGACGTCGCGGTGAGTCGCATGACCCGGTAGAGCACGAAGAGCGTGATGATCAGGCCGACCGTCATGAGGATCGCGTTGTAGCGCCAGGGACGACCGGCGGCCACGATCACGTCGTCGGGCCGCGCGAGCTGGATCGCAGCGGCGATCGGGCCGTCGCTGCGGAAGCGGAGGGGGGCGAGGACCGAGAACATGCCGCCGCTCTGTTCCGAGGAGACCGTTCCGCTCTCGGTCGTGTCCCGCACGCTGCTTCGAGCCTCTTCGGGGCGCTGCCCGATGAGCGAGCGGTCGGTCGAGTAGACGATCTGCCCGTCCATCGACCAGATCGCGACGTCGTCCCACGCCGTGGGATCCAGGAGGACCGGCGTGATCTTGGCGGTGATCAGATCGGCCTTCGCGTCGGTCGCGGGAGCGGTGACGTCGCTGGGTGCCAACGCGAGCGGCAAGGAGTTCTCGACGATGGTCTGGGCTTGATCCACCGCGGCGGCTTTCGCCTGGCTGACGGCGCGGGAGCCGAGGAACATGGAGCCGACGGCGCCGATGGCCAAGAGCGCTGCCAAGGCGAGCAGCAGCGTACGAGCGATCCGATAGATGTTCCTCTGGCCGGCCATCGTTCCCCTTATGCGGATGGACCCTTAGGGTTCTATCGGCGCCCCTTTGGGCGAGCCGTAGTCGGCCACGGGAGGGATATGGTCGGAATCGGGTAGGTCTTTGGTCGTACCCCGTCCCGGGTAGTTCGAGCGTGCGAGCGGGCAAACGCCCGCCGGACCCTCTACGCAGCGGGTCCGGCGCCGGACAGGACGATCGTGTCGCCGGTCACGACATCCTTGTCCAGGACGATGAGATCCTCGATCGCGTCGCGCATCTCGGCCACATGGCTGACGAGGACGACCAGGCGCCGGTCGTTCTCGGAGACCAATCTCCCGATCCCCTCCATCGCCCGGTCCAGGTGCTCGGGGTCGAGGCTGCCGAATCCCTCATCCAGGAAGAACGAGTCGAGACGACCGCCGCCGCGCGCGACCATCTCCGCCAACGCGAGCGCGAGCGCCAGGGAGGCGAGGAACGTCTCGCCGCCGGAGAGGCTGTCGGCCTTCCGTTTCGTGTTCGCGGCGTTCAGATCCACGATGTCGAACCGGTCGTCGTCGGTGAAACGGTAGCCGCCGTCCGTCAGCTGCGAGAAGTGATCGCTCCCCAGCTCGCCCAGCTCGGCGCGCTCCTCCTCTAAGAGGAACCCGAGGAACCGCGATGGTTGGAGGTCGCCTGCCAGGCGCATCGCGACGCCACGACGCGTCTCGAGCTCGAGGATCTTCCGCTCCAGCTCGCTCGCCGATGCGATCCGTTCTTCGAGCTCCTTCACCCGTTCGCCGGCGGCACCGTGCACCACGGCCGCCTCGGCGAGCGCGCGACGGAAATCGTCGTCCGGCCCGAGATCCACGCCCCGGAGGATCTCGAGTCGCGCTCGCGACGCTTCGTCGCCCCGCGCGATCGCGATGTCGCGTTCGGCCGTTGCCTGCTCGTGGCGCGTGACCAGTTCCTCGCGGATCGCGGCGAACGCCGACCCGACCGCCTCCGGCTCCGCGGGGACGTCGCGGTCCTCCTCGAGACGGCCCCACACGCCCGACAGCCGGTTCGCCAGCGTTGCGATCGCGCCGCCCGCGCCCTCGGCGACCCGCGCAGCCTCGTCGAGACCCGCCCGCGCCGCCTCGACCGCCCGTCTCGCGGTCTCGACCGCCTGCTCGGCGGCGGTGAGTTCGGCTTCCCGCGCCTCGAACAACGACCGTGGGTCGCCGTCCTCGCCCAGCCATCCGACGAGTTGATCCTTGGTGGCGGTGAGCGCGGCGGTGGCGCCGGCCGCCCCGTCCAGCGCCTGCGCCAGCGTGGCCTCCGCGCGGCCGATGCCGGCGGTCGCGTCGCCGACCGAGGTCCGGGCGGACGCCTCCGCCGCGGCGCAGCGGTCGCGCTCGGTGCGCGCCTTCGCCTCGGCCTTCTCCGCCTTGGCGAGCGCGTTCTCGGCCGCCTTGACCTTGGGCGCGGCTCCGGCCTTCGGCACCTGGTGGACCTCCTGCCGGCAGACCGGGCACGGCTCGCCCGCCGCGAGGGTCCCGCGGAGTTCGTGCGCCATCTCCGCGTGAGTGGCGGACATCAGCGCGGCTCGCGCGGAGGCAACCTCCGACGAGGTCGCCGCGAGCGCCTCATCCGCGCGGGCGAGTGCTTCTGCCGAGGCCTCGGCAGCCTCGATCCGCGTTGCCTCGGCCGCCCGGGCCTCCGTCAGCTCCGACTCGGCGCGATCCGCCACCACCTGCGCCGACGCGGCCTCCGCGACGTGGCGTTCGTGCGTCTGCACCAGGTTCGCGAACGACCGGAACTGCTCGCGGTCTCCGTGGAGGGACGCGACGCGGGCGAGCTCGGCTTCACAGGCCGCGCGTGCCTCGTCCGCCTCGCGAAGGACGTTCTCCGCCGCGGCGACCCGAGCGCCGGCGTCACGCGAGGCCGCGGTCGAGGCCCCGACGTCGGCTTCGTCCGGGAGCGCGCCGGCGATCTCGGTGAGCGTGGCCATGCGGGCGACCGCGGAGGCGGCATCTCCTGCCGCCGCATCGCGCTCCTTCTCCAGACGCTCGACCTCGGGGCCGGCCGACTCCAACGCGTGCAGCCGCTCGCGCGATCGATCTGCCGCCGCCCGCGCCTCGTCGAGCTGCTCGCGCGCCTCGACGATCCGTTCGCGCTCCTTGCCGAGGGAGGTGAGCTCCAGGTCGATACGCTCGACGTGCATCTTCGCCACGCGGAGCGCGTCGTCGAGTCGCTCGAACCCGAAGACGCCCTTCAGCACCGCATCGCGCTGCGCGGGGGTCGCCTTCAGGAACTCGGAGAACCGGTTCTGCGCCAGCAGGACGGAGCGACAGAACGTCTTGAAGTCCATGCCGAGGACTTCTTCGATCCGCTCGTTCATCGCTCCCTCGAGCGTCACTACCTCGAGGACCTGCGCGTCGGGCGTATCGTCGGCCAGCAGCTCGAGCTGATGCCCGGACGCCCCCTTGCGTCGGAGCGATCGCACGGCTCGCCAGACCTGCCCGTCCACCTGGAACCGGAGCTCGACGTGCGACTGGTCGGCCAGCTGGTGGATCAGCGACTTCGTGGCGCCCTCCACCTGGGGCGTCTTCCCGTACAACGCGAACGACACCGCGTCGAGGATCGAGGACTTCCCCGAGCCGATCGGGCCGACGATCGCGACGAGCCGTCGACCGCGCCAGTCGAACGTGACCCGCTCGCGGTAGGAGCGGAACCCTTCGACCGTGAGCTCAAGCGGTCGCATCGGCCACCTCCTCGAGCACGTCGCGGAAGAGGGCGAGCAGCTCGGCGGGCGCGTCCTCGTCGTGCTCCCGTCGGTAGTACTCGGCGTACAGCTCCTCCCAGGAACGGTGGTCCTTCGACAGCCGATCGCGATCGGTCCCCGGCGGCCGCAGGGCACGCACGCGCACGAGGTACGGGAAGGCTTCGTGGGCGCGCTCGGCGAGCGTCATGTCGGTGCCGCTGGTCTTCACCGTGAGGTCGAGGAACGCGCCGGAGAGCTCGTCGGTCCGCGCCTCGATCGCGTCCCAATCGTCCTGCACCCGAACGAGAGGACGGCCGCTCTGCAACGGGATGCTCTCCGCAACGGCGAGTCGTCCCGGCTCGGCATCGACGACGACGACCCGCTTCTCCTCTCCTGCCTCCCCGAAGTCGAGCGCGAGGAGCGAGCCGGCGTACTGCGCGGGGACGGGCGCGCCGGGCACCTTCTGGGGCGCGTGGATGTGGCCCATCGCCACGTACTGCGGCCCGGCCGGGATCGCCTGAGGCGTGGCCGTGTAAGCATCGCCCATGTGGAGCTCGCGCTCTCCGCGCGGTGCATCACGTCCCATCGTTACGCCGTTCACGAGGAAATGCGCGACCAGGATCGGCACCAGGTCGGCGCCGGCGCGTTCGACGAGCGCGTCGTTGTACCGGCCGGTGATGGCCGCGATGCGATCCGCGTACCCGCGGTACCACTCGCCGGCGTCCTTCATGAAGTCGACGACCTTGCCCTCCCGGAGGAACGGGAAGCCGGCGACGACCGCGGGCAGCCCGCCCAGCTCATCGGGTCCGAGGACGCCGCCTTCGTCGGGACGCTTCACGTTGCCGATCAGATGCACGCCGAGCGGACGCAGGAGCGGCGCGAGCGCCTCGAAGAAGTCCGGCGAGTCGTGGTTCCCGGCGACGGCGATCACGGGCCGGCGCGCGGCCAGCCGCAGCAGCGTCTGCAGGCCGAGCGCGAGCGCGTCCGTCGGAGGGGTGGGTCGGTCCCACACGTCGCCGGACACGATGACCAGGTCCACCCGATGGTCGTCGGCGATGCGCTCGACCTCGGCGAGCACCTCGACGAACTCGTCCATGCGGTCGTGCCGGCCCAGCCGCTTGCCGATGTGCCAGTCCGACGTGTGGAGGATCTTCATGTCCGGGGGGAGGGCGTGGCGGGTCGCGTCACAGGCCCGCGAACGGATCGCCGTCGGCGTCCGTCGCCACTTCCTCCTTCCTGGTGGCCCACGGCGGGAACGGGAACGTCACGACGAGCGGCACCGGGATCGCCGGCTGCGAGATCACCATGGTTCCGGGCTTCAACAATCGAGCGCGTGCTCGCGTGGACGGGAGCATCCAGCCGTATTCGGCGCGTTCGGCCTCGGCGGCATCCAGGCGGCCGCTCACACGGATCGCCGCATTCTCCAGCACCTCCGACGCCACGCGAGACGCCGTCTGCTGCGCCCCGACGAGCAGGATGCCGAGCGATCGGCCGCGCTGCGCGATGTCGACCAGCATGTCTTTCAGCGGGCTCGTCCCCTCGCGGGGCGCGTACTTGTTGAGCTCGTCGAGCACGACGACGGACAAGGGCAGGCGCTGTCCCGACTCGTCCTTCTCTCGGAACGCCTCGTTGAGCAGGGCGCCCACGACGAACCGCTGCGCCTGGTCGTGGAGCGACTGGATCGCGACGACCGTGACGCTCGCCTTCGAACGATCGATGCGGCGGCTCTCGCCCGCCTTCACGAGCTGCCCCATCCGGGCGGCGCCGGCGTGCAGCCGGCGCATGAACGCGGAGACCGTGCCACCCATCACCCGGCCGCTCCACGCCCAGTCGGGCTCGGAGCCGTCCTCGGGTTCCAGGAACTCGCCGAGCGCGTCGACGAGCGAGAGCAGGTCGCTCACGACCCGTTCGCCCGCCTGCGCCTGGACCTGCTGACCCCGCCAGTTCCCATCGGGGGCGTCGCGGGGATCGCGCAGCACGACCGCGCCGGGCATACCCACGACGTCGACGGCGAACCTTCTCAACTGCGACTGGACCCGCTCGCGGATGAACGGGATCTGGTTCTTCGAGTCGTTCGCGTCGGTGAACAGGAACTGCAGGCAGTCCTCGTCGACGAACTCGCGCGGCGTCCAGCTGAACACGTCCACACCCTCGTGGCGTCCTCCGGTGTCGGGGACCACGACGTCGCCGGAACGTCGGCGGGCCGGCGCCCAGAAGCGCACCGACGGGAACGGTCCGGGCTCGACGCCGAGCGCCGCCCAGCCGGCCGCAGCCTCGTCGTCGAAGAACCGGTTCGGCTTGTCCAGCCAGAGCAGGTCCTCGCCCTTCACGTTGAACACCAGCACGCGGAGGTTGGAGGCGCCCTCGCCGACCACGCCCGGATGACCGGTCAGCATCCGAAGGAAGAAGAGCGCGAACGACGTCTTGGTCGCGACGCCGCTGATACCGCTGATCGACATGTGGCCGCCCTTGCGGCCGTCGAAGAAGTCGAGGTCGACGGAGACGGGCTCGCCGTCGCGGCCGATCCCGATCGGGAGCGGCCGGCCCATCTCATCCAGGTAAAGCGCCTTCGCCCGCTCGTCTCCGGTGGCTCGCTGCACGATCTCGCCGGGGTCGGGCGAGACCCAGATCTCGGGGTCGACGCGCGTGACGGCAACGCGGGCCGAACGAACCTTCGCGGCCGGCATGATGCCGAGCTCGGCCACGCGGTGCGTGTCGGACTCGTACGTCGCGCCCTCGTAGACCGACTCGGCCTCGGTCACGACACCGTACGTGGCGACCTCGCCGGCCTTGGGCACCTGCGTCCGAACGACGATGAGGTCGTCGAGCTGGAGGTACTCGTCGTCATCGAGGACGACGCGGAACTCGCTCGTCGTCGAGTGCTCGGAGCCCAGGACGCGGCCGACGCCGTCGCCGGTCACGACGCCTACCGGCCTTCGTCCGACACGTCGGCCGCCTGCTCCATGGCGCGTATCGTAGCCTCGCCGCCCGACGTTCCCCGCGAGGGCCCATCGACCCTTGTCCGACAGGCACCTCCGACCTGGGAGCCGGCAACGGCTCGTGACACGCTTGGATCGCGGGAAGGAGACGCGATGAGTGTCGGAGCGGATGACCGTCGGCACGTGTCGGATTTCGAGCTCGAGGTGGTTCGCACCGGGGCGTGGATCGATGACGCCATGGTCACGTACGCGAAGCGCAAGGTGCGGGCCGCCGCTCGGGCCGCGCCGGAGCCGGTGCTCTTCGGCCGGATCACGCTGCGGCACGAACCGCATCGCTCGATCGAATGGCCGATCACCGTCGCGGTGACGCTCGATGTGAACGGGTACCCGGTCCACGCGCATGCGACCGGGAAGCTCGTCACGGAGGCGATCGATCTCCTCGAGGAACGATTGCGCCAAGAGCTGGTCGAGGCCCACGCCCGTCACGTCATGCGCTGACGAGCGGCTGTCGATGGGAGGAGCGGATATGAACGCGAGCGTTGGAGACCGGATCGTGGTTCGTGGTCACCGCGTCGGCGAGCACGAGCGAGACGGCGAGATCCTGGAAGTGCATGGTCCGGACGGCGGTCCGCCCTTCCTCGTTCGTTGGGCGACGGACGGACACACGGGCATGGTCTTCCCGGGTTCGGACGTCACGATCGAGCACTCCGAAGCACACCAGGCCTCGAAGGCTCGGACCTCGTAGCGACGCCGCGGGCTAGGAGACCGCGGGTTCGCTGACGGCGAGCCGAAGCGCTCGATAGACCAGGCCCGGATCGCCCATGCGGTGGCGCAGCGCGCGCTCGAGGGCGCCGATCGGCACCAGGTTCTGCGGCGCGCGCGGGTCGATGTGCGGTTCCGAGCCGACGATCGGAAGGACCGCGGCCGTGCGATCGGCGATCCGTCTGACGTCGTCCTTCGGCAGGCGGCCGGACGCCTCGCACCGGACGATGCCGGTCCAGGAATGGCCGCCGGCCAGCATCGCCAGGCGCACGTACCAGGAGTACCGACACACGTCGGGCCGGTCCGCCGCGATCGTGAACAGCGGCGTGCGTTGCCTCGGGGCGAGCTCCGCGACCACGGCGTTCTGTTCCAGCGGCAGGTACGTGACGCGGTGCGACTTGATGTAGCCCACCACCGGCAGGGGAGCGAGCGGTTTGTTCAGCGGTCCGTCGGCCACGACGAACGCGTCGGCCGCGAGCTGTGTCGCCAGCTCCCCCTCGGCGCGGCGCATGCGCGTGTGGAGCTCCTTCATCAGGTGGGAGGGGTCATCCGACGGGGTCGTCGTGGAACGGTACGGCGGTTCCAGGTCGACCCCCGGCAGCTGTTCGTCGCGGCCGCCGGAGAACACCGCCCAGCGTTCCACCCGGACCTCGGTGATATCCGACCGGCGCTCGCCCCGATGCCAGTCGGTCGCGCCCACGGCGAACGTCCCGCACATCCCCGGGCTCGGGCCGGCGACCGGATCGTCCAGCAGCAACCGAGCGTCGACGCGCCGCACCCCGTCGACGAAGGCGATGCGGTCGACGAGATCGTCCGAGCCTTCGAGCGGTTCCCACTCGGTCAGCTCGACGGTCGCGTCGACGACCCCTTCCGCCGGTGCGAGCTGCTCGTCCGGATCGAACGGTGCCCCGTACTCGGGCGCCCATCCCTCGACGAACATCCGCGTCATGGCGTTCATCGTAGCCGGGCGCCCCGACGCGACCGGTACCGCCACCGGGCACTCGGCCCGGGATCCGCGGGACCCGCGCCCATGGTGCGCCGGCATCGCTCGCCGTACGTTGACGGTGGAGCGACGGCTCCAGGGAGGTGGTCACGATGCGTGGCTACTGGGAGGAGATCGGCACGTTGGAGCAGCGGATGGACGACCTGCTCCGCGCGGTGCTCGGCAAGCGGACACGGCTGACGTACCCAACGTTGCCGTTGTTCGTGGAGCGTCCGTTCGTGCCGGCGATCGACGTCTTCGCCCGCGAGAAGGACCTCGTGGCGAGGGTCGAGTTGCCGGGTGTGGACCCGGCGAAGGACATCCGTGTCTCGATCGATGACGGCGAGCTCGTGATCACGGGCGAACGCCGCCACGAGGAGGAGGTCGACGAGGGCACGTACTACCGGATGGAAGGGTCGTACGGCACCTTCGAGCGGCGCATCCCGATCCCCGACGGGATCGACGACGCCGCCGTCACGGCCACCTACCTGGACGGGGTCCTCGAGGTCGTCGTCCCTGAGGCGATGGCCAAGCTCGAGGCACCGCCCGCGAGAGAGATCCCGGTGATCACACCGGCGCAGATCAAGGCCGCATGAAAGGAGCGGCTCCCGGTACCCCGGACCGGCGGGCCTGACGGCCCGCCGGTCCGTTCGAGGTCCGATCCCCGCCGGAGCACAAGGTCCCGAGCCTCCACGGCCGTTCGCCCCGGTGCACCGACGTCCCGTCGATCCAGTCTGTCGGCAGGCGCAGCTTCCGCATGAAAGAAGGGAGCTGAGGGAGCCATGAGGAGGGATCGAGATGCGACGGATCGTGATCATGGGGGCGGCCGGCCGTGACTTCCATAACTTCAACACCGTGTATCGGCATGACTCCGACACGGAGGTGGTGGCCTTCACCGCCACGCAGATCCCGTTCATCAGCGACCGGGTGTACCCGCCCGCCCTGGCTGGCACCAGGTATCCGGACGGCATCCGGATCCACGACGAGGCCGAACTGCCGGACCTGATCCGCAAGCTGGAGGTCGACGACGTCGTCTTCTCCTACTCCGACGTATCGCACGAATACGTGATGCACCGGGCGAGCGAGGTGCTCGCCGCGGGCGCGAACTTCCTGCTCCTCGGGCCTGAGGCGACGATGCTTGAGACGCGGGTTCCCGTCGTGGCCGTCTGCGCGGTTCGAACCGGTGCCGGCAAGAGCCAGACGACACGGCTCGCGGCGCAGATCCTCCGGGACGCCGGGTTCCACCCGGTGGTCGTTCGGCATCCGATGCCGTACGGGGACCTCGTAGCCGAACGCGTGCAGCGGTTCTCGTCGCTCGAGGATCTCGACTCCGCCGGCGTCACGGTCGAGGAGCGCGAGGAGTACGAGCACCACATCGCGAACGGCACCGTCGTGTACGCGGGGGTGGACTATCAGGCCATCCTGGAATGCGCCGAGCTGGAAGCCGACGTGGTGTTGTGGGATGGCGGCAACAACGACCTGCCGTTCTTCCGGCCGACGATCCACATCGTCGTCGCCGATCCGTTGCGGGCCGGAGACGAGACCTCGTACCACCCGGGCGAGGCCAATCTGCGGATGGCCGACGTGGTCGTGATCAACAAGGTCGACGTCGCGACACCCGAGCAGGTCGCTCTCGTCGAGACGTCGATCCGTGACCTGAACGCCGGCGCGTTCGTCATCCATGCGGAGAGCCCGGTCACGGTCGATCGCCCCGAGCTGCTGGCCGGTTCGCGGGCGCTGGTCATCGAGGACGGGCCCACGCTCACGCACGGGGGGATGAAGTTCGGTGCCGGGGTGGTGGCCGCGAAGGCAGCGGGCGCCGAGGTCGTCGATCCGCGGCCGTACGCCGTGGGGACGATCAGGGAGGTCCTCGAGCGCTACGACGTCGGCCCCGTGATCCCGGCGCAGGGGTACGCTCCGGAGCAGGTCGCCGACATGGAGGCGACGATCACCGCAGCCGATGCCGATGTCGTGGTGATCGCGACGCCGATCGATCTTCGCCGCCTGATCCGTATCGCGAAGCCCGCCGTGCGGGTGACGTACGGGCTGCACGAGGCCGAGGGGTCTCCGACGCTGGCCGATGCGCTGGCGCCGCTCATCACGCTCTCCTCGAGGTAGATCCCGCGCCGGCGTCGGTCCCGGGTTCCGCGTGCCCATCGGCCCTGATGGGTCTACCCGCCGACCCATAGCGTCGAAGGTGGCGGAAGCCCTTCATCCGTGGGCTTCGCGCCCGAAAGGAGGGGTCTTGATGATCGACGAGATGATCGAGACGGAAACGGTCCTCCTCCCCGAGCCGAGCGACCCACCGAAGCTGAAGCGGGAGCTCGGATTGGGGATGACCACGGCGCTCGTGATCGGGAACATGATCGGATCGGGCGTCTTCCTGCTCCCTGCTGCACTCGCCGGCGTCGCGTTGGTCTACGGTTCGAGCGCCCTGCTCGCGTGGGCGATCACCGGTGCGGGAGCGATGCTCCTGGCCGGGGTGTTCTCCACGTTGGGACGCGCCTATCCGAAGACAGGTGGCCCATACGTCTACGCGCGACGCGCGTTCGGTGAGTTCGTCGGATTCCAGACGGCATGGGGCTACTGGATCGCCGCGTGGGTCGGCAACGCCGCCATCGCGGTCGCATTCGTCGGCTACACGACCGTGCTGTGGCCCAGTCTGGCGAACAGCAACCTCGCCATGGCGCTGCTGGCGGTCGGTGCCGTGTGGCTCCTCACGTTCGTGAACGTGCTGGGGGTCCGGCAAGGCGGATGGGTCCAGGTCGTCACGACGGTGCTGAAGTTCGTGCCGTTGGCCCTGATCGGCATCATCGGCCTGTTCTACCTGAAGGCCGACCACTTCACGCCGTTCATCCCCGCCGCACAAGGGGCGGGACGTGCCACCCTCGGGTTCTTCGAGGGGATCACGGCCGCGATCGGGTTCACCCTGTGGGCGTTCATCGGACTCGAGTCGGCGACGGTGCCGGCAGAAGAAGTGAAGGACCCCGAGCGGACCATCCCGCGGGCGACGATGTTGGGCACGGGTCTGACGACGTTGATCTACGTGATCGCGACGATCGCGGTCATGGGGATCCTCCCGCTGGGCGCGCTCGCACATTCGAACGCGCCGTTCGCCGCGGCGGCGGCCGAGATCTTCGGCGGCAGCTGGGCGAAGGTGGTCGGGGCGATCGGCATGATCGCGGCGTTCGGCGCCCTGAACGGCTGGATCCTGCTGACGGCGAGGGTGTCCCTCGCGGCCGGCCGGGACGGGTTGTTCCCGAAGGCGTTCGGCCGGGTCAACGGGTTACGTCGCACCCCGGTGTTCGGGTTGATCGCGGCGGCCGTGCTGGTCACGGGGCTCACGTTCATGAACTACAACAAGAGCCTCGTCGATCAGTTCGGGTTCATGATCCTGCTGGCCACGCTGACGACCGTCGTGCCGTATGCGTTCTCCGCTGCGGCTGAGCTGGCCCTGTTCATCAAGGAGCCCGCTCGGTTCACGGGCCGCAAGCTCGTGCGCGACGCGACGATCGCGGTGCTGGGCTTCGGGTATTCCATCTGGGCGATGTACGCGACCGGCTCCGAGTCGATCGCGAAGGGGTACCTGCTCCTGATGGCGGGTGTGCCTGTGTACCTGTGGGTCAAGTGGCGCAGGGGACGGGAGCGCATGGTGGTGCACCACGAGCTTGCGATCCCGGCCTCCGGCGAGCTCGCGATCCCCGATCGGGAGGAGGTCGATCTCCCCGAGCTCGCGAGAGCGGCCCGGTAGACGCGGGCCGGGAGCGGCCGGGCGTCGACCTCCCCGATGAGGCCGGCGCCCGGCTGTCGAACGGCAGGAAGGAGACGCGATGCGAGACACGGAGGGGTTCATCCGGGCGATGGGGCGGCGGCTCCGCCCGGCTCGTCGATGGGGCCAGCTGCCGAACCGGATCCATCTGCGCCGAGGCGTGGCCCGTCGGGGACACCTGCCCAACATCGCGCGGCGGCGCCGGGGCGAATGGTGATCGGTCCCGCCTGGGGGGGGACGAACGACCCGACCCGGAGACTTCGGTCGGGCGCAGGCTGGCGGTAAGGACAACGGATGATCCGGACCGTGCGACGGTGATGCGAGAGGTGAGTCACGTGGACGCCACGACGAACTACGGTCGATGTCTCGATTACATCAACTCGCAGGTGCAGACGCCTCGGGAGCTCGCGCAAGAGATCGCGGTCCCCCGTTGGCGCGCGGTGACGATCTCCCGTCAGGCCGGGGCGGGAGGGCACGTCGTGGCCGAGGAGTTGATCGCCCTGCTCCAAGGCCGGGCGCCGGCGGGTTCGCCTCCTTGGACGATCTTCGATCGGAACCTGGTCGAGCGGGTGCTGCAGGACCACGACCTGCCGGCACGGCTCGCCAAGTTCATGCCGGAAGATCGGATGTCCAACGTGTCCGACACGCTCGACGGGCTGTTCGGGCTGCATCCGCCCACATGGACGTTGGTGCGGAAGACGGCGGACACGATCTTGCATCTGGCGGAACTCGGCAACGTCGTGATCATCGGCCGAGGCGCGAACCTCATCACGAGGGATCTCGACTCCGCGTTCCATGTCCGCCTGGTGGGGTCGGAGAAGAAGCGCATCGAGCATCTCCGTTCGTACAAGCACCTCAGCCTCGAGATGGCATCCGCGTACCTCCGCGACGAGGATCTCGGGCGGAAGCGGTACGTGAAGAAGTACTACGCCGCGGATATCGAGGACCCGCTCCTGTACCACCTGGTGATCAACACGGACCTCGTGCCGTACGGGGAGGCGGCGCGGACGATCGCGGATGTCGTTCGCCGGTCGGAGCCAGAGCCCAGATCGGTGACGGCGAACGGCAAGAGCCCTCTGGCATCGTCGGCCGGCTGACACCGGACGTTCCGCAGACCCGTGGGCCCCGGAGCGGCGCGAGACGCCAACCGCCGACGATCGCGTACAAGCGTCGCGCTCTGATTCAGGGGCTCGTCACCGTGAAAGCATCGAACACCGACATACCGTCGTCCTCGTCGGGCGCGACGTGAGCCCGGAACCCGACCCGGGTCGAGCCGAACGCCGCACGGTCTGCGGAGGTCAGCGTGTAGCTGATGGATCGCGTCCCGATCGTCATGGTCACGATGTTGCCCGACCGTGCGCACGTCACGTGGTAGGTGCCGCCGTTCACGAATCCGGCGTTCCTGACCGCGGCAAGCTGCGACGTGATGATGTTGTTCAGCCGGCGCCCGATGGACATGAGGCCGTTCGGGTTGCCGTCCGTGACTTCGACCTTGCAGAACAGGTTGTTCTTGTAGTCGGCGGCCCCGAGTGTCAGTCCGGCGTTGGCCCGATGGAACGTCGGAGACAGCGTGATGTCGGCAGAAACGGACACCTGCGTCGTGCCGGCGTCCACCGTAGCGAGCGCCGTCGTGCTCGTATACGTGCCCGTCAGGAACCGCGCCTCGTTCGAGCGGACGCCCCACGTCGAGTTCGCGTAGCCCCATGGGTTGCCAAGGCTGTTGCTGTCGGCCCTGTCGAACGAATCCGCGAAGAGCCCGGGCGGCGGGCTGGGACTGGGGGACGGAGACGGCGACTGAGACGGGCTCGGCGAAGGATCGGGCGACGGGCTCGGCGAAGGATCGGGCGACGGGCTCGGTGAAGGATCGGGCGACGGGCTCGGTGAAGGATCGGGCGACGGGCTCGGCGAACGGATCGGGCGACGGGCTCGGCGAGGGGCTCGGGCTCGGCGACGGGCTGGGAGCGATCGTCGCGAAGGGAAGCGGGGAGGCCGTCGCCGCGTTGGCGAGACGGGGCACACCGAAGCGATCCTCGAGTCCGGCGAGCAAGGAGTAGTGGGTGTAACTTCCGGCGTTCACGACGCCGGCTGGCGTGTCGGGTCCGACCGCCACCGTGAAGAGCTGACAGCATGCTTCGTCGAACGTGACGATGACTGTCGCGCCGTTCGCGAGCCACGTCGGAACACGTTGGGCGAGCCAGTTGTCGGAGCGTGTGATGAGCGCCTGCGAACCCTTCTCGCAGTTGGCTGGATAGCCATTGCCCGTCGCGCTGGCGACGCCGTGCATGTCGTTGCAGATGGTCGGCGTGACGAGCGTGAGTGGAGGGAGAGTCGTCAGGGCCGAGAGGTCGACCACGCGCGAGCAGTTGTTCGGGTACACATCGCGGAACACCGTTGATGGATTGTGCTTAAGGGCATACTGGTCCTTGCCCTGCGGACCCGTGAACGTGCGGGTGGTCGCGGTCGAACAGGTCGTCGACATGCCTTCCTGTGCGACGCGCCAGTCGATGCCCGCTTGCGTGAGCTGTCCCCAGATCGATGGTGCGGAGAACTGACCTGCGGAGGCGGCGTCCGACGTCATCCCCTGTGTCGAACCGGACGCGATGCCCAGGTAGTTCGGGAAGGACGGCTCGCCCACGTCGGTGTAGTTCGAGAAGTAGGTGCCCTTGGTCTTGAGGCTCATGAGGAACGGCGCGTTGGTCGTGTTGAACGCCGGGGCCCAATGGTTCTCGAGCAACACCACGACGACCGGCGATTCCGGTATCTCGGCACCCGCTCTCGAGAGTGGGAGGAAGGAAAGCATGAGCAGAACCGATCCGACGGAGATGATGCGCTTCATTCGCGTAGCCTTTGTAACGCACGCGGCGCGCCTCTTCCATCACCCTCTCGGATGGTTGGGTAGTCATCCTGGGTCCTATCGTGCCGGTCACGAGTCGGTGTCGTGTCTCGCTTTCAGGCTCTCCGCGAGGTGCTCGGCCATCCGGTCGAAGAAGATCAACGAGCCACGCATCGCGCGCGAGTACTCGTCGGCCGGGAGGTTGCCGCCGCGTTGGGTGAACGTCATCTCGGTCCGGCCGTTGCCCAGGTCCTTGAGGTCGGCGGTCAGGACCTCGACGAAGCCGCTCTCGGGGTCGGACGGGTTGACGATGGTCATCGACACGCGCTCGGGCTCCACGACCTCCAGGAACTTCCCGGCGAACGGGAGCTCGACCTTGTCCGGCCCGTAGATCATGGTGGCGCTCCACGCGCCGCCAGGTCGGGGGTCCATGGACACCTTGTCGAGCGGGATCGACGATCCGTGCTCGCCGAACCATGTCGCGAATCGCTCAGCCTCCGTCCATGCCTTGAACACCAACTCGCGAGGGGCGTCGAACACGCGCACGATCAGGATGCCCTCCGTATCACTGTGCGCAGAGACCACACCTTCTGGCGGCGTCGCATCACTCATGCCGTGCTCCTTCCTCGTCCTTGGCCCGTATCCGTCGCAGGTGTTCGTCGAGTCGGTCGAAGCTTTGCTCCCAGAACTGCCGGTAATCCTCCAGCCAGTGGGCGGCCTGCCCCAGGGGCGCCGCTCGCAACCGGCAGGGACGCCACTGCGCGTCCTTCCCGCGCGTGATCAGCCCCGCGCGCTCCAGCACCTTGAGGTGCTTCGAGACGGCCTGGAGGGTCACCGGGAACGGCGCGGCCAGCTCGTTGACGGTCGCTTCACCGTCGACGAGCCGAGTCAGGATCGCTCGCCGAGTTGGGTCCGCGAGGGCCGAGAACGTCTCGCTGAGCTGATCGACCTCCATCGTCTTTCCCTCCGACCTGGCTATTCAACCGTACGATTGAATGATATCCGGCGTTCGACGGCGGCGTCGATGGCTCGCCGCCGTCGGGCTCAGGTCGGTTGCTCGGTCGACGAAGCGATCGTCCATCCCGATGCCGGATCGAACGTCAAGACCGAGATCGTGGTGGAGCTCGGGCAACAGTGGGCGTCGCCTGGCGCGAATATCGCCTCCCGGACGACGAGTCCGACCGGGTCGGGGGAGAGGTCGATCGACGTGTCACACGTCTCCCTGGCGAACACATCGGCGTTCGCCGCCAGATCGAGCACGCGCCAGGTCCCGCACGAGCCGGATCCGCCCGTGTCCTCGAACGTGATGGCGTCGGGGGATCCGTCGCCGGTCGCATCGCCGATCAGCGCGTGGATCTCGAGCACGCCGGCCTTGGGGGGATCGGTCACGCCGTAGACGGCTCGCCACGTCGGTGCGTCGTCGAACCGTCGCCACAGGACGAGCCCGCGCTCCCGACGGAAGGGATCGCCGCCCTTCGCGGCGAACGCGATCAGGGCGAACCGTGTGCCATCGGGCGAGATCGCCGGCCAGATATCGGTCGTCGCCGTTCCCGGCGGGATCAACGCACCAGCCGGCAGAGAGGCGGCATCGAGGTCCCTGTCGTACGAGGGTGGCGTTCCATCGGGGATACCCACTGGTTCGATCGACGGGCTCTGCGACCCGGAAGACGACGCGATCGGGGGCGCGACGGTGGGGTTATCGCCGGTGCACGCGGCCGCGAGCAGGACGAGCGTCGTCGCCCAGATCGCCCGCCGCATCACGGCAGCCTATCGGTGTCGGCGTAGGATGCCCGCCATGACCGAGCCCGACCTCGCGCCCAAGCCTGCGGCCGACTCCCGTGTGACGTTGACGCAGATGATGGAGGTCACCGATGCGAACGTCGCCGGTAACGTCCACGGCGGCGCCATCATGCGGCTGGTCGACACGGCCGCCGCTCTAGCGGCCATCCGTCACGCCGGCAGGCTGGCCGTGACGGTGTCACTCGACGAGATGACGTTCCGCGAGCCGGTCCACATCGGCGACGTCCTGACGATCCACGCGTCCGTGAACGACGTGGGCACGACGTCGATGGAGTGCGGGGTCCGTGTGGAGGCGGAGAACCCGATCACCGGGAGCCGTGTCCACGCCGCCAGCGCGTACCTCGTGTTCGTGGCTATCGATGACGACGGGCATCCGTGTCCCGTGCCGTCGCTGCTCGCCGTGAGCGAGAACGAACTTCGCCGCCAGCGCGAGGCCAAGCTCCGCCGGCAGACGCGCATGACGCACAAGGAGGCCGTCAGGGCGGCCCGGAAGGCCGAGCGCTCCACCGGCTGAAGCCACAGCGTTGAGCGCGAGCGGAGGGGCCCGTAGCGTAGCGGTGAAGATGGATCGCCCGGGCGGGGAGGTGCTGGAGCGGATCTCGCGCGTTTCGGTCGACGACGTGTTCGTCGAGCTCGGGAGTGGGCCCGAGGGGTTGTCGTCGGGTGAGGCCGGGGTCCGGCTCGATCGGATCGGTCGCAATGAGATCGCCGGTTCGCGCGGTCCGAGCCCCGCTCGCCAGCTGCTCGAACAGATGATCCATCTCTTCGCGCTGATGCTCTGGGTTGCGGCGATCCTGGCATTCGTCGGAGGGATGCCGCAACTGGGATGGGCGATCATCGCCGTCGTCATCATCAACGGGGTCTTCAGTTTCGCGCAGGAGTATCGAGCCGAGCGAGCGACCCAGGCGCTCTCGGCGCTCCTGCCCGAGAAGGCCACCGTCACACGCGACGGACGTCGTTCGTCGATCCTCGCCGCCGAGCTCGTCCCCGGGGACCTCGTACTCCTCCGGGAGGGAGACCGCATCTCGGCCGACGCCCGGGTGGTTCGTTCCACGAGCCTGCGCGTGGACAACTCGACGCTGACCGGTGAGTCGGAAGCGCTGTCGCGTGATCCCGAGCGATCCCCCGACCCCCTCGAGGAGCTCATCGATCGAACGAACCTGGTCTTCGCCGGCACGTTCGTGGCCGCCGGCTCAGGTCAGGTCGTCGTGGCCAGCACCGGCGTCGACACGTTGCTCGGCGGCATCGCCCGGTTGACCGGCGAGGTCGTTCGCGGCCGGACACCGCTCCGCGCGGAGCTAGACCACTCGGTGAAGGTGATCGCGGTCTTCGCGCTGGGTGCCGGGTTGTTGTTCTTCGGGATCTCGCTCTTGCTCGGCACTCCGGCGCGCGACGGGTTCCTGTTCGCCATCGGGGTGATCGTCGCGTTGGTTCCGGAAGGGCTGTTGCCGACGCTCACGCTGTCGCTCGCGATCAGCGCCTCTCGCATGGCGTCTCGAGGCGCGCTCGTCCGACACCTGGAGGCGGTGGAGACGCTCGGATCGACGACCGTCATCTGTTCGGACAAGACGGGCACGATCACGGCCAACCAGATGACGGCGCGCGAGGTCGTCGCACCCGTGGGCACGCTCCACGTCTCCGGGACGGGCTACGACCCGGCGGGCGCCGTGTTGGTCGGCGGCCGACCGCTGACGCCCGAGGAACGCGAGCGGGCCGAACCGCTCTTCCGCGCGGCCGCGCTCTGCAACGACTCCCGGCTGGAGTCGCACGACGGTCATTGGGTCGCGATCGGAGATCCCACGGAAGGGGCGCTGCTCGTGCTCGCGCGGAAGGTGGGCATCGAGCGGGAGGACGCGGAGCACGTGGCCCCGCGGATCGCGGAGTTCCCCTTCGATTCCTCTCGTCGGCGGATGACGACGATCCATCGGCTCGCGTCGGGAGCGTCGGAGGTGCTGACGAAAGGATCACCCGAAGCGGTCCTGGCGGTCTGCGCGTCGGTCCTCGACCGGGGAGGTGTTCGACCACTCTCCGACGGGGAGCGAGCCCGGGTCTCCGCCGACGTGGACGCGCTGGCCGCGGACGGCCTCCGCGTGCTCGCCTTCGCGCGTCGAACGCTGGAGGGCGAGCCACCGCGAGCGCCCGAAGAGGTCGAGATCGACCTTTCGCTCATCGGGCTCGTCGGATTGGCCGATCCGGTGCGCCCGGAGGTCCCGGAGGCCGTCCGGCGGTGCCGGGAGGCAGGCATCCGGGTCGTCATGGTCACCGGCGACCACCCGTCCACCGCGGCGGCGGTGGCCGCTAAGGCGGGATTGGCGACCGGCACGATCGTCCTGGGCGCCGACCTGCCCGAGGATGAGGCCTCGCTCCAGACGCTCCTGGCCGATCCCTCCGTATCCGTCCTCGCCCGGGTCGCACCCGAACAGAAGCTCCGGATCGCTCGAGCGCTTCAGGCGCTCGGCGAGGTCGTGGCCATGACCGGCGACGGCGTGAACGACGGACCCGCCCTCCGGCAAGCCGACATCGGCGTGGCGATGGGGGTGGTGGGCACGGACGTTGCCCGGGGAGCCGCCGACATCGTGCTCCTGGACGACAACTTCGCGCACATCGTCGAGGCCGTCGAGGAGGGTCGGGCCGCGTTCGACAACATCCGCCGGTTCCTCACGTACCACCTGACCGACAACGTCGCGGAGCTGGCGCCGTTCGTCCTGTGGGCCCTGAGCGGCGGCGCGATCCCGCTCGTCCTCTCCGTGCTTCAGATCCTCGCCCTCGACATCGGCACCGACCTGCTGCCGGCGCTCGCGCTCGGCGCAGAACGGCCGGAGCCCGGGACGATGGGTCGCCCGCCGCGGCCGCGACACGCGCGACTGCTGGATCGCCGGGTGCTCGGGCGAGCGTTCGGGTTCCTGGGGCCGATCGAAGCCATCGTCTCGTTGTCGCTCCTGCCGGTCGGAGCCGCGCTGTTCCTCGGCTGGCACGCCGGCGCACCGCTGCCGGACGCCGGCGATCCGCTCGCCCTCCTTTCCACGCTGGTCTTCGCGTCGATCGTCACGATGCAGATGGCGAACGCGTTCGCCTGTCGCAGCACGCCGGCCTCGCTCATGTCCATCGGGCCGCTCACCAACCGGCTGCTGGTGGGGGCGGTCGCCGTCGAGGCGGTGATCCTGCTGTGCTTCATCCACATCCCGCCGGTCGCACGACTCCTGGGGATGCGAGCGTTGACGCCGCAACAGTGGATCCCCGTGCTCATCGCGCCGTTCGTCCTGCTCGCGGCGGAGGAGTCGCGGAAGGCGATCGTGCGACGGCGATCGTGGCGATGATCCGGCATCGGCGGGAGCGTGTCGGGGTCTCGGCTGTGCGCGTGGGAGGATTGAGGGAGCCTCGAAGGAAGGAAGCGACGCAACGATGACCTCCGATCTCACCGGCGCCCGCGGTTCGCTCGAGACCGCCGGAGGCGCCGTCGACATCTATCGTCTCGACACGCTCGGCGACGTCCATCAGCTCCCGAAGACCGTCAAGATCCTGCTGGAGAACCTGCTCCGGCGCGCCGGCACGCGAGACGTCGCGGACGACGACGTCGCCGCGCTCGCCGCCTGGCCGGCTCCGGCGAAGGACATCGCGTTCATGCCCGCGCGAGTCCTGATGCAGGACCTCACCGGCGTGCCGGCCGTCGTCGACCTGGCCGCGATGCGCTCGGCGATGGCGCGCAACGGTGGCGACCCATCCACGGTCGACCCGCTCGTACCGGCCGATCTGATCATCGACCACTCGGTGCAGGTCGACCTGTTCCGCACCGAGGGTGCGTACGCCGCCAACATCGAGTGGGAGTACAAGCGAAACGCCGAGCGCTACGCGCTCCTGCGCTGGGCACAGCAGGCGTTCGACGGCCTGCGCGTCGTGCCGCCGGGCGCGGGCATCTGCCACCAGGTGAACCTGGAGCACCTCGGGCAGGTCGTGACCGTGCGCGACGGGGTGGCGTTCCCCGACACGCTCGTCGGGACGGACTCCCATACGACCATGATCAACGGCCTCGGGGTTCTCGGTTGGGGCGTCGGCGGCATCGAGGCCGAGGCCGCGATGCTCGGCCAGCCGATGTTCCTGCCGCAGCCGCTCGTGATCGGCGTCCGGATGACGGGAAGCTTGCCTCCCGGAACCACCGCGACCGACCTGGTGCTCACGCTCACCCAGATGCTTCGCGCGCACGGCGTGGTCGGCCGGTTCATCGAGTTCTTCGGCGATGGGTTGTCCACGCTCTCGACCGCCGACCGCGCGACGCTTTCCAACATGTGTCCCGAATACGGCGCGACGGCCTCGTACTTCCCGGTCGACGCGGAGACGCTCCGGTACCTGTCGTTCACGGGCCGCGGCGCGCTCGTCGACGTCGTCGAGCGCTACACCAAGGAGCAGGGTCTGTTCCGATCCGACGGCGACCCCGACCCCGTGTTCACCGAGGTGCTCGACCTCGACCTCTCCTCGGTCGTCCCGTCGCTCGCCGGACCGAAGCGCCCGCAGGACCGCGTCGCGCTTCCGGACGTCTGGTCGTCGTTCGCTGAGGTGTTCGGCGATCGGCGCGCCGAGCAGCCGAACGAGCTCCGAGACGGTTCGGTGGTGATCGCCGCGATCACCAGCTGCACGAACACGTCGAACCCCTCGGTGATGGTCGCCGCTGGACTGCTGGCGAAGAAGGCGGTCGAGGCCGGACTCCAGGCGAAGCCGTGGGTGAAGACGAGCCTGGCGCCGGGTTCGCGGGTGGTGACCGACTACCTGGATCAGGCCGGCCTCACGCCGTACCTCGAGAAGCTCGGGTTCGCGCTGGTCGGCTACGGGTGCACCACGTGCATCGGGAACTCCGGTCCGTTGCCCGACGACGTCGGGGCCGCGGTCGACGACGGCGATCTGAACGTCGTCGCCGTCCTGTCGGGCAACCGGAACTTCGAGGGCCGGATCCACCCGCAGGTGCGCGCGAGCTACCTGGGCTCGCCCCCGCTCTGCGTCGCGTACGCGCTGGCGGGCCGCGTCGATGTCGACCTCACGACCGAGCCCATCGGTGACGGCGTCGCCGGGCCGGTCTACCTCGCCGATATCTGGCCGAGCCCCGAGGAGGTCGCCGAGACCATCCGCACCTCGACGGATCCGGCGCAGTTCGAGACGGAATACGGGCGCATCTGGGACGGCGACGAGCATTGGGCTGGACTCCCATCGCCGTCCGGACCGATGTACGACTGGGACCCGGATTCGACGTACGTCCGGGAGCCGCCCTTCTTCGACCGGCTCGACGACGCAGTGGTCGGCGGGGACATCCTGGGCGCACGCGTCCTGGTGAAGGTCGGCGACTCGATCACGACGGACCACATCTCGCCGGCGGGGTCGATCAAGTCTGACTCACCCGCGGGCGAGTACCTGAAGGCACACGGCGTCGCGCCGAGCGGGTTCAACAGCTACGGGGCGCGACGCGGCAACCACGAGGTGATGATGCGTGGGACGTTCGCGAACATCCGCTTCCGCAACGAGATGGCACCGGGGACCGAGGGACCCTGGACGACGTACCTGCCCGACGGCGATGTGATGACCGTGTTCGATGCGGCGGGGCGGTACCGCCAGGCGGGCGCGCCGCTCGCCGTGATCGCGGGCAAGGAGTACGGCAGCGGCTCCAGCCGTGACTGGGCGGCGAAAGGCCCGTCGCTCCTCGGCGTGCGGTTCGTGATCGCGGAGAGCTACGAGCGGATCCACCGCAGCAACCTTGTCGGCATGGGGGTGCTGCCGTTGCAGTTCGCCCCGGGGGAGTCGGCGGCGTCGCTCGGCCTCACCGGCCGCGAGACGTTCTCGGTCCGGGGCTTGGAGAACGGCGTGTCACCCGGGATGCGGGTCGCCGTCGAGGCCGTCGGCGGCGATGGCGCGGTGGCATGCGCGTTCGAGGCGCTCGTGCGGATCGACGGCGCCGCCGAGGTTGCCTACTTCGCGAACGGTGGCCTGCTGCGTATGGTGCTGCGAGAGCTACTCGACCGATAGCCGGTCCGCGTCCGTCAACCCTCTGCGAGCTCTCGGGCGATCTCGTCCGCCCATGCGCTGATCGCGTTCCAGTCGCGGAAGTCGCCGTCGGGCGCCTTCACGGCCTTCACCATCATGCGCTCGCCGAACCCGAGATTGCTGCGATCCAACGCGCCGAAGAACATGCGATGCCCCCTCGGCCGCAGACGCTCCTTCAGGTCGGCGAGCTGTCGCGGCTGCTCCTCCTCGTCCTCCACCTCGGTCCCCAATGGTCCGCTGCTGAACAGCCAGACCGGCAGTCGGGACAAGACGTCGGCATTGACCTCCGCGAAGTCGGTGGCCTCCTTCATCCACGATCCCAGGTAGATGGCGCTGCCCAGGACGACGGCGTGGACGCCGGTCAGGTCGGGCGCATCCACCACGCGAACCGCCACGGCGTCGTGTCCGAGTTGACTGAGCCGCTCCGCGATGGCTTCCGCGATCCCCTCGGTCGAACCGTGCTTGCTCGCGCACGCGACCATGACCTTCATCGATCAGCCTCCACCCGATTCAACCGGCGCTGGGCGTGCCGTCCTCACGCTCAGCGAACTGGTGCTCGAAGCCGAGCCAACGATGGGACGTCGCGGCGTCCTCGCCGACGATCCGCGGCTCGTCCCCGTGCTCCATCACGTCCAGCCGATCGTAGTAGTCGGGCATCTCCCGGAGATGCGCCAGGGCGATCTTGCCCGTGAGGATGGGGTCGTCGTCCGTCACGTTCGTACGGGGGTCGCGGCTCCCATGTTCGAGTTCGACCACCATGCCGCGACGGAACGCTTCGAGCTCGATCCCCTCGCCGGCCAGGTCCACCTCGAGCATCTCGGCCACGGCTTCGGCCTGCTCCGAGGTGAAGCCCGTACGGATGCGGTGAGCCACCATGGATATCGCCTCCCTTCTCCTCTTCCGCAAGTGTGTTCCGAACGGATCGGACGAGGTCGGTCCGGAGGGCACTCCCGTGACGGGCCTATCGGCCCCCCCGGGTGGCCGGTTCGTGGCTACGGCACCCCACACGTCGCACGCTAGGCTCCGGGATGTGAGCGACCACGTGCGGGACCGGGATCGAGCCGAGCTGTTGATCGAGGCCGGGTTGGCGCTGGCGTCGGAGCGCTCCCTCGAGGCCGTCCTCCAACGCATCGTGGAGCTGGCCGTGGACATCACCGCCGCTCGATACGGCGCGATCAGCGTCCTCGCTCCGGACGGTCGGATCCAAGAGTTCATCACCGAGGGGATCACGGTCGAGGAGCGAGCGCAGATCGGCGATCCGCCGACCGGCCACGGCATCCTGGGCCTGTTGATCAGCGAAGCGCGGCCGCTGCGGCTCGCGGAGATCGCCGCCCACCCTCTATCGGTCGGATTCCCGCTCCACCACCCGCCGATGCGTTCGCTCCTGGGGGCGCCCGTTCTCGCACGCGGCAAGGTCTTCGGCAACCTCTACGTCACCGAGAAGCAGGGCGACGACGAGTTCGCGGTCGACGACGAGCGCGCGTTGCAGGTCCTGGCCACGCAGGCGGGCGTCGCCGTCGAGAACGCCCGGCTCTACGAGGACATGATCCATGCGCAGGAGGAGGTCCGGCGGCTCGAGGTGCTGGATGAGCGCGAGCGGATCGCGAAGGAGTTGCACGACGGCGTGATCCAGTCGCTCTTCGCCGTGGGGATGAGCCTCCAGGGAGCCGCCGCGCTCGCGCAGGATGCGGGGATCACCATGCGGATCGAAGGGGCCGTCGAGGACATCGACGGCGCGATCCGGGATCTGCGCAACTACATCTTCGGGCTCCGGCCGGGGATCCTGGCCGATCGCCAGCTGGATCAGGCGTTGCGCGAGTTGGGCGCGGAGTTCGAAGAGCGCTCGGGGGTCGTCACGGTGGTGGACGTGGACGCGTCCATCGCAGCGCAGCTTTCGTCGATCGCGTCGGACGTGGTGCAGGTCACGCGAGAGGCGCTCTCGAACGTCGGGCGCCACGCCGAGGCGACGACCTGTCGGGTATCGCTCCGCAGAGCAGCGGAGGGCGCCATCCTGGTGATCGACGATGACGGACGTGGTTTCGAGCCGGGTACCGCTGGCGAAGGTCTGGGTATCGGGAACCTCCGCGACCGTGTCGCGTCGCTCGGCGGCTCGCTCGACATCCTGAGCACCGCGGGAGAAGGCACCACGGTGCGGGCGGTCCTGCCCTTGTAGGAACGGCGGCCGAGGTTCGACCTCGGCCGCCGTTCCGCACTACTGGTCTCGCTCAGACTATTGCACGACGAGTGCGGTCACCATCCCGTACATGCCCTGCGGCCCTTCCACGTGGGGAAGGATGTGGCAGTGGAACGCCCAGGCGCCCGGGTAGATCGCGTGGATCAGGACGTCGAACCGTTGCCCCGGCGCGATCACCAGCGTGTCCGCCATGTACGGCTGTTCGAGCGGGAACCCGTCCTGCGCAACGACTTCGAAGTGGTAGCCGTGCAGATGCATGGGGTGCAGCATCGAGCCGTCGTTCGCCATGTGGATCAGCACCCAGTCGCCCTGCTTGGCGACGATCGGTGAGGTCGCGGGGAACGACTTCCCATTGATGACGTAGCCGAGCGGTCCGTCGCCGAGGAACAACGTCGTCTCGTCGTCGACCTTCACGGGAGCGCCTATCGTCGAGAAGCCCGTTCGCGGGTCCACGTTCAGGGCACGGTATGGCCACGCCCCGCCTTCCGGCTCCACCATCAGGACCCCGTACAGCCCCGCGCCGACCTGCTCGGTCGAGTTGAAGTGCGAGTGGTAGACGTACATCCCCGGAGGGTCCTTGACGGTGAACTCGTACGTCCACACCTGGCCCGGCATGATCGCGTCCTGCGTGATGTACGGGACGCCATCCATCGCGTTGGGAACCGTCATGCCGTGGAAGTGGACGACGGTCGGTTGATCGAGCTGGTTCTCCACCACGATCCGGATGTGATCGCCGTACGACACGTCGATCTGCGGACCCGGGATCTGGCCGTTGAACGCCATCGCGTCGACGAACTGCCCCTTCGACACTTCCCATTTCACGTTGGAGGCCGTCAGCGTGAAGACCTTCGTCGTCCCATCCATCGTGGGTTCCAAGAGCTGGTTCCCCTGGGTGCTGGTCTGGTTGCCCGCGAGGAACGCTTCGACGCCCGCCTTGTGCATCGCGGCCATCATCGCCGCCGACATGGTCGACGATGATGCTCCCGCCGCACCCGTGGCGCCGGTGCCGGCTCCGGCCGTGACGGTGGCGAGCATCCCGAGATCCTTGTGTCCCGAGACCGTGCAGTACGCCGCATACGTTCCGGCGTCCAGCGCGGGAACCTTGAGCACCGCGGTCGTGCCCGGATCGATCAGATCGGTGGCGTACGTCTTGCCCCCGACGTCGACCGCGAACGTGTGCTGGGCTTGGCCCATGTTCATCACCGAGAAGTCGATCGGTTGTCCCGCCGGGACCGCGATCGCCGACGGATCGATCTTGAACTCGCTCAGCATGACCTCGACCGTCGCCGGGCCGGCGGCCGCTAGCTCTTGCGTGCCCGCGGTCGCGCCACCGCCCCCGCTGCCGCACGAGACCGTCACCATCGCGAGCACGCTCGCGATGCCCAACAGCCCCCACCTCCGAACGGACTTCATCATCGTGTGCTCCTCTCAGGATGTGCGGACCACGTCGTACCGAGACAGTCTTGGCGGCATGTCGGCGCCGGGTGGGGGCTGACCGTCCCTGCATGCTCAGGTCGAACGGCCCCGGTGGGCGGCCGCTGTGACTGCCACCATCGATGCATGTTCGCGAGGTATTTCGTTGAGCTTCCCGTCGAGCCCCAGTGGGTCGAGCGCCGCCTGATGGAGGCGCCCGTGAACTGGCTGCGTGGCCTCGCCAGCGAAGCGAACCATCGAGGCGACTCGTTGCTCGCCGAGGTCGGTTTCGGGGAGCGTGTGCGCGTCGCGCGCCAGGTCGTTATCGAGCTCGGGGTCCCGGTCCACCTGGAGGGGAAGACGGTGCTGCCGCTGCGGTGGCTTCCCACCGACGCTCCGGGCCTGTTCCCCGCCCTGGAAGCCGATCTGGAAGTCGCGCCGCTGCCCCCGGACCGCACCCAGCTCGCGATGAGCGCCCGCTACCTGCCGCCGCTGGGCTCGATCGGCAAGGTCGTCGATCGCGCGATCCTGTACCGCGTCGCCGAGGCCACGCTCAAGGATTTCCTCGATCGCGTGGCTGCCGCCCTGCTCCTCGAGGCGCAGGGAGACGTCGGGGCGTCACGGGACGTCCCAGCTCACGCCGACTAGCATTCGGGTCATGAAGCAGCCGCCGCTCCGTGTGATGCTGGTCGACGACCATCAGATCGTCCGAGACGGCATCCGAGCGATGCTCCAGTCGCAGGACGACGTCGTCGTGACCGCGGAGGCCGGCTCGGTGCAGGATGCGATCGATGAGGTCGATCGCACACGTCCCGACGTCGTGGTGATGGACGTTCGGCTGATCGATGGGAGCGGGATCGAGGCGACCCGCGAGATCCGCGCGAAGCACCCCAAGACACAGGTACTGATGCTTACCTCGTTCGCCGACGACGAGGCACTGTTCGCCTCGATCATGGCCGGGGCATCCGGGTACGTGCTCAAGCAGGTCCGATCCGACGATCTCCTGCGGGCGATACGTGCGGTCGGGGCGGGCGAGAGTCTGCTCGATCCGGCCGTCACCAAGTCGGTGCTCGATCGACTGCGCAAGGGCAAGCACCTCATGAGCGACGAGAAGCTCGCGCGCCTGTCCCCGCAGGAGGAGCGGATCCTGACGCTGGTCGCCGATGGGCGGACGAACAAGGAGATCGGGGAAGAGCTCAACCTGGCTGAGAAGACCATCAAGAACTACGTCTCGAGCATCTTGTCCAAGCTCGAGGTCGCGCGGCGCGCCGAGGCTGCCGCCTACCTCGCTCGACATACGACCATGCCCGGCAGCGTCGAATAGGCGCGGCTCCGATGCCCGACATCCCCGACGGCTACCCCTCGCATCGAGCGGTCGACGTCGTCCTCCGGGACGGGGCCACCGTACGGATCCGGCCCGCGCGCGCCGAGGATCGCGAACGGGTCGAGGACTATCTGATCGGTCTCTCGGACCAGTCCCGCTACCTCCGGTTCGGCGGCGTCTCCGTCGACGTGAGCGAGATCTCTCGACGGGCGACGGATGTCGACTACCGGGACCACCTCACGTTGCTGGCCTTCGCCGCGGGCGAAGGCGGCGACGTGGTCGGCGGTGCCCAATACATCCGAGAGGGGGACTCCCCTCGCGCCGAGGTGAGCGTGAGCATCGCCGACAGGCTCCAGGGCCACGGTCTGGGCTCCATCCTCGTCGCGCACCTGGCGGATGCCGCCGGCGAGGCCGGCATATCGACGTTCCACGCGCACGTGTTGCCCGAGAACCACCGCATGATCGACGTCTTCCGTCGCAGCGGCTTCCCTGTGCATCTCCGGGTCACGCCCGGGGCCGTGGACGTGGAGTTCCCGACCGCGTTGACCGAGGAGGCGCTCCAGGCGTACGAGAGTCACGAACGGGTCGCGGCCGCGAACGCGGTCCGAGCCATCGTTCGTCCGTCGTCGGTCGCGGTGATCGGCGCGTCGAGGGATCCCGATTCGATCGGCGGACGCCTCCTCCACAACCTGCTCGCGCCCCCGTTCTCCGGCGTGGTGCATGCCGTCAACCCCAAAGCCGCGGTCGTGCAAGGCATCGCCGCGTACCCCAGCGTGCTGGACATCCCCGGGGAGGTCGATGTGGCGTTCATCGCGGTGCCCGCCGACTCCGTGATCGCCGTCGCGCGCGAGTGCGGGAGCAAGGGTGTGCGCGGGCTCGTGGTGATCTCGTCGGGGTTCGCGGAGACGGGCCCCGACGGGTCCTCTCTCCAGCACGACCTCGTCGAGGTGTGCCGTGCCTCCGGGATGCGCTTGATCGGGCCGAACTGCATGGGCGTGGTGAACACCGACCCCGGCATCCTCCTGAACGGAACGTTCGCCACCACCTGGCCGCCGGCGGGACGCGTCGCGTTCCTCTCCCAGAGCGGCGCCCTCGGCATCGCCGTGATGGGTCAGGCCGCCGAGCTCGGACTCGGTCTGTCGACGTTCGTGTCGGTCGGGAACAAGGCGGATATCTCCGGCAACGACCTCCTGAGCTACTGGGACGAGGATCCCGAGACGGACGTGGTCTTGATGTACCTCGAGTCCTTCGGGAACCCACGGCGGTTCGCCAAGCTGGCCCGGCGCATCGGCAAGCGCAAGCCGATCGTCGCCGTGAAGAGCGGGCGGAGCACGGCCGGGAGTCGCGCGGCGATGTCGCACACGGGAGCGCTGCTCGCCGCCTCGGACTCCACCGTGGATGCGCTCTTCCGCCAGAGCGGCGTGATCCGCACCGATACGCTCGAGCAGCTGTTCGACGTGGCGACGCTCCTGGCGGACCAACCCATCCCGGCCGGGAACCGCGTCGCCATCGTCACGAACGCGGGCGGCTTGGGGATCCTGTGCGCCGATACGTGCGAATCGCACGGCCTCGACGTTCCGGAGCTGAGCGCGGCCACGGTCGCCGAGCTGCGTTCGTTCCTTCCGGCCGCCTCATCCGTATCGAATCCCGTCGACATGATCGCTTCGGCCGCCCCCGAGGACTACGGGCACACGATCCGGGTGGTGTCGGCGGATCCGGGGATCGACGCGTTGATCGTGATCTACATCCCTCCGCTCGAGGCCGCGGCGCCCGAGGTCGCCCGCCAGCTCGTGGCCGCGATCGCCGACGTCGAGGGGCGGATCCCGGTGCTGTCGTGCTTCATGTCGACCCGCGGCCTTCCCGAGGCGCTGCGATCGCCGGAGGCGCGCATCCCCTCGTATCGCTATCCCGAGCAAGCCGCGATCGCCCTGGCCCGAGCCGCGCGATACGGCGTGTGGCGCGCTCGTCAGGAGGGAACGGTGCCGGTGTTCGACGATGTGCGAGAGGACGAGGCCGCGGCGTTGATCGCCGCAGCGCTCGCTCGCGGGGAGGGATGGCTCCCGACCGAAGAGGCTGAACAGCTGCTTGACTGTTACGGGGTCGCGATGGCTCGGACGGTCAGGGTCACGACCCCCGAGGAGGCGGCGGCCGCTGCGACGCCGTTCGGCGGCCGGCTGGTGCTGAAGGGGATCGGCCCGTTGCACAAGACCGAGTCCGGAGCCGTGCGGATCGGCCTGTCGCCGGCGGACGTGCTCGGGGAGGCTCAGGCGATGATCGGGCGCGTCGAGGCCGCGGGAGAGCGGATCGACGGGTTCGCGCTCCAGGAGCAGATCGACGGAGGTGTCGAGATGCTGGTCGGTGTCGTGGCCGATCCGGTGTTCGGGCCGGTCGTCGCGTGCGGGGGAGGGGGCGTCACCGTGGAACTGCAGCGCGACGTCGCCGTCCGCGTCGCGCCGCTCACCGACCTCGATGCCGACGAGATGGTTCGATCCCTCGCCTCGTTCCCGTTGCTGGACGGGTTCCGTGGCGCTCCGAAGGCAGATGTGGCTGCCCTCATCAACGCGATCCTGCGGATCGGCGCCCTCGCGGATGCCCATCCCGAGATCGCCGAGATGGACTGCAACCCCGTGATGGTGTTGGCGCACGGCGTGCGGGTGGTCGACACCCGCATGCGCATCCAACTGTCACGACACGCCACCCCGTTCGCGAGCCGCTCGGCGGCGAGCTGATCGCTCAGGCGGGGCCGGCCCAAGGGTTGCCGGCCCCGCCCGAACACCTCCCAGCCATCACAGTGGCCGAGCGGCCTCCGCGAAGGTTCGGCAAGGATGCGGGCCGTGCCGATGCCGCCTCCGCGAGGAGGGAGTCCTTACAGCGTCGTGTCGGCGACCACCGATGCCATGTGCCGATGGTCCCGGTGCGCGCGGGACGTGGCACCGGATCCGTCCGGTCCGAAGGACCCCCGAGGACCGGGCCGTTCGCCCGCTGCCTGCCGCTCCGTTCTCGCCCAATCTCTCGCAGAAGAAGGAAGGAAGAGGGACGAGGAGGTGGGAACGATGCAGAAGCAGGAAGTGACCTTCGAGGAGCCGAAGTTCGCGATGTGGCTCCTTTCCTCGCCACAGGCGGCGTGGATCTGGCTCGTGGCGCGCGTCTGGCTCGGCTATCAGTGGCTGCACGCGGGGTTCGAGAAGATCACAGGCACCTCAGGTGGATTCTGGACCTGGCACTTCGCGTACACGAGCGATTCCTGGTTCAAGAGCACGAAGGGCTTGCAGGGCTTCGCCGCCTACGCGGCGGGCAACGCGAACCAGGGCGCGAACTCGTCGGTCAACTACGGGTGGTACGCGGCCTTCCTGCGTTGGCTGGGACACCCCGGTCCCGCGGGTGTCTTCTCCAAGGTCATCCCGCTCGGAGAAGCATTGATCGGGATCGCCTTGATCTTGGGACTGTTCGTCGGGATCGCGGCGTTCTTCGGCGCGATGCTCAACTTCTCCTTCGGCCTGGCCGGCGTCGCGGGCGTGAACCCCGTGTTCCTGGTGGTCGAGGTCCTCTTGATCCTGGCCTGGCGGAACGCCGGCTACTACGGGCTCGACCGGTACGTCCTCCCGGCGATCGGCACCCCGTGGCACAAGGGGACGGTGTTCCAGCACCACGAGGTCGGTGCTCACGGACAACTCGCCTGACCCACCTCGGGCGAGTCACCCGAAGGCGGGGCCGCAAGGCCCCGCCTTCGTCGTGCCCGGGATGATCGATCGGAGGTCCCGTCCATGGGAGACCGAATGGCCCCACCCATCCCCACCGGCCGAGACCGAGGATGGATGAAGAAGAGGGCAACGATGACATCGAGGAGGCACCGATGAGCGGGCGAGTGGTGGTAGGGGTCGACGGGTCAGAGACGGCGAAGATGGCGGTTCGCTGGGCCGCGAGGGAAGCGAGTCTCCGTGGCTTGAAGATCCAGCTCATCTCGGTGTGGGAGATCCCGATGTACAGCTACGCCTTCGGGTTCGGCATCGCGGAGATGCCGGGGGAGATGCGGACGGGATTGGTCGAGCGGGCCGAGGAGATCCTGGCGGACGCGCTCGATGAGGCTCGCGCCGAAGCCCGCGACGTCGAGATCGAGACCCACGCGGTCGAGGGCCAACCGGCGAACGTGCTCCTCGACGTTGCCGAAGGTGCGGATCTGCTGGTGCTGGGATCTCGTGGTCTGGGCGGGTTCCGCGAGCTCCTGCTCGGCTCGGTGAGCCAGCAATGCTCCCAACACGCGCCGTGTCCGGTCGTCATCGTGCGACACGTGATAGATGAGGCGGCCTGAGCGACCGGCGGGGCTAGGCGGCCAACGGGTCGCTGATCAGGACCGGTGCGCTGGTCGGCTGTGAGGGACAGGAGCTCGGCTCGACGGTGACGGCTATCCGGTCGGCACCCGCCAGGTCCGCGTCGACGAACGCCACGATCGATCCGTCGTGCGGGCGAACGCATCCGCCGCTCACGGCCGTCGACCCCTGCAGCATCCAGATCGCGTACGTCTTGTCCGACCCCGGGTCCGGGAAGCCGGAGCCCACGAACAGCGCCCCCGGCTTCCCCGGCTCGTACGCCATGGCGAGCTCCCCCGTGTCGCCGGTGAAACCCACCACCGTCTGGCTCGTCGAGACGGTGACCTCGGTCGAACGCCCCGGGCCGACGATCGCCACGGCCGAGATCACCAGCACCACGACGGCGGCCGCCGCCACGAGGGCCGGCCACGTGCGACCACGCCGGGAACGTCGTGCCCCGAGCTCGTCGGCCGGGACCACGGAGGGTGGAGGAGCCGCGTCCTGGGTCGCGGGATGCGTCGCACGCCTGAGGATCTCGTTCGCCTGTTCCAGGTCCACGGGCGAGGGGTCCAGCGCGAACCCGAGGCGGCCGGCGGTCTCGGCGTACTCGTCCGTCAGTCGGCGGCACTCCTCGCAATCGCCGTGCGCCGCGAGCTCGCGATCCAGGCGTGCCACATCGCCGCCGTCCAACCCACCGAGCGACCGGATCGCCAGGAGCTCCTCGATCACGGCATGGTCGCGCGTCATGGCTCCTCCTGGATGAGAGCTGCTCTCAGCCGGCGCATGCCGAGGAGCGTGCGGGACTTCACGGTGCCCAGCGGCAGCCCGGTGGCCCCCGCGATCTGGGTCTGTGACATCCCGTCGAAGTACATGCGCTCCAACACGGCCCTCTGCGCCTCCGGCAACTCGTCCAGGGCGGCCCGCACGCGTCGTCGCTCCTCCGGCAGCCCGATCTGCTCGACCACCTCGTCGGCGGGATCGGACTCGCGATCGACCTCCTGCCGCGCGGATCGTTCCGCGCGCCGGCGGTACGACTCTTCACGGCGAACCAGATCCACCGCCCGATGGTGCACCATGCCCATGAGCCACGACTTCACGGAGCCGCGCTCATCGTCGTACGCGGTCGGGTTGCGCCACAGCGCCATGAACGCTTCCTGCACGATCTCTTCGGCGAGGTGCGATCGCCGCACGACGCGCATCGCGAGGGATCTGGCGCTCGGCGCGTAGCGGCCGAACAAACCACGGAACGCTTCCTCGTCACGACGGCGGATCCCCTGCACCAGCTCGCGGTCGCGAGCCTCAGCGAGGTCGATGGCCTCCACCGGCTCGCTCCGGAGATGGGTCACACGTCGAACGATCAGTGAGCTCGCGGCTGCTCCTCGTGGTGCGGAGATGTCTCATGGAGGGTGTCGAGGGGTATTCGCAGCTCATGAGCCCTCGGATCGTCCGCGCTCGGCCTGGGCCGCCAGCCGTCGGTCGGCGGTCGAGAAGATCTGTTCCAGGGTGCTCGGCTGATCCGGGTCGTAGAGCGCGCTCCCGACCGAGAGCGAGAGCTGCCGGGGCTGATCGAGTCGCGCGTCGTTCACGGCGATCGCCTCCACCAGGCGCGAGAGCACGAGCGCCTCCGCCCCGCGCGCCTCGCCGGTCAGCAGGACGCAGAACGTGTCCTCGCTGATCCGAGCCGGCACGTCCGCGTCGCGGACCGCCTCGAGCACCAGGGACGCGGCGTCTCGTGCCACCGCCGCGGCTTCATCCGGCCCGCTCGCGGCGACGACCTCTCGTTGCCCTTCCAGGCGGACGAACAGGAACACGACGGGCGCGTGGCTGCGATCGGCCATCCGCAGGTGGTGCTCGGCGATCGGGGCGAACCCGCGGAGGTTGGGCAGCCCCGTCTCCTCATCCTGCGTGGCGAGCTCGCGCCGGAGCCGCCGGACGGTGACGGCGTATCGGAGCGCGCGTGGGAGCATCCCGGGGGGATCGCTCCGCGAACGAGGTGATCGTCGGCCCCCGCATGCATGGCGACGGTACCGTCCGCGGCATCCTCCGGAGTCGTGATGACCACCACGGCCGCGGCGGGCGCGTGCGCGCGGACCGACGCCAGCACCTCGAGCGGTTCACCCGCGAGCGAGAGGACCACGACGTTGACATCGGTCGGAGCGGAGCCGTCCAGGCGTTCGGCGCTCTCGACCGTGAACCCCTCTTCGTTCATGAGCTCTTGTCGGAGCTCGTCGTCGATACCGACGACGAGCGCCCGGATCGGATCCCTGGTCATGCGCCCCCTCGTGCCTGGTCGTGCGGTCATCCTAATCGGGGTGTTCGGCCGGCGGATGGGCCCCGCTGCCTCCACAGGAATGCCATGGACCCCGCGAGGACCCGTCGGGGCGCCACAGGTACGCTTGAGGCGATGACATCCCAGCCGGGTGACGAGCGGTCGCCGCACGCCCATCGCACGCTGTTCCGGGCGTTGATCGGGATCACGGCGAGCCTCTCGCTCGTCGTCGCCGCGGTCTCGGCGTACGCCTACGTCGGCTACCTCCAGGCCCAGGGAGGCATCACGCGGATCCCGTCGTCGCCGGTGCCGAGCGGCAGCCCCGAGCAGCGCGACTTCGGCCCGTGCGTCGACAACGTCTGCAACTACCTGATCCTCGGGAGCGACTCGCGGGCAGGGCTCTCACCCCAGGAACAGGTGCAGTTCGGGACGAACGCCGACATCGGTGGCTCCCAGCGATCCGACGTGATCATGCTCGTCCACACCGATCCGAAGCTGCAGAAGGCGATCGTGCTGTCGTTCCCCCGCGACCTCTGGGTGAACATCCCGGGCATGGGGATGGACAAGATCAACGCGGCGTTCTCGGGCGGTCTGGCTGGGTTCGGCGCCCAACGGGTCGCCAAGACGGTCGAGCAGCTGACCGGCCTCAAGATCAACCATGTGCTCTACGTGGATCTCGCCGGCTTCCAGGGGATCGTCAACACGCTTGGCGGTGTCACGATGTGTATCCCGACCGCGATGACCGATCCGCTCACCGGCCTGGACGTCAAGGCGGGATGCCAGACGCTCAACGGCTACCAGGCGCTGGCATACGTACGCACGCGCCATCAGCCGTGCGACCTGGTGCCCGACTTCGCGCGGATCGGCCGCCAGCAGCAGTTCCTCCGCGCGGTGCTGAACCGGCTCCTGTCTCCCGGTGAGATCGCGAAAGCGCCGTCGCTCATCCGCCCCGTCGCCCGGAACCTCGTCGCCGACCAGGGCTTCGATCTCGCGGACGTCGTCTACCTGGTCAAGCAGCTCGAGGGGATCTCGACGGGCGCGGTGGAGTTCCGGGCGGTCCCCGGCGTCGGCGCAACCGAGGGAGGGTTGGACGTCGTGATTCCCGACCCGGTCGCCGGGCAGATCTTCTCGCGGATCCGGCAGGGCAAACCGCTCGGCGAGCTCGGTCAGAACCTTGCGGGGACGGCTCCGTCGGAGGCGAACATCGTCGTTCCGGTCGTCGATCACGATTCGCGTGGGACGGCCGCGAAGGTGGAGCAGATCTTGAACGACGCCGGATTCGACACGTCTCCCGGGATCATCGACTACGCGACGTACGGCTCCGACGTCAAGGGATCCGTCATCGCGTACAAGTCCGGACACCAGAGCGACGCCGAGGTCGTGCAGAAGTACTTCCCCGATCTGCGGCTGCTGGAGGTGCCGAACTCCGCGCTGCGAGGCAGCCCGGTGGCGGTCTTCATCACCGGAGGTTTCGTCCTGCAGCCCGTGGGCAGCGGCGGCGGCTCGACGAGCTGCATCCCGTCGGAGTCCTGATGCGGGCGCTCATCCTGGCGGGGGGCGAGGGCTCGCGGCTGCGTCCCATCACGCACACCAACGCGAAGCAGCTGATCCCGATCGCGGGTGCGCCGATCCTGTTCCATGCGCTGGAGGCGATCCGCGACGCGGGCATCACCGAGGTCGGGATCGTGATCGGACAGACCGGGGATGAGATCCGTACCGCCGTGGGGGACGGATCGACCTGGGGGCTCTCGGTGACCTATATCCCGCAGGAGGCACCGCTCGGTCTGGCGCACGCGGTCATGACGGCCCGCGACTTCGTCGCGGGCCAACCGTTCCTGATGTACCTCGGTGACAACGTGCTGCTCGAGGGTCTGAGGCGCTTCGTCGACGAGTTCGAACGGACGCGTCCGGATGCGCAGATCTTCCTCGCGCGCGTGCCGGAGCCGGAGCGGTTCGGTGTCGCCGTACTCGACGGGGATCGGGTGGTTCGCTTGGTCGAGAAGCCGACATCGTTCGTGAGTGACCTGGCGCTCGTCGGCGTGTACCTGTTCGACGACTCGATCCTGGAGGCTGCCGACACGCTCGAGCCGTCGGCGCGAGGCGAGTACGAGATCACCGAGGCGATCCAGTGGTTGATCGACCACGGCAAGGTCGTGCGTGCGGAGATGGTGAGCGCGTGGTGGAAGGACACCGGCCGTCCCGCCGATCTGCTCGAGGCGAACCGCGTGATGCTCTCGGTCGTGCGCCCAGGCGTCGACGGCGACGTCGATGACGACTCAACGCTCGAGGGGAGCGTCCGTCTGGCCGTCGGTGCGAAGGTGATCCGTTCCGAGCTTCGAGGTCCGGTCGCGATCGGGCCCGGCACGGTCATCGAGGACTCGGTCGTCGGTCCGAACGTGTCCGTCGAGCGCGACGTGCGGATCATGCGAAGCTCGGTGGAGGACTCGATCGTCATGGAGGGCTGCCAGATCGTGGACGTGCACGGTCTCGCCACGTCGATCCTCGGACGCAACGTCGAGGTGCTGCATTCCGGTGCGGGAGGCGTGCATCGTCTGGTCGTCGGCGACCAGAGCCGCGTCGAGCTGTACTGAGTCTCCGCTAGCCTTCACGCGTGCGAGTCGTGATCGATGCTCGGCCGGCGCTCGATCCTCGGCGCACCGGCGTGGGCCAATACACCCAGCAACTGATCCGGTACCTGCCGATCACGGATCCCGACGACGACTTCGTGGCGTGGTATCTCCATGCACGGGGCCTCCTGCGCCCTCGCCGGTTCTTCGCCGACGTGCGCGCCCGCAACCTCAGCGAGAAGGCGTCGCGGTTCCCCGCGCGGATCTTCCAGCCGGCGTCGTACCGGCTGGGCGTGCCGCGGGTGGAGTGGCTCGTCGACTTCGACCTGTTCGTGGCGACGAACTTCCTGGCTCCCGCCACCGATCACCGGGACCGCGTCGTCCCGGTCGTCCACGATCTCGCGTTCCAGCACTTCCCGGAGTCGGCGCCTCACATCGATGAGCGATGGCGGCGTCGGTTCGCGGCGACGCTCGCCGAGGCGCCGGCCATCATCGTGCCGTCCACGTCCGCAGCGGAGGATCTCCGCGAGTCGTTCGGGGTTGGGGGAGCGCGGGTCCACGTGGTGCATCACGGTGTCGATGCAGAGGCGTTCGCGCCGGTCTCGGATGCCGCCGTCGATGCCGTCCGACGCCGGTTCGGTATCCCCGGTCCCTACGTGTTGTTCGTCGGCGGCATCGAGCCCCGGAAGAACCTCGAGCAACTCGTGCGTGCGTTCGCCATGAGCGACTCCGGCCACCTCTCCCTCGTGCTCGCGGGCGGTTCGGTTCGCTGGTACCCGGAGGCGACCGAGCGGCTGGACGCTGCCATCCAGTTGCTGCCGGAGAGCGTGCGGGCGCGCATCGTGCGCACGGACTACGTGAGCGAGCGCGACAAGCTGGCGCTCCTGTCCGGCGCGACCCTGCTCGCGTATCCGTCGATCTACGAAGGGTTCGGGTTCCCCGTGCTGGAAGCGTTCGCGGCGGGCGTGCCCGTCCTGACATCCAACGTGTCCTCGCTGGTCGAGGTGGCCGGAGAGGCCGCGGTCCTGGTGGATCCGGCGGACGTCGATGCGATCGCCGCCGCCCTCTCGGAGCTGGTGGCGGACGAAGACCTCCGCGCGGTGCTCTCGGCTGCCGGCGTCGCACGGGCGTCGCGCTTCACGTGGGAGGCGACGGCGCGCGCGACCGCGGCCGTGCTGCGGGAGGCGGCCTCGGTGACGGCCCCTGGGGAAGGTCCCGCCCCACCTCCACGGTAGACTCCAGGCGTTCCCGGTCCCTCTGCGAGGCCACCATGACTCCCGATATCAACGTCCTCGTCACGGGCGGCGCCGGTTTCATCGGCTCGCACCTGGTCGATGCATTGCTCGAACGCCCCTCGACCACGGTGACCGTGCTCGACCGTCTGTCGACCGGAGGCAGCCGCGCGAACCTGGAAGCGCACGACGGCGATCCCCGCCTGCGGTTCCAGCTCGGCGACGTCGCCGACGCCGAGCTGGTCGACCGATCGGTCGCCGATGCCCACTGGGTGATCCACGCGGCCGCCGAATCACACGTCGACAGGAGCATCGACGACCCCGGCGAGTTCCTGCGCACGAACGTCAGCGGCACGCAGGTCGTGTTGGAGGCGAGCCGCAGGCACGACGTCCGGATGTTGATGCTCTCCACGGATGAGGTCTACGGGCCCGGCCGGCCGGATGACAGCGTCTTCGACGAGACCCATGCGCTTCAGCCCGCCAGCCCGTACGCGGCGAGCAAGGCGGCGGCCGACCTGCTCTGCAGCGCGTACGTCGTGACGTACGGAGCTCCGGTCACGATCGTGCGCGGGACCAACGCGTTCGGACCACGTCAGATCGAGCGCGTGATGCCGACGTTCTCGATCTGCGCTCTCGAGGGGCTCGCCGTGCCCGTCTACGGCGCGGGCAAACAGCGACGCGAGTTCCTCTTCGTCACTGATTGGGTCGACGCCGCGCTCACGGTGCTCGAGCACGGCGAGACCGGCGGCATCTACAACATCGGGGGCGGGTTCGAGTTGGAGAACCTCGAGTTGGCGCGGCGGATCTGCGCGTTGGCCGGCGTGCCCGAGTCGCAGATCTCGTTCGTCGCCGACCGCCCCGGTCACGACTTCCGATACGGGCTGCGATCCGAACGTCTTCGCGGCCTCGGCTGGGAGCCTCGCGTGTCGTTCGACGACGGGCTCGCGCGCACCGTCGAGTGGTACCGCGATCACCTCGCCTGGCTGCGACGCGCGCACGATGTTCCGGTCGTGACGGAGCCGCGCGCGGCCGGGGCGGGGCGATGAGGCTGGTCGTCACCGGGGCCGGGGGCGGTCTCGGGCGAGCGTTCCTCCACGCGGTCCCGCCCCACCACCAGGTCCACGCGTTCACGCACGACGAGCTCGACGTCGGCGATCGCGACGCGGTGATGCAGACGATCCCGTTGCTCCGACCCGACGCCGTCCTGCATCTCGCGGCGTCCACGAAGGTGGATGCATGCGAGACGAACCCGGCGGCCGCCACTCGCGCCAACGCGCTCGGGACGCAACACGTCGCCCTCGCCGCGCGCGCGTGCGGGGCCTCCATCCTCCACATGTCGACCGACTACGTCTTCGACGGTATGAAGGGCGCGCCGTACGACGAGCTGGACGCGCCGCATCCCCTCTCGGTGTACGGCCGCACGAAGCTCGCGGGGGAGCGGTTCGTGCGGGACCTGGTTCCGGAGCACTTCATCGTGCGGACGAGCTATGTGTACGGCGCCGGAGACGACTATGCCAGCGGCGCCGTCGAACGGCTCCGTACGGGCGAGAGCGCCGGCGGCATCCAGGATCGGATCGGATCGCCGACGTTCGTCCGGCACCTCGCGGATCGTCTGCTGCCGCTGCTGCTCACCGGCCGGTTCGGCACGTATCACCTGGCCGGGTCCGAGCCCGCCTGCTGGTTCGACGTCCTGCAGCGGGCTCGTGAGATCGGTGGGTTCCCGGGGACGGTCGACGCGCAGGCGTTCGCGTCGCTCGGCCTCGTCGCGCCGCGTCCGGCCAACTCCGCTTTGGCGAGCGCATATCTCGAGCACATCGGGATCGAGCCGCTTCCCGCGCTGGACGAAGCCGTCGCGGAATGGCTCGGCTCGGCATCCCAGGGCGTGCCGGGCGACCGCGCGGGTTGAGCGGGCGGCGACCGACCGGATGCTACGCTGACCTGCGCCGATGGCCGCGACCTCCGACCACGATCCCACGATCGACGATCTCTCCCGCGAGCTCTACTGGGCCCAGGAGCGCGTCTCGCGTGCCCGGATGGATACCCCCGAGGTCCGCGACCGGCTCCTCGACCTCTCGATGCAGCTGCGTTCGGACGAGAAGGTCATCATCCCGCAGGGTGAGGGCAACCTGGCGTCGACGTCGCGCTGGCGCCGGAAGCTGAAGTACGGATTGTTCCGGGTGGCCAGGCCGATCTCGTGGCGGTACGACCGCCTGCTTGCCGACCACGCCGAGCTGACCACGAGCCTCGCGGAGCGGTTGATGGCCCTCGAGGCCGAGGTCGCCCGCCTGCGTGCCGAGATCGAACCCGGGCCGTCGGATCTCGAGTCGGACGGACCCGCATGAGGGTCGCCGTCCTACACCCGCAGACCGCGTTCGTTCGCGGCGGTGCGGAGACGCACGCCGAGGGCCTGGTCCGCGCGTTGCGGGCGGCCGGTCATGACGCCGACCTCGTGCAGATCGCGGGCAAGTGGTATCCGGCTTCCCAGCTCGCGCACCAGATGGCGGTGTGGCGGAGCTTCGACATCACCGAGTCGAACGGCTTGAAGGTCGACGCGGTCGTGGGGCTCAAGTTCCCCGCGTACCTCGTGGAGCACGAGCGGAAGATCGTCTGGTTGATGCATCAGCACCGGACCGCGTACGAGCTGTGGGATCACCCCGTGTACGCGGACCTGTCCCGTCAGGAGGACGGGCCGGCGGTCAGGGACATGGTGTGGAACGCCGACCGGCTCGCGTTGAACGAAGCCAAACGCGTGTTCACCAACTCCAAGAACGTGAAGGAGCGGCTGTGGGCGTCGCTCCGGATCCCGGCGGAGGTGCTCTACCACCCGTCGCCCGTCATGGAGCACCTGATGGACCAGCCGTCGGGACCGCTCGGTGAGTACGTCCTGTTCCCGAGCCGGATGGAGAGTCTCAAGCGCCAGTCGCTCGTCGTCGACGCGATGCAGCACGTGAAGACCGCGGTCGGGCTCGTCCTGGTCGGCAAGGGGCCAGACGAGCAGGCGCTCCGCGATCAGGTGGATCGCCTGGGCCTGCAGCAGCGGGTGCGGTTCGAGATCGACGTGACCGACGAGCGGCTGTTCCAGCTGTACGGGGCCGCGCTGGCCGTCTACTACGGGCCGTTCGACGAGGACTACGGCTACGTGACGCTGGAGGGGTTCGCCGCCGACCGTCCGGTGGTGACGCTCACGGACAGCGGCGGTCCGCTCGAGTTCGTGGTCGACGGCGAGACCGGCCTGGTCGCGGTGCCGGAGCCCCGGGGGATCGCGGAGGCGTTCGACCGGCTCCACGCCGATCGCGACCTGGCGTCGCGGCTGGGCCTGGCCGGCAACGCGCTCGTCCGGTCCGAGGTTCCTCGCTGGCCGGACGTCGTCGCGCGGCTGCTGGATTGATGATCCGCGACGTCGTTCGCACGCTCACGCGCCGCGCCGCGCCGGCGGCTCCCGGCTCGGTGGGGGAGCTGGTGTTCTCGGGACCGCTGCCGCCCGCTCGGACGGGCGTCGCCACGTACGACCGCGCGGTGCTGGAGGGCCTGCGCCGCATCGGGTTCTTCGACCGGCACCGCATGGATGTGCTCTGGCCGATCGAGCCGAGGCACGCCCCGCGGCTGCCCGGCTACCGCCTCGGCGTGTTCGAGCTGGGGAACAACGTCGAGTTCCATCTGGAGGCCTACCGCGCCGCGTTCCTCGCGCAGTCGTCGCTGATCGTGCTGCACGACCTGGCGCTCGACGACTTCGTCCGTGGACTTCGGACGCTCGGCGACCCGCTCGGGTTCATGGCGACGCGGGAAGCCGCTGCGCTCCGGCTCAACCTCCACTCACCGGACGTCGTTCGCAACGAGCCGCTGCGAGAGCCCTGGTGCGCGCACGTGGCTCGTCGCGCACGCGGCATCATCGTGCACTCGGCGTTCTGCGCGCGGTACCTGGAGGAGGCCGGCTGTCGCACGCCCGTCTTCGTCGTGCCGCATCCCGTCGTCGAGTCGGAGACCGACGTGCGGCGCGCGCTCGATCGCGGGGTCGAGCTCCGCGCGGAGCGCGCGGCGAAGGGCATGCGCTCGCTGGTGGTGGCGCCGGGCGACCTCAACCAGGCGAAGCGACTCGACGCCGTGCTGGCTGCCGTGCACGAGCTGGACGACGACGTCCACGTCGTCCTGGTCGGCCGCAGGATCGAGGGGTACGACGTCGACGCGGTCGTCGACGCTGCCCGGCTCGGCGATCGCGTCGCGCTCGCTCCCGATGTCTCCGACGACGACTTCCGCGGATGGCTCGCCGCGGCCGACGTCGTGGTCGACCTGCGGTTCCCGCATCGGGGCGAGGTGAGCGGGTCGCTGATCCGCGCGATGCAGGCCGGCAAGGCATCGATCGTGAGCGCGACCGGGACGTACCTCGATGTACCCGACGACGCGGTGCTCCGTGTCGCCCCGGGCCCGACGAGTCCGGGCGAGCTCGCCGAACGGATCCGTTCGCTCCTCGCGGACCCCGACCTGCGGGACCGGATGGGCGAAGCGGCGCGAGCGCACGTCAACGCGATCCGAACGACCGAGGCGACCGCGAAGGGCTACGAGGGGGCGATCGAGGAGACCCTTCGCCTGGTCCGCGACCCCGCCCACAAGGCTCTCGCGATCTGGGGAAAGGCGCTCGCGGATCTCGGCGCCGACGAGGACGATCTGCGCGAAGGCTTGGGTGTGGACTACGCGCGAGCGCTCGCCACCTTCGGCGGAACGTCATAGAACCTCCGGGATCGCGCGGTCGCCCGTTGCTAGACTCGAACGCACCGCGTCTGACCTGCGCATCCACCCGAGGAGCCACGACATCACGGCCGCATTGAGCGTCACCGAACGCACGTCCGAGTCGCTCTCGCTGCGGCCGGTCGCGCGCGTCCGAGAGCTGTACGCCTACCGCGAGATCCTGCTCAACCTCGTGCGCAAGGAGCTGAAGGTCAAGTACACAGCGTCGATCCTGGGCGCGGTCTGGTCGATCCTCAACCCCATCGTGTTCCTGGCGGTCTTCACGTTCGTGGTGAAGGTCCTGGGCAACGCCACCCCGCACTACCCGGTGTTCCTCCTGTCGGGGCTGCTCGCATGGAACCTGTTCTCGGTGGCGGTCGGCAACGGGACCAGGTGCGTGATCGACAACGGAAACCTGGTGAAGAAGGTGGCTTTCCCCCGCGAGATCCTCCCCCTGTCCGTGATCGGCGTGGTCCTGGTGGACTTCGTCCTGCAGTCGGCCGTGCTGTTCCTGTTCATGATCGTGAGCGGCTACGGGTTCCACCTCGAGGCGCTCGTCCTGTATCCGCTCTCGTTCGTGACCCTCGTGGTGTTCTCGACGGCGATGGTCTTCTGGGTGTCGGCGTTGAACGTCCGGTACCGCGACGTGCAGCACCTGATCGGGCTGGCGCTGCTGGTGTGGTTCTGGATGACGCCCATCGTGTATCCGGGAGGACTGGTTCAGGACAAGCTGACGGCGGCGACGGCGCCGTGGTCCCCGCATCTGTGGACGGTGTATCTGCTCAACCCGCTCACGCCGATCGTCTCCGGGTTCCAGCGGGCGCTGTACGCGACGGTGTCGCCCGGCGGCACCCGGGTGCTCCCGGACGTGAGCGTGCTCTGGCTCGTCGCGGTCATCGGCACCGTGCTGGTGTGCTCCTGTCTGTTCTTCCTGTACACGTGGCGGCTCTTCTTCCGGCTCTCGGGCGATTTCGCGGAGGAGCTGTGAACACCGCGCTCGAGGTCGAAGACGTCTCCAAGGTCTTCCGCCTCTTCCGCGAACGGCCCAGTTCGCTGAAGCAGCGCGTGCTGTCGGGGCGGATGCGGGCCGAGGACTTCTGGGCGCTTCGCGACATCACGTTCGCCGTGGAGGAGGGGTCGTCGCTCGGATTGATCGGCCACAACGGCTCGGGCAAGACCACGCTGCTGAAGTGCATCGCCGGGATCCTCCGGCCGACATCCGGGGTGATCCGCTACCGGGGCCGGGTCGCGGCGTTGCTGGAGCTGGGGGCCGGGTTCCATCCGGAGCTCACCGGTCGCGAGAACGTCTATCTGAACGCCTCGTTCCTGGGACTGTCGCGCAAGGACACCGATCGCGTGTACGACGACATCGTCGCGTTCGCGGAGCTGCAGGACTTCATGGACAACCAGGTGAAGTTCTTCTCGTCGGGCATGCTGGTACGGCTCGGGTTCGCGGTGGCCGTGCACGTGGAACCCGACATCTTGTTGATCGACGAGGTGCTCGCCGTCGGCGACGAGGCGTTCCAGGCGAAGTGTCTCGATCGGGTCCGAAGCTTCCAGGCGGAGGGACGGACGATCGTGTTGGTGACGCACGCGCTCGACACCGTCCGGGCGGTCTGCGACCGGGCGGTGATGCTCGATCACGGCCGCATCCACGCGATCGGCATGCCCGACGACGTGGTCCGCGAGATGCGGTACGTCTTGCTGGGCGTCACCGACCCGGGCTTCGTCGCCGAGGAGGGGAGCCGCGAGGCCGAGATCGAGGCGGTGGAGTTGATCCGCGCATCCGGCGCCGGCGACGGCCCCGTGCTCCGCGACGACCCGTTGACGATCCAGATCGACGTTCGGACGAACGAGCCGGTTGACGACCTCGACGTTGACTTCGCGGTGCTCGACGGAGCGACGAACCATCCGGTGATCGAGGAGCGAACCTCGGGCAAGGGGATCGTGATCGATCGGTTCGACGGGAAGAAACGCGTGCGCTTCCGGATCCCGTCGTTCCCGTACACCGCGGGAAAGTACTGGGTCACGATCGGTCTGTCGTCGCGTACGACCGGCCATCTGTTCCACGTGCAGACGCAGCGATACCTGTTCGAGGTGATCGAGGTGCCTCGCGTGCAGGAGCACATCGAAGTCGTCGTCGAAGCCGAGGTCGAGGACCTGTGAGCGACACCGCTCCGTCCCAGGACGTCGCCCGAACGGAAGGGAAGCGACCAACCATGCTGATCGGACTGATCCTGTTCTCCGTGCTGCTCGCCGCCGGCGCCCAGCTCACGCTGAAGCACGGCATGAACCAGGTCGCCGACAACTCCGGCGTGCTCACCCTGTCGTCGGCGTCCATCAAGGATGTCGTGTCGACGCCCGCGGTGTGGGCGGGCCTCTTCCTGTTCGGGTTGTCCGCGATCGTCTGGCTCGCGGTGCTCTCTCGCACCTCGCTCTCGTTCGCGTATCCGTTCGCGTCGCTCACGTACGTGTTGATCCTGCTCGCCGACCGATTCCTGTTGCACGAGCAGGTTCCCCTCCTGCGCTGGGCGGGTGTGTTCTTCATCATGGTCGGCATCGTGCTGGTCGCGCAGACGCCCCATCGATGACCGCTGTCCGCGAGGCGGAGCTCGCCGTCGTCATCGTGAACTTCAACACCGGGGACTACCTCGAACGGTGCCTCGCGTCGCTCCAGGCCCATCGGGGGATGATCGACGTCGACGTGCTCGTGATCGACAACGCGTCGCACGACGGCAGCCACACGAAGGCGATCGCCGCTCATCCCTGGGCGCGTCTCATCGAGAATCGGGAAAACGTCTTCCTCTCACCGGCGTGGAACCAAGGGATCCGCGAGACCGTCGCGCCGTACGTCCTGCTACTGAACCCCGACACGGAATGGTGGACGGGGACGCTCGCCGACTTCGTCGAGGTCGCGCGCACCCACCCGCGTGCGGGGATCGTGGGGCCGATGGTCCGGAACACGGACGGGACCGTGTATCCGAGCGGCAGGCAGATCCCGAGCGTCGTGGACGCCGCGGGTCACGCGTTCATCGGCCCGTTCGCTCCCGGCAACCGTTTCAGCAGGCGGTACCGCATGCAGGGTTGGGACCGAACCACCGAGCGCGAGGTCGACTGGGTGTCGGGCTGCTGCATGCTCCTGCCCCGCAAGGTGTTCGACGAGGTGGGCCCCCTCGACGAGTCGTTCCTCCTCTACGGCGAGGAGCTGGACCTGGCCACGCGGCTCCGCGGCGCGGGATGGTCGGTCCTGTTCACGCCGAGGGTCGAGGTCCTCCACGCGATCGGCGTGTCGACGGGGCGCTCCCGCCGGATGACGCTGATGCACTCGGCGAGCATCTACCGGTATTACCGCAAGCACCGCGCGGCCGGATGGCGGAGACTGACGTTGCCGGTCGCGTGGGTGGCGCTCCGCGTGCGTGCCGAGGTCGCGTGGATGAGAGGGAGGTTCGCCGGATGAAGGCGGTCGTGCTGGTCGGAGGTGAGGGCACGAGGCTCCGTCCCTTGACCGAGACCATCCCCAAGCCGTTGGTGCCTTTGATGGATCGGCCGTCGCTCGATCACGTCCTGGATCATCTCGCCCGTCATGGCGTCCATGAGGTGGTTCTGTCGTCTCCGTACCTGGAGGACATGTTCGATCCGTTCATACGGTCGCGTCACGGCGATCCCGCGATCACGTGGATCACCGAGACCGCGCCGCTCGGCACCGGTGGAGCGGTCGTCAACGCGCTCGCCTCGCTGGGCGACGAACCGTTCTTCGCGCTGAACGGCGACATCCTCACCGATCTGGACCTGACCGCGATGCTCGCGTTCCACCGGGAGCGCGGCGCGGACGCCACGATCGCGCTCCACCATGTCGAGGATGCGCGGGCGTTCGGCTTGGTGTTGACCGCCGCGGACGGACGTGTTGAGGAGTTCCGGGAGAAGCCGGAGCTTGCGATCCCCGGGGACATCAACGCCGGCACGTATCTGTTGGACCCGGTGATCCTCGAAGGATGGGCCGCGGGGGAGCACGTGTCGATCGAACGAGAGGTGTTCCCGGCGGTGATCGCCGCGGGGCACGGCGTGTTCGGCTTCCTCTCGGACCCCTACTGGCTCGACCTGGGGACGCCCGCGCAGTACCTGGAGGCGCACTTCGACCTGTTCGAAGGCAAGGTACGGGGCGTCTCCTATCCGGCACCGTGGATCGACCCGACGGCCGACGTGGACGTGCGCGCGCATCTGGGGCGCTGGGTGGCGGTCGGGCCGGGAGCCGTCATCGCGGCCGGCGCGCATGTCGACGACTCGGTGATCCACCGGGACGCCGTCGTGGAGCCAGAGGCGCGCATCGTGGCGTCGGTCCTCGGCCCGGGGTCCCGGGTCGGATCGGGGGCCACCCTGATGGGATGCGTTCTGGGGGAAGGGTCCCGGGTAGCCGACGGCGCCGATCTGGACGGGGCACGGGTGCCGGCAGGCACCGAGGCGGTCGGGGAGTAGCTTCTCCGGCCCGGCCGGATCCGTATGTTACGGTGCGGCTTCCGACCGGGAACCCTTCCATGCGACGCATCCGTTCACTCGCGCTCGTCGTCGCCGTTTCGGCGGCCCTCGTCCCCGCGCCTGCCGCGCGCGCGGACGGCCCCATCACGTTCTACGGCAGCGGATGGGGACACGGGCTCGGTCTGTCCCAGTGGGGGGCGTACGGGCTTGCGACCAAGGGGTGGTCGGCGACCAAGATCCTCACGCATTTCTACAGCGGCACGAAGGTGACGAAGAGCGAAGGGCACCCCGGTGACATCCGGATCGCGCTCGCGTCGGCCGAAGACGCGTTGCATCTCACGGCGGCGGCCGGACCGGTGCGTCTGTCCGTGAAGCAGGCGGTCGGGGGCACGCTCGTCGGCAAGATCCCCGACGGCGAGACCTGGGTCGTTCGATCCGTCGACGGCGGGTACCAGTTGCACGACTCGACCGGCGCCGTGGTCGGCGGGAAGACCTGGGGCAGCGCGACGTCCGATCTCTTCGCGACGTACGCCGACCACGGCGCGCGCGTCACGGTGCCCGAAGCCGGGGCGACCTACAACCGCGGCACGCTCGAGTTCAACCTCACCACGTGCACCAACGGCTGCTCGCTCCGGCTGATCCTGCAGGTGCCGTTCGAGGAGTACCTGCTCGGGATCGGCGAGGTGCCGAGCAGCTGGCCCGCGGAAGCGCTGCGTGCCCAGGCGATCGCGGCGCGGAGCTTCGCGCTCTACAAGCTCCGGAAGTACGGCCTTCAGCCGACGTGCAACTGCGACCTGACGGATGGCTCGACCGACCAGGTGTACATCGGGTGGGACAAGGAGGGGGGCCTGGACGGCGCGCGTTGGGTCAAGGCGGTCCGCTCGACGGCCGGCTCCATCGTGACCTACCACGGAGCGGTGGCGCTGACGGTGTTCACCGCGTCGGACGGCGGGCACACGGAGGACCTGAACGTGCAATGGGGGACGCCGCTGTCGGAGTTCCCCTACCTGGCGGGCGTCTGCGATCCCGGTGACTACACCGCCGCCAACCCGTGGACCGATTGGTCACGCCCGTTCACCATGAGCGCCCTCACGTCGGCCCTCGTCCCGTACACCGGAGACATCGGCGCCGTATCGGGGTTCGGGAACATCACCCGCGGGGTCTCCGGGAGGATCGAGGATGCCGTGGTGCACGGGGCCGACGCGGACGGCTCCATCACGGGGAGCGAGCTTCGGTCGGCGCTCTCGCTTCCCGACGACCGCGTATGGATCAACGTGGACAAGAACGTGGTCGGTGCCATCCGCTCGAAGTACGACTCGCTGATGTGCGAACCGGGCCTTCCCACGTCCACGTCGAAGCCGCTCGCCGGGGGAGCACGACAGACGTTCCAGACGGGGGCGATCTATCGCAACGGTGCGCTCGATGCCACGGTGTGGCTGAAGGGGCCGGTTTACGAGGAGTACCTGACCGTGGGGGGCGCTCCGGGGCGGCTCGGCCTGCCAGTCGCGGATCCGCTCAGCATCGGCAAGCTCCGTGGCATCCACTGTCCGGACGGCTGCTCGCGCGGCGTGTTCGAGCACGGGCGCATCTACTGGAACGGCGGCATCGGCGCGTTCGCACTCTGGGGGAACGTCCTGGCGTTCTATCTGGACCGGGACGGAGCGATCGGTTCGCTCGGGTTCCCGACATCCCGCGTGCAGGCGCACGACAACGGCTCGTCTTCGGCGACGTTCGAGCACGGCACGATCACATGCAGCAGCGGCGGGAAGTGCCGGGCATCGTGAGCGCCCGCTCCGCGAGCCGGCTCTAACAACCCTCGCCGAGTTTGCCTTCGGGAGCGTTGCTGGTGCACACGAACGCTTCGATGAACCCCCGCGCGATGTTCGTCGTCTGCGGTCCGCTGACCGTTGCGGGACACGTCTGGAGCTTGTTCCATGCGGCCAGGGCGAGCGATGTTCCGTCCGGCAACGGCGTGTACGGGGCGAGGATCACGTTGTGGCTCTCGTTCGCGATCGTCGTCAGCCGGCCGACGATCCCGGGGGGAAGCGCGCCGTCGCCCGACTGCCGGTAGTACATGATCACGGCCCCGTGCTCGAGGTTGTGCACGGCGTTCGTCTCCTTGATCGGCGTCGAATACACCCGCGGAGGGATCGGGAGCGGCGTCGGGTCGTGGTACCCGGACGTCGCCGGGTGCTGGTCGTACGTGTAGCTCGCGCCGGGTTCGAGGTGCAGCCCGCCGGGGGCGCTCGCCGCGGGCGTCTGGACGTTGCTGCACCCGGCCGCCTTCGCCGCGTCGACGGCGGCCTGCGGGAGGGGGCGAGGGCTCGCCGCGCGCTGCAGGTAGAACACGACTCCGACGCCGATGGCCCCGATCAGCGCGAACGTGCCCAACCGCCGCAGCCGCGCCGATCGCTCGGCGCGCTTGCGCTGGGCCTCCCTCGCTTGCCGGGCAAGCTCCTTGCGTTCCCGCCGCTCCGGACTCGCTCCACTGGATGCTGACGGCGCGGCGGGGCCGGTCGCGGGGCGGCGCGGCTTGCGCCTTTTCTTGTTCGCCATGACCTAGATCGGCGTGGTCGGCTCGCGCGCGACGCCCTTGTACGTTTGGCCGCCGTATCCCGGGACCTCGAACTGCGACGAGAAGTCGAACGCGACCGGGAGGCTCACGCTGGCACAGGTCTGGAGACGGTGCCAGGCGACGACGGCCATCTGGACACCGGCGGGCAGCTGGCCGGCGTCGCCCTGGTCCGGATAGTCATACGGGGCGATGATGATCTTCGCCTGGCCCACGTTCGCATCCGACGCCGGTTGCCCATAGAAGGCCTTCAGGTCGTCCAGCGCTTTCCCCGTCGTACCCGGCGCGTACCAGATGATCACGGCGCCGTGCTCGAGCGAGTGGATCGTCCGGTAGACGTCCGGCGGCGAGCTGTAGATCCCGGCGGGGAGGGGCGACGGGTCATGTGGTCCGGACGCGGGCGGGGTCGTCGGGTACGTCGAGAGCTTCGGCGGCGATGTCAGGTCGGCGGAGGAGCCGATGTGCTCGTGGTCGATCGCGGGGTCGGCGCCCGGCGCGTCCGCGTAATTGGGCGTCTCCTGCACGGCGTCGCAACCTGCCGAGGTCTTGGCCGCCGACGCCTGGGAGAGGACCGTTGCCGCGGGCGGGATGCCGCTCGCATTGGCGTCGCCTCCCCCCGAGGTCAGGAAGACCGCGACGACGGCGATGGCGACGGCGACGACGACGAGCCCCAGCCCCATCGTCCGATTCCGGCGCCGGCGGGCCATCGAACGCTGGATCTCTTCGCGCTTGAGCCGGGCCTCCTCGCGTCGCTCGGCCTTGGTCGGGCGCCGCCCTGGATCGCCCTGGTTGCTTCCTGTCACGTCGATACCTCTCGTCGTCTGTCGGGTCCGCAAGCTTACTGACAGCCCGCGCATTTGCGTCGCACCGACGCCCTCCCTATGCTCGGACCGACCTTCCCCGTGGGATCGCCGGTGTGCTGCTGCCGGCGTGGGCGATGGGGGAGGGCCATGGCCACGACCGATCACGATCGGGTGATCAAGGTCGAGGACCCGCAGATCGGCGGGCTCGACCGCTTCTTCAAGATCACGGAGCGCGGTTCCTCCGTGCGGACGGAGATCATCGCGGGCGTGGCCACCTGGCTGACGATGGCCTACATCCTGTTCGTCAACCCGGCCATCCTCGGATCGGTCAAGGACAGCGCGGGGACCACGCTCACGTTCCCGGCGGTGCTGACCGTCACGGCCCTCGTGGCGGGCGTCATGACGCTCGCCATGGGCATCTACGCGAACTACCCGTTCGCGATCGCGGCGGGACTCGGGCTGAACGCGTTCGTCACGTTCACGCTCGTAGCAACGCTGGGGCTCACGTGGCCGCAGGCGATGGGCGTCATCGTGATCGAGGGCGCGGTCATCACGCTCCTCGTGCTCACGGGGTTCCGGGAAGCGGTGCTGCACGCCATCCCGATGGACCTGAAACGCGCGATCGGGATCGGGATCGGCCTGTTCCTGGCGATCATCGGTCTGGTCAACGGCGGCATCGTCGTGGGGAGTCCGGCCACGCTGATCACGCTGAACCCGGACCTGTCCAGCCTGCACGTCCTGGTGTTCGTGTTCGGCCTGGCCGTCACGTCGATGCTCGTCGCGCGCAAGGTGAAGGGCGGTCTGCTCATCGGGATCCTGGCGACGACGGTCTTCGCGATCATCGTGAACCAGGGGTTCGGGAACTCCGCCGTGTTCGACACGGGGATCGCGGTGATCCCCAAGAAGATCGTGTCGTCACCGGACTTCTCGCTCGTGGGGAACTTCAACTTCGGCGTCTTCGACGTCCTCGGGTTCGCGACCGCGTCGGCCGCGATCCTCGCCGTCATGCTCTCGGACTTCTTCGACACCATGGGCACCGTCGTGGGTCTCGCCGATGAGGCGAACCTCCTCGACGAGGACGGAACGCTCCCCGGCATGAACCGGGTGTTGCTCGTCGACTCGCTGGCCGCAGCCGCCGGAGGCGCCGCGTCCGCGTCGTCGAACACCACGTACATCGAGAGCGCGGCCGGCATCGGCGAGGGCGGCCGCACCGGTCTCACGGCCGTGGTCGTGGGCGTGCTCTTCCTCCTGGCGATCTTCTTCTCGCCGATCGCCGGGATCATCCCGGCGGAGGCGACAGCGCCGGTCCTCGTCATCGTCGGCTACTTCATGATGCAGGCGGTGGGGGAGATCTCGTGGCGGGATCCCTCGGTCGGCATCCCGGCGCTGCTGACGATCGTGATGATGCCGTTCACCTACTCCATCACGAACGGCGTGGGTGCGGGATTCCTCTCGTACGTGGCGATCAAGGTGCTGCAGGGCAAGTTCCGCGAGGTGCATCCGCTGATGTACGTCGTGGCGGGGGTGTTCGCCTGGTACTTCTTCCACGGGCTGCTCGCCTAGCGCAACGCGGTCTGGCCGAAGAGGCGGGGGCTTCCCCGCCTCTTCGTGTTCAGGGCTCCATCGTGCCCTCGCGGAAGAGATCCTCGTCGGCAGAGCGAACCAGGTCGGCGCCGCGGCCGGGCGGGGCGACACCGATGTCGATGCCCCGCACGAGCGCGGCGGGCACGCGGGCGCTCTTGCCCATGACGAGGCCGCTCGCCGCGGCCACCTCGTCCGCCACGGCGACCACCGTCACCTCCAGCTCGCGCCCGTGGTGATCGGGCTCCCCTCGGAGATCGATCAACGCGGGGAGGCCGGCGCATCCGATCGCCACGTTCACAAGCCCGTTGCGCCAGGGCCGCCCGAACGTGTCGGTCATCACCACACCCAGGCGCGAGAGACCGAGCAGTGCGCTGAGCGCCGCCCTGATCGCCTCCGTGGATCCGTCGGGATCGAGCGGAAGGAGCGACACGAAGCCCGTCTCGACGTTGGATGCGTCCACACCGGCGTTGGCGCAGACGAAGCCGTGGCGCGTTTCCGCGATGATCAGCTCGCCGCGCCGAGCGACGACCCGGCGGGTCTCACGTTCCACCCACGCCGAGCGTCCCCCGCCCTCATCGGGGACGACGCGTCCCTCGGCCTTGGACACGATCTTCTGGGTGATCGCGACGACGTCTCCTTCCCGCACCCCGAGGGCTCGCAACTGCTCCGCGAGCAGCGTCGCGATGTCGTCACCCTCGCGGATCTCCGGGAGGCCCTCGACCGGCCAGATCTCGATCGTCACGACGCCAGCTCCACGGCTGCCCGGGCCACCGCGGCGGCGACCTCGTCGTCGCGCATCACGGTGTCGGTGACGGTCACGCGGACCCCGAGCTCGTCCGCGATCGAGGACGCGGCATCCCGGTCGCGTTCGTCGATCACCCACCCAGAGAGCAGATCGCGGTACGCGCGCGCCGCACCGGACGCCGACACGTCGAGCCCGACGGCGGGCATCAGCTTGTCGGCCATGCCCGCGAGCGGCGCGCCGCCGACGATCGGCGAGACGCCGACCACCGGCCCTGATCGGCCGGCGACGGCTTCCCGCACGCCGGGCACCGACAGGATCGGCCCGATCGACACGACGGGGTTCGACGGGCACAGGAGCACGACGTCGGCACCAGCGATCGCATCCAGGACACCGGGCGCGGGGGTCGCTCGTTCGATGCCCTCGAACCGGATCCCCTTCACTGGATCCTCCGCGTGCCGTTTCACCCAGTACTCCTGGAAATGCAGATCGAGCGGCTCACCGGCAGCGTCGATCACATCGATCCTGGTGGTCACGGCGTCGTCCGACATGGGCAGCACGTCGATGCCAACCCCGAACAGCATGGTGCAGAGAGCGGTCGTCGCCTCCGACAGCGTGCGGCCTTCGTGCAAGAGCTGCGTCCGCAACACGTGTGTCGCGAGGTCGCGATCGCCCAGGTTGAACCAGACGTCGACCGCGCCGGAGGCACGCATCGCGTCCATCGCGTTGAACGTCTCGCCGGCCCGTCCCCAGCCCCGTTCGCGGTCCATCAGACCGGCCAGCCAGTAGCAGACGGAGTCGAGGTCGGGAGAGACATGGAGGCCGTGGATGAGGATGTCGTCGCCGGTGTTCACGACGACGGTGCGCAGCTCGCCGGGGTACGCATGGTGGACCCCGCGGAGGAACTTCCCCGCGCCGACCCCACCGGCGAGCGCCACGATCTGCATCGCGGCATAGCGTAGTAGGCTCGCCGGGATGCCCCAGGCGACACCGCAGCAGTTGCGTCGTGCAGTCGCCCGCGCCGGGTCGGGGAAGGCGCTGTCGCTCGACGAGACCGAGGCGCTGCTGTGGGCGCGCGGTGACGACCTCGAGCGGCTGATGGCGGTCGCCTCCGGGCTCCGCGACCTGGGCTACGGGCACACGGTGACCTACTCCCGGAAGGTCTTCATCCCTCTCACCATGCTGTGCCGGGACCATTGCCACTACTGCACGTTCGCGAAGCCTCCCGCCAAGCTGGATCATCCGTTCCTCACCCCGGACGAGGTCGTGGCGATCGCGGAGGCCGGTCGGAAGATGGGCTGCAAGGAAGCCCTCTTCACCCTCGGCGACCGACCGGAGGAACGCTACGACGTCGCGCGCGCGTGGCTGGACCAGCGTGGGTACGGCTCGACCTTGGAGTACGTCCGCGCGGTCGCGATCCGGGTGATCGAGGAGACCGGACTCCTGCCTCACCTCAACCCCGGGGTGATGAGCTACGAGGAGATGGCGCGACTCAAGCACGTGAGCGCCTCGATGGGCATGATGCTCGAGACGTCCTCCGATCGGTTGTCGGAACGGGGCGGCCCGCATTTCGGCTCGCCGGACAAGGTTCCCGCCGTCCGGTTGCGGACGATCGAGGACGCCGGCCGGCTCGCCATCCCGTTCACCACCGGGATCCTCGTCGGGATCGGCGAGACGGCGCGCGAGCGCGCCGAGTCCCTGTTCGCGATCCGCGATCTCCATCGGCGGTACCGCCACATCCAAGAGGTGATCGTCCAGAACTTCCGAGCGAAGCCCGGCACCGCGATGCGTCACGCGCCCGAGCCGGAAGATGAGGAGTTCCTCGCCGCCGTGGCCGCGGCGCGGGTCGTCCTGGGTCCGCACATGAGCGTGCAGGCTCCCCCCAACCTCTCCGATCCCGCGCAGCGTCTGCGTCTCCTCGACGCCGGCATCAACGACTGGGGCGGCGTGTCGCCGCTCACGCCCGACCACGTGAACCCGGAGAAGCCGTGGCCCACGTTGGAGGCGCTCTCGGCGACGACGGCCGAGCGAGGGTTCGTGCTCCGGGAACGACTCACGATCTACGGCCGGTTCGCCGAGCGTCCCGATCCCTACGTGGCGTCGAAGATGCGCGCGCCGATCGCCGCGTTGCTCGGTGCCGACGGTCTCGCGGTCGAAGGACAGGTTCCCGAACCGGTTGCCTGGCAAGACCCCGACGTCCGATGGAAGCCTCGAACGATCGAGCTGACCTTCGCGAAGGGACCCGACGCCGGGCTCCGGGAGGACGCGATGTCGGTCTACGGCGACTTCGACGCCCTCGACGCGACGCGCGAGTGGTCGACGCGCGACGTCGTGCCGGAGCGCCTCGATGTGGATATCAAGGTCGCCCTCGCGAAAGCGGCGGCCCATCGCTCGATCTCGGATGCGGACGCCCTCGCGCTGTTCCGCGCCGAGGGGCCGGCGCTCGACGCGCTCTGCCGCGTCGCCGACGACCTGCGCGCGGACGCCGTCGGCGACGAGGTCACCTACGTCATCAACCGGAACATCAACTTCACCAACGTCTGCTACGTCGGATGCCGCTTCTGCGCGTTCGCGCAGCGAGAGGTGGACGCCGAGTCGTACACGCTGACGCTCGATCAGGTTGCGGATCGGGCCGAGGAAGCCTGGGCGGTGGGAGCCACCGAGGTGTGCATGCAGGGCGGGATCCATCCCGACCTCCCGGGGACGTTCTACTTCGATCTGCTCGACGCCATCCGCGCGCGGACCCCCGGTATGCACATCCATGCGTTCAGTCCCATGGAGGTCCTGAACGGCGCCACGAAGCTCGGCATCTCCTTCAAGGAGTTCCTCCAGGAATGCCTGACGCACGGCCTCGGCACGATCCCCGGCACGGCGGCGGAGATCCTCGACGACGACGTCAGGTGGCTCTTGACGAAGGGCAAGCTCCCGGCCGACACATGGGAGGAGATCGTCCGCACCGCACACGGTCTGGGCATCCGGAGCAGCTCGACCATCATGTTCGGACACGTCGACGCTCCGCCGCACTGGGTCGCGCACATCCGCCGTCTCGGGCGCATCCAGGCGGACACGGGCGGCTTCACGGAGTTCGTGCCGTTGCCGTTCGTGCACCAGAACGCCCCCATCTACCTGGCGGGCAAGGCTCGCGCTGGAGCGACGTTCGAGGAGAACCTCCGGATGCACGCCATCGCGCGGATCCTGCTCGACGGACTGATCCCCAACGTGCAGGTGTCGTGGGTCAAGCTCGGGATCGACGCATGCCAGACGATCCTGCGCTCCGGCGCGAACGATTTCGGCGGAACGCTCATGGAGGAGACGATCAGCCGTATGGCCGGTGCCGAGTGGGGGATCAGCATGTCGCCGGACGGATTCGACGACGCGATCCGCGCGATCGGTCGCGTTCCCGCTGTGCGCACCACGACGTACGGCAGGGTGGGTAGCGCGCGAAACAGTCAATCGGCTTGACCGTTACGGTCAACGAGCTTGACCATCACATTTCTGCCTCGAAGCACTTGCACGCGGCGCATCGGCCCGACACCATGAACGAGACAGGGTACGGACTGGCGATGAAGAGGGACGCGAGGCAGGGAACTTTCTCGGTTTACCCCTTGTCACCGAGGACGTTCTTCCCTCAGAATCACATGGATGTGATTTCGGGGGGAGACGAGGCGTGCACCATTACATCCCTTGGCAAGAACGAGCACGGTGTCGTGATTACGACCCAGAGGTTTTCTTCCCCGAGAAGGGAGGCTCATCGAGGGAGGCCAAACGGATCTGCAGCGAATGCCCCGTTCGGATCGAATGCCTCAACTACGCCCTCCGCCGCGATGAACGATACGGCGTGTGGGGCGGGATGAGTGAACGGGAGCGTCGGCGCCTGAAACGCATGGCGTCTTAGATCCAAGGGAAACGCGAAGGGAGGGCAAGCATGGCAGCCAGGAAGACAACGGCTCGCAAGCCCGCGGCTCGCAAGAAGACCGCGGCCCGTAAGCCGGCCGCTCGTAAGAAGACGGCCGCACGGAAACCAGCCGCACGCAAGCCCGCGGCGCGCAGGAAGACGGCAGCCCGTAAGCCGGCCGCACGCAAGAAGACCGCGGCCCGTAAGCCGGCCGCACGCAAGAAGACCGCGGCCCGTAAGCCGGCCGCACGCAAGAAGACCGCCGCACGCAAGCCCGCGGCGCGCAGGAAGACGGCAGCACGTAAGCCGGCCGCACGCAAGAAGACCGCCGCACGCAAGCCCGCGGCGCGCAAGAAGACGGCAGCACGCAAGCCGGCCGCCCGGAGGAAGACGGCGGCACGCAAGCCCGCGGCGCGCAAGCGCTGAGCGATCGACGGACCGACGTGTGAAGGGGGGCGGTGAGCCCCCCTTCCGCTTGTCACGGGTCCGGGCCTGCTAGGCTCCGCGCCGCGCGGGAGCGCATCGCATGACTGCATCGTCCACCGGAACCCCTTCTCAGCTCGCGCCCTCGGTGTTGGTCGTCCTCGTGGTCCGGGACGCCGCCGGATGGCTCCGCGGATGCCTGTCGGCCCTCGGCGCGCAGACCTACCCCCGGATGGGGGTCATCGCTGTCGACAACGCGTCTCGCGATGGTTCGCGAGAGCTCCTCACCCAGGCGCTCGGCGAACGACGGGTCATCACGTCCGAACTCGATCGTGGCCTCGCCGGGTCGGTCGACGCCGCGCTCGAGATCCCGGCCGCCCGCGAGGCGGACTACCTCTTGGTGTTGCACGACGACACCGCGCTCGATCCCGACGCAGTGACTCGCCTCGTTGAGGCCGCGATCGGCATGCGTGTCGAGAACGTCGGGGTCGTGGGTCCCAAGGTCGTCGACTGGGATGAGCCGCGACTCCTGCGAGACGTCGGCCGGTCGGCCGACCGGTTCGGGCATGCGTACACGCCCCTGCAGCCGGGCGAGATCGATCAGGGGCAGTTCGACCGGGTGATCGAGGTGCTGTGCGTCCCGACATGCGCCATGCTGATCGCTCGGGACGCGTGGCAGCGGGCGGGGCTGTTCGACGAGCGGTTGAACACCCGACACGAGGATCTCGATTTCTGCTGGCGGGCACGGCTCGCCGGGTTCCACGTGCTGATGACGCCGCTCGCGCGTGCGCGCCATCGTGATGCGTCGGCGGTGGGTGAACGACCCCCCGCCCGCCATCGTCGGACCGAGCGCTACTACGAGGAGCGCGCGGCCAACGTGGCGATGCTCAAGAACTATTCGTTGCCGTCGCTGCTGTGGCTGCTACCCGTCGCCATCCTGATCGGGTTCCTCCGGCTCGCGTACCTGGTGCTCACCAGACGGTTCGACGAGTCGCTCGACCTGCTGGCGGCATGGGGATGGAACATCGTGCATCTCCCCGGGACGATCGCCCGTCGCGTCCGGGCGCAATCCGTACGCAAGGTTCCCGATCACCAGCTGCGTCGGTTCATGGAATCCGCGGGGGTGCGGCTGCCTCGATGGTTCGCGACCGCGGGGCAGATCTTGGAGGAGCAGCGGGAGGTCGAGGACGAAGACGAGGACGCCACCGCCGGCCGGCGGCTGCGCGATCGAACCGCCACGCTCGTCGGCGCCCATCCCGTCCTCGTCGCGTCGTTCCTGGCGGCGCTCGTGGGCGCGGTCGCCTTGCGGAGCTTCCTCGGACCCGAGCCTTTGCACGGCGGTGCGTTGCCGGCGTTCCCCAGCTCGTGGAACGGCTTCTTCTCCGAGCTGGCATCCGGCTACCGCACCACCGGGCTCGGTGGAACGCTCGCGGCGAGCCCCGCGCTCGGAGCGATGGGGGCTGTGTCGTGGATCGCCTTCGGCAGCACCACGGTCGCGCAGAAGCTGTTGCTAGCCGGCGGGCCCATGTTCGCGTCGATCATGCTCTACCGCGCCCTGGCGCGGATCACCGGCCGCCCCGGCGCGGCGGTGCTCGGGGCCGTGTCCTACGGACTGTCGGCCACCGTGTTGTGGGCCTTCTCCGAAGGTCGCATCGCGTTGCTGGTGGCGTTGTGCGTGCTCCCCGTCATCCTCGAACGGCTCGAGGTCGCCTTCGGGCCGGGGGAGCTCCCCGACGGACGCTGGAGGTTCATCGCCGGTCTCGCCGTCACGTTCGCGGTCGGCATGGCGTTCATGCCGGGCGTGGCGCTTGCGGTCGCGGCGCTCGTCATCGTGCAGGTCCTGTTCGGCTCCTCGCGCCTCCGTGGGGTGGGGATCGCGGCCGCGGCGTTCGCCGCGGCCGCGGCGCTCCTCTTCCCGTTCGTGCCCACGATCGTCGCCGGCGACGCCGTCGACCTCGGCTCCCACATCGGCACCACGGACCTCGGGGCGCTGGGCCGGCTCGCGTTGGGCGGAGGGCCGGGAACGTGGTCGGTCGCCGCCTTCCTGCCGATCGCCGCTTTGCTCGCGTTCTCGCTCGTCGGTCCCGAGCACCGCGGGATCGCGAACCGTTCGGTGGTCGCGGTGATCGCCGGCCTCGCGCTCGCGTGGGTGTCGTCGGCCGGCTACCTGCCCGCGTGGGCTACGAACGCTCCCGTCTACCTCGCGCTCGCATCGGTCGGAGAGGCTCTGATCGTCGGCCTGGGCCTGTCGTCCGTGCTGTCGGGTCTCGGGCGTGAGTCGTTCGGGCTGCGGCAGATCGGAACCGCCGTCCTGGCGGTCGTGCTCGGCGCCGGGATCGCGCTGCAGTCCATCGCCGCGATGGTCGGTGGTTGGGCGGTGGGGGGCCCCGACGCTCTGCCCCCTGCGTGGTCGGTCGTGTCGAGCAGCGCGAAGGCCGATTTCCGCGTCCTCTGGGTAGGAGCCGACACGGGGACCCGGTTCGTGGCGCCCGGCGGCGATCCCGAAGGGATCCTGCCGAACGGCGCGTCGTCCCTGCGATTCGGCCTGACGGGACGGGTGGGCACCCTCGCGACCGACACGGGTCGAGCCCTCACCGGTCCCGGTGAGGGGTACCTGGTTCGCGCGTTGTCGGAGATCGTCTCCGGTTCGACCACTCACGGCGGCGCGTTGCTCGCAGCGCTCGGGGTGCGTTTCGTGGTCGCGCAGCGCGACGACCTCCCACCCGACGTCGCGAGCATCTTCGCCGCGCAGGTCGATCTCGATCGCGAGGGGACGTCCGGGTTGCTGATCTATCGCAACGCCGCGGCGATCCCGCCGGCCGCGGTGCTTCCCGCAGACCAGGCGGTCGCTCGGACCGTGAGGTCGGCGGATCTCGGCGTGATCGAACAACTGCCGTCGTTCCGCTCGGTGCCGCTCCCTCCCGTGCCCGGTGGATGGACGGGTCAGGCGCCCGCACCCGGGCTCGCGCTGGTGTCGACGGAGTTCGAACCGGCGTGGCGTCTGGATGCGTCGAACGCCGACGTCATACGCCCGACGAAGGCGTTCGGCTGGTCCACGGTCTTCGAGGCTCCCGGCGGATCGCTCCACATCAGGTTCGCCGACCAATGGATACGCACCGTGGAGACCATCGTGCTCGGTCTGTTGTGGTTGGTGGCGTTGTGGGTCACGCGGAAGCCGGTGGCGCGGTGAGATCCGAACGGCACGCCGCCACGGCGACCCGCGGTCGAGGACAGGGACTTCTCGCGGTCGCCGTGCTCGTCATGGTCGTCGGCGGCGGGTTCGCGCTCCAGCGCGGCGTCGGCCCTCGCGCCCCCGAACAGGCGCCGCCATCGACGACGAGCTCGGGAGCGTGGTTCTGCCCCCACGGCGGGGGCCCGAAGCAGTGGAAGGCCACGTTGTTCCTGGCGAATCCCGGCGATGGTGCGGTGGCCGTGCGGGTCACCTCGATGTCGGCTGGGAGGCAGCGGAAGCCGCGGGCCGTCACGGTGCCCCCGCAAGCCACCGTGTCGGTGCCGGTGCCGGCCAAGGGACGGGAGGCCTCCACGTTCGTCGAGTACTTCGACGGATGGGTCGCGGCGTCATGGGTGGCGCAAGGTGGCGGGGGAGAGATCGGAGTCGGCGCGGAGCCGTGCGCGCCGGCGACATCGCCGACGTGGTTCGCCCCCGACGGGACGACGGAGCAGGGCGAGGACGCCTATCTCGTGGTGATGAATCCGTTCGCCGTCGATGCGGTGTTCGATGTGGTGTTGCTGACGCCGAAACGTGCGCCGATCAGGAACTCGGAGCTGACCGACCACGTCCTTGGCCCCGGCAAGAGCGTGGCGTTCCGGTTGAACGCGTTCGACGAAGGCGATCCCGCCGTGGGGGCGGAGGTCGACGTCTCGTTGGGCCGCGTCGCCGTCTCGTCCCTCGGGATCACGCGGGACGGCGGCATCCGCAGCGTGATCGGGGGCGTCCAGACCGGTTCGCGGGCATTCCTCCCGATCGGCGGTGGGGCGGGTCAGTCCACGGTCGACCTGATGGTGCCGGGCGAGTCGCAGCTCACCTTCGGCGCGACCCTGCGGTCGGGTGGGTCGCCCGTTCCGGCGGGGGGCCTGACCGAGGCGACGCAGAACCCCACGTCGGCCAAGCCGTATCCGGTGACGTTCTCGGGCCCGTCGTCGATCGATGTGGTCGCCCAAGGCGACGGCTCGCTCGCCGCGGCGTTGCGGAGCGTGGGCGTCGGCAACGACGATGGGGCCACCGCGGGAGCGCAAGCGCCTGCGTCGGACTGGGTGGTGCTTCCGGCGATCGCGGGCGAGCCGGCGCGGCCCCGGATCGTGGTGGCGAACCCGGGGAACGCGACGGTGACCCTGACGATCCACGCGCTGGTAGCGGCAGGAGATACGCCGACCCCCGACACCACCATGACGATCCCCGCGGGCACCGTCGGGCAGGTTCCTCCGGGGTTCCTCGAGGGGTTGCACGACTCCGCGATCGAGATCCGGGCGGAGGGTGGCGACATCCTCGCGCTCGCCGCATCCACATCGCTCGGGGTGAAGGGTCTCTCCACGTATGCCCTGGCCATGGGGGTAGCGATCCCGCAGCGATAAGGGTGCCGTGACGCCGACGCGGACCCATCCGGTCGCTTCGTGTGTGAAGGGGAAGTTCCTCGCTATCATCGGGGTTGTTTGTGGCATCATCGGAACCCACACCCACCGAACGGCGTCTGGAGTTCACATGGCTCGCGGAAGACACATGAAGCGCGCCCGCAGCGCGATCGTCGTCGTGGCGATCGCCGTGGGGATCGTGCTCCTCGCCCTCGGCGGGGTTTCCTTCGCGGCTTATCGGTACGATCGAGCCAGTGCCGACCAGATCCTTCCGGGTGTGACGGTGGCCGGGACCGACGTGAGCGGCATGACCCGGGCCGAGGCGATCCGGGCGGTGCAGCGCGCCGTTCAACAACAGCTGGCGCAACCGATCACGATCCACGCCGCGGACCGTTCGTGGAAGACAACACCCGCCGAGCTCGGCCGCTCCGCCGACATCGGCGCCGCGGTCGATCAAGCGCTCCGGGCGTCGGACTCCGTCGGGTTCATCACGCGGGTCTGGCATCGTCTCCGCGAGGAGCCCGTCGACATCTCGGTCGACGTCCCGCTCGTCGGCGGCGAGACCGGCGTCACGTCGTTGGTGACGACCATCGCCGACGATGTGGCTCAGACGCCGCGTGACGCTTCGGTCGCGGTCGTCGACGGCACGGTGACGTTCGTCCACTCGCGGCCCGGGCACGCGCTCGGCACCCACGTCGCGACGAAACGCCTGCAGGCCGCATTGGAGGACGGCGCGACAGCCGTCCGGTTGCCGGTCAAGGTCGTCAGGCCGAAGGTTCCGGACTCGAAGCTCGGTAAGACGATCGTCGTGGATCGCACCATCAACCAGCTCACGTTGTACAACGGCTTCGATCTCGAGAAGCAGTACCCGGTCGCCACCGCCGCCGCGGGCTACGTCACCCCGCCCGGGCAGTGGACGATCATCGCCAAGGCCGAGAACCCGACGTGGACGAACCCCGCACCGGACACATGGGGAGCCGATCTGCCGGCGTTCATCCCGCCCGGGCCCGGCAACCCGCTCGGCACAAGGGCGCTCTATCTGAATGCTCCGGGGATCAGGATCCACGGAACGGAAGACGTGAGCTCGATCGGCACGCATGCCTCGCACGGGTGCATCAGGATGCTGATGCCCGACGTCGAGGAGATCTATCCGCTCGTGCCCATCGGCACCCGCGTGATCGTGTTCTAGATCCGGATCCCGAGGGGTCTCGCGACCGCGCGTCCTCGACGTCGGTGCTTGAAGATCACATACGTGTCATTTACCCTGCGCTCGTGCGGACATGTGCCAAGATGCGCTGCGATGCGGAACCGGCGGCCACCGTCTCGCTCCTGTATGCGGATCGCCAGGTCGTGATCGGCGATCTGATCCGCGAACGGGACCCGAACCTCCTGGACCTGTGCGAGGAGCACGTGGCGCGTATGACGCCCCCGGTCGGGTGGACGGTTCGGGACGAGCGGGTGCCCGCGCCGGTCCTCACTCCCTGAACGCCGAAGGTCGTGCGCCTTTCGGCCGATACCTTCCCGCGTCTGGGGGACGGTGGGCGTCCCCCACGGTGTCTCGCAGGCTCAACGCCACCCCATCTGCTCCGGGCACTCTGAGACCAGGGAAATGAGCGCGCGGTGCTATGGCCGTCGAAGGGACGCTCCGTCACCCTTGAGCAACGATGACTGATATCGATGGAACCTGCCCAAGCTGCCGATCCGGCGACCTCATATCGATCACGATGACCGTGGCGGGCCGCGAGCTCGCGTTCTCCACCTGTCACCTCTGCGAGGCGAAGTGGTGGTATCGCGACGGGAAGGTCGTGCCGCTCCAATCGGTGATCGGCCTCGTCGTCCAGCAGTAGGCCCGCATCCCGCCTGACGGTCGACCACATCCCTCCGTAGGATGCCGTCCGTGACCGTCGACGACCTGGATCGCATCTTCAAGGCGTACGACGTGCGGGGCGTGGTGCCCGACGACCTCGACGAGGACCTTGCACGCCGGATCGGCGCCGCGTTCGCGGAGTTCTCGGGGGGGCCGAAGGTGGTGATCGGCCGGGACTGCCGTCTCTCGTCGCCGGACATCGCCGCCGCGCTCTCCGCGGGCATCGCTTCGCGAGGCGTGGGCGTGGTCGATCTTGGGCTCGCCTCGACGGACCTCCTGTATTTCGCGTCGGGGTCGCTCGACCTCCCCGCCGTGATGATCACGGCCAGCCACAATCCGAAGCAGTACAACGGATTGAAGTTCTGCTTATCGGGTGCCCGCCCCGTCGGGGTGGAGAGCGGTCTCGTCGAGATCCGGGCGATGACGGAGACGGGACTCGCGCCGACCGGTGAGCCCGGCCTGGTCGAGCAGCGCGACCTGCTCCCCGCGTACACGGAGCACGTCCTGTCGTTCCTGGACGCGTCGACCATGCGGCCGCTCACCGTGGCGATCGACACCGCGAACGGGATGGGCGGCCTCGTTGCCCCGGCGGTGCTGGACCGGCTCCCGGTCAAGCTGCATCACCTCTTCCCGGAGCTCGACGGCACGTTCCCGAACCACCCCGCCGACCCGATCGACCCGGAGAACCAGCGCGACCTGCGAGCTGCGGTCCTGCGGCACGAGGCGGATATCGGCCTCGCGTTCGACGGCGACGCCGATCGGGTGTTCCTGATCGACGAGAAGGGCCAGGACGTCAGTGGGTCGATCGTCACGGCGCTCGTGGCCAAGGCCATGCTCGCGCGCGAACCGGGCGCCAGCATCATCTACAACGTCATCTGCTCGTGGACCGTGAAAGAGGTGATCGTCGAGAACGGGGGCGTCCCGGTTCGGACACGCGTCGGTCACTCGTTCATCAAACAGGTGATGGCCGAGACCGGCGCGATCTTCGGCGGCGAGCACTCGGGGCACTACTACTTCCGGGAGAACTATCGCGCGGACTCCGGACTGATCGCCGCCGTGGTCGTGATGGCGCAACTTTCGCAGGCGAACGTTCCGCTCTCCGAGTTGCTCGCCCCGTTCCGTCGGTACGCGGCCTCCGGCGAGATCAACACGAAGGTGAAGGACCCTCTCGCGACGATCGAACATGTCGCCGAGGCGCTGAAGGATGGGGCGCAAGACCGTCTCGACGGCCTCACGGTAGAGTTCGACGACTGGTGGTGCAACGTGCGGCCGTCCAACACCGAGCCGCTCCTGCGCCTGAACGTCGAGGCCAAGACCGACGAGCTCCTTCAGGAGAAGACGGCGATGGTTCTCGAGCTGATCCGAGGAGGAGAAGGATCATGACGGTCGACGCCGAGCTGCTGGAGATCCTGGTGTGTCCCAACGACCGAGGCGAGCTCGACTATCTCGAGGACGAGCAGGTCATCGTGTGCCGCACGTGTGGCTATCGGTATCCGGTGCGTGACGACATCCCCGTGATGCTGATCGACGAGGCGGAGAAGCCTGCCGAGAAGCGTGGTGGCAAGCGGTGACCGGTCTCGACGATCCGCAGGCCCTGCGGCTCGCAGATCCCCAGGGGATGCTCGACGCCGTGCTCGGCATGCCGAGCGATTGCCGCGCGGCCTATGACTCCGCGCGACTGGCCGAAGATCTCCCTTCTCCGAAGGACGTCACGTCCGTGACGTTCTGCGGCATGGGCGGATCTGCGGTGTCGGGCGATGTCGTCCGATCCGTGTTCGTCGAGCGCCTCGGCCTTCCCGTTGAGGTGAACCGCTCGCCGGTCTTGCCTCAGCACTGCGACTCGCACACGCTGGTGGTGGCCTCGTCGTACTCCGGGAACACCGCGGAGACGCTCGCATCGTTCCGTTCTGCGCTGGAGCGTGGCTGCCGCGTGCTCGTGGTGACTTCGGGAGGCACGATCGCCGAAGAAGCTGCCGCGGCGGGGGTGGCGACCGTGCGCGTGCCTCCCGGCTATCAGCCCCGCGCCGCCCTCGGACATCTGGGGTTCGCCTCGCTCGGCGCGCTCGAGGCCATGGGGATCCTCCCCCCGATCGCCGGGGACATCGACGAGGCGGTCGCCGAGATCGGCGCCGTGCTCGCGGACATGGGACCCGCGGTCGCGTCCGAGGACAACCCGGCGAAGACGCTTGCCACCAGGATCGGCGATCGTTGCCCGGTGATCTGGGGCGCGGACGGGATAGGCTCGGTGGCCGCCGCCCGATGGAAGACGCAGATGAACGAGAACGGGAAGCTGCCGGCGTTCTGGTCCTCGATGTCGGAGCTGGACCACAACGAGGTCGTGGGATGGACGTCGCCGTTCGGGGAGCGATTCTTCGTGGTGGGGCTGCGTCACGAGGGCGAGGATCCGCAGCTGCCTCCCCGGTTCCCCCTCTCCTACGACATCGTGCGAGCCGCCGGCGGCGAGGTCGAGGAGGTCAACGCGCGCGGGACCTCCGCGCTCGCGCGGCTCATGTCGCTCATCATGGTCGGGGACCTGACGAGCGTGTACCTCGCGATCGGCCGCGGCGTCGACCCCACACCGGTGCCGGTCATCGAGCGCTTGAAGGCCGCGCTCGCGGGATCGTGACGGCGTGAGCGCCGACCTGCCGGGTCCCGGCGACGACCTGCCCGAGCGCGCCGCGAAGGTCGTCCGCGCCACATCTGAGCTGGTCCCGCGCGTGGGGCTCATCCTCGGTTCGGGCCTCGGCCCCGCGCTCGGCGCCGCGTTCGACGAGGAAGCGGCGTTCGCCTTCACGGACCTTCCCGGCTTCCCGCCCCCGGGCGTTCCCGGCCATGCCGGACGGTTCGCGCTGGGACATCTCGCCGGTGTGCCGGTGGCTTCGTTCTTCGGGCGCGTGCACTTCTACGAGGGACACGGGATGGACGTGCCGGCGCTCCTGCCGCGCCTCGTGCGCGAGCTCGGTGCCGAGATCATCATCGTCACCGCTGCGGTCGGTGGCGTGGAACCAGGGCTGGCGGGAGGGACCGTGGCCGTGCTCTCCGATCACCTGAACATGATGGGAACCACCCCGCTGCGTGGATGGCGCTACCCCGACGGGATGCCGGCCTTCGTCCCGATGGGCCGAGCCTACGACCCCGCCCTCGCAGAGCTCGCGTTGGAACGTGCGCGCGCGCTCGACATCGTCGCGACGCCGGGCGTGTATGCGGCGATGTCGGGGCCCGCCTACGAGACACCGGCCGAGATCAGGCTGATCGGGCAGGCGGGAGCGACGGTGGTCGGGATGTCCATGGTCCCCGAGGTGCTTCCTGCCCGTGCGCTCGGCATGCGGGTGTTGGGGCTGGCCATGGTCACGAACGCGTTCGGCGAACCGGTCAGCCATGAAGAGGTCGTGCGGGTGTCGAACGAAACCGCCGAAGCGGTGGGCAGGCTGTTGGTGGACCTGCTCCCGAGGATCGACGAAGGAGCTCGAGATGGGATGTGACGTGAGGGACCTGGCGCTCGCGCCGAAAGGGCGGGAGCGCATCGAATGGGCGGCCGGCGAGATGCCGGTGTTGGCGTTGATCCGTGAGCGTTTCGAGAAGGAGCAGCCGCTGGCCGGTATCCGGATCGCGGCGTGCCTGCACGTGACGACCGAGACCGCCAACCTGATGGAGACGCTCGCGGCCGGCGGTGCGGATGTCGCGCTCTGTGCGTCGAACCCGTTGTCGACGCAGGACGACGTGGCGGCGGCGCTCTGTGAGCAGAGCGGTATCGCGACGTTCGCGGTGAAGGGCGAGGACACCGACACGTTCTTCCGGCACATCAACGAGGTGCTCGACACGCATCCGCACATCACGATGGACGACGGGGCCGACATGGTGAGCGTCCTGCACAAGGAGCGCCCGGAGCAGATCGCAGAGATCGTCGGCGGGACCGAGGAGACGACGACCGGTGTGATCCGCCTGCGCGCGATGGCCGTGGACGGCGCGTTGAAGTACGCGATCGTCTCGGTGAACGACGCGGACACGAAACATCTGTTCGACAACCGGTTCGGGACCGGGCAGTCGACGATCGACGCGATCATGCGATCCACCAACCGCCTGCTGGCGGGACGGACGATCGTCGTGTGCGGGTACGGGATGTGCGGACGAGGCGTCGCCTCTCGTGCGAGCGGGATGGGAGCTCACGTGATCGTCACGGAGGTCGATCCGACGAACGCGCTCGAGGCCGTGATGGAGGGCTATCGCGTGATGCCCATCCGCGAGGCGGCTCGTGTCGGGGACATCTTCGTCACCGTCACCGGCGACACGAGCGTGATCCGGGGCGAGCACATGGAGCTCATGAAGGACGGCGCCATCATGGCGAACTCCGGACACTTCGACGTGGAGATCGACAAGACCGCGCTGGCAGGACTGGCGGTGCGGACCCGCCGGATCCGGGAGTTCGTCGACGAGTACACGATGGCGGACGGCCGGCGCCTGCATCTGCTCGGGGAGGGACGACTGGTGAACCTCTCGGCCGCCGAAGGACATCCGGCGGCGGTCATGGACATGTCGTTCGCGAATCAGGCGCTCGCCGTGGAATGGGTCGTGAAGCATCAGGCCGAGCTCGGACCCGAGGTCTATCCGGTGCCGGTCGACATCGACAAGGAGGTCGCGCGCCTCAAGCTCCACGCGATGGGCGTCGAGATCGACACGCTGACCGCCGAGCAGGATTCCTACCTGCACTCGTGGCAGCAGGGCACCTGAGCCGGGCGATCGGAGTGAAGGACACGCGCGAACGGGTCTCGATCAGAGCCAGCTTCGAACGGTTCCCCGCCACGGTGAAGGGCGCGTTCGTCCTGCGGGGGGCCGACCGGAACCCGCATCAGGTGCGGATCGACGCCGCGCGTGTGCGCGAGTTCTCGGGGCGAGGCGCCGTCCCCATCGGGCTCGATCCCGTCACGCTCGACGTGGCTCCGAACCTGGACCTGTTCGTCCCGTTCGAGTTCGGGATCACGGAGCTCTCGGCGGGGTGGTACGGACTGGAGTGCGATGTCGCGATCGACGGCGATCCGGAGAACGTCCGGCCCGCGAAGCGGTTCGCCGTGCCGTGGCCGCGTGCCACCGTTCGCCGGGGCAACGTCAGCGTGAGCAAGACCGCCCGTGTCGAGAACGGGCCGAAGGTGCACGTCGATCAACTCGAGTGCGGCGGGGATTCCATCCGCGTCAGCTTCACGACGACCCCTCCCGAGTCGCTGCCGGTGCGCCTGAGCGCCGACGGGTCGTCGCTCACGATCTTGGAGACCGAGTTCGACGATGAGAGCGGCCGGGCCCGAGTGACGGCCTACCCGGTCATGCGGACGCAGTCGCGGTTGCGGATCGACGTGCGTGGCCTTCCCGCACCGATCGAGCTCGATCTACCGTAGCGCGGCCCGCCCTGTGCTCGGCTGATGTCGGTGGTACCCGTTAGCGTCGCGTCGTGCTCGGCCGGGCGCTCGACGTCGTGTTCCCGCCACGGTGCGCGGGGTGCGGCCACGGTACCTGGCCGTTCTGCGATGGGTGCCGCGCGGCGCTCGAACCGCTCGGGCCGCCCTGGTGCGAGCGGTGCGGCCGCCCCTGGCCCGTGACGGTCGATCGGTGCCGGGACTGCCCGCCTCCGCCCGTCCGGTTCGCTCGTTCGCCGTTCCTGTACGCCGGGCCGGCGCGCGCGGCGATCCATCGGCTGAAGTTCTCGGGATGGCGAAGCGTCGCTGCCGCGCTGGCGGACGCCATGGTCGCGGTCGGTCCGCCGGCCGCGGACGCGGTCACGTGGGTGCCGCTCGCGCGGCAGCGGCTGGCCGAGCGCGGGTACGACCAGGCGCGGGCGCTCGCCGTGGCGGTGGGCAGCCGATCGGGCGTGCCGGTCCTTCGGCTCGTGCAGAGATCGGTCGCGACCGCCCCGCAGGCGCGACGACCGGGTGTCGAACGACGTGCGGCCATGCGCGGTGCGTTCGAGCCGGTCCGCCGAGCGTCTCGTATCCCTCGCCGCGTGATCGTCGTCGACGACGTCTTGACGACGGGAGCGACGGTTGCGGCATGCGCCGATGCGCTCTCGCGCGCAGGCGTCCACGACGTCGTGGTGCTGACGGCGGCGCGCGCGTTCGCGGGACAGGGGCCTGGCTATACTCGAACGGGCTCTCAGCCGGGTCTGTGGTTGCCCGGGGATCTTCCCCGGTAGTCGACGCCAGCCGCGGGCGAAACGACCCACGTAAGGCGACCATTGGTCGACCGAGCATGGCGCGGTTTAGATGTAAGTCCTGCCCCGGGACGGGCGACCGGTCCGGGAGAAGGCGCTAAGCCGTCCCTTCGGGGGCGGCGACCCCCTCCGCAGGCGGGTGTGGGGGCAAAGACCAGGTCAGCCGGATGAGGGCCCACATCGGACCGCAAGGGGGGCAGCGACAGATGGACCTGACGTTCACCGGCCGGGGGGTCGGGGTGTCCGACGAGGTCCGCGAGACGGCGGAGCACAAGATGGCGGCCATCTCCCGGCTCGAGCCCCGCGCCACGCGCATCGATCTCGAGTTCATCTCCGAGCACCACCCGCGCCTCGACGGGACGACCCGGGTCGAGGCCGCGGTCTACGTTCCCAGGAAGACGTACCGCGCCGAGGCGGAGGCCGACGACGTTCCGACGGCGCTCGACCGCGTGGTGGAACGACTCGAACGGCAGATCCGCGATCATCACGGGAGGCGCCGCAAGCGGATGGCCAGGCCGGATGCACTAGACTCCGCAACGCTGTCCCCCGACGTCGCGGACGAGGCGGGGGAGGAGTCCTGAACAGAGTCGGGGGGGCACGAGTGGCGGTGAAAGGCGAGGACGGAGCCGAGCGGCTGCGGGTGATGGTCGTCGACGATCATGCGCTCTTCCGGCGGGGGCTGGAGATGGTCCTGCAGGGTGAGGACGACCTCGAGCTCGTCGGCGAGGCCTCGGACGGTGCCGAGGCCGTGGACAAGGCCACCGAGCTCATGCCCGACGTGGTGCTGATGGACGTTCGGATGCCCAAGCGTTCCGGCATCGAGGCGGCCGGCCAGATCGAGGATCTCCTGCCGCACGTGAAGATCCTCATGCTCACCATCAGCGACGAGGAGGCCGACCTCTACGACGCCATCAAGGCGGGCGCATCGGGCTACCTGCTGAAGGAGATCCCGATCGAAGAGGTCGCGGACGCGATCCGCAGTGTGTGGGCGGGCCAGTCGCGGATCTCTCCTTCGATGGCGTCCAAGCTCCTGACGGAGTTCGCGGCGATGTCGAAGGCTTCCGAGGAGCGGCCGCAGATGCCCGCTCCGCGGCTGACCGATCGGGAGATGGAGGTGCTCAAGCTCGTCGCGCAGGGCCTCAACAACCGCGACATCGCCAAGGAGCTCTACATCTCCGAGAACACGGTCAAGAACCACATCCGCAACATCTTGGAGAAGCTCCACCTGCACTCGCGGATGGAGGCGGTCGTGTACGCCGTCCGCGAGAAGATGATCGAGATCAGCTGAGCGCGTCGGATCGGGTAGCCGGGTGACCGAAGTCGACCCCACGATCGAGGCGGCGCGAGGATTCGTCGATTCGTCTCTGGCCGCGATGCGATCGGCGATCGCCGGGGCGTCCGCTCACGCGCTGAACCACCGTCCCGGCGGTGAGGACACGAATCCCGTTGCGGTCCTGGTCGTCCATGCCGTGAACAGCACGCGCTGGTGGCTGAGCGTGGCGCTGGGCGCGCCGCTCCCCGAGCGCGATCGTGCGTCGGAGTTCCGCACCATCGTCACCGGTCCGGAGGAGCTCCTGGCGATGTACGACCCGATCGCCGCCGACTGCCGGGCGCTGTTGGATACCGAAGGGGCGTTCGACGCCGGTGCGATCCGCGAGGACCCGCGTGAGGACGAACAGGTCACCGCGGTGTGGGCGTTGATCCATGCGGTGGAGCATCTGCGCGAGCACGTCGCCCACGCGGAGCTCACGCGGCAGCTGTTCGACCCCCGCGTGTAGGCTCCCTCGCGTGACCCAGGGTGGCCGAAACGTCGCGCAGGTCCTCGTGGCATGTCTGGAGAACGAGGGCGTCGAGTTCGTGTTCGGGCTCCCGGGCGAGGAGAACCTCCACATCATCGATGCGCTGGCCGATTCGTCGATCCGGTTCATCACCACGAGGGACGAACGCGGGGCGGCGTTCATGGCCGACACGTACGGCGCCCTCACCGGCGATGCGGGTGTGTGCCTGGCGACCCTCGGTCCCGGCGCCATCAACCTGATGCTCGGGATCGCCAACGCGCAGCTCGACTCGCACCCGCTCGTGGCCATCACCGCCCAGGCCGGGTTGGGCCGGATCTACAAGGAGTCGCACCAGTTCGTCGACCTGGTCTCGCTGTACAGACCCATCACCAAGTGGGGCGACATGGTCACGCTTCCGGCGGCGGCGCCCGAGATGATCCGCAAAGCCTTCAAGCAGGCGACGACCGAACGGCCGGGCGCGACGTTCGTCATCCTGCCCGAGGACGTCGCCGAGCTGCCGGGCGAGGGCGAGCCGCTGCCGGTCAACGTTCCCCGCGACCCGGCACCCTCCGAGGACCAGGTGCACCGCGCGGCCCACGTCCTGCAGACGGCAACGCATCCCGTGGTGCTGGCGGGTCCGGGCGTGGCGCGCGATGGCGCCGTCGATGCGCTGATCCGGTTCTCCGAGCGTTTGAACGTGCCGGTCGCCACCACGTTCCTCGGCAAGGGCGTGTTCCCCGACGACCATCCGAACGCGCTCGGGACGATCGGCTTCATGGTCAGGGACTACGCCAACTTCGGGTTCGATCGCGCCGATGTCGTCGTGGCCGTGGGGTACGACCTGGTGGAGTACTCGCCGGCGCGCTGGAACCCGAACCGCGACAAGGCGATCGTGCACATCCATCGCACGGTCGCCGAGGTCGACGCGAACTACTCGCTGAAGGTGGGGCTCCAGGGATCGATCGGGGAGGCGCTCGACGCGATCGCCGGCTCGGCCGACCTGCATGCGATCGCGGGCGGCGTGCCGCCGGTCCGCGGCCTGGTGCGCGAAGAGCTGGAGCGCGGGGCGGCCGACGGCTCGTTCCCCGTGAAGCCCCAGCGCCTGGTGGCGGACATCCGGGCCGCGATGGATCACGAGGACGTCGTCCTCTGCGACACCGGTGCGGTCAAGATGTGGATGGCGCGCCTGTACCCGACCTACCGCCCCAACACCTGCCTCATCTCCAACGGCCTGGCCACCATGGCGTTCTCGCTGCCGGGAGCGTTCGCGGCCAAGCTCGTCCACCCGGAGCGCAAGGTCCTCGCGGCCATGGGTGACGGGGCGTTCCTGATGAGCGCGGCGGAGATCGAGACCGCCGTGCGGGAGCGCGTGCCGTTCGTGATCCTGGTCTGGGTCGACGGCGGCTACGGACTGATCGGCTGGAAGCAGGACATCCATTTCGGCCGGCAGGCGGCGGTGTCGTTCGGGAACCCGGATTTCGTGCAGCTGGCGGAGAGCTTCGGGGCACGCGGGTACCAGATCGGGGCCGCCGACGAGCTGTTGCCCACGCTCCGCAAGGCGCTCGACGACGACGTGGTCTCGGTGATCGCCTGTCCGGTCGACTATCGTGAGAACGCCCGATTGATCGAACGTCTCGGCGCTCTGACCGAGCCCATCTGATCGCCGTCGGATCCCAGCCTTCCTCGGGCTTGCGCGTGGGGGCCGGTAGAATCGAACGAGCGACCTGAACCGACCCCCGACTCCCCGGAAGGCTCGACAACGTGGTATTGGACAAGATCGCGAACCTCGGTGAGGGGCGCAAGCGGAAGAACCTGGAATCGATCTCGCAGCTCGTCCTCACGTACGAGCCGGAGTTCGAGGACTTTTCCGACGCCGAGCTCTTCGCCAAGACCGCCGAGTTCCGCGGGCGCGTCGAGAACGGCGAGTCGCTCGACGACCTGCTGCCCGAGGCGTTCGCCGCCGTGCGCGAGGCGTCGAAGCGCTCGACGGGGAAACGGCACTTCGACGTCCAGGTGATGGGCGCCGCGGCGCTGCACCAGGGCAACATCGCCGAGATGAAGACCGGTGAAGGCAAGACGCTCGTCGCCACGATGCCCGCCTACCTCAACTCCCTGACGGGCGGGGGCGTGCACCTGGTGACCGTGAACGATTACCTGGCCAAGCGCGACTCGGAGTGGATGGGACCGATCTACCGTGCCCTCGGCGTGCAGGTCGGCCTGATCCAGTCCGCGATGACGCCGGCAGAGCGGCGGCCCGCGTACGGCGCGCCCATCACGTACGGGACCAACAACGAGTTCGGGTTCGACTACCTGCGCGACAACATGGCGATGCGCATCGAGGACTGCGTCCAGCACGGCTACCAGTACGCCATCGTGGACGAGGTCGACTCCATCCTGATCGACGAGGCCCGGACCCCCTTGATCATCAGCGGCATGGTGGCGGACAGCGCCAAGTGGTACCAGACGTTCGCTCGGATCGCGCCGCGGCTGAAGCGCGACGACGACTACGAGGTCGAGGAGTCCAAGTTCCAGGTCGCCGTGACGGAGTCGGGCGTCGCGAAGGTCGAGGAGATGCTCGGCATCGAGAACCTGTACGAGCACGTGAACACGCCGCTCGTGCATCACATGCAGAACGCGCTTCGGGCCAAGGAGCTCTACAAGCGCGACGTCGAGTACGTGGTGGTCGACGGCGAGGTGAAGATCGTCGACGAGTTCACCGGGCGTGTGCTGGAGGGCCGGCGGTACTCGGAGGGTCTGCACCAGGCGATCGAGGCCAAGGAGGGCGTCCGCATCAAGGAAGAGAACCAGACGCTCGCCACGATCACGATCCAGAACTACTTCAAGATGTACGAGAAGTTGTCGGGCATGACGGGTACGGCCAAGACGCAGCAGACCGAGTTCGAGGCCACGTACGACATCGGCGTCATCGAGATCCCGACGAATCGCGACATGATCCGCGCCGACACGCAGGACCAGATCTACAAGAACGAGGACGCCAAGTGGAACGCGCTGCTCGAGGACATCATCGAGCGGCACGAGGTCGGCCAGCCCATCCTGGTCGGCACCGTGTCCATCGAGAAGTCGGAGCTGCTGTCCGGCAAGCTCAACCGGCGCGGCGTCCCGCATCACGTGCTGAACGCGAAGAACCACGAGAAGGAGGCCATGATCGTGGCCCAGGCCGGCCGCAAGGGCGCCGTCGTGGTCGCCACCAACATGGCCGGACGAGGCGTGGACATCCTGCTCGGCGGCAACCCGGAGTACCTGGCTCGCCAGGAGATGGCCGCACGGGACTGGGACAACGACCGGTACCTGCTGTTCGAGATGGACGACGAGGAGCGCTCCGCCTACGAGGCCGAGTACGAGCCCATCCTGGAGAAGTATCAGGCGCAGACCGACGCCGAGCACGAGGAGGTCGTGGAGCTGGGTGGGCTCTACGTCCTGGGCACGGAGCGGCACGAATCCCGGCGAATCGACAACCAGCTCCGCGGTCGTTCCGGGCGGCAAGGGGACCCGGGCGAGTCGGCCTTCTATCTGTCGCTGGGCGACGATCTCATGCGACTGTTCGCGAGCGACCGGGTCGCATCGATCATGGAGCGGCTGAAGTGGCCGGACGACGAGGCCATCACCGCAAAGATGGTGACCCGCGCCGTCGAGAACGCCCAGAAGCAGATCGAGGAGCTCAACTACGAGCGCCGGAAGAACGTCCTCAAGTACGACGACGTGATGAACCACCAGCGCGAGGTCATCTACGGCGAGCGTCGCAAGATCCTGGAGGGATACGACTTCGGCGAGCAAGCGCGGGAGATGGTCGAGGATGTCGTGGGAAGCACGGTGCAGCAGTACTGCACCCCCGACGTGTTCTCGGAGGAGTGGGACATCGATGCCCTGTTGGTCTCGCTTGGCGAGGTCTACCCGGTGACCACGACGAAGGACGATCTCGCCGAGGTGCACGACGCTCACGAGATCCAGGCGATGTTCGTCGAGGAGGCGCTGGCCGCCTACGACGCCAAGGAAGAGGCCCTCACATCCGACGTCATGCGCGACCTCGAGCGGATCGTCCTGCTGAACATCACCGACACGAAGTGGCGGGAGCATCTCTACGAGATGGACTACCTCCAGGAGGGGATCCATCTCCGGTCGTACGCCCAGAAGGATCCGCTCACCGAGTACCAGCGCGAGGCGTTCGATATGTTCTCCGAGCTCACCGGCTCGATCCGCGAGGACTTCGTCCGGTACATCTACCGGGTCGAGTTCGTGCGGCCGGAAGCGCAGCAGTCCCGACCGCAGCGCGTCTCGGACAACCGGGCGGCGGTGGAGAGCGGCGGCGACGAAGAGGCGGCTCCGCAAGGAGGGAACCCGAACCAGGTGATCAGCGACAAGGTGCCGCGCAACGCTCCGTGCCCGTGCGGCTCCGGCAAGAAGTACAAGAAGTGCCACGGCGCCGTCGTCTGACGACGGCGCCGGCGGCTGGATGTGACGGAGGCCGGCCCTACGGGCCGGCCTCCGTCGTGCGGAGAGGGGGGTACCTCACCGGCATTGGTGGCAGACCCGGCCGTTGACCACGACCGGCTGCCACGCAGCTCCAAGCTTCGGGGACGCGTCACGGTTCACGGCGCTAGGTCCGCCGGCGAGCTGGTCGCCCACGGAGAACGCCGGAGCCGCCGGGGCGCGCTCCACGGTGGTTCCGGGACCGGTGGTCGCGATCAACGTGACCGCGAACAGCACCGCCAGGACGAGCGCGAGGATCCAGCCCGCGGTCTGCCCGACGCCCGACTTCGCTCCCTGGATGGTTCCGAGTTCCTGCGTGCTCATCGTGCCCCTCCTTCGGTCCGACCGCGTCGTCGCGATCCACAACCGCACCGTAGGCCTGCGGCGGTGCGGGTTCGGTGGTGCGGCACACCGCATGGACGTGACGTTCGTCACCGGCCTCGCGGCGGCCGCTGCTACGATGCCGATCCGATGAGCGATCACACGGAACGTCTCGCGAAGATCTCCGAGCGGGTCTTGGCCGCGAAGGAGTTCCTTTGACGTCGACGGCAAGCGCGCTCAGCTCGACGAACTCGAGCGACAGGCATCCGAGCCGTCGCTCTGGGGCGATCCCGCCCGGGCGCGGCAGATCACCTCGAAGCTCTCGCGGCTGAAGACCGAAGTCGACCTCCATGATGCGATGCAGCGCAAGGTAGATGACACGCGTGCGCTCGACGAGCTGCTGAGCGAAGAGGGGGGCGATGCCGAGCTCGAGCGCGAGCTCGCGTCGTCGGTGGACGCGCTGGAGCAGGATCTGGAGAAGCTGGAGCTCGCCGCACTGCTCTCCGGCGAGTACGACTCGGCCGACGCGATCGGCACGATCAACGCCGGCGCCGGCGGCACGGAGTCTCAGGACTGGGCCGAGATGTTGCTGCGCATGTATACGCGGTGGGCCGAGAAGCAGGGGTTCGACCTGGATCTGGATGAGATCCATCACGGTGAGGAAGCAGGCATCAAGTCCGCAACGTTCACGCTGCGGGGGCAGAACGCGTACGGCCTGCTGTCGACCGAGCGCGGCGTGCACCGGTTGGTGCGGATCAGCCCGTTCGACGCGCAGAAGCGACGGCATACGTCGTTCGCCAACCTCGACGTCATCCCGCTGCTCGAGGACGTGGACGACGAGGACGTCGAGATCGATCCGGACGACCTGCGGATCGACGTGTATCGCTCGTCCGGGCCCGGAGGCCAGTCGGTGAACACCACCGACTCGGCGGTGCGGATCACCCACCTGCCGACGGGCATCACCGCCGCGTGCCAGAACGAGCGGTCGCAGCTGCAGAACCGCGCCGTCGCCATGCAGATCCTGAAGGCTCGTCTGGCGGAGCTCGCCAGGCGCGAGCGCGAGGAGAAGATCGATACCCTGCGCGGCGAACGCAAGGCCGTCGACTTCGGTTCGCAGATCCGCTCCTACGTGCTGGCGCCGTACCAGATGGTGAAGGACCACCGTACCGAGATGGAGGTCGGCGATCCATCACGCGTGCTCGACGGGGACCTCGACCGGTTCATCGAAGCCGAGCTCCGCCGCCGCGCCTCCGGGCGAGCGTGAACGGCGCTCGCCCGTATGCTGCTCGTCATGTCCGGCCCGCCCGACCGCACGTCCGTTCAGAAGCGCCGCTCCTTCGTGGTGCTCGTCGTCGCATTGGCGGTGGCGGCCGCCGTCGTGGTGTTCGCCCTCTCCCGCGGCGACGACGGGGGAGCCACGCCGAGCTCCGCGGCATCGCCCTCGCCGGCTCAGGTGACGCTGCAGACCGCGTGCGGAGAGGTGGCCCCCGACATGGCATTACGGGTGGATGCGCTCCGCAGGACGGCTGAGGCCGTGCGGGCGGACATCGACGCCATGCGGGCGCAGGGCAACACCGCCGATGCGGCACAGGCGACCCTGGTCGCCGTGGCCCTCGAGCACATGGCCGATGCGCAGGAGAACCAGCAGGGCGTCAGCCGGGCGACGCGACAGCTGGGTGAGACGCTCACGTCGATCTGCTGACGGGGTCCAGGGACAACAGGGGGGCATGTGGCCGGTCGCGCAGGGGGCGCCCGATCATCGCATCGCTCCGTCGGCACGCGTGCAGCGGTCGTGATCGTGATCACGTCGGCGATCGCGCTCCCGGCGATCATCGGTTCCTCGACCGCCACGGCGGCGATGAACCGGGATCGGCCCGCGACGCGGCCGAGCATCCTGTTGATCGTCACGGACGATCAACGGTGGGACACGCTTTGGGCCATGCCGCACGTGCGGGATCTGCTCGCGAGCAAGGGCACGACGTTCTCCAACGCGTTCGTCGTGAACCCGCTCTGCTGCCCCAGCCGGTCGAGCATCCTGACGGGCGACTATTCGCACACAACGGGTGTGTACCGGGAGACGCCGCCGTTCGGGGCCTTCCAGTCCTTCCACGACGGCTCCACGATCGCCACGTGGCTCCACGACGGGGGGTACACGACGGGCTTGTTCGGCAAGTACATCGACGCGTATCAACACGCCGCTCTCACGGGCTACGTGCCGCCGGGCTGGGATCGATGGGCGGCGTTCGTCCGTTCCCGGTACCTGGACTACAAGCTGACGATCGACGGCCGGATCCAGACGTACGGAAACGATGCGTCGGATTACTCCACGAACGTGCTCGGGTCGCTCGCAGAGCGCTTCATCCGCGACACGCCCGGCCCGATCTTCGTGGAATACGCGACGGCGGCTCCGCACGCCCCGGCCATCCCCGAAACGCGGTTCCAGGGAGCCTTCGCCAGCCTTCCGCCATGGCGGCCGCCGAGCTACGACGAGCCCGACGTTTCGGACAAGCCGTCGTACATCCGGGACCTGCCGGCGCTCTCCGGCGACGTGCGCGCGGCGGTCGACGGGTTCCGGCAGAACCAGTACCGGACGCTCCTGAGCGTGGACTCGCAGGTCGAAGCGCTGGTCGGAGCCCTGCGGGACACGGGGCGCTTGGCGAACACGCTGATCGTGTTCACGTCCGACAACGGCATCTCGTGGGGGGAGCACCGCTGGGTGAAGAAGGAGGTCCCCTACGAGGAGAGCATCCGGGTGCCCCTGGTCGTTCGCTACGACCCGGTGACCGCCGCGGACGCGGGAGCCACGTCGCCGGCGCTCGCTCTCAACATCGACATCGCCCCGACGATCGCGGCCGTGGCCGGGGTGCCGGCCTCCACGGATGGACGGAGCCTGCTGCCGCTGCTCGGCGGCGAAGACGCGGGGTGGCGGACGCGATTCCTGATCGAGCACATGGAGGGCTCGAACCCCGTGCCGACCTACTGCGCGGTGCGCACGGATCGGTACCTCTACGATCGCTACGCGACGGGCGAACGGGAGCTGTACGACCTGCAGGCGGATCCCTACGAGCTGACGAACGTGGCGAACCGGGACGCAACGCTCTCGAACGAACTGCAGGGTGACCTGAACGCCCTCTGTGACCCGGCGCCACCCGGCTATCATCCGCGCGAGGGCGCCGTCGCCGCGGCATCGCTCGCGGCCGTGGCGCTCTTCCTCGCGTTCGCCGTCCGTCGACGGACCCTCTTCCGACCGGAATGAACGTCGCAGGTATCCAGCGCACGGGTCGGCCGCGCTCCTCGTTGTTCGCGGCGAGCTTCCTGATGCTGTTCGTCGAGCTGGCGTTGATCCGCGGGACGACCGCGGCCGACGTCTACCTGTCGTTCTTCACGAACCTCGTGCTGCTGGCGAGCTTCCTCGGGATCGGCCTCGGGTTCCTCCGCGCCCGCGGGGATCGCGACGGGCTGCGATGGGCGCCGCTGTTGCTGTCGGGCATGCTGCTGTTCCTGCTGCTCTTCCCGGTGCGGATCGGTCGCGCCGTCGACCGCATCCCCGAGCTCCTGGGGCTCGGCAGCGCGCACGCCCTTCCGGAATGGCTGTCCCTGTCGCTGATCTTCCTCGGCGTCGTCGTGGTGATGGCCGTGATCGCCGAGCGGGTCGGGCGGCTGTTCGCGGCGTTCGTCCCGCTCGACGCCTACCGGCTCGACGTCCTCGGGAGCATCGGTGGGATCGTCGTGTTCTCGGCGTTGTCGTTCGCCGACGCGGGGCCCCTGGTGTGGATCGTCATCGCGATCGGCGTGCTGCTCTTCCTCCTGCGGGACGAGCTCACCCGCGTGGTCGTGGTCGGCCTCGCGGTGCTGCTGGTGCTCGGCGTGATCAGCTGGCTGCAGCCGCGCGACATCTGGTCGCCGTACCAGCACGTCACGTACGCGCAGCGTGGCGACGGCCAGGTGGCCATCCGCGTGAACAACCGACCGCATCAGACCATGGCGCCCCTGTCGATCCTGCTCGCCGAGCAACCCTTCTACGCGTACCCCTACCGTCATCTACCGGCCGGTCCCGGCGACGTCCTGATCGTTGGAGCGGGCAGCGGCAACGACGTGGCGCTTGCCCTGTCGGAAGGGGCGACACATGTCGACGCCGTCGAGATCGACCCCGTGTTGCAGCGGCTGGGCCGCGACCTGCACCCGGAGCACCCGTACCAGGACCCGCGCGTGAGCGTGCACATCGACGACGGCCGGGCCTTCCTGGAGCGGACCCACAACCGATACGACCTGATCCTGTTCGCCCTGCCCGATTCGCTCACGTTGGTGTCGGGGCAGGGCGGGCTGCGGCTGGAGAGCTACCTGTTCACGACGGAGGCGATGCAGACCGTGCGCGACCATCTGCGTCCCGACGGGGCGTTCTCGATGTACAACTACTACCGCCCCGACGTGTTCGAGCGCTACGCCGCCACCCTCACGCAGGTGTTCGGCCACGCGCCCTGTATCGATCGCGGCGGGCTGGGTGCGATCACCCGCTCCCAGTCGGTGCTCACGATCGGGCTGCACACGGACTCGATCATCTGCGACTCACCGTTCGTGGCGGCGGGCAACGCGCCGGAGCCGGCCACCGACGACCATCCGTTCCCGTACCTGCGTGGCCGAACGATCCCCTCCAGCTACCTCGTGGCGCTCGCCCTCGTGCTGCTGGCGTCGATCGTGACCGTGCGTGTCGGGTCGGGTCGCCCGATCCGGGAGATGCGCCCGTACCTCGACCTGTTCTTCATGGGTGCGGCGTTCCTGCTGCTCGAGACGAAGAACGTCGTGCAGTTCGCGCTCCTGTTCGGCACCACCTGGTTGGTGAACTCGCTGGTCTTCGCCGGGATCCTGCTCGCCGTGCTCGGGGCGATCGAGGTGGCGCGCCGTTTCCGGCTGCCCGACCGGCGCCTCCTCTACGGCCTGCTCGCTGCGAGCCTCGTCGTCGCCTGGGGCGTGCGGCCCGAGGCGCTGTTGTCCCTGGAGCCCGTCCCGCGGTTCGTCGCGGCGATCGCGCTCGCGTTCGCGCCCGTGTTCCTGGCGAACCTGATCTTCACGCAGCGGTTCCGCGACGTGGGAGCGTCGACCGTGGCGTTCGGTGCGAACCTCCTCGGCGCCATGCTCGGAGGCGTGCTGGAGTACGGGGCGATCGTCGTCGGGTATCGGAACCTCTCGCTCCTGGTCGCGACGCTCTACGCGCTGGCGTTCGTCACGGGGCGGCGCCATCTGGGTGCGCTCCCACCGAGGCCCGGTCGTGCCGACGGCGAGATCGGCGTTCCAGGAGCAGCGCCGCAGGGATCGACGCCAGCAGGATGAGCCAGACCAGGAGCCCGAGGCGCATGCCCCACATCACGTCGTCGTCGCGATAGACCAGTCGGACCTCGTGCCGTCCGGCGGGGACCGCGACACCTTGCACGAGGTAGTCGGTCGCGAGCAGCGGCGCCGCCCGCCCATCCACCGTCGCCGACCAGCCTGCGTCGTAGCTGTTCCTCACGACGACCAGCGCGGGCGCGGACGTGTCCACCGTGACGCGAACGTCTTCGGGCGTGACCTCTCGATACACCGCTGAGCCGGGCGCGGCGTCCGGGGTCGCCGCGATGCCCGGATCCTGCTCGACGTATGCCGTCAACGCCGGGTCGAACCCCGGGTCGAGGACGCCGTTCAGCGCATCGACGGGCCGATCGACCTGCGTCCACGAGTGCACGAGCGAGACGCGCGGTTCCCAGCCGTACACCTGCACGAGGTCGTAGTCGTCGGCGCTCGCCACGATCCTGCCCTCGGGCACCGGTTCGACCCCGGCCGGCACCACGAGGTAGCGGACGCCCATCAGCCGGACGTTCTGCAACGTGGGGAGCCCGATCACCGCCGCGTTGTAGAAGACCGGGTTCGAGTTGGTTGCTCGGATGTAGGTCCAATAGCGCGGGAGCTGCACGGGGTTGTACCCGAGCACGTCGGGGATGCCGAACAGCGTTCCGCGCTCCATGGCGAGCGCCGGCCAGTCCTGCGGCCGTTGGGTGAACAGGTAACCCTTGTCGAAGCTCGCCGCGGGCGGAGCGTACGTCAGGTAGCGGTCCTGCTGGGCCCGGATGATGTCGACGAAGCGCGTGGGCCGTAGGAAGTCGGCCTCGGAAAGATCGGGGTACCGCAGCACTTGAGGGACGAGGTTCGGGCGTTCGCCGACCTCGAGCCCGGTGTAGATCGTGCCGCCCTGGTACAGGCCTGAGTACACGGCACTCGCCAACAGCTCGATCCCCACGACGACGACCAGGGCCGTGATCGCCCAGCGCTTGCGGGCGGTCGCCAGCCAGAAGAGCAGGGGAACGGCGGCGACCATCGCGACGGCGAGCAGGATGAATCGGTACGGCTTCGCACCGAGGACGAGCGGCAAGACGAAGAGGAGGGCGACGCCGCCCCCCAGGGTCCATCGCGCATGCTTGACGCTCATCGGACGGTCGACGAGACCCTGCAGGCCTACGGCGCCGAGGACGGGGATCGCGATCATCGACAGGTAGCGCATGCGTCCGGGGTTGTGGAGGTAGACGTCTCCGAACGGCACCTTCAACAGGAGCGTCTGGAACCACCCGGCGGTGACGATCGCGTTCAGCATGAGGAGCCAGGTGAGGGCCATGCAACCGGCCATCGCCCACACGAGGGCGCGGCGCGCACGGTCGCGCCACGCGAACAGGACGGCGAGCAGTACGACCGCCCCGGCGTAGGCTCCCGGCGCGGACCCGAACGCGAGCGGCCACGCCGCCCAGACACCGTTCGTCGCCAGCGGTCGATCCTGGATGTTGGCCACCGAGCGCACGGGCTGTCCGAGCGAGTCGTAGCCGCGGTGCAGGCTGGAGGCTCCGATGAACGTCAGCCGCGGGATCAAGATCGCCAGGCTCGCGAGCGGCATGACGAGCAGGAACAGTCCGGCCCGGCCCGCGGCGGCCCACACCCCGAGTTCTCCTCCCCGCACCGCGACGATCGACGTGGCGATCAGGTATGCCGTCAGCAGCAGCGAGCACATCACCAGTCCGTGGCTCATGTGCGCGCCGGCGACCTGCGACCAGGCGAACGCCGCGAGCGCGAGCCACGCCAGCCGGCGCGACCATCGATCGGCTTGCCGGTATCCGCTCGCGCCGACGAGCGCGATGGTCGTCCAAGCCAAGAACCCCGCGAACGGCATGCTGATGACCATGTCCGAGGTCGACATCAGCATCGCCAGGCAGAGGCCCCCGGCCGTTGCGACCGGTCGCGACATCGTTTCCTTCCGGAGGAACCAGAACATCCCGAGCCCGCCGAGCAGCGGGTTGAAGACGATCAGGGCCCGCATCGCGGCGCCGGGCGAGAGCGACGAGAAGAGGACCATCGGCGGCACGTATAACCAGCCGCTCTGCGGGTCGGCCGCGAAGCGATAGCCGAGCATCTCGTTCGGGTTCCACAGTGGGATGTGCCCCGCCGACAGCTCCCGACCCAGGAACGAGAACCGCGGCAGCCAGAACGTCAGGATGTCCGGGTGCTCGTTGGTTAGGAGCGGATGGAACACGAAGCCGCGCAACGCGAAAAGCACGCCGGCGACGATGACGGCAGGCCCGGCGCAGGCGAGGGCGATCCGACGCCATCGCCGATCCCGATCGGAGGTCGGGGCCTCGCGGGGCGGGGTTTCGATCCCCGCGACGGTGCTGCTCATGACGTCTGAGCCTACGGGAACGTCCCCGTCTTCGAGGGTTCCTTTGGTAGGGTGAACCGGTCGTTCGACCCCCTCGCACACCCTTAAGGAAGTCACCGCATGATCAGCCTGCAGGCCGTCACCAAGGTGTACCGCAACGGCGTCACCGCTCTCGAGGATGTATCCGTCGAAGTCGAGAAGGGCGAGTTCGTCTTCGTCGTCGGGCAGTCCGGCAGTGGCAAGTCGACGCTCATCCGCCTGCTCCTGAAGGAGGAGGAGGCGACGAAGGGGAGCGTCTACGTGGCCGGGAAGAACCTCGCGAAGATCACGTCGTGGAAGGTGCCGTACCTGCGCCGGAACATCGGGACCGTCTTCCAGGACTACAAGCTGCTGACCGACAAGACCGTCTTCGAGAACGTGGCGTTCGGCCTCGAGGTCATCGGCAAGCCGAAGCACGTGATCGACCAGCGGGTGCCCGAGATCCTGGAGTACGTGGGCCTCGGGGACAAGCTCAACAGCTTCCCCGACGAGCTCTCGGGCGGCGAGCAACAGCGCGTCTCGATCGCGCGAGCCTGCGTGAACCGCCCGCTGGTGCTGCTCGCCGACGAGCCCACCGGCAACCTCGACCCGAACACCAGCGTGGACATCATGCGGCTGCTCGACAAGGTGAACCGGATCGGCACGACGGTGGTGATGGCCACCCACGATCAGGCGATCGTCGACGCCATGCGCAAGCGCGTGGTGGAGCTGGATAAGGGGCACGTGATCCGCGATCAGGCTCGCGGGGTGTACAGCTGATGGCCCTTGGTCTCCAGAGCTACTTCCGCGAGACGGCCTCGGGTCTGCGCCGGAACGGGATCGTGGCGTTCGCCGCCATGTCCACCGCGTTCATCGCGCTGTTCCTCTTCGGGCTTGCCCTGCTGATCGCCCGGGAATTCAACCTGGTGATCGACGCGCTGACCGGCAACGTCCAGGTCGGCGTCTACCTGACCGACTCGGCGAACGCGGACACCGTGAAGCTCCTCACGGCGAAGCTCGAAGCGCTTCCGGCGGTGGGCGAGGTCACGTACGAGAGCAAGGAAGCGGCGTGCGCCAGGTTCCACCAGCTGTTCGCCAACCAACCGGTCTTCGTCGAAGGGATCGATTGCGTGAAGAACAACCCGCTGCCGGCGTCCCTTCGCGTCAATCTGGTCGATACGAAGCAGTTCGAGCAGATCGCCGTCGCCATGGGGTGCAGCACGGACGCCGCCGGGAAGCAATCGTGCGGGCCGGGTGTGGAGACGGTGCAGGACTACCGGGATCTGCTCTCGCGGCTCGTCGCGATCACGCGCGTCTTGTCGATCGGGATCTTATCGATCGCGGTGATCATGCTCGCTTCCGCGGTTGCTCTGATCGCGAACACGCTGCGCATGGGGATGTTCGCGCGACGTAAGGAGATCGGCATCATGCGCCTGGTGGGTGCGACGAACTGGCGGATCAGGGTCCCGTTCCTGATCGAGGGCTTGGTCGAGAGTCTCCTGGGCGCCGCCGCGGCGATCTTCGCCTTGTTCCTGGTCAAGGTGGTCTTCATCGATCGGCTCCGCGACGAGATCCGGTTCTTCCCGCTGATCCAGAACCACGACGTGCTGGCGATCGCTCCCTGGATCCTGATCGCCGCCACCGTGATCGCCGTGATCGCCGGGACGATCGGGATGCGTCGCTTCCTCGACGTGTAGGCGGCGGCGATGAGCCCCGAACCGGAAGCCTCGGAGAAGACCGTCGCCACCAACCGGCGCGCGCGTCACGACTACGCCATCCAGGAGCGTTTCGAGGCCGGCATCGTCCTGACCGGTTCGGAGGTGAAGTCGCTCCGCCAGGGGCGCGCGTCCGTGGCGGAGGCCTACGCCCGACAACAAGGTGGCGAACTCTGGCTCGAGCAGATGCACATCCCGCCGTACGAGCAGGGCGAGAAGCGAGGCTACGACCCCCTGCGTCCACGGAAGCTGCTGCTCCATCGCAAGGAGATCGAACGCGTGATCCAGCAGCAGAAGGAGCAGAGCCTGGCGCTCGTCCCGATGCGCGTCTACTTCTCGCACGGCCTGGCCAAGGTGGAGCTGGGGCTCGGTCGCGGCAAACGCGAGCACGAGAAGCGCCAGGCGACGCTGAAGCGGCTGGCCGAGCGCGAGATGGAGCGCGCCGTCGGCCGGCGCCGATGACCGTATCCCCGGACGGACTCACCGTTCGGTCGGGGCGAGCGCCCGACGTGGAGGATGTGCTGGCGTTCTGGCGGCGGGCCACGTCCGTCGAGAGCTCGACCGACGATCCACCCGCGCTCAACACGCTGCTCGAGCGCGATCCGGGAGCCCTGCTCGTGGCCGAGCTCGACGGACGGGTCGTCGGAACGGTCATCGTGGGATGGGACGGATGGCGCGCCGGCCTGTACCGGTTGGCGGTCGATCCATCGCTCCGCCGGTGTGGGATCGGCCAGACGCTGGTCCGCGAGGCCGAGCGGCGTCTGCGCGAGCTCGGTGCGCGGAGGCTGGCCGCGGTCGTGATCGGGGAGCACGATCACGCCGTCGGGTTCTGGCGGGCGATGGGGTACGAGCTCGACGCTCGTGTCCACCGGTTCGTGCGGGATCTTCCGGCCGAGTGAATCACGTCGGAGCCCGGCCGTATACTCGAACCGACAACTGCATATGGGGGTGTACTGGCTTCGACTTGGACGTTCATCGTCTGGGAGAAGCGGGCCGAGATCCCGGATGTCTCGTTAAACGCCGGATCAATACAAGCGCCGATAACTACGCGCTCGCTGCTTAATTAGTTAAGTAGCCGTCCCCTCCGGATCGCCTGCGACCGGAGGATGGGCGTCGTAAGCAGGCTCACGGCAGCGGTTCCGTCCGGGGGCCACCGCCGAACACCGAACCCGGGCTGGCCTCGAGGTCCTCTGCCGGTGGGAGCCTCGAGGTGAGACTTACCACCTGGCTGCGCCCGGAGAAGACCCAGTCGGTCGCTCAAGGACGGGGGTTCGAATCCCCCCACCTCCAAGAACGCTTGCGGCGTAAGCTATGAGCGTTGTTGGGGGTGTTCAACCCAGTCCCTCATATCGATCGAGGATCTCGTGTGCCCAGTCCACTGCGTCTTGCACGCGGATACCGGGGGGTTGAGGACGCACCCACAGCTCGAGGTTCTCCGCTCGGTTGTCGTTCCTGACTCCGTTCCGATGATGAGCACTCTCGTCCTGGCGTAGGTGCCGTCCGAGAAGCTCTTCCATCACCAGGATGTGTTCGAAGACATACCCATTGGTCCTCGTCCGGCCACTTTCCAATGGTGGTTCATCGGGCCCGCCTGCCCCCTGCGGATCCAGCAGGTCCAGCAGGCACCCGACTTCAACTGCTTGGGCCGGCCGCACAGACATCGATCCTTCGATCGACAGGCCGGGCAGTCGAGGTGGCGGCTCGAAGGTTCGAATGCACGCTCACAACTGCGGCAGATCCGCATGCCTCAGGAGCCGCGCCCTTCGCATCGCATGTCTACATGTCCGGGCACTTGTCCGTGCCGTTCGTGTTCGATGAAGCAGTCGAGCTCGAAGCGGTCGAGCTCGTTGCCGAAGCCTTCGCGGACGGACTCGCCGACGCCGCGTGGGCGATCGCCGAACCGCCACCGACCAGCACCCCCGCGATCGCGAGGGTCATCGCCACCCGGAGGACCGCCTGTGAATGACGGAGGGTGACTACAGCCCGGCCTGGTGCAACGTTCGCACGGTTTCGACGGTGTCCGTCTCGTCCGGGCCCTTGTCCTCGCGGTACCGGATGACGCGTGCGAACCGCAGCGCCATGCCTGCGGGATACCGCGGGCTCGTTTGTATGCCGTCGAACGCGATCTCCACGACGAGCTCCGGGCGGACGAACACGGTGATCCCGTCGCGCTGCGTCTCGAGCTCGAGGAAGCGCTCGGTCTGCCAGCGGAGGAGCTCGTCGGTGAGGCCCTTGAACGTCTTACCGAGCATCACGAAGCCGCCCCCGTCCGGATCGCGCGCGCCGAGGTGGAGGTTCGACAACCATCCCTTGCGGCGGCCGTGGCCCCACTCGGCGGCGAGCACCACCAGATCCAGCGTGTGGACGGGCTTGACCTTGAGCCACGCTCCGCCGCGGCGGCCGGCTTCGTACGGCGCGTCCAGCGACTTCACCACGACGCCTTCGTGACCTCGGGCGACGGCGTCGTCGAAGAACGCCCGCGCTTCGCCGGCGTCCGTCGTCACCAGCCGTGGCACCCAGAGATCCGCAGGGACGACCCCGTCGATCGACGCATGCCGCTCCATCGCCGGGAGGTCGATCAGCTCGGCGTCGTCCACGCGCAAGACGTCGAAGAAGAACGGTGTCAACGGGACCTCGCGGCGGAGCGTGTCGACGTCGCCGCGACGTGCTGCTCGGCTCGCGGTCTGTTGGAACGGCCGCGGTCGCCCGTCGGGACGAAGGGCGATCGCTTCTCCGTCGAGCACGATCGAGCGAACGGGCAGCGCGAGCGCGGCTTCCACCACCTCCGGTACCCGTTCCGTGATCGGGTCCAGCGTTCGCGTGAAGACCGCCACGTCGTCGCGATCTCGATGGACCTGGATCCGGACGCCGTCGAGCTTCCAGTCGACCGCGGCGGCGCCTCCGATCTGTTCCATGGCGGCCTCGACCGACGTCGCCGTCTTGGCGAGCATGGGCTGAAGCGGACGGCCGACCTCCAGCCGGAACCGATCGAGACCCGCGGCACCCTCGGCCAACGCCGTCGCTGCGACCCCCGGCAGGTCGCCCGCCAGCATCGCGGCTCGCCGCACCGCTGCCACATCGACCTCGGCGGCCCGCGCCACGGCGTCCACCATGATCCCGGCGAGCGCGCCTTGACGGAGCTCACCTCCGGCGAGCTGGGCCAGGAAGCGCTGCTCATCCTCCGTTGCACGACCGAAGAGCGTGGCCAGGGTCTCCCGCCTGATGGCAACGGATCCCGGACCGCTCGCCTCCGCGGCTCGAGCGAAGGCGGCGTCCACCTGGGCGACCGGCAACGTCGGATCGGTCGCCGGCGGCGGGAGGTCGCGCAACGACGCCCATCCCACGCCGGTTCGGCGCTGGCGCAGCTCGCCCGAGAGGTAGCTCACCACGATCGGCACTTCCTCCGGAGCAGCGTGACGCAGGAGGTCGGCGATCGCCGCGACCTTCGCCAGGCGCGAGCGCGTGGACCCGACCGAGTTGGATGTCGACACGAGATCGGCGAGCAGCATCGGCTCAGGGCGCCGTCGCGCGCGGCGGGATGCCGAGGTCATGGAAGAGCTTCGAAGCCTCGTCGCGCGCGTCCACGAGGTCGTCGACGCGGCCGAGCTTCTCGAGAGAGCGCGCCCGGCCCTCGAGGGCGTGGGCGCGCTCGAACGGGTCGCCGTAGGAGGCCCATGCCACCGCGGCATCGGCGAAGAGCCCGGCCGCGGTGTCCAGGTCGCCGTTCGCCTCGGCGAGGAGTGCTCTTCCGGTGAGGACGGCATGCCGGGTTCGTGCTACGTGGACCGGTCGGTCGCCCAGGACCTGCGCGGCGAGATCGACCTCGCCGCGCGCCAGGCACAGGCGGATGACCTCGGGGGACTGGAGTTCCCGGTACTCGGTGGGGCCGTCGCGCGTGGTTTCCTCGAACTCGCGAACGTGCTCCAGCGCGTGCGCTGCGTCGCCTTCCGCGTCCGCCACGATCGCCGCCGCCACGAACACCGGAGCTTGAACCTGGAGGTCGCCCACCTGTCGGGCGACCGGGAGCGTGCGCCTGCATGGACGCGTTGAGCCCGTCGAGCAGGCCACGGTTCGCGAGGACCCGGGCGCGGTAGCTGAGTCCGATCGACTCGAGCATGGTGTCGCCGTGTTCGGTCACCCACGGCAGCAGGGTGGCGACCGCATCGAGGAGGTCGTCCCAGCGGCCGGCATCGTAGAGCAGCCACAGGGATTCGGCCCGTCCCCACATGCTCTGTCCCTGGATCCCTCGTCGGTCGCAGATCTCGATGGAGGCATCGTTCAACTCCAGACCCCTCACCGGTCCCTCGGTCACTCCTACCCACTCACTGAGGTAGGAGTACGACGTGGCCTGGTCCATGGCCGACCCGGAGGCCTCCGCCTGATGCAGCGACTCCCAGAGGTCGTCCATCCCTCCCGGGTCGCCGAGCTCGAGGCGGCCGTTCCCACGGATGTGCAACGTCATCACCGCGATGCTGTCCGAGTGGGGGATCTCGAGAGCGCGCGTGGCCCAGCGCAGCGACTCCTCGGTGCGGCCGGCGAACATCTCGTCCTCGGCCAGAGCGGCGTAGAGCTCGGCCAGAACCGGCGAGGGCTCCCGACCTTCGAGGAGCTCGATCCCGCGCTGCAGCGCCGCCCGCGCCGCCTCGGTGTCACCGCGGAATCCGAGTTGGAAATACAGGCGGCGGAGCGCGAACGCCGCCGACTCCCGGTCGTCGTTCGACAAGGCGAGGTTCAACGCCTCCTCGTACGCGGACACCGCGTCGTCGACGCTCAGCCGACCGGATCGCCATCGCAGGCCGGTTGCCTCGCGGAGGATCCTGGATCGATCCGGATGATCGGCCGGGGTCAGCTCCAGGGCGCGCTCGTAGTACACGGCCGCTTGCGCGACGTCGAGCGAGGTCTGCCGCTTGCCCGCCATCAGGAGGAACCGACGAGCCTCGTCCTGCAGTTCCGGCGTGTCGTGCGGCAGGTGGGCCGCGCGCGCCAGCGAGAGCGCCTCGGTCGTGTGGTACGCGAGCGGTTCCGCGCGATCCTCGAGCCGGTCGCCCGCGGTCTCCTCCAGCCACCGAGCCACCGCGAGGTGGCGATCCAGGCGGCCGGCGCGTGGGATCTGCTTGTACGCCACGTCGCGCACCAAGCCGTGCGAGAACGAGAGCTCGTCCTGACCGTCGATCGTCTGCGTCGACGAGCGCCGGATCATGCCGCGGCGCTGCAGCTCGCGCAGCCGCTCCACGACGTCGACATCGCTCGCGTTCATGGACGCCACGGCGCCCGACCAGAAATGATCGCCCACGACGGCCGCATCCTGCAGGAGCGATCGCTGGGCCGGCGTCAGCGCGTCCAGGCGCGCCGCGATCAGGGCTTGGATGGAATCCGGGAGCGCGATGGAGCCGGCGTCGTCCACGACACCACGGTCGCCGAGCATCCGGACGAACTCGAGCGCGTACAGCGGGTTGCCTCCCGCGCTCTGGACGAGCGGTGCCTGTGTCTCGGCGGGCAGGACCGATCGCACGAGCAACTCGGCAAGCAGCTGCTGCATCGCGTCTTCCGGCAGCGGCGAGAGCGTGATGGTCGAGGCGTTCGCCTTGCCGCCGCCCCATGCCGGACGCACGTCGAAGAGTTCGGGCCGGGCGGTCCCCACCAGCAGGATCGGCGCGACGTCGGCCTGGTCGTCCAGCTGATCCAGGAAGTCGAGCATGGCCTGGTCCGCCCAGTGGAGATCCTCGACGGCGAGAACGAGCGGCGACCGCGCGGCTTCGGCGACCAGGAACCGCGCCCATGCCGTGAACGACTCGGCCCGGTCCGGCGCCGTAGAGCTCGGTTCCGCCAGCCCGATGAGGGGGGCGAGGCGGGCGCGGAGCCACTCGGCCTCCGTCGCGCTCGGCTCTAGGCGCGCGATGTGGTCCGCGAGCTTGCCGGCGGCTTCTTCGCGATCGTCCGAACGCATCACGCCCGTCGCTTCGCGCACGATCTCCTCGAGCGGGGCGAACGTGACGGATTCACCGTAGGGGAGGCACCGTCCTCGGTACCACGTCACGGGAGCGGGCCCGGCCGACAAGCGCTCGGTGAAGATCGGCGACCAGACGGGTCTTCCCGATCCCGGGCTCGCCGACGATGGTGACGAACTGCAACGACGACTCGCGCACGGAGCGGTCGAAGAGCTCTCGAAGCAGGAGTCGTTCGCGCTCGCGCCCGACGAACGGAGTGAGATCCTCGTCGGCGCGCCCGGGTGTCTCCGCGCGAACCGACCCGACGAGCCACACGCGCAGCGGATCGGCTTTGCCCTTCACCTCAACGGGTTCGAGCTCTCGGTAGTCGACCGCATCTCGGGTCGATCGGTACGTGCTCTCGCCCACCACGACGCCGCCGTGGGGCGCCACACCCTGCAGCCGCGAAGCGGTGTTGACCACGTCGCCCGCGACGTTCTCGCCGATCTGAGGACCGGCCGCGAACGTGACGACGGCCTCGCCCGTGTTGACGGCCGCGCGGACGGGGATCGCCATGCCGGCCGTCCTCGCTTGGATCGCGAGGGCCGCCCGGACCGCGCGCTCGGTGTCGTCCTCATGGGCGACCGGTGCGCCGAACACCCCCATCGCTGCGTCGCCGACGAACTTGTCGAGCGTGCCGCCGAATCGCTCGATCTCCTCCTTCGCGATCGTGTGGAACGGGATCAGCGTCCGTCGCACGTCCTCGGGGTCGGCCTGATCGGAGCTCGAGGTGAAGCCGGCGAGATCGGCGAACAGGATCGAGACGACCCGCCGTTCTTCGACCGGCGCGTCGACGGTGCCGGGGCCGAGCATCGCCGCGCCGCAGTTCGGACAGAACCGGCCGCCGGGAGGCACGACCGTGCCGCAGGACGCGCAGGTCGAGCCGAGCGCCGCGCCGCATCCGGCGCAGAAGCGGGCGTCGTCGTCGTTGTCGTAGGCGCAGGACGGGCAGGTCACGGCCATCGAGCGAGTCTAGACACGCTCGCCTCGTCGTCGGCCGCGTGCACCTCGACGGGCATCCCGTCGGCGATCATCTCGTACGCCTCGGTGCTCAAGACGATCACCGGTATCGTCGAGCCGTACAGCTCTCGAGCCACGATCGCCCCGAGCGCCACGATGCCGTCGGGCTCGCGGAGGACGATCGCCGCCGGAGCCCTGCCGGCGCGGAGTGCTTCGGCCAGGACGTACGAGCTGGAGCTGGAGCCGCGGCCCGAGGGCAGGACCAGGACCCGATCGGTGAGGACGGCGCCGCGCTGGGGGTGATGGGTGTCGATCAGCTCCCCGGTCTCGGGGTCGAGGCCTCCCCAGAAGCTGAGCGGTTCATCGAGCACGAGGGCGATGCCCGATGCGTGGCCCGCGACGAGCGGTCGGCTCTCAGGCATCCTCGCCCCAAAGGTCGGGGTCGCGCCATATCCGGCCGAGCGACCCTGACCGAACGCACTCCTCCATCGATCCGAACGCCACGTCGAACCCGAGGTTCGCGGGCGCGTACCACGCCCATTTCGCCGAGTTCGTCATCACCGGACCTTCGATGTCGTGCAGGATGGGCGTGATGTAGGTGCACGTGTCGGTCACCACGGTCACGCCGGCGTCGGCCAAGGCGGCGATCGCCTCCGACCTCGTGACCATGTCGCGACCGGTGTTCGCGTAGAACGGAACCGTCGGTGGGTGCCGCCGGACGAGCGTGGCGAGCGCGTCGATCTCCGCCACGGAGAGATGGGGTGTGCCGACGCTGACCGCTGCGATGGGTCCTTCTTCGATGGTCGTCAGCTCGTCGCGCGCGGCGCGGAGACGTTCGGCCGTGACGACGATCTCGCGTTCCGCATGGTTGCCACCGAGCGCAACCTCGAGCGACCGCGCCTCCGGCGTGATCCCCACCGCGTGGAACATCGCGACGGCGCCCGATGACGCCGCGGCAGCCCCCAGCGCCTTCAATCGATCTTCGCTCGTCCCGGGCGGGAGCCCGACGATGACGGGCACGCGTGTCCCCGCTTCCGCTCCCACGATGTGACCGACGCACGTGGGTGTGATCTCGTCGTGCAGCAGGCGCGCCGGGATGTCGTCCGCCAGCCGGAAGACGATCCGGCCTCTCCGGTGCTCGTCCAGATGGAGGCCCGCCTCCGGGACGCGCCCGGTGACGGCTGCGCAGATGTCGATGAAGTCGCCGTAGCGGTTCGTCCGCGCGCCCAGCACCGAGTTGGCGAACACGATCGCGTTCGACTCGGCCCAGGCGACGTGCTCGCCGAACGCCGGACGTGCTTCGAGCTGGTACGGCGCGCAGGTCCAGGTCGGCCGGCAGCCCATCGCCACGTACGCGTCCATGAGTCGACGAGCCCTCGAAGCCGTGTCGGCGTCGAGCCTGACGAGGCCGGGGTGGAGGAGGTCGAGCGAGGAGACGTTCAGGGTCGTCGGGACCGCGACGGTCGCCCCGCCTGCAAGGAGCTTCTCGGCGAGATCGAGCCCCACCCGGCCGTGATACAGGCAGCTGTCGACGTGCGCCGAGGTCACGTCGATGAGTCGCTCGGCCTGCCAGACGCCGGCCATCTCGACCACGATCCGCATGGCGAGTGCTGTGGCCTCGCCCCGACCGCCGTCCAGCATCTCTCGGTCCTGCCTGGTCAGGTCGATCGCCATCCGTGGGAATGATGGCACGCCGCCGTTCCCGGGCATCGGGTCACGGCTAAGACCTCACCGGATGGTTGCCGATGAAGGAAACGTGAGGAATCGGGCGATCACGGCGTATCTCGCTATGGGAGCGACGGCGACCGTCGCCTACTTCGTGCTCCCCGACACCTTCGGTTCGGCCATCTGGGCCGTGATCGCCTTCTCCGCTCCGGTGGCCATCGTGGTCGGGATCCGGCGCTTCCGGCCCGAGCGGCCGGCGCCCTGGTACTTCCTGGCCGCCGGCCTGGGGTTCTACGCCCTCGGGGATGTGCTCTGGACCATGCTCGGAGCCGATGCCGTGGCGGCCCCCGGGGTCGCCGCGTACGCCCTCGGCTATCCGCTGATGGCGCTCGGATGTCTCTATGTCGTGAAGAGCGACTGGAGGACGTTGCTGCTCGCCACGGCCGACGCGCTCGTGGGCGCGGTCGGGCTGGCGGTGATCCTGTGGGTCGTCGTGCTGAGCAACGGCGTCCAGGGGTCGGGTCCGACGTTCGCCACCTTCGTGAACGCGTCGTATCCCGTGCTGGACATGCTCCTGTTGGTGTTCCTCGTCCGGCTGACCATCGCCGAGCGGACGCCCGAGCCTGCGTTCCGATGCTTGGTCGTGGGATTCACGCTCATGCTCGCGACCGACCTCGCGTGCCTGTGGCTCGGGCGAAGCACACTCCATCCGAGCGGCGCGCTGCTCGATCTCGGCTGGCTGGCCAGCTATATCGCCCTCGGTCTTTCTGCGTTGCACCCCAGCATGGCCAGTCTCACGCAGCGCACGGCGCCCGACGCCATGCTGTCGCCCTTCGACGTGTTGGGCTTCGGGCTCCCGATCCTCGTCGTTCCGGTGCTCATGCTGGTCTCGGCGCAACATCGCCACGTGGACACGCTCGTGCTGGGAGTGGGTGGGATCGGCGCTGGGGGCGCTCGTGTTGGTGCGGGTCGGGTTCTCCGCCCGGGATCAGGAGCAGGCTCATCGACAAGCTCGGATCGCCGAGCTCGAATACCGAGCGGTGTTCGACGGTTCCCCTGTCGCGGTGTTGAAGGTGCAAGAAGGTGGAGAGATCCTGGATGCCAACCCGGCGGCGGAACGGTTGTTGGACTACGAGGGCGGCGTCCGAGGCCGGACCCTGCGGAGCTTGCTCGTCAACCCCGCCGTCGACGGTCCCCGGATCCGGATGTCGGTGACGGCGCTCATCGATGGGCCGCCCGGCGCCCACGCCACCTGGACGATGCGGGTGCGCCGGGGGGACGGCTCCTCGTTCTGGTCCTCCATGAACACGTCGGTCGCGAAGGATCTCGACGGCACGACGTCCTTCGGCATCACCTCGGTCGAGGATGTCACCAACGAGCTTGCGGAAGACGATCGACTGCGGTTCCGCGCGCTCCACGACCCGTTGACCGGGCTGCCGAACCGAGACCTCCTGGACGAGGGTCTGCGGAGGGCGCTCGCCCGGGCCGGGCGCGGAGGGACGAAGGTGGCCGTGATGTTCCTGGACCTCGACGGATTCAAGGACGTCAACGACCGGATGGGACACGCCGTCGGCGACGAGCTGCTCCGCGCGCTCGCACAGCGGCTCGAGTCCTCGGCGCGCGGGGGCGACATCGTGGCCCGCCTCGGCGGCGACGAGTTCGTGATCGTGGTCGAGGACGTGCGCAACGACGAACAGGCCGAGGCCAGCGTGGCCCGGTTCCTGAACGAGGTTCGTCGGCCGGTCGTGCTGGGCGGGGCAAAGGTGACGCTCGATGCAAGCGTCGGGCTCGTCGTCGCGGGTGCCGGGGACACGCCGGACGAGATCCTGCGGCGCGCGGACTCCGCGATGTACGAGGCCAAGCGGGCGGGCCGCGGTGGATGGCGTCGGTTCGGAGCCGAGACCTCGACGGGCCTGGGAGCTTAGGCGATCTCGGGGATCCCGATCGGGTCGCCGTCCGGGTACGCGGTCTCACCGAACACGGACAGGTCGACACCCTCGAGCGACGCCAGGTATGTCGTGGAGAAGACCGCCGAGAACTCCCTCGCGTTCAGCAGGTCCTGTTCGATCGCGCTCACCGGGACGTAGGGTCCGATGTTCTGCCGGTAGCGGTAGTCGCGGAGCGCGGCGGCGACGTCGTCGATCGAGGCCCCGTTCACGCGGAGCACGCCCTCGTGGAGGTAGATCTCGGACGGCACCACGCTCTGCACGGTGGTGACGAGCTCGCCGCCGAACCGCCGATCGATGTCCTCGCCGAGCTGCACGGGATCCAGGCGCACCCCGTCCATGTCGTCGGGCAGCGGGCACTGGCCGTGGTCGGCCGTCACGATGAGCACGTAGTCGTTCGGATACAGCTCGTCGAGCGTGGAGACCACCCGTTCGAGCTGCGTGTCGACCTCCTGGAGCACGAGCCCCTCCCAATCCGACTTCATGTTGTAGATGTGACCGGTGTAGTCGGGCGCTTTGTAGTTGATGTAGAGCAGGTCCGTGACCCCGCTCTGCCCGATGGGTTCGCTGCGGAGCGTCGCTTCGATCAGGTCCCCTTGGTACTTCACCACCGGCGGGGCGCAGCACGGGGTCTGCCGTCCTCGTGGGTCGAAGAACCGATCCCACTCCGGAGACGTGAACGCCTGCAGGTGCGCGTCGTACACGTCCAGCCCGGGAACGGTCGACGGCATCCGGAAGAGATCGGGGTTGTGCGGCGCCCACTCGCCGATGCCGTTCTCCTTGTACGCCCCCTCGTTCCAGTAGACGCCGACCGGGAGCTGGCCGCCTGTCCGCGTCGGACCACCGCGGCCGATCATCCCCATGTGCCAGACCTGGTAGCCGATCTCGCCCACCCACGCCCGGTTGCCGGTCTCGTCGCTCCACAGATCGGCGAGCGTCGGGATCAAGAGGTCTCCGGGGTTGGCGTGCCCCGCGTCGCCATAGGCCTTGCGGACCTTGCTGCCGTCGCGGATGTTGTGGCCGGTGATGCCGTGTTGGTTGGGATACGTGCCCGTGCCGATGGTGGCGTGCGCGCAGGCGGTCACCGCGGGGAAGGAGCCGGTGATCGCGTTCCGGAAGTTGACGCCCTGACCCATCAGGCGCTTGAGGTTCGGCCAGCTGTCGGGCCAGTGCTGCAGCACGTTCCATCCGCCGCCGTCGATCACGAACGTCACGATGACCTTCGGGGGAGGTGTGTCCGAGGGCACCCCCGGCAGGACCGCTCCCTCGCGATCCGCCGGCCAGCTGCTGGATCCCATCAGGGCAGCCGTGGTCGGGGCCAGGTCGGCGAGCGTGACGCGCGTGGCGTCGTCCGCCGGATCGAGGCGCCCCGGTGCGTACACGACCAGCGGCACGCGCTCCAGGTACATCCATACCGACGCGTGACTGGTGGCTCGATAGAACCGAACCAGGTCGCGCGATTCCGGGGGATAGTTCGAGCTGTTGTAGGGCGCGAGCACGAGTTGGAGCTCGCCGGACCGTCCGGGGTGGTACGCGCGCCGGATCAGCTCCATGTACTCGGCTCCCAGGTCGTCCGCCATCGCGTCCTGGATCCGGACCGGATCGGGGAGGGTGAGCGAACGAGTCGCGCGGCCGAGCGCACCGCCGACGAAGAGCCACGCGAACCCGCCGAGCCCGGCGAGCGTGAGGAACCGGCGGCGACCCGGGTCGGCCGGATCCTCCGCAGAGGCGGGCCGCGTGCGCCACACGAGCGCGGCCATGCCGATCACGAAGCAGATGAGTCCCGAGACCAGCGCGAGCTGGGTGCTGCCGAGCGCCGCCACGATGAACGCGACGGCGCCGCCGAGCAGCGCGAAGAGGATCAACGAGCGAGGTGTCGGTCGGGGCACGTCGATATCGATTCTCCCAGAGGTTCGGGTTCGGGTGGTCGACCCTAAGATGGCCCCGTGACGCGGATATGACCATGACGCCGCGAGAACGAGTGCTGGCGGCGGTGAGCCACCACGAGCCCGACCGCGTGCCGATCGTGCTGGGGGTGAGCAATGCCACCGGTATCAAGATGAAGCCGTATCGCGAGCTCAAGCAGCTGCTCGATATCGATGCCGCCGACGAGTACCTCTACCGGTGGCCGGAGCTGGGCACGGCGGCGGTCGACGAGGAGACGCTGGTTCGCCTCGGGTCGGATGTCCGAGGGGTCCTCGACCTCGAACCGGCGTGGGTGCTCGAGCAGAACGCCACGCGTCCGCCGCACGCCGACTACATCAACTCGTGGGGTTCGGGCGCGACCGAGATCCGTCCCGGCGAGTGGTTCCCGATGGTGTGCCCGATGGCGTCCGCGACGACCATCGAAGAGATCGAGGACTACCCCTGGCCGGACATGGACGATCCGACCCGCGTCGCGCACGTGGCGGCGGAAGCCGCGCGTCTGGCCGTCGAGAACCGCTACGCGATCATGGCCACGCCGTGGCTGCTCTTCCCACTCGAGCGCGCCTTCGCGATGCAGGGCATGGACACGTTCCTGATGAATCTCGCCCTGCATCCGGACTTCGCCGAGGCCCTGTTGTGGAAGATCCAGGAGAGGTGCAAGACGTTGATGGGCCATCTCCTGGAAGCACTGGGTGAGAACGTGGACATCATCAAGATCGGCGACGACCTCGGCACCCAGGAGAGCCTGCTGATGTCGCCGGACATGTACCGCGGGGTCCTCAAGCCCATCCACGCGGATTACATCCGATCCATCCGGGAACGGACGTCGGCCAAGATCTTCTTCCATACCGACGGCGACGTGTTCCCCTTGGTCGACGATCTCGTCGAGATGGGGGTCGACATCCTCAACCCGATCCAGACCTCCGCCGGGAAGATGGCCGACCTGGAGGAGCTGAAGGCGCGATGGGGTGACCGGCTGACGTTCTGCGGAGGCGTCGACACCCACCGGATCCTGCCGACCGGGACCCCCGACGAGGTGCGGGCGGAGGTTCGACGCGTGATCGAGATCCTCGCCCCCGGCGGCGGCTACCTGGCCAGTTCCGTCCACACCGTGATGGACGACGTACCGGCCGAGAACATCCTCGCGATGGTCGATGCGGTCGCGGAGTTCGGGGTGTATCCGATCGTTCGAGGAGGATCGGAGTGATCGACCGAGAGGGGCTGCTCGACGAGCTGTACGGCTTCGTGCTCTCCGGCGATGTCGACCGGGCGATGGCGGCGACGCGGGAGGGTTTGCACGGCGATATCGAGCCGACCGTCCTGCTCTTCGACGCCATGATCCCGGCGTTGGAGGAGGTGGGTCGGCGCTACGAGACGGGCGAGGTGTTCCTTCCCGAGATGCTGATAGCGGCCAACGCCATGCAGGGAGCCATGACGATCATCCGTCCCTTGATCGCCGCTGCCGGCGTCGAGACGATCGGGCGGTTCGTCATGGGCACCGTGGCGGGCGACATCCACGACGTCGGGAAGAAGCTCTGCGACGTGATGTTGGAGGGCGCCGGGTTCGAAGTGATCGACCTCGGCATCAACGTGCCGGGTGAGCGGTTCGTCGATGCGATCCGCGAGATGCACCCGGACGTCGTGGGTATGAGCGCGTTCTTGACGACTACCGCGCTGGAGTTCTCGCGCAACATCGAACTGATCGAGGAAGCGGGACTGCGCGACCAGGTGAAGATCCTGATCGGCGGAGCACCGGTCGATCAGGCGATGGTCGATAGCGTGGGCGCCGACGGCTTCGCACCCGACGCCAGCTCCGCGGTCCGGTTGACCAAGTCGGTGATGGGTCTCTCGTAGCCGGGTCAGGTGCGCTTGCGTTCGAGGTCGAGGAACGGCATCGGGACGACGACGGCGGCCACCTTGCCACGCTCGCCCTCCACGCTCCACTCGACCGAGAGTCGCGTCCCGATCGCTTCGAACCGCTTGTCCACCGAACCGAAGCCGACCATCTTCTTGATCGTCGGGCCCCACGTGACGCTGGTGGCGCGCCCGACCTGCTTCCCTTCCTTGTAGACGGGCACCGGGTCGCGATGCACGAGCGGAGAGACGGCCGGCGCCAGGTCGTGCTTGGCGAACAGACCTTCGATGCCCGCCCACTCGAGCTCGAGGCCGACGAGGCGGCGCGCCGGCCCGCCGGCCGCCTGCTCCGCGAGCAGTGCGCGCTTCCCGTTGAACGGCGATGCCTTCGTCAGGTCGACGAGACGACCGAGGCCGAGCTCGAACGGGGAGTAATGCTGCTCCTGCGCGATCGCGCGATGCGAGCTGGAGTACTCGACCTCGATCAGGATCAGGCCGGCCTCGACCCGCGCGACGTCCATGGCTCGGATGCCGACAGGGTGGATCCCGTAGCGCTGCCCGACGTCGAAGAGGCGGTCCCACACGGCGATCGCGCCGTCCAGGGGCATCCACAGCTCGTAGCCGCGATCGCCCGTGTAGCCGGTTCGCGTCACGTCGACGTCGACGTCGGCGATCTGGGTCCGGCGCCGGCGGAAGTACCGCACGTCCTTCCAGTCCTGCCCGCTGGCCTCCTCCAATACCTCCCGCGAGAGCCGGCCCTGCAGCGCGAGCCCCGCGGTCCGATCGCTGATGTCCTCGACCTCGGCGTCGAGGCCCGTCGAGTTCATCCGGAACCACCGTTCGCAGGGGTCGGCGGCGGTGATCCGGTAGGAGTCCTCGGAGAGCCGGGTGATCGTGCCGTCGTCGATCACCTTGCCGTCCTCGTCGCACCACGGTGTGTAGAAGACCTGGTCGACCTGGAGACGGGAGATGTCTCGGGTCATCACGCGGTCGAGCAGCCGTCCGGCATCGGATCCGCGAACGATGTACTTGTAGAGGGGAGAGACGTCGACGACACCCGCGGCCTCGCGGATCGCGTTGTATTCGATGTCGTGGAAGTCGGCATAGACGGCCGCGCTGTGGTAGCCCGACCATTCTCCCCACGCGAGATGTGCGTTCAGCTCCGCCTCGCGGGGGTAGAACACGGTGCCGACGCTCACGGGGATCCCTTCGTCATCAGGCTCGCTAGGGTAGCCGACGCCGGATGCGCGCCGTCGCGAGGAGCATTGACCTCAGGTCAGCCGATCATGCGAGCCGGTGGCCGACGACGGCTCTCAGCTGCGTCGCCCACCACCTGGTGCGCCAGTTCGAGCATCGCGGGCGACGCATCCGTCGCGATCACGCGATGCCCGGCGTCGACCAGGTACCGGGTGAGCAGCCCGCTCCCGCATCCGAGCTCGACGACCAGGCCGCGCGAGATCCCGCCGGTAGTAGGGCATGCCGGGAGCGTCCACGTGCTCATCCTAGGAACCGATGCGTCCCGTCGACTCCGGGACCCCCGTCCTTGAGGTCGCGCGCTCCGTGCAGGAGGCTGGTACCGGGATCGAACGAAGGAGGCGACTCCAGATGAGGCTCACGTGGAGGGATGGAGCGACGACGATCCTGGCGGGCGCTGCGGTCGCCATCACGGTCGCGGTGACCCAGGAGTGGGATTGGCCGCTGCTCGGAAGCGTCACGGCGGGGATCGTCGTGCTGGGCGCCGTGGGGTGGGCGATGTGCATCCTCGGCGGCAGGAGCACGACGGAATGGTCGATGAAGAACCCGTTCACCGTCACGATGGCCGTGCTCGGTTCCGTTGCGCTGGTGTTGATCGTGATCGGGCTGTTCTCGGGAAGCGAGACGGTGTTGGTGTCGCTCGCCGTCGTCACGATCGTGATGTGGATGGCGTCCACGACCGCGCATGCGATCCAGCGGAAGCCGGTCATGCCCGAGCAGCAGCAGGAGGAGCAGGAGCGTCACACGGTCGGGGCGAGGGCCGCCTGAGAGCGATCACGAGGGAGGCGAGGATGCCCCACCACATCGTCTATTGGGAGATGACGAAGCGCGAGACGGATGTCGACGACGCCGAGTTGTTCGACCTCCGGCAGCACGAACGAGTTGGCGAGCTCTACATCGAATCCATGGACGGGCAGCGCATGCCGCGCATCTGGGACCACACGTTGAGCGACTGGGTCCTCGCGACGCAGGAGGATCGGGTCTTTTCCGGATGAAGCGGGCCGTCTGACCACAGGTCAGGGGCTCCTTGGTGCCGCCCATACGCCCCGGCTACCATTGGCCACCGGCGTATCCACGCCGTCCGACCGGAGGCGGCTTGACCTCCGGTCATCACGAACGTCTCGGGAGGGTCCATGGCCAAGCGGTACGACGCGGTCGTGATCGGCGGCGGCCATAACGGACTCACCAGCGCCGCGTACCTCGCGAAGGCCGGCAAGAGCGTCCTGGTGCTCGAGCGTCGCCACGTGCTGGGCGGCGCCGCGGTGACGGAGGAGATCTTCCCCGGGTTCAGGTTCTCGGTGTACTCCTACGTCGTGTCGCTGCTCCGCCCGGAGATCATCCGCGAGCTGGAGCTGCCCAAGCATGGCCTCGAGATCCTTCCGCTCGACGGCACGATCACGCCGCTCGACGACGACTACCTGTGGCGTGTGAACGACCACGGCACGACGATCCGCGAGCTCCGCCGCTGGTCGAAGAACGACGCGGAGGCGTACGAGGAGTACGGCCAGCTGATGGCCGAGATGGCGCGGTTCATCAAGCCGATCCTGTCGATCGTTCCGCCCGACCCCGGCAAGCTCAACCCGATGGACTGGCTGCCGCTCGCCGGCCTGGCGAAGGGCTTCAAGGACCTGCCGACGCGGCTGCAGACCACGTTCATCCAGCTGATGACCATGAGCGCGGCCGACTTCCTGGACCAGTGGTTCGAGACCGAGCCGTTGAAGGCCACCATGAGCGCGTCCGGCATCATCGGGACGTTCCAGGGTCCTCGCTCGCCGGGGACCGCGTACGTGCTGCTGCACCACTACATGGGCGAGATCGACGGCGCGTTCCGGGCATGGGGCATCCCGAAGGGCGGGACCGGCGGCGTGTCGAACGCGATCGCCAACGCGGCCCTTTCGCTCGGGGTCGAGATCCGGACCGAGGCGCCGGTGGCTCGCATCGACGTGCAGGGCGGCCGGACGACGGGAGTGACGTTGGAGAGCGGCGAGACCGTCCGCGCCGGCGCCGTGCTGTCCTCCGTGGACTCGAACCTCACGTTCTTGAAGCTGTTGGAACCCGGCACGCTCGATCCGGACTTCGAGGCCGAGGTGCGGCGCTACAAGTACCGCGGCTCGAGCGGCAAGGTGAACCTGGCGCTCGACGGCCTGCCGGAGCTGGCGTGCAAGCCGGGCGTCGGACCGTGGCTCCGCGGCGCGATCAGCTTCAGCCCGAACCTCGACTACATGGAGCGCGCGTACGACGACGCGAAGTTCGGCCGGTTCAGCCGGCGCCCGTACATCGACTGCATCATGCCGACGCTCGTCGACCCGTCCATGGCGCCTCCCGGCAAGCACATCATGAGCTGCTTCGTGCAGTACGCGCCGTACAAGCTGGAGCCGGGCAAGGAGTGGGACGACACCGAACGGGAAGCGTTCGGGCAGAACGTGATCGACACGCTCGAGGAACGGTTCCCCGACATCCGCAGCAAGATCCTGCACACGATGTTCATCACGCCCAAGGACATCGAGGACGTCACGGGCCTCACCGAGGGCAACATCTTCCAGGGCGAGCTCTCGCTGGAGCAGTTGTTCTTCAACCGCCCGGTGCCGGGATGGGCTCGATACCGCACGCCGGTCCAGGACCTGTGGATGTGCGGCTCGGCGACGCACCCGGGCGGCGGCATCATGGGCGCGCCCGGCCGCATCGCCGCGCTCGAGTACCTGAAGGAGAAGAAGCGCGGCGGGAAGCAGGTGGCGTGATGGCGACGGAGCGCGTGATCGTCGTCGGCGGCGGCCACAACGGCCTGGTCGCCGCGGCGTACCTGGCCAAGGCCGGCAGGGACGTCACGCTGCTGGAGCGGAGCGACGTCGTCGGTGGCATCCTGCGGAACGGTCAGATCGCGCCCGGGTTCACGGCGCCGGGGATCGCGCACACGGTGGGGCGTCTCCGCCGATCCGTGATCAAGGACCTCAAGCTTCATGCCTTCGGTCTCGAGTTGATCGAGCCGGACGTTCGGGTGTTCGCGCCGCAACCCGACGGCTCGGCTGTCACGTTCTGGAGCGATGCCGCCACGACCGCCGAGGGGCTGAAGCCGCGTCACGCGCACGACGCCGCGGTGTACCCGGCGTTCGACAAGAAGGTCCGTGCGGTCGCGAGCTTCCTGGCCTACATCAACGCGATCACGCCGCCGGACGCCAGGTCGCCGTCGATCGCCGACGCGATCGCCGGGCTGAAGCTCGGGAAGGCGTTCCGTGACCTCGGGGCCAAGACCGGCCGCGAGGCGATCCGCGCGTTGCCGATGGCGGTCGCTGACCTGGTCGCCGAGGTGTTCGAGGACGAGGCGATCCGCGGACCGCTCGCCACGCGCGGTGTGCTCTACACCGCCACGGGACCGTGGGCCGCGGGTTCGGCGGCCGTGTTCCTGATGGATTCCGCGGGCAACGACGGGGGAGCGCCGGGACAGAGCACCACCGCGAAGGGCGGCAGCGGCGCCCTGGCGACGGCGCTCGAGGCAAGCGCGAAGGCGTTCGGCGTGACGATCCGCACGGGCGCCGACGTCGCGGAGATCCGGTCGCGCGACGGCCGCGTGCTCGGCGTGACGCTGGCCGGCGGCGAGACGATCGACGCGGCGACCGTGGTCTCGGCCGCCGATCCGAAGCGGACGCTGTCGCTCTGCGATCCGGTCGAGCTCGGACCGACCATGGTGTGGCGTGCCGGAAACATCCGCCAGCCGGGCGTGACCGCCAAGGTCAACCTGGCGCTGTCCGACGTCCCGTCGTTCAGCGGGGCCGACGACGTCGAGCGGCTCAAGGGCCGGATCGTGATCGGCACCAGCATCGACCACGTCGAGCGGGCGAAGGACGCGTGGAAGTTCGGGCACATCGCGGAGGAGCCGTGGCTCGAGGCGACGATCCCGACGCTCTCCGACCCCACGCTCGCTCCCGAGGGCAAGCATGTCATGAGCGTGCTGGTCGAGGCCGCGCCCCGACACCTGCGCGACGGTGATTGGTCCACCGAGCGCGAGCGTCTGGGCGACATCACCGTGAAGACGCTGGAGCAGTACGCGCCGGGCCTGGGCGAGCTGATCGAGGCCCGGCAGGTCGTCACGCCCGAGGACTTCGAGGTGGAGTTCGGGCTGTCGGGCGGGCACGTCTATCACGCGGAGCCCGGGCTGGACCAGTTCTTCATGTGGCGGCCCCTGAACGGCCAGGCGCGCTATCGGTTCGTGCTCGACGGGTTGTACCTCGCCGGATCCGGCGCTCACCCCGGGGGCGGCATCACGGGCGGCCCCGGCGCCAACGCGGCGCGGCAGATCCTGAAGGGGTAACGCCGAGACGTACGCCGACCCATCCGCCTACAGGCCGAGGGCCGGATGGTCGACACCAGAGGTATCAAGCATCCACACCGCGTTTTCGCGCTCGTAGGAGCCGCCAGCGCGTTGCTGTATGCGGTGCTGCCGCACGCCTACCCGATCGGCGATCTCGCCTATGACGTGTTCGGCGTCGCGTGCGTCGTGGCGATGGTCGTGGGTATCCGCCGCCAGAGCGGGTCCGCCCGGTTGATCCCATGGATCCTGTACGCCGTCGGGCTGGCTCTGTTCGTTGCCGGTGACGCCGTGTGGAACGTCTACGGGGACATCCTGCACCGGGAAGCGCCGGTTGCTTCCTTGGCGGACGCGCTCTACCTGCCGGCGTACGTGGCCCTTGCGGTTGGCTGCCTGGGGTTCGCCCGTTCGAGAGGCGGTCGCGACCCCGATGCCCTCCTCGACGCGACCGTCGTGGCGCTCGGCGGCGGGGTGCTCGTCTTGAGCCTGGTGATCATGCCGTCGGCGGGTTCGCTGACCCCTGTGATCGATCGGGTCGTCGTGTCGGCGTACCCCGTGATGGACCTCGCGATCCTGACGGTGCTCATCCGGCTGGCGCTCGTGCCGGGGCGCCGGTCGCCCGTCTTGTGGCTTGTGCTCGGGTCCTTCTCATTCATGTTGCTCGGCGATCTCGTGTATGCGGTCCTCCAACAGTCGTCGTCGTACACCGCGGGACTGTTGGATGCGACCTGGCTGCTGGCGTATGTCGGACTCGGGGCGGCGGCGCTCCATCCCGAGATGGGCTCGCTCACCGAACGCAACTCGCATCGCGAGGAGACGACGCTGGGGTGGGGTCGGACAGCGATGCTCGGGGTGGCATTGCTGGTCGCTCCCGCCGTTCTGATCTTCCGGGGGCTCGCCGAGCGGAACCGCGGCGACATCCTGGACGGTGCGCTGACGGCGGTCGTGTCGATCCTGGTGCTGTGGCGCATCGTGAGGGCCACGCGCCAGCGTCAGCGGGTCGAGGCGACATTGATCCATACCGCTCTGCACGACGCCGTCACCGGATTGCCGAACCGGCGTCTCCTCCTCGATCGGCTCCAGCAGGCGATCGCTCGACTCGGGAGAGGGAGCGTGGGCGTCGTCGTGCTCTTCCTCGACCTGGATCGGTTCAAGGAGGTGAACGACGGGCTCGGACATGCGACCGGTGACCTCCTCCTCGCGGCCGTGGGCCAGCGCTTGACGGGAGCGGTGCGACCGACCGACACCGTCGCGCGACTGGGCGGCGACGAGTTCGTCGCGATCTGCGAGGGGATCGACACGATCGAGGAGGCCGGTCGGATGGCCGCCAGGCTCATGGACGTGCTCTCCCGGGAATTCGACTTCCCCGGCGGAGAGGCGTTCGTGACGGCGAGCCTCGGGATGGCCCTCGCCACGGATCCGGGGGCGTCGGCCGAAGGGTTGATCCGCGACGCGGTCGCCGCGATGTACCGCGCGAAGGAGCAGGGGCGGAACCGATCGGAGTTCTTCGACGATGCCATGCGGTCGTCGACGATCTCGCCGATCGACACCATCAACGAGCTGCACCGGGCGTTGGCGCGGGGAGAGTTCCGCCTGCATTACCAGCCGCTGATCGACATGGAGAACGGCGCGATCGTCGGCGTGGAGGCGTTGGTCCGATGGGAGCATCCGGAGCGAGGACTCTTGGCGCCGGATGCGTTCATCCCGCTCGCCGAGTCGTCCGGCCTGATCGTTCCCGTCGGGTGGTGGGTCATGGAGGAAGCGCTCGGACAGGCCCAACGGTGGCACGCCGGCACCGGTCCGCTCGCGAACGTGACCATGAACGTGAACGTCTCGGCGATCCAGCTCCGCGAGCCCGGTTTCGCCGGTCGTTTGAAAGAGATCATCCGCGAGACGGGGATCGATGCCGACCTCGTGTGCATCGAGCTCACCGAGAGCACCTTGATCGACGATGCGCAATCGTCGTTCAAGACGGTCACCGGTGTGTCCGCGGCCGGTGTTCACGTCGCGCTGGACGACTTCGGAACTGGCTACTCGTCGCTCACCTACTTGCAGCGCTTCCCGGTCGACTCGCTGAAGATCGACCGATCGTTCGTGTCCGGGCTGGGCACGAATCCCGGCGACACGATCATCGTCGAAGCCATCATCGGGATGGCGAAGACGCTCGGGCTGGCGACGGTGGCCGAAGGCGTGGAGACGGCGGAGCAGCGGGACGAGCTCCGCGCCCTCGGGTGCACGTTCGGTCAGGGCTACCTGTTCGCCCGACCTCTGGCGCCTCAGGACCTCGAGACGCTGGGTGACGGATGGGACGGCGCCGGCACGATCGGTCGGATCGAGGCGCTACCTCTCAGCTCGTCCACCTCGGACTAGCTGGATCCAGAGCGCCGTCCCTGGACCGCCCATGCGCGCGCCGTGAGGCGGATCGTGCCGTCCGTCTTGCTGGGGAGCCGGACGCGAAGCAGCTCGCGCAGTTCGGCCTGCTGACCGTCGTCGAGCGAGGCGCAGTACGCCGGCGCCGGTCCCTGGCCGGCGAGGAACGGGTCCCAGTAGTCGTCGAAGTCCCGGAAGATCGTCGGGATGTCGATCGATCTCGAGCGAACGTCGTCCAGGCCGGCGACGTCGAACAGGCTCCCGAGCCCCTTCAACGAGGCGATCTCCGCGAAGCGCTCACCTTCGTCCTGCTCGCGCGCCCGCGGATCCAGATCCTTGGCCGCATCCCAGAAGTACCGCATCATCTGCATGCCCCCGGCGTAGTCCCACACGTACACGCCGACACGTGCACCGGGAGCCGCGACCCGCGCGAGCTCTTTGGCCACGCCGCCTTGGTCGGAGACGAAGTTCAGCAACAGCCCGGACACGACGGCGTCGAACGACGCGTCCTCGAACGGAAGCGCACGCGCGTCGCCGACCTGCGCGTCGAACCGCGGATCCTCCAGGTGTTGGCGGGCGTATTTCACGAACCCTTCGGACCCATCGATGCCTTTGACCTCAGCGGGCTCCGCGCGCAGCAGGATCGTCTCCGAGAGCGCCCCGGTGCCGCACCCGACGTCCAGCCAACGACCGCCGGCCGGCATCTCGAGCCAGTCCAGGAAGGTCGCGGCGACCGCTCGGCTCCAGCGACCCACGTAGGGTTCGTAGAGGTCGCCGTCCTGCCAGGGTTCGGCTTGCATGGCGATCATCATCCCACGCTGCCCGTAAGGTCGGCTGGCGCTGCCGGGAGCCCGAGCGCACGGTCAGGCTGCGTCCGGCCCGGCCCGGGATCCGCACGTTCCTCGGCCGGACCCAGGTGAGCTCGCCGTCGCCCTCGCGAGTCAGCACCCACCCGTGCTCGTGCACGAGCCGATGATGGAAGGCGCACACCAGCACGAGGTTGTCGAGGTCGGTTCCCCCTCCACGGGACCACCATTCGACGTGATGGGCCTGGGTGAAACGCCTGGCGTCACATCCCGGGAACCGACAGCTGCCGTCGCGATGGCGGAGCTGGCGCATCATCCACGGAGCCGGCTCGCGCGAGAGCCGGCCGACCCCGCGGACGGTCCCGTCGGGGTGCTCGACCACGGCCTGCATCCGCGCGTTGCACAGGAGCCGGTGCAGCGTGGTGCCGCCGATGACGGGCCCGTCCTCGATGAGGGCGTTGGCGTCGCGTTCGAGCAGAGCGTCCAGCTCCGCATGGACGACGACGGTCGCCCGATCCTGGTCGGTGGCATCGGCGAGCTGAACCGAGCACAGGGCCACGAGGGCGTCGGCACGCCGGGCACCCAGGAACCGCTCGGACCCCTCGTCGGGCATGACCGGGATCTGGTCCCCCAAGCGGTCGAGCGCGCGCGCGACCACGGCTCCCGCGGCGCCCGGCAGCTGGGCATCGAGCCGGAATCGACGTCCGCCGTCCGCGTAGCGGTACTCGAGCCATCGTTCACGCTCAGCGGCGACCGTGTCCTCCTGGATCCCTTCGCGCGCCCGCAGATCGCCGATGCGACGGATCGCCCCTGAGGAGACGCCCTGCGCCCAGCGCACGAGGGCGTCCTCGTCATCGAATCCGGCGAACCGGGTGAGCTCGACCACCTTGTCGATGCCGAGCACGCCCCGCTCGAGCGCGTCGGCCGTGGCCGGAAGCGTCCTCAACGCCCGTCCGGAGGACAACCAGCGCTCCGCCTTCCAACGCGAGATGCCGAGCTGCATCGTGGTCCAGTGCGCCATGTCGTACGCGCCGTCCTCGATCCAGGCCTCCGCCTCCTCGAGCTCGGTCAGGGTGTCGAGCAGTTCTCTTTGCAGATGCGAGATGTCGCGGTGCAGTCGTTGGACGTGCGAGGTGAGCGCTTCGACGCTGCGGTGTTGCCTTGCCACTGCCGGCTCCGTTCCGGGGGAGGATCGGGGTTCGGCGGGTCGGATGGACATGCTATCGAACATATGTTCGAGTGTCAAGGAGCCCCCGCGAGATGAGGTTCCTCGGATCGTGCGGCCTGTGGGAAGCTGTCCCGCCATGACTGCCGACCGCGACTTCCGGATCGAGCAGAGCGAGCTTCGCGCGGAGGACGAGTTCACGGAGTTCAGCTCCGAGGATCTGCCGTACTACTCTGATTGGCGCGGCTCGTTCGAGAAGCTTCCCTGGGCCACGGACGACGAGAGCCTCCGGGCGGCGGCGGCGGACGTCGCGATCGTGGGGGCACCCCTCGACGACGCCGTGTCGTCGCGACCCGGCGCGCGGTTCGGCCCGCGGGCGATCCGGATGGCTCCGACCGTCTGGAGCAACACCGCCGCCTGGTCCATCCAGCAGGACGTCGAGCCATACGCCCGGTTGAAGGTCGTCGACGCCGGCGACGCACCCGTCGTCCCTGCCCGGTTGGACCGCGGACTCCGCGTGATCCACGAGAAGGTGTTCCGCGTGGCGGGTGCCGGGCCTATCCCGATCGTGCTCGGAGGCGATCACTCGATCACGTACCCCAGCGCCGCGGCCGTGTCGCGGGTGCAGCACCCGCGGAGCGTGGGCATCGTGCATTTCGACGCGCACGCGGACACCGGCGCCGAGCAGTGGGGGTCCCTCGTGGGCCACGGCACGCCGATGCGCCGGTTGATCGAGGAGGGCTGGATCGCGGGCCCGAACTTCGTCCAGGTTGGCCTTCGCGGCTACTGGCCCGAGAAGGAGACGTTCGAGTGGATGCGTGAGCACGGTCTCCGCTGGCACGCCATGGTCGAGATCGAGGATCGCGGGTCCGAGGCCGTGATCGCCGACGCGATCGCCGAGGCGCTCGACGGTCCCGAGTGCATCTACCTGTCCGTGGACATCGACGTCGTCGATCCCGGGATGGCCCCGGGGACCGGGACACCCGAGCCGGGCGGGATGCTCGCTCGCGAGCTCCTGCGCGCGATCCGGCAGATCGTGTCGCAGGTCGACCTGGTGGGTATGGACGTGGTGGAGGTCTCGCCTCCGTACGACGATGCAGAGATCACCGCGCTGCTCGCGCACAGGGTCGTGATGGAGGCCATCACGACCCTGGCCGCGAAGCGGTCCTGACCCCACCCTCAAGCGAGGACCGCCCTGCGTCGACACCCAAGTGGTGAGCCTTCCCGAGCCCCTCGTGGGTGAGACCACCGCTGCCTTCCGTCGACTCGTCGAGAACGTCGAGCGGGTCATCGCGGGCAACCCGGCGGTGGTGGAGACCGCGGCGATCTGCCTGTTCGCCGAGGGCAACCTGCTGTTGGAGGGCGTGCCGGGCGTGGGGAAGACGATGTTGGCGCGCGCGCTCGCCCGCTCGATCGGCGGCGAGTTCAACCGGATCCAGGCGACCCCCGACCTGCTGCCCTCGGACGTCACGGGGATCAGCGTCTACGACCAGGGCCGCCACGAGTTCCGGTTCCAGCCCGGCCCCATCTTCGCGAACGTCGTGCTGGTCGACGAGATCAACCGCACGACGCCGCGGACCCAGTCGGCGTTGCTCGAGCCGATGGAGGAGCGGCAGGTGACCGTCGAGGGCATCACGCACCTGCTGCCGTCGCCGTTCGTCGTCATCGCGACCGAGAACCCCATCGACCAGCACGGGACCTATCCGCTGCCGGAGGGTCAGCTCGACCGGTTCTCCTTGACCGTCGCGGTCGGCTATCCGGACCGGTCGCGCGCCGCCGAGATCGTCCGGCGTCAGCTGCTCCGCCACCCGATCGAAGACCTGGAGGCGGTGATGGGCCCGCAGGACATCGTCCACTGCCAGCATGCCGTCCGCGAGGTCCACGTCGACCAGACCGTGATCGACTACGTCGTGGCCGTCGTACACGCGACGCGAACGGCACCGGAGGTCGCGCTCGGGGCCTCGCCTCGCGCGATGATCGCCCTCACCCGTTGCGCCCAGGCGCGCGCGATCAGCGAAGGCCGTGACTTCGTGCTCCCGGATGACGTGAAAGCGTTGGCGCCGGCGGCGCTCGCGCACCGGCTGATCCCTCGGCAGGGCAGGAGCGATGCGGGTGTGGGACGCGAGGTGGTGCGCCGGGTCCTGGACGAGGTCACGGTCCCGCTCGGCGTCGTCGGGAGATCCTGACCGTGCGCCTGCGCAAGCGGGCTGCCGGACTCGCCTTCGGGGCCGGCCTCCTCTTCCTGCTCGGAACGAACGTTCAGGCGGGGTGGCTGTTCGTCCTCTGCGCCCTGTTGTTGGGCACCCTCGTGTCCGGCGTGATCCTCCCGGGTCGGATGCTCCGCGGGGTGGAGGTCGAACGTCGCGCGCCCGCCGAGGTCGTCCAGGGAGAAGAGGCGTTCGTCGACCTGGTCGTCACCAACCGCTCACGTGGCGTGCGCCTGGGTCTGACGCTCGACGATGCACATGTCGCCCCGACGAGCCTGTACGTCACGAGCGTGTCGCCGGGCGAACGGGTCGAGTTGGTGACCGTGCGCCCCGCGCGCAAGCGCGGGGTGCAGGAGGGGACGCCGGTCACGCTCCGGTCCGCGGCGCCGTTCGGCGTCGCCGAACGGCGCCGGACCCTCACCGTCGGCGGCAGCACGATCGTGCTGCCGCCCGTCCTCCCGCTCGGCCCGCTCCCGTTCCTGGCCTCGGCATCGGATCCCAGCCGCCGCTCGCGTCCCGACCCGCACCGCGGGTCCGGGCCCGAATACCTGGGGATCCGCGACTACCGTCCCGGCGACAGCCCTCGCCACGTGCACTGGCCCTCGACCGCTCGCACCGGGACCGTCATGGTGCGTGAGCTGGAGGAGGAGCGTTCGCAACGCCTGACGATCGTCGTCGACACGCTCGCCGACGTCGGCGACGAGGGAACGCCGCTCGACGCGTGCTGCACGGCCGCCGCATCCATCGCCCGCGTCGCGTTCGGCGAGGGTCACACCATGCGCTTGATCTCGGCGCGTCCGGGCCGGTCCGTCGAGGTGTGGGACGACGTGGATGAGGGAGCGCTCCGTCGCCGGCTCGCCGCGATCGTGCCCGACGGGGTTCCGCTTGCGGAGTTCGTGGACAAGGCCGCGGAGGCCTTGCGGGACGTCGACGTCGTGGTCCTCATCTTCCCCACCTGGCGGACGAACGGGGACGGCGCGCTCGCGCGGGCGATCCAGGCGATGTCCGCCGCGCACACGTCCGTCGTCGCGGTGCCCGTCGAGGTGGGGGCCGATGACGCGAAGAGGATCGCGTCGCTGGGGCAGGCGGAGGTGGATGGGCTCGTGAGCGCGCTGGTCCGGTCCGGTGCCGACGTCTACCCGTGGCGCCAGGGAACGCCGCTCGACGTCGCGCTCACCCGGGAACCGGTGGTGACGGCGTGACCGTTGCGACCTCCATCCTCGCGAAGATGCGCGGCGGCGCCGGAACCCCCGAGGAGTCCGTGGCGATGCGTGTGGTCGTCGCCGGTGCCGTCGAGGTGGCGATCCTGGCCGTCGTCGCGCAAGGCGGTGTGAACGGCACGGCGGCGATCCTGCCGCTCGTCTTGGCACCCGTCGGCTACGTGTTCTCGTACAAGCAGCGTCACCACTCGAACCTCACGACCAAGGTCTTGCTCTCCGTGGGACTGCTCGCGGCGTTCGCGGCGTTCCTGCAGAGCGTCCAACTGGCGGGCTCGGTCGACCAGGCCCGTGTGCCGTTGGCGTCGCTGTTCCTCTGGGTGCAGGTGCTCCACGCGTTCGACGTGCCGCGACGTCGCGACCTGGCGTTCTCGATGGTCTCCAGCGTGATCCTGATGGCGGAGGCCGGCGCGCTCTCCCTCTCGTCCTCGTTCGTGGTGTTCGTGATCCCGTGGGCGATCCTCAGCGGCGGATGGCTGTTCCTGTCGAGCCGGCCGCGCCCGGGCGTCACCACGCAGCCCGTCTCGGTTCGCCGCCGGACGACCGCGAGCGGTGGGACGGCGGCGTCGATCCGCGGGGCGGTGTGGGCGGGCTCGTCCGTCGTGCTCGCGACCATCCTGGTCTTCATGGGGATCCCGAGGCTCCCCGGGACGCTCATCCGGTCGCTGCCGTTCTCGCTCGGGGGCGCCGCATCGGCCGTGTCGAACTTCGCCGGCGGCGTGGACAACCCCTCGCTGCCGGCGGCGGCCGGCGACGGGGTCGTGAACTTCGCGGCGGACGCCTACCCGGGCTTCAGCGACGTCGTCGACCTCCGCGCTCGCGGGCACCTCTCGGACCAGATCGCGTTCCGGGTACGCGCGCCGCAGGCCGCCCTCTGGCGCGCGGAGGCGTTCGACACGTACGACGGCACCACCTGGACGATCTCGGATCGGGCGACCGAGCCGCTGCAGGCGAGCGACGCACCGAACGCCGTCACCGTGCCCCCGGGGCTCGCGGGACCGATCGGACCGGTGCCGATCTCGCGCGTCACCCAGACGTTCTACATCGACACGCCGCAGCCGAACGTGTTGTTCGCCGCGGCCATCCCGGAGCAGGTGTACTTCCCGTCCGCGGGGCTGAAGGTGGACCACTACGGCTCCATCCGTTCGCCGATCCTCCTCGACGAGGGCATGGTGTATTCCGTGATCTCCGACGTGCCGGTGACCGACGCACGCACGCTGCGCCTGGCGCATCCGCCCGGACCGATCGTGAGCGAGCCGATCTACACGCAGCTCCCTGCGACGCTTCCCGATCGGGTCGGCGACCTGGCGCGTCGCATCACCGCCGGCGCGACGACCGAGTACGACCGCGTGCAGGCGGTGCAATCCTGGATCCGCCGCAACACCACGTACGACCTCGACGTGCCCCCCGATCCCGCCGGTGTCGACGCCGTCGATCATTTCCTGTTCGTGACGCGCACGGGGTTCTGCGAGCAGATCGCGAGCTCGCTCGCCGTCATGCTCCGCACGCTCGGGATCCCGGCCCGCCTGGTGACGGGGTACGGACCCGGGGAACGGAACCCGTTGACCGGGTACTTCGAGGTGAGGCAGTCGGACGCGCACGCCTGGGTCGAGGTGTTCTACCCGGGCATCGGGTGGGTCCCGTACGACCCGACGTTCGGCGTGCCGGAGGCGGCTCCCGCATGGGAGCAGCCGGTTCATCGGAGGCGAGGTCATCGCGGCCGTCGGGCGGTTCCTGTCGGCCGCCGTGCCGGGCTCGGTGAAGAACCTCTTCCGGGACGCGGGCATCGGTGTCGGGGTCGTGCGGGATGGGCTGATCCGCGCCTGGCCGGTGGTCCTGGCGGTGCTGGGGCTCATCGCGCTGTTCGCGACGTCACGCCGGCGCCGGCGCGCGCGGGCACCCACGCAGGCCGCGGCCCTCGGCGCGTACCTCGACCTGACGGACGTGCTCACGCCGCGCGGGCATCCGCTCGTGGAGCACGCGACGCCGCGCGAGTACCTCCGGGGTGTCTCCGCGGATCCGGCGATCGAACGCGCGGTCGTGGACGAGGCAGAGGTCGTGGTCGCCACGCTCGAGCGGGACCGGTTCTCCGGCCGGCCGGCCCCCGACGCCGACCTCGAGCGGGCGCGAGCTGCGGTCAAGACCGTGCGTGACCTCGTGTCTCGGCGCTAGCGCCCGGGCGCGGTACGGTTCCCGGCATGTGTCGAAGCATCAAGACCCTCCGCAGGCCCGACGAGGCCGCAACCGAAGAGGAGATCCGCGCCGCCGCGCTGCAGTTCGTGCGGAAGGTGAGCGGGTACCGTGCGCCGTCGCGCAAGAACGAGGAGGCGTTCAACGCCGCCGTCGACGAGGTGGCCTCGGCCTCCCGGCGCCTCCTCGATCGCGTGTCAGCCGGCTGACGAACGTCGCCGGTACGATGGGCGCCATGTACCCGCTCGACCCCAAGCCGGAGGACATGCGCGCCATGGGCGAGGCCGTGGTCGACTACCTGGTCGACTTCATCCAGGGTCTCGATGACGCTCCCGCAGAGGCGACCGCGGGAGGCATCGACGACGCGCGCGCACTCCGCGGAAGCCCGCCGGAGCTGGGTGGGGATTTCGACGAGCTGTTCGGCCAGATGCAGCTCGCGGCGACGAAGACGTATGAGTTCGCCGGCCCCGGCTACCTGGCCTACATCCCGGGCGGCGGTCTCTACACGGCGGCGCTCGCCGAATTCTTCGCGCAGGGCGTGAACCGCTACATCAACCTGTGGGGGCCGTCCCCCGCGATGGTGCAGATCGAACAGAACGTGGTGCGCTGGCTCTGCGACCTCTTCGGGTACCCGGACGGCGCGCGCGGCCTGCTCACGTCCGGCGGCTCCATGGCGAACTTCTCCGCGATCGTCACGGCGCGCCACCGCAAGCTCGGTGAGGACTTCTGGGACGGCAGGTACTACGTGAGCGAGCAGGTCCACGCGAGCGTGTCGAAGGCCGCGAACCTTGCGGGCTTCTCCAGGCGGAACCTGCGGATCGTGCCCACGGACACCCAGCTCCGGATGGACGCCGGCGCGCTGCGCGACATGGTCCGGGCCGACCGTGCGGCAGGGCTCCGCCCGTTCCTGGTGGTCCCGTCCGCCGGGACGACCAACACGGGCGCGATCGATCCGTTGGACGACGTCGCCGACGTCGCCGCCGAGGCAGGCATGTGGATGCACGTCGACGCGGCCTACGGCGGCTTCTTCCAGCTGACGGAGCGCGGGCGCGAGCGGTTCGCGGGGATCACGCGAGCCGACTCGGTGACGCTCGACCCCCACAAGGGCTTGTTCCTGCCGTACGGGATCGGTTCGCTGGTGGTGCGCGACGGTGCCGCGCTCCGCGACGCGCATTACGAGGGCGCCGCCTACCTCCAGGACCTGGCGCCGGAGGGCGAGCTGCCGAACTTCACTGAGTATTCGCCCGAACTCTCGCGACCCAACCGTGGCCTGCGTGTCTGGATGCCGCTGAAGCTTCACGGTGTGGCCGCGTTCCGCGAAGCGCTCGACGAGAAGCTCGACCTGACCGATCACCTGCTCGAAGCGTTGCAGGAGATGCCGCAGGTGGAGATCCCGTGGGCGCCGCAGCTCACGGTGGTGCCGTTCCGGCTGCGCGGGGCGGACGAGGCGTCGAACCGCCGGTTCCTCGACGCGATCAACGCGTCCAAGCGCGTGTTCCTCTCGAGCACCCTCGTGCGCGGCGAGTACGTCGTGCGTGCATGCATCGTGAGCCACCGGACGCATCGCGACCGGATCGACGAATGCATCGATATCGTCCGGGCGGCCGCCGCCGCGACGATCTGAGAGGACACAGTGACGCAGACGGTCGATGAAGGCATGATCGCGTTCCGCGGATATCGGACGTGGTACCGCGTGGTCGGCGAGGCAGAGGAGCCCGGGAAGCTCCCGATCCTCTGCCTGCATGGTGGACCCGGTCTTACGTGGCATCACATGGAGCCGTTCGAGGCGCTCGCCGAGGGTCGCCGCGTGGTCTTCTACGACCAGCTGGGTTGCGGGAACTCTGCGATCGAGGAACCACACGACCCGACGATGTGGACCACGGAGCTCTACGTCGAAGAGGTCGGCGCGATCCGCGACGCGCTGGGTCTGGAGGACGTGCACGTGCTGGGTCATTCCTGGGGCGGCATGCTCGGCATGGCCTACGCGATCACGCGGCCGGCGGGCCTCGCGAGCCTGATCGTCGAGAGCTCACCGACGAACATCCCGTTCTGGCTCACGGAGCTCGCGAAGCTGCGCGCGGAGCTGCCGGCCGACGTCGAGGCGACGCTCCGCGCCCACGAGGCGGACGGCACGTTCGACGATCCGGCGTACGAGGAGGCCATGATGGTCTTCTACCGTAAGCACGTGTGCCGGATGGATCCGTGGCCCGGGTCGTTCGCGCGGACCATCGAGGGACTCGCCGCGAACCCCGAGGTCTACTCGTTCATGAACGGACCGAGCGAGTTCCACGTGATCGGCACCATCAAGGACTGGGACATCACCTCGCAGCTCCATCGCATCCAGGTGCCGACGTTGATCTTCTGCGGGGAGCACGACGAGGTCACGCCGGCGACCGCCGAGCTCGCCCATCTCGGCATCGCGGGATCCGAGTTCGCGGTGATGCCGGGCTGTTCGCACATGTCTCAGGAGGAGCGCCCCGCGGAGACGCTCGGGATGATCGGCGAGTGGCTGGCCCGGGTCGAGGGCCGTGCCTGAGCTCCCGGAGGTGCAGGCGCTGGCCGAGCGTCTTGACGACGTGCTGCGCGGCGGGACGCTTCGGGCGCTCGACATGCTGCAGTTCTCGTCGCTGAAGACGTACGCGCCTCGCCCCGACGAGCTCCTCGGACGGAGGATCGACCACGTCGGGCATCGCGGCAAGTTCGTCGTCGTCGACCTGGACGGCGGCTACCGGCTGCTGTTCCATCTGTCGCAGGGCGGTCGCGTCGATGTGGAATCGCCACCGAAGTCCACCAAGCCGCGCGGGTGCGTCCTGCGCATCCGCGCGGAGGACCGGCCGAGCGTGCTCCTGAAGGAGTTCGGCAAGGAGCGCAAGGCCGGGTGGTGGGTGCTCGCGCCCGGCGACGACGGGCCGCTGGAGAAGCTGGGGCCGGAGGTGCTGTCGGACGGGTTCGCCGACTGGGTCCGGGAGACCGACGACCCGCGTCGCGTGCACACGATCCTGCGCGATCAACGGACCGTGTCCGGCGTCGGCCGCGGGTACAGCGACGACATCCTGCATCGGGCGCGGCTCTCGCCCTACGCGTCCCTCGCCAAGCTCACGCCCGACGAGCGTGAAACGCTGCTGCGCGCGACCGGGGAGGTCATGGATGAGGCGCTCGCGGCCGAACGCGCACGGACCGGCGGGCTACCCACCAAGATCGGCGATCACTTCACCGTCCACGGCAAGTATGGAGAGCCGTGTCCCCGCTGCGGAGAAGACCTGCGACGCGTGAGCTACGAGTCGCACGAGGTCACCTACTGCCCGGCGTGTCAGACGGACGGTCGCCGATTGTCGGACAGACGGCTGGACCGTCTCATCCGCTAGACCGCCTGTTACGAGGGTCCCGCGGCGCGAGCCAGCCTGATCGCCTCGCTGAGGTCCTGATCCCATGGCTCACCGTGGCCGGGAAGCATCAGCTCGGCCGGGATCCCGTCGAGCGCCTTCAACGACCGCAGGGCCTCGGGCGTGTCACTGTTCATGGCCGAGGGCATGATCTGTGGGCCGACCTTGCCCGTGAGGGGGTTCCACGTGGTGAGGACGTCTCCGGCGAAGAGGATCCCTCGCTCCTCCAGGAGCAAGGCGCAGTTCCCGTCGGTGTGTCCGGGTGCATGGATGACCCGTGGCGCGCCCGGTACATCGAGGGTCTCACCATCCAGGAACGTCGCGACCTCGTGGACCGGCACGACCTTCGAGGCTCCTCGCCGCCCGAGCGAGAGCATCGTGCCGTACATCTGCCTTCGGAACAGGTACCGGCGCATCTTGCCGTCCGGCTTCGCGACCTCGCCCGTCGTGACCGCGTCCTGGTCGGCCTTGTGGATCATCACGCGGGCATCCGCCTCGGTGCGGGCGCGCTCGGCGAACCCCGTATGGTCGGCGTGTGCGTGCGTGAGGAGGACCGCGTCGATCGCGTCCAGCGCGGCCGGCAGTTCCGAGACCGCTCGCGCGAAGAGTTTCCAGTCCGCCGGGGTCCCGGCGTCCACGACGACGAGCTTGTCCCGGTCCTGGATCAGGTAGAAGTTCGTGACCCCACCCGTGAGCCTATGCACACCCGGCGCGACCTCCATCGGACCTCCTCCACCTCGGGATGCATCCCAGCGTATGAGCGCACCCTGGGAGTGCGTCATCCGGGATCGCGCGCTTCACCGGAGACAGGTGCCAGATCCGCGCCGTGAAGGAGGCGCTCGCGACGCGCAGAGCCCTTCCCGGCGTGTCAGACGGACGGCAAGATCCTGGCGGAGCGTCGCCTCTCCCGCCTCGTCCGGTAGCGTTCCCGGTCCATCCCTCGAGGCGTGTTCCATATCCTGGGACCTCGGTCCCACATGTTGGAACACGCGCGGGAAGGATCGCTCGGACCACACGCCGGGAACGTAGCTGACACCCAAGAGGCCGGCCCCGTTTAGGGGAGTACGCCGGGGCCGAAGGTTCCCCTGGAAACGGGACTGAGGCGCTACCGCTCCTTGCCCCCCACCTATCCGTAGTCGTGCCACGGTCGATCCGGGACGGGTCGGGTCAGTCGATCCTGAACCGTTTCTTCGCCGGGGTGGGGTCCTTGCCGCCGGGACCGGAGGCCCGGACCTGGAAGACGTACGTGCCGCTCTTCAGCTTCTTGTAGGTCTTCGGCGATCGGCAGCGCTTGAAACTCGCCTCGGTGTGTCCCCGCGTCAGCTTGCACCGGAACTGCGCTGCGTCGCCGACGCCCCGGAACCTGAAGGTCGCAACGCCCTTGCCGGAGTCGATCGTCGTCTGGGTGATCTTGGTGTTCGGAGCGACCGGCGCGTTCGAGTCGAAGGTGGCGCTGACCGTGTGGTCCGCGCTCATCGTGAGCTGGCACGTGCCGGTGCCGGAGCAGTCCCCGCCCCAGCCGGTGAAGCTGGAGCCGGCGGCCGCGGTGGCGGTGAGCGTCACCGCGGCGCCCGCGTCGAACGTGGTCGAGCACGTCGAGCCGCAGTCGATCCCGGCGGGTGCGCTCGTCACGGATCCGTCGCCGGTCCCCGCCTCGCTGACGGTGAGCAGCCGCTGATCGACGCCGACGAGCTTGAACACCTGGTCGGGCCCACCTGTCACTCCGGGGCACGTCGAGGTCACGGTCCAGGTTGTGCACGGGGTCAGGAAACCCAAACCGTTGCCGGGATTCTGGAAGACGGCCGCGTTGCCACTCTGCACGCTCCGTGTCTGCCAATGCCAGTAGATCGCGTCGGTGCCGTTCGCCTGGACGGAGATCCAGTAGGTGCCTGGACCCAGCACCGGTGCGCCGGTCAGCGCCACCGCGTAGTTCGGGCCGGTCGCCACGATGTTGCTCTGAGCGAAGAGCTGGGCACCGGGGAGGGAGCCGGCGTTCGCGTAGAGGAACACGTTGACGGTGCCCGGGCTGCCGGTGCTCACACCTGCCACGTCGACCTCGCTGATCGCCCAGTGGTGGCCGGCGGGCACGCTGAAGTCATCGGCGACCTGGATCGTCTTGGCGGGCGTGGTGGAGTCGTTCGTGGACCCCACCCCGCTGCTTCCGGGGCTGTCGGTTTGGTCGTAGAGCACCGTCGGCGAGGCGTGGGCCGGCGTGGCGAACGCCGCCATGCCGGAGATCACGATGAGCAGTGCCAGCCATCCGGCTGCCCGGCCCACACGTGTTCTGACCGCGACGCGCACGCGCCCTCCTCTCTCAGGAATGACCGACTCTAGTCCGCCTCTCGGGCGCCGTGTCAATCGGGCGCCTGCATGTACCCGCCCCCGGCCCTCTAGGCGGTGTTGTCGTCGCGGAGGATGGCCATCAGGAGGTCGTCTCGCGGCTGACCTTCGAAGACGGAATAGGCGCGCAGCCGGCCCTCTTCGACGAAGCCCACCTTGCGATAGGCGCCGATGGCTCGTTCATCGTGTGCCAGCACCCGAAGTCCGACGCGACGCATGTCGAGGTGCGTGAAGGCGTAGTCGACCAGGACGCGGACGGCATCCTGGCCGTAGCCCTTTCCCCAGTAGTCACGGCCGATGGCGATCCCCAGATCGCAACGCCGATGGAACCGATCGATGTAGTGGAGCTGGCAACTGCCGATGATCTCGGCTCCGGTCTCGATCACGAACTCGACCAGATCCTCCGGTGGCTGGGCGAGGTGTCGATCGAACCGCGCCTCGTAGCTGGCCAGCGAGACCGGCACGACCGGCCCACCGTCGGCCAAGACGGCGACGTCCATGTCCTCGAGCAGCTCCCACAGCCGTGGAAGGTCGGCCCGCTCGACCGGTCGAAGGGTGACACGCTCACCTCGCAGCACGACCCACCTTCTCACCCATCCGGTAGCGTTGCGCGGCGATGGCCGATGAGGACCGAGCGCCCCCCTCGACACCCGGGCCCGACGCAGAGCGCGGCATCGTCGCGCGCTTCCGCGAGCACCTCATGGACCTCACGCCGCTCCGCGAGTCCCGCGACTTCCGGCTCCTCTTCATCGGGAAGTCCGTCTCCGACTTCGGCGACGAGATCGTGGCGACCGTCGTGCCGTTCCAGGTCTACCAGCTGACGCACTCGACGCTCGCGGTCGGTCTGCTCGGTCTCTGCGCGCTCGTGCCGGTGTTCGTGTTCCCGATCGTCGGAGGGGCGTTCGCCGATGCGGTCGAGCGCCGGCGGTTCGTCATCGTGATGCACGCGATCCTCGCCGTGATGTCGGCGCTGATGGCGGTGAACGCGACGCGCGACCAGCCGCTGCTGTGGCCGCTCTACGTGTTCGCGACGCTCTCCGCCGGCCTCTACACGTTCAACCGGCCCGCCATGTCCACCTGGCCGGCCCGGCTCCTTCCGCCCGGCCTGCTGCCGTCGTCCAACGCGCTCGAGGCGGGATTCCACACCGTCGCGGCGATGGCGGGCCCGGTGCTCGCCGGCGTCCTGATCCTCACGATCGAGCCGGCGGGCGCGTTCCTCGTCGATGTCGTGACGTTCCTCGTCGTGATCGCGTTCGTCTGGCGGATGAAGCCCTCGCCGCCCGCGCACGAGGACGCGGCGGTCAGCTGGGCCGCGATCGTCGACGGGTTCCGGTTCGTGAAGGGCAAGCGCACGATCCAATCGGTCTTCGCCGCCGACCTCATCGCGATGACCTTCGGGTTCCCGATGGCGCTGTTCCCGGCGATCGCCGAGAAGCTCGGGCACGGGTCGGGTGCCGGCGTCCTCGGGCTTGCTCTACGCCGCGCCCGCGCTCGGATCGTTCCTGGCGACCGCGTTCTCCGGCCGGGCGAAGCACGTCCGGCGGCAGGGCCGCGCGATCATGATCGCCGTCGTCGTCTGGGGTGCCGCCATCGTGGGGTTCGGGTTCTCGAACACGCTCTGGCTCTCGCTCGCCATGCTGACGCTCGCCGGGGCGGGCGACATGGTGAGCGGCATCTTCCGTATGACGATCCTGCAGGCGGCGGTCGACGACTCGATGCGCGGGCGGCTCGACGGCATCGGGATGGCCGTGTGGGCGACGGGGCCGTCGCTCGGGGACGCTGGAGTCGGGTCTGGTCGCTTCCATCTGGAGCGTGCAGGTGAGCGTGGTCTCCGGGGGCCTGCTCACCATCGCCGGCATGGGCGTGCTCCGACTGCTCGTGCCGGCGTTCGCCCGGTACGATGCGCGCGATCCGGTGGCCTGAGACCTGCCTGAGACCTGAAAGGGGAACCGTGCTCGCGTTCAACATCCACGTCTACGACACACTGAAGTTCGTCCACGTCCTCGCGGCGATCACATGGATCGGCAGCGGGATCTTCGTTCAGTTCGAGGCGACCAAGCTCCGGAGGGCGAACGATCAGACGCGGCTCACGGCGTTCGCGAAGGACATCGCGTTCTGGGGAACGCGCCTGTTCATGCCGGCCTCGCTCATCGTCCTGTTGATGGGTCTCTCGCTCGTGCTGTACAGCGATCTCGGGTTCTCGCACACGTGGATCTGGCTGGGATTGATCGGATACGCGGCGACGTTCGTGACGGGCGCGTTCTTCATCGGGCCGACGTCGGGGAAGCTCGCCACGATGAGCGAAACGTTGCCGCCCGACGACCCATCCATCCAGGCGGCGATGGCGCGGATCTTCGCCATCTCGCGCATCGATCAGGTGGTGCTGATCCTCGTGGTCGCCGACATGGTGTTCAAGCCGGGGACCTAGCGCTCATCGAGCGTCGTCGGGGAGGCTGACGGTTCCGCCGAAGAGCCGCGGCCGCATCTGGCGGGCGCCCGATCGATCCGAGGACCACGGGGCCGGCGGCGCGCTCGTCAGGTTCGCGAGCGCGAGCAGCACGGTGTCGTAGTTGACACGCCAGCCCGCGAAATCGCGCCACGCCTGCTCCCGGTCCGCTTTGATAGGCACACCCGCCTCCTCCAGGTAGGCGACCGCGTCATCCCACTCCGACCGCGTGACCGAGATGGGGTCGTCGGGCTGTGGGTCGGGGTTGTGCGCGAAGCTGTAGTAGTCCGCGATACGCCGCAGGCAGAGGTATCCGGCTCGGAGGCAGAACTCGGCCTGCACGTCGCGTTCGATGTCGACCGTCGACACCGCGAGCGCCGCCCCGTCGAGCACCGCGCCCGCCGCGGTGACCCAGTGGTGGTCGGCCTGAGGAGAACGGAAGAAGACCACGGCCGGCAGCGAGGTGTGCGTCTCCTCGATGTCGACGAACCATCGCTCCCACTCAACCCACACGCCGTTCAGATGCTCCATGCGCTGCAACGCCCAGAACCGCCAGATGAGGGTCGGGCCCCACGGGGGCGCGCCCGCGCGGATCTCGAGCGCGGTCACGCCGAGCTCCCGCCGCGAGAACGCCGCGTAGATGCTGGGGAGGTACGTGATCAGGAGCGCCAGCAGGAACAGCCCGATGCCGGCTTCGATGAACGCGAGCGACACGCCGGGCAGAGAACCGGGGCGGGTGAGCCCGAGCGTCAGCAGGGCGGAGCCGCTCTCGACGAACGCCTCGCGCATCGACAGGTTCTCGACGCCCCAGAAGATGAGCGTGAAGCCGCCGAGCGTCAGGGTCAGCCAGGCGACGAGGATCGCGACCAAGCCGAGCGGGGAGTACCACGCCAGCCGGCGGTCCCGCTTGGCGAGCGCCAGGGACGGGCGTGCGAACACCCGGAACACGCGCCCCACCGCCAGGAAGACCCCGCGGGTGACGACCGAGACCGATGCCCGCGGGAGCACGACCGTCTTGATCGCCGATGCCAGCGCAACGACGACGAGCGCCGTCCCGAAGGCGATCGCGACGATGCGAAGCGTCATGTCCACGCGGCCCATCCTCGCAGAAGGGGGCCGGTTCCCCGGCCCCCTCCACGATGTTGCCCGGCAGGATGCGTCCCGGTTACGCCGCTGCCGTCGGCCAGATGAACGTGCTCCAGTTCTCCAGGTACGTCCGCGAGTTGTCTCCGATCCACTCGGTCGCCGAGTACACCGTGCCGTCCGGGGTCGCCACCGAAGCGGAGTAGTCACCCCACCGACACTGGTTGTAGTCGAACGCCGGGTAGCACCCGAACCCGTCGTAGGGCCGGAACCCGGGGGCCTGGATCTCGATCGGTCCCGTCGTTCCCCACGGCGCGATGCGGATCTGGGCCGGCGACGGGTAGTTCTGGGGGCCCATCAGGCTGAACGCGATGACGCCCTTCCCCGAGTCGCCGACGCCGATCGACGGGAAGGCCAGGAACGCGTTCCAGGCGGACACGTAGCCCTGTCGCTGCATGAAGCCGTTGACCGCCCCGTCGTGGACGAACGGATGAACGATGAACCATGCGATCCCGTCCCGGGGTCCGGGGTTCACGATCGTGTTGACCCCCGCCCACAGCGCATCGTCGGCGAACACCACCTGGTTCATCCGGCTGTCGTTCGCGTTCACCGGTAGCGTGGCTTGTCCGACCTCTTCACCGAGCGGTCGGGGTCCGGGTGGCTGCGGCATGCCCACCGGCGTTCCCCAGGTTTCGCTCTGGATGTCCTTGCGGGACAGATGCAGGTCGGGCGTCGACGTCGGCAGGCTGCTCGTGTTCGTGATCGCCCAGAGCGTGAGCTCGTGGAACGTGCCGCCGGCGATCGGGCACCCGGGCTCCGGCAGACAGTCGAAGCTCGACAGCAGGTACTCCGTGCCGCCTCCCGCCGTCTCGAAGACGCCGTTCGGTGTGGTCGAGGGCTGGATCGTTCCCGTCGTTCGGCCTCCGTCGACGTGCGTCAACCCGTCGAAGTGCACCGCGTCGACGGCGAGCCCGCTCTCCATCGCCACCTTGTCCATCGCGTACAGCTGCGGGCCGTTGAAGGCGCACGCTCCGCCCGTGAAGCAGTCGAGGGAGTACTCGGACGTGTTGACGTAGAAGCCGTACTGATCGGCTCCGATCAGCGGCTGGTCCCCGAAGCACGGGCAACCGGCGTGGTCCGTGTCGGTGGCGTCGAGGGTGTAGACGAAGTAGGAGCCGAGCGCCTCGCTGGATGTGCTCACCGCGATGTAGGTGGTGGCCGGCGCGATCAGATCGCCGGTGACGGGGTCCTGGTTGATCACCAGCATCGTCACGAACCAGCGCTGCGTCGCGGTGTCGAAGTAGCACTTGGGGTCCGACTCGAACGGCCCGTAGGTCCCGGAGTTCCGGTCGATCGTCGGCGGCAGGCCGAAGAACTCCGACAGCGTCAACGGCACGCCGAACTGATGCGAGGTCGAGTCGTAGAAGGCCAACGCGTCGTTCACGGACTCCACGACCTCGACACCGTCGGCCGGACCGTTCGGGCTGACGCCGCCGACGCACAGTGCCTGGTCGGGCGGCTCAAGGCTGAACTGGTTGCCGTTGCCGGCGGACCGCTGGTCCGTGTGGTCGAGCCCCTCCCACCCGTAGGCGTTCACGTGCGTGAACAGGAAGTTGGGGCGAGGCGTCGGGGCGGCGTTCCCACCACCGTGCCCGGACCCCATCTCCTGCTCGAAGTCGTGGTTGGGTGGGAACAGCTCCTCCGCGGGGTCGTTGCTGCTGATCCCTTGAGGGCTGGGCGCGATGCCGAGCGCAGCCGCGTTGATCGACTGCACCAGCGTGAGCGGGACGGTCTCCTGGCTGCCCACGTCGCGCTTGGTTCCGCGATGAGGTTTCCGGGCCGGCGCGGCCGCGGCCGACGGTATGAGGGATGAGACGAGGAAAGCCGAGGCCAGCACCATCATCAGGGCGGGCCATGCCTTGAGGCGGATCCGAGCCATCTTCCAACACCTCCGAACGAGAGACGACGAGCCAGATTCAGGACATGTCGGGTGGGGGAGGACGGCACCGGTTCTCCATCGCGGCCTCTGTCTGCGGGCGCAAGGAATCTCAACGCGCAACGTCTACCCAGGTGAAGGTCATTGTCAAACTCACTCCCGCGCGGTTCGTTCCAGCTCTTCGGAGGCGCGTGGGTACACTCGAACGACGCCCCACGACCTCGAAGGAGCCCGCACGCATGTCCAAACGCCTCCTCGCCATCGCCCTCGGTCTCGCCTTGCTGGGAACGGAGGCCGCGACCGCGGTGCCCGCACGAGCGGCGACCCCGTTCCCGAACGTCAACATCACCAAGCTCGCCGGGAATCAGTCCGAGGCGGCGATCGCGATCGACCCGCTCGATCCCACCCACGTCGTCGAGTTCTCGAACCGCGAGCGGGGCGCCGGGATGTACGTGGCCAGCAGCGTGGACGGCGGCGCGACATGGACGGTGTCGTCCTTCGCGCGAGACGACCGGTTCGGCAAGGCCTGCTGCGACCCCACGCTGTCGTGGGACGCGTACGGCAACCTGTTCATGGCGTGGCTCGACATCGAGGACTCGGGCGCGATCCCCGTGGCGATCAGCACCGACGGCGGGCTGACGTTCCGGCCGCTCAAGGTGCTGCGACCCGGCCCGCCCACGCGTCGCGAAGCGATCGCGACGACCCTGATCCGTCGCGATGACGGCGAGGGCGACGGGGGAGAGAAGCCCGGCGGCGGCGAGAAGGAGCGGGAGCCGAGCCCGAAGGGTTCCTCGGTCGACCAGCCGACGATCGTCGCGAGCCAGGGTTCCGTCTGGGTGACGTGGAACAACAACGGGCTCATGCAGGCGGCGGGCGCCGCGGTGTCCGGCCTGGGGCAGGTCGGGAAGTTCTCCAAACGCGAGGACATCGCCAAGAGCAAGGGTTGCAGCTTCGGGGACATCGCGATCGGGCCGGCCGGCCAGGTGTTCGAGGTGTGCACGAAGGACAAGGAGGGCACCCATCCGACGGTCGCGACGATCCGCGCGGCCACCGACCCCGACGGCCTGGGGCCGCTCGGGTTCAGCCCCGCGAAGGCCATCGGAACCACCAACGTCCAGCAGTTCGACCCGATCCTGCCGCAGCGGTCGCGCACGGTCGACGCCGAGACCGGGCTGGCGTGGGACACCGACCAGAGCAGCCCGCACGTCGGCCGCCTCTACCTCATGTGGACCGACGAGCAGCCGAACGGGAGCAGTGACACGGACGTGTGGCTCCGATCGTCCGACGACGCGGGCGTCACGTGGAGCACACCCGTTCGCGTGAACGACGTCACGACGAACGCGCAGTTCCTGCCGCGCATCGCGCTCGATCCCACGACCGGGAACCTGGCGTTCGGCTGGCACGATGCCCGCAACGACCTGGGGGACCACGGAACGGGCGACACCGACGGCAAGGTGAACACCGACGCCATGTACTACGTCACGTTCAGCATCGATGGGGGAGCGACGTTCGCGCCGGCGGTCCCGGCGAGCACCGGCGTGTCGAACGCCAAGGACGCGAAGAACGGCATCGACTACGGCGACTACAGCGGTCTGGCGTTCTTCGGCGGCGTCGCGATGGCGGCCTGGTCCGACAACTCGAACAGCACGGGAGACAACCCGGGCGGCGCGCTGAACACGTTCGACATCTACACGGCGCGAGTGAGCGTGATCTGACGTCGCGCTCCTCGCGCCTCGTGGATGCGCTGCTCTGGGGCGCGGCGGTCATCTGGGCAACGGTCACCGTCGTGTGGACGCTCGGTCCGACGCCACCCGAGGCGGGTTCCTTCCCGAACGCGGACAAGGTGTTCCACGCGCTCGCCTATGCGGTGATGGTCCTGCTGTTGTCCCTGGCGGCGGATCGCCGTCCGGGCCGAGGTCCGGGACGGTTCCCGGGTTCCGCGGCGTGGTTCGCCGTCCTGGCGGTCGTTGCCGGCGGAGCGTTGGAGCTTTTGCAGCACCTCACCGGCCGCGACACGCAGCTGCTCGATTGGGTCGCCGACGGCGTGGGAGCGGCGATCGGCCTGTGGGGTTGGGCGCTGATCAACCGTCGGTGGACGGCTCGGGCACCGACCCCTCGAGCCGCGTCAGATCGACGATGACCTCGGGCTGACTGTCCGACCGTTTCCACGATCTCGGCGAGCAGCAGCGTCGGGTCCACGCCGTAGAACCCACAGAGCTCGCACGTACCGCTCCAACGAGATGCTGCGCTCGGCTCGCTCATACCCGGCCACGGCGGTGGGTTTGAAGGCGCCGGCCGACAGCTCGCCGACCTGTCTGAGGGTGAGGCCCCGGGCCAGCCGGGCATGGCGGAGCGCGCGTCCTACCTCTTCCCCGATGGACCCTCCCACCAGCACTCCGTTTCACGTCCGGCCGCCGGGGGTAGGCAACGTCGGACGATGCGACCCTAGAACGCCGTCATGAGCGGACCGCACCCTCTAGGGGACGTACGTTCCATACGCGTTCACGGACCGTTCGCCACTACGGAGTTTGACAAGAACGCGCTCCGCGTTCGAGACTCACGGTCCACGTCGGAGGCCCCCATGGGACAGACCCGGACACGATCCGAGGCATACCCACCACCTCCCCGTCAGGCGAGCCGCCGCCCGACCGGCTCGCCGGCGGGTCCTCGACGGCCGCTTCCTCGATGGCCGGCTGGGTGCAGAACGCGCGGAAGCGACCCGAGAGCGAGCGCACGATCCGCGAGATGGCCGCGATGCTCGAGCTGTCTCGGCGGCGCTCCTGCGGGCGGAGACCCCTGCGGCCGCCGTGCGGAGCGTGGTCCAGGTGTGGCTTCGCGCATCTGCACGTGCCCCTCGTGGGCCTGCTCCCGGATCGCTCCGGCACCGGATGGTTCGTCGCGGCGGCGCGCGGGGTCGGTGTCAAGCGCGCGGACATCGGCCGATCGATCGAAGGGGTGAGCGCGCTCCAGCAGGTCCGATCGACCAGGAGCCGCCTCGCCGTGCGCGTCGCGCAGGTGGCAGGCCGCGACCGGGCGGAAGCGATCGCCGCCGGGAGCGCGGTGCTCCTCGCCATGGACGTGCGGCCCGACCACCGGGCGTTCCTCCGGACCGCGGCGTCCCTCCTGTCCGAGGCCCTCACGCATCTCGGCGCGGTGGGCTGGGCGCAGATGCGGAACGACAACCTGGACCTGGCGCTCGCGTGGACGGCGCACGAGCTCCGCGGGCCGCTCGTAGGCGCGCGCGCCGCGCTCGGGCACGTCCATATCGACGACCGGGGGCCGAAGAGCGAGGAGCTGTTGCAGCAGACCCGAGATCGAGCTCGAGCAGCTCGCGGAGCTGGTGGACCCGCTGTTGCAGTGGTCGGCCGGCTCCAGCTCGCTCCAGATGCGGCAGGTCGACCTGATCCACACGGTCGCCGAGGTGGTCGCGTCGTGCCGGATGGAGTTCGACCACGCCGATCTGGTGGTGCGGGCGCCGGACTCGCTCCCGATCCGGGCCGACGCCCGGCACCTGAACGGGGCGATCTCGAACGTCGTCCGGAACGCGCTCTCCTTCGCGCCGAGCGGATCGACGGTCAGGATCGACGTGGATACCGACGGCGGGTGCGCGCGCGTACGCGTGCGCGACCGCGGCCCGGGGATACCCGCCGCCGACCGGCATCTCATCTTCGACCCGTTCGCACGTGGCAGCGCCACGAGCCAAGACGCGTTGTGGCAAGGGCCTGGGGCTCTTCATCGCCCGGCGGATCGTCGAGGCGCACGGAGGATGCATCGGCGTGCGATCCGTTCGACCGGGGACGGAGTTCTGGATCGAGCTGCCGCTTCCCGTCGGGGGGAGGCTCCGATCCGCGTCCTGATCGTCGACGATCATCGGCTCTTCGCGGAGGCGATCCGTGTCACCCTCACCGACATGGGGATGACGGTCCTCGGCATCTACACCACCGCCGACGCGGGGACTGGCCGGCACGCGACGAGCATCGGACCCGACCTGGTGCTGGTCGATCTCGGGTCTCCCGGATCGGCCTGGTGCTCGATGCTCGGGTGCCGACATCCTGGACGAGCTCCCCGACACGAAGGTCGTCGCCCTGACGGCGCTCGAGGATGAGCGGTCGGTGCAGGAGCGCTGCAGGCTGGGTTCAACGGCTATCTGACGAAGCACACCGACGCCACCGGTTCAACGGGCGCTCGCGAGCGTGATGGACGGCCAGACGGTCTTCCCGCAACGGCTCGGTCGGCCGAACGAAGCGGGAGCGCCGAGCAACGCGACATGGAACTCCTGGCCGCGCAGCTCACAGTGCGTGAGGTCGAGGTGCTGCATCTCCTCGCCGAGGGCGCGACGAGCAGCCAGATCGCCGAGCAGCTCGAGGTGTCGCCGAACACCGTCCGGACCCACGTGCAGGGCATCCTGTCGAAGCTCCAGGTCCATTCCCGCCTGGAGGCGGCGGCGTTCGCCGTGCGTCACGACCTGGTGAAGGCCCGCACCTAGTCCGGACTACCCGCTCGTCCGTACTGACGTAGTCCGCGGCGTTACGTCTACGTCGTGAGCGCATGTTCCGCGTTCATCGTACCGATACGGTCGAGGCTCGCCGATCCAGGGGAAGGCGTGGGCGAACGAGACGGTGTGATCCGTGTGCTGCTCGCCGACGAGCAGTCGCTCTTCCGCGAGGCTGTCAAGGTCGTGCTCTCGAGCGAGGACGATCTCGGGGGGAACGGGCCTACGTAGTTCCCCGAGTACCTGGTGCCGCGCCCGCGGTCACCGTACGCGGCCACGAAGCTGACCATGGAGACGTACGGCAGGGCGTGGTGGGGGAGCTACGGCGTGCGGACGTTCGCGCTCCGCTACTTCAACGTCTACGGCCCGGGGCAGGACCCGGCGAGCGAGTACGCGGCGGTCGTTCCGCGGTTCGCCGTCGCGTGCCTCACGGGCCAGCGGCCGACGATCTATGGAGACGGGAAGCAGGCGCGCGACTTCACGTTCATCGACGACGTGGTCGAGGCCAACCTGCTCGCGTCCAGAGCGCCCGACGACGCACGAGGCCGGGTGTTCAACATCGGTGGAGGGGCCGAACCCACGTCGGTGAACCGCTTGCTGGAGCTGATCGCCACATCGTGCGGTGTCGAGGCGAACCCCATCCACGAGCCGGAGCGTCCCGGCGACATCTGCCGGAGCGAGGCCGATGTCGGGGCCGCCCGCCGCTCGCTCGGATACGAGCCGAGCGTCGGTATCACCGAGGGCCTCAGACGGACGGTCGACTGGTTCCGCGAGCGCGTGGTGACGATCGGCAGGTAGGTCAGCCGAACGCGGGGGACCAGCGGTCGCGGTCGAGCCGGGTCAGCTGCTGGAACGCGAGGTGCATCTCGTCGTCGTCGGGATGTTCCGCGAGCCAGGTGCGGAGGCCGGCGACGGCGCTGGAGATGTCGTTGGGTGAGTACGCGGTCGATACCTGGGCGAGCAATTCATTCCGATCCATACATCTATATCTACGGCCGGAACGAGCGGTTCCTATAGCGCGCGACGCGACTTCCACGGCAGCAACACACGACCGCAACACTTCCGAGGCACCCGCGAGCCGCTTGGCCTACCCTCTGCGGATGACGATCGTGCTCCTCATCCTCGCGCTCGCCGTTCTCGGTGGGGTCCTGAGCGGTGGTTCGGCGCGGTACCTGGGCCACCTCCAGGTGCATTGGTGGGGTCTCGCGCCGATCGCGTTGGTGCTCCAGTCGGCGCCGATCCCGGTGGGGAGCGCCGAACGTTCGGGGCTCGCGGCCGCGGCGTTGGTGTCGAGTTACGTGTTGCTGCTCGCCGTGGTCGCCGTGAACCGGCGGGTTCCCGGCGCGGCGCTGATGGCGGCGGGCCTCACGATGAACCTGGCGGTCGTCGCGTTGAACGGCGGGATGCCGGTCGGTCGAGACGCGATCCGTGCCGCCGGGGACAACGGCGTGATCGTCATCGAAGACGGTGCCAAGCATCATCTGATGTCGAACGCCGACGTGCTCCGTCCGCTCGCCGACGTGGTGCCGGTTCCTCCGCCGTTCGGCGTGGTGTTCTCGATCGGCGACATCCTGCTGTACGGAGGGCTGGCGTGGTGGTGCTTCTCCGTCACCGGTGGACGGTTCCGCCAGAACATCCGGCCGCCGGCACGCCGGTTCCTGCTGTACCGGGGGAAGCACGCTCCGGAGTGGTACCGGCTCCCAGCGCGCTACCGGGCGCTCCGAGCGCGAGGGGCCTACGCAGCGAAGTTGACGCCTTCGGCGCGACCTGGCTAGGGTGCGGCCAGGCCAACTCCTCCGGGTGACGGATCAACTGGAGGAGCATCTGCGACCATCCCTCCCCCCTGATGCTCGCCTCTTGATCATGCATGCCCACCCGGCGGTGACGGCTCGGTCTGGCGTACCAAGAAAGGGGTGATCGAAAGCCAAGACCTTCCTGAAGGCGTGTCGGCCTCGAGCCGACCAACACCCCAAGGGGGCGTGATACGTGACCGAGAACCTTTACCCAGCAACGAGTTCTGCCCGTAAACGCAACATCGCCGGTATCGTGATCCTGGCGCTCGTCGCCACCGCATTGGTGCGCGCAGGTCTGGCCTTCCCCGCGACCCTGAGCCCGCCGGCCATCCCGGCCACCGCGTACTTCGGCGCCCGCATCGAACCTCTCCCCGGCGAGTCCCAGAACGACGCGGTCGTGCGCGTCGAGTCCCAGATCGGTCGCAGGTTCGCGATCGACCACTACTACTACCAGTGGACCGACCCGTTCCCGAACGCGGCGCAGACATGGACCGTCGGTCAGGGTCGGACGCCGTTCATCAACTGGAAGGCCGGTGGGAGTTGGAGCGCGATCGCGAACGGCTCCCAGGACGCCGTCATCAACGCCCATGCCGACGCGATCAAGAGCTTCGGGTATCCGATCTACCTGAGCTTCCACCATGAGCCCGAGAACGATCTCGGTTCGTTCGGATCTCCGAGCGACTATGCGGCGGCGTTCCGCCATATCGTGGACGTGTTCCGCGCCCGGGGCGTCTCGAACGTCGCGTTCGTGTGGACGATGATGGCGTGGACGATGAACCCGCAGCTCCGGGCGCAACGCCATGGACTACTACCCCGGGGATGCCTACGTCGACTACGTCGGTGCGGATGGGTACAACTGGTACCCGGGTCGTGCGGGAGATGACTGGACCTCGTTCCACGACATCTTCACGGACACCAACGCGTTCGCCATCGCCCACAACAAGCCGTGGATGGTGGTGGAGTTCGGGGCACAAGAGGACCCCGCGGTACCCGGACGCAAGGCGCAGTGGTTGCTCGACGCGCTCGCCACCGCCAAGACGTGGCCGTCGCTCAAAGGCCTCATCTACTTCGACGTCAACAAGGACGGCTACCCCTGGGTGATCGATAGCTCCGCATCGTCCATGGCCGCCTACCGGCAGATCGCGCTGGACCCGTACCTGAACCCCACGTCGAGCGCGCCGGTTCCCGTTCCTTCTCCGGTCCCGAGTCCCACGCCGACCCCACGGCCGAGTCCGACGCCGAAACCGTCTCCGAGTCCGACGCCGAAACCGTCTCCGAGTCCGACTCCGAGCCCGACGCCGAGTCCGACACCCACTCCGAGTCCGACTCCGAAACCGACGCCGACGCCGGCGCCCGTCGCGATCCAGCCCGGAGAACTCGCAAATACGTTCAACGACGGCGTTGCGGGTGAACCGTTGGCGGTTGGATCCCCGTTCATGGGAGGCAGTCCGTTCGACAGGATCGTGGACAACAACGGATCGCTCACCCTCGATGACACCCACACCCGTGGTCCCGGACTCGCGGTGAAGCATGAGGCCGGCTACGGCGGGAACGCCTACTACGGGTGGGGCAGCAGCTTCTCCTGGGCGCCGATCTGGTACGGCCGCGTCTACGTCTGGTTCGACTCGCTCCCGGACGGCGGCGCGCGCCTGATCCGAGCGCCGGGCATCCGGCTCGTTGCGGTTCGCGATCGACGTCCTCGAGAGCGGTCGCCTCAGCCTGAAGGACTCCCAGAACCGCACGATCGTGACGACGTCGTCGTCGATCCTCACCGGGGGATGGGTGCGGATCGAGTGGATGGTGAACCAGCCTGCCGGGTCGGTCACGATCCTGCTGTTCAACAGCCCGAACGACACGGATCCGACCGAGACGCTGCTGTCTCCGGACGGGGTCTCGATCGGTCCGGATACCGATCAGGTGCAGATCGGACGATCCGGGTCGCAGCGATACTCGGCCGAGTTCTGGACCGACGACCCGGCCATCGGCACGGGTGGATTCCTGGGACCGGTCCCCTGATCCGGGGCGCGGAGTCCCGGCGAAGGCTTGCCGGGACTCCGCGCCGAGGGTATGAAACGGTACGTGGCCGTGCGATGAGTACCGGGTTCGAGCTCCCCGGCGAAGGGAACGCCGTGCAGGCGGGCGATGAGCGCCCTGTCGAGGCGCGCCCGACGTTCGGTTCGGTCCGGCGTGGCTACGACCCGAGCGAGGTGGACGCGTTCCTCGCCCAGGTCGCTTCGACCCTCCATATCCTCCAAGCGCGATCGCGTGACGCAGCTCGGGACGAGGTGCGGGCCGACGTCAGCGATCGCCTCGCGGAGCGTTTCGCCAGGATCGTGGCGGTCCAAGAACAGGAGGTGGAGAAGCTGCTGGCCGAGGCGCACGCCGAGGCCGACGCGATGGTGACCGAAGCCGAGCGGGAAGCCGACCGCATCCGGCGCGATGCGCGGGACGCCGCCGAACGGTCGGTCGAGGACGCCGACGCGTTCCGCGAACAGGCGGCGGTCGATGCGGACGATCTGCGATCCGGTCTTGCCGAGCGGCGCCGAGCGATGCTCGAGGAGCTCCCGCAGATCCAGCAACGACTTCGGACGTTCCTGCGAGACCTCGAGGTGACGCTGGGTTCCCTCGAGGAGTCAGGGGCGGAGTAAGTAGCAGTTGCGGTAGCACGTGACCATCTTCGCGACGACGGTGTCCTTCACGGTGGGCTGGGCCGACGACCAGATCGTGATCGGGCACTTGTAGGTCGCGCCCATTGTGTTCGTTCGAGCCCAGAGGTCGACCGTGAGCACGACGCTGTCGGCATCGTTCGCGTGGAGATCGAAGTGCGCGGTGCCCCGTTTGAACGGCCGCGTCACGTTCTGCGCGTTGGTGGATTGCGTGAACGCGCCGACCAGGACCGCACGCAGGACGAACCCGCTGTTGCCCGGGCACCCCTTCACGTAGAGGGTGTCGTCCGACCCGCCGTCGTTCTCCATCCGGAGCCAGAAGCGGATGTCGTTGCCCTCTTCCAGCCCTGACTGGACGGTCTGGCGGGCGCCGGAGGCGTTATAGATGTTGTCGCCGACGTACCGGTGCGGGGGAGCGTGGTTGCATGTGTCGCCCCAGCCGCAGACCTTCAGCCACGCGTCGGGCCGGGAGGTCTGCCGCGCGGCGCCGGCGTGCGAGGGCGTCGCTCCGATCGCGAGGAGCAGCGCGGCCGCCGCACCAGGATCCCCGGTGTGGTCCTCGCTCTCCTCATGATCGGACGCTACACCTCGACGGCCACCTGAACGTGATCGCCCGGCGCCGGCACGTGCTCGGTGTGCCGGCCGGGGATGAACCGGTACGCGACGACCGCCGCGACGACGAGCACCGATCCACCGACGATCAGCGCCACGTGGAACCCGTCCATGAACGAGTTGGCGAACGCCAGGCTCACCGCCGCCTTCTGCGCGCCCGAGAGGCCGAGCTGACTGAGCAGCGTCGGATCCAAGGTTCCATGTCCGCCCGCCACCGAGATCGCGCTCTGCTGTGCGCTCGTCAGGCCGATGCCGACGAGCGCCGGGGCGAGCGACGCCTTCAGCTTGGTCGTCAGCACCGTGCCCAGCAGCGCGATGCCGAAGACGCCGCCCACCTCGCGGCTCGTGTTCGACATGGCCGAGCCAAGCCCCGCGCGCTGGGGTCCGACGGAGTTCATCACCGCAGCGGTCATCGGGGCCATGACCGATGCCATCCCGTGGCCCATGATGATCAGCACGGGGACCATCGCCCAATACGGCGTGTCCAGCTGGAGCTGGGTGCCGAAGAACAGCAGGCCGCCTCCGGACAGGAGCAGCCCGTACGTCATGGGCCCTCGAGATCCGTGCTTCTGGGCGTACTTGCCCGCGAGGGGCGCGGTGACCACGATCATCAGCGTCATCGGCAGGAACCGGACACCCGCCTGGAACGGCGTGTAGCCGCGGAGCAGCTGCATGTAGAGCGAGAGGAAGAAGAACGTCGCGAACATCCCGAGCGAGACCGCGAACGCGACGGTGTTGCCCGCGGAGAACGCCGGGATGCGGAAGAAATGCAGCGGCATCATGGGGTGCGGGCTGTGAAGCTCCCAGTAGAGCAGCGCCACGATCAGGATGGCCCCGCCGACGAGCGTCGACACGATCAGCGGGTCGCTCCACCCCTTCTGGTTGGCCTCGATCAGGGCGTACGTGAGGCTGAACAGCGCGCCGGTCCCCAGGATCAGGCCCGGGATGTCGAGCTGCCGTTCCTCCTCGGAGACGGACTCCTTGACGGTGCGGGTGGCGACGAAGAACGCGACGATGCCGATCGGAACGTTCAGGAAGAAGATCGACTGCCAGCCCAGGTGCTCCACCATCAACCCGCCGACCGTCGGTCCGAGCGCGAGCGCCAAGCCCGACATGCCGGCCCACAGGCCGATCGCCTTCGCCCGCTCCTGCGGGGGGAACGTCACGGTGATGATCGACAGCGTGCCGGGGAGGAGCAGCGCGGCCCCGATGCCCTGGATCGGCGCGGAACACGACGAGCATCCCGGTGCTGCCCGAGACGCCGCATCCGAGCGAGGCGAGCGTGAAGACGGTGAGTCCGGTGAGGAACGTCTTCTTGCGGCCGTAGCGGTCGCCCACGATGCCGCCGGTGAGGAGCAGGGACGCGAGCGCGAGCACGTAGCCGTCCACGATCCACTGGAGTCCGGAGACGCCGGCGCCGAGCTTCTCGCTGATGGCGGGGAGGGCGACGTTCACGACCGTGTTGTCGAGCATGACCATGGCGAGCGCGAAGCACATGGTCAGAAGGACGATGACCTTCTCGCGAGCGTTGTCCCCCTCGAATCCCAACACGGCCACTCGGATACCCCCTCGGCTACGAACGGACCTCACGTCCCCACCGGACGCGTTCCTCAAGGGAACCAAGGGTACGAAAGATCTGTTCCCGCGGGCGGATCCTTCGGCGGACGAACCGCTAGCCGGTGGCGGTCTGCTGATCGGGGAGGGGTTCGGGGGCCGGGGCCGGTGCGGGTGCGATCGAGCGATCGGAGAGCGGCTCCAGGCAGCGCCAGCACGAGTGGGCGACCCACTGGTTGATCGCGCCGCAGTCGGCGCACACGACCTCTTGCATGGCCATGCAGGAGGTATCGGCAGGTGCCGAGCCCTGGATAAGCGATGCCGCTACGTGAGCTTGCGGTACAGGCGGATGGCGAGCGGCACGAAGATCGCGAGCAACGCCACGATCCACAGGACGGACCTGACCAGCAGGCTCGTGAACGTGCCGGCGGCGACCCCGGTGCTGAGGTCGGTGATGCCGGGGAGCCCGTTCGCCAGGTACCGCGCCAGGTTGCACCAGATGGTGACCGGGTTGTTCCGCGCGACCACCTGGAGGAAGCCGGCCATGCCGGCGACCGGCACGAACGCGGAGCTCACGAACACCACCGGGAAGATCCACGTGAACGACGCCGCCTGCACGGCCTCGACCTTCTTCAACGACAGACCGATGCACGCCGAGATCCACGAGAACGTGAACCCGACGGCCAGCACCAGGACGACCACGCCGATGGCGTTGATCAATCCGTTCTGGAACCGGAACCCCACCAGGTATCCGATCGCGATCACGATCATCAGCAACAGGAAGTTCTTGATCAGGTCGGACGTGGTGCGTCCGGCGAGCACCGCCGAGCGCGACATGGGGAGCGAGCGGAAGCGGTCGATGATGCCGGTCTTCATGTCTTCGGCGAGACCGATCGCGGTCTGGGTGGATCCGAAGAGCGCGTTCTGGATGAAGATCCCCGGCATCAGGAACTGCACGTACTTCACGCCGGGCGGCAGGTGCGCGAACTGGTTGGCGTAGATGAACCGGAACAGCAGCACGAACATGATCGGCTGGACCAGCTCGAAGATGAACACGGTCGGGACCCGGGTGAGCGTCACCAGGTTCCGCCGCGCGACGAGCAGCCCGTCGCCGAACGCCATCCGGAGCCGGCCCGAGATCCCCTGGGGGGCCCGGCGACCCGTGACGCGATCCACGGTCACGCTCATGCGCTCTCCTTCTTCCTGCCTCGTCCGCGACGGCCCTTCGGCTTGCCGGCGGGTGTGAGCTCGGGGTCGGCGCCGTGCTCGGCCGAGCGCCCCGTGAGCGACAGGAACACGTCGTCGAGCGTCGGGCGGTGCAGCGCGATGTCGGCGAGCGCGATCTTGGTCTCGTCCAGCCGGCGAACGCTGTCGAGCAACGCGTTGGCGCCGTCGTTGCCCACCGGGATGCGCACGGCCCCCTCGTCCTGGTCGACGGAGGGCTCGCCCGCGCCCACGCCGGTCAGCGACTCGACCACGCGAGGCAGATCGGCGCGATCTTGGACGTGGAGCTCCAACACCTCGCCGCCGATCTGGTCCTTCAACTCGTCGGACGTCCCCTCGGCGATGACCAGGCCCATGTCGATCACCGCGATCCGGTCCGCCAGCTGATCCGCCTCCTCCAGGTACTGGGTCGTGAGCAGGAGGGTGGTCCCTTCGTTCTGCAGCTCGCGGATGAAGTCCCAGACGTCGATCCGGCTGCGGGGGTCGAGCCCGGTGGTGGGCTCGTCCAGGAACAGGACGTCGGGCCGCCCCACCAGGCTGGCGGCGAGGTCCAGCCGCCGGCGCATGCCGCCCGAGTACGTCTTGGCCGCGCGGTTGGCGGCGTCCGCGATCCCGAAACGCTCGAGGACGTCGACGGCGCGGCGGCGCGCTTCGTCGCGCGGGAGGTGATACAGCCGTCCCACGAGTTCGAGGTTCTCGAGACCGGTGAGGTTCTCGTCCACCGCCGCGCTCTGTCCCGCCAGTCCGATCCGGAACCGCAACTCCTCGGCGTCGCGCACGGAGTCCAGCCCGTCGACCTCGGCCCGGCCGCTGGTGGGCGTGAGCAGTGTCGTCAGGATGCGGACCGCCGTGGTCTTGCCGGCGCCGTTCGGCCCGAGCAGGCCGAACACCGTGCCGGCCTGGACCTCGAGGTCCACGCCTTTCAGCGCCTCGACGTCGCCGAAATGCCTCACGAGGGCTTCGGTGCGGATGATGGGATCAGCCATGAGCGAGTCATGGTACCGGCCAGCCACGACACCGGCCGGGCAGGACCCGCGACCCAGGGGATCAGGAGGCCGTCACCCGGACGACCGGCGAGGCCGGGATCGGGTTACCCGCCAACCCCCCGGCATGAGGATCGACAGCCGGATGGTCCGCGAGGACGATTCGTCTCATGGACCTCTCGGATCTGGACACGCGCGTGCGGTTCGCGCTGCCGGATCTTCCCGATCCGATCGACTACGAGCAGAACGGTGCGTTCCGCACCGAGAAGGTCCTCATCATCGAGGACGATCCGGACACGGCCCGGTACATCGAAATGAACCTGCGCAGCATCGGCTTCCGCGAGGTCATGATCGAAGGAGATGGTGACGCGGGGCTCGAGCGGACCAGGCGCGAGCACTTCGACCTGGTTCTCTGCGGATTCATGATGCCGGGGTTGCTGGGGGATGAAGTCGTCCAACGTGTCCGCGCCAACGCGCGCACGCGGAACCTGCCGGTGATCCTGCTCACCGCGCAAGCCGGGATCGCACATGTCTGCCGAGCGATGGAAGCCGGAGCCGACGACTACATGACCAAACCGTTCGATCCGGTCGAGCTGCATGCGCATATCCGAGCGGTGCTTCGCCGTCGCGAACCCGAACCCGTCGCGCCGCGGTAGACCTGGGCCCCGGGAGCACGACACGCCCTACGGGTCGGGCGGGTGGCGTCGCGCGCCTCCGGCGCGCGACGCCGGAGCGCCGCGAGGATGCTCCGCCGGTGCCCGTCCAGCTCGCTGAGCGCCGCACGATCCAGGTGCGCAGAGCCGTACCGGACGTCTTCATACGCGCGCGTCAGCGCGTCGAAGTCGCCGGCGCTCTCGGGGTAGGCCTCCGCCACCGCGGGCGCGAACTCGGCCGGCGTGAGCGCCGGGTCCTTATCCACCCCGCGGCGGGCGAGCGCCGTGAGCACCTCGCCGTACCAGCGTCGCACGCGATCCGCCGGCGGCTCCCTACGCAGGACCCGACGCGGCGGTGCCGGCGGCTCCGCGAGCGTTCCGCTCGTCACCGACGCAGCCGGCGACGCGGCCGGCAGGTCGGATCCCACCGACTCCGGCGTGAGCCGCCGCATGAACCGGATCACCCCCCATATCGCGAGGACGAAGAGGGCGAGACCCAGCATCCTGCCCAGGAGCGAGGGCTGCCCGACCCGATCCGCGGCGAGGCTCCCCGCGTGCGCCGCCCTTCGCTGTGCCCGCTCCAACACGCGCCGGGCTCCCTCGGGGTCGATGCCCAGCTTGTCGACGAGCCAGAAGATGGGCCGAGCGAGCTGCTCGAACACGAACACCAGCAGGGCCACCAGCGCGTTGCCCACCGGTGCCAGGAACGACCCGAGGTGATCGAGCACCCCGTCGCGCAGGCCCAGGCCGACCGCGACGACCATCGCGACCGGAACCCAGATGGTGTCGCTCACCGCGCGCCCGAGCCCGCTCTCGCGCTCGTCCGTCCGGAGCTCCTCGGCGTCGTCGGTCATCCACACGGATACCGCCCGGCTCATCAGGGACCCGACGAAGAACACGGGCATCAGGACGATCAGCGGGGGGCCCCAGTCCTGCGATGCCGCGGCGCCGACGACCGACTCGATCGCGAGGACGAGCCCGCCGAGCAGGAACGTGGCGGCGACCGGCTCTCGCCAGTCGCGGAACCCCAGCCCCACGGCACGCAGACCGACGAGGAGGAAGACCAGGACGGTGAACACCTCGCGCTGCACGGCCCCGTGCGCGAGCAGCACGCCGGCGACGATGGCCGCGACGGCCACGATCGGCGCCACCATGGTCGACGATCGGTAGCGCGTCGCGAGCGCGACGAGCCCGGCGAACGCTGCGAGGAACAGCGGCAGGAACACGGCGATGGGGGCCGGGGTCCGCACCCCGCCGGACACCAGGGTGTACACGGGCAGGCAGAACACGGCGGCCTCCGCGATCGCGGCCGGGATCGCAGCGGCGACGGCGACCCTGAGTCTCGTTCCGCCGGCGTCGTCCGGCGCCGTGAGCGATCGCATCATGAGGCCGTTCCCCGATATTCCTCCGCTCCGGACGGCACGATGTGCAGCACGTCGGACCCCCGGCGTCGCAGACGTTCCATCTCGTGCATCAGCGAGGGGCCGGGCGTCGGGGACAGGACGACGACCGTGGTGCGCCGTGTGAGCCGGCGCCCAACCTCCCGCAGGATGGGTGCGAGGTCGTCCGTGGGCTGGTTCGGCATCCGGGCGAGTGCCGTGAACAGGATCGACTCCTGGCCCGCCGACGCCGCGGCGGAGACCCGGAGCGGGCCGCGTCCGCGACGCAGGTGGGTGTTGGCGACCACACCGGCGCGCCAGCCGGCGTGGATCGCCTGCCGGGCGAGGTAGCTCGCCATCCCGATCGTCTCCTCGGCGATCGCGGCGTCGGCCCGCTCCCAGAACGGCTCGCCGTCGGAGAGGTCGAGCGCGAACAGCACCTCCGCCGAGCGCGTGGGCTCATACGTCTTCGTCTGGAGGTGACCGGCGTGGGCCGAGAGGCGCCAGTGCACGTGATGCATCGGGTCGCCGGGCTCGTAGTCACGCACGCCTGCGAAGTGCTCGATGTCCTCGAACAGCCGCGCGGCGGGCACCGGTGCCCCGAACGGGAGCCATCGACGCATCCGCAGTGGGATGCCCCCTCGCGGGCTCGGCATCACCAGGAGCGGACGCTCGACCGCGATCTCGCGCCGTACCGGCGCGAGATCGAACGGGTCGGACAGCTCGACGTCCACCCGGTCCAGCCAGAACTCCCCCCGGTGCTGCGGATGGACGGGGAACCTCAGGACGACCTCCGCGTCGCCGTTCACTTGCGTCCGCTGACGATGACCGTGGAACGCGGTCGGCTCGGGATCGGCGACCTGGTCGAGCCCCTCCGGCAGGCGAACCGCGATCCGAACGATCGGCAATGCGCGCGGTTTGGCGTTCTCCACGCGGATGACCAGGAACGTGGGCTCGCCGATGAACGCGCGGGCCGGTTCGAACCATGCATCGACCGTCACGCGCCGCCACGCGATCGACGCCCACCACGCGGCGCCCCCGGCGATCGCGATGACCCCGGCAGCCCATAGCAGCGCCGACGTCCGGCCCCACGCGGTCGCGAGGAGCGCGGCGAGCACCGCCACGCCGATCGCGATCCGGCGGCGTTGCGGCGTGTCCGTGTCAGCCCTCCCGGAACTCCGTCGGGACCGGCACGGAGCGGAGCACCTCGCGCAGGATCTCGTCGGCGGTCCGGTCGCGGATGCGCGCGTCGGTCGTGGGCACCAGCCGATGTCCGAGCACCGGCTCCGCCAGGAGCTTCACGTCGTCGGGCAGGACGTAGTCGCGGCCGTCGAGCAGCGACCACGCCCGCGCCGCGTCGCCCATCTGCTCCACCGCGCGCGGGCTGGCGCCCACGGAGAGCTCCGGGTGGTCCCGCGTCGCACGCGCCAGCGACACGATGTAGCGGCGGACGGGGTGCTCGAGCGCGACGCCGGCGACCAGGTCCTGCAGGTCGCGGATCGCGGGCACCCCCTCGAGGGGCTCCGTCGGCAACCGTCGTTGTGCGGGGGTCGTGGTGAGGATGCGCTCCTCCTGCGCCTCGTCCGGGTACCCGAGCCGAACGCGCAGCAGGAACCGGTCGAGCTGGGCCTCCGGGAGCGGGAACGTTCCCTCGAGCTCGATCGGGTTCTGCGTGGCCAGCACGAAGAACGGCTCCGGGAGCGGATGGCTCACGCCGTCGACCGTGATCTGGTGCTCCTGCATCGCCTCCAGGAGCGCCGCCTGCGTCTTCGGGGTGGCGCGGTTGATCTCGTCGGCCAGGACGACCTGGGCGAACAGCGGTCCGGGGCGGAACGCGAAATCGTTCGTCCGCATGTCGAGCACGGACGTGCCGGTGACGTCCGTCGGCATGAGGTCGGGCGTGAACTGGATCCGCTGGAACGACAGACCGAGGAGCTTGGCCAGGATCCGGACCAGGGTGGTCTTGCCGACGCCCGGCACGTCGTCGATCAGGACGTGGGAGCCCGTGACGATCCCGACCATCACAAGCTTGAGGGGCGTCTCCATGCCGAACAGGCGCTCGTCGATGCGGGTGGAGAGCTCGGTCGCGAGCTCGCGGGCGGCCTGGGCGTCGGTCATGTCGGCCAGGATAGGCCGACCGCGTCCCGGAAAGGTTCCGATTCCTTGCCCTCGGAGCCCCGTGGGCCGTCAGACGAACGGCACGACCCGAACGCCGTCCTTCCAGACCTCCACGATCCGTTCCTTCAAGGTGTCGAACGCGAACGGATCGCCGTCCACCACCACGAGGTCCGCGCGCTTGCCGGGTTCGAGGGTGCCGAGCTCGTCCTGGAGGCCCATCAGCTCGGCGGCGCTCGACGTCGCCGCGACCAGCGCCTGCTGCGGGGTGAACCCGTGCTCGGCCATGTGCCGCAGCTCGTTGAGGTTCGTCCCGTGGGGAGCCACCGGGCAGTCGGTGCCCATGGCGACCTTCACGCCGGCCTCGGCCGCGAGCCGGAACGCGTCGTACTCCGGGTGACCGAGTCCTCGGAGCTTCTCGCGGACGGCCTCGGGCACGTGCGGATCCTCGGCGAGCTCATGGGTGGTGTCGCCGGCGGTGAGCGTGGGGACCAGCCAGGTGCCGCGTTCGACCATCATCGCCGCGCCCTCTTCGTCCAGGTACGTCCCGTGATCGATCGAGCGGACGCCCGCCCGGACCGCCCGCTTGATCCCCTCCGCGCCGTGGGCGTGCGACATCACCCACGTCCCCTGGTCCGCGGCCGTCCGCACGATCGCGTCGACCTCCTCCTGCGAGAAGTTCGGCTCCTGCGGATCGTCGCCGGGGGACAGGAACCCGCCCGACGACGCGATCTTGATCACGTCGGCCCCCGCCCGGATCACCTCGCGGACCTTGCGGACCACCCCGTCCACGCCGTCGCACACGCCGCTCGGCATGCCGGGGTACTCCGTGCCCCAGATGCCGACCGCGCCGCTCGGGAGCCACGGGTCGTTGTGGCCGCCGGTCATCGACAGCATCGTCACGCTGATCTGCATCCGCGGTCCGGGGAGCACGCCCTGTTCGACGGCCATCTTGAGGCCGGCGTCGGCTCCCATCGCGTCGCGCACGGTCGTGATGCCGAGCGCGAGCGTGGTTCGCAGGTTCTCCGCCATCCGGAAGAACTGCAGTGAGAACGGCTCGTTCATCACGCGCGTCTCGTCGAAGTCCTCGTAGCGCATCGCGAGGTGCACGTGGCAGTCGAACAGTCCGGGCAGCAGCGTCTTGCCCGGTGACGTCGACCCCCTCGTCGCCGTCGAGCCCCGGGCCGACGTCGACGATCCGCCCGTCCTCGATCGCGACGTCGCCCGCGGCGGGCATCGCGCCCGTGCCGTCGAAGATCGACCCACCGGAGAACACGACTCGACCCATGGAGGCGGACCTTATCAACCGGTCAGGCGCCGGCGCTCGTCAGGTCCTCGATCAGGACCCGCGCGTGAGCCGCCGACACCACGTCCTCCCGCTGTTCGAAGAGACCGATCGCCTCGCGGATCGTGGCGATCGCCTCGTCGGTACGTCCGGCGAGGCGGAGGACCTCCGCCAGATCCATCAGGACGAAGGTGCGGTCGGTCGAGTAGTCGGTCCGCGCGAAGTACTCGACGGCCTCCCTCGCCATCCGTTCCGCCTCGTCCACCCGTCCTTGCTGCGCTCGTACCCGTGCGAGCGCACCCAGACCCGCGCACCGGCCGAGGTCGTCCTCAGCATCGACGGCCACCTGCGCCCTGCGTTCTGCATCCTCGAACCGGCCGACCGCGTAGAGGGACTGCGCCAACCAGGCCGATTCGAGCGGGAAGCCGCCCATCCGTTCCACATGCTCGTAGCTCTCGGTCAGGATCGCCACAGCTTCGTCCGGCTCGCCGGCGAGCATCTTGATGTCCCACTCGATCTCGGCGAACACCCAGTAGGACCACATGGCGCCGTTCTCCCGAGCTGGATGTCCCGGCATCGGGAAGCCAGTTCGAGCGCTTCCTGCGAACGCACCTTGGCGCGCCTTCATGTGCGCCATCGGGTGGTACATCGATCCCGCGATCGTCCGGTTGCCCTCCGTCTCCGCGAGGACCTCTTGGCATCGCCGGATCGTCGCGCCCGACCGGCGTGGGCCCCCGGGAGAGGATGGCTCCGAGGCGCGCGTAGATATCGACCTGCTCGCCGACGTCCCCCGCGTTGCGCGCGTGCACCAGGGCGCGCTCCAATCTCCGCTCGGCGTTCCCGAGCTCCCCTCGCGCGAAGTCCACCTCCGAGAGGAGCCGCCACGCCCTGGAGAGTCCGCGTTCATCTCCCTGCCGCCTCGAACACCCCGAGGGCCCGCTCGGCCTCGCGCTGGGCGTCCTCGTAGTCGGTGGGTCCGAACGTGCAGCCATCGCTCGATCGACTGCGTGCGTGCGCAACTGCTCGTCACCCGAGGCGCTCGCCCGCTCGATCGCTTCCTCGAATGTCGCTTCGGCGGCATCCATAGCGCCGGTCGATACGAGCGCAGACCCGAGCTCCGGCAAGATGCTGAGCCGCTGTGGGTCGTCGGGATCCAGCAATGCCGAGGCCCGGGAGAGGAGGTTGACCGAGGCCGTGTAATCGCTCCGAGCGGTCGCCTGCTCGCCCGCGGCCGCCAGGCGCCGACCGGCCGCGTCGGCCATCTGCCGCTCGCGTTCGCCGGCTGCTCCCAACTCGACGCGGTACCGGTACGCCTGTTCGAGGTGATAGCCGACGATCTCGTCCTGCTCGCCGAGCGATCCGGCAGCGGCGTCCAACCAGACGGCGAACCGTTCGTGCAGATCGGCGCGGGTGGCCTTCGAGATCGCCTCGTAGGTGGCGTCGCGCAGGAGCAGATGACGGAACGCGAGCGCCTCGGTCTCGGGGATATCGGATCGTTCCGGCCGCACGAACTGTTTGCGGACGAGCGAGGTGATCCCGGAGCCGACCTCGTCGGGGTCGCCGCCGGCGATCGCGCGGACCGCGCTCGCGTAGAAGACCTGTCCCATGACCGAGGCGATCTCGATCAGGCGCCGCTCATCGGTCGGCAACTTGTCGAGCCGGGCGGACAGGAGCGCTGAGATCGTCGGTGGGACCGGCACATCGGACAGGTCGGTCGTCGCGACCCATCGACCATCCTTCAGAACCAGGCGACCCTCGTCGACCAGGAGCCCGGTGATCTCCTCCGCGTAGAGGGGGTGTCCCTCGGCCGCCTCCGCGATCCGCGTGCGGACCGCGTGGTCCACGGTGTCGTCCGCCAACAGGTTCGCGACGAGCGTTCCGCACTCCTCGGGACCGAGCGGCTCGATGAGGATCGACGTCGCGTTCAACTTGCCGCCGGCCCACCCCGGGTGCTCGTCCAGGAGCTCGGGGCGGGCCATGCACGCCAGCAGGACCGAGGCGTCCCGGGCGAAATCCGCGACGTGTTCGACGAGCTCCAAGAACTTCGGCTCCGCCCACTGCAGATCGTCGATCGAGAAGACGAGCGGCCGATCGGCTGCGAGGTGCTCCAGGAGCTTCCTGATCGCCCAGAACATCTCCTCCGGTGCGGTTTCGCTTCCCGCGATGCCGATCGCCTGGCCGACCAGCTCCGCGATCCTGCCGGCGTCCCCACCGGAACCCGCGAGCGCTTCGAGCTTGGCGCGGGCGTCCTCCGGCGTGTCGGTCTCGCGCAGATCCGCGATCTCGATGAGCGCCTCCGCCAGGGGGTAGAACGTGATGCCCTCGCCGTACGGGAGGCACCGCCCACGCAGCACGGTCGCTCGATCGTCGAGCTCCTCCACGAACGCGGCCATCAGCCGGGACTTGCCCACGCCCCCGACGCCGAGGATCGTGAAGAGCTGGCATGCCTGGTCACCGACCGTCCGTTCGAACGCGCTCCGTAGGAGGGCGAGCTCGCGTTCGCGGCCGACCATCGGTGCGTCGAGGTGCCGGGCGAACCCGGCCGCTCCGGGCGTGATCTCGATGAGGCGGAACGCGGGCACCGGATCGGTCTTCCCTTTGGCGCTCAACGCGTCGATGGGTTCGACGATCACCGCGTCGCGAACCAACCCGAACGTGTCTTCCCCCAGCAGGATCTCGCCCGGCGAGGCGGCCTGCTCCAGGCGCGCCGCGATGTTGACCGCGTCTCCCGTCGCGATCGTCCGTTCGCTCGAGCCGGCGACGACCTCGCCGGTGTTCACTCCGATCCGACAGGCGAGGGTGATCCCGTGGTCACGGTCGAGGTCGGCGTTCAGAGCGGCGAGAGCGGTGCGCATGTCGGCCGCGGCGCGCACGGCCCGCAGCGCGTCGTCCTCGTGGACCTGAGGAACCCCGAACACCGACATGACGGCATCGCCGATGAACTTCTCGACGGTCCCGCCGTGGCGCTCGATCGCAGCCTGCATCGCTTCGAAGAAGCGCTCCATCACGCGACGCATCGACTCGGGGTCGAGCGCCTCGCCCATCGCGGTCGAGCCGACGACGTCGCAGAACACGATCGTGACGGTCTTGCGAACCTCGGACCGGGGTTCCGTTCGGACGAGCGGCGCCGCGCACTCCCCGCAGAACTTGTTCGTCTCAGGGTTGTCGTGTCCGCATGCCCGGCACTGGATCACGTGCGCAGCCTAGGGCGGCGAGGGGCCCGGCGCGAACCGGAGCGGGATGGCAAGATGGCCGGATGGCGGATGTGCCCGATCACCGAGGGTTCGACGAGATGTATGTCGGCGTCCCGCCGTGGGACATCGGGAGCGCGCAGCCCGAGGTCGTCCGCATCGCCGACGCCGGCGGGTTCACGGGCGCCGTCATCGACGTGGGTTGCGGCACCGGAGAGAACGCGCTCGAACTGTCCGCACGCGGGTTGCCCGTGGTCGGGGTCGACGCGGCGCCGCGGGCCATCGAGAAGGCCCGGGCGAAGGCGCTCGAGCGGGGCTCATCCGCCGAGTTCCTCGTCGCCGACGTCTTCTCGCTCGATCGGCTCGGCCGGCGGTTCGACACGGCGCTCGATTGCGGCCTGTTCCACGTCTTCGAGGATCGCGAGCGGCCGATGTATGTCGCCAGCCTGGCCTCGGTCCTGGGGCCCGGTGCCGTGCTGCACCTGCTCTGCTTCAGCGATCAGCAGCCGGGGGACATGGGCCCTCGCCGCGTGTCGCAACAGGAGCTCCGCGATTCCTTCGCCGACGGCTGGGACGTGATGGAGATCGTCGCCACCACGTTCGTGGCGAACCTGCCCGGAGGCGGAGCGCAAGCCTGGCGTGCCACCATCGCTCATCTCGGGTAACGGGGAGCCTACCTGTGACCCGTCGACCGCCGCAGGCCGTCCTCGTCGGCTCGACCGACGCCGCGCAATGCCCACCAAGCCACCAGCGCCCCGACCGACGCGGCGGCGGCCGCACCCGCGAACAGCGTCGCCGGACCCAGGATGACGTAGACGAATCCGCCGATCGCCGGTCCGACGATCGGGCCCATCGACCACTGCGCCAGCTGCATCAGGGTCTGGCCCGTGTTCCGGAGGTGATGCGCGACGAGCCGGTCGGTCACCACGACGAGCGCCCCGTACTTCAGTCCGAACCCCGCTCCCGCGAGCGTCCGGAAGACGGCGACCTGCGTCGGCGAATGAGAGAGCGAGTAGCCGATCAGCGTCACGATCGAGACGGCGGCCCCCGCCAGGAAGAGGTTCCGCATCCCGAACCGCGAGCCGAGCGGCGCCGACCAGGTGAAGAACGGGATCTCGATCATCGCCGCAAGCCCGGCTGCGAGCCCGATCAGGAATGGGCCCCCATGTGCCCCGAGCATCTGCAAGGGGACGAAGCCGTCGGTCGCCGAGGTCGCCACGGAGAGCAGCAGCAGTCCGCCGAGGAATGGCAACAGCCGGGGGGACCCGCGGAGGGCTTCGCCGATCGCGCCCAGCCGGCCAGGGTGCTTCTCCCCGTCGCGAAGGATCCCGCTCGAGGGGAAGCGGCGGGCGTATGCCGCAAAGATCAGGAGCGCCCCCACATACAAAGGAAGGACGGGCCAGAGCCCGACCACCTGGAAGAGGGCGCCGAACGCGATCACCGCCACGGCCCAGCCCAGGCTCGCGAAGCGCCGGATCCGACCGTAATCGTTGGCCCGGTTCGGGCCCAGGACGGCGAGGGCGAGCGCGTTACCGAGGGCCGTGCCCGGCGCCCCTGCGGCAGCCATCAGGACGGCGGCCGCGGCGATCGCCCATCCGTTCGATCCCGTCGGGATCATCAGCGCCGCGCACCCGGCGGTCGCGAGCGTCGAGGCGACGAGCGCCCGAGTGGTCCCGAGACGCGTGTCGGCCTCGTGGCTCCACAGCGGGGCGGCGACGACGCTCGCGAGCGCCATCGCCGAGAGGACGAGTCCGATCCGATCGGGGGAGAGGCCTCGGGAGAGGAGCAGCGGGCTGAAGAACGGAAGCAGCGCGGCGGTCGACACCCCGATGAGAACGAACAGCCAACGGACGTCACGGTCGAGCCGCGCGTTCACTTCGGGGTGGGTCTCGCTCGCGGCATCGCTCACGTGGTCGACCTCCTGCCGGTTGTCGGCTCGGCTCAGCGGCCGATCGTCGCGGTCACGACGACGGTCGCGCCCCCGGGCGCGGGTGGGATCAGGGTTCCCTCGATCGGACGGTCGTCGACGACGAGGGAGGAGCTCCCGCCTGCTCGGACGCGCACCGTGACGTCGTAGGTCGCGCCGCGGAACCGCCGGACGGCGTGGAACCCGTCCCAGTCCGACGGCAGGCAGGGGTCGATCCGCAGCCCGTCGTGCTCGGGCCGGATCCCGAGGATCCACTGCGTGATCGCGACGAGGTTCCAGGCGGCGGTGCCGGTCAGCCACGAGTTCTTCGCCTCGCCGTGCGTCGGCGCGTCGGCGCCCGCGATCATCTGCGCGTACACGTAGGGCTCGCAGCGGTGGACGTCGCTCAGCTCTTCGCGCGCCGACGGGTTGATCCGCAGGTAGTAGTCGAACGCCCGGTCGCCGTCGCCGAGGAGCGTCTCGGCGATCATGACCCAGGGATTCGTGTGGCAGAAGATCCCGGCGTTCTCCTTGTACCCGGGCGGGTACGAGCCGATCTCGCCCAGCTCGACGTGGTAGCGGGAGAACGCGGGCTGTAACAGCATGATGCCGTGGGGCGTCGCGAGGTGCTCGGCCACCGACCCCAGCGCCGCGGCGGCCTTCCCGTCCTCGAGCCCCACGCCGGCCATCACGCACATGCCCTGGGGCTCTGCGAAGATCCGGCCTTCCTCGTTCTCCTTCGATCCGACCGGGTTCCCGTCGTAGTCGTAGGCGCGCCGGAACCAGTCGCCGTCCCACCCGTGCTCGCGCACCGCGGCCTGCATCCGGTCGCCTCCGGCGCGCCAGCGGGTGGCCTCGACCGCAAGGTTCGCGCGTTCCACGATCTGGGCGAGCTCCTCCGCGGCGAGCGCGAACAGCCCGGCGATGAAGACGGACTCCGCGACGCCTCCCTCGCGGTTCGCCGTCGTCTGGAACGACTCGCCGGGCGTCTCGGAGAAGCAGTTGAGGTTCAGGCAGTCGTTCCAGTCCGCGTGACCGATCAGCGGCAGACCGTGCGGACCGAGTCGCTCGAGCGTGTAGGTGAGCGAGCGGCGCAGGTGCTCGAGCAGCGGCATCTCGGAATCGGGTTCGTTGTCGAAGGGGACCGGCTCCTCCAGGATCGTCCGGTCGGCCGTCTCCTTCAGGTAGGCGGCGACCGCGAGCACCAGCCAGAGCGGATCGTCGTTGAACCCCGAGCCGATCGCGTCGTTCCCTCGCTTGGTGAGCGGCTGATACTGGTGGTACGCGCCGCCGGTCGGCAGCTGCGTCGCCGCGATGTCCAGGATCCGCTCGCGCGCCCGCTCCGGGATCATGTGGACGAACCCGAGCAGGTCCTGGTTCGAGTCCCGGTACCCCATCCCGCGGCCGATCCCCGACTCGAACAGCGACGCCGATCGCGAGAGGTTGAACGTCACCATGCACTGGTAGGCGTTCCAGATGTTCACCATGCGGTTCGCGTGCTCGCTCGGCGTGTCCACGTGGAGGTTCCCGAGCAGGTCCGACCAGTGGGCGCGCAGCCGGTCGAGGGCGCCCTCCACCTCGTCGGAACGGAGGTAGCGATCGATCACGGGCCGCACCCGACGCTTGTCGATCGTCTGCGACCCCGGCGGGTCGAACTTCTGCTCTCGCGGGTTCTCCGCGTATCCCAGGAGGAAGACGACCTCTTGCGTCTCACCGGGAGCGAGCGACAGTCCGATGTGGTGCGATCCGATCGGGGCCCACCCGTGGGCGATCGAGTCGCCGGAGCGCCCGACCTCCACCGCGAGCGGCCGGTCCCACCCGCGGTACGGCCCGAGGAACGCATCGCGTTGCGTGTCGAAGCCGGCGAGCTCGGCCGAGCAGGCGAAGTACGCGAAGTGATCGCGCCGCTCCCGGTACTCGGTCTTGTGGTAGATCACGCCGTCTGCGACCTCGACCTCGCCGGTCGAGAGGTTCCGCTGGAAGTTCGTCGCGTCGTCCTGCGCGTCCCACAGGCAGAACTCGACGGCGCTGAAGAGCGACAGGCGCACGGGATCGTCGCGATGGTTGGTGATCCGCGTCCGCCAGATCTCGAGCGTCTCCCCGAGCGGCACGAAGTACAGGGTCTCCGCCTCGATCCCGTCGCGGCGGGAGCCGATCGCCGTGTAGCCGAGCCCGTGCCGGCACCGGTAGTCCTCGAGGTCGGTGCGCGTCGGTTGCCAGGACGGCGACCAGACCGCTCCGGTCGAGGCGTCGCGCAGGTAGAGGTAGCGGCCCCCGACGTCAGCCGGGGCGTTGTTGTAGCGATAGCGGGTCAATCGCCGGAGGCGGGCGTCGCGATAGAAGGAGTAGCCGCCGGCGGTGTTGGAGATGATGCCGAAGTAGTCCTCGCTGCCCAGGTAGTTGATCCAGGGGAGCGGGGTGTCGGGTCGCGAGATGACGTACTCGCGGGCGTCGTCGTCGAACCGTCCGAACCGCGTGGCGATCCCCCCTCCGGCCGGCCGACGACCGCTGCCGCGCGGCAGCATACCGCCGGGGTCGGAGCGGTCTGAGCGGATGGCTGTAATCGTGCTTACATCGGGGAATAGCGCCCGGACGATGACCGTTCTTGCCCGTGTAACCACCGAAGGAGACATGACTGCCATGGCTGACATCGACACACAGGTCCTTCCCCTCCTGCCCCTGACGACCGGCGTGGTCCTGCCGGGCATGGTCGTGACCCTCACGATCGAGTCCGACGAGGCCCAGGCGGCCGTCGAGGCCGCCGACGGGGGCGAGCTGCTGCTCGTCCCGCGGATCGGCGACCGCTACGCCCGCATCGGGACGGTGGCGGAGGTCGAGGACGTCGGCCGGCTGCGCAACGGCACGGAGGCCCTCGTGATCCGCGGCCTGCATCGCGCGGCCGTCGGGCTGGGCGTCCCCGGGACCGGCCGGGCCACCTGGGTGCAGGTGGATCCGATCGCGGATGCGACCCCCACCGAGCGGGCCGTGCAACTGGCGCGCGAGTACCGCGCCGTCATCGAGAACATCGTCGAGGCGCGCGGCGTCCCGCAGGTCGCGGAGTTCCTCCGCGGGATCTCCGACCCCGGGGCGATGGCCGACACCAGCGGCTACTCGCCCGACCTCTCGTTCGAGCAGAAGGTCGAGGTCCTCGAGGCCATCGACGTCGAGCAGCGCCTGGAGATCGTCCTGGGCTGGTCCAGGGATGTCCTGGCCGACCTCGAGCTCAAGGAGAAGATCCGCACCGACGTCAGCGAGGGTATGGAGAAGCGCCAGCGGGAGTTCCTGCTGCGCGAGCAGATGAGCGCGATCCGCAAGGAGCTCGGCGAGGACTCCGAGGAGAACGTCGTCGAGGAGTACCGGCGCAAGATCGCCGAGGCGGGCATGCCGGAGGACGTCGAGAAGGAGGCCCTGCGCGAGCTCGGCCGCCTGGAGCGCACGTCCGAGCAGTCGCCGGAGCAGGGCTGGATCCGGACGTACCTCGACTGGATGATCGAGATCCCGTGGAACGTGCGGACCGACGACAACCTCGACATCGCCGAGGCTCGCACGGTGCTCGACGCCGACCATGAGGGATTGCAGGACGTGAAGGACCGCATCCTCGAATACCTCGCCGTGCGCAAGCTCCGGCAGGAGCGCGGGTTGGGCGAGGCGACCGGCCGCGGTTCGGGCGCCATCCTCACGCTGGTCGGACCTCCGGGTGTCGGCAAGACGTCGCTGGGGGAGAGCGTCGCGCGCGCCCTGGGCCGGAAGTTCGTCCGCGTGTCGCTCGGCGGGATCCACGACGAGGCCGAGATCCGGGGGCACCGTCGGACGTACGTCGGCGCGCTGCCGGGCCGCATCGTCCGCGCGTTGAAGGACGCCGGCACGAAGAACCCGGTGATGATGCTCGACGAGATCGACAAGGTGGGCGCCGACTGGCGGGGCGACCCGTCCAGCGCGTTGCTCGAGGTCTTGGACCCCGCGCAGAACCACACGTTCCGCGACCACTACCTCGACGTCGACCTGGATCTGTCGGAGGTGCTGTTCATCACGACCGCGAACGTCGCCGAGACGATCCCCGGCCCGCTCTTCGACCGGATGGAGGTCATCCGGATCGACGGGTACACCGAGGACGAGAAGGTCGCCATCGCGAAGCACCACCTGGTCGCGCGGCAGCTCGAACGGAACGGCCTTCGCGACGACGAGGTCGTGCTGACCGACGACGCGCTCCGCGTGATCGTGGGCGACTACACGCGCGAGGCCGGCGTGCGGAACCTCGAGCGCGAGATCGGCAAGGCCTTGCGGAAGGTCGCGACCAAGCTCGCATCGGCCGACACGACCGCTCCGGTGACGATCGACGGCCCCGACGTGCGCGAGTACCTGGGCCGGCAGAAGTTCTTCTTCGAGGCGGCCGATCGCACGGCGACGCCCGGCGTGGCGACGGGGCTCGCCGTCACCGGTGTCGGTGGCGACGTGCTGTTCATCGAAGCGTCCCGCGAAGACGCGGAGCGCGACGACCTGACGCTCACCGGACAGCTCGGCGACGTGATGAAGGAGTCGGCCCAGATCGCGCTGAGCTACGTGCGGTCGCACGCGCCGGAGCTCGGCATCGCTCCCGAGAGGTTGCGTGGGCGGTTCCACGTCCACGTGCCGGCGGGCGCGGTGCCCAAGGACGGTCCGAGCGCCGGCGTCACCATGACCACGGCGCTCGTGTCGTTGCTGACGGACACGCCGGTTCGTCCCACGGTCGGCATGACCGGGGAGGTCACGCTGCAGGGCCACGTTCTGCCGATCGGCGGGCTCAAGCAGAAGGTGCTCGCCGCCCACCGCGCCGGTCTCACCGAGGTGATCCTGCCGAAGCGGAACGAAGGTGACCTGGAGGACGTGCCCGATCAGGTGCGCGAGCAGATGACGTTCCACATCGCGGAAGAGGTCGCCGACGTGCTGGCGGTCGCGCTGCGAGCGGAGGCGGCTCCCGCCGCCTCCGACGCGGCGTGACCTGATACCGCCAGAAGTCGTATTGACCCCGGCCGACCGAAGAGGTCAGAGTCCTCCTGCACGTCTTCGATCACTGCGCCCGCGTTGGGAGAGGGACGATGGGCGCGAACGTGCGACTCCTCCGTGGCCCGCGAGCATGGGCGTTCGTCGCGGTCGTGGTGCTCGTGAGCCAGGTAGTGCCTGCCGCATCGCGAGCCGCGACCGGCTCGATCTCCGGATCGGTCGAAGACGTGGGTGGTTCCGCGGTCCGAGACATCTGCGTGGATGTGTTCGACGCTGCGAGCGGGCTCGCAGCACAGCGCGCCGTGACGGATGCCAACGGCATGTACACAGCGAACGACCTTTCCCCCGGGGACTACAAGGCGCGTTTCTCCGACTGCATCGCCCCCAACGACTTCGCTCCAGAATGGAACGGCGGCGTGCGAGACGAGAGTCTGGCGAGTCCCGTAACGGTGACCTATGGCCTGAGCACGGAGGTCAACGCCGCACTTGATCGTTGGGGCGCCATCACCGGATCGGTCGAAGATGTGGGCGGTTCCGCCATCCGGGACATCTGCGTGCGAGCGTTCGACCAGCAGGGCATAGGCGTCGGATGGTCTCGTACGGACGCCAACGGCATGTACACGCTGAAGATCCGGTCTCTCCTGGGTACCGGGAGCTACAAGGTGCGGTTCAACGACTGCGTCGGTCCCTTCGACTACGCGCGCGAGTGGAACGACAAGGCGCGGATCCCGCGGTTGGCGACCCCGGTCATGGTGACCCTCGGCCAAGATACCGAGGTCAACGCCGCACTTGATCGGTGGGGGGCCATCACCGGATCGGTCGAAGATGTGGGTGGTTCCGCGATCCGCAACATCTGCGTAAGGGCTCTCGACCGCCACGGGAAGGGTGTGGGCTGGGCACGGACCGACGGGAACGGCATGTACACGCTGAAGATCCGGTCCCTCCTGGGTACCGGGAGCTACAAGGTCCGTTTCAAAGACTGCGTCGGCCCCTTCGACTTCGTCACGGAATGGAACGAGGGCGCGCGGATCCGAAGGATGGCAACTCCGGTGACGGTCGCCGTCGGCCACGACACCGAGGTCGATGCCTCCATGGAGCGGTGGGGAGTCATCCATGGGTCGGTCGAGGATGTCGATGGCTCCGCGATCCGCGACATCTGCGTCAGGGTGTTCGACCGCCGCGGAACGGGTGCGGGCTGGGCTCGGACGGACGGGAACGGCATGTACACGCTGAAGATCCAGTCCCTCATCGGCACAAAGCGTTACAAGGTCCGTTTCAAGGACTGCGTAGCTCCGCACGACTTCGCTCCCGAGTGGAACGGCGGCGCGCGTTTCGAGGGGCGCGCTCCGTGGGTACGGGTGAACCCCGACAGCGACACCGAGGTCAACGCGGCGTTGGATCGGTGGGGCGCGATCTCTGGGACGGTCACCGCCGACGCCACGTCGATGCCGCTCCCAGACATCTGCGTCAGGGTCTTCATGAGGTTCCGGAGCCACACATCGGGTGTCGGGTGGGCTCGCACCGGGGGCGACGGAACGTATTCGGTGGACATCCGGAAGCCTTGGATCGACTCCTTCAAGGTTCGATTCTCCGACTGCATCGATCCGCGTGGCTACGTCACTGAGTTCTATGACAACTCCCCGAGCCCGTGGCGCCCGGCAACCTGGGTGAGCGTCCATCTGGGTCAGACCACGTCGGGGATCGATGCCGCGCTCGCTGGCGGCGCGGGTGGCGGTGGCGGTGGCGGCGGCGGCGGCGGCGGCGGCGGTAATCCTCCGCCCCAGCCGCCGATCGTAAAGATCGCGTCGTTCGCTCCGACGGGCGGTCCCGTCGGGACCGATGTCACGATCGTTGGTTCCGGATTCACGGGAGCGACCGGAGTCTCGTTCAACGGAGCGGCGAGTCGTTTCACCGTGGACTCGGACACGCACATCAGCTCGAGCGTTCCCGCGGGCGCTTCGGCGGGTGTCATATCGGTATCGACAGCGGACGGCACGACGCAGAGCGTCGGAGCGTTCGTCGTGAGACACGCTCGGGAGGTGACGTTGCGGTTCGACCGCTCCCTGTTCGCGTCCGGCACCGTGAGTGTGAGCGACGGGTTCGGGATGTGCCGGCGAGCGACGTCGGTCGCCATCCTGCGGTATGCATCAGGCGGGTGGCATGTCGTGGCAAGAGGGGTCACAGATAACCACGGTGTCTACCGGATAAGGATGGGCAACGTGGCCGGGAGGTTCCGGGCGGCGCTCAGGTTGGTGACTCTGGGATCCGGCGATGTCTGTGGCGCTTCGGCATCGCGGCCCCGCCCCAGCGGATAGAGGAGCCGCCTTCGGACGAGCGCGTGTAGGCTTCGTCCATGGGCAACAGCGGGAAGAAGCGCAGGGGACGTCGTCACCTCCCGAAGGCCGGAACGAAGACCGATCTGGCGCAGATGCACCATCAGGAGCATCGGGAGATCGCGCACAACATCGGGCTCGACACCCATGACCGCTCGGCCGGTGGACGCACGCTGACGTACGTCCTGGTCGGCATCGCGCTCGCGGTCGTCGTGGTTGCCGTGCTCGGGTTCTGGCTCTTCCAGTGGTTCTGACGAACGCCGGTCTCGTCGAGCCGCGTTAGGCTCGCGGCATGCGCAAGCTCGTGGGGGACGAATGGAAGGACTTCGTCCTCGCGGAACCGAGGCCCGCTATCTGCGCGATCGTCCTGGCCGACGGCCGCCCGCACGCGTCGCCGGTCTGGATCGACCTCGACGGCGACGACATCGTGTTCACGACATGGCACGAAGGGCTGAAGGCGCGCGTGTTGCCGCGGGATCCACGCGTGTCGATCTGCGTTCAGGACGATCAGCCGCCGTTCGCGTACGTGACGATCCGAGGCGAAGCGTCGGTCACGGACGACCTCGAGTCGGTCAAGACGTGGGCCGCGCGCATCGGCGGTCGGTACATGGGCGCCGACCGCGCCGAGGAGTACGGGCGGAAGAACGGCGTACCGGGTGAGCTGGTCGTGCGGGTGCGACCTCTCAAGGTGGTCGGCTTCGTCGAGATGGCCGGGCCTGCCGCCACTGCCTGAGCGTACCGTGCGGCTGCGCTAGGCTCCCGGCCATGAAGATCGTCGTGTTCGGAGCATCCGGGAGGACGGGCAGGCTGGTCGTGGCGCAAGCGGTCCAGCGCGGCGACGACGTGGTCGCGTTCGTACGGGACGCGTCGAAGCAATGGTTCCCCGATGCGGTGAAGGTCGTGCAGGGCTCGCCGTCGGATGCCCACGCGGTGGAGGCGGCACTGGTGGGAGCCGACGCGGTCATCTCCGCGCTCGGGCCGGTCGCCGAGGTGACGACCACAGAGATCTCCGATGCGACGCGAACGATCGTCGAGACGATGGAGCGCACCGGTCCGCACCGCATCGTGATCACCACGAACCCACGCGTCTTCTCCGACACCGAGGTGACCGGACCGTATGCGAACGTCGCGGCCGAGCATCGACGAGACGCCGCCATCCTCCGCGGAAGCACTCTGGCGTGGACGGTGCTCGCCGCCCCGGCGCTCAAAGACGATCCGGTCGGCGAGCCGTACGTGGCCCAGGTGGACGGGAAAGCCCCGGGCCGCTCGACCAGCCGTGGCAACTTCGCGGCCGCCCTCCTGGACGCCGTCGGGACGGATGCGTGGGTCCGGCACGTGGTGGGTGTGTCCGATCCTCCCGCGGAAGACGACGCGAGGCCGTCTGCCTGACCACGCCGCGACGACCTCGGGTAGAGTCGACAGATGGAGACGCTCGACGCGAATGACCCCAAGCACGCTCGCGCGGCGGACAAGCTTCGTCACGAGATCGCGGTGTGGCTCACCACCGTCACCGCCGACGGACAGCCGCAGTCGACACCGGTCTGGTTCCATTGGGACGGCTCGACGTTCCTGCTGTACAGCCAGCCCGACCGGCCGAAGCTCCGCAACATCGCGGCCAACCCGAAGGTTTCCTTGCATCTCGTCGGCGATCCCGAGGGCGAAGATGTCATCACGGTCGAAGGGGTGGCGTCGCTCGATCCCGCCGCGCCGCCGGTGGACGCGCTCCCTCCCTACGTGGAGAAGTATCGCTCCGCGATCGAGGCCTTCGGTTGGACGCCATCGAGCATGGCTGCCGATTACTCCGTCGCGGTCCGGGTGAGGCCGACCCGGTTCCGCGTCGTGTCATGACGGAGTCGTGCTCGAGCTGAACGACCTCTCTCGCCGCTTCGGCGACGTCGTCGCCCTGGACGGCGTGACATTCACGGTCCCGGACGGCGAGATCGTCGGATTCGTCGGGCCGAACGGCGCAGGGAAGACGACCACCATGCGGATCGCGCTGGGCGTGCTCGAACCAGACGCCGGCGAGGTGCGGTGGGACGGGCGCCCGCTCGATGCCGAGGCGCGGCGCCGGTTCGGGTACATGCCGGAGGAGCGCGGCCTCTACCCCAAGATGAAGGTGCTCGAACAGCTCGTGTACCTCGCCCGGCTCCACGGGCTGTCGCGGCCCGACGCTTCGCGTCGGGCCGCGGAGACCATCGAGGTCCTGGGCGTCGCCGAGCGGGCGAACGATCGCGTGGAGAACCTGTCGCTCGGCAACCAGCAGCGCGTGCAGCTCGCGGCCGCGCTCGTCCATCGCCCCGACGTCCTGATCCTGGACGAACCGTTCTCCGGACTCGATCCCGTCGGGGTCGATGCGCTCACCGGTGTGCTCCGCGGCGAGGCGGACGGACGAGGCGTCCCGGTCGTCTTCTCCAGCCACCAGCTCGAGCTCGTGGAACGGCTGTGCGACCGCGTCGTCCTGATCGATCTCGGCAGGATCGTCGCGGCGGGGACGATCGATGAGCTCCGGTCGTCGCGCGAGCGACGGCGGCTGCGCGTGCACGTCGGCGGTGCGCCCCGCGAGTGGTACGACGCCATCCCGGGCGTCCGTTTGGTCGAGGACACGCCGAACGACGGGCTCGTGCTCGAGCTCGACGACGAGGTGGACGAGCAACGGGTGCTCGACCTGGCCCGCGGGGCGGGCGACGTCACGCACTTCAGCCGCGAGCGAGCGTCGCTCGCGGAGCTCTTCCGCGAGGCGGTGCAGTCGTGAAAGCGCGCGAGACCGATCGGGGGACGTGGCGGCTCGTCGCCAAACGGGACTTCTGGTATCGCCTGCGGGACAAGGGATTCATGATCTCGACCGGTATCACGCTCCTCGTCCTCACCGGGCTCATCCTGCTCCGCGCGTACGGCGGGGGAGGGACGCCGACGTTCACCCTGGGCCTGCTGGGTCCGGGGTCGGCTCACCTCGGCCCGATCGTCGTGCAGGCCGGCAAGTCGCAGGACGTGACGATCCGGACGCAAGCGGTGGCCGACCGCGCCGCCGCCGAGGCCGGTCTCAAGGACGGGTCGCTCGACGCCGTCCTGGTCGACGGCGGGAGCCTGCTCGCAGAGCGTGACGCCGACGATCAGCTCGTCACCGCGGTGCATGACGCGGTGGTCGCCGACGGCATCCGTACCACGCTCGAAGCGAACGACGTCCCGGCCGACCAGATCGAACAGATCCTGAACCCACCGCCCCTGCCCGTCGAGTCGATCGAGCCCAAGGACCCGAACCGCGACACGAACTCGACCGTGGCCTTCATCGCCGTCGTGCTGCTGTACGGACAGCTCTTCGGCTACGGCGTGTGGGTCGCGACCGGCGTGATCGAGGAGAAGGCGTCGCGTGTCGTCGAGATCCTGCTGTCGACGATCCGCGCGCGGCAGCTGCTCGCCGGCAAGATCCTGGGGATCGGGGCGCTCGGGCTGCTCCAGCTCGCGGCGATCGCGACGTACAGCATCGTGTTGGCGAGCCTGACCGGGGCCTTGGACTTCCCGGCACACGCGCTCGGAACCGCCGCGCTCGCGATCGGGTGGTTCGCGTTGGGGTTCGCGTTCTACGCGTCGCTGTTCGCCGTCGCCGGTTCGCTGGTCTCGCGGATGGAGGAGCTGCAGAACGTGATCGTCCCCCTGAACCTGGTGATCCTCGTGTCGTTCTTCCTGTCGCTCGGGGCGACGAGCGACCCCAATTCCACGCTGTCGCTGATCGTGTCGATCGTCCCCTTCTCGTCCGCGCTGGCGATGCCGGTCCGGATATCGCTCGGCGCCGCCACCCCGCTCGAGGTCGTCGCCGCGCTGGTGCTGTCGATCGGCTCGACCGCGTTGCTGATCCCGCTCGCCGGCCGCGTGTACTCGGGAGCCGTGCTCCGGACGGGCTCCAGGGTGAAGCTCCGCGAGGCCTGGCGCGCCGCCGACTAAGGCGACGTCCGCGCGCGGAAGAGCCGCACCGGCTCGGCCACGCCCTTCAAGACCGCATCGCCCAACGGCTCGAACGCCAGGTCCGGCGACCGCACCTCGGCGACCGCCTCCTCCGTGAGCACCACCTCCGACGGGCCGATGCGATCGGTGACGCGCGACGCGACGATCACGGTACGCCCGTAGTAGTCGCCGTCGCGGAAGACGACCGGCCCGGTGTGAACGCCCATCCGCAACGGCGGGAGCTCGGCCTCGGATGCGGCGCCGACCAGCTCGAGCCCCGCGCGCGCCGCGCCGGCGGGGCCGTGGAAGTAGAGCATCGCGCCGTCTCCCAGGAGCTTCACCACGCGGCCCTCGTGTCGAGCCGTCGTCACGCGGAGCGACTCGGCCAGCCGGTCGGCCATCCGCGCCGCGCCCTCGTCTCCCAGCTCCTCCGTGAGCTGCGTGGAGCCGGTCAGGTCGCAGAACGCCACGACCGGCATGTGGTCCTGGGTCTCCTGGACGAGACCGGCACGCCGCATCGTCATCTCCATGTTCGCGACGATGTCCTCCATCGAGTGATGCTCGAGGTGGCGCTGGTACAGCAGGTCGACGGTTCTCGCTCCCAGCGGGATCAGCGGCGCGGCCACCTGCACCAACAGCTCGATCGCCTCGCGCTGCGACATGCCCATCGCGAACATCGGCTCTTCGAACTGCTCCCGGAAGAAGCGGACCTGCGATTCCGCGAGCCGCCGCAGGTTCTCGCCGAAGTAGCGCGCCGATGCGATGCCGACGTCCTCGTTGCGGCCGGCCATGTTGAACACCGTCGCCACGATGCGGAGCAGCTCGAGGTCGTCCTCGCGGATCCGCCGGTCGGGAGCCGGTGCCGGGAGCTGGAGCGCCACGATGAAGAACCGTTGCGCGAACGCGATCGGCAGGTCGAGCTCCGTGCAAGCCTGCTCCAGCGTGCGATCCGACGTCGGCACGGGTTCGGGGTAGAGCAGGTCGCCCCACCCCATGGAGTAGTCGCCGTTCGCGATCAAGGTGCCGATGTCGTCGAGACCGATCCCGGCCGTGTCCATCGCCTCGGCGACCCGCACGAGTTGGATGTCGGAACGACGGAACCCCTGCGGTCCCGGCGTGATGATCCGGAGCGCCGTCATCCGCCGCACCTGCTCCACCGTGGTGTCGGCGAGAGCGGCGAGCTCTTCCTCCGTGTACATCGCCCGGCGATGCTACTTCGGACCGTGGGTAGGGTGGACGCCGTGACGAAGGCCGGATGGACCCGCGAGAACATCAGGCACGGGGCGGCGATGGTCCGCTACGGCCGCCATCCGGCCGTGACCGTCTACGACTCCCTCGGCGAGGAGTTCTTCGTCGCCCTGGCGCCCGGCTGGTTGAACCTGGGGCTCTGGGAAGGAGACGGGAGCGACCCCGCCGAGGCGCCGGTCGCGGTGCGCCGCCTCGTCGAGACGCTCGCCCGCGAACTCCCGAAGGGCGTGGACGTGCTCGACGTCGGCAACGGTCTGGCCGCGCAGGATCCCCTGATCGCCGGCGTGGCCGAGACGCGGCGACTCGTCGCCCTGAACATCACGCGGTCGCAGCTGGTAGCCGGCCGGGAACGGCTGGCCGAAGCCGGCGCCCGGCCCGTGAACGGGGACGCGGTCCGCCTGCCGTTCGCCGCCGCGTCGTTCGACGGCGTGATCAGCGTCGAGGCGGCGTTCCACTTCTCCTCGCGCGCCCGGTTCTTCGCCGAGGCGTTCCGCGTCCTTCGCCCCGGCGGCGTGCTCTCCATGTCCGACATCCCCACGTACCGCTATCCACGAGGACCGCGCGAGCTGCTCGCCGCGCTGTCGCAGCTGCGCGTCTGGGGGCTGGGTGTGCACGCCGCCGCCACGCCCGTCGAGATCGTCCGTCGGGTCGAGGAGGCCGGCTTCGTCGACGTTCGGACCGAGCTGGTGGGGGAGCGAGTGATCGCACCCGCGCTGCGGTTCGTGCGCAACCGGCTCCGCACGGCACGCGCGGACGCATCCGGCTCGTACCGTTTCGCGGCCGCGATCATGGTGTCGCAGGTCGAGCTGCTGTGGGACCGCGGCATGATCGACTACCTGATGCTCCGGGCGACGAAACCGCCCGGCTGAGTCAGGACGGGGTCTCAGCCGGCCAGTCGTCCGGCGAGCTGGACCAGGAATCCCACCGTCATCAGCACGGCGCCGACCACGGTCCACCTGCGTTGCCGGTAGGCCAGACCCGAGCTCGGCTCCATGAGGAACGCGATGGCGCCGACCGCGATCGCGGCCGCGCCCAAGGCGCACAGGGCCAAACCGATGAGCGGAACATGAGAAGACACGATCAGCACCGTCCGTCGTTCGGCGCGCGTGAGACACCCCGCTCTGCCCTCGCGCAGCCCGGTGCCAGGCATCGACGTTCGAGGGTCGGCGTTCTGCTGTCCATCTGGTGAACCTATCTCCCCGCGCGCGGGAAACGGATAGGCATGTCGGCCGTTTCGGGGCGACGAACGTCGACACGTCCTACGTCGGAAGGCGGAGAGACCAACGTTGGACGAGCGGCAGCGTCAGCTCCGGGTGAACGGCAGCTTCTCGGTGAGCCAGCCGACCAGGTCCGCGGGGCTCCGGCTCTGCTGCCACAGCTTGCCGGGTCCGGTGAACGTGGCGACCAGACCTTCGCCGGACAGGATCGTCGACTTCCAGCCGCCGACCTTATTGACCTGGTAGCCGATGCCCTCCTCGAACGCGACGATGTGGCCGGTGTCGACCTTGTAGGACTCGCCGGCCGGCAGGTCCATCTCGAAGATCGCGCCGTAGCTCGCCACCAGCATGTCGCCGGAGCCGCTGCACCGCAGCAGGAACAGTCCCTCGCCGCTGAAGAACGTCTTGGCGCCGCCCCACTTGGTGTCGACGGTCACGGTCGCCTCACTCGCGAGCCAGGAACCGGACTGCACCATGATGGCCGTGCCGTCGGCCGGGACCGGCAGATGGATGATGTCGCCGGGCAGCGCCGGAGCGACGATGACCTCGCCCGGCCCGTTGCTCGCGGTGAACGTGTTGATGAAGAAGCTCTCGCCGCCCAGGACCGAGCGCTTCAGGCCGCCGAGCAGACCGCCCTGCGCCTTCGTCACGATCTCGATGCCGCCGGTCATCCCGGTCATCGCGCCGGCTTCGGCTTGCAGCCCGCCACCATGATCGAGCTTGACGTTGGCCATGGCGAACGACGGACTGAACCGGATGTCGACGTTGAGCACGCTGAACCTCCTGTGACGGGCGACGGGGACGTGTCGAGTCTAGGCTTCGGCCGGCCGGCGCGACGGTTACGCGATCGAGCCGAGCTCTCGCCGCAGCGCCGGGAGCGGCAGCTGGCCGAGCGCGAGCAACCGGTCGTGGAAGTCCGAGAGCGAGAACGCCGCTCCCTCGCGCGCGGTGGCGGCCTGCCGGGCGCGCTCGATCTCGATCATGCCGATCATGTACGCGAGCGCCTGCCCCGGGATCGCGATGTACCGGTCGACCTCGATGACCGCGTCGACGTGCGGCGTGCCGATCGCCTCCATCGCGTCGATCGCGCGCTGGCGCGACCATCCCAGCGCGTGGATCCCGGTGTCGGTGACCAACCGCGCGGCGCGCATCCCTTGCGCCTCAAGCATGCCGAGCCGCTCCCAATCGTCCAGGTACAGACCCATCTCCTCGGCGAGACGCTCGCTGTAGAGACCCCACCCTTCCGCGAACGCGCTGCTGGCGAGGAGGCCGCCGAACCGCCGGAGCGCTGGCCGATCGGGGAGCTCCTGCTCGATCGACAGCTGGAAGTGATGGCCCGGGTTCGCCTCGTGGTACGTGAGGCTCGCGATGTGATGCAGGGGCCGGTCCTTCAGGTCCGACGTGTTGATGTAGTACGCGCCCCGCCGCGAGCCGTCCTCCGTTGGCGGGTTGTAGAAGCCGAGGGGCGTGTCCTGTTCCCGGAACTCCTCGACGGCTCGGACGTCGCAGTTCGCGTGCGGCATCCGACCGAAGAACGTGCGGGAGGCCTCCCAGCTCCGCTCGACCTGCTCGCGTGCGAGCTCCAACAGCGCGTCGCGGGACGGCGCGGTGTTGGCCCCGCTCGCCTGGTGTGCGGCGATCGCCTCGGCGGCGCTCGGGTATCCGAGCCGGGCCGCGACCTCGGCGCGCTCCTCCTGGATCCCGGCGTACCGCTCGAGCCCGAGCGCATGCACGTCGTGGGGATCGAGCGGCAGGGCCGTCCACGCGAGGACCGACGTCGCGTAGAGCTCGTCGCCCCCCGGGAGGGCCGAGAGGCCGATCGTCTCCGTGCAATGGGGCAGGTACTCCCGCAGCGTGTCCCGATAGCGGGCGAACGCGGGGTTCACGGTGTCGCGCACGACGCCGGCGATCCGCTCCGTCGCGGCAGCATCCTCAGCGAGCGGCGCGACCGCAGGCGAGTCCTCCGGTGCGAGCGACAGCAGTCGCTCGAGTTGCGCCACCGCTCGCTCCGTGACCAGCCTCGGCGACGTGACGCCGTCCGCGATCCCCTCACGCGCCACGTCGGCCCACGCATCCAGGTACGCCGGGACCGCGCGCAGCCGGGCCTCGTAGCGGTCGAGGCGCTCCGGCGTGTCCGTCGCCTGCATCGAGGCGATCTCCGCCAGCGTCTGCCCCGGCCCGAAGAAGTGGGCGGCGGCGCGCAGCCGGTCGGTCCGGTGGTCGAGCTCGGCGATCGCCCTTCGGGCGATCGCCTCCAGCACGTCGAGCGTGCCGCGCATCGTGATGTCGAGCGCCGAGCGGTCGATCGTGGCAAGCTCATCGAGCGCCGCGCGGTTCACCGACGCCGACATGGCTCGCCCCGATCCACCCGGGTCGCTCAACCGGTCGTCGTACCGCTCGTCGCCGATCATGGTGCCGAGCATCGGTTCCAGCTCGAGCAGGTCTTCCCAGTACCGGTCGGCCAGCGACCGCGCGCGTTGCATGTCGTCCATGGTCGGGTCCTCGAACTCGCTCGGGGGTGTCTGATCGGGGCTGTCTAGAGGAGCCCGAGGATACTGGCGCCGTCCACCTGGAGCGCGGCGCCGCTCACGAATCCGGCCGGCTGGGAGCACAGGAACGCGACGACCTTGCCGAAGTCGTCGGGATCACCCATGCGTCCGCCGGCGCCGAGCTCCTTGGCGCGGTCGGTGGCGTGGAGACCGGGCAGGGCCAGGTTCAGCGTGATGCCGTCGGCGATGAGATCCTGCGCGGCGGTCTTCGCCCACGCCCACAGGCCCGTGCGAGCGATGTTCGAGTACGCGAGCATCGGGATGGGCTGTTTGACGCCGAACGACGTGATCAGGCAGATCCGTCCCCACCCGGCTTCCCGCATGTGCGGGGCCGCGGCCTGCACCAGGCGGATCGAGGTCAGCTGGTTCGCGTTGATCGCGGCGAGCACCTGCGCGTCCTCCACGTCGAGCGCACGGGCCGGCGGGGGACCGCCCGCGTTCGCGACCAGGATGTCGATGCCCCCGAACCGTTCGACGGTCGCCGCCACGAGGCGCGCGGGAGCGTCGGGCTCGGTGACGTCCGCGGGGATCGCCAGGACCTCGCCCGGCAGCTCGGCCGCGGTGGCCTCGAGGCTCTCCGCGCCCCGGGCGCAGATGGCCACCCGGGCGCCGTCCGCCGACAGCGCACGGGCGACGCCGCGACCGAGCCCCTTCGACGCGCCCGTGACCAGCGCGACCTTCCCCGCCAACCCCAGATCCATCGCGCGGCATCCTACGGTGCCCGGACCGAGTCGGCAGCCGGGCGTACCCTGGTTCCGATGTCCTTCCGCCGGATCCTTCCCCGAGTGGCCGCCTTCGCGGCCGTCGCCGCGCTCGTCGTGACGCTGTTCTCGGCCGCCGACGGGCGCGAACCGGGACCCGCCGCGCCGGTGCTCCGCCAGCATCCGAACATCGGACCGTTCCAGGGCATGGGCGTGTGGGTCGACCTCTACGACGATGCGGCCTGGGCGGACCCGGCCACCGCGGTGGCCGGCATGGCGGCGAACGGCGTCCACACGCTGTACCTGGAGACGTCGAACTTCAACCGCTCGTTCCCGTTCGTCGACAAGCAGGGAGTGGCGGCGTTCGTCGACGCGGCACACGACGACGGCGTGCAGATCGTCGCGTGGTACTTCCCCGGTTTCGTGAACGTGGGCCAGGATGCCACGCGTTCGAAGGCCGCGATCCGATTCCGAACCGACGCCGGCAACGGGTTCGACGGGTTCGCGCTGGACATCGAGAACCCGGACGTCGCGGACGTGAGCATCCGCACGGCGAGGTTGCTGGATCTGTCGACACGTTTGCGTTCGTTCGCCGGGGAGTCCTACCCGCTCGGCGGCATCATCCCGTCGCCGCGCGGCATCGTCGTGCACAAGGACTACTGGCCCGGGTTCCCGTACGCGGACCTCGCGGCGATCTACGACGTGATCATGCCGATGTCGTACTTCACGTGGCACCACCCCACCGGTCCCAGCACGCACCTGTACCTGACGCAGAACATCCGGATCATCCAGCGAGAGGTCGGCAGCGACCAGGTGCCGATCCACGTGATCGGGGGCATCGCCCAGGACGCCAGCGTGGAGCAAGCGCAAGCGTTCGTGAACGTGCTCCGCGAACGGGGCGCGATCGGCGGCAGCTACTACACGTACACGGGGGTGCACGGCGCCGAATGGAGCGTGCTGCGGCAGATCCAGGCGAACCCCGTCGAGTCGCCGGCCATGCCGGTCGCGCCTGGTACAGCCGAGCTCGGCAACATCCCCGGCTCCGACACCACGCACGCGACGGGCGTCGTCTATGCGGTCGGCGGGTACGCCGGCGATCGGACGCTCACGTACGACGCGTTCGACGCGCAGGACGGCGAGATCACGATCTACGTGAACTGGGTCGCCCGTGCGACGGTGGACGTGGGTCCCGACGGCGACTGGACCGGTCCGCGACAGCTGCTGATCCCCGACGACCTGCTCGTCGACGGCCAGACCAACACCATCGCGTTCGTCCCGGCCGATCCGAGCGGCACGTGGGGCGTGCGAGGCGTGGCCGTCACCAGGGCTGCCTGACGAGCCGTGGTTGCAACGCCCTCCGGGCGTGGATACCCTCGATGCGACCTGATCGGAGAGGACTCCCACTTCATGCGCTCAACGTTCGCTCGCGCAGTCGTCGTGCTGTGCATCGCCTTCGCCGCCGTCGCGTGCAGCAGATCGCTGGACATGGGCGGACTCGAGACGCAGCTCGAGAACCAGCTGAACACGCAACTCAAGACGACGGGCATCACGGTCGATTGCCCGACCGATGTCAAGGCCGAAGCCGGTGGTCAGTTCGATTGCACCGGGACGCTTTCGACCGGGCAGACGATCACCGTCCACGTGACGCAGACGGATAGCGACGGGCACGTCACGTGGGAGGTCACCGGTCCGACGACCGGGTCCACGGGCGCTTCAACCTCCGGGCCTACCGGCACGACGTAGGAGGCGGAGTGCTGCTCGAGAAGAAGTGCCTGCTCATCACCGGTGTGTTGACGCCGCAGTCGATCGCCTTCTCCGCGGCGCAGGCATGCCAGGAGCTCGGCGCCGAGATCGTGCTGACCGGTTTCGGCCGGGGGATGAGCATCACCGAGAAGGTCGCCAAGCGGCTTCCGGATCCGCCGGACGTCCTCGAGATGGACGCGAACGATCCCGAACAGATCGAGGCGCTCCGCGCCGAGCTGGAGACGCGGTGGGGCTCCGTCGACGGATTCCTGCACGCGATCGCGTTCGCGCCGCAGGACGCCCTCGGCGGGAACTTCCTCAACACCCCGTGGGAGAGCGTGGCGACCGCGATCCAGACGAGCGCGTACTCGTTGAAGGCGATCGCGGCGGGGCTCCTGCCCCTGATGCAAGACAACGGCGGTTCGGTCGTCAGCCTCGATTTCGACGGTCGCTTCGCGTGGCCGGTCTACGACTGGATGGGTGTCGCCAAGGCCGGACTCGAGGCCGTGACCCGTTACCTCGCAAGGGACCTCGGCCCCAAGGGCATCCGCGTGAACACCGTGTCGGCGGGCCCGTTGAAGACGATGGCGGGCAAGGGCATCCCGGGGTTCGAGCAGATCGCCGACACCTGGGCGCGTCGCGCCCCGCTGGGATGGGACACGTCTGATCCGACACCGGTAGGCCGGGCCATCGCGTTCTTGTTCTCGGATCTGTCGGCCGGGATCACCGGCGAGATGATCCACGTGGACGGCGGCTTCCACGCCATGGGCACCGACCTTTCCCTCTAGGAGCGCGACCCGGATCGGTTGCGCTACGGGACGCGGAGCCCGAACTCGGTCGCGATCCCGCGCTGCGCCCGGGAGATCACGCCGAACGCCTCCTTCAGCCCCCGCTTCGTCACCGGACCGAGCGTCGCGGGATCGACGAAGTCGTCCGGGGGCGCCCCGGCTCGGACCTGACCCGCTTGATGCCGCAACCGGACCTCCCAGAGGAACCGGAACGCCTCGGACAGCTCGCTCCCGACGTTCCCGTCCAGCATGCCGGTGGCCTGGGCACCGGCCAGCCGATCGAGCGTTTCCTTGGCCGGGATCCCCGCACGCACGCCGTCCAGGCGCGCGATGTTCCCGATGATCGTGATCCCGCCGTGCTTCACGTCCAGCCGTCCGACGTGCTCGCCCTTCCGCTCGACCACCAGGTCCCGCAGGAAGCCGGTCGGCGGCCGGTGGTCGAGGGTTCGCCGTGAGAGGTGGCTCAGGAAGGCTGTGTCGTTGCGGGCCGCGTGGATCGTCGCCTCGAGCTCGGGCTCGGGATCGAGCGGCCCCGTCACACGGCGGAAGTCGTAGACGATCGAAGACAGGATGCTCCCGGACGAACCGGGATCGTGCATCCACGTGTGCAGCGCGTCGATCCAGCCCCGGACCGATCGCCGCATCGCCGGGTTGATCGCCATCGCGTCGCCTTTGCACCGCGGGATGCCGGCTGCCTCGAGACCATCCGTGACGAACCCCGCCAGCTCGGCGAAGTACGGATCCACCTCTTTCAACCGCGTATCGGACGCCTCCAGGACGAGCGCGTGATCCTGATCGGTGCCGAGCGCCTGTTCGCGCCGTGCGGCGCTCCCGAGAGCCAGCCACGCCCACGCGACCGGAGGCTCCCCGAAACGCTCGATCCCGAGCGTGAGCAGTCGCGTGGTCATCGCGTCCACGACGAGCGCCACCACACGGCCGACGCCGACCGGCTCCGAGCTGGCGTCGACCAGGGCGAGGACGACCTGCGGGAGCTCTCGGCCCGCGGCCACGACCTCGTCGCGCGTCTGCGCGCGCTCGATCGCGCTGCGGATCGAGGACGGGGTATCGCGACCGACGTCCATCAGGTCGGTGTCCGTGATGACACCTGCGATGGATCCGTCAGGTCGCGTCACCGGGAAGTGGTGCACGCCCTCGGCGAACATCGCGAGCAGCGCCTCGCCGACCAGCGCCTTCTCGGGAAGCGTCTTCACCGGGAACGTCGCGATCTCCTCGAGCGGTGTCTCCGGGCTCCGGTGGGACGCCAGCACGCGCGATCGGAGATCGCGGTCCGTGACGATCCCCCAGCCGTCGCGCATCGCGACCAGCAGGCTCGAGACCCGCTCCGCGGTCATCCGTTCGGCCGCTCCCTCCACCGACATCCCCGGGTCGGCGGTGACGGGCGCGCGTCGGACCAATCCGCCGACCGGCCGGAACGCAAGACCCGGCGGCTCCAACGACTCGAACCCCGCCGCGAGACGTTCGCGCATCCTCCCGAGCACGAACAGCTGCCCGGCGGACGTGCCGAGCACCTCGTCGGCGACATCGGCGCCGATCAGGTAACAGAGGGTGTCCTCGTGCGCCCGGACGGTCGAGGTCGGGCTCTCGTCCGCCAACAACGAGAACTGGCCGAACACCTCACCCTCGCTCAGCAGGTCGTAGAGCCTGCCCTCGGCGATCAGCTCGACGGCGCCCTTGCGGACGACGTACAGATGCCGGGCCGGCTCGCCCGATTGCTCCAGGATCACCGTGCCGGCGGCGAAATGCTCGATCTCGACGGACCGCGCCACCTGCACGAGCTCATCGGGCGAGATCCCATCGAACGGCGGATACCTCGAAAGGAACGTGGCCACGTCCACGCCGCGAAGTATGCGCGGTCAGGCGAGGGGGAGCGCGACGTTCGCCGTCAGGCCCCCGCCGGGGGTGGGTTCGACCCACATCCGGCCGCCCTCGGCCTCGACCATGGCGCGCGCGAGGGCCAGACCCAGCCCGGCGCCTCCCGTCTCACGGGTCCGGGACGGGTCGGCCCTGAAGAACCGCTCGAACGCGCGGTCGGCCGCCTCGGCGTTGAGCCCGGGCCCGTGATCGGCCACCGACAGGATGGCCTCGGTGCCGTTCGCCTTCCACCGCAGCTCCGCCGCGCCTCCACCGTGGATCTTCACGTTCTCGAGGACCGCGTCCAGGGCGGCCTCCGTCCCGACGCGGTCGCAGTTCGCCACCAGCGCCGCGGGACCTTCGAGCGAGAGCGACGTGGCGTATGCCCCCTCGCTCCGCCGGGCCGCGGATCGACAGATCTCGGCGACGTCCACGGGGCCGCGCTCGAGCGTCACGGCACCTCGTTCGGCTCGAGCGAGCAGCAACAATCGCTGCGTCAGGCCGGTGAGGTAGTCGACCTCCGACAAGACGTCATGCCCCAGTTCGGGATCGCCTTCGGCCAGCACCTCCACGCCGGAACGGATGAACGTCAGGGGGGTCCGCAGCTCGTGGGAGGCGTCGGCGGCGAACCCCGCCTGCGCCTCGTAGGCGCGCTCCACCGGGCGGACGGCTCGCCCGGCCAGCCACCAGCCCGCCGCCAGGCTCGCGAGGATCGCCAGGACACCGCCGACGAGCAGCAACGACCGGACGCGCTGCACCAGCGCATCCTCGGCGGCGAGCGAACGGCCCGCGACGGCCCACGCGACGGTTCGGCCGTCGATGACCGCCGGCTCGGAGACGACGCGGACGCGCTCGCCGCTCACGGTGAGGTCGGTGATGTCCGTGGGGTAATGGCGCAGCCACGCGACCGCCTCCGCGGGTTCGCCGACATAGACGTCGCCCGGCTCCGCATAGACGGCCGTCTGGAGCGAGGCGGCGGACGGCACGTCGGAATCGAACGGAGGCAGGACCTCGTCCGCCTCTTCGATCCTCGACGCCTGGGCTCGCGCCGCCGTTCGCAACTCGTTCGTCACGCCCCGATCCAACCGCTGCGTCAGGACGAGCTGCAGCGTGAAGCCGAGGGCGAGCAGGATCACGGCGAACACGAGCGCGTAGGAGAGCGTGAGCCTCGCCCGGAGCGATCGGAACATCAGCGGCCCACCGAGTACCCGACGCCGCGGACGGTCTGGATGATGTCGCCCTCCCGGCCGAGCTTCCTCCGCAGGTAGTGCACGTAGAGGTCGACGATCTTCGTCTGCGCGTCGAACGAGAAGTCCCAAACGAGCTCCTTGAGCTCCACTCGGGAGAGCACACGCCCTCGGTGCTCCATCAGACACTCGAGCAGGTCGAACTCCTTGGCCGTCAGCTCGACCTCGTCGCTACCCACCGTCACGCGGCGCGCCAGGGGATCGAGCGAGACGGACCCGAACGTGATCGAACGATCCGCGGTCGGCGATCCGGCACGTCGAGCGAGCGCGTCGACGCGCGCCAGGAGCTCCGCGAACGCGAACGGCTTGACCAGGTAGTCGTCCGCCCCCGCCCGCAGCCCCGTCACCCGGTCGTCCACCGTGTCCCGTGCCGTCAGCATCAGGACGGGGAGGTCCGAGCCACCGGCCCTCAGCGCGGTCGTCAGGGCGATCCCGTCCATGCCCGGCAGCATCACGTCGACGATGGCCAGCTCGAAGCCGCCCGTCTCCGCGGCCGCCAGGCCTTGGATGCCGTCGTCACGCGTGTCGGCGTCGTGCCCCTCGGCGCGCAGGCGCTTGACGAGCAGCTCGGCGAGTCGTCGGTCGTCTTCGATCAGCAGGATCCGCACGCACCTATCGTCGCAGCCGGGCGAGGTGACGAGGTGGGTTCTAACCGTCCTCAAACACGTGGGGAGCTGGTCCGGCGCGGGTGAAGCCGCCGGAACCGGTCCGTCACGGACTAGAGCGCGTCGAGGTCGTCCTTCGTCAGTTGGCTGCTGTACGGGCCTCGCCCGGTGGCGCAGGCGGCACCGGCTCGAGCCGCGAGCTTGACCGCCGCGGCGATCTCCATCCCCGCGGCCAGGGCGTACGCCAGGGACGCGGCGAAGCTGTCACCGGCGCCGTAGGAGTCTGCCGGCGTGTCGGGGTCGTCGTCCGGGGTCAGTGCGGGGCTCTTCCATCGCCCGCTCTCTCCGTCGCGCTCCCAGGTGCCGCCGGCCAGTCCCGCGGTGCGCACGAACAGCGTGGCGGGGCTGGCGATCGCGCCGGGATCGAACGCCTCCGCTTGATCTCGCGCGCTTCCCACCAGCACGTCGGGGGTGACCCCCGACTCGACGAGCGCCCCGAGCGCGCGGCTCGTCACGACCATCAGCCGAGCCTTGCGCGCCGCGGCGAAGGCCGCCGGGTCGCCCGCCGTCACGTACGAGACGTCGGCGCCCTCGAGCAGGTCCCACGGGAGCGGATCCGACCCGCGCGGCTCCAGTCGTTCGCCGAGCGTCATGATCGTTCGCTCGTTGCCGTGGTCGATCAACGCCACGGCTCGTCGGGTCTTGTCGTCGCGGATCGCGGCATGGACCGTCAACCCCAGCGCCGTCAGCCCGCGCTCGCTCAGCTCGCCCAGGTCGTCGTCGCCCACCGCCGTGAACATGTCGCACGCGCCGGCCAGCTTGGCGAGCTGCACGGCGGCCACGGCGCCGCCTCCCGCGGGCTCGTCCCACGTCTCGGACGCGTTCACGATCTCGCCCGCGCGGGGGACGCGGTCGACCAAGCCGAACGTGACCCACTCCAGGTGCCCCACCACCCCGACGCGCATCCGCACATCTTGTCAGGTGAAGGCGACGGGTTCCCGTAAGCTCGCTCGATGCGATCGGACGTCCGACTCACCGCGTTCAGCCACGGCGCGGGATGCGCGTGCAAGCTGGGCCCCGCCGATCTCGGCACGGTCATGGGCATGCTCGGGCAGGTGGCGATGCCCGACGACGTGCTCGTCTCGGCGGGGACGGGCGACGACGCCGCGGCGTGGCGCATCGGGGACGGGCGCGCGTTGATCGCCACCGTGGACGTGTTCACGCCCATCGTGGACGACGCGTACGACTGGGGAAGGATCGCCGCCACGAATGCCTTCAGCGATGTCTACGCGATGGGCGGCACGCCGGTCATGGCCCTGAACGTCGCCGGGTGGCCGGTCGACGACCTTCCGCTGGACCTGTTGTCCCGTGTGCTCCAGGGCGGACAGGACGTCGCCGCCCAGGCGAAGGCCGTCGTGGTCGGCGGCCACACCATCACGTCCACCGAGCCGATCTACGGCATGGTCGCCCTGGGGTTCGCCGACGCGGAGCGCCTGATGCGCAACTCGACCGCCGCCCCGGGGGAGCGGCTGTTCCTGACGAAGCCCATCGGGACCGGGCTCATCGCGACCGCCATCAAGCGGGGGAGCGCGACGGCGGAGCAGACGGAGGCCGCGGTGCGGACCATGACCACGTTGAACGCCGCCGCGGCCGGGGCCATGGTCGAGGCCGGCGCCGCGGCCGCCACCGATGTCACGGGGTTCGGCCTCCTCGGCCATCTCCGCAAGATGCTTGAGGCGAGCGGGGTCGCCGCTCGTGTCGAGGCGACGCTCGTCCCGACGCTTCCGGGGGCGCTCGACCTGGCCCAGCGGGGCGTGGTGTCCGGAGGCACCGCTCGCAACCACGCCTGGCTGAACGCGACCACCGATTGGGGAACCCTCACGCAGCCCGAGCAGCTGGTCCTCGCCGACGCGCAGACATCCGGCGGGCTGTTGATCGCGACCCGCCACGCGGATGCGCTCCGGGTGGCGCTCGACGAGCGGCGGGTCCCGCACACGGAGATCGGGGAGATCGTGGTCGGAGAGCCGGGCCGCATCTCGGTGACCGGCCGTCTCCCCGACTGAGCGGTCGATCCGCCGGCCGGTTCCAGGAATATCCCAGCCCCTTGATAGCATTTGCACCTGCAACGGACGGACATGCATGTCCCGGCCACCTGAGGAGCACATCGAGGCGATGACCGAGCTTGACGGCGTCTTCTTCAAAGAGATCGTGGAGCAGGGGCTCCGTGAGTTCCCGAACGAGTGCTGTGGAGTCATCGCGGCCGACGGCGACGGTCGTCCCGTCAAGGTCTTCACGATGAGGAACGCCGACTCGAGCCCCGTCACGTACCGCTTGGACGGCAAGGAGCAGCTGCAGGTGTTCGACGAGATGGACGAGCAGGGGTGGGAGCTGTGGGCGATCTACCACTCGCACACCCACTCCGAGGCCTACCCGTCCGACACGGACCGCCGCCTGGCCTTCTATCCCGAGTCGCGCTACATGGTCCTGTCGCTCGCGGACCGGGAGCAGCCCGAGCTGCGGTCGTTCTTCATCACGGACGGAGCGGTCCAGGAAGAGGAGCTGACGATCGCATGACTGCCCCCACGCCGATGTTCAACGAGGACCAGGTCCAGCGCTACTCGCGCCACATCATCCTGCCGAACATCGGCGGAGCCGGGCAACGCAAGCTGCTCGACGCGAGCGTGCTGGTGATCGGCGCCGGCGGGCTCGGCTCGCCGGTCGCGATGTACCTGGCGGCCGCCGGCATCGGCAAGCTCGGCATCGTCGACTTCGACCGCGTCGACGTGACCAACCTGCAGCGCCAGATCCTGCACACCACTGCCGACGTCGGCCGGCCCAAGGTGGAGTCCGCCGTCGAGCATCTCCGCGCGATCAACCCGACGATCGACATCGTCGGTCACGACACGCTGCTGTTCAGCGACAACGTCTTCGATGTGATGGAGCCGTACGACGTCGTGATCGACGGCACCGACAACTTTCCGGTGCGGTACCTGGTGAACGACGCCACGCAGTTCCTGGGCAAACCGCTCGTCTACGGCTCGATCTTCCAGTGGGAGGGACAGGCGACGGTCTTCATGCCGGGTCAGGAGGCGCCGTGCTACCGATGCCTCTTCCCCTCGCCGCCGCCACCGGGGACCGTGCCCAGCTGCGCCGAGGGCGGCGTGTTCGGCGTGCTGCCGGGCGTGATCGGCTCGATCCAGGCGACCGAGGCGATCAAGCTGATCACCGGCGAGGGCGAGTCCCTCGTCGGACGGCTGCTCCTGTACGACGCCCTGCACATGGACTTCCAGGAAGTGAAGATCCGCTGGGACGCCGACTGTCCGGTGTGCGGCAAGGCGCCGACCATCACCGAGCTGATCGACTACGAAGCGTTCTGCGGCGTTCCCGCCCGAGCCGACTAAGGAGTGCGTTACCGATGGCCGTCACCGTGAAGCTCCCCACGATCCTGCGCAAGCATGCCGCCGGCGAGGCGAAGGTCGGCGCCGACGGCGCCACGCTCCGCGACGTCCTGTCCGACCTGGAGGGCAAGTACCCCGGCATCACGAAGAACGTGCTGGCCGAGGACGGCGGCCTCCACCGCTTCATCAACGTCTACGTGAACGACGAGGACGTGCGGTACCTCGGTTCCCTCGAGACGCCTGTCGAGGAGGGCGATACGGTGTCGATCCTTCCGGCTGTTGCAGGAGGTCGGGGGTAGTCAACTTCCGCTCCGAGTTTCGGTCGCGAGCCCGCGAGGAGGGTTCCCCAGGTGGCGAGACTGATCCCCGTCTTTCGATCGCACCGAGATGCATCTCTCTCCGGGTAGCGCGGCGTGTCTTGGCGTTCACCCGGAATCGCTCGCGCGCAGGTAGGCGAGCACGGCCAGCACCCGCCGGTGGTCGTCGGCAGCGGGTTCCAACCCGAGCTTCGACAGGATCGCCCCGACGTGGGTCTCGACCGTCTTCGGCGACAGGTGCAGGTCGCGCCCGATCGCCCCGTTGGAACGCCCTTCGGCCATCGCGGCCAAGATCTCGCGCTCCCGGTCGGTCAGCCGGTCGAGCTCGCCCTGTTGCCGCCCCCGCTTCATCAGCTGGGCGATCACCTCGGGGTCGATCACGGACCCCCCGCCCACGAGCCGTTCGAGCGCGTCGACGAACTCGCGCCCGTCGGCGACGCGGTCCTTGAGCAGGTACCCGACCCCGCCCGCGCCGTCTTCCAGCAGGCGAGCGACGTGGCGCGTCTCGACGTACTGCGACAGCACCATGACCGCAGCGCCCGGTCGCGCGGCTCGGATCTCGATCGCCGCGTCGAGCCCCTCGGTCGTGCCCGTCGGGGGCATGCGGATGTCCGTGACCACGGCGTCCGGCTTCTCCGCTTCGACCGCCGCCAGCAACGCAGGCCCGTCGCCGGCTTGGGCGACCACCTGCATACCCGAGCTTTCGAGGATCCGCATGATGCCTTCGCGGAACAGGACCGCATCGTCGGCGACCACGACCCGGATCGGGTCGGCGTCGTTCACGAGCACGGGATCTCCGCGTGGAGGCGCGTGCCCTCGCCCGACGGACTGACTATCGCAAGGGTGCCGCCGAGCGCGGAGAGTCGGTCCTCCAGGCCGAGCAGCCCCGAGCCGGCGCCTGGCGCCGCTCCGCCGACGCCGTCGTCAGTGACGTCCAGCAGCAGCGACCCGTTCGAGCGTGCCACCGCGACGGCGGCCGACGACGCCTGCGCGTACTTGCTCACGTTCGTCAGCGCCTCGGCGACGACGAAGTAGGCGGTCGCCTCGACCGGCGCCGGCAGGCGCTCGTCGCGATCCATCGTCACCCGGACCGGGATCGGCGAGCGCGCGGCGAGCGATTCGATCGCCGGGCCCAGACCTTCCTCGGTGAGGATCTGAGGGTGCAGGCCCCTCGCGAGCTCGCGAAGCTCCTGGAGGGCCGACCGCAGCTCGGTCTGGAGCGCCTCGACGTCCTCGGCCGCTCCGGGCTGGTCGCGGTAGCGGTCCTCGAGCATCCGGAGACCGAGCGAGAGGCCGACAAGGCGCTGTTGCGCGCCGTCATGGAGGTCGCGCTCCACGCGTCGGCGCGCGGCGTCGCCGGCTTCGACGATCCGCCGCCGTGACGCCCGGACCTCCTCCAGCTGGGCGCGCACCTCGGCGCGCAGGCGCTCGTTCGCGATCGCCATCCCCGCGGCGACACCGGCCGCCTGCACCAGGCCGGGCTCGAGCGCCCGGTCGTGCAGCAGCGCGGCCAACACGTCGTCGTCGCGCTCGACGAGCGTTACCGCGGGGTCTCCGGCGGCCGGCTCGGACACGGGTTTGCCGTCGCAGTCCACCCAGCGGCCGTCGTCGATCGCGTAGACGATGTGCAACGTCGGGTCGCGCAGCGACCGCGCGAGAGCCGCCTCGAGGTCCTCAGGTGGCAGCGGCCGGTCGAGCTCGACCACGAGATCGCCCACGGCGCTCCGCGCGAGCCGCTCCGACAACAGCCCCCACAGGAACAGGATCGGCACGGCGATCGAGATCACGCCGCGGAGCTCCCACAGCAGGTAGGAGAACGGGTCGCCCGTAGTGTCGGCGATCGGCGAGAACGCCCCGATCAGGAACACGATCGCGAGCAGCGTGACGGCGATCCACAACGGCAGGAGCGCCCGGCGCTCCGCACGCGACGCCTGCCGCCACCGCAAGACCACCGCCACGAGGAACAGCGGCACCAGCACGAACGCGACCTGCTGGCTCAGGTCGTACATCCGCTGGAACAGTGCCACGTTCGGGACGACGTGCGGCACCCAAGGGCAGTCACAGCCGGGCCGTGGCCGGGGGAAAGCGAGCAGCGCGATCGCCGTGATGCTGCCGAGCGTGCCGTAGGTGATCCAGAGCACGGCTCGGTCGAGCCGGCTGCGGAGATGCCCGGTCGGGTAGGTGAGGGCGATGTGCGCGATCAACGCCGCCGACGCGATGTCGTTCACGACGGCGAGCATCGGGAACATCGGGATCGTGCCGAGGTTGGACCAGTTCGCGAAGTAGCCGATCGCCCCGAACGCGACCATCAAGGGACCGATGATGTTGCCGGGGCGGCGATCGATCGCGACCAGCCCCGCGCCGATGAAGGTGCCGCCCACCAACGCGTCGAGCAAGTGGTTCTCCGGCACGCCGCCGCCGATACTCGACCACTCGGCGCCGAGCACCCACGCGGCCGCCAGCACCGCGGCCCCGACGAGCAGCCAGCGCCGGGTCGTCACGACCCGTCACCGTCCAGCACCGCGCCGAGGGCGCCGACCGACAGATCGGCCTTCGAGATGAACCCGCGCGCACCGCTGTCGCGGATCCGGCCGCCGTAGTCGGCCGCGTCGCGACTCGAGATCAGCACCACGGCGGGCGGCGCCTCCCCAGCGAGCATCCGCCGGGCGGCCTCGAACCCGTCCCCGTCCGGGAGCTGGACGTCGAGAAGCACCACGTGGGGTCGGAGCTCGGACGCCGCCCGCACGCCCGAGGTCATGTCCTCGGCCTCGCCCACGACGTCGTAGCCGCCCCGCGCGAACAGCGTCCGTGCCTGCCGCCGGAATCCCGCGTGGTCATCCACGATCAGCATCGTCCGTTCCATCGAGGCGATCGTCGTATCCGAGCACATCCGAGCGCATCGGGGCTAGCCCCCAGGACGAGATGGGGGAGGGCTCCGATGCCCCCGCGACGCCAGGGGCCCTAGCGTCTCATCACCTTCGGAAAGGGGGAGGCCATGCACACAGTGGCGGGAACCGGAGCGGTGATCGACGTGACGAGCGTGGACGCGGACCGCGCGTGGGCGCGGATCGGGCGTTCCGCGGCCTACATGGCCGCGGTCGGCTTCTTCGTCGTGACGGTGCTGTACCTGCTGGATGTGTACGACGTCCTCGATCCGTCGCCGAAGTACGTGCAGACCTCGGCAGGGCAGCTCCAAGACGAGGCAAACTTCTGGGTGCGGGTGTTCGAGCACCAACACGCGATCGTCTGGGACGTGATGGCCCGCGACGTCGCCGGACCGGTGGCGCTCCTGGCGCTGATCGTCCTTGGGATGACGCTCCGCCGGCGCGTCGTCGGCGATCGCCCGGAGAAGCAGCTCATGGTGGCCTTCCTCATCGTCGGCGGGGTGATCACGGCGATGTCGAGCTTGCTCTACCTTGGGAACGCCGAGTTCTGGCGGCAGCCGTGGGGCCCGATCCAGGTGGGCGGTGAGACAAGCGTCATCGCGGTCGGTCGGGCGACCACCGCGATCAACAACCTGACGACCTGGACCGAGGCGTTCGGCTACCTCGTGCTGGCGCTCGGTGTCGTGTGCATCGGCCTCTCGGTGCGCGGGCAGCGTGGGATGCCAAAGGGTCTGGGCACGCTCGCCGGCGTCACCGCCGTGGCGCTGCTGGGGCTCGCGGTCGCGACCGCCGGTGACACCGACACACCGCGGTCGATCCTCGCGCTGGTCGTCGGCGCGGTGCTCGCCCCATGGGTGTGTCTATGGCTCGGACGGGTGGTGGGTCGATCGGGCTGAGGCCGGCCGAGCGGTACCTGCAGTGGCCCGCTCAGGGCGGGCCGCTTGCAGGTCCATCAATACGTTCAAGGAACCGGCCCAGCCCCGCATGCCCGTCGCGGGACTCCGCGGGCAGGCCCGAGGTCTCCGACGGCGACACCCTCTCGATCCTGCCCGCGGTCGCCGGCTGCGAGGTCTTCGTCCGCCCGCACGTCGCGACTCAGCCGAGCTCCAGATCCGCGCTCGCGACCTGGGCGAGGCTCGTACGCGCGAGCGATCGCCGTAGCGCCTCAGCCGCCCGGATCCACGTGTCGTGAACCGCGCAGCGATCCTCCCAACGACATGGACCACCTCGCATCGTGCATCGCTCGTTAACGAGCGACCCCTCCGCGGCCTCGACCACCTCGAGCATCGAGATCTTCCGCGGGCTTCGAGCCAGGCGATACCCGCCGCCGCGTCCCGGCTTCGATTCCGCGATCCCGGCTCGCGCGAGCATCCCGAGGACCTGCGGCGTGAACGTCCGAGGAAGGGACATCTGCTCGGCGACCTGCGCGATCGTCACGTAGCTGCCGTCCTGCCCGGCCTCCGCGAGGGCGAGCGCGGCGCGTACCGCGTAGTCAGCGGTCTTCGACAGGGTGATGTCCATCGACCCAGCGTAGCCGAACCTTGAGTCAGGGGCTCAACGTTCATATGGGTCGATGGTCCCGATCTGGGGAGGACTATAAGGACTACGTGGCTGAACGTTTAGCACCATACTTCATGTATTACGGGGCGAAGCATCGGCACGCCTCAGGAGGGCCGACAGATGAAGAAGATCGTGGTGATCGGGACGTTCTTCCTGGTGATCTCGATGGTGATCGGGGTCACGTGGATCGGTCCGGCGGCGCGTTCGAAGAACGCCGAGGCCTCGACCCCTGCGTCGGATAGCGTCGCGTATCGCGTGGACGCCCCGAACGGCACGACGGTGAACGTGGACCTGACGGCCGTCGAAACGGTGCAGGAGATCGCGCCGGACGTGAAGTACCACGTCTGGACGTTCAACGGGACGACGCCCGCACCGGTGATCCGTGTCCACCTGGGTGACACGATCCACTTCACGCTCACGAACGCGAGCACGATCGGCATGCAGCACTCGATCGACTTCCACGCGGCGTTGACCCCATGGGCCGACCTTCCGGAGGCCGGATCGACGACCCTCACCGGCAACTACCAGCCGGTCAACCCGGGGGCGACGAAGACGTTCGACTTCGTCGCCATGTTCCCCGGCGTGTTCATGTACCACTGCGGCGTGCCGCCGGTCCTGCAACACATCTCCAACGGCATGTACGGCGCGATCATCGTCGAGCCCCGGAACCTGCCCGCCGAGCGCGAATACGTCCTGGTCTCGAGCGAGTTCTATCCGGGCGCCAAGCCCATCAACGGCGTGTACGAAGGCGACATGGACCGGATGCTCGCGGTCGACCCCGAGTTCGTCGTGTTCAACGGTGTGGCCGACCAGTACAAGACCACACCGCTCGAGGTCCGTCCCAACGAGCCGTTCCGCATCTGGGTCGTGAACGCCGGACCGACCCTCGACGACGCGTTCCATGTGATCGGCACGCTGTTCGACAAGACGTATCCGTCCGGCAACCTGGCGAACACCCTCTACGGCTTGCAGACCTGGAACATCCCGCCGGGCGACGGCGCGATGTTCGAGTTGAACATCCCCGATGCCGGCCTCTACCCGTTCGTGACGCACGCGTTCGCCTACACGGCCCTCGGCGCCGTGGGTCTGATCAAGGTCGACGTCGAGGCGCCCGCTGCCCCGACCAGCTACCCGCTCATGGGCGATCCGTTCTCCGCAGGGGTGACGGCGTCCCACGGCTTGGAGGGAACCGGTGGCCAGCCGGCCCCGGCCCCGCCGACGCCGACGACCGCTCCGTCTTCGGGTGGGGCCGCCTGTGCGCCGTCCGGCAGCACGCTCCAGGTGTCGGCGATGAACGCCGCGTTCGACACGGATTGCTTGGCGGCACCCGCCGGGTCGCCGTTCAAGATCGTGTTCGACAACATGGACCCGGGGGTGGCCCACAACATCTCGATCTACACCGACGAGACGGCCACGACGTCGCTGTTCACCGGCGATCTCGTGACGGGTCCCGACACGGCGACGTACAAGGTCGGTGCGCTCAAGGCGGGAACGTACTTCTTCCGGTGCGACGTGCACCCGACGACCATGACCGGGACGTTCGTGGTGGGCTGACCGGAACCGGTCTCAGGCGCGACCGGCCGGGGTGACTCGCGAGCGGCGAGCCCCCTACCGGTCCGCGCCGGGAGCGTCGGCCCGGCTCCACATCGCCTCGCCCCGTCGGCCCGATAGTCCCGCCGAGCCGAGCGCGGGGAACGCCCATGCTTTCACGAGCGCGATCGTGGCGCCGCCCAGCGCCAGCGCGACGCCGATCGATCCCGCCGTCGGGCCGAGCCAGCCGGCCGCCCGCATGCTCATCAGCGCCACGCCGGCGTTCAGCGCCACGACCTGCACCCACGCCGCGAACTCGATGGCGACCAGCGTCGCGCGTCGCACGTCGGGATGCCCCGGACGGGTGTTGGGCAGGAGGAACGACCATGCGCCGAGCAGGACCTGCGCGATCCATCCGACGATGAAGATCGAGAGGAAGTCGAGCGAGAAGGCGTCGAAACCGTTCACGCCGTGCCACACGCTGATCGCGAGCGCCGTGCACCCGATCGTGAACCAGATGACGCCGGCGACCAGGTGCAGGGCGGCGAGCGGCGCCGGTCGCGAGCGTTCCGTGCTGAGGACCCGGCTCACCATCCATGAGAGGCCGAGCGCGCCGCAGAGCTCGAAGAGGCCGCCGACCGCCGCGACCGCCGTCACGCGGATCGCCAGGCCGAGCGCGGTCATCAGCGCTCCCACGGCCAACGATCCGGCCGTCCATCCTCCGTGCCACGCAGGCATCTTCACCCGCAAGGTCGTGGGCAGCAGGGTGATGAGCGTCGCCGCGATCGTGACGCTCACCCACCCGAGCACGTTGATCGTCATGTGCGCGTGACGGAGCGCCAGGTAGGTCGCCGCGTCGTGGACGGACGCGCTGCCGAGCAGTGCGCCGAACGTCCCACCGATCAGCACGCAGCCCAAGGCGAAGGTGTACATCTGGAGCGGGAGTCGATGTCGTTGGTTCAGCGACCGCCGCCGCGCCCGCAGCACGAACCACAGGAGGATGGCGGCGCCGACGACGAACCCGGCGCCGCCCAACCCGATGAGCGACGGGACGCCGAGGAGCCTGCCCAGCGCGATCGAGGTGACGCCCGCGTTCATCGCGATGAACTGGGTCCACACCCACGCGCCGGGTGGCGGGCCGGTCGCGGTCAGCGCAGCTGCGAACGTCTGCATGGCGCCGGCGATCGCGACCGACGCCGCTCCGGCGACCATGAGGTGCAGCGGCAACCAGATCCCCAGGCGGACGTTCCACGGAAGCAGGAGTGAAAGCCCGGCAAGCGTGAACCACCCGCGCGCGGCCGTCTGATACAGGGTCATCGTCGCCCGGGGACGCATGTGCTGCCATCATCCACGACGTGGAGATCCGCGAGCTCGCGCCCGGTGACGAGGAGCTCCTGCATCGCGCCCTGCGCACGTTCAAGGATGTCGATGCGGCGGCCCCCGATCTGTTCCTGGAGGATCCCCGGACGCACGCGTTCGTCGCCATCGACACCGATCGCGTGGTCGGATGGTGCTACGGATACGAGCTCTTCCGGCCGGAGGGTCGCTGGATGATGGTGCTCGACGGGATCGACGTCCTTCAGGAGTGGCGTCCCACGGGTGTCGGCCACGAGCTGCTCGAGCGGTTCGTGGCGCTCGCCCGCTCAAAGGGCCACGAACAGATGTGGCTCCTCGTGGATGCGGGTCGCGACGTCGCACGTCGCCTCTACGAAGGAGCGGGAGAGCCCGCCGAGAAGCTCGGGTACTGGTGGGTCTTCGGATAGTCGCTGGGATACTCCAACCGTGCGCTACGACGACATCCTCGACGCGATCGGGAACACGCCGCTCGTCGGCATGCCGCGCCTCTCGCCGAAGCCGGGCGTCCGGCTGTGGGCGAAGCTCGAGGGCAACAATCCCACGGGCTCCACGAAAGACCGCATCGCCAAGAAGATGGTCGAGATGGCCGAGGCGTCGGGCGAGCTCACCGCCGACCGCACGATCTTGGAGCCGACGTCCGGGAACACCGGCATCGCCCTGGCCATGGTCGCCGCGCGCAAGGGCTACAAGCTCACCGTCGTCATCCCCGACAACGCGAGCCTGGAGCGCGTCGGGTTGCTCCGTCTGTTCGGGGCCGAGATCGTGTTCAGCGAGGGCGACAGGGGAACGAACGGTTCGATCGAGGTCGCCCGGCGTCTGGCCCAGGACCCGAAGTACTTCATGCCGTTCCAGTACGGCAACGCGGCCAACCCGCTCGCGCACTACGAGGGGACCGCGGCGGAGATCCTGGCCGACCTTCCGACGATCACTCACTTCGTCGCCGGCATGGGCACGGGCGGCACGCTCACCGGTAACGGGCGTCGTCTGCACGAGCACGACCCCAACATCCAGGTGATCGCCGCCGAGCCGGAGCTCGGCGACCTGGTCTACGGCCTGCGGTCGCTCGACGAGGGGTTCGTGCCGCCGATCTTCGATCCCGACCAGGTGAACCGGAAGTTCCTGGTGAACTCCGCCGACGCGCTCCGCACGAACCGGGACCTCACGGCGAGGGAGGGCATCTTCGCGGGCATCTCGTCGGGCGCCGTCGTGCACGTCGCCTTGCGCATCGCGGCGGAGCTGGATGCGGCCGACATCGTGTGTCTGCTGCCCGACGGCGGCTGGAAGTACCTCTCGACCGAAGCCTGGGCCGAGGACATCGAGACGGCCGAGAAGGGCGTCGCGGAGTCGCTGTGGTGGTGACCCGCGCGTGAGCGACCCGCGGCCGATCGGCGTCTTCGACTCCGGCGTCGGCGGGCTGACCGTCGCGCGCGCCATCCTCGACCTCCTCCCGCGCGAGCCGATGATCTACGTCGGCGATTCGGCCCGCTTCCCGTACGGCCCCAAACCGGTCGAGGAGATCCGTCGATACGCCATCGACATCGCCGACTACCTGGTGCACCGGGACGTGAAGATGCTCGTCGTCGCGTGCAACTCGGTCGAGGTCTCCGCGCTCGGCGACATCGCGGCACGGGCGGCGATCCCGGTCGTCGGCGTGATCGACCCTGGCACGCGAACCGCGGTCCACACGACGCGTAACGGGGTGATCGGCCTGATCGGGACGGAGGCGACCGTCACGAGCGGGGCATACGATCGAGCCGTCTCCGCGACCGGCGCATCGGTGACGCTCCATTCCCGGGCCTGCCCGGTGTTCGTCGAGCACGTCGAGCGCGGCGACACCACGAGCGATGCGTTGCGAAGCGCCGCGCGGGAGTATCTTGTGCCGTTGATCGAGAGGGGCATCGACACGTTGATCCTGGGGTGCACGCACTACCCGCTGCTCTCGGGGCTGCTCCAGCTGGAGCTCGGCCCCGACGTCGTGCTGGTCTCCTCGGCGGAGGAGACGGCGAAGGACGTCTACGCGACGCTGCTGCGATCGGGGCTCGAGCGGCGGGAGGACGATGCCCCGGCCCACGAGTTCCTCTCGACCGGCGACCCCGAGCTGTTCCAGCGTCTGGCCGAGGTCTTCCTGGGTCCGGAGCTCCTCGAGGTGCGCGCCGCTCAGGCCCAACCGGTGGGGGGCGGCTCGTGGAACTGACGGTGCTCGGCTCGAGCGGCACGTGGCCGGGTCCGGGGAGGGCGACGTGCGGATACCTGCTCAGTCACGAGGGAGCGCATGTGTGGCTCGACGCCGGCGCGGGCACGTTCTCACGGCTCCAGCAGTGGATCCGCGTCGACCAGATGACGGGCATCGTGATCAGCCACGGCCACCCCGACCATTTCTCAGACATGCTGATGTGCTTCTACGCGCGCCGCTACGGCGGGCTCGGTCCTCCCGGATTGCCCGTGTTCTCGCCTCCCGACTTCACCGACAAGGCCGCGCTGCTCGTCGCGGAAGAGGGGATGAAGGTCCTGTACGAGGACTTCGCGTTCACGGCCGTTCACGACGGCGACGAGTTCACGATCGGACCGTTCGCCGTCACGGCGTTCGAGATGGTCCACGTGGGTGTCGAAGCGCTCGGCTACCGCTTCGAAGCCGGCGGAGCGACGTTCGCGTACTCGGGTGATGCCGGGCCTTCCGACAACCTCGTCGAGCTCGCTCGCGACGCCGACCTGTTCCTCTGCGAGGCGACCTATCAGGACGCGAACACCATGTTCCCGTTCCATTCGAGCGCACGGCAGGCGGGCGAGCATGCCGCGAAGGCCGGTGCCAAGCGGTTGATGCTGACCCACATCGTCCCGACGCTCGACCCGGCCGTCTCGGTCGCGGAGGCATCGGCCGTCTTCGATGGGCCGGTCTCCGCCGCCGACGAAGGCTCCGTGGTGGCGATCACCGCGTGACGCGGCCCGACGCGCGCGCGAACGACGAGCTCCGCCCCGTGACGTGGGAGCTCGGGTACCAGGAGTGGGCGCACGGTTCCGTGTTGCTCTCCATGGGCAAGACGCGCGTGCTGATCGCGGCGTCGGTCTCCGAGGACGCACCGCGGTGGCTGAAGGGAACGGGGAAGGGATGGGTCACGGGCGAGTACTCCATGCTCCCCGCATCGACGAACGAACGGTCCCCGCGCGAGGTGAACAAGGGCCGCCCCGGCGGACGCACGCAGGAGATCCAACGGTTGATCGGGCGTTCGCTCCGCTCGGTGACCGACCTCGCGAAGCTGGGCGAGCGGACGATCACGGTGGACTGCGACGTCTTGCAAGCCGACGCCGGGACGCGCACCGCGTCGATCACCGGTGGCTACATCGCGCTGGCGCTCGCGTTGCGCGGCCTCACCCAACGCGGGGTCGTCCCCGACGACGTCCTCGCCGACAGTGTGGCCGCCGTGTCCGTCGGCATCGTCGACGGCGAGGCTCGTTTGGATCTGTGCTACGAGGAGGACGCGGGCGCGGACGTCGACTTCAACGTCGTGATGACCGGGTCGGCAGACTTCGTCGAGGTCCAGGGGACGGCCGAAGGCGAGCCGTTCACCCGAGGGGACCTCGACGCGCTGCTCGACCTGGCGGGGTCGGGCATCGCCGAGCTGACCAAGATCCAGCACGAGGCGCTCGGCGCCTGACGAGGGACGCATGCCGATCCCTGCGCGCATCGCGATCGCGTCTCGCAACGACCACAAGCTGCTCGAGATCGGACGGATCTGCGCGGACTGGCCGGTCACGTGGCTGACCGTCCGCGATCACGACGGACCCTGGCCCGAGGTCGAGGAGACGGGCGACACCTACCTGGAGAACGCGCTCCTCAAGGCACGCGCGGTCGCGGCCGCGTTGGGAGAGCCCGCGGTGGCCGACGACTCCGGGATCGAGGTCGACGCGCTGGGCGGGAAACCGGGGCCTCGCTCGGCGCGGTTCGCGGGTGAGACGGCCACCGATCAAGATAACCTCCGGGCGCTGATCCAGGCGGTCGCCGGCGTTCCGGCGGGGGGCCGCACGGCCCGCTATCGGTGCGTGGCGGCGCTCGCCTGGCCGGACGGTCACGAGGTCCATGCCGACGGGGTCTGCGAGGGATCGCTCGTGGGGAAGCCTCGGGGAACCGGCGGGTTCGGCTACGACCCGATCTTCGTGCCTGTGGGCTGGGACGCGACGGTGGCGGAGCTCCCGGCGGGTGAGAAGGATCGGATCAGTCACAGGGGGAGGGCGTTCAGGGCTCTCAGGGGTGCCTTGGAGGGCTCTTCGACGTCCGTCTAACGGCGCCTATCGGCCGACCGGATGCCAGACATCCGCCAAGTACCCGACTCAAGGTAGGCGCCCGACCCGCCGACGCATCTTGCGTGGGTGAAACGAGTGAAGCCGGAGCCGCCGCGCGCCCTGCGCGCCGCAAGCTGCAGAGCACCGAGGGGTTCTTCGATGGAAGATCTCCCGGGGCCGTCTACGCCGTCGGGCTGACGTTCACCACCGTCCTGTTCATCCTGGACTGGCTCTCGGGGTCGCGGATCTCGTTCGCGCTCTTCTACCTGATGCCCATCGGTCTGGTCACGTGGAACCTCGGGCGTCGTGCGGGGATCGGCGCGGCGCTGATCTGCACCGTCGCGACCCTGTTCGCCGATATCGCCGGTCCGGGGGCGGCCAACGACCTGGTCCCGTACTGGAACGCGCTCGGACGCTTCGCGGTGTTCTTCGCGTTCGCGGTGCTGCTCGCCACCCTGAAGGAGACCCTGGTGGCTCAGCGCGAGCGCGTCGAGCGCGAACACGAGGTGTCGAGCGGGTTGCGTGAGATGAACGACGTCAAGGACACGCTGCTCCACGCCGTGTCGCACGATCTCAAGGGCCCGCTCGCGGGGATCATCGGCGCCATGTCGACGCTCCGACGCGGCAACGAGCTGCAGCTCACCGACGACGAGGTCGAGAGCCTGTATCAGATGATCGAGCAGAGCGGTCGCAAGATGAACCGCCTGATCGACGACATGTTGGACCTCGAACGTCTCGACCGCGGACAGGTGCAACCCGAGCGCGAGCCGACGGACGTCGGAGAGATGGTGCGCCGTGTCGCGCGCGAGGCGCCGGGGATGGACACGCACCCCGTTCGGATCGACGGCGAGCAGCTGCTCGCGAACGTCGACCCCGCCAAGGTGGAACGGATCATCGAGAACCTGCTGGTGAACGCCGGGCGGCACACGCCGGGCGGAACGCCCGTGCACGTGGGCGTGCGCTCGGGCGGCGACGGGATCATCCTGGTCGTCGAGGACGAAGGTCCCGGCGTTCCCGAGGAGCTCAAGAGCACGCTGTTCGACCCGTTCCGGCAGGGACCGACCGCGGCCGGTCGCGGCGTCGGCATCGGCCTCTCGCTCGTGCGGAGCTTCGCCGAGCTGCACGGCGGCACGGCCAACATCGAAGACCGTGAGGGCGGCGGCGCTCGGTTCGTGGTCACGCTTCCCTGCCAGGTCAAGCCGCTCGAACCCGCCACCGCTCGCCTCCGCGCCGTCTAGCCGCCGGTGCCGCTGCCGCGACTCGAACGCGGACGGGCGTGAGCCCACGTGGACCTAAACCACGCGTGTCTACCAGTTCCACCACAGCGGCGCGATGAGCAGCTTATCCCGTCGATCGCGAGCTCCCGACGTTGGTCCGAGTGACCTTCGCGCCCCTGGGGCCGATAATCACCAGGTGAGCTCCCGCCGCCTCATCGCGTACGCCCTGGTCGGCATGCTGGCAGGGGTGTCCTGCACCCGTGCCTCCGCCAACCCTCCCGTGGTCGCGGCTCCGCCGAGCGTCGCACCCGCCCCGGCCGCCCCGGTCGCGCTGGCCGACACACCCGATCCCGGGCCCGTCCTTCCGAAGGGGACGTTCGTCGCCCGGTCGAAGACCCGCTGGCTCACCATCTGGCGTGGCCCCTCGGCGGATGCCGGCAAGCGATGGGCGTTCGCGACCCGGAACGCGGTCGGGCAGCCGATCGAGTTCCTGGTCGCGAAGGCGACACGCGACGCGAACGGCGATCCCTGGCTCCGGATCTTCTTGCCGATCCGTCCGAACGACGCCGCCGGATGGGTCCGCATGGGCGCCGTGTCCGTCACGAGGATCCAGCAGCGCATCGTCGTCGATCTCTCTGAGCGGACGCTCCGCTACTACCGGGACGGCCAACTCCGGCACGACTTCTCGGTCGGGATCGGCCGGCCCGAGACACCTACGGCGGTCGGGACGTTCTACGTCTGGGCGCAGGTACCGCAGGCGAGCCCGTCGGGACCGTACGGCGTGTTCGCGCTCGGGCTCTCGGGGTTCTCCCCGGTGCTCACCGACTGGCCGGGCGGCGGCCGGATGGCGATCCACGGCACCGCGAACCCGGGCGATCGCGGACAGATGGTGTCGCACGGCTGCGTCCGCGTCTTCAACGACGACATGGCCACGCTCCGCCACGTCCCCCTCGGCACGCCCGTCGTCATCCGAGCGTGACACCCGAGGCACGGTCCGGACGCCCGCCGGCCTTCGGCCCGCAGGTCCACGCGCTGCGAGGCAAGGCCGCACGCAAGCGAGCGCCGAGGTCGAGCCACGGGGCATGGCAGCCGTCACCGAACCGGCCCGACCCCGTCGCGCTGTTGGAGGAGCAAGCCGCGAGCCGGGTCCCCGAACTGGTTCCGATCCGCTACGGCCGCATGCTGGTGTCGCCGTTCACGTTCTTCCGCGGCGCGGCCCTGCTCATGGCCTCCGACCTGGCGGACACCCCGCGGTCCGACATCGTGGTCCAGCTCTGCGGGGACGCGCACCTGTCGAACTTCGGGGTGTTCGCGTCGCCCGAGCGCCAGATGTTGTTCGACATCAACGATTTCGACGAGACGCTCCCGGGGCCGTGGGAGTGGGACATCAAGCGGCTCGCCGCGAGCTTCGAGGTCGCGGGGCGTGAGCTCGGCTTCTCCGCTTCCGACCGACGAGGCGTGGTGCTCGATGCCGTCGCGTCCTACCGACGGGCGATGCGACTGGCCGCGGAGATGCGCACGTTGGACGCGTGGTACGCGCACATCCAGGTCGATCAGTTGCTCGAGTGGATGCGTGTCGAGGTCGAGGAGGAACGGCTCGGCAAGCAGGAGCTGCGGGAAGCGGAGCGGGATATCGCGAAGGCCCGCACGCGTGACAGCTCGCGCCTGTTCACGCGGCTCGCCGGGGAGGTGGACGGCGAGCTGCAGATCGTCGCCGACCCGCCGTTGATCGTGCCGATCGAGGACCTCGCTTTGCCCGGGACGCAACTGGCGGACATCGAGACTTCCATGCGACGCCTGCTGCGTTCGTACCGCCGGAAGCTCTCGAGCGACCATCATCCGCTGGAGGAGTTCCGCTACCTCCACACCGCGCGCAAGGTCGTCGGAGTCGGCAGCGTGGGCACGCGCGCGTGGATCCTGCTGCTGGTCGGCCGCGACGACCACGACCCGTTGTTCCTCCAGGCGAAGGAGGCGCAGGCGTCGGTGCTGGAACGCTTCCTGGAACCGAGCCGCCACGACAACCACGCGCACCGGGTCGTCGCCGGCCAGCGGCTGATGCAGGCCGCGAGCGACATCTTCCTCGGCTGGCAGCGGGTCGTGGACCTCGACGGGGTGACCCGCGACTACTACCTGCGTCAGCTCCACGACTGGAAGGGCGCCGTCGACGTGGAGTCGATGCGGGTGGCCGGCGCGACGCAGTACGCGCGGCTCTGCGGCGGGACGCTCGCACGCGCGCACGCGCGGTTCGGCGACCGCATCGCGATCGGGTCATACCTGGGGAAGGGCGACGCGTTCGACCAGGCGGTGGCCGCCTTCGCGGTCGCGTACGCGGATCAGAACGAGCGGGACTACGAGGCGCTCGTGGCCGCCGTGAAGGCGGGCTCGGTCGCGGCGGAGACCGGGCTCTAGCCGGGTCGCCTCGTCAGTTAGTCAATCCAGATTGACATCGCTCGTGGCGTCAACTATGGTTGCTTCCATGAAGACAACCGCAGGCAGCCAACCGGGGACGCCCGCCGAGGGGTTGGCCGCGGTCGTCGCGCTCCGCCGCCTCGCGGATCGTCTCGAGGCCGCGGAGGTCGAGCGCGCGCTCCGGCAGGGCTGGACCTGGAGCCGGATCGCGGAGGCGCTCGGCGTCACGCGTCAGGCCGTCCACAAGAAGTACGCCAAGCGTGTCGAGGCGGCCGGCATCCAGACGAGGAGGCGGCGAGATGTCTGAACGGTCCCGAGCGAGGAAGGACTTCCACGCGATCGTCACCGGCGCCATCGCGGAAGCACGGCTCCGTGCGGAGGCAAGGGTCGAGGCCGAGCACCTCCTGCTCGCGCTCGCTCGGCGACCCGCTTCCGAGGCCGGCCGCGTGCTGGCCGAGTCGGGGCTCGACCATGATCGGATACAGGACCTTCTCGACGCCGACGTCGCGCACACCCTGGAAGCCGTCGGCGTCGCGCCGGGGACGCTCCTGATCCCGCGTTCGACGCTGCCCCCGGCGGGCGAGCCACACTGGGGCGCATCCGCGAAGGCCGCCCTCCGTCGTGCCTCGCGGATCGCCCGAGATCACGGGGATCGCATGATCGCTCCGACGCACCTCCTGCTCGGCGTGCTCCGCGCCGGCGAGGGCACGGTGCCGCGTGCGCTGGCGGCCGCGGGGCTGGATGCGGACGAGCTCGCGGCGAGCGCCGAGGCGACGCTTCACTGAGGAAGAAGCCTCGCGAGGGCCCGCCGTCGAGGGGCCGTTCGTCCCGTGTGCCAGCCGGGCGGGCGAGCCACGATGCCATCGGGGTGGCGCCGATGTTCATCGATCGGCACGAGGCGGGGAAACGGCTGGCGGAGCGCCTGGTGGACCTCCGCGCGGAAGATCCGCTCGTGCTTGGGTTGCCTCGTGGCGGTGTCCCCGTGGCGGCGGAGGTCGCCCGGAGGCTTCATGCCCCGCTCGATGTGCTCGTGGTGCGGAAGCTCGGCTGCCCCTGGCAACCGGAGCTCGGTGTCGGGGCGGTTGGCGAAGAGGGCACCCTGGTGGTGAACGCACCGCTCATCGAGCAACTGGACATCTCCGAGGCACAACTGAACGAGATCGCGGCGCGGGAATCGGCGGAGGTCGTGCGTCGCGTCCGCCGGTTCCGGGGTGACCGGCCACCCGTCTCGGTGCAGGGTCGGACCGTGATCCTCATCGACGACGGGCTGGCGACCGGATCCACCGTCCGCGCGGGGATCGAGGTGCTCCGCGTTCGCGGGGCTCGTCGGGTCGTCGTGGCCATCCCCGTCGCGCCGAGGGAGACGCTCGAGGAGATCCGGGCGCTCGCGGACCAGGTGGTGGCGCTCGAGGTCCCCGCGACGTTCTTCGCCATCGGAGAGTTCTACGTCGACTTCACCCAGACCTCGGACGAGGAAGTCATGGATCTCGTCACGTCCCTCGCGCCCACTGACGCGGCCGCGAACCCGACGAGTGGGGCTCGATCGTCGGAGGTCGACGTGGTGGCGGGACCGAACCGTCTCCCGGGCATCCTCGCCGGGCCGGAGCGTCCCGTCGGCGCCGTGCTGTTCGCGCACGGCAGCGGCAGCAGCAGGTTGAGCCCCCGGAACCTCTCCATCGCGGAGATGCTGAACCGTCACGGGTTCGCCACGCTGCTGTTCGACCTCCTCACGCCGGAAGAGGAGCGTGACCGTTCGAACGTCTTCGACATCGAGCTGCTGGCGGGCCGCCTGATCGGCGCGACCCGATGGCTCCGCGAACGCCCGGACCTCGGCGATATCCCGATCGCCTACTTCGGGGCGAGCACCGGCGCCGCCGCTGCGTTGTGGGCGGCGGCGGTCCTGCACCGGGACATCGCCGCGGTCGTGTCTCGGGGCGGCCGTCCCGACCTGGCGGCGTCGCGGCTGCCGGACGTCGGCGCGCCCACGCTGCTCATCGTGGGAGGCAACGACCCGGTGGTCCTCGGGCTCAATCAGGAGGCCGCGCGAACGCTGCGATGCATCAACCAGATCGCCGTGGTGCCCGGCGCGACCCACCTCTTCGAGGAGCCCGGCGCCCTCGAGCGCGTGGCCGATCTGGCCCTCGATTGGTTCGAGCGCTTCGCCCGGTCGGGCTTCGAAGACGCTCCCAGGTTCCACGGGGACGAAGGAGCGTGCACGCAGGAGAACGGTCGCGACGACGCCGGTTGAGCGCACCCCGTGCCAGGGTGCGGTCCGGGGTCTCCCGAGCGAGCCACGTTTGCTCCATCGCTGGGACGGATACACCGTCGTCGTGGAGGAGAGGGCGCGGCGTACGGTCGACGAGGGGTTGCGGGATCGCCTCGTCGCGATCGGTCCCAGCTCGCGTCTTGAGCTGTTGCGCGTCTTGGATCGACCGGACGCCCAACCTCGCACCCTTGTCGGAGCCCTGTATCCCAGCGCCGAGTTCCGGATGCTGTCCGACGTCCTGATCGACCTCGAGGCAGACCTGCCGACGCTCGAGGCGGTCGTCGCAGAACTTCGCGCCATGGTCCGTGACGATCGCGAGCGCGCGCTGAGCGCGCGCTCGGAGGCGTTCGAGAGCGTCGTCGTGATCGACCATGACCCGACGTCCTCGGACGACGACTGGATGGCCGGTGAGTTCGACATCGCCTGAACGACGGCGGGGCAGCGCCGGTACACGCAGCGGATGAACACCGCGGGTCACAGGTGGTGGGCCCCCGGGGATTCGAACCCCGAACCTGCGGATCAAGAGTCCCTGAGAAGCCGTCCAGGGCAGTCTATCCACGTCCAGCGGCGTCGGTGAACAGCTCCTTGGATCCCAGGCGTGTCCGAGTTCGTTCGCAAACGTGTGCCTACTTGGCTGTCAGGTTGGCTGTCGCCGCCGGCGGATCTGTAACGACACCGTTGAGGGTGCCGGGCGGCAGTATGGACCGACGTACATCGAAGGCCCGGTGGGGGCGCCCATCCGGTCGATGGGAAGGAGTTCCCGATGGGCAAGGTGATACCGCTGTCGGAGTTCGAGCCCCTCAGCTCTTCCGCTGAACCATGGCCTGCAACACAGGGATGATCTTCTCGAAGGCGAGGTCGCCACTGATGCCGAACAGGACCAGCGCGTCGGAGCGTTCGGTCACGCGGATCCGCCCATGAGGTCGACGCCGCCCGTATCGGTCCCTCCTTCTCGGGGCAGCGAGTCCGGTACGTCGAGGCGGGCCACGCCGATCCACCTATCTGCTATCCCGTAATAGACGTCGAAGCGGTTCGGTGTTCCGAGATCGTCACGGCGGTCGATCCCGGTTGGGAACACGACGTCAGCGACGGTCTCGGAGAGTTCCTCGGCGATCGTCGGGGTCAAGAGCGGCTCGGCCGATCGGTAGCGGATGGCCCGTGGGTGCTCCGCACTGAGCACCATCACCCCGGCCGAGTAACACAAGCGATGTTCGCCGCGTGCCGAGTCCGCGGAGTGACTCACGCCGTGGTACACGATCAACCAGCCGAGTGGCGTCAGGACGGGTGGAGCCCCGGCACCGATCTTGACCCTTTCCCAGGTCGCCGCGGGCGTCGCCAGCCGGTGATGGGACGTGAAACGAACGGGGGGCTGGTCTTCATCGGTGTCGTCGATGGCTGTCGGGCAGTAGGAGATCCAGATGCTTTCGTGGTGGGGACGCACCTTCCGGGTCGACGGTTGCCGGGCGATCTCCTCCGGTCTCGTACCGGGAAAGAGCGGCCGGTGGAGCATGGCGAGTGCTGGTCGTCCGGATGGATCGGGTACCGCGGTTGGGAAGATACTCGCATCCTTATTATCGACCCCCTCGAACTCGATCCCGTCGTCCGGTTCGAACGTCGCCAAACCCAGCCGGCGCCAGTTGAACAGATCCTCCGAGACTGCGAGGGCGATCCGAGGGCCTTTCGGTGACAGGGCGGTGTACGTCATGACGTACCGCCCAAGTGGCTCGACGAACGTGATCCGTGGATCCTCGCACCCGCCCATCCCTCCCGCCCCGCGCTCATAGTCCGTCGCAGGCTCGAGGGCGACGCCCAGCCACTCGACCCCGACCGGGTCACCGAGATCATCGGATCGGACCCGGACCATCCCGATGCGCGAGTAGTTGCCCTTCGCCACGAGTCGCGGGAACAGGTAGAGCTCGCCGTCGAGACCGCGAACCGCGGCCGGATTCAAGACGCCCTCGGTCTCGATCGGATCGCCCGGTTCAGGCTTCATGATCCAGCTCAGGCGGCGCATCCGGAAGCCGGCCATCAGGTCCCTTTCATCGGTGGAGCCGCCTGTGCCGACCCACCGGATATTAGCGGCGCTCGTCCTTCCCCGGCCCCGGATCGGCCTCGAACGGATCGGGGGCAGCTCCACTAGGCGCTTCAGCCTCGAGCGCCGTCCTGGCCAGCCGGAGCTCTTGCTTGGCCGCCTCGATCACCGTGGGGCGATGGGGATCGATACCGATCAGGGTGTGAGCCAGGATCGTCGAAGCGCAGATCCGCGCGAACCACTTGTGGTCGGCGGGGATCACATACCACGGTGCCCAGCGGGTGCTGGTGTTCGACAGCATCTCGGAGAAAGCCCGTTGATAGTCGTCCCAGTGGGCACGCTCCCTGACGTCGTTCGCGGAGAACTTCCAGTTCTTCTCGGGCAGGTCGAGGCGTTTGAGGAACCGGATGCGTTGCTCCTCCTTAGACAGGTTCAGAAAGAGCTTCACGATCACGAACCCGTTGTCGGTGAGGTACTTCTCCCAATCATTGATCTCACGGTAGCGCCGCTTCCACACGCCGGGACCCTTCGCCTTGTCGGGCAGCCGTTGGCGCTCGAGGTTCTCCGGGTGGACGCGGACGACCAGGACCTCTTCGTAGTGGGACCGGTTGAAGATGCCGATCTCACCACGGGCCGGCAACCGTTTCGCGTAGCGCCACAGGAAGTCGTGGCTCAACTCTTCCGCCGATGGAACTCATGCCGTTGTTCTTCGTCGGGTTGGCTCTCGGGCTACGCGAGGGTGAGGCGTTCGGGTTGCGCTGGACCGACGTTGATCTCGACAAGGGCATCCTGGTGGTGAGCAAGCAGATACAACGTGTCAGAGGCGGGGGCTTCGTCTTCGACGATCCGAAGACCGAAGCGTCGAAGGCTCCGCTTGAACTCGCACCGGGCCAGGTCACCATGTTGAAGGAGCACCGGCGCGCGCTCGCGAAGGAGCGTCTCGCCGCCGGCAGCGCGTGGATCGATCATGATCTCGTCTTCCCGACGGCGCTCGGTACGCCGCTCGATGCCTCGAATGTCCGGACGACGTGATCGTGGCGCGCTCTGCCGGTGGCTCTGGTCGAGGCGCAAGCTGCGCACCCCTCGTCGTAATCGACTCCCTGCACGTCTTCCCCTCGCTGAACTGCCAGGGGTGTCGCCGCTTGTAACGCCAGACGCGGATCGCGTGGCGCAGGCGGTAGGAAGGGAAGTTGCGTAGGCTCGACAAGGAGTGGACCTGGCAGTCTAGTGGGAACCGATGCTGCTGCGTAACCGACCTTAGTGCTAGCCACACAGCGACCGCTCCCCGATCAAGGAGCGGCCACCGTGTTCAGTCGAACACCCGACGTTGAGCGCTGCCGGGCAACCCCGAGCGTAGTTACGGACTCTGCTCGGCGCAACTGACTTCGTTCATCTCAGGTCCGGTCCCTGAACCCTGACACCTGCGCCCAGGTTTTCGATCGCGACGTCGTCGGGGTAAGGGCTCGTGCGCATGGTTGACCCCCATGCAAGGGTGCTGTGGGGCGGCTGGGACCACTTCTCCTGCTAGCAGCGCCGCGACGGGGAGCGGCTTGGACGAGGCTGCTCCTCGTTCGCGTCCACAGGATCAATCCCGTCATCGCGGTTGTAGCTTGACGCGGTGCACGCTGTCGAACGCGAGCTACACGTGTCGAAGAACTCGCTGCGGGTTGCGTCGAGATCTGTGCCGCGTGCCGGCCAGGAAGGATGCTCGGGCGCAGTCGGGGTGATCGGGTTCTGCATCGGCGGCGGGTTCGCTCTGCTGCTCGCCCCCGGCCACGGCTTCTCGGCGTCCAGCGTGAACTATGGCGTCGGGGTCCCGAAGGACGCCTACGTCGAAGAGTCGCCCGCGGGCGCCTGTCCCATCGTCGGCAGCTACGGCGCCAAGGACCGGGCCAACCGGGGGACCGCCCAGAAGCTCGACCGGGTCCTTCAGGCGCTCAGCGTGGATCACGACGTCAAGGAATGCCGGACGCCGGTCACGAGTTCATCAACGACCACGAACGCGCGCGGGCGACCGCACCCCCTCCATCTTCGTGGTGATGGGTGCTGTTCTCGGGGGCCTCCGACTACCACGAGGCGTCAGCGCAGGACGCCAGGCGTCGCATCGTGTCCTTCTTCAACACGCACCTGAGACCAGGAGAGCCGAGCCCGATCAGATGATCCGCGGGATCGGCGGAAGCCGTCTTGGGCCGCCGCCCGTCTCACGGCGCATTGGCTTTGATCTCTTGGGCGAAGCTGCGTGTCACGCGTCTGAGGATGTTCCGACTTCGCGTTCCGACCCGAGAGGCCCTTAGCCCGGGAGACGTACGGCCCTGGCCACCGCCGTCCCGCGCGCATCGTTGGGAGCAGGCCGCTCATGCGAAGGAGGTTGCGATGACCACGCCAGCGAAGAAGAAACGCCCCTATGTCTCCCTCGGGGTTCTTCATGAGGCGGGTGGTGAACCCGATAACCCTTCGGCTCGGCGGTCCCACGCTCACCGTTGTGGGTCGGCGGACCGGCCGCCCTATCAGCACCCCCGTCCCCCCATTCGAATACGAGGCCGCTCGCTACTTCGTCTCGGGCGGCGGTGAGAGCGACTGGGTGCGGAACCTGCGGGCCGACGGTCGGGGCGAGCTGCGAAAGGGCCGCACGCGTGGAGCCTTCCGCGCCGTCGAGCTGCCTGGCGATGAGCACGACCGGGTCGTCGCCGCCTATCGCGAACGCATGGGTCGGCGTGCAGAGCTTCTTCGCGGCCCTCCCCGATCCCGCCGATCACTCCGTCTTCCGCATCGAACCGATGGAGCCCGCAGACCGTCGTTGAGGCGAGGAGGAGGTTCGTGATGACACCGCAGCCGGCGCAGAAGCCCGAGGCCGATCCCTGACCCCGGCCAGGCGCCCGACTCGATGCTCATGATCGACCGGTTCCTGCCTCGCTACGACTTCGCGGTCATGCACGCGAGCATCTTCCGGGCCCCGCCGGAGGTCTGCTACCAGGCGGCTCGGGGCCTCGATCTCCTGCGGGATCCCGTCATCCGGACGCTGCTCGGCCTCCGCTCGCTCCCCCAACGTGTCGCGGATCGCCTCGGTGGCAACCGCGCAGCATCAGGTGAGGGTGTGCCGACGAGGGTGTGCCGACGTTCGGGTTGGACGACATGGTCCGCTACGGCTGGATCCTGCTCGGCGAGGAGCCGGGCGTCGAGATCGTCTTCGGCCAGATCGGGCGTCCCTGGAAGCCGGTCGGAGCATCGACCGGACCATCGGTCGAACAGGCCGGGTTCGCTGCCTTCGACCAACCCGGGTTCGCGAAGATCGCCTTTAGCCTGAGGGTCCAGCACTACGGCGCCGCCTCATCGATCGTCACGATGGATACGCGGATCGTCTTGACCGACCCGGAGAGCCGGCAACGGTTCGGGCGCTACTGGATGCTCGTGGGACCCTTCGTCCGCCTGATCGACCGGATGACGCTGCGGCTGCTCGGCGCCGAGCTCCTCAGCCGGTAGGGTGGGAAGGGCAGGACCGACGGCGATCAGCCGAGACCGCTCGCGGAGCGGATCAAGACCCGTATCGAACACGAGGTAGACACGAGATCGGTGGGCGTCGGGGTGCGGCTGTTGCGCGTGACGAGGGGTCGGATCGTTCAGCCTTGGCACCGCCAAGCCTTGATCCTCACGACGCGCGGTCGGAAGACAGGCCTGAAGCGCACCGTGCCCCTGCAGTTCTTCCCCGACGGCGACGACATGATCGTCGTCGCTGCCAACAGCGGACTTGCATCGCCACCCGGCTGGTACTTCAACCTGACGGCCAACCCTCGGGCAAGGGTCGAGGTGGAGGGTCGCACGCTTGAGGTGCACGCCGAGGAGCTATCGACCGCTGAGGCGGCCGCCTTCTGGCCGAGAGTGCTTCAGGTTGCGCCCGACTACGCCAGATACCCGAAGCGCACCAGCCGCCCGATCGCGCTGATCCGGCTAGTGCCAACAACAACCTCCTCGGTCACCACGTCGGAGCCGCCGGCGAGAGCTCGGGGAGCGCCGGCGGCCGTCAGGCAGAGTTCGCTCCGAAGGAGACATAGAGGGGAGGAACCCGAGATGGTCCGCGTCGAGGGCGAGATCGTGATCGACCGACCAGTTGAGGAGGTGTTCGACTTCGTCGCCGATGAACGCAACGAGCCACGCTACAACCCGAAGATGCGTCGCGCCGAACTGATTTCAGATGCGCCCATCGGCGTCGGCACGCGGTACGAGGCGGAGCTCGTGAGCATGGGCCGAACCGTCGAGATGGACATCGAGTTCACCGGTTACGAGCGACCCAGGAGGCTCGCGTCATCGACGCACATGTCCGTCGATGGATACTCTAGGCGGCCTGACGTTCGACCCCGTTCCCGGGGGCACGCGGATGCGCTGGTCGTGGGACTTGGAGCCGCGTGGCGTGCTCAAGGTAATGAGCCCGTTGGTCGCCCGGATGGGCCGACGCCAGGAACAGACCATCTGGACAGGCCTCAAGGATCTTCTGGAGGGGCAGGGGAACTGAGCCCACACTCGAGACGAGCAACGCCTGCTCGAGGACGGATGACTTCCCGCACCAGCCGTGAGCTGAGAGCGCGCGACGTTCTACGGGTTGCGAGTATCTCCGAATGG
>CAVTOC010000005.1:0-1568158 GCA_963736335.1 uncultured Actinomycetes bacterium | reverse complement strand
GAACCTTGAATGCGTGGACGTCCACGCCCTGGGGATTCACGCCGCTCATGACGTGGCGGATCGTCCCATCTTTTCCACCCGCGTCCAGTGACTGCAGGATGACCAGCACGCCGTAGGTGTCCTGTGCGGCCAGCCGGGCCTGATACTCGGTGAGGATCTCGACTCCTTGCCGCAGCAGTTTCCGGCCGTCCTTCTTCTTCAGGAACTCTGCCTTGGATGCCGGGTCGAAGTCCTTGGTAAGGGTGACTTTCGACCCGGGCTCTACGAGGAGCGGCTCGACGAACTTCGCGAAGCTCTTGGCTCGTGGATGGCTCATAGGATCATCATCCTTTCTCGGTGAGTTGAGCACCCGCACGACACAGGATCGTCGTCGAACGAACTCGTGCTCGTTCCGCCTGGGCGCCGTCGATCACGGCACGCCGCATCAGGCGCCTCCCGCGGTGACGGCGAGCATGCCCGCCAACTCCTGAGATGAGAGTGGTCAACCGGAGGCAACGATGAGCACCGTGACATGCTCGCCGATCGGGAAGAGAAAGAGCCTGACCTCAGAGCTCCCTTGGCGCGAGCGACCGGACGCCCCTTTCCCCGACTCCGCTTACCCAGGGTCTCACCGAGACCTTCCGGGCGGCCGGGAAGAAAGCTCGTGAAGAAAGGCCGGGCTGGGAGCGTGCCGGGTGCACCAGTCACACCGGCGGCGACCATCGGTTCCTGGCAGGTCGTTGCCGTTACGTCTGATCTCTCGCCCATAGGGGCAATCGCCATTGTCGTGATACACGGGATCCTCGGGATCCGAGTCGGTGTGGAACGGTGGCACCGCCGTTGCCCCACCTTCGACACCCTGGGGTTTCGCCCGATCGAGGACCCGATAGCCGAGGAGTTTCACGCCGTCGGACACAAGGAACCATAGCAACGCGTACCCCCATACGAACGCCGCCCAACTCCACCCGAGGGGTGTCATGAACACGCCATAGACGGCGATGAGCGTGGCCAACGTTTGCGTCCCGAGCACGGCCAGCAAGAGGATGCGTGCGGGGCGTATGGACCAGAACGGGCCGCGTGTGCGGGTCAGGAAGATAGTGAGATGTCCGGCCACGGACAGCATCAGATACATCAGGGTCTGCAGCTGTGCGCGGGGCAGGTGGAACACGCGATCGCCCAGGTAGAACAGGCCGAAGGCGGCCACGGGGCCGACAACGCCGAGCACCGTGGCGATCCCCAGTACGAGGCGCATGTTCCAGGCCTCGGGCCTATCACTCTCATGAACGTTGTCGTAGGCGATGGACAAGATGGCAGCGTCGTTGAGCAACGCCAGCATGACGATCATGATCGCGGTGACCGGGAAGAAGTTGAAGACCAGGATCACCATCGTCATGAACAGCAGCACCCGCAGCGTTTCGGCGACCCGGTAGATCGCGTAGCTGTTCATCCGCTGGACGATCTTCCGGCTCTCCTTGATGGCGTCGATGATCACCGACAGGCCGGGTGTGGTCAGGACGATCGATGCCGCAGCGCGTGCCGCGTCCGTCGCGCCCGAGACGGCGATGCCGCAATCGGCCTTCTTCAGTGCAGGGGCGTCGTTCACCCCGTCGCCCGTCATGCCAACGATGTGCCCGCGCTTCTGCAGGACATCGATGATGTGGAACTTGTGTTCGGGGAACACCTGGGCGAAACCGTCAGCGTTCTCGATCGACTCCGCTGCCGACGCCGTCTCTTCGCGCTTGACATCGCCCAGGCCGGCGGCATCCAGGATGTCGGTACCCATCCCGAGCGTCTTGGCGGTTTCCTGGGCGATGGCGAGGGCATCGCCCGTGACCATCTTGATCTTCACGCCCAGCTGTCGCGCCGTGGCGATGGTCGCCTTGGCATCTACGCGTGGCGGGTCGAACAGGGGGAGTACGCCGAGAAACTGCCACCGGCCGTTCCCCTCGGCCCGGGCCACGCCCAGCGAACGAAAGCCCCGTGCCGCGAACTCGTTCACCGCCTTGTCGACCTCTGCGGTCACCTGCCCGGCGTTGGTCGAAAGCCCCAGGATCACCTCGGGCGCGCCCTTCGTCACTTTGAACGAAGTTCCGTCCGGAGCTTTGACGGTGGCCTCGGTCCGTTTGTGCACCGCGTCGAACGGCTGGAAGTGACCCACCTGGAAGCCTTTCAACGCCTGGTCATCGTTCAGGCCGCCGAGAACGGCCAGATCGATGGTGTCGTTATCATCGGCGCGCGACGCCAGGGCAGCGTCGAGGATGACCTGCTGGGCGGAGGCATCGTTCACGCTGAACGGATCGCCCAGGGTCAGCTTGTTCTGGGTCAGGGTTCCGGTCTTGTCCGTGCACAGCACGTCGACGCCGGCCAACTCCTCGATGGCCACCAAACGGCTCACTATCGCTTTCTTTTCGGCGAGCAGGTGGGCGCCGACCGCCATCGTGACCGATAGAACCGTCGGCATCGCCACGGGTATGGCGGCCACGGTCAGCACCAAGGCGAACTGCAGGGTGGTGAGGATCGGGTCGCCCCGGAGGATCGAGATGCCGCTGATCACGGTGACCAGAGCGACCGCGAGCAGGATCAGGTACGTCCCGATCTTCAGCACCGCACGCTGGAAGTGGCTGACGGTGTGCGCCTCCTGCACCAGTTCGGCGGTCTTGCCGAAATAGGTGTGCGCACCCGTCGCATAGACCAGGGCGCCGATCTCACCCTGGCGGATGATCGATCCGGAATACACCGCGTCGCCCGGGTTGCAAGTGGCGGGCAAAGACTCTCCCGTCACAGCTGACTGATCAACCTCGATTGGGTCTCCCGCCAACAGGCGTGCGTCAGCGGGCACGATGTCGCCCCGTCGCAGGCGTATGACGTCGCCCGGAACCAGCTCACGCGCCGGGGGGGTAACCCACTTCCCGTCGCGTCTGACCCGGGCGATGATCGCCAACTGAGCCTTCAGGGCGGCGATGGCCTTGCCCGCTTGATGTTCCTCCCAGAACCCGATGCCGGCGTTCGCCACGAGCAGAACGAGGATGACGAAGAAGTCCGCCCAGTGACTCAGCGAGCCCGACAGGATCACTGCGATTTCGATCATCCATGGGATCGGGCCCCAGAAATAGGAGAGGAGCTTCAGGAATGGGTTCTCGGTCTTCTCCTCGATCTCGTTAGGTCCGTACCGAGCCAGCCGCTTCTGCGCCTCGACCCCAGGGAGGCCGTCAGGGGACGAACCCAACCGCTTCTGCAGCACCTCCACGGATAGGGACTTCAGATCGTCGTTCGCGTCGGATCTGCCGAACCCCGGCTGGGGTTCGGCAGCCTTGGAACTCGCGCCGATTCGCTTGATGGGCGCCATGCTTCACTCCTCGCTCGTCACGCGAAGGCGCCAGTGGTGGTAACGACGCTGCCCGCCTTGCCATCGAGGATCGCTTCGACGGCTTGGAGCGCTCCGATCGCTGCCATGTTGTCACGTCCCCGTATGAGCCAGTGACCGATCCTGACAGGGGGCTAGCGCTCACGGTACATCCGCAACGAGTTTGATGCGGACCCCATCCCTTCCGCGGCGCGCTCGGTGGACATCGAGCAGGATCGTTCCCTCCGGCGGTTTGACCGGCAACGCGACGCCGGGCCTTCCCTCAGAGACGTACGTGACGATGGCGTGGAACTCCTGATCCTGTCCGCGGGAGACGAGTAGATCCACCATCTGCCGCTCGAGAAGAAGTCGGCCGCGTCATCGATCGCGCGCAGTACCCAGTCTGATCCGGCAAGCCACTCTCCAAGACGTGCACGGAAGATCGAGTACGGCTCCTCCGCTTTCATGTGCTGCTCGACCAACACCTCGAGCAGCAGGATATGGAGCACTACACGAAGTCCTCTTCGGAGCCGCGCCGCATCGCGATCGAAGCCCTGGATCAGCTCTTCAACGGGTGATTAGCTGTCAACTTGGCCAGTGCGACATGACTCCGCCCGTGCCGATCACCGGAAACCGCTTCCGGCCTGGCGTTTCGTGAAGTGGGCCCCCGGGGATTCGAACCCCGAACCTGCGGATTAAGAGTCCGTTGCTCTGCCAGGTTGAGCTAGAGGCCCGGCGCAGTCTAGCAACTGCCATCGGACCGATCGGGATGGGGTGACCGAGGGGACTTGAACCCCCAGCCTCCAGGACCACAACCTGGCGCTCTAACCACTTGAGCTACGGCCACCACGTGCGTCTTCACGATACCAACGGCGTGCCGGAGCTTCCCAGGCGCCGGGGCGCTGGGGTATCATCCGCTCAGGTTTGAACCGCCGTTCAATCACAGCTCGCGGGTCGTCCCGCGGGGAGCGGCGGTTCGTCGCGAGGAGGCGGAACCCCATGGTCGTCAACGAGACGATCGACATCGACCTCGATCGGATAGACACGCTGATCGAGCAGGAGGAAGCGAAGCTCGAGCCCAAGCACCGCGCATCGATCGCGTATCGCGAGGTTGCCGAGCGCACCATCGCCGGAGGTGTCGCCTCCAGCTGGCAGGCCGCGCCGCCGCACGCGATCTACATCGATCACGGACTGGGCAACCGGCTCTGGGACATCGACGGCAACGAGTACCTCGACTTCCACCTGGGTTACGGCGCCATGGTCGCCGGCCATGCGCATCCGAAGATCGTCGAAGCGGTCCGGCGGCAGGTCGCGCTCGGCACGCATTTCGCGCAGCCGACGAAGGACCTCGACGCGGTCGGCGACAGCCTGGTGGAACGGTTCGGGCTACCTCTCTGGCGGTTCTGCAACTCGGGGACCGAGGCCACGCTCGAGGCCTCGCGTCTCATGCGCGCGAACACCGGCCGCGAGATGATCGTGAAGATCGAGGGCACGTATCACGGCCACCACGATTCGCTGATGTTCTCCGTCGGGCCGAACCCGGCGAAGATCGGGCCGCGGGAGCACCCGAACACGGTGCCCCAGGCGCTCGGCATCCCCGGCGCGATGGCGGATCTGGTCCGCGTGGTGCCGTTCAACGACCTGACCGAGGCGGCCCGCGCGTTCGAGGAGAACGAGGGCAAGATCGCCGGCATGATCGTCGAGCCGGCCATGATGAACTGCGGCGTGATCCTGCCGGACCCGGGCTACCTGCAGGGACTGAAGGACCTGGCGCACGCCCACGGCGCCTACCTGGCGTTCGACGAGGTGAAGACCGGCGCGACGATCGCGTTCGGCGGCGCGGTCGAGGCGTTCGGCGTGACGCCCGACATCGTCTGCCTGGCGAAGGCGATCGGTGGCGGCCTGCCCTGCGGCGCGATCGGCGCCACCCGCGAGCTGTACCGGCCGGTCCTGGACGATGAGTACGACATGGCCGGCACGTTCAACGGCAACCCGTTGACCATGGCTGCGACCAAGGCGACGCTCACCGAGGTCCTGACGCGTGACGCGTACGATCGCTTCAACGCGATCCACAAGGTCCTCGCCGACGGCTGCACGTCGGTGATCGAGAAGTACCGGCTGCCGGCGTACGTGTCCGGCCTGGGCGCGAAGGGTTCTGTCATCTACAGCGCCACGCCGGTCCGCGAGTACCGCGATGCCATGGGGATCGACGAGCGGATCACGTACGTCGCATGGCTCTTCCAGCAGAACCGCGGCGTCTTCAAGTCGCCCTGGGCCAAGCAGGAGACCTGGACGACCTCGGTGTTCCACACCGACGAGGACGCCGCGCGATACGTGGACAACTTCGAGGAGCTCGCCGCCGCCCTCACGGCGTGACCCGCCGCGAGGGAGTCGGCGTAGGCTACGGCGTCATGAACGTCACGGAGTTCTCGCTGGACGTGGGTGGCGGCCGCTCGCTCGACGTGCGTGTCGCCGGGCCGGAGGACGGAGTCGTCCTGGTCGCGCACCACGGGACGCCCTCCACGGGACGGCCGTTCCGCCCGTACGTGGAGGCGGGTGCGGAGCGCGGGCTCCGGCTCGTGACGTACACCCGCCCCGGATATGCGGGGTCCACGCGCAACCTCGGCCGTTCCGTCGCCGATTGCGCCGCCGACACCGCGCGCGTCGCCGACCACCTGGGGGCGGATCGCTTCTACACCACCGGGCAGTCGGGCGGAGGACCGCACGCGCTCGCGTGCGCGGCGCTGCTCCCGGACCGGGTCATCGCGTGCGCGACGACCGCCGGCGTGGGGCCATATGGGGCGGACGGGCTCGACTTCCTCGCGGGGATGGCGCAGGAGAACGTCGAGGAGCTGGGCGCGGCCGTGGAGGGCGACGAGGCGCTGCGGCGCAACCTGGACTCCCAAGCGGAGAACCTGCGGCACGCGACGCCGGCCGATCTGGCCGAGGCCCTCGGCGGTCTGGTGTCGCCCGTCGACGTGGCGGCGCTCACGGGAGAGTTCGCCGAGCATGCGATGGCGATGCTGCACGAGTCGATCTCGACCGGCATCGCGGGATGGTTCGACGACGACATGGCGTTCGTGCGTCCCTGGGGGTTCGATCTCGCGGACATCCGCGTGCCCGTGACGGTGTGGCAGGGCGCGCAGGATCGCATGGTTCCGTTCGCGCACGGGGAGTGGCTCGCCGTGCACGTGGCGGGTGCGAGAGCCAGGCTGTCCGACGACGAGGGTCACCTGTCCCTCATCCTCGGTTCGTTCCCCGCGATCCTCGACGACCTGATGGCCGCCTCGGAGGTGTGAGCGGTGTCGACCGAGACGGAACGCGACGTCGTGCAGATCGACATGGATCTGATCGAGCGGCTCTTGAAGGTCGAGACGGCGGCGCTCGACGAGAAGCATCGAGGGAGCCTCGCCTACCGCGACGAGGCCGCGCGGCGCCTGCCGGGAGGCGTGAGCTCGTCGTGGCAGTCGTGGCCGCCCCATCCGATCTACGTCCGGCGCGGCAAGGGCTCGCACGTCTGGGACATCGACGAGAACGAGTACGTCGACTATCACAACGGATACGGCGTCATGGTCATGGGGCATGCGCACCCGAAGATCGTTGAGGCCGTGCGAGAGCGGGTAGCACTGGGGACGCATTTCGCCCAGCCGACCGAGGACGGGCTGATCGTCGCCGATCAACTGGCCGAGCGGTTCCAGTTGCCGTTCTGGCGCTTCGGCAATTCGGGGACCGAATCCACGCTCGACGCGGTTCGCATCATGCGCGCGCTGACGGGTCGCAAGTTGATCCTGAAGATCGAGGGGACGTATCACGGTCACCACGACTCGCTGATGGTGTCGGTATTCCCACCGGAGACCGAGGCGGGTCCGCGCGACCACCCCGCGTCGGTCCCGCAGACCCTCGGCCTGCCCGAGGAGTTCGTCGACCTGGTGGTCGCGGTGCCGTTCAACGACGCGGACGCCGCCGAGCGCGCGTTCGTCGAGCACCCGGAGCAGATCGCCGGCATGATCGTCGAGCCCGCCATGACCAACTGCGGCCTGGTGCTTCCCGATCCCGGCTACCTCCAGGCGTTGAAGGACATATGCCATCGGCACGGTGCGTACCTCGCCTTCGACGAGGTCAAGACCGGGTGCACGCTCGCGTGGGGCGGGGCCGTCGAGGCGTTCGGCGTGGTGCCCGACCTGGTCTGCCTGGCGAAGGCGATCGGCGGCGGCCTGCCGTGCGGCGCGATCGGCGGCACCGACGAAGCCATGGGCATGGTGATCCGGGGAGAGCTGGATCAGGTCGGCACGTTCAACGGCAACCCGCTCACGCTGGCCGCGTCGAAGGTGAACCTGACCGAGGTGTTGACCAGGGACGCGTACGCCGAGCTCGATCGGATCAACGGGGTCCTCGCCGGATGCGAGGACGTCATCGCCGCGCACCGACTGCCCGCGAGCATGAAGCGCCTCGGCGCGAAGGGTTCGATCGACTGGCGTTCCACGCCGATCCACGAGTACCGCGACCTCTGGGAGATCGACGACCGGGTGCCGCAGCTGGCATGGCTCTGGCAGCTGAACCGAGGTGTCTTCAAGTCGCCCGGATCGAAATGGGAGAGCTGGACCACGTCGATCGTCATGAGCGATGCCGACGCGCAGCGGTACGTCGACAACTTCGCGTCGTTCGCGGACGCGATCACCGGCGGGTAGGCGGACGCGTGGACGGACCGGAAGCGACGGATCCGGCAACCGAGAACGGCAAGGCGTCGGCGCCGCCGTGGATGCCGTGGTTCCTTCGACAGGTGACGATCCGCGGCGTCCTGGTCCTCATCGCGGGGATCTGGGGCGTGATGCTCATCACGGATCTCACCTCGAAGCTCTCGAGCGTGATCGGGATCTTGTTCACCGCGTTCTTCCTCTCGTTCGCGATCGAGCCCGCGGTCAACTGGCTGGCATCGCGCGGGTGGCGTCGCGGCAGCGCGACCGGTCTGATCTTCCTCGGGGTCTTCATCGCCTGCGTCATCCTCGTGGCGCTCGTGATCCCCGCCGTCATCTCGGGCACGAAGCAGCTGATCGCGGCGGCTCCCGACATGGTTCGCACGTTCGTGCGGTTCGCGAATCGGCTCGGCTGGCACATCTCCGCCGACAACCTGACCAACCAGATCGAGCAGCACGCCCAGGAACTGGTGGGATCGGCGGCGAGCCTGGCCGGGAACGTCTTCGGCATCGCCGCGTCCATCCTCGGTGGGATCTTCCGGTGGGCGACGATCGCCCTGTTCACGTTCTACATCGTCGCCGAGGGGCCGAAGCTGCGGCGGATCATCTGCAGCGCCCTGCCTCCGAAACAGCAATCGCACGTGCTGTTCGTCTGGGACCAGGCGATCGAGAAGACGGGCGGCTACTTCTACTCGCGCCTGCTCCTCGCCGTGATCAACGGCACCGGCATGTACATCACGCTGCGGGTGTTCAGCGTCCCCTTCGCCGCGCCGCTCGCGATCTTCGAAGGGCTGGTCGCCGAGTTCATCCCCATCGTGGGCACGTACATCGCCGGCGCGGCGCCCGTGTTCGTCGCGCTGCTCTCATCGTTGGGGGCCGGGATCGCGGCGCTCGCCTACGTGCTGATCTACCAGCAGATCGAGAACTACTGGCTCAGTCCCCGCCTGACCGAGAGGACGATGCAGCTGCATCCGGCGGTCGCCTTCGCGGCGGCCCTGATCGGTGGTTCGATCGGGGGCATCCTCACCGCGTTCCTCGCCCTGCCGGTGGCCGCGGTGATCCAGGCGGCGATCCAGGAGTACGGCAAGAAGTACACGGTGGTCGAGGACGGGCTGACGGCCGAGCCCGCCCCGCGACCGCCGAAGGACGACAAGCCCGGCATGGTCGAACGGTACCGCGAGCGCAAGAACAAGGACGACGGCCCGGACGCGTGAGCGCGGCTCCCCTGCGGCTGACGATGGAACGCGCGCGACGTCTCTCCGTCGTCGCGCAACTCCTGTCCGCGCCCCGGCCGCGGACGATCGAGGAGGTCGTGCGCGGTCTCGGCGAGGTCCAGGTGGACCCGACGAGTGCGATCGCGCGCACGGAGCACCTCGTGCTCTGGAGCCGGCTGGGCGCGCGGTTCCGCGTCGCGGATCTGGAGCGCATGCTCTGGGACGAGCACTCCTTGTTCGAATACCGGGCGCACATCGTCCACGTCGAGGACTTCGCCGTCCATCGCGAGTCGATGCGGCGGTTCGCGGGTGGCCGGACGCCGAGCGACCTCAGGCGCTCGTACTGGCGTGACTGGATGGAAGCGAACGCGGCGTTCCGGCGCTACGTGCTCCGCGAGCTCCGCCGCCGTGGTCCGCTTCGAACGAGGGAGCTCGAAGATCGCGCCGTCGAGGGCTGGCAGACCGGTGGCTGGAACGACGACGGGAAGAGCACGGCGATGATGCTCGAGCTCCTGTGGGCGCGCGGGGAGGTGATGATCGCAGGCCGCGACGGGCAGCAGCGGCTCTGGGACCTGGCCGAACGATGCGTGCCCGTCGATCAGCCTCGGTTGTCGAAGACGGCGCTGGCACGCCGGGTCGTCGAGGCCCATCTGCTGGCACGCGGCGTGGGCACGCCGGCGCAGATCGCCCGGACGTTCGACGGCCGGCCAGCGGGATGGGAGCGCGCGCTCGGAACGCTGGTTCGAGAGGGCGTGGCGGTCCCCGTTCGCGTCGGCGATCTCCAAGGGCAGTGGTACGCGCATGCCGACCTGCTGGACCGTCCGTTCCGCGCACGCACGACGCTCCTGTCGCCGTTCGACGACCTGGTGTCGGATCGAGACCACACCGAGCAACTGTTCGGCTTCCGGTTCCGGCTGGAGATCTACGTGCCGAAGGCCAAGCGGGAGTTCGGCTATTTCGTGCTGCCGATCCTGCGCGGCGACCGGCTGATCGGGCGGATCGATCCCCGGTTCGATCGTGCGACGGGCGTCCTGCATGTGAACGCCGTCTACGCCGAGGAGGCTGCGCCGGCCCACGCCGGCGCAGCCGTTCGGCGAGCGATCGAGGAGTTGGGGCGCTGGCGCCAGGCGAGCGACATCCGGTTCACGCGGAAGGTGCCGACCGCCTGGCGCGCTCATCTGACCTGAGGTCACGCCGCCCACACCCGTCCGGACGTGCAGCGTCACTACACTCCCTGACCGAACGACATCTCCGAAGGGACGGTGCATCGACATGCCGAACGGCATCCTGGAACGGCTCGCGGACGGCCCCGTCCTGGGCGACGGCGGATACCTGCTGGAACTGGAGAAGCGCGGGTACGTGCAAGCGGGTCCGTTCACGCCCGAGGTCGTGATCGAGCATCCGGACGCCCTGATGCAGCTGCACCGCGAGTTCCTGCGCGCGGGGGTGGACGTGCTGCAGACCATGACGTTCTACGCCAGCGACGACAAGCTCGCGACCGTCGGCCTGGAGGGCAAGGTCGACGACATCAACCGCAACGCCGTGCAGATCGCGCGACAGGTCGCCGCGGAAGGCGACGCGCTCGTCGCGGGGAACCTCTGTCTCACGTGGGCCTACGATCCCGCGGACCCCGCGAGCGCGGACCACGTGCGCGCGTTGTTCGATCGGCAGCTCCAGGACCAGATCGACGCGGGCGGCGTCGACTTCTGGATCGGGGAGACGTTCTCGTTCGTCGGAGAGGCCATCCTGTTCGTCGAACGCGCCAAGGCGACCGGGCTTCCGGTGATGGCGACGATGTGCTTCGAACAGCCGGTGCCGGCGTCGTACGAGGGTGACTCACCGGCCGATTGCGCGCGCAAGCTCGCGGACGCCGGGGCCGACATCGTCGGCGTCAACTGTCTCAACGGGCCGGAGCAGATGCTGCCCATCGCGATCGAGATGCGAGGAGCGGTGAGCGGGCACGTGGCGGCACAGCCGGTCGCGTACCGCACCACGGCCGAGCAGCCGGACTTCACGGCCACGGGCAACTTCCCGTACGAGCTCGATCCGCTGCAGCTGTCCCGTAAGGAGATGGGCGACTTCGCGCGTCGGGCGCGTGAGGCCGGCATCGACTACATCGGGTCGTGCTGCGGTTCCGTGCAGGGCCACGTCCGCGCCATGGCGAAGGTCATCGGGAAGCTCCCCGCCGAGGAGCGCGAGTGGAAGTCGGCGACCGGCAAGGCCATGTCGGCCTACGAGTACCGCGAGCACTCCGAGACCGAGGTCTGACCGGCGTGAGTGAGCGGCGCGAGTTCGACGTCGCCGTCGTCGGGCTCGGCGGCATCGGCTCGGGAGCCGCGTACTGGGCGGCCAAACGCGCGGGCGCGGGCGTGCTCGGCCTCGAGCGGTTCGAGCTCGGGCACGAACGCGGCGCGTCGCAGGATCACTCGCGGATCATCCGCCTCAGTTACCACACGCCGGCCTACGTGCGGTTCGCGCAGGACGCGTACGCCGCATGGGCCGACGTGGAGCGGGCCTCCGGTGACCGATTGGTCGTGAAGACCGGCGGCATCGACCTGTACCCGCCGGACGCGATGCATCACGCGTCGGACTACGAGCGTTCGCTCGACGAAGTCGGGGTTCCCTACGAGTGGGTGGATGCCGCGGAGGCCATACGCCGTTGGCCGCAATGGCGTCTGGAGGACGACGTCCGCGTGATGTACCAGGAGGCGTCGGGCATCGCGGCGGCGGCGACGGCTAACGCGGCCCATCGCCGGGTGGCTCGCGAGCTCGGCGCGACGTTGGTGGAGAACGCGCGTGTGACGTCCGTGAGCGAGGAAGGCGGTGGCTACGAGCTGATCGCCGGCGGCGAGACGTACCGCGCCGACCGCTTGATCGTGACCGCGGACGCCTGGACGAACGAGATCCTCGAGCAGCTCTGGCGACCCATCAACCTGACGGTCACGCAGGAGCAGGTGCACTACTACGCGTCGCGCGACCTCGATGCGTTCGATCCCGAACGGTTCCCGATCTGGATCTGGATGGGCGACCCCTCCTTCTACGGCTTCCCCGCGTTCGGCGAGCCGGGCGCGAAGATCGGGCGCGACGTCGGTGGGCGCGAGGTCACCGGCGACACGCGTTCGTTCGACCCCGACCCGGCGTACTCGGAGGCCCTGGACGGGTTCATGCGGGAGCACCTGCCCGGCGGGTTCGGACCGTATCTCCTGCAACGGTCGTGCCTGTACACCATGACGCCCGACCGCGACTTCGTGATCGACCTGGTGCCGGGTCACGAACGCGCGGCGATCGGACAGGGTGCGGCGCACGCGTTCAAGTTCGCCAGCGTGTTCGGCAAGTCGCTCGTCGAGCTCGTCTTCGACGGCAAGTCCGAGTCGGACGTGAGCGACTGGTCGATCGACCGCGACGTGCTCACCGTGGATGACCCTCCGAAGCAGTTCTTGGTCTAGCGACCCGCGGCTAGACTCCACCGCGTGGGAGAGCCACAGGTGGGCGTCATCATGGGATCGCGTTCCGACTGGGAGACCATGCGGGTCACGGTCGAGACGCTCGAAGACCTCGACGTCCGCTACGAGACCCGTGTGGTGTCGGCGCACCGCACGCCGGACCTGCTGTTCGAGTATGCGTCCACCGCCGCCGAGCGTGGGCTGAAGGTGATCATCGCCGGCGCCGGCGGAGCCGCGCATCTCCCCGGCATGACCGCCGCCAAGACCGAGCTGCCGGTGCTCGGCGTCCCGATCGAATCGAAAGCCCTGAAAGGCATGGACTCCCTGCTGTCGATCGTGCAGATGCCGGCAGGCGTGCCCGTCGGCACGCTCGCGATCGGCAGGGCCGGCGCGGTCAACGCCGCGCTGCTGGCGGCGGAGATCGTCGCGCTCGACGACGACGGGGTCCGCGACCGCTTGAAGCGGTTCCGGGCGACGCAGACCCAGAACGTCCTGTCGCATCCCGATCCCGACGACCGGTAGCCGCCCATGCGCGTCGGGATCGTCGGCGGGGGCCAGCTCGGTCGCATGCTCGCGCTCGCGGGCTACCCGCTGGACATCCGGTGCACGACGCTCGATCCGGCTCGCGATTCGCCGGCGTCACAGGTCGCACCGAGCATCGTCGGCGCCTATGACGATCGGCAGGCGCTCGCGCGCCTGGCCGATGGTGCCGACGTCGTCACGTACGAGTTCGAGAACGTCCCGGTGGAAGCGGCCCGGTTCCTGGTGGAGCTCGCTCCGGTGTTCCCACCAGCCGAGGCGCTGGAGACCGCCCAGGATCGGGTGCGGGAGAAGGAGCTGTTCGACGACGTCGGGCTGCCGACCGCCGCGCACGAAGCGGTGGCGACCCCGGAGGATCTCCGCGCCGCGGCCGGACGGGTGGGGACCCCGGCGGTGCTGAAGTCGCGCCGGCTGGGCTACGACGGGAAGGGGCAGGCGGTGATCCACGACGCCGTGCTCGCGGAGGACGCGTGGCGCGCGATCGGCGAGGTGCCGTCGGTCCTCGAGCAACTCGTCCGGTTCGACCGGGAGCTCTCGATCATCGGCGTCCGCGGTCGCGACGGCTCGGTCGCCTTCTACCCGCTCGTCGAGAACCACCATCGGGACGGGATCCTCCGTCTGTCGGTCGCACCCGCACCCGATCTGGCGCCCGGGCTCCAAGCCCAGGCGGAGTCGCGGGCGCGAGCCGTGATGGATCGGCTGGAGTACGTGGGCGTCATGGCGATCGAGCTGTTCCAGGTGGGGGACCAACTGCTCGGGAACGAGATGGCTCCCCGCGTGCACAACTCCGGGCACTGGACGATCGAGGGGGCGGAGACGAGTCAGTTCGAGAACCATCTCCGCGCCGTGACCGGGATGCCGCTCGGCTCGACCGTCGCACGTGGCGCGTGCGTCATGGTGAACCTGATCGGCTCGGAGCCCGACGCGGCCGCGGTCGCCGCGGTCAAGGGCGCCCACCTCCACCTCTACGGCAAGGAGCCGCGAACCGGCCGGAAGCTCGGCCACGTGACCGTCGTGAGGCACGAGCCGGGACCGATCGATCCTGCGCTCCTCGAGGTCCTCGGATCCGAGATTCCCTGAATCTCGGTATCTAGGTCGGCCGCCCGGGTGACGACTCTTTAGGGGACATGGCCTACCTCACGTGCCCCGACTGCATGATGCCGAACCCGGTCGGTGACGATGCCGTGAAGTACGCATGCTTCGCATGTTTCGCGGAGATCATCTTCGAATCCTGTCCGGGGTGCGGGTACCAGCAGGCGGTTCCCTCACGGTGGCAGGGCGCCTTCGCCTGCGGGCACTGCTCGCAGCGCGTCGAGATCCCCCGCCAGCGCTTCTATGCCACGTCGACGAAGGCGAGGCAGGTCGAGGGGTTCGGCTACATGTATCCGCGGATGTAGGTCCGCTCAGGTCCAGAGCTTGGCCGGGGTGTGGGTGGTTCCGGTTCCGGCGAACGCTCCGGTGCAGGTCGACATGACGGCCCCCTGCCCGTACCACGTTCCCACCGTCGCGGGAGGCGCACCGGTGGGCACGTCTCTGATCCCGAAACACGTGCCGCTCTTGGACATCCTGGCGGCCGACCAGAGGATCGCAGTCGGGGTCGTGATGACGCTCACGCTCGGCGCCGCGGTGGTTGAGGCAACGGTCACGTACTTCAGCGAACCTTCGACCGATGGCATGCCGATCCCGACGCACGGGGACGTTGCACCGTTCGCAGCCTTCGCACAGACGAAGGAGCCGTTGTTCGAATAGATCGCTTTCGCGCCGACGAGCGCGGACCGGAGATCGGATTGCGCGGCGCGGTTGTATGCCCTGCTCCTCGAGCCAAGGAACGTCGGGATGGCGATCGCGATCAGGACGCCGATCACCAGAACAACCACCGCGAGCTCCACCATCGAAAAGGCAAGCTCGTCACGCCGGAGCGACTCCGGGCCGCCGGGCAGCCGAGGCCGGCTGATCCTGGTCATCATCTGTCAACGTTCCTTCCCCGATAGCTCTCGGGTGACGTGACCAGATACTTGAACCCGCCCTGCAGCGTGTTCGCGCTGCATAGGTCAGTCGTCGGGCTCGACGTAGTCGTCCTCGTGGTCGACCGCGCCGGGCGCGCTGTCTCGGATCGACATCGCCGCGGTTTCGGCTGATACGAACGGGTCGCGATCGATGACCGCCTCTCCCACCATCTGGGGTTCGTGGTCGGGAGCGTCGAAGTCCTCGATCGCGATCTCGATGTCCTTCGGCGATCCGTCGGAACGCTCCTCCGCCAGACGTTGATCCAGCGTCTCGCCTCGAACCTGTTCCTCAGCGGTGACACCGAACGATTCCGCACCGAAGGCATGGTCGGCGAGCTCGATCCTCACCTCCATGTCCTCTCCCGGGTCGTCTTGAGGGTCGAGGTCCGGGTCGAGCCGTTCTGGGTCTTCGGGTGTCATCCGATCTCCTTGTCCTCCATCAAGCCTATCGGGATGGTACGGGGTCGTGCCCTCGACTCGACTGCTAGCGTCCGACACCATGACGGCCACATCGGACGTTGTCGACGAACACGGCGACCGCGCTGCGGTCTGCGCGATCGCGTTCCGGCAGTTCGGAGGCCGGCGGGCGTTCGAAGGGCCGATCAGCACCGTTCGCTGTGACGACGACAACGTGCTGGTGCGGCGACGGCTGTCGGACCCCGGCGAGGGCGGGGTCCTCGTCGTCGACGGAGGCGGGTCCCTCCGGGTGGCCCTCGTCGGTGAGATCGTGGCGAGCCTGGCGCGAGACGGCGGCTGGGAAGGCCTCGTCATCAACGGGTGCGTCCGCGACGTCGCCGCCCTCGGCGAGCTCGATCTGGGCATCAAGGCCATCGGGTCGACGCCCCGGCCCTCCGGCAAGGAGGGCCTCGGCGAGATCGATGTGCCGGTCACGTTCGGCGGTGTCACGTTCCGCCCCGGAGACATGCTCTTCAGCGACGAGGACGGGGTCGTGGTGCTCGGTCGAGCGGACTGAGTCGAGCGCCGGTCTCGGTCAGGCGTCGAACGTCCAGTCCGAGCGCTTGTTCGCGTACGCATCGTCGTAGCGGAACCTGCCCGCCTCCGCATCCCAGTCGGAGATCAGGTGGAACGCGAGCTCGCGGGGGAGGGGACACGCGCCGCCGACGTGTCTGCGGAACTCCTCCGCGAACACCTGCGCCACGCTCTGCATCAGCAGGCTCTCGCCCGTCGGGAGCGCGCACTTCTGGCCGTCGGTCGACCCACGCGCTCGGACCAGGAGCGTCTCCACGTCCTGGTCCGACGCGCCTTCCGCCTCGACCTTCTCGAGGATCCTCGTGACCTCTCCGGTGCCGAACTTGCAGGCCGGGCACTGGCCGCAGGACTCCACGTACAGGAACCGCGAATAGAGCCGCGCGGCTCGCACCATGCACGCCGAATCGTCGAAGACGGCGAAGCCCGCCGACCCCAATCCGGATCCGACCGCGCGCATCGAGTCGAAGTCCATCGGCACGTCGAGCTCGCTCGGCGCGAGGACGGTGTTCGATGCGCCGGGGAAGATCGCTTTCAGGCTCCGCCCTTCCGCCGGCCCTCCCGCGCGTCCTTCCACCAGATGGCGGAGGGGCGTCCCCAGCGGCAACTCGAACACGCCCTCCCGGCGCACATCGCCACAGACGGTGAAGACCATCGTTCCCGGTGAGTCGTCGGTGCCGCTCGAACGGAGCCAGTCGGGGCCGTCCGCCATGATGTGCGCGACGTTCGCGAGCGTCTCCACGTTGTTCACGAGCGTCGGGTTGTCGTTCGGAGGTTGCGCGAAGAGCCCGAACATGAACGGTCGCGCGATGCGCGGGAGCGGCAGGCGTCCCTCGATGACCTCTTCGAGTCCGGTCTCCTCGCCGAAGAGGTAGAGATCGGGTCCGAGGATCAGCTCGATCGGCGTCGGACCGAGCGCGTCGGCCCGCTGCATCTCGTCGATCGCGGCGCTCAGGGCCTGCGCCTCCGGGGCGAACGATCGCTTGACGCAGATGTAGGCGCGCTCGGCGCCGACCGCGTAGGAGGCGATCGCGAGCCCCTCCAGGACCTGATACGGGTTGGTCCGGAGCAGGGTCCGGTCCTTGAACGTCGCCGGCTCGCCCTCGGCGCCGTTGCAGACGGCGAACCGCACGCCCGTGCCGGTGCCCCTGATCGATCGCCACTTCTCGCCCGTCGGGAACCCGGCGCCTCCGCGACCTCGGAGTCCGCTCTTCGCCACCTCGTCGATCACCGCGTCCGGGCTCGCCCCGAGGGCCACGTCCAGGCCGCGTCCACCACCTGCGGCGACGTACTCGTCGAGCGAACGAGGGGCCACGTCGAGCAACGGCATGGGGAAAGCCTACGGCGCAGGCTTATCGGCTGCTTAACCGATGGTTGTCCGTTCGCTTGCACCGCTCACCCTACGGTGGTCCCAGTCACTCGAGAAGGAGGAAGCACGATGAACAAGCGGTCCGCGGTCTTCATGGCAGCAGGGTTGGTGGCGGTGCTCACGCTGGGCGGGATGGCGTTCTCGCGCGGTCTCACCGGGCCGACGGTCAGCTCCGCCACCCCCCGGAACAAGCAGGCGCACGTCAAGCCGCTCGTGCGGACGCACACGAAGAAGATCGTGGTCCACCGGCAGGCGCCCACGCCCCCCGCTCGCACCGTGATCATGCCCGCTCCTTCGTCTTACTCCGTTGGGGTAAGCACGACCGCGGGCGGATACGAGGGTTCGGATGATGGGTTCGAGGGAGACGGCGGGCACGGCGGTGGTGGTGGCGATGACTGACCAGGAGCGTCCGAAGAAGCAACGGTGGTCCAAGCGAGCGGTCCGCGCGGCCGCGTGGACCGCGGCGGGCACGGCCTTCATCTCGGCGCTCGGTGTTCTGGGAGCGGCTCCGAATCCGGCGGCCGCCGGCCAGACGGCGACGAAGGCTCCGAGGAAGATCATCGTCCGTCGCATCATCAAGAAGGTGGTGATCGTCGGTCAGGCGAAGCCAGCTCCGGTGCACGTCGTCTACACGGGTGGCGGGAGCACGACCGGCTCGGCGCCGGCCCCGGCGCCCGTCACGACCGGAGGGTCGCACCCATGAGCGAGCTCGCAACGAACACGTTCAGGGCGATGGGGACGGAGATCACCACCGTGCTCCCCGGCTCGTTCCCCGAACGCGTCGTCGAAGGCGCGTTCGAACGGGTCACGGACATCTTCGCTCGCGAGGAGCAGCGGTTCTCGCGGTTCCGCGGTGACAGCGAGCTCACGTCGGTGAACGCGAACGCCGGCCGATGGACGAACATCAGCGCCGGGTTCGAGCGGCTCGTCAGGTTCTCGCTCCGACAGGCGGAACGCACGGAGGGTCTCTTCGACCCGACCGTCTTGCACGCGATCGTCGCGGCCGGCTACGACCGCGACTACGACGAGGTGCTCGCCGGCGCCAGGGGTGTGTTGCACCCACCAGAGCCGTGCGGTCGCTGGGCCGAGATCGACATGCGCCCCGGAGGGCTCCGGCTCCCGGCAGACGTCGGGCTGGACTTCGGCGGTGTCGCGAAGGGGTGGACGGCGGACCTGGCGGCTGAAGCGGCGGCGCGCTCGGGCGTGCCCTGGGCGCTCGTCAGCGCCGGTGGGGATCTGCGCATCGCCGGCGATTGCCTCGGGATCGACGTGGCGATCGAGGATCCCTGGGCCGCGACCGAAGAGGTTGCACGTGTCCGGCTCAAGAGCGGCGCGCTCGCGTCGTCGTCGACGACCCGCCGCGCGTGGGGGCCGGGTCTGCACCACGTGATCGACCCGCGGACCGGGGCGCCGTCCGACGCCGCGGCGCTGCAGGCGACCGTCTGGGCCCCCACGTGCGCCGAGGCCGAGACGCTCGCGACATGGGCGATCCTGACCGGGCCCACGGCGCTGGATACCGTGCCGGGAGCCATCGCCACCATCGACGGGAGCCTCGTCATGAACTTCGCGACCACCGAGGTGGCCGCGTGAACACGTGGATCATCCTGCGCGCGGCCGGGATCGGTTCCTACATCGCGCTCTGGCTCGCGGTCGACTGGGGCCTGATCTCGACGACCTCGCTCGTGACCAAGCGCGTGTCGAAGCCGACGTCGATCCTGTTCCACGGCGTCGTGGCCAGCGCCGGCCTCGCCCTGCTCGTGATCCACCTGGCGGGACTGCTGGTCGACAGGTTCATGCCGTTCGGCCCGCTTGACCTTCTGATCCCGCTGCGGGCCGGCTACCGCACGCTCGCGGTGACGTTCGGCGTGCTCGCGATGTACGGGATGGTGCTGGTGCTGGTGACCTCGTGGATCCGCAAGCGGTTGGGAACCAAGCTCTGGCGGGCGATCCATCTCCTGGCGATCCCGATCTTCACGCTGGCCCTCGCGCACGGCGTGTTCGCGGGAACCGACTCGTCCCGCCCGTGGATGTTCGCGATCTACGTCGCGACCGGTCTCTCGACGCTGTTCCTGTTGATCGTCCGAGGACTCACGATCGGATACCGCCCGCCACGCGCGGAGCGCCCGGCTGCGAAGGATGCCGCGAAGGCGGCCGTCCTTACCGAGCGAGCGGAAGTCGAAGGCGCGCGAGTGGATGGCCGGGAGGTCGTTCCAACTCCTTGACGAGCGCGCGCGCCTGACATCGCCGCGTCGAGGGATCGGGCGCGCCGGGGAGGATCCGAACCTCCGGCGCGCAGATCAGAAGTCCGGCCGCGAGCATCTCGCTCGCGGCCCCTCTTCGTGTGCCTGTAACAGGGACGACCCCTCGCGAGACGGGAACGAAGCGACTCGATGAAAGGGGAACTCATGGATGTCTCAAAGCCGCTGGACCCCATTCCGAACACGGATGAGGGTTGGCGCCGACGATTGACTCCGGAACAGTTCGAGGTTCTTCGCGAAAAGGGTACGGAGCGGCCTTTCACGGGCACATACGCGACAGCGAAGGAGCCGGGCATCTATCGATGTGCGGGCTGCCATGCAGCGCTCTTCAGCTCAGGAGCGAAGTTCGAGTCGGGCACAGGCTGGCCCAGCTTCTGGGAGCCCATCGAGCCAGGAGCAGTGGAACTTCATGAAGATCTCGATCTCGGGATGCGTCGAACCGAAGTGACGTGCGCACGATGCGGCGGCCACCTTGGTCATGTGTTTCCGGACGGCCCACAGCCAACTGGAGACCGTTACTGTATGAACTCGGTCGCGATGGAGTTGGATCCGAAGGCGCTGGACGAATCTTGAAGATCGGCGCATCTGCGCGATCGCATACGGCTCCTTCGACCTAGGCGGCCACGAGGTAGCCGTACGTGATGCAGAGCCCGAGGCCGCTGATCAACACCAGGGTGCCGACCACGAACAGCACGACGGCCACCTGCCAGGGCTTCTTTGCTCGCATCGCGGGCGCCGGCATGTACCAGGGCGGGAGCAGGCCCGAGTCGTCGCCCACGACGAACGGCCGTGCGTTCGGATCGATGGCCTGGCCGGGATCGGCGGCAAGTGCCAGGGCGGTGAGCTCTTCGTCATCGAGGGGGATGGTCACGCCCTCCTTTGCATGCGACGGATCGGAAGTCACGCTTCCCCAAGATACCCGTGATGCGCGGATCGTGGGACTCAGGCGAGGTCGCGTCCGCGGAACAGCCACGCGCCCGCAGCGAACAGCACCGCGCTGACGATCAGCGGCGGGATGAACGCGAGGGTCCCGAACCCGGTCCGCAACGGATCGCCCTGGATCAGCCAGTGCCACGGCATGAGGTCGCGGACGGCACGCAGCGGCGCCACCTCCTCGGCGAGCCCCTGGACGACGAACCCGATCACGGCGATGGCTGTGGAAACCCCGACGGCCACCGCCCTGTTACCGGTCGCCGCGCCGATGGCGAACGTGAGCGCTCCGAACGTGAGCGCCGCCAGCGCGCTGGCGATGACGGCCGCCACGATGCGGCCGGCGGGGAGACCGTCCGCGAGCTTGGTGGCCGGGGCGAGCAGCACCAGGACGACGATCGAAACGGCGGTCAGGCACGCGAGCATCACGACCATCGCGGCCGCGCGTTCGACGGCGACCCGGACGCGGCCGATCGGGTTCGCCAGGAGCAGCTCGAGCATCCCTCCCGCCTCGTCCCCCGCCACCGTCCACCCCGCGACGCCGATCGTGAAGACGAGCAGCGTGATCGGAAGCACGTTGGCGATGTACTGACTGTTGAGGTACCCCACCGGTGAGGTGATCGAGGTGTGCGGGTCCAGCCCGAGCGCGGCTTGGATCCCCGGCGAGAGCTTGGCGAACGTCTTGTCGAGCGACGCGTTGTTCTGGACCGTTGGGTAGGCGACGGCGATGAGCGCCGCCAGACCCGCCAGGCCCAACGACCACCAGATGAGACCGGTGCGCCGCCGTCGGATGGCCTGGACCAGGACCGTCGGCTTCATGCGCCGTCCTCGGGGGCGTAGAGCGAGACGAACAGATCCTCCAGGTCGTCCGAGGCGCTGCGGACGTGCAGCAGGCCCGGGTGCTCGGCGGCCACGCGCATCGCGGGACCCGCCGGGCCGTCGATGATGATGGACACCGTGTTCCCGACCACGTCCGCGGCCACGATCCCCGGGACGTCCGCGAACAGGGAGTCCGGGATCGGGCTCGCGTAGTGGAGCTCGAGGTGTTGATGCGCGTGCTCCAGCAGCTCGTCGACCGTCGAGACGTTCACCAGGCGCCCGGCGCGGATCATGGCCACGCGCGTCGCGATGACCTCCACCTCCGGAAGGACGTGTGAGGACAGGAGCACGGTCGCCCCACGATCCTGGGCCTCGGTCACCATCGTGCGGAACTCCCGCTGGATCAGCGGGTCCAACCCGCCGGTGGGCTCGTCGAGGACGAGGACGTCGGGGTCGTGCATGAACGCCTGCACCAGCGCCACCTTCTGGCGGTTCCCCTTCGACAGGGTGCCGAAGCGGCGATCGGTTTCCAGGTGCAGACGATCGGCGAGCGCGCGAACCCGGTCGGGATCGACGTCGCCCCGCACCGTGGAGAACCACCGGAACAGCTCTCGCGGCGTCATGCGCGGATCGACACGGAAGTCGCCCGGGATGTAGCCGATCCGACGACGCAGGGCGATGTCCTCGCCGGGCCAACGCCCCAAGACGGCACAACTTCCCGACGTCGGGGACAGGAAGCCCATCAGCGTGCGGATCGTCGTCGTCTTCCCTGCACCGTTCGGCCCGAGGAAGCCCAACACCTCGCCCGCTGCGACGCTGAGGCTCAATCCGGAGACGGCCGTCAGCGAGCCGTATCGCTTCGTCAGGTCCTCAAACGCGATGGGTGCGGTCAGGGTCATCGGGCCGTGGATCCACCTCCGAGGTCAGTCTATCGAGGGCTCTGCCGCCTCTCCGCTCGCACAGCGTCCCGTCGACGCCATACGCCCTGAACGAACGAGGCTGTCGCCGACAACGCGATCGAACGCTCCGACGAGCACACGGTTGGAGCCGAGTGGTCCTCCGAGGTCGGGGCCGAACAGCGGTTCGACTGCCTGGCTCGACCCGACACTTGACGCACCGCCGGGGTGCGGGAGTGATGATTGGTGAGTCCTCAGATCGATGGAAAGAGGTGTTGGAGACATGCATCCGCAGACCCCCCCACGGCCGCGCTTCAGCCGGGGTCAAGAGCGTGCCGACGACGGATCGGCAGGACACGTCGCCCCGAACTTCGCGAGAGGTCAGATGAAGACGAAGACCTTGGGGCCGCAACACAAGGGCCAATTCGCGACCGGCCAGGAACGGGTACTCCATCACCCGGAGTACGACTACGAGGGGAGATTCAGCCGGGGACAGGAGACGGGTGCCGGTTACGAGCTCTGACCCATCCCGGGATCGCTGACGACCGTTCGCGTCGAGCGCTGACCAGTTGGGATGACGAGCACGGGGACGGAAGAGAATCGTCGAACCTTCCGAACCACCCCTCCCATGAACAACTGGCTCATCAAGGACCGCCGACGAGAGCCGACGATGATCAAGCCTGCACGCTCGGCGACGGCGGTGTCGACGATGATCCGTCCCACCTCACCCGGGCGACCGACCGCCTCCACGCCTCGCGCACGTATCCCTTGCGAGACGAGGGGTCGGACGACGCCGTTCAGGATGCGTTTCGCGGTTTCCCGCCCCTCATCGAACGCCGTATCCGAGCCGAGTAGCCACTCGCCTCCCTCGCCGAGGAGGCATTCCCGGACGTGGAACGCGATGACGTCCGCATCAAGAGGTCCGGCCAATCGCGCGAGGAGATCGAGCTTCTCTCTCGCTGAGTGTTCCCCCGAGAGGGCCAGGAGGATCGTCTTGAGCCTTGAACCGTCGAAGGACCCCATCTGCCGAGCGGTGTCGTTCGCTCCGGAGGCTCTCTCATCCCGTATCGCGCCGCTCGACCGAACCAAAGATGGTCCATCCGTTCGGGCGTTGGCTACGCTTCTGCTCGTCACATCGACAGTTTCGGCACGCACCGCCGGGGTGCGTCAAGACAGGCAGTATCGGAGGCCCACCTTGAAGGTCGATGCGTTCGAGACCCGGCTCACTGAACTCGATGCGGCATGTCTGGAGATGAGTGAGCGCCTCGAGGCTCTGCGGATGGCGCTCGTCGAGATCCGGCATCTTCGCGAACAAGGACGATCGGTGTCGGACATCGTCGCATCCGGACCCGGTGTGCCCGCTCGGAAGGAGGTCCGGGGTTCGTGGTCTCGACTGAACGAGGCCCTGCATGGATATCGGGTGCAGGTAGTCAGGACCATGGTCGATCACGAGGGGATGAGCATCGCCGATGCCGCCCGTGTCACCGGGAATGCACGGCAGGTCGTTTCGCGTCTGTACCACCGAGGAACCACATGATGCGCGCTTCGGGATGTGCTCTCGATCCTGAGGCGCCGTCGCTCCTCCCGCCATTCGCACTTCCCGACATCGTCGCAACCGCACTTCCTCATCGCTCGGCATCCGATCCCCGATCGCCGTCGCTCCCGCGCGGGATCCGTATGGTTGCCCTCGAGATCGAGGGCCTTCCCGCCGAACAGGACCCTCCGAGCTGAGGACGTCCGCGATGTTCCTCAGGGCGACCCCTTCTAGTTTCCCTCTGGCCCGCGAAGGCAGTGAAGAACGAAGCTGAGTGCCGCAGGGTCGAACGGTCCGTCGAAGCGGCCCGCGACCTCGACCACCGGGGCTCCATCGCGGATCACCGCGAGCACCGCCTGATACCTCTGCTCCACGACACTCAGCTCCACCAACATCTCGGGAGTGTGTCGCGGATCAGGCGGGACCAAACAGGTGGGTGCGCGCGCCGGGGAGGATTCGAACCTCCGACCCGCGGATTAGAAGTCCGCCGCTCTGTCCCCTGAGCTACCGGCGCCTGGGGCGACAGGGTATCGCCGCATCGCGGGCGCCGGCCGACCTTTGACTTTGTGGTGCAAAGTAGAGTAAGTTTGCACTGCAAAGTCAGATGAGGAGGTCACCATGAACGGCTCGCACGAGATCTCTTCCACCCCTCCGAGCGGCGGTGACGACGACCGCTTCGACCCCGACGATGCCGCCGAGCTGCTCGTCAGCACGCGCCGCAAGGCGCAGCGGGGTTTCAACCAGACCACGCCGTTGGCCTATCTCCTCGCTGCCGTGGTGATGCTCGGGGCGTACGGCGCGATCTGGCTCTCCGTGCGCCACCAGGATCCGTACGTCGGGCCGAGCCTCGCGGTGATCGGCTGGGTCTACGGCATCGTTCTGCTGTCGGTGGTGGTGAGCGCGACGACGTATCGCCTCGCCACGCACGGGGTCCGCGGGCCGTCGCGCCGCGAGGACGCCATCCGCGGGATCGCGATCGGCGTGCCGTGGATCGCGGTCTATGTCTTCGACGGGGCGCTCAAGGCCAACGGCTTCAGCCCGGCGATCGTGTACGGCGTGTTCGACGCCGCCGCGCCGTGGCTCGTGGTCGGCGCGGCGTTCGCCGCATTCTCCGCCGGTCGGGAGCGGTGGGGAGAGATGGGGCAAGGACTCACCGTGCTCGTGATCGGGACCACCGCAGCGTTCTTCGGGCCCGCAGGGGTTTGGGGCGTGCTCGGCGTCGCCGCGTTCGTCGGGCTCCTGGTCCTCGGCGTCTCCCGATACCTTCACCTCCGCCGCCTATGAGCGACGACCGGCTCGACCCCTTGATCCACGCACCGGCCCGCCTGCGGATCGTGGTCACGCTGGCCGCGTTGCGGGAGGGAGACTCCCTGTCCTTCCCGCGTCTTCAGCGGATGCTCGACCTCACCCCCGGCAACCTGATCTCCCATCTCCGCAAGCTCGAGGACGTCGACTACGTCGTCACCGAGAAGATCGACGCAGGTCCGTCCGCCGGCACCTCGGTCATGCTCACGCGGGCCGGTCGCCAGGCTCTCGACGACTACGCAGACACCTTGCGCGGCATCCTCGACGGCGTCTGATCGCGTGGGACCACTCGATAGGGTCCCGACGTGTTGGATGGGCCATGGCGGTTCGGAGCGGGTGACGGGAATCGAACCCGCATAGCCAGCTTGGAAGGCTGGAACTCTGCCATTGAGCTACACCCGCGAAGCTCTCAGCGTAGCAACTGCGATACTGCCCGCCGTGGAGGTGGCGTTCCGACTCGTCGACGTGTTCACGGAGGTGCCGTTCGCCGGCAACCAGCTGTGCGTCGTCCCGGAACCTCCGGCCGGCCTCGACGCGGCGACCATGGCCACGCTCGCCCATGAGATCGGGTTCTCCGAGACGACGTTCGTGACCGGTGTCCGCGAGGGCGGATACGACGTCCGGATCTTCACGCCGGATGCGGAGCTGCCGTTCGCCGGACATCCGACGCTCGGCACGGCGTTCACGATGGTGTCCGAGGGCCGCGTCGAAGCGAACCTGATCCAGACGTCCGCGGCGGGAGACGTGCCGGTGGACGTCGACCTGGCCGCCGGCACCGCGTGGATGCAGCAGCTCCCGGCGGTCTTCGGCAACGAGGTGCTCGACCGCGCCGCTGTCGCCCGGGCGGCGGGCCTCGAGCTCTCCGATCTGGTCGAGGGGCTTCCGATCCTCCCCGGGTCCACCGGCCTCGTCCATCTGATGGTGCCCGTGCGCGACGAGGCATCTGTCCGCCGGGCTCGACGCGACGACGCCGGATGCCAGAGCGTCTGTGCGGCCGCCGATGCGGAGTCGCTCTACCTCTTCGCTGTCCGTGGCGAAGGCGACGTCATGGCGCGGATGTTCGATCGGGGATCGAAGATCGGCGAGGACCCGGCGACGGGCTCGGCGGTCGGCCCGCTCGGGGCGTACCTGGCGCACCACGGGCTCGCGGGGATGCCCCGGACCGTCGTCGTGGCGCAGGGCGAGATGGTGCGGCGTCCGAGCTTCCTCCACGTCGACGTCCAACCGCAGGATGGTTCGCTCTCGGTGCGCGTCGGCGGGGGTGTGCGGATCGTCGGCGAAGGTTCGTTCCGCCTCGATTAATCCGTGACGGGTGAACAGCCGATGGTCGGCGAGACGACGGTGTCGTGGCCCTTGGTCACGTCGACCTTGACGGAGAGCGGCAGCGTCTGCTGGGGCTCGATCGCGGCCGCGCTCGTGTAGACGGGGTCTCCGGAGAAGAAGAGCGCGGTGGTCCCATCCGCCGGGACCAGCTGGCAATGCACGCGTGCGGCCTGTGATCCCGTGTTCTGGACCAGGACCTGGAAACACGCCGGCGCGCCCTCACCCGCAGGGCACTTGATCGCGTCCACCCCCGTCACCGTGAATCCGGGTCCGGAGCTGCTGGGCCTGAGCGAGGCGAGCGTCAAGATGATCCCCAGGACGAGCGCCGCGCCGAGCAGCATCGTGAGGACGTTCGTCGCGTTCAAGCGCGTCCGGACCGTCGAGGGCTCCTGCATGTGGGCACCCTACCGCCGCCTTCCGCCGGGGTGCATCGGCCGAACGACGGGGAGCCGAGCGGACGAGGGTGCACGCCACTTGCGGGAGTGTGCAGCGGGCGTTACGGTGCGCCGTCGGCGTGGGCGCGCCGTGAAGGAGCTGATGGAAGATGTCGATCCGTTCGAGGAAGTATCTGGTGTGTGTGGCGGCGTTCGCGCTGGCGCTCGCGGGCGTGGGCGTGGCCAGCGGGAGCCCCGCATCCGTCCGGGTCGACGGCTCACGGCCCTCGTGGGCTCGGGCGTCGAACCTGGTCCGCCGGGTCGACCCCGCGTCTCGTGTCGATTTCCTCGTCCTCCTCGGGTGGCGCGACCCGGCCGGCGTCACGGCGGTGGCGAGCGCCGTCTCCGATCCGAGCAGCGCGTCGTACGGCCGCTACCTGTCGGCCGCTCAGTTCCGGGCCCGGTTCTCACCGGCACGCGCGGACGTCGATGCGGTCCGGCGGTGGCTCGGGAACGCAGGGCTCCGGGTCGACAGCGTGCCCACCAGCCGGCTGTGGGTGGCGGCGAGCGGCAGCGCCCGCGAGGTCGAGCGGGCGCTCGGAACGGGTCTCGCGATGTACCGCACGGGCAGCAGCGTGCGCCGCGCGACGACCGGGGATCCTCTCGTTCCTGCATCACTCGCCGGCATCGTGAAGGGGTTCGTCGGACTCTCCGACGTCCGCATGCGCACCGGCGTCTCGAACCGCCTCCCGAAGCCCCCGGCGTTCAAGAACGGACGTCCGTGCAGCACGTACTGGGGTGAGAAGGTTGCCGACGACCTGCCTCCCGCATACGGCGCGTCGGCGCCGTATGCCCCGTGTGGCTACACGCCCGACCAACTGCGGAGCGCGTACGGGATGAGCGACGCGATCGCCGCCGGCGTGGACGGCACGGGCCAGACGGTCGCGGTGATCGACGCGTTCGCGTCACCGACGATGGATCGCGATCTCCGCAAGTACTCGGTTCGTCACGGACTCCCGGCGGCGGACCTCACGCAGTACAACGTGGCGACCAAACCCGGTTCCAAGATCGAGAACCAGCAGGGGTGGTGGGGCGAGGAGACGCTGGACCTGGAGGCGGTCCATTCGCTCGCGCCGGGCGCCAAGCTGGTGTTCCTGGGAGCAAGCGACAACTCCGGGCGCAGTCTCCTCGAACGGTTCGAGTTCGCCGTGGACGGGAACCTCGCGCAGATCATCAGCAACTCCTACGGCACCGCCGGCGAGAAGATCGCGCCGAGCGGCTTCGCCGCGTGGGAGGCCGTCTTCCAGCAGGCGGCGGCGATGGGGATCGGCTCGTACTTCTCCTCGGGAGACTGCGGCGACAACAAGGATCCCGATCACCTGTGCGGAGGCACGGGCTACATCACGACCGACTACTCGGCGTCGAGCCCGTGGGTCACGTCGGTCGGAGGGACGAGCCTCGGGGTCGGCGACCAGGGCCAGTACCTGTTCGAGACCGGCTGGGGAACGACCGCGTCGTACGTCGGCAAGCACGGATGGACGCCGAAGCCCCCGGGCCAGTACCGCTACGGCAGTGGCGGAGGGACGAGCGGGCTCTTCGCCGAACCGACGTACCAGGTCGGCATCGTGCCGGACGCGCTCGCGACCCGATGGAACGGGCGGAACCGGGTGGTGCCGGATGTGGCCACGGTCGGGGACCCGACCACCGGCTTCCTGGTGGGAGAGACCCAGGCGTTCCCGAGCGGCGCCCCGCGCTACGCCGAGTACCGGATCGGCGGGACCAGCCTGTCGTGCCCGGTGTTCGCGGCGATCATGGCGCTCGCCGACCAGGCGAAGGGCATCCACCACGGGTTCGCGAACCCGCTGCTGTACTCGCTCGCGGGGAGTCCCGCGTTCCGCGACATCGTCGACCCCCCCTCGCCGATGGCGGCGGTTCGGACGGACTGGGCCAACTTCCTGAACCCGCATCAGGGACAGCTGTTCACGCTGCGCTCGCTCAACCAGACCGGCACGCTGCACACCACGCCGGGCTACGACGACGTCACGGGCCTGGGCTCTCCGAACGGGCAGGCGTTCCTGGACGCGATGTCCTGACGGTCGATCGACGAACGATCAGGGCGAGCGGTCCGGGGTTCACGCCCGGCCGCTCGCCTCGTTCGTCCCGGACCCGTACCCTAGGGGCCGACGGGGCGTAGCGCAGCCTGGCTAGCGCGCGTGCTTTGGGAGCACGAGGTCGCGGGTTCGAGTCCCGCCGCCCCGACCAGGTGGGTCTCCGCGGTCCTTCAGGATCCGGCGACCGCGGACGCGATGAAGGGCTTGGCCGCGTCGATCGAGATCGCGAATCCGATGTTGTCCGCGCTGCTCACGCCTGCGGTGCTGATCCCGACCACCTGACCCTGCAGATCGACGAGCGGCCCTCCGGAATTCCCGGGGTTGATCGCCGCGGATGTCTGCAGGACGTTCTGATACGTCCGAACGCCTCCGGCCACGTTTGGGTCCTGCGCCTGCACCGTCCGCTCGAGCGAGCTGATGATGCCGCTCGTCACGGACGGACCACCTTGCAGGCCGAGCGCGTAGCCGATCGCCACGACCGATTGTCCGAGTTGCAGGTCCGACGAGTTGCCGAGCGCCACGGTGGGGAGGTTCGCGGCGGCGATCTTCAGGACGGCGAAATCGTGCGCGGCGTCGGTGTCGGTCACCGTGGCGGCGAACGAGCGGCCGTCCGGCAGCGTCACCTCGACCTTCGACGCGCCCTCGATCACGTGATCGTTCGTGAAGATCACGCCGTCCGAGCTGACGATGAAGCCGCTACCGGTCGCCTTCTGCGTCGTGCTCCCGCCGAAGAACGGGTTGCTGACGGCACTCGTCGCGGTGACGTTCACGACAGCCGGCTCGACGGCCTTGACCACCTGTACCACCGGGTCGGCGCCGGAGCCGGCGCGATCGCCCGTCACCGAGACGGCTGCGGGGGACATGGTCGACGTCGAGGTCGACGAGCCGGTGTCGCGTCCGACGGTGAACGAGCACGCCGAGAGGAGGATCGCTCCCGCCACGACCCCGATGGCCAAGCGTTCCCTGGTTGCGTTCCTCGTGTTCCACATCGTGCTCACCTTCCTTGCGTGTGTTGGGGGGAGGCCCGGCGGGCCGGCGGGCCCGCCGGGTACCGGTGCGTCAAGGCGTCGCGGGAGGAGGGGGCTCTTCCGTGATACCGGCCTCGACGCCGCCGGGGGAGAGGTCGCGAACCGTCTGCAGGAACGTGTCCCGGTCGAGCTCGCCCTGTGCGTACCGCTGCCGGACGAGCGCCAGCGCGGGATCGGCTGTCGCCGACGGAGGCACCGGCGACAACGGTGGAGGAACGGCCGCTCCGGCAACGGAAGCCCGCGGTTGCCGCGTAAGTCGAACGACGGCCCAGATGACGACGCCGATCAACACGAGCATCAGCAGGATGGGCACCAGCCGCTCGATCGACCACGCATCGGTGTGGAACGGCGGTTCGTTGTGCGGGAACATCCGGTCATCACCCTCTTCCTGGTTGGTTGCCGGTACGAGTCAAGCCCCCGGCCCTTGGAGGAGCGTGGGTGCAACCTGTGACTTGGCTGTGGCTCCGTGGGAGCGGCCCGGGGCTCTCAGCGCAGGCCACGACATCTCTCAGGGACTTCCCAGGGAACGGGGTTAGGGTTCCGGGCATGGACCCCCAGCGCATCCTGGTGGTGGACGACGAGCCGCGCATCACCGACCTCGTCGCGATGGCGCTCCGGTACGAGGGTTTCGACGTAGCGACCGCCGGCACGGGCCGCGCGGGGCTGAAGCTGGTGGAGGAGTTCCGGCCGGCGCTGATCGTGCTCGACGTGATGCTCCCCGATATGGACGGGTTCGCGGTCACCGAGCGCCTGGCCGTCGATCGGGTGAAGGTCCCCGTGCTGTTCCTCACCGCGCGCGACGCCGTCGAGGACAAGGTGCGCGGGCTCACGCTCGGCGGGGACGACTACGTCACCAAGCCGTTCAGCATCGAAGAGCTCGTCGCGCGGATCCGCGCGCTGCTGCGCCGGACCGACCCGGTGGCCGAGAGCGGGCCGCTCGTGTTCGTCGATCTGGAGCTCGATGAGGAGACCCACGAGGTTCGCCGCGCCGGCTCGACCGTCGAGCTGACCGCGACGGAGTTCCGTCTGTTGCGCTACCTCATGCAGAACGCGCCGCGGGTGCTCTCGAAGGCGCAGATCCTCGACCACGTGTGGCAATACGACTTCGGCGGCGACGCGAACATCGTCGAGACGTACGTGAGCTACCTGCGGCGCAAGGTCGACGGGATCGGCCCACCGTTGATCCAGACGGTGCGCGGGGTCGGCTACCGGCTGGCCGTTCCCCGCGATCAGGACGCGCGCGGGTCCGGGACGTGACGACGTGACGCTGCGGGTCCGCCTCACGGCGTCGCTCGTGATCCTGGTGGCCGTCGGGTTGCTCGTCTCCGACGTGGCAACGTATACCGCGCTGCGTTCCTACCTGGTGCATCGCCTCGACCAGCAATTGCGATCGTCACCGCGCCCGGTGTTGTTCGCGTTGAGCCAGCCGGGGCTGCCCGGAGCCGGTCCCGGTGACGGCGGCGATCAGATGCTGCCCGAGGGGACGTACGGCGTGATCCTCAGCTCGACAGGATCCGTCGTCGGCGACCCGATCGTGTTCGATTACGGCGGAACATCACTGTCTCCGCCCGACCTTCCGGCGAACATCCGCGGCGGCAGCGAGCGGGACCCGGTCTTCTTCAGCGCGGACGCCGTGGGGAGCGGGCCCGGCTACCGCGCGGTCGCCTACCGGCTCACGGACGGCTCGACGCTGGTCGTCTGCATCCCGCTGGCGGAGGTGTCGAACACGCTCGGACGGCTCTCGCTGATCGCCGGCGCGGTCACGCTGGCGGTGCTCGCCACCATGGCGATCCTCTCGTTGTTCACCGTGAAGCGGGGCCTGCGGCCGTTGGAGCAGATCGAGCAGACAGCGGAGGCGATCGCGGCCGGGGATCTGTCACGTCGCGTCGAGGAGACCGACCCTGGTACGGAGGTGGGGCGGCTCGGAGCCTCGCTCAACGTGATGCTCGGACGCATCGAGGAGGCGATGGACGAGCGGCGCGCGTCCGAGGAGGCGCTCCGGCGGTTCCTGGCCGATGCCTCGCACGAGCTGCGTACCCCGCTCACCTCGATCCGGGGCTACGCCGAGCTGTTCCGCCGGGGCGCCTCGAACAACCCGGAAGACACGGCGCTCGCCATGCGTCGCATCGAACAGGAGGGAGAGCGGATGGGCGTCCTCGTGGAGGACCTGCTGTTCCTCGCGCGCGCGGGCCAGGGGCGCCCGGTCGCGCACGAACCGGTCGACCTTTCGCGCGTGGCAGCCGACGCGATCCACGACGCGCGGGCGGTGGATCCTTCCCGCGCGCTCGAGCTTACGGCACCCGACGAGCTGACGGTGATGGGCGACGAGGGACGGCTGCGCCAGGTGTTCGCGAACCTGCTGTCGAACGCGTTGACGCACACACCGCCGGGCACGCCGGTCGCCGTGTACGTCAGGTCGGAGGACGGCTGGGCCGAGATCGAGGTGAGCGACCGTGGGCCGGGCCTGGCCGCCGACGAGGCCGCGCACGTCTTCGAGCCCTTCTACCGCGCGGATCCCGCGAGGGGCCGGGTGCGCTCCGACGACGGATCGGATGCCGAGCAGGGGACGGGTCTCGGGCTCGCCATCGTCGCCGCGATCGCCGAGGCACACGGTGGCGACGTCCGCGTGATCAGCCAACCCGCCGAGGGCGCGACGTTCATCGTTCGCATCCCGGTCGAACGAGCCGACGCTCCCCAGGACAATGTGCCGCCCATGCCGGTCGCCGTCGACGACCAGGTCTAGAGGAGTGCCCGCGCGACCGCGGTGACCGCCGCCGCGATCACCACCACGAGGAGCACCGGCGCCTTCCGCCAGATCGCGACGGCCGCTGCCGCGACGCCCAATGCGCGTTCGTCCAGCACGAGCGAGCGCCCCGACCCGAACGTGTTGATCGCGACGAGGGCGCCGAGCAGCGCGGGCGCAAGCAGGCCGATCAGCGACGCGATCCTCGGCGGCAGGTCGCGGCCACCGAGCAGGACCGGGCCGATGGACTTGATCGCGATCGTCGCCAGACCGACCAGGACCACGACGATCCATGCCTGTGTCATCGCCGCCATCCGAGCAGGCATGCCGCGCTCGCCGCGATGATCGGCACGCCCGGCGGGGTGAACGGCGTGAGCGCCAACGCGATCGCGGCGCCCAGGACCGCCGCCTCTCTGGCGCGCGTCGACGTCAACTGCGGCACCAGGAGCGCGAGGAACAGCGCGGGGAACGCGGCATCGAGCCCCAGCCGGGCCGGATCGCCGATCACGTCTCCGAACAGCGAGCCGAGGATCGTGCCGCCCACCCACGCCACGTAGATGGTCAATCCCGCACCCACCAGGACGCGCGGGTTGAATCGTCCGTCGCCCTCGGATGCGATCGCCCACGATTCGTCGACCACGAGTTGGGCGTGGAGGAACCGCGACCACCACGAGCCGTGGAGCGACGGCGCCACGCTCACCCCGATCGGCGCGTAGCGCGCGTTCAGCAGGACCGCGGCGACGACCGCCGTGGCGACGCTGCCGCCGGCGTTCAGCACGGACACGGCCGCGAACTGCGCCGATCCTGCGAACGTCGTGGCCGACATCACGACCGGAGCGACCGAGCCCATCCCGGCCGCGCGGGCGAGCACGCCGAACGAGATCCCGAAGCCGAACACCGCGACGCCCAGCGGGAGCGTCGCCCGGACGCCATCGCGATGGTCCCGGTCGCCCTGCCCCGCAGCATCCTTCGCCATGACCCGGACTCTACCGAGCGACCGCTCGTACCCTTGCGGGTCCGTGCGCGTGACCTCCGCTCTCGACGATCTTCCCGCGGACCGCGTCCGCCGGGTCCTGGCCGGCCTGCCCGAGGCCACCGGCTACCGGGTGCACGTCAAGCCGCTCCGCTACCGCGAGCGGCCGCATCTTTCGGCATGGACCGATTTCACCGAGCGCTCGATCACGCTGCAGGTGCCCGAGCCGTTCTTCCCGTTCGGCGAGGTCGTGCCGTACGGCGCCAAGCGCCGGCCCGGGCGCACGATCCGGTTCATCTGGCTGACCGAGGGCGTCACGTTCCGCACGCCTCGCGAGGTGCTGCGGTTCCTGTACTGCCACGAATGGATGCACTGGTACCTGCGCGAGGAGTTGGGTCGCAAGTCCGCCGCCGAGACCACGTGCGATCGCTTCGCGCTGCGCAACTACCGGCGCCGTCAGGTGACGATGGAGGACGCGCGGTCGGCGCTCCGTCGCGACGACCCCTAGCGGGCTATCGCTCGGGTTCGACCCAGATCAAGCGGGCCGTCGAGACCCCGAGCGCCATCGTTCGATCGCCGATGTCGACCGTCAGCGCGTCCTCGCTCGAACCGTCGGCCGCGACGACCACCTGCGCTCCGGTCACGAGGCCGTTGCCGTCCAGCCGCCGGAGCAGATCGGGGGCGTCGTGCTCCGCCACCTCGGAGATCCGGCGGACCCGGGCCGTCGTCCCGGGCGGCAGTTCCGCCAGGGAGATGAGCTCGCCGTACGGCGTGGTGTTCCCCGGGATGACGTTCCCGTGGGGACACGTCGACGGGTGCCCGAGGTGCTCGTCCAATCGTTCGGCGACCGCGTCGGACATGCCGGGCGCGATCTCCTGGGCGTAGTTGTCGGCGGTCGCCCAGTCGAAGCCGAGCACGTCGGTGAGCCATCGCTCGAGCAGCCGGTGAACGCGGACCACCCCGCTCGCGAGGGCCATGCCTTCGTCGGTCAACGACACCGTCCGATCGCTCTCAACGTGGATCCAGCCGTCTCGCTCGAGGCGGTGCAGCGTCACGCTGACGGTGGGCGGCCGGAGCCCGAGCCATTCGGCGATCCGCCCGGGTCGGACGCGATCCTCCTCGAACTGGATGTAGAAGATCGTCTCGAGGTAGTGCTTCACGGTCTCGGGCCGGAGCGCTCCCTCGGTCGCGGGTCGGCGCGGTTCGGTGGTGGCCACGCCCGCATCCTACCGACCGCGGCTCGGGCGACGGCCTACGTCTTGGCCGACTGCTTGCCGATCGCGCTCTGCAGGACCTCGGCGAACTGCTCGATGCGGGCCTTCTGGCGCTCCGGCTGCTTCTGCCACCGATGGAACAACCCGGGGTCGAGCTCCTCCGTGACGAGCGCGTCCTGGAGCGAGCCCGCCAGCCAGTCGACCATCGACACGATCATCTCCAGGTCGATGTCGTCGCGGACCTCTCCGCGTTCGATGCCGAACTCCACGAACTCGAGCGTGCCGTACGGATCTTCGCTCACCAAGAATCGGTTGATGTCTCGCTTCAGCGCCAGGTCGGTCCCGTAGTTCCCGATCAGCGAGACGCGGTAGGGGACGAAGTCCTCGTGGACGAGGTGCTCGGTGCGTTCCAGCCAGTACATGAGCGTCGCGAAGAATCCCTCGTCCAAGACGTCCTGCGGCGCGTCGAGCCACGCCGGAAGGGACGTCACCGCCTGCTTGTAGGCCTCGAAGAACAGCCCGGCCTTGGAACCGAAGTGCTGGAAGATCGAGCCTTTCGCGATGCCGAGGTCGGTCGCGACGTCCTCCACCTTCGCGCCCTGGTAGCCGTCGTCGGCGAAGTGCCGCATGGCGCACTCGACGATGCGCTCCCGTTTGTCGGCACTCCGACGGCCGCGCGGTGACTTCAGGTCACTCAAGCGTCATCCTTTCAGGGTCGATGCTGTGCTACACAGCGTGAACGAGGTCGGTCGCTGTGACTGACCCAGGGTCAGGATAGACGCGCATGGCGATCGAGACAACCCCCGGTGATGGGACGACGACCGAGATGATGCGGACGCTTCCACGCGCCGCGTACCTGTCCGACGAGCACTTCGCGCGGGAGGCGGAGCGCATCTTCCATCGCGAGTGGTTCGCCGTCGGACGGGAGGACGCGATCCCGGCGGCGGGGGACTACCTGCACGTCGAGGTCGCCGGCGAGAGCGTGCTGATCGTGCGCGACAGGTCGGGTGCGCTGAATGCGTTCTACAACGTCTGCCGGCACCGCGGGTCCCGCCTGGTCATGGAGGACCCGCGTCCCGAAGCCGGCCCGAGCGCCCGCTTCAGGGGGGCGATCCGCTGTCCGTATCACGCGTGGACCTACGGCCTGGGCGGCGAGCTCCGCAACGCGCCGTTCCTGACGGAGAGTGACGGCCTGCGTCGCGAACAGCTGAGCCTGTACCCGGTCGCGGTCGAGACCTGGGGCGGCTTCGTCTTCGTGAACCTGACGCCGTCGGAGCTCACGCCGGAACGCTCGCTGTCCGCTCGACTCGGCGGCGTCGTCGAGCGAGCCCGGAACTACCCGCTCGCCGATCTCCGGCTCGGCAGCCGCATCTCGTACCACGTCGACGCGAACTGGAAGACGATCGTCGAGAACTACAACGAGTGCTACCACTGCGGTCCCGTGCATCCCGAGCTCTGCGAGCTGGTGCCGGCGTTCAAGCAGGGCGGCGGGCGCGAGCTCGATTGGGACGGCGGCGTCCCGCACCGCGAGGGAGCGACGACGTTCACGTTCTCCGGGACGACGACCCGAGCGCCGTTCCCCGGGCTCTCCGAGGACGAACGCGTGAAGCACAAGGGCGAGCTGATCTACCCCAACCTCATGGTGAGCCTCTCGTCGGACCACGTGGTGGCGTTCACGCTGTGGCCGATCGACGCCGGTCACACGCGGATCGACTGCGACTTCCTGTTCCACCCGGACGAGATCGCGGAGCCCGGCTTCGACCCGGCCGACGCGGTCGACTTCTGGGACCTGGTGAACCGGCAGGACTGGGAGATCTGCGCGTCGGTGCAGAAGGGCATGTCCTCGCGCGCGTTCTCGTTCGGCTACTACGCGCCGATGGAGGATCTGAGCCTCGACATCCGCCGCTACCTCGCCGGCACGCTGGTTGACGGCCAGGACTGAACGTCGGATCGGGTGACGCGAGTAGCATCGCGGGATGGAACGTCGCAGGCTCGGTCGCATCGGTCACATGAGCAGCGTGATCATCTACGGCGGCGCCATGCTCGCCGAGACGCCGCAGGAGGTCGCGGACCGTTCGATCGAACAGGCGCTCGATGCCGGGATCAACCACTTCGACACGGCGGCGGACTACGGGGACTCCGAGCTCCGCCTCGGGCCATGGATGCACCGGATCAGGGATCAGATCTTCCTGGCGAGCAAGATGGGCGACCGGACCGCGGCGGGCGCGTACGGAAGCATCGGGCGTTCACTCGAACGACTGCAGGTCGATCGTCTCGACCTGATCCAGCTCCACGGCGTCTGCGACCCGGACGACCTCGATCGAGCGTTGGGTCACGGCGGAGCGATCGAGGGTGCCGTTCGCGCGAGGGACGAAGGGTTGGTCGGCGCGATCGGCATCACCGGTCACGGGATGCAAGCGCCCGCGGTGCATCTCGAAGCGCTCCGGCGGTTCCCGTTCGAGACGGTGATCACGCCGTACAACTATGCCCTCTCCCGCTACCCCGACTATCTCCGCGACTTCGAGGCGCTGGTCCACGAGGTCGAGGCGCAGGACGCCGGTCTCATGTTGATCAAGGCGGCGGCCAGGAACCTCTGGAAGACCGGAGAGTCCCACCGTCGCACGACGTGGTACGAGCCGCTCGAGGAGCAGGCGCAGCTCGACGCGGCGATCGCGTTCGCTTTGGCGCGAGACGGGGCGACCGGCATCTGCTCGCCCGGCGACGTCGACCTCCTCCCGATGGCGATCGAGGCGGAGCGCCGCGCGGGGAACATGTCGATGGAGCGTGTCTCGGCGGAGCTCGACCGGGTGCCGGACCTCCAGCCGCCGTTCTTCAGGAGCGAAGGGCACGACGTGCCTGACTGGCTGGCGCCGCTACTCGGGGGCGGTTGACCGATCGTCGCTTCCGCCTCCAGCCTTCTCGCGGAGAGCCGCCTCATAGGCATCGAGCGCCGTCTTGTATTGACGCCGCTTGATCTCCGGGATGATCTGGAGGAACACGACCACGACGACTCCCGTCCAGAGTGCCCAACCGAACGTATAGAGCAGGTCGCCGACCAATCCCAGGAGCCCCGCCGTCGTCGACGACTTGATCAGGTACCCACCGACATAGGCCGCCAAGCCGGCGACCAAGGCGGTCCAAAGGACCCAGTAGACAGGTCGCTGCCCGACCGCGGTCTCCCGCACCTCTGTCAGGTTCTCGCCTACCCACGCCACCAATTCGCGACGTTCCTCCTCCCCGAGACCGAACAGGGCTTGCTCTTCAGCGGGCTCTTCCTCATCGAACGTGTGTCGAGCGTCCTTCGCTCCCGGTCCTCCAGACATGGTCGAACCTCCCGATCGCCGGACCTCAGGTCTACCCGACAGATAGATGATCGAACCCTCGAGGAGTCGATGAGCGCGCGACCCTAGTGTCCCCCGAGCTCGGCGTATCGGAAACAGGTCGTCACGTGATCGTTCACCATGCCCGTCGCTTGCATGAACGCGTAGCAGACGGTCGGACCGACGAACCGGAAGCCGCGTCGCTTGAGGTCCTTGCTCATCACGCGTGAGACGGGCGTCTCCGCGGGGATGTCGCCCCCGCGCCACCGGTTCACGATCGGTGCGCCGCCGGTCAACCCCCAGAGATAGGTGTCGAGCGAGCCGAACTCCTTCCGAACCGCGAGCGTCGCGCGAGCGTTCGCGACCGTCGACTCGATCTTCAGGCGGTTCCGGACGATCGACGCATCCTGCATGAGCCGTTCAACCTTCCGGGCGTCGGATCGCGCCACCTTCGCCGGGTCGAAGCCCGCGAACGCCCGGCGGTAGCCGTCGCGCTTGTGCAGGATCGTCGACCACGAGAGTCCCGCCTGGGCGCCCTCCAGCGTCAGCATCTCGAACAGCCGCGCGTCGTCGTGGAGCGGCACGCCCCACTCCTCGTCGTGGTACGCGAGGTACGCCGGATCCTCCGGCGGCGCCCAGCCGCAGCGCGCGACGGCCGTCACAGAGCGCGGCCGGTGAGCAGGTCCTCCGCCTGCGCGAGTCCCTTCATCGTGTGCTCGATGTCGAACCCGAACCCGTAGCGGATGCCCTTGCCGAGCCCGAACATGTCACCCGGCACGAGCAGCACCGAGCGCTCGGCGCGCACGCGATCGACGAGCTCGGTCGAGCGGATCGGCAGGTGGTACTTCACGTAGCCGATCGCGCCGGCCACCGGTCGCACGTAGGTGAACACGTCTCCCTGCGCGTGGATCCACGATTCGAACTGCGGGAGGTTCGCGCGGATGATCGCGCGGGTGCGCGCGAAGATGTTCTCCCGCACCACGGGATCCATCGCGAACGCCGTGAGCCGGTCGGAGATCATCCCGGGGGCGAGCGTCGTGTAGTCGTGACGGATCCACGTCTGCTCGATCACGTCCTGCGGCCCGAGCGTCCATCCGACCCGCAACCCCGGCATCGCGAACGCCTTCGACAATCCGCTCGTGACGATGACCTTGTCGTAGCGGCCCCAGAACGTGGGAGACGCGACGTCCGTGTCGACCTCGGCTCCGCGGTAGATCTCATCGGAGACGATCCACGCCCCCACGCGGTCGGCGGCGGCGATCACGGCGGTCATCTCGTCCTCCGTCAGGACGTGACCCGTCGGGTTGTTGGGGTTGCAGATCATCACGGCCTTCGTCTTCTTGGTAACCGCGCGCTCGAGCTGGTCCAGGTCGAGCTGCCAGCGCTCGTCACGGAGCTTCAGCTTGAACGTGTCGGTCGCCTTGCCGTAGTGCCTGCCGAGGCCCCAGCCCTGCAGGTAGTTGGGGATCATGAACGCCAGGCGGTCGCCGGGCTCGAGCAGCGTCCAGAGCGTCAGGTGGTTGGCCTCCGAGCCGCCGGTCGTGAGCGAGACGTTCTCGGGCGCCGCATCCGGGTACCACGCGGCGATGTTGGCGCGCGCCTCGTGCGATCCCTCGGAGAGCGGGTACCCGAGGGCCGTCTGGAGGAACGCCTCCGCGTCGGCGTTCGGGCCGAGCAGGTCGCGGATCGTCATCGGCGTCACGCCGGACTCCGACAGGTCGTACTCCACCAGATGCCAGTAGAGCGACTGCATCCGCTCCATCTCGAACATGTCGATCTTCATGTGCCCTCCCTGGGCGGCGGCGTCGGCCCGACGCTAGCAGGCGTCAGGTCGTCTGCGGCTCACGCAGAGGTCACCGCCGGCATCTCGTATCCGTCAACCGCGGCGGGCAGGCTGTCGAGGACGGTGCCGAGGCCGCTGAGGTGGAGGTTCATGGCCACCGCGCCGACGACCTCCTCCCTGGTTGCTCCATGCTCGCGGGCCATCATCGCGTGCCACATGACACCACGGGGGTTGCGGTTCGCGGTCTGGATGGCGATGTTCAGCAACTGCTTCGTCTTCTGATCGAGCCCCGGAAGCGCGATCTGCGCCTGCACGACCCTGTCGAATCGCTCCGCGAGCACGGGGAGCTCGGTTTCGAACAGGTCGAACGGGTTCCGCTCCGTCTGCATGTCCCTCACCTCCGAAGGATCGTCCCGGACCTTCGATCCGAGGCTAGTCCGGCGCACCCGGATGTCCCAGGGTCGTGCGGGGTCCGAGGAGGGTGCCGTCCGACCCTGTCGATCGACGAGCGGCTACCCTCTGCGGATGGGTCGGTTCGGACGGTCGGTGCGGGTCCTCCGCGAGGACGACGTGCGGGCGACGTTGGACATGGCCTCGTGCATCGACGCGTGCGATCTCGCGTTCGCGTCGTACTCACGAGGCGGGGCGGCCCTCCCCGGCGTGATCTCGCTGAACATCCCCGAGCGGCAGGGCGAGGTCCACGTGAAGGCCGGCCACCTCCACGGCGCTCCGTTCTACGCGGTGAAGGTCGCCTCGGGGTTCCCGCGGAACGTGGAGCTCGGTCTCCCGGCGAGCGACGGCATGGTGATCGTCTTCGACTCGGACAACGGCGAGCCGGCCGCGTTCCTGTTGGACGGCGGGTACCTCACGAGCGTCAGGACCGGCGCGGCGGGCGGCGTCGCCGCGAAGTACCTGGCGCCGGAGAAGGTCTGGAACGTCGCCGTCATCGGCACGGGCGACCAAGCCCGATACCAGCTGGACGCGCTCGCCATCGTCCGTCCCGGCTTCACGCATGTGAGCGTTTGGGGCCGGCATCCGGATCGAGCGGCCACGCTCGTCGCGGAGCTTCCGAACCGCCCGGGGTTGCCCGAGGGCTGCGCCTACGAGGTCGCGCCGTCGGCCGACGAGGCCGTGCACGACGCCGACGTCGTCATCACGTGCACCGGGAGCCAGACGGCGTTGGTCCGCGGGGAGTGGCTCAAGCTCGGCGCGCACGTCACGGCCGTCGGATCGGACGCCCCCGACAAGCAGGAGCTCGATCCCAACCTCCCCGCCCGCGCCGATCTCCTCGTCGTGGACAGCCGCACCCAGAGCGCGCAGATCGGCGAGCTGCACCACGCGCTCGCCGCCGGACTGATCGACAAGACGAAGGCGGTCGAGCTCGGCGAGATCTGCGCCAAGACGCATCCAGGACGGACCTCGGCCAGCCAGCTCACGGTGTGCGACCTCACGGGCGTCGGCGTGCAGGACGTCGCCGCGGCGAACGTCGTGATGGAGCACATCGGCGAGCGCGGCGAGGTGATCGAGCTCTGACCGCAAGACCTGGCTGACTCGGCCGCTAGCCGTTCAGCCGGGCGAGGACCTCGTCGTGCACCAGGCCGTTCGATGAGACGAGGCTTCCACCGTGCACGGGCGGCGACCCGTCGGCCTGGCTCACGCGGCCGCCCGCCTCGGTCACGATGACGACGAGCGGCGCGAAGTCCCACTCCCAGAGCTCGGATTCGACCATGACCTCCGCGGCGCCCCTGGCGACCAGCATGTGTCCCCAGAAGTCGCCGAATCCACGGTTCCGCCGCGCGCCGTTCACCAGGTCCAGGAACCGCTCGTGCCGGGCCGTTCCGGCCCAGAGCTCGACGTCACCGAAGACGACCATGCCCTCGGCCGTCGTCCCCACGTCCGAGACGTGCATCGGCTCGCCGTTCCAGGTCGCCCCCGCACCCCGCACCGCGGCGTAGCGCTCTCCCAGCGCTGGGGCGTTCACCATGCCCAGGACGTACTCGCCGCCGACCTTGAGCGCCAGCAGGTTCGCCCAGATCTGGATCCCCGCCGCGTAGTTCCGCGTCCCGTCGATCGGGTCGATGATCCACATGCGGTCGGAGACTCCCGCGAAGCCGCCTTCCTCGCCCCGGATGGCGTCGTCGGGGAAGCGCCGGCCCAGCTCCTCGCGGATCATCGCCTCGACGGCCAGGTCGGCCTCGGTCACCGGGGTGGCGTCGGGCTTCCACGTGAGCTCGGGGTCGTTGCGGAAGTAGGAAAGCGCCAACGCGCCGGCGCGATCCGCCAACTCCTCGGCGAACGCAAGCTCGTCGGCGTAGATCGGCTCGCCCATGGCGCGCAACGATAGCCGACCGCTCCGGGGGCGCACGGACGGATGTCGGCTAGGCTGGACGTACATGCAGACCACCGTTGAGAACACCGACAAACACACGGTCAAGCTCACGATCGAGGTCCCGGTCGACGAGTTCACCAAGGACCTGGACCGCGCGTACCGAAGCATCTCGAACCAGGTCAAGATCCCGGGCTTCCGCAAGGGGAAGGTGCCGAAGCAGATCATCGACGCCCAGATCGGCCGCGACGTGGTCCGCGAGGAGTTCCTGTCGAGCGCCGTGCCCACCTATTTCCGCGATGCCGTCCGCGAAGAGGACCTGGCCCCGATCAGCGACCCGGAGATCCAGCTGGAGCAGGTCGAGGACGACAAGCCCCTGATCTTCACCGCGACCGTGGAGGTGCGGCCCCGCCTGCAGCTCGCCCGGGAGGACTACGAAGGGCTGCGGGTCGAGAAGCCCTCCACCGTGGTGACCGACGAGGAGATCGACGAGTGGGTCGACCGTCTCCGCGAGCGGTTCGCCGAGCTGGAGCCGGCCGACCGCCCCGTGCGTATCGAGGACTTCGTGACGATCGACGTGAAGACGACGTTGCACGGCGAGGACGTCGCCGAGGCGAGCCGTTCCGACTACCTCTACTTCGTGGGCTCGGGCGAGTTCGGCTCGAAGCTGGACGACGAGCTCGTCTCGACGAAGCCGGGGGACATCCTGAAGGTGAACGACACGCTGCCCGAACGGTTCGGCGAGCTCGGCGGCACCGACGTGAGTGTCCAGGTCCTGGTGAAGGACGTGAAGCAGCGCAAGCTTCCCGAGGCCGACGACGACTTCGCGAAGACGGCCTCGGAGTTCGACACGCTGACGCAGCTCCGCGACGACCTCCGGGAGCGCCTCGCCGAGATGAAGGAGCGCGACGCCGAAGGCGTCATCCGCGACCGAGCACTGCAGGCCATGATCGACACGGTGACCGTGGAGCTGCCGGATTCGCTCGTCGAGGAGGAGACCGAGCACCGCATCTCGCACGCCCGGGAACGCGCCGAGCGAGCGGGGCTCACGCTCGAGCAGGTGCTGGAGTCCCAGGGCTGGGACGAGGCACGGCTGCGCGAGGATTCCCGTGAGCACGCGGTCCGGGCCATCGAGTCCGATCTGGTCCTGGAGGGCATCGCCAGGACCGAGAAGCTCGAGGTCACGGCCGATGAGATCGGTGCCCAGATCGCGGTCCTGGCGCAGGCGTACGGCCGAGAGCCGAAAGAACTGGCGAAGGCGCTGGACCGCTCCGGCCAGGTCGTGACGCTCGCCGGAGATATCATCAGAGGGAAGGCACTCGACCTCTTGGTCGAACGTGCCGATATCGAACCGGAAGGCCCGGTCGAATCCGTGGCCGACGCCGAGGCCGAGACCAAGGCCGACGAGCCGGACACCGAGACGTCGTCGGAGGAGAGCACATGAGCGACATGAAGAACTACCTGGTTCCGGTGGTGGTCGAGCAGACCAGCCGCGGCGAGCGTTCGTTCGACATCTACTCGCGCCTGCTGAAGGAGCGGATCGTCTTCCTGGGGACGCCGATCGACGACCAGGTCGGCAACCTGATCATGGCCCAGCTCCTGCACCTGGAGTCGGACGACCCGGACAAGGACATCCACCTGTACATCAACTCGCCCGGTGGCGACATCACCGCGCTGTTCGCGATCTACGACACGATGCAGTACATCAAGCCGGACGTGTCGACCATCGTGATGGGCCAGGCGGCCTCGGCCGCCGCGGTGCTCCTGCTGGCCGGCGCTCCCGGCAAGCGGTTCGCGCTCCCGCACTCGCGGGTCCTGCTGCACCAGCCGCACGGTGGCGCGCAAGGACAGGCCGTCGACATCGAGATCCAGGCCAAGGAGATCACCCGGTACCGCAAGCTGCTGGAGCAGCTGATCTCCGAGCACACGGGCCAGCCGATCGAGAAGGTGTCGAAGGACACGGACCGCGACTACATCCTCACGGCCGACGAGGCGAAGGACTACGGGGTCATCGACGAGATCATCACGACCCGCGGGATCTCGGTGGAGCTTGCAGCCGCAGCGGCGGGTGGGGCGTAAGATTCGTCGGGTCGTCCGGGCGCGATAGGAGCCCGGTGGCTCGACAGGAGGACAGGGGCTGATGGCGAAGTTCGGAGACTCGGATCTGCTGAAGTGCTCGTTCTGCGGGAAGAGCCAGAAGCAGGTCAAGAAGCTCATCGCCGGTCCCGGCGTGTACATCTGCGACGAGTGCATCGACCTCTGCAACGAGATCATCGAGGAGGAGCTCTCCGAGACCTCCGAGCTCCGCCTGGACGAGCTGCCCAAGCCGCAGGAGATCTACGCGTTCCTGGACGAGTACGTGGTCGGTCAGGACACGGCGAAGAAGGTCCTGTCGGTCGCGGTCTACAACCACTACAAGCGGATCCAGGTCGGTGCCAAGGATTCCGAGGTCGAGCTCCAGAAGTCCAACATCATGATCCTGGGCCCCACCGGCTGCGGGAAGACCTACCTGGCGCAGACGCTCGCCCGCATGCTGAACGTGCCGTTCGCCATCGCCGACGCCACGGCGCTGACCGAGGCCGGCTACGTCGGTGAGGACGTCGAGAACATCCTGCTGAAGCTGATCCAGGCGGCCGACTACGACGTGAAGAAGGCCGAGACCGGGATCATCTACATCGACGAGATCGACAAGATCGCCCGAAAGTCGGAGAACCCTTCCATCACTCGCGACGTTAGCGGCGAGGGCGTGCAGCAGGCGCTCCTGAAGATCCTGGAGGGCACCACGGCCTCGCGTGCCGCCACAAGGTGGCCGAAAGCACCCGCACCAGGAGTTCATCCAGGTCGACACCACGAACATCCTGTTCATCTGCGGCGGGGCGTTCGCGGGCCTGGACAAGATCATCGAGAGCCGGATCGGGAACAAGGGCGTCGGGTTCGGCGCGGACATCCGCCGCGCCAACCAGAAGGACATGGGCCTGATCCTGGGCAAGGTGCTCCCCGAGGACCTGCTGAAGTACGGGCTGATCCCCGAGTTCGTCGGGCGTCTCCCCGTCATCACCAGCGTGAACAACCTGGACGAGAGCGCCCTGGTCGACATCCTCACCAAGCCGAAGAACGCCCTGGTGCGCCAGTATCAGCGGTTCTTCGAGTTCGACGGCGTGGAGCTGGAGTTCACCGGCGAGTCGCTCCAGGCGATCGCCGAGCAGGCCATCCTGCGGGGGACCGGCGCCCGAGGACTGCGCGCGATCATGGAAGAGGTGCTGCTCAACGTGATGTACGAGCTGCCCTCGCGCGAGGACGTCACGAAATGCCTCGTGGATCGCGACGTCGTCCTCACCGGTGTCAACCCCACGCTCGTGCCGCGAACGGCCTCCAAGAAGCGCAACCGCGGCGACGAGCCGCGCGAACGCACGGCCTGACACGCAGAACGCCCGCCTCCCGATCGGTCGCGGAGACGGGCGCCTGAAACTCCTGGAACGTCAGACCTGCAGCATGGCCTTCCGCTTCATCTCTTCGTACTCCTCCGCGGTGATCTTCCCGCTGTCGCGGAGCGCTGCCAGCTTCGAGATCTCGTCGGCCGCCGAGTAGCCCTCGATCCGGCGCTGCGCTTCCTGCGCCTGCTCGATGATCTGCTTGTCCTGCTCGGTCATCTTCGGCCGCGCGATCATGTAGATCAGCGCCCCGATGAACGGCACGATGAAGATCAACAGGATCCAGCCCGCCTTCGCGACGCCGGAGATGTCGTTGCGCCGGAAGATGTCGGCGAAGATCGTGATGAAGATCCAGATCGCCATGAACCAGAAGAAGAACACCAGCATCGCCCACAGGGCGTCGCCTAGGTTCCATTAAGCCAGCATGTAAAGCCCCCTTCATTCGGTGGTCGCGGCGAAGGTTAGCACCCTTCCCGGGTCGTCCCCCTCCGGCGCCACCCGATCATGGGTCCGGTGGGTTCAGGCGCTTGCGGTACCAGCGGACGTCGGTTCCTGACGGGAAGTCTTCGACTCGACCCACCAACTCGTAGCCGGCCCACTCGTAGAGGCGCCGAGCCTGGAAACCGTAGGTGAAGTGGACGGTCTGCGTGCACCCGCGCGCCGCCGCCTCGGCTTCCGCGGCGGCGAGGAGCCTCGGCCCGAGCCAGCGACCGCGGCGGCTGGGCTCCACCCACAGGCTCTGTAGCTCGCAGCAGTCGCCCCATGTCCAGCCGCTGATGCCGGCGACGACCTTGCCGGCGTCGCGCACGAAGATGGCGAGCTCGACTTCGTCGCCGAGTCCCATGGCCGCGGACGCCTCACGACGGATCTGCGTTTCGAGGAATCCGATGTCGAGCGGATCCGGAGCGTCCTCGACCTGGAACTCCACCACGGCAGCTTCGGTCAGTCGCCCACGATCTGCTCGATCAGCGAGATGTCGTCGAAGTACGTCCGGTACGACCGGATCTTCCCATCGCGGAAGTCGGCCACGGTGGCTCCGGGCAACTGCACATGCCGTCCCGTCGGTTCCAGGATCGCATCGTCACTGAGGACGAGCGGCCCCGTGTGATCGGCCTCGATGACCCATTCCGCGAACGCCTTGTTGCCAACCTCGTCGAGTCCACGGAACATGACGACGACGTTGGAGAACGCCACCTCGCGGAGGAGGGCGAGCTCGGCCAGCGCCGTCAGCCCCGACACGCTCGCGTACGGCGACCAACCGACGACGTCGTCGGTGAACAGCGTGCCCAGATCGACCGATTCATCACCGACCTCGGCCTCGATCGCCTTCAGCAGCACATCCTTACGAGATCCACTCATCACAGCTACCTACCCTCCACGAGTTTCGATCCGACGAACGTCTTCTTACGATCCGCGGCGCTCTCAGGTCCCCAGAGCCTTCGCCTTGGCTGCAGCGAACTCTTCGTCTGTCAGCGCACCCGACGTGTGCAACTGTGCGAGGTGTTCGATCTGGTCAGCCGGATCCGCCGGAGGGGGCGCGTACTGCGCCGGCTCTTCCTGGTATTCGTCGGCCCTGCTGCCCCTGGGCACTCTTCTTGGCCATGTGATGACCGACCGCCGCCCCTACCATCATCCCCCGTCGCCTCGACCGTCGCCTCATTCCCATCGGACAACCCCCTCGTGTTCGCTCGGCCGGCCGTCGTTGGCTGATGCCGGCATCCGACCAGAGCCGATACTTTACAGTGACGAAGCTGACTCGAGCGGTTCCGTAGACTCTGCGCGATGTTCTCGCGACGCGCCTTCCGCCACCCCCTTGGCCCTCTGCCGCTCATCTCGCTCGTGCTCGTCGCATGCGCGAACTCCGGCGCCGGCGACGGTCAGAGCTCAGGCGGTGATCCGAACGACCTGGTCGGCGTGGTGTGGGTGCTCGACGAAACGTCGATCAGTCGGCTCGTGGCTGACGTCCCGACGGGCGCACAGGTCACACTGACGTTCGAGGATGGCCAAGCGCACGGTTCCGCAGCGTGCAACAGCTACGGTGGGGCGTACCGAGCGGGCGACGACGGTTCACTGTCGTTCGACGCGTTCGCGGTCACGCAGATGGCGTGCGAACCGCCCCTGATGACGCTCGAGTCGGCCTACCTCGAGGAGCTCGCCGACATGTCGGCGTTCGATGTTGGGAGCTCGGGCGACCTCAGCCTCTCGAACGGCAACGCGACGTTGACCTTCTCGCGGCAGGAGACACCCGAACCCCTGCCGCTCGCCGGGACGACGTGGATCCTGTCGAGCATCGCATCGGGAGACGCCGTCACGAGTGTGATCTCGGGCACCGAGATCACACTCGTGTTCTCGACCGACAGCACGGTGAGCGGATCGGCCGGGTGCAACGGCTTCAACGGCCGGTACACAACGGCCGCAGACGCATTGTCATTCTCGCCCCTCGCTACGACGAGGATGGCATGCAAGAAGTACGTCATGGCCCAAGAACACGTGTTCCTCGACGCGATGAGCCGGGTCAGGTCCTACGCGATCGATGGTGCACAGCTGACGCTGTTCGACGCGCCGGGCGCAACGCTGCTCGGCTTCGAGGGTGCGCCGACCACGTCGCCGTCGGCCTAGCGGGGTCAGTCGTCGGGTGCGAGCAGCCAGACCGGGTCGCCGGGACGCACGCCGAGCTCCGCGGCGGCGTTCGCGCCGAAGCGGATCACCGTGATCCACCCCCACGCGTCCTCGATGACGGCGAACGCGCCGGGTGCGACCTCCGCGTAGGTCGACACGCGCTCTGCGAACGCCGAGGCATCGGTCGTCGCTACCTTCACCCTCGATCCGTCCAAGTCCGCGGCGGGCAGGTCGGCCGGCCGGACGTTCAGCCGAACGTTGCCGAAACGGTCGACGTCGAGGACCTGCGCGCGGACCTCGCCCGTCAAGACATCGGCCTCCGGCAGTCGAAGGGTAACCAGCTCCCCGATATCGATCTGCGGCCCCAGCTTCTCCGCAGGAAGTCCCGTCGCCAGGTGGGCCGCCGCAGGGGCGAACACATCGCGCCCGTGGAACACCTTCGAGACCGGCTGCAACACCACGTCGGCTGCGGTGATCTCGAACGCGCGGGTGGGTCCGCCCGCCGCATCCCACGCCAGGGAGAGCAGCCCGTTGTCGGGCCCGACCAGCACGCGTTGCGACGCCGTCTCGACGGCCACGGCCTTCCGGTCGGTGCCCACTCCCGGGTCCACCACGCCGAGCAGGATGGAGTCCTGCGGAGCGAACGCGATGCAATCGTGGAACGTCAATGCCCCCGCCTGGACGTCCTGCGGCGGGACGCCGTGGGAGAGATCGATCACGGGCGCGCCGGGGGCGATGCTCGCGATCACGCTGTGGCACACGCCTACGAACTCATCGCGAACGCCGAGGTCCGAAAGGAACAGGATCGGTTTGGGCATGAGCGCTCCTCCCGTCGGCCGAACCCGCAACCTACGCCCGACGGCGGCCGCCGTCCAGCGGATGAGCCGGTGGCGGACGAGCCGTTTCGTAGACTCGGGTCCATGTCGGAACCGGAGCCATCCACGCAGGAGATGTCGCCGCAGTACGACCCTTCCGAGGTCGAGCCGCGTTGGGCTCGGGGATGGATCGATCGAGGCTATTTCCGCGCGGAGGTTCCGTCCGATCGCGAGCCGTACTGCATCGTCATCCCGCCGCCGAACGTGACGGGACGCTTGCACGTGGGTCACGCGCTCGGGCGCACCATCGAGGACACGTTGATCCGGCGGGCGCGGATGCAGGGGTTCGAGGTGCTCTGGGTCCCGGGGATGGACCACGCCGGCATCGCTACGCAGGTGGTCGTCGAGCGCGAGCTTCGCAAGGAGGGCATCGATCGACGGGACATCGGCCGGGAGGCGTTCATCGAACGCGTCTGGGCGTGGAAGGAGCGATACGGCGGCGAGATCGTGGATCAGATCAAGCGTATGGGTGCCTCGCTGGACTGGTCGCGGGAACGGTTCACCATGGACGAGGGGCTCTCTCGCGCGGTCCGGGAGGCGTTCGTCCGCTGGTACGACGATGGCCTGATCTACCGAGGGGAGCGACTGGTCAACTGGTGCCCGACGGACCAGACCGGTTTGTCGGACTCCGAAGTGGAGCACGAGGACATCGAGGGTGAGCTGGTCACGTTCCGCTACCCCCTGTCGGACGGCAGTGGTTCGATCGCCTGCGCGACCACACGCGTCGAGACGATGCTCGGCGACACCGGGATCGCGGTGCATCCCGACGACGAACGGTACGCGAACCTGATCGGCCGGACCGCTCGTCATCCGTTCGACGGGCGTGAGATCCCGATCGTCGCCGACGCCGCGATCGACCCGGCGTTCGGAACCGGCGCCGTGAAGGTCACGCCGGCACACGATCCCGTCGACTTCGAGATCGCGCAGCGGGCCGGGCTGCCGCTCATGAACATCTTCCGAGCGGACGCGACGATCAACGAGAACGCGGCGGAGGAGTTCTACGGCCTCGGGCGGTACGACGCGCGGATCGCCGTGCGGGAGGAGCTGGAGAAGCTCGACCTGATCGTCGATGAGATCCGCCCGTACGTCCACTCGGTGGGCCATTGTTATCGCTGCCACAGCGAGATCGAGCCGTGGATCGCGGGCCTGCAGTGGTTCGTCGCGGTCGACCGGTTGCGCGGTCCTGCGAAGGATGCTGCGCTCGACGGCCGCATCACGTTCTGGCCGGACCGATGGCAGCGGGCGTACGTCGGGTGGCTGGACAACCTCCGCGACTGGAACATCTCCCGGCAGCTCTGGTGGGGTCACCGGATCCCGGCGTGGTACTGCCCCGACGGCCACATCACGGTGGCCCGAGACGATCCCGACGCCTGTGCCACGTGCGGGTCTTCGACGCTCGAGCAGGACCCCGACGTCCTCGACACGTGGTTCTCGTCGCAGCTGTGGCCCTATTCGACGCTCGGGTGGCCCGACGACACCGCGGATCTTCGGTTCTTCTATCCGAACACGGTGCTGGTCACGGGATACGAGATCCTGTACCTCTGGGTCGCCCGGATGATCATGTCGGGGATGTCGCTCGCCGGCGATGTGCCGTTCCGCAACGTGGTGATCCACGGTCTGGTGCGTGACGGGCACGGGCGGAAGATGTCGAAGTCGCTCGGGAACGTGATCGACCCGATCGAGATGATCGACCGGTACGGCGCCGATGCACTGCGGTTCTCGCTCGCGCGTTCGGCCACCGGCGGCCAGCAGGACATCCCTCTGTCCGTCGAGTCGATCGAAGGAGCTCGCAACTTCGCGAACAAGATCTGGAACGCGGCGAGGTTGGTGTTCCGCGCCTACCCGGGCGGAGAGCCCCAGCTGCCGCCTCCCGACCGGCTGACGGTGCCCGACCGCTGGCTCATCTCGCGCCACCAGACATGCGTGGCCGAGGTGGATGCCGCGCTGGATTCGTACCTGTTCGCCGACGCCGCCCAGGCGATCTACCGGTTCCTATGGTCGGAGTTCTGCGACTGGAGCCTCGAGATGCAGAAGGGACGTCTCGACGGCGAGGGTGCCGATCGCCGGGACGCCGCGAGCGTGCTCGCCTGGGTGTTGGAGCGGACGCTGCGGTTGCTCCACCCGGTCATGCCGTTCGTCACGGAAGAGATCTGGCAGCGGTTCGGCATCGGCCCGTCGATCTCGATCGCTCCGTGGCCGGAGCAGCGGCCGGACGACGTCGACGCGGACGCGGAGGCCGCGTTCTCGCTCGTCCAGGACGTGGTCTCAGCCATCCGGCAGTTCCGCTCCTCGCACGGCATCTCGCCGGCGGTGAAGTTCGAGGCGACGGCCGGCGTCCCGGTCTGGGGCCGTGCGTCGGTCGAGTCGCTGTCGGAGCGGATCCAGCGACTGGCGGGAGTCACGCCGTTCGCCGTCGTTGATCCGCTCGCGGACAAACCCACGGGCTGGATCAGGCTGACGTTCGCCGACGGCTTCGTCCACCTGCCTCCCGGACTCTTCGACACGACGGCCGAGACCGCACGCCTGATGAAGCAACGCGACGAGGTGGGAACGCTCCTGGCGCGCTCGGGCGCGAAGCTCCAGAACGAGGGATTCCTGGCGAAAGCCGCCGACGACGTCGTGGCGGCTGAGCGGGAGAAGCACGCCACGCTGTCGCAGCGATACGACCAGATCGTGGCGCAGCTCGCCGAGCTCGGCGGCTGATCCGGTTGAACGTCCGCGAGGCCGTCGCCGAGCTCGAAGGACGTCGTGAGGGCCGCATGTTGCCCGACCTCTCGCGGATCCTGTCGCTCGCCACGCTGCTGTCCGACCCGCAGCTGACGTACCCGTCGATCCACATCACCGGCACGAACGGGAAGGGCACAACCGCGCGCGTGACGGCGGAGCTCGCGTGCGCGCACGGGCTGACGACCGGGCTCTACACCTCCCCTCATCTGGTGTCGGTCCGCGAGCGGCTCTCGATCTGCGGCGTCGACATCACGGAGGAGGAGTTCGCAGAGGAGTACGAGCACCTGCTGCCGTACCTGTTGCTCGTTGATTCGCAGGCCGAGGACCAGGTCACCTACTTCGAGGCGCTCACCGCGCTCGCCTACCTGTGGTTCGCCGACAAGCCGGTCGCGCTCGGCGTGTTCGAGGTGGGCATGGGCGGGACCTGGGATGCCACGAACCTGGTGCGCGGCGACGTCGCCGTCCTCACCCCGATCGCGCTCGACCATCCGGAGCTCGGTTCCACGGTCGCCCAGGTGGCGGTGGAGAAGGCGGGGATCATCAAGGAGGGCGCCGTCGCGATCAGCCGTGAGCAGGACGACGAAGCGCTTCGCGTGATCGAGCAGCGGTGCGCGGATGTCGGCGCGGAGCTGAAGCTCGAGCACCGCGATTTCGAGGTCGAGGAGCGGCTGCGGGCGATGGGCGGACAGGCGCTGCGGATACGCGGCGTCCACGGGACCTACGACGAGCTGTTCCTGCCGATGTTCGGCGAGCACGCAGCGCGGAACGCCGCGGCGGCCGTCGCGGCCGTCGAGTCGCTCATCGACAAGCCGCTCGACGAGGCGACGACCCGCGAGGCGCTCGCCGCCGTCCGATGGCCCGGCCGGTTGGAGATCGTCGCCCGGCATCCCACCGTGCTCCTCGACGGCGCCCACAACCCGGCCGGCGCCGAGGCGCTCGCGGCTGCGCTCCGCGAGTTCTTCATCTGGGATCGGCTGCATCTGGTGATCTCGATATCGGCGAACAAGGATGTGAGCGGGATCATCCGGCCGCTCGCGTCGTTGGCCGATATCGCTTACGCGGCAAAGAACGCCAGCGAACGATCCGGCGACGCCCTGGTCATCGCCGAAGAGTTCGGTGCGCTCGACAAGCCGGTCGTGATGTTCGATTCGATCGCGGCGGCCCTCGAGGCGGCGCGCACATCCGCCGACGAAACCGACCTCATCGTCGTGACGGGCTCTCTCTATACTGTCGCGGACGCGCACCGCGCGCTGGGGGAGCCTTTCTAGGAGATGGCGATCGAATCAACGCTGCTCATCGTGAAACCGGACGGCGTGCGCCGTGGGCTCATCGGCGAGGTCCTCCGCCGGGTGGAGGCGAAGGGATTGGTCATCGACTCGATGCGGCAGCTCACGATCGATCGTCCGCTCGCCGAACAGCATTACGCCGAACATGTGGACAAGCCGTTCTTCGGCGAGCTGGTCGACTTCATCACCGGGGGACCCGTCGTGGTCGCGAGGGTGAGCGGAGAATCCGCGATCGAGGCATGGCGAGCCCTCATGGGTCCGACCGACCCGATCAAGGCTCCGCCCGGCTCGATCCGCGGCGACTTCGCCACGCTGATCGGCGAGAACATCGTGCACGGCAGCGATTCCCCGTCCTCGGCCGCGCGCGAGCTGGGGTTGTTCTTCCCCGAGGGGTAGGCACATGCCGGGCCTCGCCGAAGCCTTCGATCGGATCGGACTGGCGCTTGAGCACCACCTCCCCGTGTCGCACGCCGCGGGAGCGGCGATCGCGGTCACCGACCGTCACGAGATCCTCGGCGTCGTCGTCCGCGGGTTCGCCGACGTCGCGAGCGGCGCCCCCGTTCGACCGGAGACCCGGTTCATGATCGGCTCGATCTCCAAGTCGTTCGCTTCGATCGTCGCGCTCCAGGAGGTGGAGGCCGGTCGCCTGGATCTGCACGTCTCCGTGAACGAGCTCCTGCCGTGGCTGGAGCTGCCGGAACCGTTCGGCCCGATCACGATGCACCACCTCCTGACGCACACGAGCGGCCTCGCCGCGGGAACCGAAGACGCGCCGACCGGCCTCGGAGCCGCGACGCTCATGCGAAGGATCCCGCCGACGTTCGCTCCGGGAGCGCACTTCTGGTACTCGAACGACGCCTACAAGCTCGCGGGGTTGGTGTTGGAACGGATCACCGGCATGCCGGCGCATCAACTCATCCGCACCCGCGTGCTGGAGCCGCTGGGGATGACGTCGTCGGTGGCCGCCATCACGGAGGACCTCCGCACCGACCTGGCCACGGGCTACGAGCCGGTGTTCACGGACCGGCCCGCCCAGCTCCGGCACCCTCTCGTCCCCGCGACGTTCACGGTTTCGAGCACGGTCGACGGCAGCATCGTGTCGAACGTGATCGACATGACCGCGCACGCCCGCTTCCTGTTGAACCGCGGCCGCGGACCGGAGGGCACCCTCCTGTCCGAGGCGATGTTCGACGTCCTCACGACGCCGTTCGTCGAGGTCCCGGACTCCGCGGGGACCTCCTACGGCTACGGCCTCGATATCGGCGAGGACGAACGAGGACCGTGGATCGGGCACAGCGGCGGCATGGTCGGCTACACGGCGTTCACCGCGGTCGAGCCGGAGACCGGTCTGGGCGTCGTCATCCTGCAGAACGGTTCGGGTTCGAAGCAGGGCCTGGTCAACCACGCGTTCGACGCGGTTCGGGCCTGCATCACCGACACGCCTTTGCCCGACGTCTGGGCGCCGCCGGAGCCGACGTCGATCCCGGATGCCGATCGGTTCGCCGGCGAGTACGCCGATCCGGACGGCGGGGATGCGCTCCGGGTCCGGACGGATGCCGACGGGCTCCGGGTCACGGTCGGCGGGGCATCGGGGCGTCTGGAGCGCGACCCGCTGACGGCCGATGCCGGCGATCTGTTCCTGGTGGCGCACCCCGAGCTCGAACGGTTCCCCATCCGGTTCCAGCGCGGCTCGGACGGTCGTGCGTGCGAGGCCTTCTACGGCGATCGATGGTTCCGGACCGAGCGTTACGAGGGGAACCTCCCCGATCCGCCACCACGGGAGTGGCTGGCCTACCCGGGCCTCTACCGCAACGACGATCCCTGGATGCCGACCCTGCGCGTGGTGCTGCGGAAGGGGCGGCTGGCGCTGCAGTTCCCCGTGGAGCTGAGCGACGAAGCGGGTGAGGCGGAGCTGCACGAACTCGAGGACGGCTGGTTCTCGGCCGGAGAGCCGTGGGTGCCTCGCAGGATCCGGTTCGACCATCCGGTGGACGGCCGGACGATCCTCGCGGAGTTCAACGCCGGCCGGTGGTACCGCTCATTCGAGGAGTGATCCGTGCCGCTCACGCCGGCGGTGTGTAGTAGACGGACGGGCCCGAGCCCTCGGGGATCGCGAAGAGTCCGAGCTCGTCGCTCGAGAACGCCAGCGATTCACCGGGCCCCGCCGGCGCGCGGCAGGGCGTTCCGGCAAGCGTCGAGACAACCCGGTGATCGGCGCTCCACGGATACAGGAATCCGTCACCCGCCTTCACGATGATGCCTCGAGGGCCGATATCCGCCGCGGTCACCTTGTTCAGGTTCATCTGTGCGACCTGTTGCAGCGTCAACGACTCGCCGCCATGCAGGTGGGCGACCGGTGCTCGGAACACGATCGATGTCCCCGGCTCTTTCGTGAAGATGAAGAGCTTCTTCCGTGAGGCGTCGACCACCAGCGCTTCCGCGTTGCGAGCCACGCCGTCGCCGTAGCGCAGCGTCAACACCCGGGCAGCAACGGACGAGGCGTCGAGTTTCGGCTCGGGGAACCAATACACCTGGATCGAATCCCGCTCGGCATGATTGTCTCCGATATCCGCGAGCCACAGTCGATGTCCCGTGAGCGCGATATCTTCCCAGTCGCGGTTGTCCGAGTTCTGCACATCGACGGTGGCCCGACTGGTCCCGTCGGAGTCGATCGCGTAGATGCGCTCCGGATTGCCGGAATCCTCCTCGATCCACAGCACGGGGTTCGTGTGACTCGCCACCACGCCCGACACTTCGCCGATCCCGGGGATCGCGATGCTCCCGGTCACGCGTACGGGTCCGTAGGACGGGCAGTACTGGATGGATCCGGCCGCTGAGGTGACGGGCCACGATGCGATCGTGACCAAGGCCAGAAGGGCGGTGGCGAAGGTCGATCGGCGCGCGGACGGTACCAGCGCGATCCTCCCCCGGCGGTTCACGCGATCTTGCGGAACGCGACGCACGTGTTGTGTCCGCCGAACCCGAACGAGTTCGAGAGTGCGAGTCTGACGTCGAGCTCGCGGGCCGTGTTCGGCGTCACGTCCAGCTCGAAGCCGGGATCCGGCGTCGAGTAGTGGATCGTCGGCGGGATCATGCCGTTGGTGATCGCCAACGCGCACGCGGCACCCTCCACGGCCCCCGCCGCCCCCATCTGATGTCCCGTCATGGATTTGGTCGACGACACGGCCACCCGGGTCGCGTGATCGCCGAGGACCTGCGTGATGGCCGCCGCCTCGGACGCGTCGTTCAACGGCGTCGACGTGCCGTGCGCGTTGATGTAGTCGACCTGGCCGGGCTCGGCCCCCGCGTCCTCGAGCGCCCAGCGCATCGCGAGCACCGCGCCCGACCCCTTGGGGTCCGGCGCGGTGATGTGGAACGCGTCGTCACTCGCACCCGCACCGGCCACCTCGCAGTAGATCCGTGCGCCGCGCGCCTTCGCGTGGTCCTCGGTCTCCATGATCAGCGCGCAGGCGCCCTCCGACAGCACGAAGCCGTCCCGTGCGGCGTCGAACGGGCGAGAGGCGACGTCGGGGTCGGGATTCTTCGTCAGGGCGGTCATCTGCGAGAACGCGGCGACCGTGATCGGCAGCGTCGCGGACTCAGAGCCGCCAGCGATACACAGGTCGAGCGTGCCCTCGCGGAGCAGGCGCGCTGCTTCGAAGATCGCGTGGTTGCTCGACGAACAGGCAGAGATGGTGGCGAAGTTCGCTCCGGTCAGTCCGAACGTCATGGCGATGTGACCGGCCGGTGCGTTCGCCATCAGCATCGGAACCATGAACGGCGACACGCGTCCCGGGCCCCTGGTCTTCAGCACCTCGTACTGCTTCAGGAGCGTCTCGATGCCGCCGATCCCCGTCGCGAATATCACCCCGCCGCGTTCGGCGACGATCTGCGGTTCCCCGGCGTCGGCCCAGGCGAGCTTGGCCGCGGCCACGCCGAACTGCGTGAAGCGGTCGGTCCGGCGCGCTTCCTTCGCGTCGAGGTGATCGAGCGGATCGAAGTCGACCTCACCCGCGACGGTGACCGGTAGGTCGTCGACCGGGAACCGCGTGATCGTGCGGACGCCGTTGCGTCCGCCCACGAGCCCCTGCCAGAAGTCGTCGACCCCGGTGCCGACCGGTGTGACCGGGCCGAGCCCGGTGATGACGACCTTGCGTCGTTCCCCGGACGCGACCGTCTTAGGAGCCCCCCAGCTTCGACGCGACCATGTCGATCGCTTGGCCGACCGTCTTCACGCCCTCCATCTCATCCTCGGGGATCTCGATGTTCCACTCCTCCTCGAGGGCGAGCACCGCCTCCACCAGGTCGAGCGAGTCGGCGTTCAGGTCCTCGGCGAAACGGGCGTCGGCGACGACCTGCGCCTCGTCGACCGCCAACTGCTCGGCGAGCACCTTCTTGACCCTGACCTCGATCTCCGAACGATCCATCCGTGTCCCTCCTCGGTCCCCATGATCGATGTATCTGCAGGAGCGTAGACGGCGGACCCCCGCACCGACTACGCCGTGAGGCCGCCGTCGACCGGTATCACCGCTCCGTTCACGTACGACGCTTCGTCCGACATCAGGAACCGAACGACGGCGGCCACCTCGTCGTGGGTCGCCGTCCGCCCGACCGGCGTCTGGTCGACGTAGTGCGCACGCGCCTTGTCGTCCAGGTGCGATGTCATATCGGTGTCTACCAGCCCGGGACAGATGGCGTTGACCGTGATGCCCTTCGCGCCCACCTCTCGCGCGAGGGACGTGGTCAGCCCCAGCAGTGCGGTCTTCGATGCGGCGTAGACGGTCTGGCCGGCGTTGCCGTGCAGGGCGACGGCGGAGGACATGTTGACGATGCGCCCGAACTTGGCGCGGAGCATGCCGCGGAGCGCCGACTGCGTGCACAGGAAAGCGCCGCGGACGTTGGTCCCCATGACACGGTCGTACGTTTCCATGGAGTACTTCACCAGCAGGCCGTCCTGTGAGAAGCCGGCGTTGTTGACCAGACCCGTCACCGAGCCCACCTCGTCGCTGACGCGGCGGAACGCCTCCTGCACGCTCGACTCGTCCGTGATGTCCAGGTAGACGGCGAGCCCCGGCTTGCCGACCGCCTCGAGCGCCGCCGCGGTCTCCTTGGCGTCGGTCTCGCTCGAACGGTACCCGATCGCGACCGTCCATCCCGTCTCGGCGAGCGCCACGGCGCACGCACGACCGAGTCCCCTGGAGCCACCGGTGACCACCGCCACGTGGCGGCTCATGCGGGATCCGGCTCCGGGATGGTCCAGCGGACCAGGTTCGCACCCCAGGCGAGGCCCGCGCCGAACGACGTGAGCAGGAGGAGGTCGCCGTCGTGCACGCGCCCGGCCCTCCACGCCCGGTCGAGCGCGATCGGGATCGAGGCCGCGGAGGTGTTCCCGACTTCCTCGACGTCGACCACGGCGCGATCGCCTGTGATGCCCAGCCGCTCGGCGACCGCGAGCATGATCCGGGCGTTCGCCTGATGGGGGATCAGCAGGTTGACGTCGTCGGACGTGTAGCCGGACTTCTCGAGCAGCTTGCGGCACGCGTCCGACATCTCGACCACCGCGCGCTTGAAGACCTCACGCCCGCCCGGCATCCGGATCGTGTGGTCGCGCGCGGCGACCGTCTCCGCCGATGCCGGTCGTGCGGACCCGCCTGCCGGGATGAAGAGCACCTCGGCCGTCGTGCCGTCGGCGCCGAGGATCGAGTCGATCACGCCCGGCTCGTCGCCGGCCCGCAACACGACCGCGCCCGCGCCGTCGCCGAACAGGATGCAGACCGTTCGATCGGTCATGTCGAGCATCTTCGAGATCACCTCGGCGCCGATCACGAGCACCGTGTCGGCGGCTCCCGATTCCACGAACGCCGTGGCGGTCGACATCGCGTAGGAGAAGCCCGCGCACGCCGCGTTCACGTCGAACGCCGGACAGGTCATCCCCATCTTGCGCTGCACCCAGACCGCCGTTGACGGGATCGGCGTGTCCCCGGACAGGGTCGCGCAGACGATCAGGTCGACCTGTTCGGCAAGGATGCCCGCCGCGTCGAGCGCCCGTTCCGCAGCCTCGACCGCCAGATCGGATGCCGCCACGTCCTCGTCAGCGAAGTTCCGCGATCGGATGCCCGTCCGCTCCACGATCCACTCGTCGCTGGTGTCCACCAGCGATTCGAAGTACGAGTTCGGGATCCGGTTGTCCGGCAGGAACGAGCCGACGCCGGCGATGGTGGCATGTCGGGTCACGCGCCGAGGATAGCGTGCCCGGCTCCCCGCCACAGCGCGGGGCTCAATCGGACAGGTTCCCGGTCCTGCGTTCGATGTACCCGGTGCAGCGTCGGAGCATCGTGGGCAGGTCCATGCTCCGATCGTGTCCGGCGTGGACGATCCGCACCGGGAGCTGTTTGAGGCGGCGCATGGTCGCCAGATACGCGACGACGTCGGACGTCGGGGCTTGGTCGATCAGTGGGTCCTCCGCGTACACGACGTCGCCGCAGAACAGCGTGCCATCCTCGGCATCCCACAGGCCGATGCTCCCCGGCGTGTGGCCGGGCAACGACAGCACATCGAACGCCCGGTCGCCCAGGTCGATCCGGTCGCCCTCGTTCACCACGCGTGTGGGGATCGTTCCTCGCGGCCGGAACGTGTCCGCGTCCCAGTCGGGGCTCGGTACGGCCGTGAGGAGGACGTCCGTCACCGGGAACCCCGCCGACGCCATCGCCTCGGCGACGGCCGGCCACACGTCGGCGGCACGGATCAGCGGGCTGGGATGCTCGATCCCGCCGGCGTCCGACGGGTGGGCGATCCGGTCGTCGAACTCCCAGAGCCCTCCTGCATGATCTTGGTGCTCGTGGGTCGCGACCGCGATGAGCGGCTTCGCCGGGTCGCTCCGCAGCCCGTCCACGAACGGGCGCAGCGCGGCGAGCCCGTTCCCGGTGTCGACCAGCAGATCGCGGTCCCGGCCGCGGACGAGCCACGCGTTGGAAAGGATCAGCTCGTGCGTGGCCGGCTCGGTGATGAGGTGAAGACCGGGCTCGACCTCCGCCGCGTCGAACCACTCCTCACGAACCGGCAGCGTCATCCGTGACCTCTCCGACGACGGCCGCCGCGGCTTCGGGGGAGCCGACGGCGATCGCTTCGGCGTGGGGAACGACGCGCTTCGCGAGCTTCGTCAGCACGTCGCCGGGACCCGCTTCGATGAAGATCGTCGCTCCCGCGTCCGAGAGCGCCTGCACGCACGACTGCCACCGGACCGGCGAGACGACGTGACGGCCGAGGAGCGCTGCGCAACTCGCCGGGATCGTCGACGAGCGCACCGGTGACGTTCTCGGCGATCGGGAACCGCGGTGCCCGGAACTCGATCGATGCGAGCCGGTCGACGATGGGCGCGACGGCGGGCTCCATGAGCGAGGAGTGGAACGCGCCCGCCACGTTCAGTCTGACGGCGCGGATCCTCCGCTCCTTCGCGAGCGTCTCCGCTCGCTCGATCGCCGGGATCGATCCTGAGATCACGACCTGCACCGGCGAGTTCTCGTTCGCGACGACCAACACGTCGTCCCCGCGCGCGTCGTCGCACAGCGCCTTTCCTTGTTCGGCGTCGATGCCGAGCAATGCGGTCATCGTTCCGGGACGCTCCTCACCCGCGCGTTGCATCGCCCGGCCGCGGACGACGACCACGTCCAACGCCTCGGCCAGACCGAGCACATCGGCGGCGACGAGGGCGGCGAACTCGCCGAGCGAATGTCCCGCCGCGCCCCCGAACGCGATCCCCTCGGCTTCGAGGACGGCGAAGGCCGCCACCGCGCAGCTGAGCAACGCCGGCTGGACGAACTCGGTCGTGGCGAGCGACGCTTCGTCATGGCAACCTGCCGCGACGTCGCGTCCCATGGCCTCGGAAGCCGCATCCAGGACGCTCCTGCCTGCGGGGTGTTGCGTCCAGGGATCGGCCATCCCGGCGGATTGCGAACCCTGACCGGGGAAGACGACGGCTGTGGTCTTGTCGGTGTCGTGCATCCGCACAGGTTGCCACGGCCGGGGGACTCCTGTTGAATGGCTGCTGAGCCCATGGCCGATGGTCTCCAACGATCCTCTTCTCCCACGTCCCGTCAACAGGGGACGGAGGGAGTGCTCGGGTTCCTTGGTCGCGATATGGCGGTCGACCTCGGGACGGCGAACACGCTCGTGTACGTGCGTGGTCGTGGCGTCGTCCTGAACGAACCTTCCGTGGTGGCGATCAACACCCTTAGCGGAGCCGTGCTCGCGGTCGGGTCCGAAGCCAAGCGGATGATCGGCCGCACGCCGAGCCACATCCAGGCGGTTCGTCCGCTGAAGGACGGCGTCATCGCGGACTTCGACGTGACCGAGAAGATGCTGCGGTACTTCATCCAGAAGGTGCACAAGCGCCGGCTCCTGGCTAAGCCTCGCGTCGTCGTCTGCGTCCCCTCCGGCATCACCGGCGTCGAGCAGCGCGCGGTCGAGGAAGCCACGATCGCCGCGGGTGCGCGTCGCGCCTACATCATCGAGGAGCCGATGGCTGCCGCCATCGGCGCCGGGCTCCCGATCCACGAGCCGACCGGCAACATGGTCGTCGACATCGGTGGCGGCACGACCGAGGTCGCGGTCATCTCGCTCGGCGGCATCGTGACGTCGACGAGCATCCGCATCGGAGGCGACGAGCTGGACGAAGCGATCATCCAGCACGTGAAGAAGGAGTACTCGCTCCTGTTGGGCGAGCGCACGTCGGAAGCGATCAAGCTCGCGATCGCATCCGTGTTCCCCATGCCGGAGGAGCTCGTCGCCGAGATCAAGGGCCGGGACCTCGTGAGCGGGCTCCCGAAGAACATCACGATCAGCGCGGAAGAGATCCGCCGCGCGATCGAAGAACCGGTGAACGCCATCATCGACGCCATCAAGACCACGCTCGATCGAACGCCCCCCGAACTCTCCGCCGACATCATGGATCGCGGCATCGTCCTCACGGGCGGCGGCGCGCTCCTCCGCGGCCTGGACAAGCGCTTGCGGCACGAGACCGGCATGCCGGTCCGGATCGCCGATGCTCCGCTGCAGGCGGTCGTGCTCGGCTCCGGCAAGTGCCTGGAGGAGTTCGAGGTGCTGCAGCGGGTCCTGGTGAGCCCCTCCCGGCGGTAGCCTCCGTGGTCTCCCGGCAGCGCCCCCGAAGCACGCGGCTCTTGGTCGTCGTCCTGGTGTCCATCTCGCTCGCCGTCATCACGCTCGACTACCGCGAAGGCGAGAACGGCCCGCTGGCGGGCCTCGGTCGCGGCGCGCTCGCCGCCATGGCTCCGCTCCAGCAGGCGGTCACCACCGTGATCCGCCCGATCGGCGACTTCTTCAGCGGCCTGGTGCACCTCCCGTCCCTGGAGAACGAGAACCAACGGCTGCAACGGGAGCTGGACGCGGCACGCGCGGACATCGCGGCCGGCACGGATAAGGAGAGCCAGCTCTCGCAACTGTCGGATCTGCTGGGGTTGAAGGAGAGCCTCGCGCCCACGTCCGTCCCCGCCGTCGTCATCGCGAACGGCCTGTCGAACTTCCGGTACACCATCACCATCAACAAGGGGTCCGTGGACGGTGTGGCGATGGATCAACCGGTGGTGACGGGGTCGTCGCAGGCTCCCATCCTCGTCGGAAGGGTCATACGCGTTACCCCGATCTCGGCCGAGGTGGAGCTCATCATCGACCGCAACTCGGCCGTCGCCGGTCGTCTGTCCGTGTCGCACGAGACCGGTCAGGTCCAGGGGCAAGGAGAGGGCGACCTGCGGATGAGCTTGGTGACGCCCGGTACGTCCGTCGAAGGCGACGAGACCGTGGTGACCCAGGGCTACGAGGTGAACGGTGAGAAGGGCCTGTATCCGCCGGGTCTCGTGATCGGACAGGTCTCGCACGTCATCCCCGGCACCGACGGTCTGCAGGAGTTCGTCACCGTCCGTCCTGCGATCGACTTCTCCGCATTGGAGTTCGTGCTGGTGTTGCAGACGTCCCGGGGCGAAGGCTAAGCGTGATCCGACGGACGCTGGCGCTCGCCGCCGTGATCATCACCTCGCTCCTCCTTCAGTCCACGGTCTTCTCGCAGATCAAGCTGCTGGGCGTGCGGCCGGAGCTCCTGTACGTCGTCACGATCCTCATGGCGATCCTGGAGGGACCGAGCGAGGGTGCGATCGTCGGGTTCGCGGGGGGCATGGCGCAGGACTTCCTCCTCGATCAGCCGAAGGGGATCACCGCGCTCACGCTCACGCTCCTGGGGTACACGATGGGCCTCGTTCGGCAGTACATCGTCTCGCCGTCGCCGCTCTTGCCCACCATCCTGGTCGCGATCGGCACGTTCTGCGGCTTGATCTTCAACGAGATCGTGTCCTTCCTGCTCGGGCAGCTCGACGACCCGATCCTGTACCTGCTCCGTGTGGCGTTTCTGTCAGCTCTCTACAGCGCGGTGCTGACCCCGCTCGTCTATCCGGTGCTTCGGCGTATCTTCGAACGGTCCCGACCCCGACGGGTGGTGCGCTTCTAGATGGAGAAATCGACGTCTCGCCTCAAGGTGCTGGCCATCCTCGTGGCGTTCATGTTCGCGGCGCTCACCACGCGGCTGTGGTTCCTCCAGGTGCTCACGTCGGCATCGGCTGGAGCGAGGATCGATCGTCAGTCGGCGCGATTCGTCGAAACCGACGCCACACGCGGACGTATCTACGACGACCAGCATCGACCCCTGGTCCTCAACCGGATCTCACTGGAGGTCAGGGTCACCAAGGACCAGCTCAGCAGCGACGATGCGGAAGGGGAGCTCCTGCGTCTGTCGAACGTCCTCGGCATCCCCGTCGAGGAGATCCGCAAGGGCCTCGACAACAAGGACTACTACGACTACCAGTCGAAACCCGTCGCGTACGACGTCGCCAAGGATGTCAGCTTCTACCTCTCCGAGCACCAGGACGAGTTCCCCGGTGTCGAGGTGGTTCCCGCTTCGGTCCGCGACTACCCCAACGGAACCATGGCGGCACACGTCCTGGGTTGGGTGGGACAGATCAACGCGGACGAGATCAAGTCCAAGAAGTTCAAGAACTACGGTCCGAACGATCTCGTCGGCAAGACGGGCCTGGAGCAGCGATACGAGAAGTTCCTCCGAGGACACAAGGGCGAGCAGAAGTACCTCGTGAACTCCAACCAGCAGATCGTCCGCCTGCTCGGCGAGCGGCCCGCCGTTGCCGGCGACGACCTCGATCTGTCACTCGACATCCACACGCAGCGCATCGCCGAGCAAGCGTTGAGCGACGGCATCGCGAACACCCGCGCGATCTTCGACGACACGCAATCCCCGCCGGCGTACCTGAAGGCGAACTCCGGCGCGGTCATCGTGATGGACCCGACGACGGGTGGGATCAAGGCGCTGGCGTCGTGGCCCACGTTCGATCCTTCGTGGTTCGTGCAGAGCCTGACGAAGAAGCGGATCACCGCTCTCTTCGGCGATCGGTCGGGAGCGCCGACGCTGGATCGCGCGACGCAGCTCTCCTTCGCTCCCGGATCGACGTTCAAGCCGTTCATCGCGCTGGCCGCGCAGCAGAACGGCATCGCGAACTTCGGCAGCTACTACCCATGCCCACCGGAGTACGTGTATCCCGGGGACACGACGACCGTCTTCCACAACTGGACGACCGCGAACCTCGGCACGATCTCCGTCGAGCGTGCGTTGCAGATCTCGTGCGACACGGTCTTCTACCAGTTCGGTGCCGACTTCTACGATCGGTACAAGGTCGATCAGTACGGTCACGACGCGACGCTGCTGCAGGACAGCCTCCGGCAGTTCGGGTTCGGGACCGCCACCAAGCTCGACCTGCCGCTCGAGACGACCGGACTGATCCCCGACCCCACGTGGAAGAAGCAGTTCGCGATCGACCACCCGAACGTGTTGCTCCCGCAGGAGCAGAGCTGGCTCCCCGGAGACGATATCCAGATGGCGATCGGGCAGGGGTTCGTGACGGTCACGCCGATGCAGCTCGCCGTCGCATACTCCGCGATCGCGAACGGCGGCAAGGTGTGCCGGCCTCATGTGGTGGACCACATCGTGAACCCCGCGGGCGCGACGGTCCACACGGTCAGCGGGCACTGCAACGACCGGAAGCTGCCGTACACGCAGGCGGAGCTCGACTACATCAGGAACGCGCTCGCGACGGTCACCCAGCCCGGCGGGACGGCGTCCTCGGCGTTCGCTGGGTTCCCGCTCTCGCAGGTGCCCGTCGCCGGCAAGACGGGCACCGCGCAGCGTCCGCCGTTCCAGGACACGTCGTGGTTCGCGGCCATGGTGCCCGCGAACGACCCGAAGTACGTGATCATCGCGATGGTCGAACAGGGCGGGCACGGTTCGACGTCGGCCGCGCCGATCGTGCGCCAGGTGATCGAGGGCCTGTACGGGATCGACAGCAACGGCGTCGTGAATGGGGGGTCGACCGACTGATGGACCTCGTCGCGGGACGAAGCTTCGCCGGCGAGCGGCGGCCGATCCGTCACCTCGACCCGGTCTTGCTGGTCACGACGGCGGGGCTGTCGGTTGTCGGTCTGCTCTCGATCTACTCCTCGACGCACCGCAGTCTGGAGGCCCTGCACGAGGATCCGATGATCTACGTCAAGCGGCAGGTGGCGGCCCTCATCCTCGGCATCCTCCTCCTGCTGATCATCGCGACCGTCGACTACCGGTTCTTCAAGGTGTACGCCGGCTTCATCTTCGCGGCGACGGTGCTGATGCTGGTGCTCGTCCGACTGCCGGGCATCGGGTCGACGGCGAACGGCGCCCAGCGGTGGTTCCAGTTCGCCGGGTTCCAGCTCACGCCGTCGGAGTTCGCGAAGATCGCGCTCATCCTGATGCTCGCGGCGATGCTCTCGGAGCTCAGGACCTCGGAGCCGACGTTGCCGGACGTCCTGCGGGTGTGCCTTGTCTCGGCGGTCCCGATGCTGCTCGTCTTCATCCAGCCCGACATCGGCACCACGATCGTGCTCGTCGCCATCGTCGTCGGCATCCTGGTGGTCGCCGGAACCCGGCCGCGACACCTGCTGGCGTTGGCGCTCACGTCCATCGTGCTCGTGGCGCTCGCGTTCCAGCTCCACGTCATCCGGGACTATCAGATCGCGCGCCTCACGGGGTTCCTGGACCCACAGAACTCCGCCGACGCGACGAAGTACAACCGGGATCAGGCGGAGATCGCGATCGGCGCGGGCGGGCTGTTCGGCAGCGGCTACCTGCACGGGACGCAGACGAACCTGGACTTCGTGCCGGAGCAGCACACCGACTTCATCTTCACCGTGGTGGGGGAGGAGTTCGGCTTCGTCGGCGCGGCGTTCGTCCTGTTGTTGTTCGCGATCTTGATATGGCGCGCGATCCGCATCTCCTACTTATCGAAGGATCCCTTCGGGACGTATGTGGCCGCGGGCGTCGCTTCGATGTTCGCGATCCAGATGTTCGTGAACGTCGGGATGGTCTTGGGGATCATGCCGATCACGGGGATCCCGTTGCCGTTCGTGAGCTACGGAGGATCTGCGATGCTCGCGAACTTCATCGCGGCAGGGTTGTTGTTGAACGTGCACATGCGTCGCTTCAAGTGAGCGATTCGCCCACCCGCTGCCCGGCGACGAGCCAGGTGAACGTGGAGCCTTCCGATCCGGTCGCCTCGAGGATGACGTCGCCGTCCATGGCGCGGGCCGACATGCGTGCGATCGCCAGGCCGAGGCCCATACCCTGGTGGATCCGCGAGTTCAGCGACTCGCCCTGTTCGAGGGGAGCGAAGATCCTGGGCAGCGACTTCGCGTCGATGCCCGGTCCTTCGTCGATCACGCGGATCACGGGGGAACCGTCCTCGATGTCGATCCGAACGCGGACCGGCCGGTCCTCAGGTGAGAACGCGATGGCGTTCTCGACCAGCTCCTCCAAGATCCGGCAGGCGGCCAGACGATTCAGACTGGCCATGGCCGGCGCGAGGGGTGCCTCGACGCGGATACGTTCGTTCGTGGAGGCCACCTCGCGGGCGACGTCCGTGACGTCGGCCCACTCCGTCAGGCCGGCCTCGACCGCCGCCTCGAACCGCTGCACCAGCCGGGCGAGGTCCTGGGCCCGCGTGACCAGTCGGCCCAGCAGCTCCTCGCGGGCCTCCTCGGGCGCGGTCCCTCCCGCGAGCGTCTGGGCCATGCCCAGGATCACGGTCACCGGCGTGCGCAACTCGTGACCCAAGCGTGACACCAGCTCGTGCCGGCTGGCGGCACGCTCCAGCAGCGCTTCTTGTGCGACCTCCAACTGCCGCGTGCGCCGGCGTTCCCGTTCGAGCGCCTCGGTCAGCTCCTCGATCACGGTCGGGGTGAGCTGGGGCGAGATGATGCCGCCTCCCGACGCGGCCTCCCGCACGGCGCTCAGGATCTCGTCACCGTCCGAATCCTTCAAGACGTAGCCGGACGCGCCCGCCACCAGCATGTCCCGGACCGCACGCTGATCCTCCAGGCCGGTCAGCGCAACGATCCCGATGCTGGGGTCCAACGACTTCAGCCGCCTGGTCGTCTCGATCCCGTCCATCGTGGGCATGCGGACGTCCATGAGCACCACGTTGGGCCTGGTCGTGACGAAGAGCTCCAGGGCCTGGGCCCCGTTGCCCGCCTGCCCCACGACCATGAGTTCGTCGGTATCCAGGAGCGAGACCAGGGAGTCGCGGAACCCCGTGTTGTCATCTACCACGAGCACCCGGACACGCTGGCGCGTGGTCGCGGGAACCCTCTGCACCAACATGTCATCAGTGTCACGTAGTCGCTCACCAGGCGCATCAGCTATACGTGCGTTTCACGGACTCCCCCAGATGGAGGACAACGTACGTAGGAGACGGGCGATATCGGCGCCGGACTTCGCTTCCCTCCCGGTCCGCGGTGACCCCGCTGCTATGCTGACCACAGATCTGCTCGCCGAGCGCAGCTTCCCAAGCGGCGCCCGAGCGAGATCCACATCGTCGAGGAGGCGCGCGAACCGCCGCCCGCCGGGCCCCGGAACCCCGGAGAGCCGCGAGCGCGGGAACGCGAGCGCCGGAGAAGGACGTATCGGGTGCGCGATGACGCGCGCGACCCAGTGCGCAGCGGTATCCACCGACTGCGGCCGGGCACGCACAACCAGCACCGCAGCGGCTCCGCCTGTCGGAACCACGCCCCACGTTCTGCCCCACGTTCGCTTGATGTCGCGCTCCCTCGCACCGAGCGAGAGGAGCTCACCAGATGAACCAAGACGGCCCCGTCGCGGCCGACAGCGCCGCGACAACCAGCGCCGACCGACGGTCGCAGGGCGCATCACCCGCATCGCCCCCTGAAGGAGGAACGGTCCCCGGGAGCGACGGCTCCGCCGCCCGCTCTGGGACCACGCCGGGCACTTCCGCCGGCACCGGAGCCCCGAGACGCCGTCGCAGTCGAGGAGGCCGAGGGCGATCGAGGAGCGGCTCGGGTGCCGGTTCGCGCGCATCGGCGGCATCCGATGGACCCGGTGATCTCGATGGAGCCGGGGATCTCGATGGAGCCGGGGCGACGGCCGGCGACGGGTCCACGCCCGTGCCCGCCCCGAGAACGCGATCCCCCCGCCCTTCGACCCCCCGGGCAACGCCCAAGACGGTCGCGGGTCAGAAGGCCCCGTCGACGGCCGGTGCCTCGAAAGCGGACACCGCAGCTTCGGCCGGTGAAGGAGGTCCGGCGTCCCCGACGACCCCGAAACGGCGCCGCCGCCGCGGCGGCCGCGGACGAGGGGGCGGCGGAGGGGCACGACCGTCGGGAACGACGCGAACGGACGACGACGCAATCGGCGAGGCAGCGGACGAACGGACCGATCGCCCCGCACCCTCCGGTGGCTACGGCCGCGGTCGTTCGCCGTCGGCGTCGGCGTCGAGCAGCCGGTCGCCCCGGCGACCCGCCCTCGACGTGGGTGCCGACGACGAGGCGCCGGTCGATTCCACCCCGGCCACCCAGCGCGACGACGCGCTCCCGGACGCCTCGGCGACGCCGTCGACCGGTACCAGGAAGCGCCGTGGGCGGCGGGGCTCGGGAGCGACGAAGCGGGCCGCCGCCGCGCCGAGCGCGCAGGCCGCCGAGCCCGCGACGGAAGCGAGCCCACGCCGGACCCGCGCCAGGACGACCGAGGAGCAGGTCGAGGACGGGGGCCCGACCAGGGGGCTCCGCTCGAGCCGCTCGCGGACGGGCCGGGTGGGCGGGGGACGTCGCCGACGCGAGGACGCCGTCGTGGTGCCCCGGATCACGGACAAGGTCATGGTGATCACCGAGCACGGCGATCGCGACCAGATCGCGGTGCTGGAGGAAGACGTCCTGGTCCAGCACTACGTGACGCGCACGGGCGCTCACTCCATGGTCGGTAACGTCTACCTGGGACGCGTGCAGAACGTGCTGCCGGGCATGGAGGCAGCCTTCATCGACATCGGCCGCGGACGCAACGGCGTGCTGTACGCCGGCGAGGTCAACTACTCACCCGAGGATCTCGAAGGACCGCAGCCCAGGATCGAGCAGGTCCTGAAGAACGGGCAGCCCGTCATGGTCCAGGTCACGAAGGATCCGATGGGCGGCAAGGGCGCGCGACTCACCGCTCAGATCTCGATGCCCGGCCGCTTCCTGGTGTTCGTGCCGAACGCGAACATCTCGGGCATCAGCCGACGGCTCCCCGACGAGGAGCGGCGCCGTCTGAAGACGATCATGAAGAAGGTTCGGCCCGAAGGCCACGGCGTCATCGTCCGTACCGCCGCGGAGGGAGCCAGCGAGGCTGCACTGACCGCCGACCTCGAGCGGCTGGTCCGTGAGTGGGACGACATCCAGAAGCGCTCGAAGAAGGCCAAGGCTCCCGCCGGGCTCTACGAGGAGCCGGAGCTTACCGTCCGCGTGGTGCGCGATCTGTTCACCGATGAGGAGTTCAAGGAGCTCGCGACCGACTCTCCGCGTGTGTACGAGAAGGTCATGTCGTACGTCCGCGACGTCGCCCCGGATCTCGAGCCGAAGGTGCATCTCCATCAGGGGCGCCTGCCGGTGTTCGAGGAATACCGCGTGGTCGAGCAGATCCACAAGGCGCTCGACAAGAAGGTCTGGCTCCCGTCCGGCGGCTACCTGTTCATCGAACGGACGGAGGCGATGACGATCGTCGACGTGAACACGGGCAAGAGCGTCGGCAAGACCAACCTCGAGGCGACCGTGACGAACACGAACCTCGAGGCGGCGCGCGAGGTCGCGCGGCAGCTCCGCCTCCGCGACATCGGCGGCATCATCGTGATCGACTTCATCGATATGCTGCTCGAGAAGAACAAGACGCAGGTCGAGGGCGCCATGAAGGAGGCCCTGGCCGTCGACAAGACCAGGTCTCAGGTGTTCGAGATCGGGCCGCTCGGGTTGATGCAGGTGACCCGCAAGCGTGTCTCCGGCGGTCTGGTTGAATCCTTCTCGGAAACCTGCCCCACCTGCGAGGGCCGGGGCATCCTGGTCAACTACGAAGCCTGAGCTGGAGGACGAGCGATGTATGCGGTGATCAAGACGGGCGGCAAGCAACAGAAGGTGAAGGTGGGCGACGTCATCGAGGTCGAGAAGATCGTCCACGACGGCGAGACCATGACGTTCCACCCCATCCTGGTCGTCGACGACGACGGCAAGACCCACGTCGGAGCGGAGGCCGCCAAGGCCGTCGTCACGGCCAAGCCCCTCGGCGAGAAGAAGGGCGACAAGATCAAGATCTTCAAGTACCGCCCGAAGAGCGGGTACGCGAAGCGCGGTGGCCACCGCCAGCTCCTGACGATGCTCGAGATCGAGGACGTCAAGTTCGGCGCGGCGCCCAAGCGAGCCGCCGCGAAGCCGAAGGCCGAGCCGAAGGACGAGGCTCCGGTGGAAGTCGTGGCGGCCGAGACCGCCGAAGCGGCTGACTCGGCCGAATAACGACTGGTAGCCTGGAGGCCTTATGGCACACAAGAAGGGCGGCGGCTCGTCCCGGAACGGCCGCGATTCCAATTCGAAGCGCCTCGGCGTGAAGGCGTTCGGCGGCCAGACCGTGCCCGCCGGCTCGATCATCGTGCGCCAGCGCGGGACACGCATCCACCCCGGGGATGGGGTCGGGAAGGGCAGCGACGACACCTTGTTCGCCCTTCGCCCCGGGGTCGTGGAGTTCCACGATTCTCGCGGGCGCAAGTTCGCGTCGGTGCAGCCGAGCGAGTAAGGCCTACCCGGCTCGCATCCGCGCGTCGATCTCCTGGATCCAGTCCTTGATCGTTTGCTTGTGGCCCGGGTTCGTGGTGGTCAGGTAGGTCAGGTTCGTGCGCATGTGGCGTCGTTTGGACGACCGGCGGAAGGCGCCGAACGCGCCCATCGGGCGGCCCCCGAAATCGCTCTCGGGTAGCGTCGTCGAACCCGGTTCGGGAGGGCGAAGCGGCGGAGGCTGCGAGAAATAGAAGGCCACGCGTCGCGGGGCGCCTTCGGCCGTATGCGTGAGCATCAGGATGGGAGAGCCCTTCACCCGTTTGGGTTGGCGGATCGCCGCGATGGGGATGCGATGCTCCAGGCCCGATACGGCCTCCGTGAAGATCACGGCCTCGGGATCGATGTCGAGCGTGCCCCGCACGTCGTCTTCGACCAGTCCCCGGTCCAGACGGACCATCCACACGGTCGTCGCCTCAGGCATGCGCACATCTTGCCCCGCTCGGTGCCGAGCGACCACCTAAGCTGGTCCGTATGACGTTCGTCGACGAGGCGATGGTGTACGCGAAGGCCGGCCGGGGGGGCAACGGGTCGGCCTCGATGCACAGCGAGCCCTACAAGCCCCACGGTGGACCCGACGGCGGCAACGGCGGCGCCGGAGGCTCGGTGGTCTTCGAGGTCTCCCGCGGGGTCCACGACCTGTCCTGGGTCGCCGACCATCCGCATCAGCGCGCGACCCACGGCGTCGCCGGCAAGAGCGCCAAGCGGGACGGAGCGACCGGCAAAGACCTGATCGTTCCCGTTCCCGACGGAACGGTCGTCTCCGACGACGACGGCCTGATCGCCGACCTGGTGGGGGAGGGGTCGCGCGCGATCGTCGCCCGGGGCGGCCGCGGCGGCCGCGGGAACGCGGCGCTCGCCAGCGCGCGCAACCGCGTTCCCCGCACGGCCGAACCGGGGGAGGACGGCGAGGAGAAGCGGCTCCGTGTCGAGCTCCGCACGGTCGCCGACGTCGGACTGGTGGGGTTGCCCAACGCCGGGAAGTCCACGCTCCTGTCGCGCCTGTCCGCAGCCAGACCCAAGATCGCGAACTATCCGTTCACGACCCTCACCCCGAACCTGGGTGTGGCCGGCGGAGACGGGGACCGGTTCGTGGTGGCCGACATCCCCGGGCTCGTCGAGGGGGCGCACGAGGGGCGGGGTCTGGGCCACCGGTTCCTGCGCCACATCATGCGCTGCCGGGCGCTCGTGATGGTGGTGGACTCTGTCGTCGGAGGACCCTCCCGCCGACCTCGCGACGCTTCGCGATGAGCTCTCCGCCTACGATCGCGAGCTGGGGATGCGCCGGTCGATCGTGGTGGGAACAAAGGCCGACCTGGTCGACGACGCGCCTTCGATGGCTCGCGCGCTTGGGGAGGATGCGCTCGCCGTCTCCGCGGTGACGGGCGAAGGGCTCGAAGACCTGCTGGCACGGGTGGGCGCGATGTCGAAGGCGGCGGAGGCGGCCGCGCCGGAGCCGACGCCGTTCGTGGTGCTCCGCCCGGGGCGTCCGCGCTTCACGGTCGCGCGTGAGGGCGTCGGCTGGCGCGTCAAGGGGCGCAACGTCGAGCGGTGGGTCCTGGAGACCGATATGGACGATGAGGTCGGGCTGGCCACGCTCCAGCGTCGGCTCATCAAGGAAGGGATCGAGCGTCGCCTCGCGGAGCTGGGCGCGAGCCCAGGGGACGAGGTCGCGATCGGCGATCGCGTGTTCGAGTTCATCCCGGATGTTCCGGCCGAGGCCGAGGGAGCGGTGGATGGACGCTGAGGGGGAGCGGCTCGCGGCCGAAGAAGACACGGCGTGGGCGGAGCTGCACTCCACGTTCGCCCGGATCCCGCCGGATCGGCTCGAGGAGCCGAAGCTCACCGCCGACGGCTGGTCGCCCAAGGACGCGATGTTCCATGTCGCCGCGTGGTGCGCGGAGGCGGCGAACCAGCTCGAGCGGATGCGGCTGGGCACGTACGTCGACCCGATGATCGACACCGACGTCCAGAACCGCGAATGGTTCGCGATCTCGAGGGATCTGGATGTTCGCACGGTCACCGTTGGGGTCCATGCCGCTCGGACCAAGATGCGGGAGCAGTGGTGCGAGCTGTGTGGGCAGGCCCCGCCCACGCCAGACGCGATCGAATGGTTCGAGGAATCGGGACATATCCACTACCGCGGACACCGGGCGGAGCTCCTGACGTGGCTGGAGGGGAACTGAGCGTCGGCCTGGGCCGATCCGCCGGGGACCGGCCGTAGGATGGGCCGCGTGGGAGAGCGTCTTGGGGTCATGGGCGGCACGTTCGACCCCATCCACTACGGCCACCTGGTGACGGCCGAGGAAGCCCTGGTGCAGTTCGGGCTGGACTCGGTGTTGTTCGTCCCGACCGGCCGGCCGTGGATGAAGGAGCACGAGGTCGTGTCACCGGCCGAGGACCGCTACCTCATGACCGTGATCGCCACTGCCAGCAACCCGCTTGTTCCGCGTCTCGAGGATGGAGGTGGACCGCGACGGTCCGACCTACACGGTCGACACGCTCCGTGGCCTCAAGGAGCTCTACGGTCCCCAGGTCGACCTGTTCTTCATCACTGGCGCCGACGCGATCGTGGAGATCCTGGCGTGGAAGGACCACGAGGAGGTGTTCGAGCTCGCGCATTTCATCGCGGCCAGTCGTCCGGGATACGACCTGGGCGCCATCACGCTGCACGCGCCGGACAGCCGCCCGGAGATCACGGTCATGAACATCCCCGCACTCGCGATCTCTTCCACGGACATCCGTCGGCGGGTCGCCGCCGGCCTCCCGATCCGGTACCTCGTCCCCGAGGGCGTGAAGAGCTACGTGGAGAAGGCGGGGATCTACCGGTGAGCACCGGTCCGGCGCGTCCGCCGAGGGCGCGGGTCTCCCGGCTCCGTCGACGCAAGCGCGAGCACCGCCGCCGGTCGATCGAGCTCGCGGTCACGATCGCGGTGGTCGTCCTGGGTGTGGCGTACGCGTCGACGCAGATCGGCGGGCCGGCGGATGCGGGGGTCGCCGGTGGCAGCCCCAGCGCGTCTGCGAGCCGGACGCCTGCGCTGTTGGCGTTCTCGGTAAGAGGCGCTCCGAAGCCGTTGCTGGCCGTCATCGGCACGGCGGGGAGCCCGCCGGCCGCGATGGGGGTCCCGCAGGGCCTCACGCTCGAGGTGCCGGGCGCCGGCGCCCTGACGACCCGGCAGGTTGCCGCGCTGCCGGGAGAGGCGATCCAGGTCGCCCTTTCGAACGTGGTCGGCGCATGGACGGCGCATTACGGGGTGACCGACCTCGCCCGTCTGGCGACCTTGATCGATCGGAACGACGGGTTGCGGGTCGAGCTGCCCGAGGCCGTCACGGTGGACGATCAGGTCATGGGCCCCGGTGCGGTCCGGATGACCGGCGTGCAGGTCGCGGCGTTCCTCGGAGCGGAGAACCAGAACACGTTCACTCGGTGGGAGATCGTGCTGGCGGGGCTGCTCGCGGCGCCGCCGAAGCTGGAGCCGGATGATCTCACGGAAACCGACGACGTCACCGGCGTGCAGGCGACGTTGGACGGTGCGAAGGGCGGCCGGATCGAGACGCTCCCCGTGCAGGTGGCCGCCGCGACCGTCCGTGTCCCGAAGTACTCGGCGCTCGATCAGCTCATGGCCGACCGTTTCGGCGTGAAGCAGACGCCTGTGCCCGTCATCGTTCAGAACGCGGCCGGGACCGCCGGCGTGGGCGAGACCGTGGGGCGGCTGATCATCCCCCGAGGCTTCCGTGTCACGCTCTCGCAGAACGCGGAGTCGTTCGACAAGGAGGTGACGCAGATCGTGGCGTTGGGAGAGGAGCACCTGCGTGACGCGCGACGACTGCGGGCCGCCATGGGGGTGGGCCGCATCGCGGTGTCCCAGGTAGCATCGGGTATCGGCGACGTGCAGATCATCGTGGGGAAGGACTTCACGGCTTGACGGCAGGCGGAGGGACGGCAACAGGGAGCGCGATGCGAGGCGCGCCTCCGAGCCGTGAGGTCGCCGCCAGGGCCGCCCGGGCGGCAGCCGCGAAGCAGGCCACGGACATCGTCGCCCTGGACGTCCACGAGCTCATCGTCATCACCGACTTCTTCGTGATCTGCAGCGCGTCGTCGAACCGACAGGTGAAGACCGTCATCGAGGGGATCGAGGACTCGATCCGGGAGCTCGGCGAGAAGCCCATCCGCCGCGAGGGCGAAGACGAAGCCGGGTGGTGGCTGCTCGACTACGTCGATGTGGTGGTGCACGTCTTCGGCGAAGAAGAGCGGGCGTACTACGACCTCGAGCGTCTCTGGCGCGACGCGCCGCGCCTCGATTGGCAGGAGCCCGACGCCGCGTCCTCCGGCTAGACGCCTACCATCCCGGTCGTTAGCAGCCCAGCTTGAAGATCGTTCCATCCACGCTCTGCCAGACGGCCGCGTTGCCGGATGCGCATCGCGTGGTTCGCACGTGGTCGGGCCCGATGTTCCCACCGAGGCTCAGGTACTTGGTCCGCAGCTCCAGACGAGCCACCCGTCGCTCGAGCGAGCGCCGATCGGCCGACGACCGTCCGCCCGCTTGCGCCGGCAGGAGCGTTCCGATCAACAGTCCGACGAGCAGACCCACGACGAGCGCCGCTGCGACCTTGCGTGTCATGGCCGTGCCTTCCTCTCTTCGACGTATCGCCAAGAGGGAACACTACCCGCGCACCGCGGCGTTCCGGCCGAGCCGGTAGACTCGAACACCCGAGGGCCCATAGCTCAGCTGGTAGAGCGCTTGGCTGGCAGCCAAGAGGTCCGGGGTTCGAATCCCCGTGGGTCCACGACGAAACCGTCGATCAGCGGCAGATGCTCGGCACGCGGACGCAACGCTCGGATCGAGGTGGAGCCCTCTCCTGCGACCCGTTCTTGCTCTGAGAGCTTCGGAGCGCGAGGGATCGTGCCGATGGATGTCACATGGTGACCCTCACTCGCTATCCTGCCCAGCATGTCGACTCAAGGGCCTGACAGCCGTGGCGGCCGCGGGTGGCGCCCGCCCACGCCGCGAACCAGCGTGCGCGAGCCGGGTGACCGCCGCCATCGGCGTCTCGTGGGTCTGGCGGTGCTCCTCGGGTTGCTCGTCGGAGCTTGTTCGGGCTCCGGTCCCCAGGGAAGTTCGGGGGACACCGCTGCGGGGAAAGAGATCTGGGGGATGAACTGCGCTACCTGCCACGGTGTGAACGGCGAGGGCGTGAGTGCGCCCGCGCTCAACTCGAAGGAGTTCCTGACCAGCACGACCGACGAGCAGATGGACGACATCATCAAGCACGGCGTTCAGGGAACGGCGATGTCGGCGTGGTGGAACGAGTCCGGTGGATCCCTCTCGGACCAGCAGATCGCGAACATCATCGCGTACGTCCGCTCGTGGGAACCGACGGCGCCGAGCTGCCCCGGATGGGAGATCCCGGCCTGCGCGTCGGCGGGCGGATGATGCCGAGCCGGGGCATCATGCCCTGAGTCCGTGGACGCGGCGTGTTCTGGGTCAGCGGACTATCGACCATTCACGGACACGGGTTCGCCGGAAGAGGGCTCATCTCGGTGTTGCCAACGCAAGTGGCATCTCCCCGAACCTGGGCCACCAACTGGCTGATATCCGGGTTCGCCGGGTTGCCGTCGTTGAGCAGGTTCACGAGCTCCCACGGGTCGTTCGACAGGTCGTAGTACTCGCGGAACGAGACGGCGCCGTACGCGTCGTAGTACTCCACGAACTGCACGCTCGGCGTCCGCAACGAGACCCACGTCGGGACCGAGGCGTCACCCGGATCCAGCCAGTACTCGAGCAGGATCCGCGTCCTCGAGAAGCTGGAGAGCATCGAGTGGCCATCCAGCGGGTAGTCGGCTTGGATCCCCGCCGCCTGTAGCACCGTCGGGACGATGTCGACCGTTGCGGTGAGCCGTGCATCGCTGGTGCCGGGCTGGATGTGTCCATCCCATCGCATGAAGAGCGGCAACCGCACCGAGTCGGTGTAGGGGTATCGCTTCTGCACCGCCAATCCGTAGTCGCCGCCGAGCCGGTGCTCGCCCCACAGATACCCGTTGTCCGACGTGTAGATCACGAGCGTGTTCGACAACTCCCCGAGCTGCTGGAGCTTGGTCATCACCGTGTCGACCATGTCGTCGACGGACTTCAGCGTCCGGAGTTGCGGGGTCCGCACGGCCTCTACCTGGGCGAGCGAGAAGTTCCTCGCCTGGACCCACGGAGGCTTGTCCGAGCGGTCCGTCTCGGCCGTGGCCGGGTTGCCCGCCCAGATGCCGACGTCGGCGTTCGCATACTTGGCCGCCGGCGTCCACGGTTCATGCGGCGCTGGCGTGGCAACGAACATGGCCCAGGGTTGTTGGTCGTTCCTCTCGAACTGGTCGAGATACGCGCTCGCGCGTTGCCCGGCGAAGTCCGTCGTGTAATCCGGATAGCGAGCACCGACGCCGTCGATGTTCCATGTCTGATCCGTGTAGCCCCCTCCGACCAGCGAGCGATAGTCGAAGTACGGAGGCTTCGTGCTGATGTTCCAGTCGTTCAGGAACTTGCCGACGTAGGCGGTCTCGTACCCGGCCGCGTCGAGCAGACGCTCCATGGTCATCGATTGGTCGAGGCTCGCGAAATCGGTGTTCGTCCGGACCCCGGTGTTGTGCGCGTAACGGCCCGACAGGATCACGGAGCGATCGGGGCAACAGAGCGGCGTGGAGTCGAAGAAGTTCGTGAACTCGCGACCCCCGGCCATGAGCCACTGGCGGACCTTCGGCATCACGCTCGGGATGACGGTGTCGGAGGCACGCTGGTCGTCGGTGAGGAAGATGAGGATGTTCGGAGCCGAGGGTTGCACGACCGATGGGCCGACCACCGAAACGTCGTCGAAGTTGATGGTGTACGTCTTCACGCCGTTGTCACCGATCTCGACCCGGCCGACCGGCGTGGTTCCGGTGTTGGCCACCCAGCCGGTCACGATCTCGGTCCCGTCGCGGTAGAGGTCCCACGACCCGGACGCCCCGACCGTGCCGCACAGCTGGATCCCGTGCCACCCGGTACCCAGCGCGACACCCGAGCTCTTCTGCGTGCCGGAGACGTCGGACCTGATCGACAGGATCCCCGTGGACGACAGGTAGACGCGGGCGATCGGGCCGTTCGCGGCCGTCCGTAGCCGGAGCAGGACCGGCAGGCCGGTGCCCGGTGAGGTGGCGTTCACGTTCGCGCTCATGCACACCGTGCCGAGCGTCGTCGGAAGCAGCTCGTAGGCGAAGGCCTGGCTCGAGACCGCTTGGGCTTTCGCGCTCGGGGGCGCGGCGCGACCGGTCCCCGGATCGATGGTCATGTTGGTGGTTCCGGTCCACGCCGCGAAGCTGGCGGAAGCGAAAGTGTCCGAGAAGATGGCCGACAGCGCCGACACCGTGATCGCGGCCGACGGTTGGCTCTTCGCGCTCGGTGGGTTGTTCAGGCTGTCGACCGCGTCGACCGCGTAGGTGTGTGAGGATCCCGGGGCGAGACCCGTGTCGGTGAAGCTCGTCGCCGTCGTGCTCCCGATCGCCGTCGAACCGCCGTCGCGGTACACGCGGTACGTGATCGGTGGCGACGCGTCCTGCGACGCGGCCCAGTCGATCGTGATGGACCCGACGTCCGCGCTCGATCCCGTCGGTCGTCCGGGGGTCGTGGGGGGGTCGATGTCGGCCGTTTGGTGCATGTCCGTCACGAGGATGTCGTCGAAGTTGATGGTGTACGTCTTCACGCCGTTGTCACCGATCTCGACTCGGCCGACCGGCGTGGTTCCGGTGTTGGCCACCCAGCCGGTCACGATCTCGGTCCCGTCGCGGTAGAGGTCCCACGACCCGGACGCCCCGACCGTGCCGCACAGCTGGATCCCGTGCCACCCGGTACCCAGCGCGACACCCGAGCTCTTCTGCGTGCCGGAGACGTCGGACCTGATCGACAGGATCCCCGTGGACGACAGGTAGACGCGGGCGATCGGGCCGTTCGCGGCCGTCCGTAGCCGGAGCAGGACCGGCAGGCCGGTGCCCGGTGAGGTGGCGTTCACGTTCGCGCTCATGCACACCGTGCCGAGCGTCGTCGGAAGCAGCTCGTAGGCGAAGGCCTGGCTCGAGACCGCTTGGGCTTTCGCGCTCGGGGGCGCGGCGCGACCGGTCCCCGGATCGATGGTCATGTTGGTGGTTCCGGTCCACGCCGCGAAGCTGGCGGAAGCGAAAGTGTCGCTGAATATGGTCAGCGCCGACGCCGTTGGCAGGTGGGTTTGGGGGGAGATGACGAGCACACCTGCTAGAGCCACCGCCGCAGCGATCCGAAGGGGTATGTGTCGGCCGTTCATCCTGGTTCGCCTCCCGTCACCGGATACGACCCGCGGGTCACCAACCTCCACGCGATGAAGCACACCTGGTACTCGCGAAGCCCATCGACGGCCGGGTAGTACCAGCACATGTCCTTGGGCTCGGGCCATGCGTAGCCCTCGGCCAAGCTATGGGTCCTCCGTGTCGGTCGCCCAGGACCGCGGCGACGGCCGCCGGTCGCATGCCGTCATGGATATCGGCGAACATCTCGTTGGTGACGCCGGGATACGAGCTCTCGGCCACGTCGACAGCCGTGGGAGATCGAAGATCGAACCAAGCGATCGCTCCGGTCGCCGTCAACGTCATGAGCGCCGATCCCGATCACGAGCGACCTCACACGCATCGACGCCCCGCCACAGCCTGCATGCGGCCCTCCCTACGCACTCTGCCTTCATGATCTACACACCTCATGGGCCGAAGGTCCCGGCCCCTACGGTCCGGTCGCCGAGGGTGGGCCATCGCGCTGCATGACGCTCCGCCACGAGCACTCTTGTCACTGTTTGTCAGCGAGAGCCTGGCTGGCATCGGGCTGTCAGGAGTAGCCGTTCCCTCCAGCCGGTCTGGTGTGGAGGTGGTTCGGATGCGCGGTCGTGCTTTCTACTCGTTCGCCCCTGGAGTCGCCGTCGCCGTCCTCGTGAGCGTCCTGGTGGTCGTGCCGTTGGCATCCGCAGATGCGACCGACGCGCCGCAGTCGGTCGTCGTCAGCGACAACCCTGCCGGCTTCACGCCGAACGTCTTGGACGGTCAGATCAACGCGTTGCTTCCGGTCGGCAACAGGATCGTGGCGGCCGGCCTGTTCACCCAGGTCCAGGCCGCCGGCGGGGGCCCCATCCTCACCCGGAACAACATCTTCGCCTTCGACGCCGGCAGCGGCACGATCGACACGAGCTTCGTCCCCAACGTCAACGGGGAGATCAAGGCGCTCGCACTCAGCCCCGACGGTGGCATCTTCCTTGGAGGGTCGTTCTCGACCGTGAACGGCGTGACCGCCCGGCGATTGGTGAAGATCAACGCGACCACGGGGCAACAGATCACCTCGTTCGCCGCCCAGCCCTCGGCGTTGGTTCGCGACCTCGACGTGCGGGGGCAGACCCTGTACGTGGGAGGCACGTTCACGACGATCAAGGGCGTATCTCGGCAGAACCTGGCGGCGGTGGATACGACGACCGGGGCCGTGAGTCCCAACCTCAACCTCCCGCTCACCGATTCCCGCAAATCCGGGGTCGTTCCCAGCCTGTACAAGCTGGAGGTGAGTCCCGACGGAACCAAGATGGTCGTGATCGGCAACTTCACGAAGATCAACGGCCTCACTCGGTGGCAGGCGGGGATGATCGATCTCAGCACCACTCCTGCCAGTGTCGCGAACTGGTCGACGGACCGATTCACGCCGGCCTGCAGGATCACGGCGTTCGACACCTATATGCGCGATGTCGCATTCGCACCCGATGGGTCGTACTTCGTAATCGTCACCACGGGGGCGTACAACGCCGGGACGCTCTGCGACACGACGTCGCGCTGGTCGAGCACCGCCACCGGCACGGCCCTTCAGCCCGCGTGGGTCGATTACACGGGTGGCGACACGCTGTACAGCGTTGCCGTGACGGGAACGGCGATCTACGTCGGGGGTCACAACCGGTGGATGAACAATCCGTTCGCGGGCGACCGAGCCGGTCCCGGCGCCGTCCCGCGCGAGGGCATCGCAGCGCTCGACCCAGTGAACGGACTGCCCTTCTCATGGAACCCCGGTCGTGACCGGGGGGTCGGGGTGTTCGACATGGTCGCAACCTCGACCGGTCTGTGGGTGGGGAGCGACACCGACCATATCGGTGGCGAGACGCATCGCAAGCTGGCGTTCTTCCCGGTGGCGGGGGGCACGGTCGTGCCTCCTTCTGCGCCGTACACGCTTCCGGGCACGATGTACAACGTGCCCACGGATCTGCCACCGGCCCCGCCGCCGGGGCCGATCGGTTCCCTGACTCGGCGCTCCTTCGATGGCACGACGCTCGGGGCGTCCACCGACCTCTCGACCCCGGGCATCGATTGGCGAGGACTTCGAGGGATGTTCGCACTCAACGGCGTGCTCTACTACGGAACGAGCGGCGGCGCCGTCTTCGCGCGCACGTTCGACGGGACGACGCTCGGGGCCGCGCAGCAACTGGATCTGCACGGGCTCACGAACTTCCCGGTGCAGAGCATCACGGGGATGTTCTTCGCGAACGGCGGCATCTACTACACCGTGCAGAACGATCCCCAGATGTACTACAGGTACTTCACGCCGCAGAGCCGGGTGGTCGGCGCCGACCGGTTCGTCGTCAGCGGGAACGGCGACGGGCTCAACTGGAGCGGCACCCGCGGGCTCACCCTGGCGAATAGCAAGATCTACTTCGCGCGGACCGATGGCAACCTTTCCTCGATCACGTTCGGTGCGACGGCCCCGGTTCCGGGAACCGAGGCCCTCGTGAGCCCGGTGACCACGAACAACTGGGCATCGGGCGGATTCTTCGTGTTCTCCGCGGCCGCGCCCGATACCACGCCACCGACGGTCCCCGGCCAGCCGACCGGGCAGAGTCCGGTCCCGGGCAGCATCGTCATCAGCTGGGCGGCATCGACGGACGCCTCGCCACCGATCACCTATCGGGTCTTCCGGGATGGAGGGTCGACCGCGATCGGATCGACGACCGGCACATCGTTCACGGACGGCGGGCTCACGCCGGGTACGACCCACACGTACATGGTCGATGCGAGGGACGCCGTGGGGAACGTCAGTCAGCTGAGCGTCGTCTCCTCGCCGATCACGGTGTCGACGACGGCTTCGGCGATCTTCGCGGACGATTTCACGAGTGGGTTCGCGAACTGGTCCGGCGTGACGAACCTCACGATCGACACGACCACCGGGGGCGTCTCGGCGCCCAGCGCGCGCGCACAGCTGACATCGCAGGCCGGTTTCGCGTTCAAGGACCTCAGCGTCTCGCTCAGTCAGGTCTGCATGAGCGCCCGGGTGAACATCGGTTCCGTCGGGAGCCCGACGGTCGCCCTCTTCCGACTCCGCACGGTCGCGAACGGCCCAGTCGCACGTGTCTACGTGAGGTCCACCGGGATCCTGTCGTTGCGAGCCGATGTCTCCGGTGCGCAGAGGAGCTCCGGCGTGGCGCTGGGCAGCGGGTGGCACAGCATCGAGCTCTGCGGGACGGTCGGATCCGCCGGTTCATGGGATCTGTATCGCGACGGCGTTGCTATCGTGAGCGGCTGGGTCGCGAACACCGGGACCGCGGCCGTCGGCCGCGTGGAGATCGGCGACACCGCTGCATCGACCTGGAGCGGGAACTTCGACGACGTCGTGGTGGATCAGACTCCGGGCTGACCAGTCATCTGAACGGCACCCCAGATCCCGGCCTACACCTGCGCCGGGCTCGCGGAGGCTTGGTGGGCCAGCCCAAGATGGCCACGCAGGTGTCACCCGAGCGGGCCAAACCCGCTAGCATCGCCCCAACACGCTGGACGACCCGGCGAAAACGACCTCCGTGCTGAGTTGCATCAGGAGCGCACACGAGGTCGAGAGGGGACCGGGAGCCAACAACCCCGTCGATCGGAGGAGCAGATGGGACGTTTCGTGAGGGGCTTCATCGGCTTGACGATGGCCGCGGGGTTCACGGTGGGGTTGCAGTTACCCGTCGCGCACGCGGCCTTCGATCAGACGCCGCCGTCCCTGACCGTGACCGTCAGGCCGGCGTTCGTCGTAGGGAACATCGTCACCGATTCGCAGATCGAGACGGTCCATTACGTCAGCGATGTCTCGCAGTTGATCCAGTGGTCGGCGACCGACGACGTGGGCGTCTGTTCGTACGACCTGTACGCGGTGCCCGCCGGTGCCCCACCCACACCGCTCCTCGAGTTCTCCCAGGACACGGAGTACACGTATGTGAGCGGGGACTACAACGGGGATTTCGGCGGCGGGTCGGGAGTGACGATCGGCTTCACCGTCACCGCGCGCGACTGTAACGGCAACGCGACGACGAAGGCGATCGACGAGCACATCTTCACCTACCAGGAGGACGGCACGTCCTCGACCGACTTCGCGGTTCTCCCTATCACGTACACCGGAACGTGGGGAGTGGGTAACTGCGACTGCTTCCTGGCAGGGCACACCGCCTTCACGGCGAAGAGCCGGGACAGGGCCACGTTCACCCGGACGTTCGAGGAAGGAGATCAGGTCGCCCTCGTCATGGCGGAGGGGCCCGGCCGCGGGGTCGCGTCCATCCGGATCGACGGGAAGTGGCTGATGAACGTCGACACGTTCGCGCCCACGAACACGAACCGCGTGGTGGTGTTCGCGATGGGGATGTCCGCCGGCAGCCATACGGTGGCGATCGTCAATCACGGAACGCCGGGGAGACATCGGATCGACCTGGACGCCGTGCTCATCGGACGATAGCTCGCGAGGGGACGGGCCATCGACGGGGGAGGGTCGATGAAGGTACGTGGTCGGATCGGAGGCGGCGCGGCGCTGCTGATATGCCTCGCGCTGGTCGGAGTCGCCTGCTCGAAGGATCCCGGGTCGGGTCAACAGGGCTCGTTGGTGTTCTTGACGTACGAGAGCGCGCTCCTTCCGGAGGTGATCACGCCCTTCACCGACGCCAATCCGGACCTCAAGCTCCAGGCGACCACCTTCACGTCGCAGGATGAGGCCATCGCGAAGCTCCAAGGGGGATTCCAAGCCGACGTCGTGTATGCATGCCTGACCGACACCCAGCGGCTCGTGAGCGACGCCCTCGTTCAGCCGATCGATACGAGCAAGCTCACCGCTTGGAACACGCTCTTCCCGTACTACAAGAACAGTTCGCAGATCCGGGTCGGCGACAAGGTCTACATGGTGCCGGCGTTCGGCGGGACGACCGGCTTGATCTACAACCCCGACAAGGTCCCCGGAGGCGTCGCGTCGTTCGCCCAACTGCTCGAGGATCCGGCGCTGAAAGGGAAGGTCGCGATCGAAGACAATCCGAAATACGGGATCGCCATGGCGGCGCTGGCGCTCGGTTTCAAGGACCCGTACGACCTCACCGATGCCGACCTCCAGCAGGTGAAACAGTGGTACGCCGAGCGCAGGCCACAGATCCGGGCGTTCTACTCCGACGAGTCGGACTTCTTCGATCTCTATCAGCGGGGGAACATCGTCGCCGGCTTCGGTTACAAGGGGTACGACGTGGGGCTCGCCAAGCAGGGTGCGACCGTGACGTTCGCGCCGGCGTCGGAGGGTGCCCTCACCTGGACGTGCGGGTATGTGCTCGGTGCGAACGCACAGAACGTGGATGCTGCCTACGCACTCCTCAACTGGTTCCTGACCCCGGAGGCCCAATCGGTATACGCGCAGAAGTTGAACCAGATGGTCACCAACCAGGCGACGCTCGATTCACTCGATCAGTCGGTCATCGAGGAGATCGGGCTGTCGGATCCCACCCAACTCGACACCTCGATCCCCACGGAGGTCCCCCCGAACTTCGATCGGTGGGAGGAGGTCTGGAAACAGATCACGTCGACCTAGTCGTGTCTAGGTCTGCCCCAGATCGAACAGGTAGACGTCGACGTCCGTGAACCTCGCGAGCCCGAGCAGCTGACCTGCATCTCCGAACGACGCGATCACCGCATCGGTGCTTTCCTTCGGGTGGCTCACGATCAGCCACACGCGTCGGCTCGTCTTCGTCTCGTCGAGCGCCACGAAGACGTCTCCGGGATCGCCCGTGAGTGCGTCCACTTCCTTCACGGAGTACCCGGACGGCGCCGAGAAGTAGTGATCGAACGGGATCTGCAGGAAGCCGACGCTGAAGACGATCGCATCACCGCGCTGCACCCTCGCGTCGATGTACGTGGACACCTGGTCCCAGGCCTCCTTGTCGTGAAGGAAGTAGTAGCTCCGAAGGCCGAAGCCGGTGCATAGGACGAGGGCCACCAGCGCGATCGCGCCCACGCGCGGTCGCAGGCACAACAGTCCGGCGGAGACGGCAAGCGTGATGGGCACGGCCGACCAGATCAGCGTCTGGGCCAAGAAGATCGGCCTCCATAGGCTGACGATCAGCTCACCGAGCGGTGCCGAGAGGGCGAACACGAGAACGAAGGCGATCCACCGTCGATCGTTCTTCCAGCTCCAGAGGCCGAGGCCGCCGAGCGCCAGGATCAGTGCCGCCTCGAGGGGGAACGGCGTTGCTCGGGTCACCCCGGCATAGATGTCGTAGCCGGCACTGATGACGCTCCCCACGGTCGGACGCGGGATCCACGAGTACGCGCCGCCGTGCGCGACCTGCTGCACGTAGGCCGGAAGCCAGCTGGCCCAGAGGACGAGGATCGCGACCTGCGCCAGCGCCCAGCTCCGCAGGAACCCGCGCGGCCCTCGTCCGTGTGTCCACCACCAGCTCAACATCAGCACGTTCGCCCCGATCGGCAGGAAGACGGCTGTGTTGTGCGCGAGGAGTGCGACCGTCGTTCCCAGCACGTAGGCGAGCCATGCCCAGGCGGACGAGCGAACACGTCCGGATCGTTCCGGGTGGCGAAGGAGAGAGGCGATCCCCAGCATCGCCGATGTTGCACCGAAGGTGAGGAGGGAGTACCCGCGTGCCTCTTGCGAGTACCAGACCTGGAAGGGGGAGATGGCGAAGAGGAACCCGGCGACGATCCCGAGTCGATGGTCGCGGATCGTCCGACCGAGCAGGTACACGAGCGGGATCGTGAGCACGCCGAACAGCGCGGAAGGGAGTCGCAGACTCGTCTCGCTGTCTCCAAGTCCTACCCAGCCGTGGAGGAGGGAGTAGTACAAGGGCGGATTCCCGGGATCGACGATCGCGCTCCAGCTCCAGAGCTGGGCGAGGGATCCCCGCGCGAATCGAAGACTGCTGGCCTCATCGACCCACAGGGGCTGGGCTCCGATCCGGTAGAGGCGGAGGAACGCCCCGAGCGCGACAACGATCAGCACGGGCACGAGCGTCGTCGTCCAAGAAGTCGTCTCTGGCGGAGCGGAGCGTTCTGCCGAGAGCCAGCGCTCGCGCCGCCGGGGGGCTTCATCGACGGCGGTCGTGGTCGTCGAGACCATCCCCTCTCCGGGATGTGCCGGGTTCACCGATTCAGCCATCGGACTTCCTTTATGGGTGTCAGCGCTCAGAGTCAAGGTTCTCATCGTGCCGGGTCCGCGCCGGCCGGTGATCCGGGATCCGTCGGTGGACCGGTGCACGCACACGAAACGTCGTCTTGACGCCCTTCGGACCTGGCCATAGGCTCCGCCCAGGTTCGTCGACGTTCCCCATCCTCGGATCCCATGCGTGGAGAGGGGTTGCGAGACCTCGTGATCGTGCCGGACGCCATCCAAACGACCCCCGAGACACCGGGCGGTCCGTTCAACGTGGTGACCGTCGGGGCCGGTACCGTCGGCCACGCGGAGGGGACCGCGTTGCATGAGCATGGCCATGAGGTCGCGTTCGGCGACATCGATGAGGACGTGCTTTCCCGACGTCGGGGAGAGGGTCTCCGAACGGTCTCCATGAGCGAGCTCGATCTTGTCGGCATCGACGTCGTCCTCATCGCCGTGCCGACACCCAATTCGGTCGGCGAGACCGACCTCCGCCACCTCGAGGCGGCGGCGGCCACGATCGGCGAAGCGCTCGGGCGGGCATCGTTGTCCGAACCCGGTCGATATCGGGTCGTGATCCTCCGAAGCACGGTCCCTCCGGGCACGACCGAGGAGGTCGTGATCCCGCTCCTGGAGGTGAACGCCGGGCTGCTGGCGGGCCCCGACTTCGGTGTCTGCGTGAGCCCGGAATACCTGCGCCAGCGGATGGCGGTGAACGACTCCGTGGATCCGCGGATCGTGGTCATCGGGCAACTCGACGAACGGTCGGGCGATGTAGCCGAACGGTTGAACGCGGGGTTCGGATGTCCCGTGTTCCGGGTTCCTATCCGGGAAGCCGAGTTCCAGAAGTACGTTCACAACATCTGCAATGCGTCGAAGATCGCACTCTTCAACGAATTGCGTCGGGCCGCGGATTCCATCAGCGTCGATGCGGAGCGGGTGTTCGAACAGGTGGCGCTGAGTGCGGAGTCGCTCTGGAACCCGACGTATGGGACGCGGGACCTGGGTCCGTACGGAGGCGCGTGCCTGCCGAAAGACGTCGAAGCGTTCTTGACTTGGGGCGATCGGAGAGGACTTGAGCTCCCCATCGTGTCGGCGGTCGAGCGGAGCAACGACCCTCCGGGGGCACGATGATCGCATGCCCACGCTGATCCTCGTAGCGTGGCTCACTCCCATCCTGTGCGCGGCGATGATCCTTACAGGGGCGTTGCGCGCCAGCCGGACCGGCCGGAGACCGGTCTTCCCACCCCCGACCCTGTTGATCATCCAGATCACTACCGTCGGTAACGAGAAGACGGTGAACGAGATCATCCGCAGGATCCGCGGCTACCGATTGAGCATCCCTTACACGATCTGGATCGCGACCGAGCCGTGGGCGTCGGCCACCTACCACGGAGCGGACGAACTCATCGTCGTACCGAAGGACTTCGAGTGCCAAGCGTCGTACAAGGCTCGCGCGCTCGAATTCACGAGACAGGTACGCGCCCAGCGACGACTCAACGACTACGACGTCAAGATCCTGTTCCTCGACGATGACTGTGTGCCGACCAAGAGCTACGTCGAGAAGGTTTTCAAGGCTGACTACGACGTGTGCGAGGGTATCCCCACTCCTCGAACCGGGTACGGACGGTTCCTGTCGCACATGGATGATCTCCGGACGATCAACTGTCTCTACATGTGCTCCGTCCTCCAGGGGATCGGTCACCCCATCCATGTGCATGGCGAGGGGCTCTGCGTCAGAGGGTCGGCCGAGGCGGTCGTGACCTGGGACTACGAGATGTTCGCCTCCGAGGACCTGGTGTTCGGTCACATGGCCAAGGTCCGTGGGATGACATGGGGCTTCGTGTGGGATTACGTGGAGATCACCTCTCCGTTCACGTGGGGAGACTTCCTGACGCAACGCCGCCGATGGATCTGGGGGAACATCCACGCCATCCGGCGCGTCCTGCCGCTGCCATCGAGCCTCCTCCTTGGCGGCCTGTACGCCTACGGGGTGCTCACCTTCGTGCTCTCCACGATCGGGATCGCGCTTGCCCTCACGGGTGCGCTCGCTGTTCGATCCGACATCCTGCCGTGGCTGATCGCTTCGGTCGCCCTTTGGCTGTCGATGTTCGCACTCAGTGGCTGGATCAATTCGGGAAGCGGCGCTACGGGTCCGGTGCGACGACTCTGGGACGTCATCGCGGCGGTGCTTCTCGCGTTCGTCACGTCCGCGGTCGCGATCGGCGTCCAGGTCGTCGCGCTCGTCAAGGGGAACCCACACCGGTTCGAGGTCATCCAGAAGACAGACCCGAAGGCGAAGAAGGCGAGCTTGGCCACGTTTCCCGATCCCGGGTCATCGGCTCACAGCGACGCGACGGTGGTCCTCCCCGAACCGGAGACATCGGATGAGGTGGAACAGGTGCCCGAACTATCGCCCGATGCGGCGGATGGGAGATAGCGCCCACGCGTCAGGTAGCGTCACCGGTGATGCACGACCTGGTGATCGCCGGAGGGATCGTTCACGACGGGCTGGGCTCGCCCGGACGGCGCGCGGCCGTCGCGATCGACGGGCACCGTGTGGTGGCCGTCGACGGCGACGTCGAACCCGCGAGACGGACGATCGACGCCCGGGAGCGGTTCGTCGCACCGGGGTTCGTCGACGCGCATTCGCATTCCGACGCGCTCCCACTGATGTCCGAACCGCAGCCGTTCAAACTGATGCAGGGCGTGACGACCGAGATCGTCGGGAACTGCGGGTTCTCCGTCGCGCCGCTCGACGACACGTCCGCGGCCTACGCGGAGGAAGCGTGGGGCGACCTGTTCCCCGGCGTGGCGGTCGATGCAGGGAGCTTCGCCGACTACCTGGCCCGGGTGGACGCGGCCGGACCGACGAACAATATCGCCGCGCTCGTCGGCCACGGGACGCTCCGTCTCACGGCCAACGGCACGCGTCGCGAGCTCTCGGAGGGCGCGCTCGTCGCGATGTGCGCGCTCGCCGAAGAGGCGTTCGACGCGGGGGCGGTCGGGCTCTCGACCGGGCTGATCTACGTTCCGGCTACATACGCCACGACCGACGAGATCGTGACGCTCGCCCAGATCGCGGCTCGATGGCGCCGGCCGTACGCGACCCACATGCGGGACGAAGGCGAGCGGCTCGGCGAAGCGCTGGATGAAGCGATCGAGATCGGGCGCCGTTCGGGGGCACGGGTGCAGATCTCGCACTGCAAGGCGTTCGGATCGGAGAACGAAGGTAAGAGCGGGCTGTTGCTCGACACGCTCCACCGGGCGCGACTCGCCGGTATCGACGTCCGGGGCGACCAGTACCCCTACACCGCCAGCTCGACGTTCCTGGTGACGTTGCTGCCGTCGGCCGCGTCCGAGGGCGGCGTCGATGAGCTCAAGCGCCGGTGTGCCGAGCCGGACGCGCTTCGCCGGCAGCTGACGCCGGGCACCTGGGGGTCGACGACGGCCGCGGACACCGTGATCATCGCGCATGCCGACCCGTCGACGATCGGCCGAACGGTCGAAGACGTCGCGGCCGACCGATCGCTCGATCCGTTCGCGGCGGTCTGTGCGCTCATCGCGGAGGATCCCGGCGCGATGGTCGTCGAGCACGGGATGCACGTGGACGACGTCGTCGCGATCATGGCCGACCCGCTGATCGGCATCGGATCCGACAACGGCGCGCCCGTGGGCGTTCAGCACCCTCGCACGTGGGGCTGCTTCCCCGAGTTCTTCGGGCGTTTCGTGCGCGAACGCCGCGTCGTCGGCTGGGAGGAGGGGATCCGCAAGGCCACGTCGGCGACCGCCCTCCAGTTCGACCTGGCGCATCGGGGGACGCTCCTGCCCGGCTCGGTCGCGGACATCTGTGTCTTCGATCCGGAGACGATCGCGCATCCGGGGACGTACGCGCAGCCCGACGTCTCACCGGTGGGGATCGACCACGTCGTGCTCGGCGGGGCCGTCGTGGTCGAGCACGGCGACTTCACGGGCGCCCGCGCCGGCTCCGTGCTCCGGGCCGGACGGAGCTGAGGGATGACGTCGACGACCGAGCCCCGGGTGGCGATGCTCGCGCCGATCTCGTGGCGGGTTCCGCCCCGTCACTACGGTCCGTGGGAGCAGTTCGTGTCGCTGCTCACCGAGGGATTGGTGGCTCGCGGAATCGACGTCACGTTGTTCGCAGCCGCCGACTCCGTCACGTCGGCTCGTTTGGTCGGCACGATCCCGACGGGCTACTCGGAAGACCCCGATCTCGACCCGAAGGTGTGGGAGGCCCTCCACATCGCGACGGTGTTCGAGCGCGCCGAAGGGTTCGACCTGATCCACAACAATTTCGACTTCCTGCCACTCACGTACAGCGGTCTGGTCGACACGCCCGTCCTCACCACGATCCACGGCTTCTCGTCGGAGAAGATCGTGCCCGTCTTCGAGCGGTACGACCATCGCGGCCACTACGTCGCGATCAGCGATGCCGACCGGCACCCCAAGCTCCACTACGAGGCCACGATCCACCACGGCATCCAGATGCGGGAGTTCCCGCTCGTGACGACGCCGGGGGACTACCTGCTGTTCTTCGGTCGGATCCATCCTCACAAGGGAACGTCCGAGGCGATCGATGTGGCCGAGCGAGCGGGCCTGCCGCTGACGATCGCCGGCATCGTGCAGGACCAGGAGTACTTCGATCGGGACGTGGAGCCACGGATCGACGGCGACCGGGTGCGGTACATCGGCTCCGTCGGGCCCGACGAGCGCGGGGCGGTGCTGGGCGGCGCGATCGCGCTCCTGCACCTCATCTCGTTCGCGGAGCCGTTCGGGTTCAGTGTGATCGAGTCGATGGCGTGCGGCACTCCCGTGATCGCCACGCGGCTCGGGTCCATGCCCGAGCTCGTCCGGGACGGGGTGAATGGGTACCTGGTGGATGCGCCGGAACAGGCGGTCGGGGCGATCGAGGCGGCGGGGCGGCTCGAACGGAGCGCGGTCCGCACGTCGGTGGAACGGCGGTTCGACGTGTCCAGGATGGTCGAGGAGTACATCGACGTGTATCGACGGGTCGCCGGCCGGAAGACGCGCCCGTGACGGACGGCGTCGATCCATCGGGGTCGTTCCGGCTCGGCATCAACTACTGGCCCGCCCGCACGGCGATGCGGTGGTGGACGTCCTTCGACGAGGCGGAGATCGCCGAGGACTTCGACCGGATCGCCTCCGCCGGGTTCGACTCGGTCCGCGTCTTCCTGCTCTGGGAGGCCTTCCAGCCGGAGCCCGAGCACGTCGAACCCGAGATGCTCGAACGGCTGGTCACGGTGGCGAACGTCGCCCGGGACGCCGGACTGCACATCATGCCGACGCTGTTCACGGGGCACATGAGCGGCGTGGATTGGATCCCGGGGTGGGCCATGGGGGGTGCGGAGCGCGATGGGCGGTTCCGCGTCGTGTCGGGCGGGCGCGTCGTCGAGGGAGGCCTGCGGAACTGGTACCTCGACGACGACGTCATGCGGGCGCAAGCGTTGTTCGCGAGCCGGGCGGCGGAGGCGCTCGCCGGACACGACGCGTTGTGGGCCTGGGACCTGGGCAACGAGAACTCGAACTGCGTCGTTCCCGCGCACCGCGAGCTCGCGCGGCGATGGCTGTCGCAGATGACGTCGGCGATCCGCTTCGCCGACGGCCTCGCCGACGTCACGATCGGCATCCACATGGAGGATCTGGAAGAGGACCGCCGGCTGGGTCCACGTGAGGCGGCGGAAGCATGCGACTTCCTCACGATGCACGGGTATCCGATCTACACGCGATGGGCGCGAGGTCCTACCGACGAGGCGTTGGTGCCGTTCCTGGCCCGTGTGACGCGATGGCTGGGCGGCGGCGCCGACGTGCTCTTCTCGGAGTTCGGGCTCCCGACGTTCCGCGACGGCGACGCAGGGGTCGGGGAGGCGCCCGCCGGCCCGTCGATGTTGATCGAAGAAGCCCAGGCAGCCGAGTACGTCGGACTCGTCCTCTCCGGTCTGCGAGCGGCGGGGGCGACCGGCGCGATGCTCTGGTGTTACTCGGACTACGATCCGGCGACGTTCGCGCACCCGCCGCTTGACCGGGCCGTGCACGAGCGTTCCTTCGGCCTGTGGCGCGCCGACGGGACACCGAAGCCCGCGCTCGACGTGGTTGCGTCGTTCGCCGGCGCGACGCGGCTCCCGCCTCCCGGCCGCGAGCCCTGGATCGACATCGACATCGAGCGGTACTGGGAACGACCTGAGGTGGAGCTGCCGCGGTTGTACGAGCGCTTCCTGGACGCGGCTACCGGTGGGGACATCCCCGCTGACGCGTGATCGAGCCCCGGCCCGCACGGCGTTCGCTCACGCCGACTCGATCCCCAGCAGCGCGAACCGTGGAGGCCGCATCGTCGCGACGCTGTGGCACGTGAGCCGCTCCTCGGGCCCGAGGTCTCGATGGATCTCCACCCTCCGCAGCCCGAGCGGCGTCCGGAACGTTGTCGACGTCTGCGGGCCCGCGCGGGAGACGTCGAGGACCGTGACGTCGTCGATGCCGGTCAGCGCATCCTGCGCCCGCAGGTACTGCTCGGCCGCCTGCACGTCCGTCGCACGGCAGGCTCGTCCACGGAGGTGCTCGAGATCGAGCGTTCCCGCGACGTATGCCGCCGCGATCTCGGCTCCCTGGGCAGGGCCGACCCGGCCGAAGTAGAAGCCGTGGGGGAACGCGATCATGTTCCCCGCGAACCGATCGCCGCCGATATGCGTCGACTCCCACGTCTCGTCGGGGAACCCCTGTGAGAGCGACGACGCGAGCGGCCGCCCCCGCTCGGCGCAACACGGGTCGCGCCGGCCGTGCGTGCAGACCGCGAACAACGGACCGTCGGTCGCCGTGAGTCCGACGGATCCGCCTCGACCGAGTCCTTCGAGATCGAGCGTCGCCACGTCGCGAACGTCCCCCAGATCGACGCGCTCGATCCAGGGACGGTCGGGCCCGGTGTGGATCGCGAAGCACGCCCTCGTCGGAGCCGTGCGTCGTCCGTTTCGACGGATCAGCAGCACCCTGATCCTCAGCTCACGTTCGCGTTGAAGCAGCACATCACCCAGGCCTGCGGGCAGACGCGCCTGCCGGAGCGGCTCCGCACCCCACGGGCTCGGATGCTCCACGAGGAGCCAGTTGGTGATGGTCGACGCGGTTCCGAAGAGAGGTTCCCCTTCCGCTTCGCTCGCGTGCGAGCACCGGAACGATCGATCCGCCACGGCGGTCCGCCGGCCTCAGCCGCCGAGCGCGGTGGCTTCGGCGAGGAGGAGCCCCTCCCGCACCAACCGCCGCGCCAGGACCAGACGAGACCCGGCGTCGGCGATCGAGGATGTCAGGTCGCGGACGGCGAACCGATCCGATGACCCCACCATGCGCATCGCGGGCTCGAGCCATCCGGGCATGTCCAATCGTCGGTCGCCCAGGAGCACGGTCAACCGATCCCCGTCGCGCCGGAGGTCGCAGACGGCACCGGGCCTCATCGTGAGCACGGTGTCGTCCCCGATCGCATCGAGCGTTCGTCCCTGGACGAGCACGCCGCGGAGCAGCTGCGCGCGCGTCGAGAGGAACCGCCGGATGCGCGCCTCCGTCAGCGCGTTCACGTCGACGTCGTGCAGCGCCGAGCCGAGCCTTCCGAACCGTTCGCGCACCAGTTCGGCGAATCCGGCCGGATCGTTCGTCCATCCCACCGGGATCGCGTCGTCAAGTGCCGGGTCGGCCGCGAGGGAACGCCAGACATCGGCCAGAACATCGCTCCACCTGACGACATGCACCCCGACCGTCAGATGACCCGACAAGGATCCGCTGGTCGTCGCGGCGTGCGGGGTTCCCGTGGGCATGTAGATGCAGTCACCCGGACCCAGGTCCGCTTCGAATGGGTCGCGCGGCTGCTCGCCCGGTGCGGCGTGGACCTCCCAGTGCTTGCGCCCGAACGCCTGCAGCACGAAGACGTCGTGCGGATCGGCATGCAAGGCGAGCCCCTGTGCGCCCGGGGGAGTGATGTAGGCGTTGACCTGACACGGGTGGCCGAGCTGCAGTTCGAGCGCGCGGGTGAACACCGCGACCGGTTCCCAGTTGCGATGCAGCCCCTGGAGCACGATCGTGGCGCCGTCGTCGAACAGCTCCGCGATCCTCGCCGCGTCGGCCATCCCCGACACGGGTTTGGATCCCGTTCGGCCCGATCGGGTGTAGCTCGACTCCGGGATCTGCTCGCCCGCCTTCACCAGCCGGAACGAGGGGGTTCGCAAGGACGTCGTCGTGAGGATCCGGTCGACGTCGTCCAGCGTCAGCAGGTCCCGGAAGCCCTCGGGTTCGACCGCCGGATGCACGGCGGCGCGGGTTCCCCACGTCCCGTCGAGGAACGCCGCGGTATCGCCCGTGCACCGACGGAGCGGGTCCATCCGGTGCTCGACGTTCGCTCCGACGACCTCAGAGATGCCGGCGATCACGCGGTGGCGGAGCTGTCCCCGTCCGTGCCGTCGGAGTCGGTTCCGTCCGTGCCGTCCGAGTCGGTACCGTCCGTTCCGTCGGCGTCCGAGCTGTCGCCGTCCGTGCCATCGGTGGCGTCGCCGTCCGTGCCGTCGGCGTCCTTCGTGTCGGGGTCCGTCTCGAGCGTCGTCGCGACGCCGCCGACCGGAAGGATCGTCTTGATGTCCTCGTCGGAGAGCGTGCCCTGCGTGGTGTCGTCCATGGAGCCACTCCTTTCGCCGATGTGCCGTCGAGGGTAGCCGGTCCGACGCGAACCCGTGCTGAGACTAGACTCCGCCGCCATGAGGATCCTGGTCGTCGGGTCGGGAGGTGTCGGCGCCGCATTCGCGCCGATCGCCTCGCGGCGGAACTTCTACGAGCAGGTCGTGTTCGCCGACATCGACGAGGCGCGCGCGAGGAGCGTCGTCGACCGGTTCGGCTCCCACGGCAGGTTCGTGGCCGCGAAGGTGGATGCCACCGACCCGGCCGATGTCGCCGCGGTCGCCGCGGCGCACGGGTGCGATGCGATCTTGAACGCCGCGGATCCTCGGTTCGTCCCCGGCATCTTCCGAGGCGCGTTCGACGCCGGCGCCACGTACGTCGACATGGCCATGTCGCTCTCGGAGCCGCACCCAGAGGCGCCGTACGAGCTCGTCGGCAAGAAGCTGGGCGACGACCAGTTCGCGGTCGCGAAGGAGTGGGAGGAGCGCGGGCAGCTGGCGCTCGTGGGGTGCGGCGTCGAGCCGGGGTTCTCCGACGTCGCCGCACGGTACGCGGCCGACCATCTGTTCAGCAGCATCGACCAGATCGGCGTTCGCGACGGTGCCAACCTCGAGGCCGCGGGCTACGCGTTCGCGCCGACGTTCTCGATCTGGACGACGATCGAGGAATGCCTCAACCCGCCGGTGATCTGGGAGAAGGATCGCGGGTGGTTCACGACCCTGCCGTTCAGCGAGCCCGAGACGTTCCGGTTCCCGGAGGGTATCGGCGACGTGGAGTGCGTGAACGTCGAGCACGAGGAGGTCCTGCTGATCCCCCGTTGGATCGATTCGCAGCGGGTCACGTTCAAGTACGGGCTGGGTGACGAGTTCATCTCGGTGCTCGAGACCCTTCACAAGCTCGGACTCGACAACAAGGAGGAGGTCGACGTCCGCGGAGTGCAGGTGGCGCCACGGGACGTCGTGGCGGCGGTGCTGCCCGACCCGGCGTTCCTCGGCGCGGAGATGACGGGCAAGACGTGCGCGGGGACGTGGGTCACCGGCATCGGCACGGACGGGGAGCCACGCGAGGTGTACATCTACCACGTCGTCGACTTCGAAGAGACATGGGCGAACGACCAGACGCAGGCGGTGACGTGGCAGACCGCGATCAATCCCGTGGTGGCGCTGGAGCTGTTCGCGAACGGCACCTGGTCGGGCGCCGGCGTGCTCGGCCCCGAGGCGTTCGACCCCGTGCCGTTCCTGGATCTCCTGAACGACTACGGCGCACCCTGGGGCATCGAGGAACGCACACCGTGACCTTGGGGATACCCGTCTCTAGGTAGTGCGCCGCCCTCAGGTGTGGGGTCCCGGGTGACGAACACTCAGGTGATCGTCCTCCGGAGGCGCGAAGCATGTCGTCAGACATCGTGGAGACCGAACGCGCGCGGGAAGCCGCGGCGCTTCGGCTGTCCCGTCTCATCGAGGCAGGCTCGCTGTTGGAGGCCACCCCCGAGTGCCTGGTCGTGGCGCACGCGGACGGCCGGATCGTGTTCGCGAACCACCACGTCGAGGTGCTGACCGGCTTCTCCCGGGACGAGCTGCTCGACCGACGCGTCGACGGGCTCATCGCGACGGATCCTCGTGAACAGGCCACCGGGACGAGCGTGGAGACGGTCTGCCACGACCGCGACGGCCGCCGGATCCCCGTCGAGGTCCATGTCGGGGCCATCGAAGGCGTCGAGCGCTTCCTCGTCGTCACGCTCCGCGATATGACGGAGCTGCAGGCCGGCCGTGAGGCGCGGTTCGAGGCGGAAGCGAAGTACCGGACGCTGGTCGAGCAGATCCCGGCCGTCGTGTACCTCGATCCCGTCGACGAGAACCAGGACAGCATCTACGTCAGCCCGCAGGTGACCGACCTCCTGGGCATCGCACCGGCGGACTGGCTGGAGGATCCGTACTGCTGGCGCCGGCACGTCCACGAGGACGACATCGATCGCGTCTGGCAAGAGTACGAGGACGCCTACCGGACCCACGTCCCGCTGAACCATGAGTACCGGATGGTCCACGAGGACGGGTCGATCAAGTGGGTGATGGAGCAGGCGTTCCCCATCAACGACGGGGACGGCGAACCCTGGTTGATCCAGGGGGTGATCTTCGACATCACCGAGCGCAAGCAGGCCGAGGAGGAGATCGCGTTCCTCGCCTACCACGACAAGCTCACCGGCCTGCCGAACCGCGCGCTGTTCGAGGAGATGCTGGAGAGTGCGCTGGCTCGCGCACGGCGGTTCGATCTTGGCGTCGGCGTGCTGTTCCTCGATCTCGACAACTTCAAGCTCGTGAACGACTCGCTCGGCCATCACGCCGGCGACCAATTGCTGATCCAACTGGCGCAACGTCTCCGCGTGTGCACACGCGAGACCGACCTCGTGGCGCGGCTCAGCGGGGACGAGTTCCTCCTCCTGCTCGCCGACCTCGACCGGGGCGCGGGCGCGTCGGGAGGTGACCCTGACGCGGGACTGCTCATCGCCGAGTCGGTCGCCGCGAGGGTGCGTGAGGCGCTGGAGCAGCCGTTCGATCTTGGGGGGAGCGAGTTCTTCGTCTCGGCATCGATCGGCATCAGCCTCTATCCGCAGGACGCCAGCGACGCCGAGATGCTCCTGCGCAACGCCGACGCCGCGATGTATCGATCGAAGGAGTTCGAACGTGGCGGATACGTCGTGTACGCCTCGAACGACGACGATCCTGCGCATCGTCTGTCGTTCTCCACGCGGCTGCGTCAGGCGGTCGCCGACAGGAACTGGGTCCTGCATTACCAACCGATCATCGACCTGGGTGACGGGACCGTTCATTCCGTCGAAGCGCTCGTGCGATGGTTGCAGCCGAACGGCGGGTTGGTGGCGCCCGGCGAGTTCATCCCACTCGCCGAGGAGATGGGACTCATCCAGGCGATCGGCGACTGGGTCTTCGAAGAGCTGGCACGCCAGCACGCGGAGTGGCGATCGCAGGGCGTCCGCGTGGCGATCAGCTACAACCTGTCGCCCCGCCAGATGTGGACCGCCCACCTGGCCGAGAAGCTGCTGGCCAAGCTCGCGATGTACGACGTCGAGCCGCAAGACGTCACGATCGAGATCACGGAATCGACGGCGATGGCCGACCCCGATCGGACCCAGCGGCTACTGACGGAGCTGCACGCTTGGGGCTTCACACTGGCGATCGACGACTTCGGCACAGGCTATTCGTCGCTCGCGCGCCTGAAGCACATGCCCGTCGACGTCTTGAAGATCGACCAGGCGTTCATCCGGCACGTGGAGTACGACCGCGACCTCGCGGGCATGGTCCGCGCCATGATCCAGCTCGCCCAGAGCCTGGGGATGGTGCCGCTGGCCGAGGGCATCGAGACGTACGGCGAATACGAGTTCCTCCGAGCCAATGGTTGTCGTTTGGCGCAAGGGTTCCACTTCGCCTATCCGGTGCCGGCGGCAGAGATCCCGGCGCTTATCCGTCGAAAAGGCGGGCTCGTAGAGCAACCTCCGTCCCTCGGCTGACGGTCAAGGCCTCCGAGTTTCCGGTCGAAGTGTTGACCTATAATGCAATCACCCGCGCGTGATCCCCACGACGGCTGACGAGGCTGCTCCGGAAGGTGTCCGATCCATGACCGCGCAAGGCGCAGCGAAGCCGCCCGATGCTTCGACGACACCCCGGGACTCCCGCTTCGAGGCCGAGGCGAAGTACGCGGCGCTCGTCGAACAGATCCCCGGCGTCGTCTATCTGGACCCGGTGAACGAGGCGCTCGACAGCATCTTCGTGAGCCCGCAGGTGCGGGACCTCTTGGGGATCGAGCCGGAGGCGTGGATCGCGGATCAGTACTGCTGGTCCAACCACGTGCACCCCGACGACTTCATCCGGGTGTGGGATGAATACATGCGCGCGTACACGGACGACATCCCGATGAGTCACGAGTACCGGATGGTGCACGAGGACGGCACCGTCAAATGGGTCCTGGAGCTGGCACGTCCGATCCACGACGAGCACGGGGACCCCTGGATCATCCAGGGCGTCATCTTCGACATCACGGCTCGCAAAGAGGCCGAGGAGTTGCTCGCCGCGCGGAACGAGCGCCTGGGCTCGATCATCGAGACGCAACGAGACGTCGCGGCCGCGGAACTGGACGTCGATGCGGTCATGCGGACGATCTGCGAGCGCACCCAGGCGCTCACCCATGCCGACGCCGCGACCATCCTCATCCTCGATGGACAGGACCTGGTGCTCCGCGTCGCCACCGGGTTCCTCGAAGGCAAGGTCGGCTACCGTGTGCCGCTCGAGGGTTCACAGCCGGGTTGGATGCACCGACACGATCGATCGGGGATCCTCGACGACGCGCAGACGGACCCCCGCGCGGGCGCCCTTGCCAAGGAGATGGGTATGCGCTCGGGTGTCGCCGTGCAGCTCCGTCAGGGCGACGTGACGATCGGTCAGCTGATCGTGGTGTCGAGGGAACCGAACTCGTTCACCCAGGACGACATCGACACGTTGAAGCGGCTGTCGACCGCCCTCTCCTCGGCGATCAGCCATGCGACCGAGTTCGAGTCGAACCTGCAGCAGGTCGAGGCGCTCGCTCGTTTCGAGACGATCTACGAGGGGGCGGCGATCGGCATCACGCTCGTGTCCCCGGAAGGGGAGTTCCTCGACGCGAACCCCGCGTTCGTGCGCATGTTCGGCTACACCGTCGAGGAGCTTCGATCCGACGTCTTGCCCAACGGCAGGCGCCCGGCCGAGCTCGCGATGAACGATGAGCAGTTCCGGGAGATGATGGCCGGCACCCGCGACACGTACGAGCAGGAGAGGCGTTTCACCCGCAAGGACGGGCAACTCCTGTGGGGGCACGTCGCGGCGGCGCTCCAGCGCGACGAGGACGGCAACCCGGAGTTCGCGGTCACGATGATCGAGAACATCACGGAGCGGAAGGAAGCCGAGCAGAAGCTCGCGTACCTCGCCTTTCACGACGAGCTCACGGGTTTGACCAACCGTCCCGGCTTCATGGAGGTGCTCGATGTTTCCATCGCTCGAGCCCGCCGGCTCGGATCCGCGGTCGGGGTCATCGTCATGGACCTGGACAACTTCAAGCTCGTGAACGACAGCTTGGGCCACGTGGCAGGCGATCGTCTTCTGATCCAGCTCGCCGACCGGCTGAGGCAGCTCGACCCGAATGCCGATCTGGTCGCGCGTCAGAGCGGCGACGAGTTCCTCCTGCTGCTGGGCGACCTGGCCCTCGGGCCCGCGGTCTCCGATGGCAGTGAAGCCGCGCTCGCACTGGTCGAGGAACGCGCGCTGCGCGTCCACGAGCTCTTCAGGGAGCCGTTCACCCTCGACGGCGTCGACTTCACCATCAGCGCCTCGATCGGCATCAGCGTGTTCCCGCGCGACGCGATCGACGGCAAGTCGCTGCTGAGTCACGCCGACCTGGCCATGTATCGATCGAAGGGCGGCGGCCCCGGCGGGACCGTGGTGTATTCGACCGACCGCGAGAACCCGATGCGCCGGCTCCGCCTCGCGACGCAGCTCCGCCAAGCCGTCGAGCGAGAAAGGTGGGAGTTGCACTATCAGCCGATCGTCGACCTTCGTGACGGTCATCTCCTGGGGGTCGAGGCGCTGATCCGAGGCCTCACGGAGCAAGGGGAGTTGATCCCCCCGGGCGATTTCATCCCGCTCGCCGAGGAGATCGGACTCATCGAGACCATAGGCAACTGGGTGATCGGCGAGATGTGCGGCCAGATGCAGGAGTGGAAGGAAGCCGGACTCGACGTCGAGGTCGCCGTCAACGTGTCCCCCCGGCAGCTGTGGTCGGCCCGGTTCCCCGAGGAGATCCTGCACACCTTGCAAGCGGCCGGCGTGGACCCGCATCGGGTCGTGATCGAGATCACCGAATCGACGGCCATGACGGACCCGGAGCGTACCCGCGAGATCCTGCAGACCCTCCACGACGAGGGGTTCCAGATCGCGATCGACGACTTCGGCACCGGCTACTCGTCGCTCGGCCGTCTCAAGCACCTGCCCGTCGACATCCTGAAGATCGACCGGTCGTTCGTGAGCGATGCCCATCTGGACCGGGACGCCGGGACCATGGTCCAGGCGATGGTCCAGCTCGCGAAGAACCTGGGGATGACCCCGCTCGCCGAAGGTGTCGAGACGACCGAGGAGCTCGCGTTCCTGCGAGCGCTCGACTGTCCGATCGGGCAGGGCTTCCTGTTCTCGCGGCCCGTCCGAGCCGCGCAGATCACGGCGATGCTGACCGACGGCTCCTCGCTGATCCCCCCGCCGCTGTCGTCGGACTGACGATCGTTCCACGCTCACGCAACGGCACGTGAACCCGAGCCGAACGGATACCGAACGTTCCCGCCGGCGTCTTGCCCGGTTCCGTGGCGCTCCCTAGCGTGCGAGGCGTTCCCCGATCGGAAGGAGCGGACGATGATCGAGACCGAGCGAGACCTGCTCGGCGCGACCGACCTCGACGTCGAACCGCAAGACGACGAGGACGACGAAGACGACGAGGAAGGCGCCTGAGACGCTCCTCGTGGCGGTAGCGCGCCGGGGCCCTCGGCCCCGGCGCGCGGGTGCCCGTCCGGCGTTCGCTACCATGCACGGACCATGCGTAGGTACGACGCCTCCGAGATCGAGCCGAAGTGGCAGCGGGTATGGGAGGAAGAGGGCCTCTATCGAGCCTCCGACGATCCCGACGATCCGCGGCCGCGCTTCTACGTGCTCGACATGTTCTCGTACCCATCCGGGGATCTCCACATGGGTCACGCGGAGGCCTTCAGCGGCGGCGATGCGATCGCGCGCTTCCGGGCGTTGCAGGGGTACAACGTCCTGCACCCGATCGGATGGGATGCGTTCGGGCTGAACGCCGAGAACGCGGCGATCAAGCGCCAGGTCAACCCGAAGGAATGGACGTACGCGAACATCGATCAGCAGGCGGCATCGTTCAAACGGATGGGGATGTCGTTCGATTGGTCCCGGCTGCTGCGGACGTGCGACCCCGAGTACTACCGGTGGACACAATGGCTGTTCCTGCGGTTCTTCGAGAAGGGCCTGGCCTATCGGAAGAACGCGCCGGTCAACTGGTGCCCGCACGACCAGACGGTCCTGGCGAATGAGCAGGTGATCGCCGGCGCCTGCGAGCGATGCGGCACGATGGTGGAGCGTCGCGACCTGACCCAGTGGTTCTTCAAGATCACCGACTACGCACAGCGGCTGCTAGACGACATGGCGACGCTCGAGGCATGGCCCGAGCGGGTGCTGACGATGCAGCGCAACTGGATCGGCAGGAGCGAGGGCGCACGGGTCACGTTCACGATCGAGGAGACCGGTGACGCGGTCGAGATCTTCACGACGCGCCCGGACACGCTGTGGGGCGTGACGTTCTTCGTGTTCGCGGTCGAGCACCCCCTCGTCAAGCAGCTCGCCGAGCTGGGCGGCACCTGGTCCGACGTCGAGCCGCTGGTCGAGAAGGTCCGCACCACTCCGCTGACGTTCCGTGAGCAGGCAGACACCAAAGAGGGCGTAGCTCTGGGCGTGCACGCGGTTAACCCCGTGAACGGCGAGCGGGTACCGTGCTTCGTGGCGCCGTACGTCCTCATGGAGTACGGCACCGGCGCGATCATGGCCGTGCCCGCGCACGACGAGCGGGACTTCGCCTTCGCCCGCGCGCACGGCCTTCCGATCCGGCCCGTGATCCAGCCGGAAGGGGAACCCCTCGATCCCGATGCGATGTCCGAGGCGTACCCCGGCGAGGGCGTCATGGTGAACTCGGGACCGTTCGACGGCGAGGCGACCCCCGCGTCCATCGCGAAGGTCGCGTCGTGGCTCCGCGACGAGGGGCGCGGCGAACCGGCCATCACGTTCCGGCTGCGGGATTGGCTGCTCAGCCGCCAGCGGTACTGGGGTGCGCCGATCCCCATCGTGCACTGCGAGACCTGCGGCGAGGTGGCCGTGCCCGACGACGAGCTGCCCGTGCTGCTGCCCGACGACGTGGACTTCCAGCCGGGGGGAGAGTCGCCGCTGGCACGCCACCCATCGTGGTCGAAGGTGGCCTGTCCGACGTGCGGCGGAGATGCCCGGCGCGACACCGACACCATGGACACGTTCGTGGACTCTTCCTGGTACTTCTTCCGCTACTGCTCACCGGGGTTCGAGGGCGGGCCGTTCCGGCGCGAGGACGTCGACCGATGGATGCCGACCGACCAGTACACCGGGGGTGTCGAGCACGCGATCCTGCACCTGTTGTACTGCCGGTTCTTCACGAAGGCCTTGTACGACTTCGGGCTGATCGGGTTCACCGAGCCGTTCCCTCGCCTGATGAACCAGGGCCAGGTGATCTACGACGGGGCGTCCATGTCCAAGACCCTGGGCAACGTCGTCGAGCCCATGCCGCTCGTTGAACGGTGGGGCGCCGATTCGATGCGCTTGATCATGTTGTTCGCCGGTCCGTTCGAGGACGACATCGACTGGAAGCTGATCGCCGGGGATCCGAACAAGCGGCCGGGGGTGACGGCCTGGCTGGGTCGCGTCTTCGCCGTGACGGACGACGCGATGGCTCAAGGAGCCGACGCCGACGAGCCCGAAGCGCTTCGGCGTCTGAGGCATCGCACGATCAAGGGCGTGACCGAGGACCTCGAGCGGTTCCGGTTCAACACCGCGATCTCGAAGCTGCAGGTGCTGACGAACGAGATGCGCGCGACGCTGGACGCCGGCGGCGGGGCTCGGGATGCGGCGAGCGCGCTGGCGCAGATGCTCGCCCCGTTCGCGCCCTACGCCGCCGAAGAGCTGTGGAGGGAGGTGCTGGGGAACGGGTCGTCGGTGCACGTGTCGTCGTGGCCGAGCTATGACCCGTCCCTCGCCGCGGAGGACACCGTGACGCTGATCGTCCAGGTGGATGGCAAGGTGCGCGACAAGATCGAGGTGTCCGCGGATGCCTCCGAGGAGCTGTGTCTGGAGCGCGCCCGGTCCTCCGAGGCGGCGCGACGAGCGATCGGGGATCGTGCCATCGCCAAGGAGATCGTGCGCGCACCCAAGCTCGTGAACTTCGTCACCGCGCGCTGACCTCGCTCGCCCGTGTGACTCCGGTCACGGAAGGGCGCGGCCTTCACGGGTAGCGTCCCGCGCATGTCGATCCGCGAGCGGCTCGATTCGCTCTCTCGAGGGGAGCTGACGGGGCTGGTTATCGTCGTCGTGGCGACGTTGCTCGGTGCCGGGTTCTGGTACATGCGGTCACTGCCTCGCCCGGTCGACATCGCGGCGCCGGCCGATGCGGTGTCGCCGGTCGTGTCGCCGGTGGCCGGTCTCGCGGGGTCGCCGACGCCGAGTCCCGCATCGATCATCGTCGACGTCGCCGGATGGGTGCGGCGTCCCGGCGTCTACGAGTTCGCAACGGGCGATCGCGTGATCGACGCGGTGAACCGCGCAGGCGGCGCCCGGAACGGTGCCGACCTCACGTCGTTGAACCTCGCGGCTCCGCTCACCGACGGTACGCAGATCGTCATCCCGAAGCCCGGATCGACCGCATCCGTCGGAGCGGGCTCGTCCAGCACGGGCGCGGTGTCGAGCGGGAGCGCGCTCATCAACATCAACACCGCGAGCGAGACCGAGCTCGAAGATCTGCCCAGCGTGGGTCCGGTGACCGCGGCGGCGATCATCGAGTACCGGACCCAGAACGGGCCGTTCGCGACGGTGGACGACCTGATCGACGTGAGTGGGATCGGCCCCGCGACACTCGAGGACATCCGGCCCTTCGCCACGGTATGAACGCGTGGGCGCTGCCTGCGGCTGCGGTGGCGTTCTGGTCGGGACTGCTCGCATGGGAGATCCACCCGCCGTGGGCTCGTCCCTGGATGGGGATGGCGCTGGGTCTCGCCGGGCTCGCGGGCGCATTTCTCGCGGCTCCCCGCAGCGCGACTGATCGAGATCCGCTGGAGGCGAGCGGGCTGTCGGCGCCACTCCCGGCGCCCGTCTCGGTCGTCGTCGCTCCGAGAGCGGTCGGTGGTTCGCCGCTCACCGCGATCGTCTTCGCGATGGCCGGGCTTGTCCTGTTGGGCGCCGGGTGGTCGGGGGTCCACGCTTCCTGGCTCGACGGCTCGCTACCCGCCCAGCTCGCGCCTCGCCGCGTGACGGTGATCGGTGCGCTCCACACCGATCCGGAGCCCGGCTCGTTCGGATGGCACGCCGTCCTCGACGTCACGCGCGTGGAGTGGTCCGGCGGTGCCGCGTCCCTGCACGGATCCCTGTGGCTGAGCGCCGAGGACGACCCGCGGGGCTGGGTGCGCGGGGACGTCGTGCGAGCCGAAGGCGTGATCCGCCGGCCCGACGATCCCGGATTCCGCGACGCGCTCGCCCACCAGGGCATGGTCGTCGAGCTGAACGGCGACGTGGTCGAACGCCTGGGGCCGTCCCCAAGCCCGTTCATCCGTGCGACGCAGGTGTTCCGAGCGTTCGTCGGCCGGTCGATCGCGCGCCTGTTCCCTGCGCGAGAGGCGGGGTTGCTCCTCGGGCTGGCGATGGGCGATGCCTCGCAGCTGGACGCCGGCATGACGCGCGACTTCCAGGCGACCGGGCTCGGCCACCTGCTGGTGGTCTCGGGCGAGAACGTCGCCATGGTGCTGGCGCCGATCCTCGGGCTGGCCTCGCTGCTCCGGCTGACCCGGTGGCCCCGGTTCGGACTGGGCGTCGGCACCGTCGCGTTCTTCGTCGTGATGACCGGCGCGGAGCCGTCGGTGATGCGCGCGGGGGTGATGGCCACGATCGCGCTCGTGGGCGTGCTGATCGGCAGGCCGCGGGCGACGGGCTCGATCCTGGCCGCGGCCGTCCTCGTGCTCGTGATCCTCGACCCGTGGCTCGTCTGGTCGATCGGGTTCCAGTTGTCGGTGGCGGCCACGTCCGGGATGGTGGCGCTGGCGTCCCCGATCGGAGAGCGTCTCCGGCGGTTCGTGCCGGCGCCGGTCGCTCTCGCCGCGGGCACCACGCTCGCCGCGCAGCTCGGCGTGACACCGCTCCTGTTGTTCCATTTCCACGAGGTCCCGGGCGTGACGATCATCGCGAACCTCATGGCGTTCCCCGCGGTCTCGCCGGCGTTGCTGTTGGGGCTCGTCGCCGCGGCGATCGGGCTCGTCTCGGTGGGGGCCGGTCATCTGCTCGCCGCGTTCGCACTGATCCCGATGCGCTACCTCGAATGGGTCGCGGACCGTCTCTCGAAGGCGCCCGTCGGCCACGTGACGTCGGGCGGCGGTCCGGCCGTGCTCATCCTGGGCGGCGCCGCGGTGGTGGCGCTCGCATGGGCGTTGCATCGACGATGGCGCCCGCCGCGCCCGGTGATCGTGCTGGCCGTGGCGGCGTTCCCGCTCGTGGTCTGGTCGTCAGCGCTCGGCGTCGGCACGCCGTCGGGGTTGGTCGTGCGATTCTTCGACGTCGGTCAGGGCGACGCGGCGCTCGTGACGTCGCCGGGGGGCGTGCACATGCTCGTCGACGGAGGGCCGGATCAGGAAGAGGTCGCGACGGACCTCGCCGCCTTGGGCGTCAAGCGCCTGGACGTCGTCGTGGCGACGCATCCCCACGCCGACCACATCATCGGGCTGCCGAACGTGCTGGGCGGCGTGCCGGTCGGTCTGGTGCTCGAGCCCGGTTGCCCCGATACGTCGGCGATCCAGGCCGATCTCGACGTCGCGATCGCCGACGAGCACCTGCCGGTCCGCTACCCGCGAGCCGGGGACTCCTTCACGGTCGGCGATCTGCGTCTGGACGTGCTGTCGCCCGACCGTTGCTGGACGGGGACGAACTCAGACCCGAACAACGACTCCTTGGTGATCATGCTGCATTACCTGGAGGACACGGTGCTGTTCGGCGGGGAGCCCGAGCAGCCGGCGCAGCAGGTGCTGCTGGACGAGCACGCGCCGATCCACGCGGAGGTGTTGAAGGTCCCGCACCACGGCGCGGCAACGTCGCTCCCCGAGTTCTTCCAGGCCGTCGACGCCGAGCTCGCGGTGATCTCCGTGGGCCAGCCGAACGACTACGGCCATCCCGTGCCGTCCACGCTTCAAGCGATCGCGGCCACCGGCGCCCAGATCTGGCGGACCGACCAGCACGGCGACATCGTCGTGACGTTCGGGAGTCGGGGGATCTCTGTACGATCCGACCGATGAGCCCCGCCAAGGATCCGTCCGTGACCCTGCTCTGGGGGGAGGACGAGTTCCTGCTCAGGGAGCGGGCGCTCGAGCTGCTCGGCGACCGCAGAGCCACCGAGATCGACGCCGCCGAGTGGCGCGGCAACGAGCTCCAGGACCTGGCTACACCGTCGCTGTTCGGTGAACCCCGGGCGCTGCTGATCGCGGACGCGAAGAGCCTTCCCAGGGAGGCGCTGGCCGAGCTGGCGGCCTACCTCGCCTCGCCGGATCCGGACGCGCCGCTCGTGATCTGCGCGCAGGTCGGGGATCGCGCGAAGGTGCCGGCGGCGCTGGACAAGCTGGTCAAGCCGGTCGGGCAGGTGCTCGAGGTGAAGATCGCTCGCAAGGACCTGGAGCCGTGGCTGATGCAGCGCGCCAAGCGCGACGGGCTCGACGTGACGCCACCCGCGGTGCACGCGCTCGTCGAGATCCTCGGCGAGGAGCCGGGTCAGCTCGTCGCCGCCCTCAGACAGCTCGGCTCGGCGTTCACGGGCACGCGCGTCACTCCGCAGATCGTCGCGAAGCAGTTCCGCGGGCTCGGCGAGCAGAAGGTGTGGGACCTGTGCGATCGGGCGTTCGCCAAGGACCTCCCGGGAGCGATCCGCTCGTGGCGCTCGCTGGAGGAGGGACGCGACGACGCGCTGATGGTGCTCGGCGGCATCGCGAGCAGGCTCCGCGACCTCATGAAGGTGCGGGCCCTGCCCGATCGGATGCCGCCCGCGGAGCTGGCGCGAGCGGCGGGGCTCCGGTTCGACTGGCAGGCCCGGCGGTACCAGCAGCAGGCACGGAACTTCTCGCTGGGGCAGCTCATCAACCTGCACGAACGCCTGGTCGAGGCGGACCGCGCCATGAAGTCCGGCGCGAGCGCCGACGTGGTCATGCCCACCCTGGTTACGGCCATCGCCGCGACCTGAACGAGGGTCGTTCGGACGTTCGGATCGAAAGGTGTGGCTACTCGGCGGTGGCCGAGGCGCCGACCTTGTTCGCGGCTTTCGCCAGGCGGGACTTGCGGCGGGCCGCGGTCCGCTTGTGGACGATGCCCTTCGACGCGGCTTTGTCCAGCGCGCGTGAGGTCTCTAGCGCCAGGGCGGTCGCGGCCTCGGCGTCGCCCGATGCGACGGCGGTGCGGACCTTCTTCGTCGAGGTCTTGAGCGACGTGCGGACGGCCTTGTTCTTCTCCGCACGCTTTTCGTTCTGCTTATTGCGTTTGATCTGGGACTTGATGTTTGCCATGAGTGTCCGATGCTACCAGCAGCCTCCGAACGTGCCCCCGCGCAGGTCCGAGGCCTGCGTGCCCGTACCATGGAGGTCTCGTGACGGACATCTCCCACATCCGCAACTTCTGCATCGTGGCGCACATCGACCACGGCAAGTCCACGCTGGCCGACCGCCTGCTGGAGCTGACCCACACGGTCGAGGGCCGCGACATGCGTGCCCAGTACCTCGACAAGATGGATCTTGAGCGCGAGCGAGGCATCACGATCAAGGCCCAGGCCGTCCGGCTGCTCCATGAGGGCTTCGAGCTGAACCTGATCGACACGCCCGGCCACGTGGACTTCACGTACGAGGTGTCGCGGTCCCTTGAGGCCTGCGAGGGAGCCGTCCTGCTCGTCGACGCCGCGCAGGGGATCGAGGCGCAGACCCTGGCGAACTTCCACCTGGCGCGCGACGCCGGCCTGGTGATCGTGCCCGCCCTGAACAAGATCGACCTGCCGGCAGCCGAGCCCGATCAGCGTGCGAAGGAGCTCGCCGACCTGCTGGACCGCGACCCCGACGACATCCTGCGGATCTCGGCGAAGTCGGGCGCCGGCGTGAAGGAGCTGCTTGCCGCGATCGTCGCCCAGGTTCCGCCGCCGGTGGGCGACGCCGACGCGCCGCTCCGCGCGCTGATCTTCGACTCGATGTTCGACCCGTACCGCGGCGTCATCACCTACATCCGCGTGAAGGACGGCTCGCTGCCCTCTCGCGAGCGGATCCGCCTGATGGCGACGCGCGTCGAATCGGAGGCCGAGGAGGCGGGGGTCATGGCGCCCGAAGCCACGCCGGTCGATGTGCTCGGACCGGGGGAGGTCGGCTACCTGGTGACCGGGCTGCGGGAGGTGCACCAGGCGAAGGTCGGCGACACGATCACGCTCGCCGGCAAACGCGGTGCGACCGAACCGCTCCCGGGCTACCGCGAGCCGAAGCCCATGGTCTGGTCCGGGCTGTTCCCGGCCGAGGGCGGCGACTACGCCGAGCTGCGTGAGGCGCTGGATCGACTGAAGCTCTCCGACGCCGCCCTCCAGTACGAGCCCGAGACATCGATGGCCCTCGGCTTCGGCTTCCGGTGCGGATTCCTGGGATTGCTCCACATGGACATCGTGAAGGAGCGCCTGGAGCGCGAGTTCGACCTGGAGCTGATCGCGACCGCGCCGAACGTGGAGTTCCGCGTGATCCGCGGCGACGAAGTGGTGGTCGTGCACAACCCGGCGGAGATGCCGGTCCCGGGTACGTATGACATGGTCGAGGAGCCCATCGTGTTCGCCACGATCATCACGCCGGCCGACTTCGTGGGCACGGTTCTGGACATCTGCGAATCGCGCCGCGGCGAGCAGGTCGACATGTCGTTCCTGACGCCCGAGCGGGCCGAGATCCACTACGTCCTGCCGCTCGCCGAGATCGTGTTCGACTTCTTCGACGCGCTGAAGTCGCGGACGCGTGGCTACGCGTCCCTCGACTACGAGCCGTGGGGATACCAGGAGGCAGATCTGGTCCGTGTCGACGTGCTGCTGCACGGCGAACCGATCGACGCGTTCAGCTCCGTGGTCCATCGCTCAAAGGCGGCGACGTACGGCCGGCAGATGGTCGAGCGGCTGCGCGAGCTGATCCCCCGGCAGCTGTTCGACGTCGCGATCCAGGCGGCGATCGGTTCGCGGATCGTGGCGCGCGAGACCGTGAAGGCCAAGAGGAAGGATGTCCTGGCCAAGTGCTACGGCGGCGACATCACGCGCAAGCGCAAGCTGCTCGAGGAGCAGAAGCGCGGGAAGGCGCGCATGCGCCGCGTCGGCCGGGTGGACGTGCCGCAGGAGGCGTTCATCGCCGCGTTGCGCGTGGACGACGGCGGCGCCAGGGAGAAGAAGAAGTGACCGACGTCGGGATCTACGTCCACGTGCCGTTCTGCCTGACGCGCTGCGGCTACTGCGACTTCAACGCGTATGCGGGCCTGGATCACCTGGCGCCTCGATACGTCCGGGCGCTCCTGGCGGAGGCCGGCTTGGCCGCGCCCGCATGGGCGGACGACGAGGTCGTGTCGATCTTCTTCGGCGGAGGCACGCCGACCACGCTCGATGTCGCCGATCTGAAGGGTGTGCTGACGCACGTCCGCGACCGGTTCATCGTGCGCGACGCCGCCGAGATCTCGATCGAGGCCAACCCCGACACCGTGGACACGCAGAAGCTGGACGGGTTGCTCGCGGCCGGGTTCGACCGGTTGTCGGTGGGCGCGCAGTCGTTCGATCGCGGCGTGCTCGAGGCGCTCGAGCGCCTGCACTCGCCCGACAGCGTGCGACGGGCGTTCGTCGCCGCCCGCGCCGCCGGCTACGAGAACGTGAACCTCGACCTCATCTACGGCGCGGACGGCGAGGGCCTGGACTCGTGGGAGCGGACGTTGGAGCAGGCGATCGACCTGTCGCCGGAGCACATCAGCGCGTACGCGCTCACGATCGAACCGGCGACGGCGCTCGGCCGCAAGGTGTCGGCGGGCGCGGTCCCGGCACCCGATCCCGACCTGCAGGCCGACATGTTCTCGGCCGCGTGCGACCTGTTGCGTGGCGCCGGGTATCAGCACTACGAGGTCTCGAACTGGGCGAAGCCCGGCTACGAATGCCGCCACAACCTTGGGTACTGGGAACGCCGCGCGTACGTCGGGCTCGGCGCCGGCGCGCACTCCTTCCGCGACGACCGGCGTTGGTGGAACGTCCGGCCCGCCCGAGGAGTACATGGAGCGCGTCGAGGGCGGGCAGCTGCCGACCGGCGGCGACGAGCGGCTGGACCCGTCGGACGCCTACCTGGAAGAGGTGTTCCTCCGGTTGCGGATCCTGCAAGGCATCCCGTCGTCATGGGTCGACGCGGACGTCGCGCTCCCGTTCCTGGAGAACGGCCTGCTCCAAGAGGACGACGGGTCGCTCGTGCCGACGGAGCGCGGCATGCTGCTGCTGAACGAGCTCGTCCTCGCGCTCGCCGGGAACTAGTCCGCTTCGGACTAGGAGGGGGGAACGGTCCAACTGGACGTCCGTAACGTATCTCTATCGTGGAGACGCGTATGAGAACAGCGGAACCCCGCCGGACGACGTCTACGTTCCGTGGGGCGGTCGTCGGCGTGTTGACCGCGCTCTTCGCCCTTGGGGTCGCCGAGGTCGTCTCCTCGTTCATCGACGACCAGTCGTCGCCGCTCGTCGCCGTCGGCAGCGCCATGATCGACGCGACGCCCGAGTGGCTTAAGTCGTTCGCGATCCGCACGTTCGGCGCGAACGACAAACGCGCCTTGATCGTGGGGATGATCGTCGTGATCCTTATCCTCGCGGCCGTCCTGGGCATCGCGTCGATCCGCCGGCCGTGGATCGGGCTGACGGGGCTCTGGGTCCTCGCGGCCGTGGGCGCCGTCGCGGCGTTCAAGCGCCCGACCGGCAGCGTCCTCTCCGTCGTCCCGTCGATCGTCGGTGCGTTCGCAGGTTCGTATGTGTTGACCTGGCTCCTCAAAGCTGCCCAACCGTCGGTCGTCCGAAGCGAAGACGGTCCGCTCGAGACGCCCGGCGAACTCGGCCGACGACGGTTCTTGTTCGCCTCGCTCACGATCGGCGGAGCGGCCGTCGTGGCGGGTGGACTCGGCAGGTTCATCAGCTCACGGCGCTTCGGCGTGGCCGAGGCCGCGCGCGACGCGCTGACGATCCCGTCGCCGAACAACGTGGCACCCCCGCCCCCGGCCGGCTTCGACACGCCCGGTCTCTCGTCGTTCATCACGTCCAACGCCGACTTCTACCGCGTCGATACCGCGCTCGTGGTCCCGCGGGTCGACACGGACGGCTGGCGCCTGACGATCCACGGCATGGTCGATCACGAGATGGAGCTGACGCTCGACGACCTGATGGCCCGTGACCTCATCGAGCGAGACGTCACGCTCACGTGCGTGTCGAACCCGGTCGGCGGCCCCTACATCGGGAACGCCCGCTGGGTCGGGGCTCCGCTCAAGCCGTTGCTTGAGGAGGCCGGCGTCCACCCGGACGCCGACCAGATCGTGTCGCGGTCCGTCGACGGCTTCACGGTGGGAACGCCGACGTCCGTCGCGATGGACGGCCGGGACGCGATGCTCTCGGTCTCGATGAACGGCGAGGTCCTGCCGTTCACCCACGGGTTCCCCGTCCGCATGATCGTGCCCGGGTTGTACGGGTACGTGTCGGCGACGAAATGGATCACGGACATCGAGCTCACGATGTTCGATGCGTACGACGCGTACTGGGTGCAGCGCGGCTGGGCGCAGCAGGCGGCGATCAAGACGGAGTCCCGGATCGACACACCGCGATCGAACGCGAAGGTCGGCACGGTGATGGTGGCCGGCGTCGCGTGGGCTCAGCACCGCGGTATCGAACGGGTCGAGGTCCGCGTGGACGACGGCGAGTGGAACGAAGCGATGCTCTCCGCGCAGGACACGACCGATACCTGGCGTCAGTGGCGATGGCCGTGGCAGGCGGCCGCGGGGAGCCACACGCTCCAGGTCCGCGCGACCGACGCGGACGGCGCGACACAGCCCGAGCAGCCGCTGCCGCCGTTCCCGAACGGAGCCACGGGTTGGCATACCGTGAGCGTGACGGTCGGCTGACCGAAGGAGCCGTTAGCACTCCGAGCGCGGGAGTGCTACGTATCATGGGGCCATGGTCGAACGGGGAGAGCTCGGTCCGCGCAAGTCGGCGGTCCTGCACGCCATCGTGGAGGAGTACGTCCGTAGCGGCGAGCCCGTGGGCAGCGAGACGATCGCGGAGCGAGCCGGGATCGGCGTGTCCAGCGCCACCATCCGCAACGAGATGGCAGCGCTCGAGGAGCTCGGCTACCTGTCCCACCCGCACACCAGCGCGGGACGGATCCCCACCGACATCGGCTACCGGCATTTCGTCGACTCGCTCCCGGCCGGCGGTCGCCTGCGGGATGCGCAGCGTCGCGCGATCGCGAGCTACTTCGCCGAGGCGATCCTCGATCTCGAGGAGGTCCTGAAGGGGAGCGTCCAGCTGCTCTCACGGCTGACGCAGTACGCGGGCCTCGCCGTGCCGCCGTCCGTAGCCGAGGAGCCCATCGTGCGGCTGGAGCTGATCGACATGGGGCCGACCATGATGGTGCTCGCCGTCGGTCAGCACGGTCGCGTCGACAAGCGGATACTCGACCGCCCCGAGTCGCTGGACGACCGCGCGCTCCGCGAGACGGAACGCCGGCTCGGCGAGCTCCGAGGCTTGACCTACACCGAGGCGCAGGCGCGGCTGTTGAAGCTCGCCGCCGAGGACGCCCGGGAGCACCGTGACCTGTTGCTCGACGTCGCGGAGACGCTGCGTACCGCGCAACACGGTGAGACCGGTGGCCACGTCGTGGTCGGCGGCGTCTCCAACCTGGCCGATGAGGCGCAGGCGTGGCGCCGGGAGACGCTCCGCCGCCTGTTCGAGACGCTGGAGCGCGAGCAGGAGATCATGCACGTCCTGCAGGACGTGAGCGCGGGCTCCGCCGGGCTGGCGGTGACGATCGGCACCGAGCACCCGAGCACCGGCGAGTGGGACGCGTCGCTCGTCACGGCGCCGTTCAAGGTGGGGGATGCGACGCTCGGCACGATCGGCGTGGTCGGGCCGACACGGATGGACTACCTGTCCGCGATGGCGTCGGTCCGCGCGGTGGCGCGGCGGCTGTCGGAGCTCGCGACGGAGCTCGACGGATAGCGGATGGCTGCGGTCCGGGACCTGTACGAGATCCTCGGCGTCCAGCGCGACGCGTCGCCGGACGAGATCAAGCGCGCCTACCGGGCGCTCGCGCGCGAACATCACCCGGACGTGAGCTCGGCGCCGGAGGCGGAGGAGCGGTTCAAGGAGATCGTGGGCGCCTACGAGATCCTCTCCGACCCGCAGAAGCGCCAGCAGTACGACACGTTCGGCCAGGCCGGTGGGCCGTCGGGCGCCGGGTTCAACGACATCCAGGACATCTTCGACATGTTCTTCGGCGGTGGGTTCGGTGGAACGCGGCGTGGTCGCCGTCCGACGCGAACCCGGCGAGGCGAGGATCTGTCGACGGTATTGACCCTGTCCTTCACGGAGGCGGCGTTCGGCGTCCGCCAGGAGTTGCAGCTGGACCGGATGGCGGTGTGCCAGACGTGTCTGGGCAACGGCGCGCAGCCCGGGACCGCCCCCGTCGCGTGCCGGACCTGTCACGGGAGCGGCGAGCTCCAACAGATGCGCAGGAGCATCTTCGGAACGGTGATGACCGCATCGCCCTGCCCGACGTGCGAGGGAACGGGCCAGGAGATCCCCGACAAGTGCGAGACGTGCTTCGGCGAAGGGCGCGTGCGCAAAGCCGAGACCGTCGTCGTCGACGTTCCGGCGGGAGTCGCCGACGGGATGGAGCTCCGGGTGGGTGGCTCCGGGAACGAAGGACGGGCCGGCGGGCAGTCGGGAGACCTCTTCGTCGGCATCCGCGTCGAGCCGTCGCTGGCGTTCGACCGGCGGGGACAGGACCTGTTCGCGATCGCCGACCTCTCCGTGACCCAGGTGACCCTCGGGGCCGACGTCGAGCTCGAGACGCTCGACGGGATCGAGCATCTGCGGATCGAGGCGGGGACCGAGTCCGGCACGGTGATCAAGTTGCGCGGCAAGGGCGTGCCGAACATCAACCGCCGCGGCCGGGGCGACCTCTACGTCACGGTCCACGTGATCACGCCGACGGACCTTTCCCGTGAGGAGCGCAAGCTCATCGAGCAGCTCGCCCAGATCCGGGGCGAGGTCACGTCGAAGCGCGAGCCCGCGCGCACGGAGCTCAGGAGGCCCGATGCCTGAGTCCCCGGGTCGCCTGAAACGCTAGGCTTCGACGCATGGCCGACATGGCGTACGACGCCGAGTGCATCTTCTGCCGGATCGCCGCGCGCGAGATACCGGCCGAGATCCTGCACGAGTCCGACACCGTGGTGGCGTTCCGCGACACCAACCCGCAGGCTCCCGTGCACATCCTCCTATCCCGAAGGACCACATCCCCTCGGCGACCGATATCGAGGGTAAGCATGGGAGCGTGCTCGTCGCGCTCGTGCAGGCCGCCTCGCATCTCGCGGACGCCGAAGGCATCTCTGCGAGCGGGTGGCGCCTGGTGACCAACGTCGGTCCGGACGCCGGCCAAAGCGTCTTCCACCTGCATCTGCACCTGCTCGGCGGGCGCGCGATGGCCTGGCCCCCCGGTTGAGGACCGATGCCGTCCAACCGCTAGAATCACGGGAAGGTCGAAACTGACCGTCGCTCGACACAGGAGGGAACGGGGCTCCGCCCCGAGAGAGACGTACTTGGCGAACGCCACCAACCAAGTGAAGATCCTCGTTCCGGGCCACCAGCCGATGGTGGCGCTCCTCGGCCAGCGTGACGCGTTCCTGAAGCTCATCGAGTCCGCGTTCGACTGCGAGATCCTGGTCCGGGGCAACGAGATCACCATCTCCGGCCCACCCGCCGAAGCGGAGCGGGTCAGCAGCATCTTCGAGGAGCTGCTGACGCTGCTCGAACGGGGGAACGAGCTCTCCGACTCGGCCGTGGGCGAGGCCATCCAGATGGTCAAGGGCGGGAGCGACGACGGCGGCACGCCGATGCGCGCGAGCGAGGTGCTGGGCGACCGGCTGCTCACGGCCCGGGGCAAGGGCATCACACCGAAGACGATCGGGCAGAAGCGCTACGTCGACACCATCCGCTCGTCGACCGTGACGTTCGCGATCGGCCCGGCCGGCACCGGCAAGACGTACCTGGCCGTGGCCACCGCCGTCCGTGCGCTCCAAGAGCATCAGGTCTCCCGATTGATCCTCACGCGTCCGGCCGTGGAGGCCGGCGAACGGCTCGGGTTCCTGCCGGGCACGCTCTACGAGAAGATCGACCCGTACATGCGTCCGCTCTACGACGCGTTGTTCGAGATGACCGGCGCCGACACGTTGTCGCGACTGATGGAGCGCGGCACCGTCGAGGTCGCGCCGCTGGCGTTCATGCGAGGCCGTGCGCAACCGTACTCGAGGAACGTCCTCACACCGAACGGCTTCAGGCCGATCGGGGCACTCGGCGTGGGCGATCTCGTCGTCGGATCCGACGGGCTTCCTACCCCTGTGCTCGGGGTGTATCCGCAGGGACGCAAACCGGTGTTCCGGGTGACCGCTCAGGACGGAGCCTCAACGGTTTGTTGCGGGGAACACCTCTGGGCCGTCGTGACGCCGGAGGACAAGCGACGAGGCAAGCCGGCCCGAGTGCTCGAGACCCAAGAGATGATCGGCCGCCTCCGCGGTACGCACGCTCATCGATTCGAGCTGCCACTCATCTCCCGACCTGCGGAGTTCGAACCACAGTCGGTACCGATGGACCCATATGCCCTCGGGCTGCTCCTCGGCGACGGTTGCATCACAACGTCAACCACCCCCTCGTTCTCGACAGGTGATCCGGAGCTCGCGCTGGCGCTCGAGATGCAGCTCGAAGGGATCGAGTTGGCGTACAAGAGTGGCTTTGACTACGTGCTCCGGCACCGAGCCGGGGAGCGCGGCGGAACGAGGATCGCGAACCCGGTGACGCGGACGCTGCGTGAGCTCGGTCTGGCCGGCGCGCGGTCGGCCACGAAGTTCGTGCCGGATGTGTATCTCCACAACTCCTCCGACGTCAGGCTCGCGCTGCTCCAAGGACTGCTCGATACGGACGGCGGTCCGGTGACGCAGCGACGGCGCAGCTGCCGAGTCCAATACACCACCACCTCGCCGCAGCTCCGTGACGATGTCGTGTTCCTGGTCCGCTCGCTCGGAGGCGTCGTGTACTTGAGGACACGTCCCGCCGCCGGACGCCCACCCGGTCGTGCGAAGGGACGGCCGGTTGGATACCGATCCGACGCGTTCGTGCTCGATATCCGCCTGCCCGGGGGCATCGAGCCCTTCCGTCTCACTCGCAAGCGATGGACGTATCGTGCGTTCGGCGGCGGCGGACGTCCGATGCGCTTCGTCGATAGCATCGAGCCGGAGGGCGAGGAGGACACCATCTGCATCCAGGTGGCTGCGGCGGACTCGCTCTACGTCACGGACGACTTCCTCGTCACGCACAACACGTTGAACGATGCGTTCATCATCTTGGACGAGGCGCAGAACACGACCCCGGAGCAGATGAAGATGTTCCTGACGCGTATCGGGTTCGGTTCGAAGGCCGTCGTGAACGGCGACGCGACCCAGACCGACCTGCAGAGCGGGCAGGCGTCGGGGCTCGCCGTCGTCCAGGAGATCTTGGAAGGCATCGAGGGCATCGAGTTCTGTCACCTGGGCGCGCGCGACGTCGTTCGGCACAAGATCGTGCAAGACATCGTGGAGGCCTACCGCCGCTTCGGCGAGCAGCGGGATGCGTCGGCCGCCGAACGTCCCTGACCGCCATGGGCAACGACGACGGCAGCCATCCGGCGGTCCTCATCTCCAACCGCGCATCCACCCCGGTCGATGAGGAAGGCCTGACCGTGCTCGCCGTACAGACGCTCGCCGCGGAAGGGCTCACGGACGCGATCGAGCTGTCGGTGTCGTTCGTCGACGAGGTCGAGATGGCCGGGCTGCACGTTCGGTACATGCACGAGGAGGGACCGACCGACGTGCTGTCGTTCCCGCTCGACGAGGTCGACGACCGCGGTGTGCGGTTGTTGGGGGATGTGATCGTCGCCCCGTCGGTGGCCGCGCGGAACAACCCGAACGACCCGGCCGGGGAGATCCGCCTGCTCGTCGTGCACGGCATCCTTCACGTGCTCGGCTACGACCACGAGGAGGACGGGGAACGCGCGGAGATGTGGGCGCGCCAGGAGCGGTACAGCGGGGTGCGGGTCCCGTGAGTCCGACCGACTGGCTGGAGATCGGGATCATCGTCCTTCTGATCATCGTGGTGGCATTCAACGCCGCCACCGAGGTCGCGATCACCCGGACGAACAGGGTGCGTGCGCTTCGCCTTGTCGAGGAAGGGCGTCGCGGGGCAGCGGCCTTGTCGCGCATCGCGGAGAACCCCGCGAACTACCTGAACGTCGTCCTCCTGCTCACGTTGCTCGCCACGATCGGCGGCACGACGATCGCCACCTCGCTCGCCGTGCGGCATTGGGAGCGGGCCGGCGAGATCATCTCGACCGTCGTCATGACGATCCTATTGTTCATCTTCGCCGAGGTGACGCCGAAGACGTTCGCCATCCAGCAGACCGATCGCGTCGGCCTGATGACGGCGCCGATCCTGGTGTTCCTCACCCGTCTGATCGGGCCGTTCGCCAAGGGACTGCTACGACTCGCGAACGTGATCATGCCCGGCAAGGGCCTGAAACAGGGGCCGTACATCACCGAGCAGGAGCTCCGCGCCTCGGCGGAGGTCGCGTCCGAAGAAGGTGAGATCGAAGACGAAGAGAAGGATCTGATCCACTCCATCTTCGAGTTCGGCGACACGATCGTGCGGGAGGTGATGGTGCCGCGTCCCGACATCGTCGCGATCGAGGATGACATGGCGCTCCGCGACGTACAGGCGCTCGTGCTCGAGCACGGATACTCGCGGATCCCCGTCTACCACGAGGAACTGGACGACGTGGCGGGCATCATCTACGCGAAGGATGTCCTGAAGGCGCTCCACCAGGGCAAGCACGACGCACCGCTGAACGAGATCGTCCGGGAGCCGCACTACATCCCGGAGACGAAGAAGGTGGCCGAGCTCCTTCGCGAGATGCAGCGCGACAAGTTCCACATCGCGCTCGTGACCGACGAGTACGGCTCGGTGTCGGGCCTGGTGACGCTCGAGGATCTGTTGGAGGAGCTGGTGGGCGAGATCGCCGACGAGTACGACCGCGAAGAACCGGAGCTCGTTCCGGTGGGCGACGGTTCGTACCGCGTGTCGGGGAAGGCCTCGGTCGACGACGTGAACGAGCTGCTCGACGTCGAGCTGCCCGATGAGGATTGGGACACCGTGGCGGGCCTGATGCTCGAGCTGTTCGGCAGGATCCCCAAGAGCGGCGACTCGGTCGAGTTCCAGGGGCTGACGTTCACCGCGGAAGAGGTCCAGGGGCGGCGGATCGCGAAGGTGCTGATCGCGATGAAGCAGCCCGACCCTGAGGAGCAGCGGGACGGGGAGGTGACGCCGGCGTGAGCCCGATCGGGGACGACATCCTCGACGGCCTCGTCGCGGCGGCCCGCGGCGCGCGGGAGCGCTTCTACGCTCCCTACAGCGGGTTCGCCGTCGGCGCGGCGATCCTGGCCGGGGGCGAGACGTTCGTCGGCGTGAACATCGAGAACGCCAGCTACCCGCTCTCGGTCTGCGCCGAACGCAACGCGGTCGGCGCCATGATCATCGGCGGCCAGCGGCACATCGAGGCCGTCGCGGTCGTCGCCGGCGGGGACGGTCCCGCGTCGCCGTGCGGGGGCTGCCGACAGGTGCTGGCGGAGTTCGCGGCGGACAACGTGCCGGTGGCGTCGGAGCAGGTCGACACCCGGGAACGTGTCCTGTGGACCCTCGGCGAGCTGCTCCCCGCCGCGTTCCGCTCGTTCTCATGAGCGGGTTCCGCTCGGGCATCGTGGCGGTCGTCGGACGACCGAACGTCGGCAAGTCAACGCTCGTGAACGCGCTCGCCGGCCGGAAGATCGCGATCGTCTCCGACAAGCCGCAGACGACACGGCGCCACATCCGAGCGATCCTCAACACCGAGGAGACGCAGGTCGTGTTCACCGACACGCCGGGCTTCCACAAGCCGTCGACCCTCCTCGGCACGAGGCTCAACAACCTGGTGCGCGACGCGGTCGAGGGCGTCGACGCCGTGGTGCTGGTGGTCGACGCCGCGGCGGGTGTCGGCCGCGGCGACGCGTACGTGTATGAGCATCAGGTCGCCGCCGGGCGCGGCATGAAGATCTGCGTCGTGAACAAGGTCGACGGCCTCTCGCATCACAAGCTGGTGCCCCAGCTGGCGGCCGTCCAGGAGATGGGCGAGTTCGACGAGATCGTGCCGGTTTCGGCGCAGTTCGGCGAGGGCGTCGAGGTGCTGCGTGACCTCATCGTGTCGCGGATGCCCGAGGGACCGCCGCTCTACCCCTCGGACTCCGACACCGATGAGCCGTTGGAGATCACGCTGGCGGAGCTGGTCCGCGAGCAGGCCCTGCGTGTCACGCGCGAGGAGGTCCCGCATTCGATCGCCGTCGTGGTGGATGAGGTCGAACGCGAAGGCGACCTGACGAAGATCCACGCCTCCCTGGTCGTGGAGCGCGACTCACAGAAGGGCATCGTGATCGGTCACGGTGGTGAGACGTTGAAGGCGATCGGCACGGCCGCGCGCATGCAGATGGAGCCGATGCTCGGCACCCGCGTCTTCCTGGATCTGCGGGTGAAGGTCCTGAAGGAGTGGCAACGCGACCCGCGCGCCCTGGATCGCCTGGGACTCTGAGCCGTTCGCTACGAGACGATCACCGTGCTGCGAGCGTAGCGAGCCGAGCGCGGCGTTCGAAGTCGGTCGGCTACGATGCATCGAAGGAGGAGTCGACCGATGTCGCAGCCAGCCGAGATCCAGCGGAGCGACCGGCGTCCCGTGCTGTCGGCGGGTGCGGAGGCGCACCGTCTGGTCACGCATGCCGTGGCGGTGGATGCCGTCGGACTGGAGGAGCGCGCGGCGTCGCTCGCCAAGCGCTCGATCAAGAAGTCGTCGAAGCTCTGGGCGCTGGACCTGGCGATCCGTTGCATGGACCTCACGACGCTCGAGGGAACCGACACCGTCGGCAAGATCGTGGCGATGTGCGCCAAGGCCGTGCGACCGGACCCCGTCGATCCGTCGATACCCTCCGTCGCCGCCGTCTGCCTGTACCCGCAGCTCGTGCCGGTCGCCGTCGAACAGCTGCGTGGCAGCGGCGTGCGCGTCGCGAGCGTCGCCGGGGCGTTCCCCGCCGGGCTCGGCCCGCTCGACGCCCGGCTGCGCGAGATCGCGGAGGTCGTGGAGCTCGGCGCGGACGAGGTCGACATCGTGCTCAACCGCTCGCTGTTCCTGGGCGGGCGGTACGCGCAGGCGTACGACGAGATCGCTGCGGCGCGGGAGGCGGCGGGCACGACCCACCTCAAGGTGATCCTGGAGACCGGCGAGCTGGGGAGTTACGACCGGGTCAGGCAAGCGTCGATGCTCGCCATGGCGGCCGGAGCGGACTTCATCAAGACCTCGACCGGCAAGATCGGGGTCGGCGCCACGCTCCCGTCCGCGCTCTGCATGATGGAGGCCGCGCGCGACTTCCATCGTCGGACCGGCGTGGAGGTGGGCATCAAGGTCGCCGGCGGCGTCCGCACGTCCAAGCAGTCGATCCAGTACCTCACGCTCCTCTACGAGACGCTCGGTCCGAGCTGGATGACGCCCGACCGATTCCGGATCGGAGCCTCCACGCTCCTCAACGACGTGTTGATGCAGATCGACAAGGAACGCACCGGCCGCTACCAGGGCCGCGACTACTTCACGGTGGACTAGATGAGCGAAGCCATCGAACGTCCCGTGCCGTGGGAGTACGTCCCCGCCCCCGAGTCGACCGACGTCGTCCGGCTCGACGAGTCCTACGGCCTGTTCATCAACGGCGAGTTCGTCGAGCCGAAGTCGGGGAAGCGGTTCGTCACGATCAATCCCGCCACCGAGGAGCCGCTGGCGCTGGTCGCCGAGGCCGGTCCCGAGGACGTGGCGCTTGCGGTCGAAGCCGCGCGCGACGCCTCGCAACACGGCTGGCGCGAGATGCCGGGAGCGGAGCGCGCGAAGTACCTCTACCGGATCGCGCGCCAGCTCCAGGAGCGCGCGCGCGAGTTCGCCGTGCTCGAGACGTTGAACGGCGGCAAGCCGATCAAGGAATCGCGCGACATCGACATCCCGCTCGCGGCCGCCCACTTCTTCTACTACGCGGGCTGGGCCGACAAGTTGGACTACGCGTTCCCCGGCAGGATCGCTCGCCCGATCGGTGTGGCCGGGCAGATCATCCCGTGGAACTTCCCGATGCTGATGGCCGCCTGGAAGCTGGCGCCCGCGCTCGCGACCGGCAACACGGTCGTGCTGAAGCCCGCGGAGACCACGCCGCTCACCGCGCTGCTGCTCGCCCAGGTGATCCAGGAGGCGGAGCTGCCTCCCGGTGTCCTCAATATCGTGACGGGGGCCGGCGAGACGGGCGCCGCGCTCGTGGATGCGCCGGTCGAAAAGATCGCGTTCACCGGTTCGACGGAGGTCGGCAAGGCGATCCAGCGATCGATCGCCGGCAGCGGCAAGCGGCTCACGCTCGAGCTCGGAGGGAAGGCCGCGAACATCGTGTTCGAGGACGCGCCGCTCGACCAGGCCGTCGAGGGCGTGGTGAACGGCATCTTCTTCAATCAGGGACACGTGTGTTGCGCCGGGTCGCGCCTCCTGGTGCAGGAGCCGGTGTTCGACGCGTTGCTCGACAAGCTCAAGGCGCGCCTGGAGACGCTCCGCGTCGGCGACCCGCTCGACAAGAACACCGACGTGGGAGCGATCAACTCGCGCGCTCAATTGACGAAGATCGAGGAGCTCGTGGCTTCCGGGATCGAGGAGGGCGCCGAGATCTACCAGCCGGCGTGCGTCCTTCCCGAGCGCGGATTCTGGTTCCGGCCGACGCTGTTCACAGGTGTCTCGCAGTCGCACCGGATCGCACGCGAAGAGATCTTCGGGCCCGTCCTGTCGATCCTCACCTTCCGCACGCCGCAGGAGGCCGTCGAGAAGGCGAACAACACGCCGTTCGGACTCAGCGCCGGCGTGTGGACGGAGAAGGGCTCGCGCATCCTATGGATGGCGGAGCGTCTGCGGGCCGGCGTCATATGGGCGAACACGTTCAACCGGTTCGACCCGTCGTCGCCGTTCGGCGGCTACAAGGAGAGCGGGTTCGGGCGCGAAGGCGGTCTGCACGGTTTGGAGCCGTACCTCGAGCTGGAGCCGATCGGGACATGAGCACGGGCGAGCGGCTCCCTGTCAAACGCACCGCCAAGCTGTTCATCGGCGGGAAGTTCCCGCGGAGCGAGTCGGGTCGTTCGTACGAGGTGCTCGCGCACGACGGCCGGCCGCTGGGGTACGCCGCCCAGGCGTCGCGTAAGGATCTCCGCGACGCGGTCGTGGCGGCGCGCGCCGCGCAGCCCGGGTGGGCCGCCATGACGGCGTACAACCGCGGCCAGATCCTCTATCGGGTCGCGGAGCTCATGGAGGGCCGGCGGGAGCAGTTCCGCGCGGAGCTCGCGGACGCGGGCGCGGCCGATCCCGATCGCGGCGTGGATGCCGCGATCGATCGGTGGGTCTGGTACGCGGGTTGGTGCGACAAGGTGCATCAATCGCTCGGGACGACGAACCCGGTCGCGGGGCCGTACTTCAACTTCACGATCCCCGAACCGACGGGTGTCGTTGGCGTGGTCGCCCCGCAGGACCAGTCGCTCCTGGGGTTGGTCTCGCGGCTCGCTCCCGCGATCGTCTCGGGCAACACCGTCGTCGCGATCGCCAGTGAGACCGCTCCGATGCCGGCGGTATCGCTCGCGGAGGTGCTCGCGACGTCCGACGTTCCCGGCGGAGTGGTCAACGTCCTGACCGGCAAGGTCGCGGAGCTGGTGCCGTGGCTCGCCGGACACATGGACGTGAACGCGATCGATGTCACGGGGGTGCCCGGCGACCTGATCGAAGAGGTCGAGCGGCTTGCGGCGGACAACGTGAAGCGGGTCCACCGCGCGCCCGACGTCGATCCGTTCGCTGCCGACGCGCAGAGCCCGTACGAGATCACGGCGCTCATGGAGTTCAAGACGGTGTGGCACCCGATGGGGGCCTGATCGGAACAGCGAGCGGCCGCCGGGGCCGATATGCCCCGACGGCCTCGCTTTCCCGGTGCGCTAGGGCCGCTGGTGTGCTAGGCGGGCGGCGCCGCCCGGCATGGCAGTCGTGGAGACGGTCGGATCGTCGGCCACGCCTCCCAAGCCGTTCATCGCGTGGAACATCGCGGCGCGGCCGGCATCTCCGGACGACGACTCACCGAGCGTCAGCTCCGGTGCCGGACGGACGACCGGCGACGACGCGGTCGGGGCGGTCGAACGACCGATCAGCGTTCCGACGAACAGCGCGGCCGCGACGGAGGCCACCGCAACCAGCCGCCGGCTGTTCCGGTGGGTGATCACTGGCCCCTGCACCTGCAGCGATCGGGTTGACATCGCGCTCTCCTTCCCCTCGTGTGATGACGCCGCCAGGCTATGGCTCGCTCGGGAGGGGGTCGGTGGCGGCGGTCACGGTCCGTCCGTGTTCCGTGTCACGGACCGATCGATCGTGACCGCCACGGAATCGTCACAAGCCGAATCGAGGTTCGAGGAAGGCCGGGACAGTACGATTCGCCTATGCCCCCGTACAAGGAGCAGGGCGTCGTCCTGCGGTCCATCAAGCTCGGTGAGGCCGACAAGATCGTCACGGTCATGACCCAGGGGTCCGGCAAGGTCCGGGCGGTTGCCAAGGGGATCCGAAAGACGACCAGTCGTTTCGGGGCGCGACTGGAGCCGTTCACCCACGTGTCGCTGATGCTGTACCACGGCCGGGGACAGCTGGACACCATCACGCAGGCGGAGATCATCGCGCCGCACATGGCGATCCGCGAGAACCTCGGGCTGTTCGCGGCCGGCGAGACCATGCTCGAGGCGGTCGACAAGGTCGCCGAGGAGCACGAGCGGAACCTCCGTCTGGCGCTCCTCCTGCTCGCCGGGGTCCGCGCGCTCGAGACCAAGCCCGCCGATCCCGGTGCGGTCGCCGAATCGTTCATGCTGAAGCTGCTCTCGCTGTCCGGCTTCCATCCCTCGCTCAGCGCGTGCGCGGTGTGCGGCGCGAAGGACCCGCAACTGTTCTCGCCCGGCATGGGCGGCGCCGTCTGTCCGACCTGTGCGGAGGGCGGAGTCGCACCCGTCTCACGGGCCGCGCTCGTCCGCCTCCAGCGGCTGGCGGTCGTGAACCTGAACGACGCCGGCGACGTGACCGAGGAGGACCCGCGCGTACGCAAGGAATCCCGCGGGTTGCTCTACGGTTTCGCGGAGTACCACCTGGAGCGCCGGATGCGCTCGCTCCCCATGCTCGCCAGGAGCGCCCCGTGAGCAGCTACCTGCCCGACATCGATCCCGATCGCGTCCCGGCGCACGTGGCGATCGTGATGGACGGCAACGGCCGATGGGCCACGCAGCGCGGGCTGCAACGGACCGAGGGCCATGCCGCGGGGGAGGAGGCGCTCGCCGACACCGTCGAGGGCGGCGTCGAGGTCGGCCTCAGGTGGCTCACGGTCTACGCGTTCTCCAGCGAGAACTGGCGGCGGCCCGCTCCCGAGGTCCTCTACCTCATGAACTTCAACCGGAAGCTGCTGCGACGTCGCCGCGACCGGTTCCACGAGCTGAACGTCCGCATCCGGTTCACGGGACGACGCGACTGGCGCGTCCCGCGTTCGGTGCTCCGCGAGATCGACGCGGCAGAAGAGATGACACGCGACAACACGGGCATGACGCTCACGATCGCGTTCAACTACGGCGGTCGCGTCGAGATCGTCGATGCCGTGAAGCAGATCGTCCGTGACCACGACGCCGGGAAACTTCGGACAGAGAAGATCTCGGTGGACTCGATCGTCGAGCGCCTGTACTACCCGGACATGCCCGACCCCGATCTCCTGATCCGGACGAGCGGCGAACAACGCATCTCGAACTTCCTGTTGTGGGAGGCGGCCTACGCCGAGCTCTGGTTCACGCCGGTGTTCTGGCCGGACTTCGACCGCGAACATCTCTTCGAGGCGATCCGGGACTTCCAGAAACGAACCCGCCGCTTCGGTGCCCTCGAAGAGGACTGAAACACACGACGTACTCCGCGCCTGGTGCGGACTAGGCGTCGGCCACCCAGGCGATGAACGCGCTGATCCCCACGATCGCCAGGAGGGCCACCAGGCCGTAGAACTCGGCGGTGTCCGCCCGGAGCATCAGGAACGAGACGGTCAGGAGCAGCAGCGCAGCCAGCACGATCCCGACCAGCCTTCCGTCGATCCGCGCTCCCCACCTCGGGTGGCGCTCTCGGAACCGCTCGGTGGTGGTGGCCGGCGCGTCCGCATCCAGCGGCACGCGACGCCAGACCTGCCGCAGGACCACGATGCTTATCCCGAGCCAGACGGGCAGGTAGATGAGCGAGAAGAACGAGACCGTCGACGGACCCATCAGCAGGACGAACACCGTGATCAACACGCGTCCGACCGGCCCGAACGTCAGCGGCCCGGCCTTCCTCCACCTGGAGGACCGGACCTCGGGTTGCGGCGTGCCGGCGAACCCATCGTGCAGCGGCTCTCGCGGCGCGTATTCGGTGATGGGGGTGAAGCAGAACGTGCACCAGCGGACATCTCGGGCGAGGTCGGCGCCGCAGTTCCTGCAGACGCGTGGCGCGGTCACTTGATCCGTTCGGGTTTCCAGACGCGGTTCAACATGTACGCGCCGCCAGGGATCGCGGCGCACGCGTACATCAACATGAACCCGACCCCGGGGACGTCCATGCCTCCCACCGCGTACACGAGCCCGCGGAGCAGGGGGTACCCCACGATCAGCATCACGAGGACCCCAAGCGTGAGGAGGATCCGCCCGACCGGACCGAAGCTCGTCGCGCCGCCTCGCCAGCGCGAGAACTCCTGCGGGGTCTTCACCTCAGGCTGACCCATGTTCGAGCGGACCCACAGCGGGCGCTGGACGTTGGCGGGAGCATCGAGGACGGTCGTCGCGGCCGTTGTCTGGACGGCCGGGAGCTTCGCGTAGCACTGGTTGCACCACTCGAGATCGTCCGCGACGCGGGCGCCGCAGCTCGGACAGGTTCGCATGGCCGACTCCTTCCTCCCTGGGTATCGGACGTGGCCGCCCACGGCTTGACGCCTCGTGGAGGTTGTGTGGCCTGCGCTTTCTCCGGCGGTGCGCCCGGTAGCATGGATGCCACGCCAGCGGCCGTTCCCAGCGGTCGGGAGAGGAGCACCCGTCATGACCGACCTCATGGAGGCCGTCACCGCCCTCGCGAAACGCCGGGGGATCGCGTTCCAATCGTCGGAGATCTACGGCGGATTGCGGTCGTCCTGGGACTACGGTCCGCTCGGGGTGGAGATCCGTCGCAACATCCGCAACGCGTGGTGGCGGTCCATGGTCCAGCTGCGCGACGAGATCGTCGGTCTGGAGGCGGCGATCATCATGTCGCCCAAGGTGTGGGAGGCGTCGGGCCACGTCGAGGGCTTCCACGATCCGCTCGTCGAATGCGAGAGCTGTCATCGCCGGTTCCGCGAGGATCACCTGGACCAGCCGCCGGTGTGTCCGCACTGCGGCGGAACGGTATTCAGCGAGCCCAGGCAGTTCAACATGATGTTCAAGACGCACATGGGGCCCGTCGAGGACGAGTCCGGCGTCACCTACCTTCGCCCCGAGACCGCGCAGGGGATGTTCGTCGACTTCCCGCTGGTGCAGACGGTCGCCCGCAAGAAGCTCCCCTTCGGGATCGCGCAGATCGGCAAGTCGTTCCGGAACGAGATCACACCAGGGAACTTCATCTTCCGCACGCGCGAGTTCGAGCAGATGGAGATGGAGTACTTCATCGAGCCCGGCACGGACGACGAGTGGTTCGAGTACTGGGTCAACGAGCGGCTGCAGTGGTACCTGGACCTCGGCGTCTCCAAAGACAAGCTTCGCCTGCGGCCGCACGATCCCGAGGAGCTGGCGCACTACGCGAAGGCCGCGACCGATATCGAGTACGAGTTCCCGTTCGGCTGGTCGGAGCTCGAGGGCATCGCGAACCGGACCGACTTCGACCTGAAGGCGCACCAGGAGGCGAGCGGTCAGGAGATGACGTACTTCGACCAGGAGAAGGATCAGCGCTACCTGCCGTTCGTGGTGGAGCCGGCGGTCGGCGTCGATCGCGCGATGCTGACGTTCATGCTGGATGCCTACACCGTGGACGAGGCTCCGACGGCCAAGGGCGATACGGACAAGCGGACCGTGTTGAAGCTCCACCGCGATCTGGCTCCGATCAAGGTCGCGGTCCTGCCGCTCTCGCGGAACGAGACGCTCGGGCCGGAGGCGCACCGGGTGTTCGATCTGGTCAAGGTCGAGTGGATGTGTCAGTACGACGACGCGGGAGCGATCGGCCGTCGCTACCGCCGGCAGGACGAGGTCGGGACGCCGTTCTGCGTGACCGTCGACTTCGATTCGCTCGAGGACCGTCAGGTGACGGTCCGCGAGCGCGACACCATGGCGCAGGAGCGGCTGCCGATCGAGGAGCTGGTGGGGTTCCTCCGGGAGCGTCTGTGAGTCACACGGGCGCGCGGCCGCCGCGCGGATCGTTCGCGCTCTACGTGGTGGCGTTCGTGTTGATGCTCGCCGCCGGGGTTGCGCTGGTCGCGTCGGCGAAGGGGTTGCTCGAGTCGACCCGGCTGCTCTGGGCGTCGAGCGCGCTCTCGGCGGCGGCGATCATCGCGGCCGTCGTGGGGCTGTTCATCCCGCGCCGCCGGTGAGCATCCGGCGGAGGCTGGCGGCGGGGGTGGTGGCCCTCGCGTTCGCGACGGCCGCGTGCACCATCACGATCGGGTCACCCAGGGAGTCCGCCAGCATCTCGTCGGATCCCTCGCCCTCGCCGGTCCCGACGGGTCCCGGTTCGGCCGCCGCCGCCATGCGGCGGCTCTGCGAGGCGCCGAAGACCGGCAGCGGCTCGGGGGTAACGCCCGAGGGACCGACCCCGCCCGCGATCGCGACGGTGGAGCACCAGGTCGAGTCGGTCCGCGGACTGCGGTACACCTCGCACGTGGATGTGAGGGCTATCTCCCAGGCCCAGATGGACCGGCGACTGACCAAGAACTTCGACAAGACGTACCCGGCGGACTTCTACGAACGGCGCTCCCAGGTGTGGGGAACGATCGGCGTGATCCCCGCGGGCGCGAGCATCCGCGACGCGTTGCTCGCGTTCCAGACCGGGCAGGTGGTCGGTTTCTACAACCCCGCGAACAAGCAGTTGGTCTACCTCGGCGACACCGATCTCAGCCTGACCGAGCGGTTCATCCTGGCCCACGAGCTCACGCACGCGATCGACGACCAGCACTTCGGACTGGGGCGGCTGGACTCGATCGCGGCGAAGTGCGACGACGAAGCGTTCACGGCGGGGTTGGGTGCGATCGAGGGGAGCGCGCAGTTCTTCGCGACGCAGGTGATCCTGCGGTTCCCGTCCGACGCGCCCGTCGGCGGGAGCGACGGTGGGTCGCTCGCGGGTGTGCCGCCGTTCATCTCGGACCTGCAGCTCTGGCCGTACGACGCGGGCATGGCGTTCATCAAGGCACTCGACGACCGCGGGGGGACCGCGCTCGTGAACGAGGCGCTGACCACGTTCCCGGTCTCGTCCGAGCAGATCATCCATCCCGATCGGTGGCCGGGCGACACGCCCCAGCCCGTGGACGTGCCCGATCTGGGACCGGCGCTCGGGACCGACTGGCGCGATCTCGACGTGATGACGGTCGGGGAGGAGTGGCTCCAGCTCATGTTGGAGCTGCGACTGGACAAGAGCGTCGCGGAACGGGCGGCCGCCGGATGGGACGGCGGCATCTACCGCGCGTGGACCGACGGCACGCAGACGGCGGTGGTCCTTCGCACCGTGTGGGACACGCCCCAGGACGCGCAGGAGTTCGCCGATGCGATGAGCGACTGGATCGGCGACACGGCGTTCGTCCTGCCTCCGGACGGCGTCCACGTCGACGTGGGCTTCGCCGGCGATGCGGCGACCCTCGATGCGCTGCGCACCGCGCTCTGATCGAGGTCAGGCGACGGGTTCGACACGAAGTCCGGCGTGACGCGCCATCACCTCGAAATCGCGGTCGGCGTGCAGGATGCTCGCGCCCTCGCGGATCGCCACGGCGGCGATCAGGCAGTCCATCGTGTTGCGGACGGGCTCGCCGGCCGCGCGGCACAGACGCCAGATCACCGCGGCGCGCTCGTAGGTGACCAGGTTGTCGACGCGCAGCATCGGGAACGCCAGCATCCGCTTGCGGGTCGCTCGCAGCTCGGCCTTGGACCGCGCGCCGGCGAGCAGCTCCATGATCACCGGTTCGGTTACCGCGATCGCCGTGCGGTCGTCGAGGTGACGCTTCAAGAGCAGATGAACCGCGCTTCCGGTCTTCCTCAGTTCCTCGACCCAGGCAGACGTGTCGGGCAGGATCATCTCGGAGGTCGCTCCGCGTTGGGTCCGTCGGGCACTTCGTCGCCCCAGATCTCTCGGGCCTCCTCGTCGGTCATGTCCGCCCACATGCCCTCGAGTTCGAGCGCGGCCTTCCAGGGATCGGTGATGATCTCGTCGTCACCGTCGTCACTGAGCACCGCGTGCAACGCGAAGTCGATCGCCTCGCGCTTGCTCTTCAGTCCGAAGCGCCGCTTGACCTCCTGAACGAGCGTCTCGTCGACAACCACGTTCGTCCGCACCATCCGGCCCATCCTGCCAGGATAGCGCGCTCTACACAGTGATGTGTATCACCCGAGGATAGGCCGCGTGTAGGCGATCGGGCGATCCCGAGCGTTGAAGGCTCATGCAGAAGACGGGCTCGGTTCGTGCGATCGCGACGGCCCTGGTCGTGGTGGCATCGGCCGCGTGCTCGACCGGGACCTCGTCGGGGCCGACGACCTCGACGTCGGGCTCGGCGAGCGCGGTCGCGACGAGCATCCAACCGTCGTCGGACTCGGTCGGGCGGCTGGGGAGTGGACAGATCACGTTCGCCGTCGCGCCCGGCGGAGGCGCGTGGACCATCGATTCCCTGTCAGCCGAAACCGGAGACCTGACGACGTTGCTCGCTGCTCCCTCGGAGTGCTGCGTCATCGAGTTCTCGCGCGACGGTCGCCGGCTGATGGTGATCGCGGACGCGCCGGACGGCAGGATCACCACCGCGACGGTCGATGCCGACGGATCGGACTACGCGGTCCTGCCGCTACCCAACGAGAACCTAAACCTCGCCCCCGGATCGTGGTCGGCCGACGGCTCCCGGATCGCCTTCGAAGGCTTCGACGAGTCCGACCCGTCGAAGAACGGGATCTACACCACCGACTCGGTTGACGGGAGCGGACTCGTCCGGGTGACGCATGTGTCCGGCGGCGTCCACGACGTCCCGTACACGTACTCGCCCGACGGCTCGATGCTCCTGCTGACCCGAACCGATCGCTCCGGAGCAACCGAGAACGCGCGTGTCGATCTCTTCGTGGTGCGGACCGACGGGACGGGCCTTCGCCGATTGAACCCGCCGGGCACATGGGTCGACCCGCTCTACGGCGGTTCGCCGGCGTCGTGGTCACCCGACGGCCGAACGATCGCCTTCGCGGGCTTCGACCCGAGCCCGACCGACGACGCCCGGAGCGCGGTCTTCACCGTCCGGCCGGACGGCTCGGAACTCACGCGGATCACGAGCTGGGGCGATTGGTCGACGAGCGCGCACTATTCGCCGGACGGCCGGTGGATAGCGTTCGACAAGGTGGCCGACGTCGGTGGAGGTCACGCGATCTTCGTCGTTCATCCGGACGGTTCGGAGGCGACAGACATCACCCCAGGGGCGGACGGCGGGTGCTGCGCCGAATGGTCACCCGACTCCCGGTCGCTGATCTTCCAAGGAGGCGGCAGCGACGAGCAGCACACGTTCCTGTGGGCGGTGGGCGTCGACGGGATGGCGGTGACGCAGGTGAGCACGATCCCGGGGGAATACGCTGCCTACCGTTGGAGTCCCAGTCCCGCTTGATCTCCGAGGCTGATCGTGATGGAGAAGATGCGTGGTTCGAGCTCTCGGGGGGGCTGATGACCACGGACGAGCCCATCCACCTTCTCGCTGGAGTTACCGATGTCCAGCCCCTGTCGTTCGACGAGTTCTTCGAACAAGAGAAGGCGGAGCTGTTCGGAGCGCTCTGCCTGGTGACCCGGAACCGCCACGAGGCGGAGGAGCTCGCTCAGGACGCGTTCGTCCGGATCCTGGAGCGTTGGGACCGCGTGGCGATGATGGACGATCCCCGCGGGTACCTCTACCGGACCGCCATGAATGTCTTCCGGTCGCGATACCGGCGATCAGTCATGGCGGCGAAGCGGACCGTGGGTATCACGCGACCTGACGACGCCATGGCCTCCGTCGACGCGCGCGATGCGGCGGTTCGGGCCCTCGCGACCCTTTCTCCGAGGCAGCGCGCTTCCGTCGTGCTGACCGACCTGCTCGGCTACCGATCGGAGGAGGCTGCCCGGATGTTGGGCATCCGTGCCTCCACGGTGCGCATGCATGTCTCCCGCGCGCACGCCGCCTTGAGGGAGACGATGAGCGATGAGTGACTTCCGACCGATCCTCCAACGCGCGCGCGACCGAGTCCCCACGCCCGAGCTCCCGTTGGAGGGCATCTACCGTCGTCGGGACCGCCGGCGGAGGAACCAACGACTCGGCGCCGGACTGGTGGCGGCAGCGATCGCGCTGTTGGGGATGGGCGTCGCGTACCGGATCGGGGTCTCCGGGGAGCAGCCGGCGGATCGAGCTCCCCAGCCGAGGCAGAGCCTCCGGGCGGCGATCGTCGGACTCGATGGGGGTCTGCAGCGACAGATCCCGGCTTGCCGGCCGATGCATTCGGAACCCAGCTGTCTCCCGACGGGCGTTCCGTCGTGTTCATCACGCAGGACGATGCGTTCGCCCCGTGCGACGCATGCGATGACGGTCTTCCGCGGCTCGCCACGATGGATGTGGACGGAACGCATCCGAGGACCTTGGTCGGGCGATGGTCGTCGATGAGCACGCCTTCCTGGTCCCCCGATGGTTCCAAGATCGCGTTCGCAGCGGTCGAACAAGGTCCGAACAGCGACATCTTCGTGGTCGAAGTCGATGGGTCGAACGTGCTGCGCCTCACGAACGACGCGGCGATGGATTCGTATCCGAGCTGGTCCCCGGACGGCACGCGGGTCATCTACGACAACGGGGGTGGCATCCCGCTCGACGCCGCGGATCTCTCCATCACGCAGGAGATCTACACGGTGGCGGCGACCGGCGGTACGCCGGTTCGTCTCACGCACGACGACGTCGGCGAGAAGCAGGCCGTGTATTCGCCTGACGGCACGCAGATCGCGGTGAGCCGTGGGAGTGGAGGGATCTGGGTTATGCGGGCGGACGGATCACACCCGTACCGGGTGCACGGGATCGAGGGAAATCTCTTCAGTCCCCGCTGGTCTCCCGACGGCACGAAGATCGCCTACCTCACGTACCTAGACGACCTAAGGCCGGTCGTGTTGGATCCGCGCTCGGCGGGTTCCGCTTCGCGACGATCGTTGCCGCTCCTGCAGCTCAGCGTTGTCGATCTTCCGAGCAGTAAGGTCACGACCTTGGGCGTCTTGACCGCAAGCGACGTAAACGCACCGTCGTGGCTCCCGTCAGGCGATGCACTCCTGATCAACCGATTCACGACCGCGTAGGGGATCCTCCCGCCAGGCACGTTGATCGAGCGTGAGGAAATGCAGCAGGATCTGCTCGCGGCGTACGCGGTCGAGGAACTCCCCCCACCTGAGCTTGGGGGTCTCTCCGACCTGTGCGTTGCGTAGACTGGCTGCTCCGTATCCGACTGGAGCTCCGGAGGCATGTGGTGACCAAGTACGTCTACGACTTCTCCGAAGGCAACAAGGACATGAAGGACCTCCTCGGCGGCAAGGGCGCCAACCTCGCCGAGATGACGAACATGGGGCTCCCGGTGCCGCCGGGGTTCACGATCACGACCGAGGCGTGCCTCACGTTCCTGAAGCAGGGCGGGCCGCCGCCGGAGATGCTCGAGGAAGCCGGGTCGCACCTGGTCCACCTCCAGGAGGCCATGGGGCGGAACCTCGGCGACCCGGACGACCCGCTCCTCGTCTCCGTGCGGTCCGGCGCCAAGTTCTCGATGCCGGGCATGATGGACACCGTCCTCAACCTCGGTCTCAATGACGAGTCCGTGAAGGGGCTCGCGAAGCAGACCGGCGACGACATGCGGTTCGCGAACGACGCCTACCGCCGGTTCATCCAGATGTTCGGCAAGATCGTGATGGACGTGCCCGCCGACGCGTTCGAGCACGCGCTCGACGCGGCGAAGGAGCGCAGGGGTCCCGGCACCCAGGACACGGATCTGGACGCCGAGGACCTGGCCGGCCTGATCGAGCGGTTCCGCGCCATCTATCAGGAGCACACCGGGGACGCGTTCCCGCAGGATCCGAGCGACCAGCTGCGTCTGGCGATCGACGCGGTCTTCTCGTCGTGGAACGGCAAGCGCGCCATCGACTATCGGCGACAGAACAAGATCTCCGACGATCTCGGCACGGCGGTGAACGTCCAGGCGATGGTGTTCGGCAACCTGGGCGACGACTCCGGCACCGGCGTCGCGTTCACGCGCGATCCCGCGACGGGCCAGAAGGTGCCCTACGGCGACTACTTGGCGAACGCGCAGGGCGAGGACGTGGTCGCGGGCATCCGCAACACGCTGCGCATAGCCGACCTGGAGCAGTTGGATCCGCCGGCGTACGCGGAGCTCCGCACGGCCATGGACACGCTCGAGGGTCATTACCACGACATGTGCGACATCGAGTTCACGATCGAGAAGCGGAAGTTCTGGTTGCTGCAGACGAGGGTCGGCAAGCGGACGGCGCTGGCCGAATGGGTGATCGCCCACGGCATGCTCGAAGAGGGCCTGATCGGCCCCGACGAGGCGTTGCTCCGGGTCGATGCCAACCGGTTGGAGGAGCTGTTCAAGCGACGGGTCCGCGCCGATGGGGCCACACCGATCGCGAAGGGCCTGAACGCGTCGCCCGGCGCGGCCACCGGGAAGGTGGTCTTCAGCGCCGATGAAGCGCAGGAGTGGGCCTCGCGCGGCGACCACGTGATCCTGGTCCGGCGCGAGACCACGCCCGATGACTATCACGGCATGATCGCGTCGCAGGGCATCCTGACGAGCGCCGGCGGAACCAATTCGCACGCGGCGGTCGTCGCGCGCGGTGAAGGCATCCCTGCGGTGTGCGGGGCCGACGCGATCCACCTGGATCCGGCCTCGAAGTCCTTCACCGCCGAGGGTGTCGCGGTGAAGGAGGGGGACGTCATCACGATCGACGGCTTCACCGGCGACGTCTATGTCGGCGAGCTGCCCCTCGAGGAGTCCGTGCTGGAGAAGGCGCGCTCCGGCGACGAGACCGCGCGGCAGGACACGATCTGGAAGGCGTTCGAGGCGCTGATGACGCAGGCCGACGCCGTCCGGCGTATGCGTGTCCGCGCGAACGCGGACACGCCCGACCAGGCGACGAACGCGCGGGAGCGAGGCGCCGAGGGCATCGGCCTCTGCCGCACCGAGCACATGTTCCTGGGTGAAGAGCGCGTGGGGGCCGTTCGCCAGATGATCTTCGCCGAGACCGACGCCGAGGAGCAGGCCGCGTACGACGTCCTGCTCCCGCTCCAGCGCGAGGACTTCGTCGGTATCTTCCGCGCGATGAGCGGGCTCCCGGTGACGGTGCGTCTGCTCGACCCGCCGCTGCACGAGTTCCTTCCCAACCAGGTCGAGTTGGCCGTGTTGGTCGCCAGGGCCGAGGAGCGCGGGGAGCGAGAGATCGAGCTCCGTGACGTGCATCTGTCCCTCGACTACGCCAGGACGATGCTGCAGAAGGTGAACGAGCTCCACGAGGCCAACCCGATGCTCGGCCTGCGGGGCGTGCGCCTGGGCATCGTGAAGCCCGGCCTCTACGCCATGCAGGTCCGTGCGATCTGCGAGGCCGCCGCCCGGGTGAAGAAGGAAGGCCTCGACCCCCGGGTCGAGATCATGATCCCGTTGGTCGCGACGGCGCCCGAGCTCACTCAGATGCTGGACGAGCTGCACCCGGTGGCGGCCGACGTCCTGCAACGCGAAGGTGTCGAGCTCGATCACCTGGAATGGGGAACCATGATCGAGCTGCCCCGCGCCGCGGTCACCGCGGGCGAGATCGCCCAGACGGCCGAGTTCTTCTCGTTCGGGACGAACGACCTCACGCAGACGGCGTTCGGCTTCAGCCGCGACGACATCGGCAAGTTCGTCGGGATGTACGAGGAGCGCAAGCTGGTTCCCGCGAACCCGTTCGTGACCGTGGACCGGCCCGGCGTCGGGCGCCTGATGCGCATCGCGTGCGAGGAGGGGAAGGCCGCCAACCCGAAGCTTCACCTCGGCATCTGCGGCGAGCACGGCGGCGACCCGGCCTCGGTCGTGTTTTGCCACCAGATCGGCCTGGACTACGTGAGCTGCTCCCCGTATCGCGTCGAGACCGCGCGGCTGGCAGCGGGCCAGGCGGCCGTGGGCGAGTCGGAGTCGGCCTCGAAATAGCCGAGGGGCCCGTCGGCTAGGCGGGCGGAGCGACCGCGCTGGATGACTGAGGGGGCTCGACCTCGACCAGCTCCACCATGCCGTCGTGCTTCGTCAAGCGGAACCGTTCCAGGACGTACGACGTGTAGGTCGCGCCGGCGATCGCCACGGCGGCGACATGTTCCGGCAGCCCGGCCGCCTCGCCCGCACGCATCCGGTCCTCCCAGACGCACATGGACAGACACCGGCGCTGGTCGTCCAGCTCCCCGATGAAGTAGCACGAGAGACCGGAGTGACGCGATGCCTCCTCGAACGCGCGCCGGTCGAACTCCTCGAGCAGCGCATCGTCCGCATCGAGCCGTCGCACGGACCGGAACGACACCACGTACCACTCCCCGCGCTCGACCGACGCGAGGCACTCGCTCCAGTTGAACGCCCGGGCGATCGGGAGCACGGCGTAGCTCGCGTCCAGCGGCTCGAGTCCGGCGAACGGCCCAGAGCCCACCGACATCGTGCCCTGCATACCGAAGCATCCCTCCGCGATCGCGATAGCTCAGGGGTGCGGCGATCGTGAGACCCGTGCCCCCCAGACGCTCTCGGGGTCGGTCGCGCGAACGACCATCACCATATAGGCTCGCTCCCTACCCCGTCCCCCAGCCTGCCCACGGCCTTCATCGGAGCCGGTTCGACCCAAGGAGGAGAAGCGTTCATGGATGCGAACCCCGACCGTGTGGACCGGATCCGTCACACACGAAGCGAGGTCGAGAACCATGTGATCGACGAGTTGTTCGCCGGCAGGATCACCCGTCGCGACTTCGTCCGGCGGATGACCGTGCTCGGCATGTCGGCGTCGCTGGCGGGTTTCCTCGCCGCCTGCTCCAGCGACAACGGCGGTGGCGGAACGTCGCCCTCGGCGACCGGAGCCTCCGGGGCCACGGGGGCGGTCACACCGGGGGGCACCCTGAAGACGGGGATCATCGCGCCTGCGTCGGGGCTGGACCCGCTCGCCGTCAACGATGAAGGGGGCCTCGCCATCCTCGGACAGTCGGGGGAGTACCTGGCGTGGTCCAACGACCAGCTCGGATTGGAGCCGCGCATCGCGGAGAGCTGGACGCCGAACGCCGATGGCTCGGTCTGGACGTTCGCGATCCGGCAAGGGGTCACGTTCCAGGACGGAACGCCGCTCACCGCAGACGACGTCGTGGCGACGATGGAGCTGCATACGGACCCCGAAGAACAAGTCGAACGCGCTCTCCGCATTCGCGGGTGTGCTCTCGCCGGGCGGCGCCAAAGCCGTTGACGACGCGACGGTCGAGTTCACGCTGGATGCGGCGAACGGCAACTTCCCGTACCTAGTCAGCTCCGACAACTACAACGTGATCATCCTGCCGAAGACGTATTCCGGGGGCTGGGACAAGACGTTCATCGGGACGGGTCCCTGGAAGATGCAGACCTACACGCCCGATGTCGGTGTCACGTACGGCAAGAATCCCAGACTACTGGGACCAGACCCGCCAGCCGAACGCCGACACGAACCAGATCACGTTCTACAAGGAAGACCAGGCGAAGGTCCTGGGCATCCAGGGCGGCGAGGTGAACATCCTCAGCCAGTTCTCGGCGGTCTCCGGGCAAGCCTTGTTGAACGACCCGAACATCGACGTCCTTTCGGTGCGGGCCTCGCAGCATCGTCAGGTGCACATGCGCTGCGACCAGGACCCGTTCAAGGACAAGCGCACCCGCCAGGCGGTCGCGCTCATGTTGGACCGTCCCTCGATCGTCCAGGGCCTCCTGGACGGGAAGGCCGACCTGGGGAACGACAGTCCGTTCGCACCCGTCTTCCCGTCGACCGACACGACGGTGCCGCAGCGAGCGCTCGATGTAGAGCAGGCGAAACAGCTGCTGTCCGACGCCGGCCAGGCCGCCGGCTTCGACGTCACCCTCTACACCTGGGACAACTACGAGATCCCCGACCTAGCGCAGGTGATCCAGCAGGCGCTGAAGCCGGTCGGGATCAACGTGAAGCTGAGCGTGACCGACGTCGGCACGTACTACTCGAAGTATTGGCTGGACTCTCCGCTGGGGATCACCGACTACGGCCATCGGGGCGTACCGAACGTGTTCCTCACGGCTCCCCTCACGAGCTCGGGCACGTGGAACGCGGCGCACTTCGCCGACCCGGCGTACGACAGCGCGGTCGCGGACTACGTGGCGGCGCTCGACGTCGGCTTGCAGAAGACGGCCGCGAAGAAGATCGAGGAGTTGCTGCTCGACCAGACCCCCCTCGTGATCCCGTACTTCTACTTCCACCTCTCGGCGGTGCAGAAGGGATACGCCGGCGTGCAGGTGACCGGGATGGGTCACATCGACCTGACACAGGCGGGCGCCACGGCGTGACGGACGAGGGCTGAGCCTGGCTCCCCCCACCCGGGAGGGGTCGGAGGCGTGATGGGACGGTTCATGCTGCGCCGGGTGGGCCTGGCGTTCCTCACGCTGTTCGTGCTGTCCATCATCATCTTCGCGGGCTCGCACGTGCTGCCCGGGGACGTGGGGCGTCGGATCCTCGGCCCGTTCGCCGACCAGCGTGCGGTCGAACAGCTCGATCGAGAGCTCGGAACCGACCGGCCGATCGTCGCCCAATACGGTGATTGGATCGGCGGCGTCGCGCACGGCGACCTGGGAACGTCGTACGCGTTCCGCCGGCCGGTGGCGAGCATGCTGTGGACCGCGCTCGCGAACTCGGTGAAGCTGGCGCTGCTGGCGTTCGTGCTGGTCGTGCCGCTCGGCATCCTGGGGGGAGTGGTCGCGGCCCTGCACCACGGGCGGCTCCTCGACCGGGCGATCTCGGTGGGCGGGCTGTCCATGACCGTGATCCCCGAGTTCGTGTGGGCGGTCGTCCTGATCCTGGTGTTCGCGCTCTGGTTGCACGTGCTGCCGGTGACGGCCGCGGCGCCCGCGGGCTCCGGACCGCTCACGCAGACCCGGTACCTGCTCCTGCCGGCGCTCTGTCTCGTGTTCGTGTTGTTCGGCTACATCGCCCGGATGGCGCGGGTGGGGACCGTCGAGGCGCTCGAGGCCGACTACACCCGCACGGCGATCCTCAAGGGTCTGCCTCGGCGCACCGTGATCTGGCGCCACGTCCTGCGCAACGCGCTGCTCCCGACGATCGCCGTCGTGGCGACACAGACGGGATACCTGATCGGCGGACTGGTGGCGATCGAGCTGATCTTCAACTACCAGGGAATCGGGCAGCTGCTGTTCCGCGCGGCCCAGCAGAAGGACTTCCCGTTGCTCGGCAGCGCCGTCCTGGTGATCGGCATGATCTACCTGGTGGCCACGCTGATCGCCGACATCTGCTACGCGGCGCTGAACCCGCGCATCCGCCTTTCGGGGGAGCGATGAGCGTCGTCGACGACTCCGTGACGACCGAGCGGTCGCCCAAGGGCCCGAACGCGGCGACCGTGGCTCGCCGCGAGCGCCGCCGCGCGCTGGTCCGTTCGAAGACGTTCCTGGTCGGAGCGGTCATCGTGGGCTTCTGGGTGCTCTGCGCGCTCTTCGGTTCGTCTGTCGTCCCCAAGGATCCGTACGCGCTCGAGCTGCTCGGCAAGCTCAAGGGGCCGTCGGGCGCGCATTGGTTCGGGACCGATCAGCTCGGGCGCGACGTGTTCTCCCGCGTGATCGTGGGCGCGCGCGACATCTTGATCGTCGCGCCGCTCGCCACGCTGATCGGGACGGTGCTCGGCACCGCGCTCGGGCTGGTGACCGGCTACTTCCACGGGGCGGTCGACGACGCGCTGAGCCGGGTGATCGACGCGTTCCTGGCGGTGCCGGTCGTGATCGTCGGTCTGCTGGCGCTGGTCGCGCTGGGTCCGTCGCGATTCACGGTGATCGCGGTGATCGGCGTCGTGTTCACGCCCATCATCGCTCGCACGGTGCGCGCCGCCGTGCTGTCGGAGCGCGAGCTGGACTACGTCGCGGCGGCTCGGCTGCGGAACGAGCACGCGCCGTACATCCTGTTCGTGGAGATCCTGCCCAACGTCTCGGCGCCCATCCTGGTCGAGTTCACCGTTCGCCTGGGCTACGCGATCTTCGCGATCGCGACGCTCAGCTTCCTTGGCTTCGGCATCCAACGGCCGTCGCCGGACTGGGGACTGCAGATCTTCGAGAACTACAGCCTGATCAGCGCGGGCTTCTGGTGGACGACGCTGTTCCCGGCGCTCGCCATCGCGAGCCTGGTGGTCGGTGTGAACCTGATCTCCGACGGCGTGAACCAGGTGTTCGAACGATGAGCGCGGTTCCCCGAGCAACGCGGCGAGACGACCCCCGCGCTCGAGCTCCGCGAGCTGGACGTGGTCTACCGCGTCCGCGGGATCGACCGCCGGGTGCTGCGAGGGGTGTCCCTCGAGGTCGGGCGCGGCGAGTCCTACGGCCTGGTCGGGGAATCGGGGTGCGGCAAGACCACGGCGGCCTTCGCCGCGATGCGGTACCTGCCCAGCAACGGACGCATCACCGCGGGTTCGGTCCTGTTGGACGGCGACGACCTGTGGCGCATGAGCGACGACCAGGTGCGGGAGCGCCGCGCCAACACCGTCTCGATGGTCTACCAGAACCCCGGGTCGGCGCTGAACCCCTCGATGCGGGTGGGCCGGCAGGTCGCCGAGGTCTTCGAGATCGGGGGTGCGTCGAGCGACGAGGCGAACGAGCGCACGCTCGAGATGCTCCGCACGGTGCAGATCGCCGACCCCGATCGCGTGATGCAGCGGTACCCGCACCAACTGTCGGGAGGGATGCAGCAGCGCGTCGTGATCGCGATGGCGCTCGCGTCCCAGCCGGAGCTGCTGATCCTGGACGAGCCCACCACCGGGCTGGACGCGACGGTCGAGGCCGAGGTGCTCGACCTGATCGCCGGGCTGCGCGCCCGCTTCGGGACGAGCGTGCTGTTCATCAGCCACAACCTTGCGGTGATCTCGAAGATGTGCGAGCGCGTCGGCGTGCTGTACGCCGGCCGTCTGGTCGAGGAGGGCCCGGCGCGGGTCGTCTTCGACGACCCGCGCCACCCCTACACCGTGGGACTGCTCCGCTCGATCCCACGCGGCGGGGTGCGGAAGGACCGAGCCCGGCTCTCGACCATCCCGGGTTTCCTCCCGCCGCTCGGCGCCGAGATCGACGGGTGCGTCTTCGCCGATCGATGCGCGCTCGCCGACGAGCGGTGCCACCGGGAGGAGCCGGCGCTCATCCCGCTCGGCGCGGGGCACGCCAGTCGCTGTCACTACCACGACCGGGCGCAGACGCTGCCGGTGTCGTCCGCACCGCTGGAGACGTCCGGAGCCGCGGTTCCGTCAGATCCGACACGCTCCGTGCTCTCCCTCACGGACATCTCCAAGACGTTCCATCAGGAGGGTCATCCCGTCGCGGCGTTGCGCGACGTCTCTATGGAGGTGCGTTCCGGCGAGACGCTCGGCCTGGTCGGCGAGTCCGGCAGCGGCAAGACGACGCTCGCCCGGATCCTGCTCGGATTGACGGCCCCCGACACGGGGTCGAGCGTGCAGCTCGACGGAGCTCCGCTCGCCCCGCTCGTCACGCAACGCAACGCGGCACAGGTGCGCGCCGTGCAGATCGTGTTCCAGAACCCCGACACCGCGTTGAACCGTCGGTTCTCCGTCCGCCGCATCATCGGGCGCGCCGTCACGAAGCTCTTGCACGCGACCGGCACCGAGCGTGACGAACGGATCCTGCATCTGGCGAAAGAGGTGCGCTTCGACGAGCGGCTGATCGGCGTGCGTCCCGGCCAGCTGTCGGGCGGGTTGAAGCAGCGGGTCGCCATCGCGCGCGCGTTCGCCGGCGAGCCGCGCCTGGTGGTCTGCGACGAGCCCACGTCCGCGCTCGATGTCTCCGTGCAGGCCGCGATCCTGAACCTGCTCGCCGACATGCAGTCGCTCGAAGGCGTCACGTACGTGTTCATCTCGCACGATCTGGGCGTCGTGCGGTACCTGGCCGATCGGATCGCCGTCCTGTACCTCGGCCGGCTGATGGAGGTGGGCGACGCCGATCGCGTGTTCGAGGGCCCGCACCATCCCTACACGGAGTCGCTGCTGTCCGCGGTGCCGACGTTCGGCGGGGGCGAACGCACCCGCATCCGCCTGGAGGGCGAGATCCCGAGCGCGGTATCGCCGCCGTCGGGCTGCGTCTTCCACACGCGATGCCCCCGGAAGATCGGGGACATCTGCGAGCAACAGGAGCCGCCGCTCTCCGAGCCCGAGCCCGGCCACCTGATGCGCTGCCACATCCCGATCGACGAGCTGCGGAGGCTGCAGCGTGCGGCCTCCGTCGGGAGCGACGGGCCGTGAGGACGACCGCGAGGCGCCTGCCTCGCACCTGAGTGAAGCTCAAAGTCGGCCGGAGGCAACCAGGTCCACGACCGGGTCCAGGTCGTTCGCGGCCAGGTCGCCGTCCTCCAGGAAGGGGTACCGCTCGCGCACGGACGCCAGGATGTCCCTGGTGCCGTCGCCGAGCGGTCTGGATCCACGGAGCTCGACCGCCTGGGCCGCCACGACCAGCTCGGTGGCCACCACGAGCCGGGCGAGCTCCACCATCTCGGACAGGCGCCGGGCCGCGAGCGGCGCCATCGTCATCCGATCCTCGATCCCCTCGGCGTGCGCCGTCGACACCAGCTCGAACGACACGGGTTGGGCCAGGAGCCGCGCCTCGGCGGCGAACGCCTGCACCGCGATCCCCATCATCGAGAGCCCGGCGTCGGCGCGCTCCACCGCCCCGGTCAGGCCGGTCGGCAGCCCCGACCATGCGGTCTCCAGGAGCTTGACCGCTCGCTCGCTGGAGGCCGACACCGCCGACGCGAGCGCGCTGCGGACCAGATCGAGCGCGAGGGCGACCGGGAGCACCTCGAAGTTCGCGACGGAGATCACCCGGTCCTCCTCGGGGACGACGACCGGGTTCCCCTGGGACGCGTTCAGCTCGATCGTGACCTGTCGCTCGGCGAACGCGAGCGCGTCTCGCGTGGCGCCGAGGATCTGCGGCAGGTTCCGGAACGTGAGCGGATCCTGCAGGTGTCGCGGCGCGCCCGGTTCGAAGAGGTGGCTGCCGTCGAGGTAGGCGGCCAGGCGTGCGCGCGACGCGGCGAGTCCGGGGTAGGGGCGGATCGCGTCGGTCACCGGGTGGATCATGGTGAGGTTCGCGCCGAACGCCTCCAGCGAGAGCGCACCGGCCGCCTCCATCGACGCGACCAGTCCCTGCGTGTCGGAGAGCGCGAGCGCCGCCCACGCCGTCGCGAACGCGTTGTTGTCCAGGAGCGCGAGCGCCTCGCCGGGCGCGAGCTCGAGCTCGGCGGCGACGTCGAGCGCCAGGTCTGCCATCGCCGCCAGATCCGCCTGCCCGATCGAGCCGAGCACGCGGATCGTCGGCACGGTGCCGGCGTTCAGGCGGGCGACGAGGAGCTCCACGAGGTCGGGACGGACGCCCGCCGCGGCGACGGCCAGCGTGTTCGCGAGGCAGACCATCGTGGCCCTCGCGACGTCGGGGGGCGCGGGCCCACCGGCCGACACGCGATGGGCACGAACCACGGCGAGGTTGAACGAGGCGAGCGTCTCCGCGTGGGCGGGCACGCCGACGCGCTTGAGGACGCCCACGCCCGTGTTGAGCCCGTAGACCTCGTCGCCTCGCTCCAGGATCCGGTCCACGATCGCCCGGGTCGCCGCCATCCTCGCGGTCGCCTCGGGGGCGAGCGTTGCCGGTTCGTTCGCGCGGGCGATCGCGACGACGTCGTCGATCGTGAGATCCGAACCTGTGAGGACGATCGGCATCTGCGGACCCTTTCGGCGTGCTCTCGTCGAGCCCGCCCGAGGCTAGCAGCCGGCTCGGTGGGGCGGGTGGGTGCGGCGGGTGACGACGGTCACCGGGAATCCGCCGACCGCATGCCAACTCGCCCCCGCATCGGCGATGCGGCATGGCGGCCACGCACGGTAACGTCGAGGTCTCCCTGCCTCCCCCGAACGTCAGGAGGTGGAGATGCGCGAAGGGTCACGTCACCGGATCCTCGCTCGGGGGCGGTGGTTCATCGTGGTGAGCGCCGCGTGCGCCGCGCTCGTCGGATTCCTCGGAGCGCCGTTCGCCGCCCGGGCCCTGCCGCCGCTGGGCTGGACCCACGATCACTCGGCGGCGGGGATCCCCCATCGGCCGCGCGGATACAACGCGTTGGTCGCGACGTTCGGGCAACCATGCAGCGCCGCGGCGAACGCGGCGCGGTCGTCCTGGCCGTCGCGATCCACACCGGGGGTCGACGGATACATCAACTATCACCCGTACATCGATCGCGATGTCAGCTGGAACATCCGCAACCACATCAGCGCGGACCTCAAGGAGCAGGCGTTGTACCCGGGCATCGGCGGATACAACTGTCGCCTCATCGATGGGACGACCAGCTGGTCGGTGCATGCCTTCGGCGCCGCGATCGACATCAACTGGCAGCGGAACCCACGTGGGGCCGCGACGTGGAACGGCGTGGGAGCCGACGGCCACAACTACAAGAAATACCTGCCCAACCTATGGAAGGGCGCGTATCCGGGCCACAACTTCTACTGGGGGCTCAACTTCAGCACCATCCCCGACCCCATGCATTTCCAGTACGTGACGGGCTACTGAGGAGGCAGCATGCGTCGGAAGGCAGTACTCATCGGGGCGACGCTCACCGCGAGTGTCGTCGGGGCGTTCGCGGGCGTGGATCTCAGCCAGGCTTCGCGGCCCGTGGCATGTGACGCTGAAACCGGCCGGGCGCTCACGCCCGCCGTGGCGGCCCGGCATGATGGCGGCATCCCTGCCGTCGTCGGAGGACGCTCCCTGGTCGTCGTGGACGGGCAGGGTCGACGTCAGACGTTCCTTCCACAGGTGGCCGGCCCGGAGGTCGTGCGGGACGCCACGCTGCGACCCGGGTCCGGTGTGGCGTTCATCCTGGATCGTCGGGGACCCGACGACGTGGTCATCGAGACCGGTCACGACGAGCTCCGTCTCGCCCAGCCGTCCGAGGCGTCGCATCCGTCCTGGTCGTCCGACGGCCGGCTGGTGTGGTCCCTCGGCGTGCGTCTCCGGATCTGGTCGCCCACGGAACCGTCTACGATCGACATCGCCCCCCCACCGCGCGCGATCGGCGTGTTCTCGCCGGTGTTCGCGACGGACGACGTCATCGTCTCGGTGGTGGCCGAGCCCGAACCGGGCTTCTCGCGCAACCGAGGACGACGGCCTCGACAACCTCTGGCGCTACGATCTGCGCTCCCGCCGCTGGTCGCGTGTCACCGCGTTCCACGCCAGCGGCGAGCACTGGGTTGCCATCAGGACGCCGATCGTGCAGGACGACGGCTCGATCGAGTTCGTGCTGGTGAGGGGACTGGCAACCGCGACCCGGATGCCGTCGTTCGAGCTCTGGCGGATGCCCGCCGGCGGCGTCGCCTCAAAGGTGCGCGACCTCCCCAGGGAGATGTACCTCGCCGGGAGCCAGGACGGACGTCGCATCTGGAACCTCTACGACCAGGCGAGCGGGGAGTGGCGGCTTTACGCCGAGGCATCGGCGACCACATTGGTGGATCTCGGGTGCGGCGCGGCGCTGGTCGACCCTCGCTCGGTCCCGGACCCGGACCTGACCCCGGCGTGGCTCGACACCGTCCCGACACCCTCACCCACGCCGACCATCACGCCGACCATCACGCCGACCCCGTCCCCCACGGTGTCGCCGACACCCTCGCAGACCCCCACCTCCACGCCGACGGCGCAGCCGACGATCGCTCCTTCCCCGGCAGACGGCTACATCGCCGGGATCCTCGTGGGAGATTTCGCCAGCCCGGATGATGCGGGCACGGCGGTGGCGGACATCCATGCAGCGTTCGACGAGACGACACCGGTCGAGGTCGTGAACAGCCTGACCGCGCCGAACATCGTCCGTCCCGGCGTGTGGGCGGCGGTGATGTTGCTGCCTGCCGGCGTCGACCCGTTGGCCGCGCTGACCGATTTCCGGGCGCGCCTGCCCCAGTATCAAGGATGGAGCTGGGTGGTCGCGGTATGACGGTGAGGCGCCGAGCGCTCGTCGTGGCGGCGGCGTTGCTGGTCACCGCCGCCACGACGGCGTGCTCGACCTCCGGAGAGGCGAGGACGCTCGACCTGAGCGCGCCGCCCTCGAGCCCTTCGCCCGACGCGGGGACGGGCTCCGTGGAGGAATGGATCGCCGTCTTCCGAACGGAGGCCGATCCGCACGACATGAGCGGCGACACGGCCGACGTCCTCGCGATCGCCGGTGGCTCGATCGTGGTCTCACCGGTCGCCTGCTTCGAGGGCCTGCCCGCGGACTTCCACCTCGACTCCTACCTGCTGGGTGTGGTGGCGACCACGAAGGAAGCGCTGGACGAGGTCGTTGCCTCGGTCGGTCGGACCGCGATCTTCGAGGGACAGGTCCGGACGATGTGTCTGGATTGACACGGGCTTCCGCCAACCCGTTGCTAGCCTTGACGGGTGACCCGCATCCGTCGGCATCCCATCCTGGTCGCGGTCGCGCTCATCCTCCTGATCCCGCTGACCGTGCTCGGCGCGAGCGCGTGGACCGTGTGGCGAGCCGCCCACGACGACGTCGCCAGTCGCGTCGAGCGTGCCGACCTGATCATCGTGCTCGGGGCGGCGCAGTACGACGGAACGCCGTCGCCGGTGTTCCAGGGGCGGTTGGATCACGCCGTCCTGCTCTACCGGCAGGGTCGGGCCGACCACGTGATGGTGGTCGGAGGGAAGGCGCCAGGAGACACGACGACGGAGGCGCAGGCCGGCCGCGACTACCTGGTCTCTCAAGGGGTTCCGGCCGACGCCGCCCTTGCGGAGCCTGTCGGGCGCACGACGTTCGAGAGCTTGGTAGGTGCCACGAGGTACATGCACGGGCACGGGCTGGAGAGCGCGTTCCTCGTTTCCGACCCGTGGCACAACGCACGCATCACCCGCATGGCATCGGACCTCGGGATCCGCGGGTACGCCTCGGCGACATGGACGTCCGCGGCGACCAGCGAGGACACCCGGCTCAGCGGCTACGCCCGCGAGACCCTGGCATACGTCTACTACCGGATCTTCGGCCGCTGAGCGGCATCCGTCGACGATCTGACCCCTCAGGCCCTGTCTCCACCCGGCGATAGCATGACCACGATGGCCACCCCACGCGAACGGACGGAGGAGATCGAGCGACAGACGCTCGCTCCTCGGGCGACCCTCGCTGAGGGCTCGAAAGGCCGCGAGCGCGACGAGCCCCAGGATCCGGTCCGCACGGTCTTCCAACGCGACCGCGATCGCATCTCTCACTCCAAGGCGTTCCGGCGGCTGAAGCACAAGACGCAGGTGTTCCTGGCGCCCGAGGGCGACCACTACCGGGTCAGGCTCACGCATACGCTCGACGTCTCGCACATCGCCCGCACGGTCACGCGCGCTCTTCGGCTGAACGAGGATCTGGCGGAAGCGATCGCGCTCGGCCACGACTTGGGCCACACGCCGTTCGGCCACCTCGGCGAACAAGCGCTCAGCCCGTTCTTACGGCAGGCCGTTCCGACACAGCGAGCAGAGCCTGCGCGTCGTCGACTACCTGGAGGACGACGGCAAGGGGCTGAACCTCACCTGGGAGGTGCGCGACGGCATCGTGAACCATCCGTGGTCCATGCCCGCGCCCGCCACGCTCGAGGCGCAGATCGTGCGGTTCGCCGATCGCATCGCCTACATCAACCATGACCTCGACGACGCCGTCCGGGCCGGTGTCCTCGATCCCGGCGAGCTCCCGCGCCAGCCCCTCGACGTCCTCGGTCACACCCACGGGGCCCGGATCAACACGCTGGTGATCGACCTGATCGATCAGAGCGCCGACCAGCCGGAGGTTCGCTTGTCCCCGGCCGTCTTCTCGGCGCTCGACACGCTCCGCGACTTCCTGTTCGAGCAGGTCTACACGCGCGAGGGGGCACGGATCGAGCACGAGAAGGCGGTCCGGCTCATCCGGGATCTGTTCTCGCACTTCCTCGAGCATCCCGAGGAGATGCCGCACGAGTACCATCAGGCTCCGGGGGACCTGCCGACCCGCGTGGCCGACTTCATCGCCGGCATGACGGATCGGTACGCCCTGCGGACGTACGAGCAGCTCTTCCTTCCCCAGGGCTGGCTCATCTAGAGCCGGGAGCACCCGTGGCGGGCAGGATCAAGCAGGAGGACATCGAGGCGGTCCGGGAACGGACCGACATCGTCAAGCTCGTCTCGCAATACCTCACGCTCAAGAAGGCCGGCGGCGACAACATGACCGGCCTCTGCCCGTTCCATCAGGAGAAGACGCCGTCGTTCAGCGTCTCGCCCGGCAAGCAGGTGTTCTTCTGCCACGGCTGCGGCAAGGGCGGTGACGCCATCGGGTTCCTCCGCGAGCTCGAGCACCTGGGGTTCGCCGAGGCGGTGGAGCGACTGGCCCAGCAGGCAGGGATCACCCTCCACTACGAGGGGGACTCACCGGCCGAACGCCGCGCCGCCGCGCGCAGGATCGCGCTGATCAAAGCGAACGAGGAGGCCGCGCGCCTCTACACGGCGATGCTGGCCGAGGGGCGAGAGGCCGAGGAGGCGCGGAAGTACGTCGCCGACCGCGGTATCTCGCCGGAGTCCGTCCAGCGGTTCGGTATCGGGTACGCACCGGGGTACCCCGACTTCCTCCTCAAACGGATGACCCGAGAGTTCTCCCCGGAGATCTTGCTGGAGGCGGGCCTCGCGACCCGAGGCGACGAGGGGTCCGCGATCCGCGACCGGTTCCGCGGGCGGGTCACGTTCCCCATCCACGATCTCCAGGGTCGCGGGATCGGGTTCGGCGCCAGGATCTTGCCGACGGATCCCCGGGCCGGCGAACAGGCGAAGTACCTCAACACCGCCGAGACACCGATCTACAAGAAGAACGAAGTGCTGTTCAACCTGGCCGGCGCGCGAACGTCGATCGCACGCAGCGGTGAGGTGTACGTGGTCGAGGGGTACACCGACGTGATCGGTCTGTCGCAGGCCGGTATCGAGAACGCGGTCGCGACATGTGGCACGGCGCTGGGGGAGGCGCATTTCCGGTTGCTCAGCCGGTTCGCGCAGCGCGCGATCCTCGCGTTCGACTCGGACGAGGCGGGCGCGCGCGCGGCCGAGCGCGCGCACGCGTTCCAGGAGACGTATCCGGTGCAGGCGGTCGTGATGATCATGCCGCAGGGGTTGGATCCCGCGGACTTCGTCGCGAAGCACGGCGCCGACGGTGTGCGCGCGGCCGCGACTGCGTCGCGGCCGCTGGTCGAGTACATGGTCCGCCGGACCGTCGCGCGCCACGACCTGTCCACCGTGGAAGGGCAGTCCGCCGCCGTCGCCGACACGCTTCCCATCCTGGAGGGACTGTCGGATCCCGTGCGCCGCAGCCAGTACGGTCACATGCTCGCCGACCTTGCCGGAGTGTCGGAGTCGTCGGTGATGCAGGCCCTCGATCAACGTCTGGGTGGACGTCCCCAAGAGGTCGCGAAGACGATGAAGCGCGTGTCGGCCCAAGAGAAGGTCGAACGCGAGATGCTGAAGCTCCTGGTCGGCGACGGCGAGACGTATCGAACGTTCGTCGGCAAGCTGCAACCGGAGCATTTCCGTGATCCGTCGTACCGACGCCTGTTCCTGGCGATCGAGTCTGCGGATGGGGACGTCGCCGCGATCGCCGGTGGTGAGGATCCCAAGCTCGCGGCCGCGATATCGTCGCTCGTGGTCGAACCGCTCAACGGCGACGGCCCCGACTACGCGCCCAGCGTGTGGGCGCGCCTGCAGGAGTTCTTGCTGAAGAGCAAGAGCGACGCCATCCGGATGCGGCTCCAGAAACTGAATCCCATCACCGATACTGATTACGACGACCTGTTCAACGAACTGGTCGGTCTCGATGGCGAGCTCCGTCGTCTGGGCCACGGCGACCAGGGCATCGACTGAGCAGTGGTTGGCAGTAGGAAGGCCGGGTCACCGCGCCGAACGTTTCGTACACTCGGTTCACCGTGGCTCACGTCCTGAGGAGTAGCGTTGGCTGAAGCGGCGCGCACCGACGAACCTCCATTGAGTTTGGATGAAGTAAAGGAATCCATCACCGCAAAGGGACGTGAGCGGGGCTTCGTCACGTCCGAAGATCTGCTTGAAGCCGTCCCCGTCGACGACTTCACCCCGGAGCAGGTCGAGGAGTTCCTGACCCAGATCCAGGAGCACCTGTCGGCCGAGGCGATCGAGGTCATCGAGGTTCCCGGCGAGGACTCGGACCCGGCCACCAACGTGCGGATCGAGGTGGACCTGCTCAAGGCCCCCACCAACGATCCGGTCCGGATGTACCTGAAGGAGATCGGCAAGGTCCCGCTGCTGAACGCGGCGCAGGAGGTGGACCTGGCCCGGCGGATCGAGGCCGGCGAGCTCTCCACGGCGCTCCAGCAGCATTTCGAGGACGATCCCAAGGCCGATCCCAAGGCGCTCAAGCTGATCGTGGAGAAGGTCTGGGAGGTCCGCGATCATCAGAAGACGGCGTTCGGCAAGGTCGAGGGGATCGGTCGCGAGAAGATCGCCAAGTCCTACCGGCCCAAGTCCGACCAGGAGATGGACGACTGGCTGCGGCGCGTCGAGCGCGACGGCCAGCTCGCCAAGAAGAAGCTCATCGAGGCCAACCTCCGGCTGGTCGTCTCCATCGCGAAGCGCTACGTCGGGCGCGGCATGCTGTTCCTGGATCTGATCCAGGAAGGGAACCTCGGTCTGATCCGCGCGGTGGAGAAGTTCGACCACTCCAAGGGGTTCAAGTTCTCGACGTACGCCACGTGGTGGATCCGCCAGGCCATCACGCGCGCGATCGCTGACCAGGCGCGGACGATCCGGATCCCGGTGCACATGGTCGAGACGATCAACAAGCTCGTCCGCGTGCAGCGGCAGCTGCTGCAGGACCTCGGACGCGAGCCCACGCCCGACGAGATCGGCAAGGTCATGGGCATCAGCGCCGAGAAGGTGCGCGAGATCCAGAAGGTGTCGCAGGAGCCGGTGTCGCTCGAGACGCCGATCGGCGAGGAAGAGGACTCACACCTCGGCGATTTCATCGAGGACTCGGACGCGGTCGTCCCGGTGGACGCGGCGTCGTTCATCCTGTTGCAGGAACAACTGGAGTCCGTGCTGCATACGCTCAGCGAGCGCGAGAAGAAGGTCATCCAACTCCGGTTCGGGTTGGTCGACGGTCATCCGCGGACGCTCGAAGAGGTGGGCCGAGAGTTCGGCGTCACCCGCGAGCGGATCCGCCAGATCGAATCGAAGACCCTGTCGAAGCTCCGGCACCCGTCGCGCTCGCAGAAGCTCCGCGACTACCTGGAGTGACGTTCGCTCGCTGCGCTCTTCCCGGCGGCGTGCTCCCTCCTTCGCCCGGTTCCCGGTTGACTGCCTCCTTAGACTGCTCGTGAGGGGGCGCGATCTCTCGGCGGCGATGAGGAGGTTGTCATGCTGCCCGAGGTCGATGCGCTCCACGCGGGGGACCTTGCGGACGCGCTGCTGCGTATCCGCCGCGACATGCTCGGCGCCGAAGCGCTGTTCCCGGAACTGACGGTCGACGTCCCCGACGCTCGACGGGAGAGCGTCCGCAACCTCCTGCAGTACCTCGCCTTCCGCAGGCGTGATGAGCGGCCGCTCCAGGAGGAACTGGCCCGACTCGGACTGTCGTCGCTCGGACGCGCGGAGTCCCACGTGCTCGCATCCCTCGACGCGGTCCTGCTTCCGCTCACCGCCATGGCGGGTCAGTCCATCCCGCCGGGCGGGCGACCGGGGATCGGGTTCGACGAAGCCCGAGCGCTGCTCTCTACCCACACGGCCGAACTGCTCGGGCGGCGTCCCGTCGGTCGGGACACCCGGATCATGGTGACCATGCCCACGGAGGCGGCCGTGGATCCGGATCTGCTCCAGCGGCTCCTCGAAGCCGGGATGGACGTCATGCGCATCAATCTCGCCCACGACGATCAGGCGATCTGGGCGGAGATGCTTCGCCACCGCAGGGATGCCGAGAAGCTCAGCGGCCGGACGTGTCGGGTGCTGATGGATCTGGCGGGTCCGAAGCTGCGTACGGGACCCCTCGAGCCCGGCCCCCGCGTCCTCAGGATCCGGCCGCGTCTCGATGAGCTCGGACGGGTGACGCAGCCCGCATACATCTGGCTCACGAGCGGGCACGAGCCGAGCGCACCCCGCGCAGAGGCGGCGACGTTCACCGTTCCGCGGAGGTTCATGCAGGCCATCGACGTGGATGGCGCCGTCCGATTCGAAGACGCTCGCGGCCGCCGCCGGGAGATGACGATCGTCACCAGGTCCGCGGACGGCGCCCTCGCGGTGCTCGAACGCACCGCGTTCCTCGTCCCGGGTATCGAACTGCGGGTCGGGCGACACCCGGGCGAACGGGCTCGGCTCCGTGAAGAAGATGTGCCCGCGCTCGAGGGCAGCATCCGCGTGCGGGTGGGGGACCAACTCCTGCTGACGCGCGATCTCTCGCCGGGACGACCACCGCTCACGGAGGGTGGCAGTCCCGCCTCACCCGTTGTGATCGGCTGCACGCTGCCTGAGGTCTTCAGCGGCATGAAGGTCGGCGAGCCCGTCTGGTTCGACGACGGCAAGATCGGCGGCGTCGCCGAGGGTGTCACGCCGGGTGAGATCGCGGTTCGCATCGTGCAGGCCCGGCCGAACGGCTCGAAGCTCCGGGGGGGACGTGGCATCAATGTCCCGGAAACGGACCTCCCCGGGCTCCAGGCCCTCACACCCGACGACGACTCGCTGTTGCCGTTCGTGGTGGATCACGCCGACCTCATCGGTCTGTCGTTCGTCCGCTCGGGCGAGGATGTCGACGCCCTGGTCCAGCGGTTGGAGGAGATGGGAGGTGAGGACCTCGGCATCCTCGCGAAGATCGAAACCGTCGCGGGGTTCCGAAACCTGCCGGAGATCCTCCTCGAGTTGATGCGATGGCCTCTGTCCGGGGTGATGATCGCTCGAGGCGATCTCGCGGTCGAAGGCGGGTACCGGCGTCTCGCGGAGATCCAGGAGGAGATCCTCTGGCTGTGCGAGGCGGCCCACCTGCCGGCGGTCTGGGCCACGCAGGTGCTCGAAGGCATGGCCAAGACGGGAACGCCGTCACGGGCCGAGATCACAGATGCAGCGATGAGTGCGCGCGCGGAGTGCGTGATGCTCAACAAGGGCCCGTTCATCGAGGACGCGATCCGTACGCTGGACGACATCCTGCGCCGGATGCGTGAGCATCAGAGGAAGAAGCAATCGCGGCTCCGGCGCCTCCGCTCCTGGTACGGCCAGTGGCCCGACGCGCAGAGCTAGCGTCACCGTAGTCTGAGATGGACTAGTTCCAGACGGCGTCGTCACTCTCGTACTCGCCCATGCGGTCGCGGAGCGAACCCCGCGCGCGCTTGATGATGTCCATGCTCTTGTTCGTCGCCTGCTCGGCGATGCGCTGCGCCTGCGTGGAGACCATGCGACCGGTGCGACTGGAAGCGAAGCCCTCCTGCTGGCGTTGCGGGCCCTTCACGACGCTCGGGTCGTCCTCGCGCATCTTGGCGGCGAGCTTGTAGCCGATGAAGATCCCGAGTCCGATCAAGATCAGGTTGCGGAGCCTCATGGTGGTCCTCCCTGGCGTCGTTGGCCGACAGCGTAGCGCGATGTTCGGGACCGTGCGGAGGCCGCTGCTAGACTCCCTTGCGTTCCTTCCGGGGTAGCTCAATCGGCAGAGCGGCGGACTGTTAATCCGTAGGTTGCGAGTTCAAGTCTCGCCCCCGGAGCCGGTGTTTCCGCAGGCCAAGGTGCTGTCCGAGAAGCATGAGTGACCGGTTCGAACTATCCGACGGCACCGCGTTCACCCCGACGGGCGCGTCGAGCCCCGCCCGGCACTCGCTCGCGGGCGCGCTCGCGATCCGAGACGCCCCGATCCGGCTCGCGCACGGGCCCGATCAGCGCCTGGTGCTGGGCAAGAGGATCGATCGTTTCCCCGCCGTCACGCTGCACCTCGTCGCCGCGGCTGGGGAACTGGTTCCACTCGAGCGTGGTCTCGTTCCCTCGAGCGAGGACCGGAGCTACTGGAGCTTGATCGCCAGCCCCGGCCGTGTGTGGCTCGATCGGTCGGACGGGGGTCGATCTCGTGCCGGGTTCCCCTTCGCCCTGTGCCATCCGCTCGAGAACGATACGCACAACGGCGTGCTGACATTCACGTTCGACGACCACGATGTTCGCGATGTTCGGTTCCAGATCGTGCAGTTCACAGCGCCGTACCTGGTGCCGGGCTCGGTCGTCGGCTGGGGGAGCACCGAGGCCGAGCTGACGCCGATGGATGTTCGCCGCTTCACCAGCGTGCTCGGAGCTCGGAAGCAGGAGCGCGCAGACAGACTCGTTCGACGTCCTTGGTCCGACCTCGAGCCGCACGACCCTCGCGTTCTGGATGATGTCGACGGTGCGTTCGGTGAGTCGGCGATCGTGCACGCACTCGTGGTCGACAACGAGCTGTTCTCCCAACCCGGCCGCTCCGAGGCGGGCGACCTCCCATATCAGGATGACATGGTGTTCGGCGTGTGGTCCGTCACGAAGTCCGCGTTCGCCGCCGTCGCTTCGCTCAGGCTCGCGCAGATGTTCGGAGACGAGATCGTCGATGGTCGGATCGTCGATCTCCTCGACGTTACAGCGGAACACGATGCCTGGGCAGGCGTGACCATCGCCGACTGCCTGGACATGGCGACGGGTATCGGGGATGCCGCACCCGAACCGGAACCAATGAACATCATGGCGGACTACGGTGTCGACCCCACGGACATGTCGGATTCCGCGCTGAACTATCGAACATGGATCGAGGCTCAGACGAAGCAGCAGAAGCTCGCCGCGTCGTTCGCGTGTGGCCGGTATGCATGGGGTCCAGGGCGTTTCGCCCGCTACCGCGATCAGGACATCTTCATCGCCGGCGCCGCGATGGATCGGCTCCTGGAACAGGGTTCCGAGGGTCAAGCGACCCTGTGGAGCACGATCACCGCGGACGTCTATCGCGAGATCGGGATATCGGATCTCAACCTGACGCACACACGAGATCCGGCATCGGCCCGTCCGATCCCGATCTCAGCCTTCGGTCTCTTCGCGACGATCGATTCCCTGGCGAAGATCACCGAGCTCCTGCAGGCGGGCGGGAGGGCTGGCGGTCGCCAGATCCTCAGCAGCCGCCTCACCTCCGAGCTGCTGGGCCGTTCGGGGCCACCCCCGAGACCGACGGGGCAGTTCATCGCGGGCGGGGAATACACCTACAGGCAGACGATGTGGTTCGCTCCCTATCGGTCCCGGAGCGGTCATCTTCATCACGTGCCGTGCATGCTCGGATACGGCGGCAACCATGTCGTGTTGATGCCCAACGGCGTCACGGGCCTGCGACTCGCTCACGACCCGACCTCCACGGATGACGTTCACTGGGATCCCACGGCGCTGATGCGGATCGGTGACGAGGTCCGACCGTTCTGACGGCTGGGCGTGGCACCTATGCGAGTGTCAGCCCGACCACGACAGCCGTTATCGCAAGCGCTACGGCGGCCATCCGGGTGACGTAACGGGGCCGTTCCATGAGCTTCTCGGCCGTGACGACAACGGTCAGCATCGCCAACCACACGAGGTGGGATGTCGGTGCGACAGCCATGACGAGCATCAGGCACCAGCACGAACCGAGACAACTCAGTCCGTTCCGTAGCCCGAAGCGAAGCGCACCGAGCTCGGCCTTCCAGCCTCGGGGTGGCAACGGCACGCTTCGATGGCAGTCGCGCAGCCAACGACGCTTGAGCGGCGTCAGCTGCCAGGTTGCGGCGAGCGCGAGAACGATGGCGAGTGCCGCCGCGCCGGGGGCGCCGGGAACGACGGCGACGACGGTTATCGCGACCGCGCCGAAGACCGCCCACACGGCGAGATATGCCGCCGCGAATCCAGCCATCGCCCGACCGCGTCGCCAGCGCAGGCTGTTCAACCCGGTGTGCCTGACGCCGGCGAGCGCTGCCGGGCCCATCATCGCCACGGACATCAGCACCCACCAGGCGATCGCGCTCGCGATACCTGACAGCCGGGAAGCAGTCTCCGGCGCCATGTCCATCCCGGGCATCCCGGCCCGTCCGCTTACGGAAGCCCCTCCGAGCTCGATCGAGATCAGCCACAGCCATGCGACCGCAACGAGGATGGCTGCGATGGTTTCGGGATGCCGAAGCAACCAACGTTGAACTTCGTGACGCTGGCTTGCCAACTCGCCCGGGACGGTCGCCATCAGGCGAAGTGAACGCTCACGCGCCCGATCGTGATCGGGAGGTCGGGGTGTGCCGGCGGCGCGATCTCGAGCTGGGGTGCATCGGCAGACGGCTCCACCATGGAGATGGGTCGGAACGTGACGTCGAGCCGCTCGCCGTCCTGCCAGGTGCCCTCGGCCGCGAGCCGGTCGAGCACGTCGGTGATCTCCATCGAGACATGGAGCCCATGCGCGTGCTCATCGCCCCGTGGGTTCCGGGCACGTTCGACCCCGAACAACGAAACGTTGCCGACGTGGTGCGCGGCGAGGTCGTCGGCGGTCGGCTCGTCGGGCAGGTTGACGTAGACCCCGTAGACCTCGCCCGGGTTGCGCTCGGCTTCGATGTCCTCGACGTCGAGGAACGCACGGTGCTGGTGCTCCGCGAGGCGGTCGTCTGCCCGGAGGGATTCGGTGACGCGCTGATCGATCGTCACCGACACGCGCGCGCTCTCCCCGACGAGACGGATCGGCTCCGCGGTCGCTCCCACTAGATACCTTTGAGCCCCGGCGTCCGGCTCGAGCGCAGCTCCGCGGACCTCGAGAGCTCTCACGCGATCCGGCCAGGGCGAAGGCCAGCGAACGGGTGGCCGTCCGCTCACGCTGGCCGGCGCTGCGACGTGGGGAGCGACATGGTCATAGGTATAGCCAAGCTGATGGACGATGTCCTCGATGTCGGCATCGGTGAGCGATGCCGGCACGCCCCCGACGTCCATGAATCCGAACGACTGCCCGGTCCATGCCGGCTTGGCCGGATCGGTGTGATGCCGTTGCCAGAGCCACCAGAGGCGGTCGATGTTCGCGTGGTGCAGCCAGAAGATCGGATCCTCCGCCGCCGTATCCGGATCTCCCATCAGGCCTCCGATGGCGACGTGCACGTCGTTGTGCGGCGTCTGCTCGAGCCTCCCGGTCTGACTCCAGAACTGGCCGAGCGGTGAGGTCACGCCACCACCGAACTCGCTGCCGCCGGTGTACGTCGCTCGACCCAGGGCGAAGGTGGGGGACGTGATCGACGGCGCCAAGCCTCCACCGGCGTTGATCCCGGCGCGGCGGTGTGCGTAGAGGGGGTTGGCGGTCCCGTTGCCGTGCGTCGGTTTCCGGAACGGCTTCGGGAGGGCGTTGTGGCCGCTGCCTCCGTCGTAGTTCCAGTACGGGAGCGCCCACGTGTGCGGACCACCGTTCGAGATCACCTGCGCTCGAACGATCCGCTCGAAGTAATACAGGAACATCCGATGCCAGGCCACGAACCACCACGAGCCGTGCCGGCATTGGTTCCATTGCGGAAGCGGATGACTCACGTGGGTCCCGTGGATCGCCGCCTGGTACGCCCAGCTGGTGGGGTCCGTGGCCGGCTTGGCCTTCATCGCCGAGACCGCATCCGCGTACGCCGTCAAGATCGGGTCGGCCGCGGGGAGGGTCCAGACGTCGACCCGTACGAACGGTTGTGCCATATCCAACCCCTTTCCAGGGTGGGCTGACTGGGCTCGAGCTTCCAGTTCCTCAAGGTGTATTTCCGGGCGAGGGGATCTCGTTACAGGATCCCGTCGGATGATCGAACCAAGGTACCGCTGCGGATGGTGGGGTCGTCGGTCGTCGTCAAGACGGTATTCAAGGTCAGCGACGTTCGCGTCGTTGTCCTGGGTACATGTCGCCGTTCTCGATCCACGGATCGGGCTGGTACCGGAGAGGTCGATGAGGCCATGACGTGCAGCGCGTGTGGTGAGCCCGTCCGCCAGGAGGACTCCCACGTGATGGGCAAAGCCGCCCACGGCGACCCGTGGTACGTCCATGCTGCCTGCCTGTATGGCCACCCCCCCACGGTCGACCGGTCGCCGCGGCACCCGCGGCGGCTGCTGCCGAGGATCTAGCGATCGGTTCATCCGCGTGTGTCAACGCGAGCCGCGATCACCCCGAGACCTCAGTGGTCGGGAAGCGGTGCGTGATGGCTCCACCGCGCGGCGACGCGTTGCACGCGGTGTGAGCGGCGGCGCTGGAGCGGTGTGCGGGTCGTGGGACTGAACGCCTTGAAGAAGATGACCTTCCCCAACTCCACGGAGCCCAGGTACGCAACGACGAAGACCAGGAGCACCAGGAAGAAGCCGAGCGGCAGCGGGGCGAAGCCGAGCGTGGGCCCGAGGGAAGACCCCGGCCGTGGTCGAATGGCGCAAGGCTGACGCGCCCGAACCCCGCTGAGGGGGGGGAACCGGCGTGGGGATCCTCCGACCAACCGCTTCACGAGGACCTTCTTTCGAGCCAGCCTTCGGGAGCCGGTTGCCAAGCTCGTCGAGACGACCGCCGGCAACAGCTGCGGGGTGATCCCCACCGCCACCGCGAGCGGGAACAACACCGAGTCGATGAAGGGGCGACCCAGGATGATGTTCACGACGAAGATCACCAAGCTGAGCGCTCCTCCCACGCGCGCGAGGAGGAGCGAGAACCGACTCAGACCGAGCTGGAATTCGGTCTGCGGCTGCTGCTCCCCCAACCCCATCGCGATCACGCCGAACTGCGTGTGAGACCCGGTCGCGACGACGACGGCATCGCAGGACCCCTGGCCGACGACGGTGCCCATGAATAGACACGACGACAGCTCGGCGAGCGTCACGCCGACCGGGACCGTATCCGGCGATTTGACCGCCGGGACGGACTCGCCCGTGAGGATCGACTCGTCGCACTCGAGGCCGCTCGCCGCCAGGAGGCGCATGTCGGCAGGAACGATCGAGCGACGTCCAGACGGACAAGGTCGCCGGGGACGAGGTGCGTCACCTCCAGACTCGTCGGTTGTCCGCCGCGGAACACCGTCACCATGTGCCTGATGCTCGAGTGCAGCGCCTCGGCCGCTCGTTCCGCTCGGTACTCGTTCACGAACCCCAGTCCCACAGACGCCGCGATGATGACCCCGATGATCACCGCGTCGGTCCCTTCGCCGACGAACGCGGACACGGCGGCCGCCGCGATCAACAGCAGGAGCAGCGCGCTCCGCAGTTGCCGGATCAGCACCGAAACGGCGCTGGCATGGTGGGTCCTGACGGCGTTCGGGCCGATCGACGCGAGGCGGGCCTCGGCTTCTGCCGACCCGAGACCGGAGGTCCCGGTCCCCAGGAGATCGAGGACCTCCTGACTCGGCATCGCGGCGAGCGCTTGGATCGGCGGAACACCCGTTTCAAGGGTCCGCGCCGTGCCTCGGGTGGCATCTTCAGAGTCGATCCCCATGGACGGCGCCAGTCTGGCACGATGGGCAACGGAGCTGATCCTGGTTCGCGATCATCGGGGATGGTCGGACCGGCGCTCGCCTCGGGTATCCGGCAGGCGGGCTGGGTCGGCGGGGTGCGCCACTCCGCTCCCGTCTCATCGCGGAACGCTTTCGTGGCCGCGCGGATCGTCGGGAAGAAGTGGGCGGGATCGATCGTCCTGGTGAGCTCGTAGCGGTCGACCTTGCGACGCACCGGGTCCTTCATCTCGGCGATCGCGAGGTTGATGCCGCGGGCGTTGAGCCATTCGTCGAGGTCGTGCAGCATGTCGGCCGCCGTGGTGTCGACGTCGGTGATCGGCTCGGCCGCCACGATGATCCACTTCGGCGTGGGCTCGTCCTCGGCGATCTCCTGCACCTGCTCCCGGAACGTGCGCGTGTTCGCGAAGATCAGCGGCGCGTCGAACCGGAAGATGACGGCACCCTCCAACTGCTCCGCCTCCGGGTACGAGCTCACATCGTGGAAGCCCGGGACCCCTTCGACCTGACCCAGGATCGCCTGATACGGCCACCACGTGCGGCGGAACACGTTCAGGATCGACAACGCGACGGCGATCGCCGATGCCCGGCAGCACCCCGAGGAACGCCACCGCGAGGAAGGCCGCGATCGACAACGCGAACTCGGTACGGCGGCGCCGGAACAGATCCATCGTGCCCCGCACGTCGACGAGCGAGAACGACGCGGCGATCACGACCGCGGCCAGCGTCGGGTTGCGGGAGGTTCTTCAGCAATCCCGGCACGAACAGCAGGATCAGCGTGATGGCCGCCGCGCCGACCACGCCCGCCATCTGCGTCTTCATGCCGGCCTGCTCGGCGACCGCGGTGCGAGAGCCGCTCGTGCTGACGGGGAAGCCCTGGAACAACCCGGCCGCGATGTTGGCGGCGCCGATCCCGATCATCTCCTGGTTCGCGGAGACCCGCTGGCCGGTGCGCGCCGCGAACGCGGAGGACGTGGAGATCGTGTCCACGAGGGCAACCAGCGCGATGCCGAGGGCTCCCGGGATGAGCTTGGACGATATCGCCGACCGACACACGAGGGATGTCGAAGGGTGGGAACCCCTGCGGCAGCGTTCCCACGACCGACACGCCGTGGGCCACGAGGTCGAACGCCGTCACGGCGAGGATGGCCGTCACCACCGCGATCAGAACGGCGGGCAACTTCGGCATCCAGCGTTGCAGCACCAGGATCACGATCAAGGACGTGGCACCGACCGCCAGCGCGGCGATGACGGTGTCGCCGTCGATCACGCCCTGGAGGAACGCCTTCGCCTCACCGATCAAGCCGCTCGCGTCGACCGAGAACCCGAAGAGCTTGGGCAGCTGCCCCACCAGGATCGTGAGCGCGAGGCCGTTCATGTAGCCGATCCGGGTGGGCTTCGACAGGAGATCGGCGATGAACCCCAGCCGCGCGACGGCGGCCAGGACCATCACGGCGCCGACGATCAGCGCGAGCATCGAGGCCAGCATCACGGCGCGCGCAGGGTCGCCGTTCGCGAGCATCATCGGCGCGATCGTGACGGCGATCATGGGGCCCAGCGCCGAGTCGGGGCCGAGCACCAGGATCTTCGACGGCCCGAACACCGCGTAGCCGAGGAGGCAGAGGATCGAGGTGTAGAGCCCGGTGATCGCGGGCAGGCCCGCCAGCTCCGCGTAGGCCATCCCCTGGGGGACGAGCAGCGCCGTCAGGATCAGGCCGGCGACGACGTCCTTCGGGAGCCAGCTCGCCCGGTACGTGCGGAACACGTCCACGCCGGGTGCGAATGCCGCGAGCCCACGGCGCGAGATCGGAGGCTCAGCCCCACCCGTGCTCAGTCCATCCTCCCCTCCGGATCCTCTTCGCTCATCCCACGGTGATTCTGGCACCGAGTCGACCGCCGCCTTCCGGGGCTCAGGTGCCCGTGGATCCCGCCCGTCGAGGACCGTCCTGTGGAACCGCCGTTGCGGCTACCGGAAACCCGAAGCTACAGTGGGGGCGAGGAAGAGGAGGGCGTGATGAGTGAGAAAGACATGCTGATAGTGCTCGCAGCCTCGTACGACAGCGTCTCGGACGCCGAGGTCGACTACGAGGCCGTGAAGGCGCTGTACTACGACGCCGGCGTCGGGCACAGCTTCGACGCTGCGGTCCTCGAGCACGGGGCCGACGGCAAGGTGAAGGTCGCCGACAAGCACGAGCAGTCGACGCGGCACGGCGCGTGGGAAGGACTCGCGGTCGGAGCCCTGGCGGCGATCCTGCCTGGGATCGGCCTAGGCGTGGGCGCCGCGGTGGGCGCCGGGATCGGGGCCGTCTCCGGGCACATGAAGGGCGGCATGAAGGACGACGACCTCAAGCAGCTCGCCGCCACGCTGGACAAGGGCAAGGCCGGTTTGATCGTGTTGTACGCGACGAACATGGCCGACCAGGTTGCCGCCAGCATCAAGGCGGAGAACCGGTTCATCTCCGCTCAGATCGACGCCGACGCCGACGAGCTCGCCAAGCAGATCAAGGCCGCGGAAGGTAACTGAGTCTGGATAGCGACCGACGCTCTCGCGCGATCAGCCGCCGCCGATCTTCAGGATGAGCAGAACCTCGACGACCGCGAAGAACGCCGACAGCGCTATCAGCGCGATCATCGCGGGCAGATCACGCAGCCGTCGGCGAGGCTGGTCCGTGCCGGGGTCGGGGGGAGGGGTCACGGGTCATCCCTCGTGCGAGGCGGCGATCTCGGGCAGTTCGATCCGCTGACGGTACGGAGTGGTGTGATCGATCCTCGCAGGAGCGGTCCGCTCGAAGCGAGCTCGAGAGGCGACGTCGGCGTGCGCGAAGCACAGGTGATCCGTGTTGTAGATGGACAGCACCGTGGGGCAACCTGGCGCGGAGCATTGCCGTTCGGGGTCTCGTTGCATCGCGCTGTTCATAGCGTGTCAACCTAGAGTGAACCGCGACGGAACCCAAGGGGCCCATCGGCCATTTCGGGGGGACGGAGGTCCCGTCGCCATCGGTCGAAGGTCTCGAGCCTTATGTGTCGCCGGCAGGCGGATCGCCCCGGGGCTCAGCCTCCGGGGGCGCCGAACGCCCGGAACGGTTCGGGCTCGTACGCGCCGAGGAACGCCACCCAGTCGGGGAGCGCCGCGCGGACGGCGTCGTCGTCCTTCACCAGCCACGACAGGTGACGGAACGCATGCTCGAGCACCTGCGACACGCCGATCTCCGGAGGCGGGCCCATCGCGTCGCCTCGTGCGAGGTCGGCTCGCGAAACGGGCTCATCGGACAGGTTCTCGTTCAGAACCCCGGGTCGGCCGACGACGACGATGTACGTGAGCACGACACGCGCGCCCTCGAGCCTCCACGACGTGGAGTGCACGAGCAGCGGTTCGAGCTCATACCGCCGCGCCGCATGGGCGACGACATCGCCCGGCTGCTGATCGGGAGGCCACCCCACGCGCAGGGTCGACGCGTGGATGGGGCGCAGCTGACGTGCTCCGTCCACGCCGAGGTAGGTGAACAGCGCTTCGAGCGACTGTGAGACGAGCTCCGTCGACCAGGCGACGTTGGTCAGCGCCGGAGCGAGCTCGACGACGGGCGTCGGGTCAGAGCCCTGAGGCATCGGCGGGGCCGATCGGCACGGCGTTGGCGAGGATCTCCTCGCGGGTCTTGCGGACGCCGTGGTCCTCCCACGCATGCAGGGTGAGTTGTTCGACGACCTCGTCGTCGGTGCCGCGCGCGACCCACCCACAGAGACACGTCACTTCCTTCAACATCGGCGCCTCCGCTTCCGTCGTCCGACTGGGAAGGTAGCACGGTCCTCCGGCCTACCGCGGATACACCGTTCGCAGCGCGGAATGGCCGATCGGCGGTTCGATCCAGGGCCCCAGTTCCCTAGGGTCGCTCCATGGACGTCAAGCGCGAACAGCCACTGCCACCGCCGGCCCACGACACGTACGACCTCGCAGTGACCCTCAGGCGGCGACTCGCCGATACGGTGCGATCGGAGTCCGCGTCGGTGGCATCGCAACTCCAGTCGGCCGCTCGCGAGCGACTCGGGTCGCGCGCGGCTCGCGATCGCCGCGCGTTCCGTTCTCGTCGGAGCCGTCGAACGTGACGGGCGGAGTGCCGAGACCTTCGACCTAGGAAGACCCGAGACCTTCACGACCCGGAATGGACGACAGGTCGATGTGACCGGACACGGCGGCCGGCTACGGTGATCCTTGCGACGACGAGAGGACGAACCGTGGAAGACCGAAGCGGCACGACGAACCAGATCGCCTCCGCACTGCGCTGCCGGCTCTCCGAAGCCGAGCATCAGGTGTCGGACGACCCGGAAGCCCGACATCGTCACCTGCTCCTGCAAGGGATCGCACAGAACGCCGATCTCACGCCGGTCCAGGCCGGCCGTCGGCGTGTCTTCCGCCGTTCCCGGTAGGCGTCTCGCCGACGCACCGCCGTTCGACCCGACCCGGCGCTCCGAACGACGTACTACGCCTCGCGCTGGCGATCTCCGAGCTGCCGCTGCGGGTGACGCGAGGCTCGAGAGCCCTGCCGGAGATCCGGTCCTCGCCGCCCGTTACTAGCAGACCACCTCAGCGGTCCTGTCGGGTCATGATCCGAAGCTCGGTGATGACGATGCCTCGCGCCGCGGTGTCCCCTTCCAGGTACGCCAGGAACGCCGCCATCTCGCCGGACCGCTCGCCGGCGGAGACCGCCTCGACGGAGACGTCGACGTCCTCCTCCGCCGATTCCAGGATGTGGAGCAATTCGACCCGCTCGTCCCTGCCGAACGCCTCCAAGCGCAGGCGCAGTTCGCGTTCGATCGGGAGACGTCCCTCGGAGTCCACGGAGAGGGACGGTAGCCAGGGGATGCCTCTGAGCGCAATGGCTTCGATGGGCCATCCCGATGGGATCACCGGCCTAGTTCGAGCGGTCAGCCGAACGACCGATGGTGGCGTCGCCGATGCGGGAGGTTCGAGGCAGGATCATCCGCTCGGCAGGATGCCGGAACCTTCCCGCAAGAGTTCGACAACCCTTGGCAAGGAACCGAAGTCCCGTGCAGCGCGCCTGCGCCGTACGCGTCGGTAGGGATCGACGCGTCCGACGCGATCCCCGGAAGGGGGACGAGATGTCGAGGAGATGGATCCTCATCGCGCTCGCGACGGTGATGGCCGTGGCCGGCGCCGCATGTGGAGGAGGCTCCGGCGGTTCCAACGCGGAACCGTCGTCGAGTGCCACTCCCGAAGCGGGAGGCACCTTGCACATCGCGCTGATCAGCGACGTGCAGGATGCGTTCGACCCGCAGAAGGAGTACTCGTCGGTGACGTGGGAGTACTACCGCTGTTGCCTGCTGCGTACGCTGTTGTCGTACAACGGGCAGACGACGGATCAGGGTGGCAGCGAGCTCAAACCGGATCTGGCGGCGGAGATGCCGGTCGTGTCCGACGACGGGCTGACCTGGACATTCACCCTCAAGCACGGCGTCTCGTACGCGCCGCCGATGCAGGACGTGACCGTGACGTCGAAGGACATCGTTCGCGCGTTGGAGCGAGAGGCCTGTGGCACGTGCAACGTCGGCGGGTACTCGTTCTACTACTCCACGATCAAGGGATTCGACGCGTTCGCGGCCGGCGACGCGGACTCCATCTCGGGTCTCGCGACACCGGACGACTCGACGCTGGTGGTGACGCTGAACTCACCCACCGGGGACCTGGGCTACCGGCTGGCCATGCCGGCGTCGGCTCCCATCCCGCCGCTGCCCGGCGACCCGAAGGCCCGGCTGGGCGCCGCGACCGGCCACGACGCCGACTGGGGACAGTTCCTGGTCGCGACCGGCCCGTACATGTTCGAAGGCTCGGATGCGATGGACTTCTCCAAGCCGGCCAAGGAGCAGACGCCCGTTGCCGGGTACACCCCCGGCCGATCGATCGTGCTCGTTCGCAACCCATCGTGGTCAGCGTCGACGGACGATCTTCGGCCCGCGTATGCCGACCGGATCGAGACGACGATCGGGGGAACGGCCGAAGACATCGCCCTGAAGATCGACTCGGGAGATATCGACATCGGCCTGGACGCGGTGCCGCCGGCGAACCAGGTCCAGCAATACTCAACCGATCCGGATCTCAAGGCCCGGATCCACGCCGATCCGTCGGACGCCGTCAGGTTCTTGGAGATGAACCTGGCGAACCCTCCGTTCGACGACATCCACGTCCGCAAGGCGCTGAACTGGGCGCTGGACAAGCAAGGGTTCCTGCAGCTCCGCGGCGGGCCGATCTTCGGCCAGATCGCAGGCCACATCATGGTCAACAGCCTGGAGAACAACCTGCTCGAGACGTACGACCCGTACGCGACGCCCGACGGGGCCGGCGACGTCCAGAAGGCGAAGGATGAGATCGCGCAGTCGAAGTACGACTCGAACCAGGATGGCGTGTGTGACGCGCCCGCCTGCAAGGACGTGCTGACGATCAGCGACAGCTCGGATCCATATCCGAAACAGTTGGCGTTGCTTCGACAGGTCCTCGATCCCCTCGGGATCACGCTGAACGCGAAGCCGTTGGAGCGCTCGACGATGTACGCGCGCTGCGAGGATCCGAACTCCCACTGGGCGCTCTGCACCGCCACCGCCTGGGGCAAGGACTACCCGGACGGCTTCACGTTCGCTCCGCCGTTGTTCTCGCAGAGCGCCATCGGCCCCGAGTCCTGCTGCAACGACACCATGGTCGGGGTGACCGCACAGATGCTCACCGAGCGGGGTTACACCCCCGTGGACGTTCCGAGCGCGCAGACCCAGATCGACACGTGCATCCCGCTCACCGGGGACGCACGGGTGCAGTGCTGGGCCGACCTCGACAAGTACCTGATGGAAGACGTCGTGTCGTGGGTGCCGTACCTGTTCGACAACGACGTCGTCGTGCTGTCGGCGAACGTCACGAACTACTCGTTCGACCAGTTCGCGGGGCTGCCCGCTCTCGACCACATCGCGGTCGAAAGCGGGGGCGCGTAGCGGGAGACCGGGGTCGCCCCGCGGTGCGGGGCGACCCCGCACCCCGGCCTCGCAGGAAGTCGCAACCTCTCGGCAAGGAGCCGAAAGCACACTGCATGTGTTGGGGCGTAGGAATAGCTGGGCGCGGTCGTCGCGTTCGTCGGTACCCCCCGGCGGGGATCTCCATCCCAGTTGTGACGACCGAAAGGCCCGGGGCTCCGTCGGCCAAGAGCCACACCTCTCTCGGCGGACCCCCGGGCCTTCCGTCCTCTTACAGGCTCAGACGCTTGTTCGGCTGATGCACCAGACGATCGGTGATCGGGCCGAAGCGGAACGCTTCCTGCTCCCAGTCCTTGCGGCGCCGGTACGCCGACGGGCTGACGCCGGTGTGTTGGCGGAACGTCGTGGTGAAGTGACTGAGCGAATTGAACCCCACGCGATGGCAGATCTGCGTGACCGTCAGCTCCGAACCGCGGAGGAGATCCTTCGCGCGGTCGATACGCAACCCGATCAGATACCGATAAGGGGGAACCCCCACATATGCCGTGAATTGACGCGTGAAGTAGTAGGGGCTGAGCGAGGCCTCGCGGGCGATCGTCCGCAGGTCGACGTCTCGATCCAGATTCTCCTCGAGGAAGACCTGCACCTCGCGGATTCGCCGCTGGAGGTGCGGGCTCGGCGAGATCTCTTCGGACAGGGTCATGCCACCCCCCTCTCTCTCCACAAAGGGTACGCGCCCGCAGGCGCGGAGGTTTTCGGAATCCTGCGCGATTCACCCTCGATGCTGAATGGCCGTTCAGTTCGTTCGTGGGCTCAGGAGTTCCTCAGGCATCTCTGGTGAACTATCCGCTCGACGTGGAAGGGGCATCGGAGATGGCGGCGATGGGTCGGAGAGGATGGATCGCGATCACGGTCGCCGCGATCGTGCTGATCGCCGGCGCCGGATATGCCCTCTTCTCTGCCGTCGCGGGTGGCGGCCCCGCGGCGGTGAGCCTGTCGGCAGGTGCCGAGGCGAGCTGTACGTCCACGGGCGCGGTGCAGGTGCCCGGCGGATCGAGCGCGTCCGGCCGGCTCGACGGCTCCTGGACGCTCGGTGGTCATTCGTTCGTCGGGTACCGGGTGCGAGAGCAGCTCGCGATCCTGCCGGCGCCGAGCGACGCCGTGGGCCGCACGACGGCGGTCGCCGGCGAGCTGGATATCTCGGGCCTCGAGATCGGCACGGTAACCGTGACCGCGGATCTCACGCAGCTCACGAGCGACAGGTCGATGCGGGACGAACGCATCCACTCGATCGGGTTGGAGACCGACGCGTTCCCCGACGCGACGTTCACGCTCACCGAACCGATCATCTTCGAGGCGCAGCCTGTCGAGGGCGAAACGATCAGCGCAGGCGCCACGGGCGAGCTCACCCTCCACGGCGTGACGAACACGGTCTGCGTACCGGTCGAAGCGACGCTCACGCACGACGCCATCCAGGTGCGAGGCAGCGTCGGCGTCGGGTTCGCCGACTACAACATCCAGGCGCCGAACTTCGGGTTCGTCACGACCGAGGATCACGGGACGATCGAGTTCCAGCTGGACTTCGCCCGGTCCTAGACCATCGTCTCAGGGCGGACGGCCTCGTCGTACTCCTGCTCGGTGAGCAGACCGAGCGAAAGTGCCGCCTCCTTGAGCGTCGTTCCCTCGTGGTGCGCTTTCTTCGCGATGGCGGCTGCGGTGTCGTAGCCGAGCCTCGGGCTCAAGGCCGTCACGAGCATGAGCGAACCTCGAACCAGCTCGTCGATCCGCTCGCGGCTCGGCTGCAGACCCTCCACGCAGAACTCGCGGAACGTCCGGCACACGTCCGCAAGGATCTTCGCGGAGTGCAGCAGGTTGCGGATCATCACCGGCTTGAACACGTTCAGCTCCAGGTTGCCCTGCGATCCGGCGAACGTGACGGCCGCGTCGTTGCCGAACACCTGGCACGCGACCATGGTCATGGCCTCGGACTGCGTGGGGTTGACCTTGCCCGGCATGATCGACGAACCGGGCTCGTTCTCGGGGAGGATCAGCTCGCCGATCCCGCTCCGCGGCCCGGACCCCAGTAACCGGATATCGTTCGCGATCTTCATCAGGGACGCCGCCAGCGTCGTGAGGGCGCCTGATGAGAACACGATGGCGTCGTGAGCCGCGAGTGCCGCGAACTTGTTGGGCGCCGAGACGAACGGCAGCCCGGTGAGCTCGGCGATCTTCGCCGCCGTCGCCTCCGCGAACCCCGGGGGGGCGTTCAGCCCGGTTCCGACTGCGGTGCCGCCGATCGCCAGCTCGTACAGGCCGGGGAGCGTGAGCTCGATCCGCTCGATGTCGGCGTCGAGCTGCGCGACGTATCCGCCGAACTCCTGGCCGAGCGTGAGCGGGACGGCGTCCTGCAGGTGCGTCCGACCGATCTTCACGATGTCGGCGAACTCCTCGGCGCGGCTCGCGAGCGCGTCCCGCAGCTGCGCGATGCTCGGCAGCAGCCGGCGGACGATCGTCTCTGCTGCCGCGATGTGCATGGCTGTCGGGAACGTGTCGTTCGACGACTGCGACATGTTCACGTGATCGTTCGGGTGCACGGGGGACTTCGAGCCCATCTGCCCGCCGGCTCGCTCGATCGCCCGGTTCGAGACGACCTCGTTGACGTTCATGTTGGTCTGCGTGCCGGAGCCCGTCTGCCAGACGTACAGCGGGAAATGCTCGTCCAGCGTGCCGTCGATGACCTCGTCGGCCGCGGCGACGATGAGGTCGGCGATCGCGGGATCGAGGCGGCCGTCGGTCCGGTTGACGATGGCCGCGGCCTTCTTCAACACGCCCATCGCGTGCACGACCTCGAGCGGCATACGCTCCGAGGCGGGATCGCCGATCGAGAAATGGTGCAGCGACCGTTCGGTCTGCGCGCCCCAGTACCGCGTGGCATCGACCTGGACCTCGCCCATGCTGTCCGATTCCATCCGGAACCCCGTCACGACACCGCTTCCTCCGACCGGTTCACGGCGTCATCCTCCCAAATCGCGAGTGTGTGCGCGTGCGAGAGCCTGCCGGGTAGGCTGCTGACCATGGACGCAACGCTCGTGGCGAAGCTCCGCGCCATCCCCATCTTCGCCGGTCTCGAGGACGACGCGCTCATCCGGGTCGGCGCCGTGGTCACGGAGTTCGAGGCGCCCGCCGGGCACGTCCTCACGCAACCCGGGCAAGAGGGGTCGGGCATGTTCATCCTCGAAGAGGGCAGCGTCACGGTGGAGTTGCCCGGCGGCGGCAGCGAGACGCTCGGACCGGGGGAGTTCTTCGGAGAGCTGGCGATCCTGGCGACCGGGGTCAGCCGGACGGCCCGGGTGCAAGCCGACACGCCGGTGCGATGCCTGGCGGTCGCCCGGCGCGACTTCGCGGCCATCCTGGAGGCTGAGCCCGACATCGCCGTCGCGATGCTTCCCGTCCTCGCGCAACGCATCGCCCACCTCGAGACCCCCGTCTGACGCCCGTGGAGACGTTCGACGTCGGGATCGTCGGAGCCGGCGTTCACGGCGCGTCGGCGGCCTTCCATCTGGCCTCGCGAGGACTGAACGTCGTGGTCTTCGAGCGGTGGACGCCGGCGGGTGGTCCCACGGGGCGATCGAGCGCCGTCTGTCGCGCCTACTACACGAACACGTTCCTGGCGGCCGCCGCGCGAGACAGCATCGCGATGATGGAACGGTTCAAGGAGCTCACGGGCGTCGACGCCGGGTATCGCAGGACGGGGATGTTGTTCCTGCATCCGTTCGACGACGTGGACGATGTCGAGGTCTCTGCGGAGCGGCTGAACCGGTTGGGGATCATCACCTCCTTGTACGACCCGGGACGCTTCAACCGCGAGTTCCCTTCGTTCAACCCGGACGGGATCGGGGTCGCCGCGCTCGAGCGGGACGCAGGCTATGCCGACCCATACGCGACCACTGAGGGGCTCTACCGACGAGCGATCGAGCTCGGAGCGGTCGGGAGGATGGGTGTTCGGGTGGCCAAGCTCGAGACCTCCGAACGAGGGGTGGTGGTGACAAGCCACGACGGAACCAGAACATCATGCGATCGTGTGCTGATCGCCGCCGGGCCTTGGACGAAGCCGCTGGCCGCCCAGGTGGGAGCCGACCTTCCGCTGACGGTCGAGCGTCACGTGGTTGCGACCTTCCGCTGGGCGAGCGCCGAACCGACACCCGCGCACGGCGACCTGATCGGCGGCTACTACTTCCGTCCCGAGGGCGAAGACCTGTATCTGGTCGGACCGGTTCATCCAGCGCCGCAGGCCGATCCCGACGACTTCGATCAGCAGATCCGTGAGGAAGAGGTCCGCCGGCTGGCCGAGGCGGTCGTGCATCGCGTGCCACAGCTCGAGGGGTCGCAGGTCCACGGTGGATGGGCCAGCCTGTACGACGTCAGCCCCGATTGGCAGCCGGTCATCGGTGAGGTTGCGCCGAACGTGTTCGTGGATGCGGGAACGAGCGGACACGGCTTCAAGCTGGCGCCGGCGCTTGGGAAACACGTCGCGGACCTGGTGTCACGCTCCCCGGAGCTCGACCCTCGGCTCCATGACTTCGACCCGTTCCGTTTCGCGCACGGGAGCTCGTTGCCTGCCGGCTATCGAGACGCACGGATCCTCGGCTGAGACGATCGACACGACCTCTGCGGTCGGTTCGTACATCCCCGACGACCGGAGCGCCTGATCGAGCCGTCGCAGACCATCCGTAGATCGCTCCCGCAGCTCCGGGAGCGATACCTCGAGCCGTTCGGCGATCTGGCGACGGGAGAGGCCGCGGAAGTACATGAGCTCGATGGGGGCTCGCTCTTCGACGGGGAGCGACATCAAGGCATGCAGCACGACGGCTTGGCGTCCGCGCGTGTGCGGATCGACCCTTCGCGCCGGCATGGCTCCGGCGTCGACGATGGTGCGCAGCGCTCCTCCGGTGGGCCCGCGTGAGAGCGCCTCACCGCTTCGGACCATCTCGATGGCGCGTTGATGCGTCGTGGCGAGCAGCCAGTTCTGGACCGAGCCCTCGTCCGGCTGGTGCAGGCGCCGGTTCCACAGGAGGAGGAATGTCTCCTGCACGATGTCCTGCGCCTGGGAGCGCCCGACCAGGTGCGCGATGAGGGCCACGGCGAGGGGTGCGTGGCGACTGAAGAGCCGTCGCAGGGTCTGGGCATCGCCAGCGTCGATCCGCTCGTAGAGGCGGTCGTCGGACAGGACGTCGGCGGTCATCGTGAATCCACCCGGAAGTCGTCCATCCGCTCGCGTGTCTCGGGTACCCGCACGAAATCCGGGCGTCGCGGCACCGGATGGATGCCCGTGCGCGCATCCTCCGCGGTGTGCGATCCGATCAGCTTCAGCCGAGCCTGGCGCTCGTCTTCGAGCCGTCGTTCGGCAACCCCTTCCGCTTGCCGAACCTCGTCCACGATCCGACCGATGCACGTGAGGACGGGTTGGTCGTCGCATTCGATCACGAGGCGCAGCGCCACGATGTCGAGCTGCTCGTCATCGAGTCCACGGAGGGGAACGCCCGCCACTTGGGCGAGGAGCGTCAGGGACTCTCCGATGCTCGCCGTCATGCGCTCACCGCACGCATACAGCCGCCCTGGCGACGCTTCCAGATGAGTGGGGGCTTCATCCGCCGGCCTTCCCTGGCGCCATGCCAGCCGTGCCCTGGGCTGGCTCTGATGTCAAGGCCGGGATCTACGACCGGAGGGCCAAGGGCTGAGGCCCGAAAACTCAACAGCACCCTATTCCGGAGATGCGCCGGAAGTCAATACCTGCACGTTTTCAGTCGGGGGAGGCTACCCGTCGCGAGATGCGTTTCCCGGTAATACAATCCTTATGGAGAGATGAGCGAAGAAGCGAAGCCTCAACTCCAGGTGCTGATCGCCCACGAACGGGCGGATCGACTTGCGCAGGTCTCCAAGGCGGTCACGACGCTCGGCCACCAGGTGATCGAGCGGAAGATCGGGATCATCGAGGTGGGGAAAGCGACGATCGAGGAGCGGCCCGATGTGGCCATCGTGATCGTCGGACATGATTCCGAGCCGCAGGCCTTGCGGTCGATCGATCGGATCGTGAAGGAGGCCGCCTGTCCGGTCATCGCGATCCTCGACGTACAGGATCGAGCGTTCATCAACGAAGCCGCGAAGCGAGGCATCTTCGCCTATATCGCCGACGGTCAAGACCCGGAGGAGCTGCAGAGCTCGATCGATATCGTTCTGCGTCGGTTCGCCGAGTATCACGCCCTGGAAGGCGCGTTCGGGCGGCGTGCGGTGACGGAGCGGGCGAAGGGCATCCTGATGGAGCGGCACCGGATCGACGAGCAGGCAGCGTTCAACATGCTCCGGGAGCATGCCCGCCGGCACAACAGGAAGATGGTCGACGTGGCGGAGGAGATCGTCTCGACCCATCAGCTCCTTCCCGGGGCGGCAGCACAGCCTTCCGAGCCGAGGCGCCCCGAGATCCCCGACTGATCAGCTGTTCCGCGGATCGGAGCCGAGCGCGATGCGCGCCGGCTCGCCCGGGAGCTTCGACACGATCGAGTACCGGGCGTGTTGGGCGATGAGTTGATCGAGCTCCGGATTCTCGTGGTCCTTGGCGATGAAGAAGTGCAACCCGTCCGACCGCACGGCTTCGTATTCGAGGCGGGTCAGGCTCACCATGTCGGCGCACATGAGGTCGCTGCACTCACACCGATACTCGTCCATGGGATTGTCGGCACCGAACCGGTCGTTCGCGGCTTCGATCCATTCGTTGGTCTGACGAGACCGCGTCTCGTTGATCGCTTCCTCGCGACGGTAGTCGCTCATGGCGCTCCAGTCCTGATCGTGGTGCGTGGCGGTCGCCGCCATCTGACAGGAGGCCGAAGGTTGGGGCCGAACACGGAACGCCGAATCTTGTTCGGGCGCTCCTACCTATAGGGTACGCGTATCGGGAGAGCAACACAAAAGGCAGACATGCGTCGGTGGTGCTCTGGTCAATCCGGATATCACCCTTCGTTCCGCCCACGGGTTGGCGCCATGACGTCGAGAACCTGTCATAAGCTCCCGCCAGTCGCTGAAAGACGTGAACGCGGTTGGGGGCGGTAGCTCAGTTGGTTAGAGCAGCGGACTCATAATCCGTCGGTCGGTGGTTCGAGTCCACCCCGCCCCACCAACAAGCTCTCGGGGTGGGCTACTGGCGCTTGTGGGCGAGCGTGATCTGCGTCGTGGCGGGGACGGTCGCTCTGGTGACCTTGCTGCGACATCCGAAGATGCAGACGGGTGAGGTCGCTCCGCACGACACCCAGATCGCGGATGCGGCCGACCAGTAAGTCGACGGGTCACCGCACCCGCCTGTTTCGCACACTCACGGCTGCGTTTGCGCGACGCGGCACGCCGCGTCACACTGCGCGCACGTCCTCGGACAGGCGCGCGATCCACGGGGGGAACGGAGGAACGCATGGTGATGAGCGAGGCGAAGTGCGAGCACGATGGATGTGACTGCTTGACGACGAACGAGTTCTGCAGCGACTTCTGTCTGTCGCACGGCTCCGGCGAACACGCGCATGAACACGCGGAGGGCGGCCACGGGTGCGGGTGCGGTCACGCGGAGTGCGGAGGCGCCGGGATCTGACGGCCCGTTCCTCGAGCGCGATCGATATCGACCATCGCGAGGCGCGCTGGGAGGCCGTCGCCTCCGTCGGTAGGCTTCCCCGACGACACGTCCGGTGGGAGGTCGAATGAGGATCGCAGCGGCGAGTGAAGGCGGGTTCGAACGGGGCGACGACGCGCGGTTCGCGGGCGAGGTGTGGCTCCGGTCGACGCTCGAGGCGGACGACGGCACGAACATCGGCATCGTGCACTTCTCACCCGGTGCGCGGACGCATTGGCATCAGCACCCCGGCGGTCAGTTCCTCTACGGCGTGGCCGGCCGGGGGCGCGTCAGGTCTCGAGGTGAGGCCGGACGCCTGCTGGAGCCGGGGGATGTGATCCACGTCGGTTCGGGCGAGTGGCATTTCCACGGCGGATCGAGGGACGCCCCGATGGTGCACGTCGCCGTCAACGGCGGGGGAGCGCCGGGATGGGGCGACCCCGTGACGGACGACGAGTACGAAGAGGGCTTCGCGTGATCGCGCGGGTCGCGTACCGCCGGTGATCCGTCGGTGACCGAGGCCGATGTCCGCGGGCTGTACCGCGGCGCGCCCGAGGGGTTCATCGCAGCCCGCGATGCGCTGGCGAAGCGATTGCGCGACGAGGGCCGGGACGACGAGGCTGCGGAAGTGAAGAAGCTCCGCCGGCCGACGGTGGCCGCGTGGGCACTCGATCGACTGGCCGATGACTCGTCGGATGCGATCGGGGAGCTGCTCGACGCCGGCGCGGAACTCGCCCGTGCGCAGCGGGCCACGCTCTCGGGTCGCGATCCGCAGGCGCTCCGTGACGCCACCGCGACGCGGCGCGAGTTGATCTCCCGACTGACCGAGATGGCCGCCGAGGTGTTGCGTGATGCGGATCGCTCCCCCGACACGCAGCTGGAGGACATCCGCGGAACGCTCGAGGCTGCGTCGGTGGACGAAACGGTCGCCGAGCGGCTGCGCGCCGGCACGCTCGACCGGGCGGTTCAGCCGTCGGCCGGGTTCGGCGACCTGACGGGACTCCAGCTCGTCTCGCGCCACGACGACGAGCCGGAGACCGTGCAGAAGCCCGCGCCCCGATCGCGAGGCGGGGATGACGAAGACCGCGCGCGTCAGCTCGAGGCCGAGGTTCGCAGGCTCCGACGCGAACGGGACGCGGCCGAGCGCAAGGCGACTGCCGCCGAGGATGCTCGCGCGCGCCTGACGGACCAGGTGGCGTCCATGCAGACGCGGCTCGACGCCGCGCGCGAGAAGCTCAGGACCGCCGAGTCGTCCGCGACGGAGCAGCGGATGAACGCGAAACGCGCGGCCAAAGCGTTCGACGCGGCCGAGCGCAAGCGGAAAGGGAGCGGCAGCTAGTCCTGGAGCTCGACGGGGTCGCCGGCGCCCACGCGACCGGGGCGCTGGACCTCCGCGTACATGCCGAACGGGATGCCCTTCTCATCGGTCATCAGGGGCCGGTACGACACGATGGTCTTCAGCGTCTCGAAGTCCTTCAGCCCCGTGTCGGGGCTCTGCGTGGTGACGACGCACCGCGGCACCTGTCCGTGGACCCTGAGCAGCGCCTTGCCCACGCGCAGCCGGCGACCGGCCCACGTGTCCTCCTCGTGCGGTTCGCACCCGTCGAGCTCGAACGTCATCCGGAACCGAGCGGGGTCGAGGTCGCCGCTGTGCCCGCCGTGCTCGGCAAGCGCTGCAACGGAAGCGTTCGACACGATCGTCAGGTGGTACACGTCGATGCCTTCGCCGGGTTGATCGCACCTCGCGAGTCGAAGCGGGACCCCCGCGAACCGGGACAGGGCCTCCGTCCACGGGCCGGGAACGACGTGCGCGCGGACCGGGCGGCGGAAGAAGTCGACGATCAGCCCTTCGCCGAACACGGCAGCGTCGCCTTCGGCGACGCTGCCGTCGGGGAAGACCAGCGTCAGGTGCTCGAGATCGGGGTCGTAGGCCGGCCGGATGGTCTGCAGCGGACCGAATCTGTCGGCGGCGAACTTCCGCCCTTCGTCGTCCACGAGGAAGAACAGGCGATCCTCGGCGACCCCCACATCGCATAGATCCACCTGAACCGGGTGGGAGAGAGCCATCGACTTGACCGGAGTGACATTGATCCGAAGGACGGATGGCATGGCGTGAGCCTAACGGACCATGATCCGAGGGTCGCTTGCTGCGGAGTTGCCTCGAACGGCCGACGTGCGTACCATCCGCGCCGACGCGCCGGGGCCGTCTCGAGAACATCCGAGGGGGAGTGGATGGACAGAGATCGAGCCCACGACGAAGTCGTGAGCGACCTGACCGCTTTGCAGGGCCGGCTTCGAGGGGTGGATCCGCTCGAAGCGAGCGAGGCGTTCGACCCCGTGACCGTGACTGAAGGCGATGTCTCGGTGCGCATGAGCGCCATCGGCGACCGTCTCGCCCGGTTGGAGCAGGACCTCGCGCGCGTGGACGCGCGGATCGATCAGGAGGTGCCCGAGCGGTACACCGTGGTCGAATGGAGGCACTTCCCCGAATTCAACTTCGCCCCGCAGGTCTTCCAACTCACGCTGGACGATCAGATCGCGTTGTTGCAAGGCACCATCGCCGAGCGTCTGGAGCGCGAAGGCTGATCGCTTCGGCGTCCTGATCTGAAGGCCTGCCAGAAGGGCTGATGGTAGCGTCGGTCCATGGGACCGAAGTTGCACGATGACCTCCTGCCGCTCGCGTTCCTTCTCGGGACGTGGCGGGGCGAGGGCGCGGGTGAGTACCCCACGATCGAGCCGTTCGGCTACGAAGAAGAGATGCGGTTCGAGCACGTGGGCGACACGTTCCTGTTGTATCAACAGGCGAGCTGGTCGCCCGACGACGGCGGACCCATCCACTTCGAGCGCGGCTTCCTCCGGCCAGGGGAGCCGGGGCGCGTCGAGTTCACGCTGGCGCACCCCATCGGGCTGACCGAGATCGCGGAAGGGACGCTCGACGGGACCGCGTTCGAGCTGATGTCGACGAGCGTGGGAAGGACGACCACCGGGCTGACGACGAGGGCGGTGATCCGTTCGTACCGCGTCGACGGCGACGTGCTGCGCTACCGGACGGACATGGCCACGGACGAGACGCCGATGGCCCTGCACCTGGAGGCCGAGCTCCACCGGGTGGAGCCATGAGCGACGAACCTCGCGGGACCAGGGATCTGACGTACCTGTGGCTGATCGCCTCCGTCGTGGGGATCGTCGCCGGAGGCATCGCGTGGCTGTCGGGATCGCACGATGCTGCCGACGCCCTGTGGGGCGTGACGACCGCGGTCGGGCTGGTGCCGCTCGCCTGGACGACGGTCGTGGGGCTGATCAAGCGCGAGGCCGGCGTCGACCTGATCGCCCTGTTGGCCATGGCCGGCTCGCTGGCCCTGGGCGAATACCTGGCCGGGGCCGTGATCGCCGTCATGCTGGCGAGCGGCCGGGCGCTGGAGACCTACGCCGACCGTCGCGCTCACCGCGAGCTCTCCGCGTTGCTCGACCGGGCGCCGCAGATGGTCACGCGATACGAGGACGGCGAGCTGGTCGTGCGCCCGATCGACGACGTGCGGCCGGGTGACCGGTTGTTCGTCAAGACGGGCGAGGTCGTTCCGGTCGACGGCGTGCTGATGTCCCCGGGGGTGTTCGACGAGTCGGCACTCACCGGCGAGTCCCGCCCATCGGAGCGGCCGGATGGAGATCCGATCCGATCCGGCGCGGTGAACGCGGGATCCGCCGTCGACCTCCGAGCCGTGAGCACCGCCGCCGAGAGCACGTACGCCGGCATCGTGCGCCTGGTCACGGAGGCGGAGAAGCAGAAGGCTCCGTTCGTGCGGGTCGCCGACCGGTATGCGGTGATCTTCATCCCCGTCACGCTGGTGATCGCCGGCGCCGCCTGGCTGCTGTCCGGCGACCCCGTACGGGCCCTGAGCGTGCTGGTGGTCGCCACCCCTTGTCCGTTGATCCTGGCGGTGCCGATCGCGGTCGTGGCGGGGATCTCCAGAGCGGCCCGGCGAGGGATCATCGTGAAAGGTGGTGGCGCGCTCGAGACGCTCGCCAAGGGGAAGGTGCTGCTGTTCGACAAGACCGGCACGCTGACGGCCGGCATCCCGCAGGTGGCCGACGTCGAGGTGTTCGACGACATGTCCGCGGACGAGTTGCTGCGCCTGTCCGCCTCTCTCGACCAGGTGTCTCCCCACGTGCTCGCCACATCCATCGTTCGCGCGGCTCGGGAGCACGGCGTGGTCCTCACGTTCCCGACCGACGTGGTCGAGCAGCACGGGGCCGGCATCGAGGGAACGGTCGACGGCAGGCACGTCGCGCTGGGGAAAGCGTCGTTCGTCTCGGCGGGAGCGCCGATGCCCCGGAGGGCGCGAGACGTCCGCCGGCGGACGGCGCTCGACGGCTCGTCGTGCGTGTTCGTCGCCGTCGACGCCGTCGTGACCGGCGCATTGGTGATCGACGACCCGATCCGGCCGGACTCTCCCCGGGTGATCCGGACGCTCCGTCGAGCCGGGATCAACCGGGTGGTCATGGTGACCGGCGATCACCCCGACGTCGCCGAGTCGGTGGGGGCAGCGCTCGGGGTCGACCGCGTCCTGTCCGAACGCGATCCCGGCGAGAAGGTGAAGGCGGTCGAGGCGGAGCGCGAGGAAGGCGTGACGATCTTCGTCGGCGACGGGTTGAACGACGCCCCGGCGCTCGCGGCGGCGGACGTGGGAGTGGCCATGGGTGCCCGCGGGGCCACCGCGTCGTCGGAGGCGGCCGACGTCGTCCTGGTCGTCGACCGACTGGACCGGATCGCCGACGCCATCTCGATCGCCCGCCGCTCCCGGCGGATCGCGGACCAGAGCGTCGTGATCGGCATGGGGCTCGCCTTCGCAGGGATGCTCCTGGGTGCCTTCGGGCTGCTCGTGCCGGTCGCGGGCGCCATCGTGCAGGAATGCATCGATGTGTTCGCGATCCTGAACGCGCTCAGGGCGCTTCGCGGCGACAAGCAGGTTCGGCGCGTCTCGCCGGCGAACGATGTCGCGGATCGGTTCCGGTTCGAGCACAAGGAGTTCGCGCCGGAGGTCTTGCGGATCAGGACCGTCGCCGATCGCCTGGGCCAGATGACCCCGGCCGAGACGCGGCAGGAGCTCGAAGCGGTTCGCTACTTCTTGCTGGAGCGCCTCCCAGAGCATGAGGAGGAGGAGGAGGCGATCGTCTACCCGGTCGTCGCCCAAGCCATGGGTGGCGAGGATCCGATGTCGAGCATGAACCGAGCCCACCTGGAGATCGCCCACCTCGGGCGGATATTCCAACAGCTCGTCGAGGAGCTGCCGGAGGAAGGACCCAGCCCGGAAGACCTGATGGACCTGCGACGCGTCCTGTACGGGCTGCATGCGATCCTGCGCCTGCACTTCGCGCAGGAAGAGGAGGCCTACGCCTGGCTGGCCTCGGCGGACGACGACCCGTCGGCCTCCGCGCCCGTGTCCGTGCCGGGCTGAGCGCCGCCGATCGGGTCGTCTTCCGGTCCCTCTTCGACGGCCTCGATCGTGGGTTCGGGTCGGTAGCCGGCGGGGTGGTTCGGCAGGAAGACCCGGAACGACGCCCCACCGCCCAGGCGGTCCTCGACCCACGCACCGCCGTCGTGCAGCTCGGCGAACCGCGCGACGAGCGCGAGCCCCACGCCGACCCCCGACAGGTGTGGCGACGAGGTCTCCCCTTGGAGGAACGCCTCGAAGATCTTCTCGCGCTGATCGGGAGGGACGCCCGGGCCGTCGTCTTCGACGACGATCAGCGCACCGCCTTCCCACGGTTCGACCCGCACCCAGATACGTGCCGTCGCCGGCGTGTGCTTGGCGGCGTTCCCCAGCAGGTTCTCGACGATCCGCTCGACCTTCGCCCGGTCGCACGCGATCACGATGGATGTCGTCTTCACGTCCACCTTGCGGTCGGCGAGGAGCTCGGAATCCGCGACGAGCTCCCAGACGAGGGCTCCCACGTCCGTCGGCCGGAACAGGGGCTCGATGATGCCGCGCGTCAGCCGGTCGAGATCGAGCAGGTCCGTCACGAGCCGGTCGAGCCTCCGCGCGTTCTGGGCGATCCGGCGCGCCAGGTCACGCATCTCTTCGTGATCGAGATGCAGATCCTCGCGCGCCATCGTCACGGCGAGACCCAGGATCCCGGCAAGCGGTGTCCTGAGGTCGTGAGAGACGGCTTGCAGGAACGTGTTCTTCATCTCGTCGACCGCTCGGAGCCGTTGCGCCGCTTCTCGTTCCAGGGTCAGATCGCGTTCCAGCTCTTGGGCGTGCATGTGGTCCGTGACGTCGATCAGGACGCCCTGCCAGTACTTCGGCGAGCCCTCGTCGTCCAGGATGAGGCGCGCCTGGTCGTGGATCCACACCGTGCGGCCGTCCCTGGCGATCAGCCGATACGTGGCATCGTGGACCCCGGCCGACTCGGGTGCATGTGCCGCTCGTTCGATGTCGTCGGGGTGCACGAGCTTGTCGAACAGGTCGTCGTCGTCGTACCAATCCTGTGGCGAGTAGCCGAGGATCTCGGTCGACTGCGGGCTCATGTACAGCGTGTACGGCGGTCCCCCGATCGAGTCCAGGTACGTCACCGTCGGCGTCTGTTCCACCAGCGCTCGATACCGGGCCTCGGCCTCGGCCAGGCTCGTCTCCGCCTCCCGCCGGGCCGTGATGTCGGTCATGATCCCCTGCCAGTACTTCGGGTCCCCGTGCTCGTCGCGCACGAGGACCGCCTCGTCTCGGATCCAGACCATGCGGTCGTTCGTCGTGTACATCCGGTACTCGAGCGCGAACGGCTCGCCGGTCTGATCGGCGCGTCGGTTCTCCAGCTCCACCTGCTCGCGGTCGTCCGGGTGGATCCGGCCGAGCCAGTTGGCTGCCGGATCGGCGAGCCAGTCCGCTGGTGTCACGCCCAGGATCTCGCCGACGCGTGAGTTGATGTACGTGACGGCGAGCTCGTCGCCCACCGCCGATTCGGAGTACACGATGACGGGGAGCTGCTCGACGAGCGCGCGGTATCGAGTCTCCGTCTCACGCGCGAGCGCCTCGCTCTCGCGTTGCCGCGTGACGTCGTACATGATGCCCTGCCAGAACACGGGCCGGTCCTCGTCGTCGTGCACGAGCACCGCCTCGTCCCGGAACCACACGGTGCGGCCGTCGCGCCCGAGCATCCGGTATTCCGTGCTGAACGGTTCGCCGGCGGCTTCCGCACGACGGCGTTCCCGCTGCACGCGTTCCAGATCGTCCGCGACGAACCGGTCGGAACGTGCGGCGGGGTTGGTCAGCCACTCGCGCGCCGTGAAGCCCAGGATGGGTTCGAGTTGCGGACTGACGTAGAGCAGCGGGCGCGCGGCATCCGGACCTTCTTCGATCGCCTCCAGGTAGACGATCGCGGGGAGACGCTCGACGACGGCCCGGAACCGCTCCTCGGCGCTGCGCCGTTCGTCCTCGACCAGCCGTTGCTTCGTGACGTCGATCATCAGGCCCCGCAGGAGCGTGGGGCGGCCTTCCGCATCGCGCACGACGTGCCCCACGTCGCGCAGCCAGACGACCGAGCCGTCCTTCGCGAAGACGCGGTACTCCGCGTCGAAGCTCCATCCCGCCGTCGCCGCCCGGACGAATTGCGCGATCACGCGCTCCCGGTCCTCGGGGTGGAGGCGGTCGGCCCAGAACGTGGGGTCCGAGAGCCATTCCTGGGGGGAGTAGCCGAGGATCGGGGCTGACCCGCCGCTCACGAACGTGAACAGCATGGTCCGCGCGTCCGCCTCCCAGACGATCCCGTCCAGATCGGCGATGAGGCTTCGCACCCGGCGGAGTTCGCCGCCGGGGTTCGACATCGGGGGGTGATGGGCCATGTGCCTCGGGAGTTTGGCGGTTCGGCCGTCAGAGCGCCAGCGCGCCCCCATCCGCCCTCGGGTCGCTGCCGACCTCCAGGGTTCCGTCCGGCCGGGGGAGGATCATGTGCGCGTGTCCGACGGCCTCGTCGACGTCGTTCAGCAGGTCGATCCGGAAGCCCGCCTCCGCGAACCGGGAGGTAACGGCGTCCGGCACCGAGCCCTCGGCCTGGATGACGCCGTCTCCCCGATCGCCCCAGACGGTCCACCGGGGGGTCGCGATCGTCTCGCCGGCGCCCATCCCGAGGTCGAAGGCCCGGATCAGGTTCTGCGCGTTGATCTGGGGCTGCGAGGCACCGCCCATCGATCCGGCGACCGCCGCCAACCGGCCGTCGCGGTGCACGAGCACCGGCATCAGCGTGTGGAACGGGCGCTTCCGCGGAGCGATCTCGTTCGGGTGACCGGGCTCCAGCGTGAAACACCCGCCTCGGTCGTGAGCCACGATCCCGGTCTCCGGTTCCAGGATCGCGGAGCCGAAGCTGTCCCACAGGCTCTGGATGAGCGAGACCGCCCAGCCGTCGGCGTCGGCCGTCACCATGGCGATCGTGTCGCCCGAACCGTGACGGTGGCCGGGCACGGCCGTGGACGGGACCGCGTCGCGGATGCGGTCCGCCAGGCCCGCGAGATGCCCGTCGTCGAGCAGCGTGGACGGATGCACGCGCATCGCGTCGGGGTCGGCAAGATGATGGTCCCGGTCGCGGTTCGCGGCCGCGAAGACGAGGGCGAGCGTGCCGGCATCCGGACCGAGCGGATCGGGATCGATCGCCATCCGCTCGGCGAGCGCGAGCATCTCCAGCAACGCGAAGCCCTGGCTGTTCGGCGGGACGACGCGAACGTCGAGGTCCCGATACCGACCGCTCAGCGGCGGCAGGACGTCCGCTCGATGCGCGGCCAGATCATCCAGCGTCATGGGGGATCCCGCCGCTCGCAGACCCGCGGCGTATCGCTCGCCGATGGAACCCCCGTACAGGGAGAGCGGACCTCCGTTCGCGAGTTCCAGGAGCGTCGCGCCGAGCGCCGGCTGCCGGAACAGGGCGCCGCGCGGAAGCGGGGCGCCGTCGTGGAAGAACACGTCCGCCATGCCGGGGTCGGCGGCCAGGATCGCCCGGCGTTCCGTCAGGGCGCGCGAGAGCGACCGGGAGACGGCGACGCCTCCGTGCGCGAGCGCGATCGCGGGTCCGAACGCCTCGGCCCACGGAAGCGTCGCGCCCTCGGCGTGCAGTGCCGCCCAGCCGCTGACCGCTCCCGGAACGGTGATCGAGTCCGGCCCCTCCTCGGGCATGGCGACGCCGTATCGATCCCGGAGTCCGCGGGCGTCGACGCCGGCCGGAGCCCGCCCGCTCGCGTTGATCGCGACCGTGGAGCCGTCGGGCCGCTGCACCAACGCGAAGAGGTCCCCGCCCACGCCGCAGTTGTGCGGGTAGCTCACGGCGAGCGTCACGGCGGCTGCGAGCGCAGCGTCGAGGGCGTTCCCGCCGCGCTCGAACGCGACCGCGCCCGCCTCGGTGGCGACCGTATGGGGCGTCGCGATGGCCCAGCGCGTGCCGGTGGCGTGGAGTTCCACGTCCGGGAGTGTTGCAGGTCGCACCCGCGCCCGCAGGCGGACGCATGGCTCCCGTCGAAGGCCTCAGCCGGTCAGGAACCGGTCGACGGCGTCGGCGAACATCCCGGGCGCGAGGCGATGGGCGTTGTGCCCCTGGCCCGGCAGCTCCTCGACCCGGACGTCCGGGAGCGCGCGAGCGACGGCGTCGGAGCCGCGCCGCGTCCGGGGTGGGCTGTCGGCGCCGATCAGCATGAGCGTCCGGGTCCGCATGTCGGCGAGACGCCGGAGGTCCGTGTCGAAGTCGCGAACGATCCGCGCGTCGCAGGGGACGGTGTGCGCTATGGCGAGCATGCGCGGCCACGCCGCCCCATGCGAACGCAGATCCTGGATGTCCTGCTCCGGCGCGCGCGGTCCCTCGCGGAGGAACGTCTGCAGTGCTCCGTCTTCGTCCCCTGCCGACAGGAGGGCGTCGAGCCGTTCCGGGAGGTCGGCCGGGATGGCGTCCCCCGCGTTGAAGAACAGCGGCGGCTCGTAGAGCACCAGGCGACGCAGGTCCTCGGGCGCTCGTTCGGCCGCTCTCAGAGCGAGGATCGCGCCCGACGAGTGACCCAGGAGATCGGCCTTCGGCCCGACGGCGGCGAGGACCGTGAGGACGTCCTCGACCTCGCGGTCCGGCTCGTGGCAACGTGCGCCGGCGCTCGCACCGCGCCCACGTCGATCGATGACGTGCACGCTCCGATCTGCCGCCAGCTGGGTCGCGAACGCCGACCACGCGGTCTGGTCGGAGAGCGCGCCGGGGACCACGACCAACGCCTGGCCCTCGCCGGATGCCGTCAGGGCGATCCGCGTGCCGTCGGTGGAGACCACGAAGGTGGGCGGCGTGCCGATGTGCGCGTCAGCTCCTGAGCGTGAGGCCGCGGTAGCCGTCGGTGAACCCGGCCGCGCGCAGCCGGTCCGCGATCGGCGACTCGTTCGCCGGGCCGCCGTCGATCCGCGTGAGCTCGATCTTGCGCAGGCGCCCGTCCTTGGGAAGCGTCGCAAGGGCGTCGGCCCACGCGGCCGCGTCGACACCGAACGTCAGGAGGCTCCGCGCGCCTCGCTCCAGGAACGCGGCCAGCTCGCCGTCGACCAGCACCACGAAGGCTCCCGCCTGCCTCGCCGGACGCCCGGGTCCATCGGGCCACGAGAGGGCGGCGCCGTAGGGCTGGGCGGGATCGGTCGCGGCCAGGAGCACCGCCGTCGGCTCGTCGCCACGGGCCGGCTCCCGGAGGGCTCGGATCCGATCGACGGCGCCCGGCACGGCGAACTGCGCCGCGCCCAACCCGTCGACGAAATAGCCGCGGCGGACCTTGCCGGACATCTCGAGCGCCTTCAGCACACCGTAGACACCCGCGAATCCGCCGGGGACGCCCTCGGAGAGCACCGCCTCCCGGGTGAGCACGCCGTGGCGGTCGAGCAGCTGCATGGCTCGCGCGTGCGCGACCTCGGTGGGGCTGGGCGGCGGCTCGAGGAGCGGTGCGACCAGGGACCATCGTCCCGCGCCGGCGGGCGGTCCGGTCCGTCGGAGCGCGCCCGGGCGGGGTCGGGAGCCAGGACGCGGCGTGGCACGGGATCGTCTGGCCGTCAGCGCGCGGAGGGGCGCCAGCGTGTCGTTCGTGACCTCGCTCGCCCAGACCAGGTCCCAGAGCGCGGACAGGACCACGCGTTCGTCGCCCGTCCCGGCCGCCTGCACCAGGTCGGGCCAGAACGATGCGCCATGCCGTGCGAGGTGCTCGCGCATCGCGACGTGGAGCGGACCGGCCGGTGGCTCCTCCGGCGGAGGCGGCGCGAGGAGCCGCACCTGGTCACGGACGTAGAGCGAGACGCGGCCGTCGTCGGCCCCCAGCGCGCCCGCCCCCATCCACACCAGGTCGCCGCTCGCGCACAGCGCGTCGAGGTCCACGGGACGGAACCCACGGACCCGGGCGGGGAGGACGTCGTGCTCCAGGATCGATGCCGGGACGGCGGCGCCCTGCAGGCGAGCGATCGCGTCGATCAGCGCGTCGGGACCGGCAGTCGGCGGCGCGAGTCCCTGCCACACCGGGAGGAACCGTCCCAGCGTCGAGGCGTCGACCGGCTCGACCTCCTTGCGGAGCGCGGCGAGCGATCGGCGACGGAGCCGGCGGAGCACGTCGACGTCGCACCATTCGCGTTCGACGCCCCGGCCGCCGTCCGCGGGGCGGAACTCGCCGTGCGTGACTCGTCCGGCCGCCTCCAGCGCGTCGAGCGCGGCCCGCACCCGGTCCACGCCGGCACCCAGCCGGGCCGCCGCATGGCTGGCGAGGAACGGCGCGTGCGTGCGGGCGTACCGGGCGACGAGCGTTTCCAGCGGACGCTCCGTCGGCTCGGTGAACACCCCCGGCAGGCCGATCGGGAGCGAGACGCCCAGCGCGTCGCGCAGCGCCGCGGCATCCTCCACCGCGGCCAGGCGGGCCTCACCCGCCACGCGCAGGCGGACCGCGCGCCCCTCCGCGAGCACCCGCTCGATCCACGCGGACGGATCCTGCTCGGTCCGCGCCGCGATCTCGCCGTCGGTGAGGTCGCCGACGCTCACCAGCAGGTCGTGGACGTCGTCGGCGTTGCGGGCTCGGCGGCCCTCGGCCAGGCCCTGCAGCTCGATCTCGAGCTCGTCGAACGCGGCCGGATCGAGGAGGTCGCGGAGCTCCTCTTCGCCGAGCAGCTCTCGCAACAGGTCGCGGTCGAGCGCGAGCGCCGCGGCGCGCCGCTCGGCCAGGGGCGCGTCGCCCTCGTACATGTAGATGGCGACCCACCGGAACAACAGCGACTGCGCGAACGGCGACGCCCGCTCGGTGTCGACCGCCACGAGCTTCGTCTTCCGCGAACGGAGGTCCGCCATGACCTCGCGGAGCGCCGGCACGTCGAACACGTCGCGCAGGCATTCGCGCGTGGTCTCGAGCAGCATCGGGAACGTCGGATGCTTCGAGGCGGCGACCAACAGGTCCGCCGATCGTTGCCGCTGCTGCCAGAGCGCGGTCCGCTGCCCCGGCCGGCGACGGGGGAGCAGCAGCGCACGCGCCGAGGCCTCGCGGAACGCGCTCGCGAACAGCGCCGTGCCGGGGAGCACGCGCACGACCTCTTGCTCGATCTCCTCCGGATCGAACAGCAGGTCGTCGAGCGGGATCCGATCCTCGGCCTCGGGCAGGCGGATCACGATGCCGTCGTCGCTCCAGAGCACCTGCGCGCCGGGGCCGACGCGTTCCGCGAGCCGCGCCTCGATCGCCAGGCCCCATGGGGCGTGCACGCGCTGGCCGAACGGCGACAGGATGCAGACGCGCCAGTCGCCGAGCTCGTCGCGGAATCGTTCGACGACGATCGTGTGGTCGTCGGGGACGGCGCCGGTCGCCTCGCGTTGATCGTCAACGTACTTGACCAAGTTCTCCGCCGCGAGCTCGTCGAGCCCGACGTCGTCGCGCAACCGCCTGAGCGACTCGGCACGGCGTCCGGTCGCAAGCTCGCGCGTGAACGCGCCCAGAGCACGGCCGAGCTCGAGCGGACGTCCCGGCTTGTCGCCCTTCCAGAACGGCATCTTCCCCGGCTCACCGGGCGCGGGCGACGACGACGACGCGATCGCGCGTGATGTCCTCGATCCGCCACGAGCTCGCGCCGAGCACGAACACCTCGCCGCGCCGGCTCTCGTACACCATCTCCTCGTCGAGCTCCCCGACGCGCGTCCCGTCCGGGAGGAACACGCCGTAGAGGCCGCGGTCCGGGATCGTCCCCGCGTTCGTGATGGCCAGGCGTCCGGCGCCCTCGCGCGCGCGGACGACGCCGCTCTTCCGATCCCACACCAGACGCGGCCGCAGCTCCGCGAAGTCGTCGCTCGGGTACCGCCCGGACAGCAGGTCGAGCACCGCGGCGAAGACGTCGTCGGTGAGGTCGGAGAAGTTCGCCGACCTGACGGACGACCGACCGGAGCTCGTCCACGTGCCACTCGTCGACCGCGCACATCGCGACGAGTTGCTGCGCAAGCACATCGAGCGGGTTCCGCGGATACCGGGTCTCCTCGATGAGGCCCTCGCGCATCCGCTGCGTGACGACCGCGGCCTCCAACAGGTCACCCCGGAACTTCGGGAAGATCTTGCCGCGGCTGGGCTCGCCCACTTGATGTCCCGCCCGGCCGATCCGCTGCAGGCCGCTCGCGACCGACCCCGGCGACTCCACCTGGATCACCAGGTCGACGGCGCCCATGTCGATGCCGAGCTCGAGCGAGGAAGTCGCGACGATCGCCCGCAGGCGCCCTTCCTTCAACGCGTCCTCCACCTCGGTCCGTTGCTCGCGTGCGAGCGAGCCGTGGTGCGCGCGGACCAGGTCCTCCTCGGCGAGCTCGTTCAGGCGGGCGGCGAGGCGTTCGGCCATACGGCGCGCGTTGACGAACACGATCGTCGACCGGTGCGCGCGGATCAGCTCGAGCAGCTTCGGGTGGATCGCGGGCCAGATCGATGCCGCCGACGGCGAGCGCCCGTCCGTCGACGGCCCCAGGACGTCGGGCATGGGACCCGGTCGCTCGACGACGCTCCCGAGCTCGGCCATGTCCTCGACGGGGACGATGACCTCGATCTCCATCGGCTTGCGGTGGCCGGCGTCGACGATCGTCACGGGTCGCGGTCCGTCGGTGGTCTGCCCACCCAGGAACCGCGCGATCTCCTCGAGCGGTCGCTGCGTGGCGGACAGGCCGATGCGCTGCGGCGGCGTGTCCGTCAGCTGCTCGAGCCGTTCGAGCGAGAGCGCGAGGTGCGCGCCGCGTTTCGTGGCCGCCATCGCGTGGATCTCGTCGATGATCACCCAGCGAACGCTGCGGAGCGTCTCGCGCGCCTGCGACGTCAGCATCAGGTACAGGGATTCGGGCGTGGTGATCGAGGATGTCGGGCGGCCGCTTGAGCATCTGGCGACGCTCGTTGGCCGGCGTGTCGCCGGTACGGATGCCCACGGATGGCTCGTGCGCGAGCGAGATGCCGGCGCGGTCGGCGGCGTGCTCGATGCCGGCGAGCGGCGAACGGAGGTTCTTCTCGACGTCGACGGCCAGCGCCCGGAGCGGTGAGATGTAGAGCACGCGGGTCCGCTGCTGTGCGGGCGGCGGCGGCTCGGACGCCAATCGGTCGATCGCCCACAGGAACGCGGCGAGCGTCTTGCCCGAACCCGTGGGGGCGAGGATCAGCGTGTGGTCCCCGCGCGCGATGGAACCCCAGCCCTCGCGCTGGGCCGGCGTGGGCTCGTCGAACGTGGCGTCGAACCACGCCCGGACGGCGGGGGAGAAGACGTCGAGCGTCACGGGGACACCGTACCCGCAGTCTCGGACACCGGGGGAGCCCCCGTTAGGATGCGGCAGATGCTCGGTCCTTCCCGAACGCACGCTGCGCGGATCGTCCTCGCCCCCCTCGCGATCCTCGTCGTTGCGGTGGTGGGTGCCCTCCCTGCGTTCGCCTCCTCGTCTCCGTCGCCGTCCTCGGAGCCCTCGCCCGGCCCGGCGGCCGGGAGCGCCGGCAACCAGGTGGTGCTCGTCGGCCGCGTCGTCGTCCCGCAAGGGCAATCCGTCGGTGAGGTGATCGTCTTCTCCGGCCGCGTCCTGGTCGAAGGGATCGTCCGGGGCGACGTGGTCGTCCTCGACGGGCCGATCACGGTCTCGGGTCAGGTGAGCGGAAGCGTGGTGGCACTGAACGGATCCGTCCGCCTGCTCGGCACGGCCCAGGTGGGCGGCGACGTCCTCGCGCACGACCGGGTGGTGGTGATGCAGGGGGCAGCCGTGCAGGGCCGGATGACGGAGGGCGCGTCGTTCAACCTGAGCCGGCCCTTGCACGCCGTCGCGGCGTTCGTGTCGTGGCTCGCGGTTGCCCTGTCGACGCTCGTGCTCGGCTTGGTGTTCGCGTGGGTCGCTCCTCGCGCGCTCGATCGGACCGCGGAGGCCGGTCGAACGGCACCGTGGCCTTCGGCGGGATGGGGCGTCGCGCTGGCGCTCGGTATCCCGCTGGCGGCCGTGCTCGGCGTCGTGGCGGTGCTCGGCATCCCGCTCGGGATCGGGCTCCTGCTGTCGATCCTCCTCCTGTCACTGGTCGGGGTGGTGGTGACCGCCCAGACGGTGGGACGCCGGCTGCTCGACCGGGACCGTGGCACCACGATGGCGTTCCTGGCGGGGTGGGGGATCGAGACCGCGATCGGCGTCATCCCGTACGTGAGCGGGGCCGTCTACGCGGCGGCGGCGGTCTTCGGCCTGGGAGCGACGACGGTGGCCGTCTGGCGGGCGCGGGGTCCGCGCCGCGGCGCGAAGCCGGGGGGCAAACACCGGGCGGGCGCCGGTGCAGCCATCGGTGCGGCCACCCGGCCGGAGACCTCGGCGGCGCCTCCCCCCCCTGCCACGAACGAGACCGGGAGCCGTGAGGCTCCCGGTCTCTAGGGAACGATCCCGCGGCGGTGCCGGGCGCGGCCTATCGGCCGCGCCCGAACGTTCCGCCGTTGGTGAATCGCACGACGGTGTGGAGGTCGCCGTACGCGTAGTGGTTCCACCACTGGAAGGAACGGCCGATCGAGGACACGCATGGAGGACCGGTGTGGCTCCATCCTCCGCATGAAGGCAGAACGCTCGCCGTTCCCGCCGAGGCCGGCTGGAACGAGACCTTGAATGGGCCCCAACCCCAGTCGAGCTCCGACCAGTTGTCCAGGAAGACGCCCGTGATCGGGTTCGCGGCGCCGTAGCCGCCGGGCACGCTCACCTCGACCAGGTTCCCGATGTTGACTCCGATCGCGGAGGAGAACTGCCTGCGTGCTCGCAAGGAGGACGCGCAGCCGAAGGGCGCGCTGCACGGACGTTCGGTGACGACGACCGGACCGCCCGGTCCGCCACCGGGGATGCCGATGGACGCCACGGTCGGGTCGGCCATCGTCGCGACCGCCTCGCCGTGGCTCCATCGTGTCGCGTCGCTCAGCCACGTGGTCGACGACGAGGCGGGGACGTAGCCGGCCACGAAGTCGGCACTGGGCGCGCGGACCGTGGTCGACACGTCGAGGGTGCTGTTGTCGGGTGTGTCGTCCTCGGCTGCCGATGCCGCGAACACGTCGTGGATCGTGGTGTCTGCGGAGACCTGTGGGGTCTTCGTCACGATCAAGACGCTGGCGACGTCGCCGCTCGCCAGGTCGCTGAGCGGGCACGTCACGACGCCGGCGCTCTCGGCGCAGGACGGGTCGGACCCACCCGCGACGAAGGACTCGCCGGGAGCGAGCGTGTCGGTGAGCGAGACGTTGGTGGCGTCGCCGGGTCCCAGGTTGGTCACGGTTGCCGTCGATCCCAGGTCGTACCCGCCGGTCACGGGGTTCGGTACGTTGACCACCGAGGTGAGCTCGAGATCGGCTGCATCCTTGGCACGGGGGAGCACGGTGCCGCTGACCGTCAGCCCGTTGTTGGTGTCGTCCGGATCCGGCGTGGACGCGGTCACTGACGCATCAACGTCGAAGAGCGTCTCCTCGTCGACATCCTTCGCGAGGACGACGAAGGTCACGGCAACGTCTGCCGGTCCGTGCTGGATGGTCCCGAGGTCGCACGTCACCGTGGAATCGGCGATGCTGCAGGTGCCTGGTTTCGCCGACATCGCAGAGGGGGTCAATCCCGGCGGCAGGTGGCCGACGAGGGTCGCGCCCTCCGCGGGATCCGGACCTTCGTTGTGAACGGTGAAGCCGAATGTCAGCGTCCCGCCTCCCGTGCCCGGATCGGGCGACACGCTCCCACTCACCGAGAGGTCGGCGGATGGGGTCGCGGCCACGGCGGATATCGTCGGCAAGAACAGCAACCCGGAAACGAGGCTGAGACACAGGACGACGCCCCACGCGTTGAGACGCGAAGGTGACCGTCCGGCGGTGGGACGGCCGGCGGTGGATAGCAAGGTCCTCACTCCTTCCGTTCCCCCCATGCGTGTATCGGCCGGAGGGGGCGGATTTCTGGAGGGACTCCGTAGAGGTTTCTGTCCGAACGGCGCGCCCCTGTAGGCTCCGCCCCACGATGCGACGGGGCACCCGACCTGATCATCACGGACACGTCCCTCCTCACCGGCGGGACCTTCCAGCCACGGGCCGGCGCGGTGGCGGTGAAGGACGGGCGGATCGTCGCCCTCGGAACGCCGGCTGAGCTACGGGATCTCGCCGACGCCACGACCGACGTGCGGTCGATGCCCGGGCGCCTGGTCGTGCCCGGCTTCCAGGACGCGCACGTCCATCCCGCGTTCGGCGGACGGAACCTGTTACGCGTGCACCTCGACCATCTCGGGACGGTCGAGGCCTATCTGGATGCCATCGCCGCATACGCCGGAGCCAACCCCGCCGAGCCCTGGATCACCGGAGGCGGCTGGGCCATGTACCTGTTCCCCGGGGGGGCGCCTGCGCAAGGAAGACCTGGACCGCATCGTCGCCGATCGCCCTGTGTTCCTGATGAACAGGGACGTGCACGGCGCGTGGGTGAACAGCCGCGCGCTCGAGCTCGCCGGGATCACGGGCGAGACGCCCGACCCGTGGGACGGTCGTATCGAACGCGACGCCGTGACCGGCGAGCCCACCGGCGCGCTGCACGAGGGCGCGGCGTACTCCTTCCGGGATCGCTTCGTCCCGCGAACCGATCCGGCCGAGTGGCGTCGAGCCCTGCTCCTCGCGCAGCAGTACCTCCACTCCCTCGGGATCACCGGGTGGCAGGACGCGTGGGTGACGCCGGACATGCTCGAGGCGTACGGCGCTCTCGACGAGGCGGGCGAGCTGACCATGCGCGTCTCGGCGAGCCTGTGGTGGGACCGGCATCGTGGTCAGGAGCAGATCGACGAACTGGTCGAGCGTGGTCGAGCGGCAACGACGGGCAACGTCCGTGCGACGACCGTGAAGATCATGACCGACGGCGTGGTCGAGAACTGCTCGTGCGCCCTACTCCAGCCTTACGACGATCCGGGCGCGTACGCCCCGGGTCACCGTGGCCTGTCCTACGTCGGCGACGAGGACCTGCGGTCCGCGGTGACGTCGCTCGACGCCCAGGGCTTCCAGGTGCACATGCACGCGATCGGCGATCGAGCGACACGCGACGCGCTGGACGCGGTCGAGGCCGCGCGTGCGGAGAACGGCCCGCGCGACAACCGCCATCACGTGGCGCACCTCCAGTTCGTGCATCCCGACGACGTGCCGCGCTTCGGCGCGCTCGAGGTGATCGCGAACATGCAGCCGCTGTGGGCGTGCATGGACCCGCAGATGACTGAGCTGACGCTGCCGCGGGTGGGGGAGGAGCGCATCGGATGGCAGTACCCGTTCGCCGATCTGCTCCGAACCGGCGCGACGCTCGCCGGCGGGAGCGACTGGCCGGTGTCCACGCCGAACCCGTTGCTCGAGATGGAGGTCGCCGTCACGCGCGTGGATCCGGGGGAGCGCGACGCGGAGCCGTTCCTGCCGGATCAGCGGTTGACGATCGCGCAGGCCTTCAACGCGTTCACGATGGGATCCGCGATGGTGAACCACGACGAGACCGCGGCCGGCTCGATCGAGGTCGGCAAGCGGGCAGATCTCGCGGTGCTCGACCGAGACGTGTTCGCGGCCGACGCCGGGCCCCTAGGAGACGCGCGCGTGATCATGACCGTGGCCGCGGGGCGCGTGGTGCACGGGGCCGATTGATCAGGGCTGTTGCGGTTGTTTCGCGACCCAGGCCCGGAGGTTCTCGATGTGCGTGCGCGCTTCGATCCCGTGCGGACACGTGAGGGGATCCTCGCACGGAGGGTTCCCTTCCATCGTGAAGAAGTTGAAGCGGCAGTTCGGGCAGTACACGTCCAACTCTTCCGGCAGGTAGGGGCAGTCACCCCACGCGCAGGAGCGCTCTCCCTCGCCGGTCGCGAGATCCATGTGGCAGCCCGGACATTGGTGGAAGCCTTCCCATCTCTGCATGGACCCACCTCCTCCAGTCTTGATACCGGAGCTGCCTGTCCGGTGAGAGGGCCGAACGACCCGCCGTGGCAGGGCATCTCGCCGGGATGAGCCCCGGCCGGCAGGCGTCCGGGGGCGTATCCTTGCTGGCCGTGAGGCCAATGGACGGGCCGAGCACGCCTGGGTGCGCCCTCTGCGGCCGACCCACCTACGATCCCGACAAGCGCGAACGACCGTGGGTGCGGGCGGTATCAGGTGGTCGCCAGGTGCTGATCTGCCCGGCGTGCCAGGCGGACCGGCCGGACTGGGCATCGGGCCTGGACCGGTGCGAGGCGTGCGGAGGGACACGCCTGTCGGCGATGCTCGGTGAGGTCGTGTGCCGGGCATGCGGTCACTCACAACCCGCGAACGCGGGCGCTTAGCTCAGTTGGAAGAGCGTCGCCCTTACAAGGCGAAGGTCGGGGGTTCGAGCCCCTCAGCGCCCACCGAAATCATGCCTCCGGTCTGCCGTGGCTTAGAGCTTGCGAGGAACTGCCCGCGAGTCGAGGATGCTTCGTGTGGAGATCCCTGAGACCCGCTACGCGAAGACCACCGACGGGGTCCACCTCGCCTACCAGGTTGCAGGTGACGGCCCCATCGATTTCGTGGTCGTCGGCAGCGCGTTCATCGCGTCGGTCGACCTCTCGTGGGAATTCCCGACCACGGCGGCCATCAGTCGGTACTTCTCCGCGCGAGGAAGAACGCTGCTGTTCGACCGTCGTGGAGTCGGCATGTCGGATCCCGTCAACGCCGAGGATCTGCCACCACTCGAGGTCCGGATCGAGGACCTCCGCGCCGTGATGGACGCGGCCGGGGTCCACCGAGCCGTCCTCTTCGGAGTGGAGGAAGGGGCCGCACAGTGCTTGCTGTTCGGTGCCACATATCCGGAGCGGACCGCCGCGATCATCGTGAACGGGGCGAGCGCCCGAGGGTCATGGGCACCGGACGCACCCTATGCGTGGGGAACCGATGAGTGGGAGGAGTGGTTGGCCAAGATCGAGGCCGATTTCGGTACCCCCGCGTTCGTCGAAGAACACGTCCGGTGGATTTTCCCATCGAAGACCACCGATGCATCGTTCATCGAGTTGTTCGGTCGGCTCCTACGACACTCGCTCAGCCCAGCCTCCGCCCTCGCGATCGAACGGATGGAGATGCAGATCGATGTCCGTCAGATCTTGCCGTCGGTCCAGGCGCCGACCCTCGTGATCCACTTCACCGAGGATCAAGTGGAACCGTTCGAGGGCGCTCGAGACATCGCAGCTCGGGTCCCTGTCGCGACCCTTGTCGAGGCGCCAGGCGATGACCACCTGTGGTGGCCCGGTTCGCCAGAACATGCCCAGATCGCCGTACGCGTCGACGCGTTCCTTGCGTCGTTGAAGGACGAGGAGTCCGTGTTCGACCGGGTCCTCGCGACCGTGCTGTTCACCGACATCGTCAGTTCGACCGAGCGGGCGGTGGAGTTGGGCGACCACTCCTGGAACGCGCTCCTCGACAGGCATCATGCTGTCGTGCGCGCGATGCTCGGTCGGTTCCGTGGCCGGGAGGTGGACACGGCAGGCGACGGGTTCTTCGCAACCTTCGACGGGCCAGCGCGGGCGATCCGGTGTGCGCGAGCGATCACGGAAGCGATGCGCTCGGTCGGGCTCGAAGTACGAGCGGGGCTTCACACCGGGGAGATCGAAACGATCGGCGAAGCGGTCCGGGGAGTGACCGTGCATATCGGCGCACGGGTCGCGGCGTTGGCCGAACCATCCGAGATCCTTGTCTCCCAGACGGTCAAGGATCTGGTGGCTGGCTCCGGCCTGATCTTCGAGGACCGTGGGACGCATGAACTCAAAGGGATCCCCGACGTTTGGCGTCTCTACCGGGTGGCGGGTTGATCCCGCTGTCTGTATATCCCTTGCGTAACAACTGAGTGTCTCGCCCAAGTAGACCGGGAGGTCTACGCAGATCAGAAGAGCTTGCCAAGGAGCACGAGAACGCACCGATCGCTAGCACCAGGAAGACGGCGATCAGCGCCACCTCGACAACCGTCTTGAAGGAGGATCCGACGGCAATCGTCTTCGCCTGACGCCCCGGATGGTGCGAACGTCCGACGCCAACTGCTCCAATCAGCCTGGTCTTGTACGTTCGCGCCGTGGGCATGGCAGAACCCTATGTGGCCGCGTTCATACAGTGTGCCGGTGTGGTGGGCGTTGCCTATGGGTTCCTCAACGTCGTGCGCCCATCGTTGACCATCCGATGGCAGGTTCGACCAACGGCCAAACACGACGACTACCGACGCACGGTTGGGAGGTGGTTCCAGCAGGCGCTCGCGATCGACCCGACGGCCGATCCATGGAACGACCCGAGGGCGAAGCGTCGCGTGCGTTGGTTCGGTGCCTTCGAGAGCGTGCTGTTCGGCTCCGTGGTCATGTTGGTAGGGATCTGGAGAGGCAGCGCCTAGGTGCCCGCAACCCAGACCCCTCCAGAGACGATCCAGGACTGGGCCGATCACGCTTGGGTCACATTTCGGTCTTGGCCGACGTGGTTGCAGGTGGTCGGTTGGATGTTCGGTTTCTGGCTGCTGGCGCTGATCATGACGTGGCGGTCGTCGCTCCGGATGGCTTGGAAGTGGAGCGTGACCGCAGCGCTCGTCCTCTTCCTGTTCGGCCCCTTCATCGTGGAACGTGTGATGTAGCGAGCGTGTTATGACCCGCCTCGTGGACCGACTGACAACGCTCGCTCTGTGGCGGGTCGTGGTGCTCGCAGCTCTGACTGCGCTCGTGATCGTGTCGCTTTGGTTCTCTGTACGAGACGGCTCGATCAGCGAATCCATCATCTTCGGGACGACGTTGGCGCTGTTCGCCGCGATGCTGGCGTGGATCGTCACACTGAAGAGGCGGTCCCGAACGAGCGAAAGTGATCCATCTCAGGACAGCAACTCCGCATAACATCCGCGTAACAACTCAGATGGCACCGAACGTACTCAGATGTACTCAGACGACAACCGGATGAGCAGGTCAAGCCCTTGACCAGCACTTCCTCTTCGCCCTTACAAGGCGAAGGTCGGGGGTTCGAGACCCTCAGCGCCCACCGGTTTAGGTCTAGAGAGGGTGAACGGCGACCCAAACGGAACCATCGCCGAAAGCGATTCCTTCCGGACTGCTGCCGACCGTGATCTCAACCACCTCGTTCGTTGCGGGGTCGATGCGCGAGACCGTTCCGTCCAAGCTGTTCGTTACCCAGATGGCCCCGCCCCCTGCAGCCAGGTCCACCGGACCGTTCCCCACCGGGATGACCGTCGATGGCCCCGTCGCTTCGTCGATCTTCGTCACCTGGTCGTCTGCCGAATTGGTCGTCCAGATCGCGTCCGTACCCACGACGATGTTGCCCCCCGGGAACCGTAGAGGCCACGTGTCGATCTGTGCGAGGGAGCGCGGGTCCACGGTCGTGACACCTTCAGAGCCCGTCACCCAGACCACCTCGTCGGACACGGCCACGCCGTCTGGCGTGCCGATCCTCGCCAGTGCGAGGTAGTCGATGTTGAACGTGACCAGGTCGATCCTCGCGAGGGTTCCCTCGTTCGCGTTCGTCACCCACACGGCTCCCAAGCCCGTAGCGAGGTCCTTCGTGCCCGTGGCGAGTGGGATCGTTCGCTCAACGACCATGTGTCTCGGATCGACACGCACGACGGTGGCTTCGAAACCGTTCAGGACCCAGACGAAGCCTGTCTCGTCCAGCGCGATGGCGGCGGGGTGACCGTTCGTGGAGATGGTTTCGTTGGCTCTGGTCGCGAGGTTTGCGCGGGTAAGCGTTTCGGCCTCGAGTCGTGTGATCCACGCGTCGCCACCGCCTACAGCGATGCCCGTCGGATTCGAACCCACGCTCAGCGCGTCCTCGATCACGTTCGTGCTCGGAGCGATCCGACCGATGCTGTTCGGAGGGATGCGAGCGAGCTCGGGCGGCCCTTGGTCACGACTTCGCACTGCGAAGAAGACGGAAGCTCCCACGATCGCCGCGATGATGATGCCGACCACCAAGACCGGCCTCCGTCGTAGCTCACTGGGCCGGACATCCTCGAGTCGCCGTTCCGCATCCTCCGGCTCGGCGGGACCCAGTCTGAGAGTGCCGTCGACCTCGGTCACCGCGAGCACCTGCCACTCGCCGTCGACGCCTTTCAATGCGTGACGACCTCGATCCTGGAACCCGAAGCCAGCTCCCCCGACGAGCTCGCGCGTTGTCCCCGTGACGAGCACCTCTCCTGGTCCCCCGAGGGACATCACGCGAGCTCCCACGACCACGGTGACGCCTCCGAGCTTGCCGCCGATCTGCTCGCATTCGCCGAAATGCACACCTGCGCGGATCTCGATCCCCAGTTGGCGGATCGATTCCGACGCGGCGCACGCGCACCGGATGGCAGCCGCGGGTTCACTGAAGCTTGCGTAGAAACCGTCACCCGCCGTATCGAGCTCTCGGCCCCCGTACCGCTTCAACTCGCGTCGAACGATCGCGTGATGGCGGGCGATCAACTCCTTCCATCGTCCATCGCCCACCTGGCCCGCGACCGCCGAAGAGTTCACGATGTCGGTGAAGAGGACAGCGGCAAGCACGCGCGTTCCGGTTCGTCGGCGCATGCCAGGGAGTTTCCATCAACGCTGGCCAGCGCGCCAGTCGAGCGCCGTAGCCGGACGGAAAGCCGGCTCAGGCGGCGTCGGACGAGAGCGCGATCCGGTCGAGCGCCGGTTCGGCGGCGAACTGGTCGAACGTGTACCCGTCGACCGTGTCGGAGACCAACAAGACCTTGTTCTCGAAGACGTAAGGAACCCAGGGGACGACCGTGTCCATGAGGGTCTGGTCGGCTTCGGCCCAGCATCGAACCTGGAGATCACCCACCAGGGCAAGACACCTGTCGATCTCGTCGTCGATGCTCGGCACGGATGTCACGTCATATCCCCACTTCGTCAGCTCCGCGGGGGTTGCGCCAACCAGTGATGTGTTCGCGTTGCCGATACCCTCGCTCGAGAACAACGGTGGAACCCAGGAGGACGCATTGAGGAAATCCTTGCTCCAGGCCGGGAAGATCGCGAGCGGCACCTTCGCGCGAGGGTCATAGATCCGGTAGGCCTGGAGTCGGTTGTCTGTCTCGATCCGTAATTCGATCCCGATCGCTTCCAGGTCCCGCCGCACGCTTTCCGCCATCTCGTGCATCTCTGGGAAGAATCCGAACGCGGAGAGCATCAGGAGGCCTCGGCAGGCCGCGTGATCACAGCGTCCATCACGGTCGTCGTCGTACTTCGACCGGCTCATCTCATCCCTCGCGTTCGCGAGGCTCGTCGGATACGGGTCGTACGTGGCGAGGTAGTTGTTCTCCAGGCTGTCGAGAACCACGTGGCCGGCGGTGTCTCCTGCTATCGAACCGCCTCGGAAGTTGACCAAGGCATCTCTGTCGATCGCGTAGCTGATCGCCTTGCGCACATGGAGGTCATCCAGGGGAGGGACGGCCAGATTGATCGAGATGTAGCGGACCAAGTCGCGGCGCTCGATGTGCACGACCACGCCGAGATCCGGGTGGTCGAGGAACCGCTGGACCACGTCGATCGGGACCTGCGGCGCGGGGGCGTCATAGACATAGAGGTCGGCTTCCCCGCTCCTCACCATCCGAACAGCCGTATCGATCCCGAATCCCATCGTGAATTCAATCCGGTCCACGTGGGCAGGTCGTAACGGGTCCGTTCCGCGCTCCCAGGAGGGGTTCCGCACCAGTGTGAGCGAGCGGCCCGGCACGTATCCGGAGACAGGTGCCCGCTCGTCGGCAGGAGCGGAAGGATCCAGATCTTGTGATCCTTCGATCATGTACGGTCCGGTCGACACGAGGTATCGCCCGTACCCGTGCACTCCTGCGGCCCATCCCAAACCAGACGACCCGCTTGGTCGCGGGGGGATCGGCGCCGTCGCCGGCATCGCGAACAGGTCCCCCAGATCTCCCGCCGGCTGAGTGAGATGGATCACCAGCGTGGAGTCGTCCGGTGCCTCCAGGCCCGAGATCGACGCCGCTTCTCCACGCCACCTGGCATCGAACCCTTCGATGATCGAGTAGTAGAACGCGTACGTTTCGCTCGAGGCCAGTGCCGCCTCGCGCTCGAGGGCACGGATGATGTCCCCAGCCACGACCTGTGAATCCTGGAACGGCGGACCGTAGGCGATGCCGTCCTTCAGACGGAAGGTCCACGTCAGGCCATCGCTCGAGATCTCGGGCATCTGGGCAGCAAGGTCGGGGTGGAGCGTCGCCCCGCCCTCTTTCGTCGGGAGTCCCGGATACGCCAACAGCGTCCGCAGGAGACAGCACCGGAACACTTCGAAGGAGTCGCTCCAGTAGTCCGTCTGGGGGTCGAGTGCCGGCCCTGCGGAGAGTGGTGACGCGCCCCTATTCAGCGGTATAGCCACGCGCAGGGTTCCGCCCTCGGCGATGTGCGCCGATGAAGAAGGAGGATCGTTGACGCTCTTGCCAGCGCCCCCTGTGCACGAGGCTGTCGCAACCAGTCCCGCGGTGAGCAGGATGAGCAGTGGTCTCATCCGGTCGGCCCGATCCATCCGCTTCACGATCTACCCATCCTGCAGTACGGCTTCAGCCTTGGATGTGTCGGAGACGCCTGGCGAGTGTGTCACGCATCACGGGGGAGCGCACGACGATGCCAGCCCAACAACCTCCGTCCTGCATAACATCCGCGTAACAACTCAGATGGCACCGAAGGTACTCAGATGTACTCAGATGACAACCGAAGATGCAGGTCAAGCCTCTGACCAGCACTTCCTCTTCGCCCTTACAAGGCGAAGGTCGGGGGTTCGAGACCCTCAGCGCCCACCGATATAGGGGATCCGATCCCCGATGGACTAGCCGTTTCGACGGAGGGCAAATGCGCGTGCGACACGGCTCTGCGACACCACTCCCAAGATTGAGGGGAGCTCCAGTTGCGCCCGCATGTCTTCACGGCGGGCCTCGTCCTCCACCCACCTAGACGATCCTCTGCATAACACTTGCGTAACGGCTCAGATGGCACCAGACGTACTCAGACATCCTCAGACGTCCTCTGTGCCTACCGAGGAGCCTGCTGAACACCCTGATGCAAGCACGGGGCCCAGGCGAGCCGAGGTTGTGGCGAGTCGCGGGCGGTGGTGGTGCCTCCCGGACATCACGCTGGGAGGCACCCTCGCAGACGGACGCGTCGCGAGCTAGGGTGCCCCGACAAGCATCCAGAAGGGGGAAGCATGAAGCGAGTCATCTCGCGCAGCACCTTCACTGCCGTGGTCGCGATCAGCCTGGTCGTGGCCTCGGTCGGGGTCTCTGCGAACGCCGCTGACGCCGGCACGTTGGCTCTGCCGACGATCACTATCGCGATGGATGGTGCATCGATCACGGTGGCGGGCGCTCTCCAGTCGGGGGCGGTACAGGTCGAATCGACGGTGACGCAAGTGGCCTCCGGTGATCCGATGTTGTTCCGTCTGAACGATGGCGTCACCGCCGAGGATGTGTACGCCGCCCTCGCCACTCCCGAGCTGCAGGACCCGAACAACGTCGCGCACTACGGCTCGATCGTGTTCGACGCGGAGGCCGTCAAGGGTACCAGCGACGTGCAGACGACGTTGCAGCCGGGTGAGTACATCGCGTTCGACACGAGGAAGAGCGATCAGACGAACTGGCCGCACGCGACGTTCTCGATCACTGAGTCCACGCAGCCAGCGAGCCTGCCGGCGGCGAGTGCGACGATCAGCGCGATCGAGTTCGGTTTCCGTGGACCTAACACGTTGCACGACGGCGAGCTCGTGCGCTTCCGAAACGATGGCTTCCTGGTGCACATGATCATCGGGTTGCGGGCTCGAAACGCCGCCGACGCGAGACAGATCGCCCAGCTACTGCTCGCCGGCAAAGACGCCAAGGCGGGTCACCTCGTGGTGGGCTTCGAGGGGTTCATGTTCCCGGTCTCGACCGGCGCAACTCAACAGCAGATGTTGGACGTCAAGCCGGGAAGCTACGTGCTTGCCTGCTTCATGGACACCCAGGATGGGCGTGAGCACACCCAGCTCGGCATGGTGCGCGTCGTGAAGGTCGTCGGCGCGGCGTAGCAGCTACATCGGGCGACCGAGGCCTCCGGTGCGGGTACTAGTGCTCGCACCGGAGGCGCTCGACTCGTACGGTTCGTAGATCCGCCGGATGAGCCGCATCTCTCTCCGGGATCTGCGGAGGAGCCCTGGGATCTGATCAGCCGGATGCCGCGTTGGGTCCGGTGCCTGACTGCTCGCTGACGAAGCTCAGCTTCGATACGTAAGCTGGAAGACGATGCTCGAGAACGGCGACGATCTCAGGCCCATTCGTCCTCTGCTCCTGCGAGGCGTGCGAGATTGAAGAGGTTGGCCGGTATCCTCGTCGTTTGCTTTGTGTTGTGGTCGGCGGCTTCACTTGCCGCGGCGGCACCAACTCGATCCGCTCGGCTCGGCGGGCCCACCGGGTCTACTGGACCCACAGGACCGACAGGGCTGTCGGGTCCCTCTGGACCATCAGGTCCCTCGGGACCATCTGGACCATCTGGACCCACCGGCCCCACAGCGCCTGATGTCAAGTTCACCAAGATCCGGTTCAAGGCTTCCGCGTTGAACGGGGAGTGGGCGCTCTTGCAGGACCTCGGAGATACTCCCGCCGCGATGGGTGGCTGGACGCTCAGCAGCCGAAAGTACACGTATACGTTCAGGGGATTTACCCTGCAGCCAGGTGCGAGGGTGACGCTGCGCAGTGGTGAGGGCACAGACACCTCGAGACAGCTCTACCTGAACGCTCGACACTTCATCTGGGGGGACCGGCACGACGTTGGAAGACTTCGTGACGCGGACGGCCGGATCGTCGACAGGTGCACCTACCGCCGCGAAGCAGGTGCGAGCCTCTTCATCTGCTAATGCGCTGACATGCTCGTCAGACGATCTCAGCGGCCATTCTGCATAACACTTGCGTAACAACTCAGATGGCACTGAACGTACCCAGACGCACTCAGACGACAACCCGATCCGCAGGTCAAGCCTCTGACCAGCATTTCGTCTTTGCCCATACAAGGCGAAGGTCGGGGGGTTCGAGACCATCAGCGCCCACCATCGACGTCGGGATCATTCATCCATGACCTCGATCCCAGCGGCCACGGCGAGCTCACCGGCAGAACGGATGACATCCGCCCAGGGCATCCGTACTCCCCGGAGCTGTTCAGGGCTATGAACCGAAGTCAGGTCGCATCCGCGCATCTCGCTTCGATCGAAGGTCGCGTGGGTCAGGGTCGCTCCCGAGAGGTCACAGTCCACGAACGTCGTCGAACTGAGCGTCGCCTCGTAGAGATCGACCTCCGTCAGCTTGCAACGTTCGAAGAGCACACGGTCGACACGTGCCAACCGGAACGAGCAAAGATCGAGGCGGCAATCGACGAAGGTCACATCATCGAGCGTGGACCCCGAGAAGTTCGCGCCGGTTAGGCGCACGCGCTCGAAGCGGACCCGAGCGAACGATGCATCTATCGCTTCGACGTTGGCCCAACTGCCATCGAGCACGACGACATCGCGGAAGCGACATCGTGACCGTGATACGTCGTTGAGTTCTGCCGATCGGACGATGCTTTCCGAGAGTCGTAGTCCTTGTGCGTTCCGACCCGTCCACTCGACGGTGTCGATGGATACTCCATCCAGTTCCATGTCTCTGAGCGCGGGCAGCTCAGGGGGGAGACGAAGGTCGGCTGGAATGTCTGGCTTGAGAGGAAGCGGGGTCGCACGGTTCGAGTCGTTCACCAGAACCAGCCTGACCGGCCTCGGAGACGTCGGCAGGCGTCCGGCTCGGGGCGGCCGCCCCGCATGACACTGGGCGTGACACTCAGACGGCACCGAACGCACCCAGACGTACGCATGTCGGTGTGGTCTCCGTGGGTAGAGTGGCCTCCGCGTGCTGCATGACTCTTCACGACACGAGGTCACCTTGGGAGCGCAGCTGTATGACACCATCGGAGCCGCTTACACCGTGACGCGGCGCACCGAGCCGCGGATCGCCGCACAGGTCTGGGCTGCGCTCGGAGATGCGAGGAAGGTGCTGAACGTGGGCGCAGGCACCGGCTCCTACGAGCCCCCCGACCGTGACGTCACCGCGGTGGAGCCGTCGGCGCTCATGCGTGCGCAGCGCCGCGCCGGTGCAGCGCCGTGCGTGGCTGCCGTCGCGGAGAGCCTTCCGTTCGAGGACCAGTCCTTCGACGCCGCGATGGCGTTCGCCACCGTGCATCACTGGCAGGACCCGATCGCGGGCTTGCGCGAGATGCGGCGCGTGGCCCGCCGCGTGGTCGTCTTCACACACGACACCAGTGATACTGGATGGCTTCGTCGGTTCTGGCTCACGCGCGATTACCTGCCCGAGGTCGCCGACCTCGTCGCCGGCCGGCCCTCGCTGAACGAGCAGGCCCGCGCGATCGGAGCCCGCATCGAGCCGGTGCCCATCCCGTGGGACTGCACCGACGGCTTCTTCGAGGCCTACTGGCGCCGGCCCGAGGCATACCTGGACGATCGCGTTCGTCGCGGAGTATCGGTGTGGGCCCGGGTCGGGCCGGATGCCGAGCAGCGGGCAGTGCGAAGCCTCCGTGAGGACCTCGTCTCAGGTCGGTGGGCCGAACGCAACCGCGACCTCGTCGCTCTCGATGCGGCGGAGCTCGGCCTTCGCCTGCTCGTGACCTGAACCAGCGACAGACTCGGTACACGTCCGAGGTGTCATGTCGTCTCGAACGCTCGCCACGTGTTCATCGACAGCGGTGCGCTGCATCACTGCTTGGGTCTGCGAATGAAGAACCACACGATGGCGGCTATCCCCAACACGAGGATGCCGATGATCTCTACGACACGTACTCAAGCACCCTCACTCGACGTATCTCTTGGGGCGCAGGCCGAAGCATCGCGGGTGGTTGGGCCGCCGAGGGCAGTTGACGGGCACCACGCTAGCTCTTGCCTGAACCGCGGACCTTGCGCTCGACCTTTCCGGCAACATCCTGCACGCTGCCTTTCGCCTTCTGAGCCGAACCCTTCGCCTGGAGGCTCCGATCCTTCGTTGCCTTGCCGACCGCCTTCTTGGCCGACCCTGCGACCTTGTTCGCCTTCCCCTTGACCTGCTTCGACGTCGCTGCCATCAGGTGTCTCCTTTCGTGTGGCTGACTGCCATGGTTCCCGTGTCATGCACCTCGCAAACCTGGGCGTGAGGCATCACCTCACTTGAGATGAAGGTTGACCCCGAACAACACCAGAGGCCACAGCAGGATCGCGAGGGCCGCAGACGCGATCGGCTTGATCGAGTCGAGATGCGCGAAATAGTGATGCGACGCCGCCACGACCACCCCGATGATGAGATAGACCAAGCTGAACATGAAACTGATGACACGGCTCAGAACGATCCCTCCTTCCGTTTCGTTCTCAGGGGTGTTTTGACGATCACGCGCGACGCGCGAACCACACGATCCCCATGATGATCAGGACGACCACGAGGATCCCGACGAGGCTGAGACCTCCTATGGCTGCAAGCATGTATCCCTCCTTCACTACTCCGTGGGCCCGGCATCGAGTACGTCTTCTTCATGCACGTCCATGAGGTGCTGCGAAAGCGCCTACTGTGTGTCGAACTCCTCGCCACACACATGGCACCGCCGATCTCCGGGTCGCCTTGGATGGAAGCCCAGAGCGACTTCACGGGACCGGTCATAGCCCAACATGCCGACGGCATCCCCATCCAACAGGACATGGGTGTTGGTGAGATCGAACAGCCGTCGCACGACGGCGGTGGATCTTGGTGCAAACCCCATGGTTCCTCCCTCAGGGGGCGCTTGCGCGACCGAGCCGTGTGGAGACCGAAGGTTGGGGTCTGGATCTACGCGAACCGTGGGTGAGGGGTCCGCCTTACGGAGCCTACTCCGCTAGCCGACGTATGGCGAGCGATGGCCGGTTCGAGACCCTCGGTGCCCACCGGTTCGCTCGAGGTGATGCCCGTCAACCAAGACCACCACGTTGACGTGTCGAACGGGGAACGGTCGCAGGTCGAGCCACGTTGGAAGGCTCTACGCGACCGAAGCCGCCGGCGTTTCCGGCGGACCAAGGATGAGGTCGGAAAGTGGACCGGGCCGCCCGACGTGGTAGCCCTGGATCAAGCGGACGCCGAGGAGATCGAGCGCGATCGCCTCCTCCGCGGTCTCCACCCCTTCTGCGATCAGCTCGGTGCCGATCTCGCGCGCGAAGGCCACCAGCGCCGAGGCGAGCGCTCGCTGGGAGGGCTCCATATCGATGTTGCGGACGATGCTGATGTCGAGCTTGATGATGTCGGGCGAGAGCTCGAGGATGTGCCTGAGGCTCGCGAAACCGGCACCCGCGTCGTCGACCGCGATCCGGACGCCGGATCGGCGGAACGTATCGAGGGCCTCACGGAGGCTCGGGTAGTCGCTCGCAGGCGCGTGCTCCGTGAGCTCGACCACGATGCGATCAGCCGGCCATGGGTCGAGGATCGCTGCAAGCTCCGGCGATGATGCGGTCGTGGGGTCGACGTTGATGCTGACGTAGACGCTGTCGGGCAGTTGATCCAGCGCGGGCAGCGCACGGGCGACGGCCATGAGCTGAAGCTCCGGGCCAAGTCCGAGCTCGACCGCTTCCGCGAACCAGAGATCGGGCGTTCGCTGCGGCGGCGGCGCGAATCTGGAGAGTGCCTCCACACCCACCATCACCCCGGAGATGAGAGTGACGATCGGCTGGTAGACGATCATCAAGCCGTCTCCTCCTTCGAGCAGCGCGCGGACGCGTCGCTGCTTTCCGAGGTGGTCCTCGGCTTGCCCTTGTTCGAGTTTCAACCTGGCACCCAGCTCGGCCACGACGTGTGCTGCGACGGTGTTCGACAGGAGTGCGTCACCGTTCACCGATCGCGTTATCGAATCGACGATGTCGTCGAAGGATGCCTCCTTCGTGAGGTAGCTCGTCGCGCCGTTCGCCAGCATGGTGTCGACGCTGCGGTCGTCGCCGAAAGCCGACAACGCGATGATGCGCGAGTCGGGACTCTGAACACGGATCTCGCGCGCCGCGCGGGGACCACCGCCGCCGGGCATGCGGACGTCGAGCAGCGCCACATCAGGCTTTCGTACGGCAGCCATGTCGATGGCTTCGTCAGCGTCCTTCGCGATACCGACGAGCTCAAGGCCGTCGCTTCGCTCGATGATCTCCGCGAGCGTCTCTCGGTTCATCGCACTGTCGTCCGCGATCAACACGCGGATGGGTTCGGTCCGATCGTCGCTATCCGTGCTCGTGGCTCGTCGCTTCCTTCCCGTTGCCTCGCAGTTACGTCTCGGCATCGGAACGCGCGCCCCTGAGCGTCGAGCCGGAATGGCGTCTTCCGGGATATCGACGCTAGGCGGCGTCGAGCGGGCCGAACTCGAGCGCGTCTCGGCGTCCCGGGGTGGCGAGCCCGAGCTTCACGAGCAACCAGAAGGCGAGTTCGACGACGGGTCCGACCAAAAGCGCGAGCGTCAGGGTCCCGATGCCCGCGATCCCGCCCAGCGCCAGCCCGCAGACCAGGACGGTGATCTCCATGGTCCCCCGGACGAGTCCGATCCGTTTCCCGGTTCGGCGAGACAACACGATCATCAGTGAATCGCGGGGACCGGCTCCCATCCCTGCTCCGATGTAGAAGGCGGATCCGACGCCGAACAGCAACACCCCCGCGACGAGGAGCCCGATCCGGACCGGAAGGCCAGACCCGGAAAGGCTGTCGATCGCGTCGAACGAGCGCAGGACGTCGATCGAGACGCCGATGACGATGACATTGGCGATCGTTCCGAAACCTGGAGGGGTCCCCTCGAGCCAGGTGACGGCGACGATGATCAACCCGACCACGATGCCCGAGCCGCCGAGCGACAAGGGGGTGTGCTCGGCGATCCCGAAGTGCAGCACGTCCCAGGGCGGCAGCCCGAGGCGAGATTCGAGCATGAACACGATGGCGAAGCCGAACAGCAGCAGCCCTCCGAACAGGGCCGCCAGGCGAACCGGAAGGCCGCCGCGGAGGCGCGGTGGGTCCTTCACGATCCCGGCCACGCGCTCGACATCCGCCGAGGGTACCGGCGACGCGGATGTCGCGGCCGGACGCCCTCGATGTGAACTGGTATGACACCGCTCATGCCTCGCTATGTCGCCCTGCTGCGCGGGATCAACGTCGGTGGCAAGAACCCGATCAAGATGCCTGCGCTGAAGTCGTGCTTCGAGGCGTTGGGCTTCGAGGACGTCGTGACCTATATCCAGAGCGGCAACGTGGTGTTCGCCTCTCGCGAGACCAGGGCGGTCGGGCTCACCCAGCGGATCGAGGCGACGCTCGCCGAGACGTTCGGCTATCAGGCGACGGTGGTCGTGCGGAGCCGCCCACAGATGCGAGCGGTGGTCGATCGCGTGCCGAAGGGCTTCGGCGCCGAGCCGGCGAGGTACCGGTACGACGTGATCTTCCTGAAGGAGCCGCTCACCGCGAGGGTCGCGATGAAGAGCGTGCCCACGAACCCCGTCGTCGACGAGGCCTACGCCGGAACGGGCGTCCTCTACTTCTCGAGACTCATCGAGAAGGCCGCCCAGAGTCGGCTCAACAAGATCGATCTCGTCGCCGATCTATCCGATCGTGACGATCCGGAACTGGAACACGACGACGAAGCTGGTGAAGATGATGGACGGATGATGCGTCAGTCCTCGGTTGCGTTGGGCTGCCAGGGGCCCTGGCCGTAGATCTTCTCGATCCGTACATGGACGACGACCCCCGGAGGGGTATCCCGCATCGGGAAGGTCGCGCCGGGTCCGATGTAGGCACCGGCGAGTCGATCCATGACCTCCAACGCGCCGCCTTCGGTGATCGTTGCGCGACCACGGATCACGACATAGGGATGCAGCCCCTCGCCGGCGTGTTCCTTCGCCTCGAACGAAACGCTCACACGGGGGTCGCGTCGGAGGTTCCGGAGCTTGTGTTGGTCCGTGTTGTAGAACGTGGCGAAGATGAGTTCGTCACCGTCGAATCCGGCCCACGCCAGTGAGACGTGCGGCGTGCCGTCGGGCGCCAGCGTCACCACATGGCCGAGGCGGCCGGTGGCGACGAGGTCACGGACGGACTGAGGGATCTCGACCATCTGCAAGAGAAGTGTATTGGGTATCGGCTGACGCGGAGCCTCGGCCTGTTCGCAGCCGTCGGCTTCATCATCTTGCTGCTCTCCGTGATCGGTTCGGGCCGGTAGCGGACGTCGGACCGGATCATGAGAGCTTTCCGACCGCTCTATTGTCCGAAGGTCCGGCGGCCTGATTCGCGCTCCGCGCCGCGGCGCGCTTGTCAGCTTCGAAGGGGCGTGACAGGGTGGACGCTCCGGAGTCAGGACCAGTTGATCGAAGGCGGTGAGTCGCGCTGGTTCCGCAGGACACCACACCACGTGCCATGCGCGGGAAACCGAGTTGGGCCCTGATCGGGCTCGTCATCGCGAGCGCGTCGATCGTCGGCGTGCTCGGCGGAGCCGACGTGGCCCGGGCCTTCCCGTCCTCCCTGATACCGGCGCAAGGCGTGTACTTCGGCTCACGGGTGGACACGCGAGGCAGCGAATCCCAACGCCAGGCCATCCAGCGGGTCGAGGGCCAGATCGGGAGGAGATTCGATATCGACCATGAGTACTACCGGTGGAACGATTCGATCCCGACATCCCAGCAGCGCTGGGATGCCTCCACCGGTCGCTTGCCGTTCGTGAACTGGCTGTCGGCCAACTCCGACGGAAGCGTCATCCCATGGTCCTCCATCGCCGACGGGTCGCAGGATCCGTGGATCATCCGACGAGCGGACGCATTCAAGGCATTCGGAAGCCCGATCTATCTCGCGTTCCACCACGAGCCGGAGAACGACCTCAGCCGGTTCGGGAGCCCCCAGGACTACGCCGCTGCGTTCCGTCACATCGTGGACGTGTTCCGCGCCCAGGGCGTCACGAACGTCGCGTTCGTCTGGAACATGATGAGTTGGTCCTTCGACAGCCGATCGGGCGTCGACTTCGGTTCGTTCTATCCGGGCGACGACTACGTCGACTTCGTGGCCGGGGACGGCTACAACCACTACCCGTTGTCCGGCAACTGGATCTCGTTCCAGCAGATCTTCCAGCCGATCTACGATTTCGCCGTGGCGCACGCGAAGCCATTGATGGTGGCCGAGTACGGCGTCATGGAAGACCCCAGCATCCCGGGTCGCAAGGGGCAATGGTTCCGAGACGCGCTCCTCACGCTTCAGTCGTGGCCTCAGCTCAAGGCGATGGTGTACTTCGACGTCTACAAGGATGGGCAGCCGTGGGTCACGGACAGCTCATCGTCGTCGATGGACGGGTACAGGGACCTGGTGAACGGCATCATTTCCGCTCCCGCGCCGGCCCCGTCTCCGCCGCCGCCTCCCGTTCAGGACGGGCTCATGACGAACAACCTCAACATGGGGCCGGCGGGGGCACCCGTCGTGGCCGGTACGAGCATGGGTCACGACGCCGCTTTCAGCTCCGTCACGGCGAGCGAAGGAGCCAGTCTCACCTACGACGGGACCCATGCTCGTGGCGCCTTCTCGGTGGAGCATCGACTCCTGCCTCACAGCGATTCGTACTACGAGTGGGACGGGACGAGGACCATCTGGTTCGGGCGCGTCTACCTGTGGCTCGTCGCCCGGCCCTCGAGCAACCTCCGCCTGATCCGGGCCGCTTCCGATGGGACGCTGTCCTGTTCCATCGACGTGATGCCGAACGGCGTCCTGCAGTTCAACGACTCGCTCAACCGGAAGGCCGTCGATACCCATTCCAAGGTGAAGTCCGGCCGATGGGTCCGGATCGAGTGGAAGGTCAACAACATCCGCGGCACGGTCGTGATGAAGCTCTTCAACCGCGCGAACGCGCGCAAGCCGAACGATCTCGTGCGAGCGGGTCCGGGGCTCGCGATCGGGCCGAGCGCGAACCAGTTCCAGTTCGGACGATCCGGGCATCAGCCGTTCGCCGTGACGTTCTGGACAGACGATCCTGGATTGTCGTCGATCCGATTCCTCGGTAACGGTCGTCGGTAACGTCACCCGTCCCCACCCACGTTCCCGATCGGATCGACATCTTCGTTTCCGTGCTCATGATCCGCGCGGAACGGCCCTGACGACGCGGAGGCAACGTTACGATGCTTCGGGATGAAGCGCTTCCTCGCAGACGTCTCCGGCAAGATCCACGCGAAGATGGAGATCCGCCGCAAGCGCGCCCTTCAGCAGGCCGCACGTGAGATGGATCGCCGCGACCCGCACGGCGGCAGCATCTGGAGGTCGGGGAAGGGCGGCTCTCACCCCGGTTGAGCCAATCCGGTGACGCTCAGTCTCGGATGATCCCGGCCTTCATGCCGCCATCCACGAGCAGGACGGACCCGGTGCAGAAGGATGACTCTTCGCTCGCGAGGAAGACCGCGGCGTCGGCGATGTCCGTCGCGCGCCCGATCCTTCCGATCGGCGGCATCTGCCATTGCGAGGAGTCGTACGGCCAACCCTCATCGCCACCCGGCGGTGCGAAGTGGCGCATCCCCGGCTCGATGTCGCCGGGGCAGATGCAGTTGGAGCGCACGCCGTCCGGTCCGCCGTCGAGCGCCCACATCTTCGAGAGCATGATCAGCGCGGCCTTCGAGATCGAGTAGGCGCCGATCTCCGGCTCGCCGGTCACGCCGGCGTCCGAGGCGATATGGATCATGCACCCGGCGCGCGCGGCCAGGTGCGAGTGACACGATCGCGCGTAGAGGAACGGTCCGCGCAGGTTGACGGCCAACACCTGATCGAAGTCGGCGACGGGCGTATCGACGAGCCGCGCCTGCACGCCGATGCCCGCGTTGTTGACCAGGATGTCGAGCGCGCCGAGATGTTCGACCGCGAACCCGACCGACGCGTCGACGTCCTCTTCGTCCGCGGCGTCGGCCCGGACGAACCGAGCCTCACCATCGTCGGGTCCGTGTAGGCGCTCGAGCGCCTGCGCCCCCAGCGCCTCGTCGCGTCCGGTCACGACGACCGAGGCTCCCTCCGCGAGGAATCGCTCCGCGATCGCGAACCCGATCCCCGAGGTTCCTCCGGTCACGAGTGCAGCCTTCCCGCCGAGACGTCGCATCCGGCGGACCTTACCGTTGCTCACCTTCCAGCACCTCCTTCAACGTGTTGACCCGCTCACGCCAGTAGGCCTTCATGCGCTCCGCCTCCTCGATGTCGGGGAGCCGTTCATGCTGGATCGCCGCGGTGCTCCGCGCTTCACCCCTCGCCGTGAAGAACACGTTGACCCGGGTCTCACCGTCGCCCCAATCGAATCGGACCGACTTGGGCTTCAAGGCGGTTCGCTCGCGGAGTCCGCCCTCGGGCAGCCAGCGTTCGCGCTCCGAACCGTCGGCGAACGCCTCATAGAGTCGATCGACGGGCACCGCCACGGTCTTCGAAGCGCTGATCGTGAAGCCGTCGGCGTGCTGACCGACGGCCCGTCGACCCGTGGCGCGCTCATAGCTGACGGTCACCGCCTGCGCATCCCAGCCGTCGATCGCGTGCTCCTTCGCGACCCAGCGAGCGATCTCCGTGTGCGTGCGATCGGCGGCACCCCACGCGTCCAGGAGGTCGAACCACTCCTCCCACCCGCGTCCGGTCCGGCGCCGGATCGCCTCTTCCGACATCGAGAGCGCCGGCGCGTCGGCGGCCTTCGGCTCCTGGGCGGCCAGCAACGCCGCTCGCGCCGTCGTGTAACTCTCAGCGGTCTTCGCCATGCGTGCGCGGACGAGGCGCTTGAAGGACTTCTGGCTGGTCATCGTCGCTCCTCTCGGGGCGGTGGCACCGAGACTCACGCTCGCGGCGCCCCGCCGGAAAGAGCAGCAACTGACCGGCGTCCCGAGGGCTCGAGGTCCCCTTTGCCCCCGCGAGGCCGGTGGCGTGAGCGCCGGGATCGAGGGTTCGGCGCAGGACGGCGCCGCACGGCACGATAGCTGCGACGGTTGCCGCGCGCAAACCCGTCTTCGGTGCCCGCCGGCGCTCCCCAGCTTGCGGCTATGCGCGCCAGCGGGAGAGGATGCGGCAGGAGGCGTCCATGACCCGCACGATCCGCTCACTGTTCACGGTGCTCTTCGCGACATCGTTGGTCTTCATGTCCGCACCCATCGCGGACGCCAGATCGCACCCGGCCCTACCGGCTGCCCAGGTGCACATCGCCAGGACCGGCTCGATCGGCGTCGGCGGCTCCGCGGTCGTGCACCTCTGGCAGCGATGCACGAACGGCGTCGTCGTTGCGGAAACCGTGGTGGAGGTGAACCAGCCGGGCGCGAACGGTGTGAGCGCAGGGGGCTTCGGCATGGTGTGCGACGGCCGCTGGCACCGCCTGAACGTCACGGTCTCGTCCACGACCGGGTCGCCGTTCGCGTCGGGTTTCGCGGACGTCGATGCGCGGTTCACCGTGCTCGACCCCGAGTCGTTCGATCCGCTGCCGCAGGCTGGACTCACGGCGGGTGTGGCTGGCGGCTCCCGCACAGGTGCTGATCTCCTGGCGAGGTGCGCTCGATGAGGCCGGCAACGCATCCGTGGCGGTCGTGGCGCGTTGTCAGCCACCGTGGACCGTCGCGCTCCTGTCGCTGGAACTCACGCAAGGCGATGACACCGGTCAGGGTCACTCCAACGATCTCGGGCTCGCCTGCGACGGCCGGTGGTTCCGCCGGGTCCTGAAGGTCGTCCCGTCGCCCGGCTCGTTCGAGCCGGGGAGGTCGGAGGGGAACGCTTCCTTCAGCGTCCTGGATCCCAATACCGGCGACCCCGTGTACACGGCTCGGTTCGAACGCCCCGTCTGGCTCGCCGGCTCGGTGGGCCCCGTCCTCTGGGATCAGACGGGGGCTCGCACTGGGGCGATCGTGTCCGCCGATGTGTCGGACGACACCCTCGATACTCAGGGCGCCGACGACTTCGTCGTCCCGACAGGGCACGTATGGTCGATCACGAGCGTCTTCGCGCCCGGGTCGAACGGAGCGACGCACGCTCCGCCCTTCCTCATCCCCGGCGTGAACGTGTTCATCTACGAGGACGGGGGAGACCGGCCAGGCGCGCTCATCACGTCGTACCTCGGAGTGCCTCCGACCACCGCCCCGGACGACCTGACGGTCCCGCTCAGCCCTGCCCTGAGCCTCCAGCCCGGGACCTACTGGATCTCCGTGCAGGCGGACGTCAGCTCGCTCGGGCCCGGGAACGGGTGGCTCTGGGCGTATCGCCAGGATGTGACCGGCGCCGGGGGTGTCTGGCGTGATCCGGGTGGCGGCTTCGGGGGCGGTTCCGAGGACTGGACCCCGCTTCAGGGCATGGCTGGTGACTTCGAGTTCGACCTGCGGGGGACGTCCGCGAGCGTGTAGAAGAGGCTGCGCCTCGACCTAGCGCGCGGTGCGGCTCGTACGTCCGCGCACGGCGCCCCAGATGGCGAGCACGATGATCGCGCCGACGATCGTCCCGATGATGCCGCTCGCTCGGAGCTTGACGCCGTCGCCCGCGATGAGGCTGGCGAGCAGTCCGCCCACGAAGGAGCCGATGAGACCGGCAGCGAGCGCCTCGCCCCAGTTGCCCGAGCCGCGGCCGAGGATCAGCTGGGCGATCCAGCCCGCCCCCATCCCGAACACGATGATCCCGAGTATCAACATCGGGCGAAGGGTAGCAGCGACGCGGGGTCATCGAGCGGCGCCGCACCACGACGAGCCCGCCGTGAGCGTGATCAGGGCACGACCGGGACCGACTCGGATGGAGGGAGTCGACGGCGCCAGTCGTACTGAACCGCGGTTCCGACGAGGAGATCGTGGACCGCCCGACGCTTGCGATCGACCGCGCACCACACCAATCCCACGGGGAAGAACGTGCACAGGATCGCCCGTATGAGCGCGCGACCGACGCCGATCCGGGCACCATCGGCCCGCACGGCCCGCAGGCCCATCACCTGCTTGCCGACGGTCCGGCCCGTGATGCTCCAGCCCGCGGTGAGGTAGAGCACGAACAGCGCGACCGCGAACGCCGACAGGTGGAACGTCCCCGGTTCGGGCCACCGGAACACCCGCGGACGCAGGACGAACCGGAACGCGCTCAGACCGAGGTACGCGACCAGCACGACCGCGACGGCCACCAGCACGTCGACCACGTCCGCGGCGGCTCGGGAGACGAGCCCGGCGGATCGGCCCTGGGACGCCTCAACCTCGACGGGAAGCGTCTGGCGGCTCAGGGCCGACCCCCCGCTCCGTCCGGCGCGGGCGGTGGACCGTCGTCGCCCTTGCGGGACAGCACGCGATCCATGACGCGGGCGATGAATCGGTCCGCGTCCATCCCTCGGAGCCGGATCGTGTCGACGGTCTCGGCGGACATGGCACCGGTCGACTCGCGTATCAGCTCGGGGATATCCAGTTCGTCGATGACGCCCTGGGCGATGCCCACGACGTCCATCCGATCCACGATGGCCTGGACGTCCACCCGCGCGACGATCTCGTTGATCGAGATCCGGTCGATCGCTCGCTGAAGATCCACCCGATCCACGATGCGATCCACATCGAGCCGTTCCACGACCGCGTCGAGATCGACCCGATCGACCACGATGGCCGTGAGGTCGATCCGGTCGAGGACGACCTCGACCATCGCCGGGAGCAGGACATCGGCGAACCCGCCTGCAACGTCCTCGGCCTCGAGCCGTTCCCGCTGGCCTTGCTCATCGACGCCCAACAGGAGTCCTTGCAGCCGCTGCGACCAGTTCGCTCCGATGAAGGAACCGACCACGACCGAAGCGAGGCCGCTCGTCATGCGGGCGGCCGTCATCCCCGCTTTCACCGCAACGGCACCCGTTGTCGTGGCCGCGGAAAGGACAGCTGCGGCCGGGGCCGGGAGGCGCATCGATCGATCGTTCACGTCGAGTGGTGGGAGGCTCGGATCGATCGAGCGCGCGATGGCGTCGACGAGCGAAGCGGCGGTGAGCGACGCCAACCCGATCGCGATCAGGTATCCGCGCTCAACGAGTGACTCGAAGTCGGGTTCCTCCGGCTCGTCGATGGCGCCGGCGACCGCGCCCCCGTTCAGAAGGGGTACCGGATGAAGGCGCGGCACCGTCGAGGATCGGTCCTGTTCGCCGTCGGCCATCTCGGAATCCTACGCTCCGCCCCACGCGCTTGACGGCGACCGATCGCCGGCCCAAGTCCGAAGGCTCGAGACGTTCGTATCTCGGCGTTGCTCTTGGCAGGGTGTCCGAAGGGCGGATACTGAGGCGGCGCGGTGGTCAGACGCGGCCGAGCGTGAGCGTCGCGATCGCGGCCTGCGTCCTGTTCGATACGCCGAGCTTCAGGAACGCCGACGTGAGATGGGACTTCACCGTGCTCTCCGCAAGGTGGAGCTCGCTCGCGATCTCGCCGTTCCTCATGCCGCTCGCGACGCGATCCAGGATCTGCTGCTCACGAGGGGTCAGGTCGGACCCCTTCCCGTTGTTATCCATTCGGTGCCTCCAAGGTCGAGAACGTGTCGCTCGTCGCCTGCCGATGCGGCGTCGGCGCGGCGGATCGACGAGCCGGTCGCGGGCCGTCCCCCTTGTCCCAGGCGGTCAGCGCGCGGCGCCGCTCGGGGTGGTCGAGCATCTGCCCCTCGGTGAAGACACGGTCTCCGCGGAGGGCGGCCACTTCCATCGCTGCCGCGTAGTTCGGGCACTCGGCGAAGATGTAATGGTCCATGCGACCCTCGTCATCGATGGATCGGATCACGAAGAACCGGCGGCGGAAGCTGGTGGCCGGACGACGCCGGAAGCGGCGTGTCTCGGTTTCCGGGTATCGCCACGGATAGCGGCGCCTGTCGCGCCAAAGACCGAACCGGTGGCGGATCCCGCGGGAGGGGAAGTTCCTACCCATGGCCTACGCAACCTAGTCCCAATGGACTGGGCCGCGCAACATGACCATTGGTCCTAGTTCATTCGTTGTAGTCCGATCCCCGGCGCTTGGGCCAGCCGAGGAGCGAGCGGAAGGCGTCGATCCCGCTCCGCTCTCCCGGGTCTCCTGCTTCGGCTGCCGGCACGACGCTGATCGAGGGGAAGTAGGGTCGGGCCACCGTCGACGACCGTTCGAACAGCGAGCGAACGGCCTCTTGCGGGAGGAGATCGACCGCGTACGTCTCGATGAGTCGGGATTGGAGCGCCCGTGGGTCCAGCGTCGTGGGTCGCGTCCTGCGTCCGTCGGGCACTTGGATGCCACCTCGATGGCTCGCGCAGAGCGTGTACAGGCGGGTTCCGAAGGCGTGCACGACCTGCGGCACGCCGGTGCCCGGCTCGAACCACGCGCACATCGCGCAGACGAGTCTGAGCCTCGAGGGGTACGCGAATCGGCCTCGCCACCCCCGTTCATGCTCGATGACGGTGCCCCACAGCGAGACCGTGCCCACGACGGGGGTCGGCGGCCATGCGGGGCGCGGTCGATCGAAGAGATCGAGCGACCTGCTCGCGTAGATGCCGCACCGACACCGGATATCCGGTGCCGCGTGCTTTCCGATCCCCGCGCGGAGGAGACCGGGAACGGCGCACCGCGCTTCACTCGCTCGACGCGGTCGCCAGTGATCGACGCCCGATCCGGCCGGCAACAAGCGCGGACCCGATCGGTCCTCGCTCAGGTTCCAGACGCGCCATCCCTCGATCGGCTCATCGAGATGGGACCGCGAAGGGGGAGGAGTGTCCTGCATGGCAGCTCTATGGTGTTCCCGGTGGACCCATCGAGCAAGGCAGGCCCCCGTGGTTGCTCTGCCGCGGGGGATGGTGGTTCGCGTAGGATGCGGGTGTGCCCGACACTCCAGGGAAGCGACAGCGCCGCGAGGTGAAGGCGAAACGACGCCAAGCCAAGGATGAGCGCCGCACGTCACGCACCCAGAGGCGGGACGATCCGAACGCCCCCGCCCAGCTGCTCGATGAGAACGGATTCCCCGTGTACGACGAAGACGGCTACCCCGTCTACGTCGAGCCCGAGCCGGGTGCCGATCGACCCGAAGGGACCGAGTTGGGCGAAGCGCTCGAGGGCGAGGCCGCGGCTCCCGAGCAGACGGCGTAGCGAACGACGTTCGCCGGGCTCAACCGCGACGGTTCCGCTGCCGCGCGACTACTGAGGGAGCGACTGGATCTGTCGTTCGGTCAGCTTGGTCGTGGTGGGAGCGACACGCAATCCGGCCATCCCGATCGGCCCCTGAACCCACAGGCTCGTCTGGAGCAGCTCCACCGAGAGGCGGCCTTCGTCGTCTTCCTTGAGGCGGAAGATCGTTCCTCGCTCAGTCTTGTAGAAGCTGGACTCGCTCACTCCGTCCACATTACGCCTGTTTCCCGCTCGGCGCATCACCCGAAGGTCTCCCATGCGGGCGCGTCACCCTGACTCGCGGTCACGGCGGGATCTCGTCAGCTGGCCATCCACGCATCGATCCGTTGCTCGACCTCGCGAAGACGATCCACGATCGCCTGGAGCATCGAAAGGGCCACGGCGGGGTGCGAGAGCAAGAACGATTGGAACCCTTCGGCGGGGATCTTCAGGGCCTCGACCGTCTCGACGGCCTTCACGGTCGCCATGCGCTTGCCCGTGGTGAACAGCGCCATCTCCCCGAAGAAGTTGCCGGCCGTGAGCTTGTGGAATCGACCCCCGACATCCACTTCGGCGGTGCCGCTGACGACGATGTACATGCCGTCTCCCGCGTCGCCCTGCTCCACCATGGTCTGGCCCGGCTCGAACGTGACCGGTTGCCCGACCTTCACGATCCCGCCGATGTCCTCCGGGCTGAGTCCCGCGCAGAACGGTGCGGCCTGCAACGCCTTGATCTCGACCGACATGTCATCCATACGATCCCCTTTCGAACTCGACCGCCCAGCTGATGGCGCCCGGCACAGCCGGGTTATCGTAGCCACCTCCATGGAGGAACGATGATGTCCGAGGGCGAGAACGGCTGGATCCCCGCGATCGAGGCGGAGGGGCTGCGGGATTCGAAGGCGGTCCGTGTGGAGGTCGCCGAAGCCCCCGTCCTGCTCGTTCGTGGTCCCGATGACTCGATCCTCGCCGTGGCCGCTCGATGCACGCATCAGGGAGCGCCGCTCGACCGTGGCGTGTTGAACCTGCGGGACCCCGACCCCACGGTGACATGCCCGGCGCACGGCAGCGTCTTCTCGCTCGTCGACGGCCGTGTCAGACGAGGACCCGCCTCCCGACCCGTGCAGGCGTTCGAGGCGCGCGTGAACGACGGCATGGTCGAGGTGCGGTCCCGCCCGTGAGTTACGGCCGGCAGCTCGGGCCGGGTTCCGAACAGCGAAGAGCCCGGCGCGTGCGCGCCGGGCTCTCCTCATGCGTTGCGCGTCGGACCTGTCCTTAGACGGGCTTGACGTTCGCGGCCTGCGGGCCCTTCTGGCCCTGCGTCACGTCGTACTCGACGCGCTGCCCCTCATCGAGGTTGCGGTACCCGTCTCCGGCGATCGCGCTGAAGTGTACGAACACATCTGCGCTGCCATCTTCGGGAGTGATGAAGCCGAACCCCTTCTCGGAGCTGAACCACTTCACGGTTCCGGTTGCCATAGCGATCCCTCCTTCCTTCGCCGTCCGAGCCCATCCGTGGAACTGCTCATCAGGCGCCGGCGTGACATCCGCCGGTGTGAGGGAACTGCTCGTAGCGAACCGCGACCTGTACCCTCGCCGGTAACGCTAACAGAAGCGGGACTGTCAAGACAGCGAGCTTCGGTCGCCGGGGCTCGCCGGACGGGTACGCTTGACAGGTGCAATCGCCCCCGAAGCCACGGATGCGTGGCCGGCTCCACGAGATCGCCTTCTTCGTTTCCGTCCCTGCCGGCATCGCGCTCATCGCCCTGGCGAACACGGGCAAGGCGCGGCTCGCCGCCGTGATCTTCGCCACAGGGCTGGCCGGGGTGTTCGGGGCCAGCGCCGCGTATCACCGGATGGCATGGTCCGATCCGGCCCGCAAGCGGATGAAGCGCCTCGACCACTCGATGATCTTCGTGCTCATCGCGGGAACGTACACGCCGCTATGTCTCCTCGCGCTGAGCGGGGCGTGGAGCGTAGTCATGCTGGCCACCGTGTGGGCCGGGGCCATCACCGGCATCGTCCTGAAGCAGGTCAACATCGACGGGCTTCGGCGGGTGAGCGGGTTCCTCTACATCTCGCTCGGATGGATCTCGATCGTGACGCTCCCGCAGCTCTTCCACTCGATGAGCGGTCTGGGGTTCGCCTTGGTGGTGGCCGGCGGCTTGCTGTACACGCTCGGAGCCATCGTGTTCGCCATGAAGCGACCCGATCCGAACCCGGCGGTGTTCGGCTACCACGAGATCTGGCACGCGTTCACCGCGGGCGCCGGTCTGTGCCACTACTCGGCCATCCTGCTGCTCGTCCTCGCGATCCACTGACGGCACCCGGGGACCGATCTACACGAACGCGTACTGATCGACATCGGTCACGGGTTCGTAACCGATGCGCTGGTAGATGCCGTTCGACGTCGGGTTCGCCAGATCGGTGAACAGGAAGCAGAAGCGGTGCCCTCCGTCGAGGAGCCCGGCCGTCATCCATCCCACGAGCGCGCTGGCGTACCCCTTGCCTCGGAACTCAGGAGGCGTGTAGACGGGGCCGATGCGGATGCCGTTCGGCGTCCGGGATCCGAAGCCCGCGAGCGACACGGTCCGGCCCTCGTCTTCCCAGACGAGCCATCCTCCGTCCGGGTCCGAACGCCGCCGCTCGATCTCCCTCCCGGAGCTGTCGTGGAAGGCCCCCTCGGGCAACGCCTCTGCGGTGAACGCGTCCAACCACCGAGTCATGAGTTCCTGGTCGGTGTCGACGGACGGGCGCATGGCACCGGCCACTCCGCCGGGTGGCGTCGCCCTCGCCGCGCGGTAGATCCGGCTGGACATCGCCAGCGTCGCGTTCCCACCTCCGCGCTCGCACCAGGTCCGCACGAAGGCCGACGCCGCCTTCGCCGGGCCCAACACGCCGGGCAGCGTTCTGACCGAGGAGCGCACATCCTCCACGAGCGGTTCGATCGCGGCCAGGTCGTCGATCTCCGACAGCACCACGTTGTACGGCGCCGTCCGGATGGCGGTCCCGACGATCCGGTCGCCGTCGCGGCTGACGGCGAGGTAGGGCGCCTCTCCGAACGCCCGCGGGTCGCGCTTCAGATGGGAACAGATGCCGAACAGCAGGTTGTGCTCGGCCTCACGCCGGGCGAGGAATCCGCCTGCTTCCGCGAGGAAGGTCTCCACGTCGGGGGATCGGCGCACGTCGATCATGACGCTCAGGATACGGCCGGCCATCCGTACACTCGGACCGTGAACGGAGAGGTCACGCTCTACGACGCGGTCGGTGGGATGCCGTTCTTCGAGACGCTGGTCGACCGGTTCTACGACGGCGTTCAGGGCGATCCCGCGCTGCTCGCTCTGTATCCGGAACCGCACGATCTGGGACCGGCGCGTCACAAGCTGACCCTCTTCCTGGCCCAGTACTGGGGAGGGCCGACGACCTACCACGAGGAGCGTGGTCATCCGGCGCTCCGGATGCGGCATGCCCCGTTCGCCATCGCCATCGACGCGCGTGATCGCTGGCTGACGCACATGCGAGCCGCCGTGAGCGCCATGGATCCGCCCCCGGAGGTTGCGAAGGCGCTCTCGGACTACTTCGACATGGCCGCGGACTCCCTCAGGAACCAGCTGGCCTGAGCGCCGGAGCGCTACTGGTATCGGACCCGGGGGTCCAGGAACGCGTACGCGACGTCGACGCAGAGGTTCGCGATCGCGATGAACAGGGCTCCGAGGACGGTCACGCCCATCACCATCGGGAAGTCGTTGCGGCCGATCGATACGACGGCGAGCTGGCCGATCCCCGGGAGGCCGAAGAGCGTCTCCGTGATGAACAGACCGCCGATCACGGTGGCCAGGTCCAGTCCCAGCATGGTCACCACAGGTGTGAGCGCCCCGCGCAGACCGTGCTTGAAGATCACGCGGCGCTCCGACAGACCCTTGGCCCGCGCGGTGCGGATGTAGTCGTCGCTCATCGTCTCGATCATGTTGCCCCGCACCATGCGTGCGTAGAAGGCGGCGTATCCCACCGCGACGGTGATCCACGGCAGGATGAACTTCCCCTGCAGGATCGACTCCCAGATGCTCGCACCGATCTCGAGCCCGCTGGACGGCATGATCCCCAGCCGGAACCAGAAGACGTAGAGGAGCAGCTGCCCCAGCCAGAACACCGGCAACGACACGCCGACGATCGCGACGAACATGGAGGCGCGGCTGGAGAACGAGTTGCGGCGGATCGCTGACAGGATCCCGATCGGGATCCCCATCAACAGCCAGATGAGCGCGGCGCCGACCCCGAGCGTGATCGAGATCGGCAGCCGGCGCGCGATCTCCTCCTTCACGGGGATGAAGTTGCCGTAGGAGTAGTAGACATCCTCGGAGAGGAACAATCCGGGCCACGGCACCAACCCCTTGGCGAAGCGTGCGTATTGGACCCACACCGGCTTGTCCAGGCCGAACGCCCGGCGGGCGTTCGCGATCTGCTCGGGCGTGGAGGTCTTGCCGGCGGCCCGTCGAGCGGGATCACCGGCAGGCAGCTTCACGAAGATGATGAACGTGAGGAGCGAAACGATGAACAGGACCAACACCATGAAGAGGGTGCGGCGCAACAGGTACCTGCCCACGCCACCAGGTTGGACGCTGTTCGACCTGGAACGCTAGCGGTTCCTTGCCGGATCGCACATGAGCGCCGAGTTCGGGGCAAGAACCGGCAACGCGCACGCGGGCTAGTTGTCGGAGCGGCGGCCGATCGCGCGGCCACCGCCACCGAGGAGACCGAAGTCGATCATGACGCCCAGGATCACCACGACGAGTCCCCATCCCTTGACCCCGTGGAACTCGTTCTCGGCGACGGCGTACGCCATGGTCGTGGTGGGAAGGAAGAGGAACCCGAGGAACGGCCAGAACCACGATCCGAACGCGTGACTCAAGTAGTCGGTGAACACCCAGAGCAAGAACATGATGAATCGCGGTGTCACAAGGGCGAACAACACCATCAGACAACCCACGACCTGTCCCTCCAGCGGCGGAGCCTATCCCACCGCATCGTCGGGTGCAGACGACTCGTCCCGGCTCTCGCGACGCGCCAGGATGACGAATCCCACGAGGGCGATGATGGCGAACGTGAACCACTGGATGGCATAGCCCAGGTGGGGACCCTCGGTGAGCGTAGGAAGAGGCGCCGGCACAGGAGATCCGTCGGGTTGCGGCGGGGACTGCTGCTGGAGCAGGAGGTAGTCCGGCGCGATCGGGTAGGGAAGCTGCGACTGGATCGTCGCGAGGTCGACCCTGGCGAGCGTGGTCTCTCGGGTGTCCGCTCCCCCCACCGCGCCGGGTGGGTCACCCTCCGAGGCGAACAGGACGCCCTCGACGTCGACCTCGCCGCCCGGCGGTGCGACCGCCGCCGCACCCGGCTGGTCGATGTTGAGCGGCACCCACCCCCGGTCGACGAGGATCGCGCTTCCGTCGGCGAGTCTGAGCGGGGTCAGCATGTGGTTGCCGGCCTGCGAGTTCTGGGTCCGGCCGTAGAGGACGAATTCGTTGGCGGTGTCGTACGTGCCCGTCGCCTCGGCCCGGTGGTATCGCATGGCACCCGGATCGATACCGGCCGGGAGCAGCGTCTCGACGGGGGCGGGCGATGCCGACATCCCGGCGCGGACCGCGGCGTTGAACTGCTGCTTCTGGTGCAGCCGGGCGATCTGCCAGATGCCGAGCGCGACGCAGGTCGTCGCCACGACCAGCGCGACCGCCAGCAGCTTGACCAGGCGCTTGGACCATGCGATCCCGGTCATGCGCGTATCTCTACCAGAACCTTGCGGGACGGCCCGGTGGACTCCAGTTTCGGGGCTGTTCTGCCGATGCTTCCCCCAAGACGGCGCACAGGGTCACCCAACCCCCGGGTGGCCCGACGTGCCGGATTCCCTACCTATCGGAGGGGGTGTTCGGATGCTTCTGCGACTCATCACGAGCGCGAAGATCCAGCTGGGACTGCTCCGCTCTCGGGTGGAGGAGGATTTCGGTGCGACGGCCGTTGAGTACGCACTCATGCTCGCTTTCATCGCGGCGGTCGTCATCGCTGGAGTCACCCTGCTGGGTCAAGGCACGGATGCGGGATTCAAGACGGTCACGTTCCCCCCGTGAGCGGAAACGCTCACGGTCGATGACCGGCCCACGGCCGGGGCGCGTCGGGCCCCGGTCGTTTCCCGTTTCCGAGGCCTGATCATCCCCCGACCCACCGTTCCGTCGGGGGTCCTGAACCGCCGCAGACGGTCCGTGTGCTTGAGCGGGTGTCCTTCCGGTGCAACCATGTCGTGACCGAAAGGGGCAGCTGATGTGTCTGGCGCAGGTGACGTACACGACATCGGGAGTCGGTGCCGGCGTGATCGTCTTGTGGGTCGTGGTGTTCTACGCCATCGCCGTGATCCCGTACTGGGTGGTCTTCACGAAGGCGGGACAGCCGGGCTGGCCGGCGTTGATCCCCATCTACAGCACCTACATCCTGCTGAAGGTCATCGGTCGTCCCGGCTGGTGGCTGCTGCTGTTCCTGGTTCCGCTCCTGAACATCGTGATCGCGATCATCGTGTTGAACGATCTGTCGAAGAGCTTCGGTCACGGCGTCGGGTTCACGCTGGGCCTGCTCTTCCTCTCGTTGATCTTCCTCTACATCCTGGCGTTCGGGAGCTCGACGTACCGAGGCCCCGCAGGTGGAACCGCGGTCCTGGCGGCACCGCCGCCTCCGCCTCCGATGCCGACGGGGTAGCCGGGGACGATCCCGGGCGGCGCTCCCCGCACCATCGGCTACCCTTCCGCACCGATGGACATGGCGAGGTTGCTCACGCTGCAGGAGATCGACACCGCCATCGACCGGCTCAGCGCGCGCAAGGACGTGCTCGAATCGGGCGGAGAGCTCGCGGCCGCGCGCAACCAGGCCGATGCCGCCGAGCGCGCCCTGGGTGAGCTCCGATTGCAGCTCGACGTCGTCGGCCGCGACCAGTCGAAGCTCGAGCACGAGATCGACTCGCTGACGCAGAAAGCGGCCGCGGAGGAGAAACGGCTCTACGACGGCAGCGTGGCCAACGCGAAGGAGCTCGGTTCGATCCAACACGAGATCGAGAACCTCAAGCGGAGACGATCCGATCGCGAGGACGAGATGCTCGGGCTCATGGAGGTGCGCGAGGAGCTTGAACGCCGGGCCGCGGAGGCGCAAGCGACGTCCGACGGGCTCCGAGAGCAGGTCGAGGCCGTCGGTGGTGAGGCCGTCGAGGAGCTCACGTCGATCGTGGCCGAGCTCGAGGCGAAACGTGCCGAACGCGAGACGGTCGTGCCCCATGTCGAGCCCGACGTCCTGGAGCTCTACGAGGACCTCCGCAAACAGAAGAAAGGCATCGGGGTCGCCGCGCTCGTGGACGGCGTCTGCCAGGGATGCCACGAACAGCTCTCGGCCATGGAGCTCGACCAGGTCAAGCGGGTCGAGGGCGTGAGGAGATGTGAACACTGCCGGCGGATCCTGGTCTTCTGATCATCAGCTGTGACGGCGCGGCGCGGGGCAACCCCGGTCCTGCGGGCATCGGTGTCCAGATCGTCGATGAGGACGGGAGCGTCGTCGCCGAGATCGCGGAGTGGATCGGCGAGACCACGAACAACGTCGCCGAGTACACCGCGGCGCTCGAGGGGCTCAGGAGGGCCGCCGCGCTGGGCGCCGGCCGCGTGCATCTGCGCTCGGACAGCCAATTGCTGATCCAGCAGCTGTCGGGCCGCTACAAGGTGAAGGCGTCGCACCTCAAGCCCCTGTACCAGGAGGTCATGGCTCTGTTGTCGGGCTTCGATCACGTGCGGCTGCAACACGTGCCGCGGGAACAGAACAAGGAGGCCGACCGCCTCGCCAACCTCGGCGTCGATCTCAGGGGCTCGGGCTCGGGGACCCCGTAGCCAGCGGAACGGGGTGGATCAACCCCCCGAGCGCGAACTCGAACACCGCGGCGCCCCCCGGCCCCCGGAGCGTCATGCGCAACGTCAGCCCGTCCGCCGAGGCCTGGGCTGGGAACGTGACGATCCCCTCAGCGGAGCCCCCGGCGTCGATCGCTCTGAGCGAGGAGGTCACGTCCTGGGCGACGGCGGCCCGCCTGCCTCCCGCGTCGAGCAGTTCGGCGTCGCGAGGTGCGATCGTCACGGCGCGATCGCTCGACACGCGGACGAAGAACTGCCAGTAGGGCACGGACACGAACGAATCGAGGGTGACGTCGGCCCGGCCCCCGGATCCCCTCACTCGGTCCGCGACGATCTCGAACGTCTGGCTGAGCGGGATCCCGTCTCGCGTGAAGTCGAGCACGCCCCAGGTCCCACGCACGTCGTCGTAGAGCAAGCGCATGGGGCCGTCGAGCGAACGAGTGAGCGTGATGGTCTTGCCGTGGTCGGGCTGGAAGGAGAACGTGATCGTCGCCTGCACGTCGACGTCGCGCAGGAACGCGCCCGAGCCCGGTACGCTGCTCAGCTCGAAGGGTGCCGCGGGTCCGATCTGGTCGTTCTCGACGGCCCCGGAGATCGTCCCGGGGAACTCGCGGTCCTGGACCCCCAGCCAGTGCACCCATCGTTGAAGGCGTTTGCCGTCGACGAGCCGCGCCAACGTTCGGGGATCGGCTCCGGTATCGCTCGCGTACGCGCGCACGAACGCAGCGGCGGTCGCCCGAGCGCCCGCCGCCTTCACCGCATCGTCGGGTGTGACCTGATCGGGCGCAGCCGGACCGATCGGTCCCGTCGGCGACGCGCTACAAGCAACGACGAAGGTCGCGACGACGAGCAGGGCGGCGGTCAGGCGGATGCGCATCGAGGAGGTCGAGTCTACGGGGGTATGCTCGCGACGGAGGAGCCGGCCGGGCGGCCGCGGCCGATCTCCGGATCGGTCGAGGAAAGTCCGGACTCCGAAGGGCAGGGTGCTGAGGAAACTCAGGCGGGGGCGACCTCGCGAAGGCGCAACAGAGAACAGACCGCCGCGCGCGGCTCGCCGCGCGCGGTAAGGGTGAAACGGTGAGGTAAGAGCTCACCAGCGGTTCGAGCGATCGGACCGGCTCGGCAAGCCCCACCCGGAGCAAGGCCAAGCAGGGAGCGTTCGAGGACGGCCCGTCCGAGCTCCCGGGTAGGCCGCACGGCGCCGGCGAACGGTGCCGCGGTGCGCGAGCGCCGAGAGAGATGGTCGCCGGTCCGCCGCGAGGCGGGCGCACAGGATCCGGCTTACAGGCCGGCTCCTCCCATGCACCGTATCCGCTTGCGCTCCTCCTCGGCGGGGGAGTATCGTGCGAGCGATGCATAAGGAAACTTCTTTTACTATTTCGCCCAGGTGAGCGGATGATTGGTTCGCGGGTGCGAACGATGGTCGCCGCCACGGTCGTCGTCGTCCTCGGGTCGGCGATCGCGGGGGCGGTCGCGTTCGCCTCGAGCCGGTCGCCGGCGTTCGAGGGTGCTCCCACACGAACGAGCCTCGACGACGGATGGTCGATGCAGTCGTCGCTCGGCGTCCAAGCAGCTCCCGATGCCGTGTCCCGTCCCGGGTTCTCCATGAGGGACTGGTTCCCGGTGACGTTGCCGTCGACCGTCCTGGGCGGCTTGGTCGCGGACCACGAGTACCCCGACCTCTACGTCGGGACGAACCTCCAGAACGTGTGGGAGCCCCGGTTCCAGGTTCCGTGGTGGTACCGCACGGAGTTCGAGCTGGACGACGTGCCGGGGGCGCGAACGCAGCTGCACTTCGACGGGATCAACTACCGAGCCGACGTGTACCTGAACGGGACGCTCGTCGCTGGGTCGGACCGGGTCGCAGGCGCGTTCCGGACGTACACGTTCGACGTCACGGACGTGGTCCACCCCGGGACGAACGCGCTCGCGGTTCGGGTCTACCCGGTCGACCCCAGGCACGACCTCACGATCACGTGGATCGACTGGAGCCCGCTCGCTCCCGACCACGGCATGGGGATCTGGCACGACGTGTGGCTGACCCGCACGGGCGGCGTAACGGTGGGCGATCCGCAGGTCGTCTCCGATCTGCCCTTGCCAGCCACGGATCGCGCCGATCTGACGGTGACGGCGAACGTCCGCAACGCGGGCGACTCGCCGGTGGATGCCGATGTCGCCGGCACGATCGGCTCGATCGCGTTCTCGCGGACCGTCGCGCTGGCCCCGGGGGAGTCGAAGGTCGTGACGTTCGATCCCGCGACGTACCCACAGCTCCACCTGACCGACCCGCCGGTCTGGTGGCCGTACCAGATGGGAGGCCAGCCGCTCGAGGAGCTGAGCGTGATCGCCTCGGTCGGGGGCGTGGAGTCCGATCGCGCATCCACGTCGTTCGGTATCCGCGAGGTGACGTCCCAGTACATGCCGAACGGCGCGCGCCGGTTCCTGATCAACGGCCGACCGATCCTGATCCGCGGCGGGGGATGGGCGTCGGACATGCTGCTCCGCCCGGAGCCGCGGCGTGTCGACGATCAGCTGATGTACGTGCGCGACATGGGACTGGATGCGATCCGCTTGGAGGGCAAGCTGGAATCGGATCACTTCTTCGACGAGGCCGACCGGTTGGGGATCCTGGTCATGCCCGGCTGGATGTGCTGCGACTACTGGCAGCGGTCGGGGAGGTGGACCGCCGCCGAGCAGGCGATCGCCCGGGCGTCCATGACGTCGCAAGCCGTTCGGATGCGCAACCACCCGAGCGTGATCACGTTCATGATCGGGAGCGACACCGAACCGGTCCTCGGGGTACAGGAGATGTACGTGAAGGCCCTCCGGGACGCGCGCTGGCCCGACCCGATCCTGGCGTCCGCATCAGCTGACACGTCGAGCGTGCTCGGGCCGACCGGCGTGAAGATGACAGGCCCGTACGACTGGGTTCCGCCGGGCTACTGGTACGACCCGCGCGCCGACGGTGGGGCGGAAGGGTTCAACACGGAGACGAGCGCGGGTCAGTCGATCCCCGAGCTCGAAGACGTGCGGCGCATGCTCTCGCCCGATGAGCGAGAGGCGCTCTGGACCGAGCCGCGGACGCCGCAGTACCACGCCGGCGTCGGCGATAGCGTGTTCAAGACGTTCCACATCTTCGACCGCGCGATGACGGCGCGGATGGGCGCTCCGACGAGCCTTGCCGACTACGTCCGCAAGGCCCAGGTCATGGCCTACGAGAACGAGCGCGCCATGTTCGAATCGTTCTCGCGGAACAGGTACGGCTCGACCGGCGTGATCCAGTGGATGCTCAACAACGCGTGGCCGTCGTTGCATTGGAACCTGTTCGACTGGTTCCTGGAACCGAACGGCTCGACGTTCGGGGCGAAGATCGCGAACGAGCCGCTGCACGTCCAGTACGGGTACGACGACCGCTCGGTCGCGGTGGTCGACCAGACGCCGGACGATGCGACGGGCCTGAAGGTGCAGGCTCGAGTCTTCGACCTTCACGGAGACGAGCGCTGGAGTCGTTCCACCACGACGGATGTGGGTGCGGACGGGGTCGCTCGTCTGTTCCGGGTGCCCCAGCCCGCCGGCATCACCTCGACGTACTTCGTGGAGTTGACCTTGACCGACGCGGGCGGTCACGTCGTCAGCCGGAACGTGTACTGGCTCTCGACCGCGGAGGAGCGTCTCGCATGGCGCCGATCGACTTGGTTCTTCACTCCGACGAAGACGTACGCGGACTTCAACGCGTTGTCGACGCTGCCTGAGGTGCAGCCGGAGGCCGTTGCATGCGGATCCACGTCCGGGGACGGCATCGGGCAGATGCGGGTCACGGTGACGAACGACTCCGAGGACGTCGCCTTCTTCGTTCGTCTCCGCCTCCGCGCCGGCGCCGACGGCGCCGATGTCACGCCGGTGACGTGGAGCGCCGGGTACATCACGCTGATGCCGGGGGAGCAGCAGACGTTGACCGCGCGATACCGGACGGCGGACCTGCACGGGCAGCAGCCATCGGTCGAGCTCAGCGGGTGGAACGTGCCGCGATCGAGTCCATCGGTCGGGGCCTGCGGGTAACCCCGCTGCTAGCCGGCGCCGGCCAACGCGGCGGTCGCCCGCAGGAACTGATCCCCGGCGTGATACGAGCTCCGAACGAGCGGTCCCGCCTCCACGTGCGGGATGCCCATGGCCTCGCCGGTGCGCTTGTGCTCGGCGAACTCATCGGGCGTCACCCAACGATCCACCGGAAGGTGATGGGTCGTCGGCTGGAGGTACTGGCCGATCGTCACGAGGTCGCAGCCGGCGTCGCGGAGGTCGGCCAGCGCGTCGGTCACCTCCGACGGCATCTCGCCCATCCCCAGGATGAGGTTCGATTTCGTGATCTGCCCCGCGCGGAGGCGTTTGGCCATCCGCACGACATCGAGCGAGCGGTCGTATCCGAACGCCGGACGGATGCGGTCGTGCAAACGCCGGACGGTTTCCAGGTTGTGCGCGAACACGTCGGGCGCGGCCTCGATCACCGTGGCGATATCGCGTTCGCCCCCTTTGAAGTCGGTGGGGAGCACCTCGACCCCGCATCCGGGACCGCCGCACGCACGGCGCGGATGGTCGCGGCCCAGATCCTTGCGCCCCCGTCGGCCAGGTCGTCGCGAGCCACGCCGGTCAGGACGACGAACCGGAGTCCCATCCTGCGCACCGCCGACGCGATGCGCGCGGGCTCATCCTCATCGACCGGATCGGGACGCGCCGTCATGACGTCGCAGAACCCGCAGCGGCGTGTGCATCGATCGCCCAGGATCAGGAACGTGGCCTCTCGCTGCCTCCCAGCACTCGCCGATGTTCGGGCACATCGCCTCCTCGCAGACGGTGTGGAGATCGAGATCGCGCATGATCGTCTTGAGCTCGGCGTGGTTCGGCCCCGTCGCCAGCCGGACCTTCAACCACGGGGGCTTGCGCTCGTCGGCGGGTGAGCGCTCGGCGGTCGCGATCCCACCGCTCGTCGAGACGATCGGGAGGTACAGACGTCGCTTGCGCGGGTTGTGATCCTGAGCGGGCATCGGTGTTCGAGTCTAGCCCGCCTCCGCGCGATCGGAGCTCGATGAGCGCTCGCGGCCATCGGGTTCATCCAAGGCCGGCACCGTCCCGGCCGGGAGGAACACGCGGAAGGAGGCACCGCCACCCTCACGCTCTTCGACCCACGCGCGACCGCCGTGGAGCGCCGCGAAGCGGCCGACCAGCGAGAGCCCGATGCCGGTGCCGGGCGAGTGGGGAGACGACGTGGGCCCCTGGCGGAACGGCTCGAAGATGGCCTCGCGCAGCTCCTCGGGCACCCCGGGTCCGTCGTCCTCCACGGCGATCAAGATCCCGTCGCCCTCGGGCCGCACGCGCAGCCAGATCGTGCGATCGGCTTTGGTGTGACGGGCCGCGTTCATCAGCAGGTTCTCGACGATCCGCTCGACCTTGGCGGGATCCACGGCGATCACGACCGGCTCGGCGAACACCATGATCGAACGGTCGACGAGCGCGTCGAGGCTCTCGATCGTGCGACGCGCGAGCGCCCCGACATCCGTCACGCGGTACTGGGGGTCGACGATGCCCCGGTTGAGCCGGTCGATGTCGAGCAGATCCTTCAACAGACGATCGAGCTTCCGAGCGTTCGAGGCGAGCCGCTCCAGGAGATCGTTCCGGTCGGCCTCGACCATCTCCGAGCGTTCCAGGGTCAATGCCAGCCCGAGGATGGCGGTGAGGGGGCTGCGGAGCTCGTGCGACACCGCGGCGAGGAACGTGTTCTTCATATCGTCGAGCGCTCGGAGGCGCTCGGCGGCCTCGCGCTCCCGCTGCTCCGATTCACGGAGGGCGTGTTCGGCCAGCTTCCGTTCGGTGATGTCGGACATGACACCGAGGAGCATCGCGTTACGTCCTTCGTCGTCATGGATGAGCGTCGTTTCGTCGTGCACCCAGATCGTTCGCCCGTCCCGCGTCCGCATGCGGTACTCGTCGCTCCACGGCTCCTCGGCGGCGAGGGCGGCCAGGTACCGACCGAGGACGTCCTCGCGATCGTCGGGGTGGAGGGCCTGCACCCATGAGTCGGCGTCGCCGATCCACTCGTCTTCCGGGATGCCCGTGATCGCCCGGACCTGGGGACTGACGTAGAGCGTCTGCATGCTGGTGTCGGGCGCGTCCAGATAGATACCGGCCGGCACATGCTCCACGATCGCCCGGAACCGCTCCTCGGTCTCCCTGAGGTGTTCCTCGGCTTCCCGGCGCTCCGTGATGTCGAACATCGCCCCCTGGGAGAAGCGCGGTGTGCCGTCCTCGTCGCGCATCACGACGGCTTGGTCGTGCACCCACACGATGCGCCCGTCCGGCCGGCGGAATCGGTACTCGGCCTCGTACGGTGTCCCGTCCCGGTTCAGTCGTTCGATCTTGGCGGCGAGGCCGGGCAGGTCATCGGGCTCGACGCCCAGCTCCCAGAGCTCTGGGTTGCGGAGCCATTCTTCGGGCGTGTACCCGAAGATGTCCTCGACCTGTGGGCTCATGTAGACGGCCTGCGACACCGCCGCGACGGTATCGATGTAGGTGGCGGCGGGGATCGTCTCGATCAGGCTGCGATAGCGCTCTTCCGCCTCGTGCAGCGCCTGCTCGGCGAGCTTGCGTTCGGTGATATCGAGCAGGATGCCCTGGCTCCAGAGCGGGCGTCCCTCATCGTCGCGAACCAGGATCGCCTCGTCTCGGATCCAGCGCGTCGAGCCGTCCTTGGCGGAGAGTCGAACCTCGATGGCCAGGGGCTCGCCGGTCTCGTAGTGACGTCGATCCGCCTCCCGCGAGCGCTCGACGTCGTCCGGGTGGATCAGGCTCCCCCAGAGGGCGGGATCGTCGCGCCACTCCTCGGGGGAGTATCCGAGGATCGTCTCGACCTGCGGGCTGATGTAGACCGTCGGCCACGACAGCGGGTCGCCCGAGCTCCCACACTCGTCGATGTACGTGATGGCCGGGATCTGCTCGACCAGCGTCCGGTATCGCCGTTCGGCCTCGCGCAGGAGCTCTTCGGCTTCCTTCCGCGCGGTGATGTCGAACCGCACTCCCTGCCAATACAGGGGCTCGCCGCGATCGTCGCGCAGCAGCACGGCATCGTCCTGCAGCCAGACCGTCCCTCCATCCGGCCGCACCATCCGATACTCGCAGCTGAACGGTTCGCCGGTCCGCTGGGTCCGGAGATCCTCGGCGAGCACGCGGTCACGATCGTCGGGATGAACCGCCTCGAGCCAGCCCTCGTGGGTCCAGTCGGTGGGCTCGAACCCGAAGATCGTGCGCACCTGCGGGCTGACGTAGAGCTTCTTGCCCGGCTCGGCCGCCGACTCCATGTACGTGACCGCCGGTATCTGCTCGATGAGCGTTTGGTATCGCGCCTCCGTCTCCGACAGCGTGCGCATCGCGCGCTCGCGACCGATGGCCGCGCCGAGCGTGTTCGCGACGAGCGAGAGGGCCTCGATCTCGGAGGGTTGCCAATCGCGCTCCTCCTCGCACTGGTCGTAGCCGATGAAGCCCCACCACTCACCGCCGGAGAAGATGGGGACAACGATGATGGACAGGATGTCGTGGTCTTCGAGCCGTTCCCGCTCGGACTCGGGGAACTCACGGACGCGACCGAAGATGCCGTGGCCGCCGGCGAGCGATCGCTCCCACCGCGCATAGCCCGCCTGTCCGTACGACAGCGCCGAGGCAGGATCGAGGTCGATCGTCGGCTCGATCCCGGGGGCGGTCCACTCGAAGACCTGCCTCGTCACGGTCTCGCCGTCGGCGCCCCGCGCGTTCTGGAACACGTACGCACGGCTCGCGGTGGCGGCCTCTCCGGCTCGCTGCAGTACCTCTGCGATGCTGTCCGTCCACGACGGCGCGTTGAGGAACCGCTCCGCTGCGAACCCCGCGGCTTCGAGGATCCGGTCTCGGCGGGAGAGCGCCTCCTCGGTCATCTTGCGCTCGGTGATGTCGATGAGAACGCCTTGCCACGAGTTCCCACCATGTCGATCGTCGACGAGCGAGGCGTGATCGTGCACCCAAACCGTTCGGCCGTCCTTGGCGATGATCCGATACTCGAGGTCGAACGCGTCGCCCGATGCGTTCGTTCGGCCCGACTCGGCCATCACCGTCTCGCGGTCGTCGGGGTGCAGCATCCGCACCCACAGCCCGGGCTCGGCCAAACGTTCCTCCGCGGTATACCCGGTGAGCGCCTCGTACTGCGGGCTGATGTAGACGGCGGTCGCGATCTCGTCGACCTCGTCGATGTACACGACCGCCGGGATGCGCTCGACCAGGTGGCGGTAGCGTGTCTCGGCCTCGCGCTGGCGCGCCTCGGCCTCGCGTTTGGCGGTGATGTCCTCGATCACGCCCTGCCACACCGGCCATGTCCCGTCGCGTTCGACCAACAGAGCGGTGTCCCGCACCCACACGATCGATCCGTCCGGACGCAGGAACCGGTATTCGATCTCGAAGCGCTCTCCGGTTCGCTCCGTCCTCCGGTTCTCCTCCAGGACCCGATCCCGGTCGTCGGGATGGATCAGCTTCACCCACGTGTCCGGATGTGCCATCCACTCGCTCGCGGGGACGCCGGTCAGCTCCTCGATCTTGGGCGCCACGTACGGCAGCCGATGGTTGCCGTCCGGATCTTGCTCGTTGGCGAGGTAGGTGACGACCGGGAGCTCCTCCACCAACTGGCGGTAGCGCTCCTGCGCGCGCTTCTGCTCGGTGATGTCGAACATCACGCCTTGATAGAGCGGCCGTCCGCGCGACCCCGTCGCGACAGGAACTGCCTCGTCCCTGATCCAGACCCATCGGCCATCGGCCGCGCGCATCCGGTACTCGGCCGCGAACGTCTCCTCGCGGGTCGCCGCTTTGTCCCAGGCCTCGAGGGTCGGCTGTCGATCCTCCGGATGCACACGGGCTTCCCACAGCGCTGGATCCTCGAGCCATTCCTTGTCCGTGAACCCGAGCAGCCGATGGATCTGCGGGCTGATGTACGGGGCGGCGACGTCGCCCGGGGCGTCGGCCGAATCCCAGAGGTACGCCACCGCGGGAACGCGTTCGACCATCGTGCGATAGCGGTTCTCGGCATCCTGGGTTCGCTCCTCGGCCTCCTTCTGCTCGGTGATGTCGTACATCACTCCTTGCATACCCTCGGGGCGCCCGGTGGCGTCCAGAGCGATCGCCCAGGATTCGTCCCGGACCCAGACGATGCGGCCGCCCCTTGCGATGAATCGGTACTCCTCGTGGAACGCCGTGCCGTCGCGGTCTGCCCGTGCGGACGCTTCGATCACCCGGGCGCGATCGTCGGAGTGGATGTGCTCGTTCCAGAACGTGGGCGAGGACATCCACTCCTCCGGGGTGTAGCCGAGGAGGCGCTCCACCTGCGGGCTGATGTAGGTGGTGCCGACCTCGTCCGGGGTCGTGGAGGGGTTCCACGTGTACGTGATCGCCGGCACCTGTTCCACGAGTGCCCGGAAGCGTCGCTCGGTCTCCTGGCGGAGCGCTCCTTCGCGCTCGGCTCGCCGGAGACCTCGGACGGAAACCACCGCGAACGCCGCCGCCAGGATCACGAGGAGCGCCAGGATGTTGTCGGAAACGACGGGCGAGAGTCGCTCGAACCGCGTCTCGAGCCTCCCGAAGACATCGAAGGCCACGCCGATGGAGAAGGCGACGAGCGCCACGACCGAGATCCAGATCGAGATCTCGGTTCGCGCCCGCGGGCCTCGGATGTCTCCCCGACGCACCCCTAGGTCGTTTCACCACGGTTCAGACGTGTTATCGACCCGTTCCGAGGCCCCCTGAATCGTCGATCGAAGCTAGGAACGGGCCAGATCCAGCATCCCTCGATAGAGGTGATCGGGCTGGGGCTCGACGTAGTAGTGCTCGAGCGGACCCGCGAACGGCATGGCGGGGATGTCGGGCCCGCCGATGCGCACGATCGGGGCGTCCAGGTCGAACATCGCCTCCTCGGCGATCGTCGCTGCGATCTCGGCCCCCGCTCCGAACGAGCGATTGTCCTCGTAGACGACCATCGCTTTCGACGTCTTCCGAACCGATGCCAGGATCGCCTCGACGTCCAACGGCGCGATCGTGCGGACGTCGACGATCTCCACGGAGATGCCCTCGTCCTCCTGCAGGCGCTGGGCGGCTTCCAGGCAGCGATGCAGCTCGTACCCGTACGTGATCACCGAGAGATCGTCGCCTTCTCGCTTCACGTCGGCGACCCCGATCGGCACCTGGAACCACGTGTCGGGAACGTCCCCTTTCACCGCGCGGTACGTCTTCTTGTGCTCGAGGAACAGCACGGGGTCGGGATCGCGTATCGCGGACCGCAGCAGTCCCACGGCGTCCGCAGGTGTCGCGGGCATCACGACCTTCAGACCCGGCACGTGCGCGTAGAACGCCTCGATGGACTGCGAATGATAGAGCGCTCCATGGATCCCGCCGCCGCAGGGTGTGCGGATCACCATCGGGACGCCGAAGTCGCCGTTCGAGCGATACCGGATCCGCGCCGCCTCGGACACGATCTGGTCGAACGCGGGGTGGATGAAATCGGCGAACTGGATCTCCGCGATCGGCAACAGACCGTGGAGCGCCATCCCGATCGCGATGCCGACGATGCCCGACTCGGCGAGCGGAGTGTCGATGATCCGATGCTCACCGAACTCCGCCATCCAGCCGTCGGAGATCCGGAAGACGCCGCCGCGAGCGCCGACGTCTTCGCCCAGGAGGACGATGCGCTCGTCTTCGGCGATCTCGTCGTGCAAGGCGTCGCGGATCGCCGTGACGACGTTCTTCTCGGTCATGTGCCCTCGGCGAACACGTGCATGAGGGACGTCGCGGGATCGGGGTCCGGAGCATCCCACGCCGCGGCGATGTGACCGTCGATCTCGGTCTTGACCGCGGAGCGGAGCGCCTCTTGTCCCCCGTCGTCGAGGATGCCGTGCGTGGACAGATACCTCCCGAACTCGACAAGGGGGTCGTGGTGCCGGGCTTCCTCCACCTCCTCGCGACTCCGATAGCTCCGATCGTCGTCGTCGGACGTGTGTGGTTGGAATCGGTACGTCTTGCATTCGATCAACGTCGGACCCTCGCCGGCCCGTGCCCGCTCATGCGCAGCCTTCATGGCGCCGTAGCACGCGAGCACGTCGTTGCCGTCGACGACCACGCCGGGGAACCCGTACCCGGCCGCCCTGTCGGCGACGTCGCGGACCGCCATCTGTTTCGACTGGGGCACGCTGATGGCGTAGTGGTTGTTCTCACAGACGAAGATCACGGGCAGTTTGTGGATGCCGGCGAAGTTCAGCCCCTCGTGCCAGTCACCCTCGCTGGTCGCTCCGTCGCCGAACCAGGTGGCGACCACGGCGTCCTCTCCGCGGTACTTCACGGCGTACGCGATGCCGGCGGCATGGGGGACCTGCGTGGCGATGGGCGATGAGCCCGTGATGATGCCGAGTCGGCGGTACCCCCAATGCGCGGGCATCTGCCTGCCGCCCGACGACGGATCGTCGGCCTTGGAGAAGATCCCGAGGAACACCTCGTAGGGGGTCATGCCTGCGACGAGCACCACCGCGAGGTCCCGGTAGTAGGGGAGCCAGATGTCGATACCCCGACGCATCGCCCACGCGGTGCCGATCTGGCATCCCTCGTGACCGGAGACGGGGACGACGAACGGGGCCCGGCCCATGCGGTTCTGGCGGAATGCGGCCTCGTCGATGAGTCGCGCCATGACCGCGATGCGATACATCGACAGGACGTCGTCATCGGTGAGACCGAGTTCGTCGTGGGGGGTTCGCGTCACTCGTGTCGACACGTCGCGTCTCCTCGCACCGTTCGCCGAGTCTAGCATCGGCCCTCGCCCAGCCCGCCAGGAACGAAACGCCGAGCCCGTCCCCGTCGAGCCGTCCTCTCTTGACCTATACCCCCCTAGGGTATATGGTTCGACTCGATGTCAGGTTCGCGAGCTCGCAGGACGATCGACATACCAGGGGAGGGTATATCGACCGCCTGAACGCTCGCTCGCGGTGGAGGTGAACGGATGGTCGGATACACGATGAACAAGAAGGACCTGCAGGACCGGCTGCGGCGCATCGAAGGTCAGGTGCGGGGACTCCAGCGGATGGTGGGGGAGGACACCTACTGCATCGACATCCTCACGCAGCTCAACTCGGTGAACGCTGCGCTCAAGGCGGTCGGGATGGGTCTGCTCGACGCCCACGTTCGGCACTGCGTCCGCGAGAGCATCGAGCAGGGGGAGGGCGACGAGAAGGTCGAAGAGCTCATGGCGGCGGTGGGACGCCTGGCGGGAAGGTGACGCGCATGACGACCGAGACGAGGGAGCCGGACATCGTCCTCGACATCGAGGGCATGACCTGCGCCTCCTGCGTGAACAAGGTCGAGAGGGCGTTGTCGAGCGTCGACCAGGTGGAGACCGCCACCGTGAACCTGGCGAACCGGACGGCGATCGTCCGGACGGCCGCACCGACCGATCTCGCACCGTTGATCCGCGCGGTGGAGCACGTGGGGTACGGGGCGCACCAGCACGGGGACGATCGTCCCGCCGATGAGGAGATGCGCGCGTACCTGCGGCGGCTCGTCGTTTCGGTCGCGTTCACGATCCCGGTGCTGATCCTCAGCTTCGGCGTCCCGGATGAGCGGTGGGCGATGTGGGCCACATGGGCGCTCGCGACGCCGGTCGTGTTCTACGCGGGATGGCCGTTCTTCCGCTCCGCGTTGCGAGCCGCTCGACACGGGACCACCACCATGGACACGTTGGTCGCGCTCGGTGCCGGGGCCGCGTACGGCTACAGCGCGTTCGTGACGGTCACGGGGGCGGACGGACACTACTTCGACACCGCCGCGGTGATCGTGACGCTGATCCTGGTCGGCAAGACCCTCGAGGCACGTGCGCGGGTATCGGCCGGAGACGCCGCTCGAACCCTGCTCGAACGAGGGGCCACCGAGGCGACGATCCTGGCCGACGGCGTCGAACGACGTGTGCCGGTCGGCGAGCTTCGCCCGGGGAACATCGTCGTGGTCCTTCCCGGAGAGAAGATCCCCGCGGACGGGGTCGTCAAGGAAGGCACGTCCTGGGTGGACCTCTCGATGCTCACGGGCGAGTCGGTGCCCGTCGACGTGAGCACCGGAAGCGAGGTCGTAGGCGCCTCGATCAACGGACACGGCCGGCTGGTGGTCTTCGTCACGACCGTCGGGGCGAACACGAAGCTCTCCGAGATCGTCCGGCTCCTGGAGTCGGCTCAGGGGTCGAAGGCGCCCGTCCAGCGCCTCGCCGACCGCGTCTCATCGATCTTCGTACCGGTCGTGATGCTCATCGCCGTCGCGACGTTCGCCGGCTGGCTCGTCCTCGCGAACGCGGAGCCAGGACAGGCCCTGCTGCACGCGGTGGCGGTCCTGTTGATCGCATGTCCCTGTGCGCTCGGTCTGGCCACACCCGCTGCGATCACCGCGGGAACCGGCCGCGCGGCCGAGCTCGGCATCCTGTTCAAGGGAGGCGAGGTCTTCGAGACGGCGCATGCCGCCGACATCGTCCTCATGGACAAGACCGGAACGGTGACGGAGGGGGCGATGCGTCTCACCGAGGTGATCCCGCTCGCGGGGTTCACGGAGGATGAGGTTCTGGCCCTTGCCGCGGCCGCGGAATCCGGTTCCGAGCATCCCGTCGCTCGCGCCGTCGTCGACGGCGCGAGGGAACGATCCATCGACATCCCTCGGGCCACCCGCCACACGATCGAGCCCGGTGCCGGCGCATCGGCCGTCGCCGGGGGACACGAGGTAGCGGTGAGGCGGCCCGAGGGCCTGCCGGACGATCTCGACGAGCGAGTGGAACGGTTGTCCGCTCAGGGCCTGACGACGTTCGTGGTCAGGTGCGACGGAGACCTGGTCGGCGTGGTCGCGGTTTCCGATCGCGTACGACCGGGCGCCCAGGCGACGGTGCGACGGCTGGCCGCCATGGATCTGGAGGTTGCCATGGTGACCGGCGACCGGCGAGCGACGGCACTGGCGATCGCCACGTCGATCGGCATCCAGCGCGTGCTCGCGGAGGTCCTCCCCTCGGGAAAGATCGACGAGGTGTCGCGCCTCCAGGCCCAAGGGCACCGGGTGGTGTTCGTCGGAGACGGCATCAACGACGCTCCGGCTCTCGCCCAGGCCGATGTCGGTATCGCGCTCGGCACCGGCACGGACGTGGCCATCGAGGCCGCGGACGTCTCGCTCCTCGGTGAGGGCATCGAGGGAGTCGCCGACGCGGTCGATCTGGCCCGCCGGACCTACCGGGTGATCGCGCAGAACCTGTTCTGGGCGTTCGCATACAACGTGGTCATGATCCCGCTCGCGGTCTTCGGGGTCCTCACGCCGGCATGGGCGGCCGCGGCCATGGCGGCCTCGAGCGTGAGCGTGGTCGCGAACGCCCTGCGGCTTCGACGGTTCCGGCGATCGTCCCGTACGCTGGAGAGCGTATGAGCGTGACCGTTCCGAACGTCGTCGAGGTCACGGATGCGGACTTCGAGCAACTCGTCATCGAGGAGTCGAAGACCCGTCCGGTGGTCGTCGATCTGTGGGCCGCCTGGTGCGGACCGTGCCGAACCCTGGGTCCGATCCTCGAGAAGGTCGCCGACGAGCGCGGGGGGGCGTTCCTGCTCGCGAAACTCGACGTGGACGCCAACCAGGTCGGCAACGCGTTGCTCCAGGCCGTGAAGAGCCAGGGGATCCCTACGGTCGTCGCGTTCCGCGACGGACAGCCGGTGAGCATGTTCATCGGGGCGTACCCGGAACAGGAGGTCAACTCCTTCGTCGACCAGCTGCTTCCCAGCGACGCCGAGCTCGTCGCCGAGGAGGCGATCGCCGAGGAGGCCTCGGGCGACCTGGAGGCCGCCGAGCAGGGATATCGCGAGGCACTCGAGAAGGACGCGACGAACCGCGAGGCCGGGATCGGCCTCGGCCGGATCCTCGCTGAGCGCGGAGACCTCGAGGATGCCCGGGAGACCGTCACGCCGTTCCTCCCCGATCCGGAGGCCGAACGGGTGCTCGCGAGCGTTCGCGTGAAGGGGTGGAGTGAGCTGGACGACGTTGGGACGCTCGCCTCGGCGAAGCGACTGGCCGCAGCCGGTCGTTGGCGCGAGGCGCTCGACGGGATGCTGGGGTCGCTGACGGACCAGCGAGACGAGGCCACCGGCGCGATGCGCGATGTCTTCGCGGTGCTCGGCGACGACGACCCGCTCGTCCCGGAGTTCCGGCGCAAGCTGTCGAACGCGCTCTTCTGACGGGAAGGACGTTAGTGGGCGACGTCCACGATCAGATCCGGGACTTCTGGGACCGCGATTCGCACACCTACGACGACTCGGCGTCGCACGCCATCTCCGACCCGCTCGAGGCGGCCGCATGGCGCGCCGCGATCCACCGGGCGCTGCCGGAGGCGGGGGCGAAGGTGTTGGACGCCGGCGCGGGGACCGGTGCGCTGAGTCTCCTCGCGGCCGAGCTCGGATACGACGTGACCGCTCTGGATCTCTCGGAGGGCATGCTCTCGAAGGCGCGTGCGAAGGCCGAGGCGACCGGTGTCCAGCTGACGTTCGTCGTGGGATCGGTCGCGGAGCCGCCAGCCGGACCCTTCGACGCCATCATGGAGCGCCACGTCCTGTGGACCATGCCCGATCCCGTGAAGGTCCTCCGCGCATGGCGCGACGTCTCGGTCCCCGGCGGGAGGCTCGTGCTGTTCGAGGGCGTCTGGGGTGCGGACACGGTGACGCAGAAGGCGAAGGACGGGGCGGCCGAGGCGATCCGGCGCGTCCTCGGCGTCCGAGAACACCACCATGCCCCCTATCCCGACGATGTGCTCTCGCAACTGCCGCTCGCGCGGATGACGTCGCCCGTCCCGCTCATCGACATGGTTCGCGAAGCAGGGTGGCGCTCTCTGCGCATCCAGCGGCTCCGCGACGTGGAGTGGGCGTCGATGCAGCACGAACCGTGGCCGCTCGGATGGCTGGAGCAGCGTCCGCGCTACACCCTGGTCGCCGACGCCTGATTCGGCCTAGCCCGGCGCCGTGTCGAAGACGACGTCGTCCCAGTTCACGGTGAACGTCTTCGCGGCGGTGTCGCCGATCTGGATCCGTCCGATCGGGGTCGTCCCGGTGTTAGCGATCCATCCACCCAGGACTTTCACGCCGTCGCGATACATGTTCCACGTGCCCCCTGATCCGACCGTGCCGCACAGCTCGACGTTGTGCCAGCCGCTGCCGAGCGCCACGCCCGAGCTTTGCTGGACGCCGGAGGCGTCCGAACGGAAGTACAGGACACCCGACGCGTTGACGAACGCCCTCGATATCGGGCCGTCGGAGGCCGTGCGGAGCCGGAACAGGTCGACCGCGTTGCCGCCGAGGGACGTGACGTTGACGTTCACGCTCATGCACCCCGACGTGTAGGTGGCGCCCAGGTTGCGGTAAGCGTAGGCGCTCTGCGACGACACCTGTGCCCTCGCGCTCGGTGGCGCCACCGACGACAGCGCGCCATCGATGGTAAGGCGGACCGTCGCGGTCCACGCCGAGAAAGTGCCGGAGGAGAAGTCGTCGGAGAAGATGGCTGACGGTCCGGACGCCACCGTGATCGGATCCGACGACCGGCTACGTGCGCTCGTGTTCGCGCCGTCGCTCGCGGTCACCTCATACGTGTGACTGCTCCCTGCGACGAGTCCTTGGTCCGTGAAGCCGACCGTGGTCGTGGACGAGCTCGCCACGGAGCCGATCGGAACGGACCCACCGTCACGATAGACCTGGTACGTGAGCGTTTGGGCCATGTCGTCGGTCGAGGCCGACCACGTCAACGTGACGGAGGTGGGCGCGCTGCTCACACCCGTCGGTGTGCCCGGCACCGACGGCGCAGTCGTGTCGGCGACCGTGGTTCGCGCGTAGAACGGGTCGTTCGCCAAGAGCCGGAACGCGTCCAGGGAACTTTGACTCGTGTCGATCAGCCAACGGCAGTTGGGGTAGGTGCTGTTCCCACCCGTGTTGTAGTACAGGATGGCCGTGTACTGCTCCCACCCGGGTTGTTTGAAGAGTTGTTGCGCGGCGTTGAACCACTGCGCCTTTCGCCCCGGTGTCGCCGGATCCTCGTAGCTGCCGAATTCCGTCAAGATCAGGTCCTTGTCGGGGTGCGCCAGGCCGAAGATGCGCATGGGATCGATGATCTGTTGCAGCGACCGCCACGGGTTGTTGATGCCGGGCCGGCAGTTGTACCAGTTGTACGGGTCTGCCCCGATCGCATCGACGTAGGCATCTCCTGGATACCAGAGCGAGGCCCGACGCCCGTCCGTCCGCTCGAACGCGTAACTGGTGGCGACCCACACGTACTTCGCGTTCGTGACCCCTTCTTGACGGAAGATGGTCACCACTTTCCGCCATGCCGCGATGAAGTCCGGCGCTGTGCCGCTGGCAGAGTTGGATTGCTCCTCGGCCTCGTGGTTGAAGATGAACCACACCGGGCCACCGAAGTCCCGGACGCGATCCGCCCAGCCGACGACGTCGTTGTAGAGCTGCGAGCCGGGTTGGGCGTTCGCGATGTCGATCCACTTGATCCGAGACTTGTTCGTGCGCAGCGCCTTCACAGAGAGGGCGATGATATGGCCGCTGTCCCGAAGCCACTGGTCATAGGCCGTCGGGAAAGGCGAGTCCCAGAAGTCGTATTCGCGGACGACGGCCAGCTTCCGGCCGAGGGTGGATTCGAGTTGGAGCACCGCTTGCTGCGGCGTCAGTCCGTTCCGAGGTTCCGGGTAGGCACCGAAGAGGAGCGGGGGGGTCCCCGCCCCCGCAGGTGCAGCGAGCAACGAGGGGAGGAACAGAGCGGCGACGGCGAGAACGAGCGCGATCAGCCGCCGCTTCACGCGATCCTCGCCTCGATCCGATCGACGCTCGTTATCATGAGCCAACCTTGCACATCTCACGTCCGCACGCCATCACGTGAACATACGGTCGGGCTCCTGCCTTACCCCGGAGACGTGTCGAGCACGACGTCGTCCCAGTTGATCGTGAAGGTCTTCGCCGCCGTGTCGCCGATCTGGATCCTGCCGATCGGGGTCGTCCCGGTGTTGGCCACCCACCCGTTCAGGATCTTAACGCCGTCACGATAGAGGTCCCACGCGCCGGCGGTCCCCACGGTGCCGCAGAGCTCGATATTGTGCCAGCCGCTGCCCAGCGCCACCCCGGAGCTCCGTTGGATCCCGGAGGCATCCGAACGGAAGTACAACACGCCCGACGCATTGACGTACGCTCTCGAGATCGGACCGTCGGTGGCCGTCCGGAGCCGGAGCAGGTCGACCGCGTTGCCCCCGAGGGTCGCTACGTTGACGTTCACGCTCATGCACGCCGACGTCAAGGTCCCCGACAGGGTCCGGTATGCCCACGCGCTCTGGCCACTCACTTGCGCCCTGGCGCTCGGCGGCGCGGCCGAACCCTGCGATGCGTCGATCGTCAGCCTCGTCACGCCCGTCCAGTTCGACAGCGTTCCGGACGAGAAGTCGTCGGCGAAGATGAACGGCGGGGGCGTGAAGACCGTGATCGGGGCCGACGAGGCGCTCAGCTGACTCTGGTTCGTTGCCGCGTCAACCGCATCCACCGCGTAGGTATGGGTCGAACCTTCGACGAGTCCGGTGTCGCTGAACGTGGTGCCGGTCGTCTGCCCGATCGGGGTCGCGTCCCCGTCGCGGTAGATCCGGTACGTGATCGGCGGAGAGTCATCGGTCGAGGCGGCCCAGGTCAGGTCGACCCGGCCCGCGGAGGTGCTCGTGCCGCTCGGCTGGCCGGGCGTCGTCGGAGGGGTCGTATCGGGCACCGGGGTGAAGACCGTGATGGGATCCGAGGCCTGACCCAGCTGACTCTGGTTCGTTGCCGCGTCCACCGCATCCACCGCGTAGGTATGGGTCGAACCTTCGACGAGTCCGGTGTCGCTGAACGTGGTGCCGGTCGTCTGCCCGATCGGGGTCGCGTCCCCGTCGCGGTAGATCCGGTACGTGATCGGCGGAGAGTCATCGGTCGAGGCGGCCCAGGTCAGGTCGACCCGGCCCGCGGAGGTGCTCGTGCCGCTCGGCTGGCCGGGCGTCGTCGGAGGCGTCGTGTCCGGCACCGGCGTGAAGACCGTGATCGGGGCCGACGAGGCACTCAGCTGGCTGGGGTTCCCCGCGGCGTCGACCGCGTCAACGGCGTAGGTGTGCGTCGAGCCGGCCACGAGCCCGGTGTCGGCGAACGTCGTGCCGGTCGTCTGTCCGATCGGGCTCGCACCGCCGTCGCGGTAGATCCGGTACGTGATCGGCGGCGACTGATCGGTCGAGGCGGCCCACGTCAGGTCGATGCGGCCCACGGATGTGCTCGTGCCGCTCGGCTGGCCGGGCGTCGTCGGTGGGGTGGTATCCGGGGAATGCTCTCCCGCCGATTGATCGACGACCACGGTGTCGTAGTTCGCCGTCCACGTCCTGGCGTTGAAGTCACCGAGTTCGATCTGGCCGATCGGTGCGGTGCCGGTGTTGGCGACCCACTGATTCAGGATGAGGACGCCGTCGCGATAGAGGTTCCACGAACTGGCGCTGCCGACGGTGCCGCACACTTCGATCGTGTGCCAGGCGCCGTTCCCCAGCGGCACCGTCGCGGGCGACTGCACGCTCGAGACGTCCGAGCGGAGCCGTAGGGTGCCGGCCGTATCGACGAACACGCGCAGGATCTGCCCGCCGTTCGCCGTGAGCAGGCGCATCAGGATCGAGTTGGACACGAGCGATGTCGCGTTGATGTGGAAGCTCGCGCACGCCGTACTCAGCGTCGTGGGCAGGATCTTCGATGCGGTCGCGGCCTGGTTCGTGACCTGGACTCGAGCGCTGGGGGCGGTCGGGTTGCCGATCGATCCATCGATCGTGAAGCCCGTGGCGGTGTTCCAGTTCGAGAACCCGCCCGCGAAGTCGTCGACGAAGGTACCCAGCGGGGCCACTTGGGTCTGGATCGGAGCGGAGATCGGACCCATCGGGCTCGCATTGCCGGCCAGATCCATGGCGATGATCGAGTACGTGTGCGTCGAATTCGGTGCGAGCCCCGTGACCTGATAGCTCACGATCGGTGCCGAGCTGGCCACGGTCGCGATATACGTGCCGTCACGATAGATGCGGTACTGGATCGTGCTGCTGACGGCGTCGGTCGAACCGGGCCACGTCAGATCGGTCACGGTGTACCCGGTGCTCACCCCGGTCGGGCGTCCCGGCGTCGTCGGGGGCGTGACATCGGTCCCCGTCTGGCCCGCTTCGATGTGCACCCAGTCGATGTTGCCGGTGAAGTAGTCACACGTGACCTGGACCTGGTCGCAGTCGACCTTCCCCCCGATGGTCAGCGGGAAGTTGTTCGAGATGCTGCCTATCGTGCCCCTCGACGATTGGACGGTGGTCGTCCCGTCGATCGTCATCGTCACGCGGTCGACCGTCTTCTCGCACCGGACCGTGTGCCAGCGTCCGTCGTTGAGCGGCATGCTCGCAGGAGACTTGACGGACTTCTCGCCCAGGAGGTTGCCGCTGCTGTCGCGCGACCGGAAGAGGCACATGAGGATCCCGCTGGGGATCTCCCACTTGAAGTAGCCGCCGGGGGTCTGCGATTGCCCCTTCTGGATCATGTTGCCGTACGAGCGGGTCGTGCGGAAGCGCACCGTGACCGCGTAGTCGCGGCTCCCCGGGTTGAGGCGGCTGTTGTTCACCTGCACGAGGCGCTCAGGCTTGGGCGGTGGCGCGGTGGGGACCACGTTGTCCCAGGCGTAGCCGGTCGAACCGTCCAAGAAGGTGCCGACCTGGACCGCGCTCCCGATCGTTCCGTTGATGTTGTTCCCGCTGCCGTCGAGCATCACCGTCGAACCGGGCGCTTCGTTCATCTCCCAATCGGCGAGCAACACGGGGGACAGCGCCTGCGCGGGTGCGGCGGTGACGACGGCAAGCGTCGAGGTCAACAGGCCGGCGAGCATCGTGCAGGCGACCGCCATCGACACGCGTCTGGTCCCCGGACGCCGTCGTCCTCTGGACATGCCGGCGCGGACAGCCTCGGGGGGATTCATGTTGGGATGCCTCCTTGGATCAAGCGCTGCATGAACGGCCGCAGGCGCGCCGTAGGACATTCGGCCGATGCTAGACCGATGACGGGGGGACTGTCTATGGGGCCTTTAGTAGGAGCGATCCGACGTAAGACCTAGTCCGAGACGCCTAGCCTGCAGCTCGGTCGACGACGACATCGTCCAGGTTCATCGTCGCGGTGATCGCGGCGTTGTCCCCGATCTGCAGCTGGCCGACCGGCGTCGTGCCGGTGTTCGCGACCCACGCAGTAACGATCTTCACGCCGTTGCGGTACAGGTCCCACGTGCTGCTCGGCCCGACGCTTCCGCAGAGCTCGACGAGCACCCAGCCGCTGCCAACGGCAACGGTCGTGGCTCGCGTGGTGGCGGCGACGTCCGAACGGAGCGCCAACGCGCCCGCCGAGTTGACGAAGACGCGGATGATGCCGGTCGCGGAGGACGTCAGCAGCCGGGCGAGGGTGAACGTGCCCGTCCCTCGCGCTTGGACGTTCACCCGCTCGCTCACGCAGATGGGCCCGGACGTCGCCGTGAAGGCTCTCCGCGCGAACGCCGTCTGTGCCGAGACCTGGATGCGAGCGCTCGGGGCGGTCGGGGCTCCCTGCGACGCATCGATCGTCAGCCTCGTCACCCCCGTCCAGTTCGCCAGTGTGCCGGACGAGAAGTCGTCGGCGAAGATGAACGGCGGGGGCGTGAAGACCGTGATCGGGGCCGACGAGGCACTCAGCTGGCTGGGGTTCCCCGCGGCGTCGACCGCGTCAACGGCGTAGGTGTGCGTCGAGCCGGCCACGAGCCCGGTGTCGGCGAACGTCGTGCCGGTCGTCTGTCCGATCGGGCTCGCACCGCCGTCGCGGTAGATCCGGTACGTGATCGGCGGCGACTGATCGGTCGAAGCGGCCCACGTCAGGTCGATCCGGCTGGCAGAGGTGCTCGTGCCGCTCGGCTGGCCGGGCGTCGTCGGGGGCGTCGTGTCCGGCACCGGCGTGAAGACCGTGATCGGATCCGAGGAGACACTCAGCGGGCTCGGGTTCGCCACGGCGTCGACCGCATCCACCGCATAGGTGTGTATCGAGCCGGCGACGAGTCCCGTGTCGCCGAACGTCGTCCCGGTCGTCTGCCCGATGGGGCTCGCGCCGCCATCTCGGTAGATCCGGTATGTGACCGGGGGAGACTGATCGGTCGAGGCGGCCCAGGTGAGGTCGATCCGGCCGGCGGACGTGCTCGTGCCGCTCGGCTGGCCGGGCGTCGTCGGCGGGGTGGTGTCGGGGGCACCCTGGACGGTGAGGGCAACCGAATAGTCCTGCCCGCCATGCGCTTCCACGGCGTCCGTCAGGCCCGCCACCGTCACCGGCCTGGTCCTGTTGGTCGTCGTGCCATCGCCGAGCTGGCCGAAGTCGTTGCGTCCCCACGCCCGTACGGTGCCGTTGGAGAGCACGGCGAGCACGTGGTCTCGCCCGCACCCGATCGAGACCACTCCCGTGAGCCCGCTCACCTGAACGGGGCTGCGACGCGTCGTCGTCGTCCCGTCACCGACCTGGCCGAGGTTGTTCTGGCCCCAAGCGAAGACGGTTCCATCCGCACGCAGGGCGACCGAGTGGTGGGCCCCCGCCGCCACGGCGACCACGTTCGTCAGGCCGGGGATCTGCACGGGGGTCGGGCGATCGACGACGGTTCCGTCGCCGAGTTGGCCGAGTTGGTTATCCCCCCAGCTCCAGACCGTTCCGTTCGCCAGGATCGCGAGCCCGTGATCTCGTCCACCCGCGATCGCGGTCACGTTCGTCAGCCCCCCGACCCGAACCGGGGTCCTCCGGCTAGTCAGGGTGCCGTCACCGAGCTCCCCATCGGTGTTGAGACCCCACGCCCAGACGGTGCCGTCCGTCTTGAGCGCGTAGCTCATGTCGCGACCGCCGGCGATATGGGCGACACCGGTGAGACCGCTGACCTGGACCGGCACCGTTCGCCTTGTCGTCGTGCCGTCGCCCAACTGGCCGCTCGCGTTGAGGCCCCAGGTCCAGACCGTTCCGTCCGATCGCAGGGCCATGCTGTGGTAGTGCCCCGCGGCCACCTCGACGATGTTCGCCAGGCCGGCCACCGCGGCGGGGGTTGGGCGGTCGACGACCGTACCGTTCCCGATCTCTCCGTTGTCGTTCGATCCCCAGGTCCAGACCGTTCCATCAGCTCGGAGCGCGATCACATGTCCGCGGCCTCCGGAGATGCCGATCACATCGGTGAGCCCCGTCACGGGAAGTGGCGAGGGGTGAGGGTTGAGCGTTCCGTCTCCCAATTGGCCGAATGGGTTGGCGCCCCAGGCCTGCGGCGTCCCCGACTGACCCGGTGACGCACTTGCGGCGTACGACAAGGAGGAGACGACGAGCAGCAACGACACCGCCGACACCCCGAGGCTTCGCTGATACCGCTTGATCAACCCATCTCCCTCCCGCCGTTGGCCGAGTCTAGTCACAACCTGTCGAGTGGGAGAAGGGGCCGTTGGTAGGTCGTCGCGACGATCGGACCGCGGGGTCACGCATCAGGAGGGAGCAGCGGCGCGACCAGATCGGCGAAGCGTTCGACCGACGCCTGAAGCGTGGCTTGGTTCGTCGGTGAAAGCACGTCGGACCGATCTTGCAAGGCGGCTTCGAGCAGCTCCTCGAGTTCGGTGGAGCTGTGGGCCACCTTGATGTAGGCCGACTCCTCGAGGCGCGCGGTGAAGCGGACCTGGTGATCGTCGACGTGCTCGCCTTCGCTGTGGCGGCGTGGCACCACGATGGGCATCGTCCCGGCACGCAGACAGTCGATGATGGTTCCGGGACCCCCATGACAGACGATCGCGTCGGCCCCGGCGATCCGCTCACGGGTCTCCTCGTGTGAGAGATATGCCGCACCGGGACACATCGACGGCGACTGCGATGTGCCGAACTGCACGAAGCAATCCGCCGATACGCGCTTCAGTGATCCGTCGACCCATCTGATCAAACGGTCGAACGGGTGATGGTCGGTGCCTACCGTGACGAAGATCGAGCGGGGCGGGTCTTGGTCTGCGCCTCGTGGTTCGTTCACGTCACCTCCGACTCGTCGGGCGGATGCCGGTGCATCCAAGACGGGAACCTATACTGCCACCCCGATGAGCTCCCGCATCCCTTGGCCGATGAATCCCTCGATATCCGTTGTCGTGCCGACCCGCGACAGGCCGGAGCTCCTGCGACGTGCCTTGACGTCCATCGTCGGGCAGCGTTACGACGGCGACATCGAGGTCATCGTCGTGTTCGACCAGGGGACCCCGAGCGACGTCGGTGTCCCAGAAGGAGATGCACGACATATACGGACCATCGCCAACGATCGGATCGCCGGGCTGGCCGGGGCGCGCAACTGTGGCGTTCTCGCGGCGACGGGGGATCTGGTGGCGTACTGCGATGACGACGACGAATGGCATCCCGACAAGATCCGCCGCCAGGTCGAAGCGCTCGCCAGCGAACCTCTCGCCGAGGTCGTCGTCACCGGGACGGCGATCGTCTACGGAGATCGCACGATCGACCGGATACCGCCCAACAGGCATGTCACGTTCGAGGACCTGCTTCGCTCTCGTGTCCAGGAGGTGCACCCGTCATCGATCGTCGTCAAGCGTTCCGCGATGCTGGACGGCATCGGGCTGGTCGATGAGGAGATACCGGGGAGCTACGGGGAGGACTACGACTGGCTCCTCCGCGCCGCCCGACGTACACCGATCGCGGTTGTCCGTTCGCCTCTCACGCGGGCCTATTGGCACCAGGCATCGTTCTTCGCCGATCGATGGACCTCGATCATCGACGCCATCCACTATCTCCTGGCGAAGTTCCCGGAGTTCAGTGGTGAGCGTCGAGGTCTCGCGCTCCTCTACGGACGACTCGCGTTCGCGCACGCTGCGTTGGGCAACGGGTCGGAGGCGCGGATGTGGGCGCGAAGAACCATCCGGCTCGATCCGCGCGAGCGGCGCGCCTACTTGGCGGTTGCGGTCAGCTGGCGGTTGGTCTCGGCGCCGACCCTCATGCGACTCGCGCATCGGATGGGACGAGGGATCTAGTTCGGGGCGGCAGCTCCCGCGACGCGATCGCGATCGCGATCATGATCACCGCGAGCGGGATGCCGATCGAATCGTAGAAGGGCATCTGGATGAGCGCGATGAGTATGACCGTATGCGACCAGAGCACCACCTCCGGCGATGTGCGTCTGAGTCGCCAGAACTGGAAGACGAACCACCACACGAAGAGGATCGCGCCCGGGATCCCGTGCGAGACGAGCACCTCCCACAACTGACCCTGCGTGCCGACCGGGGGAGCATTCGGGTTCACGATCGACGGCACAGGCGTTCCGAATCCGAGGATCGGCGAATCCATCACCCGGTCGGTCGACTCCTGATAGAGGCTGAGTCGCCGCCCATTGCTATGCGGGTGCGCGAGACGATCGGAAACCAAGGTCTTCAATGGCGACAGGAACACGATCGCGATCACGGTGAAGATCAACAGCAGGTTGATGCGAAGCGCGCGGCTGTTCCCCGCGATGGCCAGTCGAACCGCTGCGTACATCATCCCGGTTCCGAGGCTGAGCCACAGGCCGCGATCGAGAGAGGACACCACCGGCACGATGCCGACGACGAATACCGCAGCGATCAACATCTTCCACCCACGCTTCCGCGCTTGCTTCCACGCGAGGACGACGAACGGCGTGAGGACTCCGAACGCCGCTCCCCAGTTCGTCGCGTACGTGAACGGGGCTTTCGGTCGCGGCTCGGCGTACCCCAGGATGTCCTGCACCTGGGATAGGGCCGGGTGGACGAGGTCGTGAACGAACTCGTTCCCCACGAGTCGATTGAGGCATCACCTTCTCCATGGGGCTGGTGAAGTTGAAGGTGGGGAAGACGACTCCGAGCGCACCCCAGACCACGACGAACATCCAGAAGATCGTGAGGACGGTGATCACCCGTTCGGTGGAAACAGCTTCCCGCGATAGGTTGAACACGTAGAGCAAGAGGATGGTGACGGAGACGTAGAGGAAAGCCGTGTAGCCGTAGTGCATGAACTTGTCGACGCCGGAGACACGCGTCGCCGATCCGAACATCCAGAGCATGAAGGCGATCCAGATCCCGAACCCTCGTGGCGCGAGCACCTTGTGCTGGCGGAAGAGCCACGCGAGCATCGGGATCGACATGATCGGCAGGATGAACGCGCTCACGCCCAACACCCACCAGAGTGGGAACCCGAGGAACACGGCGTAAAGCGGCCATCCCTGGGGCAGATGCGGCCGGGGGCGTGCGCTTGCGATCGGGCGGCCCGAACCCCCCGCGGGCCGTGCCCGTGTGATCGCATCTGGGCCCGACGACATCCGTCGAGTGTACGGTCGGCGCGTATCGTTCGGAACCAACCGAAGGCGAACAGGGCAGGAAACGCACCTACGACCGATGTCCTAGCCTGCCTGCCATATCGGTCGGGTCGGGCCGGTCGATGCAGGGGATCGAGCGACTACAGGAGTGGTCCGATCACCACGCCCTTCCGATAGATCCGACGCTGTTCCGGCCATTGCAGCGCGAACACATCGCTCATCGGGTAGCACAACCTGCCGGTAAGGGTGGCGGAATCGATCCGGTCGAAGACCTCGATGTAGGCCGTCTTGGCGCCGCGGAGCTTAGCAACGAGGAAGAAGGGCACGGCCACCCCCGCTCCCGTCGAGACCACGATCGCGGGGCGGAGTCGACCCACGGTTCTCCATGCGAGCCGGAGGTTCCTGAGGAGGTTGATGATGTTGCGAGTCGTCGGATGGAAGGCGGAGATCACCCGTTCACCTGACAGGAGCGAAGTCGCGTCCGACGTTTCGAAGGTCACCCACACCCGATCGAATCGCTCCCACCACGGTTTGAGGCTGTAGAGCTGGGCGAGATGTCCGCCCGACGAGCAGACGAGCAGGACCGTGGAACTCGGGCGGTCGCGGGTCACGTTTCGGCGCGCTCTGACCTGCTGACCACCTGGGATCGACCGTCGACGAGTTCCTCGTCGAGCGGAGCCGAACGGCGCGGTACCCGTCCCGATCCGTTCCCTCCGGAACTTCCGTTCGTGTCCTTGCGCGTCCTGGAAGACGCGGATGTGGCCTCGGGTGCCTCCGGCTCCTCACGGAAGCCGTAGCCATAACCGTAGCCGTAACGCATCGTCCGGCGGGAGATCGGGACGTCGTTCAACACGCCGCCGACGACGTCGGCTCCCACCTGATAGAGCTGGTCGACGGCATGCACCAGGGCGCTCCGCTTCGACTTCTCGGCCCTGGCGACCATGAGAACGGCATCGACGAACGGAGCCATCGCCAGGGTGTCCGCGAGCCCCAGAACGGGTGGACAGTCGATGATGACGTAGTCGAAGCGCTCCCGTTGCTGGGGGATCAGTTCCATCATCCGGTGCGATTGGAGGAGCTCGCCCGACCGCACGGACGGACGACCGCTCGATACGAACCACAGGTTCGGCGAGAGTGCTCTGGTCGCCTCTTCCAGAGGAACTTCGCCGAGCAAGACGTCGGCCAGCCCGATCTCGTTGGAGACCCTGAAGAACAGATGAAGGCTCGGTTGCCGAAGGTCGGCGGAGATCAACAGCACGCGCTTGTCCGCCTGCGCCAACGTCACGGCCAGGTTGGCCGCGGTCGAGGACTTCCCCTCTCCGGGCATGGGACTGACGATCGCGAAGACCTTGCGGTCGCGTTGGCGGTTCATCGCCATCACACCTGTCCGAAGCGTGCGGTACGCCTCGGATGCCGGGCTACGTGGCTGTTGCTCGGTCACGAGCATCACTGGTCCGCGCTTCTTCAGGCCCGTCACCCGCGGGATGGACGCAAGGATGGGAGCGTCGATCGTCGCCTCGAGGTCCGAGCGTCCGGTGACTCGCTCGTCGATCCGATCGCGCACGAATGCCAGGATCGACGCCGATGAAGGTGCCGAGGAAGAGACCCAGCGCAACATCGAGGACGTGCTTCGGGCTCGAAGGCGCCACCGGGACCTCCGCCGGGAGGATCACCTCGCCGGGGTCCGAGACCGGCGGGAGACTCGCGAGCTGGCTCGTGAACACGGCGATCTGGCCGTTGACGGCGTCCTGTTCCTGCTGCGCCTCTTTGAAGTCGGTCGAGCTGACGGGAAGCGTGCTCAGCTTCCGATCGAGCGCGTTCCGTTGTCGCTCGAGCACATCGATCTGGTCTTGGATGGCTTTCCGGGTCGCCAGGTCCGCGGCGTTCGATCGTTGGCGTTTGAAGGTCAGATACGCGTCGGCGAGCGCGTTCGCTCCGTCCGCTGCCCTCTGGGGGTCATGGTTGGTGTAGAAGATGTCGAGCACGAGCGTGTCCACGGTCGTCTGGACGTTGGTGCCCTTGAGCAGGTTGGGGAGGGTGACGGGCCAGTCGAGCGAGTCTCTGGCCAGTTCGGCGACCTGCGCCGATCGGACGAGGCGCGCTTCCGTGTCGACGCTCACGAGCTGGTCGGGCCGGTATTGCGTTGAGGTCGAAGCGGGGAGGAGGAGCACCTCGGCCTGCGCGGTATAGAGCGGGGTCCTCGAGAAGGAGTAGGCGGTCGACAGCCCCGTGAAGCCGATGATCACCACGAGCAGGAGCACCCACCGCCGTCGAAGCACGGCAACGTACTCACGGATATCTACCGTTTCCTCGGCCGGCATCGATGAGCTTTGCACCTTTGGCTGCACCTACGAAGTCCTCGGACGGGTGGAGACTCGGATGGGTGTGGGGTCCCCCAATCCTACGCCAGCCATTGGGTCGTTCCAACGGACCCAAGGGTCCTTACGATGTGGCGGATGTTCTAGGCCGATCTCCCTCGATCGAGGAATCCGTCCGGGGTCCGTTCGTACGCCGAAGGAGTCGTTGGCCCGATACGACGTATCACCCGTCGCCCCTACACTGAACGGCATGGCGCTTCCACGAGGTTCCTCGATGCTCGCGTACCGGGATGAGCCTGATATGCGTTCTGTCGCAACGAGTCAAATACAGTTCGGTAGACCACGGCTGGCACGGTCGGCTGCGACGGTGCGGTCCCTCTGCGAACGAGGAGCCGCGTGAGCCCGACCGGTGAGATGATCGCGGTTCCCGTCGTGTACATCGGGGGATGCCAGCGGAGCGGGAGTACGCTCCTGGATCGGATGCTCAGCCAGGTCCCGGAACATCTCTCGGCAGGCGAAGTCGTCCATCTATGGGTCCGCGGATTGAGTGGGAACGAGCTGTGTGGTTGCGGTGCAGCCTTCCTCGACTGTCCGTTCTGGTCCGAGGTCGGTCGCGTCGGGTTCGGTGGATGGGACCGGATCCGGGTCGAGGACGTCTTGGCCCTGCAACGGAGCGTCGATCGCAATCGCTACATCTTCTTCATGCTGATGCCGCGGCTTTGGCCAAGGTATGGGCGCGATCTTCGCGCGTATACCGCCATCTTGGAACGGCTCTATCGGGGCATCCATCAGGTAGGGGGAGGTGTGACGATCGTCGATTCCTCCAAGCACGGCTCGACGGCATTCCTGTTGCGGCGGGTGGCCGGGCTTCGGCTGCGCGTGGTGCATCTCGTACGCGACAGCCGCGGCGTTGCATTCTCTCTCCTGCGGGAGGTGCGCCGACCCGAGGTCGTCGATCGTGCGGAGTACATGCATCGGGCATCCGTGTGGCGATCCTCGCTCGAGTGGTTGGCGTTCAACGGCGCCTTCCATCTGCTCCGTTTCGTCGGAACGCCAACGCGCATGGTCCGGTACGAGGATCTGGTGCGGAGTCCGCGCGAAACGATCGGGCGCATCCTGACCTTCGAGGGAGCCGTTCCACTCGCCGCCGATGTCGGGTTCGTTGAGGGCCACCACGTCAGCCTTGGGATCGACCACACGGTCGCGGGGAACCCCATGCGGTTCCGGCACGGCACGTTCGACCTCAAGGTGGACGAAGCCTGGACTCGATCGATGAAGTCCGGTCAGCGGATCCTGGCAACGGCGATGACATGGCCGCTGCTCGCAGCCTATGGGTACCGCATCGGGGGTCGCCGGACCAGTCCGCCCGCCGCCCAGCCCTCCGCGCTGGACGTCCAACGATCCCCGGGGAGCAGCAGCGAGTGACCGGCGACCCGATCGCTCCTTCGCTGTCTTCTGACAGAGGATCATCCTTGACGTGGTTGGGTGAGCTCCTCTGTCCGCCCGGCTCGGGCCTTCGACTCGTGCTCGGCTCGTCTCCGGACGAGTGCCACGCGGGCCCGTGGCTGGCGTTCCCGCTCAGGGATCGACCCCGACTCCTCTCACCCGTGAAGGGCCGGACGGCGACGGCTGCGTTCGCGCAGTTCAACGATTCGATGACCCGATCTGCTCGGATGCGGAAGTTGGCGGTGGGTCTATCGCTCGGCGTCGGGGCGGGAGCGCTCTTGCGCAGCCATCGTGTGGCCATCGTGGGTCGTCCGGAGGATCCCCGGCTCGACCTGCTCGGCTCCGTACTTCCGGAAGCGCTCGGAGAAGCCGTCGTGGCGGCGGTGATGCCTGGACCCGGTCTTCGCCCGAACGCGAAGCCGGTGATCCAGCTCATGCGACCCGACGGTCGCGTGCTCGCTTACGCCAAGCTCGGATGGAACGGATTGACGCGCGGGCTCATCGCGAACGAGGAACGAGCGCTCGTCTCGTGGGCGGAGCGCCCCCCGAGGACGTTCGCGGTTCCTCGATCGCTGGGGCTCGTGGCCTGGAACGGACTCTCCATCCTGCTCGTCTCGCCCGTTGCCCACCATGTTCTTCGGCGGGGGCCGAGGGATGCCCTCCCGCCGACCGAAGTCGTCCGCGAGGTGTCGGAGCTTGGCGGCGTGGCGGAGGGGTCACTCGGGTCCGCCCGGTTCCCGCGGCAACTGATCGAAGAAGCGAATCGGGTGGAGGATGACCGGATCCGAACCGTGTCGCTCGCGACGGTCGATCGGGTGCTCGATCGGATGGGGAGCCACGTCGTTCGCTTGGGCACGGGGCATGGCGATTGGGGGCCGTGGAACATGAGCCGAACGCGGGATGCCCTGCACGTCTGGGATTGGGAGCGGACCGCGGATGCGGTCCCGGTCGGATCCGACGTCCTCCACTTCTGCTTCCAGACATCCGCGTTGCGCTCTCGCCTCCCGGTGCCGGCGGCCGTGTCCTCCTCCCTCGCGGCGGCCGGAGCCCAGCTCGGCGAGCTCGGCGTGGAGCCCGAGGTCCAGGCACCGCTGATGGAGCTTTACCTGACCGAGGTGCTGCTGCGGTTGGAGGCGGGCCGGTCCTCCGGGGTACCCGTTCGGGACGCCCTGCGTGCGGGACTGCTCCAGCTGCTGTCGCGAGGGATCGGGCGCACATGACGACGGGACGATCGTTCCGAAGCGTCTCCCGGCCGATCGCGAAGCGTGCCTCCCGGATGGTCACCGTGCCGACGTCGCGGATCCGGTCCCTACCCGACTTCCTCATCATCGGCGGGCAGCGTTGCGGGACGACATCGTTGTATCGGTACCTCGCTCGGCACCCGGCCGTCGTGTCCGCGGTGCTCAACAAGGGCGTCCACTACTTCGACACGAACTATGACAAGGGCCCGAATTGGTACCGCTCCCACTTCCCCTCCGATCCGTACAAGGCACTCGTCGCCCGGCGGAGGAGCGTGTCGCGCGTGATCACGGGCGAGGGCAGTCCGTATTACGCGTTCCATCCGCTCGCCGCCGCCAGGATCGCCGATGTCCTCCCTTCGGTGAAAGCCATCCTGATCCTGCGCGACCCGGTCACTCGAGCGCACTCCCATCACACGCACGAGCTGGCGCGCGGTTTCGAGTCGCTCCCGTTCGAGGAGGCGCTCGAGCGAGAGGAAGAGCGCCTGGCGGGTGAGGAAGAGCGGATGAAGAGCGATCCGTCGTATTACAGCTTCTCTCACCAGCATCACTCGTATGTGGCGCGAGGTCGCTATCTCGAGCAGATCGAGCGATGGCTGAACTTCTTTCCGAGGGATCAACTCATGATCGTCGACGCTGACGACCTGTTCGCCGAGCCGGACGCCACGTTCCGATCCGTCCTCAGGTTCCTCGAGCTGGAGGAGCTTTCGCTCGACTCGTACGAGAAGCTGAACGCGCATTCGTACTCGAGCATGTCCGACCAGGCCAGGAGCTTCCTCGAGGCTCGGTTCGAAGAGCCGGATCGTGCCCTCGGCGCGTTCCTCGGGCGAGATCTGGGCTGGAGCGGAAGTCCGATCACGTGAGCACCAGGGTGGGAACCGAGGACGGAGCTCCTCTCGCCGCGACCGACTCGCTCGCGGATCTCACGGTCGTCGCCAGAGGGGGACTCCTCAACCTTGCCGGCGTGATCGCGAACGCGGCGGCGGGCTTCGTTCTCGTCGTGGTGGTGACCCGCGGACTCGGCAAGACCGACGCGGGCATCTTCTTCGAGTCGGTTGCCCTCTTCACTATCCTCGGAACCATCGCGCAATGGGGGGCCGATGTCGGGGTGGTCCGGACCATCCCGCGCTACCTCTTGCAGGGTCGGCGCCAAGACATCCCGCACGCGATCGAGGCGGGCATCGTTCCCGCGTTCGCGGCGGGCACCCTGGCCGCCGTCGTGATGTTCGTGTTCGCCGAGCCGCTGGGGAGGCTGCTGACGAACGGAGCGCACGGAGCCGATCTGGCCCCCGCGCTCCGCGTCCTGGCGCCGTTCCTGCCGCTGTTCGCGGCGTACATGGTCGGCCTCTCCGTGACGCGCGGCTTCGGGACGATGCTCCCATCGAACCTGATCGACAAGCTCGGTCGAGCGCTCGGACAGCCGATCCTCGTCGCCGGGGGCATCGCGCTCGGTCTGACTGGGTTCGGTCTCGCCGCAGCGTGGGCGATCCCGTTCGCGTTGGGGTTCGTCGCAGTCGTCGTGTGGACCGGTCGCTTGCTCAGGCACTCCCGTCGTGATGCCGTACTCCCACAGGAGGACGTTCGTCCGTTCAGCGTCGTCATGAGGGAGTTCTGGCGATTCACAGGCCCACGCGGTCTCGCTGGAGTGTTCGCGGTCGTCGTGGTGTGGTTGGACGTCCTGCTCATCGGGGCGCTCCGTTCGCCGGCCGAGGCAGCCGCGTACGCCGCGGCCACCCGATTCCTGGTGTTCGGACAGTTCATCGGTGTAGCCATCACACAGGTGGTCGGTCCGAAACTGAGCGAACTGCTCGCGAGCGGAGACCGGCGTCGAGCGCGCTCCGTGTACTCCACGGCGACGTGGTGGTTGATGGCGCTCGCGTGGCCGATCTATGTGTCGATGATCGTGCTCGCGCCCTCACTCCTGTCCGTCTTCGGCGCGGGCTACCAACAGAGCCGGATGGTGCTCGTCATCCTAGGAGCCGCCATGCTCGTCGCGACCGCGATCGGTCCGGTGGACGTGGTCCTGTTGATGGCAGGCAGGAGCTTCTGGAACCTGGTCAACACGTTCGTCACGGTGATCGCGAACGTTGGCCTGAACCTGCTCTGGATCCCGCGGTACGGGCTCACTGGGGCGGCGGCCGCGTGGGCGGTCAGCATCCTGTTGAACAACCTGCTCCCGCTCGTCGAGGTGTGGAGCCTGGTGCAACTCCAGCCCTTCGGTGGCGGCTCGTTGGTTTCGGGGTTGAGCGCCCTGATCTGTTTCGGTGGCGTGGGCCTGGCGGTCAGAAGTGTGTTGGGTGACGGGATCGCCACCGTACTGGTCACCGCGATCGTCGGCTCGGCGGCGCATGCGGCCATCCTGTGGCGTTTCCGCCGCACGCTCCACCTGGAAGCGCTCGGCGGAGCCGTCCGGCGACGCCCGGCATCCTTCGATGTGGAGCCTGCCGGCACCTCGAGCGACGGTCAAGGCTGACGGGGCTCCGAGGGGCCGGCCGGAGTGATCCAGGCCGGCCCCTCGACCGCTTGCAGAACCGCTAAGCCGTGCCTATGAAACCGCTCGATGAGATGGCCGGTGTGTCCGTCCAGAACGTGAAGTTGAACGGCTCGCTTCCCGACCTCCCGATCTGGATCTCGTCGGCGCTCGACCCGATGTTCCGCCCGGACGCGGAGCTCACACTCTCCGTCGGCGATGACGATGAGTAGGAGTTGGAGAAGGTGATCTTCACCGTTCCGGATACCTGGTCGACCTTCCATTCGATCCGCACCCACATACCGGTCGAGATCGCCCTCGACGTCGAGAGGATGACCTGATTGTTCTGGTCAACCCACTCCAGGGTTCCGTTCGGCATCACGTCCAGCGCGCACCGCAGGTTGCCGCCGGATCGCGCTCGCACCAGCCTGAGGTTCGAGGGCGGCAGCGAACCCATCCACACGTACACGCGTCCGTACGAAACTGTCCGGGTTCCGTCCCACTCGTAGTAGGCGTCGCCTCCGGAGCGAAGCACGTGCTTCGCCGAATATGCGCCGAAGGCATGCGTTCGGTCGTACGTCAGTGAGGAGCCGCTCGTCGTCACGACTTCACCGAAAGGGTTGCCCGAGCTCGTCGACGTCCCGACGGCCGCTCCGGTGGGACCGGTGTCGAGCGGGTTCCTCAGACTCCCGGAGCTTGGTGGAGGCGTCGGGGTCGGCGACGGCCGAGGAGACGGCGTGGGAGATGGGGTCGGCGATGGCCGAGGTGTCGGCGACGGCGATGGGCTCGGCCCCCCGGTGCTCGTCGGATTCAGGTAGGCGTCGAGCGCGATCTGGCGATACCCGCTCATGGACGACGTTGTGCTGTCGGTTACCCAGTTGTACGGGGTCTTGTTCACGTCGAAGTAGATCAACGCCTTGAGCGATGGCCACGTCTTCGCCGTGGTGAGCGCGTCGCGGAACCACTGAGCCTTCCGACCGGGGACCGCGGGGTCCTCTAGGCAGCCGTATTCGACCACCATCCATGGCTTCCCGTGCGCGATCGCGAACGAGTTGGTGTCGGTGAAGATGTCATGGAAGGAGGTCCACACGTCGCCAGAGCGTGCTGGGTACCAGCTGTAGCCGTCGGCCCCGATGAAGTCGACATAGGAATCCCCGGGGTAGTAGGACATCGGGTCCCTACCCGACCGTGGATTGAACGTCCACGCCATCATCGTCCACACGAACGCGACGTTGGTGACGTTGCGGCTGCGGAACACGGTCACGATGTGTCGGAACGCTGCCGCGTAGTCCGCAGGCGTTCCGAAACGGGAGAGGTCGTTCTCCGGTTCGTGATGGAACGTGAGATAGATGGGAGAACCGAACGCCTTGAACGCATCGGCGCGTTGTTGGATCCACGCATCCTGCGAGCCGTTCGCGATCGCGCTCCATCTGACGACCGAGCCGCCGCCCTTTCCGGCGTTCCAGTTGACGAAGGGGATACGCCCGTTATCGACGTCCCACTTCTGTTGCGCCGTGGGGAGCTTCGCATCCCAGTTGTAGTACTGATGGTCGATGGTCAGCTTCCGCCCAACCTTGCTCTCTTCGCGCTTGATCGCATCCTGGTTCGTTTCGCTGCCCCTCGGCTGGACGCGCTCGCCGAAGTAGACACCCGAGGACGGCAGCAACTTCGAGGGGAACGCAGCCGCCGCCGATGTCACGAAAGCACCAACGAGGATGGCCGAGAGGAGAAAGAGCATCACGGGTGCCACGACCCATCGGCGTCGTTCTCGCTCCGTTGTGCGTTGAGGACTCCGGTCGGGTGTCAGCATCTACACCTCCGTTCCCCATGCGACCCGCGGCTTGGGATGCCGTCATCCGGGTTCCGTCATGGGTTCTTCGTCGATCGGTCGCGCCCGATACGGGCGTCCCACACCGTCGACGTGCGGACACGTCGGGGCCGGGCATCGGCGTTGTCTCGCCAAGGGGGAAGGGAGCCAGACCCATCATGCTCACGTCTCTACCCTTCTCGTTCGATGGGGGGAGGAGGGTGCGACGAAGGGTTCACCCTATCGGAGGAGACTCGACGGTGCAACAACGCAGGTGAGAGCGCCCCAACGATGTCGGGGCGCTCTCACGACGTACCGATCTTTGCAGCTCTGCTACGCGACCGGCCCCACGAACCCTGTCCTGCTGAGCGCGGGATCGTCGGTCCAGAACACCGACGAGAAGGCTTGCGTGCCAGAGCGTCCGATCTGTACGCGGTCCGGGCGCGAGCCGATGCTCTGGCCCGGTGCGGTGACGAGGGTCTCGCTCGGTGTCGTGAGGTTCGGGCTGTTGAACACCCGAACTTCGACCCGACCGCTCGCGTGATCGACCTTCCATTCGAGACGCACCCAGCCACCGGTGAGGATCGGCTGGATCGACGTCGCGATGATGTTGTTCCCCGAATCCCTGACTCGGATGGTGCCTCGACGCGTCACCTCGATCACGAGCTCGAGGTTGACACCACCTTGCGCTCGGACCAACCGGACATCGCCCGAAGGCAATGCGGCGAAGTAGGTGTAGACGCGGCCGTACCACACCGACGGAGATCCGAGCGAGGTGTTCCACTCGTAGTAGGAGTTCCCGCCGGGACCGGCCGTGTGCTTCGCGGAGAGCCCGACGCCTCGAGTGTGCGTGTTGTCGTACACGAGTTGTGCACCACCGGTCGCAACGACCGTGTCGAAGGCGAATCCGCTTCTTCCGCCGGAGTTCGATGCGGAGAGCGTCGCGCCGAGAACACCGGCGTTGAGCGAGTTGGCGAACGTGCCCAATGGAGACGGGGACGGAGACGGAGACGGAGACGGAGACGGGGACGGAGACGGAGACGGAGACGGCGCAGGTGAAGGCGACGGCGCAGGTGAAGGCGACGGCGCAGGTGAAGGCGACGGCGACCGGCGACGGTGAAGGCGACGGCTTGGGCGTCGGCGTCGGTGATGGCACCGGCGACGGTGAAGGCGACGGCTTGGGCGTCGGCGTCGGTGATGGCACCGGCGACGGAGGCGGAGAGGGCGCCGGTGATGGCGAAGGTGAAGTGGAAGGCGGCGGCGATGTGACCGGCGAGAGCGTGAACGCCGGGTTCACGTAGGGGTCATGCGCCATCTGCCGGTAGCCGCTCATCGAGGAGGCAGAGCTATCCGTGACCCACGGGTAGCCGTCCTTCACGACATCGAAGTAGATCAGCGCCTTGAGCGAGGGCCATGTCTTCGCGGTGGCGAGTGCGTCCAGCAACCACTGGGCCTTGCGCCCGGGCACGGCGGGGTCCTCCTGGACCCCGAACTCGACGACCATCCATGGCTTGTTGTGTGCGACGGCGAAGGCGTTGGTGTCCGTGAAGATGTCTTGGAAGGATGTCCAACCGGAGCCCGCCTTCAGCGGGTACCAGTTGTATCCGTCGGCGCCGACGAAGTCGATGTAGGCGTCGCCGGGGTAGTAGGTGTTGGCGTCGCGCCCCGAGCGGGGGTTGAACGACCAGCCCATCATCGTCCACACGAACGCCACGTTGGTGACGCCTCGAGCGCGGAACACGGTCACGATGTGGCGGAACGCCGCGGCGAAGTCCTGGGGTGTCCCGTAGGCCGCGAGGTCGTCTTCAGGCTCGTGGTGGAAGGTGAGATACATCGGGTAGCCGAACGCCTTGATCGCGTCGGCGTGAGCGATGATCGTGGCGTCCTGGCTGCCGTTGGCGATCGCGGCCCAGGGCCCGCCCGCCTTCCAGTTGATGAACGGGATCCGTCCTTGGCTCACGGTCCACGTCTGCGCGGAGTTCGGGAACGTGCTGGTCCACTGGTAGTAGTAATGGTCGATCGCGAACTTCCGTCCGATCTCGGACTCGACGCGCAAGACCGCATCGTTCTGGGTCTCGGTGCCGCGGGGTTCGATCCGGGAGCCGAAGTACGCGGTGGGTGGGGTGAGAACCGCGGGAGGGCCGCTCGTGGCAGCGGATGCGTCGCCTTTCGGCAGCAGAGTGGCGACGAGTGTGATGATGGCGACCAAACCGAGGAACGATGCGGTGACCCTGTGCTGGCGAACGGAGTACACCCATCCACCGGCTTGGTCCCCGAATACCACAGGATTCTCGTTGCGGAGTGACACCCTTCCCCCTATCCGGCATCCGCGGAACGGAGGTCGTGATGCAGACCGCGTTCTCTGTTCGGTAGCTCAGCCACCCGATCTGGGTCTGGAGCTTTGCGTCCCCGTCTTCCGACGGGTTTGCCCGTTCGCAGATTGCCTATCTGTCGTTTCGTGTTCCTACGCTATCGGCCCCGCGGCATCCGTCCTTTAGTGGCGCATGCTCGCCACGGGGGGATGAGGGGTAGTGTCGAAAGGCCACATCATGCTGGCGGATGCGAACGTGGCAGTGACGTCGGGCGTTGCAGCCTGCAGCAACAGACCGAACACGTCGGCGATGTGTCGCTCGATCGCGGGTCGAATCTCGGCGACCGTCACGGTGCGCCCGGCGACGTCGCTGAGCGACGTGACGCCGTGGTCCGGCAGCCCGCACGCCACGATCCCGTCGAACCACGACAGATCCGTGTCGCAGTTGACCGCGAAGCCGTGCAGCGTCACTCGTGCACGCATCAGCCGGACGCCGATCGCGCAGACCTTCCGATCGCCCGACCACACGCCGGTCTGGATGTCCGGCCGCCGCCGCAGCTCGATCTCGACGTCGGCCGCGGCCCGGATCACGACCTCCTCCATACGGCGAAGGTGCGCGGCCGCGTCCGGCGTGGATCCGAGGTCCACGATCGGGTAGCCCACCAACTGACCCGGACCGTGGAACGTGAACGACCCGCCACGATCGATCCGGTGGACCTCCGCCTCGCGCGACGCCACCTCCTCCGGCGACCAGAGCAGCTCATCCGGCTTGGCCCGACGACCCGCGGTGAAGACCGGATCGTGCTCGAGCAGGATCACGGTGTCGGGGATCGTGTCCGCCAGCCGGCGCTCCGCCAGCCGGTGCATGGCTTCGTTCGCGGGACCGTAAGGGACCGTTCCCTCCGGACAGATCGAGCCAGCCCGGACGCATCGAGCTAGAGACCGAGAGTCCTCGGCCCAATCCCACGTCTCCAGGTTCTCCTTCACCCGGGCGAGGAACTGGGATGCGAGCGCGCCGTCGATCACCCGGTGATCCCACGACATGGAGATGTAGACCATGTGACGGATCGCGATGGCGTCGTCGATCACGACGGGCCGTTTCTCGATCGCGTCGAACGCGAGGATCGCCGTGTTGGGGGTGTTGATGATCGGAACGGAGAGGATCGAACCGAACGGCCCGGGGTTCGTGATCGAGAACGTCGCGCCCTGGACCTCGTCGGGCTTGAGCTTCTTGGAGCGCGCTCGCGTCGCGAGATCGTTGATCGACCGGGCGACCCCCACCAGGTTCATCGTGTCGGCGCCCTTCACGACGGGAACGATCAGGCCCTCCTCGTACGAGACGGCGATGCCCATGTTCACGAAGTGACGAACGACGATCTCCTCGCCCCTGAGTTCGCTGTTCACCATGGGATACGTGAGCAGCGCCTCCGTGACCGCGCGGGTGACGAACGGCGTGTACGTCAGGTTGAAGCCCTCACGCGATGCGAACGCATCCTTCACCCGCTGCCGGGTGCGCACCACGTACTCCATATTGACCTCGACCATGTTCCACGCGCGTGCCGTCGTGTGCAGCGCGTCCACCATGTGCGTGGCGATCAACTTCCGGATGTGGGTCACCGGGACGATCTCTTCGCCCCCGCCCGCAACCACGGGGGATGGTGCGACCTGCAGCGCCGGAGCCGTCGCGCTTGAGGCTGCCGGCGGAGCCACGACCGCCGGCGCCCTCGTGCCGCCCGCGGCAACGGAGTCCATCACGTCCTTCTTGGTGATCCGACCGCCGGTCCCCGTCCCTTCCACCTGCGACAGATCGAGCTGATGCTCCTCGGCCAGCTTCCGCACCAGGGGAGAGAGGATCTGCGAGCGAGGCCCCCTGTCGGGAAGCGATGCGGCGGCGGGCGGAAGCGCCATCGGCGCGCTAGGGACGGGCGCCTGAGTCGCGGACGCCGAAGGGGCGGCGGCAGAGGCGGACCCTGGAGCCGCGGCGCCGACAACGTCGGCCTTTGAAGAGGTTTCCGCCGCGGCGGGATAGTCCGCCGCCGCCGACGCCCCGGAGGCGTCACCGTCACCAGAGCTGGCACCGTCCCCGGAGTCGACCTCCGCCAACGCCGTGCCGACGGCCACGGTCGTCCCTTCGGCGACGAGGATCTTCGTCACGGTCCCCGACACGGGAGACGGCACCTCGGTGTCGACCTTGTCCGTCGATAGCTCGAAGAGTGGCTCATCCACGTCGATATGCTCGCCCTCCTGTTTCAGCCACTTCAAGATCGTGCCCTCGACGATGGTCTCGCCGAGCTGGGGCATCTGGATCGACGTCACGTCATCGCCTCCCGAACACTCACCACGCGGAGAGGCGGTCGACCGCCGCCTCGATCTCTGACACCTGGGGGATGAACGCGTCCTCGAGCGGCGGCGAGAACGGCACAGGCACGCTCGGCGGCGCGAGCCGCATCACGGGAGCGTCGAGATGTTCGAACGCCTTCTCCGCGATCATCGCCGCGACCTCCGCGCCCACGCCCAGGAACCGGTACGACTCGTGCAGGATCAGGGCTCGCGACGTCTTCGCGATCGAACGGAGCACGGTCTCCTCATCGAGCGGCACGATCGACCGAAGGTCAACGACTTCGACGTCGATCCCCCTGGCGGACAGATTGTCCGCCGCCTCCAACGCCCGGTGCACCATGGCGCCGTACGCCACCAGCGTGACGTCCGTCCCCGCGCGCTTGACGTCGGCCGAGCCCAGCGGGATCAAGAACTCCGGGTCCTCGGAGACCTGTTCCTTGATGCGGCGGTAGATCCACTTGTGCTCCAGGTACACGACGGGGTTGTCGTCGCGGATGGCCGATTTCAACAAGCCCTTCGCGTCCGATGGGAACGCCGGGCAGACGACCTTCAGCCCGGGTTGGTGCGCGTACCAGGGCTCGGGGTTCGTCGAGTGGAAGTTCGACGCTCGCACCCCGCCGCCCGAAGGGGCGCGGAGCACGACGGGCAGCGGAACACCGCTCCGATAGTGGTAGCGGGCGAGCGTGGTCGTGATCTCGTCGAACCCCGACGTCATGAAGTCCGCATACTGGAACTCGGCCACCGGCCGCAGCCCTTCCATCGCCGAACCGATCGCCGTGCCGACGATCGTCTCTTCGGCGATCGGCGTATCCATGACGCGATCCGAGCCGAAGTGCTCGATGAAGCCCTCGGTGACCTTGAATGCCCCGCCGTAGGCGCCGATGTCCTCGCCGAGCATGTACACACGCTCGTCGCGCTCCATCTCTTCCCAGAGCGCCTCGGCGATCGCGATCAGGTAGGTGGCCTGCCCGTCGTCTCCGCGTTTGCCCCGGGGCTCCGCGCCGTGGCCGGCCGCGCCGGCGTCGACCTGCTTCGTCGCCATCAGCTCTCCGTCCCGCCGCCGCGTCCCGGCTCGCTCGTCCAGTAGCGGTCCTCGACCCAGAGTCCCTTCGTCACGTCTCCGGGCTCAGGGAACGGCGACGCCTGCGCGTACTCGTAGCCCTCCTTGAACGCCTGCTCGACGCGTTCCTGGACCTCGCCGATGTCCTCCTTGGTCACGACGCCCTCGGCCAGCAGGTACTCCTCGAAGTTCCGCACGGGATCCTTCTCCGCCATGTAGCGCTGGAGCAGCTCGTCGGGCATGTACTTCGCCGGGTCATGTCCGGCGTGCCCGCGCCAGCGCAGCGAGACCGATTCGATCAACGAGGGACCGCCGCCGTCGCGAGCGCGCTCCACGGCTTCGAGCGCCGTCTCGAAGACCTCGACGACGTCGCCGCCGTCCACCCGGATGCCCGGCATCCCGTAGGCCACGGCGCGCTCGGCGATCGTGGGGACGTGGAACTCGAGCGGGTTCGGTGTGGAGTAGGCGTACTGGTTGTTGTTGACGACCCAGACCACGGGCAGCTGATGCACCGCCGACCAATTCAGGGCCTCGTGCCAGCGGCCGTTCGACGTGGATCCGTCGCCGCAGATCGCCATCGCGACGCGGCGCTCGCCCTTGCGTTTGTACGCCAGCGCGGCGCCGCATGCGACCGGATACGCGATCGGCAGGTGCGAGATGACCGTGAACGTCCGGCTCCCCGCCCAGTCGCCGATGTGACTGTTGCCGTCCCGTCCACGCGTGTAGCCGTCGATCCGCCCCCAGAACTGCGCCATCACACGCTTGAGGTCCAGACCCTTCACCAGCTGCGCGGATAGATCGCGGTGCGTCGGGAAGAGCGAGTCGTCCTTCTCCAGGGCGAAGGCGACGCCGACGTGCGTCCCCTCCTGCCCGCGCCCGGAATAGATGGCGCCGGGGAGGCGGCCCTGCCGATATAGCGCCTCCATGCGTTCGTCGAAGTAGCGGCAGAGCTTGAGCATGTAGAGCATGTCCCGCAGCCTGTCGTCGGGGAGCGGACGACCGCGGGGGGCTGTCTTCGGATCGGTCTTCGTGGCCAACGCGCTCCTTCGCTACGGGGAATGGAGGGGTTTGCCAGCGAGCGCGAGGTGCGCCTCGCCGACGGCCTCGGACAGTGACGGGTGCGGGTGCATCAGGGCGGCGACCTCCTCGGGAACGGCCTCCCAGTTCGTGATCAGCATCGCCTCGGAGATCAGATCGGTGACGTGCGGGCCGATCATGTGGACGCCGAGGACCGGACCGCCGTCGGCCTCCGCCACCAGCTTCACGATGCCGCCCTCCCCGACGATGTTCGCCTTGCCGATCGCCCGGAAGTCGAGCTTCTCGGTCACGACCTGGTGACCGCGCTCGACGGCCTGCGATTCGGTCAGCCCGACGGACGCGATCTCGGGGCTGGAGTACGTGACGCGAGGGATGTTGACGTAGTCGATCTCCGGCACGTCGATGCCGGCGATGCGCTCCGCGACCGCGTATCCCTCGGTGAACGAGACGTGGGCGAGTTGCAGGGGAGTGGCGGCCACGTCGCCGACCGCCCACACGTGCTCGACGCTGGTTCGAAGTTGGGTGTCGACGTTCACGAAGCCCTTCTCGTGCAGCGAGACCCCCGCCGCTTCGAGGCCGAGCCCGTCGGTGACGGGGCCGCGGCCAACCGCGACGAGGCAGACGTCGGCGCTCACGGTCTTCGTCCCGCCCGCCTCATACGTCACGTCGACGTGGTCGCCGGTATCGGCGATCTGCTGCACCGACGCTCCCGCGGCGTTCGTGATCCCGCGCTTGCGGAACGCCCGCGCAACCTCCTTCGAGATCTCCTCGTCCTCGAGCGGTGCGAGGCGGGGGAGCGCCTCGACGAGCGTCACCTCGGCCCCGAACGATCGGTACATGGATGCGAACTCGAGACCGACCGCGCCGGCGCCGATCACGACCGCCGACGACGGGATGCTGTCGTACCAGAGTGCCTGGTCACTGGTGATGATCCGCGCGCCGATCTCGACGCCCGGAAGCAGCTTCGGCTGAGACCCGGTGGCGAGGATGACGTCGGCGGCATCCAGGCGGCGGCCGTCCACCTCGACGGCGGGGCCCGGGACCAGCGTGGCCGTGCCGTGGACCACATCGATCTTCCGAGCCTTGATCAAGCCCGTGACACCCTTGACCAACTTGTCGACGACCGCGTCCTCGAACGCTTTGACCGCGGACCAGTCCGGTTCCCCGGACGCCTTGATGCCCCACTCCGACGACCGGTTGACGGTATCCATGACCGACGCCGACTGCAGGAGCGCTTTCGTCGGGATGCATCCTCTGAGCAGGCAGGTGCCTCCGATGCGGTCGTCGCGTTCGACGATGGCGACGCGCTTGCCCAGCTGGGCGGCCCGGAGCGCGGCAGAATACCCGCCCGTTCCGGCGCCGACCACGACTACGTCGTATCCATCACCCATCCGAACGCAAAGTCTACCGTCCTCGTCGCGACCGGCCGTTCTGACCGGCCACGTCCGCGCGGTTCCGGCCGTACGATGCCGTTGATGCACGAACCCGCCGCCGACGAGCTCAAGCACACGCCGCTCGAGAACGAACACCTTCGGCTCGGCGCCAAGCTCGGTCCGTTCGCCGGCTGGCTCATGCCGATCGAGTACGAGGGGGCGCTCGCAGAGCATCGCGCCGTCCGCGAGCGCGTCGGTCTGTTCGATCTCACGCACCTGGGGAAGGTCGACGTCACCGGTCCGGGCGCGATCGGCATGCTGCAGCGCGTCGTGTCGAACGACCTGTCGAAGGCCGCGGTGGGCGAGGCCCTGTACAACCTCGTGCTCAACGAGGGCGGCGGGGTGATCGAGGATCTGATCGTCTACCGACTCGAGCCGGAGCGATTCTTCGTGGTGCCGAACGCGTCGAACGCCCCTCGCGTGCTGCGGATGCTGGAGGAAGAACAGGCCGACGGCCGTCTCCACCTGATGTACCACCAGGACTGGTGCTTCCTGGCGGTCCAGGGGCCGGATTCCGTCCACGTGATGCGCGGCCTGTTCCCAGAGGCTGGCGACCTGTCGTTCATGCAGTGCGCCGAGTCGGAGTACCACCGGCGTCCGGTCATCGTGACCCGCTCCGGCTACACGGGTGAGGTCGGCTTCGAGCTCTTCACGTACCAGGACATCGCCGGCGACCTCTGGAACGACCTGTTCGAGGCGATGGCCCCGTTCGGCGGGATGCCGTGCGGTCTCGCCGCCAGGGACGTGCTGCGTTTGGAGATGGGCTACCCGCTCTACGGGCAGGACCTGTTCGAGTCCTCGACCGCCCTCGAAGCGGGCCTCGGCTGGGCTGTGGCCTTCGACAAGGGTGAGTTCCGGGGGCGAGCGGCGCTGCTACGACAACGAGACGAAGGACCGCCCAGCCGCCTGCGCGGGCTCCTGATGGAGGAGCGCCGGCACATACCGCGGGCCCACTATCCGGTCTTCCGGGGAGATCAGCTGATCGGCGAGGTCACGAGCGGGACGTTCTCGCCGGTCCTGCAGCGGGGGATCGCGCTCGCGTACATGTGGCCGGGCGACGTCGCCGACGTCGGATCCGAGGTCGAGGTGGACATCCGCGGGCGTCGCGGGAGAGCGACGGTCGTCAGGACGCCGTTCGTGGATCGCAGTCCGCGTTAGGGGCGTTCGCGGGGATCGAGGTCAGGCCGTGTCGATGGCCCGTCTGCGAACCGAATCGACGAACGCGCGGATGGGCGTGTCGCCGAACCGCGTGTGGGCGATCAAGCGCTGGAGCGTCCTGCCGGCCGTGCGGCCGTCGCGAAGGACCGCGACGACCACGTACAACCCGGAGCGCGCGATGCCTAGCTGGCGCACCGGGCCGAAGCCCGGCGCCGCGACGAAGTACGCCCAACGGGTGACATGTCCACGTACCGTGCAGGTGCCCTCGCCCTCCGCCATGTAGTCGCCGGGTGAGCCGACGACGCCAGATGCGAACGTCGGGACGTTGTCGAGCAGGACGTGGCTCGATTCCGCCCGGCAGTCGGGGGAGTGCACCAGCCGCGAGAACAACGGACCCGTCGCCGCCAGGTAGTAGAAATCCGACGGGACGCCGACCATGGTGGCGTCGATCCACGTGGCGGCGATGCCCTCGGTCGTACCGTCCATGCGGGACCAGGCGTCGGGGCTGGGCGAGGCGAAGAATCCCTCACGAGCGCCGCCCGACGTCGGCATCGGCTGCCAGCCGTCCGGGATCATCGCCCGCACCGGCCCGGCCGTGACTTCGGAGAACGGAGACGGTGAGCGCTGGATGTGGATCACGTCGGGAACGGGGACGGCGCTGGCTCCGCCGGGCTGGCCGGTGCAGCCGGCGCCCATCGCCAACACCACGATTCCCAGGATGGCTCTTCGCAACAAGACCTGCCGATCCCCCGCGGCCGAGGATAGCCGGGGTCGGTGAGGAATGCCAGCCGAAGCCCGGGTGCTAGGCGGCGCCGGGGGGGGCGGCGAACGTGGCGCCCGCCTTGGATGGCAGGCAGAACGACACGCGGGTGCCGCCGGCGGGGACCGGGTCGGTCCACAGGATGCCTCCGTGCCGGACCACGAGTTGCCTCGACAGGTGCAAGCCGACGCCCGCACCGGCCTTCTCCTTGCGAAGCGTGGCCTCGCCGGTCGAGAACGGCTGCTCGAACGAGCGCCACGCCACGTCGCGATCCATCCCCGAGCCCTGGTCCATCACCGAGACCACGATGCCCTGGTCCATGACGCGCGCGCGGATCTCGACCGCCCGGTCGTCGGGCGAGTAGCGGCACGCGTTCTCCAGGAGCTCGTGGATGACGCCGTGGATCCTCGCCTCGTCGGCCAGGGCGAAGAGGTTCCCGGGGATCCGTGAGATCACCAGGACCGACGGATGGAGGTCGCCCATGTCGGCAACCGCCCGGTCGATCAACGGGGCCAGGTCGGTGTACGTGATGTTCAGCTGGAACGTCCCCTGATCGAGCTCGGTGATCTCGATGATCTCGTTCACGAGGCCGGCGAGCTTGTCGAGGGTCGCCTGCATCTGCTCGAGGAACTCCCCGCGCTCCTCCTCACTCACGTTGGGGTTGCGGAGCACGTGGGCGATCCCCTTGGCCACGGTCACGGGGGTCCGGAGCTCGTGGGAGACGTTCGCCAGGAACTGGCTCTTTGCGTTCGTGCCCTCCTCCATCTGAGATTCGATGTCCCGAACCTGCTCTTCCAGCTCCCTGACATGGACCAAGGACGCGCCGAGCTCGCCGCCGAGCAGGGTCGCGGCGCTGCGGGTGAGCACGATCGATCCGGCGGCCGCGGACACGATCGCGCGAGCCGCCTCGTCGACGCCGTCCTCTTTCAACAGGTAGCCGGAGGCTCCCGCGGACAGCACCTGTGCCACACGCCCCGGATCGCGCAGACGCGTCCAACCCACGATCGCCGACAGGGGCGCGGCGTCGCGGAGCCGCCGGACGAGGTGGACGTCCTTCAGGCCCTCCAGGCCAAGCTCGGTGGCGATGACGTCAGGCTGGATGCCGGCTGCCATCTCGATCACGCGGTCGGATTCCGTTGTGACCTCGATCTCCATGGCGGGGTCCAGCATGCGCAGCGCATGCTGCAGCCGGGTCACCTCGTCGGCGGTGTCGCATAGGAGAACCTTCACGCTGTTGGTATCGGTGTCCAGGTGGGTGGGTTGAGGGTAGGTGGGGCCGCCGGCCCCTCAGTGCACGATGCCGGTACGGATCGCGATGGCGACCGCCTGCGCCCGGTCGTTCGCCCCCAGCTTCTCGAAGATCCGCTCGAGATGCGTCTTCACGGTGTGGGGAGAGATGCCCAGATCGCTCGCGACCTGCTTGGTGGTGGCGCCGTCGGCCACCCGCTGGAGGATCTCGCGCTCACGCTTGGACAGCGGCGTCGTGTCAGAGGCCGAGTCGCCCATCCGAACCTCTTCGATGAACGTCCGAGTGAGCTGGGGATGGATGACCGCGTTGCCCTCTATCGCGTTCCGTGCCGCGTCGACCAGGGCGTCTGCCGAGGCGTCCTTCAGGAGATAGCCAGAGACCCCGGCCTGGATCGCCTGGGAGATGGCCCCTCGCGACTCATCGATGGTGATCAGGATTACCTTGGTCCCGGGTGCGGCCTGCAGGATCTGGCGGGTGGCCTCGATGCCATCCATCCCCGGCATCCGCACATCCATGAAGACGACGTCGGGGATGAGCTCCCGCGCGCGATCCACCGCCTCCTCGCCGCTTGCCGCCTCTCCGACGACGAGGACGTCGTCCGACATCCCGAGAGCGGTACGAAGGCCTTCTCGCGTCACGGGATGGTCATCCACGATCATCGCGCGGATCTGTGCCATGCGGGCGAAGCGTCCTTTCGCGTTGGGCGAAGTAGGCTACCTACAGGATAGAGCTATCGAGCCCCCCGACCGGGAAGGTTTCGCATGAACGAGCAGGAAACCGTCCAGACCGGCCATCCAGCCTCCCCCGAGGAATCCGCCGGTGCGCCGACGGAAGACCAAGTACTCGAGGCGCTGAGGAACGTCGTCGATCCCGAGCTGGGCATCAACATCGTGGACCTCGGACTCGTGTACGAGGTCAACGTGGACCCATCGGGCGACATCGACATCACGTACTCGCTCACGACCATGGGCTGCCCCATCGGTCCCCTGATCGAGGACCAGATGCGCGGGTTCCTGTCAGCGGTTCCCGGCGTGGGGGAGGTGCGTCCCGAGATGGTCATACGGCCCCCGTGGAGCCCGGAGATGATGTCGGACGAGGCCAAGGCCGCGCTCGGCATCTTCTGAGCCCGCACCACCCCTGACCTTGACATCCGCCGGCGCGCGGAGGTACAAGTTGCACCTGCAATTCCCGACTCAGGAGGTAGGAATCTGATCCAGACGCGCTGCCGCGGGCTCGTCGGAGCCATGATCCCGTCCCGCCTGTGCTGTATGGGTCGTCGCGCCCTCCGGGAGGCGCCAGCGCGCACGCGGCCGTAGCAGATCATCCCCGGAACCGTTCCATCCAGAGGCCGCTGTCGCGGCCTCTTTCTCGTTCTCGGGGCGAACCGCTCCGAGGGGAAGGAGCAGACGCATGAGCGATTACGCCAAGCCGGAGGTGCTCGTCGACACCGATTGGGTGGAGGCCCATCTCAACGACGACGCGGTTCGCATCATCGAGGTGGACGAGGACATCGCCGCCTACGACAAGGGACACATCGAAGGCGCCGTGGGCTGGAACTGGACCACCGATCTGCACACGAAGGTCGGTCGGGAGTTCGTCAGCCCGGCCGACCTCGCCGGGATCCTGTCGGCGGCCGGCGTCGGACCCGACACGACGGTCGTGCTCTACGGTGGGAACAACAACTGGTTCGCGGCCTACGCCTACTGGATCTTGAAGCTCCGTGGGTTCGACAACGTCAAGCTGCTGAACGGCGGGCGCAAGAAGTGGGAGCTCGAGTCACGTCCGCTCACGCAAGACGTGCCGACGTACCAGGCCACCGGTCTCACGATCACGGCGGCCGATCGCCCCGAGATCCGGGCCTGGCGCGACGAGGTCGTCTCCAAGATCGGCACGGTCGGCCTCGTCGACGTCCGTTCACCGGAGGAGTATCGGGGCGAGAAGCTCGCCCCGGACCACCTGCCCCAGGAGCAGTCCCAGGTTCCCGGGCACGTCCCCGGTGCGGCGAACGTCCCGTGGGTGAAAGCCGCGAATGAGGACGGCACGTTCAAGTCCGCCGACGAGCTCCGCGAGCTGTACGAAGGCGAGGGCATCACGCCCGATAAAGAGGTGATCGCGTACTGCCGCATCGGCGAGCGCTCGTCGCACACGTGGTTCGCCTTGCAGGAGCTGCTGGGCTACGAGCACGTCAAGAACTACGACGGCTCGTGGACCGAGTACGGCTCGCTCGTCGGCGCACCGGTCGAGGTCGGCTGAGATGAGCGAGCTCGAGAAGATGCTCCAGGCGAACGACGGATTCGCCGCGGTCTTCGATCGCGGCGATCTCGAGATCCCGCCGGCTCGAGGGGTGGTGATCCTCACGTGCATCGACGCGCGGGTCGACCCCGCGAAGATGCTCGGTCTCGACATCGGGGACGCACACGTCGTTCGGAACGCGGGTGGCCGGGCTTCCGACGATGCGATCCGCTCGATCACCATCTCGAGCTGGTTGCTGGGAACCCGGGAGTTCGCCGTGATCCATCACACGGACTGCGGGATGACGATGTTCACTGATGACGTCCTTCGCGACAAGATCCGTGATGAGAAAGGGATCGACGTCGGGGCGACCGACTACTTGACGTTCCAGGATCTGGACGGGAGCGTCCGCGACGACGTCGAACGGATACGAGGCGTCGAGTCGCTTCCGGACGGGGTGTCGGTCTCGGGATACGTCTACGACGTGCGGACCGGACGGATCCGTGAGGTGGTTCCGGCGAGCTGATCCGTGCAGGTTGCTCGTGGGGTCGGGACCGGTCCGGTCCCGACCTCAGGGCGTGCGCACCGGCACGGCGACGATCAGGTTGGCCGCGCACCCTACCGCGACCCCCAGCCCGATGCCGCCGATCACGTCGAGCGGGTTGTGGGCTCCCAGGTAGACGCGCGCGAAGCTCACGATCGCGACGACGACCCACGGCGCGTACCGCCACGCGCCGCGCAGGTACGGCGTGATCACCCAGGCGAGCGCCGTCACCAGGATCACGTGTCCCGAGACGAACGCCGCGCCGCTCGTCGCGGTGCCGCCGCGCACGATCGCGTTCGGCTCCGTGACGCCGGGGCGCTGACGGCTGACGAAGTGCCAGACGGTTCGCTCTGCGGCCAGCTTCCCGATCGTGACCAGGACCGCCGCGAGAGCGAGTCGCCAGCGGCGCAGGACGAGGGCGACGATCGCCACGATCGGTCCGACGACCAGCACTCCGAGGAACTGCGCCAGACGCATCGGCGGTTCGAGGGACTCCGGCGATCCGTTGATCGCCTCGAAGATGCGTCGTTCGAGCGAACCCACGGTCCCGTTGCGGACCACGATCGCGCACGCGATGAGCAGGGCGAGCCCTCCGAGCCCCGAGAGGACGTCGAGCCGCCGGCGTTCGAACGTGTCGGCCCGAGCCATCCGGCGACCCTACCCGCGGTCGACGGCCGAGGGGAAGTGGGCTCGCGGCCACCCGGCGGCTCGAATCCGACCTGTGCGGTGGACTTTAGGTTCGACCCGCGGGTAGGCTGTGTGTCTGGCGACCGACTGCCTGCGAGGAGACCACGATGGCCATCAGCCAAGAAGAGCACCTCGAAGAGCTCAGCAAGGGCTACCGGTTCGACTGGAAGGACGCGGACCACTCCGTATTCGAGCCGAAGCGGGGATTGTCGGCGGCCGTGGTCGAGGAGATCAGCGCGCTGAAGAGCGAGCCGGCCTGGATGAAGAAGTACCGGCTGAAGGCGCTGAAGCACTTCGAGGCACGACCGATGCCGTGGTGGGGCGCCGACCTGTCCGACATCGACTTCAACAACATCTTCTACTTCATCCGCTCGACGGAGAAGCAGGCCAGCAACTGGGAGGACCTGCCCGACGACATCCGGGGGACCTGGGACAAGCTGGGCATCCCCGAGGCGGAGAAGAAGTACCTGGGCGGCGTGAGCGCGCAGTACGAGTCCGAGGTCGTGTACCACAAGATCAAGAAGGAGCTCGACGACATCGGCGTCATCTTCACGGACATGGACTCCGCGGTCCGCGACTATCCGGACCTGGTCAAGGAGTACTTCGGCACGCTGATCCCGTCGAACGACAACAAGTTCGCGGCGCTGAACACGGCCGTGTGGTCAGGCGGATCGTTCATCTACGTGCCGCCGGGCGTGCAGGTCGACATCCCGCTGCAGGCGTACTTCCGCATCAACGCGGAGAACATGGGTCAGTTCGAGCGGACGCTGATCATCGCGGACGAGGGCAGCTACGTGCACTACGTCGAGGGCTGCTCGGCGCCGATCTACTCGAGCGACTCGCTGCACTCGGCGGTCGTCGAGATCGTCGCGAAGAAGGGCGCGCGCGTCCGGTACACGACGATCCAGAACTGGTCGACGAACGTCTACAACCTGGTGACGAAGCGCGCCGCGGCATACGAGGACGCGGTGATGGAGTGGGTCGACGGCAACATCGGCTCCAAGGTCACCATGAAGTACCCCTCGATCTACCTGCTCGGCAAGGGCGCGCGCGGCGAGGTCCTGTCGGTCGCGTTCGCGGGCAAGGGGATGCACACCGACGCCGGCGGCAAGGCCATCCACGCCGCCCCGTACACGACCAGCGTGATCAACTCGAAGTCGGTCTCGAAGGACGGCGGGCGCACCGGCTATCGCGGCCTGATCCGCGTGGAGCCCGACGCGCACCACGCGAAGTCCACGGTGCGCTGCGACGCGCTGATCCTGGACGAGGAGAGCCGCTCGGACACGTACCCGTACATCGAAGTCGAGGACGAGACCGCGTCGCTCGGTCACGAGGCCACCGTGTCCAAGGTCGGCGAGGACCAGCTCTTCTACCTGATGAGCCGCGGGCTCTCGGAGGTCGAAGCGACCGCGATGATCGTGAACGGCTTCATCGAGCCCATCACGCGCGAGCTCCCGATGGAGTACGCCGTCGAGCTCAACCGCCTGATCGAGCTGCAGATGGAGGGCTCGGTCGGCTGACCGGTAATACCATTTCCGCGGTATTCGGTGCAGACAGTGCTTCCGGTTATCCTTCTTTTGTGAGGACCACAACCCCCGAGCGTTCCGCGGGTGTTCGCGCGTGTAGAACATACGCATGGATGGGAGCGTAACGATGCAAACCGGCCCGGAGATGGGGCGTTACTACGCTGACGTTCCGAACAGGCTCGTCGGCTATCTGGTCGACATCGTGTTCCTCACGGCGTTGTCATTCGTCGGTGCGGTGATCATCTCCGTGCTTTTCGGCCCGGTGGTCAAGATCGACCTCTCCTCCGATCCACACGTTTCCATCAACCAGGGCCTGGCAGTGTTGAACGCGATCGTGAGCACCGTCATCAGCGCGGCATACTTCATCGGCACCTGGCGGCGCTTCCGGGGATCGCCCGGCCAACGGCTGCTACACATGGAGATGGGAACCGGATCCGGCGCTCCCCTCACGTACGGCAAGGGCGCGATCCGCTGGCTGTTGATCGGTCTTCCGCTCTGCGTCGAGGCGTCTCTCACCCCGTTCGTCTCTGGCTCGGTCGACGCGTTGTTGATCCTCGCCGTCCTCGTATGGGACCTGTGTCTCCTGGTCAGCACCGCACGGAACCCGTTGAAACGGGGGTGGCACGATCGCCTCGCCGGGACGATCGTCACCAAGCTGGCGCTGGCGGTCGCACCGACCGACACGGCCGAACCGGAGGAAGCAGTTGTTCGCTGACGCCCGGAACGTGCCGTCGGAGAGCACGGTGACGACGGATCTCTGCATCATCGGCGCCGGGGCCGCCGGGATCACGTTGGCTCGCGAGTTCATCGGGACCTCGGTTCGGGTCGCGGTCCTCGAAAGCGGTGGCCAGACGTTCGACTCCGAGACGCAAGCACTCTATGAAGGACCCGTTATCGGTCTTCCGTACTTCCCGCTTGACACGCCGCGTCTCCGCTACTTCGGCGGCACCACGAATCACTGGGCGGGCGTCTGCCGCCCCTTCGACAACGTCGACTTCGAGCAGCGGGATTGGGTGCCCTACAGCGGCTGGCCGATGGGGAAATCCGACTTGGACCCGTACTACCTTCGGGCGGAACAGGTCGTCCAACTGACATCGGACCAGTGGGACACCGCCGGGTGGGTGAGTCGCGACGACTCGGAGCCGCTGCCGCTGATCGGTGATCGCGTCTTGACGAGGGTGGACCAGATCGTCGCGCCAGAGAAGCGTCGCTTCTCCGTCCTCTACGGGGATCAGTTGAAGTCCGCTTCCAACGTGACGGTCTATCTGGAGGCGAACGTCACGGAGATCCAGGTCGACGATGCCGGTACGACCGCGAGCGGGGTGTCGGTCGCCACGCTGACGGGCAACCGGTTCGCGGTCTCCGCGAAAGTGATCGTCGTCGCCGTCGGAGGCATCGACAACGCGCGGATCCTCCTCGCGTCCAACAGTCGATTCCCGAACGGCATCGGCAACCAGAACGACCTCGTCGGCCGCTTCTTCCTCGAGCATCCGAGGTTCGTAGCGGGCGTCGTCGCTCCATCTGACCCGAACATGTCGATCGCCTTCTATGAGGAGCACACGGTCGACGGGACGATCATCCAGCCTCGTTTGGCGATCTCCAGGGACACACAAGAGGCCGAGGGGCTGGCGGACGTCCAGATCCGGATAGACCCGGTGCACGATGCGGCGTTGGAGCGCGCCGCCGACTCGACCGACGTTGCGGATCTCAAGGCGCTCCGGGATGCCCTCCATGGGAAGGGGGGGGATATCGGCCCAGACGTATCGAACGTCGTGTCCGACCTCATGACGTGGCACCGGTTCGCGGTGCCGGGCGCGCCGATACCGATCCCGTACCCGGACGTCATCGGCGCTTTGATGCGGTCGACCCCGAGGGAGAGGCAGTCGCTGATACCGAGCCTCTTCGGTGATATCGCCGGCTTCCTGTACACCAAGGTGCAAGGGAACCTCCCGCTGGACAGCCTGCTCCTCACTGCTCGGTTCGAGCCGGCGCCGAACCCGGATAGCCGTGTCATGTTGGTCCGCGAGTTGGATGAGGTCGGGATGCCTCGAGCCGAGCTCGACTGGCAGCTCAGCCGCTCCGATCGTCATGCCGTCCAGCGAAGCATGGAGATCGTCGCCACCGAGTTCGGGCGAGCGGGCCTCGGGCGCGTCCAGATCCTGTTCAGCGAAGAGGGCTCCGATTGGCCGGCGGATCTGGCCGGGGGATTCCATCACATGGGCACGACGCGCATGCATGTCGATCCGAAACACGGCGTCGTCGATGGCGACGGTCTGGTGCACGGTATGTCCAACTTGTACGTCGCGGGCAGCAGCATCTTCCCCACGGGCGGTTCCAGCAATCCGACCATGCTCATCGTCGCGCTCGCGTTGCGCCTCGCAGATCACCTCCGTCAGGAGGTAGCGTGAAAGCCGGTTCACCGATCACCCGCAGACGATTCATGGCGACCGTCGGCGCGCTGGGCGGAACCGCGCTGGTGGTCAAGGTCCGTCCGTGGCGAGCGATGGTATCGTTCGCGCCCGTTTCCGCCGGGGAGCGCTTGGCTGGTCTCCTCACACATCGCGACAGTGCCCGCGTGGTGGGGAACGCATACCTCGATCGCGTGCCGGAGGAAGCATCCGTTTCACGCCTGGTCGACCGCATCTCGGCGGAGCTCCCTGAGGGACGTCAGACCGTCCAGGATGCGAGCAGCGACGAGCTTCGGGCGCTCTTGGCGGCGAGCGTCCGTTCGGATTTCGACTTGGAGCGAGTGGTCAACGTCTATGGGTGGGTCCTCTCTCCGACCGAGGCCCGTCTCTGTGCCCTCGCTTGCTTGGTGTAGGGCGCGAGGAACGGGGCGAATCCGACCCTTCCGATAGACTTTCCGCGTGACCCGGCAAGCTTCGATCTCTGCGCCCACGGGCAACCCATTCGACGAGCATGCCCTCGCGGAGCTCCCCGAGGTCGCTGGATTCACCGGCGAGCTCCGTCTCCGAGCGCTGGGGGAGTTCGAGGCCATGCCCATCCCGTCCCAAGAGACCGAGGAATGGCGCTACACCGATCTGTCGGACTTCGATCTGGACTTCGTCCCGTTCTCGCCCGGGGGCGGACCCGAGGCGGTGAACGGCCACGGCGTGCTCCAGGCGACCGGCGTCGTCGGAGAGCGAGCCGGCCTCCAGATCCAACGCAACTCCGAGGTGATCTCCACCCAGCTCGTGCCAAGGCTCGCAGATCGAGGCGTCGTCTTCGGCGACCTGGACCTCGCGGCCGCGACGCATCCGGACCTCGTGGAACGGCACCTGCATTCGCTCGTCCCGACCGACCGCACGAAGTTCCTCGCGCTCCACGGAGCCTTCCGGACCGGCGGCACGTTCCTCCACGTCCCCGACGGCATCGAGATCGAGCTGCCGCTGCAGACGCTCACGTACCTCGACGCAGACGGCGGAGCCGTCTTCCCACACACGCTGATCGTCGTCGGGAAGCACGCGTCCGTGACGTTCATCGATCGCTACGTCTCCCCGGACCTCAAGCGGGCGTTCTCCGACGCCGTCACCGAGATCGTCGTGGGCGACGGCGCCCGGGTCCGATACGCGTCGATCCAGGATTGGGGCAGCGGGGTCACGCATCTGGGCGTGCAACGGGCACGCGTGGGACGCGACGCCGAGATCCGGACGCTCGCGATCGGATTCGGGGCCGACCTCTCCCGGGCAGAGGCCGAGACGATCCTCGCGGAGCCGGGTGGGTTCAGCGAGATGCTGGGGATCTTCTTCGCCGACGGCGAGCAGCACTTCGACCACCGGACGCTGCAGGACCACGTCGCGCCGAACTGCCAGAGCGACCTGCTGTACAAGGGCGCGCTCCGCGACCATAGCCGCGCCGTCTACAGCGGATGGGTGCACGTCCGCCCCGACGCGCAGAAGACGAACGCGATGCAGACGAGTCGCAACATCGTGCTCTCCGAGCACGCCAAGGCCGATGCGATCCCGAACCTGGAGATCGAGGCGAACGACGTGCGCTGCGGGCACGCGGCCAGCGTCGGCCCCGTCGACGAAGAGACGATCTTCTACCTCCAGAGCCGGGGGATCCCGCGTGAGGACGCCGAGCGTCTGATCGTCTCGGGATTCTTCCAGGAGGTCCTCGACCGGGTCACGATCGACGAGGTGCGCCTGGGCAGCGAGGCGGCGATCGCCCGCGAGCTGGTGGGAGGCTCACACGGATGACCCTCGTGAAGGTCTGCACGGTAGCCGATGTGCCGGAAGGTGAGGTCAGGCGCTTCGTCATCGACCATCGCCCCATCGCCGTGTCGAACCTCGGTGAGCACGGGTTCCGCGCCGTGGACGCGATCTGCTCGCATGCGCACTACTTCCTGGACGAGGGCGAGGTCGACGTCGACGACCAGACGATCGAATGCCCGAAGCACGGATCCACGTTCGACCTGAACACGGGGAGACCGATCACGTTGCCGGCGACGCTGCCGGTGGCGGTGTTCCCCGTCAAGACCGAAGGCGACGACATCCTGATCGAGGTGCCAAGTGACGAATGAGATGACCGAGACGAACGGCGCGGCGACGCTCGAGATCATCGACCTGCACGCGGAGGTCGAGGGCAAGGAGATCCTCAAGGGGATCGACCTGGTCGTGAAGCAGGGGGAGACCCATGCGCTGATGGGGCCGAACGGCTCCGGGAAGTCGACCCTGTCCAACGTGATCATGGGGCGACCCGGATACACCGTCACGCAGGGGAAGGTGGTCTTCAAGGGCGAGGACATCACGAAGCTCACGCCCGACGCGCGCGCGAAGCGAGGCCTGTTCCTGGCCCTGCAGTACCCGACCGAGGTCCCGGGCGTGTCGGTCGTGAACTTCCTGCGGACCGCGTACACCGCGGTGAAGGGCGAGCAGGTGAGCGCGCTCGCGTTCCGCAAGCACATGAAGGAGAAGATGGATGTGCTCGGCGTCGAGGACTCCATGGTGCAGCGCTACGTCAACCAGGGGTTCTCCGGCGGCGAGAAGAAGAAGAACGAGGTCCTGCAGCTGGCGGTGCTCGAACCCCAGATCGCGATCCTGGACGAGACCGACTCCGGCTTGGACATCGATTCGCTGAAGTCGGTGGCGACGGGTGTGAACGAGCTGGTGGGTCCCGATCTGGGCGTGCTGCTCATCACCCACTATCAGCGCATGCTCGACTACATCACACCCGACAAGGTCCACGTGATGATGAAGGGTCGTATCGTGAAGACCGGCGGCCCCGAGCTCGCCAAAGAGCTCGAGGCCAAGGGATACGAAGGCGTTCGCGACGAGCTCGGCTTGGAAGCGGACGCCACCGCGGAGACCTGATCCGGAGGCGAACATGACGGGGCACATCGGGGGACTGGACGTCGACAGGATCCGCAAGGATTTCCCGATCCTCGCACGCACGGTCGGCGACCGGCCGCTCGTTTACCTGGACAGCGCCGCCACGTCTCAGAAGCCGCAACAGGTGATCGACTCGGAGTCCGACTTCTACGCGCACCACAACGCGAACGCCCATCGGGGGCTCTACATGCTGGGCGAGGAGGCGACGGAGCTCTTCGAGGGCGCGCGCGCGAAGCTCGCCACGTTCTTCGGCGCTCCGGGTCCCGAGACCATCGTGTTCACCCGCGGTACCACCGAGTCCATGAACCTGGTCGCCCAGGGGTGGGGCCGGAAGTTCCTGCACGAGGGGGATGAGGTGCTGCTCACCGAGATGGAGCACCATTCGAACATCGTGCCGTGGCAGATGACCGTGGCCGTCACGGGCGCGACGCTGCGGTACATCCCGCTCACGGACGACGGGCAGCTCGACCTCTCCGACCTCGGCTCGCTCCTCACGGAGCGGACGAAGATCCTCTCGGTCACCGGCATGTCGAACGCCCTCGGCACGATCACCCCGCTCCGCCAGTTGATCGATGCGGCGCACGCCGTGGGCGCGATCGTGACCGTCGACGCGGCGCAGCTCGCGCCGCACCACGCGATCGACGTGTCGGCGCTCGACTGCGAGTTCCTGACGTTCAGCGGTCACAAGATGCTCGGTCCCACCTCCTCGGGCGGGCTCTACGGCAAAGCGGAGATCCTCGACGCCACCGACCCGATGTTCGGAGGCGGCGAGATGATCCACGAGGTATTCCACGACCGCAGCACGTACAAGCCGATCCCGTACAAGTTCGAGGCCGGGACGATGCAGATCGCGCAGCAGGTGGGCCTGGGCGCGGCGGTCGACTACCTCGATGCGATCGGGATGGACGTCGTGCGGGCCCACGAGGAGGAGATCACCGCCTACGCGCTCGACCGCCTGCTCGATGCCGGGGCCACCGTGTTCGGCCCGAAGGATCCCAGCATCCGCGGAGGCGCGGTGAGCTTCTGGTACAAGGACGTGCACCCGCACGACCTGGCGACGATCCTGAACGAGGACGGCGTCGCGATCCGTGCGGGCCACCACTGCGCCCAGCTCGTGATGCGGCGGTTCGACACGCCCGCCACGGCCCGGGCGTCGTTCTACATCTACAACAACAAGGAAGAGGTCGACGTCCTGGTCGAGAGCCTGGCCAAGGCCGAGTCGATCTTCATCTAGACCGCGGAGGGAACGTGGCGCTCGACGACATCTACAAGGAAGTGATCCTCGACCACTACAAGAACCCGCGGAACAAGCACGACCTCCCGGGTGCCGAGCTCAGTTGCACGCGCAACAACCCGCTCTGTGGCGACGAGATCACCGTGTTCGTGCATGAGGAAGGCGACACGATCGCCCAGGTGGCCTTCATGGGCGCCGGGTGTTCCATCTCTCAGTCGAGCGCCTCGATGATGACCGAGGCCGTCGCCGGCAAGCAGGTGGACGAGGTGAAGGCGCTGGCCGCCGAGTTCCGCGGCATGATGGCGGGCGAGGTCGAGCCGGACGAGGACGGGTTCGGCGACCTGGTCGCCCTGAAGGGCGTGGTGAAGTACCCCATCCGCATCAAGTGTGCCGTGCTCGCATGGGACGTGCTCCAGGAGGCGCTGGACGGCGCAGGATCGGCCAGCGGCTCGGCCCCCCACTCGGTCTGAGCCTCTAGGCTTCGCGCGGTGAGGCCCCGCTCGACGCTCGATCTGCTCTTGGTGCTCACGCCGGTCGCGATCGGCATGCGGCTGTTCGGCGCGCCGGACCTGGCGATCTTCCTGACGTCGGCAGCCGCGATCGTGCCGCTCGCCGGGCTGATCGGACGGGCGACGGAGCAGCTCGCGCTGCACACGGGCCCGCGGATCGGAGGCTTGGTCAACGCGACGTTCGGCAACGTCACCGAGCTGATCATCGCCGTCTTCCTGATCCTCGACGATCGGATCGAGATGGTGAAGGCGTCGCTGACGGGCTCGATCCTGGGGAACCTCCTGCTGGTCCTGGGGCTCTCGCTGTTCGTCGGCGGCCTGAAGCACGACCGTCAGTCGTTCAACGCACGATCGGCGTCGGTGCACGCGACGTCGCTCGCCCTGGCGGTCACCGGCCTGCTGATGCCGGCGCTCTTCTCACTCGGCACACGCGCCACGTTCGCGCAGCGCGAGGTCGTGAGCGGCGTCGTCGCCGGTGTGCTGATACTCATGTACATCGCGGCGCTCGTCTTCACCCTCGTGACGCACGAGCACCTGTTCCGCACGCCGCAGGAGGACGAGACGCCTGCGTGGTCCCGCCGGAAGGCCGTCGTGGTCCTGCTCATCACGACGGGGTTCGTCGCGCTGATGTCCGAGTACCTCGTGAGCTCGCTGGAGCCCGCCCTGAAGACGCTCGGCCTCTCGGAGCTCTTCGTGGGGCTCATCCTCATCCCGGTGATCGGAAACGCGGCAGAGCACTCGTCGGCGGTGATGTTCGCGCTCCGGAACAAGGTGGACGTAACGCTCGAGATCGCGATCGGATCCTCGACACAGATCGCGCTGTTCGTGGCGCCGGTCCTCGTGTTCATCAGCCTTGCGGTGGGTCATCCCATGGACTTCGTGTTCAGCACGTTCGAGGTGGCAGCAGTCGGATTGTCGGCGCTGCTGATGACGCTGATCTCGCTGGATGGCGAGAGCAACTGGCTGGAGGGCACTCAGCTGGTCGGCGCGTACGTCATCATGGCCATATCCTTCTTCTTCGTGGAGCATCTGTGAAACGCATCCCCACCCTGATCCTCTCCTGCGTTGCAGCGATGACGTTGTGGGCGCTCGCACCGGCGAACGCGCAAGCGAGCGAAGGGATCCGTTCCTACGACGTCAAGATCGAGATCAACGCGGACGATTCGATCCTGGTCACCGAGACCATCGGATACGACTTCGGTTCGGCGGAGCGTCACGGGATCTTCCGCGACGTGCCAACGCGACAGCGGTACGACGACCGATACGACCGCGTGTACCCCCTGCACGTCGAATCGGTCGCCGCCACTGGCGGGGCGTCCGCTGCCTTCGCCGTTTCAGCCGAGCCAGGAGGCATCACCCGGATCAAGATCGGCGATCCCGACGTGACGGTCACGGGAATGCACACGTACAGGCTGCTCTACACGGTGCGGGATGCCTTGAACGGCTTCGGGGACCACGACGAGTTGTACTGGAACGCGATCGGCGACGCGTGGGACGTCCCGATCGACCATGCGACGGTGGTCGTCACCGGGCCTCGCAGGTTCTTGGCCGCTGCGTGCTACGCAGGCCCGGTCGGCTCCCACACCATGTGTGACAAGAAGGCGATCGAAGGAAACACGGCGCGGTTCGCTCAGAAAGGGCTCCTCCCGTTCGAAGCACTGACAGTGGTCGTGTCGCTGCCGAAGGGCGCGGTCGCGGAACCCCACCCCAACCTCGTGGAGCCGTGGAGCATCGGTCGTGCGTTCTCCAGGACGCCCGTGACGCTCGGCCTGTCCGGCGGACTCCTTCTCCTGCTGATCGCGGGGTGCGGGTGGCTCCTTTGGACGCGTGGCCGCGATCGCCGGTACGTGGGCTCGCCGGTCGACCAGACGATGGGCAATCCGACCGGCGAGTCCCAGGCGGTGCCGCTGTTCGATCGCGGCGTCGCTCCGGTGGAGTTCGCGCCGCCGGAGGACCTCCGGCCCGGGCAGGTCGGCACGATCGTCGACGAGCAGGCGAACACGCTCGACGTCACTGCGACGATCGTGGACCTTGCGGTCCGCGGCTACCTGACGATCGAGGAGATCCCGAAAGAGGGGTGGTTCGGCAAGCCCGACTGGACGTTGCACCGGACGGACAAGGCCGACGCCGACCTGCTCACGTACGAGCGGACGCTGCTGACCGGTCTGTTCAAGGACGGGAACGATCCGGCGCTCTCGAGCCTGAAGCGGACGTTCTCCGAACGGCTGACCAAGGTCGAGGACGAGCTCTACACCGACGCGGTCAAGCGGGGGTGGTTCCTGAAGCGTCCCGACACCATCCGAGCGTCGTGGCACGCGCGGGGCGCGCTTCTGTTCATCGCCGGCCTGGTCCTGACGTTCGTCCTCGCCAAGTGGACCACGTTCGGGCTCGCGGGCATCCCGGTGGTCGTGGCAGGGTTGTTGCTCACGGTCGGTGCTCGGTGGATGCCCAGCAAGACCGCGAAAGGCACCGCGATCGCCCGCCGCGTCGGAGGGTTCCGCACCGTCATCGAGACCGCCGAGACCCACATGTCGCGGTGGGCGGAGGAGCAGAACGTCTTCACCCGGTACCTGCCGTATGCGATCGTGTTCGGCTGCACGGAGAAGTGGGCGAAGGCGTTCGAGGGGCTCCAACTGGTGCCGCCCGACACGACGTGGTACCGCTCGAGCCGCCCCTTCGTGTACGCGGACTTCGGCCGCACGCTCGACGACTTCTCCGTGACGACCGGAGGGACGATCGCCTCGACGCCCGCCTCATCGGGCTCGAGCGGGTTCTCCGGCGGCGGGTTCTCCGGCGGCGGCGGCGGCGGAGGAGGCGGCGGATCGTGGTGACCCGTAGCATGGGTCGCCGTGCGCATCGCCTTCTCTGAAGACCCGCAGGATTTCCACGCCCGGGATTGGTCGACGCTGGTCGAGGCGGATCCGGCGGGCACGTTCTTCCACACCCCGGACTACCTGAAGCTCTATTGGGAGGAGTTCGGCGAACGGCCCGAACACCTCCTGCTGGCGTTCGCGGAGGGCGACGACGGCGAGCAGGTCGGAGCGGTGGCGTTCGAGCGGATCGGCACGACGCTCCGGTTCCTGGGTGGCACCGAGGTCACCGACTACATGGGGCCGGTCGCGCTCCCGGCGGCGCAGGAGGCCATGGCCGGGGAGCTCTGGGCGGAGCTCCTGCAGCGAGACGATTGGACCGACGCGGACCTCCGAGGGCTCCCGGAGGATCGAGCGTGGCTCGGGCTGCTCCGTGATGCCGCTGCGACGCAGGGTATGACCGTGGAGGAGACCGAGGACCAGAACGGCGTCGCGCCGTTCCTGCCGCTGGCGGGAACGTGGGACGCCTACCTCGAGGGGCTGCCCGCCAAGCTCCGGCACGAGATCAAACGGAAGGCGCGCAAGCTCGAGGCCGAGACGGGGCCGTTCGCGATCGCGACCGCCACCGAGGAGACGCTGATCCCGTTCCTCGACCGATTCGTGGAGCTCCACCGCATGAGCGAGGGCCCCAAGGGCGTGTTCATGCAACCGGGGATGGAGATCTTCTTCCGGCGCCTCGGGGAAGCGTTCGGACCGCGCGGGATCTTCCGGCTCACGTTCATCGAGGTCGGTGGTGTGAAGGCCGCCGGAACGATCGGCTTCAGCTTCGGCGGCACGTTCTTCCTGTACAACTCCGCGTTCGACCGAGAGCTCCAACAGCTCGCACCGGGCATGGTGCTGGTCGCCGAGGACATCCGCCTGGCGATCGAGGACGGATGCGGTGCGTTCGATCTGCTGAAGGGCGACTACTCGTACAAGTACCGGTTCGGAGCGCACCCGCGCGCGATCCGCCGGTTGATCATCGGTCGTTAGGCCATCTGGATATCGGCGGTCGCGAGCACGGTTCCGTCCTCCGCCGTGATCGTCACGTGATCGAACGGCGTGAGATCGCTCGCCGTGACCAGCCAGGTCGCGGCGTCGCCATCCGGCTGGAACGTGAGCGTCCCCGCGTCGATGGTCGCGTTCCCGACGCCCGTGCCGTCCGAGCTGGACAACGTCACGGTGGCCGTGCCGGTCACGCCGGGCGCACGGACGAGCACGATGCCCCAGGACTGCCCCTCGCCGGAGTCGTACAGCACGACGCTTCCCTTGATCGGATGCGCGACGTGCGATTCGAGCGTGCCGACCCGGAACTCCTTGCCGCCGAGTGTGGAGAGCACGTTGCGATAGCTCTGCGCGTCGGCGGAGGTCACGTCTGCCCGGTGCGCCTGGGAAACGCCCCAGCCGAGCGTGGCCGCGATCGCGACGACGGCCGCCGCCCGTCCGATCCATCGCATCCTCCCCGGACCGGGGTGCTCGGTCGGCACGTCGCCCCATTCCTGTTCCAATGTGGCCATCACCCGGCCGCGCAGATCGTCCGGGGGCGTGCGATCGTGCGCCGCGTGCGCGAACCACGCCACGCCCTCCGAGAGCGCCGCCATGTCGGTCCGGCAACCGGCACACCCACGCAGGTGGCGGCGAACCTCGAGGTCCTCGGGGCCCTCGAGCGACCCGAGCAGATGCTCGGGCAGCAGCTCGCGTACTTCGTCACACGTCACGCTGCTCCTCCGCCATCGCCTCCCGCAGGCGCAAGAGCGCCGTGCGGATCCTCGTCTTCGCCGTCCCGATCGGGATCCCTTCCATCTCGGCAACTTCCGCGCTGGTCTTGCCCCCGAAGTACGCCAGCTCGAGGGCGGCTCGCTGCTCGCCGGAGAGCTGTTCCATGGCGCTGCGCGCCCGAGCGGCCATATCCGCGGTGGCCGCGAGCTCGTCGGGCTGCGGGCGCTGGTCGGCTTCGGGCGGGCGCCCGAGCGTCTCCAACGAACGCGCCTCCAACACCCGCCGGCGGAGCGCGTCGATCGCCAGTGAGCGGGCGACCAGCAGCACCCACGTCTCCAGCTTGCCCCGCGAGGCGTCGTATCGGTCGGCGCTCCGCCAGAGCTTCACGAACGTGTCCTGCACCAGGTCCTGCGCCGCGGCATCGCTGCCGAGCATCACGATCCCCAATCCGTAGATCCGTGAGGAGAACCGCCCGTAGAGCAGCTCAGCAGCAGGCGCTTCGCGGCGCGCGAAGCGCTGCATCAGCGCCGCGTCGGACTCGGGCTCTCTCGCTCGCACACGCAGCACGCTACTCGGATGTTCTACGAACGGGAACGCGAACGGGCTTGCGAGGCGCAGGATCAGGGGTAGGCGCGGATGTGCCGAACGACGGTCTCGGCGATGTTCGCGTCTCCTCCGAGCACGACGTTGCCGGAGTCGAGGGCGTCGTCGACGGGGATGCGGTGCGCCGCCACCAGCGCGAACTGGGGTGCCCGACCCTGGATGAACGCGTCGGGCTTCTTGTCGGGCGGTGGCGCTTCGTGAGCCCCCAGTCCCCAGTGCCACGAACCCTCCCCGGCGCCCTCCACGTCGATCTGGACGCTCGCGCCCTGCAGGTCGATCCCGGCCTCCCCGAGGGTCCACGGGAGCATCCGCACGCCCATGTCGATCGTCAGGAAGATGGGCCAGTGCTGAGGTTGCGGGCCGAGACCCGTCGTCGCCCGGATGTCCTCGCCGTGGACCCACCATTCCACGATGCGAGATTGCACGAGGTATCGGGGGGCGATCGCGCCCAGGAGCCAGGGGAACCGCCGGTCGCGCCACTCGTCGTCGGAGAGCGCGGACGCGTAGTCCAGGGTGGCCTCGGCCGCGAGCCCCCACGTCGTGAGCACCTCTCGATACGGGAGGCCGCTGCGGTTGTTCACCAGGAACGCGTTCAGCCCGTCCACCGTGAACGCGTCCTCGGATGGGAGCGATGCCCGATACGCATCGATCTCCTCCGCCGGATCGCCTCGCAGCACGTGTGCCGCGGCGGTGTCCTGGCCGCCCATGTGGGCCATGACGTCGCGGTTCCACCAGCCCGGGCACGCGCTGGGCTCTTCCCAGCCGTCGGCGGGGGCGTACTGGATCGTGCGCCCGAGTCGCTGGCGCTCGGCATGTGCGATCCCGATCAACTCTTCCCTGGACAGGCTCACGTCGGCGCTTCCTCTCGGCTCGCCCGCTCGTCGGCCGTTGGTTGAGCGGCTGACGTCCGGCGCGGAATCGTAGCATCGGCCGGATGCGCATCCTGGTGGCTCCAGACAAGTTCCGCGGCACGCTGACCGCGCGGCAGGCGGCGGAGGCGGTGGCGACCGGGTGGCGACGGGTCCGCCCCGAGGACGAGCTGGACCTGGCGCCCATGGCCGACGGCGGTGAGGGCACGATGGCGGCGCTCGTCGACGCCTTGCACGGCGAGGTGGTACGCGTCCGCGTGACCGGTCCGCGCGGCGATCCGGTGGAGGCCGAGTTCGGGCTCGCGGACGGCGCGGACGGGCGTCTCGCCATCGTCGAGATGGCGTCGGCGTCCGGGCTGGCGCTCCTGTCGCCGTCGCGCCGGGACCCGCGTCTCACCACGACCCGCGGCACGGGCGAGCTGATCCTCGCGGCGCTCGATCACGCACCGGCGCGGCTGCTCGTCGGATCGGGCGGCAGCGCCACGAACGACGGGGGAGCGGGGATGGCGCAGGCCCTCGGGGTTCGGCTGCTCGACGATCGCGGGCAGGAGCTCGGAGCGGGCGGCGCCTCGCTGGCCGGCCTTGCACGGATCGACGCGACCGGCATCGACCGGCGCCTCAGCGGCGTGACGTGCGTGGCCGCGACCGACGTGGACAACCCGCTCACCGGGCCGGCCGGCGCGAGCGCCGTGTACGGGCCGCAGAAGGGAGCGTCGCCCGAGGACGTGGTGGCGCTCGATCGCGCCCTCGCACACCTGGCCGCCATCGTGTATCGCGACCTCGGGGTCGACCTGCGGGACGAGCCCGGCGCGGGAGCGGCAGGCGGCCTGGGGTTCGGCCTGATGGCGTTCCTGGGCGCGCGCATCCGTCCCGGGATCGACGTGGTTGCCGGGGCGCTCGGGTTGCCGTCACGTGTGGCTGCGGCCGATCTCGCGATCACCGGCGAGGGGCGTCTTGACACGCAATCGCTCCGTGGCAAGGTGCCCGCGGGTATCCTCCGTCTCGGTCGCGAGCTCTCGGTCCCGGTGGCCATCGTCTGCGGTGAGGCCGAGGCCGGCCTTCAGCTGGAAGGTGTCACCATCGCTTCCTTGGTGGAGCGGTTCGGCCGCGAGGACGCGCTCGGCGACGCGCGCCGGTCGCTGGAGCGGCTCGCCGAGGAGCTCGCGGGACGTGCCGACGAACTCGTGTGACGTCGGGGAGGGGAGCGGTTGAGCGGGGCGGTCGATCGATTCATGGAAGCGGCGCGCGTCGAGGGGCTCGAACCCGACGTGCGCCGGTTCCCCGAGGGGACGAAGACGGCGGACGACGCGGCGCGCGCGATCGGATGCGACGTGGGCCAGATCGTGAAGTCTCTCGTCTTCATGGCCGACGACCGCCCGGTCATGGCGTTCACAAGTGGAGCCAATCGGGTGGACGAGGCGAAGCTCGCCGAGATCGTGGGCGCCGCGCGCGTCCGTCGGGCCACGCCCGAAGAGGCACGGAACGCGACCGGGTTCGCGGTGGGCGGCACCCCGCCGTTCGGTCATCCCGAGCGGCTCACGTGCGTGGTGGATCACGACCTGCTCGGGTGGGGCGAGATCTGGGCTGCGGCCGGCACCCCGGACTCGGTGTTCCCGCTCTCGCCCGCCGACCTGCTCCGGGTGACGGGGGCGGCTCCGGCGGGGTTCGCCGAGGATCGAGCCTAGAGGCTCCACTCATGTCGGTTCGGCGGTTACAATCCTGGGTGTCCGCACGTTCCGACGCGCACCGGAGGAACCGATGATCAGTCTGACCGAGAACGCAGCCGGGAAGGTCAAGGAACTCCTGACCGAGGAAGGTCGCGACGACATCGCGCTCCGCATCGCCGTGCAGCCGGGAGGTTGCTCGGGCCTCCGCTACGCCATGTACCTCGACGACCAGGTTACCGAGAAGGACCAGACCGAGGAGCAGTTCGGTGTCCGCCTGGTGATCGACAAGATGAGCGTGCCGTACCTGAGCCAGGCCACCATCGACTTCGTGGACTCGCTCGAAGCCTCGGGGTTCACGATCGACAATCCCGCCGCGCAGAGCTCCTGCGCCTGCGGCAGCTCGTTCCACTAGACCCCCGCTTCTCCAGGTTCCGCGGCATACGCTTCCTCGTGTGTCCCGGATGAAGGAGGAACGAGCGTGATGGAGTCGTCGACCCACGCAACCCCAGCGCACCCCGCCTTGCTGATGCACGAGCGGGAGCGCGCGCAGAACATCCAGAATCGGATCGCGGACCGGATCACGCTCTTCGCCGGGTCGATGGCGTTCGTCTATATCCACATCGTGTGGTTCGGGTCGTGGATCGCCCTGGGGGTCGAGCACTATCCGTACGGATTGCTCACGATGATCGTGTCGCTGGAGGCGATCTTCCTGTCGACGTTCGTGATGATCAGCCAGAACCGTGCGGACGGCCGACGAGCCTTGTTGGCGGCCCAGGAGTATCGATCCGTTCAGCTGGAGGAGCAGCAGAACGAGGAGCTGCTGGCGCTGTCGAAGCAGATCCTCGACCTCACCACGGCCATCCATCACATTGCGTCGCAACTTCCACCCACGGCCGGGCAGGGTCCGACACCCGCCCCGAGCTCTTAACCCAGCAGGCCGAGGGCTGCGCCGATGCCGTCCGCAAGCTCGCGGAGTTCTTCGGCGTCGATCACCAGCGCCGGTGAGATCTGCAGCGCGCCCGACGCCAGCGCCCGCGTCAACACGCCCGACTCACGGCACGCCGCGACGGTCCGGCCGGGGAGCGAGGGATCGTCCGCGATCGCGGCCGGCGCGAGCTGCACGGCCCCCAGGGCGCCCGCCGTGCGGACCTCGCTGACGAGCACGTGCGCGACCAGCGGCGCCAGCGCGTCGGCGAGCTCCGACTCGAGCTCCCGGGCCCGCTCGCACAAGCCCTCGCGCTCGATGATGTCCAGGTTCGCGAGCGCCGCCGCCGACGCGGCGGCGTGGCCGGAGTACGTGTAGCCGTGGCGCCATACGCCGGCGCCCTCCGCCCAGAACGGCTCGGCGATCCACGGGGCCGCGATCGTGGCGCCCATCGGCAGGTAGCCGCTGGTGATGCCCTTCGCGCACGTGATGATGTCGGGTTCGAGCTCCCAGCGCCCGCTCGCGAACCACGCACCGCAGCGGCCGAAGCCCGTGATGACCTCGTCCGCGACGAACAGCACGCCGGTCTCGCGGCACACGGAGCGGGCGGCCGACAGGTAGCCTTCGGGGGCCGGGTACACGCCGCCCGCGCCGATCACCGGCTCGCAGAAGAACGCGGCGACCTTGTCGGCGCCGACCTGCTCGATCACGGAGCGGAGATCGTCGGCGTCGTCCCATCGGACCTGGACCACGTCCTCGATCAGCTCTCCGTGGCCGGCCGCGTTGGCCGGGATGCCCGCCAGGCTCGTCCCCGCGGTATGCATGCCGTGGTACGCGTGCTCACGGCGGATCAGGATCGTCCGTCCGGGCTGGCCCACGAGCTGCCAGAACCGCCGTGCCATCTTCGTCGCCGTGTCGATCGAGTCGGAGCCGCCGCTCGTCAGGAACACGCGGCTGTCGGAGACCGGCGCCAACGACGAGACGCGTTCGGCCAGCTCCGATGCCGGGCGGTTCGAGAAGTCGCCGAACGTCGAGTAGGCGGGGAGCGCGGCCATCTGCGCGGCGGCCGCGTCGGCGATGTCCTTGCGGCCGAAACCGACGTTCGCGAACCAGAGGCCCGCGGTCGCGTCGAGGTACCGCCGTCCCGACTCGTCCCAGACCCGGACGCCCTCGCCGCGGACCAGGACCAGCTCTCCGTGCGCGGACACCGACGCCATGTCGGCGAACGGATGCCAGAAGTGGGCCATGCGGCCGAGGCTACCAGCGGCACCCACGCCGGCCGTGTGGACGGAACGTCCGGACCCGGACGCTCGCTCAGTCCGTGTCGTACGCCAGGTTGGGACGGAGCCAACGCTCCGCTTCCGCGATGCTCTCGCCCCGGCGTCTCGCATAGTCCTCGAGTTGGTCCTTCGCGATGCGGCCGATGTTGAAGTAGCGCGACTCGGGGTGCGCGAAGTACAGCCCCGAAACCGACGCGGCCGGCGTCATCGCGAACGAATCGGTGAGCTCGATCCCGATCTCGCGCGCCTCCAGGAGATCGAACAGGTTGCGCTTCTGACTGTGGTCGGGACAGGCCGGGTACCCGAAGGCGGGCCGGATCCCCCGGTACCTCTCGGCGACCAGCTCCTCGTTCGGAAGCGCCGCCTCCTGGTAGCCCCACGCGATCCGCGCCTGTTGGTGCAGATGCTCGGCGAACGCCTCGGCCAGACGGTCGGCGAGCGCCTTCGCCATGATGGCGCGATAGTCGTCGTGTTCGGCTTCGAAGCGCTTGACCAGGTCGTCGGTCCCCAGCCCCGCGGTGACCGCGAACGCGCCGATGTGGTCCTGGAGTCCGGTCTCGGCCGGGGCGATGTAGTCCGCGAGACAGCGGTTCGGACGATCGTCGCCCTTGGCCGTCTGCTGCCTGAGCATGGGGAACACCATCCCGTTGTCGAGGACGATGTCGTCGCCCTCGGCGTTCGCGGGCCAGAAGCCGTACACACCGCGCGCCTGGAGCAGCTCGCCACCCTCGATCTCATCCAACAGCTCGATCGCGTTGTCGAAGAGCTCGCGCGCGGCAGCGCCGTGCTTCGGGTGATCGAAGATCTTCGGGTAGCGCCCCTTCAGCTCCCACGCGGTGAAGAAGAACGTCCAGTCGATGAAGCCGCGAAGCTCCCCGATCGAGGGCTCGACGAGCCTGGCGCCGATGAACGAGGGCGTCGGCACGTCCTCGGGACGCCACTCGATCCGGGTCCGATGCTCGATCGCCTTGCGGTATGGGAGCAGCGGCGTCTTCTCGCGTTCGGCGTGCTGGATCCGGAGCGTCTCCTGGAGCTCGCGGTTCTTCACGTCGAGCTCCGCCTTCCGCTCCGGGTCGAGCAGCGACGACACGACCCCCACCACGCGCGTGGCGTCGATCACGTGGACGGTCTCCCGCGAGTACTTCGGGGCGATCCGCACCGCGGTGTGCTGACGCGACGTGGTCGCGCCGCCGATCAGGAGCGGGAGCACCATGTGGCGGCGCTCCATCTCGTTCGCGACGTTCACCATCTCGTCGAGCGATGGGGTGATCAGGCCCGAGACGCCGACGATGTCACATCCCTCGCTGATCGCGGTGTCCAAGAGCCGATCGGCGGGGACCATGACGCCGAGGTCGATCACCGCATAGTTGTTGCAGGCCAAGACGACTCCCACGATGCTCTTGCCGATGTCGTGGACGTCGCCCTTCACGGTGGCGAGCACGACCTTCCCCTGCGCCGTGGCGGTGTCGCCAAGGGTCAGCTTCTCTTCCTCCATGAACGGCTCCAGGTAGGCGACGGCGCGCTTCATGGCACGGGCGCTCTTCACGACCTGGGGCAGGAACATCTTCCCGGCGCCGAAAAGGTCACCGACGATCTTCATGCCGTCCATCAGCGGACCTTCGATCACCTCGAGCGGGCGTTCGTACTGCTGCCTCGCCTCTTCGGTGTCCTCCTCGATGAAGTCGACGATCCCGTGCACGAGCGCGTGCGACAGCCGCTCCAGGACCGTGCCCTCGCGCCACGACAGATCCTGCTCGCGGACGACACCGCCTCCCTTGACGGTCTCGGCGAACGTCACCATCCGCTCGGTCGCGTCCGGACGCCGGTTGAAGATGATGTCTTCGACGTGCTCCAGCAGATCCTTCGGGATGTCGTCGTACACGGGCAGCTGCCCGGCGTTGACGATGGCCATGTCCAGGCCCGCCGCGCGCGCGTGGTACAGGAACGCCGAGTGGATCGCCTGGCGCACCGGCTCGTTCCCGCGGAACGAGAAGGACAGGTTGGAGACGCCGCCCGAGACCTTCACGCCGGGACAACGACGCTTGATCTCCCGGGTCCCCTCGATGAACGCCTTGGCGAAGTCGCTGTGCTCGTCCATCCCGGTCGCGATCGCCAGGATGTTCGGGTCGAAGATGATGTCCGACGGGTCGTAGCCGGCTTCCTGCGTCAGCAATCGGTACGCGCGCTCGCTGATCTCGATCTTGCGGTCGACCGTGCCCGCCTGTCCCTGTTCGTCGAACGCCATCACGACGACCGCTGCGCCGTAGCGCTTGATGCGTCTGGCCTTCGTGAGGAAATCCTCCTCGCCCTCCTTCAGGCTGATCGAGTTCACGATGCCCCGGCCCTGCACGCACTTCAGTCCCGCCTCGATCACGGACCATTTCGAGCTGTCGATCATGATCGGCACTCGCGCGATCTCGGGCTCGGTCGCGATGAGGTTGAGGAACGTGGTCATCGCCTTCTCGGAATCCAGCAGGTCGGCGTCCATGTTCACGTCGATCACGTTGGCGCCGCTGCGGACCTGCTCGAGCGCGACGTCGACCCCGCTCTGGAAGTCGCCCGATTCGATCAGGCGGCGGAACTTGGCCGACCCGGTGATGTTCGTCCGCTCGCCGACCATCACGAATCCCGTGTCGGGGGTGATCCGGAACGGCTCGAGCCCGCTCAAGGTCGTGTACCGATCGTCGAACCGTGGGATCTCGCGCCGGGCGACGTCTTGAACCGTGTCGGCGATCATGCGGATGTGCTCCGGCGTGGTGCCGCAACACCCGCCGACGATGTTCACCAATCCCGCGCCGGCGAACTCCCCGAGCAGACCGCTCGTGGTCTCGGGGGTCTCGTCGTACCCGCCGAACGCGTTCGGGAGACCGGCGTTCGGGTAGCAGCTGACCGGGATCGGCGCCACGCGGGCGAGCGCCTCGACGTAGGGACGCATCTCGGTCGCCCCGAGCGAGCAATTGACGCCGGCGATCATGGGCTCGGCGTGCTCGATCGAGGCCCAGAACGCCTCCAGGGTCTGGCCGGACAACGTGCGCCCGCTCCGGTCGACGATCGTCACCGAGATCCAGCGGGGAAGGTCGGGGGCGACGTCCATCGCCGCCGCGATCGCCGCCTTCGCGTTCAGCGTGTCGAAGATCGTCTCGATCAGCAGGAGGTCGACGCCGCCGTCGCGGAGACCGCGGATCTGCTCGGTGTACGCCTCGTACACCTGGTCGAAGGAGATCGTGCGGAAGGAAGCCTCGTCCACCTTGGGCGACATGGAGAGCGTGACGTTCAGCGGGCCGATGGAGCCCGCGACCCACCCGCGCCCGTGCCGGTCCGTCGCCTCCCTCGCCAGGCGTGCCCCTTCGACGTTCATCTCGTACACCGCGTCGGTCAGGCCGTAGTCCGCCTGGCCGATCGATGTTGCGGTGAACGTGTTCGTCGTGGCGATATCGGCGCCGGCGTCGAGATAGGCCGCATGGAGCTCCGACACGATGTCCGGCCGGGTGAGGTTCAGGAGGTCGGGATCGCCCTTGACGTCCGTCGGGTGGTCGCGGAACCGCTCGCCGCGGAAGTCCTGCTCCGACAGTCCGCGGCCCTGCAGGAGCACCCCCCACGCACCGTCGAGGACGACGATGCGTTCGCCGAGGAGCGTTGCGAGGTCGCCGATCCGGTCCACGAACTTCACCCTAACGGCGGTGGGTACGGGTGACCAACGGTCACGTGCATCGTCCCTCCGCTTCACGGCCTCCGCGCGTTCGCGCCCGAGCCGTCGCGGAGGGTAGGCTTCGGCCGATGAGCCAGAGTATGCCGGAGATGATGCTTCAGGGCCGACGTCGAGGCGTGGGGGGCGCCCGGCAGCCGGAGCAGGCGCTCCGTCGTACGCGTCGCGAGACCACTCTGGCGCTGTCGGTGGTCCCGCTGTTCGCCGGGTTCTCGAAGCGGGACCTCAACCGGCTCGCGGCGGAGGCCGACGTCGTGTCGTTCTCGCCCGGCGCCACGATCGTCGAGGAAGGGCTCCTCGGCGAGACGATGTTCGTTGTCCTGTCGGGGGAGGCGAAGGTGGTGCAGGGGAGACGACGCCTCGGGACCGTGCGACCGGGCGACTTCTTCGGTGAGGTGGCGCTGCTCGACGGCGCGCCGCGAAGCGCATCCGTGGTGGCCGAGACCCCGCTGGAAGCCATCCGGTTGTACCGGCGCACGCTCTTCAAGATGCTGGAGGCGGAGCCGCAGCTGGCGCTCAAGATCCTCGACTCGCTGGTCCGTCGCGTGCGCGACCTCACGCGCTCGCTCGACGCTTAACCGGTCAGGACGCCCTCGATCTCGGCCAACGTGGGTTCGTCGAGCTCGATGTCCCCGGCCGCCGCGTTGTCGCGCGCGTGACCGGGGTCGCGGCTCCCCGCGATCGCCGACGTGACGCCCGGCTGGGCGACGTTCCACGCGAGCGCGAGCTGGGCCATGGTGATCCCGAGCCGCCCTGCGATCGGCCGCAGGCCCTCGACGATCTTCAGGTCGCGATCGAGCTTCTCGTCCGTGAACGGCCCCTCGTCGGAACGGCGCCAGTCCGACGCCGAGACCGCCCGCTCGCGCGAGACCGTGCCGGTCAGCAGGCCGTACCCGAGCGGGCCGTACGTCACAACCCCGGTGCCGCGCTCGCCGCACCAGCGGATCAGATCGCGATCCTCGAGCGCCAGCATCGAGAACTCCTGCTGGAGCGAGTCCACGTGGCGGATCGCCTCGCACCGTTCGATCAGGTCCCGATCGAAGTTCGAGACGCCGAGGAACCGTACCGTGCCGGCCTCCTGCAGCTCGGACATCGCCCCCCACGTCTCCTCGATGGGCACGCCGGTGGAGTCGGGCCAGTGCAGCTGGTAGAGGTCGATCACGTCGATGCCCAGTCGAGCGAGCGATCCCTCGCATCCTGCGCGGACCTCGTCTGGACGGAAGCCCGACCCCTCGGAGGCGGGAGCGAGCTTCGTGGCTACGAGGACCCGGTCCCGGCGATCGGCCACCGCTCGTCCGACCAGGCCTTCGGACACGCCCTTGCCGTACACCTCGGCGGTGTCGATCCAGCTCATGCCCGCGTCGAGCCCGGCGCGCATGGCGCCGATCACGCCCGCCTCGGACTCGTTCGCGCCCCACATGTCGCCGCCGGCTTCCCACGCGCCGAAGCCGATCACGCTCATCTCGGGACCCTTCGATCCCAGCTGGTCCATACGCATGCGGCTCACCCTAGCGCGCGGAAGATCCAACGAACATCCGGCGATGCCTGACCCTTGCGTTCGGGGGCGTTACGCTAGTTGGGAGCACACCACCTTCGAACATCTATCGAGGAGCAGGCCGAGAAGCCACCCCATGTCCAAGACCGTCGAAGAGAAGGAACACGTCGTCATCCGGTTCGCGGGGGACTCCGGAGACGGCATGCAGCTGACGGGTGACCGGTTCACGAGCGCCACTGCGGTGCTCGGGAACGATCTGGCGACGCTGCCGGACTTCCCGGCGGAGATCCGTGCTCCCGCGGGGACCGTCCACGGGGTCTCGGCGTTCCAGATCCAGTTCGGGTCCTCCGACATCACGACCCCGGGGATCACGCCGACGTCCTGGTCGCCATGAACCCCGCGGCGCTCAAGGCCGACCTGAACAAGGTGATCAGGGGCGGCACCGTGATCATCAACGAGGACGCGTTCACCCCTCGGAACATCGAGAAGGCGGGGTTCACGTCCGATCCCGTCGGTGACGGCACGCTCGACGGCTACCAGGTCTACAAGGTGCCCATGACTTCGATCACGGTCCGCGCCACCGAGGACATCGGGATCGGCAAGAAGGAGTCGGAGCGGGCCAAGAACATGTTCGCGCTCGGACTCCTCTGCTGGATGTACGGCCGCCCGCCCGAGACCACGCTCAACTGGCTCGAGCGGAAGTTCGGCGGCAAGCAGGAGATCTTCGACGCGAACGTGGCCGCGTTCAAGGCCGGCTACAACTTCGGAGAGACCACCGAGCTGTTCGCGCACTCCTACCTGGTGAAGGCGGCCCCCGCCGAGCCGGGCACGTACCGCAACATCGCAGGCGCGACCGCGCTGTCGTGGGGGCTCATCGCCGCCAGCGACCGGAGCGGGCTGCCGCTCTTCTACGCCAGCTACCCGATCACGCCGGCGTCCGAGCTCCTGCACGAGCTCTCCCGTCACAAGAACTTCGGCGTGATGACGCTGCAGGCCGAGGATGAGATCGCGGCCGCGAACATGGCGCTCGGCGCGTCCTTCGCCGGACACCTGGCCGTCACCGGAACCAGCGGTCCGGGCATGGACCTGAAGGCCGAGACGCTCGGGCTCGCGGCGATCATGGAGCTGCCGATGATCATCGTCGACGTCCAGCGTGGTGGCCCCTCCACGGGCCTGCCCACCAAGACGGAGCAGAGCGACCTGCTGCTCGCGATGTTCGGCCGCCACGGAGAGTCGCCGCTGCCGATCCTCGCGGCGTCCTCCCCGGCGGATTGCTTCGACACGGCGATCGAGGCGGCACGGATCGCCGTCACCTATCGCACGCCGGTGATCCTGCTCTCGGACACGTTCCTGTCCAATTCCTCGGAACCGTGGATGATCCCCGACGTCGGGTCGCTGCCGACGATCGAGCCGCGGTTCGCGACCGCGCCGTCGAACGGCGACGGGTTCATGCCGTACGGCCGTGACGAGAAGCTCGCGCGCCCCTGGGCCACGCCGGGCACGCCGGGGCTGGTCCACCGCATCGGCGGGTTGGAACGCGAGGACGGGACCGGCAACATCAGTTACGACCCGCTGAACCACGAGCACATGACCCACCTGCGCGCGGCGAAGGTCGCCGGCATCGCGAACGACATCCCGCCGCTCGCGGTCGACGACCCCGACGGGGACGCCGAGCTGTTGATCCTGGCTTGGGGCTCGTCGCTCGGGACGGTGCGCGCGGCCGCGCGGCGCGTGCGTTCCGACGGGCGGAAGGTGGCCACGGCGCACCTGCGGTACCTGAACCCGTTCCCGCTGAACACCGGGGAGGTCGTGACGTCCTACCGAACGGTATTGATCCCCGAGATGAACTCGGGGCAGCTCTCGATGCTGATCAGGGCCCGGTTCCTGGTGGATGCCATCAGCTTCACGAAGGTCCAGGGGATACCGATCGCCGCCGACGACCTGGAGCTGGAGGTCCTGCGGGTGCTGGACCATGAGTGACATCGAGACCGGCCCGGTCGTGGGCACGCTGACCAAGAAGGACTTCACGTCGGATCAGGAGGTCCGCTGGTGTCCGGGATGCGGCGACTACGCGATCCTCTCGGCGGTCCAGGGCTTCATGCCCGAGGTGGGCATCGAGCCGCACAAGACCGTGTTCGTGTCGGGGATCGGCTGCAGCGGGCGGTTCAGCTACTACATGGACACGTACGGGATGCACGGGATCCACGGGCGGGCGCCCGCGCTGGCGACCGGCATCGCGACAGCGAACCCCGACCTGTCGGTCTGGGTCGTCACGGGGGACGGCGACGGGCTCTCGATCGGCGGCAACCATCTGATCCACGCGCTCCGCAGGAACGTCAACCTGAAGATCCTGTTGTTCAACAACCAGATCTACGGCCTCACCAAGGGTCAGTACTCGCCGACCAGCGAGGAAGGGAAGGTGACGAAGTCCTCGCCGTTCGGCTCCGTCGACCACCCGTTCAACCCGATCGCGATCGCGCTGGGAGCGGAGGCGACGTTCGTCGCGCGCACGCTGGACAACGATCGCCAGCACCTGACCGAGGTCCTGCGGCAGGCGGTCGCGCATCAGGGCACGGCGTTCATCGAGATCTATCAGAACTGCAACGTGTTCAACGACGGCGCCTTCGATGTGCTCCGCGAGAAGCCCCAGGGCGTTCACAACCAGATCCGGCTGGTGCACGGCGAGCCGATCGTCTTCGACGAAGGCACCCGATGTGTCGTGGTGGGGGAGAACGGCCGGCTGGTCATCGGGAACACGGCCGATGTGTCCGCAGACTCGATCGTCGTCCATGACATGCACGGCCGGCCGTCGCTGGCGTTCGCGCTCGCGCACCTGTCGCACGGCCCGACCGAACCGACCGCCATCGGCGTGTTCCGGGAGTTCGAACGGCCGGTCTACGGTCAGGCGATGAACGACCAGCTCGCCCGCGCCACGGAACGGCTCGGTAAGGGCGACCTGGATGCGCTCCTGCACTCCGGCGACACGTGGACGGTGGGCTGAGCTCCACCGATGCGCCGATCGTCTAGGCCTCGGGGGCCCGGAACCGTGCGAGCGCTTCCGCCGAGATCGACTCCACCTCACGCAGCTCCTCGACGACGCCGGGCAGGACCTCGAGGAGCGCGTCGACGTCCGCCAGCGACGTCGTGGGGCCCAGGCTGACCCGGAAGCCGGAGGTGTTCGGGAAACCGACCTGCTCGAGGACCGGAGACGGGTCGTCGGGTTGTCCCGAGCAGAGCGATCCCGCCGCCAGACGGATGCCGCGATCGTCCAGGGCCATCATCAGCGTCGCGGGGTCGAGCCCCTCGACGCTGAAGCAGACGAGGTGCGGCGCGCGATGCGTCGGGTGTCCGTGCACGCGCGCGCCGGGGACGTCGTTCGTGATCCGCTCGCGGAGCCGGCCGGTCAACGTCCAATCCCGTGCGGCCCGGTCCGCCATGTCGGCCAGTGGAGGCCGTGAGCGCCGCCGCCATCCCCGCGATCCCGGGCGTGTTCTCCATGCCGGAGCGCCGCTTGCGCTCGCGATCGTCGCCGCACGGGTACGCGGTCACGCCGACGCCGCGTCGCACGTAGAGCGCCCCGACGCCGGGAGGACCACCGAACTTGTGGGCCGAGAGCGAGAGCAGATCGACCTCCAACGCCTCGACGTCCACGGGGAGACGCCCCACCGTCTGGCAGGCGTCGGTGTGGAACCGGACGTGTGACTCCCGAGCAAGACGTGCGGCCTCGGCCACCTGCTGGAGCGTTCCCAGCTCGTGGTTCGCATGTTGGACGCTCGCGAGGAGCGTGCCGGGCGTGCGAACCTCGGAGGCGTAGCGATCCATGTCCAGACGGCCGTCGGCGTCCACGGGCACCGTCACGACCTCGAAGCCGTCGCTCTCGAGCACGTGGCACACCCCACCGACCGCGGGATGCTCCGCAGCCCCGATCACGACGCGCGTGCCCAGCTCGCGGATGGCGCGTACGCCGCCCCAGATCGCGAGCGCGACCGACTCGGTGCCACCGGACGTGAAGACGAGCTCGTCGGGCTGCGCGCTGATCGCCTCCGCGATCACGCTGCGCGCGTCGTCGATCAGCTGTCGTGCCTGTCGTCCGGGACCGTGGATGTTCAGCGGGTCGCCGAACGCATCGAGGGCCGCCACCACCGCATCGCGAGCTGCCGGGAGGAGTGGGGTTGCCGACGCCGCATCGAGGTAGATGTCCCTGCCCATCGCCGACCCAGGCTACCGCCTGCGTCCGGCGGGACACGGGCGTGTCAGGGAGTGGCGGGTTCCTTGTCCTTGAGGAACAGGAACCAGTACGCCACGCCGGCGAGCACGCCGCCGGCGATCGGACCCACGATCCACACGTACCAATCGTCCCAGTGTCCCGATGCGAGCGCGGGACCGAACCAACGCGCGGGGTTGAACGCGCCGCCCGTCCACGGGCCCATCGCAAGGATGCCGAACGTGATGGTGAGCCCGATGGTGAGCCCGGCGGTCTTGTTGAACGGGCCGCGGTCGTCGACGATCGTCGCGAACACCGCCCACACGAGGAAGAAGGTCCCCACCGCCTCGAGCAGGATGCCCTTCCCTGAGGAGATCCCGTCGCCGAGCGTCGGGACGCCGCCGAAGGCGGCATCGAACGCCTGCGTGGGAACCAGGAACTTCAGGAGCAGCGCGGCGGCGGCGGCGCCGACCAGCTGCGCCGCGAGGTACATCACCGTTCGACCGGAGGGCACCTTGCCGGTCACCCACAGGGCGATCTGGATCGCCGGGTTGAACACCCCGCCGGACAGGTGCGCCATCTGGGAGACCATGATCGCGATGACGAGGCCGGTCGCAAGGGCCACCCCGACAAGGTCGAGCTCCCCGTTGAGGTAGAGGACGACGGATCCCGCTCCGAAGAAGATCAGTGCGAACGTCCCGATCCCTTCGGCGATCGCGGCCTTCCCGTTGCTCTCCACAGGCTCTCCCTCGGATCGGCCGTCGTCGCGATCGGTGCGGCACGTCGGCGACTTCGACCCGCGGAGGGTAGTCCACCGCAGGCGGTTTCGCCAAGACGGGAAAGGGTGCGTAGTACGATGCCGCCGTGGACGTCCTGCTCGTCTCGCCCGACCCCGCCTCGCGCGACCTGATGGCGCTCGCGGTGCGCAGCATCGAACGCCGGGTCGGTTCGCCGCTTCGGTTCCGGGCGGCCAAGAACGGCGAGCTGGGGATCCGAGCGGCGCTCCGCGACCGGCCCGAGATCGTGGTCGCCGACGAGATCGCGAGCCGCGCGGGTGCGTTCGCTCTGGCGAAAGCGCTCCGTGACGACGCGGTCCCGTTCACCGGCGTCATCGTGATCCTGTTGGAGCGCAAGCATGATGTGTGGCTCGCCCGATGGTCGGGCGCAGATGCATGGTTCGTCCGGCCCGTCGATCCGTTCGAGCTGGCGGACCGGGTCCTCGAGCTCGTCACCGAGAAGGAGAGCGCGTGAAGATCAGAGCGACGTGCAAGCGCGACGGCCGTGACTTCATGGTCGAGCAGGTGATCGCCTCCGGCGGGGAATGCCCCTGGGACGGCGAGCCGTTCAACGCGGACTACGCTGCGACGTTGGTGGACGCGCTCCAGCGAGCGGAGGCCGCGGGCACGGAGCTCGAGATGGCCCTGCAGGTGATCGCCGACCTGCATCCGGAGTTCCGGCTGCACATCGACACGGTGCTGGCACCGCTGAAGGAGCACATGGAGCGTCTCGACATGCCGCTCGTGCGGCGAGGATAGGAGCGTGACGGGCGACGGGGACAACGGCTACCGCGTCCGGATCGCCGAATCGCAGGGTGGCTGGCGCGTCGCGATCGAGGACCCGGCGGGCGACGTCGTGATGGAGCGAGCGTGCGCCGACGGTTCGGAGGCCCGGACGTTCGCGTCGACGGTTCGCCAGCACATCTACTGGCTCTCGCCGGACAAGTTCCGCGACTACTACCGCGTCTAGAGGGTTCGCATGGGCTTCAACGCGATGCAACCGGGGAAGATCAAGAAGGGCGACATCGTGATGCTCGTCGCCGCGATCGTCATCGTCGTCGCGCTGATCGTGTGGGCGGTTCGCTGACGCCCGATCGCGCCGGCGACCCGGGCGACCTCGACTACTGCTACGTGACCACCGTCGGCCGTGTGAGCGGCGATCCCCATGAGATCGAGATCTGGTTCGCCCTGCACGACGGCGTCCTCTACCTGCTCTCCGGCGGCCGCGACGACAGCGACTGGGTGAAGAACCTGCGCGCGAACGCGGATGTGACGGTCCGGCTCGGCGCGGAGACCCGGGCGGCGCGCGCGTGGATGATCACCCGTTCCGACGAGGACGAGCTGGCCCGTCGCCTGCTGGTGGAGAAGTACCGGCCGCGTTACTCGGGCGAGCTCGACGAGTGGGGGCGAACGTCGCTCCCCGTCGCCGTCGGGTGGTCGCTCGGGCAGCTGGTCTGAGGCAGACTAGCCTTCCTCGAACCCGATCGAGAAGAGCCGCTCCAGATCGTGCTTGGAGTAGACCTGGAACGCGATGAGGGTTTCGGTGCGGTCGACCCCGTCGACCTTGGCGATACCTCCGGGGATGACCGTCGCGAGATCGTCGTGCTGGCTGACCCGCACGATCGCGACCAGGTCGAACTCGCCGGCGACGGAGTAGACCTCCGAGACGCCGTCGATGTCCGCGATCGCCTGGGCGGCCTCGGGTATCCCGTCGATCTCGCACTGGATCAGGACGACGGCATGCACGCTCATTCGGTGGATCTCCCTTCAGGGGCGCTCGAGGACGACGGCGAGGCCTTGGCCGCCCGAGATACAGAGCGTCGCCAGGCCGAGCGCCGCCCCGCGAGCGCGCATCTCGTAGGCCAGGGACAGGAGGATGCGGGCGCCGCTCATGCCGATCGGGTGGCCGATCGAGATGCCTCCGCCGTTCACGTTGAGCGTGTCGCGATCGAACTTCAGCTCGCGCTCGCAGGCGATCACCTGCGCCGCGAACGCCTCGTTGATCTCGATCAGATCGATGTCGGCGAGCGAGAGGCCCGTCCGCTCCAGGACCTTCTTCGTCGCCGGGACCGGTCCGATGCCCATGATCTCGGGCGGCACGCCGGCCCACGAGATGCCGAGGATCCGCGCGAGCGGCTCGCGGCCCTCGCTCGTTGCGCGGGACTCCGACATCAGGACCATGGCGGCGGCGCCGTCCGTGATGCCGGCGGAGTTGCCGGCGGTGACGCTCCCGCCCTGGCGGAAGACGGGTTCGAGGCGCGCGAGGCCCTCCGCGGTGGTGTCGGGCCGGGGGTGCTCGTCTTGGACGACCGTCGACGTCGCGCCCTTCGGGCTTGGCGTCTCGACGGCCACGATCTCCGCCGCCCGCCGCTCGGCGCCGTCGCGCGCTTTCTGCTGCGACTCCAGCGCGAACTCGTCCTGCTCCTCGCGGCTGATGTCGTAGATGTCGACCAGGTTCTCGGCCGTCTCACCCATGATCAGTCCGCTCAGCGGATCGAGGAGCCCGTCGCGATACATCGCGTCGACCACGTCGGCGTTGCCCAGCCGGTAGCCCGTGCGCATCTGGGGCAACAGGAACGGCACGCGCGTCATGTTCTCCATGCCGCCGGCCAGGACGACTTCGGAGTCGCCGAGCGCCACCTGCTGGGCACCGAGCTGCACGGCCTTCATGCCGGAGCCGCAGGCGATGTTGACGTTGTACGCGCTCACCTCGACCGGCACGCCCGCCTTGACGCTCACCTGCCGGCCCGTGTTCGGGCCGTTACCGGCCTGCCGGGCGTGCCCGAAGATCGTCTGGTCGATGCGTTCGGGGTCGACGTCCGCGCGGCGCATCGCCTCTCGAGCCGCGATCGTGCCCAGCTCGACGGCCGGAACGTCGGCGAACGACCCCAGGAACTTCCCGACCGGCGTCCGCGCGCCCTCCAGGATGACCGCGCGCTCCATGCGTCCCAGTCTATCCGGCGCGGGTACCAGCGCTTCCGGGCACGCGATCGTTGGTCCGTCGCGCGTGCAGGAGCCATTCCCGTGCGCCCTTCGACCCGGTCACGGGCGACGCCATCGTCCCGACGACGCGCCAGGGGAGTCGCTCGACGCCGGCGACCGCCACGTCCAGGGCACGGCGGAGCGTGGGGTCGTCCTCGGGAGGTGAGTCGAGACCGAGCTCGAACATCGGCTTCACGAGCGCGATCAGGTCGGCGTCGGGAGCGAACGGGAGCGTCTCGAGCTGTGGCACGGCGCCGGCGACGGACAGGTAGGACAGATCCATCGTCACGGCGCCGATGGCCGCGCACCGGGGGATCGCCGAGAGGTCGGCCAGGTTCGTGCGCTCGAGGTTCACGACCCGGCTGTGGTTGCGGAGCTCACCGCGCAGCTGGCCGTGACCCGCGTCCACCGCGAACACGCGGCGGGCGCCGTGCTCAAGCAGCACCCTGGTGAACCCGCCGGCCGACGCGCCGAGGTCCACGCACTCCCGATCCGTCACGTCGACCGCGAACCCGTCGAGCGCCGCGCGGAGCTTGTCCTCCCCTCGGAGCGCTCGCGGCGGCTTGACCACGACCGATGCGTCCGCCCGCACCTGTGCACGAGGGTTGGTGACGACACGGCCGTCGATCAGGACGTGCCCCGCGGTGAGCGTGCCCTCGGGGTCCGGGAGATCGGGCCGGGTGCGGGTGAGATGGTCGATCACGTTGCGGAACTTGGCGTGCGACGAGGTGCTCACGGACCCCTCCTGTCGCGAGCGAGTCTACGCCCGGCCTTCCCCGGCCTCCCGGACGCGCGTCTGGATGCGGGCGATCGCCGCACCGCCGTCCACCCGCTCGGCGAGCGGCCGGCCGCACGCTTCGACACGCGGGTGGTTCGCGCGGAACCAGCCACGCACCGCCGCCAGCTCGTCGGCCCGCTCGCGCGAGCACGGCACCGCGAGCGGCTCCGCGTCGTCGCCCCGGATCAACGAGCCCTCGACGAAACGGATGTTCGCCCCGGCGACGTCCCGCACCGTGAGGGGTCCCGCGCCGACCAGCCACGCGTCGGTCCGTTCCCGAGCCAGGGCGTCCGCCAGCGCGCGGAGCCGATCGCGGACCAGGCCGGCCTCCTCGTACCGCTCCTGGTCGGCCAGGTGGACCATGCGTCGCTCGAGCGCTCCGAGGAGCCCGCCCGGGGAGGTCAGGGAGGAGACGAGCCTCCGGACGAGCTCTCCGTAGCGCTCGGGATCGACGCGGCCGTCGCACGGTGCGACGCACCTGCCCATGTCGGCCAGCGCGCATGGCGCGAACCGCGTCCGCGCGCGCATGGCCGTGGTGCATCGGCGGATCGGCACGACCTCTTCGAGGGCCTCCTTGGCCAAGCGGGCGGCCGAGGAGGAGCCGAACGGCCCGAGGTAGGCGCACCCGTCGCCGGGCGGAGCCGCCCGCACGATCTTCACCCGCGGGAACGCCTCTGCCGGATCGACCTTGAGGTACGCGTAGCGCCGCCACGTCTTGCCCCGCCGGTTGTACTTCGGCTCGTGGCGACGGATCAGCCTGGCCTCGGCCACGAGCGCCTCCAGCTCCGATCCGCACGTCTCGCTGTCGATCGACGTGGTCTCGGCGAGGAGGCCGTCGATCTTCTTGCGCTCGTCGCCGTAGAAGTACGACTTCACGCGGGCGCGCAGGTCCTTCGACTTGCCGACGTACAGCACGCGGCCGTCGCGGCCGCGGAACAGGTAGACGCCGGGTGCGTTCGGCAGGTGGTCCGCCATGCGGATCTTGCCGAAGTGCGGCCGGCCACGGGCGCGGACGGCCTCGTGGAGGTCCCCGAGGGTGAGGATGCCGAGCCGCCCGCCGACGTCGAGGAGGCCGTGGAGGACCTCGGCGCACGCCTCGGCATCGGCGAACGCCCGGTGGTTGGGCACCGCCCGGGTGCGGAAGTACCGGGCGAGCGTCTGCAGCCGGACGTTGGGGACGTCGGGCCAGACCAGCCGCCGGGCCAGCCTCGCGGTGCAGACCGCGGGGCCGGGCAGACGGTCGTAGTCGAGCCGGACGAGGTTCGTGTTCAGGAACGAGAAGTCGAACCGCGCGTTGTGCGCGACGAAGACCGCGCCGCGACAGAACTCGAGGAACGCCGGAAGGATCTCCTCGATCGGGGGCTCGGCGGCGACCGATCGGTCATCGATCCCTGTCAGGTGGGTGATGAACGGTGGGATCGGGATCTCGGGGTTGACCAGCGCCTGGAACGATCCGATGCGCTCGCCGCCCAGGTACTTGACCGCCCCGACCTCGGTGATGCGGCAGTCGGTGGGGGAGCCGCCCGTGGTCTCGAGATCCACCACGCAGAACGTGACCTGGTTGAGCGGGATGCCCAGGTCGAGCGTGGTCTGGATGGGCGCGGCGAGCACGGCTTCCTCCGTCCGGTGGGGCCGTGCGGAGACGTGACCATATCGAACAGGTGTTCGAGCGTCAAGCATCCTCCGTCATCGTGGCGGGAGGCAACGACACGCCGGGACTCAGAGACGGACGCGGGCGCGGGCGTGGCTGGGCATGTAGTGCTCGTCGCCGCGGAAGATCGCGCGCACCACGTACCGGCCGGAGCGCTGGTGCGAGAAGCGCGTCGTGAAGATGCCCGTCCGCACGCCGCCCCGACCTCGGACGTGCACGCGCACCGTGGTCCGCGCGATCGGGACGAACCCGTTCCCCGTCCTGCGGAGCAGCACGACCGCCACATGCATCCCCGGCTCCGCGTGGAGCATCCGCCCCCGGGACACGACGTGGTGGTGCCGCCCCTTGGCACGAAGGATGAGGTGCGTGATCTCCCGGTCGTCGTTCACGATCGTGCCGGTGCCGGCGGAGCCCGCCGTGCCTCCGAAGACGTTGGTGATCTCGAGCGCGAGCGTCTCGTCGGGCTCGATCACGTCGTCGCCGGTCACAGTCACGGGAACGCTCGCGGTGGTCTCTCCCGCCGGGATCCGGACGCTTCCGACGTTCTCCACGTAGTCGGTTCCCGCGGTCGCTGATCGATCGGAGGTCCGGTAGACCACGGTCACGGCATCGCTCGACGCCTTCGATAGGCTCACGGGGAACGACAGCGTCGTCGTGGTTCCCGCACCGCCCTCGAGGACGGAGGCGTCGCCGATCGAGGCGATGGGCTCGTCGGACGGGGGTACCGACGCGGCGTCGTCGTCGACGATCGTCCCGTTCCCGACGCCGTCCGCGATGCTCGCTCCCACCGGGTTGGCGAGCTGCACCGTGAAGGTCTCGTCCGGCTCCACCGTGGTGTCGCCGTGGACCGTCACGTCGACCGTCTTCGTGGTCTCGCCGGGAGCGAACGTGAGGGTGCTCGTGACGGGGTCATAGTCCGACGGCTGCGTCGCCGTGCCGTCCGCCGTGGCGACGTCGACGGAGATCGGGAACGCGCTGGGCGCTCCGAGCGCCACGGTGAACGTCGCAACGGAGTCGCCGGCGTTGCCCTCGGGGAGCGAGACGTCGGTGACCGAGAGACCCGGCGTCGAGTCGTCGTTCGCGATCGTCCCGAGGCCGGGTTCGACGCCGATCGTCGCGCCGGCCGGGTTCGACAGGTGCACCGAGAACGTCTCATCGAGCTCGAACGTGGTGTCGCCATGGACGGCCACGTCGACGGTCTTCGCGGTCTGGCCGGGGGTGAACGTCAAGGAGGTCGTGAGCGACGCGTAGTCGCCCGGCGCCGTCGCCGAGCCGTCGGCCGTCGCCACGTCGACCGTCACTGGGACCTGCGTCGCTCCCGTGAGGGTCACCGGGAACGAGGCCGTCACGTCGCCGACGTTGCCTTCCGTCACCGTCACGTCGCCGACGTCCAGGACCGGCGCGGCGTCGTCGTCCACGATCGTCCCCACGCCCTGCGCGTCCGCGAGCGCCGCTCCCGTCGGGTTGGAGAGGTCGACCGCATAGGACTCGTCGAGCTCGTGCACGGTGTCGCCCTGGACGAGCACGTCCACGGTCGTGGAGACCTGGCCGGGAGCGAAGCTCACCGTGGTCGAGACGGCGCCGTAGTCGCCGGGCGCGGTGGCGGTCTGATCGGACGTCGAGACGTCCACGGAGATCGGGAACGCCGACGGGTTCGTGAGGGAGACCGTGAAGGTCGCGGCGGTGGTCCCGGCGTCACCCTCCGTCACGCTGCGATCGCCGATCGAAGCCTGCGGGATCGCGTCGTCGTTGCGGATCGTGCCTGTCGCGCCCACGGCGCCGGGCGCGACGTTCACGAGGCTCGACAGGGAGAACCCGAACGTCTCGTCGTTCTCGTAGGTCGGGTCGCCCGAGACGGAGACGTCCACGATCTTCGTCGTCTGGCCGGGCGCGAACGAGAGCGTGCCCGACGCGCCGGCGTAGTCGCCGGGCGCCGTCGCGGTCCCGTCGGCGGTCGCGTAGTCCACGCTGATGGCCTTGCCCGACGGAGCGGACAGCGAGACGGTGAAGGTGGCGTTCGTCGTTCCGGCGTCTCCCTCCGGTACCGAGGCATCGCCGACCGAGACGGTGGGCATCAGATCGTCGTCGACGATGGTGGCGGTGCCGGTGACGGTTCCGGGCGTGACGTTCGTGAGGTTCGACAGCTGGACGGTGAACGTCTCGTCGAACTCGTTCAGGAGGTCTCCCTCCACGGAGACGTCCACGGTCTTCGTCGTCTGGCCGGGCGCGAACGAGAGCGTGCCCGAAACACCCGCGTAGTCGCCGGGCGCGATGGCCGTGCCGTCGACGCTCGCGTAGTCCACCGTGACCGGCTTGCCGGAGGCGGCGGAGAGCGTCACGGTGAACGTCGCGGTCGTGGTGCCCACGTCCCCCTCCGCGGTCGAGACGTTGTCGATGCCGACCGTCGCGGCCGCGTCGTCGTCCATGATCGTCCCGACGCCCTGGTTGTCGGCGATGGTCGCGTTCGCCGGGTTCGAGAGGTTCGCGAGGAACGTCTCGTCGAACTCGTCGGTCGTGTCTCCGACGACGGGGACGGTGAACGTCCGGGTGACCACCCCGGGGTTGAACGTGAGCGTGCCGACCGACAGCCCGTAGTCGCCCGGGGCGGTCGCGGTGCCGTCCGCCGTGGCGTAGTCGACCGTCACCGTCTTAGCACTCGCCGCCGACAAGGTGGCGGTGAACGTCATGTTGGCCGTCCCCGCATCGCCCTCCGTGAGCGAGACGTCGTCGATCGTGAGCGACGGCAGCGGATCGTCGTCGATGATCGTCCCCACACCCTGGGCGTCGGCGATCGAGGCGTTCGTCGCTCCCGACAGGTTGACGAAGAACGTCTCGTCGAACTCGTCGGTGGTGTCGCCGACGATCGGCACGGAGATCGTCTTCGTTCCCTGTCCCGGGGCGAACGTGAGGGTTCCGGAGGTCGTCGTGTAATCGCCGGGCTGGACGGCGGTGGAGTTGGCGGTTGCGTAGTTGACCGTCACGGTCAGGCCGCTGGGAACCGACAGCGTCACATCGAAGCTCATGTTCGTCGTGCCGCCGTTACCCTCCGCCTGCGACACGTCGTTGATAGCGATCGAGGGCGGCAGGTCGTTGTCGGTGATCGTGCCGGTGCCGATCGCGGTGGCGATCGTCACGTTCGTGGGGTTCGACAGGGTCACCCGGTAGGTCTCGTTCGCTTCGTCGCTCAGGTCGCCCTGCACCGAGATCGGGATCGTCCGTGTCGTCGTCCCGGGCGGGAACGTGAGCGTGCCTGATGCGGCGGTGTAGTCGGCGGGGGCCGTCGCCGTGACGTCGGATGTCGCGTAATCCACGGTGACGGTCCTGCCGCTCACCGCGGACAGGGTCGCCGTGAACGTGGCGGTCACCGTACCGACGTCCCCTTCGATCACGGTCACGTTGTTGATGCCGACGGTGGGAGTCGCGTCGTTGTCGACGATCGTCCCGACGCCTTGGCCATCGGCGATCGTGGCGTTCACCGGGCTCGAGAGGTTCGCGAAGAACGTCTCGTCGTCCTCGTCCAGCGTGTCGCCGGCGACGGGGACGTTGAAGGTTCGCGTCAGCACCCCTGGGTTGAACGTGAGTGTCCCGCTCGACGCCGTGTAGTCGGCTGGCGCGGTCGCCGTGTCGTCCGCAGTGGCGTAGTTGACGGTCACCGTCTTGCCACTTGCCACCGACAACGTCGCCGTGAACGTCAGGTTCGCCGTCCCGGAGTTCCCCTCGGTCCGGGACACATCGTTGATGGTGAGCGAAGGAGGCGCGTCATCGTTCAGGATGGTGCCCACGCCTCGGTTGTCGGCGATCGTCGCGTTGGTCGCTCCCGACAGGTTCACGAAGAATGCCTCGTCGATCTCGTCGGTGGTGTCTCCCACGACCTGAACCGAGACCGTCTTCTGGACCTGCCCTGGGGTGAAGGTGAGCGTCCCGGACGTCGTCGTGTAGTCGGTGGGTTGGACCGCGGTCGAGTTCGCCGTCGCGTAGTTCACCGTGACGTTCCGGCCGCTCGGAGCGGAGAGCGTGACGGTGAAGTTCGCGTTGGTCGTGCCGGCGTTGCCCTCGGTTTGGGCAACGTCGTCGATGACGAGCGAGGGCGTGGGGTCGTTGTCGGTGATCGTCCCGGTGCCGGTCGGGGTCGTGATGTCGGCTGTCGCGGCCGGTGTGGGATTGCTCAGGTTGACGGTGAACGTCTCGTTCGCCTCATCGAGCAGGTCGCCGATGACGGGGATGTTGATCGTCTGACTCGTCGTGCCGGCGATCGTGAACGTCGCGGTTCCCGAAGATGCGATGTAATCGGCGCCGGCCGTGGCGGTGCCGTTCGCCGTTGCCCAGTCGACGGAGATGTTGTTCTTGGTTCCGGTGTAGCTGATGGTGAACGTCAGGTTGGCGGTCCCCGCATCGCCCTCGGTCAACGAGGCGTTGTTAACGCGGAAGTGGGAGACAGGTGCCGCCATAGCGCCCGGCGCGAAGCCGACGAGCATCAAGAAGGCCCCTGCGAGCCCTCCGATCGCGAGCCTGACCATGGCCCGCCACCACGCTGTTCCTCTGCGTTCCATCAAGAGGAATCGTGGACTCCGACCGCGCGTGGGGTCATCGCCGAGAGGCGGTATTTCTCCCTACTGCGCCGAGGGTATTTCGCTTCGATGAAACCTCATCCACCGCAGGGGATGTGCCCGGATCCGTGAGGCGGAGAGACGCGGACGTCAGCTGCCGGACGAACCCTTCGTCTTCTTCGCCGCTCGCTTCTCCTTGATGGTCTTCTGAGGCTTCTTCTTCTGATCCCGGCCACCCGTGCCGGCCCCACGGTCCTTCGATTTCGCCATCGCTAGACCTCCTCCGTCTCAGCCAGTGCTCGTTCGGAACGAGGGTACAGCGCTTCCTCGACGACGGAGGCCAGGAGTTGCTCCACGGCCAGGTGACATTCCTGGATGTGCGCCGTGACGGTGCTGGGAACGCGGACGGCCGCATCCGCCAGTGCCGCGAGATCGCCTCCCGAGGCGCCCGTCAACGCGACCACCCGAAGTCTTTGCGCGCGGGCGCGGTCCGCGGCGCGGATCACGTTCCGGGAGTTGCCGCTCGTCGAGATGGCGATCAGCACGTCGCCCTCCCGGCCGAGCGCCTCCACCTGACGCTCGAACACGCCCTCGGCCCCGAAGTCGTTCGCGATCGCGGTGAGGAGCGACGTGTCGGTGGTGAGCGCGATCGCCGGGATCGACGGGCGAAGGTTGTCGATCGTGAACGTGCTGACGAACTCCGTCGCGAGGTGCTGGGCGTCTGCCGCGCTGCCCCCGTTGCCGCAGATCAGGAGCTTCCCGCCGCCGCGGAGTGAGGTCACCAGGAGCTCGGCGGCCGCAACGACGTCGTCCAGACACTCCTGCTCCACGAGGCGGACGGTGTCCGCGGTCTCGCGGAGGTAGCGGCGCGCCTGCTCCCTCGTCGTTCCGACATCCGACGTCATCGCGTTTCCTCGGTCGGTTCGTCGGCCGGTTCGCGGGTCGGCGACCAGACCTCGTCACCGCGGTACGCGCGGACACCCTCGGGGCGCAACGCGAACGGCGTGAACTGCGCACCGAGTCGCTCCAACTCCTCCCGGACGGCCGGCTGTGCCGAAGGACGGCAGTACAGCAGGAGGTATCCGCCGCCGCCCGCGCCGCAGATCTTGCCGCCGTTCGCCCCGGCCGTCTGCGCCATCGAAAGCATCGCCTCGATCGGGGTGTGTTCGGCGATATGGGGGTTCATCCGCCGCTTCGCCACGAACGCGTCGTGGAGCATGGACCCGAGTTCGTCGACGTCGCCTTCCTCCACGGCGCTCCGCATCGCGTACGCGATCTCGTGCAGCTGCTTCATCCCCAGGATCGTGTCCTCACGTCCCTCTCGATACAGGCCGATCTGCCTGTCGATCAATCCCACGTTCCGCCGGACGAACCCGGTGTAGCAGAGCATGAGGCGTTCCTGGAGGCGGGCGAGCGTCCCCGGGGTGGCGCGGATCGGCGAGACCTGGACGCCGAAGCTCGAGAACTCGAAGAGGTTGAATCCGCCGAACGCCGCGGCGTATTGGTCCTGCCACCCCCCGCTGATCCCCAGATCGTCCCGTTCGATCGAGTACGACACCCTGGCGAGCTCGTGCGCGTCGAAGGCGCGATCATCGAGCATCGCGAGGCCGGCGACCATGCCCGTCACGAGCGCCGACGACCCGCCGAGGCCGCTCCCGGCCGGAGCGTCGGAGTCGATGTCCACCTCGATCCCTCCGGAGACACCGATCCTGTGGATCGCTGCCTTGGCCAGATCCATCACGCCGTCGTACACGGGAGCGGCGTCCAGGTGGTACTCGACGAGGCGCCCGAGGTCGAGCGAGCGAACGACCACCTGTCGGTCGTGGCGCGGCACGATCGTGATCCGCACGTGGTGGTCGATCGTCGCCGAGAGCACGGCGCCGCCGTGCTCCTGGAAGTAGTGCGGGAAGTCGGTCCCGCCACCGACGAAGCTGATGCGGAGCGGAGCGACGACGCGGATGGTGGCGGTGTCGACTGGCATGGACGGCTCAGTCTAGGGGTCCGTCGTCCCGGAGCCTGGTCGTCGAGCCGTTCGGATCAGGCGACCTGGCGTTGCACCCGTCGACGCTGTTGCTCGGTGAGGCCACCCCACACGCCGTAGCGCTCGCCGTTCTTGAGCGCCCACGCCAGGCATTCCTCGCGGATGCGGCAGCCTCCGCAGAACGCGAGCGCCGGGCCTGCTTCGTCCTCCGATATGGGGAAGAACAGGTCCGGGTCGATTCCGAAACAGGCCGCGCGGTCTTGCCAGTTGTCCGGTGGGGAAGGGTTCATCGGTAGCGTATCCAGGTCGATGTCCGGGAACCGCTCGATCCTCAACAGACCCCCCTTCCCCTCCCACCGAACCGATGGGCTCAGGTGCGACCCGATTCATAACAGAGCCGGGGTTCCCTCCGGAAGGGGTCGAACGCAGTTGATGTGAGAACCCCCGGTCGACTGACAGGAAATGACCCGAACGGGCTAGTCCCGGACGGGGGAAAGTGGCGAGCCATCCCCGGCGCGGAGCGAGGCGCCGGCGGCCCGGAACTCGACGCGCGCGAGGAGCACGGTCCCGCCCTCCCGAGTTGGCGCCCTGCTCGTGACGAGTCCCACCGCACGGCCGGCGGGCGGCCCGTCGGCCGCGGATACCGATTCCCCGGCGATCACGCGCGTGTCGCAGCGCAGGTGACGAAGCACCGTCGGCGGGTGACCCAGGTTCCGAACCTTGGCGACGGACTCCTGCCCCAAGAAGCAACCCTTCGTGACGTCGATGAGTCGATCCAACCCGGCTTCAGCAGGCAGGGCGCCCGCTTCGAAGTCGATCCCCATCCGAGGGTCCCCCCGGCCGACCCGCCAGATCTCGAAGGCTCGCTCGTCGACGCGGATCGATCCACCCCCGGGCGACCGTCGCCGATCCACCGAGCGGTCGTCCCCCCGCGTGGTGACGATCTCCTCCTTCGCGGGGAACAGGAGGACGGAACCCTCGTCGGACCCGGGCTCCAACCTGACGGCCGACGAGAGGACGTACGGCCGCAACAGGTCGTCGACGGGTTCGGGCTGATCGCTCGCCTGCAGCACGAGGAACGCGTCGTCATCGATCTGCGTGATCCACATGTCGGCCCTGATCCTGCCCGTCGGGGTGAGCAGCAGCGACCGGCGGGACGAGCCCGGCACGAGCGACGCGATGTCGGCCGTCACCAGATCTCCGAGCCATCCGCGGGCATCCGCGCCCCGCACGACGACGGCGCGGTCCTCCGACCGGTCGACGAAGCCGCGCCCGTCATCGAGCGCCGCCACCAGCTCCCACGGCTCGGTCGTCGCGGTCTCCATGGTCCTCTGGGAGCATCATCCCAGCGATGGAAGCCACGATGCCCCTCCCCAGGACCCTCCTCGTGACGAACGACTATCCCCCACGCGTCGGAGGGATCCAGCGGACGCTCGAGGCGCTGTGGAGGGAGCTTCCGCCCGAGCGGGTGTCGGTCCTCGCACCGGCGTGGGAAGGGGCCGCGTCGTTCGACGCGGCCGTCCCGTACACCATGGTGCGCGAGCCGACGGAGTTCATCTGGCCGACCCCGGCGTTCGCGGCTCGTCTGGACGAGGTGGTGGCGGCGCACGGCGTGGAGGTGGTGCTCTTCGGCGACGCGTTCCCGCTGGCGCTCCTCGGTCCCCGGCTCGCACGGCGGGGCACGCCGTACCTGGTCGCGGCGCACGGGTTCGACTACTGGTTGTCGATCGTGCCCGGCGCGCACGCATCGATCCGTTACATGACCTCGTCCGCATCCCGGGTCCCGGTCATGTGCAGCGAGTTCATCGCGCGCACGGTGCGAACGGCCGTGCCGCGCCGGGTCCCGGTCTCGATCCTCTACCCGGGGGCCGACCTTCGGGCCTTCCGGCCGGACCTCCCGACGGCCGATCTCCGCGAACGGCTGGGGGTGGGAGATCGTCCGCTCGTCGTGTGCGTCAGCCGCCTGGTCGCCCGCAAGGGGCAGGACGTCCTGATCCTGGGGATGCCACGGATCCGTGACCGGGTGCCCGAGGCGACGCTGGTCATCGTGGGTGACGGCCCGTACGAGGATCGCCTGCGGGCGCTCGCGGCCGATGCGCCTGCCGGGTCGGTCGTCTTCGCGGGACAGGTCTCCGAGGAAGATCTGCCGCGGTATTACGCGCTGGGCGACGTCTTCGCGATGCCATGTCGCACACGCCTCGGTGGCATGGAGGTCGAGGGCTGGGGCAACGTGTTCATCGAGGCGTCCGCGTGCGCACGTCCGATCGTCGTGGGCGATTCCGGGGGCGCCCGCGAGACGCTCGTTCACGGCGAGACGGGCCTGCTCGTCGACGGCGCCGACGTCGGACAGGTCGCCGATGCCGTCTCAGAGCTGCTCGCCGATCCCGATCGCGCCCGACGGATGGGGGAGGCGGGTCGCGCACGCGTGGAGCGAGCGCACGCGTGGCCGGCGATCGCCGCCCGTCTCGCCGGGTGGTTGCGCGACGCCGCGGGCTAGGCGAGCTTCATCGGTCGGGTAGGTGGTGCGGGGTACGCTCCCGCCATGGCCGAGACTCCCTCGACCCACGCCGAAGGACGCTGCGCCAATTGCGGCGCGCTGCTCTACGAGGGCGCAGCCTGGTGCGGGATGTGCTTCGAACCGGTCGCATCACGCAACGACCTGGATCCTGCAGAGGAGCCCGAACCGGAGCAGGTCGAAGAGCCGGTCGAGCTTCGAACGGAGCCCTCGACGGATCGCCAGGAACCGGGACCGACGGCATCGTTGCGCGAACCGCAAGGAGGGTCCGATCGGGGGCCCGCGGGCAGTGCCACCGCGGAGCCGGCGCGGCCCGGATGGCCGTGTGCGGTCTGCGGAACCAGCAATCCCATCGAGCTGGACTTCTGCCAGACGTGCGGCGCGTCGTTCGCGTCGCTGATGCGACAGGAGACCGTGCACGTCAAGGTGGATCCCCGGGCGGCGTTCCGGCGCTCGTTGCTCTTCCCGGGATCCGGCCATCGCATGATCCCCGGTCGCGAGGTGGACGGGCTGGCCAGGAGCGTCTTGTTCGCGATGCTATTGCTGGCCACGCTCATGCTGGGGCTCTCCGGCGTCCGAGCGGGCGCCGTCCTGCTCCTCTTCCTGGTCTACCTCGTCGCGACGATCGGCGTGTACCTCTTGACCGCGTTCGAGGCGGCGCGCCTGGCCGAGGGGGGAGAACCGCTGGTCTCGTCGCGCGCGCTCCTGTGGGCGACGGTCGCGATCTTGCTCCTGTCGATCCTCGTCGCCGCGTTCGTCATCGGCACCTCGGGCAGGCGCTAGGATTTCGGCGCCATGGAGCATGCGGAGGGCTCGGTCGTCATCGAAGCGCCCCTCGAGGACGTGATGGAGGTCATCGAGGACTACGAGTCCTACCCGGAGTGGTCGGACGTCCTGACCGTCGACGTCCGCTCGCGTGGCGAAGGCGGTCGCGCCTACGAGGTGGCATACGAGGTCGATGTGCCGGTCCTGGGCAAGGCCGCGTACACGCTTGCCTACGTGTACGCCCCCGGGGACACGGGCGTGTCATGGACGACGAAGGAGGCCCGCGGCGCGATCCGCGACATCCGCGGGGAATACCTGCTCAACGAGGTCACCGACGACACCACCAAGGTGACCTATCGGCTGGGGGTGGAGCTGGGCATCCTGGTCCCGGGGTTCCTTCGGACCGAGGGAGCGAAACGCGTGATCGAGAACGCCCTGGAGCGCCTCAAGCGCCGCGTCGAGATGGGCTAGGGATCTCGAGCCCTCCCGGGTGGCGGCCAACCACCGTAAGCTGACGCGGTGCGCGTGATCCTGTTCACCGGCAAGGGCGGCGTCGGCAAGACGACGGTGGCGGCGGCGACCGCCGTTCGGGCCGCCCGGGCCGGCCTGCGGACGCTCGTGATGAGCACGGACCCGGCCCACTCGCTCGGAGACTCGTTCGAAGCCGAGATCGGCTCGTTCCCGACCGAGATCGCCGAACGCCTGTGGGGACAGCAGATCGACGCGCAGGAACGCCTGGAGGGGAACTGGCGCGAGATCCAGGAGTACTTCATCCAGCTGATGAACTGGGCCGGGACGGAGGCGATCCAGGCCGAGGAGCTCACCGTGATCCCGGGGCTCGACGAGATCTTCAGCCTCATCGACGTCAAGACGCACGTGGAGAGCGGCGCGTTCGACATGGTGGTCGTCGACTGTGCTCCCACCGCCGAAACGCTGCGCCTGCTCTCGCTCCCCGAGGTCATGAACTGGTACATCGAGCGGATCTTCCCGGTCGAGCGCCGCGTCGTGAAGACGCTCCGGCCGATGTTGTCGCGGATGACGACCCTGCCGATCGCGGGCGATCAGGTGTTCGCGGCGGTCGAACGGCTGCACCGGAACCTGGACGCCGTGAAGCAGATCTTGGTCGACGAGGATGTGTCGAGCGTGCGCCTGGTCGTGAACCCGGAGAAGATGGTGATCGCGGAGGCCCGCCGCACCTACACGTATCTCGGGCTGTTCGGCTATCGGGTGGACGCGGTCGTGGTGAATCGCATCATCCCGGAAGAGGTCGTCGACCCGTACTTCGGGAAGTGGAAGGACGTTCAAGCCGAGCACCTGCAGACGGTGCACGAGTCGTTCGAGCCGGTCCCCATCCTCACCGCTCGTCTGTTCGACCGGGAGATGGTGGGGTTGCCGCTCTTGGTCGAGATGGGAGACGAGGTCTACGGCGAACGCGTCGCCACCGACATCTTGTACCGCGACGATCCGATCAGCGTACGCAAGCGGGGGACCGGATACATCCTGTCGATGCGACTGCCGTTCGTCTCGCGCGACGAGATGGACATCCATCGGCGCGGTGAGGAGCTGTTCGTGCGCGTCGGCTCGTACAAGCGCAACCTGATCCTCCCGCAGACGCTCAAGCGGATGGTGGTTCGCGAGGCGAACTTCGCCGGGGACCGCCTGGAGATCCTGTTCGGCCGTTCGCCCCGGCCGGCGGACGACGAGTCGAAGTGAGGAGCTGAGATCGATGGTCGAGACCCAGGCGAAGGTGACCCATCCCACGCACGGGAGCGAGCCTCCCACGGGAGCCCCGAAGACGGAACCCGAGGCGAAGTCCGATGCCGGCCACGTCTGTAACGTCGCGCTCTGTCCGATCGGGCTGGCGCTCACCGCCGTGCAACCGTTGAAGCCCGACGTGGTCGAGCATCTGCTGGTCGCGGGCCGCGAGTTCTTCCTGGCGGCCAAAGCCCTGATGGACGTGCGCGCCGACGACCTCAAGGACGACGGCGGACCGACCACGTTCGAGAAGATCGACATCGGGTGACGGCGAAGGCCAACACCGCGGTCCAGGCGGTGGGGATCGACGTCGGAGGGACCAAGACCGCGGCGGCGCTGGTGGGCGGCGACGGGACCGTGCTCGCGCTGGAGACCCTCCCGACACCGGCCGACGACATGGACGCCACGCTCGCGACGGTGGTGAAGGTGGCGCGGGCCGTGATGACGCCGGATGTCGCCGGGGTCGGCATCGCGGCGGCGGGGCTGGTCGATCGGTGGACCGGCGAGCTCGTGTTCGCTCCGAACCTCGCGTGGCGCCAGGTGCCGCTCGTCGCCTATCTGACCGCCGAGCTCGGTGTGGGCGTCGTGGCCGACAACGACAACACGGCGGCGGCGTGGGGCGAGTACGTGTTCGGCGCGGGCCGCGGGTTCGAAGATCTGCTGTTGGTGGGCGTCGGCACCGGCATCGGCGGTGGGATCGTCAGCGGCGGCAGGCTGTTCCGAGGTGCTCACGGCTTCGCGGCCGAGATCGGACACATCGTGATGGATCCCGATGGGCCGCTCTGCGGCTGCGGGAACCGGGGGTGTTGGGAACAGTTCGCGTCCGGTCAGGCGGTCACCCGAGCGGGCCGCGCCGCGGTGCGGGAGGGCGCCGCAACCATCCTCGTGGAGCTGAGCGCCGGCCAGCCCGACCGCATCACGGGGCCTATGGTCACCGGGGCTGCGCGCGACGGAGACGCGGTATCGGTCGCGATCTTGACCGAGGTCGGCCGCTGGCTCGGTGCGGGGATCGGCGGGCTCGTGAACATCCTCGACCCGGAGATCGTCGTGATGGCCGGCGGTGTCGTCGAGGCCGGCGACCTGCTGCTCGATCCCGCGCGTGCCGCGTACCGGGAAACCGTCGAGGCCGCCGAGATGCGCCCCGACGTCCCCATCGTGACGGCGGCGCTCGGACCGCATACCGGAGTCGTCGGCGCCGCCGCGTTGGTGTTGGAGGCGCCCGGTTGAACCTGGGGGTTTCGCTCCCCGTGTTCACCTCCGATCCCGCCCGGCCGCTCGCGGTCGCCGCGAGAGCGGCGGAGCTCGGGTTCGACGGCGTCTTCTCTCCGGATCATTTCTTCCCGCCGGTCTTCTATCCGCCGTCGGGATCCGGCCGGCCGGCGCTCGAATCGTTCACCACGCTCTCGGCCGTCTCCGCGTTGCACCCCGGCCTCCACGTCGGGACGCTGGTCGCTCGCGTCACGCTCCGCTCGCCGGGCTTGCTTGCGAAGCAGGCGGCGGCGCTCGACGACATCAGCGGGGGCCGGGCGATCCTCGCGCTCGGCACCGGCGACGCCGCGTCGGAACCCGAGCACCGGATGTACGGGTTCCCCTACCCGAGTGCCGGCGAACGGGTCGCGCTGCTCGAGGAGACCGTGCGCGCGCTCCGCGCGCTGTTCGACGGCCAGACATGGCCGGGTGGAGCGCACGTGCCCGCGCTCAGCGGGCCGTTGCTCCCACCCGGGTCGCCGGCGCTTTGGGTTGGTGGGCGGTCCGACGCCGTCCTGGAGGTGGCCGCGCGGGTCGCGGATGCGTGGAACGGATGGGGCGACGACGTTCGGGGCTTCGCGACCAAGGCGGCGCGGCTCCGCGAGCTCGCGAGCGACCGCGTCGTCGCGCCGACGTGGGCCGGCATCGCGCTCGTCGGGGAGACCGCGGAGGACCTCGAACGGCTCCTCGCCGATCGCGCGGCGAAGGGCCTGTCGACCGACGGCGTGTGGACGGGCACGGCCGCCGAGCTCCGCGCCTTCGTCGATGCGCTCGGCGAGGCCGGCGCCACGTGGTTCGTCGTGCTGCCCGCAGGGCCGATCGATCGCCTGGACGTCATCGCCGCGGCGCTGATCCCGTGACGGCGAGCGCCGACTTGAAGCGCGCGAAACGCGCGGTGCGTGCCCGCGTCCTGGCCGCGCGCGACGCCATGTCCGCATCCGAACGGAACCGGGCGACCGCGCGCATCGTGGACCATGTGTTGTCGCTGCCGGAGGTGGGTCGAGCGTCCACCGTGTTGGCGTTCTGGTCGTTCGGATCCGAGCCGGACACCGCGCCGCTCGTGGAGGCGCTCGACGCGCGAGGTGTCCGCGTGGCGCTTGCCGCGGATCGTCGGGGGAGACATGGAGGCGTACGCGTACGCGCCGGGAGATGCCGTCACCATGACGTCGTTCGGGGCCAGCGAGCCGTCCACGGGAGAGGCGCTCGATCCGTCCGCGATCGACGTCGTCGTCACCCCGGCCGTGGCGTTCGACCGATCCGGAAGACGTGTCGGATACGGGGGAGGGTTCTACGACCGGTTCTTCCCGCGGACACGTCCCGATGCGTTGCGCATCGGGATCGGGTTCGACGTGCAGCTCCTCGACCAGGATCTGCCGGGCGGTCACTTCGATCTGGGTCTCGACGCGGTCGTCACCGAGTCGGGCGTGCTTCGGGTTCGGAGGCTCGGATGAGGGTGAGGCGCCCCGCGCGGCGGGTTCGACGGCGGTCGTGGCGGGATGCGGAGTTCGCCTCGCTCGACTTCGAGGCGACGGGGCTGGACTTCACGCGCGACGCGATCGTGTCGTTCGGCGTGGTTCCGGTGCGGGGAGGTCGGGTGGTGCTCGCGGACGCCGTGCATCAGCTGGTGGATCCCGAGGTCCCGCCGTCGGTCCCGTCGCAGAAGATCCACGAGCTCCGCCCGCAGGATCTCGCCGGTGCTCCGCGGATCGAGCAGGCCAAGGGCGTGCTCCGAGATGCGCTCCGCGGCCGCTACCTCCTGGTCTGGTACGCCGACGTCGAGGTGCACTTCCTGTCGGCCATCTTCGGCACGAGCGCGAGGTCGTGGCGCCGACGGACGATCGACGTCCGCAACCTGGCGATCGAAGCCGACGGCGGTCCGCGGTCGGCGCGCCGCGAGTTCGGCTACGGGCTGAGCTGGGCGGCCGGTCGGCTGGGCGTCCCGGTGGCCAGCCCGCACGATGCGCTCGACGACGCGCTCGTCACGGCGCAGGCGTTCCTGATCCTCGCGGGCCGTCTCCCGACGGGGCCCGAACCGACGGTGAGGGACCTGTCCCGGCTCGCCGGCGAGCGCTCGGGCCGGGTTGAACAACGGTTCAAACTCGGGGTATAACGCCGACGAGGAGGCATCTTCCGTGAGCGATGGGATCAGGACGGCGTTCCACGGCGCCCAGGAGGCGCGGGGGGCAACCTTCGTCGAGGAGGGTGGCTGGTACTGGAGCGTCTCGTTCGGAGATGCCGACGCGGAGTACGCGGCCGTCCGCGACGGCGTCGGCATGTGGGATGTCTCGCCGCTCAACAAGTGGGACTTCCGGGGGCCCGACGCCGTCGAGGCGGCGCAGCGGGTCCATTCGAACGACATCCTGGGTCTCGAGGTCGGACAGGTCCGCTATGGCGCGTTCCTCGACGAGGACGGGCTGCTGGTGGACGACGGGACGGTGTTCAAGCACGCCGACGATCACCTGTGGGTCATGACGAATGGCATGGAGCGCTCCGAGTACTTCGCGGAGGCGACGAAGGGTCTGGACGTGTCGGTGACCTACATCGCGCCCGAGCTGCCGAACCTGCAGATCCAAGGTCCGCGATCGCGCGAGCTCCTGCGAACGCTCACGGACGCGGACGTCGACGCGCTGCGCTATTTCCGGTTCCTCCCGGAGCCCGTCACGGTGGGGGGCGTGCCCGTGTGGCTGTCGCGCACGGGGTTCAGCGGCGAGCTCGGGTTCGAGCTGTTCCTGCGTCCGGAGCACGCGGACGACCTGTGGGCCGCCGTCGAGGCGGCCGGCGCCACGCCGTACGGCATCGAGGTGATCGAACCGCTCCGCGTCGAGACCGGCATGATCGTGACGGACTACGACTACGCCGAGCACGAGCGCACCCCGTACGACCTCGGTTTGGACCGGGTGGTCGCACTGGAGGCGCCCGGAGCGTTCATGGGCAAGGACCGGTTGATCGAGGTCGCGGCCGATCCACCGAACCGCTTCAAGACGCTGCGGGTGGACGGCGACGTCCTCCCGGAGTACGGCGCCGTGGTCACGAGGGGGGGCGAGGAGGTCGGCGTCCTGACGAGCCCGGCGCTGAGTCCGAAGCTCGGCACCATCGGCCTCGCGATCCTCCGATCGGACGTGGCCGTCGACGGGGAAGCGCTCGAGGTCGCGCTCGAAGACGGTACCGTCGGAGCGACGGTCGACGTCCTGGCGGTCTACGACCCGCAGAAGCGCCGGCCCAGGAGCTGACGCCCCGAACGTTCGGGGTGGTTCCATCCAAACGCATCGATGACGACGAAGGGAAGGGACGAGAGATGACCGACGAAGAGCGCCGCTCGCCGCTGCACGACGTTCAGGTCGCCGCGGGAGCGGAGATCATCTGGGAGGACGGCTGGCCCTGGGCCATGACGGTGGGCGACACCGCGCGCAACGAGTACGAGGCCATCCGCTCGGCGACCGGGGTGTGGGACCTGTTCTCGACGGTGAAGTACGAGGTGACCGGTCCGGACGCGTCCCGTCTGATCCAGCGGCGCTTCACGAACGACCTGTCGGGGGTCGCTGCCGGCCAGGTGCGCTACGGCGCGTTCGTGAACGCCGACGGGCTGATGGTGGATGACGGCAACGTCTACAAGCACTCCGACGAGAAGCTCTGGGTCATGATCAACACGGCGGGGCTCGATGACTGGTTCCGCGAGACCGCCGACGGTCTCGACGCGCGGATCGTCGGCAGGACCGAGGAGCTGCCGATGATCTCCGCCACCGGTCCGACGTCGCGCGACCTGGTGCAGGGGCTCACGGACCTCGATCTGTCGTCGCTCGGCTACTTCCGCTTCCACCCCGAGCCGGTACGGGTCGCGGGCGTGCAGACGACCGTCTTGCGGACCGGGTTCTCGGGCGAGCTCGGGTTCGAGCTTGTCACCGACCCGGGATCGGCGCCGGCGTTGTGGGACGCGCTGATCGCGGCGGGCGGCAAGCCGTTCGGGTTGGAGGCGATCGACATCGCCAGGATCGAAGCGGGGCTGATCATCATCGCGCTCGACTACCAGCCGGGCGAGACGTCACCCTACGACGTGTCGCTCGACCGGTTCGTCAAGCCGGGGACCGAGAACGTCGGCTCCGAGGCGCTGGCGGCGATCGGAGCCAACCCGCCGAAGCGGCTGAAGACGCTCCAGATCGAAGGCGAGGCACTTCCGGAGGCGGGGTCGACGGTGACGAAGGACGGCGAGGAGGTCGGCACGCTGACGTCGCCGGTCGTCTCTCCGCGGTTCGGCACGATCGCGCTCGCGGTCCTCGCCACCGGTGCGGCGAACGACGGGGAGAAGGTCGAGGTGGGTGAGAGCGTCGCGACCGTGGCCCCGCTCAGCATCTTCGATCCGGAGAAGAAGCGGCCGCGCGCCTGACGCCCGGCATGATCGAGGACGTGCTCGTCGGCGTGGTGCCGAACTTCAGCGAGGGGCGGCGCCCCGACGTGATCGACGCCATCGTGGCAGCGCTCCGCGTGCCGGGAGCGCGAGTCGTCTACGCGGAGGCCGATCCCGACCACAACCGGCTGGACACGACGGTGCTCGGCCCACCCGACGCGGTGCGCGCGAGCGCGATGGCCGGCGCCGCGGAAGCGGTCCGGCTGATCGACATGTTCGATCATCACGGCGGTCACCCGCGGATGGGCGCGGCCGACGTGATCCCGTTCATGCCGGTCGAGGGCGTCGAGATGGACGACTGCGTCGTGCTCGCTCGCGACTTCGGGCGTGACCTCGCGGAGACGCTCGGCGTCCCCGTCTACCTGTACGACCGAGCGGCGCTGTCCCCGGACCGAGCGTCGCTCGCGCAGGTCCGCAAGGGAGAGTTCGAGGGCCTGCGCGACGCGGTCGCGCGCGGCGAGCGCTTGCCCGACTTCGGACCGCACCGGATCGGACGGGCCGGGGCGACGGCGGTGGGAGCCCGCAAACCGCTCGTGGCGTTCAACGTCTACCTCGACGGCACCGACGAGGATGCGGCGAAGGAGATCGCGCGCGGCGTGCGCGAGTCGTCGGGCGGCCTGCCCGCGCTCCGCGCGATCGCGTTCCGCGTTCCCGAGCGCGGCGGCATCGTCACCGTGTCGATGAACCTGGTCGATCACGAGGTCACCGGCCTGCGGGCCGCGTTCGACGCCGTCGCGACGCGGGCCCACACCCACGACATGCGGATCGTCGCGAGCGAGATCGTGGGTCTGGTGCCCGCGTCGGCGCTCGCCCCCGGCGACGTCGAGTACCTTCGTCTCGAAGGCTTCGAGCCGGAGGAGCAGATCCTGGAGCGGCTGGTGGCCGCCGCGGAAGAGGAGTGAGCGTGACCGACGATCGCCTGGCACACATGACGCTGGAAGGGTTCCTGGGCGTCTTGGCTTCCGACGCTCCGACGCCCGGCGGAGGCGCAGCGGGAGCGATCGCCGGTGCCACGGGCGCGGCGCTGATCGCCATGGTCGGCCGGCTGACGGTGGGCAAGCCCGGGTTCGAGGACGTCGACGATCGGATGCGGGCGCTGATCCAGAACGCCGATGCCGCGCGGGGGGCGTTCCTCGATCTCGCCGATCGCGACGCGCATGCGTTCGATGCGGTGATGGCCGCGTTCAAGATGCCGAAGGACACCGACGAGGACAAGGCTGCGCGCTCCGCGGCGATCCAGTCAGGGTACGAACACGCCGCGTCGGTCCCGCTCGAGATCGCGCGGGCGTCGGTCGACCTGATGGAGCTCGCGGAGGACGCCACGGCGTTCGGCAACCCGCAAGCCGCCTCCGACGGGCTGTCAGGCGCCGCGCACCTGTACTGCGCCGCCATGTGCGCGATCGCGAACGTCGAGATCAATGCGTCGTCGCTGAAGGACGAGGCTCGGCGGGCGGCGCTGCTCGATGAGGTCGCCACGTTACGCGGGCGCGCGGACCAGTCGGTGCGCGAGAGCCAGACCGCGTTCCAACTGCGTCTTTCGCAGTGACGGAGACGGGCGTAGGCTCGCCCGCGTGAAGATCGATTCCATCGTCTTCGATTGCATCGACGCGGCGCCGCTCGCACGGTTCTGGTCCGCGGCGCTCGGCTGGTCGGTTGCTCCCTACGACGAGGACGAGCTAGCGAGGTTGCGCGACGAAGGGGTGACCGATCCGGAGGACGACCCGTCCGTGCTGGTCGAACCGCCGGAGGATTCGGACCTGCCGACGCTCTTCTTCACCGAGGTCCCCGAGGACAAGATGGTGAAGAACCGCGTCCATCTGGATCTGGTCGCGGACACCGCGATCGAGGACGACGTCGAGCGGCTGCGGGGCCTCGGTGCCACCCTTCGCAACTGGGTGGAGGAAGGCGGGAGCGTGTGGGCCGTCATGCAGGATCCCGAGGGCAACGAGTTCTGCGTGCTCCCGCCCGAGGAGTAGGTTCGGCCCGGGCTAGAAGAGGCCGACCGTGCGCCCCTGCTCGTCGATATCGACGCCCATGAACGCGGGCGTCTTGCCCAGGCCCGGCATCCGCTGCATATCGCCGCAGAGCGCCACCACGAAGCCCGCGCCGGCGCTCGGCACCAGGCTCCGAACGGGGAGCCGGAAGCCGGTCGGGCGGTTGAGCAGCGTCGGGTCGTGCGACAGCGACAGGTGGGTCTTCGCCATGCACACGGGGAGGGTCCCGAACCCGATCGCGTCCATCCGTGCCAGATCCTTCTCCGCCTGCGGCAGGAAGTCGACGCCTTCCGCCCCGTAGAGCTGGGTGGCGATCGCGTCGATCTGCTCGCGGAGCGGCGTCCCGTCGGGTGTGAGGAAGCCGAAGTCGTTGGGTTGCTCGCAGGCTTTCACGACCGCGTTCGCGAGGTCGACCGCACCGTCGCCGCCCAGAGCGAACGCCTGGTTCACCACAACCGTTTCGGCTCCCGCGGCGATCGCCAGCTCCTCGATCAACCGCACCTCGGCGTCCGTATCGGTCGGGAAGTTGTTGATCGACACGACACAGGGGATGCCGTACCGCTTCACGATGCCCACGTGTGCGGCGAGGTTGTCGGCGCCGCGCCGAAGTGCCTCGAGGTCCTCGTTCCCCAGCTCGGAGAACGCCATGCCTCCGTGCGACTTCGTGGCGCGCACGGTGGTTACCAGGACGGCGGCGCTCGGCGTCAATCGGCCCACACGACACACGATGTCGCAGAACTTCTGGAAGCCGAGGTCGCTCGCGAAGCCCGCCTCGGTGACGACGTAGTCCGCGAGCTTCAACGCCACCCGGTCCTCGATGATCGAGTTGTTCGCGTGCGCGATGTTGCCGAACGGGCCGGCGTGGATCAGCACGGGCTGCCCCTCGAGCGTCTGCACCAGGTTCGGCTTGATGGCGTCCTTCATGATCACGGTCATGGCGCCGGCGACCTTCAGGTCCTCGGCCGTGACCGGCTTGCCCGCGCGGTCGTCCGCGACGACGATCCGACCGAGCCGCGTGCGCAGATCGTGGAGATCGCTCGCGAGCGCGAACACCGCCATGATCTCGGACGCCGCCGTGATGACGAACTGGTTCTCGCGAGGCACGCCGTGCGCCTTGCCGCCGAGACCGACGACCGTGTAGCGCAGCTCGCGGTCGTTGACGTCGAGCGTCCGGGGCCACGTGACCGTCTGCGGATCGATGTCCAGCGCGTTGCCGTTGAAGATCGACGCGTCGAGCGCGGCGGCGAGCAGGTTGTGTGCGGCGGTGACCGCGTGGAAGTCGCCGTTGAGATGCAGGTTGATCTCCTCCATCGGCACGACCTGCGCGTACCCACCTCCGTTCCCGCCGCCCTTGATCCCGAACACCGGACCCATCGAGGGTTCGCGCAGGCAGAGGGCGACCCGCTTCCCGATCTTCCCGAGGCCCTGCGTGAGCGACACGGACGTCGTGGTCTTGCCCTCGCCGGCCTTCGTCGGCGTGATCGCCGTCGTGATGACGAGGTGGCCGTCCGGTCCGTCCTTGAGCCGGTCGAGGACCGAGAGCTCCACCTTGGCCCGATAACGTCCGTAGAGCTCCAGCTCGTCCGCTGATAGTCCGGCTGTCCGTGCGATATCGACGATCGGTCGAAGGTCCGCTTCCTGGGCGATCTCGAGTCCGCTCTTCACGTTCGGTTGCTCCTCGATGGGTCGAGTCAGTGCGCGAGGATACCGCCAAACGCTTCCGAGGCATGACCCGGCCGTTGCGGTGATCGCCCCCGGCTCGATACTCCGGCGCCGTTCACCGTTTCGCGGTTCTGGGACCGAACGCTCGTCTCGGAGATCGCGGCGGCCGCGGTCTCGCACCGACGACCGGTCAGAACGCCGTCAGCACGAGGACGATCGTCGAGACGGCCAGGATCGCCATCAACGCCCCCAGACCGAGCACGACCCATGCGTCGAGCGATGGGAAGGTTCCTTCTGCGACCGCGCGTTCGACGGCACGTTGCCTGACCGTGCCGTAGACGATGAACGCGAGCCCGAGCACCGCGAACCCCACGCCGAGCAGAGCGAACGGGGTCCGGGACGACTTGAGCAATGCGGGGATGAGCCGGCCGACCGCCAGCGCGACGGCCATCGACGCGAGCCCGGATCGCCACCATGCCAGGAGCGTGCGCTCGGAGGCGAGATACGTCCGTCGCGTACCATCGCCGGGCTGGTGGGCCACCACCGGATCGGGATCCGAGCTCGTCACCGCTGCATCTTCCCCCACGGATCGACGGCTGTCCTCAGCGTCACCCGCATAGACTGCCGCCGTGGCAGATCAGGGAGATGCGGTGAAGGCCGAGGCACCAGGTGGGCGGTCCGAGGGGGATCCCCGGATCATGCGCCGGCTCCTCCGCGCCTTCATGTCGGGCAACAGCTACGGCATGGTCCTCCTCCTGATCCTGGTCACGTACGGGATGTCGGTCTCGTTGCGAGGAAGGTGGTCGGCTCCCCTTGTGCTCCTGGTCCAGATCGTGACCGTCTGGTTCGCGCTCCGCACATCGCAAGCGCGTCGGTCGGTCCGGTTGACGGCGGACGTCGTTCTGGTGGCCGCCGCCGTCGTCGCCATCGTCGATGTGATCGTGCGCCGAGGAGGGGGCGATTCATCGCCGGCGATCTTCATCGTCAGTAGCGCCCTCTACGTGATCGCCCCATTCTCCATCGTCCGGCATCTGATCACGCGGAAAGTCGTCGACGAGGAGACGATGCTCGGCGCGATCGCAGCGTATCTCTTGTTCGGGTTATCGCTTGCCTACATCTACCGGTTCCTCGGTGCGCTGCAGTCGGCGCCGTTCTTTGGTGCGGGTGGCGCCGGAACCATGAGCCAAGACGTGTTCTTCAGCTTCACGACGCTCACGACGACCGGATACGGCAACCTGGTGCCCGCCGGGCAGCCCGGGCAGTCGCTCGCAGTGATGGAGATGATCATCGGTCAGCTGTTCCTCGTCACCGCGATCGGGAAGATCGTCACCGTTTGGAGACCGACGGGAAGACTCGCGGAGCGCCGCGCCGCGGGCCAGGAGACGGATCCGCCCGCGGCGTCCGCCTCGTCCAACCAGAGCGACGTCGATCGGAGGACGTAGTGGAAGGACGCCACGCACATCGAGGTGCCGAAGAGTCTGACGAGCTCGCCGTCAACCCGCTCTTCGCTCGTCCCGGTGAAGAGAGCGTCCCACGGTGGCGCATCCCCGACGGGGAGATGCTCCCCGACCTGGCGTACCAGATCATCCACGACGAGGTCCTCCTGGACGGCAACGCGAGGCAGAACCTGGCGACCTTCGTCTCGACGTGGATGGAGCCGCAAGCCGCCCAGCTCTTCGCCGAGTCCTTCGACAAGAACATGATCGACAAGGACGAATACCCGCAGACCGCGGCGATCGAGGATCGGTGCATCCACATCCTCGCGGACCTCTGGCACTCGCCCGAGCCGCATACGACGATCGGCACGTCGGCGATCGGATCGTCCGAAGCGTGCATGCTGGCCGGGTTGGCGTTCAAACGGCTCTGGAAGCAGCAGCGGAAGGCTGAGAAGAAGCCGTTCGATGCGCCGAACATCGTGTTCAGCTCTGCAGTGCAGGTCGTGTGGGAGAAGTTCGCGAACTACTGGGACGTGGAGCCTCGGTACGTGCCGATCACGAAGGCCAAGCCGTACCTGACACCCGAGGGCATGCTCGAGGTGGTCGACGAGAACACGATCGGTGTCGTGGCGATCCTCGGTGTCACGTACAACGGTGTGTACGAGCCGGTGAAGGAGATCGCTGCGGCGCTCGATGACCTCGAAGAGCGCACCGGACTGGATATCCCGCTGCACGTCGACGGAGCGTCGGGCGCGTTCATCGCTCCCTTCCTCGATCCCGGTCTCGTGTGGGACTTCCGCCTGCCTCGGGTTCACTCCATCAGCACGTCGGGACACAAGTTCGGATTGGTGTACCCGGGGCTCGGATGGGTCGTGTGGTCGAAGGCCGAATACCTTCCGGAGGACCTGATCTTCTCCGTGAGCTACCTCGGCGGGAACATGCCGACGCTGGCGCTGAACTTCTCGCGTCCGGGAGCCCAGGTCCTCTTGCAGTACTACAACTTCCTCCGTCTGGGCCGTGAGGGGTATCGACGGGTCCAGCAAGCATGCAAAGACGCCGGACGCCATCTTGCTGCCGGGATCGCGAAGATGGAGCCGTTCGAGATGCTCAACGACGGTTCTGACATGCCGTTGGTGACGTGGACCCTGAAGGACGGATACACCGACCGATGGGACCTCCACGACCTCTCCGCCAAGCTGCGCGAGCGTGGATGGCAGGTGCCGGCGTATCCGATGCCCGCCGACATCGAAGACATGACCGTGATGCGTGTCGTCGTCCGGAACGGCGTCTCGATGGACCTGATCGATCTCCTGCTCGATGACATGCGGGGCGCGGTGGCATTCTTCGACGAGCTGTCCGGCCCGATGCCCAAGGACGAGACCAGGAAGGCCGCGTTCCACCATTGACCCTGGAGCCGCTGACATGAGTTCAGGCGAGGACCGAACGGCTCTTGTGGCTCAGACCGAACCGGAGCATGCGCGCGCGGTACTCCTTGGCGCTGATCCTCGTCGCGGCGGTCGCGAACCTGAACCTGGCCGTCGCCAACGTCGCGTTGCCGTCGATCGGCGCAGCGTTCGACTCGTCGCAGACGGCGCTGGACCTGATCGCCGTCGGCTATTCGCTCGGCCTCGCCGCGTCGGTGCTCTACCTCGGCGCGCTGGGGGACCGGCACGGACGCAAGCTCATGCTGATCGTCGGCACGGCGTTCGCGATCCCGGCGAGCCTGCTCGCCGCGTACGCCCCGACGGACGGCGTCCTGTTCGTCGCCCGGCTCCTCGGCGGGCTCGCCGCCGGCATGGCGTACCCGACCACGCTCGCGCTGATCACGGCGCTCTGGTCGGGGCCGGCACGCACGAAATCGATCGCGCTCTGGTCGGCGCTGGGAGGTGCGATCTCCGCCCTCGGTCCGTTGCTCTCCGGTCTGCTGCTCGAGCACTTCTGGTGGGGGTCGGTCTTCCTCCTCACGCTGCCCTTGGCCGTCGTGGCCCTGGTCCTGGCGATGCGGCTCGTCCCGGCCCATGTGAACGAGACGACGGACCCGGTCGACAACCTGGGCGGCATCCTTTCGGTTCTGCTGATCGCGGCGGTCGTGCTGGCGATCAACTTCGCGCCGGTACCGAACGAAGGGAGTCTGGTCCTCGGGCTCGTCGCGATCGCGGTCGCGGCGGGCATCGCGTTCATCATCCGCCAGCGCCGGGCCCGCAACCCCTTGTACGACCTCCACGTGGCGGGTCGGCGGATCTTCTGGGTCGCCGCGTGCGCCGGCATCATCGTGTTCGGCACGCTGATGGCCGCGATGTTCGTGGGGCAGCAGTTCCTCCAGAACGTGCTCGGCTACGACACGCTCGACGCCGGGATGGCGATCCTGCCCGCGGCGTTCTGCATGGTCCTGATCGCGCCGCGCTCGGCGAAGTTGGTGGAGTCGCGCGGGGCGCGGTTCACGCTCCTGATCGGCTACGTCTTCTGCCTGCTCGGATTCATCACGATGCTGCTCCTGTGGAACGAGGGGATCCCGTACTGGGAGGTCGGCCTGGCGTACGGCCTGGTCGGCGTCGGCGTCGGGTTCGCGGGGACCCCTGCCTCGCACTCGCTCACCGGCTCCGTGCCGGTGGAGCGAGCGGGGATGGCGTCGGGAACGGCGGACCTGCAGCGCGACCTCGGCGGCGCGATCATGCAATCGATCCTGGGTGCGTTGCTCACCGCCGGATACGCGGCCGCGGCGACCGCCGCGATCGGCGCGTCGCCGAACGCGCAGAAGGTGACGGACAGCGTCTCGGCGGAGCTCACGAAGTCCTTCGCGAGCGCCGAGGCGGTGGGCCAGCAGTATCCGCAGTACGCGAGCCAGATCACCGCGGCCGCCAAGACCTCGTTCCTGCAGGGAGCCGATTGGGCGTACACGGCGGGGATCATCGCGATCGTGCTCGGTGCGGCGGTCGTCTATCGCTTCTTCCCGAAGCGAGACGACGAGCAGCGCCTGCTCGCGGAGTACCACGTCACGGACACGACGGGCGCGATGGGAGTGACGGGGGTAGCCACCACTCGCCTGACGGTAGAGTGGCGCGCACGTCGAGGCGATCTCATCCGAGATCGCCTGAGCGGGAAGGGGTCCGACATGGACGAGGAGCTGGAGGACGCAGCGGCCGAGGCCGGTGCCGACGCGATCGAGGAAGCGGTCGCCGCAGATGCGCTGCATGCGGATGCGGTGGAGAAGGCCGAGATGGCGGTTGCGCTGGAGGCTGCCGCGGAGGAGCTTGCGGCCGAAGCGGTGATCGAAGAGGCGGCAGCCGAGGAACTCGCAGACGATGCTGAGGTAGATGCCGAGGCGGCGGTCCTGCTCGCCGACGCGGCCGAGGACGAAGGATAGGCAGGACGGTCGGCGTGGTCCGGGGGTCGGGCCGCGGCCCGATCTCTCTCACCCGGCTGGTCGACGACGTAACTGCCGGGCGATCGCGCGGAACGGGATCAGCAGATACAGCGCGATCGCGAAGTACAACACAACAGCCGCGACCGGAACGAGCAAGCCGATCGCGATGGTCACGCCGTAGAAGGCGAGGCTCGGGTTCAGCTTCGAGGTGATCGCCCGGGCGTCGTCGTCGGCGAGATCACCCTTGGTCAGTCGTTCCGAGACCGCGTAATGCCACAGGACACTCGTCAGAGCCGAGATAGCGAGCAGGTTCAAGCCGTACACGGTCACGGCGATCCGCTCAGCTCCGGTCTCCCGCAGGTATTCACCGAGCATCCGGGTCGGGAACGGCAACACCGAGACGAACAGCAGCAGCAGCAGGTTCAATCGGAGGAGAACCGAATCAGCTCGGTCGAGGTACTCGGTGATCGTCGAGTGGCTGAACCACGCAGCGCCGATCGACGCGAAGCTCACGAGGTACGCGAGGTACGTCGGCCACTGGTCGATCAATAGGCGACCGACGCCGCCTTCGGTCACCGACGGCACCACCAGATCGAGCACCAGGAGCGTGATCGCGATGGCGAAGACGCCGTCGCTGAACGCCTCCATGCGAGCGGTGCGCAGGTTGACGCGTTTGCGCCGTCCCGTGGGGTCGTCGGTGCTCAAGCAGCCAGCATATGCGGAAACGGAAGAGCCAACGCCAAGCGTCGTAGACGATCGTCGCGTTGCGGATGTGTTTGACGTCCCGGCAGCCTAGGGTCACCGGCCCCGCTGACAGCCCGACGGCCGAAGTCATACCTTCGGTGAGGCCTTCGCTACGCCTCATCCTGCCCGGCGCTCGCCGCCCTCGTCGCTTGGGCTCGATGCTTGGCCACGCCGGAGATGAGCTTCACGATGATCCCGATCATCACGAGGTCACAGATCATCTGCACGGAGGCGATGAGCCTCGCCGTGTCCGTGACCGGAGTGATGTCGCCGAACCCGACCGTCGACAGGACCGTGACCGTGAAGTAGAGCGACCCGGACTTGGTCAACGGCTCGGTGAACATACGCGGGTCGTCCACCGACATCGTTACGTAGATCCAGGCGAACAGCACGATGAACAGGGGGAGGAGCCTGGCCATCGCGACGACGGCTCGAACGATCGGCTGTGGGTCCTTCACGACCCCACGGAGTTCGAACGAGGCGACGCCGATGAACACGACGGCGCATATCCAGCGGCTGCCGATGGACGCCGAGGTCGGCACCACGTAGTACAGGATGAGGATCACGGCGGTGGAAACGACCGCTTGAGCGATCACTGTGATCACCAAACGTGTCCGTGATCGTCGATCCGACGCGGAGCTCATGCGCGAATCCTATCCAGCGATGGGGGTCTCATCCCGGGCCCGCCAGCTCCCTCCCGACGCCGTTCTGCAGCCGATCGAGGAACGCGGCCGTTCGTGGCGATGAGCGACGCCATGTGGCCCGGCCATCCACCTTGCGGCTAAGGCGGGTCAGCTCCATCAGGCGCAGACTTCCGTGGACTTCCCACTTCAGCTTCACCGCCGTGTCGCCGTCTGCCCCCGCCGCGCTTCGGCCTCTTGGAGGAAGGGGGGTGAGGTGTGTCGATATCGGTGAGTGCCGACTCGGTCACCTCGAATGTTCTTGAATACGTGGTCATGAACGCTTGGATCGTCGCGGCGATCGGCAAGGCGAAGAATGCGCCTACGAACCCTCCCACCGCTCCGCCTGCCATCGCCGCGCCGAACGCGACGCCAGCGTTGAGCTCGATGGTCTTCGCGCTGATGCGCGGACTGAGGTAGTAGTTCTCGAACTGCTGATAGATCACGCTCTCGATCACCACGACCGTCGCGGCCGTGGGCCCGTTCTCTGCGATGGCGACGATTGCCGGCAGCGCCCCACCGATATAGGTCCCCACGATCGGGATGAACTCGGCGACCAGGCCGGAGACCAGCGCCAGCGGCAGGGCGTATGGAACGCCGAGGATCTTCAGCGTGACGAACATGAGCGTTCCGTTGATCGAAGCCAGCAACAAACGCGAGTACAGATACCCGCCCATCTTCTTGATCGCCGTCTCCCAGGCGAACAGGATGCGCTTCTGTCGTTCGGGGGGCATCCGGGACAGGAGCGCGCGCCGCACCTGCGGGCCTTGCGCCGTCAGGTAGAAGGTGAAAAGACCGATCGTGAACAGCGAGAAGACCGCGCTCAGACCCGATGAGATTCCTCCGAGTATGTCCGCCTGGTGTTGCTTCATGAAGTCGTTGATGTGCGTGGCTGCGTGCGCCGCGGCAGCCCGCTGGGCAGGCGAAAACACGATGGTGTGGAAATGGGTTTGGGTAAACGCATTCAGCTTGTCCACATACGACGGAAGTTGTTGCAGGATCTGGCTGGTTTCTCGCGCGAGAACGGTAGCGACGCCCACGCCGAGCAGGATCATCGCAACAAGGACAACAACCAGCAGAAGACCCGTCGCGCTGCCCCGACGCCAGCCTCGATGGTCGTGCATCCAGATAACCGCTGGCTCGAGCGCGAGCGCGAGGAGTTCGGCCAAGATGAGGTAGCCGACGAGATTGCGCTCTTGGCCGACGAACCACAGCGTCGCCAACGTGAGCAGGATGGCGGCGATGGCCCATCGGATGCTCCGGTGCAACAACGGAGTGATCCAGGGAGGAGCCGCGTCTCCGCTCAACGCAGGTGCCTCCTTGCTGTTCTCGGAATCGTCTGGATGGTTGCTGCTCATCCCGCCGTCCTTCCTGGATGCGAGGTCAAAGGCTCGGATCCGGAACCTCAGAGCGAAGCCAGCCCGCGTACGACCTCGAATCGATCAGGCTCAGTTGGCCGATCGGCGGGGGGTTGGCGAACACCAGCTCGGCGGTGGCATCGATCGCCCCACGAAGGGAGTCGAACTCTCCTGTCGCTTCGAAACCGAGGGTCCACCAAGGTTGCACACCCTTCGTCACCTCGGTGAGCTCGACCGCGCACATCATCTCGTCGTCAGGGGGTCCGGAGGCCGCAAGGACCGCCCGTTCGCCATCGGGGAAGGAGAACCGGCCGATGCGCCTGTGCTTACCTACTCGCTCCCAGTCTGCAGAGCCGGCGCCTGTATCGGCGGCGACCGAGAGGGGGAAGGACCACTTCCTCCAGGCCTCGGAGCGGCCGTGTGCGTGCCCAGGCACCTTGAGCACCCCTTCGCCGCCGCTGCTGACCTTGATCTCCAACAGGGTCCCTCCTCGGATCTTGACGGAAAGTCCCTGGATCCCCCGCCCAACGAGGTATGAGTCCTCGCGAGTCTCGACCTCGACGACGAACGGGTTGAACCAGTCGATCATGGCCTCGGTGAGCCTGCCCGGACAGATCCAGCGCACCTCGAGCGTCCTCCCCCCGCCCTCGAGCATCAATCGAACCTCTGTGCGATCGTCATGCCCGTTCCCTTCCTCACCGCGGCTCCGGCACCTCCAGCGGGCGGGCGCCGCCGCAAGGCGCGTCTCGCTCCGGGCAGCGGCTTCACGATCTGTGTGTGGACCTTCGCGCTGGGTCGGAGCGGTCGCGACTCCGTTCGATGACGTCGTTCACATCGAAGCCCATCGCCAGGGCAAGTTCGGGGGCCGCTGAGACCGCGCGTGCGGTGCCGATGCAGGGCGCAACGGCGACCAAGACGCCGACGATCTCGGGCGCCGACACGCCCGCGCGTTCGGCGAGGCGAACGACGGATGCATACGCGGGCGGGGCCGCGTCCAGGGCCAATAAGGCTCCGATCCGAACCAGGGCCTGCGCACGCGCATCCAAGCCTGATGCCTCGAGGTTCGCCGCGTCCGATCCCGTTATGGCCATGATGAGCTCGTCATCGTTCAGGGCGAGCTTCGTCAGGGTCCACTCATCGGGTGTGGGGGGCCCGACGGATCCGATAGGACGTTCCACGCCTTCATCCAACCTTCGGGCAGCCGCGTGGGCATCACCCACCAAGGATGAAATCTGAGGAGAGGCTAGAGGTCGAGGAATCCGAGCTCGGCGGCACGTTCGACCGCCTCAGCCCGGCTGCTGACGCCGAGCTTGTGGTAGATCGACATCGCTTGGGACTTCACCGTGTTGTTCGACACGAAGAGTCGCTCTCCGATCTGCCGGAAGGACAGGTAGGTCGGCAAGAAGGCGAGGACCCGGAGCTCGGCCACCGACAGCGACTCCGGCCCCGACCTCCCCTGCCCGCGGAGTCGGCGGATGGCGTTCTCGAGTTCGTCCAGATCATCTGCGAGAGTGCCGATATCCGGCCGCCGCGCCTGGAAGTCTCTCGCCTCTGCCAGGATCGTGCGCGCGCCCTCGACGTCGGACAGGGCGAGGTAGGCGCGCGCCATCATGCTCCTTCCCCGGATGCTCGACGACGGGATGGCGAACGACGAGTTCACTCGCAGCTTCTGCGCTTCGACGAGGGCCTTGCGGGCGAGATCGGGCTGGCTCTGCCGCGTGAGGACGAGCGCCGAGACGGCGAACATGAGCGGCTGGAGCAGGATGTCGCCCAGCCCGTAGCCTGTCGCGACCTCCTCTGCTCGGCGGATCCACCGGTCCGCCTCATCCCACTCGCCGGCGTCCGCGGACATGGCCGCTAGTTCGCTCAGCGCCATCGCGTGCCCTCCTGCCTGCGCCGGGCTTGCGACTTCCGCCGCCTCGTGGAACAACGCCCGGGCGCGTTCGGGTTCTCCGAGGAGGAGCGCTGCCTCTCCAGCGAGGAGGCGGTGGAACACCCGCCATTCGTTCGACGCTCGTCCCATCTCGGCGGACCGCGCCACGTCGGCGTCCATCTCGTGTGGTCCGTCCGGACAGAGTGCCGCTCGGAGCATCGCAACGGCCGCCTCGTACGAGCTGCTGCCATCCGGCATGCGTCCTTCGAACGAGTTGTCCTCGGCGATCCTGAGCCAACGCACGGGATCCTCGTCCCCGATGAATGCGTGGCACCAGGCGGTCGCGATCGCGAGCGGCGGGTACGCGATCAAGTCGTTCTCATCGAACCAGGACAGCCACCGCTCCAAGGTCGGCAGCCTTCCGAGGCTCATGTATCGCCGTGTGAGGGAGCACACGAGCCGAGCTGCCCTGTGGACATCGGACGCGGCTTGGGCGTAAGCGATCGCGTCCTCAAGAAGGCCGTTGGCCTCGGACCACGAGGCCGCCCGCCGGTTCAGCTCGGGGACGAGATCCGGCTCGACCCGATGGAGCTCCGCGAGCAGCACGTCCCGGAGTAGCTGGTGATATCGGAACTCCCCGGCTGCGCCGGAGAGCGGCATCACAAGGGAGTTCGAACGTTCCAGCTCAGCCAGGAGCGCCGCCGACCCCTTCGATCCGACCACGGCGTCGCAGAGACTCGGGGTCAGGCCGTGCAGGATGGCGGTCCGCGTCATGAACCGGAAGTGCCGTTTCGGCAGGTTCCTGAGCAGCTCGTCCCAGACGTATTCGCTGATGAGGCGGTCGTCGCCTCCGAAGACGGACACCGCGTCGATGGGGTCGTCCCTCTCCCGGATCGACGTCATCGCGAGGTTGATCGCGAGCGCCCACCCCTCTGTGCGGCGCTGGATGAGTGCGATCGTGTCGTCGGGAAGATCGAGACCGGCGGCCCGGACGACCTGTGCCGTCTCGTCGTTGTCCATCGCAAGGTCCTGGTCTGAGAGCTCCAAGAGCCGGCCGGTTGCGCGGAGCCGAGGTAACGGGAGCTCTGGGGTTTGCCGCGAGGCCAGCGCCACGGTCCAGTCGAGCGGGGCGCGCTCGACGAGGGCGGAGACGATGTCGAGCGCCCCATGACTGCTCACCAGATGCAGGTCGTCCAGCACGATGATCGCCGGTTCGCCGAGGCCGTCGATGGATCGCATCAGCTCCCGCACCCGGTCGCCTGCGCCGCTGCCGACTTCGCCAACCTCATCAGTGCCTCGTGCTCCGATGGGTCGATCCGATCCAGTGCGAACGCGAGATCGGCGAACAACACCGCCGGATCGTTATCACGGTCGTCCAGCGTGATCCATGCTGTCGGGCGCGGGTCGAGCTCCGCCCAGGTCCTCAGGAACGTCGTCTTCCCGTAGCCTGGGCCGGCGATGACGCTCACGACGTCCGCGTCGGACCCCTCGATACGCGCAAGCAGCCGGACCCGTGGGATCGTGTGCAGGTGCGGCTTCGGAAGGGTGAGGCCCGAGGCGGCCGTCCAGGAGCGAGCGCGTCGCGCATCCGTGCCGTCCGCTCTTCGCCCATCGCGCGAAGAAGGAGCCCTGGCCACGCCCGCATGCTACTCCGGCTCACGGCCGCCTCTCATGGGTCGGCGGGGCCGCGACCGGGTGTTCATCCCGACGGGGATGCGCTGGGGAGTCGCTCCTCCCCGATGGGGAGCACCGAATCATTCGAATCGGGTGATGCTCCCTCTGTCCCACCGTGACAGGCTCGGAAGCGACAGGGGACAGGTTGAATCTCGCGAGCACGACCGCTCATCGGATGGACGGTCAACGACAGGAAGGGGAGCCGCGATGAGTGACAAGGACACGTTGATGGTCCTCGCAGGGTCCTACGACAGCGTTTCGGACGCCGAGGTCGACTACGAAGCCGTGAAGGCTCTGTACTACGACGCCGGCGTCGGCCACGACTTCGACGCTGCGGTCCTGGAGCGCGGAGCCGACGGCAAGGTCAAGGTCGACGACAAGCACGAGGCGTCCACGCGGCACGGTGCCTGGAAGGGTCTGGCGCTCGGGGCTGTGGCCGCGATCTTGCCGGGGATCGGCCTGGGCGTGGGCATGGCTGTCGGTGCGGGGGTCGGCGCCGTCTCAGGCCACATCAAGGGCGGCATGAAGGACGACGACCTCAAGCAGCTTGCCGCCACGCTGGACAAGGGCCAGGCCGGGTTGATCGTGCTGTATGCGACGAACATGGCCGACCAGGTCGCTGCGAGCATCAAGGCGCAGAACCGCTTCGTCTCCCAGGAGATCGACGCGAACGCCGACGAGCTCGCCAAGCAGCTCAAGGCCGCAGAGGGCACTAAGGACCGACGCGAGGCCACGTCCTCCGGCATCGCCTCGTTCACACGGCGATGTCGGGGACGCGGTCGGCGTCCGCGGGTAACTGGCGAGGAGAGTCATGATGCGTACTCGGAACGCGTCCCTACCGCCGTGCGATCACGATCGCAGTGATCCCGGCGCTCCTGCTCTTGGGTTCGTGCAGCAAGAGCGTGTCACCGGTCTGTGCGGACGCGCAGAACCTCAAGGACGCCGTGCAAGGGCTCACGCAAGTGGACGTGAAGACGGGCGGTGTCGCCGCCTTGCAGACGGCGGTGGATGACGTGAAGTCCGCGGCCGACGCGTTGAGCACCGAAGCCAAGAGCACGTTCGGGACGCAGGTCAGCGCGATCCAGGCGCAGGTCACGGCATTGGGGAGCGAGATCGATCAGGTGACTGCAGGCGCGTCGGTGGTCTCCGTCGCGCCGGCCGTGGCCTCGTCGCTCTCCCAGCTGAAGACCGCGTTGTCCGACCTCGAGTCGACGGCTCAGTCGCAGGACTGCAACCTGAAGTAGCCGCTGGTGCCTCCGGTGACATCCGAGACGAAGAGCGAGCAGGCTGCCAAGGCGGCCGGTGTGGTCCTCCTGACGCTCTGTGCCGGCCAATTCTTGATGGCACTCGACACCTCGGTCATGAACGTGGCGATCGCGACGGTCGCCAAGGACCTGGGCACCACGGTCACCGGGATCCAGAGCGCCATCGTCCTGTACACGCTGATCATGGCGATGCTGATGGTCACCGGCGGCAAGGTCGGCTCGATCATCGGTCGCAAGCGCGCTTTCATGATCGGGCTGGTGATCTACTGCTCCGGATCGTTGACGACGGCCCTCTCGCCGAATCTCCCCGTGCTGCTATTCGGCTGGTCGCTCCTGGAAGGGGTCGGCGCGGCGCTGATCATGCCGGCGATCGTCGCGCTGGTCGCAGGGAACTTCCCTCCCGAGGGGCGACCCCGCGCCTACGGTCTGGTCGGGGCGGCCGCAGCGATCGCCGTCGCGGTCGGGCCGCTGATCGGCGGACTAGCGACCACGTACGGATCGTGGCGATGGGTCTTCGCCGGCGAGGTCGTCCTCGGCGCGGGCATCTTCCTGTTCGCGCGCCGTATCGCCGACGCCCCGGTCAAGGTCCGATCCCATCTCGACCTGCTTGGCTCCCTGCTTTGGGCGTTGGGGATGGGGCTCGTGGTCTTCGGAGTGCTGCGCTCCTCGATCTGGGGTTGGATCCTGCCTGCCGAGGGAGGGCCCTCCGTGCTGGGGATTTCGCCGGTGTTCTGGCTGATCCTCGGAGGCTTCGTGTCGCTGAGGCTGTTCATGCAGCACGTCAGACACCTCGAGGCCGCGGGACGCGAGCCGCTCGTGAGTCCCGCACTGTTCGCCAACAAGCAGATGACCGGCGGGGTCCTCATGTTCTTCTTCCAGTTCCTCGTCATGATGGGACTGTTCTTCGTGATCCCGCTGTACCTGTCGGTCGCCCTCGGCCTCTCGGCGATCGACACCGGTATCAAGATCACCCCTCTGGCGCTTTCGATGCTGATCGCGGCCGCGGGCACCCCGAAGCTCTTCCCGAAGGCCTCGCCTCGGCGCGTCGTCGACATCGGGTTCGTGGCGACCGTGACCGGGATCTTGGTTCTGATGAGCGCGATGGACGTGAACGCGACTGCCTCGATCGTGACCATCCCGCTGATCCTGATCGGCGTCGGGTTCGGTGCGCTGGCCTCCCAGCTGGGCAGCGTCACGGTCTCGGCGGTCCCCGACGACCAGAGCCCCGAGGTCGGCGGCCTGCAGAACACGGCAACCCAGTTCGGCGCCTCGGTCGGCACCGCGCTCGCCGGCTCGGTGATGATCGCCGCCCTCACGGCCTCGTTCCTATCCGGGATCGCCCAGAACCCCGACGTGCCGAAGGACCTCTCCTCGAAGGCGAGTGTGCAACTCGCGGCCGGCGTGCCCTTCGTCTCCGATGCGCAACTGGAGTCGGCCATGCAACAAGCCGGGGTCGATCAGAAGACCACCCAAGCGGTCCTGGACGTGAACGAGCAGGCGCGATTGGACGGCCTGCGATCGGCGCTGGCGCTCCTCGCGATCGCGGGCGTGATCGCGCTGTTCTTCACGCGGAGGATCCCGACCCGGCAGCCCCGGACCGCAGATCCGGGCAGCGGCCCCTAGCCGAACGTATGACAGGCTTCGTCGTGTTGGCCGTCGACAAAGCTCGGATGTCTGCACCGACGACCTCGGGGCCAGGGGCCCGATCGCCTGGGGGACCGACCCGATATTCCCGGAGCTACTCGTCCTCCATGTCAGCGAGCTCGATCGCGAACCCGAGCGCACGCGCGATGTTGCCCGTAGCCGAGACCACACGCGTCGTGCCTACGATCGGCGCGACAGCTGCGAGGACGCCGCGGACCTGCTCCTCGTCGATGCCCAGCTCACTCGCGGCGCCGAGGTTCAACAGATATGAGGCCGGCGGTGCGTCGACCGCGACGAGTGCCGCGAGCCGGACCAGCATGAACGACTGCTGGTCGAGCCCCGACGCGTCGATCGACGCAGCCGTCATGGTCGCCAGCAGGTCCAAGATCGGGGTCTCGCTCGTCTTCTCTGCCATGGGTTCCTCCTCCTCACTCGGTCTCGTTCCCCACCCTACCTCCGCGGATGGGCTCGCATCACCGGAAACCCGAGGAGACCCGGATAACAGTGGGCGTCGACGAAGTGAACAACTAGCTAAGGGAATCCTCGATCAGCTTCGGGCGGCGACGGTCGGATGAATGACCGACAACTGAGCGGTGGTGATGTCACCTAGGTTGACGCGACGGATACCGTGCGTCGGAGCACATACCGACGCGGGAAGGGAGAGCCATGCTGGCGACCGAGTGGAGTTTCGGCAACGTGCTCTGGACCATGATCGTCTTCTTCTTCTGGTTCATGTTCATCTGGATGTTCATCGCGATCTTCGCGGACATCTTCCGGCGCGACGACATCTCCGGTGGAGTGAAGGCTGGGTGGATCATCCTGATCGTGATCCTGCCGTTCATCGGGATCCTGATCTACATGATCGCTCGGCCGAAGATGACCGAGCAGGACCGCCAGATGTTGGCAGAGGTTCAGGAACAACAGCGTCGAGCCGCAGGGCTATTCGGCCGCCGACGAAGTGGCGAAGCTCGCGAAGCTCCGCGACGAGGGCAAGATCACGCCCGAGGAGTACGAGGCGCAGAAAGCCAAAGCGCTGCTCTGAGGGGGGCGGTCGGAGATCGTCCGACATGGATGAGGTCGCCCCGCCGGGGTCGAGCGACGGGAAGAGGCTCGTTTGAATAGGGGGTCGTAAGGATCATGAGCGTGGCCAAGATCGAGCACCCAAGCGTCGATGAACGGAAGCAACACGGCAAGGCATCGCGGAAGAAGGTACCCCACTGTCCAGCCACTCGGGTTGGACCCCGGCTGCCGACCGCCCCGATCCCGTCGCGTTGCTCGAAGAACAGGACGCGACCCGTGAGTCGGACCTGGTGCCGGTGCGCCACGGGCGCATGCTGGTCTCGCCGTTCACGTTCTACCGAGGCGCGGCCAAGATCATGGCCGCCGACCTCGAAGGACACGCCGAGGGCCGGCCTCACACGTCAGCTCTGCGGCGATGCCCACCTGTCGAACTTCGGCGTGTTCGCATCGCCGGAGCGAGCGCTGCTCTTCGACCTGAACGACTTCGACGAGACGCTGCCGGGCCCGTTCGAGTACGACGTGAAGCGCATGGCCGCGAGCTTCACGATCGCGGCACGCAACAACGGCTTCACGCAAGGCCGAGGCGCACGACGTGACGCTCGCCTCGGTGCGGGCATACCGAGAGGCGATGGCCGGGTTCGCGCAGATGCGGACGATGGACATCTGGTACGCCCACCTGTCCGAGGAAGACGCTGATGGCGGCCATGGGTACCGCGGTGGGCTATGCAGACGGACAAGACGCAGAAGAAGGCGGCGAAGAAGACGCGAGAAGAGCGGCCAAGAAGAACGTCGTGAAGGCCCGCACGCGCGACAGCCTGCAGGCGCTCTCGAAGCTCGCCGAGCATGTCGACGGCAACTACCGGATCGTCAGCCAACCACCGATCGTCGATCCCGGCGCGCGAGCTCGAAGCAGCTGGCCGGGATGTCTCGCCGACCAGCTTCAGCACATGATCCATGAGCAGTTCCGGGCCTACCGGGCCACGCTGCAGGACGATCGACGTCACCTGCTCGAGCGCTTCGAGGTCATCGACGTCGCCCGCAAGGTCGTGGGCGTCGGCAGCGTCGGCACACGGGCGTTCATCGTCCTGCTCCAGGGACGCGATCAGGAGGATCCGCTCTTCCTCCAGGTGAAGGAGGCGACGGCCTCGGTGCTCGAGGACCATCTGCCGAAGAGCCGCTACAAGCAGCACGGCGAGCGCGTCGTGCAGGGGCAGCGGATGATGCAGGCCGCGAGCGACATCTACCTGGGCTGGACCAAAGGCGTGCGAGGCCAACCGCTGGCTCTACTGGCGCCAGCTGCGCGACATGAAGGGCTCGGCCGACGTGGAGTCGCTGGAGCCGTTCGGCCTCGACGTTCTACGCCGCGTCAATGCGGCTGGACCCTCGCCCGCGCGCACGCACGGTCGGGAGATCCGATCGCGATCGCCGCGTATCTGGGCAAGAGCGATGCGTTCGATCGATTCGATCACCGACTTCTCCGAGCGATACGCGGATCAGAACGAGCAGGACTATCAAGCGTTCGCCGATGCGGTGAAGTCCGGACGATTGGAAGCGATCGAAGGCGTGTGAGATCCGGGCGCGATCCGATGGTTGGAGAGCGCGAACATCCGGAGCACGGAGGCGTGCTGAGCAACCTCGATATGAAGGTCGAAGGGGTGCTCGGGACTTCTGCGACCCAGGTTTTGAAGGTCGGCACTCGTCACGTCGACGGACTCCTTCTCGTTGGCCGCGGATCGGACGGGACACGGTTCCAGCGGGCGGATCGTCGATGGGTCCGGGACCCCGGCTAGCGACTCGCGGAACGTGGCATCCTGCATCCGATGCGTGTTGAACCTGAAGTCGCCGGCCCCGTCCTGACCGTCCCGAACGCGCCGCTCGCCTTCCACCTGATGGCCAAGCCCACCGGCGCGATCTGCAACCTCGATTGCGAGTACTGCTTCTTCCTGTCCAAGGAGATGCTCTACCCGGGCAGCCGCTTCCGGATGGCCGAGGAGATCCACGAGACCTACATCCGCCAGCTGATGGAGGCCCACGCCCGAGCCCCGCGAGGTCGTCGTCGCCTGGCAGGGCGGCGAGCCCACGATGATGGGTCTGGACTTCTTCCGCCGCTCGATCGAGCTGGAGCGGGAGTACGCCAAGCCCGGCCAGCACATCCTCAACACGATGCAGACGAACGGCACGCTGCTCGACGACGAGTGGGGAGCATTCCTCAAAGAGCACGATTTCCTGGTCGGCATCTCGATCGACGGTCCGCGGGAGATGCACGACGCCTACCGCGTCGACAAGGGCGGCAAGCCCACGTTCGACCGGGTGATCGCCGGCTTGGACGTGCTAAGCGACACGACGTGGACTGGAACGTGCTGACGACGATCCACGCCGTGAACGGCGACCACGGGCGCGAGGTCTACACGTTCTTCCGCGACGAGCTCGGCGCGACGTTCATCCAGTTCATCCCGATCATCGAGCGGGCCACCGAGGAGAACTTCGCGGTCACCGACTCCGGGTGGGGCGACGGCGTGAAGGGCCGGCCGCTCTACAAGCAGGAGGGCGACCTCGTCACCCATCGCTCGGTCGGGCCGGAGCAGTACGGGCGGTTCCTGATCGACGTGTTCGAGGAGTGGGTCCGCCGCGACATCGGCGACGGTGTACGTGCAGATGTTCGATACGGCGCTCGCGAACTGGTACGGCGAGCCGGCGGGATGTGCGTGCACGCGAAGACGTGCGGGCTGCAGCTGGCCGTCGAGCACACCGGCGACCTGTACTCGTGCGATCACTTCGTGGAGCCCGACTACCTGCTCGGCAACATCAAGGACAAGCACATGCTGGAGCTGATCGTCTCGCCCCAGCAGCAGAAGTTCGGCCAGGACAAGTTCGACACGCTGACGAAGTTCTGCCTCGATTGCGACGTGCGCTTCGCGTGCAACGGCGGGTGCCCGAAGGATCGCTTCGCGACCTCCCCGTACGGCGAGCCGGGCCAGCACTACCTCTGCCCGAGCTACAAGGAGTTCTTCCACCACATCCAACGCCCGATGGAGCTCATGACGGAGCTCCTGCGGGCGGACCGGGCACCGTCCGAGCGTGATGGCGATCTACGCATCGGAGGATGCCCGACGGGGCCGCAACGACCCGTGCACGTGCGGCAACGGCAAGAAGTGGAAGCATTGCCACGGAACGACGCTCGGGTCGGGCACGTTCGTGCCGACATGACGCGGACGGCATCCCGTGGCCGGTCCGCAGCGTGATCGCGGGGGCGGCGGGGACGGCGGCGATGACCCTCGCCTACGCGACGGAGCATCGCTTGCGTCCCGCGATCACGGGTTCGCTCGACTACGACGACAGCCTGATCCCCGGACAGATCGTCGCGAGCGTCCTGCGCCTCGGCGACGTGAGCGACAGGGGTGACGCGGAGCTCGGCGCCGCGTTGAAATGGGGCTACGGTTCCGCGTTCGGCCTCTGGCACGGAACGCTCCGCCGGTACCTCCCCGAACCATGGGCCAGCCTGGTGTTCGGCGCGACGCTCATGACGGCGACGTTCACGTTGTTCCCGCTCCTCGGGAAGACGCCCCCACCGTGGCGTTGGGCGCCCGATGTGCTCGCCACCAGCCTGGCGACCCACGCCGCCTACGTCGTGACCGTGGGCTGGTCGACGACTTGTTCCGCCCGACGGCGTCGCTGAATTCGGGCTGCCGCGCTTACTGGGGCGGAGCGACCTCGGTCGCCTTCGACGGGTCCGAGACGTCCAGCTCGACCTCGCCCTGGGCCGCCATCTTCCCTCGGATGCCGCCTCCCTTGCCGCGGAGGATCCATGCGAATCCAACCGCGACGAGGCCACCGATGAACGGTCCCACGATGTACACCCACCAGTGGTCGTAGTTGCCGCTCACGATCATCGGGCCGAGCGATCGGGTGGGGTTCATCGACGTGCCGCTGATGGGTGCGGACCACAGACCTGCGAGCGCGATGTAGAACCCGACGCCGATGGCCCCGAACACACCGATGTTCTGGGCACCCGATGCGGTTCCTAAGATCGTGCTCAGCAGGCCGAGGGTGAGTACCGCCTCGAACGTCATTGCGATGCCATCGCTGATCCCCGGACCCGGCTCGGTCGTTCCGAGCCCGCCGATGTTCCCGAGCGTCGCCCGCAGGAACAGCACAGCCAGGATCGATCCCAGCAGCTGGGCGATGACATAACCCGGGATCCTTTTCCCAGGGAAGTCGCCGCGCAGCCAGAACGCGATGGTCACGACTGGATTGAAATGGGCACCGGAGACCGCGCCCATGAACAAGATCATCGCCATGACCATCAGGCCGGGTGCGGTCACCCTGACCGCGAGCGGGATCTGCCCCCCACTCTTCGCGTTGACGACGGCCCCCCCGGCCGCCACCAACACCAAGAAGAACGTGCCGAAGAGCTCGGAGAACAGCCGTCGACCTTCGAACCTTGGGTCGTAGAAGTCGTGGAAGACATTCTCGACGTGCGTGTCCAGCGATCTAAGCAGCCCGGAGGACGCCCCCGAGGATGTGTCGGTCTTCGACATCTGATGTCCTTCCTTCTGGCGAGTGGGGTCGGACCGTCCGGGACGGCCCGCAGAGTTTCTACCTCATGACGGCCGACCGGTCGAGTCCGATCGAGGCATCAGAGGTATTCGTGCTGCTTGAGCCAGCGCGTCGCGACCGATCCCCAGATCGGCGGCAGGTAGAACGTCACCAGGCGGTAGGCGATCGCCGTCGACATGGCCGCGGTGCTGGGGATGCCGAGCGCGACCAGCCCGGCGGTGAGGGCGGCCTCGGAGACGCCCATCCCACCCGGCACCGGCATGAACCCGGCGAAGAGCGCCACGAACGTGTTCACCAGGACCAGGCCGGCGAACGATGCACGCTCGCCGAACGCCCGCAGGCAGATGCCGAGGATCATGGCGAGCATCAGCTGCGCGATCAGGTTGCCGAGGAACAGCATCGTGACCTTCGAGGGGGAGCGAAGCACCCGGAGCGCCTGGGCACCCGAGGCCATCTGCGCCCGGATGCTCGCCCGATACCGTGGGATCGCCTCCTTGATCTTGTTCCGGTATCGGGGGATCGCGAGGGCGACGATCGCGCCGAGGACGATCAGCGCCGCCGCCAGGAGCAGGAGGCTTGGACCCGACGACGATGAGTTGCTGCTCGTCGAGCTGGAGCTCGAGCTGCTCGTCGACAGATCGAGGCTCGCGAGCCCCGACAGCGTGATGAGGAGGATCAGGACGATCTGGATGACGAAGCCGCTCACGCTGTCGATCAACCCGATCGAGAGCGCTCCTCCCGTTTCGACCCCTTGGCGCTGGAAGAACCGGACCTCCAGGGCCACCCGTGCGGCCGAGCTCGGCACGGCGAGCTGGATGAACTGGACCGCGTACTGCAGCATCAGAACGGGGGCGAACAGCAGATCGCGGACCGACGCGCCGATCGTCGAGAACGCCTGCGGTACCTGGGAGAGCGGCGCGAGGAGCAGGGCGGTCACGAGCCACACCATGTCCGCGGACTTCAGCTCGTCCCAGAGGGCCTGGATGCCGATGTTCGCCAGGGCGGAGATGAGGCCGTAGGCCAGGAACGCGATGAGCGCGACGATCGCGATCGACTTGCCGGACACGCGTCGGAGTTGCTCGAGTTCTGGTGCCTCGGTGCCGGTCACGGCGGTCGAGCGCGTCATCAGGTCGTCGAGGTCCCAGTCCCCGTCGCGCACGGCGTGCCGGGTATCACGGTCCAACACCGCCGGTTGGAGGTACGGCAGCACGCCGGCGAACGACTCGTTCCCCATCGCGGCGGTCCCTGCGGCGATCGCTCGATCGGGACCGACGACGAGCGCGGTCGTCACCAGGATCTGGGCGAGATCCGCCATCATCGCCCCGTCGGTGGCGGCGACGCGGGCGCCACCGAAGTCACCGATCGCCGGCGTCCCGTCGGCCCGCACGATGATCCGGTCACCGTCGAGCTGCCCGTGCGCGATCCCGAGCTCGTGGAGCTTCATGGTGGCGCGCCAGATCCCTTGCACCGCTTGATCGTCGACGTCGCCGGCCTGGAGGGAACCGAGCGACCGTCCGGTGATCTCGCTCACCAGGAGGGCGTCGCGCTGGTTCGCCATCCCGGCGGCCACGATCGGGAAGGACCGGTACACCGGCTCGCTCGGCGAGCAACGTGACGAACGCTTCGTGCTCCACCTGTTGGAGGCGGCCGAGCCCGAGGCTCGGGTGCTCCCCCCGCCGCCACAGCGACGACCAGATCGACGCGAGGAACTGGCCGTCCCACGCGTCCCGGCCGTAGACCTTGAGCAGGAGCGAGTGACCTTCGGTCGACGTGGCGATGGCGAGTGCCACGCCGGTGGGTTCGAGCGGGGCGTGGCGCAGGTCGGTCGCCGCGACGCCCAGATCGCCGAGCGCGGTCGCGATCTGATCGAGCGTGAGCCGCCCCGCGGGGGAGCCGAGGAGGAGATGCATGATCGCGGCCGAGCCCAATCCGATCAGGAGGCCGGCGACCATGCCTATCGGGAGCGTGACGCCGAGCGCGATGCCGGCCAGGGCGCCGGCGGTCACGACCCATCGCCCGATGAATCGCAGCGGCCGGCTCATGTACGGCGACGCCATCACCACCACAGCCGTCGCGACAGCCAGTCGGATCGCGAGGTAGACGGCGGGGGTTCCCTTCGCGCCCAAGGCTTCGAGGCTCGAGGACCAATCCGTTCCCGCGACCCGTCCGGCGAGCATCCCGAACCCGAGGGCCAGGCCTCCGGCGACCAGCTCGGTCAGGAACAGCCGTTTCCGCCCGCGCGCGAAGAGCGCGAAGATCAGCAGGAGCAGCGCCCACCCGATCATCAGGTCATAGCTGATCTCCCAGAACCAGCCGAACAGACCAGGCAGTTCGTGCACGAGTTCGGAGACCGTCGTGTCGATCGCGGTCGGCCCGGGAGCGAAGAAGGACAGGACCACGACGCCGAGCACGGAAACCAGCAACAGGACGACATCGGTCGGGCGCCGAGCCTTCGGCGCGTCGCTCGCCGAGGAGAAGATCCGCACGTCGGCGTGTTTGAGCGTTCGCGGGTCGAGCCTGGTCAGGCGTCCGCCGCTCCGAGGACCCGGAGCTTGCTCGCCCTGCGTCGCCGTCCCGGAAGATCCCACTCGCCCTCGCGCCCCCGGTCGGGCAGGCTAGTCGTTGCCGGTTCTCACGTCCATTCTGTGGCAGCGACTCCAGGAGAGTTGCGCTTTCGGTCAGCGACCGCGAATATCGCTGGGAAAAGGGGGTGTCGCGATGTCGATGGGCGGATCTGGTGGGACCGGCGGGCGTGACCTGGGAGCGCAACGCTGGGGTTCGGAGCAAGAGCAGATCAACCACCTCGCGGAGCAGGAGCACCAGATCCATGAGGCCGAACGCATCCACGCGGAGGAGGCGGCCGAGACGGGTCAGCAGGAGCCGAAGAAGCGCCCGTGGTGGAAGTTCTGGGGCTAGGGCACCCACGACCGGATGGACTCTAGGGAGCCTCCCGTTCGATACGTCGAGCTGACCCCGGATCGTCGCGGCCCTCGGTCGGCGCTCGGACGAACGGGCGATCAGGAGTAGGGGCTCCGGACCGATCGGGGCCCGGACCGGTGGACCGATACGGTCGCCCGGCCCTACGCTGGGGCCGTGTCCGTCTCCGAACCACTCCGCAAGAGCTCGACCCCCGTCCGTGTGCTCGCGGTGCACCAGGGAGTCGCCGGTGAACGTCCGGACGTCCTGGCGACCGAGGAGCCGATGGAGATCCGCGCCGCGGGACCGGACCAGGAGCTGCAGCCCGTCGCCGTGACGATGCGGACCCCCGGCGGCGACTTCGAGCTCGCGGTGGGCTTCCTGTTCACCGAGGGCTTGATCGGCCCGGGGGACGTGCAACGGGTCGCGTACTGCGACAACCTGCCGGGCGAGGATCAGCGGTACAACGTCGTCTCGGTCCATCTCCGACGGCCGTTCGACGCGGAACGCGTCCGGCGGAACTTCTACGCCACGTCCTCGTGCGGGATCTGCGGCAAGGCGGCGCTGGACGACGTGGAGGTGTCGTGCGGCCCGGTCGGCGGAGGGTCCGCAGGTCTCGGCCGACGTCGTGGCGTCGTTGCCCGGAGCGCTCCGGTCGAAGCAGGCGCTCTTCGAGAAGACGGGCGGTCTGCACGCGGCCGGCCTGTTCACCCCCGACGGCGAGCTGATCGCGCTCCGGGAAGACGTCGGCCGCCACAACGCCGTGGACAAGGTGATCGGTGATCAGGTGCTCGCGGGCCGCATCCCCTCGTCCGGGACCATCCTGCAGGTCAGCGGCCGCGCCTCGTTCGAGATCGTGCAGAAGGCGGCCGTGGCAGGCATCCCCATCGTGAGCGCCGTGAGCGCGCCGTCGTCGCTGGCGGTGGAGGCCGGCGAACGTTTCGGGATGACGATCGTCGGGTTCGTCCGCGACGGAGGGTGCAACGTGTACACGCATCCGGAACGCATCCTGACCTGAGCGACCGACCGTCGCGGGCTCACCCGGCAGGTGAGCCCCGCGTAGAATCGCACCCACGCACCGACGTTCGGTGGAAAGGAGAGCCGATGAAGAACGGGCTCACGCGACTCACCGAGCCGATGGTCCGCGACGACGGCGTGCTTCGCGTCGCCACCTGGGACGAGGCCCTCGACAGGGCCGCGGACGGGTTGCGCGCCGCCACGGAGCGGAACGGCGGCAACGGGGTCGGCCTGTTCAGTTGCTCGAAGGCCACGAACGAGATGAACTTCGTCGCACAGAAGTTCGCTCGTCAGGTCCTGCACAGCAACAACATCGATAGCTGCAACCGCACCTGACACGCTCCCTCCGTCGTCGGTCTGGCGACAGTGTTCGGAGCAGGTGGCGGGACAAGCTCATACGAAGAGATCGAGCACACCGATCTCATCCTGATGTGGGGGTCGAACGCGCGAGCGGCGCATCCGATCTTCTTCCACCACGTCCTCAAGGGGATCCACAACGGAGCCAAGATGATCGTGGTCGATCCGCGCCGGACGGAGTCCGCGGAGTGGGGCGACCTGTGGCTCGGCATCGACGTGGGCAGCGACATCGCGCTCTCCAACACGATCGCGCGCGAGATCATCGTCAACGACCTGCAGCACCACACGTTCATCGAGCACGCGACCACCGGGTTCGAGGCGTACAAGGCGTCCGTGATGGACTGGACGCTCGAACGCGGCGAGGCCGTGACGGGGGTTCCGGCCGAGATCATCCAGGAGGTCGCGCACGCGTACGCGAAGGCCGATCGCGCGGTGATCTGCTGGACGCTCGGCATCACCGAGCATCACAACGGCGTGGACAACGTGCTCGCGCTGATCAACCTCGAGCTTGCTGACCGGTCACGTCGGCGCGTACGGCAGTGGGTTGAACCCGCTCCGCGGCCAGAACAACGTCCAGGGCGGCGGCGACATGGGCGCCCTCCCGAACAAGCTTCCCGGGTTCCAGGACATCGAGACGGACGCGGCCGCGCGCGAGACGGTTCGAACGCGCGTGGGGCGTGCCGATCCCTCCGAAGTACGGATGGCACCTCACCCAGATGTTCCACGCGATGGAACGCGGCGACCTGCGGGCGCTCTACGTGATCGGCGAGAACCCCGCCAACTCCGAGGCCGATGCCACGCACGCCACACCGCTGCTCGAGAACCTGGACTGCTTGATCGTCCAGGACATCTTCATGACGAAGACGGCGGAGCTTGCGGACGTGGTGTTCCCGGCCTCCGCCGCGTGGGCGGAGGCAGAGGGGACCGTGACGAACAGCGAGCGGCGGGTCCAGCGGGTGCGCAAGGCCCTCGATCCGCCCGGCGATGCCAAGGACGACATCTGGATCATCGTGCAGCTGGCGAAGCGGCTGGGCTTCGATTGGGGAGAGGTCACGGCGCACGATGCGTGGGAGGAGTTGCGGTCGCTCTCCCCGATGCATGCGGGGATGTCGTACGAGCGGCTCGAGGAGCTCGGTGGCATCCAGTGGCCGTGTCCCGACGAATCCCATCCCGGCACGTTGTTCCTCCACGCCCGACTGTGGGAGTTCGACGATCCCGAGGCCCAGGGGACGAAGGCGCCGTTCAGCGTGGTGATCGACGATCCGCCGGTCGACGGCCTGGACGAGGAGTTCCCGCTCCGGCTGACCACGGGTCGCCGGCTGGACTCGTACAACACCGGCGTGCAGAGCGGTGGGTACACGTCCCCGCTGCGGCGCCCGGAGTCCATCGAGATCTCGCCGGAGGACGCCGACAGGCTCGGGATGGCGGAGGGGGAGCGCGTGTGCGTGACGTCGCGTCGCGGCTCCGTCGAGGCGCCGGTTCACATCGACGACGGCCTGCGTCCGGGCCTGGTCTTCATGACCCTGCACTTCCCCGATCAGGTCGAGACGAACCGACTGACGATCGAGGCCAACGATCCCAAGTCGGGCACGGCCGAGTTCAAGGCCACCGCGGTGCGGCTCGAGAAGCTCGCCCACGTGCAGCCCGCCGACATGCGCCGCGGCACGGGACGCGGAATGACGGGAGCGCTGTGGATCTCCATCTGATGTCGGCGGCGCCGACCGACGAGGAGCGCACCGCCGTCGACGATCTGCTCGGCCCACCGGAGACCGGCTGGGTCGGAGGGCCACGCGAGGCCGGTGCCGAGCGCCGGTTCGCGCGGAGCGGCCGCGCCGCCCGGGAGCAGCGGGACCTCCTGCTCCCCGCGCTCCACGCGCTCCAGTCCGGGGTCGGCTGGATCAGCGAGGGCGGGCTCACCTACGTCTGCCAGCGGCTCGCCGTCCCCCCGGCCGAGGCCTACGGCGTCGCCACGTTCTACGCGATGTTCAGCGTGGAACCTCGTCCGAAGACCGTCGTCCACGTCTGCGACGACCTGGCGTGCCGGGTCGGCGGGGACACGCTCTGCGCAGAGCTCGAGCGGACCGTGGGGCCACCCGGCGATGCATCCGATGGCGTCGCAGCCACCTGGGTGCGGAGCCCGTGCCTGGGGATGTGCGAGCGCGCGCCCGCCGTGCTGATCCAGCGCGCCGGCCCCGGCACGGAGGACACGACGTTGGGGAACGCGTCGGCCGCGCAGGTCAGGAGCGTGCTCGCGGGCGCGGCGCCCGACCCGGAGTTCGCGCGACCGACGGATCCGGCCGTCGTGTCGGCTCCGCAGACCTGGGACCGCGGACGTGGTGACGGACTCCGCCTGCTCCGGCGGGTGGGGCTGGCCGACCCGTCCTCGATCGACGACTATCGAGCCCACGGCGGCTACGAGGCCTTGCGGAAGGCGCACGAGCTCGGCCCCGACGGCGTGATCCGAGAGGTCACCGACGCCAAGCTCATGGGGCGCGGTGGGGCGGCGTTCCCGACGGGTGTGAAGTGGAAGGCCGTGTCCGAGCAGCCGGTGCGGCCGCACTATTTCATCTGCAACGCCGACGAATCCGAGCCGGGGACGTTCAAGGATCGCGTCGTCATGGAACAGGATCCGTTCGCGGTGATCGAGGCGCTCACGATCGCCGGATACGCGACCGGGTGCGACCGAGGCTACATCTACATCCGAGGCGAGTACCCGCTCGCAACCGCCCGCCTCCGGCATGCGATCGCGGAGGCCCGTCGCCACGGGTTCCTCGGCGACGACGTGATGGGGGAGGGGTTCGCGTTCGACGTCGAGCTGCGGCGCGGGGCCGGCGCCTACATCTGCGGCGAGGAGACGGCGCTGTTCAACTCGATCGAGGGCAAGCGCGGCGAGCCGCGGAACAAGCCGCCGTTCCCGGTGCAACGAGGCGTGTTCGGCAAACCGACCGGGATCAACAACGTCGAGACGCTGATCAACGTGCTGGAGATCCTGCGCGTGGGCGGCCTCGCGTACGCGGGCATCGGCACCGAGGGGTCCACGGGCCCGCGACTGTTCTGCGTCAGCGGGACCGTGGCGCGTCCGGGTCTCTACGAGGTGGAGTCCGGCGCCACCCTCCGAGAGGTGCTCGCGCTCGCGGGGGGAATCCAGGGCACGCCGAGAGCCATCCTGCTCGGAGGCGCCGCCGGTGGGTTCGTCACGCCGGAGGATCTCGACATCAGGCTCACCTTCGAGGACGCGCGCGCCGGCGGGTACACGTTGGGCTCCGGCGTCGTGATGGCGTTCAACGAGTCGGTGGACCTGGTCGACATCGTGCTGCGGATCGCGCGCTTCTTCCGCGACGAGTCCTGCGGCCAGTGCGTCCCGTGCCGCGTGGGCACCGTCCGCCAGGAAGAGGCGCTGCATCGGTTGGTCCACGGCCGGGAGATCGGCTCCCGGCAACAGGAGGTCGCCTTGATCGACGAGATCGCGCAGGTGATGCGCGACGCCTCGATCTGCGGACTGGGCCAGACGGCGGCATCCGCCGTACAGTCTGCGGTGCAACGACTCCATCTCTTCGATGTCGAAGGAGCGCAGGCATGAGCCAGGCCGTACCGCTCGATCCGCCGAGGCGGCTGGTCGACGTCGAGATCGACGGAGCCGTGGTGCGCGTCCCGGAGGGGTCGACGCTCCTCGATGCGTGCCGGTCGCGCGGGGTCGACACACCCACGCTCTGCTACGCCGACAACCTCACGCCCGTCAACGCCTGCCGCGTCTGCGTGGTCGAGGTCGAGGGGTCTCGGGTCCTGGTGCCCGCGTGCTCGCGCAACGCCGAGGACGGCATGAAGGTCAAGACCGACACGGAACGGGTGCAGCATTCGCGGAAGCTCGTCATGGAGTTCCTGGCCTCGAGCGTCGATGTGGAACTCACCAGCCCCGACGTCCATCGGTGGATGACCGAGTACCAGGTGCATCCCGAGCGCTTCGGCGCCGAGATGGAACCGGCCACGACGGGGGAGCGGGATCAGCGCTGGGCGGGGCATCACCACGAGCCGCAGGACCCGACGGTGGCCGAAGGAGTCGGGCAGCCGGTGAAGATCGACAACGAGCTCTACGTGCGCGACTACTCGCGTTGCATCCTCTGCTACAAGTGCGTGGAGGCGTGCGGCGTCGACGCGCAGAACACGTTCGCGATCGCGGTGGCGGGCCGCGGGTTCGACGCCCGCATCTCCACGGAATACGCCGTCCCCTTGAACGAGTCCGCGTGCGTGTACTGCGGCAACTGCATCGGGGTCTGCCCCACGGGCGCGCTGATGTTCACCTCCGAGCACGACAAGCGCGAAGACGGCACGTGGGACGAGACCCAGCAGACGGTGGTCGACACGATCTGCCCGTACTGCGGCGTGGGCTGCGAGCTCGAGCTCCACGTGCAGGACAACGAGATCGTGAAGGTCACGTCTCCGTGGGACAACACCATCACCAACGGGCACCTCTGCATCAAGGGACGGTTCGGGTTCGCGTTCGTACAGGCGCGCAAGGGCGAGGACCCGGCCGCGATGAAGCGCGAGCGAGACTAGTCTGAGCGAGACTACCGAGAGCGCGACCGGGATCGTGCTCGCGGGAGGGCGCTCGACCCGATTCGGGAGCGACAAGCTCGCCGCGATCCATCGTGGTGTCCCGCTCCTGCATCACGCGGTCTCGCGTCTGGGCGAGGTGTGCGCGGAGGTGCTCGTCGTCATCGCTCCGGACGGTCCGGAGCCGTCGATGCCGCCCGGCGTCGCCGTTCGAGTCGTCCGAGACGTTCGGTCGGGCGAGGGACCGCTCGTGGGACTGGTGAGCGGCCTGGAAGCCGCGTCCACGGAGCTGGCGTTCGTCGCGGGCGGCGACATGCCCGACCTTTCGACCGCGGTCCTGCTCGAGATGATGCGCGTGGCCGGCGAGAGCGCGGTGGATGCGGTCGCCCTGGCCGACGCCGACCGGTTCCGTCCGCTCCCGAGCCTCGTGCGGGTCGCTCCGGCGCGGGACGCCGCGGGCGCGCTGCTCGACGCGGGTGAGCGATCGCTCCGCTCTCTGCTGCAGGCGCTCCGGACGGCCGTGATCGATGAGCCGACGTGGACCGCGCTCGACCCGAGCCGGGGCACGCTCAACGACGTGGATGTGCCCGAGGACCTCGATCGCTGAACGAGGGCCGCACGCGTCCGAACGGTGCGCGCTAGGGTCGTGGCATGCCGCACGCGCCGTTCCGGCTGGGAGAGATCGAGGTGATCACGGTGTGCGAGGGGTGGGCGCCGATGGCGCTCTCGGACGAGGCACCGGGCAACACGGTGGACTGGGAGGCGGAACGCGCCGAGCATCCGTGGGCGTTCGCCGACGACGATCACTGGCAGTGGCACGTGCACGCGTTCCTGCTGCGGACACGCGTGGGCGATGTGCTCGTCGACTCCGGCGTCGGGGCGTTCGGGCCGTACGCGCCGTGGGCGGAGGAGCACGGATCGGAGGCCTGGTCGGCGATCGATGCCGAGGCCGTGCGACACGTGGTGCTGACGCACCTGCACGCGGATCACGCGGGAGGGACGGTCTTCGATGACGGATCGCCGCGGTTCCCGAACGCCCGGTATCACGCGCATCCGGCCGATTGGGAGCATTTCGGCTCGAAGCCCGATCCCGACGACAGCGAGCGCCCGTACGACGCCCGAACCGTGCTCGAAGGTCTCGAAGCCGATGGGACGCTCTCGCTCGAGCCCGACGATCATGAGGTGAGTCCCGGCGTCCGGGTCGTCCACACGCCCGGGCACACGCCGGGCCACCGCAGCGTCCTGCTCGAGGACGGCGGTCTGACCCTTCTGCTCACGGGCGACCTCCTCCACCTGCCGATCCAGGTCGCCCACCCCGAGTGGCGGTCGAGCCACGACGTCGATCCCGACACGGGTGCGGTCTCGCGCGTGTCGATCCTCACCCGTGCCCGGGACCTCGGCTGGAACGTCGCCGTCTCGCATTTCGCGCAGCCGTTCGGGCACGTCGCCGAGGACGGCTGGTCGAGCGAACCCGCGGGCTGACCGGCCGGCAGCGCGTTGGGGTAGTCTCCGGGGCGAAGAGCGGGGAGGCGGAGCCACCCGCGCATCACACCCTCTTTCGAAAGGACGGAAGGCCATGACGCGTCGTGTCCTGATCATGGGAGCCGCCGGCCGCGACTTCCACAACTTCAACACCGTGTACCGCGACGACGCCGACACGGAGGTCGTGGCGTTCACGGCGACCCAGATCCCCTTCATCAACGACCGGATGTACCCGGCGGAGCTCGCCGGGCCGAACTACCCGGGCGGCATCCAGATCCACGACGAGTCCGAGCTCGCCGACCTGATCACGACGCTTGAGGTCGACGACGTCGTGTTCGCGTACTCCGACGTCTCGCACGAGTACGTGATGCACAAGGGCAGCGAGGCCATGGCCGCCGGCGCCAACTTCCTGATCCTCGGCCCGGACGCGACCATGCTCGATGCCGACGTGCCGGTCGTGTCGGTCTGCGCCGTTCGGACCGGCTCCGGCAAGAGCCAGACCACGCGGGCGATCGCCGGCACGTTGAAGGACGCGGGCAAGCGCGTCGTGGCGGTCCGCCACCCGATGCCGTACGGGGACCTCAACGCCCAGCGCGTCCAGCGCTACGCGACCGTCGAGGACCTGGACCGGTACGAGACGACGATCGAGGAGCGCGAGGAGTACGAGCCGCACATCGCGTCCGGCACCATCATCTACGCCGGCGTGGACTACGCCGACATCCTGGCGCAGGCGCAGCAGGAGTGCGACGTGCTGCTGTGGGACGGCGGGAACAACGACCTGCCGTTCTACCGGCCGACCGTGAGCGTCGTCGTCGCGGACCCGCTCCGCGCGGGGCACGAGACGACGTACTTCCCGGGCGAGACGAACATCCGCATGGCCGACGTGATCGTGATCAACAAGGTGGACTCCGCCACGCCCGAGCAGCTCGCGGCGCTGGACGCCACGATCCGTTCGATCAACCCGGAGGCGACCGTCGTGCGGGCGAACAGCCGCGTCACCGTCGACGACCCCGACGCGATCGCCGGCAAGCGCGTCCTGGTGATCGAGGACGGTCCCACGCTCACGCACGGCGAGATGAAATATGGCGCCGGCGTCGTGGCCGCCCGTCAGCACGGGGCCGCCGAGATCGTCGATCCTCGTCCGTGGGCGATCGGCACCATCGACGCGACGTTCCGCAAGTACGACGTCGGCCCGGTGCTCCCGGCCATGGGGTACTCGGACGGGCAGCTCGCCGAGATGGAGAAGATCATCGATGCCGCGGACGTCGACCTGGTCGTGATCGGCACGCCGATCGATCTCCGCCGCGTCATCACGATCTCGAAGCCGGCCGTCCGGGTCCGCTACGACCTCGAGGTCCTCCCGGACTCGCCGACGCTCACCGACGTCCTGGCGCCGGTCCTCGGGGGCTGATCGACCACCGGAAGCGAGGCGATCGAGGTGGAACGGGTCGTCATCGCGCTCGGCGGCAACGCCCTGCTCCGCCGCGGCGCGGAGGACACGTTCGAGGAGATGTACCGGGCCTCGCGCGCCGCAGCGGAGCGGATCGCCGACATCGCCGCCGCGGGCTGGGAGGTCGTCGTCACGCACGGCAACGGCCCGCAGGTCGGCAGGATCCTGCTCCAGCAGGAGGCCGCGAAGGACGTCGTGCACCCGATGCCGCTCGACGTGTGCGGCGCGGAGAGCCAGGGCCAGATCGGCTACCTGTTGCAGGTGACGATCGGGGACGTCTTCTTCGAACGGGGGATGGAGCGCCCGGTCGCGACCATCCTGACGCTGACGCGCGTGCGCCCGCAGGATCCCGCGTTCCGCAACCCGACGAAGTTCGTCGGCCCGTTCTACGAGGAGGCCGAGGCCAGCGGCTCGAGCAGGAGCGCGGGCTACGTGATGAAGGCGGATCCCCACGGCGGCTGGCGCCGCGTCGTCCCGTCGCCGAACCCGTACTCGATCGTGGAGACGCCGGTGATCGAGCGCCTGGTGAGCGACGGGACGATCGTGATCGCGAGCGGCGGGGGCGGCATCCCCGTGATCGAGAAGGGCCCGCGGCTGATCGGCAAGGAGGGCGTGGTCGACAAGGACCTCGCTGCGGCGATCCTCGCCCACGAGGTGTCGGCGCCGGTGTTGCTGATCCTCACGGACGTGTCGCGCGTGCAGCGAGGGTTCGGCTCGCTCTACCCCGAGGACATCGAGCGGATGACCGTCTCCGAGGCGAAGGCCATGATCAAGAAGGGCGAGTTCGGGGCCGGGTCGATGGGTCCCAAGGTGCGGGCCGCCGTCAACTTCGTGGAGAACGGAGGCGACCGCGCGATCATCGCGGATCTGGACGACGCCTCGGCCGCGCTCGATGGCGACGCCGGCACCGTGATCACCGCGGGCTGACGCGGTGCGGGTGGTGACGTACAACGTCCGCGGGTTCCGCGACGGCCTCGGACGGGTCGCAACCGTCGTGCGCGGGCTGGCGCCCGACGTGCTGCTCCTCCAAGAGACCGGCTCGCGCCGCGACCTCGCCGCTTCGCGGCCGAGGTCGGTATGCGCGCCGCGCACGATCCCTGGTCGCCGCTCCGGCGCCGTGTCAAGAACGCCGTGCTGCTCGCCGAGCCCTGGTTGCTCGCCTCGTCCCGGCTGGAGCGCTTCGCCGGCGCTCGTCGGTGGTACCCGCGTGGCGCGCTCGTCGCCCGTGTCTCGGCCGGCTCCGGCGACATCTGGGCGATCTCCATCCACCTCGGGCTCGATGGCGCGGAGCGGGCGCGTCAGGCGGAGCGCGTGATCGACCTCGTCGCCGGGCTCGACGGCGGGCTCGCGATCGTCGGGGGCGACCTCAACGCGACGCCCGACATGCGCGCGACCGCGCGGATCGCCGCCGCCCTCCGTGACGCCTGGTCTCAGGCCGGAGTGGGCGAGGGGTGGACGTTCCCGGCCTCGGCGCCGACGGCCCGCATCGATTACGTATTCGTGGGGGAGGGTGGCTCTGTCGTCGGGGCGACGGTTGGGGCCTCGGGCGCAGCCACAGCGTCCGATCACCTGCCGGTCGTCGTCGACCTCCGTCGGGAGGAGGGGTGAGTCAGAACCGTGTTCGGGGGCGGCGGCTCGGGTTCCGGAAGAGCTGCACCGACACGTAGAGCGCGAACGCCCCCACCGCGAGGACCAGGAACGTCAGCATGCTCGCGAAGAACCACTCGAGGAAGCCCCACGGGGCGGGATGATCCACCAGCAACCGGACGGCAAACACGGGCTCATCCTACCGAACGGCCGGCCCGGGCCTCGTCAGGACCCCTCCGTTCAAGCCGGGCGCCCTCTTGCCCGATGGGTGGGGTAGGCGCGGCTATGCTTTCGACCATGGAGAGACCGATGGACGACACCGACCAGGACGATAGGGAACAGGCGGAGGAGACGGCCAGGAAGAAGGCCGCCGCCGTCGAGGCCTACGAGTCCGAGTGGTACGAGGTGCTGAAGCGCCGGGCCGCGGAGCTCGAGGAAGCCGGCGAGACCGGCGACTCGGAACCCGACGACGAGGGCTGAGCTCGCCCGAGGTCGTTCGCTGATGCGACTCGGGATCCTGACCGGCGGCGGTGACTGCCCCGGTCTGAACGCCGCCATCCGCGCGGTGGTCCGTGCCGGCGACCAGCGGGGCGTGACCGTCCTCGGGTTCCGGGACGGGTGGCGCGGCGTGCTGGACGGCGAGGCGCACCAACTCTCGATCGAGGACGTTCGCGGGATCCTGTCGAGGGGCGGCACCATCCTCGGGACCTCCGGCACCCAGCCGTCGCTCGTCGAAGGCGGCCCGGAGCTCGTTCTGGACGCGCTCGGCGTCCACGGGCTCGACGGTTTCATCGTGATCGGGGGCGAAGGCACGATGGGCGCCTCAGCCGCCATGCCGGACGTTCCGGTGATCGGGATCCCCAAGACGATCGACAACGACATCGGGGGCACCGACGCGAGCATCGGGTTCTGGACCGCCGCGCAGATCGCCACCGACTCCATCGACCGGCTCTACAGCACCGCGGAGAGCCACAACCGCGTGATGGTGTGCGAGGTGATGGGGCGAACCGCCGGTTGGATCGGCATCACGTCCGGGATCGCGGGCGGGGCCGACGTGATCTTGATCCCGGAGCACCCGTTCGACATCGAGGCCGTCTGCCGGCGCATCCGGCGGATCCATTCGGAACGGCGGCCGTTCTCGATCGTCGTGGTCTCCGAGGGAGCCACACCCGTGGCCGGCACGATGGAGCTTCCGGAGTACGCGCTCGATGACAACGGCTGGCCGCGTCTCGGGGGGATCGGCGCCCACGTGGCAGACGAGATCCAGATGCGCACCCGTTCCGAGACCAGGGTGACGACCCTCGGTCACGTGCAGCGGGGGGGTTCGCCGGTCGCGTACGACCGCGTGCTGGCCTCCCGACTCGGCGTCGCGGCCGTCGATCAGGCGATCGACGGCCGCTGGGGGAACCTCGTCGGGGTTCGCGGGGCGGACATCGAGACCACACCGCTCGTCGAGATCGGCGCGCGCGCCAGCGTGGTTCCCCCGGAACGCTTCGGTATCCCCGAGATCCTCTGTCGGTAGCGGGGCGCCGCTCCGAGCCCGTAGTAGGTTTGGCGGCCATGAAGGTCGGCATCCTCACCGGCGGGGGCGACGTCCCCGGGTTGAACGCCTCGATCAAGGCCGTCGTGATGCGGATGGCATCGGAGGGACACCAGGTCACCGGCATCCGTCGTGGATGGGCCGGACTGCTCGAGATCGACCCGGACGATGCCTCGACGCTCGCCGAGCACGTCGTCGCCTTGGACCCGGGCGTCGTGCGAACGATCGACCGGACCGGGGGCACGTTCCTGCACACATCCAGGACGAACCCCGCCAAGGTGCGACCCCCGGAGGAGCCGTCGTTCCTGGCGGCTGGTCGCGAGGACGACGGCCCGCGGGACCACACCGCGCACGTGTTGCGCGTCCTCGATCACCTCGGCCTCGACGCGATGATCCCGATCGGCGGCGACGACACGTTGTCGTTCGCGCTGCGTCTCTCCGACGAGGGCGTGCCCGTCGTTGCCATCCCCAAGACCATGGACAACGACGTCCACGGCACCGACTACTGCATCGGCTTCTCCACGGCCATCACCCGCACCGTGATCTTCATCCACCAGCTGCGCACGAGCGCGGGGTCGCACGAGCGGCTCGCGATCGTGGAGGTCTTCGGGCGCTACAGCGGGGAGACATCGCTCGTGTCCGCGTACCTCTCCGGGGTCGACCGGGCGGTCATCTCGGAGGTGCCGTTCGACATCGAGAAACTCGCCGGGCTGCTGAAGACGGACAAGTCCTCGAATCCCAGTCGCTACGCGATGATGACCATCTCGGAGGGCGCCACGATGATCGGGGGCGAGATGGTGCAGGCCGGACGCGAGGACGCGTACGGGCACCGAAAGCTCGGCGGCGTGGGTCAGATGACGAGTGAGCTGCTGCACGAGATCACCGGCGAGGGCGTCATCTACCAGCAGATCGGCTACCTGATGCGATCGGGAAGCCCCGATTCGCTCGACCTGATGGTCGCGATCAACTACGCAGTCATGGCCGCGGACCTGGTGATCGAAGGCACCACCGGCCGCCTGGTCGCCCTCCGCAACGGGAACTACTCGAACGTGCCCCTGAGCGTCACGCGTCAGGGCGTGAAGCGGGTCGACGTGGACTCGCTCTACGACAAGGAGCAGTACCTGCCGAAGATCCGGCACGTCGACGGCAAACCGATGTTCCTATACTGACGCGGCCGTGGCTGCCTACCGCGTCGATCTCCGTTCGGACACCGTCACCACACCTTCCCCTGCCATGCGCCGGGCGATGGCCGAGGCCGAGGTCGGCGACGACTGGTTCGGGGACGATCCGACCGTCAACCGCCTCCAGGAGCGCGCCGCCGAGGTCACGGGCAAGGAGGCCGCCCTCTACGTACCGACCGGCACCATGGCCAACCAGATCGGCGTGCGGTTGCACGTGAATGGCTCCGGCCATCTGGTCGCCGCGACGAACGGTGCCCACGTCGCCAGCACCGAGCTGATGACGTCCGCGGTCCTGTCGGGCGTCACGTACCGGACGGGCGACCCGGGTCCGCGAGCGTGGATGACGGCCGAGCTCGCGCGGGAGCTCGTCGAGGTGGAGGATCTCTACGACGTCGAGGTCGTCGATCTGCTGGCGGTCGAGAACACGGTCGGGCACGCCGGAGGCACCGTGATGCCGGTGGAGGAGCTCCGCGCGATCCGCAAGGTCGCTGACGACAACGCCCTTCCGATCCATCTGGACGGGGCCCGGATCTTCAACGCCGCCGTGGCGGCCGGGGTCGATGTGTCGGAGTACGCCCGCGAGGTGGACACGATGATGTTCTGCGTCTCCAAAGGTCTCGGGGCGCCGATCGGGTCGCTCGTGTGCGGCACGCGCGAGCACATCCGCGAGGCGCGGAGGCTGAAGATCCTGTTCGGGGGCGCGTGGCGTCAGGCGGGGATCATGGCCGCGGCCGGCCTGGTCGCGCTCGAGACCGGCCCCGAGCGGCTGCACCTCGATCACGAACGGGCACGTCGTCTGGCCGACGGCCTCGCGGAGCTGCTGCCCGGCACGGTCGACCCCGGAACGGTTGAAACGAACATGGTCTACGCCGACACGGAAGCGGTGGGACTCGAGCCGCTCGCCACGATCGGGCGGCTGGGGGACCTGGGCGTGGGAGCGACGTTCGTGTCCGGCAAGGTCCGCATGGTCACGCACGTCGACGTCGACGACGACGGACTCGCCCTCGCCCTCGATGCCTGGCGAGCGATCGCCGAGACCGTGCCGAAGACCGTGAAGGAGACGTGATGGGCCTGTTCACCAAGAACTACCCGGAGGAGATCGCCAAGCGGGTTCCGCCCGGACAGCGCCTGGTCAAGACGTGGCCGGTGCTGCACTACGGGCCGATCCCGAAGTTCGATGGCACGAACTGGGACCTGGAGGTGTCCGGGCTCGTCGAGCACCCGTTCACCCTGTCGTACGCCGAGCTCCAGGCGCTGCCCCACGTGACGGTGGACGCCGACATGCACTGCGTCACCGGATGGACGACGCTCGACAACACGTGGGAGGGCGTCGCGTTCTCGACGCTCCTCGAGATGGCCGAGCCGACGGACGAGGCGAAGTGGGTGATCGCCCACTGTGCCCACGGCTACACGTCCAACCTGTCGTTGCAGGCGATGACGGACGACGACGTGCTGGTGGCGTGGAAGAACCACGGCGAGAACCTGACCGCCGAGCACGGCTGGCCGCTGCGCCTGGTCGTACCGAAGCGGTACGCGTGGAAGAGCGCGAAGTGGCTGACGGGACTCGAGTTCACCGCGAAGAACAAGCGCGGGTTCTGGGAGGTCCGGGGCTACCACATCCACGCGGAGCCGTTCGGCGAGGAGCGCTACAGCTACCAGGAAGGCTCGCGCGCCGAGCTGGAGCCGTGACGGAAGGGCTGGACCTCGAGGCGTCCTTCTCGACTGATGCCGGTTGCTAGATCCAACCGATGCGAACGCTCCAGGACGCCGTCGACGCGATCGCCCAGGACACCGGGTTCTCGGGTGTCGTACGAGTCGACAGCTCGGACGGCGTCGAGCTGGCGAGGGCATACGGGCTGTCGGATCGCGCTCATGCGATCGCGAACACCGTCGACACGCGGTTCGCGATCGCGAGCGGCATGAAGGGGCTCACGGCGCTCACCGTCGTGAGCCTGATCGACGAGGGCGCGATCGAGCTGACGACGACGGCGCGGTCGGGGCTCGGCGACGACCTCCCGTTGATCGACGACGGCGTCACGATCGAACAGCTCCTCGCCCACCGGTCGGGGATCGGTGACTACCTCGGTGAGGAGGCACATGCCGACGTCACCGACTACGTGATGCCGATCTCCGTCCACGAGCTCGCGACGACGGAGCAGTACCTCCCGGTCCTCGGCGGCCACCCCACCGTGTCGCCTCCTGGGGAGCGCTTCACCTACTGCAACGGCGGGTTCATCGTCCTCGCGTTGATCGCCGAGCGGACGAGCGGCGTGGAGTTCCACGAGCTGGTGCGGCAGCGCGTGTGCCGCCCGGCAGCGATGTCGCACACGGAATCCTTGCGCTCCGACGAACTCCCGGGCGACGCCGCGCTGGGCTATCTCACCGACGACAGCGCGAGGACCAACGTGTTCCATATCCCGGTGGTCGGCGGCGGTGACGGCGGGATCTACTCCACCGCCGAGGATCTGCGCATGTTCTGGCTCGCACTGTTCGCCGGGCAGGTCGTCCCGGAGCCGTGGGTGGCGGAGATGGTTCGGCCCCGCAGCGATGTCCCCAAGGAGGAGAAGCGGTACGGGCTCGGGTTCTGGCTCCACGCGTCGAGCGACGTGGTGATGCTCGAGGGATACGACGCAGGCGTCTCGTTCCGCACGATGCACGATCCGGTCTCAGGGGCGAGCGCCACCGTCATCGCCAACACGTCCGAGGGCGCGTGGCCGTTCGTTGAGCTCCTCGAGGAGCAACTGGCGACCTGAAGCCGCCGGCGCAGCTGGGCTCAGGGATGGAGCCGGCCACGGTCGACGATCGTCTTATCGGTGCCCACGTCGCCGCCCTCACCGGGCACGTGGATCACGAACAGCATGAGGTCCGGCGACGCGCGAACGATCGCTCGCGCTTCGCCCGGCTCGACGACCAGGACGTCTCCGCGGGCGAGCTCCATGGCGCGATCGTCCACGCGGGCCGTGACATCTCCGTGGCCCACCAGGAAGATCTCTGTGACGGACGCATGCACGTGCGGCTCGTCCAGCGCCGCGGTCGCGAACCCCAGCGAGACGGGGAGCCCCGAGAGCCAGGGTCCGTCGACCCAGCCCTTCGGTGCGGTCAGATCGCTTTTGAGCAAGCGCATCTCGACGAGACTACTCCGGGGCGAGCGAGCGGAGGAAGGCGATGTCCTCGGCTTGGCGTTCGGCCTCGCCGGGCGTTTCCAGGATCAGCGCGAGGTCGGCGATCTCGGGGCGCGCCACGATCGCCCGCCACCCGTCCGGGCCGATGAAGCCGTCGCCGATGTTCTCGTGCCGGTCGCGACGCTCGTCCCGCGGGTACAGGGAGTCGTTCGCATGGATCAGGGCCACACGATCGGCGATGCCCTCGGCCTTCAGCTCGGCGAACACCGTCTCGACGCCCTCCGCGGTGTCCAGCGCGTATCCCGCGGCGAAGAGGTGACACGTGTCCAGACAGAGGTCGACGCCGTCGACGTCGGCCGCCTCCAGGAGCGCGGCGGCCTCGGCGATCGTCGACGCGACGGCCCCGGACGTGCCGGCCATCAGCTCCACCAAGACCCGAACATGCTCGGCGTCGTCCGAGGCGATCCGTAGCGTCGTGGCGGCCCGCTCGCGCGCCGCGGCCGGCTCGGCCGGACCGCCCGCGCCGGCGTGCAGCACCAGGAAGTCGATCGCGAGGGCGTCGCACGCCCTGACGGTCGAGCCCGCCAACCCGCGGGACTTCGCGATGAACTCCTTGTTCGGTGACGCGATGTTCACCAGGTACGGGGCGTGAGCGACGAGGGGTCCCAGTCCGGAGGCGGCCCAGCTCTCGCGGAACGCTTCGGCCTCCTCGTCGGTCACGCGTGGACCGGCCCAGCCGCGCGGGTTGGAGACGAAGATCTGCGCGGCGTCGGCTCCGCGGAGGCGGCATTCCTCGACGGCGCCAGCGATCCCGCCGGAGCGACGTCGGACGTGCGCCCCGACCCTCACACCATGTACAACGTGATCGTGTCGCCGTACGAGACGGTGACGCCGACGCCGGGGTTCTGGCTGTACACCAACGTGCCCGACGTGGTCCCGATGGTCTGGAAGTCCAGGGCGAGCCCCCACTGGTCCGCGAGCGCGGTCGCGGCGTCGCGGGAGAGCCCGATGAAGTTCGGGGCGCCGAAGCTCTTCGGTCCGAGCGACACGACCAGGGTCACGGTCTGGCCGGGTTGGAGCTGACCGTCGGCCGGGTTCTGCCGGATCACACGCCCGCGCTCGACGTCGGTCGAGAACTTCGTCTTCGACGCGTCGACCACGAACCCCGCGTCCTCGAGCGCCTTCGTCGCATCCTCCACCGTGGCACCGATCACGTTGGGGATCGGCACCGGCTTGGGGCCCTTGCTCACGACGACCTCGATCGCGCTGTTGCGCGGTGCCTTCCCGTTGTCCAGCTCGGTCGTGACCGCGATGATCACGCCGACGGGCTGGTCGCTGAACCGCTGCTTCGGCGGCTCCGCCAGCGTGAGGTGCGCGCGCTCCAGCAGCGCGCGGGCTTCGGAGATCGTCTTGCCGATCAGGTCCGGGACGGGCACCGGCTTCGGACCCAGTGACGGAACGAGCGTGACGGTCTCGCCCTTCTCGAGCGACGTCCCGGCCACGGGATCGACGCCCGCCACGTCGCCCGCAGGGATGTTGAGTCGGTAGACCCCGGCGGCGATCTTCACCTTGAACCCGTGGTCGATCAGGCTCGCCCTCGCGTCGTCGACCGGCGTGCCGATGAGCTGCGGGACGTCCGCGTGGTGGGGGATCAGGTACGTCCATGCGCCCCACGCGGTGGCGGCGAGCGCGAGGACCAGCATCAGGATGCCCGTGAACCGCCGGAACCGGCGGCGCTTCGTCCGTTCCGCTCGAGGGATCGTCTGCGTGGTCGAGGCCACGAGCGGCACCCGTTCCGTCACCGCGCCGTCGCCGCTCACCTCGGGAAGATCGCCCGCGAGGGCGGCGAGCGAGCGCGCGGGTGGCAGACCCGACGCGATCGACTCGAGGTCGCGACGCATCTCCGTGGCGTTCTCCGGACGGAGCTCGCGGTCGCGGTCGGTGGCCGAGAGCACGAATCCGTCGAGCTCCTTCGGCACGTTCGCGACCGCGGAGGACGGCTTCGGCACGCGCCCCGACAGATGCTTGTACGCGATGCTCATCGCCGTCTCGCCGGTGAACGGCAGCCGGCCGGTCAGCAGCTCGTACGTCACGATGCCGAGCGAATACAGGTCCGAGCGCGGGTCGGCCGGCTCGCCGCGGATCTGCTCGGGGGACAGGTACTGCACCGTGCCCTGGACGCCGCCGGCCTGCGTCGCCTTGCCGTCGGCGTAGGCACGCGCCAGACCGAAGTCGGCGACCTTCACGGTCCCGCCGTTCGTGACCAGGATGTTCTCGGGCTTGATGTCCCGGTGGACGATGCCCTGCGCGTGCGCGGCCTCGAGCGCGAGGAGGGTCTGTCGCACGATCTCGGCGGCCTGCGCCGGTTCGAGCCGGACGTTCGCGTTCAGCAGCTCGCGCGCGGCGCGCCCGCGGACGAACTCCATGACCATGTAGTAGATGCCGTCGACCGCGCCCCAGTCGTAGACGGCGACGATGTTCGGGTGGGAGAGGGACGCCGCGGCGCGCGCCTCGTGGCGGAACCGATCGACGAACCCCTGGTCTCCGGCGAGCGAGCGGTGGAGGACCTTGATGGCCACCTCGCGCGCGAGCACGGCGTCGTGCGCACGGAAGACCTCGCCCATCCCGCCGGCGGCCACGCGCTCCACGATGTGGTAGCGCCCGTCGAGCGTGACGAGACCCTGGCCTCCGGCCTCGCCGGGGGCCTGGACGTGCGCAGTAGTCTTGGACGTGGTGAACCTCCCTCGGGGGAAGCGCCAGGAGCGGAAACAGCGCGTCCGTACGCGATTCTACGGTGGGGAACAGGCGGAATGGCTGAAGCGGGCGTAACTGCGCTACCGGATCTGTCCGGCGACCTCGATCGTATCGAGACTGCGGTTCTGGCCGGGAACACCGATATGCGAACCCTCGGGTTCTGGCGGGTCGTGGCGATGGTGAAGCCCGACAGGATCCTGGTGGACCGCTACGCCGACCAGATCGGGCAGATCGACACGGCGGCGTTCCGGCTGGGCGTGAAACGTCGGGTCCCGGTCTGGGTCGGCAATGCGCTGCTGTTCGTCGCGACGCTCGCCGGGCTGGCGGCGGCGATCGCGGCGCAGCACGTCTCGTCCAGCACCGTCGCGGGGTTGCTGTTGCTCGGCGCCGGCATCGTGTGGACGGTGTCGCTGCATTCGCCGACGCACTGGGCGGTGGGCAGGGCGATCGGGATCGACTTCACGGACTACTTCATCGGCGGCCCACCGCCGCCGCGTCCGGGTCTGAAGAGCGATTACGCCACGTACCTCCGCGCCGATCCCGACAGCCGCGCGTGGATGCACGCCTCCGGTGCGATCATGACGAAGGTCGCGCCGCTCTTCGCGCTGGCGTTCTGGCCGGCGTCGGGCGCGCCGTGGTGGAGCGCGGCGGGCTTGGCGGCGATCTGCGTCGCGTCGATCGCGACCGACATCGCGTTCTCGGTCAAGGTGAGCGACTGGAAGAAGTTCCGCCGAGAGCGGGCCGTCGCCAGGGCGCGCGCCGACGTCTGAGCGATCCCTCCCGACCTATACTGCGACCGAACCACCGGGGAGCTCGGGGACACCGGGCTGAGAGGCCGGCTGCACGCGCCGGCGACCCGCAGGACCTGAACCGGTTAATGCCGGCGGAGGGAGTCGAACGGTGCTCGATCCACGAACGCTCCGGGTCTACGTCGTCACGTCGGGCGCGTTCGGTCCCGGACGCGATCACCGCAGCGTCGCGCGATCGGCGATCGTCGGCGGCGCCACCGCGGTGCAGCTCCGGGCCCCCGAGCTGGATGACGACGTGCTCCTTCCGCTCGCCACCGACCTCGCATCGGCATGTCGTGACGCGGAGGTGTTGTTCGTGGTCAACGACCGCCTCGACGTGGCGCTGCAGAGCGGCGCGAGCGGCGTGCATCTGGGTCAGGACGCCGACCACGCGGCCGCGCGCCGGCACCTGGGGCCGGGTCGCATCCTGGGCGTGAGCGTCGGAGGCGTGGACGAGGCGGTGACGGCGGAACGCACCGGCGCGGACTATCTGGGCGTCACGGTCTGGGCCACGGCGACGAAGCCGGAGGCGGTGCCGCTTGGCCCGGAAGGGCTCGCGGACGTGGTGGGGGCGACGACCATCCCCGTCGTCGGCATCGGCGGGATCGCAGCTTCGAACGCCGCGCTGGTTCTCGAAGCCGGCGCCGCCGGCGTCGCCGTGATCTCGGCGGTCGCGGGGGCGGGCGATCCCGTGGCCGCGACTCGCACGCTCATGGATGTGGTCGAGCGGTTCGGATCCGTTCGAGGGGCGCAGGGCGCATGACCGGACAACGAACGGGGAAGGCGACCGCGGAGCTGTTCGAACAGGTGATCATGCGGCGCCTCGGTGCAGCCGACGCCGACGTGCTGGTCGGTCCGAGGCACGGCGTCGACGTCGGGGTCGTCACCGTTGCCGACGGCGTCGCGATGGCCGTCACGACGGACCCGGTGTTCGTGGTGCCCGCGTACGGATGGGAGCGAGCGGCGTGGTTCGCGGTGCACATCCTCGCGTCGGACGCCTCGACGAGCGGGCTTCGATTGCGGTGGATGGCGGTGGACCTCAACCTGCCGCCCGAGATCAGCGACGGGGATCTGACCTCGCTCTGGGACGCGTTCTCGAGAACGTGCGACGACTTAGGCATCGCCGTCGTCACGGGCCACACGGCCCGATACGACGGCTGCGCCTGGCCGATGGTCGGCGGCGCGACATGCATGGCGCTCGGTCCGTCCGACGCGTTCGTCACGCCGACGATGGCGCGTCCCGGCGACCGGGTCGTCGTGACGAAGGGCGCGGCGATCGAGGCGACGGCGCTGTTCGCGGCGACGTTCCCCGACCGGCTCGCGGTAGGGGTCGGCGAGGACGTCGTGCGACGCGCCGACGCGCTGTTCGAGCAGATGACGGTCGTCCCCGAGGCGCGCGTGGCCGCGGCGTTCGGATTGCGCGACCGCGGCGTGACGTCGATGCACGACGCGACCGAGGGCGGGGTGCTCGGGGGCCTGTCGGAGGTCGCCGCCGCCGCCGACGTCGGCATGCGGGTCCGACTGGATGCGATCCCCGTCCGCCCCGAGGTGCGCGCCGTGTGCGATCACGTCGGGATCGACCCGTACACGTCGATCTCCGAGGGAACGCTGATCGCGACCGTCGTCCCGGATCGCGCGATCGGATTCGTGGAGGCGCTGCGCACGCGAGGGGATCGACGCGGCCATCGTCGGCGACGTGACCGATCCCTCCGAAGGACGGATGGTGGTCGACGCCGACGGGGAGCGCCCCCTGGAGCACCCGGGGCTCGACCCGTTCTGGGGCGCGTTCGGCGCCTGGGCATCCGAGGCCGGCGCCGCCGGGTAGGCTCGCCGCCGTGGACCTGATCGCGGTGGGCGACGTCATGGTCGACGTGCATGTCCGGGCGCCGGCACTCAAGCGCGGAGGCGACGTCCACGGACGCGTTCGGCTCCAACCCGCGGGAACGTCGGCGAACGCCGCGGTGTGGGCTGCGTGGGACGGTGCGACGGCCCGCGTCCTGGGCCGGGTCGGCGACGATCTGGCGGGGCGGCTGCTCCGCGACGCGCTCGCGGAGCGCAACGTGGATCCCGCGCTGACCGTCGACGCCGGCGCGCCGTCCGGAACCATGCTCGTTGTCGTCGAAGCAGGCGAGCGATCCATGGTGGCCGACCGCGGCGCGAACGCGGCGCTCCGGCCAGACGATCTGCCGGCGTCGCTCGACGCGGGCGCCGTCCTCGTCTCCGGGTACCTGCTCCTCCAGGAGCCCACCACACCCGCCGGGATGGCCGCGGTCGACCGCGCGAGGGCGACGTTCGTTGCGGTGGAGACGTCGTCGTGGCCGCTCGTCGAGGCGTTCGGCCCCGAACGGTTCCTGTCGGAGACCACGGACGCCGGCGCGAACGTGCTCTTGGCCAACGAGCGCGAGGCCGAGATCCTGATCGGCGTGTCGAGCGCGGCGGCCGCTCGAGCGCTCGGTGAGCGCTACCGGGTCGCGTGCGTGAAGCTGGGCGAGAAAGGGGCGGCGATGTCGTTCGAGGGTTCGCTCGTGGAGGTGGGCGCGGAACCCGTCGTCGAGGTCGACGCGACAGGCGCGGGCGACGCGTTCGACGGCGTGTTGCTCGCCGCGCTCGCACGCGGCGTCGATCCGGAAGCCGCGCTCCGGCGCGCGTGCCACGCCGGAGCCCTCGTCGCCGCCAGTGACGAGACCTGGCCCGAGGAAGGCCGGCGGTGAGCGACGCCGTTCGTCGTGACCGAGGACGTGCTCGCCGCACAGGCCGTCGGTCGGGGCATCGTTGCGCTGGAGACGAGCGTCATCGGCCAGGGCTTGCCCACTCCGCGCAACCGGGAATGCATCGAACGGATGAGCGCGGCGATCCGCTCGAACGATGCCGTGCCCGCGTGGATCGGGGTCGTTGATGGGTCGGTCACGGTTGGCTTGAGCGACGCGCAACTGGCTCGGTTCACCGAACCGGGCGCGGCGACGAAGGTCGCCCGCCGCGACTATCCGCTCGCGATCGCGGATGGAAAGCTCGGCGCCACGACGGTGAGCGCCACGATCATGGGCAGCCGCGAAGGCCGGGATCGTCGTGAGCGCCACCGGCGGGATCGGCGGCGTGCATCCCGGAGATGATCCCGACGTGAGCGCGGACCTGCTCGAGCTTGCGCGCACGCCCGGCCTGCTCGTGTGCTCGGGACCGAAGTCCATCCTGGATCCCGCCGCGACCGCGGAGAAGCTCGAGGAGCTCGGCGTGGCGCTCGTCGGGTTCGGCGTCGACCGGTTGCCGTTCTTCCTTGCGCGCGAAGCACCCGTCGAGCTCGAACACCGCGTCGACACGTCCGATGAAGCGGCCGTCGTCGCGCGCGCCGTCATGGACCTGCGCTCGCCGAGCACCGTGCTCCTGTGCAACCCGATCCCCGAGGCGCACGCGATGGACCCGACAGAGGTGGCCGCGGCCGCCGCGGAGGCGGAGGATCGTGCGGAGCGAGAAGGCGTGCACGGCAAGGCGCGGACGCCGTTCCTCCTGGCCGCGCTCGCCGAGCTCACGGGCGGCCGGAGCCTGGAGGCCAACCTCGCCCTGCTGGAGGACAACGCGCGCGTCGCCGGAGGGATCGCCGCCGCGCTCAGCGCAACCAGGTCTGGATGATGACCTTGGAGAAGTTCCAGCCGTACTTGAGCGACTTCGGCTTCTTCGACTTGCCGCCGGCGCGCGCGAGGATCGTGATCGGTACCTCGACGATGCGCGCGTGGTGGCGGAGCGCTTCGATCAGGATCTCGCTCGTCCAGAACTGATCCTGCTCCAGCACGAGTGGCCGCAACAGATCAGCGCGCGCCGCCCGATAGCCGCTCGAGATATCGGTGACCCGTGTGCCCGTGAGGATCGTGACCAACCAGCTGAAGAAGTGCACGCCCAGGTGGCGGATCGTGCTCTCCTTCTCGAAGTAGCCGAGCAACCGTGAGCCGTTCACGTAGTCGGCCTCGCCGGCGATGATCGGGGCGATCACGATGCCGATCTCCTCGGGCAGGTGCTGGCCGTCCGCGTCCAGCGTGACGACGATGTCGGCGCCCATCTTGAGCGCGACCTCGTAGCCGACCCGGAGCGCGAGGCCGCCGCCCCGCCGGATCGGCAGCTCCGCCACGAACGCCCCCGCCTCCCGGGCGACCGCAGCCGTGCGGTCCTCGGAACCGTCGGAGACGACCACCGGCACGACGTGGTAGCCCTCCACCATCTGGGGCATCGCCTTGATCACGGCCGCGACGTTCTCGGCTTCGTTGTAGGCGGGCGACACCGTCACCAGCCGGGGACCGTCGGGGAGCGACGCCGCCCGGTCCCAGTCGAACCGTTCCTGCCCAAGCGCCTCGACGAGCAGCCGGATCGCGCGTTCGTTCGTGTCCGCGATGGATTGCAGCCGCAGGTAGAGCGCGAACAGGATCACCACCGCGACCACCAGGACGAAGATCAGTCGCGTCCGCGCTTCCGCGTCGGATTGGCTGTTCGGCGGCTGGAAGTTGAACGTCCGGAACACCGGGTTGAAGAACGACGGGGAGATCGCGAGAGCGACGATGACGATGCAGAGCGCGCACGTGATGATCAGGTTCAGCCGGCTGACGTGACGTCTGCGGTACCGCAGGATCTGCACGACGAAGAACGACAGTGCGGCCAGGCCGCCGAGGATCCTGAGCGCCGGCATGGGCCGCTACGCGCTGGGCGCGCCCACGCCGGGGCGCCAGCGATCCCGCGGCAGGATGTGCTCGAGGTTCACCCGGGTCCGGTGGCGCTCGATCGCAGCGAACATCGACTCCACCAAGGCGTCGGAGAGCAGGTGCGGCCGGAGCCCCAGGTCGAGGAGCTTGGTGTGCGCGGCGTGGTAGTAGTGCTCCTCCAGCTCCACCCGCGGGTTGTCGATCGGATGCACGACGACATCCAGGCCGACCTCCGCGCCAGCTTTCTGCACGTGCTCCGCCAGCTCCAGCACGGAGAACTGCTCGGTGAACTGGTTGAAGACGCGGAACTCGCCGGCCTCCGCCGGATGCAGCACGGCCAGCTCGACGCACCGCAGCGTGTCGACGATGTTCAGGTACCCGCGGGTCTGTCCGCCTTTGCCGTACACGGTCAGCGGGTGGCCGATCACGGCCTGGACGCAGAACCGGTTCAGCGCGGTCCCGAAGACGTCGTCGTAGTCGAACCGCGTGAGGAGCCTGTCGTCGAGCGCCGTCTCCTCCGTCTCGATGCCGTAGACGACGCCTTGATTGAGATCCGTGGCGCGCAGGCCGCGCACCCGGCACGCGAAGTGGATGTTGTGCGAGTCGTGGACCTTCGACAGGTGATAGAAGCTGCCGGGGAGCTTGGGGAACGGCAGATAGTCGGATCGCCCGTTGTGGTTGATCTCGATGAAGCCTTCCTCGATGTCGATGTTCGGCGTGCCGTACTCGCCCATGGTGCCGAGCTTCACAAGGTGGGCATCCGGCGCGAACGCCTCGATCGCGAACAGCACGTTCAGCGTGTTCACCACGTTGTTGGTCTGCGTGAAGACCGCGTGCTCGCGGTCCTTCATCGAGTACGGCGCCGACGGCATCTCGCCGTAGTGCACGACCGCCTCCGGCTGGAAGTCGCGGAACACGGCCTCGGTGACGGCCCAGTCGCAGAGGTCGCCCTCGGTGAAGCCGATGTCCTTGCCCGAGACGTCGTGCCACGCGGCGACGCGCTCGGGCAGGCCGGCGAGGATCGGCGTCAGCGAGTCCGTGCCGGCCTCGACGTGCGCCCGGCGGCGCAGGTAGTCGTCGACGACGTGGACCTCGTGGCCGCGGTTCGAGAACCGCATGGCGGTCGGCCACCCGAGGTACCCGTCGCCGCCGAGGATCAGGATGCGCATGGAGTCCCTTTCGAAAGAGGAGGGGAGTCCGGGGGATTGTACTCAGGACAGGTCGGCCAGGGCCTCGAGCACCCGGTCCACGTCGTCCGCGGCGTGGTAGTGGCAGAAGCCGATCCGAACGGCGCCGCCGGAATCGAGGAGTCCGAGCCGTTCCATCACGGTGATGGCGTAGTAGTGCCCGTCCCACACATAGATGCCGCGTTGCGCGAGTTCGCTCGCCGTCTTCAGCGGGTCCTGATCGCCGCACGCGGACGGCGAACGTGGGGGTCCGTTCGTCGAGCCGAACCTCATCGGCGATGCCCCACAGGCGAACGCCCGGGATGTCGGCCAGGCCATGCAGGAAACGCGCGGCAAGCTCGCGCTCGTGGGCGCCGATCGCGGCGAAGCCGGCCACGACCGCGTCGCGCCGGTCCCCGCTGGCCGGGTCGCCGTACGTCCGGCCGACGTCCGCCAGGTAGTCGACGGCGGCGGTCAGGCCGGCGAGTCCCTCATGGTTCTGCGTCCCCGTCTCCCACCGCTCGGGAGCTTCGTCGGGCGCCGGGCGGAGCTTGTACGGCGTCCACGTCTCGAGCAGCTCGCGACGCACGCTCAAGCACACCCAGGTGCGGCCCGAAGAACTTGTACGGGGAGCACGCGAGGATGTCGGCGTCCAGTCCGTGCAGATCGAGCGCGCGGTGCTGCGCGAAGTGCACGCCGTCGACGGCGGCGAGCGCGCCCACGGCGTGGACGCGGCGGATCAGCTCGGCGGCGGGCGGGATCGTGCCCACGGCGTTCGACGCGAGCGTGAACGCGACCAAACGCGTCCGATCGGTCAGGGCCGCATCGAACGAGTCGAGGTCGAGCGTGACGTCGTCGTCGCGGATGTCGACCCAGCGGACCGTGGCGCCCGCGTCCTCGGCCGCCAGCACCCACGGCCGGACGTTCGCGTCGTGGTCGAGCGTCGTGACCACGACCTCGTCGCCGGGACCGAGCGTCCGGCCGAACGAGCGGGAGAGATGCATGAGGAGCGTCGTCGAATTCGGCCCGAACACGACCTCGCCCGGGTCGGCGCCCGTGATGTCGGCGGCGGCGCGACGGGCCTCGGCGATCAACGCGTCGGTCTCCTCGCTGGCCGCGAACGCCCCGTGCGTGTTGCTGATCCCGCTCCGGAGATGACCCGCGATCGCATCGATCACCGTCTCGGGGACCTGCGAGCCTCCCGGCGCGTCCGCGTAGATGACCGGCCGGCCGTCCTCGCCGGTCCGAGAGAGGGCGGGGAACCGGCGACGGAGCACGAACGGATCCAAAGGGGTCATGCGCCAAGCCTCTCGCACGGACGAGCGACGCGACAAGCGCCGCGGTGACATGATTCCGAGATGGTCATCGTTATCTTCGTGCTGGTCCTCGCGGGGATGGCGGCGCTCGGGTGGTGGTTGGGTACCCGTCTGCGTGACGGTCATCGGAGGGTGCCTTAGATGCGGTTCGGATTGGACGTCACGCAGCATCAGCTCGAGTGGGACGAGATCGTGTCCCGCGCGAAGCTCGCCGAGGACGCCGGGTTCGACGGCGTGTGGGTGTTCGATCATTTCAAGGCGCTGTACGCGGACCCGAAAGGGCCGTGCCTCGAGGGATGGACGCTGCTCGCCGGGCTCGCGCGCGAGACGACGAGGGTCCGGCTGGGCACGCTCGTCACGGGCATGACGCATCGGATCCCGTCGGTCCTGGCGGCCGAGGTGGTGACGGTCGATCATCTTTCCGGCGGGCGGGTGGAATGTGCCGTGGGCGCGGCGTGGAACGAGGTCGAACACCGCGAGCTGGGCATCCCGTTCCCCTCGCGTCCGCGACCGGATGGACCGGCTCGAAGAGGGCGTGCAGGTGATGAAGCTGCTCTTCACCCAGGACGACGTGACGTTCGAAGGTCGGCAGGTGCGGGTGGATCACGCCACGTACCGGCCGCGTCCCGTGCAGCAGCCGCATCCGCCGATACTGGATCGGTGGCTCCGGACGGACGCGGACGCTGCCGATGACCGGCCGCTACGCGGACGCGTGGCACGGGGGTGCGACGGATGCGGACGACCTTCGATCGAAGATGGAGATCATCGACCGGGCGGCGGAGGAAGCGGGCCGCGACCCGGCGTCGATCCTGCGGGCGTCCAGCCTGTCGATCAGCGAGCCGTGGGACGAGGTGAAGCGTGAGTTCGCGTGGATGGCCGCCGGCGGGATCGGCTACTTCGTCGTCGAGCTGGCCCGGCGAAGGCCGCGGGCGCGTCGAGGAGTTCATCGAACAGGTCATGCCGACCCTCGCCTGAAAGGTCAGATCTCCGGCGCGGCGTCGTTCGGGTGCTGCGATGCCTCCATCGCTGCTTTCCGCCACGGCGCGACCCCGTCCACCTCGACGTCGATGGCGAAGCTCAGCGCGATCCGCACCACGACGATGAGACCCAGCGACAACGCACTGGACAGCGTCGGGCTCACCACGATGGTGCGGATGATGTCGGCGACGACCAGGATCTCGATGCCGAGCAGGATCGCGTGACCCAGACGAGCACGCACCCGGTCGAACGCGATCGATGGAGCCGTTCGTCGGATCAGGTCGACGACGCAGTCGAACAGCGCCAGGAACCCGCCGACGATCAGGATGAGAACGCCGAGGATCTCGAACGCCTTGACGGCGTCGTTCATGATCTGTTCGAACGTCACCATCGGACCCTACCCTCCCGCACCCCTCGATGGAACGAAGCCGGCGGGGCCGGGGCTCGCACGGGTACCCTCGCTCGGTGACCGGGGACAGTGACAGGCGCGCGCTCGCGGCGGTCAAGGCCGTCCACACGCTCGCCTGGTTCTCCATCGAAGCCTGCATGATCTACCTGCTGTACGCGGGGTTCGCGAGGCGGACCGATCGCCGAGCCGCGATCGCGGCTGCCGTCGTGGGCGGCGAGACGTTGATCTTCGCGGCCAACGGGTTCCGCTGCCCACTGACCGACGTGGCGGAATCGCTCGGTGCCGAGAACGGCTCCGTGACCGACATCTATCTGCCGGAGTGGTTCGCTCACAACCTGCCGGCGATCCACGTGCCGCTCATCCTGCTCGCGGTGTACCTCCACGGGAGGAACCTCCGGCAACGGCGTCGCGCGATCGGGCCCCGACGCTAGAGCGCGATCAGACCCGCATGGGTGGGCGTGAACCCGCAGGCGTCCAGGTAGAACGGTCGGAGATGCTCGTCGAAATCCACGTGGAGCCATTCGCAGCCTGAACGTCGTGCCTCCCGCACCGCGACGGCGACGAGCTCGGCGCCGATCCCATTGTGCCGTGCGGCAGCGGCGACCATCGTGTCCTGGATCCACGCGTGCACGAGGCCGTCCCACAGGACGTTGACGAAACCGACGAGCACGGCGTTATCCCGTGCGACGACCCAACCGAGGCTGTGCCGATGGACCAGCTCCACCCAGTCCCATTCGGTCTCGTCGAAGACGCGTGTCTCGAACGCCTCGGCGTGAAGCGCGTTCACTTCGGCATTGTCGAAGTCGCCGCGCCAGGTGCAGGTGATCGTCACCGCGTCATTCCGACGGAGCGCTGACGGACCCCTCGGCCGGTTCGATCTCGACGACGCGTCCGTCCTGCCAGCCGAAGTCCCAGACGTCGATGAGCGGCGGTTCCACGCCGAGATTCGTCAGCGCGGTGCAGATCTGGCTCCGATGATCGGTCCCGTGATGCAGCGCCTGCGCGAGCCGGATGCCCATCGGGGCGTGGGTCTCGGACCCATCCTTGTGGCGCCCCACGACGACGTGGTCCGGATCGGGGTCCTCCGCCAGGAGCGCCGACCAGGCGGCACCGTCTGCCTCCATCGCGGCGCGGAGCTCCGGGATGTCCATGTGGTCCTCATCGATCTGCGGGGTGCGCTCGCCGGTCATGACGAACAGGTACCAGGAGTCGGCCCCGACGAGGTGCCGCAGCGTCTCGAGGATGGAGCCGTAGGTCCCCGGGACGGTCGTCCCGAGCTGCTCCGGATCGAGGGCGATGCACGAATCGATCAGCCGCAGCGTCGCCCACACATGGTGGCCGAACGCGTCCTCCAGCAAGGATGTGCTCATCCGCGCACCGTACAGGCCTCGGCACCGCGTCTTGTCGCGTCAGCTTCACGGACCGAGCGGGTGTCCGTCGCGTATCGATCCGCTCCTCGTAGAAGGGAGCCGAGGATGGGTCACGTCATCGTACGAGAGCTTGGTGGCGCAGGGTCTCCTTCATCCACGGAGCGTTCCACGACTGCGGTCGGAGACCTCGACGATGAGCCGTTCCGAGCGCGACCCGGCGCGAAGGCACCATCGATCGCGTTCCATCTGTGGCACACGGCACGGTGGGCCGACGCGTTCCAGGCGCGCTTCGGCTCGTTCGCACCGCAGCTGCCGGTCGGCGTCGCTCGGACGGGGGCAGATCTGGGACGCGCGCGCGCTCACGAACGCCGTCGGGGCTCGGCGACCGCTCGGCCAAGAACCAGGGGTGGCCTCGCCGCGACCTCTGCGGCGCTGTCGACTCCCGGGAACGACGCCGGTAGGCCCTCCGCATCGGAGGCACCCGGAATCGGTCGAGGACGTCGATCGGCGGCGTCGACAGACGACGAACTCGCTCCATGCCGATCCGCTGACTTCTACGCGTGGGCGCGTTGGGTCGTCCTCGAGCACTTCGACTGTCACCTCCCATGCACGCCTCCCGGCATCATGTGGGATGATCGAGCGGACTGAAGGGCGTCCTACGGTTCGGCAACGGCAGGTCTAGCGGCGGTTCTTCAGGCCAGCGGGCAGGGGAGCCCTGCGGTGAAGTGGACGTGGCCCTGCCAGGCGCGGTCGTACGAGATCGCCGCGCGGGTGAACACCCACACATGGGCCTGTCCGCACCAGCGACGGCGCGTGAGCGCGATCCGGCCGTGCCGGGCGTGGAACGTCCCGTCGGCGCAGTCCGGGATGCAGTCGTTGAAGTGGAAGACGCCGGTCCCGGCCGCTCGCTCGACACCCCAGGAACGCCAATCGAGTCGCTTGACGTACCAGTTCGCATCCGCACACGCCAGGACGATCGAACGCGGCCGGATCGCGGTGTGCAGGCAATCGCGGGTCGCCGAGGTCGAACCCCCGGCCCGCGCCGCCGATGGGACTGCGATCACCAGGAGCAGGCAACTCCAGACCATCACGAGCTTCCGCATCGGTTCCCTCCGCAGGGTGCGATCTCTCTTCGACGTGTCACGACACTGTAACGACGACTTTGCCGCGCGCGTGCCCCTGCTCCACGTATCGCAAGCCCTCGGCCGTGTCCGCGAGTGGGTAGGTGCGGTCGACGATCGGCGTGAGCTTCCCGCTCTCGATGAGCTCGGTCACGGTGAGCAGCTCCTCCCGCGTCGGCTTCGACGGGAGCGGACGCAGTCGTTGCGAGACGAACAGGTTGACCACGACCGCCTCGAGGAGGCCGGCGATCGGTCCGAACACGTGACCGGGCGAACCGCCCCCGTTGAGCACCAGGGTCCCCTTCGGCGTGAGCGCCCCGCGCAGCGTGCCGAGGGGCAGGTTGCTCACGTTGTCGAGGATTATGTCGTACCGCGTCGGCCCGGCGGTGAAGTCCTCCTTCGTGTAGTCGATGACGTGCGCCGCGCCGAGCGAGCGCACCAGCTCGACGTTACCCGTGCTGCACACGCCCGTGACCTCGGCGCCGAGCGCCGCCGCGATCTGGACCGCGAACGTGCCGATCCCGCCGCCGGCCCCGATGACGAGCACCCGCTGGCCGGCCCTCACCTCGCCCATGTCGCGGATCCCGCGCAAGGCGGTCGTCGCCGCCATGGGGACCGCGGCCGCCTGCTCGAAGGTCAGGCTCGCCGGCTTCGGCACCACCTTGTCTTGCTCCGCGCACGCGTACTCGGCGAAGGCGCCGCGGAAACGGCCGAGCACCTCGTCGCCGGGCCGCAGCGCTCGCACGTTCGAGCCGACCGCCTCCACCACACCGGCCCCGTCGACGCCGGCCACCCGGGCCTTCGGCTTGGTCAGCCCCACCCCCATGAGCCGCGCGACGTACGGGTCGCCTCGCAGCATGTGCCAGTCATACGGGTTGAGGGCGGCGGCGTGCACCCGGACCAGGACGTCGTCGGCCCCGACTTCGGGCGCAGTCGATGTCCACGAAACGCAGCACGTCCGGCGAACCGAACCGCTCCTGGACGATCGCCTTCATCGGATGCCCCCTCCGTCGCGCCGACCGGCTCGATGATTCGCCCGTCTAGTTGGAGCCTGTCACAACGCGTTGGAACTAGCCGTGATATCTGTTCGCGTCGGGCAGGATCGCGGAGAGGTCCCACACCTGGGCCGCCGATCCGGAGAGGCGAACGACGATACCTTCACCTCGCTGCGCGACGAAGGCCTTCGCGACCTCGGGTCCCAAGTAGCGCGAAGAGATGGATCGCCGAGTCTCACCCTCTTCGACGTGCGAGTCGTCAAGTTCGACGGCGGCTCGGACCTTCACGCCGCGGAAGGGAGCGATGGTCTCGAAGATCATGAGCACGGCGCGTGGATCGGCGTCAGGTGTTGCAGCTTGATATCGGTCTTCGCCACCACGACCTCGAACGCCTCGTCCGAATAGCGGAACCACACCGGGGACACGTCGCCGGAGCCTTCGCGCTTGTATGTGATCAAGACGGCGGGCGAGGGTGCTTCCAGCAACGATCGGACGGCGTCGAGTCCTCGCGTGGCGTCGATCGGAAGAGGTTCGGGCTCGCAGCAACAACGTGCCGCCGCGGCTCAAGCGCTCAGTCGAAGCTGTACGTCCCTTCCCAATGCCACAGTCCGTCCGAGCCGGTGGAGACATCGGCATGGGCCTGGAATCCGATGAAGATTCCGGTCCCGCCCGCGAAGCTCGCAACGCCCTTGTCAGCGGCAAGGTCGAGCACGACATGGCCGGTCGCGGTGTTGCGACCCGCGTCGAGTGACGACGTCGGTGTCCAACGTGCCCTCCGTACGGCGGCTCGTCATCTGAGACGCACAGCGAGGACGCTTCGAGCCGACTCGCGATCCCTTCGAGGTTGGAGGAGGTGAGCGATGCGGATCCCGGCGACGACCGCTTACAGAGCATCCTGGTCACGATCGATCCGCTCGGGATGGGTGCCGCCCTTCTGGCTCGCCCTGCTCGGGAGTCCGAGGAGTGCGATAAGGAGGACATCTTCGATCCCCACACCAAGGGGCCGCCGTTCTGGTCCAGCAGATGGACGCGCCGCGCCCGCAACGCACCGGATCCACATCGACTCTACGTGCCGCACGCCAGGCGAGCGCGCTCGCGGCGGCGCTCGCCGCCGGCGCTACGCTCAACTTCCGCTCGCTGCTGAAGGTGGTCGAGAGGCCCTCAGGGACGGCAGGCGAGTCCCACCACATGTCGGGCGTGACCTAGACTCCGTTGCCAACGATGCGACTCGAGCCTCTGTGCCACGTATCGATGCGATATGCCGACGGTGAATGGGTGCGTCCGTTCGGCACGGCTGAGGCCGCAGGATTCGGCTGGGGGGAAGGCACGGTCTCCGGCGACGTGCTGCAGGGGAGCGTGCGATGGGCCAACTACCCCCGTAAGCGGGAAGACGGGGTGTGGACTCCCAACCTTCGGGGAGTGATCAGGACCGAAGACACGGCAGGGATCCTCATCTCCCTTCATGGGCAGAGCGTCCAGGAAGACTCCCCGGACGGAGGACGCCGAGCCATCCTCACGCGCGTGGAGTTGTTGAGCGATGACGAGCGCTACCGATGGCTGAACACCAGCTTCGTCGTGGGCGAGGGAGAGATCGACGAGGAGACGAAAGAGTGGTGGCTACAGACCTACGTGTGCGTGAACGAGGTCGTCCAGGGCCCGCCTGCGCTCGGGGCAACGCCACCCACGAGGTTCCGGCAAGCGGGCCTCTCACCCAGTCGCGCGAGGAGGGCCGGATGAGCGAGACGATCACACCGCAGCGGTTCCACGAGTTCGACTGGCGGGTGATCCGGGACGCCGCGTCGACGCACTACCGCACCGGGTCGTTCGCGAAGGGTCTCGCGCTGGTGGACGCGATCGGCGAGCTGGCCGAGGCCGCGAACCATCACCCGGACATCGACCTCCGGTACGGCGGCGTGACGGTGCGTCTGAAGACGCACAGTGAGGGCGGACTGACCGAGCGCGACGTCGCGCTGGCCCGGCAGATCTCGGAGGCGGCGCGCGAACTGGGGATCCCGGTCGACCTGACCGGCTTACAGACCATCCAGGTCGCGATCGATGCGCTCGTGATCCCCGAGGTGCTGCCGTTCTGGCGCGCCGTGCTCGGCTACAAGGAAGAGGATGAGGAGGACATCTTCGATCCCCACACGAAGGGGCCGCCGTTCTGGTTCCAGCAGATGGACGCGCCGCGGCCGCAACGCAACCGGATCCACATCGACGTCTACGTGCCGCACGACCAGGCGGAGGCGCGCGTCGCGGCGGCGCTCGCCGCCGGTGGCCACGTGGTCAGCGACGAGAACGCCCCCGGATGGTGGACCCTGGCCGACGCCGAGGGCAACGAGGTCGACGTCGCCCCCTGGCCGGACCAGGCCTAGTTCGGTTCACCATCGCCGGCAGGCCACGGCAGTTCTTGCGCGTCCAGGAGGTCGAGCTCGCCCGGCGAGTGCCCGCACTCGGTGAGGTAGCGGGCGAGCTCGCTGCGATGCTGGGTTCCATGGTTCACGACGTGGGCGACGATCAGCCACGGCGGCCTCGCGAAGTCGGGGCCGAGCTCCATCGACTCGGCCAGCGCCGCATCGTCGCGGGACTCCACGTAGCTCCGCAATCGGACGTCCTCTTCGAGGCAGAACGCGTGGATCGCCGGGAGGTCGTCGAGCTCGAACCCGTGATCCCACACGTAAGTTTCTCCAACGTCGTTCCCCAGCAGGGCTTCGCGCCAGCTCCAGTCGACGTCGACGAGGTGGCGCAGGGTCTGGAAGGCGCTGCCGTGGTCGAGGTTCGTGGTCCTGCGGAACTCCTGGTCCGACAGGCCGGCCGACGTCGTCAGGATCCGGTCGTTCGCCCATGCGTGGAACCGGACGAGGGCGAGGAGGCTTTCGGCATCCACGCGACCATCCTAGGCGTGGCTCTCGTATCCAGGAACTTAGGATGTCGAACGCGACGACGCTCCATGATCGTACTGAGCTGATCGGGGAGGACGATGAAGCACGCGAAGCTGGGCGCCCTCGAGGTCGGACGGATCGGGTTGGGGACGATGGGGATGTCCCACGCCTACACCGGGGCCGGGAGCGACGAAGCGGAGTCGATCAAGACGATCCATCGCGCGATCGATCTCGGTGTCACGCTCATCGACACCGCGGAGGCGTACGGCCCGTTCACCAACGAGGAGCTCGTCGGGTGGGCGATCAAGGACCGCCGGGACCAGGTCGTGCTCGCGACGAAGTTCGGGTGGATCTCGCACGTGCCGGGCGGCACACCTCCCCTCGACAGCCGCCCGGAGAACGTGCGCGTCGCGGTCGAGGGTTCGCTGCAGCGGCTCGCCACCGATCACATCGACCTTCTCTATCAACACCGTGTCGATCCGGGCCTCGGTCTTCACGGACGGCGGTGCACGTGAGGCTCGCGCTGGGGCGCGTGGCCGTTAGTCTCGTATCCGGGATCTCAGCACGTCGAACTCGCAGCCTGGCGAGGACGGGTCGAAGCCGTGCTCGATCAGCCAGCGGGCGGCCAGCAGGCTCCGCAGCGACCACCACGCGTGGATCACGTCGAGGTCGACGTCGGTGCCGTAGCCGGCTGCAACGTCGGCAAGGTGCTCCTCGTGTCCGAGCGTCAAGCTGGCGAGGTCCCACAGCGCATCGCCCCGGGCAGCCTCGGACCAGTCGACGACTCCGGTGATCTCGTCACCGTCGACGAACACGTGGGTGATCTGTAGATCGCCGTGCGTGAACACCGGTGTCCACGGGCGGAGCGCGGCCTCGGCGATCCGGCGGTTGCGCGTGACCATATCGCTCGGAAGGACGCCGTTCGTGACGAGCCACTCGCATTCGCGGTCGAGCTGCGATGCGATCTCGTCGAGGCTTTCACCGGGCCAAGGCGGCAGTGGCGCGTCGTGCAGCGTCCGTGCGGCGGCACCGGCAGCGGCCCACGCCGCCGCCGATGCGGTCGACGGCTCGCCGAGGCGGCCGAGTGCCGTCCCTGGGAGCGCGGCGAGTGCCAGCACGGGCGGCTTCCGCCACAGGACCTCCGGAGTCGGGATCGGCGCCAAGGCCATCGCCTCGACCTCGACGTCGGTGCGCGTTTGGTCGGTGTCGATCTTGAGGAAGACGTCGCCGACGCGCAGGGTCACGCGCTCGCTATGGGCGACGACGACCTCGACCTCCTCCACGTCGGCCATTATCGCGGGGTGACCGCCGACCTCGCCCACGGGTCTATCGCGTGCGACTGCGCGGCTGCCAGCGCCGGGGCGCGTGGTCGATCAGATCTCATGAAACAGGGGTCTCCCTGGCTGCAGATGACCCGCAGCGCGAGGGCGGTCGGTCCGATCCGTAACCCCCCGAATACGGCTCGCCCAGTGGCCACCCGCCCAGTCCTGCGCGACGCCCGGCGAGGCCACCCCAGTACCCACGTGAGATCGTCCCCATGAAGAGCGCCCAGCGGATCGCGTCGTTCAACGACAACCCGACCAGGAACAGGATCCCCGTCAACCGCACCGCTGGCTCGCATACCAGTCAACCGCACCGCTGGCACGCATATGGGGAGAGGAGGAGGGACTCCGTGCGCGTGATCGCAGCTGTTCCTCTGATCGCCACCAGTCGTCGACCGCGCTGATCGACCGGGAGTCGAGCGACACTCTCGCGAGTGTCGTCATAATGCGCCCACGGTGCTCCGAGAGGCAGGCCGCGATAGAGGAGGTCGGATGAGCACGCAGTCCCCGGATCAGCTTCCCCAGATGGCCTATCTGGGCGGCACGCATCCGCTCTCGCTTCGTTCGGTCTCCGGACCACCGGATGCGTATCCGGAGCGCTTCATCCCGGGCCAAGAGGAACTGCGTCCTGACGAGATGCGCGTGACCATCTTGGGAAGCGGTGACCCCAACGTCACACGTGCGCAGGCCTCCGGCTCGGTCCTGGTCGAGGTCGGGAACGAGGCGAAAGACTTCTTCTTCTTCGACCTAGGCTCGGGGTGCCTCGCGAACTGGAAGAGCCTCTTGCTCCCCTTGGCAGGAACCACGAAGGTCTTCCTCTCGCACCTACACGCGGATCACATCGGCGAACTGCCGACGCTTCTCGGGAGCTTCGCCAAGGGCGGTCGTCGGGACCCGGTCGAGATCTGGGGCGGGACCTCCGACCGACCCGAGTGGGGGTTCGCCTCGTTCATCGACCACATGACCAAAGCGCTCGCCTGGGACACGGCCTCGGTAGCGGGCTTCAACGCAAACACCGGCAACGAGGCGATCCCTCACGAGGTGCCCTACGACACGGTCGAGGTGGTCTACGAACGAAACGGCGTCTTGATCACGAGTTTCCCTGTGATGCACGCACTCAATGGAGCGGTCGGGTACCGGATCGAGTTCGCGGGGAGATCCGTCGTGTTCTCCGGCGATACCACCCCATGCCGGTTCGTGGTTGACGCGGCGCAGAGCTGCGACCTGCTTATCCATGAGTGCTACCTGTCACCCGCGATCGCCGCTGCGGTGATGGGGAAGCCGCTGGAGGTGGTCGAACCGCTCCTCAAGAAGGCGCACACGCTTCCCGAGCAGGCGGGGCGTGTCTTCGCGATGGCCCAGCCGCGGATGGCGGCCCTGTGGCACCTGCCCTTGAATCCCGCGATCGGGCAGATCCTCGCCGATGCGCAACAGTATTTCGACGGCCCGATCATCGCGTCCCAGGACCTGACGGTGTTCAACGTCACGGCCGAGGCGGTCGTGGCGAGGCAAGCGGAGGTGGACGACCATCCGAACCCGGTGCCTGGCACGCCCAAGACCGAGATGAAGCTCGCGCCTCCCAACCCTGAACCTGCATGGTGGGCAACTGCGCGTCTGGACGTGTGATCGGTCGGGGCGAAGCTCCCCTTCTCGGGTTGAGCCGTCAGGTTCCATCGGATGGCACGGACTGAGCCCATGCTCGGCGACGACCTCACATCAAGCTTGGCGGGATGACCGTCGACTTCAAGTGGAACATAAGTGCCGGAGACGAGCCTACCCGGACGAACCGGCTGCTGCGAGCTCGGCGCGCAGCGTGTCGGCCGACAGCGCCTCGCTCCGCGTGCGCAGATCCAGGTACAGGAGCACCGAGACGAGCGCGCTGAACGGTGCGGTCAATACCTGCGCGATCGCGGTGAAGACCCACCGGAGGACCCACGCGCTGCCGCCGATCGCACCGATGATCCCCGAGATGAACCCGACGATGAGCCCGGCCACGATGATGACGCCGAACGCGTGCCAGAAGTGTCCCTTCGCCAGGTTCCATGAACGGCCCATCGCCGCCGTCCCGCGACGGTTCTCCACGATCAGCACGGGAACCGACACGGACAGGAGGACCAGGAAGATGATCCCCGGGATGATGAGGAGGATGAAGCCGCCGATGACCGCGAGCCCGACGAGCACGGACACCAGGATGACGCTGCCGAGGCGCTTGAGGCCGAACCGGTAGCTCTCTTCCGCGTCGACGGGATCGCCGATCGTCGCCTGTGCGGCGGCTCGCAGGATCGCGGCCTGGAGCACCGCCGTGATGATGATGCTGATCAACCCCGCGACGAGCGCGCCCGCCAGGAGCAATCCGAAGCTCCGATCGATGACCTCGACCGGCTGACCGAGGACCACCACCGTGTGCTTCGACCCTTCGAAGACCACTCCGGAGAACAGAGCGCTGATGAACGACAGGGGTACGACCACGATCGCCACGATGAGGAGGAGCTTGGACGCGTTCGCCTTGTAGATGTTGAAGGCGGCGGACAGGATCTCGCCGAGCGTCTTCGGGGCCATGCCTCCCTGCGGCCCGCCCATCATCGGTGGGGGAGGCGGGGGTGGTGGCGGGGTGGGGCCGCCGGGAACGTCACTCATGCGGTGCCTCCTTCGATGGGCGAAGCCGGAAGCCTAGCCCGTGCACGAGGCGCTGTCCCGTGCCGGCCTGGAGATCAGACCAGATCCCAGCCGGGCGGGAGCTCCGGTACGGGCCACGACGGATCGGGGCGCCAGTCCTCCCACGGCTCGTCGAACGGCGGCAGCCGTAGGAACAGATGCTCGACCGCGCGCTCGCCCCAGTAGCGGAGCCAGCCGGCGTCGGCTTCGGTGAAGAGTCCCAGCGCGATCCCCTCGGCTAGTTCGTCCTCGTCCTTCCACGCCCACGATGATCGGTCCATCGGGATCAGCACGTCGAGCAGGTGATCGACCGTGTCGAACCCGATGGCGGTGCGCCGGAGTGGCGTCTGGAGGTTGACGTACCAGCCGCGCGGTGATCCGTCGGGCTCGGAGAGCAGCAGGATCGAGTACGGCGTATCGGGCCACGCGAACGAGAGCACACCGAAGTCGCCGCGTTCGCGGGTGTACAGATGCCAGGGACGATCGGGGAACCGGAGCTCGACGCCGGTGTCGTCGATCGCCACGCCGCAACGGACGAACGCCGCCACGAAGAGCGTCGTCTGGAGCGGCAGGTCCAGGACCACGGTGGCGGGACGAGCTTCGAAGACCTGATCGCTCCAGATCTCGCGGAGCACGATCGGGTCGCCGGTGTCCCACATGGCGCGACCGTACCCCGGACGCCCGAACCTCGTCTTGACGGCTGTCGGAGCACGGGAGTACATTCGAACTTCCCTCTCGAACATACGTTCGACTCACACGAGGGGCGTCGATGAGGCAGGGACCGGGTGGCGAAGCGCTACGACGAGGACGTCCAGGTGGAACGCGACGCGGGCATGCCGGCGGTCTTCGTGTGGAGAGGGCGGCGCTACCAGGTGGTCGACGTGATCGGGCGGTGGCGGATCGAGGGACGGTGGTGGGCCGACGGCCGCGACCGCGAGTACTGGCGCGTCGAGGCGAAGGGCGGCGCCGTATGGGACCTGTATCACGACCGCCAGCGCGACGCGTGGCACATGGAACGGCTCTGGGATTGAGTCGAAAGGTCCCTGTCAGTCCCGGCGCGTAGCGTGACCTGGTTCAGGACAAGCGATGCCGGACACGTTCCAAGCGTTGGTCGTTCTGATCGTGGCGTTGCTGCCCGGTGCGCTGTACACGTGGTCCTTCGAGCGGCTCGTCGGCGCGTGGGGGGTCGGGTTCGCCGATCGCGTCCTTCGCTTCGTCGGCGTATCCGCCGTGTTCCAGGCCGCGATCGCGCCGTTCACCGTCTGGGGGTGGCGGACGTACCTCCTGACCGGCCGGCTCCGGGACGGCGATCTCCCGCTCGCGCTCTGGCTGTTGCCGCTCCTCTACGTCGCGATCCCGATCGCGTTGGGCATCGTCGTCGGCCGCGGCACGGTGCAACAGCGAACGTGGTCGAGGGCGTTCACCGGGCCGACGCCAGCCCCGCGGGCCTGGGACTACGTGTTCGGTCTGCAACCGGACGGCTGGGTTCGGGTCCGGCTCAAGAGCGGGGTGTGGCTCGGTGGGGCGTTCTTGAGCATGGGGGATGAAGGGCTCCGCTCGTACGCCGCCGGGTATCCGGACGAACAGGATCTGTTCCTCGCCGAGGCGTACTCCGTGGATCCCGAGTCGGGAGAGTTCGAGCTCGATACCAACGGCGACGTCGTGCCGACCGGCTCGGGTATCCTCGTTCGGTGGGCCGAAGTCGAGTACCTCGACTTCATCGATGCGTGAGGTGATCGCCATGGGCAAAGCATCGGGAGACGGTCGGAAGCGGTCGTCCGGGGTGTCCGTACGCGGCGGCTATCCAGCGGGTCCCAAGACGGCCGACCAGTTGGCGCCGCCACCGAAGGGGCCCGCTCCCGGCGCGAAGCCCACCGGCAACGGCTCTTCGTCCGGCAAGTAGCGCATCTCCCTCCAGGTCTGGACAGGAGCGACCGCTCCTCTTAGACTCGAACACCTGTTCGATTCCCCCTGGAGCCTCCATTGAGCGACACCCGCACGTCGGACCCGCCGTTCGTGCATCTCGACGTCCGGTCGTGCTTCTCGCTGAAGGAAGGCGCGTTCACGCCCGAACAGCTCGTGAGCCGCGCCGCCCATCTCGGCATGCCGGCCGTCGCGATCTGCGATCGCGACGGCCTCTACGGCGCGGCTCGGTTCGTCAGGGCCTGCGAGGAACACGGAGTGAAGCCCGTCCTCGGTGCCTCACTGACCATCAGAAGCCCAGCCGTCACCGACACACACATCGTGCTACTCGCGCAGGACGTCCAGGGATACGCGAACCTCTGCCGTCTCATCACCGACGCGCACATGCTCGGCGAGCGCAGCGATCCGTCGGTCACTGACTCGCAGGTCTGCGCGCACGCCACCGGTCTGGTCGTGTTGCTCGGTCCCCGTTCGGCACCGGGACGTCTGGCCGTCGCCGGCAGGACGGATGCCGCTCGTCGCGCCGCCGAGCCGTTCCGGGACGCGTTCGGGGGCGATCGGTGCGTCGTCGCGGTCGAGCATCGCGTGGAACGCGAGAGCCACGACGAGGTCCGCGCGATGTTGCGGCTCGCCGAACGGCTGGAGGTCCGTGCCGTCGCGACGAACCCGGTCCGCTACCTGGTACCCGAGGACGCGTTCCTGGCCGACGCGCTGGAGTGCATGCGGAAGATCGTGCCGATCGCGCAGAACCACGTCACCCGCGCGAATGCCGAGGGATACCTCAAGCCTTCCGGACAGATGCGTGCGTTGTTCAACGAGCGGCCGGATCTCTGCGACGCCACGCTGCGGATCGCCGAGGGGTGCACGTTCGACCTGGGGTTGAAGCGGATGCACTTCCCGGACTTCCCGGTGCCGGATGGGCGGAGCGCCTCGTCGGTGCTCGCGGAACGGTGCCGGCGCGGCATCGAGGACCGGAACGTGAAGGCCACGCGGCCGGTCCTGGATCGGCTGCACCACGAGCTGACCATGATCGACGAGATGGGCTCCTCGGCGTTCTTCCTGACCGTGGCCGACATCGTCGCGGACATCAAGGCGATGGGCATCCGCTGCGCCTGCCGAGGCTCGGCGGCCGGCTCGCTCGTCTGCTACCTGACCGCCATCTCCGACGTGGACCCGGTCCGCCACGACCTGCCGTTCGAGCGGTTCATGAATCCCATGCGCGACGAGCCGCCGGACATCGACATCGACGTGGAGTCGGCGCGGCGCGAGGACGTCTACGACATGGTGCTCTCGCGCCACGGCGACGACCGCGCGGCCTGCGTCGCCATGATCGACACGTATCGGGCGCGCTCGGCGGTCCGCGAGGTGGGCAAGGCGCTCGGCCTGCCCGACGCCGAGCTCGGGGTCGTGGCGAAGGCGTTCCCGCACATCTCGGCCCGCCACCTGCGCGAAGCGATCGAACGCCTCCCGGAGCTCCACGGCATCAACCTGCCCATGCCGCAGCTCGAGCTGCTGTTCCGCGTGGCCGAGCGCCTGGACGGGTTCCCACGCCACATCGCGTTGCACCCGTGCGGCATCGTCCTGTCGAACCACGAGCTGGTGGACCGGGTCCCGCTCGAGCGGAGCGCGAACGGACACCGGATGATCCAGGCCGACAAGGACGACGTCGAGCTGCTCGGCTACCTGAAGCTCGACGTCCTGGGCATCCGGATGCTCTCGTCCATGCGCCATGCCCTGGACGAGATCGCGCGCACCACCGGCGAGAAGGTCGACCTGGACCGGATCGCCACCGACGACATCCCGACGTTCGAGCTGATCCGCGCCTCGGACACGCTCGGTTGCTTCCAGATCGAGTCGCCCGGCCAGCGCGAGCTGCTCCAGAAGCTCCAGCCCACCCGGTGGGAGGACCTGATCGTCGACATATCGCTGTTCCGGCCCGGGCCGGTGAAGTCCGACATGATCCAGCCGTACCTGCGCCGACGGATGGGGATGGAGGAGCCGGTCTACATCCATCCCGACCTGCGTCCGGCGCTCAGCGAGACGCACGGCGTGATCGTCTACCACGAGCAGGTGATCCGGGCGCTCGCCGCGATCGCCGGCTACGACCTGACCTATGCCGACCACATCCGGCGCCACCTGGACGACGAGGAGATGCTGCCTGGGTTCCGCGCCGACTTCCTGGAGAAGGCGACGGCGCGCGGCGTGGACCGAGCCGCGGCCGAGAAGGCGTGGGCCGCGGTGGCGGAGTTCGCGAGCTTCGGATTCTGCAAGGCGCACGCGGCGGCCTTCGCGGTGCCGACCTATCAATCGGCGTGGCTGAAGGCGCACTACCCGGCGCACTTCCTGGCCGGGATCCTCACCCACGACCCCGGGATGTATCCGCGGCGGCTGCTGCTGGAGGACGCCCGCCAGCACGGCATCCCCATCCTGCCGCTCGACGTGAACCAAAGCGAGTCCGAGTACGTCGCCGAAGAGGTGGCCGAGGGTGTCTTCGGCATCCGCCTGGCCCTGCAGGCCGTGCACGGCATCAGCGACGCCGAGGTCCGTTCGATCCTGCAAGGGCGCGCCGAACGGCCGTTCCGCGACGTGGGGGACTTCCTGCGGCGAACGACGGTCTCCCGGCCGGTGACGGAGGCGCTCGCGCATGCGGGAGCGTTCGACCGGCTCGCGGCGCAACCGGCCGGCCGGGAAGCCGGCCAGAACCGCCGGAACCACCTGTACGCCGCCATGACGACCGCGCCCGAGCGCGAGGGGGACCAGCTCACGCTCGCCGACGCCGCCGCGCCCGCCCACCGGTTCGCCGACTACTCCGACGCCGAGGTCGTCCGGGCGGAGCTGGAGGTGCTCGGCCTGGACGCCACGCGTCACATCGTCTCGTTCTTCGAGCCGCTGCTCGCCGACCTGGGCGTGACCCGGACGAAGGACCTGCACGCGTGTCGCGGAGGGCAGAAGGTCATGGTCGCCGGGGTGAAGGTCGCCTCGCAGACGCCGGCGATCCGCAGCGGCCAGCGGATCATCTTCCTGACGCTCGACGACGCCACCGGCCCGGTCGAGGTCACGGTCTTCGAGTCGGTCCAGCCCAAGGTCGCGAAGACCGTGTTCCACTCCTACGCGATGGCGGTGTGGGGGCAACTGCGGCGGACCGGCGTGAAGGGCGTGAGTATCATCGCCGAGGAGGTCTGGGACCTCACCGCGCTGCACCGCGCGAGGGGTGAAGGACGCTTGCGGGAAGCCATGGAAGCGCCGACGGAACCCGCCCTGCCGGCACGCCGGCTCTGGCATTCGAGCCCGGGCTCCGCGGGGTGAGCACCGAGCCGATCCTGCACGTCGACATCGACTCGTTCTACGCGTCCGTCGAGGTCCTGAAGGATCCCTCGCTCGCCGGGAAGCCGGTCGTCGTCGGAGGCCCCGGCGCGCGCGGCGTGGTCGCCTCGGCGTCCTACGAGGCTCGGAAGTACGGCGTCCGATCAGCGATGCCGGCGGTCCGGGCCCGCCGCCTGTGCCCCGACATCGTCTTCCTGCCGTCCGACTTCGACGCCTACCGCGCACACTCCCACCGGTTCCGCGAGGTGCTGTGCTCCTACACCCCGCTCGTGGAGCCGATCTCGCTCGACGAGGCGTTCCTGGACGTCTCGGGCGCGACGATGCTGTTCGGGTCCTCGACCGAGATCGCCTCGAAGATCCGGGCCGACGTGGAGCGCGAGGTCGGCGTGACGTGCTCCGTCGGCGTCGCCCCCTCGAAGTTCGTCGCCAAGCTCGCATCCGACGACTGCAAGCCGAACGGGATGCTCGTGGTCCCCGCCGGCGGGGTTCAGACGTTCCTCGAGCCGTTGCCGGTCGGGCGCCTGTGGGGGGTGGGGGAGAAGACCGGTGAGACGCTCGGCCGGCTGGGCATCCGCACGATCGGCGACCTGGGCCGCACGCCCGAGTCCATCCTGGAACGCCTGCTCGGCCACGCGTCGGCGCATCACCTCCACGAGCTCGCGAACGGCGTCGACGACCGCGACGTGATCCCGTACGAGGCGCCGAAGTCGGTGAGCCACGAGGAGACGTTCGAGCGGGACCTGGACGCCGACGAGGACATCCTGCGGGAGCTGCTCGACCTCTCGGGACGGGTGGCGGCGCGCCTGCGCGCCGACGGGTACCGCGCCCGGACGGTCGTGCTGAAAGCGCGCCTGGCGAACTTCCAGACCCTCACCCGGTCCCGGACGCTCCCCGACGCCACGGACATCGGGGCGGATCTGTACAGGACCGTCGCCGAGCTCTACGGCGCGCTGCCCGGCCAGCGCCGGCGGATCCGGCTGCTCGGCGTGCAGGCCAGCGGGCTGGTCCCGGCCGGCGCCGAGCAGCTCGCGATGCTCCACGGGGAGCGATGGGGCGATGTCGAGCGGGTGCTCGATCGGATCGAGCTGCGGTTCGGCCGGGGCGCGGCGCGGCCGGCCTCCCTGATCGAACGCGATCGAAGGAACTGAAGCGACCGTGCGCTCAAGCCGCGGTTGCACCGTCCGACTCCTATAATCGAACGGACGTCTTTCCCCACCCAGGCAGGAAACGGGATGCCCCTCAGCGAGCACGAACAACGGATCCTCGAAGAGATCGAGAAGCGACTCGCGGAAGAGGACCCGCGGCTCGTGGAGCAGGTCGGGAGGACCGACCTCTACACCCATCTGGCTCGTCGCATCCGGTTCGCGGCGCTCGCGTTCTTCGGCGGCCTGCTGCTGCTCCTGCTCTTCGTCGTGTCGCCGTGGGTCGCGGCCGCCGGCTTCGTCATCATGGTGCTGTCGGCGTTGTTGATCTATCGCTACCTCGGCCAGCTGGGACGCGACCAGATCCGAGAGATGCAGTCGTCCGGTCGGCTGACGTTCACCGGCGTCATGGGTCGTATCGCCGCTCGGTTCGCTCGACGCCAGCAGCCGCCCGCCGACGACCCGCGCGGCTGACGACACCGTCGCGTCGCGCGCCGTCGTTCCGTCCAGCTCCGCGACGTCGCATCAACGGCTAGCCCGTCCGGGTGGTTTGGTGACGGTTGTGACCTCAGCGCTTGCCACGGTCTCACGCGCTGCTGTACAACAGGGTCTCCCTTCCCCTGGGCGCGTGACCGTTCACCGCACGTTGAGTGTTCAGGTGTTGGGCACGTGCCGACGTATCGAGGGTGTGGCGACGAAGTTCGTGAAAGGGCGCGCGTCCATGGAGGGATTCACGGCTCATCAGGCCAGCAAGTTCACCGCTTGCACGTCACGACAGCTTCGGTACTGGGATCAGATCGGCCTGGTAGAGCCCTCGGTGCAGGGCACCGGCGGACGCCCCGGGGTTCCACGGCTCTATTCGTTCCGCGACCTGGTTGCGCTCCGCGTGGTGAAGTCGCTCCTCGACGGCGGCATGTCGCTGCAGCGGGTCCGGCGGGCGTGGGAGTTCCTCAACAAGAAGGCGCAGCTCGACCGGCACCTCTCGGACGTGAAGCTCGTCACGGACGGACAGAGCATCTTCAAGATCTGCCGCCGCGACGGCGAGGTCATCGACGCGCTCCGCGAGGGACAGATGGCGTTCTTCGTCGCGATCGACGACATCGCCACCAGCGTCCGGACCAACGTGGCGCAGTTCAGCGAGGACCGCGAGCGGTTCGTCAGGGCGCTCCGAGAAGCCGCGGTGCACACCGCCACCGGCTCGTAGGGATCCCCGGGGAACTACCGGCGCAGCCGGTACTGGCCTGCGATCCGCTGCCCGATGGGCGTGCGCTCCCGGAGGGAGTGCAGCACCGAGTTCGCGGCCTCCGACGCTTCGTGGACCTCGGCCGCGCCTGGCTCGTCGAGCGAGTAGGCGGCTCGTCCCGCGATGGACGTGAGACGGTCCAGATGGCCGTCCGTTATCACACCTCCGGCCGCGAGACGGGTGCGATATTCACGGAGCGTCTCGCCCGGCGTCTTGGAGTGACCGAGGTCGGCGGCGCGCTCGGTGAACACGTCGTACGTCGCCAGGATCAGGGCGCGCGGTTCTCGCCCGGCCCTGCGAAGCCGGGCCTGGCGCCGCAGGGCGCGGATGGGCGGGATCGCGAGCGCCACCACGATGCCGATCGCCAGCAGGAGCAGGATCACCTTCCCCACCGGCGCGCGCCGGCTTCGAGCGGCCGAGTCGGCGGGCGGGAGTGGCGTCAGCGCCAGGCCGGTCGCGAGCTCCCGCCGGGACAGGTTCTGGAGCTGCCGAGGAAGTTCGCTCTGACCGCCGGTCGTCCCCGGCACCTCCGTGGCTCCGCCACCGGATGCGGCGGGACATCCCGGCGTCCCGGGGGGACAGGAGGCGGCGGGGTGCTGATACTCGTTCGCGACCGGGTTCGTCCGGCCGGGTGTGGGCTCGAAGGCGAGCCAGCCGTACGTCGGGAACAACACCTCGACCCAGCTGTGGAGCTCGCTCGTCGTCACCGAGTACGCACCGGTATCCAGATCGCGTTGGCCCGGGGTGTAGCCGATCGCCACGCGCGACGGGATATCGAGCGTTCGGAGCATCACGGCCATCGCGCTCGCGAACTGCTGGCAGAAGCCTCGCTTCGTCGTCGTCAGGAACTCGAGGATCGTGTAGGAGTCGTCGCGGGCCGGGACGGTCTTGTCGTAGGTGAACTGCGAGGTATCGCTCAGATGATCCTGGATGGCCAGGATGCGCTCGTAGTCGTTGGCGGCGCCAGCCGTCCATCGCTCTGCGATCGCGCGGATCCCGGCAACCACGTCGGGAGGAACTCCGTCGAGCGACGTGGGCTCGATTTCCTGCGCCGGCGGGGGGAAGACGACCGCCGCCAGCTGCGCCGGCGTCGGCTGCACGGGGACCGACGTGACGTGGTACTCGTCGCCGGCGTTCAGCTCACCGTCGAGGGTGGCGGTTCCGCTGGAACTGTTGTAGCGCACGGACCTGTTCGGCACGTCGATCTGCTGTGGCGGGTAGGCGAGGGGGAGCCAGGGGAATCCGAGATCGCTCGAGATCGTGAACGTCTGCTGCACCGGTTCGGTCCCCAGGGCTCCGGCCGACAGGATCGTGTCCGGCGTCACAGGGTCGCCGGTGTCGATGAGGTCCGGGCGCCAGGTGTCGCCGTCGAAGTTCGTCAACGAGAGCATCCGCCAGTACGACGGGGCGTCGGCTTGCACCCGGAAGACCTCGACGGGATCGTTCCGCGTCAGGCTCGCCTTGATCGAGACCAAGGGATCGATGCGCACCCGATCCGAGGCGTTCGTGGAGCTGATGTCGAAGATCGCCTTCGATCCGAACCCGGGCACGATGAACGGCACGATCATCGCGGTGCCCACGGCCGCGACCGCGACCCGCCTGGCGCCCCGGCTGGCCGTGGCGGACAGGCGCGCGCGGGACCCCGGACCCGTCCACACCGGGCCCCACCCCTGCACCCGGCGCAGCGCGTCGGCGAAGACGATCGCGAGCGCGGCCGCCAGGAACACGACGCCGTAGACGGGCTTGATGAACTCCTCGAGCACGGTGTCGGCGAACGCGAGCATGGCGATGGGCGGCAGGAGCGCCAGGATCGGGCTACCCGCGCGGAACGCCAGCGCATGGCAGGAGAAGATCGCCGCCCACATCGCCAGGATCGAGGCGAACATCAGGGGCTTCAGCGGCGGCGAGGGCGCGACCTGGAGGCGAGCCTCTTCGCCGACCAGATGCGAGGCGTCGTACGCGTGCCGCAGCGTGTCGAGCGTCGGGAGACCGTGCCACGTCGTCCCCGGGAAGACCAGGAGCCCGACGACCACGGCGAGCACCGCCGCCGATACCAGCGTCGCGAGCAGCAGGTTCCGCCGTTCCAGGGCGGATGCGACCAGGGCCGACGCCAGGGCCACTCCCATGAGGCGCCAGGTCGATCCGTGCCCGATGAACACGCGTCCGAACGCGAACGCGGTGGCGATCGCGATGGCGCAGACCGCGAAGAGCGCGATCAGCCGCTGTGCACGAGGCGACGTTCCTTGGGGACGTGCCATCTGTCCTTCAAGCGCGCGGACGGGGGGAGGATGATGCAGTCCCATCCGGCGCGGGTCAGGGCGAGCCGGGCCTGTGTGGCCCGACCCTCCAACTGGGCCTGTCGCTCGGGCGGCAGGGTGTCGGGGTCGACCGGGTAGACGAGGACGGCGAGCTTGGGGCCGAAGGCGCCGCCGCTGCGGATCAGCGACGTGAGCTCGACCGGTTGTGGGGGTGCCGCGACGACGACGAGGGTGGTGTCGCCCGATGCGGAGGCGCGGAGGTGCGCGAGCGCGGGGCCGATCGATCGCACCTGTGAATGGCCGACGCTGGTGAGCGCCTCGAGGAACCGCTCCTCCGATAACGCGGCGGGGGGTGTGTCGGCGGTCGCGAACCGCAGCGAGAAGCCGCCGCGCGAAAGCAGCACACCCAGGGTCGCCGCGACCGAGACCGCACGCTCGAACGCTTGCCCGTGGCTCTGTCCCAGCGCGCCGTCCCGGGAGTCCAGGAAGACCAGTCCGTTGGCCCGCTGGGACGACTCGTCCTGGCGGATCATCAGCTCGCCCGTGCGGGCGACGCTCGGCCAGTGGATCCGACGGAGGTCGTCGCCCTCGTGGTATTGGCGCATCGTGTGGTACTCCTCGCCGGTGCGGAAGAGGTTCCTCGTGCGCGAGGCGCCGACGTTCGCCCCGAACGCCGCATCGGGAGTGCCGGTCAGATCCTCGATCTCCGGCGTCACGATCAGGTCCTCACGTTCGTCGAACTCCAGTCGCTGACGCACCAGGGCGAACGGGTCCGACATGTCCACGGTGAGGGGTCCGAGCTGATATCGACCGCGGGTCTGCGGCAAGATCGTGTACGTGACCTCTTGGGTGCCGTGGCCCGGGATCCCCGAGACGACGAGCCTGGCCGGACGGCCCAGGACGGAGGGGAGCCGATCCTCCAGCAACAGGAACGACGTGCTGGCGGCCGACCGGTTCTCGATGTCGATGTGAACCGTCACCCGCGTACCGGGCGACACGCGGATGTCGGAGAGGTGCCGGTGCACGGCGATGCGTTGGTGTCCCCAGCGGACGAAGATGGCCGCGATCGCGGGCAACGTCGCGAGTCCGAGCGCGATCACCTCGAGGCCGGGAGAACCGATGATCCTGGCCACCAGCCACATGGCGAGCCCGGCGAACAGGACGGCCACCCCGCGGCCGGACGGCATCAGGGGGTCTCCGCGACCGGGACCGGAACCTCCGAGAGGATCTCCTCCAAGATGACCTGCGGAGAACGGCCGCTCATGACGGCGTCCGCCGTCACGATGATCCTGTGCGCGAGCGATGGGACCGCGAGCGCCTTCACGTCATCCGGGATCACGTAGTCGCGTTCGTCGGCCGCGGCCATCGCTCTGGAGGCCTTCAGGATCATGATCGAGGCGCGGGGGCTCGCACCGAGGTACATGTCGGAGTGCCGGCGGGTGGCCTCCACGAGGTCGACGATGTACCGGCGGATGGCCGGGGCCACGTGGACATGTTGCGCCTGCACGATCATCTCCGCGACGCCGAGCGCGTCGTTCACGGGGCCGATATCGGTCAGCGGCGTTCCGGAGCTGTGGCTCGACAAGATCTCGGCCTCGATCTCGTTGGTCGGATAGCCGATCGACAGGCGAAGCATGAACCGGTCGAGCTGCGCCTCTGGCAACGGGTACGTCCCCTCGTGCTCGATCGGGTTCTGCGTGGCGATCACCATGAACGGCGTGCCCAGAGGGTGGGTCTCGGTGTCGACCGTGACCTGCCGTTCCTCCATGCATTCCAGGAGCGCGGATTGCGTCTTCGGGCTCGCGCGGTTGATCTCGTCGCCCAGCACGATGTTGGCGAAGATGGCGCCCGGCTTGAACTCGAAATCGCCGCGCTCCTGGTTGAACACGTTCACGCCGGTGACGTCCGTGGGGAGCAGGTCGGGGGTGAACTGAAGGCGCCGGAACGAGCAGTCGATCGAACGCGCGATCGCCTTCGCGAGCATGGTCTTGCCCACGCCCGGCACATCTTCGATCAGGAGATGGCCCTCGGCCACGAGGGCCACGAGCGCCAGCCGGATCTCACTGTGCTTGCCGCGAACGACGCGTTCGACGTTGGTCTCGATCTCGTGGAAGCTCGCGGCGAACCGCTGCCACTCCTGTTGCTGTCGGACCTCCAACGGTTACCTCCGTGACTCTTGGCGTGCTCCTTGGCGTGACTCGTTGCCGGCCGGGGGCCACCATCTTACGGCGACCCCTTCCTCACGGCTGCGGCCGAACGTCTCGGCCGGTTCTACGGTTGGAAACGACGGCAAGTTCCCGGAAACGACCGGAAACACCGACGGAGATGCACCGGAGGGGAAGACGCGGACACCGACCGGACGGGTTCCCGAGGGAGGCGGGGGGAGGCGGGGCTTCCAGATGAAACGACGAGCCGGCTCGGTCGGCGGACGCCCCGCGCGGCCCCTGTTCGCAACTCCAGGCATCTCGACCGAGCCGACCCGTCGTGTCTTTCGCAAGATTACACGCGTGTGATTCGCTTGGCTAGGGGCAGGTTCGCGGTCCGCCGCGAGGCCCGAAGACGGAATCGGGCGGCTAGACTGACCGGCATGGGCCGCGCCCTGGTGCTCAACGTGTCCGATTCCCCCCTCGCGGTCGTGCCCGCGCGCCGGGCCGTGGTGCTGGTCCTGAAGGAGAAGGCCGAGGTGATCGTGTCCAACGGCATGGTCTTCCGGTCCGCGACGATCTCCATGGAGGCGCCCTCCGTGGTTCGCCTCCGCCGATACGTGCGCGTGCCCTACCGGCCACACGCCCCGCTCACCCGGCGAGCCGTGTTCGCACGCGACGAGTGGACGTGTCAGTACTGCACGTCGCCGGCCGAGAACCTCGACCACGTGATCCCTCGCTCTCGCGGGGGAACCCACACGTGGGAGAACGTCGTGGCGGCATGCCGGCGATGCAACGCGAAGAAGGAGAACCGGACGCCACAGGAGGCGGGGTTCACCCTGGCACGCCGTCCGTTCGCACCGACGGACGGGTTCCGTCTGACGCTCGGCCGGCTCGAGCCCGGCTGGGAGGACTACCTCAAGTAGTCCGCTCGGCCGCTCCGCCGTTCCGCTCCCAGTCCTTCGACCGATCCTCCGCAACCAACACACCTTTCCGTTGCTCCGCTGTTGACCCAGTGGAGTAATAGTGGCATAAAGGTGGACCAAAGTGGAGGAAAGGGGAGGAGGGCGTGACCGAACTGCTCGGCACGCACAGCTATCAGCTCGACCCGAAGGGCAGGCTGTCGTTGCCTGCACGCTTCCGCGATGCGTTCGCAGACGGCGTGTGGTTGACCATCGGCCAGGACGGCTGCCTGTTCTGCTTCCCCAGGGCCGAGTGGGAGCGGCGCTCCGACGAGGTCGCGTCCTCCCCCCTTTCCGACGCCGACGGCCGCGCGTACTCGCGTCAGTTCTTCGGCTCATCCGACGAGGTGAAGCTCGACGGGCAGGGGCGCGTGACGATCCCGCAGCGATTGCGGGAAGCGGTGGGCATCGACAAGGAAGTGGTGGTGCTCGGCGTTCGGGACCGGATGGAGATCTGGGATCGCGAGGGCTACGACCGCTACACGGACCGGTACGCCGCTGCCTATCAGGCCGGCGACCTCGACCCCAGGAGGACCACATGACGCCGAACAAGCTTCGCACCGAGGTTCGACAGAGCCTGTCCTTGATCGGGATGGCCGCGCTCACGGTGCTCGCCTCCATCGGCCTCGGCGTGCTCGCCGGCCACCTCGGGTGACGTGGCGGAGGCACAGCACGACCCGGTCATGGTGCGCGAGGTGATCGGGTTCCTCGGGGGGAGGGGCACCGTGATCGACATGACGCTCGGCGCGGGCGGTCACGCGGAAGCGTTGTTGTCCGCCGGCGTGGGCAAGCTCGTCGGCATCGATCGCGATCCCACGGCGCTCGCGATCGCGGGGGAGCGGCTCGCGGTCTTCGGGGAACGGTTCCAACCGGTCCGTGCGCGCTTCTCGGAGGTCGATGAGGAGGTCGTCGACGGTGCCTGTCGACGGGGTGCTCTTCGATCTCGGGGTCTCCTCCATGCAGCTCGACCGATCCGAGCGCGGTTTCAGCTACCGGCAGGACGGACCTCTGGACATGCGGATGGGCGACGACGGCCCGACCGCCGCCGACCTCGTGAACGAGCTTCCCGAGAAGGAGCTCGCCGACCTGATCTTCGAGTACGGCCAGGAACCCAAGTCGCGCCGCATCGCCGCCGCGATCGTCCGCGCGCGCTCGCGCGCGCGGATCGAGGGCACGGACGAGCTGGCCGGCATCGTCGTGGGCGCCGTGGGACGACGTCCGGGGGGCCCCCACCCCGCGCGTCGGACGTTCCAGGCGCTCCGCATCGCGGTCAACCGGGAGATCGAGGAGCTCGCCGCCTCCCTGCCTCAGGCGGTCGAACTCCTCGCTCCCGGGGGCCGCGTGGTCGTGATCGCGTACCACTCCCTGGAGGACCGCGTCGTCAAGACGAACTTCCGCGAGGACGAACGCCTCGCGATCCTCACGAAGAAGCCGCTGCAGCCGTCGGGGGCCGAGGTCGCCGCGAACCCACGTGCCCGCAGCGCGAAGCTCCGCGCCGCCGAGCGTGTGATGGAGGCGGCGTGAGCGTCCCGGAGCCACGGATCGACGCCGATCCCGCCTTCGATCCATCGGGGCTGCCCGAGGGTTGGGCGTTGGCGCTCCCCGCGTCCACCGCACCCGCCGAGCATCCCGAACCATCCGCGCCTCCCGCGCGGACGCCCGCGGCGCGCCCGCGGACCGATCCTCACTCCCGCTCACGTCGGCGGGCGCGCCGCGGCCTCCATTCGACGTTCATGGTGTTCGCCTCGCTCGTGATCGTCGGGCTGGTGCTCGGAGTCGTGTCCATGAACGCATTGTTCGCGCAGAAGGCGTTCGCGGTCCATTCGCTGCAGACGCGCGTCGCGGAGCTGGGCGAGCAACACGACGTGCTTGCTACCGACGTCGCGCGCCTGTCGTCGCCGAGCCGGATCGCGGCCTGGGCCAGGCTCTACCAGATGGTGATGTCGGACAACGTGGTCATCCTGCGGGTGCCCGGGTTCGGACGCGCCACATCGGAGGCTCCATGAGGGCTCGAGCGGGGCGACGTCTCGTCGCGCTGCTCGCGCTCATGTTGCTGGCGTTCGGCAGCATCGCGGCTCGCCTGACGGTGCTGCAGGTCGGAGACCACCGGTCCCTCGAGGCGATGGGGCTGGATCAGCGGGTGAGGACGTTCGAGCTCCCGGCCTCCAGAGGACAGATCCTGGACCGTGGGGGCGTCCCGCTGGGGATCACGCTCGACGCCCGCGACATCTACGCCAACCCGACGATGGTCACCGATCCCGTGGGGGAGTCCGCGCAGATCGCGGACGCGCTCGATGAGCGCCCCAAGCAGATCCTTCCCTCGCTCGAGGCGCCCGGGACGTTCGCATATGTGGCCAGGCAGGTGGACCTGGATGTGGCCCAGCGCGTCGAAGACCTCGCCCTTCCCGGGATCGGGTTCCTCTCCGTCCCCAAGCGGTACTACCCGAACGGTGCGCTCGCCCCGGCGGTGGTCGGGTTCGTGGGGATCGACGGGACGGGGCTCGCGGGGCTCGAAGCCGAGTACAACTCGGAGCTCGCCGGGGTCCCGGGAGAGCGGACGTTCGAGCAGAGCGCGGGTCAGCCCATCGCACAGGGCATCGACGTCGTGAAGGAGCCCATCGACGGAACCAACCTGAAGACGACGCTGGATCGCGAGATGCAATATCAGGCGCAGGTGGCGCTCAAGGCAGCCGTGGAGGCGAACGGCGCCAAGTCCGGGACGGTCATCGTGATGGACGTGCGGACCGGCGACATCTACGCGATGGCGAGCTACCCGTGGTTCGACCCGAACAACTACGCGCACGTCGCCGCCCACGACCCTGCGCGCCTGCGCAACCCCGCCGTCACCGACGCGTTCGAGCCCGGCTCGGTCAACAAGGTGATCACGGCGGCCGCCGCGATCGAATCCGGCGCCGTGTCGATCACCCAGCGGTTCCAGGTGCCGGACTCGATGCAGGTCGACCAGTACACGATCCACGACTCGCACCCGCACCCGGTCGAGACCATGACGCTCGCCGACATCGTGGCCGAGTCCAGCAACATCGGCATGGCCAAGGTGGGCGGCCTCGTGGGCAAGACCACGCTCGCGTCGTACCTCAACCGGTTCGGCTTCGGACGGACGACCGGGCTCGGGTTCCCGGGCGAATCGGAGGGCATCGTTCCCGCCCTCTCCAACTGGAGCGACGCCACCCTCGCCACCATCTCGTACGGACAGGGCGTGAGCGTGACGCCGCTCCAGATGGCGTCGGTCTACGCGACCGTGGCGAACGACGGTGTTTGGGTCCGCCCGCGCCTGGTGAGCGGCACGGTGGACGGATCGGGCACGTTCTCGCCGGCGCCGGCCTCTCCGAAGAAGCGGGTCCTTCAGCCACAGACCGCGTCGATCCTCGCGCAGATGCTGGCGTACGTGGTGGAGGACGGGACGGGGATCAGCGCACAGATCCCCGGATACCAGGTTGCCGGCAAGACGGGAACCGCGCTCAAGCCCGCGCCGAACGGCGGGTACTACTCCGACCGATACGTCGCCTCGTTCATCGGGTTCCTGCCGGCCGGCGACCCCCGGATCGTGGTCGCGGCGATCCTCGACGAACCCACCACGATCTACGGCGGCGTTGCCGCCGCTCCGTTGTTCCAGCAGGTCGCGCGCTATGCCATCCAGCGCCTCGGGATCCCGACGGCGCCGCCGGTCTCGTTGCCTCCCCACGTGCTCGGACGACCATGACCTCGAACCACCCGCGGATGGGGGCGCGGGTAAGCTCGGAGGCGGTGACATCCGCCTTCCCCCCTGTTCCATTCGCCCAGTTGGTCGCCGCCGTTCCCGGATCGACGATCCGTGGTGACGCCCAGGTCGTGATCACCGACGTCGCGTTCGACTCACGGGAGGCCACACCGGGTGCGGTCTTCTTCTGCGTTCCCGGCCGGCACGTCGACGGCCACGCCTACGCCACGCAGGCGATGCTTGCGGGTGCCTCGGCGTTCGTCGTGGATCGCTGGCTGGACGTCGAGGCGCCACAAGCGCTCGTGCCGAGTGTTCGCGGCGCGATGGGGCCTATGTCCGCCGCGGCGTTCGGTCATCCCGCGTCCGCGATGACGACCGTCGGTGTGACCGGCACGAACGGCAAGACCACGGTCACGTACCTGCTCGCCTCGATCTTCGACGCGGCCGGCTGGACCGCCGGCGTCGTCGGTACCACCGGAGCGAGCGTGGGGGGTACACCGGTTCCCCTCGTGCGCACGACGCCCGAGGCGCCCGATCTCCAGCGACTGCTGGCGCGCATGAGCGACGCCGGCGTTCGAGGTGCGGCGCTCGAGGTGTCGTCGCATGCGCTCGAACAGCAACGGGTCGATGGCGTCGTGTTCGATGCGGCGATCTTCACGAACCTGTCCCAGGATCACCTCGACTACCACCGCACGATGGATGCCTACTTCGACGCGAAGGCCCGGCTCTTCACCCGGGACCACGCGCGCAGGGCCCTCGTGAACGTCGACGACCCGTTCGGACGCCGGCTGCTCGACGAGCTCGAGATCCCCGCATCGACGTTCGGAGTCGCCGACGACGCCGATCTTCGGGCTCGAGACGTGGTCGTCGACCGCGACGGCGTGGGATTCACGATCGACGGGATCGAGATCCGATCTCCGCTGCGCGGGGCGTTCAACGTGGAGAACCTGCTGGCCGCCGCCGCCGCCGCGCGCTCGATCGGCATCGACGACGGAGCGATCGTGCGGGGTCTCGAGTCGCTCCTTGAGGTTCCCGGCCGGATGGAGCCGATCGACGCCGGACAGGATTTCCTGGTGGTGGTGGACTACGCACACACGCCGGATAGCATCCGAAGCGTGCTGCGCGCGTCGCGCCCGCTGACGTCCGGTCGCCTGATCCTCGTGTTCGGTTGCGGTGGGGATCGCGACCGCGCGAAGCGTTCCCCGATGGGTGCGGCGGCCACGGCGAACGCCGACCTCAGCGTGGTCACCACGGACAACCCGCGATCGGAGGACCCGCTGGCGATCATCGCCGAGATCGAGCCCGGTGCGAAGGAGGGAGGCGGCGCGTTCGTGATCGAACCCGACCGTCGTGCGGCGATCAGGCTGGCGCTCCACGAGGCGCATGCGGGCGACGTGGTGGTCGTCGCCGGGAAGGGCCACGAGCCGGTCCAGGAGTTCCGGGACGAGGTCATCCCGTTCGACGATCGCGTCGTGGCACGCGAGGAGCTCGAAGCCATGGGGAGCCGCGCGTGAAGCCGCGGCGGATGACCGACGTGGCCCGCGCCGTCGAAGGGCTCTTCCTCGGGACCGACGTCGAGGTGTCGTCCGTCGCGATCGACTCCCGCGACGTCCTCCCGGGCGCGCTCTTCGTTGCGCTCCCGGGCGAACGGACCGACGGCGGGAGGTTCGTGCCGGAGGCGTTCGCGAACGGCGCCGCGGGCGTGTTGGTGCGCGACGGTCTCGACGTCGATGGTCCGGCGGTGTCCGTGCGATCCACAGGGGAGGCGCTGATGATGCTCGCCCGGGACGAGCGATCGCGCTTGGACGCGACCGTCGTCGCCGTCACCGGAGCCAACGGCAAGACATCCACGAAGGACATGACCGCCGCCGTGCTCGGGACGAGATTCCGGACGCACGCGAGCAGGGAGTCGTTCAACAACGAGGTCGGGTTGCCGGTGACGCTCCTCGGAGCGGAGCCGGACACCGAGGTGGTGGTCGCGGAGATGGGCGCGCGCCACGTGGGAGACGTCGCGATCCTGTGTGGCATCGCCCGACCCGACATCGCGATCGTGACGAACGTCGGTGTCGCGCATCTGGAGGTGTTCGGATCCTGGGAGCGGATCGTGGCAGCGTCCGCAGAGCCGATCGAGGCGTTGGGCTCGGACGGCGTCGCGATCCTGAACGCCGACGATCCGATCGTCGCCGACTACGCGGGGAGGACGGTGGCGCGGGTGGTGACGTTCGGACTCGCGCCCGACGCCGACGTCCGCGCGGAGGCAGTGTCCCTGGCATCGGACGGCTGCGCGTCGTTCCTGTTGGTTCGAGGAGCTGAGCGCGCGCCTGTGACGCTGGCCGTCCCCGGTGAGCACATGGTCTCGAACGCGCTGGCGGCTGCGGCCGCCGGCGTCACGCTCGGGGTGCCGCTCGTTCCCTGCGCCGAAGCCTTGTCGCACGCCGTCGTGTCGCAATGGCGGATGGAGACGTTCACGACGCCGACCGGCGTCCGGGTCGTCAACGACGCCTACAACGCGAACCCCGAGTCGATGGCCGCGGCGCTGCGGGCCGCGCGGTGGATGGCGGGGGAGGGTCACCTGATCGCCGTTCTCGGCCCGATGGCGGAGCTCGGACCCATCGCGGACCGCGAGCACGAGCGCATCGGGGAGCTGGCGGCGCGGATCCGCGTGGACCGACTGATCGCGGTCGGCGCCTCGGCGCGCTCGATCGCCGACGCCGGTCTCCGCGAAGGGGTCGAGCCGGACAACGTGGCCTGCTACGAGGACCCAGACCAGGTGCTGGACGACGTGCGGCGGTCGGCGCGACCCGGGGACCTCGTCCTGTTCAAGGGCTCTCGCGTCGCGGGCCTCGAGCGCCTGGCGGAGGCCCTGCGGTGAAGTCGATCCTGGTCGCGGCCGCGTTCGCTCTCGCCGTCACGTTGCTCGGCACGCCGATCGCGATCAAGGCGTTCCGTGCATGGGGGTGGGGTCAGCGGATCCGCGAGGACGGCCCGCACACACACATGGAGAAGATGGGCACACCCACGATGGGTGGCATCGTGATCGTCATCGGGTTGTTCGCCGGATTCCTCGCGTCGCGGTTCACGTTCCGCCACGTCACGCCCGCCGGCATCGCGCTGCTGTTCACGGCGGTCGGATTCGGGATCGTGGGCTTCCTGGACGACTTCTTGAAGGTCCGACGCGATCGCTCGCTCGGGTTGTCGAAGCTCCAGAAGTTCGTGGGCACGGCCATCGTGTCGGTCCTCTTTTCGATCATCGTCGTGCACTACTCCGCGGAGACCGGCACGTCGACGCAGCTGTCGTTCATCCGGACCACGGGATTGAACCTGGGCGTGCTGTTCTACGTGTGGGCGTTCATCATCCTCACCTCGTCGTCCCACGCGGTGAACCTCACGGACGGGCTCGACGGCCTGGCGTCCGGCTCGTCGATCTTCGTGCTCTCGGCGTTCATGTTCATCGCGTTCTGGCAGTTCCGTCACGCCTGCGGCCTGGGGCCTCCGGCGGCGTGCTACACGATCGACGCGGATACGGCGCTCGACACCGCCATCGTCGCCGCCGCGATGATGGGCGCCGTCACCGGGTTCCTGTGGTGGAACGCGGCGCCGGCACGGATCTTCATGGGAGATACGGGTGCGCTCGCGCTGGGAGGCTTGTTCGGCGCCCTGGCGATCACGATCAACACGCAGTTGCTGTTGATCGTCCTCGGCGGGCTGTTCGTCATGGAAACGATGTCGGTCATCCTGCAGGTGATCTCGTTCCGTGGGTTCGGACGGCGGATCTTCCGCATGTCGCCCATCCACCACCACTTCGAGCTGGCCGGCTGGCCCGAGTTCACGGTGATCGTGCGGTTCTGGATCATCGCCGGACTCTGCGTCGCGGTGGGGATCGGGCTCTTCTACGTGGACTTCATCAGCCGAGGTGGTCTGGGATGACCGGGGGATTCACGGGCCGGCGGGTGATCGTGATCGGCGCGGGCGTCGCGGGAGCCGCCGCCGCCGAGGCGTTGGTCGTCGAGGGCGCCGACGTGCTGGTGAGCGAGTCACGCCTCCCGGAGGAGCTCGATGCGCTCCCGCACCTGCGCGAGCTCGGCGTCGACGTCGCGGCCGGTGGGCACGACCCGTCGCACCTGGAGGGCGCGACGCTCGTCGTCACCAGCCCCGGGGTCCCGCAGGACGCCCCCATCCTCACCTGGGCACAGGCGAGCGGCATCCCCGTGTGGGGCGAGCTCGAGCTGGGGGCAAGGCTGTGCGGCGCTCCCTACCTGGCGGTGACCGGAACGAACGGAAAGACGACGACGACCGGGCTCATCGCGTCGTGTCTGCGCGCAGCCGGCCACGATGCCGTGGCGTGCGGCAACATCGGTCATCCGTTCCCGCTGGCCGTTCGGGAGGGACACGACGTGCTCGTCGTCGAGGCCTCCTCGTTCCAGCTCCGATTCGTCGAGACGTTCCACCCGAAGGTCTCCGTCCTGCTGAACCTCGCACCCGACCACTTGGACTGGCACGGCTCGGAGCAGGCGTACGTCGATGCCAAACGGAACATCGTGCGCGCACAGGGCGAGGGCGACACACACGTCGGCAACCGCGACGATCCGCGCGCGGCCGCCGTGTCCCTCGAGGCGCCCTGTCCGGTGGCGTGGTTCACACGCGGGGCACCGGATGACGGCGATGTCGGCTACGTCGACGGAACGCTGGTGTCGCGAGTCGCGGGACGGGAGTCCCTCGGTCCCGTCGACGGCGAGCGGGCCGGGTACCGGGAGGACGCCGCCGCCGCCGCCGCCGCTTCCCTCGCGTTCGGCGTCTCGACGGATGCGATCCGCCGCGGCATCGCCAGCTTCACACCCGCCCAGCATCGCGGCGAGGTCGTCGCGCTCGTCGACGGCGTGCGCTTCGTGGACAACTCGAAGGCGACGAACGTCCACGCCGCGCTGGCGGCGATCGAGGGCGTCCGGGAGGCGGTGCTGATCGCGGGAGGTCGCGCCAAGGGCGTGGACCTGTCGCCGCTCCGCGCCGGTGCCGACCGACTGGTCGCGGTCGTCGCGATCGGCGAATCCGCGCGGGAGGTCGGGTCGACGTTCGACGGGCTGCTGCCCGTTCACCTTGCCGCCACGATCGAGGAGGCGACCACGGAGGCGTTCGCTCTCTCGCCCAGGCCGGGGACGGTCCTGCTCGCGCCTGCCTGCGCCAGCTGGGACATGTTCCACGACTACGCGGAACGTGGCGACCGTTTCGCCGCGGCGGCCCGCGCGTTGATACAGGAGGTCGGCGCCCATGGGTGACCGGGCGACCGCGAAGCGAGGTGTCGCCGGCCGGCCGCCCGCCGGACGCTCCGCCGTGCCGAAGCGCGTGCCCCGTCGTGCATCCGAGCGCGACGGTGGGCAGAAGACCAAGCTGCACGTCGTCCGGTTGCCCGCCCGCCATCCGAAGAAGGATCCGGCGGTTGCCGCCCGCACGAGCATCATCTTGCTGCTCGTCTCCGCGGCGCTGCTCACGACGATCGGCATCGTCGAGGTGTTCTCCGCGAGCTCGGTGTACGCGTTCACGAACTACGACAACAGCTTCTGGTTCCTGGAACGGCAGGCGATCTACGCGGCGATCGGCATCGGCGCGTTGCTCCTCACGGCTCGGATGCGGTACACGGCATGGCGCCGGTTGTCGGGGCCGCTCGTCGTCATCTCCGTGATGCTGCTGTTGCTCGCGCTGCATCCCACAGCGGGCTCGTCGGTCTACGGCGCGTCGCGCTGGATCGGCGTGGGGCCGTTCACGCTCCAGCCGTCCGAGTTCGCGAAGCTCGCCCTGATCGCATTCACCGCCGCGGTCCTCGCGCAGAAGGAAGGCAAGCTCGACGACTGGCTGCACCTCGCGTTGCCGCTCGGTCCCGTGGTGTTGCTCGTGGCAGGGATCGTCATGCTCCAACGGGATCTGGGTACGACGATCGTGATCGTGGGCAGCGTCCTCCTGATGCTGTTCGTCGCAGGGGCGCGTCTGCGCCACCTGACGGTGACGGGCCTCATCACGCTGGGTGGTCTGGCGTACCTCATCTTCGGAACGGCGTACCGACGCGCACGCTTCCTGTCGTTCTTCGACCCGTGGAAGGACCCGCTGAGCAACGGGTATCAGCTGATCCAAGGCTTGATCGCGCTCGGATCCGGCGGATGGTTCGGCGTCGGGCTCGGCGCCAGCCGGCAGAAGTGGGCGTACCTGCCGAACGCGCACACGGACTTCATCTTCGCGGTGTTGGGGGAGGAGCTCGGGCTGATCGGGGAGCTGGTCGTGCTCGTCGCGTTCGGCGTGATGATCTACGCGGGCATCCGGATCGCGGTCCGCGCCCCCGATACGTTCGGACGCTTGCTCGCGGCCGGCATCACGTCGTGGATCGGGTTGCAGGCGATCGTGAACCTGGGCGCGGTGACGGGGCTCCTGCCGATCACCGGCGTCCCTCTGCCCTTCGTGTCCTTCGGCGGGAGCGCGCTGATCGTCACCCTGGGCGCCGTCGGCGTGCTCGCGTCGATCGCCCGAGCGGGCGGAGGCGCCCGCGCGAGCACCTCCCGCGCCGCGAGGAAGCGGCGCAAGGAAGGGGCGGGCCGGTCGCGGAACTCGACGGGGGTCCCCGCGTGAACGTCGTGATCGCAGCGGGCGGGACGGGCGGACACATCTTCCCCGCGCTCTCGCTCGCGGACACGTTGGTACGCGACCACGGCGCGATCGTGCGCTTCATCGGATCTCGTGACGGCCAGGAGGCCACGCGCGTCCCCGCGGCCGGGTACCGCTTCGACGGGATCCACGTCGCGCCGTTCGTCCGTGAGGTATCGATGCGAGCGGCGAAGGCGCCGTTCGTCGCGGCGCGCTCGATGTTCGCATGCGCCCCGCTCGTGCGGGGAGCGGACGTCGCGGTCGGCTTGGGGGGCTACGTCAGCGTCCCGCCGATCCTCGCCGCCCGGCGAGCGCACATCCCGATCGTGTTACACAACCCCGACGCCGTGCTGGGGTTGGCGAACCGACTCCTCTCCCGGTGGGCGTCCGCGATCGCGGTCTCGTTCGAGGACGCCCGGGGGCGCATCCGAGGGCGCGCGCGGGTCGAGACGATCGGCTACCCGGTGCGTCGAGCGATCCTCGACGTGCCGGAACATCGGGAGGAACTCATCGCGGAGGCGGGAACTGTGCTAGGCCTCGACCCGGCGCGGCGTACGGTGATGGTGACGGGCGGGAGCCAGGGCGCGCTGCATCTGGACCAGGTGGTGGCGGCCGCAATTCCGGTGTTCGTCGAACGGGGGGACCTACAACTGCTGGTGGTCGCAGGCCCCGGTCGCGACGGTGTGTTCGAGGGCGCGGCGGAGCGCGCGGGGGCCGCTCGTGTGACGGTGATCCCGTTCCTCGACCGGATGGAGCTCGGCTACGCCTCGGCGGATCTGGTGGTGTCGCGAGCGGGGGCCACGACCATCGCCGAGCTCGCCGTCTGCGGTCTTCCGTCGGTCCTGGTGCCGTATCCGTACGCGACCGAGGACCACCAGACGGCGAACGCCCGTGAGCTGGCTCGCGTCGGCGCCGCCGTGGTCGTGGCCGATGCCGAGCTCACCCCCTCGACGTTCGCCCGATCGATCATCGAGCTGCTGGACGAACCGGATCGGCTGCGTTCGATGGCCGCGAGCGCCAGCGCGTGGGCGAAGCCGGACGCCGCGGACCGGTTCGCGTCGTTGGTGGCCGAGGCGGCGAACGCATGACGGAGGCCCGCGATCGCTACGTGCCGCCCGCGGGGAGCATCCCCACGCTCGACGTGCCGTCGCTCGACGGCGTCGCCCGTCTCCACATGATCGGGATCGGCGGCGCCGGCATGCGGAACCTCGCGAAGCTCCTGCTCGCCAGAGGGATCGCCGTCAGCGGGTCGGACCTGAAGGATTCCAAGGGCCTCGGCGAGCTCCGTGAGCTGGGCGCCGACGTCGCGGTGGGGCACGATCCGGCGAACATCGGCGACCCCGGCCCAGACGCCGTCGTCGTGTCGAGCGCCATCGGCGATCGGAACGTGGAGCTCGAAGCGGCCCGCCGTCGCGGGGTGCCGGTGTGGGCGCGGGCGCAGGCGCTCGCGGCCCTGACCGCCGGGAAACGCGCGATCGCCGTGGCGGGCACGCACGGCAAGACCACGACGACGTCCATGGTGGCCGTGGTGCTGGAAGGAGCGGGCCTCGACCCGAGCTTCCTCATCGGCGGCGACATGAACGAGAGCGGGAGCGGCGCGCGCTCGGGCGCGGGGGAGCTGTTCGTCTTCGAAGCCGACGAGAGCGACGGCTCGTTCCTGTTGGCCCCGCACCCGATCGGGATCGTGACGAACGTGGATGTCGACCACGTGGACTTCTATCCGGGCGGGCGTGGCGAGATCGAGTCTGCGTTCGCCGAGTTCATGACGCAGTGCGAGGTCGTCGTGGTGTACGGCGACGACCCCGGCGTCCGGTCGGCGATGACGCGTGCGGACACCCGTGTGGTCACGTACGGGGCGGACCCGGCGAACGATTGGACGCTGTCGATCGATACGGTCGGGCCGGGCGGCGCGCGCGGGGCGGTGACCGGTCCCGACGGGGCCCTGACGACGTTGGAACTCCAGGTGGACGGCGCACACAACCTCCTGAACGCCGTCGCCGCCGTCGCGACCGCGGCATGCGTGGGGGTCGCGCCCGCCGTTGCCGCCGAAGCGCTCGCGGGGTTCGCGGGCGTCCGCCGTCGGTTCGAGCTTCGAGGCACCGCGCGCGGCGCCGACTTCTACGACGACTACGGCCACGTTCCCGTCGAGCTGGCCGTGACGTTGGGGGTGGCGCGCCGGACGGGACCGGCGAGGCTCGTTGCGGTCTTCCAGCCTCACCGCTACTCGCGGACGCAGGCGCTCTGGCGCGAGCTCGGCGAGAGCCTGGTGGAGGCCGACGTCGTCGTCGTGACCGACGTGTACGGAGCCGACCAAGCCCCGATCCCCGGCGTCACGGGCAAGCTCGTCGTCGACGGGATCGCCGAGGCCTCCCCGGCGACACGTGTCGTGTACCTCCCGCACCGGAACGACGTGGTGCGCTTCCTCGGCGACGAGGTACGTGCCGGGGACCTGGTGATCACGATGGGCTGCGGCGACGTCTGGATGTTGGGCGACGCGGCGCTCGAGCGGATCCGGGAGGCGTCGTGACCGACCAGCTCGCCCGCGCCGAGCGAATCCTGCGGGCCGCAGCCGGCGACCGGGTGCGCACCGCGTTCCCGCTCGCCCCGCTCACGTCGTTCCGCCTCGGCGGGCCCGCCGCGCTGTACCTCGAACCCGAGTCTGACGCGGATCTGTCTGCGGCGGGCGAGGCGATCGTCGCGACCGACGTGCCGTTCATCGTGATCGGCAAGGGTTCAAACATCTTGGTATCCGACGCAGGGTTCCCGGGATTGGTCCTGCGCCTCGGACGCGGCTACCGGTGGGTCGCCCGCGAGGGGATCATCCTGACTGCCGGAGGCTCGATACCGCTCCCCGCGCTCGCCGGCGTCGCGCTGCGGCACGGCCTGGCCGGGTTGGAGTTCGGCGTCGCGATCCCCGCCACGCTGGGCGGGGCGGTTCGCATGAACGCCGGAGCGCACGGGGGGACGATGTCCCAGGTGCTCGACCGGATCGCGACGTACCGCCTGCGGGACGGGCGGGCGGAGACGGTTCGGGGGCAGGACGCGGGGTTCGCGTACCGGCGATCAGCCCTCGCGGCCGACGCGGTGGTGACGGGTGCCGTCGTTCGGTTGGAGGCGGCCGACGCCGCCGAGATCCGCGCCCGTATGGACGAGGCACGGGAATGGCGTCGCCGTACGCAGCCCCTGGCCGAGCCGAACTGCGGGAGCGTGTTCACCAACCCCGAGGGGGACCACGCCGCCCGGCTGATCGAGGCGGCGGGCGGGAAGGGGCTTCGCGTCGGCGGCGCATCCGTGTCTCGCAAGCATTCGAACTTCATCGTGGCCGAGCCGGGGGCGCGGGCCTCCGACGTCCTGGCGCTCATCCGCGACGTCCAACGGCTGGTCGAGGACTCGGCCGGCATCACGCTCGAACCCGAGGTCAAGCTGATCGGAGCGTTCGATGATGCCCGACGTTGAACCGGTCGTCTTCATCGACGGGACGGACGCAGATCCCGACCACGCCGGCGGATCTCGCACCGATGTCGTGGGGGAGACGGCGCGGGAGACGGGTCCCTCGGAAGCGATCGAGGCCGAGGCGTCGCCCGACGCACCGTCCGGGCCCGAGCCGGCGACCGGCGGACCATCACTGCCGCGCGTTCATGGACCGCATGACCGTATCCGGAAGGTCGCGGCGATCGCGTTCATCGCGACGGTGTTGCTCGGTGCCGCGGCGGTGACGCTGACGAGGAGCCCGTATTTCGCCGCCCACAGGATCGAGGTCCATGGGACGACGCACACGACCCGATCGGAGGTCCTGCGGATCGCCGGGATCGCCCCCGGGACGAACGTGTTCACGCTCGACGTCGGATCGGCGGAGGCGCGGCTGGAGCGGGATCCCTGGATCGCCCAGGCGACGATCACGAAGGACCTCCCCTCGACGTTGGTCATCGACATCGACGAACGTGTCGCCGTCGCCGTCGTGCAAACAGGGGGAGCCCTCCGACTTGTGGCCGACGACGGCGCGCTCCTCGAAGCGGCACTGCCCCCGACGGCGGCCGGATTGCCCACCATCGCGTCGGCCGAGCCCGACGTCCAGCCGGGTTCGGACGCCATCGGGGGAGCGGCGCGGGCGATCGCCGCGATGGCTCCGAGCCTCCGGGCTCGCATCCACGGCGTGTCGATCCTGTCCGACGGGGAGCTCCGCGTGGATCTCTCGTCCGGGACGGAAGTCGCCTACGGCGAGGCGGTCGACCTGTCGGAGAAGGCGATGGCGTTGCGGGCGCTGCTCGACTACGCGGTAGGCAAAGGTGCGTCGGTGATCTCCGCCGACGTTCGCGTGCCTTCGGCTCCGACCGCGGTCTTGTCGGGTGGGGCGGTGGTAGCCCCATGAGGGTTCGGTTCGCTGTCATCCAAAGACACAATCGCCGCTCGCGAGATGCTTGACGGACCTGCGGTTTCTTAGTAGCGTTCCGCCCTATACATGAGGTAGATATAACAATAACCGTGAGCTTGACGGTTATGGTTGGTCGACTTCATACGGCGTTTCCCCAGGTAGCTAGCGGGTCGCACTGGGCCCGATGTTCGAAGGACGAGATCGATGATGGATGCTCCCCAGAACTACCTCGCCGTGATCAAGGTCATCGGGATCGGTGGGGGCGGTGTGAACGCGGTGAACCGGATGATCGAGGCAGGCCTCCGGGGCGTCGAGTTCATCGCCGTCAACACCGACGCCCAAACGCTGCTGATGTCGGATGCCGAGGTGAAGCTCGACATCGGCCGCGAGACGACACGTGGGCTCGGGGCAGGCTCCGATCCGGACGTGGGGAGCTCCGCCGCTCACGAGCACGCGGACGAGATCGAGGAGATCCTCAAGGGCGCCGACATGGTGTTCATCACCGCGGGCGAGGGCGGCGGCACCGGGACGGGCGGCGCGCCCGTCGTCGCCGAGATCGCGAAGGGTCTGGGTGCGCTGACGATCGGCGTCGTCACCCGGCCGTTCGGGTTCGAAGGTCGCAAGCGCGCGACCCAGGCGGACCTCGGCATCACGGAGCTGAAGAAGGCGGTCGACACACTCATCGTGGTGCCGAACGATCGGCTCCTCCAGGTCTCCGATCCGAATACCCCGATGATCGAGGCGTTCCGCATGGCGGATCAGGTCCTGTTCCAGGGCGTCGACGGCATCACGTCGCTGATCACCACGCCGGGACTCATCAACCTCGACTTCGCCGACGTGAAGTCCGTGATGACCGGCGCAGGCTCGGCCCTCATGGGCATCGGGCACGGCACCGGTGAGAACCGCGCGGTCGAGGCGGCCAAGGCGGCCATCTCGTCGCCGCTGCTGGAGTCTTCGATCGACGGAGCCAAGGGCGTGCTGCTCTCCATCGCCGGCCCCACCGACCTCTCGCTCCACGAGGTCAACGCGGCGGCCGACCACATCACCCGCGTCGCGCATCCCGACGCGAACATCATCTTCGGGGCCGTCGTGGACGACGCGCTCGGCGAGGAGGTTCGCGTCACCGTCGTCGCGGCCGGCTTCGACAAGCTCGCGACGTCTTCGACGGAGACCAGCCGCTTCGAGAGCCGGCTGTCCCGGCTGCTCGAGGAGCCGGTCCGTACCGGGGGGCGCGACGATGCCCTGCCGTCGATCCTGGCCGACGACGCGGACGACGACATGGACGTGTTCACGACCGCGAACGACCCGGAACCGGCGACGGTCTCGTTCGATGCCGAGGAGGACCTGGACATCCCGGACTTCCTGAAGAACTGACGGACCCTGGTCCGTCCCCGCGCGGCCCCGCATCGTGGGGGGCGGGGAGGTTCCGAGCGAAGAGGCGCCCTTCCCCCGCCTCTTGGCCGAGGAGCTCCCCGCCCCCCGTTCCATGTCCGAGCCGGATTCTGCAACGCTTGGGTCGATGACGGCGAGCCGTGACGAGCTCTTGGCCAATCTGGAGGACGTCCGCATGGGCATCGCGCAGGCGTGCGACCGTGCGGGCCGCGACGTGGACGACGTGCGCCTGGTCGCGGCGACCAAGACCGTGCCTCCCACGACGATCCGATGGGCGCGCGACGCGGGCGTTACGGAGTTCGGTGAGAACTACGTGAAGGAACTGCGAGCCAAGCACGATGCCGTCCCCGATGTCAGGTGGCACTTCATCGGAACGCTCCAGACGAACACCGCACACCACGTCGCGGCGCTCGCGGACGTGGTCGAGACCGTCGCGGGCGGTCACGCGACCGAGCGGCTCGCCAGACGAGCCGCCGCGTCGGGACGGACGATCGACGCCCTGATCGAGGTCGATCTGACCGGCGAGCGGACCGGCGTGGCCCCAGAGGAAACCGCGGCGGCGGCCGACAGGATCGCGTCCCTCGAAGGGCTCAGGTTGGTTGGCCTGATGACCATCCCGCCGATCGGCGACCGTGCCGAGGACGCGCGCCCGTACCACATCCGGCTCCGCGAACTCCGCGACCGCATCCGCGAACGGCACCCTGAGGTGCTGGAATTGTCCATGGGGATGTCGTTGGATTACCAGGTCGCGGTGGAAGAAGGCGCTACGATGGTCCGCGTCGGAACGGCGTTGTTCGGTCCCCGAGCGCCGTTGACGTAGGGAGGAAGTGATGGCCGGCGTGTGGAAGAAGACCCTGAACTACCTGGGCCTGGTCGAGGACGACGAAGAATTCGTCGACGACATGCCCGAGGTCGAGCCGGCGCCGGTCCGGCGCATGAAGCCCCAGGCCGTGCGCGGTATGTCCTCGGACACCGAAGGGGTCGTTCGCACGATCTCCTCGCCTCGCGTCGCCACCGCCTCTTCGGCCATCTACAAGTCGGAGCCGAAGCGGTTCAACGAAGCCCGAGAAGTGGCCGACCGGTTCAAGGAAGGCACCGCCGTGATCATGAACCTGCAATCCACCGACGACACGATCGCCCGACGATTGGTGGATTTCGCCTCGGGTCTCGTCTATGGGCTGGACGGCAAGATCGAGCTGGTCGCCAACCGGGTCTACCTCTTGACCCCTGACAACGTCGAGGTGTCGGCGGAAGAGCGCGAACGGATCGCGGGCGGCGCGTTCTACAACCAGTTCTGATCAACGCTCGCCGTGGCTCGTTCGTCCCTACGTTCGCCGGGAGCGCCCCTGCTAGCCTTCCCAGCCGATGATCTGCGCGGCGAACCCCTTCATCCGACTGATCTGTATCGCGCTCACGGTGTACTGGATCATCCTGCTGGCCCGGGTGATCGTCAGCTGGGTCGAGCTCGCAGGCTGGCGGCCCCCGCCGACCGGACCGTTGCGCACGGTCTTCGAGCTGTTGTTCGATGTCACGGAGCCCGTGCTGAGGCTGCTCCGGCGGGTCGTGCCCCCGGCAGGGCCGCTCGATCTCTCCGTGATCGTGGCGTTCGTGATCATCTTCGTGCTCCAGAACGCGATCTGCTGAAGATCGAAGCGAGGGAGGTTCGATGAGGAAGAAGGACAAGGACGTGGACGACTCCCAGGACTTCGCCGGGTTGCCGGCGTCCACGGTCGTCACGCCCGCCGACATCCAATCCAAGGAGTTCAGCGTCTCGCGCTTCGGGGGGTACCGCATGCGCGACGTCGATGAGTTCTTGGACCACATCACCGAGTCCATGACCAAGCTGTCCGACGAGAACGAGCGGCTGCGGACCGCGAACGGCCTGCCGACCGCGCCGTCCATCGGCGCGCCAGACCTGGCTGACACGTCGCGGCAGGCGGACGAGATCATCGAACGAGCCCGGGCGGAGGCCGCCACGATCGTGCGAGACGCACGTACCCAGGCGGCCGCCGCAGCGGGGGGTGCCGTGGTGGGAACCGACGCCGGACGCGCCGCCGTCGCCCCGTTCCTGTCGCAGGAACGGGATTTCCTCCAGCAGCTGGCCGCGCTCGTCCAGTCTCACGCCGAATCGGTGAAGGGCATAGCGAAGGCGAGCCGGGCCAAGCCCGGGGCCGTGCCGGCGGCGCTTGACGAGCAGGCAGCTCCCGTCGCACCGGCGCCCGTCGCACCCACGCCGACACCGAGCGCGGCGCCGGACCGCCCGTCGCCCGCGGCTCCCGCCTCCGACGCGACGCAGCCCATGGCCCCGGTCCGACCGCAGGGAACGACTCCGTCCGAAGGGTCCGGATCGTCGCAACCGGAGACGTCGTCCCCGATCCGTGTGGAAGAGCCCGCGACGGCCTCGGTGAGCGCCGGCGACCCCGACGACGATGCGGGATCGGGTGAGGGCGGCGACCGGACGCTCCGAGAGCTCTTCTGGGGAGAGGAGTGACGCGAGACGACCGCTCGACGGGACCCGCGCTCGTCTTCGGCACCGCGTTCGCCCTGATCGTCCTCGCGGTGATCGCGCTCGGGATGAGCGTGGTCTCCGACGATGGACTGCGACTTCCCGTCGTCGCGCTGGTGGCGAGCGGCGGCGGTCTGTTGCTCCTGTGGCTCGGCGTCGTCAGGCGCTCGGGGGCGCCGCCTTCCGCAGGGTGATCGCGACCGCTGCTCCGTCGATGTCGACCTCGTGGCGGAACGCGTCGCCGTCGAGCGCCCCCACGTCCAAGGCGACCGCGAGCGTCTCGCCCGCCACGTAGTCGCGGAACGCGGCGATCGAGGCGGCAACGTCTCCGGTGGCCGAAACCGCGAGGTCGATCCGGTCGCTCACATCCAGACCGGCGGCCCGACGCGCGTCCTGTACCGCGCGCACGACCTCGCGCGCTCGCCCCTCCCGAAGGAGATCGTCGGAGACCTCGAGGTCGAGGGCGACCGTGATGCCACCGTCCGATGCGACCCCCCAACCTTCGGTCACCTCCTGACCCAGGTCCACGTCATCGGGGGCGAGCTCGATCGGCCGTCCGTCCACGGTGAGCGTCACCGTCTCACCGCGCGCGAGCGACGAGGCCACGGTGCCGTCGTCCGCCGCGAGCGCGTTGGCGACCCGCTTGACGAGGTCGCCGAGCCGGGGGCCCAGCACCTTGTAGTTGGGCTTGGCGCGCCAGCGCCCGAACGAGGCGTCCGACTCGGCGAAGACGACCTCCTTCACGTTGAGCTCGTCGGCGACCAGCGGGAGGACCGCCGCGAGCGCCTGATGGTCGCCGGGGTAGTGCACGACGGCCTCCGACAGCGGCTGACGCGTTCTCGTCTTGGTCTCGACGCGCACCCGGCGCCCGAGCTCGACGATCGCGCGCGCGGCAGCCATGGACGCGACCAGCGTCTCGTCGACCGACGAGTCGTCCGCGACGGGGTAGTCGGACAGATGCACGGAAGCCGGCGCGCCGCTCCGGCCCGCGGCGAGCGTGCGCCACAGCTCCTCCGCGAGGAACGGCGTGAACGGGGCGAGCAACTGCGCGACCGTGACCAGACAGGTATGCAGCGTCTGGAACGCGGCGCGTGCGTCGTCACCTCCTTGGTCGCCGGTCGGGTTCCAGAAGCGACGGCGAGCCCGCCGGACGTACCAATTGGACAGGTCGTCGACGAACGCGGCGATGCGGCGGCCGGCCCCGGTGGCGTCGTACCGCTCGAGGCCGTCGCGAACGACGCGGACCGTGTCGGCGAGCTGCGAGAGCGCCCATCGATCGAGCGCGGGCCGGTCGGCCGGCGGCGTCGCCGCCTCCGATGGATCGAATCCTTCCGCGTTCGCGTAGGTCACGAAGAACGAATAGACGTTCCAGAGCGTGAGCATGAACTGACGCACGATCTCGTCCAGCACCTCGTGACCGATCCGGCGCGACTCCCAGGGTGACCCGTTCGTGAACATCCACCACCGGAGCGCGTCGGCGCCCTGGCGATCGAGGACGTCCCACGGGTTGAGCGCGTTTCCGAGAGACTTGGACATCTTCCTGCCGTCGGCGGCGACGAGGTGACCCAGGCACACCACGTTCCGATAGGCGGTCGAGTCGAAATGCAGCACTCCCTCGGCCATCAGCGTGTAGAACCATCCGCGCGTCTGGTCGATCGCCTCGCTTATGAAGTCGGCGGGGAACCGTTCGGCGAACAGCTCCTCGCCGCGTTCCAGCTCGGGGTGATATCCCCACTGCGCGAACGGCATGGCGCCCGAGTCGTACCACGCGTCGATCACCTCCGTGACGCGCGTCGCGGTGTCGCCGCACTCCGGACACGGGAACGTGATCCCGTCGATCGCCGGACGGTGCGGATCCACGTCGTCGACGTCGCGGCCCGCGAGCTCGCCCAGTTCCTTCAACGACCCGATCGCGGTCTGGTGGCCGGACGTGCACCGCCAGATCGGCAGCGGCGTGCCCCAGTAGCGCTCGCGGGACAAGGCCCAATCGACGTTGTTCTCGAGCCAATCGCCGTAGCGCCCTTCCCTGATGTGCTCGGGGACCCACCCGACGGATGCGTTGACGTCCAGCAAGCGCTCCTTGACGGCGGTGGTCCGGACGTACCAGGCCGAGCGCGCGTAATAGAGGAGCGGCGTGCCGCAGCGGTGGCAGAATGGATAGGCGTGCTCCACGGTGCCCGCGCGCAGGAGCACACCGCGATCGTCGAGGTCCTCCACGATCCGCGGATCGGCGTCCTTCACGAAGAGCCCGTGGACGAATCCGGGCCCGAGCTCGTTGAACCTCCCCGTGTCGTCGACGGGCTTGAAGATCGGCCAGCCCTGCGCGCGTCCCACCGCCAGGTCTTCGGGGCCGAACGCCGGAGCCATGTGGACGATCCCCGTCCCGTCGTCCATGGACACGAAGGTCCCCGCAACGACGACGTGGGCGCCCTCGACGTTCGGATACGGGGGTTGGTACCGGATCCCCACCAGGTCGGAGCCGCGGAGCGTCGCGACGACGTCGCCGTCTTCCCCGAGGACGCGCTCGTGGAGCGGCGCTCCCACGACGAGCCGTTCACCGCCCTGCTCCACCACGACGTAGGGCGCGTTCGCGTCGACCGCGAGTCCTTCGTTCGACGGGAGCGTCCACGGCGTCGTCGTCCAGCCGAGCAACGATGCGCCGACGAGCGCCGGGTCGGGAGCCTCGGTCACGGGGAACCGCAGGAAGACGCTGGGGTCCTCAACCGTTCGATAGCCCATCGCCACCTCGGCATCCGAGAGCGCGGTCCCGCAGCGCGGGCAGTACGCGGTGACCTTGTCGGACTCCACGAGCAGCCCGCGCTGATGCAGTTGCTTGAGCGACCACCACACCGACTCGATGTACTCGGTGTTCATCGTCCAGTACGCCTCGGACATGTCGATCCAGAAGCCGATCCGGGTGGTCAGGCGCTCGAACTCGCCGACGTAGCGGCCCACCGACTCGCGGCACAGCCGGTTGAACTCCTCGATGCCGAACGCTTCGATGTCGCGCTTGCCGGTCGTGCCGATCTCCTTCTCGACCTCGAGCTCCACCGGAAGCCCGTGGCAGTCCCACCCGCCCTTCCGCGGCACGAAGTGGCCGGTCATGGTCTTGAAGCGCGGGTAGACGTCTTTGAACACCCGAGCTTCGACGTGATGGATGCCGGGGTTCCCGTTCGCGGTCGGGGGTCCCTCGTAGAAGACCCAGAGCGGACCGTCCTTCCTCAGCTCGAGGCTGCGGGCGAACACATCCGTTTCGCTCCAGAACTCGAGGATGCGTCGCTCGAGCTCCGGGAAGCTGACCTTCGGGTCCACCGGTTCGAACCGTTGCATCCTCACCGCCTCCTCTCGCGCCCCAGAACGCGAAAACGCCTCGTCCCTTGCAGGGACGAGGCGTTGGCCCCGCGGTACCACCCCGCTTGCCGGGCGCCTCGGCGCCCGGCCGCTCACGGCCGCCATCACGGCCTCCCGCTGTCACGGGCGGGGCCCGGCTGCGTCTAGTGCGGGATCGCCTGTCGACGGTCCCGGTTCGGGCAGCGGCTCGGGGATGATCTTCGCGGAGGGCCGTGCGCCGGGCTCCCACCGTCCCCGGCTCGCTTCGGCACAACGATCTCCGCTACTCGTTCCCGTCGTCGCCTCTGGCAGGCATGCTACACCTCGACATGGCGACCATCACGGTGCGCGTGACCCCCCGCTCCGACCGGACGGCCGTCGAGATCGGGCCCGACGGCGTCGTCGTCCGGGTCCGAGCCGCCCCCGAGGGAGGGCGGGCCACCGATGAGGCCGCTCGGGCGCTCGCCGAACGGCTCGGGGTGCCGAAGACCCGGATCCGGCTGCGGAGCGGTGCCCGTTCGCGCACGAAGACGTTCGACGTCGACGGGCTCTCAACCCTCGACATCCGGCAGCGCCTCGGCCGGACCTGACATACGGGCGTGGCCGGCAAGGCGGGTTCGACCATGGCCCTGTGCTACCCTCCCTCGACCATGGCCGAGACCAAGCTCACCAAGAAAGAGATAGCTGACCTGCGGATTCGCCTCGAAGAGGAGCGGATCCAACTGGACGGCCAACTCGCGACGATCGAGGAGGATTCCTTCGCCTCCACGCAGTCCGATGCCTCCGGCGACGTGGGGCTCGACGACGAGCCGGCGGACGCGGGCACGGCGACGTTCGAGCGCGAGAAGGACCTTTCGATCGAGAACAACGTCCGCGATCTCCTCCACAAGATCGATCGCGCCCTCAAGCGGATCGACGACGGTACCTACGGCACCTGCGACGTCTGCGGGAAGCCCATCGAGAAGGCGCGGGTGAAGGCGCTCCCGTACGTGGATCTCTGCATCAAGGACGCCCAGGCGCAATCCCGGCGGTAGGCGCCGGTGACGCGCTACGGGCGCTCGGCGGGCGTCCTCTACTCCGTCGCGGGCGCGGTCTGGCTCCTCGATCGTCTGACCAAGGTCTGGGTGGAGCACGCGCTCGCGGGTCGACCACCCCTGACCATCATCTCCGGCGTGCTCGACCTGCGGTTCACGACGAATCCCGGAGGCGCCTTCAGTCTCGGGCAACGCGCTCCGTGGATCTTCGTCGGGGCGTCGATCCTGGTGTCGGTCGCGATCATCGCAACGTCGTTCCGCCACACGAACGTGGCGACCTCGATCGCATTGGGGCTCGTCCTCGGCGGCGCCCTGGGCAACCTGACCGATCGGATCGTCCGAGGCTCGGGATTCTCGGGGCATGTGGTCGATTTCGTCGACTTCCACATCTGGCCGGTCTTCAACCTGGCGGACTCGGCGATCGTGGTGGGCGCCGTGCTGCTGGCCGTCTCCTCGTTCGCCGCGGACCGCGACCGCGAGCCGTCCCACGATGCCGGCTGAGCGGTTCGTCGGCGAGCCGGGGCGCCTGGACACGGTCCTCACGCGGCTGGCCGGGCTGTCTCGGGCGGACGTGCAACGCGCGATCGCGTCCGGGCGCGCGACGGTCGACGGGTTCGTCCGCCCGAAGTCCTTCGCGCTCCTCGGGGGCGAGGCGTTGGAGATCGAGGTCGACGACGAGGAGCCGCTGCAACCCGAGGGACCGCCGGTGCCGGTCAGGTTCGAAGACGACCATCTGCTGGTGATCGCCAAGCCGCCGGGCCTGATCACGCATCCCACGGAGCGCCGGCGCTCCGGCACGTTGGTGAACCGACTCCTGGGGATGGACGTGCCGCTTGCGTCCGCCGGCGGTCCGCTGCGTCCGGGGATCGTGCACCGTCTGGACGCCGGAACGTCGGGCCTCATGGTCGTCGCGAAGACGGACGAGGCCTACGAAGCGCTGGTGGCCATGTTCCGGCACCACGACGTGGAACGGCGGTACCTGGCACTCGTGCGCGGGTCCGTGGAGCACGATGCGTTCGCGGTCGACGCGGCGCTCGGCCGGCACGCCGCGCGTGTGGTGTTGGACGCGACCGGGGGACGGCCGGCCGAGACGCGGTTCGAGGTCCGTGAGCGGCCGGGCTCCCTCACCTTGCTGGAGGCGGCGCCCCGCACCGGGCGCACGCATCAGATCCGCGTGCACCTGTCGTCGATCGGTCATCCGATCCTGGGCGATCGGGTGTACGGCGGAGCCGGAGACGACGCGCGCCGGCTCGGCCTCACGCGGCCGTTCCTGCATTCATGGCGGATCGGGTTCACGCACCCGATCACGGGAGAACGGGTCGAGCGAGAAGAGCCGCTCCCGGACGACCTGGCATCGGCGCTCGCGAAGGCGCGGTCGGCGAACCGCTCTTCGGCGAGGCATCGCGACCTGCAGCCTTGACGGCCTCAGGGGGCGGGCGTACCTTGAGGCTCCCGCGGAATCACACGGATGTAAGTTATCCACAGTTCCGCCCGAGGGCCTGTGGATAACCCGCTGTAGGAGGCCTGACCAGCGCCGATGATCGACGAGCCGAGCTTCGTCCACCTCCACGTCCACTCCGAGTACTCACTGCTCGACGGCGCCGCCCGCATCGAGGCGCCGAAGTTCCACCCCGAGGCGCCCACGATCTTCACCGAGGCCGCGCGCCACGGCATGTCGGCGGTGGCCGTGACGGATCACGGAGCCATGTTCGGGGCGCTCCGGTTCTTCGAGGCCGGGCGCGCCGCGGGCATCAAGCCGATCATCGGCGTCGAGGCGTACGTCGCGCCCGGCTCCCGGTTCGAGCGGAACCCGGGCGAGAACGAGGAGAAGTACCACCACCTGACGCTGCTCGCCGAGAACGAGACCGGATACCGCAACCTCCTGAAGCTGGTGTCCGCGGCCTACCTCGAGGGCTTCTATCACCGGCCGCGAATGGACAAGGAGCTCCTCGCCGAGCACGCGGAGGGTGTCATCTGCCTCTCGGGATGTCTGTCGAGCGAGCTGTCGACGATGCTGCTCGCCGGTCAGGATCGCCGGGCGGAGGAGGCCGCGGGGCACTATCGCGACATCTTCGGTCCCGACCGGTTCTTCATGGAGCTCCAGGATCACGGCATCCCCGACCAGCGCCGCGTGCTCCCGAAGCAGGTCGCGCTCGCCCGATCCCTCGGCATCCCGCTCGTCGCGACGAACGACCTGCACTACACGGTGAAGGAGGACGCCAAGCCGCACGACGTGCTGCTCTGCATCCAGCAGCAGAAGCTCCAGAGCGACCCGAAGCGATTGAAGTTCGACTCGGAGGAGTTCTATCTGAAGAGCCCGCAGGAGATGCGGCGGGTCTTCGTGGAGCTGCCGGAGGCGTGCGACAACACGCTGCTGATCGCGGAACGGGTCGAGCTCGACCTGGTGTACGGGGACCGGGCGCCGGTCGAGCAGCGCTTCCACCTCCCACGGTTCGAGACACCCGACGGCAAGGACCTCGAGGGCTACCTCCGCGAGCTCGTGTACGCGGGCGCGCCGGCGCGGTACCCCACGCTCACCGACGACATCCGCAGCCGCATCGACGACGAGCTCGCCGTCATCACTCAGATGGGCTTCGCGGGGTACTTCCTGATCGTGTGGGACCTCATCCGGTTCGCCCGTGAGAGCGGTATCCGGGTGGGGCCGGGGCGGGGCTCCGCCGCCGGGTCGGTCGTGTCGTACTGCCTGAAGATCACCGACCTGGACCCGCTTCGGTACGGATTGATCTTCGAACGGTTCCTGAACCCCGCCCGCCGATCGATGCCCGACATCGACATGGACTTCGACGAGCGTCGCCGGGACGAGGTGATCCGTTACGCGACGGAGCGGTACGGCTCCGACCATGTCGCGCAGATCATCACGTTCCAGACCATCAAGGGGAAGCAGGGCATCCGGGACGCGGCGCGTGTGCTGGGGTTCCCGCCGGTCGTCGGCGACCGCCTCTGCAAGATGTATCCGGCGACCGTGATGGGCCGGGACTTCCCGATCGAGGACGCGCTCAAGGAGTCGCCGGAGTTCCGGGAGGCGTACGAGAAGGAGCCCGAGGCGAAGGAGATCGTCGATACGGCTCGCGCGCTCGAGGGCCTGCGCCGCGAGGACTCGGTGCACGCGGCCGGCGTCGTGATCGGCGACGCGCCGCTCGTGAACTACCTGCCGCTCAAGCTCTCGAAGGATTCCCGCGACGATTCGAAGCGCGTCGTGACACAGTTCGACATGATCGGCGTCGAGGCGCTGGGGCTGCTCAAGATGGACTTCCTCGGACTCCGGACGCTGTCCGTGATCGACGACACGCTCCGCCATCTCCGCGCCCGCGGGATCGAGCTGGACATCGACCACATCCCGCTGGACGACGCCGCGACCTATCGGATGCTCCAGAACGCGGACACGACCGGGGTCTTCCAGATGGAGTCGGCGGGGATGCGAACGCTGATCAAGACGCTCGCGCCGGACCGGTTCGAGGACATGATGGCGCTCGTCGCGCTGTACCGGCCGGGGCCGTTGAACCAGGGGATGCACACCGAGTACGCCGAACGCAAGCACGCGCGGCGTAAGGTCACGTACCCGCACCCGGATCTGGAGGAGATCCTGTCCACGACGTACGGCGTCATGGTCTACCAGGAGCAGATCATGCAGATCGCCGTGCGGGCGGCGGGCTACTCCATGGGACAGGCCGACGATCTGCGGCGCGTCATGGCCAAGAAGAAGCGTGAGCTGATCGGCGCGGAGCGCGAGAAGTTCCTGGCGGGTTGCCTCGCGGCCGGTCACCCGGATCGACTGGCCAAGGAGCTGTTCGACCTCATCGAGCCGTTCGCCGACTACGGGTTCCCGGCCGCGCACGCGTGCGCTTACGGGTACGTCGCGTACCAGACCGCCTACCTGAAGGCCCACCATCCGGTCGAGTTCATGTCGGCGATGCTCACGAGCGTCAAGGACGACAAGGATCGCAAGCCGTTCTACTTGAACGCCTGTCGTCTCATGGGCATCGAGGTCCTGCCCCCGGACGTCAACGAGTCGGAGAACGACTTCGCGCCAGCCGGAGGCGCGGACAGGGCCATCCGGTACGGGCTGTCGGCCGTGCGCAACGTGGGGGAGGGCGCCGTCGGCCAGATCATCGACGCCCGGCGCGGGAAGGGTTCGTTCACGTCGTTCGGGGACTTCTGCCGCAAGGTGGAGCCGTCGGTGCTCACGAAGCGCGTATTGGAGAGCCTGATCTTCGCGGGAGCGTTCGATTCGCTCGGGTACGCGCGTCGCGCGCTGATCGAGAGCCAGGACAAGGTGTCGGGACCCATCCTTGCGGAACGCAAGGCCGAGGCCGCCGGGCAGTTCTCGTTGTTCGGCGGCGACTCGGGCGTTACCGAGGTGGACGAGTCGGTGCTCGACGGCGAGGAGTTCGACAAGCGAACGCTGCTCCGTGAGGAGAAAGAGGTATTGGGGCAGTTCGTCACGGACCACCCGTTGCTCGGCGTCCAGGAGCTGCTGGCGGCACAGACCACGCACGAGATGGGCGACCTCGAGACGCTCGGCGACGGCGACCTGGTGACGATCGGGGGGATCATCGGCGGCGTCCAACGCAAGTACACGAAGCGGAGCGAGCCGTACGCGCAGTTCCGGCTGGAAGGGCTCGCCGGGGGGGCGCAGGTGATCGCGTTCCCGTCGATCTACGAGGCCGTCCCGGGGTTGATCGAGCCCGACCGCATCGTGCTCGTCAGCGGCCGGATCGACCTGCGCGGCCGCGAGCTGCAGATCCGCGCGAACGAGGTCCGTGAGCCGAACCTGGGTGCCGGGGCACCGAACCCGCCGCTGGGACACCTCGAGGTCGATCTGCCGGCAGCCGCGTGCACGCCCGCCGTCCTGGCGAAGGTGAAGGAGCTCCTCGAATCCCATCCGGGCAGCGCGCAGGTGCAGGTTCGGTTCCGGTCCTCGAACGGCGTCACGCCCGTCGAGGTCGGGAGCGTCCGCGTCGATCCGTCGGGTTCGCTCATCGGCGAGCTGCATTCGCTCCTCGGCGTCGGCGCAGCGCGCATCGGACACGACGACATCGCCTGACACCGCCGGTAGGGTTCGCACGTGGCGTTCCAGGTCATCCCCGCGATCGACATCGCCGGTGGACGGCTGGCACGCCTCTCCGCCGAGGGCACGGTTCCCCTCCAGGCCCACGGTGGCGATCCGATCGCGGCGGCGCACGCGTGCCTGGCCGCGGGGGCGCGTCTGTTGCACGTCGTGGACCTGGATCTGGCGTTCACGGGCGAGCCGCGGAACCTGGACGCGCTGCGCGCGATCGTGGAGCTCGGCGCAGAGGTGCAGGCGGCGGGCGCGATCGTGGAGGACCGCCACATCGCATCCGTCATCGAGGCGGGAGCCCGGCGGGTCGTCCTCGGGTCGGCGGCGCTCAGCGACCTGGACGAGACCCGACGACTGATCGATCGATACGGCGAACGATTGGTCGTCGGGATCGAGGTCGACCGCGACCGCATCAGGGCACGCGGGCGCCGAACGACGGACCTCCCGCTCGGCGAAACCCTGTCGGCCGTCCACGACGCAGGGGCTGCGCTCATCGCGATCACCTCCGTGCGGCGCGTGTCGACCATGACCGGGCCGGACGTCGGAGCGCTCTCGATCGCCGTGCGGCTCGGGATGGCCTCGATCGTGGCCGGCGGGATCGGCTCGATCGACGACCTCGCGGCCGTGAGGGACGCCGGCGCGGATGGCGCGATCGTCGGTCGCGCGGCGCTCGAGGGCCGGCTCGACCTGGAGCGCGCGATCGCGTCCCTCGGATGACCCATCGCGCGGGCCGGCTGCTCGCGGGCGGCAACTAGACTCGGGCATCCATGGGCTTCCTCACCGACCTTGTCGCCGAGCGGCGGCGCGAACACGAACGGCATCCGCTCGACGATTCGATGTTGCTGACACGCGCGATGGCCATGCCTCCCGCTCGGGACTTCGTCGGGGCGCTCCGCGCCCGCGCCGGCCGTCCGGCCGTGATCGCAGAGGTCAAACGAGCGTCTCCCTCCGCGGGAGCGATCGCCGATCGAGACCCGGGGGCGCAAGCGCGCGCGTACGCCTCCGCGGGCGCGGCCGCGATCTCGGTCCTCACCGAACCGACGCATTTCCAGGGCTCGCTCGCGGATCTGCGCGCCGCGCGGATGGCGTGCGAACTGCCGGTGCTCCGCAAGGATTTCCTGATCGACCCGTCCGACCTGATCGAGTCCCGCGCGGCCGGGGCCGACGCCGTCCTGTTGATCGCCGCATGCCTGTCGGCGAACGAGCTCGTCGCCATGCTGGCTGCCGCCCGCGACCTGGGCCTGGGCGTGCTCGTCGAGACGCATTCGGACGACGACCTCGACACGGCGCTGGGGACGGATGCGGAGGTGGTCGGGGTGAACGCGCGCGATCTGGAGACGCTCGACGTCGACGTGGAGCGGGCGCTGGCGCATCTGCGTCGCATCCCAACCGGACGGCTGTCCGTGATGGAGAGCGGGATCGCGACGCGAGATCACGTCCGAGCGGCCGTGGAAGCCGGCGCGTCTGCCATCCTTGTCGGCGAAGCGCTGATGCGCGCCGACGACCCCGGGGTCAAGCTCCGGGAGCTATTGGGGGAGGAGAGCTGACGATGAGCGCGGTGGCCGAGCGGGCGATGCCGTCCGTTCCCGACGAGCGCGGCCGGTTCGGGACCTACGGCGGACGCTACGTCCCCGAGGTGTTGATCCCGGCCCTCGACGAGCTCGCCGCGGCGTGGTCGGAGCTCCGCGACGATCCCGGCTTCCGGACGGAGCTCGGAGATCTCCTGCGCGACTTCGTCGGGCGCCCGACCCCCATCACCCACGCGCGCCGCCTCTCACAGGAGCTCGGGTACGAGATCTGGCTGAAGCGAGAGGATCTGGCGCACACCGGGGCACACAAGATCAACAACGCGCTCGGGCAGGCGCTGGTCGCGAAGCGGCTGGGCAAGGAGCGCATCATCGCGGAGACCGGCGCCGGACAGCACGGCGTCGCGGCTGCCACGGCCAGCGCGTTGCTCGGGCTGCCGTGCGTCGTCTACATGGGCGAGGTCGACACCCACCGGCAGGCGCCGAACGTCGTGCGCATGAAGCTCCTTGGCGCCGAGGTGGTTCCCGTCATGGCCGGCACCCGTACGCTCAAGGAGGCAGTGAACGAGGCGCTGCGCGATTGGGCCGCGAGCGTTCGAAACACGCACTACATCATCGGCTCGGTCGTCGGCCCCCACCCGTTCCCGGTGTTCGTTCGAGACCTGCAGCGGGTGATCGGCGACGAGGCGCGAGCCCAATATGCCGACCGGCTCGGCGGCGACCCCGATGTCGTGGTCGCCTGCGTGGGCGGCGGCAGCAACGCGATCGGGATGTTCACGGCCTTCGTGGGCGCACCGGGGGTCCGCCTGATCGGGGTCGAGGCAGGGGGGCGCGGCTCGCAGCTTGGGGAGCATTGCGCCTCGATCACGCAGGGACAGCCGGGCATCCTGCACGGTGCGCTCAGCTACCTGCTCCAGGACGCCGAGGGACAGGTCGCCGACACGCACTCGATCTCCGCGGGCCTCGACTATCCCGGCGTCGGTCCCGAGCATGCGTACCTCCAGGATGCCGGCCTCGCCGAGTACGTCTCCGCCACCGACGCGCAGGCGCTCGAGGGGTTCCAAGCGCTCGCGAAGAACGAGGGCATCCTGCCCGCGCTCGAACCCTCGCACGTCATCGGATGGTTGCTCACGCAGGCCGCTCCCGGCCGGATCGAGGGTGCTCGTGTGCCTCTCGGGTCGCGGGGACAAGGACCTCGACACCGTTCGTGCGGCCCTGGGCGTGGCGGATGCCTGATCTCGAGAAGGTGCTCCGCGCGCGCCGCGACGCCGGAGGGCGGGCGTTCGTTCCGTACGTGACGGGTGGGTTCCCGGGCGTCGACGCCTCGTTGCTGCGGGCCTTGCAGGATGCCGGCGCCGATGCCGTGGAGGTGGGGATCCCGTTCTCCGATCCGGTGATGGACGGCGGCGTGATCCAGGAGGCGTCTCGCCTGGCGCTCGAGGCGGGCGCCACGCCGTCGCGGATCCTCGGGGTGATCGCCGAGGCGTCACTGGAGGTTCCGGTCGCCGTCATGACGTATGTGAACCCGGTCTATCGGCACGGGTTCGACGCGTTCCTGGACGAGGCCGAGCACGCCGGCGTTGGCGGCATCATCGTGCCGGACCTCCCGGTCGACGAGGGAGGGGACTGGCTGCAGGAGTGCGCGGCCCATGACGTGGCGTCCGTCCAGCTGGCCGCGCCGGGCACGTCCGACGAGCGGCTCCGGCTGATCGCCCAGGCGTCGCACGGGTTCGTCTATTGCGTGGCCACGTACGGCGTCACCGGGGTCCGAGGCGCCATCGCTGATACGGGCCGCGAGCTCGTCGAGCGGCTCCGACCGCTCACCGCCCTCCCGCTCCTGCTCGGGGTCGGGGTCGGGACCCCGGAGCAGGCGACCCAGGTGGGTGCGTATGCGGACGGAGCCATCGTCGGGAGCGCCCTGATGGCCCGGCTCGTGGACGGGGACCGGGCGGGCTTCCTCGACCTGGTCGGCCGGTTCCGCTCGGCGCTTCCCACGGGCTAGTCCCATCCCGCACACGACCGCTGCGCGTATGCAGGGGTGGCGAGCCTTACAGGGTTGGCCTTCGGGAGGCGGATGTGGTACTCAACCACCCACATCTCCATGGGTGAAACGAGAGGGGGGTCAATGAAGCGTCGGAACTGGCTCATGACGCTTGCCATCGGGAGCGTGTTCGCGCTCGTAGCGAGCGGCTGTTCGAACAACGACAACGGCGGGAGCACGACCGGCAGCTCGGGCAGCACGGGCTCGACGGTCGACTGCAACGCCGACCAGTTCGGCTGTGTGACCATCGCGGCGAACGAGCCGATCAAGATCGGCACGTTGTTGTCGATCAGCGGTGACACGGCCGCGCTCGGAGACGACTCGAACGCGGGCGTCACGCTCGGCATCGATTACCTGGACGGAACGCTCGACGGCACGGCCGGCCAGATCCTCGGCCACGACGTCACCGTCGTGAAGGAAGACGACGGGTGCAGCGCCGACGGCGGGCAGCAAGGCGGTACGAAGCTCGCCGCCGACCCGCAGATCTTCGCCGTGGTCGGGACGACATGTTCGAGCTCCGCGCTCGGCGTCGCCGACACGATCCTCAGCGAGAAGGGGACCATCCTGATCTCGCCCTCGAACACGAACCCGTCACTGACGGAGCAGGGCACGCACCAGCCCTTCTACCTGCGGACGGCGTACAACGACAAGATCCAGGCTGCGATCATCAACGACTACATCACCACGAAGCTCGGCGCGAAGACCGTCGCCACGATCCACGATGAGAGCCCGTACGCCACGGCGCTCACCGAGGTGCTGGGGACCAACTTCGAGGCGTCGGGCGGCACCGTCACGTCTGCGGAGTCGATCCAGAGCACGGACACCGACTTCAAGGCCCTGCTCACCAAGATCGGCAACGACAAGCCCGACGTTCTCTACTTCCCGGACTTCGACCCGGCCTGCGAGCTCATCGCGGCCCAGGCGAAGCAGACGGCGGGCCTCGAGAACACGGTGCTGATCGGCTCGGACGGGTGTCTGACGTCGACGTTCATCGACCAGGGCGGCGACGCCGTGAACGGCGTCTACGCGTCGGGCCCGGACCTGTCGGCCTTCACGCAGAACGACTTCTATCAGAACGAGTTCCTGCCGGCCTACCAGACGTTGATCGGCAGCAAGCCGACCGCCGCGTATCACGCGCAGGCGTTCGACGCGATGGGCATGATCGCCGCGGCGATCAAGGCGTCGGCGGTCGACAACAACGGGACCCTGACGATCTCGCGGACTGCGTTCAAGGATGCGATGTACGCGACGAGCGGGTACCAGGGCATCACCGGCACGATCACCTGCACCCCATTGGGTGACTGCGCCGGAGCGACCACGGTGGGCATCTACAAGGCGCCCGACTTCCCGTGCTGCGCGGACAACTCGAAGCCGGTGTTCAGCGAGACGAAGACGCTCGCTGAGGTTTCGTAGCGGTAAGCATCACGCGGTATCCGACCGTGAGCGGGCACGACGCCCGCTCACGGTCGGCCCGTATCTGGGCCCGATGAGCCGCGTCTGGGGGTGACGTGACCGCCACGGAGTCGAACGTGAGTGACGCTCCCCGGGGTGGGACGCCGTTCCCCGTGCGACGGGTCGCCCTCACCGGCGTCGCGGTCGTGGTCGGCCTGATCGTGGCGATCGGGATCTTCAAGACGCTGAACCTGCCGGCCGACGAGCGCCTGTCGATCGCGAACTGGCGCGACCTGCTGATCGCGGGGATCTCGCTCGGTTCGATCTACGCGCTGATCGCGCTCGGCTACAGCATCGTCTACGGCATCCTCGGGATGATCAACTTCGCCCACGGCGAGGTGTTCATGGTCGGCGGGATGATCTCCTACTTCGTCTCTCGCGCGTTGCACGCGAGCGGCTACATGGACCGGAACCCGTGGATCACCATCGTCATCCTGTTCGTGGTCGGCGCCGCGGCCTCGACGGCGACCGCCGTGCTGCTGGAGCGGGTGGCGTACCGCCCGCTCCGTAACGCGCCGCGGCTCGTGCCGCTGATCACGGCGATCGGTGCCTCCCTGTTCCTGCAGAACTCGTTCCAAGGGTTCTTCGGCCCGCAGAACCGCGGATACTTCGTGCCGAAGGCCATCGACGGCAGCGTCGAGATCTTCGGTGCCTCGATCGAGAAGACGCAGCTGCTCACGCTGGTGATCGGCGCGGTCGGCGTCGTGGCCTTGTCCCTGTTCGTGGCCCGGAGCCGGACGGGTCGGTCGATGCGAGCCGTCTCCGAGGACCGAGAGATCGCCGCGCTCATGGGGATCGACGTCGATCGCACGATCGTGATCACGTTCGTGATCGGCGGCGTGCTCGCCGGCCTCGCGGGCGTGCTCTGGGGACTGACGTTCTCGTCGGTCCGACCGACGATGGGGTTCGTCCCCGGCATCACCGCGTTCACCGCAGCCGTCCTGGGAGGCATCGGGAGCGTCGGCGGCGCGGCCGCCGGGGGCCTGATCATCGGGGTCCTGTCGTCCACCGCGCCCTTCCTGCTGCTCGACGGCTTCAACGTGCCGTCGGCGTTCCAGCTGAAGGACGTGATCACGTTCCTCATCCTGGTGCTCGTGTTGATCTTCCGGCCGACGGGACTCTTCGGCGGCAAGGATCGGGAGAAGGTCTGATGGATCGCGACCTGTCACGCTGGGCGCTCCGGATGGGTCGGTACGGAGGCATCGCCATCCTGTACTTCTCCGCGGTGGGCATGGTGACCGCGTTCGATACCCGGAACCTGGTGGGCATCCAGGTCACCTTGGGGAAGGTCCTGGTATGGACGCCACCGCTCCTGGTCGGATACCTGGCGGCGCGCCCTCGGCGGCGCGCGGAGGGCGAGGTCGCGCTCGAACCTCGTCAGGTCGGCCTCACCGGCGTCCTCGCAGGGCTCGCGGCCGGGGTGCTCGTCGCGATCGCGGTGATCATCGTGGAGCTGATCGGGGTGGACGTCGTCCGCAACGTCCTCGTGTCGGTGTCGCAAGAGCTGATCGACATCTTGACCTTCCACATGGCCGTGGGCGTGGGGCTGGTCCTGTTCGTCGTGATGACGATCTTCCTCGGGACCCTCGGCGCGTCGCTCCGACTGATCCCTCCACTTCCCCGACGGATGGTGGTCGGCGGGGTCGTGGCTGTGGTGTTCATGGGGTTGCTCCAACGGATCATCCCGACCGCGCTGCACGAGCTCCACGTCCAGTCCGACTGGCTCTACGACCCGATCCTCGGAGGACTCACCAAGATCGGAGCGGTCCTCATCTTCGTCGTGACGGCCGGAGTGATCTACGTGGTCGGCCGCTACGGCGGCGTCATGCGCGCGAAGGTCGGGGTCGCCGAAGAAGGGGGGCGAAACGCGGCCAGGACCGGAGCGTTGGTCATCCTCGCTATCGTCCTCATCGCACTCCCGCAGCTGGTCGGCTCGATCGTGTCGGACGTCCTCGGCTTCGTCGGCATCGGCCTGATGCTCGCTCTCGGGCTCAACATCATCGTGGGGAACGCCGGCTTGCTGCACCTCGGGTTCGTCGTCTTCTACACGATCGGCGCCTACACGACGGCCTTGCTGATGGGCGCGTCGCCGGTGACGGCGCTCGGGATCGCACCTCCGGTCCTGCCGTTCCACCTCTCGTTCTACGTGGCGCTCCCCATCGTGATCGCCGTGGCAGCGGGTATCGGGGTGCTGATCGCCGCGCCGACGGTCCGGCTCCGCGGCGACTACCTCGCGATCGTGACCCTGGGGTTCGGGGCGATCGCGTCGGTCCTCGTGCAGTCGGACTGGTTGAAGGACACGCTGGGCGGTCCGCAGGGGCTCCGCAACATCCCGCCCGCCCCGCTGTTCGGGATCGAGATGCGGAGCCCGCAGCACTTCTACTACCTGGCGTTGGCGGCATGCATCGTCGGCGTCTTCGTCTCCTGGAGACTGACGAACTCCCGGGTCGGCCGGGCGTGGAACGCGATGCGCGAGGACGAGCAGGTCGCCGAGGCCATGGGGATCAGCGTCGTCCGCTACAAGCTCCTGGCATCGGCGGTCGGCGGTGGCCTCGGCGCGGTGGGTGGGGCGTTGTTCGCGGTCAAGATCGCGTCGCTCAGCTCTGCGAGCTTCACGATCCTGGTCTCGATCACCGCGCTCGCCATCATCATCCTCGGCGGCCTCGGCAGCATCCGGGGGGCCGTGATCGGAGCGCTCATCCTGGTGGGTCTGCCGAACCTCCTTTCGGAGTTCGAGAACTTCCGCCTGTCGATCTACGGCGCCGTGCTGATCGCGATCATGCTGTTCCGGCCGCAGGGCCTCTTGCCCAACGTGCGACGTGCCCGCGAGCTCCGTGACGAGGAACGCGCACAGGATCAGTGGTTGAAGGAGCACGATCCAGAGGTCGCGGCGGAGCTCGAGGACGGAGCGGTCACGTGACGCCGGTGCTCGAGGTCCGGGGTCTGAAGGTGCAGTTCGGCGGGCTCGCCGCGCTGCAGGGCCTCGATCTCACGGTCGAGGAGGGGCAGATCGCCAGCGTCATCGGGCCGAACGGCGCCGGCAAGACCACGTTCTTCAACGTCGTGAGCGGGCTCTACGCGCCGAACGACGGGGCCATCCTGTTCAACGGCCAACCGATCCAGGGGCTCGCGCCCCATCAGGTGGCCAAGATCGGGATCGCACGGACGTTCCAGACCGTGCACCTGTTCCCGAACATGACGATCCTCGAGAACGCGATGGTCGGACAGCATTCGCGGTCCAAGACGGGTGTCTTCGGCGCCATCTTCCGCACCCCGAGCGTGCGTCGTGAGGAGGAGCGGATCCGCGAGAAGGCGTCCGAGGCTCTGGCGTTCTTCGGCACGCGGCTGCAGGGCTACCGGCAAGGACAGCCGGCGTTCACGCTCTCCTACGCGAACCGCCGGAGGCTGGAGATGGCTCGCGCGCTGGCGACGGAACCCGTGCTCTTGTTGCTCGACGAGCCCACGGCCGGCATGAACCCGCGCGAGACCCTCGAGCTCCGGGACCTGATCGTGCGGATGCGTGACGAGCTCGGCCATACCGTCGTCCTCATCGAACACGACATGCGCGTGGTGAAGGGCGTCTCGGACCGAGTGTTCGCGCTCGACTACGGGCGCAAGATCGCGGAGGGATCCTACGAAGAGGTCGCGAACGACCCGCAGGTCATCGAGGCGTACCTCGGACAACGCCACGAGGAGCTCGGATGACCGAGGAACGGATCCCCATCATCGAGCTCAGGAACGTGTACACGCACTACGGGCCCGTCGCCATGCTCCGCGACGTGAACGTCTCGATCTACCCGGGGGAGATGGTGTGTCTCTTGGGAGGCAACGCGAGCGGCAAGTCGACGACGTTGAAGACGATCCTGGGGTACGTGACGCCGACCGACGGCGACGTGCTGATAGACGGTGTGGTCACGAGCAAGCTTCCGACGACAGAGGTCGTCAGGCGAGGCGTCACGATGGTTCCGGAGAACCGGCGGCTCTTCACGCGGATGAGCGTGCGGGAGAACCTGGAGATCGGCGCGTACCAGCGGAACGACCGCGACGTCGTGGCCGAGGACATGGAGCGTGTGCTCGACACGTTCCCTCGGCTCCGGGAACGGCTCCAGCAGAAGGCGGGAACCCTGTCCGGCGGTGAGCAGCAGATGGTGGCGATGGGCCGCGCACTGATGGCCAAGCCGAAGGTGATCCTGATGGACGAGCCTTCCATGGGGCTCGCACCGGTCCTTGTGGAAACGGTGTTCGGCATCATCGAGCAGATCCATGCGCTCGGCACCGCGATCTTCGTCGTCGAGCAGAACGCGAACATGGCGCTCTCCATCGCGGATCGCGGCTACGTGCTGCAGACCGGCCAGATCGTCCTGGCGGACACGGCGCAGGGTTTGCTGAGCAACCCGCAGATGCGCGAGGCGTACCTGGGCGAGCTGTAGATGCGCGTGCTCGACGGTGACGAGCTCCGGCGCGCACTCCCGATGCGCGCGGCGATCGATGCGCTGGAGGCAGGCTTCCGTTCACAGGACCCGTCGGCCCAGCCGTTGCGGTCGCATCTCTCGACGCCGGCCGGTACGTTGCTGTTGATGCCCGCGTTCGGCGACGGCGGCGTGGGCGTGAAGCTCGTGACGCTCACGCCCGACAATCCCGGCCGAGAGCTCCCGTTCATCGGCGGCGTGTACGTGTTGTTCGACGCCGCCACGCAGACACCCGATGCGGTCCTCGACGGCGCCGCGCTCACCGCGCTCCGCACGGCTGCGGTGTCCGGACTGGCGACGCGATACCTGGCCAACCCCGACGCCGAGCGACTCGTGATCTTCGGCGCGGGCGTGCAGGCGCGCTCGCATCTCGTGGCGATGCTCGCGGTTCGCCCCATCGGGCACGTCACCGTCGTGTCGCGGACCCTCGAGCGGGCGAGGGCGCTGGTGGCCGAAGCCCGTGAGCGGGGCATCGGCGGGGACGTCGGCGACGTCGACGACGTTACGGACGCCGACGTGGTCTGCACGTGCACGACCAGCGACGAGCCGCTCTTCGACGGCGGTCGGCTCCCCCCCGGGGCGCACGTGAACGCCGTCGGCAGCTATCAGCCGGCATCACGGGAGCTGGACACCGACGCGATGCTTCGCGCCCGGATCGTCGTCGAGACGCGGGAAGCAGCGCTCGCTGAGGCCGGGGAGCTGGCGATCCCGATCGGCCAGGGCGCGTTCGCGCAGGGTCATGTGGTCGCTGACCTCGCCGAGGTCGTGCACGGTGCCGTCGTGCGAACGACCCCGTCCGATGTCACCGTCTTCAAGTCGGTGGGACTTGCGTTCGAAGACCTGATCGTGGCGCGAGCCGCGGTGGACGCGGCATGAGCGAGACGGCCGACGTCGTCGTCGTCGGGGGTGGTGTGGTGGGCGCCAGCACGGCGTATCACCTTGCAGCCGCGGGTGTCGGGCGCGTGGTGCTCCTGGAACGAGCTGACGCCGTCGCGACCGGATCCACCGGGGCATGCGCGGGTGGGTTCCGTCACCAGTTCTCCAGCCGCATCAACATCGACCTGTCGCTCGCCAGCGTGCCGATGATCCTCGGGTTCACGCAGGAGCACGGTCTGCCGCTGGACGTCGTCCAGGACGGGTACCTCTTCCTGGTGCGGAACGAGCACGATTGGGACGAGTTCCGCGCCGGGGCGGAGCTCCAGCGATCGCTCGGCATCGACACGCAATTGCTCGGTCCGGAGGAGGCTGTCGCCATCGTTCCGGGCATCGCGATCGACGGCGTCGTCGGCGCGACGTTCTGCTCCGAGGACGGGATCGCGGATCCTTCGGGGCTCACACAGGGATACGCGACGCTCGCCCGGCGTGCGGGCGCCGATCTGCGCCTGGGCGTGGAGGCGGTCGCGATCGAGACGGATGGCGACGCCGTCAGCGCGGTCCGCACCGCGGAAGGATCGATCGCCACGGCGGCGGTGGTGGATGCCGCCGGGCCGTGGGCGGGAACGCTCGCGGCGACCGCCGGCGTACAGCTTCCGCTGGAACCCATCCCGCGGATGGTCGTGACGACGGGACCGTTCGCGGGAGCTCCGGCGCGACGGACGCTCGTGATCGATGCCGCGACCACGTACTACTTCCACAAGGAGGGCGACGGCGTGCTCACGGGCATGGGTGGTCGCGACGAACGGCCGTCGTTCAGCACGAACGTGGACCTTCGTTTCATCGAGGACGAGCTGCTGCCGACGGCGATCCGCGTCTTCCCGCCGCTCGAGCACGCGGGCCTCGCACGCATGTGGGCGGGCCTCTACGAGATGACGCCCGACCGGCACCCGATCATCGGCGAGTCCCCCGTCCGCGGATTGTTCTTGGCCAACGGATTCAGCGGCCACGGGTTCCAGCACGCGCCGGTCGTCGGCAAGCTCATCGCGGAGCTCATCGTCGAGGGGAAGGCACGCACCGTTGACATCTCCTCGTTGGGGCTCGATCGGTTCGAACGCGGCGACCTCGCCGTGGAAGGACGGGTCGTGTGAGTGCCGGGAGAGGGGGTCGAACCCTCACGGGCCGAAGCCCACGGGATTTTGAGTCCCGCGCGTCTGCCAGTTCCGCCATCCCGGCGCGGCCCTAGACTACCCATCCGTCCGCGCGTTCCCGTGTGCGTGGCGACCCGAACCGACATGAGCCGACGCCCCTCGACCGCCGCCGTTCTGGTCGCCCTGGTCGCGACCGCGGCCTCGGCGTGCACGGGCGGCGCGGGGGAGCCGTCCGCCGTTCCCGACCCCGTGCCGGTGAAGATCGCGTTCCTGCACGACATGTCGGTTCCCGGGTCCGCGCAAACGGTGGCTCCCGCGCTCCTCGGCCTGCAGCTCGCGCTCCAGGAGGCGGTCGATCGCGGCGACCTGCCGGTGGTGCCGGAGGTGGTCGGTCTGGACGTCGAAGGGGACGCGTCGAAGGCGGACGCCCTCGCCCGGTCGGTGGTGGATGATCCGTCGTACGTGGCGGCGGTGATCGGCCCGTTCTGGTCGGAGCCCACGTCGGTGGGTGCGCTCCTGGACGGCGCCGGCATCCCCACGCTCAGCCTGTCCGAGCTCGGGTCCTCCCTCGCCTCGCAGGGATGGTCGTCGTGGCGGCGGGTCGTCGCCGGCCTGCCCGGAGAATCGGCAGCGCTGGCGGCCGCCATACAGGGAACGTCGCGATCGGTGGGCGGGACCTGCCTCGTGGGTGACGGGTCGAGCTTCTCGGACGCGTTCGGGGCGCTGCTCACGACCGATCTCGGCGCGAGCGCCATCGCGGAGTCGGACGTCCTTCCGGATGAAGACGCCTTGTCGGGCGTCGTGCAACGCGTGGATCGCTCGGGATGCGGGAGCGTCGCGTGGACCGGGTTCGGCCCGGGCGCGACGCTGCTGCGGACCGGACTGACGGAGGGGGGCGCGGACGCGATCCCGCTGTTCGGCTCGTCGGCGATGAAGACCGAGTCGTACCTCTCGACGACGGCGGGCGCCGGCGACGGAACGGTTACCACGTGCGCGTGCGTCGACCTCGGGTCGTCGACGCGGCCCGAGGTGCGACGCTTCATCCACGACTTCCAGTCGCGGTACGGCTCGCCGCCCGGTGTGTTCGGACCCGAGGGCTGGGACGTCGGAGGCATGTTGCTCGCAACCTTCCGCGCGGGCGCGGTGGATCGTCGAGCGGTTGCGGAAGCGCTTGCGGGGTCGAACGGCTACGAGGGCCTGGCGAACACCTATCGGTTCGCAGCCGACGGGGAGCTCGCCTCCGCCTCGGCGGGCGTCCGTGTCTTCCGAGCAGAAGGGGTCCGATGGCTGCCGGTGGGCGACGGACAGCCCGCAGGGGGAGCGCCGCTCCCGGTGGGCACGCCCGGCGAGCTCTCGGTGGCGGTATGCCGCACGGGACGGCCGGAGGTGTACGCGGCCGGGGGCCGTCTCAAGGGGTTCGACGTCGAGCTGGCCGGGGCGATCGCCCGCAAGCTCGGGCTCACGCTGTCGTGGCGCGACCTTCCGTGCCGGGCCGCCCTCCGCGCCGTTTCGGATGGAACGCTCGATGCGGTCCTCGCCCCGGCGGCCGACGTGGAGCAGGGCACACCCACGTCGGGGATCGCCCTCAGCCTGCACGTGGCGCTCGTCACCACGAAGGCGAACGCCCACGGGCAGGACGGGTCCACCCTGCTGGATCGATTGAGCCCGCACGATGTGGTGGCGGTCGTGCGGACCGCGGAGACGGTTCCATGGGCGAACGACGCGTTGGCGGCCACCGGTGCGCAGGTCCAGATCACATCGGACCGTCGAGCGGCCTACGAAGCGCTCGTCGCGGGAACGGTGACCGCCGTCGCGGATCTGGAGCCTGATGCGTGGGCCGCGATCGAGCGACGGCGCTCGCTGCGGGTGGCTCAGAGCATCGACGTCGGTGCTCACGACGTCTTCGTTGCCAAGGGTCCCGATGCTCGGGTGGTCGCTGCGATCGACGATGCGCTCTCACGGTTGATACGTGTCGGTCGCTACGCCCTGCTGTTCACGAAGTACTTTCCCGGGACCCCCGTCCCTTCCGAAACCGGCACCTAGCTGCGGTTCGGCGATGGCGGGTTGCATTGCCCGGCGGGAGACGCCCCCATATAGTTCCGAGGACAGGAGGGGGCTTATCCGGCCTTCCCCGGAAGGAGGAACCGTGCGCAAGATCCGACTACGCTCGTTCGTGCTGCTGCTGTCGGTGTTCGCTCTGGTGGGAGCGGCATGTGCCAGCAACGACAACGCGTCCAACGGCGGAAGCACCGGCGGGAGCACCGGAGGGAGCAGTCCGTCGGGCGGCACCGGCGTATGCGCCACCGTGGACACGAGCGGCACCGACGCCCTCGCTTCGCTCTGCCAGAGTGGCACGCTGCGGATCGCGACCGACCCGAAGTACAAGCCGCAGTCGTGGTACGACGTGCAGTCCAGCACCTGGAAGGGGTTCGACGTCGACGTGGCCACGGAGATCGCGAAGCGCCTGGGCGTCAGCCCCGAGCTCCAGGCCCAGAAGTGGGCGGTCATCACGGCGGGATCGTGGAACGACCGCTGGGACGTGAGCGTCGGCTCGATGACGGACACGATCGATCGCGAGTCGCTTTTCGACTTCACGCCGGCCTACTACTACACGCCCGCCTCAATGTCGGTGTTCAAGGACAACACCTCGATCACGGGCCCGGCGGACCTGACCGGGAAGAAGGTCTGCGTGGGCGTCCAGACCACGTACCAGGACTACGTACAGGGCACGCTGAAGCTCGGCTCGGGCGCCCCGCCGTTCCAGTTCCAGGTCAACGGCGCCGACCTGACGACCTTCGACACGGACACCGACGCGCTCGACAACCTCGCCCTCGGCGACGGCGTGCGGTGCGACTCGGCGATCAGCGCCCAGCAGACGATCCAGGCCTACATCGACGCCGGCGGCCCGATCAAGATCGTGGGTGACCCGCTGTACTACGAGCCGCTCTGCATCGCGTTCGACAAGAACGACCCGAAGGACGCGCAGAGCCTCGCCGACGCGGTGAGCCAGATCGTCCAGGACATGCACGACGACGGCACGCTCTCCACCCTGTCGAAGAAGTGGTACGGCGGAGTGGACTGGACGGTGTCGGCAGCGGCCTGAGCCGTCACGGATCTCGGATCGCGCGAACGACCATATGGGAGCCACGGTCGCGGCGACGGGGCGTGAGGAACAACCTCGCGCTCCGTCGCGCGGTCAGTTCGAGATCCCGCAGGCCAAGTTCCTGCTGTTCGCCTCCTGGGTGATCATCTTGCAGGGGGCGCTCATCGCGCTCTTCCTGCCGATCCTCGTCTTCTCGACCACGGACAACATCCCGCCCGCCGACATCGCGATGTTCGGGCTGATGGGCGTCATCAGCCTCGTGGGCGGCTCCCTGCTGTACGTGGCGCACCGCTGGACGTGGTGGGTCGCGCTTGCCGCGACGGCGGTGTGCGGCGGGTACCTGGTCGCCGTCGGCGGACTGACCGACCAACGAGAGGGTTACCTCGCGGTCGCGTTCTCGGCCGCCGGGGTGGTGCTGCTCGTGCTGGGGAAGGCGGCCGCCGGGAGGACGGAGGCGATCGCGCTCGCGAGCGCCAGGGTCCCGTTCCGACTCAAGGTGACGGCGGTCTGGATCGCGATCTTCTTCATCATCGGGATCTTCCTGGTCCTGTCCGATCTGGACACGGGCTTCATCCGGGAGAACGTCTGGTACATCGCGAAGGGCCTGGAGTTCACCATCCTCCTGGCCGCCTTCGCGATCGTGCTCGCGACGTTCCTGGCGCTGCTCGGGGCGCTGGGGCGGCTCTCGCGCAACGCGGTCGCGTACGGCGTCTCCGGTTTCTACACGTCGTTCTTCCGTGGCACACCGTTGATCGTCCAGCTGTTCCTGATCTTCCTCGCGCTGCCCCAGATCGGGTTCAACATGAACCGGACCTCGCTCGTGAACATCCTCACGCTCACCACGTTCCAGGCCGGCGTGATCGGCCTCGGGCTGAACTACGGCGCGTACATGACCGAGATCTTCCGCGCGGGCATCCAATCGGTGGGGCACGGCCAGGCGGAGGCGGCCGACGCCCTGGGCATGACGTACGCCCAGCGGATGCGGCGTGTCGTGTTGCCACAGGCGATCCGCGTCATCATCCCGCCGACCGGCAACGAGTTCATCGCGATGATGAAGGACACGGCGCTCGTGAGCTTCCTCGGGGCGTCGGTCACGAGCGCGGAGTTGTTCCTACGCGCGCAGCTCGCGTTCAGCTCGAGCATCCGTAACCGGCTCGAATCGCTGCTCGTCGCGGCCGCCTTGTACTGGCTGCTCACGTCGGTGTTCACGTTCTTCCAGGTTCGCCTGGAGAAGCGGATATCGAAGGGGTACGTCCGCACCGAGGTGAAGGCGGGCGGGGGCGGCAAGCGCACCCAGTTCCTCCCCGCGGCTGGTGGGGGCTACGGGGGAGGCGCCACGATGGTCGAGGTGCCGCTGCCGCCGGAAGAGGAGCAGCCATGACCACCGACGCGGTCGTCAAGATCGAGAACCTGCACAAGTACTTCGGGCCGCTCGAGGTGCTCAAGGGCATAGGGATGGAGGTGAACCGCGGGGAGGTCGTCGTGATCTTCGGGCGGTCGGGCTCGGGCAAGTCGACGCTCCTTCGCTGCGTGAACTTCCTCGAGGACCCGACCTTCGGAACGATCGAGGTGGCCGGGATCCGGCTCGAGGGCGGGCACCGAACCCGCCACAAGGGCGAGCAGATCCGCCAGCTCCGCCTGCACGCGGGCATGGTCTTCCAGGCGTTCAACCTGTTCCCGCAGATGACCGCGCTCCAGAACGTCATGGAGGGGCCGGTGACGGTGAAGGGTCTGAAGCCCAGCGACGCGAGGCCGATAGCCCTGGACCTCCTCGCGAAGGTCGGGCTGGCCGACAAGGCCGATCAGCATCCGATCCGACTCTCCGGGGGCCAGCAGCAGCGGGTCGCGATCGCCCGGGCCCTCGCGATGGAGCCGGACGTGATGTTGTTCGACGAACCGACGTCCGCGCTCGACCCGGAGTTGATCGGCGAGGTGCTCGCGGTGATGCGGTCGCTCGCCACCGACCTTCACATGACGATGATCGTCGTGACGCACGAGATGGGGTTCGCGCGCGAAGTGGCGAACCGGATGATGTTCTTCCACGAGGGCGTGATCCTGGAGGAGGGTACGCCCGATCAGCTCTTCAACCACACGCAGCATCCCGAGACGCGCACGTTCCTCGAAGCGGTGCTGTAGGGCATCCGAGGACCGCTGCGCCGGAGTGAGAGACGGGCCGCGCCTCTCGGCGAACCCCTCGCGCCTTCCCCATACGCGAGTGATCCACACGAGCGACGCGGCCCGTCACGCAGTGGTCCCGAGCGACCTGGCCTCGATCCGTTTCCGAACCGAGCCCGCGGCCAGCGCGGGACCGGAGCGAAAGATAGACTGGAGGTTGAGGGCTGTCAACTCGCGGAGAATCGCTGGTCCGCAGCCCATCTCGCGAAGAGTCGCAGGTGAGCGTTGCCGCGTGCTGTCGGAAGAAAGAGTGACAGGTTCACGTGACGGTGAACGCCACGTGCATCCCCGCCCCGTAGTGCGAGGGCAGGTTGCACACCAAGACGTATGAGCCTGCCGTGAGGTTCGCGCTGAGCGATGTGCCGGTTCCGGGTGCGATGTCTTCCGCTTCGTCGACGAGGTCGATCTGGTCCTCGGGGATCACGCCGTTCTCGACCGGCAACGCGTCGGGTGCATCGTCGGTGCGGATGATCACGAACTCGTGCGCGCTCGGTCCGTCGTTGTGTATGCCGAACGTGACGTCGCCCGCGGGGAACGATGCGACCGACGTCGTGATCGAGAAGTCCTTCATCGTCACGGTGACGTCGCCCGTCGTGGAGCCGGCGGACCCTGAACCACCACATGAGGTCGCGGCGATCGCGAGCGCGCCGGCCAGGGCGGCGAGCCGCATCCGGCCGCTCACGACGTCACTGCGATCGGTTCGGCGCGGCGTTCGGTCTGCGTGGGGCGTCGGGCGGGCCAGAGGACGTACAGCCCCATCGGGACGGCGTAGAGGAGCCAGACGAGCGTCTCGCCGACGGTGGGGATCGGCTGCAGACCCAGCATGCCGGTCAGCAACGCGGCCCGGACGGACCCGGGCGCGACCAACCAGCGGAGGTCGAACGCCTGCGCCTGAAGGACGGCGATCCATCCGGCCTCGTGCGCGGTGTGTACCGCGCTCGCCAGCAGTCCGGCGGCGACGAGCACCAACACGAAGCCGGTGAAGCGGAAGAACCGCGACAGGTTGATCCGCACGCCGCCCTTGTAGATCGCGAATCCCAGACCGACGGCGACGCCGATCCCCAGGGCGGCTCCGGTTCCCGTGGCGGCAGGGTTGGTGGAGTTGCCGAACACGGCCAACAGGAAGACCGCCGTCTCGAGGCCCTCCCGCAGCACCGCGAAGAAGGCCAGTCCGATGAGCGCCCATGCCGATCCGAGCACGAGGGCGGACTCGGCGCTCCGCTCGAGCGAGCCCTTCAGCTCCCGGGAATGTCGCTTCATCCACACGACCATGTAGGTCACGCCTGCGACGGCGACGAGGGCCAGGACCGTTTCGAGCCCTTCCTGCTGCTTGCGCGGCAGCGATCGGTCGACGGCCTCCAGGATCGCGGCCACCGCCACGCAGAGGGCCACGGCGAGCGCGACCCCGTACCACATCGGTCTCAGGGACTTCCGGTCGCCTCGCTGGATCAGGAACGCGGCGATGATCCCGATGATGAGCGAGGCCTCGATACCCTCTCGCAATCCGATGATGAACGTGGGCAGCACGTGGCGTTCGCTCTCTGTTCGTTCGACCTAACCGAGGGCTGAACCCTATCTAATAGGTCGGATTCGAGTCAACCTCGTTCGGTACCGAATCATCGGCTCCGATCGGATCAGACCCGGACGGTGGCGTCGTCGGTGGCGACTAGAATCCGCCGCGTGACGCCCACCGACGGGCACGACGGACGCAAACGGATCTTCCTGCTGGACGGGCACTCGCTCGCGTACCGAGCGTTCTTCGCGCTCCCGGCCACGCTCGCCACGAGTACCGGACAGGTCACGAACGCGGTCTATGGGTTCACGTCCATGTTGATCAAGCTGATGGGCGACGAGCATCCCGATTACCTGGCGGTGGCGTTCGACCTCGGCAGACCGACCGTCAGGCTGGAGAAGTACGCCGACTACAAGGCGGGCCGGGCCGAGACGCCCGCGGATTTCACGTCGCAGCTCGGGCTGATCGACGAGGTGCTCGACACGCTGCACGTTCCCATGATCCGCGTGGTCGACCACGAGGCGGACGACGCGATCGGCACGCTCGCCACGCGGGCCGCGGACTCCGGGTTGGACGCGGTGATCGTGACGGCGGACCGCGACTTCTTCCAGCTCGTGCGCCCGGGCATCCAGGTGATGTTCAACCGGCGGGGCATCTCCGACATCGTGTTGTACGACGAGGCCGGGGTGGAGGAACGGTTCGGCATCCCGCCCGCGAAGTACCTCGAGTACGTCGCGCTGAAAGGCGACCCCTCGGACAACATCCCCGGGGTTCCAGGGGTGGGGGAGAAGACCGCCACGAAGCTCATCCAGGAGTACGGCTCGGTCGAGGAACTGCTCGCGCACGCCGATGAGCTCCGCGGGAGGCTGAAGGAGAACGTCGTGGCGTCGGCCGATCAGCTGGCGCTGAACAAGGAGCTGGCGCGCATCGTCACGGACCTGCCGTTGGACGTCGCTCCCGAGGATTGCGTGATGGGGGAGTGGGACCCGGATGAGGTCCGGCGCCTGTTCACGTCGCTCGAGTTCCGCTCGTTGCTCGACCGTCTGGAGGAGGTCGGGATCTCGAAGCCCAAGGTCGAGGTCACGGAGCTGGATCTCCGCGAGGTGTCGGCCGACGAGCTCGCGGCGATGATCGCGTCGGACGCCCCGAAGGGTGTTCGCCTCGACGCGGATCTCCGCGAGGTGCGGGGGGCGGCCGCCTCCCCGGGCGGCGCGCAGGCTGCGTTCGCGCCGCTGGCGGCACTGGGACCCGTGGCCGACGCGCTGGCGTCGGCCGACGCGCCGAAGTGGACACATGACGCGAAGGAGTTGGAGCGCGGAGCGATCGCCGCAGGGGTGGAGGTCGCAGGCGTGGTGTTCGACACGTTCCTCGCGGGCTACCTGCTCGATCCGGCCGCCGCCGAATACCCCCTGCGCGCCTTGAGCGAGAAGTATCTCGGCGTGGACGTCCTTGGTGAGATCGACGGACAGGACGAAGGGCAGTTGTTCGGCGACGGGGGTTGGCGTTCCGTCGCGGCCGATGCGGCGGCGATCGCGTTGCTCGCACCCGTGATGGAGGAGCAGATCGACAAGCAAGGCCTGCGCGAACTGCTCGAGACCGTCGAGATGCCGCTCGCCTCGGTGCTCGCGCGGATGGAAGAACGGGGCGTGGCTCTCGACGTCGCCTACCTGAACGGGATGGGCGAAGAGGTCCGCGGCCGGATGGCGGAGCTCCAAGCCGAGATCTTCCGGGGGGCCGGCGAAGAGTTCAACCTGAACTCGCCGCCGCAACTCCGTGTGATCTTGTACGAGAAGCTGGGGTTGTCGCCCGGGAAGCGCACCCCGAAAGGACAGCTGTCGACCGACGCGAGCGTGTTGGAGAAGCTGCGCGACCATCCCGTCGTGGACGCGCTGCTCGATTGGCGCGAGCTCGACAAGCTGAACTCCACCTACCTGGAGGCATTGCCGCGGCTGGTGGACCCGCGGGACGGCCGGATCCACACGTCGTTCAACCAAGCGGTGGCTGCGACCGGACGGCTGTCGTCCTCCAACCCGAACCTGCAGAACATCCCGGTGCGGACGGAGCTCGGCAGGCAGATCCGCCGGGCATTCATCCCGGGCGGCGCCGGGCAGGTGCTGCTGGCGGCGGACTATTCGCAGATCGAGCTCCGGATCCTCGCGCATCTCTCGGGCGACGAGGGGCTCCGGGAAGCGTTCGCCTCCGGCCACGACATCCACACCGCGACGTCGGCGCGGGTCTTCGGGATCCCCGAGGACAAGGTCGACCCCGCCCTGCGCTCACGGGCGAAGATGATCAACTACGGGCTCGCGTACGGCCTGTCCGCGTGGGGGCTCGCCTCGCGCCTCGATATCGCTCCCGACGAGGCGCAGGAGATCATGGACGCGTACTTCGAGAGCTTCCCCGGCATCCGCGAGTACCTCGATCGCCAGGTGGACAGGGCGACGGTCGACGGTTACACGGAGACGCTGCTCGGACGACGCCGATACATCCCCGAGCTGCATGCCGCCAACCCGCGCGTACGGGATCTGGGTCGGCGGCAAGCCCTGAACGCGCCGATCCAGGGGAGCGCGAGCGACGTGTTCAAGGTCGCGATGATCCACGTCGACCGAGCGCTTCACGATCATCCCGACCTCGACTGTCACATGCTGCTCACGGTGCACGACGAGCTCGTGTTCGAAGTGGCCGAGGCCAACGCGGTCGAAGCCGCCGCACTCGTGAAGGAACGGATGGAGAGCGCCGTGGACCTCGACGTCGCGCTCCGGGCCGACATCGGCTGGGGAGCGAACTGGGCCGAGGCGGCTCCCGCAGGACATTGACGCCCTTTCCGCTGGTCACCTACCATCGCTGAGCCGCGAGGCGCAGCAGCACCACGGTAAATCTCACATGCCGGTTCGGTGCGCGCCCCGTGCGCGGAAGGGGTTGGTTCCCATAGACACCACCGAAACGGCTGCCGCGCCTGAGCGCGACCTGACGCCGGAAGAGCTCATCGTCGCCATGGAGGAGTCGCTCCGTGACTTCAACGACGGAGACATCGTGGAGGGCACGGTCGTCAAGATCGACCGCGACGAGGTCCTGCTGGACATCGGCTACAAGTCGGAGGGCGTGATCCCGAGCAAGGAGCTCTCGATCCGCCACGACGTCGATCCGAACGAGGTCGTGAAGGTCGGCGACAAGATCGAAGCGCTCGTCCTGCAGAAGGAAGACAAGGAAGGCCGTCTGATCCTGTCCAAGAAGCGCGCGCAGTACGAGCGCGCGTGGGGCCGGATCGAAGAGGTCATGCGCTCCGGCGAGACCATCACCGGTCCCGTGATCGAGGTCGTGAAGGGCGGGCTGATCCTGGACATCGGGTTGCGCGGCTTCCTGCCGGCGTCGCTCGTGGACCTGCGCCGCGTCCGCGACCTGCATCCGTTCGTCGGACAGGACCTCGAGGCGAAGATCATCGAGCTCGACCGCAACCGCAACAACGTCGTGCTCTCCCGTCGCGCGTTCCTGGAGGAGTCGCAGTCCGAGGGGCGCAAGAAGTTCCTCGAGGGGCTCACGAAGGGCGAGCGCCGCAAGGGCACCGTCAGCTCCATCGTGAACTTCGGCGCGTTCGTGGACCTGGGCGGCGTTGACGGCTTGGTGCACGTCTCCGAGCTGTCCTGGAAGCACGTCGATCATCCGGGTGAGGTCGTCACGGTGGGCCAGGAGGTCGAGGTCGAGGTCCTCGACGTCGACCTCGAGCGCGAGCGCGTGTCGCTCTCGCTCAAGGCCACGCAGGAGGACCCCTGGAAGGAGTTCGAGCGGCGGTACCAGGCCGGCGAGATCATCGAAGGTCAGGTCACGAAGCTCGTGCCGTTCGGTGCGTTCGTCCGCGTGGCGCCGGGGATCGAAGGCCTGGTCCACATCTCCGAGCTCAGCCACGAACACGTCGACACGCCCGAGTCCGTGCTGTCCGTGGGCGACGAGGTGCGCGCGAAGGTGATCGACGTCGACGTCCCGCGCCGGCGCGTCAGCCTGTCGATGCGGCAGGTGACGGAGAAGCCGCGGGGCACCGAGATCGAGGTGGAGAAGGAAGCGGCACCGGCCGCTGCGCCTGCGGGCGAGCCCGAGATGGCTCCGGCGAAGCTCGAGGTGCCGCAGGCGATCCTGGATGCGGTGGCCGAGGCCGAGGCGACCGCGGAGGCTCAGAGCGATGCCGAGTCGGCGACCGAGGCGGCGATGGATGCGCTGGCGGAAGTGTCCGCATCGGCCGACACCTCCGAGCTGGCGGCACCCCCGGCGGCGGTCGAGGCCCCGGTCGAAGAGGCGCTCGCTGTTGAGGAAGCGGTCGCCGCGCCAGAGCCCGAGGCCGCAGCCGAGCCCGAACCGGCGCCCGAGGCCGCAGCCGAACCCGAGCCTGAGCCCGAGCCCGAGCCCGCAGCACCGGCCGAGCCCGAGACCCCCGACGAGGTGTCGCTCGAAGCGATCCTCGAGGACCTGAAGCGACGCGAGGGTCGCACCGAGTAGGGAGAACGGGTCCGACGGAGCTGGGGCCCGCGACATGCTGCTGGTCGGTCTGACGGGGGGATCGGCTCCGGGAAGTCGACCGTCGCCGACCTCCTGGCCGAGCGAGGTGCGGTCGTGATCGACGCGGACGATCTGGCCCGGCGCGCCGTCGCGCCGGGCACGTCCGGGTTCGACCGGGTCATCGAGACGTTCGGCCGCGACATCCTCGATCCGGACGGTGGCATCGATCGCGCGACGCTGGCGAACATCGTGTTCGCGGATCCGTCGCGGCTTCGTGAGCTCGAGGCCATCATCCATCCCGAGGTTGCGCGGCTGCTCGTGGAGTCGCTCGAGCCGTACCGCGACACCGACGAGGTGATCGTGTACGCGGTTCCCCTGCTGGCTGAACGCGGCATGGCCGAAGGGTTCGACGTCGTCGTGGTGGTCGTCGCGGACGTGGACCGTCGCATCGAACGCCTGATGCGTGACCGAGGGATGAAGGCCGAGGAGGTTCGAGCCCGGGTCGCCGCCCAACTCACGGACGAGGAGCGTGCACGCGTGGCCGACGTGCTCCTCGACAACGACGGCGAGCCCGAGCGGCTGATCCCGCAGGTGAACCGCCTGTGGACCGACCTCGCCGCGCGCGCGGCGGCTGCTGGGTGAACCGGTCGGCCCGCGGCACCTCGGTATCATCCGCCCGGTGAGATATCGCGCGGTCTTCTTCGATGTCGGCGGCACGCTCGTCGAGGCCGCGCCGTCGTTCCCCGAGTTGTTCGCGGACGTCGTGACGGGCGCCGGTCATCCCGTGACGGCAGCCGCGGTCCGCGACGCCTCCGAGGCCGTGACCGAAGGGTTCTCCCGGGCGGCGCGCGAGAACCGGCTCTGGACGACCAGCACCGAGCGATCGAGGGCGTTCTGGGGATCGATCTACGACCTGATGCTGGGCGCGCTGAACCTGCCCACCGAGGATGGCTTGCGCGAGACCCTCTATCGAGCGTTCACCGACCGCTCCAACTACGCGCTCTACGTCGACGTGGCTCCCGTCCTCTCGCGGCTCGCCGCCGACGGGTACCTGCTTGGGATCGTGTCGAACTTCGAAGCCTGGCTCGACGACCTCCTCGTCGACCTTGACGTCCGTGAGCTGTTCGACGTGCGAGTGATCTCCGGGATCGAGGGCATCGAGAAGCCCGATCCACGGATCTACGAGCTCGCGCTCTCCCGAGCGTCGGTCGATGCCACGGACGTGGTGTACGTCGGCGACATCCCCGAGTTCGACGTGGACCCACCCGCCGCATTGGGCATGTTCCCGGTCCTGATCGACCGTCGGGAGCGGCACGCGGATCACGTCGGCGCTCGCATCACTGACATGGCTGATCTGCCGGCGGTCCTCGATGGGTGAGGCCGAGCATCGTTTCACGCCCGAGGAGGCGAACGCGGAACTCGTCGAACTGCGCGAGCGGTTGCCGCGACTGCGGGATGCCCGCCGCGCGTTGATCCGATCGAGCGAGCGGATCACGGAGGCGGTGGCCGCGGACGGGGGAGGCGTGGCGGGGAGCGACTGGTTCGAGGCACAAGGGACCGTGAAGGCCGAGGTGATCTACCTCTCGGAACGCGGGATCCTGCTCCGCGACCCCGAGTCGGGATTGGTGGATTTCCCGGGCGAGATCGACGGCCGTCCGGTGTTCCTGTGCTGGCGACTCGGTGAGGACGATGTCGCCTGGTACCACGAGCACCACGCGGGATTCTCCAGCAGGAAGCCGCTGTGAGCGAGGCGACGCGATCGAAGCCGGTGGTGGTCGTCCTGGGGACGACTGCCGAGGAGCCGCCTCCCGGCATCGACGCGATCGCCGCCGACGTCGAGCTGCGGTACGCGCCCGACCGCGCGTCGCTCGAACGCGAGATCGCCGACGCCGAGATCGTCTACACGTGGTGGGGAGAGCCGGAGGACCTCGAGGCCGTGTGGTCTCGCGCGAGCAACGTCAAGTGGGTGGCCGCGTCGAACGTCGGGATCAACCGGCTGCTGTTCCCCGCGCTCCTCGAGAGCGACGTGCCGCTGACGAACGCGCGCGGGGCCGCGGACGGACCCATCGCCGAGACCGTGGTCGGGTTCGTGGTCGCCATGGCGAAGGGGTTCCGCTCGATGTTCGATCGGCAACGCGTGCACTCGTGGGAGCTTCACCAGATGGAGCGGCTGGCGGGGCGCCGTGTCCTCATCGTCGGTCCAGGGCCGATCGGCCGGGCGATCGGTCGGGCGCTCCGCGACGGGCTCGGGATGCGCGTCGAAGCGGTGGGGCGCACCGGACGCGCCGGAGACGACCTGTTCGAGATCGTCCGGGGCGCCGGTGAGCTGCATGCGGCACTCGCCGGCGCGGACTACGTGATCGACACCATGCCGTTGACCCCGCAGACCCAGCACATGTTCGACGCGGAGGCGTTCGGGGCCATGAAGACGACTGCGCGATTCGTGAACGTCGGACGGGGCGCGACGGTGGTGGAGACCGCGCTCGTCGACGCGTTGGCCTCCGGGGCGATCGCCGGCGCGGCGCTCGACGTCTTCGAGGAGGAGCCACTCCCCGCCGACAGTTCGCTCTGGCAGATGGAGAACGTCATCGTCTGCCCGCACATGTCGGGCGACGTCGAGGGCTGGGAGGCGGACTTCGCGGACGTGTTCTACGACAACGTTCGCCGGTACCTGCGCGGTGCGCCGTTGCGCAACGTCGTCGACAAGCGGCTCGGATTCCCGACCGACGACCCGCGCTTGTCGTAGCACGCGGCCGCTCATAGGGTGAGCGAGGTGAGCGACCGGGTGATCGACGTCAAGGGACTGCGCAAGTCCTACGGGGAACTCGAGGCCGTGGCCGGGATCGATCTCCATGTCGACCGTGGCGAGGTCTTCGCACTCCTCGGACCGAACGGAGCGGGCAAGACCACGACCACCGAGATCCTCGAGGGCTACCGGGAACGAACCGCCGGGGATGTTGACGTCCTGGGACACGACCCGGCGAAGCGGGAGCTCGATCTCAAACGGCGGATCGGGATCGTGTTGCAGTCCACCGGGGTCGATCCGTACCTCACCGTCCGCGAAACCGTCGAGCTCTACGCTGGCTACTACCCGAAGCCTCGCGACGTCGACGAGGTGATCCACGTGGTGGGTCTCGAAGAGAAGCGGGACGCGCGCGTCGACCGGTTGTCGGGAGGACAACAACGGCGGCTGGACGTGGCGATCGGTCTGGCGGGGGATCCCGAGCTCCTGTTCCTTGACGAGCCGACCACCGGGTTCGATCCGAGCGCGCGTCGTCACGCGTGGGACATGGTCAAGGGCTTGACCGCTCTGGGGAAGACGGTGTTCCTCACGACGCACTTCATGGATGAGGCGCAGTTCCTGGCCGATCGGGTTGCGGTGATCACCCACGGCGAGATCGTTGCGGAGGGACCGCCGTCGACGCTCGGAGGTCGCGACACGATGCGCACCGTGATCCGGTTCCGATTGCCGAGCGGCACCGAGGGCACGCCTCCACTCGGCCAGGTCGCCACCGCCGACGGGATGTTCGAGGTTCACGTGGATGACCCGACGAAGGCTCTCCACGAGTTGACGGGCTGGGCGCTCGAGCACGGCACGCGTTTCGAGCGGGTCGAGGTCTCGCAGCCCACGTTGGAGGACGTCTACCTCCAACTCACCGGCGGAGAGCGAGGCACTGAATGAGCGCGGCGGGACTGACGCTCCGACAGGTGCGGTTCACGAACAAGTCGTTCTGGCGCAACCCGGCGTCGGCGTTCTTCACGTTCGCGTTCCCGTTGATGTTCCTTGTGATCTTCACGGCGCTGCTGGGCGGCGGCGAGATACTCATCAAGGGGACGAACCTGAAGCAGACGACGTACTACGTGGTGGCGATGGCCACGTTCGGCGTGATCAGCGCGTGCTTCACGAACATCGCGATCAGCGTCTGCTTCAACCGGGACGCGGGGATCCTCAAGCGAACACGAGGGACGCCGCTCCCCGGGTGGTCCTACCTGGGCGGGCGCGTGGTCCACGCCATGATCGTGGGCGCGATCCTCGTCGTGATCACGCTGCTGTTCGGCAAGGCGTTCTACGACGGTACGGTCCCGATGGGGACGGCGCTCCTGGAGTTCACGCTCACGTTCCTGGTGGGGGCGTTGTCGTTCGCCGCGCTGGCGCTCGCGTTGACGGGTGTGATCCCGAACGCCGATGCGGCGCCGCCGATCGTCAACGCGGCGATCCTGCCGTTGCTGTTCCTATCGGGCATCTTCATCCCGCTCGGGGACGATGCGCCGTCGTGGATCCGGTTCATCGGCGCCGTCTTCCCGGTCAAACACTTCGCGGATGCCATGCGGGCTGCGTACCTCAGCAAGGTCGTGGTCCAGACGCCCGTGGGACCGGTGCATGCGTTCGCGTTCGCCTGGAGCGATCTCCTCGTGATCGCGCTCTGGGGTGTCGCCGGACTCCTGCTCGCGTCGCGCTACTTCAGCTGGGAACCGCGGAAGTGAAGGGGCTGTGCTAGGCTCCGCGCTCGGGCCGGGGACGTCTGCGGTCCGTCATCTCTGCAGGTGATCGAGGGGGTTCGGCGATGCGGAAGTTCCTGATCGGTCTCATCGCGATGGGGTTCATCGCGGCGGCGTGCGGCTCCAACAACGACACGGGCGCCGGCGCCACGGGCTCGTCCGGGCCGACCGGTGCGACGTCGTCGCCGACGGCTGCCCAGACCGCCGCCGATTGCGCGCAGAGCGTGACCCTCACCACCCCTGGCTCCCTGACGGTCGGTACCGACAACCCCGCCTACCCGCCGTACTTCGAGGGCGGCACCACGAACGGCTCGCAGTGGAAGCTCAACGACCCGAGCACCGGGAAAGGATTCGAGAGCGCCGTCACGTACGCCGTGGCCGACAAGCTCGGGTTCGGCCCCGACCAGGTGACGTGGGTCGTTGCCCCCTTCACCTCGACGTACGCACCCGGCACGAAGCAATGGGACTTCGCGATCGAGCAGATCTCGTACTCGGCGAAGCGCGCAGAGGCCGTGGACCTGTCCGACAGCTACTGGGACGTGAACCAGGCGCTCGTCGCCCAGAAGGGCACGCCGATCACGAGCGCGACGTCCACCGCCGACCTGAAGAGCTACACGCTCGCCGCGCCGATCGGGACCACGAGCTACTCGTTCATCACGGATGTGATCGGCGCGAAGCCGGCTGCCTATCAGACGCTCTCGCTCGCCGTCGCCGCCGTGAACGCGGGTCAGGTCGACGGGCTCATCGTCGACCTTCCCACGGCGCTGTACATGGCCGACCCGTACGTGCAGGAGGTCAAGAACAGCACGGTCGTGGGGCAGTTCTCGCCGCAGGCGGGCGGGAAGACCGATCACGTGTCCATCGCCCTGCAGAAGGACAGCCCACTCACGGGATGCGTGAACATGGCGCTCGCCGAGCTCAAGGCGGATGGTCAGCTCCAGGCGATCACGACCAAGTGGCTCTCCGAGAAGACGAACGTCGGAACGGTCCCCGTCTTCACGCCGTAATCGAGCGGAGACATGTCGGGGGCGGGCGGGGGGCCGGGGCTCGCCGACTTCCAACCCGGTGATCCACGCCTCGACTCCGAGAGCCGTGGGTCGAAGATCCTCGGCTCCCGACGGGCCGAGGGCAGCCGGGGCGTCGCGATCGCCACGATCAGCACGCTCGTCGTCGTCTCGCTGATCGTCTTCTCCATCGTTCACGCGCCGAACTGGCCGGCGGTCAAGAAGGCGTTCTTCGACGGTGCGGAGTTCCGTCACACCTTCCCCGACATCGCTCGGGCCTTCCTGCGGAACATCGCGTACTTCATGATCGCCGAGCCCATCATCCTGGTGCTGGCGCTGCTGCTGGCCGTGATGCGATCGCTCCGTGGCCCTGTCTTCTTCCCGATCCGGGCGATGGCCATCGTCTACGTGGACGTGTTCCGCGGGATCCCCACGATCTTGATCATCTACCTCTTGGGGTTCGGGATCCCGTCGCTTCAGCTCCCCGGCGTGCCGAACTCCCCGGTGTTCTGGGGCATGGTGGGGGTGATCCTGAGCTACTCGGCGTACGTGGCCGAGGTCTACCGGGCTGGGATCGAGTCGGTGCATCCGAGTCAGACGGCGGCGGCACGCTCGCTAGGGCTCAGCCGCCTCCAGACGCTCCGGTTCGTCATCGTCCCCCAGGCGATCCGCCGGGTGATCCCGCCGCTGCTGAACGACTTCATCTCGCTTCAGAAGGACACGGCCTTGATCGCGTTCGTCTCGGGAGTGTTTCCCGAGGCTTTCCTGCAAGGGCAGATCTATCAGGCTGCCGACTTCAACTTCACGCCGATCGTGGGCGTCGCGCTGTGCTTCCTGGTGATCACGATCCCGCTCACCCGGTTCACGGACTGGGTCGTTGCCCGCCAGCGCGAGAAGCGGCAAGCGGGGGCGATGGTGTGAGCGAGGCCATCAGGATCGACGGGGTTCGCAAGCGGTTCGGCGAGCTCGAGGTGCTGCGCGGGGTCCACCTCCAAGTCGTCGATCACGACGTGATCTGTCTGATCGGCGCTTCCGGCTCCGGGAAGTCGACGCTCCTGCGGTGCATCAACCTGCTGGAGCCGCTCGACGAAGGTCGGATCATGGTGCACGGTGTCGACATCACGGCGGCGGGCGTCGACACGAACGCGGTGCGGCGCCAGATCGGCATCGTCTTCCAGTCGTTCAACCTGTTCCCGCACATGACGGTGATGCGGAACGTGACGCTCGCTCCGAGGAAGGTGCTCCGCCTCTCAACGGACGAAGCTGACGAGCGCGCACGACAGCTGCTCGACCGGTTCGGCTTGGCGGATAAGGCGGACGAGTATCCCGATCGTCTGTCGGGCGGGCAGCAACAGCGCGTCGCGATCGTCCGCGCGCTGGCGATGCAGCCCGACATCATGCTGCTCGACGAGGTCACGAGCGCGCTCGATCCGGAGCTCGTCGCCGAGGTGCTCGACGTGATCCGCGAGCTGGCGGCGGGCGGGATGACCATGCTGATCGCCACGCACGAGATGGGGTTCGCGAAAGACAGCGCGAGCCGCGTATGTTTCCTGGACGAAGGGGTCATCCTGGAGGAGGGGCCGCCCGCGCAGATCTTCAGCGACCCACGAGAGGAACGGACGAAGCAGTTCCTGCAGCGCATCATCGCCGCGGGCCGCCTGTGAGCGAGGGGAGCAGGGTCATGGGTCGTCGAGCAGCGACGTTGATCTCGATCATGGCGGCATCGATGCTCATCCTCGGCGTCGGTGCGTCCGTGGCGGCTGGACGTACCTCCGTCGCTCCGCTGTGTGGATCCGCATGGTCGGCCGCGCCGATGCCCGCGATCTCGGGTTCCGGCGGTCTCGCGGGCGCGGCCGCCACCTCATCGACCGACGCGTGGGCGGTGGGCCATCGGTTCGACCCGACCGACCAGGACACGCATCCGCTGATCGAGCACCACAAGGGTGCGGCATGGTCGATCGTGCCGGCCGAGGAGGACCCGGCCATGGTGCAGAGCCTGCTGGCAGGGGTCGCCGCGCGCACGACGTCGGACGCCTGGGCGGTGGGCTCGTTCGCTCGAGCGAACAACGTCATCCGGACGCTGATCGAGCATTGGGACGGGACCGCGTGGACGCGCGTGCAGAGCCCGAACGCCGGTCAACCGGAGAACGGCGACCTGAGCGGTGTCGCGGTCGTCGCAGCCGATGACGTCTGGGCCGTCGGCGGATACGGGCAGGGCGCACCGGGGAGAACGCTCATCGAGCATTGGGATGGCGCGACATGGACGATCGTGCCGAGCCCGAACAAGGGCCCGTTCCCGAACTCCTTGTCCGCCGTGACCGCGAGCGCTCCCGACGACGTCTGGGCGGTGGGCACCTGGTTCACGAAGGCGTTCGACGACCGGACGCTGACCCTGCATTGGGACGGAACGGCGTGGCGCCGGGTGAAGAGCCCGAACGCGGGACCGGCGAACGCGGCGAACGACCTGGTGTCGGTTGCGGCGGTTGCTCCGGACGACGTCTGGGCCGTGGGTGTTCGGGGTCTGCACACGCTCACGATGCATTGGGACGGCACAGCCTGGTCGGTCGTTCAGAGCCCGACGCCCGGAGGGAACGCGGACCTCGCGAGCGTGCTCGCGATCACTGCCGACGACGTTTGGGCGGTGGGCGGCAGTGTCGACCGTCAAGCCAACGCCGGTCGCACCTTGGTCGAGCACTGGAACGGCACAGCCTGGACCGTCGTGGCGAGCGCGAACAAGGGTCCGAGCGACAACCACCTCTGGGGGATCTCGGCCGCGACCGGGCGGATGCTTGCCGTCGGCGAACGGTTCAAGGGCGGCGGCACGAGCCCGGTGGTCCCGCTCTCCCTGGAGCGCTGCGGCCCCTAGCTCCCCGACGGTCCGTGCGTGTCGGCGGGGGGACCTACAATCGCTCCGTGCCCCCGTTCCGTATCACCGCCGACTTCAAGCCCGCCGGAGACCAGCCGGAAGCCATCACGCAGCTCACCGAGGGCGTCCAGGCGGGGGAGCCGCATCTCACGCTGCTGGGCGCGACCGGCACCGGCAAGACGTTCACGATCGCGCACGTGGTCGAGGCCGTTCAGCGCCCGACCCTGGTGATCGCGCCCAACAAGTCCCTGGGCGCCCAGCTGGCCAACGAGTTCCGGGAGGTCTTCCCGGACAACGCGGTCGAGTACTTCGTCAGCTACTACGACTACTACCAGCCCGAGGCGTACATCCCGCAGACCGACACGTACATCGAGAAGGACTCGTCGGTGAACGACGAGATCGAGCGCCTCCGGCATGCCGCGACCGCGGCTCTGCTGTCGCGCCGCGACGTGCTCATCGTGGCGAGCGTGTCCTGCATCTACGGGCTTGGGCTCGCCCGAGGAGTACGAGGGCCAGATCCTTCGTCCCTATAAGGGAACCGAGATCCCGCTCGAGTTCGCGATGCAGCGGCTCGTCGACATCCAGTACCAGCGGAACCAGGTCAGCCGCGCCCGCGGGACGTTCCGCGTGACCGGCGACACGCTCGAGGTGTTCCCGCCGTACGAGCAGATCGGGACGCGGATCGAGTGGTGGGGCGACACCGTCCAGCGGGTCACGCAGTTCGACCCGCTGACCGGCGAGATCGTGGGCGAGCTCACCGAGACCACCATCTTCCCCGCCTCGCACTACGTGGCGAGCGACGAGCGGATGAAGCGCGCGCTCGGCACGATCGAGGAGGAGCTGCATCAAAGGCTCGCCGAGCTGAACGACCAGGGCAAGCTGCTCGAGGCCGAACGGCTCCGCATGCGCACGTCGTACGACCTGGAGATGATGCGCGAGGTCGGGTTCTGCAGCGGCATCGAGAACTACTCGCGTCACATCGACGGTCGCGGGCCGGGCACGGCGCCGTACACACTCCTCGACTACTTCCCCGACGACTACCTGGTCGTGATCGACGAGTCGCACGTGACGGTGCCGCAGCTCCACGGGATGTACGAAGGGGACCTGTCGCGCAAGTCCACGCTCGTCGAGCACGGGTTCCGATTGCCGAGCGCGATCGACAACCGGCCCCTTGCGCTTCGACGAGTTCACCGAGCGCGTGAATCAGGTCGTGTTCATGTCGGCGACGCCCGGCGACTACGAGCTCCGGTTGTCGAAGCGGATCGTCGAGCAGATCGTCCGGCCCACCGGGCTCGATCGACCCCGAGGTGCAGGTCAGGCCGACGAAGGGCCAGGTCGACGACCTGATCGAGGAGATCCGCAAACGCGCCGAGCAGGATCAGCGCATCCTGGTGACGACGCTCACCAAGAAGATGGCCGAGGACCTCACCGACTACCTCGTCGAGATGGGGATCCGCGTGCGGTACCTGCACTCCGAGGTGGACACCCTGCAACGCATCGAGATCCTTCGGGACCTGCGGCTGGGGGAGTTCGACGTGCTGGTCGGCATCAACCTGCTGCGCGAGGGACTCGACCTGCCGGAGGTCTCGCTCGTCGCGATCCTGGATGCCGACAAAGAGGGCTTCCTCCGCTCCGAGACGTCGTTGATCCAGACGATCGGCCGCGCGGCGCGAAACGTGGACGGCACGGTGCTGATGTACGCCGACCGGATCACCGACTCCATGAAGTCGGCGATCAGCGAGACGCAGCGGCGCCGGCAGATCCAGCTCCGGTACAACACCGAGAACAACATCGACCCGCAGACCATCCGTCGCCGCGTCTCGGACATCCTGCTGTCGCTCGGCGGCGACACCACCGCCGCGACCCCGAAGAAGGAACGCCGCAAGCGCCCGGCGCACCCGGAGATGCCATCCGAGGAGCTGGAGCGCCTCATCATGTCGCTCGAGGACGAGATGCACGAGGCGGCGAAGGATCTGCGGTTCGAGTACGCGGCCCGACTGCGCGACGAGGTCGTCGACCTCCGCAAGGAGCTGAAGGCGCTCCGGCAAGCCGGGGTCGTGGCGTGACGCTCGCGATCCGAGCCGCGCTCGCGTGGCTCGGGCCGGGTCGGCTCATCGAGGACGCCCAGGTCGTCTGCGACGGCGGGCGCATCACGTACGCGGGGCCCGGAACGACGATCGACGACGCCGATGAGGAGGTGGTGGTCGACGGGTTCGTGATGCCCGCGGTGGCGGACCGGCACGTGCACATCGAGCTGTCGGATCCCGCGGCGGTGTTGCGGGGAGGCGTGACCGCCGTCCGCGACCTCGCATGGCCGCCCGAGCGGATCTTCGAGCTGGCCGACGCCTCCGAGATGCCGTCTTACAACGGACCGTTGATCCGCGCCGCCGGGTCGATGTTGACCGGGCACGGCGGCTACCCGACGAAGGCCGGCTGGGCCCCCGTGGGGACGGGCCGTGAGCTGGCGGGTCCCGACGACGCCGTCGCGGCGGTCGCCGACCTGGCGGACCGGGGGGCGGCGGCGATCAAGGTGTCGCTGAACGCCGAGGCCGGTCCCACGCCGAGGGATGCGGAGCTCATGGCCATCTGCGACGAGGCACACCGGCGCGATCTGCCCGTCACCGCGCATGCGCAAGGCGCCGGTCAGGTCGAACGGGCGTTGGGCGCCGGTATGGACGAGCTGGCGCATACGCCGTGGGTCCGGTTGTCCGACGACGTCGTCGAGACGGCCGCGGCGCGGCTGCGGATCGTGTCCACGCTCGACATCCACTCGTACGGTCGCGACACGCCGGCGATCCGGACCGCGATCGACAACCTGCGCCGGTTCCACGCGGCCGGCGGCACCGTGATCTACGGGACCGACCTGGGCAACGGCCCGATCCCGGCCGGTGTCCACACCCGCGAGGTGCTCCTGCTCCGCGACGCCGGGCTCGAGCCGGAGGAGATCCTGCACGCGATGGTCAGGGCGCCGCTCGACCTCGACGCGCCGGGAGATCTGATCGCGCTGGGGCGCAGCCCGCTGGACGACCCGTCCGCGTTCGACGATCTGCGTCTGGTCGTGCGTGCCGGCCGCGTCGTCGCCGCGCGATGACGGCGGGGTTGTCGTCCGCGGCCGACTGGCGTACATAGGACCGATGCCGAACGACGACGAGCCGTCGGGGATCGCCGCGGACGACGGGTTCACCTTCGAGGAGCTGCAGCTCGCCGCGCGCAACCATGGGATGCCGCTCGAGGCGCTCAGGTACGACCTGACCCCGGTCGGGATGCACTACCTGCTGATCCACTTCGACATCCCGGTCGCGGATGGTTCGAGCTGGACCGTCGAGATCGGCGGCCGGGTGCGGCGGCCGCTCCGCCTCTCGATCGACGAGCTGCGGGCGCGACCGGCCGTCACGCTGCCGGTGACGATGGAGTGCGCCGGGAACGGACGCGCTCGCCTGCACCCGCGCCCGCTCAGCCAGCCGTGGCTGTACGAGGCCGTCGGGACCGCGAGCTGGACCGGCACGCCGCTGCGGCCGTTGCTGGACGAGGCGGGCCTGGAGGACGACGCCGTCGAGCTCGTCTTCGAGGGCGCCGACCACGGCACGCAGGGCGGGATCGAACAGGACTACGAGCGAAGCCTGACGGTCGCCGAGGCGAGCCGTGACGAGGTGCTGCTCGCGTACGCGATCGACGGCCGTCCGCTCCCACCGCAGCACGGGTACCCGGTTCGTCTCATCGTCCCCGGCTGGTACGGCATGACCAACGTGAAGTGGTTGCGGCGCATCACGGCTGTTCGCGAGCCGTTCGTCGGGTACCAGATGTGGGCCTATCAGCTCAGGCAGCACGAGGAGGACGAGGGCGTCCGTATCCAACGCATGCTCCCGCGCGCCTTGATGATCCCGCCCGGGTTCCCTGACTTCTTCGCGCGGACGAGGACCGTCGATGCCGGGGACGTGATGCTCGAGGGCCGGGCGTGGTCCGGGAGCGGCGCGATCGCGCGGGTGGACGTGAGCACGGACGGGGGAGCGACCTGGCAGGCGGCCGTCCTCGACGAGCCGGTGGGTGCGTTCGCCTGGCGCCGGTGGTCGTTCCCATGGACGGCGACGGCGGGCGAGCACGAGCTGGTGGTGCGGGCGACGGACGCGACCGGACGGGCCCAGGCGCTCGTGGAGCCGTGGAACCATCACGGTTTGGCGAACGATCTCGTGCAGCGCGTGCACGTGTCGGTCAGGTAGCGCCCCGGCACCGGCGTACACTCGCCCGCATGGAGACGGAACAGCAGCTCGCCATCCCGGTCACCACGGCGTTCGACCTGCCGGGCGTGCGCGTCGACCGGCATCTCGGAACCACGTTCGGGCTGGTCGTGCGCAGCATGGGGATCGCCAAGGGCATCACGGCGGGGTTCCGCGCGCTCGCGGCCGGCGAGGTGACGGAGTACACGGAGCTCCTCGAGGACAGCAGGCGCCACGCGATGGATCGGTTGATCGAGAACGCGAGACTGCTCGGTGCGAACGCGGTGATCGCGATGCGCTTCGACTCGTCGGAGATCGGTCAGGGGCTGACGGAGATCGTCGCGTACGGCAGCGCGGTCCTCGTCGTCCCGCTGGACGCCTAGCGATGTGGTGGCTACTCGGAGTCGCCTTCGTCGTGCTGATCATCGCCGTGGTGCTCAACTACCGGCGCCACGGCGAGTCGCACGCCCCCGCCGGTGACTGGGCGCGCACCGATGAGGTGTTCCGGGATCCGTCCACCGGCCGGCTGATGCGCGTGTGGCTCGATCGCGGCGGGGACCGTCACTACGTTCCGGACCAACCGACGAGCGATCCCGCGAACGAGCCCCGGCCGGACTAGATCAGGTCCCGGAGCTCCCCGAAGCACCGGTCGATGTCCGCCTCGTCGTTGAAGAAGTGCGGGCTGATGCGCAGGCCGTCGCCGCGGAAGTCCGTGCAGATGTCGCGTTCCAGCAGCGCGTGGCAGATCGCACCGGCTTCCGATCCGACACCCACGTTGACGACGCCGCCGCGGGCCGAGCGTTCGCGTGGCGTTCGCACCGGGAGCCCCGCCTCGTCCGCGCGGGCGATGACGTGCTCGGTCAGCTCGCCCTGACGCTCACGGATCCGCGTGGGGGTCACCTCGCTGATGATGTCGAGCCCGCCTTGCGCGATGAAGAACACGGGCGCCGGGGGCGTGCCGTGCTCCAACCGCCGGGCGGTCGGGTGGTAGTCGAGGTGCTGGTTGTCGAACGAGAACGGCTCGCGCGTCGCGAACCACCCGGTGGCGGCCGGCTCCAGCGTCGGGAGCAGATCCCGTCTCGCGTAGAGGAACGCCATACCCGGTCCGCCGAGGAGCCACTTGAGCGTGCCCGCCGTGTACAGGTCGCATCCGAGGTCGTGCAGATCGAGCGGCACGATCCCGATGCCGTGATAGTCGTCCACGAACGACAGCGCCCCCCGTTCGCGCGCGAAGCCGCAGATCGTCTTCGCGTCCATGAGGGCGCTCGACCGGTAGAGCACCCGGTTCACCATCACGACGGCGGTCCGCTCGTCGATCGCGGCGTCGTACGCCTCCAGCGGGATCGTGAGGCCGTCCCGCGACTTCAGCCAGACGAGCTCGGCACCGTGCCGCTCCTGCGCGAGCCACACGTGCCCGTCCGTCGGGAAGTCCAGCTCGGACAGGATCACGCGCCGCCGTTCACGCGAGAAGTCAAGGCACGATGCGATCGTCGCCAGCGCGATCGAGATGTTCGTCGTGATGGCGAGCTCGTCCGGGTCGCAGCCCGCCAGGTCGGCGAACGACGTCTTCAACGACGCCATGCGCGGGAAGATGTCCTCCTCCCACACCAGGTCGGGAGCGCCCTTGGTCGCCCACGCACCCATGTACTCGGCCAGGTACGCCTGCGAACGGTTCGACACCGGTCCGAGAGACGCGCTGATCAGGTACGTCTTGCGTTCCAGGACGGGGAACTCGTCCCGGTAGGACAGGAGCGGGCGCTCAGCCGTCGGCGTGTTCCTCGAGGTAGTCGACGTACATCGGGCGAAGGGCTTCACCGAGCTTCCCGGAGTCCGAGTCGTACAGGACGTCGTTCAGCAGGGCGAGCGGCCGCGCGATGTCGATCTTGCTCCGCTCGTCGTCGCCGACCACCTCCTCGGCGACCGGGAGGGCCTTCACCAGCTCCCACAGGAACCCCACGTCGAGGTGCCGTTTGGCGCGCTCGATGGAGCGGTCGTGGAGCTCTTTCGTCGACAGGCGCTCGAGGTCCTCGCGAGTGGTCATGCGCCCAAGACTATCGAGCGTTCCCGCCCGGCGGCATGTACCGCTCGAACCAGGCCACCAAGCGGGTGGCGAGGTCGATCCCCGCCGGCAGGTCGCGGACGCCGTGGCCTTCCAGCGGATAGACGACCACGTCCGTCGGAACGCCGTGCTCCCGCAGAGCGTGGTGGAACTCGATCGCCTGCCCGGTCGGGGTGGCCCGGTCGCGCGATCCCGCCGTGAGGAGCGTCGGGGTCCGGTTCCAGCCGGCGGCGAAGACCGGGCTCCGTTCGCGGTAATGCGCCTCGCGGGTGACGGGGTCCCCGCCCAGGAAGTCGGCCGTCCACGCCCCGAGGTTGCTGTCGAAGCGCTCCGAGTACCAATCGGTGACGGGGGAGAGCGCCGCCGCGGCGCGGAAGCGCGGGTCGATGCACGGGAGCCATGCCGACATGAACCCGCCGTAGCTACCGCCGGTGATGCCCAGGCGGTCGGGATCGGCGATCCCCAACGACACGACGTGATCGACACCGGCGAGCAGGTCCCGGGCGTCCGCGCCGCCCATGTCGCCCACGACCCGCGCGGCGAAGTCACGGCCGCGGCCCCACGAGCCGCGCGGGTTCGCCATGAGGGTCGCGTAGCCACGCGTCGCGAGCAGCGCCCCGAACGGTCCGGGCCAGAAGTCCTGATACGCCCACACCGGTCCGCCGTGGACCGCGAGGATCAGCGGGAACGGCGGCTCGCCGGCCGGTACGGTCAGGAGTCCGCTGATCGGCAGCCCGTCCAGCGCCTCCCACGTCAGGCGGGTCCGCGACCCGATGCTCGAGCGGATCAGGTCCGTCCCTTCGTGCGTCGTGTGCACGACCGTCCTGGACCTTCCGTCTTCAGCCACGACGACCAGCTCCGGGGGTCGCGTCGACGACTGCACCACCAGCGCGAAGTCATCGTCGACGGGCGCGGCGGCGATGAAGAGGACGCCGCACGCGTCTTCCGTCGCCCAGCGCTCCGTGGCCGAGCCGGTCTTCGCGTCGACGTCCAGCACCACCGAGTCCAGGTCCCGCACGCCGATCGCCAGGAGTCGCTCCTGGTCCTGCCATGCGAGTCCGGCCACGTCGACGTGCGACGTCTCCACCCGCACGACGTCGCCGTCGACCGGGTCCACCACCAGCAGCTCACCGGCGACGACGAGTCGATCGCTGCAGAGCGCTTCGACGACCGCCAGCTTGGTGCCGTCCGGCGAGCCGCTGACCCAGCCGAGCTGGACGTCGCTCTCCAGGATCGTCCGGTCGCGTCCCGACGCCAGGTCGATCACCACGAGTCGCGCGCCGTACCACGCGCCTTCACCCGGGTCGTCCGACACGATGGCGGCGATCCGATCCACGCCGCACCAGCTCGCCTCCCAGACGTTCAGCTCGGGTCGTCCGACGGAAGCGACCGCTCCCGTCGCGACGTCGATCGTGCAGAGGCGCCGTCGCATATCGTCGGCGCGATCCGTCGACTCGACCTCCGGGATCCACGCGGGCATCTCGTCGGAGGCCGCGATGGTCCCGGAGCCGACCGCATCGGACTGCTCTGCCTCGAGCCCAGCGACGACGACCAGGATCCGGGTGCCGTCCGGCGACCATGCGTGCTGTTCGGCGACCCCCTCGACAGCGGGAAGCGCCTGCGCCTCGCCGACGGCGCCGGCGGTCAATCGGTACAGCTGGTGGCGTCCCGCCGCGGCGCGGTCGGACCGGAACGTGAGCGTTCCGCCGTCCGGCGACCACCGTGGCTGGTCGTCGTCGTGGGGGCCGTTCGTCACCTGACGCAGCCCCGAGCCGTCGACGCCGACGAGGCAGATCCGGCCCTCCGGGTGGCCCTCCAGCGCGACCCGTCGTTCTCCGCGGAACGCGATCCAGCGGCCGTCGGGCGACGGCTGCAGGTCGCTCGGATCGGCGATCGTTCCGAACCCCGGCTCGAGGGTGCGCCGGTAGAACGACTCGACCTCGCGGTACAGGGGCGTTTCACGGAGATCTCGTTCCACGGCGCACAGGATAGGCCGGAATCAACCGCGGCTCCGCTGGGGATACTGACCCCGACGGAAGGAGCGACCGTGAACGTCGGGCTCGTGCTGGTCCGCGTGGTGCCGGGTGTGCTGTTGATCGGCCACGGGACCCAGAAGCTGTTCGGGTGGCTCGGCGGGAGAGGGCTGGCCGCCACAGGGACGAGCTTCGCATCGAACGGTTACCGGCCCGGAGGTGTGTTCGCGTTCCTCGCCGGGTTCGGCGAGGCGGGGGGAGGTCTGTTGCTGGCGCTCGGCTTCCTCACGCCGTTCGGGTGTGCGGCGATCATCGGCGTCATGCTCAACGCGGTCGTCAGCGTCCACTGGCCGAATGGGATCTGGGCCACGAACGGCGGCTACGAGTACCCGTTGACGGTTGCCGTCGTCGCGGCGGGCATCGCGTTCACCGGGCCGGGCGGGTTCAGTGTCGATCACGCCCTCGGCTTGGACCTGCACGGCATCGGGTGGGGGTCGGCCGCCGTGGGCGTGGGTCTGGCCTCGGGGGTAGTGACGCTCGCGATCCGTTCCAGGGCAAGGCGGAACCCCGTCGACTAAGCCCGGATCGGGGCGTGTCACGCGACGCCACTACACTGGGTCGGTGGGCACCGAACGGCTCGTCATCCACGGCGCCCGTGAGCACAACCTGAGGAACGTCACGCTCGACCTCCCCCGTGACCAGCTCATCGTGTTCACGGGCCTGTCCGGCTCCGGCAAGTCCTCGCTGGCCTTCGACACGATCTACGCCGAGGGCCAGCGCAGGTACGTGGAGTCGTTGTCGTCGTACGCCCGGCAGTTCCTGGGGCAGATGGAGAAGCCCGACGTCGACTTCATCGAGGGGCTCTCGCCGGCCATCTCGATCGACCAGAAGTCCACCAGCCGGAACCCGCGTTCGACGGTCGGGACCATCACGGAGGTCTACGACTACCTCCGGGTGCTCTTCGCGCGCGTGGGTCACCCGCACTGCACGAACTGCGGTCGCCCGATCGGCCGCCAGACCCCGGAGCAGATCGTCGATCAGGTCATGGAGCTCCCCGAAGGGACGAAGTTCCAGGTGCTGGCGCCCATGGTCCGGGGGCGCAAGGGCGAGTACGAGAAGCTGCTCGGCGACCTCGCGCGCAAGGGGTTCCCGCGCGCGCGGATCGACGGCGAGGTGCGCGAGCTGTCCGAGCCGATCCGCCTGCCCAAGAACTACAAGCACACGATCGAGGTCGTGGTCGACCGGCTGGTGGCGAAACCCGACATCCGGCGCCGCGTCGCCGACTCGCTGGAGACGGCGCTCGAACTGGCGGAGGGGATCGCCGCGATCGCGGTGCAGACCCATGACGGCGGCGAGGAGATCCAGAACTTCTCCCAGGCGCTCGCGTGCACGTTCTGCGGGTTGTCGTTCGACGAGCTGGCGCCGCGGAACTTCTCGTTCAACTCGCCGTACGGCGCCTGCCAGACCTGCGACGGGCTCGGCGTCAAGCTCGAGGTCGACGCCGAGCTCGTCGTCCCCGACGTCGACCTCACGATCAACGAGGGCGCGATCGCGCCGTGGGCGAGCAACACGCTCGAGTACTGGTACCGCGTGCTCGAAGCCGTGGCCGAGGCGCACGGGTTCTCGCTCGACACGCCGTGGAAGAAGCTCCCGAAGGCCGCGCGTGACGTCGTGCTCTACGGCTCGGACGAAGAGGTGTTCGTCCGGTACAAGAATCGGTACAACCGGCAACGCGCGTACCACACCACGTACGAAGGTGTGCTCCCCAACATCGAACGGCGGCACGCCGAGACCGATTCGGACGCGGCGCGCGAGAAGCTCGAGCAGTTCATGCGCGAGATCCCGTGCCGCACGTGCAAGGGCTACCGGCTCCGGGCGGAGAGCCTGGCGGTCACGGTCGGCGGGCTCAACATCTCGCAGCTCACCGAGAAGGCCGATCCGCGACACGCTCGCGTTCATCGACGGGATGGAGCTGTCCGAGCGCGAGCACATGATCGCGGAGCGCCTGTTGAAGGAGATCCGGCGCCCGGCTGGGGTTCCTGATGGACGTTGGGCTCGACTACCTGAGCCTCGGTCGGGCCGCGGGGACGCTCGCCGGAGGCGAGGCGCAACGGATCCGTCTGGCGACGCAGATCGGGAGCGGTCTCGTCGGCGTCCTCTACATCCTGGACGAGCCTTCCATCGGGCTGCACCAGCGCGACAACCGGCGACTGATCGACACGTTGCTTCGTCTGCGCGACCTGGGCAACACGTTGATCGTCGTCGAGCATGACGAAGCGACCATCATGGAGGCCGATCACATCGTCGACATCGGGCCGCTCGCGGGCGAGCTCGGCGGCGAGGTCGTCTACACGGGCGACCTGAAGGGACTGCTCGAAGAGGAGCGATCCATCACCGGCGCGTACCTGTCCGGACGGCGCCAGATCCCGACCCCTCAGGTGCGCAGGTCTCCCGGCAAGGGCGTGCTCCGTTTGGAGGGCGTCCGCGAGCACAACCTGCAGAACATCACCGTCGACGTCCCGCTCGGGTTGTTCGTCTGCGTCACGGGGGTCTCCGGCAGCGGCAAGTCCACGTTGGTCCAGGACGTCATGCTCCGGGCGCTGATGCAGAAGCTGTACCGGTCGCGCCTGCTTCCCGGCACGATGAAGCGCATGACGGGCTGGGAGCAGCTGGACAAGGTCATCGACATCGACCAGTCGCCGATCGGCCGGACCCCCCGGTCGAACCCGGCCACGTACACCGGCGTCTTCGACCACATCCGCAAGCTGTTCGCGCAGGTGCCCGAGGCGCGCATCCGCGGGTTCCAGCCGGGACGCTTCTCGTTCAACGTGCGGGGCGGACGGTGCGAGAACTGCGCGGGCGACGGGCAGATCAAGATCGAGATGCACTTCCTGCCCGACGTCTACGTGACGTGCGAGGTCTGCAAGGGCCGGCGCTACAACCGCGAGACGCTCGAGGTCAAGTACAAGGGCCGCTCCATCTCCGACGTCCTGGAGATGAGCGTCGAGGAGGCCCTGGAGTTCTTCCGGAACATCCCGCCGATCCACCGGCACATGCAGACGCTCTCCGACGTCGGCTCTGGGCTACATCAAGCTGGGACAGCCGGCTCCCACGCTCTCGGGCGGCGAAGCGCAGCGCATCAAGCTCTCGTCCGAGCTGCACAAGCGGGCCACCGGCAACACCATCTACGTCCTGGACGAACCGACGACCGGTCTGCACTTCGAGGACATCCGCAAGCTGCTCGGTGTGCTCCAGCGCCTGGTGGCCACGGGGAACACGGTCCTGGTCATCGAGCACAACCTGGATGTGGTGAAGACGGCGGACTGGATCATCGACCTCGGACCGGAGGGCGGGGACATGGGAGGGCGGTTGGTCGCGGCCGGGACGCCCGAGCAGATCGCCGCCTTCTCCGGCTCCCACACGGGCCGGTTCCTCGCCGAGGTCTTGGGCCGTCCTGCCGTCGACGACGCCGAAGAGGACGCATTGCAGCTTGTGCCCCACGGCTGACGATGCTTGCTAGGATTCCCGCCGACGTGTCCAAGCGCCTGCTGATCTTGACGTGCGCGGCAGCCCTCCTCGCGGGTGCCTGCAGCAACCTCCCGGAAGCAGACGTCAACTTCGGCACTGGCAAGGAGTTCGTTCCGTACGTCGCCGATCACCTGGACGACGCGGGGTTGGGCAACGCCGTCGCCCTCGACAAGGACGGCGTCCCGTACGTCTCGTACTTCATCTTCACCGCGAAGCCCGTGCCCGGCGCGATCCCCATCCCCAGGCCGCTCGGGGCGCCGTTCATCACGACGGGCGGCGACAAGCCCAAGGACGGTGCGGCGGTCGGCGTCGCGAGCGTGAGCTCCGACGGGATCTGGACCCGCGGCGCCGCCGCGCAGGTGATCGACAGTCCCACCGGCATCATCGTCCCGTACGACCCCGACACCGTCGACGGCCTGATCGGCGCCTCGGCCGACAACACGAACGGCACCGACATCGCGATCGACGCGAACGGCGGCAAGCACGTCGTCTGGGCGGGCCGGGATGGCATCTGGTACGCGACCGGGACCGCCTCGTTCAAGGGGAGCGCGACGGCGATCGAAACGTGGAAGCCGCCGCTCACCCATTCCGGCCCGCTGGGACGGCCGTCGGTGACGGTGAACGACAGCGGTCAGCCGATGGTCGCGTACGCCATCGACACCGCCACGGGACAGGACATCCGCGTCGCCACCACGAACGGCACCAAGTGGACCATCCCAGACCGCGGCCACCATCGCCTCATGCCCCGGCTGCCGCCAATCGGGTCCTGCGCCGATCGCCGTCGACGCCGGGGGTCCGCTCGTCGTCGTACGTGGACGGCGCGGCAGGGGCCGTGATGGCCGCTCGCCTCACCGGCTCCACCTGGACGACCGAGACCGTGCAGACCGGCATCACGCCGTCCGGCCTGTCGGTCGCGGTGGACGCGAACGGAACACCGTGGGTCACCTATTACACCGGCGACGGAGCCGTGAACCTCGCGACCACCTCGGGCTCGGCGTGGACCACGTCCAAGGTGGCGGACGCGGATCCCGGTGACGGGACCGGCAACCAGGCCGAGACGACCGGCGTGTCCGTGACGGACGACGGCACCGTCTACGTCGCCTGGTACGCGGTCGCCGACACCAGCGTGCACCTGGCGAGCGGCGCGCACGGCTCGTCGTTCAAGGCGATCGCCACGTCGGGCACCTCAGGCGGGGCGTATCCGTCGCTCGCGGTCACCTCGGACGGCTCCCGGGTGTTCCTGGCCTGGTACGCGCTCGCGGACCAGAACCTCATGGTCGGCGTCCTGGGCGACTCGTCCGACATCCTGATCGCCCAGCCGAGCCCGACGACCGCGCCGCCGTCACCGACCTCGCCCTCGATGGCGCCGACCTGTCCGAAGGGCGGGGTCTCGCTCACCGCGCCGTCGGGGGCGGCGGTGAGCGGGTTCGCCGAGACCACGCTGACCGCCTCGGCGAACGCCCCGATCACCATCTGCTTCGACAACCAGGACACGGGCGTGCAGCACAACATCGACGTGTTCGACAAGGCGCCCCCGGCCGGTACGTCCATCGCCGCCGGGAACATCATCACGGGAGTGGCGCAGGAGCTGCTGGACGTGCCGGGCCAGCCGGCCGGGACCTACTATTACCAGTGCGACGTCCACCCCACGACCATGAACGGGACGCTCACCATCAAGTAGTGCACGCCTGCGGGTCGGGTCGGCATCCGACCCTAGAATGACGGTCGTGAGCCTCCTCCGACCGGACACGTCGAGCATCCCCGACGCGCCGGGCGCGTACCTCTTCCGCGACGGTGACGGCCGCGTCGTGTACGTCGGCAAGGCCGGATCCCTCCGCAAGCGCCTGGCCAGCTACTGGGGCAAGCCGCTGCATCCCCGGACGGCGGCCATGATGGAGGCCGCCGAGACCGTCGAATGGATGCTCGCCTCCGGCGAGGTCGACGCGCTGATGCTCGAGTACAACCTGATCCAGCGGCATCGGCCCCGGTTCAACATCCGGTACCGCGACGACAAGTCCTACCCGTTCCTGGCGCTGACCGTGGGGGAGACCTGGCCGCGCGCGCAGGTCATGCGGGGCGCCAAGCGCAAGAACGTCCGCTACTTCGGACCGTACGGCCACGCGTGGGCCATCCGCGACACGCTCGATGCCCTCACCCGCGTCTTCCCGGTCCGCACCTGCACGAACTCGTTCTTCGACTCCCGGGCCAGGGCGGGCAGGCCGTGCCTCTACTACGACATCGGCCGCTGTTCGGGGCCGTGCGTTCCCTCGGCCACGGGCGTCACCGAGGAGTCCTACCGCGCCGACGTCGATGCGCTCAGCGATTTCCTGGGGGGGAACACCAAGCCCGTCATCGCACGGCTGGACCGCGAGATGCGGGAGGCGGCGGAGCGCCAGGAGTACGAGCAGGCCGCCAAGCTCCGGGATCAGCTCGCCGCCGCGCGCCGCGCGATGGAGACCCAGGAGATGGTGCTCACGCAGCCGGAGGACCTCGACGTGGTCGGCGTGGCCGAGGACGACCTGGAGGCGGCGTTCCAGGTGTTCTTCGTCCGGGGAGGACGGGTCCTCGGCCGGCGCGGCTGGGTCGTGGACCGGGTGGAGGACCTTGACCGGCCGGAGCTGATGGCGTCGTTCGTCCGCCAGCTCTATATGGAACGGACCGAGGTCCCGCCCCGGATCCTGGTCCCGACGCCGCCCGCGGATCGCGACGTGCTGGAGTCGTGGCTCGCCGCACGCCGGGGATCCAAGGTGTCGATCGGCGTGCCGGAACGAGGCGCCAAACGCAAGCTGATGGAGGTCGTGAACCAGAACGCGGCCGAGGCGTTCCATCGGCACAAGCTGCGGCGCGCGTCGGACTTCGGGGCTCGCTCCCGTGCCCTCTCCGAGCTCTCCGACCAGCTCGGTCTGCCGCAGGCCCCGCTTCGGATCGAGTGCTACGACATCTCCAACCTGGGTGAGACCGATACGGTCGGCTCGATGGTGGTGTTCGAGGACGGTCTGCCCAAGCGGAGCGACTACCGCAAGTTCGAGATCAAGGGCGTTCCCGGGCAGGACGATTTCGCCAGCATGGAGGAGATGCTCAGGCGCCGGTTCAACCGGTTGATCCGCGAGCGGGACGAGCCGGTCACGTCGAGCAAGCGGCGTTTCGCGTATCCGCCGTCGCTCGTCGTCGTCGACGGGGGGAAGGGCCAGCTCGGCGTGTGCAGCAAGGTGCTCGCCGACCTCGGGTTGGACATCCCGCACATCGGCCTGGCGAAACGGCTGGAAGAGGTGTACTTCCCAGGCCGGCCCGACCCGCTGCTGATCCCGCGGGCATCCGAGGCGCTGTTCGTGTTGCAGCACATCCGCGACGAGGCGCACCGGTTCGCCATCACGTACCACCGGCAGAAGCGGGCGAAGCGCGCGCTGGTGTCGCCGCTCGACGAGGTGCCCGGCGTCGGTCCGGCCCGGAAGAAGGCCCTCCTCAAGCGCTTCGGATCCCTGGCACGGATGCGTGACGCCACGGCCGATGAGATCGCGGGCACGCCCGGGATCGGTCCGGAGCTCGCGCATGCGATCCATGAACGGCTCCATGGCGTGCCCGAGCCGAGCGACCGGGTGAGCGCCTGATGCCGCGCGCCGTGCACCCGGTCCCCGATACCGACGATGTCGGTACCTCGCCCGCGTTCACGCTGATCACCGGCGTGTCCGGCGCCGGCCGCTCGGAGGCCGCGCACTCGCTCGAGGACCTCGGGTACTTCGTGGTCGACAACCTCCCGCCGGCGCTCCTCCCCAAGATGGCCGAGCTCGCCTCGCGACCCGGCGGGCCCGCCAGGGTGGCCATCGTCGTGGATGCGCGCGGCGGCGTGTTCTTCGGCGAGCTGTCGAAGGCATTGGAAGAGCTCGACCAGGAGCGCGTGGGATATCGGATCCTCTATCTGGATGCGGCGGACGACGACCTCGTCAACCGATACGAAGCAACGCGCCGCCGCCACCCGCTCGCGCCGGCCGACCGCGTGGTCGAGGGCATCCGCAAGGAGCGCCTGATGATGGAGAGCCTGCGCGGGGATGCCGACCTCATCATCGACACGTCCGACCTCACGCCGCACGAGCTCCGCGACCGTGTTCGCGAGGCGTTCGCGGAGTCGCCCCCCGAGCACGGGCTGAAGGTCTCGCTCATCTCGTTCGGCTTCAAGTACGGCGCGCCGCGCGACTCGGACCTCATGCTGGACGTCCGGTTCCTCCCCAACCCGTACTGGGTGGAGGAGCTCCGGCCGTTGACCGGCACCGATCAAGCCGTGTGTGCGTACGTCGAGGGCCAGCCTCAGTACCGAGAGTTCGTCGAACGCCTCGAGGCGCTGATGGATGTCATCGTGCCCGGATACATCGCCGAGGGGAAGGCGTACCTCACGATCGCCGTCGGCTGCACGGGCGGGCGTCATCGCTCCGTCGTGGTCGCGGAGGAGCTGGCCCGGTACTTCAAGGAGCGCGGGCAGGCGGTCGCGGTGGAGCATCGCGACCTCGACCGAAGCCACGAGCGCTGAACGACCCGTTCCACCCGCGACGAACGTCCCGGTCGGACGTGTGACCTGCTGGCTAGGATGGGGTGACCATCTCTCGAGGAGGACGTCCCATGGCCATCAAGATCGGTGTGAACGGGTTCGGGCGGATCGGCCGGAACTTCTTACGGGCCTCCAAGCAGCTCGGTGTGGATCTGGACTTCGTAGCCGTGAACGACATCACCGACGCCAGGACGCTGGCGCACCTGCTCAAGTACGACTCGGTCATGGGGACGTTCGACGCCGATATCGCGGTGACCGAGAACGGCATCTCGGTCGACGGCGACGAGGTGCGCGTGATCGCCGAGCGCGATCCCGCCAACCTCCCGTGGAAGGAGCTCGGCGCGCGCATCGTGATCGAGTCGACCGGACTGTTCACCAAGCGCGAGGATGCGGACAAGCACATCGCCGCCGGGGCGGAGAAGGTCGTCATCAGCGCCCCGGCCAAGGGCGAGGACCTGACGGTGGTCCTCGGCGTGAACGACGACCTGTACGACCCGGCCGCTCACAACGTCATCTCCAACGCCTCGTGCACGACCAACTGCGTTGCTCCCATGGCGAAGGTCCTCGAGGACGCGTTCGGCATCGAGCAGGGCTTCATGACGACGATCCACGCGTACACGAACGATCAGAGCATCCTGGACATGCCGCACAAGGACCTGCGACGCGCGCGCGCGGCCGCGCTCAGCATCATCCCGACCACGACCGGCGCGGCCGCGGCGACCGGACTGGTCCTGCCCCAGCTCAAGGGCAAGCTCGACGGCATGTCGATGCGGGTGCCCGTCCCGGACGGCTCCGTGACCGACCTGGTCGTCAACCTGAAGCGCGAAGCCTCGATCGATGACGTCAACGCCGCGTTCCGGGCGGCGGCGGATGCGGGTCCGCTGGCCGGGAAGCTGGTCTACACCGAGGATCCGATCGTCTCGTGCGACATCGTCGGCTCGCCCGCCTCGTGCACGTTCGATGCGCTCTCGACGATGGCCATGGGCAACGTCGTGAAGGTCATCGGCTGGTACGACAACGAGTGGGGATACTCCAACCGGCTCGTCGACCTGGTGCAGCTGGTCGCGTCGAAGCTGTGACGCTTCGAACGCTCGACGACCTCGGCGACGTCGCGGGCCTCCGCGTCTTCGTCCGCGTGGACTTCAACGTCCCCATGAAGGAGGGCGCGGTCGCCGACGACATGCGCATCCGAGCCACGCTCCCGACGCTGCGTGAGCTCCTCGATCGCGGTGCGACGCTGGTGCTCGCGTCGCATCTGGGCCGGCCGAAGGGACAGGTGCGGGACGAGCTCCGGCTGGCGCCTGCCGCCGCCCGACTGGCCGAGCTCCTCGGGCGACCGGTCGACCGCGCTGTCCGAGACGACGCCCGCCGAGCTCCCCGACGACGCCGTCGTCCTGCTGGAGAACCTGCGGTTCGACCCCGGCGAGCAGGCGAACGACCCGGCATTCGCGGGCCGGCTCGCGGATCTGGCCGACGCCTACGTCGACGATGCGTTCGGCGCCGTCCACCGCGCGCACGCGAGCGTGTCCGCGCTTCCCGAGCTCATGGTCGCGAGCGGGAGGCCCGCCGTCGCCGGCCGGCTCCTCCAACGAGAGGTCGAGGTGCTCTCCACGCTCCTGCAGGATCCGGCACGGCCGTACGTTGCGATCCTCGGAGGGGCCAAGGTCTCCGACAAGCTGGGGACGATCAACGCCCTGGTCGACCGCGTGGACACGCTGCTCATCGGCGGCGCGATGGCGTTCACATTGATCGCGGCCGGCGGGGGAGCGATCGGCGACAGCGTGGTCGAACCGGACCGTCTCGAGGAGGTGCGGGCCGTCATGAGCCGAGCCGCCGAACGAGGGATCTCGATCGAGCTTCCCGTGGACGTGGTTGTCGCGCAAGAGCTATCGGTCGAGGCGCCACGGGAGACGGTCCCGGCCGATCGGATCCCTGAGGGCTGGAAAGGTCTGGACGTCGGCCCGCAGACCGTCGCGGAGTTCGCGTCGGCCATCGCGGAGGCGAAGACCGTCCTGTGGAACGGTCCGATGGGCGTCTTCGAGCTGGAGCCGTTCGCCACGGGGACCCTGGGCGTCGCGCAGGCGATCGCGTCGAGCGGCGCGTTCAGCGTGGTGGGCGGCGGCGACAGCCTGCTCGCCGTCCGGCGGACGGGGCTGGAAGATGCGTTCGATCATCTCTCGACCGGCGGCGGCGCCTCCCTGGAGTTCCTGGAGGGACGACGGCTCCCCGGCATCACGATCCTGGAGGACGGCCCGTGACCGAACGTCGGCCGATCATCGCTGCGAACTGGAAGATGCAGAAGACCCACCTGGAGGCCATCCAGGCCGTCCAGAAGCTCTCGTACCTGGTCGACAAGGACGACGCCGAGCGCGTCGAGGTGGTGATCTGCCCGCCGTTCACGGCGCTCCGGTCGGTGCAGACCCTGATCGATTCCGACCGGCTGTCGTTCGGGCTCGGCGCGCAGAACGTCTACCCGGAAGAGAAGGGAGCGTTCACCGGTGAGATCTCGCCTCCCATGCTCGTCGCCCTCAAGGTCGGCTTCGTCATCGTCGGACATTCGGAGCGCCGGCAGCTGTTCGCCGAGGACGACGCCACCGTCAACAAGAAGGTGAAGGCCGTCTTCTCGCACGGCATGACCCCGATCGTCTGCTGCGGGGAGACCCTCGAGGAGCGCGACGCCGGAGGAACCGAGTCGAAGGTCCAGCAACAGGTGAAGCGAGCCTTCGACGGCGTCGCGCCGGACGATGCCGTGGCCGCGGTCATCGCATACGAACCTATCTGGGCGATCGGCACCGGCCGGAACGCCGAACCGTCGGACGCGGGCTACGTGATGGGCCTGATCCGCGGCACCATCGGCGAGGCGTACGGCGACACCGTCGCACAGAGCGTCCGCATCCAGTACGGGGGGAGCGTGAAGCCCGGCAACATCCGCGACTTCATGGCGCATCCGGAGATCGACGGCGCCCTGGTCGGAGGCGCGAGCCTCGACCCCGAGGACTTCGCGCTCATCGTGAAGTACCGCTGAAGGAGTCACCATGAAGAAGTTGTTGTACGTGTGCCTCGATGGGCTCGGCGACGATCCCATCCCGGAGTTCGACGGCAGGACGCCGCTCGAGGCGGCGCCGACGCCGGCGCTCGATTCCCTGGCCGCCGCCGGCCGGACCGGCATGGTCGTCACGGTCGGTGACGGCATCGCTCCCGAATCCGACATCGCGGTCTTCGCGATCCTCGGGTACGACCCCCGTGAGGAGCATCCGGGCAGAGGCGTGGTGGAGGCGGTCGGGACGGATATGGACTTCCGCGACGGAGACCTCGCGTACCGGGTGAACTTCGCCACGTGTGAGTGGCCGGAGATCGTCGACCGCCGCGTCGGACGCGACCTCTCGTCGGACGAGGCCCATGCACTCGCGGACGAAGTCAACGAGCGACTGGTCCTTCCGGGTGCGACGTTCACCCTGAAGGCGACGGTCGAGCACCGCGGGTCCCTCGTGATCCGCGCCGACGATGGCCCGCTGTCCGCGGACGTGACCAACACCGACCCCGCCTACCGCAAGGACGGGTCGCTCGGGGTGGCGCTCGAGACGTTCGAGCCGGTCGTCGCGCATTGCGAGCCCTTGACGGAAACCGACGAGGCGCATCGCTCGGCCGAACTGACGAACCGGTTCGTCGAGGAGTCCGCGAAGCTCCTGGATGCATCCGAGGTGAACGTCGAACGGCGCCGGCGTGGACAACTCGCCGCGAACCTCATCCTGACCCGCGACGGAGGCGACCACCTGCCGGCGCTCCAAAGCATCAACGACCGGTTCGGCCCGGAGTGGGGGTGCTTCGTCGAGATGCCGGTGGAACGCGGCATCGCGAAGATGCTCGGGATGCACCCGGTCGCCGCGTCCCGCCTCGGCATCGACGTCCCGATGGATGTCGCCGTGGGTCAGTACGCCGACTGGGCGCGCCTGGCCGCGGACGCCCTCTCCGGGTACGACGCCCTCTACGTCCATATCAAGGGACCCGACGTGCCCGCCCACGACGGTCGTGCCGAGGACAAACGCGACGTGATCGCCGCCATCGATGCCGGGTTCTTCTCCGAGGTGCTGGGGGCCATCGACCTCTCATCCACGATCGTCGCCGTCACCGCGGACCACTCCACGTCGTGCGTGCGGAAGGCCCACACGGCCGATCCCGTTCCGTTGGTCGTCAGTGGAGGCGGCGTGCAGTCCGACGGGTCCACGGCCTTCGGGGAACGAGCGTGCGCGGATGGCGCCCTCGGACTGTTGCACGGGGTCGAGATCCTGCCCCGTCTCACGACATTGATGGGCTCCTGACCCCCCTGACGTGCATGTTGCGGTTTCCTGCCGTAACATCCCCCGCTGGATTGCCGAGCAGGGGGGATGCTCCTAACATGCGAACCCTGGTATGAAAACGCCGCGGGACGTCGAGGGCGACCTCGTAACAGAAGAACCCATCGGCCAACCCGGGGGCCCGGAGGCGCCGGATGCGGCTGCGCCGCGGGAGGTCGTCGGGCGCTCCCCGTGGGAGATCTTCTGGAGTCAGTTCAGGAAAGACCGCTGGGCACTCGCCGGGATCGTGATCGTCTTCATCATGTTGCTGCTGGCCATCACGGCTCCGCTCTTCGCGCGGATCGTGCATCACGGGCCCAACGATGTGAACCTCCGCGCCCTCGATAGCTTCGGTCTGCCATCCGGTCCCAGCAAGGAGTACTGGTTCGGGGTCGACGGGACCGGGCGCGATCTCTTCATCAGGGTGCTGTACGGGGCACGAACGTCGCTCGTCATCGCGTTCTTCGCCACGGGGCTCGCGCTCGTGATCGGCGTGGTCCTGGGGATGATGGCCGGGTTCTACCGGGGGAAGCTCGACACGCTGATCTCGCGCACCACCGATGTCGTGCTGTCGCTGCCGATCCTGCTGCTCGCTCTGGGACTCGCCTCGGCGTGTGGGACGAGCGCCACGGGGTGTATGGGCGGGTTGATCAAGCCGGGCCTGATGTTGGTGAGCCTCATCATCGGCCTGTTCAGCTGGCCGTACATCGCTCGCATCATCCGCGGTCAGGTGCTGTCGCTCCGTGAGAAGGAGTTCATCGAAGCATCGCGATCGCTCGGCTCATCGAACTTCCGGATCATCATGCGTGAGATCCTGCCGAACGTGGCCGCGCCGATCATCGTGTTCACGACGCTGATCATCCCGAGCAACATCCTCTTCGAGGCCGCCCTGTCGTTCCTGGGCGTCGGCGTGCCTGACTCGACGCCCTCGTGGGGGGCCATGCTCGCCAACGCCGGAGATGCGTTCACGTACGCGGCATGGCTCATGATCTTCCCCGGCGTGTTCCTGTTCATGACGACCCTCGCATTCAACCTCGTCGGCGACGGGCTCCGTGACGCCCTCGATCCCCGGACGTCTGCCTGACCGTATCCAGAGAGGGAAGGCACCGGGTCGAAGGGAGGAGCGGAGGGGTAGCGGCCGGATCTGAAGGTGTACAACAGGTAACGATGAAGCATCGAGAAGGGGGGTACCGTTGAAACGGATGTTGAAGATGATCGCCGTCGTGGCGGTCCTCGGCATCGTCGCGGCCGCGTGTGGCGGCAGCAATGGAGGAGGAGGCTCGACGGGTGCGACCGGCGGGACCGGGGCAACCGGGACAGACCTCTCAGGTGGCACGCTCCGTATGGCGATGTTGGGTGACGTATCCGCGGCGTTCGATCCGCAGAAGGAGTATTACAGCGTCACGTGGGAGTACTACCGGTGCTGTCTGCTCCGCACGCTGATGTCCTACAAGGGTGTGCCGACCGCCGACGGCGGTACGGAGCTGTTCCCGGACCTCGCGGCGGCTGCGCCGACGGTCTCGGACGACCAGCTCACCTGGACGTACCAGCTCAAGCCCGGGGTCCACTACGGCGACCCGTTCACGGACGTCACCGTGACGGCGCAGGACTTCATCCGCGCGCTCGAGCGGGAGGCGAACCCGAAGGCGAACGTCGGCGGCTACTCCTTCTATTACAGCGTGATCAAGGGCTTCGACGACTTCGCGTCGGGGAAAGCCGAGACCATCTCGGGTCTCTCGGCCCCCGATGACAGCACGTTGCAGGTCGAGGTCACGGCTCCGACGGCCGACCTGAGCTACCGCCTGGCCATGCCGGCGGCCGCTCCGATCCCGCCGAACGCCGGCGCGGCGCTGGGTGCCGCCGATGGACACGACAAGAACTACGGTCGGTTCCTGGTCTCGACCGGCCCGTACGAGTTCCAGGGTTCGGACGCGCTCGACTTCTCGCAGCCGGCCGCCGATCAAACTCCCGTCGCGGGCTATACGCCCGGGTCGTTCGATCGTCCTGGTCCGGAACCCCGGTTGGGACGCGTCGACCGACGACCTGCGTCCGGCGTACCCGGACGAGATCGACGTGACGATCGGTGGGAACAACGACGACCTCTACAACAAGATCGAGTCGAACGACTTGGACTTCGTCGTGGACGGCGCCGTTCCGCCGGATGTGATCCGGAAGTACCAGACCAACCCGGATCTCCAGAGCAAGATCAACGTCTACCCGTCCGACGCGCTCCGCTACATCTCGTTCAACTTCCTGGTGCCGCCGTTCGACGACATCCACGTTCGGAAGGCGTTCAACTGGGCGTTGGACAAGCAGGGGATGCGGCAGCTCCGAGGCGGTGAGACGACCGGTGACATCGCCGGCCACATCATGGTCGACAGCCTCGAGAACAACCTGCTCAAGGACTACGACCCGTACGCCACGCCGAACTCGGCGGGCGACATCGCCAAGGCGAAGGACGAGATGGAGCAGTCCAAGTACGACACGAACGGTGATGGCGTGTGTGATGCGCCGGAGTGTTCGAACATCTTGGCGATGACGGACCGCGAGGATCCGTACCCGAAGCAGGCTGCGCTGATCGCACCGATCATGCAGCAGATCGGGTTGACGTTCGATGTCAAGGAGCTCGAGCGCACCACGATGTACACCAAGTGCAACGACCTGAACTCACTGGTCGGCATCTGCCTCGGGCCTGCCTGGGGCAAGGACTACCCCGCCGGCTACACGTTCGCGGGTCCGTTGTTCGGATCGAGCGGCCTCTGGGAGAGCTGCTGCAACTACAACGGGCTGGGTGCCACTCCCGAGCAGATCAAGGGATGGGGGTACACGGCCGTGACGTCGGTTCCCAGCGTCGACGACAAGATCGACGGATGTGCCAAGGTCGAGGGTGACGCCCTGTTCCAGTGTTGGGCGGACTTCGACAAATACCTGATGGAGAACGTGGTGCCGTTCGCGCCGTACCTCTTCGACAACAGCGTGGACATCACCTCGGACAACGTCATCAACTACTCGTTCGACCAATTCGCCGGACTGGCTGCGTTCGACCACATGGCGGTTGCGAACAAGGGCTGATAGGAAGGCTGCACAGCAGAAGGACGGAGGCACGATAGGGAAGGGGTCACGGTAGGTGGCCCCTTCCCATCGGCCTTGGAACCACGCAAGACCGGAACGAGACGCAGAACCGCGGGAGGTGGAACGAGTGGGAAGGTACCTGATCCGACGGGCGCTCTTCATGGTCCTGGTGCTCTTCATCGTCTCCCTGCTCACGTTCCTCATCTTCGTGAAGCTCCCGGCCGGAGACCCTGCGCGCCGCGCGGTGGGGAAGACCACCACCCCCGAGCAGATCGAGGCGGCCCGCAAGGCGTTCGGCTTGGACAAACCCCTCTACGTGCAGTACGGCAGGTTCGCCAAAGGGTCTGATCCCGTGGCCGAGCCTGTTCCTGGATGAGAACGTCTACTACTCGTACAGCAACTTCGTGCCGGTGAAGGAGGAGATCTACCGCCGACTCCCGGTCACGATCACGCTGGCGGTCGGCGCCGCGATCCTCTGGATCTTCATCGGCATCCCGATCGGGATCGTCTCGGGCATCAAACGGGGCTCGTTCTACGATCGCGCCGGCATGCTCTTCGCGCTGATCGGCGTCTCGATGCCCGTATTCTGGCTGGGACAGCTGCTCCTGTACTTCTTCTGGTTCAAGTTAGGCGTGGCGCCGTCGTCCGGATTGGAGATCGGCTCGAACATCTGGCAATCGATCGCGCAGGGCAAGTTCATCCTGCCCTGGATCACCCTCGCGGTGACGTCCGCGGCCTTCTACGCGCGGATGGTACGCGGCAACCTGATCGAGACGATGAGCGAGGACTACATCCGGACCGCTCGCGCCAAGGGCCTGGCGGAGCGCCGCGTCATCTTCAAGCACGGGCTCCGCGGAGCGCTGACCCCGGTCGTCACGATGCTCGGGCTCGACCTGGGCGCGCTCCTGGGCGGCGCGTTCATCACGGAGACGCTGTTCGGGCTCCCCGGCATCGGGCAGATGGCCGTGAAGGCGATCGGAACCCAAGACTTCCCGGAGGTCATGGGCGTCACGATCCTCGGCGCGCTGTTCATCGCCGTGGCGAACCTGATCGTTGACATCGTGTACGCGTTCCTCGACCCGAGGGTGAGGTACACCTAAGTGGCCGAACCGCTGCTCGAAGTCAAGGACATGAAGGTTCACTTCAAGACCGACGACGGCATCGTGAAAGCCGTCGACGGCGTGTCGTACAGCGTCCAGCCCGGCGAGACGCTCGGCATCGTGGGGGAGTCCGGCTCGGGCAAGAGCGTCAGCTCGCTCACCGTCATGGGCCTCACCGACTCGAAGTACGCCGAGATCTCGGGCGAGGTGCTCTTCCAGGGCGTGGACCTGCTGAAGCTGCCGAACGAGGAGATGCGCACCATCCGCGGCGCGAAGATCTCGATGATCTTCCAGGACCCGATGACGTCGCTCCATCCCTTCTACAAGGTGGGCGACCAGATCGCCGAGGCGATCCGCGAGCATCAGAACGTGAGCAAGAGCGAGGCCTTCGGCCAGGCCGTGGAGATGCTCGGCAAGGTGAACATCCCGCGCCCGGAGGAGCGCGCAAAGCAGTTCCCGCACGAGTTCTCCGGCGGCATGCGGCAGCGGGCGATGATCGCCATGGCGCTCGCCCTGAACCCGGATCTCCTGATCGCCGACGAGCCGACCACCGCGCTCGACGTGACCGTGCAGGCGCAGATCCTCGACCTCATCGACCGCCTGAAGGACGAGTTCAACGCCGCCGTCATCATCATCACCCATGACCTCGGCGTGGTCGCCGAGCACTGCGACAACATCCAGGTGATGTACGCCGGGAAGGCTGTTGAGTTCGGCAACACCGACGACATCTACTACACGCCGCTCCATCCCTACACGTGGGGTTTGTTGCGTTCGATCCCGCGACTCGACGCCGAGGAGAAGGAGCCGCTGCATCCCATCCGAGGATTGCCGCCGTCCCTCATCCACGTGCCGCCGGGCTGCGCGTTCCATCCGCGGTGCCCGTACGTGATGGATGTGTGCAAGGTCGAGATGCCGACGCTGCTCCCGATCGACGGGCACCACGCGTCGGCCTGCCACCTCAGCCTGGCCGACAAAGAACGGATCCGCGCCGAAGAGGTCCTGGCGAACCGATGAGCATCGAAGCCACCGAGCGCATCGAGCCGCCGCCGGCATCGGCCGAGCAGCCGCTCATCAAGATCGATGGCATCAAGAAGTACTTCCCGATCACCCGCGGGATCTTGATCCAGCATCGTGTCGGCGACGTGCACGCGGTCGACGGGGTCGACCTGGAGGTCTATCCGGGAGAGACGCTCGGTCTCGTGGGCGAGACGGGGTGCGGGAAGTCCACGCTTGCGCGGGTCGTGATGCGCTTGTTCGAGCCGACGGAGGGCAAGATCTGGTTCGAGGGCCGGGACATCACGGCGCTGAAGGGGGGCGACCTGCGGGCGTTGCGGCGCGACATGCAGATGATCTTCCAGGACCCGTACGCGTCGCTCAACCCGCGGAAGACGATCGGCACCATCATCGGCACGCCGTTCCGCTTGCACGGGACCGTGCCGCGCAAGAACGTCAAGACCGAGGTCCAACAGCTGATGGAGCTGGTCGGCCTGAACCCCGAGCACTACAACCGCTACCCGCACGAATTTTCCGGTGGACAACGTCAGCGGATCGGGGTCGCGCGCGCGCTCGCGCTCCGCCCGAAGCTGATCGTCTGCGACGAACCGGTCTCGGCGCTCGACGTATCGATCCAGGCGCAGATCCTGAACCTCCTGGACGACCTCCAGGAGGAGTTCAAGCTCACGTACCTGTTCATCGCGCACGACCTCTCGGTCGTCAAGCACGTGTCGGATCGGGTCGCGGTGATGTACCTGGGGAAGATCGTCGAGATGGCGGAGGGTCCGACGCTGTACCGCACCCCCAAGCATCCGTACACGGGTGCGTTGCTTTCTGCCGTGCCGGTCGCCGACCCGAGGATGGCGCGGGCCAAGCAGCGGATCATCCTGGAAGGCGACGTGCCGTCGCCGATCGATCCGCCGTCGGGCTGCCGGTTCCACCCGCGATGCCCGCGCGCGCAGTTCCCCAAGTGCAGGGAGGACGAGCCGCAGCTCACGCCCATGCACGAAGGACAGGTCGCTGCGTGCCATTTCCCCCTGGAAGACCGTATCATCGAGACTCCGTCACCGAACTGAGCTGGAGTTCTGCATGGTCAATACGATCGTCATCGTCTTGGACGTGGCGTCAGCGCTCTTCCTGATCGTCACCATCCTGTTGCACTCGGGACGGGGGAGCGGCCTGTCCGACATGTTCGGCGGCGGCGGCGGGCTGAGCGGCGGCACGGCCATGGAGCGCACGCTCGACCGCATCACGGTCGCGACGGCCGTGCTGTTCGGTCTCTGCACGTTCTGGCTTGCCTGGCGCTGGCACCCCTGATCGGGGAACCGTCAGACCGTTGCTAGAATCCACACTCGTTGCACGTCGGAGTGGCGGAACTTGGTAGACGCGCTAGGTTGAGGGCCTAGTGTCCTTTGCGGGACGTGGGGGTTCAAATCCCCCCTCCGACACCAGTTGACCTGCAGAAGCACCGAAGCCCCGGGACACTTGCTGAAGCACGCGGGCGGGTTCTTTCGATGGGTGATCTCGGCGTCATCCACGGTCGTCCGTGGCGACTGCTCCCCGCTCCATGCGGAGTCGCTCGACCTCGGAGCGCCGCCGAAGCACGCGTGTGTGCCCAATGCCCATCACCCCGACAGCCGAAAGCTTCCCTTCAGCGAGGAGCTGGTTTCACGCGTTGACGAGATGCGCTCAGCATCGCGGCAACCACGGTTTCGCGATCATGTCGTCGGGCGAGGCGAAGAGAGGAGCGGGGAGACCGGAGTCGGCTCCGAGCACATCCGGAACCGGCTGGACTACCAGAGTCTTGAGATAGCCGCGCAACGGCAGGTCGTGTCCGCTAGCGAGGTTCTCCGCAGGCGTGGCATCATCCGAGCGACTACTGGGGAGGTGCACGAATTGAACACCCTGCATCGGATCACCCCTTCGGAACGTGTCGAAGGGCAGCCCACCCCGGGCATGGCACGGGAGAGGGCGATCCAGACCGAGGGCATGTGGGCCGGCCACGTCACCACCGAGCCGGGGATGCTCTCGGGCTGGCATCACCACGGCACGTACGAGAGCGCGATCTACGTGATCTCGGGTGCGCTCCGGATGGAGTTCGGCTCGGGCGACGATGAACGCTTCGACGCCGGTCCGGGTGACTTCGTCTACGTGCCGAAGCGGGTGGTCCATCGCGAGGGGAACCCGGCGTCGGAGCCGGCGACGGTTGTGGTCTTCCGTGCGGGCGAAGGAGAGCCGGTCTTCAACGTCGACGGCCCCGAATGAAACCGCTCGTCCATATCGCTTCGCTTCCGAGTACTCGCCCTCGAACATCGTCTCCCAACGGCGGCCCTCGAGATCGGGTCGAACTGCGGTTGTGCCCAACCGGCCGCGTTCGCCGGATCGGGACGGCCGTAGGTCGACGGTTGATAGTGTGGATCGATGACCGTTCGTCGCATCGTCGTCGATCATGTGCTCTTCGTGGTGGCAGACCTCGACGCGAGCCGGGCGCTCTACACAGCCGCGCTCGCTCCACTCGGCTATGAGGAGCTCTATGTCCAGGACGACGGCCTTGGCTATGGGGCGGAGGGACTGGACGACTTCACGATCGCTCGCGGGCAGCCCGTGACCACGGCGGCGCATGTTGCGTTCGACGCCGAGGGTCGGGACGCGGTGGACGCCTTCTTCGCGGCCGCGCTCGCGAACGGCGCCACGGCCCGAGGCGAGCCCGGGGTCTGGACCCAATACTCCGAGCGGTATTACGCCGCGTTCGTCAACGACTTGCATCAGAACAACGTCGAGGCTGTATGGCACGCCCCCGAGCCGGTCGTCGATGCTCCACGCCGTTCCTTCGTTCCTTGATCCGCTCGGCCGAGTGACCCCCGGAGGTGGGCGCAAAGGAAGGAGTCGGGGATGGATGCGGAAGATGATGCCCACGAGACGAAGGGGGTTTCGGTGGATCTGCTATCGGCGATCGACCTTGGCCCGGAAGTCGAGGGCATGGCGGGACTCCAACTCAGGATGCGGATGGTGACCATCGAACCTGGCGGTGTCTTCGGACCGCTTCACGACCACAAGGGTCGGCCGGGCATGGTGTACGTCCTGCAAGGGACGATCACGGACCACCGAGATGGAGCGACCCAGGAGTACGGGCCGGGAGCGGGCTGGCCCGAGGACAAGGACACCACGCACTGGCTCGAGAACAGGGGAACGACGCCGGCGGTGGAGATCTCGGTCGACATCGTCAGGCAACAGTGAGTGTCCGCGGCGGGTCGGTCGCGTCTGTCAGCCGCCCGGCGGAGGTTCCCAGAGCTCGAACCGGGTGCCTTCGGGATCGACCGCCCATCCGAAGCGACCGAGCTCCGACTCTTCCGGCGCATCGACCGCCTCGACTCCGGCCGAGCGCAACTGGGCCAGCATCGCGTCCAGATCGGCGACGCGGAAGTTCACCATGAACTCCTGGCGGATCAGTAGTGGAAGCCACCTCCACCGCCGCCGTGGTGGAAGAGCGCGAGATACAGAACGAAGTAGGCGACCGCTCCGATCGCGAGGTAGATCGCGAGCCACCTCTTCCACTTCCGTGCGTATCCGGACCGTTCCGTTGCCATGGTGCACCTCCTCGTCTGCTCGGTGGTTCCACGGGTAGTACCTGCGGCGTACGAGGACGGCTTGCGCGTCGTGCGGTTGCTCAGCGAACTCTCAGCTTCGGGCGGCCTCCTCGACGGGAGACGCGTTCCGACACCGCTACATCACCTCGAAGATCGAGATGCTCGCACCGCTCTGCTTCGCGGGACAGTCCGTGGCCATCTCGACGGCCTCATCCATGCTCCTCGCCTTGATCAGCGAATATCCCGACACCATCGGGCCGACGGGGCCGTCCGAGACCGTTCCATCGGGCGAAAGCGTCTTCGCGTTGGGGGTGAAGGGGTTGCCGTCCACGAGGGCGTCCCCGATAGCGGCCAGCCACGCGCCCCACGCGTCCGTCATCGCGTTGATCTCTTCCTCGGTCTCCGGCATGCCGCCACCGCTGTACAGCAGGAGGTACATGTTCATCGCGATCCCCTCTCTGTCCTGATCGTCTACCCCAGCGACGGAACGGATCAGACGCCATCGGATCCCTCTGTGGGATCCTGGTCCAGGATCCGCGGTGTCACCCCTCGCACCGCGGTGGGCGCGCCGGGCAGCCCCCCAGAAGCCGATCGGTATTCCGGCACGCCCACGCAGGTCAAGAGCAGGCCGTCGAGGGGTTCACCGATCGTCGCCGAGACCTCGCTGTCGATGAACGTCATCCCGCACGCACTCGCGCGGAGCGCGTAGGCGAGCAGGTGCAGCCGGCCCTCGACGAGACCGGCGGCGAGCTGCGCCTCCCGGTACTGCCGGGCGTCGAGCGCCGCCACGTTCGTCGCACCGATCACCACGAACGCCGCGTCGCGAGCGAGCCCCTGCTCCATGGCCAGCCGGTAGAGCTCCTGGCGCAGCGTGCCGGCGCGAACCGGCCTCGACAGGTCCGGCCAGCGGTAGACGCCGGGCTCGAGTCCTTCGATGTCGTGGACGACGACGAAGTGCGGTACCCGGATACCACGCATCGCGGCGAACATCGACGTCCGCAGCATGTGTTCCGGCAGACTCCGGTTCGGATCCATCAGCTTCTGGGATCCGCGCGCCAGCACGACGGTCTCGATCGGATCGTGTCCCTCGACCGAAACGTCGGTGGGAGCGCCTCTATCCCACGCTCGGCCGAGCACGCCGAGCTCGCCCGCCCGCTGGGCCTGAGTAACGAGCGGAAACTCGAGAGGAGCCGCGTCGACCTCGCCGGCAACCGTATCGCCCGTCGCCTCGAGCGCTGGGGTGCCTTCTCCGAGCGTCACCACTGCGACCGGCCATTCGTGCACGCGGTCGGCGCCCACGAGCGCCGCCACAGTGGCGTCCGGGAACCGGGTGTGCAGGCGGGTCGCGTGACCGGCGGAGTCAGCGACCGCTAGCAGCTGCGCGAGCATCGTGCCGGAATCCCAATAGACGTGACGGAACCCGCGCTCCCGGTATCGCCAGCCGGTCCGCCAGGGGACGCCGGTGACCACGATGACCGGGGCTTCCCCCTCGGGCGCGGGGCCGATCCGCACGAGGGCGTGATCCTGCGGGTCATACCAATGCACGCCGGGTGGCAGATCGGCACTACCGTCTGGCACCGCGACGTAGAGCTCGAGCGGGAACCGGCCGCCCGCGGACCCCGCGGCGCGGAACAGCCACGTCGTGCGCTCGCGGAACGCTCTTCCCTGCGAGTTACGGTCAAGCACCATGGTGCGCACGACGCCCGCGGACAGGTGCAACAGGCGCGAGAGGTGCGGGATGTCGACCGCGGCGCTTGGGACTTCGGCAATGCCCGCGAGCACGCTCACGGTCGGAGCCGTCGTGGGCGGAAGGTCGCGGGGGAGCGGCACCCGAGGTAGGTCCTCCCCGTATCGTTTGTAGAACCACGGCAAGCGATCCAGGTCGTTGACCTCCAGGTCGCGCACCACCCGCGGGTCGTCGACGGGTACGGTCCACACCAGGTCCGGCTCGTCGCGGGAGGGTTCGTACCAGCTCCAGGTGTAGGACGTGAGCCGGTGCAGCGTCTGCGTCGCGGTTTCCACGCTCCGACTATGCCAGAGGAGCATCGCCAAGCCGGATGCGGGATCTAGTTCTTGGCGAATCCGAGGATCTCGTTGTTGACGCGCGCGAAGTCGCGAGCGAGTGCGATCGCGCTGCTCACGTAGCTCGCCAGCTTCGTCAGGGTGTCGACGTCCTCCTCGTCGAACGCACGCGGTGGTCGGCGACGACGGCGAGCACGCCCAGGATCTCATTCCCACGGGTCAGCGGGGCGCATACGGCCGAGGCGACGGAGAGCCGTCGAGCGTCCACCCGATCGACACGATGATCCGTCTCACAGCCATCCGACCACGCGACGCGCCTCATCCGGATGGCGAACCCGCTCAAGCTCGAGTCCATGCTGACCCGGGTGCCGACAGAAGTCTCGGCGGCTCCCGCGCCCCAGACGTAGCTCACCCCTTGGCGGTCGGCGAGTCCGATCAAGACGCCGTTCGCGCCGTCGACCAATTCCAGCGTCTGATCTGCCACCTGCTGCATCAAGCCCGCGGGATCGATCGCCGCGCGCATCGCGATCTTCAGATCGTCGACGTCAACCAACGCAACTCCCATGGCTTTGGGGGGGTCACATGCAGGCGTACCCGCCCCTTCGACCGGCACGAGCCACTCCTTGAGCGGGCTCGAGCGTGCGTGAGGTCCTTATCGGTTCGGCTCAGGAGGCGACGGTGCTTGCGACCATGATCAGCAGGCCGGATCCACCGTAGGCGCCCGACACCAGGGAGATCTCCGGCGCGTGCCACGACATGGCCAGCATGAGCGTGATGCCGGCCAACGCGATCAGGATGCCGCCGGACAATCCCAGGACCCGGCGGAACTTCATCGCCTGCAACTGGATGGTCGAGCCGGCCCGGGCGGGAGCCTCGGGTTGCTCGTCTGGTGCGAAGTCGAGCCGGGGGGTCCAGATGGACGGCGTGTCCAACCTCACCTGCCCGATCGACGGATGGAGCAACGCGGCCGCGAAGAGCGCATATGAGAGCAACCAGAACGCGTCGGCGGCGTCGCCCTCGACGTAGGTCGTGCCGAAGCCCGAAAGCGCGTAGCCTGCATCGCCGACCAATCTGACCAAGAGGCCGGCGGCCAACAAGACGAAGACGATCCGTCGCGTGCCCGGCCGATGCGCGGGTTTGAACAAGATGAGCAGGAGGATCAGATCGATGGCGGGGTAGCCGAGCGACACGGCTTGCGCAGCGGGTCCGGCTCCATCGGGATGCGCGGCCGGAACGATGAGCATCAGCATCCCCAGGATCGCCACGCCCGCGGCCACCACGATCGCCTCGAGCCGTGAGGATCCTCGGCGGGACGGGAACTCGCTCCGGACCAGACCCACGAAGCCGAGCGTCAACGCCACGTACGCGCTCACGTACAGCATGTCGGCGACCGACGGGACCGGCTGGCTCGTGCCGAAGACGATGTCGCCGACCGCCATCAGCAACGTGCCCGCCGCGAGCAGTATCCAGGCGAAGCGAGGTTCCGCCTTGTATCTGATCAGCCCGAGGAACATCGCAGCCGCAGCCGCGACGGCGATCGAGTCGAACAGCACGTTCTGCGAGCCGGCCGTCAGGAAGAAGTAGATGGCCAGGAGCCCCCCGACGAGGACGACGACACCCACGCTGCTCCACGCAGCCCTCGTCCGAGGGTGTGCTCGTGCGACCATGTCGTTGTTCGCTCTCGTGTCGATCGGCATCGGCTTCGTCAGTCCTTCGGGCAAGGTAGGACGAGGCCCGAGTGCCGAACGGCCCGCTCTCGGCGGGACTTCGCATCTGTCAACATGACGCGCGGTTCGGCAGCCGTCTTCAAGAGGAGGAGAAGATGCAACGAGGGCAGGGCGTGTTCGTGTCGAACGCCGACACCGACGAATGGGAAGCAGATCCGGAAGTTCCCGGCAGCGACATGCATGTGCTCGTCGACGCCGACGGCGTGCAGGCCGGCCTGACCCGCTTCCTGGAGGCCGACGCTCCGGTTCCGTGGACGTCCTCAGCCCGGGAGGTGTTCCTGGTTCTGGAGGGGTCCGTCAGGATCGAGATCGAGGGCGGACCCGTCTTGGAGCTCGGCGTGGGTGACATGGCGACCTTGCCCAAAGGGCTGTCGACGACATGGCATGTCACCGCCCCGTTCAAGGAGATGTGGGTCATCGCCTGACCCGATGAGGATCGCCTCGAGGGCGTCGATCGACCGGAGTTCATGGTGGCACCGCTCCTGCAATCGTTCTCGATGCAACTCGAGGTATCGGCGGACGATCTCGGGGTCGCGCGCCGTGAGGACAGCTCGGATCTCGTCCTGCGGCATGTCGTGCGCCCGGAGCACGTGCTCGGCCCAGCCGATCATCAGCGTCAGGCTCCTCGGAGGTGGAGGCCCCGGAGCCGGGGCCTCCACCGTGTTCGGATCATCCCTGGTTGAGCTCGTCGTGCGGGTCCATGGACGCGCCGGTCTCGAGCAGCGTCTTGAGGTCGCTGAGCACCCAGCTCCAACCGCCGCCTGCGCCCATGTCCTCCAGACCACCGGAAAGGAGCAGCGCGAGTTGGGGCTTGCCCTCGAGCTCGTGGGTCAGGGTGAGCTTGCTGACCCCGCCTTTGCCCTCCGCGATCTCGTACGTCAGGCGAGTGAACCCCTCGGCGATCATCGAGTCGTCCATGAGCATCCGCCAGGTTTGAACGAGCTTGTGGGGCGGGTCGACCTCGATGATCTCGCCGTCGACCGCCACCTCCGGCGCGCCCATCGACCGCATGGCGTCGCTCGCGAGGCCGCGATAGGTCGCGCCGGGCTTCAGCTCCGGATCCCACTCCGCGCGACCGCCGTACCCGTACCTCGCGGTCCACTCGGGGCTCGTGATCGCGTCCCAGATCACCTGGGGCGTAGCCCTGATGTACACGCGATACACCTGGGTGCCGACGTTCGTCGTCGTCGTCATGCCATGTCCTCCTTCTCCAGCTCGTGCTTGAGGTCGGCGAGCGCCGAAACCTGTCGTTCCGTGTACTTGTCGATCCACCTGTCGTGGATCAGCCGGATCGGCACCCGGTTCAGGAAGTGCAGCTTCTCCCGGCCGGACCGGCGCGTGACCACGAGGCCCGCGTCTTCGAGGACGCGCAGGTGCTTCATGACCCCGAACCGCGTCATCTCCAGCTCGGATTCGAGCTCCGTCAGCGTGCGGCCGTCACGCGTGAAGAGCCGGTCGAGCAGGAAGCGACGGGTCGGGTCGGCGAGCGCCTTGAACACACGGTCGTCGTCGTTCACATCGCCGAGGATAGGTGACTAAATGGTCACCTGTCAACGGCGGTCGTCGTCACGAGGCGGAGCGGGGCGATCACCTGCGGTATGACGCCCGTCGTCAGCAGGACGGCGAGCGCCGCGGCGGTGACCGGCTTCGCGAAGAGGTAGCCCTGGCCCAGGTCGCAGTGGAGGGTTCGGAGATCCTGGAGCTGCCCGTGGTCCTCGATGCCCTCCGCGATCACCTCCATGCTGAGGCTGGTTCCCATGGCGACCATGGCGGCGACCAGCGCCGAACCCTTCGAGTCGCGCCCTAGCACGTCGATGAACGACTTGTCGATCTTGAGGATGTCCAGGTTGAACTGCCGGAGATAGCTCAAGGACGAGTAGCCGGTGCCGAAGTCGTCGATCGCCAGGCGGATACCGATATCTCGCAGCTGCGCGAGCTTCAGCACGTTCCCCTCGCTGTCCTCGATCAACGCCGACTCGGTCACCTCGAGCACCAGACGGGCGGGTTCGAGGCCCGAGGTATCGAGGACGTCCTCCACTTCCAGCACGAATCCGGCCTGTTGGAGTTGAGCGCTCGACACGTTGACGCTGACGTACGGCGCCACGCCGGAGGAACCGTCGACGTCCCAGCCCGCCGCCTCGCGACACGCTTCTTCCAAGACCCAGTGTCCGATGCCCACGATCAGCCCCGTCTTCTCCGCGAGCGGGATGAACTCCATGGGCGGAACGAGTCCCCGTTCGGGGTGTTGCCAGCGGATGAGCGCTTCGGCTCCGACGACGGCGCTCGTCTCGATCGACACGATGGGCTGGTAGTGCAGCACGAACTCTCCCCGCCCGAGACCTCGTTCGAGATCCGAGCGCATCGCCAGCCGCTCCTTGATGCCCTTCTCCATGGACGACGCGTAGTAGCGGAACCCCCGGCGGCCCTGCCGTTTCGCTTCGTGCATCGCGAGGTCGGCATCGATGAGGAGTTTCTCCACCATCTGAGTGGTGGTCTCCTTCCTCATCCCGCCCGATGCGGTGCCCAGCGCGATCCCGATGCTGGCGTGCGCGAAGACCTCGACACCCCCGGATATGACGACGGGTTCCGCGAGCGCTTCGATGATGCGCTCCGCCGCGTGCTCGCCGTCGTGCTCGACGTCCAACTCCTCCACGAGGACGCCGAACTCGTCGCCGCCCAGCCTGGCCACGGTGTCGTGGGTCCGAACGACTCCCTTCAGCCGAGCGGCGACCTCGATGAGCACGGCGTCTCCGATAGCGTGGCCGTAGGTGTCGTTGATGTCCTTGAAGTCGTCGAGATCGGCGAGCAGCAGGCAGACGGAGTGCCCTCCGCGGACCGTGCGATCGAAGGCGTGGGCGAGACGATCCTCGAACAACGCGCGGTTGGGGAGCGCCGTGAGCGGGTCGTGGAACGCTTGATGCCGGAGCGCTTCCTCCAGGACGAGTCGTTCGCTCTGATCGCGGATGTTGAGCAAGCAGCCGGCGATGTCGGGGTCATCGAACCGCCCGGTCGCGACGGCCTCCACGCGCAGGACGTCGCCGTCCTTTCGCCGCATCTGCCATGCGACCGAGCGTCGAGAGTCGGGCCGGAGCTCCGCTTCCTCCAGCACCGAGGGCACGGTGTCGGTTTGGCCATCAACCAGGAACTCGCGGATGTCGTGACCCACGACATCGTCAACGTTCCAGCCCAACAGCTGCTCGATCGACCCGCTCTGGAACGTCACCCGTCCATCGCGATCGAGCACCGTGATGAGGTCGGACGATTCCGAGATCAGCGAATCGAACCGTCGTGCGCTCTCCCGGAGGGCCGACGCGTGCTCCTGGCCGGTGGCAAGGAGGCGGCGGGCCCGTTCGGCGCCTCTGACCACCAGCGCGAGGCAGAGGCCACCGATGAGCAGCGTCAGGATGGAGCCCCTGATCCGCCACAGCCGGGTGTCGGCCGAACGTTGCTCGAGGAGAGCCCGCTCGGTATCGAGATCCCTTTGGAGGACATCGAACGCCGGAACGAGTTGATAGGCGCCGACGTCGGCGGCCATCGGGGAGAGCCCGGCTCGCCTGAGCGCCATCCCTCGATTCGCGGCATCCAGGTACACCGCGAAGTCCTCCCTCGTCGTTGGGGCGCCGAGCGAATCGATGGACGCCGTAGCCTGCGAAGATCGCGTGGCCACCTCGGCGTCGGAGACCTCGTTCGGGAGCCTCCCGCGAGCGATCTGCTCGAGGATCGTGGTGTGGAGATGGCTGACGCGGATCTCCGCCAGGACGATGTCGGCGGAGCGCGATCGCGCCGAACCCGCTCGAGCCTCCAACAGCAGCAGCATCCCCACCATCGCGAGGATCACCACAGGGACGACGAGCACCCCGATCCCGCGCCCGGCCCGACCGATGCGCCCCCGACGGTCCTTCATCACCGTAGTTGCATCGGACAGAAACGCATACGCCTTGACCCTGCGCCGGAGCTGCTTAGGAGGTTGTGGCGGTGAGCAACCCGTCGATCGTGATGGTGGTCAGGGGGAGTGCGACGAACTCCTCCACCCGCGCTTCCTGGCGCTCCCGCTCGGCCTGGGACTCACGTGGGTCCAGCCACCGGGCGCAGGCGTCCGCTCCGATGTGCCCCAGCTGCGCGATGAGCATCGAGAAGTCGCCTCGCCGCTCGATCCGGCCGGGCCCGCCGGCTTGGAGGTACGCCTGGTAGAGCGCGCGTGCTCGATGGGGGTCACCCAGACCGAACTCGAACAGCACGAGCGCCAGTTCCTGGCTCGGGTCAGCGAGGCCGCAGTTCTCCCAGTCGATGACGCACAACCCGCCAGCGGTCGTTCGCAGGATGTTGTCGGCCCAGAGATCGCGATGGCATGTCTGGAGCTCGTTCGGCGCTTCCATGAGCCTCTCCAGCGCGACGAGCTCGTCTCGCATCTCGGACAGCCGCTCCGCGAAGGGCGCACCGTTCGCGTGGAGGGCGTCGAGGAGGGTGTCCCATCGCTCGCTCCCGATGGCGTCGGTGTACCAGGGATCGGTCGGGAGACGTCCCCGGAAGTCCAGGCGGTGGATGGAGGCGACGATCCGCCCCACCTCCGCGGGGTCGACGTACGGGTCGCGTTCGCGGAGGTCGACCCACTCGAAGACGCGAACCTGCACGCCGGCCAGCGCGGCGAACGCTTCTCCGTCACCGGCTCGAAGAACGGCAGGCACGGGTATGCCTGCTGCATGCGCGGCCTCCTGGTACTCGGCATGTTCGCGCACCTCGTCCGCCGGTATAGGTTCGAAGGGCTCCTTCACCGCGAACGTTCCGCGCGACGTCGTCAGCCGCCAGACCTGGCCCACCTCACCGCGCGCCACCGGTCCCGAGAGCGTCGCGGCGTCTCCGAGGGAGAAACGCGCGGCGATCTCGGCGGCGTCTCTGGCCTCGAGCATCGTGGGAGCATAGGCGGCCGGGTGGAAGGGGAGGTCGACATCCACGAGGGCTTGGCTTGGATGCGGACGTTCGAGGAGGGTCGCGACTGGCTCGCGCGGCTCCCCGGGATCGTCGACGCCTGCGCGGAGTCGTGGTCGCTCACGCTCGGCGAGCCGTTCCCGTACGCGTTCGCCTCGGTGGCCTACCCGGTGACCCGGGAAGACGGCTCGCCGGCGGTCCTCAAGATCCAGTTCCCCGACCGCGAGAGCGAGCACGAGGCCGCGGCGCTCGACCTCATCGATGGTGACGGTGCCGTCCGGCTGTTCGCATACGATGCCGGGCGGCGCGCGCTGCTGCTCGAACGGGCGGTTCCGGGCACACCGCTCAAGGATCTCGCACCGGACGCCGCCCTCGATGTGTTCATCGCGCTCCTTCCCCGCGTATGGAAACCGGCCGGCGCTCCGTTCCGGCGGCTCGCGGACGAAGCCGCAGGCTGGGCCGGGTCGTTGCCGGATGACTATGACCGCGCGGGCCGCCCGTTCGAGGGGGCGCTCCTCGACGCGGCGCTCGACGCGGTCGAGACGCTCAGCGGTTCTCAGGGCGAGCAGGTCTTGGTGAACCAGGACATGCACGCCGACAACGTCGTCAAGGCCACGCGCGAGCCGTGGCTGCTGATCGACCCCAAACCGCTGTCCGGAGAACGCGAGTTCGGCGTCGCGGCGACCGTTCGGGGTCGCGAGCTCGGACACGGTCGCGATGCGGTGGTGCACCGTCTCGACCGCCTGACCGCCGAGTTGTGCCTGGACCGCGAGCGCACCCGAGGCTGGGCGCTCGCGCAGACGATCGCCTGGGCCTTCGACGGAGAGGACGCCGACCCCGCACACGTCGAGATCGCGCGATGGCTGTGGGAGGCTGGGCGTTGATGGCTGGTGCGAACGACGAGGCAGGTGTTCGGGGATCGTGGTGGCGATCCGGGGTCCTGTATCAGGTCTACCCGCGCTCGTTCGCCGATTCCGACGGTGACGGTCAGGGCGACCTCGAGGGCATCATCGAGCACCTGGATCACCTGGCGTGGCTCGGCGTCGACGGTATCTGGCTGAACCCCATCAACCCCTCGCCGAACGCCGACTGGGGGTACGACGTCGCGGACTATCTGGGCGTCGAATCGGATTTCGGCGATCTGAACGCGCTCGACCGCCTCGTGGCGCGAGCGGGGGAGCGTGGCATCCGGGTGATCCTCGACCTGGTCCCCAACCACACGAGTGATCGACATCCCTGGTTCCTCGACGCGCGGTCCGGCCGGACCGCGCGTCATCGCGACTGGTACGTGTGGGCCGACGGGCCGCCGGACGGTGGGCCCCCCAACAACTGGGTGTCGGTGTTCGGCGGAAGCGCGTGGACGTGGGACGAGCCGACACAGCAGTACTACCTGCATAACTTCTTGCCCGAACAACCCGACCTGAACTGGTGGAACGACGAGGTGCGGGAAGCGTTCGACCAGATCATGCGGTTCTGGTTCGATCGCGGGATCTCGGGGTTCCGGATCGACGTCGCGCACGGGATCGTCAAGGACGTCGAGTTGCGAGACAACCCGCCGGCCACACCCGACGACGACGAGCTCGCCCGAGCCATCGGTCAGCGCCAGGAGTTCAGCATGAACCGGCCGCAGGTGCACGACGTGCTGCGGCGCTGGCGCGCGATCGCCGACACGTACGAGCACGATCCGATCCTGTTCGGTGAGACGTGGGTGCCGGACATCGCGGCGCTCATGCGGTTCTACGGAGATGGCGCCGACGAGCTCCATCTGGCGCTGAACGTCCCCTTCGTACTCGCGGAGCTCGGGACCGGGATGCGGACGATCGTGGAGGGCGAGGAGGCCGCCATCCCCGACCGGGCGTGGCCGACGTGGACCGGGTCGAACCACGATGCCGGCAGGTTCGTCACTCGATGGTGCGGCGGAGACGACCGGAAGGTCCGAGCGGCGCTCGTGATGTTGCTGACGCTCCGCGGCACGCCGATCCTCTACTACGGCGACGAGATCGGGATGCCGGAGGTGCACGTGACGCGCGATCGCATCAGGGACCCGGTCGGCGTCCGCGGGTGGCCGGACGACCCCGGCCGCGACCGCGCGCGGACCCCCATGCCGTGGACGAGCGAGCCCGGCGGCGGGTTCACGCGTCCCGGAGTGGAGCCGTGGTTGCCCGGGGGTGAGGCTGCGTCGCGCAACGTCGCCGACCAGCGCGACGATCCCGGATCGGTGCTCCGCCTGACACGAGACCTGATCTCGCTCCGCCGGGCCCGGCCGGATCTACGGAGCGGAAGCTATGCCACGCTCCAGGCGCCCGAGGGGGTCTGGGCGTGGCGACGCGGAGACCGCACCGTGGTCGCGCTGAACCTCACGGAGGCGGTCCTCGATGCGTCACTCGGTGGGGGGGAGGTGCTCCTGAGCACCCACCGGGCCCGCCAGGGTGAGCGGATCGCCACCGACGTGCGGCTGCACCCGTGGGAGGCGCTCGTCATCGCGCAGCATCCATCGGACTGATTCGCCTATCCTTCTGGCCCGGGAGCTTCGCGCAACTCGAGAGGGGGTCCGATGGCGGAGATCGTGCTGGACGAGGTGTCGAAGGAGTACCCCGACGGCACCCTCGCCGTGTCCGACCTCAACCTCGACATCCAGGACGGCGAGTTCGTCGTCTTGGTCGGGCCCTCCGGCTGTGGCAAGACGACCGCACTCCGGATGATCGCGGGCCTCGAGGGCATCAGCCGCGGCACGATCTCGATCGGTGAGCGGGTGGTGAACGCCGTACCACCGAAGGAGCGCGACATCGCCATGGTGTTCCAGAACTACGCGCTGTATCCGCACATGACCGTGTACGACAACATGGCGTTCGGCCTCAAGCTCCGGAAGCTCTCGAAGGAAGAGATCGATCGGCGCGTTCGAGAGGCGGCGGACATCCTCGGGCTGGAGGAACTGCTCCAACGCAAGCCGAAGGCCCTCTCAGGTGGTCAGCGGCAGCGGGTGGCGATGGGCCGCGCGATCGTCCGCGAACCCAAGGCGTTCCTGATGGACGAACCGCTGTCGAACCTCGATGCGAAGCTCCGCGTGCAGATGCGGACCGAGATCGCGCGGATCCAGCACGAACTGAACGTCACCACGATCTACGTCACCCACGACCAGGTCGAGGCGATGACGATGGGCGACCGGGTGGCCGTGATCAGGAAAGGGAAGCTGCAGCAGGTCGACACGCCGCAGCGGCTCTACGACCACCCGGTGAACCTCTTCGTGGCCGGGTTCATCGGGTCGCCTGCGATGAACATGATCGAGGCCACGCTCTCCACGTCCAACGGGTCGGCGGATGTCGAATTCGGCGGGCAACGACTGGGGGTGCCGGCGGAGGTCATGGCATCCCATGCCGGTCTGCGGAGGTTCGAAGGCGGCTCGGTGGTCGTCGGGCTGCGGCCGGAGGACATCGAGGACGCCTCGCTCGTTCCGGAGGCACCGGAGGACCGTCGGATCCGCACGGTGGTCGACCTGCGGGAGTCCCTCGGCGCGGACGTCGTCATGCATTTCACCGTGGACGCACCGGCGGTGATCACCGAGGACACGAAGGAGCTCGCCCACGATGTGGGTCACGACAAGCTCGACGCGGTCGAACAACGGGACGCCGACCATTCCGAGTTCCTCGCCCGGTTGAGCCCACGGACCACCGCGACGAAGGGTCAGCCCATCGACCTGGTGGTCGACGTGACGCGACTCCATTTCTTCGATCCGGAGACGGGCTTGGCGATCTACGGCGAGGAAGGAGCCTGAGCCTCAGAGGGCACGACACCGCTGCGCGCGACCGCGGACCAGAACGTCGCGCTGTCTCGTGGCCTGCGCTCCAGGGTGTCGAAGTCGACATGGACGATGCCGAACCGGTGCGCGTATCCGTGTGCCCACTCGAAGTTGTCCAGTAAGGACCACACGAAATACCCGCGGAGCGGTATACCGCGCTCGATGGCGGTCGAGGCTGCCTCGAGATGGCGCCGGAGGAAGCTCACGCGCTCCGGATCCAGCGTCGGATCGATCTCGTTGAGGGGGTACGCGGCGCCGCTCTCGGTCACGTAGAGCGGAAGGTCGCCCGTCCGCGATGCCGCGAACTCGAGCACTTCGGTGAGTCCCGCCGGGTACACCTCCCATCCCATGCCGGTCCGCTCGGGCAGGTCCGCCGGCTGCTCGAGCGGATCGAGCAACGGTGATCGCACGATCTCCCGGGAGTAGTAGTTCACTCCGAGGAAGTCGAGCGGCGCCGAGATCGCCGCCATGTCGCCGTCGAGCACTTCTTCACGCCGCCACCCCCACGCCCGGACCCCTTCCTCCGGATACCCATGGCCGGTGATCGGGTCGAGGTACCAGCGGTTGAGCTGGTCGTGTTTGAGGGCGGCGGCCTCCTGATCGAGCGGATGCGGGGTGGCGGCGTGCTTCGGCTCGAGATTCAACACGATGCCGGCAGCGGCCCGAGGAGCCTGCGCGCGGATCGCCTGCACGCCGAGGGCGTGCGCCACCAACAGATGGTGGTCGGCCGCGAGCGCAGCTTCCGGCTCCGTCCTTCCGGGGGCGTGCGAGCCGACGCGGTACCCGTGGTCCGACACGACGTGTGGTTCGTTCAGCGTCGCGAAGTGGCCGACCCGGTCACCCAGCCGGCCGGACACGAGTGCAGCGAACGCTCCGAACGCGTCGGCCGTCTCTCGGACGGGCCACCCGCCGGCGTCTTCCAGGGCTTGGGGAAGATCCCAGTGGTAGAGGGTCACGAAGGGGTCGATGCCGTAGGCGAGGAGCTCGTCGACCAGCCGATCGTAGAAGCCCAGGCCCGTTTCGTTGGGGCGTCCCGTCCCCTCCGGCAACACCCGGGGCCAGGAGATCGAGAGCCGGTAGGCGCCCAGACCGAGATCGGCCATGAGCGAGACGTCCTCGCGATACCGGTGGTAGTGATCGCAGGCGACGTCGCCGGTGTCGCCGTTCCATACCCGACCCGGTGCGTGGGAGAACCGGTCCCAGATGCTCTCTCCGCGGCCGTCCTCGTCGACGGCCCCTTCGATCTGATACGAGGATGTGGCCGCCCCCCAGACGAAGCCGGGCGGGAACTGACGATCGGACACCGTGACACCCCGAGTCCTGGGAGCGCTTCCACCGGTCGAAGGCAATCTACACTCTCCCCGTACCCGCTGCATGCTGCCTTGACAGATCCTGTGTAGGAGTTACAGTGAGAGCGCTCTCATTGCTACGGAGTCGAGGAGGGGACCTTGGCTGGCACGCTCGACGACCTGGCGGCCCTGACGGGCGTCTCGCGCGCCACCGTGTCGCGGGTGATCAACGGCGGCTCCGTCTCCCAGGCCACGCGCGAACGGGTGATGGAGGTGCTGGAGCGCACGGGCTATCGGCCCAACCTGGCCGCTCGCACGTTGGCATCCGGTCGCTCCGGTGTGGTGGGAGTCGTGATGCACGTGGACTCACACGATCTGTTCCAAGACCCGTACTTCTCCGAGCTGCTCCAGGGGATGAGCGACACCCTGTCCGAGACGGCGACCGGGATGATGCTCTGGCTGGGGAACCGAACGAAGCAGGAGACGCTCGATCAGATCCTGAGGATGGGTCTGCTGGAGGGCGTGATCGTCACCGCGTTCAACCTGGAAGATCCACTGGTCGACGGGTTGCTCGCATCCTCCATCCGCACCGTGCTGGTGGGCCATCGCCGGGCCGATCTGTCGGCGAGCTACGTGGACGTGGACCACGTCCGAGCCGCCGACGCCGTGACGTCGCACCTGGTCGACATCGGGAGACGCCGGATCGGCCACATCACCGGCCGTCGCGGAACGGTGGCGGGTGAGGATCGGATCGTTGGGTACGCGGACGCCATGGCTCGCGCCGATCTGTCGACGGAAGGTCTCGTCGTCGATGGCGATTTCCGACGATCCTCGGGCGTCGCCGGAGCCCTGGAGCTGCTGGATCGCGATGTCGATGCCATCTTCTGCGCGAACGACTCGACCGCGGCGGGAGCGCTCGAGACCATCCGGGCGCGCGGCCTTCGCACGCCCGAAGACGTCGCGCTGGCGGGATTCGACGATCTCGATTTCGCCGCGGAGCTCGACCCGCCACTGACCACCGTTCGACAAGGCATCCGCGCCCAAGGTGCGGAAGCGGCCCACACACTCTCGCAGCTCGTTGACGATCCCGACGGCGGGCCGCGTCGGGTGATCCTGCCGACGGAGCTGATCATCCGACGTTCCACCGTAGGAGGTGTGCGAGCGCCGTGAACGATCAGCGTGAAAGGAAGGGGGTTGTGAAGCGAACTCTGAGCGTGAACTCGTATACAGATGTGCGGGCACGCAACACTGACGCAAGAGAGAGGGGGCACCACGATGCGTCGATATAGAGGGGTGATCTTGCTTGCGGTCCTCGTCGTGATCGCGGCGGGATGTTCGAACAACAACGACAACGCCGGCAGCAGCGGTGCGACGGGTGGGACCGCCACGGGCGGGAGCTCGAACACCGGCTCGGTCAACGTGCTGAGCGCGCTCGACCCGAAGGAAGCAGGTCCGATGCAGAAGGTCTTCGACGACCTGATCAACTCGCAGACGGACTACAAGGCCGAGATCGAGGCCGACGCCAACTTCGAGCAGGACGTGCAGATCCGCGCGCAGGCCGGGACGCTCGACGTGATCCTGCTTCCGCAGCCGGGAGCGGTGATCGAGCAGGCCAAGGCGGGGAACGCCGTGTCGCTCGAGGACATGGGTTTCAACATCGACGATCTGAACGCGACGTTCGGTGAGTACTTCATGTCGCTCGGCGAGTACAACGGCGAGCACTACGGTATCCCGACCAACATCAACCTCAAGAGCATGGTCTGGTACCCGAAGGCCGCCTTCGACGCGGCCGGCTACAAGGTGCCGACGACGTGGGACCAGATGTTGGCGCTGTCCGACCAGATCGTGGCCGACGGCGGAACGCCGTGGTGTGTCGGCTTCGAGAGTGGGAGCGCCACCGGGTGGCCCGCGACCGACTGGATCGAGGACATCATGCTCCGGACGGCGGGGCTGGACACCTACGCCAAGTGGGCGACCCACCAGATCCCGTTCAACGACCCATCGGTCCTGAACGCGGCGAAGATCTTCGGGAACATCATGTTCCACCCGGGATACGTGCTGGGTGGGGCCGACCAGACCCCGTCGATCGCGTTCGGCGACGCACCGTTGCCGATGTTCGACAAGCCGCCGGGTTGTTGGCTGCACCGTCAGGCAAGCTTCATCAACGCGTTCTTCCCCGCGTCGGCCAAGGCCGGTGTGGACTACGACTGGTTCCCGCTTCCTCCGATCGACCAGCCCGGGACCCTGTTCGCAGGTGAGCTCGCCGTGACGTTCCGTAACGCGCCGGAGGTCAAGGACTTCCTGACGCGCTTCATGTCCACCGATGTCCAGTGCGCGATGGGCGCCGACGTCGGAACGTCCAGGATCTCTCCGAACGTCAACGTGGGACCGAATTGCTACGCGAATCCGATCCTCGCCGACGCGTCGGTGGTCCTCACGAAGGCGTTGAAGGACGGCACCGCCGGCTTCGACGCGTCCGACATGATGCCGCCGGCCGTGGGTTCCGGGAGCTTCTGGAGCGGCATGGTGAAGTACATGCAGCAAGGGCCGAGCTCCATCGAAGGGATCCTGAACGACATCGAGAAGAGCTGGCCGACTTCATAGCCACGCGCATCCGCGCTGGTGGAACGGAAGAGGGAGCGGCCGCGAAGCGGCCGCTCCCTCCACGTCTCGACAGGGATAGGATGACCGCGGCGTGAGCGCAACGACCGGTGATCCGGCGCAGGGGGCGGGGGGCTTCGAGGAAGCTCCGCTCTCGGCCGCGGGATTGATCCTGCGGATCGTCGCCGCTCTCGTCATCGTCGTCATCGCCGGATGGCTGTTCTCGGTGCTCTTCGCCTTCCTCCGCAGCCGCGACGCCAACCGGTTCCTCGTCGTGCTCGTCGCGATCGGCATCGGCGTCGGAGGCGTCTTCTTCCTGTTCTGGGGCATGAACAAGGTGGTCGACTGGCTGCCCGCCAGTTTCCGCGAAGGGGTGCGACCGTACGTCTTCGTTGGTCCCGCCCTCGTCATCCTCAGCGTGTTCCTGGTCTATCCGGTGTTCAACACCATCCTGATCAGCCTCAAGGACTCGCGTGGCCAGAACTGGGTCGGCCTGGACAACTTCAAGTTCGTGTTCACCGATCCCAGCATGCTCCGTTCGATCCGCAACACGGTGGGGTGGATGGTGCTCGTCCCGCTCGTCGCCGTGAGCATCGGCCTCGCCTTCGCAACGCTCGCCGACCGGCTCCGTCGCGGCGAGGCGATCGCCAAGTCCATGATCTTCCTGCCGATGGCGATCTCGTTCGCCGGGGCAGCGATCACGTTCCGATTGATCTACAGCTTCCGTCCTCAGGGGTTCGGGTCGAACATCGGTCTGCTCAACGGCATCATGCTCGGGCTCGGCAAGCAGCCGGTGGCATGGCTCCAGCAACAGCCGTGGAACAACCTGTATCTGATGGTGATCATGGTCTGGATGCAGACCGGGTTCGCGATGGTGGTCCTGTCGGCGGCGATCAAGGCCGTTCCTGACGAGATCCTCGAGGCGGCTCGCATCGACGGCGCCTCGGAGCTGCAAGTGTTCCGGCGCGTCATCATCCCGACCATCCTGCCGACGATCGTCGTGGTGGGCACCTACATGGTCATCAACGCGCTGAAGGTGTTCGACATCGTGTTCGTCATGGGTAACGCACAGGGCAACGGAACCGAGGTGGTCGCGGAGCGCATGATCTACTGGTACTTCATCGGCGCGAACTCCGGGCGAGGTGCGGCCATCGCCGTGGTCCTGTTCGTGGCGGTCGTCCCCGTGATGGTCGTGAACGTCCGTCGCTTCCGCGAGGAGGAGTCGATCCGGTGAGCGACGTCATCGAGCGCCCGCCGGTGGATGTGGAGCAACCCGGACCCGTCACCGGCAAAGGGGCCGCCGTCGGCGACGTCCGGCGGGGGGGCTGGTTCGTGCGGATCACGATCCTGGTCGTGGTCCTGATCTGGCTGATCCCGAGCGTCGGCGTGCTGATCACGTCGTTCCGTCCCGCGGAGCTCGTCAACGCGACCGGGTGGTGGACGGCGCTCGCCCATCCGTTCCACGCGGCGTCGTGGACGCTCCAGAACTACCGGGAAGCCCTCGATGCCGGCGGCCTGCAGAACGCGTTCATGAACAGCCTCGCCGTCGCCATCCCCTCGACGGTGATCCCCATCACGATCGCCGCCTTCGCGGCCTACGCGTTCTCCTGGATGGAGTTCCGCGGACGATTCGTGTTGTTCGTCGCCGTCGTCGCCTTGCTGGTCGTTCCCTTGCAGATGGCCGTCATCCCGATCCTGCGGATGTTCGCGAACGGCGCGTCGCTGTTCGGGATCCGGACGTTCCCGGACCTCGAACTGAACGGCACGTTCCTGGGCGTATGGCTCGCACACACGGGGTTCGGGCTTCCGCTCGCCGTCTACCTGTTGCGCAACTACATCGGGTCCCTTCCGTCGTCGATCATCGAGTCGGCGCGGATGGACGGAGCCGATCACTTCACGATCTTCTGGCGCCTCATCATCCCGCTCTCGGTCCCCGCGCTCGCCGCGTTCGCGATCTTCCAGTTCCTGTGGGTCTGGAACGATCTGCTGGTGGCGTACGTGTTCCTGGGGGGAACGCGGAACGTGCAGGTCCTCACGCTCGCGCTGGCCGGACTGAACGGGTCGCGGGGCGAGACCTGGCAACTCCTCACGGCGGCTGCCTTCATCTCGATGGCGCTTCCGCTGGTCGTGTTCTTCTCGCTCCAGAAGTACTTCGTGCGTGGCCTCACCGCCGGATCGGTCAAGGGTTGATCCGATGGTGACCCGCGCGCGACGGAACGTCACGGCCGGCGCCGAACCGCTGTCGCCGCAGCGCAAGTGGCGCGCCATCACGCTCGCGACGCTGCTGTTCGTGCCCGCCTACTGGTCGATCGTGGCGGCGCTCGTATCGATCGGCACCGATGATGCGAAGGCGACGCCGAACGCCGGCCCGTTGATCGCGTTCGGGCTCTGCCTCATCCCGTTCGTGTTCGTCGCGCTGGCGTTCCTGTCCGAACATCCGAACCCCGGAGCCGCGGTCGTCAAGGCGATGGGGCTGACGCTCCTGATCGGCATCGTGGTGTCGGCGCTCGCGGCGGACGCCGCGACGGGCCTCGTGGCTGCGGTGGGAGCCGGAGGGATCGTCGCGCTGCGGTCCGACCTCGATCACAGCTGGAAGGCTCGGACGGTCGCGGTCCTGCTGGCGACGATGTACACGTTCGTGCTGCTGCGAACCGCGAGCGACGTGGCGTTGTTGATGGGTCCCGTGCTGCCGTTCACGGGTATCGGCGTGGCCGATCACCTCACGGAGCGCAGGCGCGACCGCGAACGCGAACGGCAGGCGGCCACTCGCAGGTCGGGTCGCTAGGCCGGCTTCCGCGCTCGGATCGAGTAGAAGAGCGGTACCTCGCCTTCCACGGCCTCGGGAGTCACCCACGTGTCGTCGGGGCCCTGGACGGTGAAGCCCATGTCCCACGGGGAGAACGGGTACTCACGGAGCAGCTCGATCGTCAGGCCGGCGTCGACGAGCGCCGTAACGATCTCGCCCAGACCGTGGTTCCAGCCGTACTCCTTCTCGGTCTTCACATCGGCGCTCCGGTCGGCGTACGAGCCCTCGACATCGAAGGTCAGCGGTTCGGCGTGCTCCCAATAGGGGTAGCGGAACGTGAGCGGCAGCTCTTCGTCCAGGGCCCAGGCGATCGGGTGCGCCTCGGTGATGAAGAAGATGCCCCCGGGCTTCACGAAGTGCGCGGCCACGCGCGCCCAGCCGCGGATATCGGGGAGCCAGCACAGCACGCCCCGCGACGTGTAGACGACGTCGAACGACCCGTCCAACCGCTCCGGGAGGTCGTAGACGTCGGACTCGACGAACCGCGCATCCAGGCCGAGGTCGGCGGCCAGGCGCGTAGCCAGGTCGATCGCCGCAGGCGAGAAGTCGGCGCCCGTGACGATGGCGCCGAGGCGCGCCCACGACAGCGTGTCGATGCCGAAATGGCACTGGAGGTGCAGGAGGGTCTTGCCCTGCATGTCGCCGACCTGTTCCAGCTCGTAGTCGAGCAGGCGGATCCCACCGGCGCGGAACTCCTCGAGCCGGTAGAACTCCGACGACTCGTGGATGCCGGTCCACTCATCCCACAGCGCGCGATTGCCCTCCAGGAACTCGTTCACGGCTGGAAGTGTGCCATCCCGGCTGCTTGGGCGCCCCCATGCTCGTTGCTACACTCGACGCAGATGAGTTGACCCGATCTCCTCGGCACGTCCCCGCGCCCATCGCCGGCGCACCTGTTCGTGTACCCACCCAGGAGGTCGACCCCGATGCTCGTCACCGCCACCCACCGCAACGGTTCCCGTTCCACCCGACGCAGGAGCGCCCCCAGATGACCACGCTCGACGTTCGCGATCTGTCGGTCGAGGTCGGCGGGAAGACCGTGGTCGCCGACCTCAGCTTCACGCTACGGGCCGGAGACAAGATGGGGGTCGTCGGTCGTAACGGTGCCGGGAAGACCAGTCTCTTGAAAGTGCTCGGAGGCGAAGACCTGCCGCTCAGCGGCACCGTCACCCGGACCGGCGCGATCGGGTACCTGCGGCAGGATCCGCGCCAGCACCGGGCGGACGATCACATCACGGGTCTCGAGCACATCCTGGCCGCGCGCGACCTGGTCGATCTGGCGCGGCGCCTGGAGAAGGCGCGGATACAGCTCGAGGAGTCGCATGCGGACAAGAACATCGCCCGGTACGCGCGCCTGGAGGAGGAGTACCGCGAGCTCGGTGGCTACGCGGCGGAGTCCGAGGCGCGCACGCTCACCGCCGGCCTCGGCCTGGCGAACGACCGCCTGGCGCTGCCGGTCCGCGCGCTCTCGGGCGGAGAGCGGCGACGCCTGGAGCTCGCGCGGATCTTGTTCGGTGGAAGCGACCTCTTGATGCTCGACGAGCCGACCAACCACCTGGACGCCGACGCGAAGCACTGGCTGATGAAGTTCCTGGCGTCGTACCGCGGCGCGCTCATCGTGGTGAGCCACGACCTGAAGCTGCTCGACGCGTCGATCACGCGGATCCTGCACGTCGACCGCGACCAGGTGGTCGAGTATCGCGGCACCTACTCCCGATACCGGAAGGCGCGATCCGAGGACGAGATCCGCCTGCGCGCGCTCGCCGGCCGCCAGGAGCAGGAGATCCGGCGGCTGAAGACGCTGGCCGATTCGATGCGCGGCCAGACCGCTAAGCGCGCGCGGAAGGCCAAGACGTTGGACACCCGCGTCGAGAAGCTGACGGCGAAGAAGGTGGAGGGTCCGGCGCGCGAACAACGGGTGAAGTTCCGGTTCCCGGAGCCGCCGCACAGCGGCAAGGTGATGCTCGTCGCGACCGAGCTGACGAAGAGCTACGGCGGTCCCCCGGTGTTCGAGGACATCTCCTTCGACGTCGGACGCGGCGAGCGGCTGCTGATCATGGGCTTGAACGGCGCGGGGAAGACGAGCTTGCTCCGCATACTCGCGGGTGTCACGGAGGCGGATCATGGGGCGTTCCGCTTGGGGCATGGCGTCGAGCTCGGCTACTACGCGCAGGAGCACGAGGGCGTGCACGACGGCGTGCAGGTCATCGCGCACATGAAGGCCGAATCGCGTGCCGAGGACCAGGCGCTCCGCGCGCTGCTCGGCATGTTCCGCCTCTCGGGCGAGATGGCGTTCCAGGATGCGGGGACGCTGTCGGGAGGTGAGAAGACCAAGCTCGCGTTGGCGCAGCTGGTCGCGGGTCGGAAGAACCTGCTCATGCTCGACGAGCCGACGAACAACCTGGATCCGCCCTCGCGGACCGCCATCGCGGAGGCGCTGGCCGGCTGGCCCGGTTCCATGATCCTGGTGAGCCACGACATCGAGTTCGTCGAAGCGCTTGCTCCGCACCGCGTCCTGATGATGCCCGACGGCACGCTCGACTACTGGAGCGACGACCTCCTGGAGCTCGTGGCGCTCGCGTGAGTCGGAGTATGCTTCGGCCGCTCTCGAGCAGGAGGAGGAACGAACCCGCGTGAGCGACACGAACGGAACGGCCGATCTGGTGTTCGTCAACGGTCCCGTGTACACGGTCGACGCGTCCCGCAGCTGGGCGGGTGCGGTGGCCGTGAGGTCGGGCACCATCGCGGCCGTCGGGAAGGACGACGACGTGCGCGCGTGGATGGGTACGCACACCGAGGTCGTCGACCTGGCGGGACGCATGCTGCTCCCCGGCTTCCAGGACGCGCACATCCATCCGCCGGGAAGCGGATTGGAGATGCTCCGCTGCAACCTGAGCGAGATCTACTCGCTCGAGGAATACCGACGGATCATCGCGGACTACGCCGCGGCCAACCCTGACACCCCGTGGATCATGGGCGGCGGTTGGTACATGGACGTCTTCCCCGGCGGGACGCCGACCAAAGAGGTGCTCGACGCGATCGTCCCCGACCGGCCGGCGATCTTGACCAATCGCGACGGACACGGAGCCTGGGTCAACTCCCGGGCGCTGGCCCTGGCCGGGATCACGCGGGACACGCCTGATCCGGCCGACGGGCGCATCGAGCGAACGTCCGACGGCGAACCGTCCGGCACCCTCCACGAAGGAGCGATGCACCTGGTCGACATCCTCGCGCCGCAGGACACCGACGAGGACTACGCCGCGGGGCTGCGGGTGGCCCAGACGTACCTGCACTCATTGGGGATCACCGCCTGGCAGGACGCCATCGTGGGCATCGACGACAGCTACCGGACGTTGGACACGTACGCCCGGGCGGCCGGCCGAGGGGAGCTCACCGCGCGCGTCGTCGGGGCGCTCTGGTGGGACCGGCACCGCGGGCTGGACCAGATCGAACGGTTGGTCGACGCGCGAGCGCGTGCCGCGGTGGGGCGGTTCGCGCCGACCAGCGTGAAGATCATGCAGGACGGCATCATCGAGAACTTCACCGCGGGCACGCTCACGCCCTACCTCGATGCGCTCGGGCAACCGACCGAGAACCTGGGTCTCTCGTTCGTCGATCCGGAGCTCCTGAAGCAGGCGGTGACCCGGCTGGACGCCCTCGGCTTCCAGGCGCATTTCCACGCCCTCGGCGACCGCGCCGTCCGCGAGTCGCTCGATGCGATCGAGGCGGCGCTGCTCGCGAACGGCCCGAGCGACAACCGCCATCACCTCGCCCACATCCAGATCGTGCACCCGGACGACATCCCGCGGTTCCATCAGCTGGGGGCGGTCGCGAACGGCCAGCCGCTGTGGGCCGCGCACGAGGGCCAGATGGACAACCTGACGATCCCCTTCATCGGGCCCGAGCGGGCGTCGTGGCAGTACCCGTTCGCCAGCCTCGTGCGTACCGGCGCGGTCCTCGCGTTCGGGAGCGACTGGAGCGTGTCGAGCCCCGACCCGCTCCTGGAGATGACGGTCGCCGTCGAACGGCGTGCGCCCGCGGAGGCGATCGAGGGGTTCGGCGGGGCCATCGGTGAGGTCTTCATCCCCGAGGAGCGGGTCGACCTGGCCACCGCGATCGGGGCGTTCACCATGGGCTCCGCCTACGTGAACCACCTGGACGGGCTGACCGGCTCGATCGAGGTCGGCAAGTACGCGGACCTCGCCGTGGTAGATCAGAACCTCTTCGAGATCCCGGCGATCGAGATGCCCCAGGCGCGGGTCGAGCTGACGTTCGTCGAGGGCGAGTGCGTCTTCGACGTCGCGAACGCCGGCTGACCGGAGGTCGACGGGCGTTCTCGAGCCCGCGAAGGAGCGGATGCTAGACTCCTGTCACGGTTGAACGGTCGTTCAAACTTCGCCCGTCCCGGGCGGATCACCGAGGGGAGGCTCCGCAGCCATGTCCGACGCCCGTGCGCCGATCGATCACGCGTTGCTCCGACACGTGCTGGCGCCGACCCTCGGAGGCAGCCGGACCTTGCCCGCCGTCGCGTACGTCTCGCCGGAGGTCCTCGCGTGGGAGCAGGAGCGTTTCTTCGGGGCCGGCTGGCTGTGCGTCGGCCGAGCCGGCGATCTGGCGCAACCAGGTGATCAGCGGGCGGTCCGGGTGGGGGAGGAGGGCGTGCTGCTGGTCCGCGACGAGCAAGGCGGGCTGAACGCGTTCGCCAACACCTGCCGGCACCGGGGTCATGAGCTGCTCGAGCCGGGAACGAGCACCAACCTGCGCGCGATCAAGTGCCCGTATCACGCGTGGGTGTACGGACTCGACGGCTCCCTGAACGGTGCCCCTCGCTTCGGCGACGTTCCCGGGTTCGACAAGGGTGACTATCCGTTGATCGCCGCGCGCATCGCCGAGTGGCACGGGTGGGTGTTCGTGAACGCGTCCGGTGACGCGCCGCCGCTCGATGAGTACGTCGGCAACCTGGACGAGCTCGTCGCACCGTGGGAGATCGGCCGGATGTTCGTCGCGGCCTCCCACGACTACGTGATCAACGCGAACTGGAAGACGATCTCGGAGAACTATCACGAGTGCTACCACTGTCCGAGCATCCATCCCGCGCTCTGCGTCGTGACCCCGGTCGATTCCGGGGCCAACTTCCCCCACGACGGGATGTGGGTGGGCGGATCGATGGAGCTCAAGGACTTCGCCCAGACGATGTCGATCAGCGGCGAGAGCGGCGGCGTGCGGATCCGTGGTCTCAACGATCGGCAGGCGCGAGAGGTCTACTACTTCGGCCTGTTCCCGAACCTGCTGATCAGCCTGCATCCCGACTACGTGATGGCCCATCGGTTCGAGCCCCTCTCGCCGACCGAGACGAAGGTCGAATGCCAGTGGCTCTTCCCTCCGGAGGCGAAGGACGTTCCCGGCTTCTCGCCCGACTACGCGAGCGAGTTCTGGGACATCACGAACCGTGAGGACTGGCTCGCGTGCGAGTCCGTGACGCGCGGCCTGGCGTCGAGCGGGTTCCGCCAGGGGCCGTTCGCCTGGAGCGAGGACGAGGTCCACATCTTCATGGCGATGGTGGCGCAGGGCTATCTGGACGGCCGCGCAGGCCGGCCCCCGCAGGTCCACGAGCGGGACGCCGCGGCCGTCTGAGACACTCCGTGTGGTTCGGGCGTTGACCTGCGGTCAACGGGCGTTCTTGTCAGTCTCCGGGCCTGAACGCACGATACGCCGGGTGTTTCCGAAGCCTGCGAACGAAGGACCCCGGTCGGTTGACCGTGGGTCGCACGTCACCGACGTCCAAGGAGGGGTCCATGGCTGAGCCGTTCGACATGAGTCTCGTACAGCGCGGGGCGCGCAACCGCCGCACGCCGTACTACGAGGCGACGCAGAAGTACGGTCCGAAGGGCTACACGGTCTACAACCACATGTACTTCCCGATCCGCTTCGACACGTTCGAGAACGAGTTCGAGACCCTGTTGAACGATGTGACGCTCTGGGACGTCGCGGTCGAACGGTGCCTCGAGATCAGCGGACCCGACGGGTTCGCGTTCGCGCAGCTGCTCACGCCACGCGACCTCTCCAAGTGTGCCGTCGGCCAGGCGAAGTACGTCCTGATCTGCGACAGCGACGGCGGGATCATCAACGACCCCGTGCTGACCCGTATGGACGAGAACACGTTCTGGTTCGCGCTGGCGTCCTCCGACGCGTTGCTGTTCGCGCGCGGGCTGAAGAACGCCTACCCGGACATGGACGTGACCATCAAGGAGGCAGACGTCGCGCCGCTCCAGGTGCAGGGACCGAAGTCGAAGGACCTCATGGTCAAGCTGCTCGGCGAGAGCATCCTTGATCTCAAGTACTACTACTGGACGCACGCGGAGATCGCCGGGGCTCCGGTGGTCGTCACCCGTACCGGGTGGACGTCCGAGGTTGGCTACGAGGTCTACACGACGGAAACCGCGAAGGGGAACGACGTCTACGAAGCGCTCATGAAGGCCGGCGAGGAGTTCAACATCAAGCCGACCGGACCGAGCGACATCCGCCGGATCGAGGGCGCCATCTTCAACTGGGGCGCCGACATGACGTACGAGAACAACCCCATCGAGATGGGTCTGGACCGTCTGGTCGACTGGGACACGCTGACCGAGGACGCGTGCATCTCGCTGGCGGCGTTGAAGGAGATCCGGGCCGCGGGCGTCGGCCGCAAGATCATCGGCGTGGAGATCGACGGGGAGCCGTTCGAGGGGTTGAACAACGTGAAGTGGCCGGTCACGGCCGATGGCGCCCAGGTCGGCATGGTCACGTCGGCGATCTACTCGCCCCGGCTTGAGAAGAACATCGGCTACGCGTGGGTCCCCACCCAGTACGCGAACCACGGCACCTCCCTCGGAGTGGCGAGCGAATGGGGCGATCGCAACGCCGTCGTGGTCGAGATGCCGTTCGTGGACCCGAAGAAGGAGATCCCCGTCTCGTAGGGCGACACACGGACCGGTTCGAACCAAGAGGCGCCCCTGTCGGGGCGCCTCTTGGTTGCGCGCGACCGATCCGGCGGACCCAGCTTGCCACGGAGGGCGTTGTTGAACCATCATTCAATCTCCACCGGGCGTTGGGACCCGGGCCGACGAGCGAAGGAGACACCCCGGCATGACGAACGAGCGCGAGGAGATGCTCGAGAAGAGCGCGACCCTGTACTTCGGGCCCTGGTACCGCAAGTCGCCGATGTTCGAGGCGACGCGGAGGGCGGGGTGCACCGCGTACGACATCTACAACCACATGTACCTGCCTGGCTACTACGACGACCCCGAGGTGGAGTACTACGCGCTCAACAACGACGTGACGCTCTGGGACGTGGGTGTGGAGCGCACGGTCGAGGTGAGCGGCCCCGATGCGGACCGGCTGATCGACTCGATCACCTGCCGCGACCTGACGAAGTGCGCGGTGGGCCAGGGCAAGTACATGCTGGTGACGGCCCCGGACGGGGGCATCGTGAACGATCCCGTCCTGTTGCACGTCGAGCAGAACAAGTGGTGGATGCAGCTCGCCGACTCCGACGCCGGGCTCTACGCGTTGGGCGTCCTCGCGAACTCCGGCCTCGACGCCCAGGTAACGCTTCCCGACGTTCACCCCGTCCAGGTGCAAGGACCGAAGGCCGTCAAGACGCTGCAGAAGCTGGTCGGAGACCAGATCCTCGACCTCAAGTACTACTGGTGTGCCGCGTACGAGATCCAGGGCATCCCGGTCGTGATCAGCCGGACCGGGTGGACCGCGATCCCCGGGTTCGAGGTCAACCTGCTGGACTTCAGCCGCGGCGACGAGCTCTGGGACGCCATCTTGAGGGCCGGAGAGGAGTTCAACATCCGGCCCATCGCGCCGTGCGAGGCGCGGCGGATCGAGGCCGGCATCTTCAACTACGGCTCCGACATCACGCTGACCGACACGCCGTTCCACGTGATGGGCCTCGAGCGCCTGGTCGAGGAGCAGTCGCAGGACTACGTCGGCAAGGACGCGCTGGAGCGCATCCGTCGCGAGGGCGTCGACCGCAAGCTGGTCGGGATCATCCTCGACGGGGACGAGCTGCGCGCCGAGATGTCCGAGAAGTGGCCCGTCCACAAGGACGGCAAGGTCGTGGGACACATGACGGATGCGGTGTGGTCGCCGGGACTGAAGCAGAACATCGGATTCGTGTGGGTCCCGATCGAGCTGGCGAGCCCCGGAACGACGCTGGACATCGAGTCGGAGAACGGATCGCTGACCGGCACGACCGCGGCCATCCCGTTCGTCGACCCGAAGAAGGAGGTTCCGGCGGGCAGCCTGCAGTAACGCGACTCGGAACCTGAGAGGACACTGAGAGGTTGCCCGGGGGACGAACCCCGGGTCTGACAGGCGCGAATCACCACCGATAGCGGTTCATGCCGTTACCCTTGATATCGGAGGTTCTCGTATGCGTCGTCTGTTGATCCCCAGCGTGCTGATGCTCGCCCTCGTGGCGAGCGCCTGTTCGTTCACCGTCGGTTCCGAGTCGCCGTCGCCCGCGGCCCTGCCGGCCAACACGTTCAACTCCACCCCGCTGCCGGCGACCGGGGAGCCCGTCGAAGGGGTCGTGCGACGCGTCCTGCCGTCGGTCGTCAACGTGACCACCGATATCTCCGGTGGCGGCCAGGGCGTGGGGACGGGGTTCATCGTCAGGTCCGACGGCGTCATCGTGACGAACTGTCACGTGGTCGAGGCAGCGTCGAAGATCACGGTGTTCACGTCCGACGCCGATCCGAAGCAGTTCAACGCCCGCGTGATCGGCTCCGACTGCCTGCACGACCTCGCCGTCCTCAAGATCGACGCGACGAACATGCCGACCGTGGACCTGGGGACCTCCGCCGACCTCGCGCTCGGCCAGCGGGTCGTGGCGCTGGGGTACGCGCTCGCTCTGGACGGCGGCCCCACGGTCACGTCCGGCATCGTGTCCTCGCTCGATCGCACGATCACGGCGCAGGACCCCAACTGCGCTCAGTCGACGTGTGGAGCCAACCAGACGCGGACGTACAGCAACGTCATCCAGACCGACGCGGCCATCAACCACGGCAACTCGGGCGGACCGCTCGTGAACATGCAGGGACAGGTCGTCGGCATCAACTCCGCCGGCGATGACAACGCCCAGAACATCGGATTCGCGATCGCCATCGATTCCGTGAAGGACACGATCGCCAACGCGGAGAAGAATCCGCTCGGGGTGTCCGCCTACCTCGGGGTGATCACCGAGCCGGTGACGTCCGACCTCGCGTTCCAGCTGGGGCTCACAGTGAAGCAGGGGGCGTACGTCGTGGACACGCCGAGCGACGGTCCGGCGCATGCCGCGGGCATCGGTGCCGGTGACGTCATCGTGGGCATCGACGGGCAGGCGGTCGCCTCCGCCGACGACGTCGGCCGGATCCTGGACGGACTCAAGGCCGGCCAGAAGATCGCGGTCGAGGTCGTGGGCACCGACGGCAGCCACCGGACGGTCGACGTGACCCTCGCCGCCCGGCCCGGTCCCTCGCAACTGCCGTAGGTACGTCCTCCCCGGTTCGCGACGCACGAGCCGTAGGCTTGACGCGTGCGTCGCTTCCGCCTTCGGGCCGGGTCCCTCGCGGGGATCCCGCTGTGGATCCACGTCTCGTGGTTCGCCGTCCTCGGGCTCGTCGTGTGGTCCGTCACCGAGGAGTTCGGTGCGGCGCTCCCGGAGCTTCCCCTCGCTGAGCGGCTGGCGATGGCGTCGGTCACCGGGCTCGCGTTCTTCGCCTGTCTGGCCGTGCACGAGGTCGCGCACGCCGTGGTCGCGCGTCGGTACGCGGTTCGCGTCCGAGGCATCACGTTGTTCCTGCTCGGAGGCGTGGCCGAGATCGAAGGGGAGCTCCCCTCCCCGGGTTCGGAGTTCGCGGTCGCGCTCGCGGGGCCGGCCACGTCAGTGGTCATCGCCAGCGTGTTCGCGCTGGGTTCGCGGTGGACGCACCAACTCGGCTGGACCGGGGCGGAGGGCGTGCTGTTTACGCTCTCGGTGGTGAACCTGGGCGTGGCGGTCTTCAACCTGATCCCCGGGCTTCCTCTCGACGGCGGGAGGATCCTGCGGGCCGCGATCTGGCGGCGGACGGGCAGCTTCGTCCGCGCCACCAGGGTCGCGGCGGTCGGTGGCCGAGTGGTGGCCGCGACGCTCGTCGCGATCGGCCTCGGGGTCAGCCTCGGGGGCGACCCGGTGGCGCTCTGGTACCTGCCGATGGGGGTCTTCATCTGGTTCCTGGCGCGCGCGTCCGGCCGGGCGGCGCCGCCGGTCCAGAGCGGTGCGCTAGCCTTGCCACGTGAAGGTGAGGCTGCGTAACCCCGACCGCGAGGTCGAGGTCGTTGGGGGCAGGCCGGTCGCAGCGGTCCTCGACGAGCTCGGCGTGAGCCCCGACACCGTGCTCGTGATCCGGGAGGGAGAGCTGGTCACGCGCGAGACCCGGCTGGACGACGCCGACGAGATCGAGGTCCGTCCCGTGATCTCCGGAGGGGCCGCATGAAGTGCAACCGGTGCCGGGGCGCCGCGATCGTCGAGGTCCGGCGGCACAACGCCGCGTACTGCAAGGACTGCTTCATCCACGTCTTCCGCGAGCAGGTGAAGCGCGCCATCCGGCAGCACGACATGGTGTCGTACCGCGACCGTGTCCTGGTTGCGGTCTCCGGGGGCAAGGATTCGCTCGCCCTCTGGGACGTGCTGCTGGAGCTGGGGTACGACGCCGCCGGTCTGTACCTGGGGCTGGGGATCGGGGGCTACTCGACGCGGTCCGGCGAGGTGACGAGGGCGTTCGCCGCCGAAAGGGGCGCCCAGCTGATCGTCGTCGACCTGGAGCGGGACTACGGCTACGACATCCCGACCGCGGGGATGAAGGGCTCTCGCTCCACGTGTGCCGTCTGCGGATTGTCCAAGCGGTACGTCTTCAACCGCGCCGCCCTGGAGGGCGGGTTCGACGTGATCGCCACCGGTCACAACCTGGACGACGAGGCGGCGACCCTCCTGGGGAACACCTTGCGTTGGCAGACCGAGTACATCGCCCGGCAATCACCGGCGCTCCCCGGGAAAGACGGCATGGTGAAGAAGGTGAAGCCCCTGTTCCGGCTCTCAGAGCTGGAGACCGCGGCCTACGCGTTCCTCCGGGGGATCGACTACATCGTCGAGGAGTGCCCGCTCGTGGCCGGTAACACCCAGCTCCGCTACAAGGAGGCCATGAACGCCATCGAGGCGACGTCGCCGGGCACCAAAGCCCAGTTCTTCCTCGGCTACCTCGAGCGCGGGCGACCCCTGTTCCGTGCGGCGGACGACACGGAGCTGTCGGCGTGCGAGCGGTGCGGTCAGCCGACCCCCGGCCGGTTCTGCGCGTTCTGCCGGGCCCGGGCGCAGATCCTGGGCGAACGTCTCGGTACGGCGATGGAGGACCGGGAGCTCGCGGGCGAGCTGTCGGACGAGGTCATGCCCGCCGAGATCTACGGCGGCGCGTCGTGAGCGTCTTCGAAGCGGGCGAGCGCGTGATGCTCGTGGATCAGCGCGATCGCACCTACCTGATGACGCTGCAGGTCGGAGGGACGTACCACACGCACAGCGGCACGCTGCCGCACGACGCGTTGCTCGGGCAGTCGGAAGGCATCCGCGTCGAGACCTCGAAGGGGATGGTGATGACCGCGTTCCGTCCCCGGTTCGCGGACTTCGTACTGAAGATGCCGCGCGGTGCGCAGGTGGTGTATCCCAAGGACCTGGGTCCCATCATCGTGTACGCGGATATCTTTCCCGGCTCCCGCGTGCTGGAGGCGGGGACGGGTTCGGGCGCCCTGACGATCGCGCTGTGTCGTTCGACGGGTCCCGACGGCCGCGTCGTTTCTTACGATCTGCGCGCGGAGCATCGCGATCAGGCGGTGGAGAACGTCGAGGCCTTCTTCGGGAAACTACCCAGATGGCTGGACCTGCGTGACGGAGATGTCGCGGAGATCGGCGGAACCGACGATCGCTTCGATCGGTGCGTGTTGGATCTGCCCGAGCCGTGGGGTCCACTCCGAGCGTTGCACGATGTGCTCGAACCCGGAGGCGTGCTGTGCGTGTACCTGCCCACCGTCCTCCAGGTGCAGGAGCTCGTGCTCGCCCTGCAGGGCAACGGGTTCCAACATGTGGAAACCTTCGAGACGCTCCGTCGCTCGTGGCATGTCACGGAGCGCAGCGTGCGTCCGGACCATCGGATGATCGGCCACACGGGATTCCTGACGATCGCTCGCCGTGTCGGCCGGGCCGACTAGCGTCCGTTCCACGATGACCAAGAATCATGAATACCTCGTTAAAGGCATCATCACGTGGCGCCGAACTGCCGTATGAAGGGGGTAGAGATGTAGATGCCCCGCCTACGGGCCGCGAGAAGGCCCGCCCATATACTGGCGATCGAGCGCACCGGGGGGGTGACGCAGATGCCCGGCCATGACGAGCAGGTGGAACGCTACGAGAAGCAGGTCCACGAGCTCCAGACCCAGGTGAAGTTCCTGGAGGAGGAGGTCGGGCTCCTTCGCCGCCGCCTCACCAACGCCCCCCGCCAGGTGACGATCCTCGAGGAGAAGCTCGTCGAGACGCGCGACCAGTTGACCCGGGCGATGGGCCAGAACCAGAAGCTCGCCGACGCGCTCCGCGGCGAGCGCCAACGGATCGAGGCGCTCGCGGAAGAGGTCGAGAAGCTGAGCCAGCCCCCGGCGTCGTTCGGCGTGTACCTCGGCACCAACGACGACGGATCGATCGACGTGTTCACCGGCGGCCGAAAGATGCGCGTGACCCCGGCGCCGGACCTGGACCTGGCGCGATTCCTCCCCGGGTCCCAGGTGATCTTGAACGACTCCCTCAACGCGGTGGAGGTCTTGGACCCCGATCGCCAGGGCGAGGTCGTGAAGGTGAAGGACCGGCTGGACGACGGCCGGGTCGTGGTCGTCGGTCGCGGCGACGAGGAGTACGTGGCTACGCTGGCCGGCAGCTTGGTGGACGAGGTCGTTCGCGCGGGGGACCCGCTGCTCTTCGACCCCCGCTCCGGCATCGCGCTCGAGCTCCTGCCGAAGGAAGAGGTCGAGCAGCTGGTCCTGGAGGAGATCCCGGACGTCAGCTACGAGGACATCGGCGGGCTCGAGGGCCAGATCGAGGCGATCCGCGACGCCGTCGAGCTCCCGTTCCTGTACTCGGAGCTGTTCCACGAGCACGAGCTGGAGGCGCCCAAGGGCGTGCTCCTCTACGGACCTCCCGGATGCGGCAAGACGCTCATCGCGAAGGCCGTGGCCAAGTCGCTCGCGGAGAAGGTCGCCGAGCGGAGCGGTCGCGACGACGCCCGCAGCTACTTCCTGAACGTCAAGGGCCCGGAACTGCTCAACAAGTACGTCGGCGAGACCGAGCGACAGATCCGCGAGATCTTCCAGCGTGCGAAGGAACGGAGCGAAGAGGGTCTGCCGGTGATCGTGTTCTTCGACGAGATGGACTCCATCTTCCGCACCCGCGGGACGGGGATCTCATCCGACGTGGAGTCGACCATCGTGCCGCAGCTGCTGTCCGAGCTCGACGGTGTCGAGACGCTGAAGAACGTCATCGTGATCGGCGCGTCGAACCGCGAAGACCTGATCGACCCGGCGATCCTTCGGCCCGGGCGGTTGGACGTGAAGATCAAGATCGAGCGCCCCGACGCCCCGCAGGCCAAGGACATCATGTCGAAGTACCTCCACCCGTCGATCCCGATCCATCCCGACGAGATCGAGCGCAGCGGCGGCGACGCCTCGCTCGCCACCGCGCGGATGATCGAGAAGACGGTCGAGCACATGTACGAGCCGTCGGACCGCAACCGGTTCCTCGAGGTCACGTACGCCTCCGGAGACAAGGAGGTCTTGTACTTCAAGGACTTCAACTCGGGCGCCATGGTCGAGAACATCGTCCGGCGTGCGAAGAAGGAGGCCATCAAGCGCTTCCTGTCCACCGGCGAGAAGGGCATCAAGGGCGAGGACCTCCTGGTCGCCATCCGCGACGAGTTCAAGGAGAACGAGGACCTGCCGAACACCACGAACCCGGACGACTGGGCGCGCATCTCCGGCAAGAAGGGCGAGCGGATCGTCTACGTCCGCACGCTGCTCGGAGACGACGGCGACGGGCGCCAGGTCGAGCGAGTGAACGCCGGCCAGTACCTGTAAGGTTGGCCGGTGGCCATCCCCAAGGTCTTCGGCATCGAGACCGAGTACGGCATCACCGCGGCGGGAGCCCCGGACTTCAACCCGGTCCTCGCATCATCCATCCTGATCTCCACGTACGCCGGTTCGCTGCGACGGATCCGGTGGGACTACGAGCAGGAGTCGCCTCTGCGCGACGCCCGGGGTTTCGAGCCCGTGGCGGCGCGAGAGGGCAGCGACGAGGACCTGGGACTCGCCAACGTCATCCTTCCGAACGGCTCGCGCTACTACGTGGATCACGCCCATCCCGAGTACTCCACGCCGGAGTGCATCACGCCGCGAGACCTGGTGGTGCACGACAAGGCGGGGGAGCGGGTCCTGGAGCGCTCGCTGGCGGAGGTCGCACGCGAGCTCCCGACGGGTCCGCGTCTGTCGATCTACAAGAACAACAGCGACGGCAAGGGCAACTCCTATGGCACGCACGAGAACTATCTGGTCGATCGCGCGACCCCGTTCGGCGACATCGTCCGCGACCTGACCCCGTTCTTCGTGAGCCGTCAGGTGTTCTGCGGGGCGGGGAAGGTGGGCGCCGAGGCACCGTGGGAGGAACGGGGACACACGGCCTACCAGCTGACGCAGCGAGCGGACTTCTTCGAGACCGAGGTCGGTCTGGAGACCACGCTCAAGCGTCCGATCATCAACACCCGCGACGAGCCGCACGCCGACCCGGAACGGTACCGGCGGTTGCACGTGATCATCGGCGACGCGAACATGTGCGAGGTCGCCACGTTCCTGAAGGTCGGGACCACCGCGATCGTGCTGAAGATGATCGAGGACCGGTTCCTGCCGGACCTGTCGATCCAGAACCCCGTGGCCGCACTGCACGCGGTATCCCGCGACATCAGCTGCACGGTCACGGTGCCACTCGCCGACGGCCGCCATCTGTCCGCGGTGCAGCTGCAGTGGGAGTACTTCGAACACGCCAAGAAGTACGTGGAGCGCGAAGACGACACACCGGAGAACCAGGACGTGCTGGCGCGATGGGAGTCGGTCCTCTCGGCCCTGGAGACCGAGCCGCTCTCGCTGCATCGCGAGCTGGATTGGGTCGCGAAGTACCGGCTGCTGGCCGCCTACCGCGAGCGAGACGGGCTCGAGTGGACCGACCCGAAGCTCCAGGCGATCGACCTGCAATACCACGACGTGCGGCGCGAGCGTGGCCTGTACTACAAGCTGGATGCGGGCGGCAAGGTGGAGCGCCTGACCACCGACGAAGAGGTCGACATCGCGGTCATGGAGCCGCCGATCGACACCCGCGCGTACTTCCGGGGACGGTGCATATCCAAGTACCCCGAGGCGATCGCCGCCGCATCGTGGGACTCGCTGATCGTGGATACGGGCGCCGATGCGCTGCAGCGGATACCGATGCGTGAGCCGCTGCGGGGGACGCGCGAGCACGTCGAGGATCTGCTCCGAGAGTGCGAGGACGCGGCGTCCCTCGTGGCGCGTTTGCAGTCCTGAGGTGTTTCCGCCCGAACCTCCCGTAGGATAGTGGCGCCCCCGCACGAGGAGACCCAGATGCCGCAGGAACAGGAGCAGGTTCGACCACAGCGCAAGGGTGGAGGCTCGGGCGACGACGGCTCGGGTGACGACGCCGGGCAGACGACGACGACGTCCAAGGCCGCCGAGCTGAAGGACGAGATGGACGACATCCTGGACGAGATCGACTCCGTCCTTGAGGAGAACGCCGAGGAGTTCGTCAAGAGTTACGTCCAGAAGGGCGGCGAGTGACGGACAGGCTGAACCCGCCCGTCTCGGGAACGTCGTTCGGCGCGAACCCCAGCTTCGCGGACCTGCTGCGTGAGTCGCGGCCCGAGGTCATGCGGTCCGACCGCCCGATCTCTTCGACCGACGTTCCCGTGTCGCACGGCACGACGGTCCTGGGGTTGAAGTACGCGGACGGCGTGATCATGGCCGGGGACCGCCGGGCCACGTCCGGCTACACCGTGGCCGACGCCCGGATGCGGAAGGTCTTCGCCGCCGACGACTACTCGGCGATCGCCATCGCCGGGGCGGCCGGCCAGGCGATCGAGATGGTGAAGCTGTTCCAGCTGGAGCTCGAGCACTACGAGAAGATCACCGGCGACCGGCTGTCGCTGGAGGGCAAGGCCAACCGGCTGGCGCAGATGATCCGCTCCAACTTCCCGCTCGCGATGCAGGGGTTGGTGGTCGTTCCACTGTTCGGTGGTTTCGATCACTCGGTCGGAGAGGGCCGGATCTTCTACTACGACGCCACCGGCGGGCGGTGGGAAGAAGACGACTACCAGACCACGGGATCGGGTGGACAACCGGCCAAGAACTCGCTGAAGAAGCGGTGGCGTGCCGGTCTGTCGCGGGACGAGGCCTTGCGCGTCGCCGTGGAGGCGCTGATAGACGCCGCCGAGGACGATGTCGCCACGGGGGGACCGGATCCGGTCCGCAGGATCTTCCCGAACGCGCTCGCGGTGACCGCGTCGGGCGCGGTCGACGTGCCCGAGGACGAGATCGCCGCCGCGGTCGCGGCGGTGCTGGAAGGACGTTCGTAGATGTCGTTCATGCCGTACGTCTCGCCCGACCAGATGATGAAGGACCGATCCGAGTACGCCCACAAGGGCATCGCGCGCGGCCGTTCGGTCATCGGCATGGAGTACGCGGACGGGTTGCTCTTCGTAGCGGAGAACCCGTCGTCGACGTTGCACAAGATCAGCGAGATCTACGACCGCATCGCGTTCGCGGGAGTGGGCAAGTACAGCGAGTTCGAGGACCTGCGCATCGCCGGTATCCGGCACGCGGATCTGCGCGGCTACTCCTACGGTCGCGAGGACGTCAAGGCGCGTGATCTCGCGAACGCGTATTCCCAGTCCCTCTCGACGATCTTCACCCAGCAGATGAAGCCGTACGAGGTCGAGATCCTGGTGGGTGAGGTGGACGGCGACGTTTCGGGCACCACGCTCTATCACGTGCTGTTCGACGGCAGCGTCACCGACGAGCACGGGTTCATCGCGATCGGCGGGCATGCCGAGGACCTGACCGAGGCGTTGAAGCAGCAGTACCAGGAGGGCTGGGACCTGGCGACTGCGGTCCGCACGGGTGTGAAGGCGCTCGGCGCGCCCGACCAGCGCGAGATCGCTGCGGACGACATCGAGGCCGGGATCCTGGACCGCACCCGGACGCATCGCAGGAAGTTCCGTCGTCTCGAGGACGACGAGGTCACCCAGATGCTGTCGGCGAGCTGACGCCGCCCCTCCCCGCGTCTCGGAGAGAACCGCTTAGGCTCTAGGGATGGAACGCCGGATCTTCGGGCTCGAGAACGAGTACGGCGTCACGTGCACGTTCCGCGGGCAGCGCCGCCTCTCGCCCGACGAGGTCGCTCGCTACCTGTTCCGCCGGGTCGTCCACTGGGGTCGCTCCTCCAACGTCTTCCTCGAGAACGGCGCCCGCCTCTATCTGGACGTGGGCTCACACCCCGAGTACGCGACGCCCGAGTGCGACGACGTCCGCGAGCTGGTCGGCCACGACAAGGCGGGGGAGCGGATCCTGGAGGCGCTGTTGGGCGCGGCCGAGATGCGCCTGCACGAAGAGGGCATCAGCGGCCAGGTGTACCTGTTCAAGAACAACACCGACTCGGCAGGCAACTCGTACGGCTGCCATGAGAACTACCTGGTGGCTCGCCACGGGGAGTTCGCGCGGATGGCAGACGTCCTGATCCCGTTCTTCGTGACGCGACAGATCTACTGCGGGGCCGGGAAGGTGCTGCACGGCCCCCGCGGCGCCCAGTTCTGCATCTCGCAGCGGGCCGAGCACATCTGGGAGGGCGTGTCGTCGGCGACCACGCGCTCCAGGCCGATCATCAACACGCGGGACGAGCCGCACGCCGATGCCGAACGCTTCCGCCGGCTCCATGTGATCGTCGGCGATTCGAACATGAGCGAATGGACGACGTTCATGAAGGTCGGGATCACCGACCTGGTCCTACGCATGGTCGAAGCCAACACGGTGATGCGGGACCTGACGCTCGAGAACCCGATCCGGGCGATCCGCGAGATCAGCCACGACACGACGTGCACGCGGAACGTGAAGCTCGCGAACGGCCGGGAGCTGACCGCGATCGAGATGCAAACCGAGTACTACGAGAAGACCGCGCGGTTCCTGGAGCGCCGCGGCGTCGACGAGGTCTCGAAGACGCTGCTGGAAGAGTGGCGTCTGGCGCTGGAGGCGCTCAGCGAGGGCGACCCGGAACGCTTGGGGCGCAAGGTGGATTGGGTGACTAAGCGGATGATGATCGAGCGCTATCAAGCCAAGCACGACCTCCCGCTCGCCTCGCCTCGCGTGGCGCTGCTCGATCTGGCGTATCACGACGTGAACCGCAATCGCGGTCTGTACTACATCTTGGAGAAGGCGGGGAACGTCGAGCGCGTCTGCACGGACCGTGAGATCAACCGGGCCATGCGCGAGCCGCCCCAGACCACGCGCGCCAAGCTCCGCGGCGACTTCATCCGCCAGGCGAAGGCGAAGCGGCGCGACTACACGGTCGACTGGGTCCACCTGAAGCTGAACGATCAGGCGCAGCGGACCGTGCTGTGCAAGGACCCGTTCCGCAGCGTGGACGAGCGCGTCGAACAACTGATCTCGCACATGTGATGCCGGGCGAGCCGCTCCCCCCACGCCCCGACGCGCGCCACCCGATCGAGCACGACGACGGGTCGCTCCGCCTCGTCATCTGGTTGACGGTCGGGGTCAACGCGTTGCTAGGAGTCTTGACGCTGGCCGGATGGATCGGCCGGCCCGCTTCGTGCGCCGGCGGGTGCTCCTGGCGGCCGTTGGGCGGCATGATCTGGGTGCTCCTGGCCATCGTCGACGTCGGCCTCGTCCTCATCTGGGCGGGCATCGGCTACCTCTACCTCGTCGGTGTGGGGGAGCGGATCGGACGGAGGCTCTCGGACCGGGACGACGGGAAGCGGGACTAGGCGTCGTACCCGGCACGCCAGCGCCGGTTCCCCGCCGCGACCCTTCCCGCGAGGACGCCGGCCGCGCCCGCGGCCAGGAAACACGCCGGGTCATCGTCGACGCCTCGTCCCATGGAGCTGGGCTCGATGCGCCGGGCGGCGAGCTCGTCCAGCGCGGGCCGACCGTCGACCTCCACGAGCTGATGCCGTTCTTCGAGCTTCGCGGCACGAAGCGCATCCCAGATCCGCGCGCGCTGGGCGTCGTCGTCGAGCGCCGGCACCGGCACGTCCGTCGGGACGAGGCAGACGTCGCGCAGGATCGTGAGCGAATGATGTGAGACCCCTCGATGCCGCTCCCGTCCGTCGGCGAAGCTGATCCGCAGGCTCGGGATCGGACGGCCGCCGAGCGCGGCCACGGCGTTGAGGGCGTTGCCGCTCCCAAGTGCGCTGACGCCCCAAGTGGTGTCGGTGCCGAGGTTCCCAGGGCCATCCGCGACGACGACGACGTCGGCTCCCAGGACCTCCTTGGCGGCGAGCATCCCCGTCCATAGCGTGACGGCCTCGAGCTCTCCGCCGAAGGACTGCCCGGCGGTGATCCATCCATCGATCAGGCCCGAATCACGGAGCTCGAACACCAGCCGTGAGAACGCGCCCGGCAGAGCCGCGCCGTCCGTCATGACATAGACGACGCGAGCCTCGCCTGCGCGCTTGGCTCCCGCGGCGATCGGTCCGATCATCGAGTGCAGCGGCGCGCAGACGACCGGGGTGTGCTCGAGTCCGGGCGAGCCCTCGACCGCGTCGCGATGGGCCTCTTCGACGCTCGCCACGGCGGTCTGCACCGGCGTGTACCGCGCCTTCATGATGCGACCGGGGATCTCATCGTCACCGACGTCCGCACCCTCGACCGCGATCACGAAGTGCACGCCACCGGTGCCGAGGCCGAGGGTCGACCGCGGTCGTGTTGAGGATCACCATGTCGCCGACGGTCACCGGTCCGCAGAGCTCCGGGTACGCGATCGCCGTCGCTCGTTCGCCGCCGACGTCGACCTCCAGCTCGTGCGCGCCGGGACGCGCGGCACCGAGCGCGATCACGACACCGCGCCGCACGCGGATCATCCGGGTACCGGGTCGGTCCACAAGGCACCGCTATGATGCCGCACGATGGCGGGAGAGGACCGGATGGAGCCGCTCGAACGGCTGCTGAACCTGGTTGGCCTGCTCCTGGAAACCCGCGTGCCACTGACGTTCGAACAGATCCGGGAGACGCTCGAGCCGTACCGCCAGGAGAACGTGGACAGCGCCAAGCGCATGTTCGAGCGGGACAAGGACATCCTGCGCGACTACGGCGTGCCGTTGGAGCTGGTCGACACCGATGCGTGGGGGACCGAGCAAGGCTACGTGATCCCGAAGGACGCCTACTACCTGCCCGAGATCTCGTTCACGCCCGAAGAGCTCGGCGCGTTGTTCGTTGCCGCGCAGGGTGTCCGGAACGACACGCCGGCCGAGGAGGCCGTGCGCAAGCTGATGGTCGGTGCGGAGGGAGGCCTGCTCGCAGGTCTCGCGGGCGGGCCGCTGGCGTCGGGATCGGATGCCCGAGGCTCCTTAGTCATGGCCGTCGCCTCGGCCGCCCAGGGACGTCGCCGCGTCCGGTTCGGCTACCGGACATCGAAGGGATCCGTCTCGGAGCGCGACGTCGATGCGTACACGGCCCTCTTCCGATCGGGGCACTGGTACCTGGTCGGCTTCGACCGGGAACGGGGCGAGGCTCGATCGTTCCGGCTCTCGCGGTTCACGTCGGATCTCACCGATGCGGGCGAGGGAACCGAACCGCCGGACGGGTTCCGGGCGGCCGATCTCGTCATGGGCGGACCGTGGACGGCGGCGGGCGAGGAGCGGGCGACGATCGCCCTCTCGCCGGACATCGCGTGGTGGGCGATCCGGCACCCTCATCGGCGCCGTGGCCGTCCGCACGCGCGACGACGGCTGGGTGGAGATCACGGTGCCGCTCGCCGACGAGCGCGAGCTGGCGCCGATCCTGATCCAACTCGGACCGGACGCGGTCGTCGAGGAGCCGCAGACGCTCCGCGATCAGGTCGTGGCGCGGTTGGAGGCGATCCTTGACTGAGCCCGCGCGGGCCGAACCCGCGCGCCGGCCACCCAAGACCGCCGAACGGCTCGGACGGATGCTCGTGATCGTGCCGTACCTGGTGCAACACCCCGGGAGCGAGCTCTCGGAGGTGGCGGCGCTCTTCGACGTGCCGATCGACCAGTTGCGGCGCGACCTCGACCTGTTGTTCATGTCCGGTCTGCCGCCGTACGGTCCCGGCGACCTCATCGAGGTGGACGTCGACGAAGACGACCGCATCTGGATCTCGATGGCGGCGCATTTCGCGCGACCCCTCCGCCTGTCCCGGAGCGAGGCCCTGGCGCTCTTCCTCCGAGGGACCGAGTTGCTGGGCACGGCCGGCATGCCGGACGCCCCGGCGCTCGCGTCGGCGCTCGACAAGCTGCGGACGTCGCTCGGACCCGAGACGCTCGGAGACGCCGAACGGATCGAGATGGCGGATCCGGGCGCGGCGGTGGAGTCGCTCGAGCCCATCCGCGAGGCGGCTCGTGGACGCCGGCGCGTCGGCATCGATTACTTCGCGCATTCGTCGGGCGAGTGGAGCTCGCGCGTCATCGATCCCGAGGAGGTCTTCGTTACGCTCGGTCACTGGTACGTCGCCGCATGGGACGTGACGGTCGACGCCGAGCGACTGTTCCGCGTGGATCGGATCCGTCGCGTGGAGCCGACCGGGGAGGGGTTCGCCCCCAGGGGCCTCGAGGGCGCCGGCCGGTCGCTCTACACGCCGACGGAAGACGGCGTCTCCGTCCGTCTCCGCCTGGCGCCGGCGGCGCGATGGATCGCCGAGTACTACGCGACCACGGACGGGCAGGAACGGCCCGACGGCTCGCTCGACATCAGCCTCCCCGCCAGGTCGCTCGGCTGGGTGGCGAGGTTGCTGTTACGGGTCGGGAACGACGCGACCGTCCTGGACCCACCCGAGCTGACCGCGCAGGTCGCAGCGCTGGCGAGGGCCACGCTCGACCGATACGGGGGGTAACCGGTCCCCTTGGGGTAGCCCCGTTCGGGGGACAGATGCTCAAGGCCGGTGTCCTCTCCGCCGATAGCTCGGGGTGAGATGACAACCATCCGAACGACCTGCCCCCGCTGCGGCGAAGTGGACATGGGACCCGAAGCGATCCTGCTGTCCGTCCGCGACGACGGCCGCGAAGGGAGCTACCGGTTCACCTGCCCCGGATGCGCCGACGACGTGGAGAAACGCGCGGATCGCAAGATCGTGGCGCTCCTCGTCTCCGCCGGGGTGGACATCGCGCAACCGGACCGTGATCCTTCGCAGGCGGCCATGTTGTTCGACGGCGACGCCGAACGGTCGACCCCGATGGGTCCCGCTTTCTCGATCGACGACGTGATCGAGTTCCATTTCCTGCTGCAGGACGACCGCTACATCCAGGACTTCTTCGCCAGCAGCGACGGCGTCTGACGCCGGGTCCTGCCTCGCCCCGCACCCACGCTCCGTCTTCCTCGCTCCTGTAGCATCGCCGGCATGGGCCCGTGGCTGGTGGTGTGGTTGGTGGTCGCGATCGTGTCGACCGTGGCCGTCCTGGCCTGCCTGATCGGCCTGCTGCGCCACATGCTGGTCCTCGGACGCACCGTGCGGCAGCTCCAGGAAGAGGTGCAGCCCATCGCGGAGGACCTGGCGAGAGAACGTCAGCGGGCGAGCGCGCACGTGGCCGCGATCGGCGAACGCCGGCGGCGGGGCTCCTCCAGCGAAGCCCGGGGGTAGAATCGCGTGGGGTGCAGGCCCCACACCGCACATGCTGAACATCGGCCCCCAAGAGCTCCTCATCGTCTTGATCGTCGCCCTCGTCGTCGTGGGCCCCCAGCGCTTGCCCGAGCTCGGCCGAACGATCGGGAAGGCGCTCCGCGAGTTCCGGAAGATCCAAGACGACGTCAAGGACACGCTCAAGTTCGATCTCGACGCCGATCCGGAGCCCTACGTCCGGCCGACACAGCCGCCGCGGGCCCCCACACCCGCGAGCGACGGCGAGGTCGCCACGACGGATCCCGCGGGCCCGACGGTGGCGCCGGCGGTCACGCCCTCCACGGAGCCGGAGTCCGAGAGCGAGCCCGAGCCGCGAGCCGCGGAGTAGGCCGGACTCGCCCCATCGCATGAAGGTCTTCTCGAGGATCCGGCGTCGCCCTCCCGAAGAGCGGACGGGCACCATGACGCTCGTCGAGCACCTGGAGGAGCTCCGGCATCGTTTGATCGTCTGCATCGTCGCGGTCTGCTGTGGAGCCGTGATCGGGTGGTTCCTCTACGGCCCCGTCCTCGACCTGATCCTGAACCCCTACTGCGACTACTGGAAGACGATCCCTCCGAAGCTCCGGGTCAACCGATCCTGTTCGCTCTTCTTCCAGGAGCCGCTCGGCGCCATGGTCGTGAAGCTCAAGATCGTCGTCTTCATCGGTCTGGTGGTGGTGCTGCCCGTGCTCCTCTATCAGCTGTGGATGTTCATCGTTCCGGGGCTCAACAAGAGAGAGCGGCGGATGGCGATCCCGTTCGTAGGTTCATCCGTCGTGCTGTTCGCGCTCGGAGCGTTCGTCTCGTACATCATGCTGCCCAAGGGGTTGAACTTCCTGCTGGGGTTCGCAGGTTCCAACTTCTCGCCGATACTCACCGGGGACCGATTCATCACGTTCGTGATCCTCGTGGCGGTGGCGTTCGGGTTGTCGTTCGAGTTCCCGGTGCTGCTCGTGTTCTTGGAGATGGTGGGCGTCCTCTCGACGAGGACCCTTCGGAAGTGGCGGCGCTACTCCATCCTGGGGATCGCGATCTTCGCGGCCATCATCACACCATCGTCCGACCCGTACACGATGCTCGCGCTGATGATCCCGATGTGTCTGTTCTACGAGGCCGCTATCATCATCGGTCGCCTCATGAAGAAGTAGCGGAGGGCTGAACCTGATGGCGATCAAGGGAAAAGGGAAGACGAAGGGGCGTCCGCCGGCGCGCGCCCCTCGACGCGCGCCCGTTGAGGTGAAGCCGCCGTTCTTCCTGAGACGGCGGGTCCAGGTGGCGCTGGCGTTCATCGCGGGCGTCCTGGTGATGATGCTGGGGATCTGGATCACGAACGGCCTGCGCACGCAGAGCGCCGACGAAGAGGCGAAGACGCAGGCGTCGAAGCAACGAGCGGCCGCGGAGCAATGGAAGACCCAGGTGGAGAGCTCGCTGGGCAAGGTGGGCACACTCTCACCGGGCGCTCCGCCGACGGTCTTCCCCGACCTGGCCACGACGATCACCGCCCTGCAGAAGGGCACCGTGCCCGACGGCGCGGCCGCCACCCTCAAGCAGGCACAGGCCGATGCGAAGACCGCGATCGATCCGCTCAAGGCATACAAGCTGTCCGATCAGATCCGTGACATGGGGATGACCGAGGGACAGGTTTCCTGGTTCTTGAACTCCCAGACGCGCTTCGTTCAGTCGTTGGAGCTCTATTCCCAGGCGGCAGCGCTCGCCGCGCTCGCGATCGACGCCCCGAAGGACCAGCGGACGGCGATCGCCAACTCCGCGTCCGACCTGCAAGCCAAAGCCTCAGAGATCATGCAGCAAGGCTGGAGCGACTATCAGAACGCGCTCGGATCGGTCCAGATCTTCGATTCCCCGCTCCAGAGCCTGACGGGGCCCTCCGGCGCGTCGGGCGCGGGGTCGTAGAGACCGCGCGCATGGCCGCCCCGGGATCGGTCGTCGTGGTGGCGAATCCGACGGCCGGCGAAGGGAAGGCCGGACGGCTGATCGGCCGCGTCAACGCGATCTTGGACGAGATCGGCGTCGACCACGAGATCCGGGTCTCCGGCTCGGCCCAGGAGATGGAGTCGCTCGCGCACGCGGCCGGACAGCACGGTGGCATCGTCGCCGTCCTCGGCGGCGACGGCAGCGTCAACATGGCCGTGAACGGGTTGATCGGCACGGGCGCCTCTCTGGCGGTGTTGCCCGCAGGGACCGGTGACGACTTCGCGAAGGCGATCGGCGTCGGCAAGCTGGACAAGGCGACCCGGCTGCTGGCGGATCCGAAGACGGTCGACGTGGACCTGATCTCGGTCACCGCAGGGGTGGAGGAGCGCCGTTACATCAACGTGGCGGGCACGGGATTCGACTCGGCCGTGGAAGAGGTGGCTTCCGGGATGCGCCGGCGGCTAGGCCCGCGCGGGCACTACGCGCTCGCGACGGTGAAGACGCTCTCGCGCTTCGTCCCTGCGATGTTCCATGTCGAGCTCGACGGCGCATCCCTCGACGTGGACGCGATGTTGGTGGTCATCGGGAACAGCTCCGCGTACGGCGGCGGGATGAAGGTGCTCCCGCAGGCCTCGATCGTCGACGGCCAGCTCGACATCTGCATCGTCTCGGCCATGAGCAAGGGTGCGTTCCTCCGCGCGTTCCCGAAGGTGTACTCGGGGAAGCACAGCACGCATCCCAACGTCACGATGCTGAAGGGCACGCGCCTCAAGATCGAGGCGAACCGTCGGATGATGGTGTTCGCGGACGGGGAGCGCGTCGGCTCACTCCCAGCGGTGTTCACGGTGCTGCCCAAAGCGATCCCGGTCGTCGTGGGCCCCGACGCGAGAGCGGTGCGATGACGGACGGGGTGTTGTTGATCCATGCGTTCCCACTGGACGCGCGGATGTGGGATCCGCAGCTGGCCGCGTTCAGCGAGGGGGTGCCCGTCGTCGCCCCGCATCTGCCCGGGTTCGGCGGGACGGCGTCGGCGGGAGAGGTGATGACGATGGCCTCGGCCGCCGAACGATGCGTCGAGGCGCTGGACGCCGCCGGGTTTGATCGGGCGGTCGTCTGCGGGCTCTCGATGGGCGGGTACGTCGCGTTCGAGCTGTGGCGGACGGCGCGCGATCGGTTCGCCGGCCTGATCCTCGCGAACACCCGTTCCGGTGCGGACACGGAGGAGGGCGCAGCCGGACGCCGCGCGCTCGCCGAGCGGCTGCTCGCGGAGGGCAACGGCTTCCTCGCCGAGAGCCCTCCGCCGCTGCTGTCGGAGCAGGCGAGCGGCCAGCTCCGGCTCCGGGTCCGCGAGCTGATCGCGTCACAACCGGCGGCGTCGATCGCGGCCGCTGCCCTCGGGATGGCCGAGCGACCGGATTCCACGGCCGACCTCGCGACCATCGACGTCCCGACGCTCGTCGTCACGTCGGACGGCGACACGCTGATCCCGGTGAGCGCGACGTCTCCGATGGCGGATCAGATCCCGGGAGCCGAGCTCGCCGTGATCGACGGAGCGGGCCATCTGTCGAACCTGGAGGCCGAGGGCGCGTTCGACGAGCTGCTGGCGCACCACTTGGAGCGCTGCCTCCCGGACTGACCCCGGCCGCCGGACCCGCCCGTAGACTGGCGTCCGTGGTCACGCCCGCGGCGTTCGCCGCCCAGTATCCGTTCCCGCTCGACGACTTCCAGGTCACGGCGATCGACGCCGTGGACGCCGGGCGGTCCGTGCTGGTGGCCGCCCCCACGGGCTCGGGCAAGACCGTCGTCGCGGAGTTCGCGATCGAGCGAGCGCTCGACCGGGGCGGCAAGGCGTTCTACACCACGCCGCTGAAGGCGCTCTCCAACCAGAAGTACGGCGACCTGGTGGCGCGACACGGCGCGGATCGCGTCGGCCTGCTGACCGGAGACAACGTCGTCAATTCCGAAGCGCCGGTTGTCGTGATGACCACCGAGGTGCTCCGCAACATGCTCTACGAGCGCAGCGACACCCTCGACGGGCTCATGACCGTGATCATGGACGAGGTCCACTACCTCCAGGACCCGTATCGCGGGGCCGTGTGGGAGGAGGTGTTGATCCACCTCGCGCTCTCAGCCTCGGTCGTCTGCCTGTCGGCGACCATCTCGAACGCCGAGGAGTTCGGCGAATGGATCCAGACGCTCCGCGGGGAGACGACCGTCGTGATCGAGGAGCGGCGTCCCGTGCCGCTGCAGCACCACTACCTGATCGGTCGTCGCCTCCACCCGATGCACATCGAGCAGGATGGCGTCCTGATGCCGAACCCGTACGTCGTCTCCCTCGATCAGCAGGAGCTCCGGGTCAAGGAGTACCGCAGGGTGGGCAGCAACGCGATACAGACGCACCGGATGAACAGGCCCCGGGAAGGGCACCGCCGCGTCTACGCCCCACGCCGGGAGGAGGTCGTGGAGGTCCTGGCGCAGGCGGACATGCTTCCCGCGATCTACTTCGTCTTCAGCCGTGCGGGCTGCGACCGGAGCGTGCAGTGGATGCGCGAGTCCGGTGTGCGCCTGACCACGCGTCCCGAGGCCGACCGGATCCGGGAGCGGGCGGAGAGTCGGGCGGCGTGGATCGACGAGGAGGACCTGGTCACGCTCGGGTTCTACGAGTTCCTGGACGGGCTGACCGCCGGCGTGGCCGCGCACCACGCCGGGATGCTCCCGGTGTTCAAGGAGACCGTCGAGGAGCTGTTCGAGGCCGGTTTGGTGAAGGTCGTGTTCGCCACCGAGACGCTTTCGCTCGGCATCAACATGCCCGCCCGGACCGTCGTGATCGAGGATCTGTGGAAGTTCCAGGGGGAGCGGCACGAGATCCTCACGCCGGGGGAATACACCCAGTTGACCGGACGCGCGGGCAGACGGGGCATCGATGCGCTGGGTCACGCGGTCGTCGTCTACCAGCGGCAGGTCCCGTTCGAACGCGTGGCCGGTCTCGCGGCCACCAGGACGTACGATCTCAATTCCTCGTTCCGGCCCTCGTACAACATGGCGGTGAACCTGGTCCGCAACTACGACCGGGAACAGGCCCACCAGCTGTTGAACTCCTCGTTCGCGCAGTTCCTGGCCGACCGCGGCGTCGTCTCGTTGGAGCGGCAGCGCGAGCACGACCGGAAGGCGCTCGAGGGCTACCGGGCCAACCTCGACTGCCATCTGGGGAACTTCGATGAGTACTGGTCCCTGTTGAACGAGGCGAAGCGGCTCCGTGAGGAGGACAGGCGCGGCCGGGAGCGCGAGCGCGTCGATGCGATCCGGACCGTCGTGGCCGGCCTCCGTCCTGGCGAGGTGATCCACCTGCCCCGGGCGCGCCGCCGAGGCCTGGCCGTCGTCCTGTCGTCGAGGGACGGCAAACCGACGGTGCTCTCCGAGGACCGGTCGTACTTCCGACTCTCGGCGAAGGACTTCGACGACCCGCCCACCGTGCTCACCCGTATCGTCCTTCCGCGGTCCGGGAGCTCACGGAGCGCCCGCTACCGGCGGGACGTCGCCTCGGCGCTGGTGTCGTTGCACGTCAAGCGCCCGCGGGAGGTTCGGCACCCCGTCGATCCAGTGGTCGAGCGGAAGGCCGCTGAGCTGGAGGCGCTCGGGGCGAGCCATCCGTGCGCGTCCTGTCCCGACCTCGGCACGCACGTGCGGTGGGCGACCCGTGCAGACGCGCTCGCCGTCCAGATGAAGGGCGTGGATCGGCGCATCCAGATCCGCACGGAGACGCTCGCGCGCCAGTTCGACCGGGTGCTCGCGGTGCTGGAGGCGCTCGGCTACGTCGAAGGATGGGCGATCACCCCGAAGGGACGGACGCTGGCGCGTATCTACGGTGAGGGCGACCTCCTGGTGGGGGAGTCCCTAGCGACGGCGCTGTTCGAAGGGCTCTCGCCGCCCGGAGGTCGCGTCCCTGCTCAGCACGGTGGTGTACGAGTCCCGTGAGCGCGTGCCCCTCCCGGGCGAGCTGCCCACGGGCACCACGCGGGATCGGTACGAGTTGCTGGAGCGCACCTACCGCCGGATCCGGCGGGTCGAGGAGGAGCACCAGGTGGAGCTCAGCCGGTCGCTGGATGCAGGTTTCGCGACGCCCGTGTTCCATTGGGCGGAGGGCAAGCCGTTGGAGGACGTCCTGGAGGAAACCGAGATGGCTCCCGGGGACTTCGTCCGCAACTGCAAGCAGCTCGTGGACCTGCTGCACCAGATCGAGGACGTCGCCGACGGCGAGACGGCCGAGCAGTTCCGGCACGCGCGCAGCTCCGTGATGCACGGCGTCGTCGCGTACACGGGGGTGTAGCTACGATGGCCGCCATGACCTCGAGCCCGTTCGGTTCCCTGGCGGTGATCGCCAACCCGCATGCGGGGGATGGCCGGGTCGGTCGCGAACTCCCGGCGCTCGAGCGTGGTCTCGCCGACCGCGGGCTGGAGTACTCGTTAGAGGTGACCGGCGGCCCGGGGGACGCGACGCGGCTCGCGACCGACGCCTTGGACGCCGGCGTTCGGTTCCTGGTGGCCGTGGGAGGCGACGGGACGATCCAGGAGGTCGTGAACGGCATGTTCCGCGACGGCAGCCCGATCATGGACGACCCGGTGCTCGGCCTGGTGCCCGCACACTCGGGGTGCGACCTGGTGAAGAGCTTCGGGCTCCCCGGTGACGTCGATGCGGCATGCGGTCACTTGCTCGGCGACAACACCTACCCGTTCGACGTGGTGAAGGTGGCGTTCACGGATCCGGCCGGCCGGCCCGCGATCCGCTATAGCGTGAACCTGGCCGAGATCGGCTTCGGCGCCGCCGTCGCCGCCCGGACCGCGGGACGGCCGGGACGAGCGCGCTCGTTCCTGTCGTTCTGGTCGACGTTCATCCGGACCCGTGTTCGCGACGTTCGGATCGAGGCGGATCGCACCGTGTACGAGGGACCAGCGTTCAACGTGATCGTGGGCAACGCGCAGTTCGCGTCGGGCGGGATGCGCCTGTCGCCGCGCTCGTTCCCCGGCGACGGCGTGGCGGACGTGCTGGTCTTCACGGGCCCGCGATCGGACGCGTACACCCTGCTGCCGGCGATGTACCGCCACGGCGACCACGTGCCGCATCCGCACATCCGGGAGATGCGCGCGAAGATCCGCGTTTCGATCGACGCCGCCCGGCCGCTGCCCATCGTCGCGGACGGCGAGATGCTGGGCACCACGCCCGCGACGTTCCAGGTGATCCCTCGATCGATCCTGCTGAAGCTATGACGGCCGACCACGAGACCCGGCGCGAGCGCTTGGCGGCCGAGCTGGCCGAGGATCGCCTGGCGGCCGTGGTGGTGGCTCCGTCGCCCGATCTCGTCTACCTGACCGGCTTCGGCCCGATGCCCCTGGAGCGCCTGACCGCCCTCGTGATCCGGCCGGACGGGGCGGCCGTGCTGGTGGTGCCCGAGCTCGAACGGCAGCTCGCGCTGGATTCCGCCGCCGGTCAGACGCTCGAGACGAACCAAGTCGTGGGCTGGCGGGATGGGGACGATCCCTACGATCTGGTCGCGTCGATCCTGCCGCGGGAGGGACGGGTGGCGATCGGGGACCGGATGTGGGCGTCGCACGTGCTGGCGCTGCAGCGGACGGCGCCGGCGCTCGCGTTCGAGCCCGCCTCGCGGATCATCGGCCGTCTCCGCGCCGTGAAGGACCCGGACGAGCTGGGGGCGCTGCGGCGCGCCGGCCGCGGCGCCGACGAGGCGTTCCGCCAGATCTGCGGGATGCGATTCCTCGGTCGGCGGGAGGAGGAGATCGCGGAGGACCTGGCGGCCCTGCTCCTGGAACATGGGCACTCCCGCGCCGACTTCACGATCGTGGCCTCGGGCCCCAACGCTGCGTCGCCGCACCACGAGCCCAGCGGAAGGACGATCTTCCCCAAGGACGTCGTCGTGATGGATTTCGGCGGTGAGGTGGGCGGCTACTTCTCCGACACCACGCGCACCGTCGTGGTGGGGGAGCCGCCGTCGGGGTTCGAGGAGGTGTACCGATTGGTCCAGGAGGCGCAGGACGCCGCCGTGCGGACCGTCCGCCCCGGCGTCACCGCCCAGGACGTCGACCGCGCCGCTCGTCGGATCATCGACACGGCGGGCTACGGCGAGCGGTTCTTCCACCGGACCGGCCACGGGATCGGCCTCGAGGTCCACGAGCCGCCCTACATCATCGAAGGGAACGAGACGGTGTTGACCCCCGGCATGACGTTCTCGGTGGAGCCGGGCGTCTACCTGGAGGGTCGGTTCGGCGTCCGGATCGAGGACATCGTGGCCGTCACCGCCGACGGCGTCGAGCGGCTGAACCGCTCCACGCGCGAACTCCAGACGGTCGACTAGCGCGGATGGGGCTGCCATCCGGGTGTGAGGACTATCGCTGATCGCGGGGCCGGACCCGCGTCCCCTCGGGCGTGTCCATCACCTCGAGGCCCATCGCGTCGAGCCGATCACGGAGCTGGTCGGCCGCGTCGAAGTCCTTCGCCGCTCGCGCGGCGTCGCGCTCGGCCATGAGCGCGTGCATCTCCTCGGTCGGCTCCCAGGCGCTCGTCGCCTCGCGCTCCAGATCCAGACCCAGGACGTGGTCCCACCCGGCCATGAGCGCGTACTTCTCGCCGTCGGGCACGTCGGTCGTCGAGACGAGCTCGTTCACGATCACCACGGCGGACGGGAGATCCAGGTCGGTCGAGAGCGCCTCGCGGAACCGGGCGTCGAAGCCCTTGGCGGCGTCACCGAGCTCGACCGCGGCCGGCGCCCAGGCCGCCATGCGCCGCCGGAGCTGCGTGACGCGGCGGTCGGCATCCTCCATGGCATCCCACGAGAAGTCCATCTCGCTGCGGTAGCGCGTCTGGAACGTCAGCCACCGGAACGCAAGCGGATCGAGTCCCCGCTCGACGAGCTCCGAGACGCGAACCACGTTCCCCGTGGACTTCGCGATCTTCTGGCCGGCCAGACGGAGGTGGCCGCCGTGCACCCAGATCGAGACCACCTGATGTCCAACGGCACCCTCCGACTGCGCGATCTCGTCTTCGTGGTGCGGGAAGCGCAGGTCGTTCCCGCCCGCGTGGATGTCGAATCGGTCGCCCAGGTACTTCATGGACATCGCCGAGCATTCGATATGCCAGCCGGGGAACCCCTCGCCCCACGGGCTCGGCCACTTCATCAGGCGGCCGGGCCCCGCGGACTTCCAGAGGGCGAAGTCGGCACCGTGTCGCTTGCGAGGATCGGTCTCCAGGTCGCGATGTCCCTCCCGGAGGTTGTCCAGGGTGTTCCCCGACAGCTGCCCGTAGTTCGGGAACGTCGTGACGTCGAAGTACACGCTCCCCGAATCCACGACGTAGGCGTGGTCCTTCTCGACGAGCGTCTCCGTCAGCGCGATCATCTCCGGGACGTGCTCGGTCGCCTTCGGTGACACGTCGGGGTCACGGATGCCGACGGCGTGCGCGTCTGCGAAGACCGCCCGCGTGTACTTCTCGGCGATCTCGAGCGGGGCTAGGCCCTCGTCCTCGACCGCCAGGAGCATCTTGTCGACCGCCTCGGGGGAGGATTCGTCGGTCATGTGCCCCACGTCGGTGATGTTCATCACGAGCGTGACCGTGAAGCCTTCGAGCTCCAGCGTGCGACGGATCAGGTCCGAGAGCATGTACGTCCTGAAGTTCCCGAGATGGGCCGTCCGGTACACGGTCGGGCCGCACGCGTACATCTTCACGTGTCCGGGCTCGACCGGCCGGACCTCTTCGAGTTCGCGGGTCAGCGTGTTGTAGAGGCGCACGGGCTCAGGATACCCGCGGACCTGGAAGCGGTTGACGGTACGGCTCAGCCGTGCTCGACGTCCGGACGGCGGGGCAGAGCGTCCGGCAACACCACGTGACCGTTGCCGTGGCCGTTCGACGAAGCCGCCCCCACCAACGTGGGGACGGGCATCGACAGGTCGACCCGGGCGTGTTCGCGGTGCGCTTCGAGCGCCGCCTCGTGGTATCGCTCCATCGCCTCGGCGAACTCCGCATCCTGGTACGGCTTGCCGTCCACCAGCGGCCCCTGCGCGCCCTCGATGATGGCCTCGATGTCGTCGCCGGAGACCGTCCGGTGGGTCTCCAGCGCGTGCGCAACCGCCAGGATCTGCGTGCGGTTCTCACGGAGGAGCTCAGTGGTGACCTCCAGCATCTCCTGGAGCTTGACCTCGACCCGTTTGCCGAGGTCGCTCTGGAGGAAGTTGCGGTCCGTGCCGTCCTCGGCCGATCCCATGCTGCCGCCGGTGATCGCGAGCTTCGAGACGCCGTGGGAGGCGATCGTGTCGCCCATGGACCAATAGCCGAGCATCAAGGCTGCGACCGCGGTGGCGCCGCGCATGTCCCCGCCGACCCCGGCGGAGTTGTCGCCGTCGAAGAACAGCCGCTCGCCGGCGAGCGACGCCAGGCTCACGATGATGTCGGCGTCGCGCTCGGAGCGCCACTGGACGAACTGGTCCTCCGGCGGGATCGAGGACACGAACCCCCCGATGTCGCCGCGACGCTCGATCGTGGCCATGTCGATCACCATGTGCCTGCGGGTGCGGTAGGCGGCCACGGCGTGGCACGCCTCGTGGATCGCCACAGCGTGTCGCTCGCGGTTGACGTACACGCTGTCATCCGGGAGACCGTGCTCCTTCAGCTGCTTCGCACGGGTGATGTCGGCCCAGTTGATCACCTCGCGCCCGTCGCGGATCGCGATCACGAGCGCCTCGTTCACCATGTCCTGGATGCTCGCACCGGTCGCGTACGGCGTCATGGTGGCGAGCTTGTCGATGTCGGCGGGCGTGAGGTCGTGCTGCACCTTCGCGAAGTAGTAGTCGTACGTCGCCTTGCGGCCTTCCTTGGAGGGGTAGCCCACCTTGTAGATCCGGTCGATGCGGCCCGGACGGAGCATCGCCTCGTCGAGCGACTGCGGCATGTTCGTCGCGAAGATGTGGAGGATCCGGTACTTGGGCGGCGGCTTCGGCTTCATCCCGAGCAGCCGGCGGACGTGCCGGTTGATGAACCCGCGCGGCTTCTTCAGGCCCGACATCTCCGACAGCAGCGCCTGGAGCGTGCCCATGCCGCCACCCATCCCCATGCCGCCCATGAAGACGGCGTCCTTCGTCGCTCCCATCTCGGAGCGGATGATCATGTCGCGCGTGGCGGGGTTCACGTAGGCGAGTCCGTTGCATCCGGGATCGAGCGCGGAGCCGGCCGCCGAGCCGAAGTTCCAGCCCCCGCCCTGACCGCCGAGCGACCCGCGGTTGCCGAGGGAGTCCGCCTCGTCGAAGAACACGATCACCCCGCCGTAGCGCACGGCGAGCTTGCGGAGCTTGCGGTAGAGGCTCTTGACCTTGAGGATTCCGACGCCCATGAACATCTGGACGAACGCCCCCGGATCCACGAACACGAACGGCTTCGCGGTCTCGCCGGCGACCGCCTGGGCCATGAGCGTCTTGCCCGTGCCCGGAGGGCCCCAGAGCAGCAGGCCACCGGGAACGTACCCGCCGCGTTCCTCGATGGACTCGGGGTCCTCTAGGAAGATCATGTTCTCCTGCACGCGTTCCAGGACGGGATCTTGTCCCTTCACGTCCGAGAACCGCGTCTCCAGGTCGTCCGGCATGTACGTGTCGATCCCGCCCTTGGACAGGAACCAGAAGATCGCCGCGAACTGCCCGACGGCGATGAACAGGATGGCGACGACCTGGAAGATCATCGGGAGCCCGCGGACGATGAGGGCGGGGAGCGAGATCAGCGCGGGCTCCGGCACGTGGAACAGGGCCGCCAGGACCTTGTCCAGGACGAACAGGAACACCAAGAGCTTGACGACACGTCCCAGGCGGAACCGGGTGAAGTCGTTCGTGCGGTCCAGGCGCGCGTGCCACCGCGCGAACAGCCGGTTCCAGAACCGATAGTACGCCTCGGAGTGCTCCTGGATGAGGTAGTTGAGCTGCCGGAGCACCTCGAGACCGGCCAGCGCGAGCAACCACCAGAAGCTGCTCGCGACGTCACGGAACGAGTCGCGGATGGCCTTGATCGGGTCGTTGGCGGAGTCGCTCCAGACCAGAACCCCGAACGTCGCGAGCAGCAGGAGCAGCATCTTCACGCGGTCCCAGAACACCATGGGGCGCCGGGTCGTCCGCTCGGATTCCTTCGGGCGACTGGTGTGCGCGGGAACGGGCTTCCTCGTCTGGCCGTTCGTCTGCATGCTCATGTGGGCTCCTTCACGGTCCACGAGTTCGCGATCTGGTCGATCGCGTCCTGATTGTCGAGGTAGCAGTGCGCCTCGCACCCGATCGCGAACAGGTACAGCGTGCTGGTCTGCGGATCCACGACGCCGATCTGATCGATGGTCAGGTAGTCCGTCCCCTCCGGGACGTTGTACTCGACGCGGAGGCCGTGGAACCCGCCGCTGAGCACGACGTCGGAGGTCGATATGAGCTCGACGCCCGAGCTGGTGCCCGACGTGCCGTCGACGTTGAACAACGCGTTGCGGATCGTCGAGAGTGAGAACGTGTCACGCTCTTGGCTGCCGAGCGGGCGCACCTGTGCGAACCCGGCCGGTTGCTGCGAGCCGGCGGAGAGCACATGGGTGAGCGACGGGGTCCCGTTCCCATCGAACGCCACCATCCACAACGCCTGCGCGACGGATTGCTGTGACTGCGGTGAGAGCGAGACGAGATCGCTGCTCAGGATCTGATCCTCGTTGAAGAGGGCCCAGGAAGTCGGGAGCTTGAAGAACGCCGTCGACGTGGAGTCCTTCACGTACTGATAGCCCGATCCGGAGCACGACGCCGCGAGCACGACGAAGGAGAGAGAGGCGAGCGCGCGCCTCGTCAGACGGCCAAGGGCCGGCCCGGTCATCGCACCATTATGCAGGCTCACCTCGAAAAGGTGACCCCTCGGATCGGTGTTCCGCAGGACTAGGTGGGGAGCGGCCGGCCCTCGAAGGGGATGGACAACGCGATCGTCGTTCGGGTCGCCACGCCCGCCTTCTCGCGGAGCCGGCGGATGAGGTCCTCCAGGTCGCCGGTCGTCTTCGTCCGAACCTTCAGGATGTAGCTCGCCTCACCTGCGACGCTCAGGCAATCCTCGACCTCCGGGAACTCCGCGACCCGTTCGGGGAGGTCGTCGGGCTGTTGCGGGTCGAGCGGCGTCGCCGCGATCAGTGCGGTCACGAACAGGCCGAGCGCCTCGGGATCGACGACGGCTCGATAGCTCCGGATCACGCCCGCCTGCTCCAACTTCCGGACGCGTTCGTGGACCGCGGACGCCGACATCCCCACGCGTCCGGCGACCTCGGCGTACGTCGCCCGCGCGTCTTCCTGCAGCGCCGCGATGATGTCCAGATCCCGCTCGTCGAGCATGCGGCCATCATAGGGGGAGCCGCCGGATAGTCCGCCCATCTTCGTCGGGGGACGGTCGCGGCCCGGAGCGGCCGATTGCGCGTGCGGGCGCGCCACGTGTAGCGTGCGGCCACGCGACGCTCCTCCTCGGATCGAACGAGGGGAGAAGATGTCTCGACGACGCTCGGCTGCCGGCTCGCCGCTCCGCGGCCCGGTCCGGTGGGAGCTGGTCCCGAAACCCGGAGGCGACGTTCGAAGGCTGGTCGTGCCGGCGGCGCCCGACCAGCTCGCGTTCGCGCGAAGCGTCGCCCGCGCGTTCCCGGCCATCCGACGGGCGTCGGATGGCGCATCGCACGCGAATCGGATCGTCGCATGGGACCCGGTACACGGACCCATCATGGAGCCGTGGACCCAGGCGCGGGCGCGGTGGCGGCATGACGTCCGCCGTCAGGGAGGCGACCGCCGTTTCATCGCCGTGACGGATGCGCGGGCCTGCTACGCGTCGATCTCGCCCATGGTTCTGACGCGCCGGCTCATCGCGTTGGGCACGCCCGAGCCGTGCGTCGACGAGATCGCATCGTGGCTCCGCGCCTTCGCTGAGTTGGGCGTCGAGGGCCTCCCGGTGGGTCCGGCCGTTTCGGCGGTGCTCGCCGACGCGGTGCTGTCTGCGGGCGACGATGCGATCCGCGGTACGGGGGCGGCGCACGTGCGCTGGGTCGACGACGTGGCGATCTTCGCGTCCGACGCGCGCACGCGAACCGACGCGCTCCGGGCGCTCGGCCGGACGTGGGCATCGTTCGGCCTGGAGCTCCACGACGGGAAGACCGTGCTGTTCGACGACCCGACCTTTGGAGACACGCTCTGCGGGGCCGCGTCGGATGCGCGCCCGCGTGCTCCGCGCTGCGATAATCGCGCCACGTGAGGACCCTCTATCGCGCGTCGCGCGTGCACACCCTTTCGCATCCGCAGACCGGCGAGTGGGTCCTGATCGACGACCGCCACGTTCAGCGCGTGGGCAGCGGCGACCCGCCGGATGCAGACCGCGTCGTCGATCTTCCCGGCGCCACCATCCTGCCCGGGTTCATCGACACGCACGTTCACTTGACACGGACCGGCTCGGCGATCGCGAACCGAGACGTCGAGGGGGCCGGCTCGGCAGGGGAGCTGCTGTCGCTCGCGCGCCAACGCGCGTCCGAGGGGGCGGGGCCGGTCGTGATGCTCGGGTTCGACGAGTCCCGCTGGGACGACCCGACGCATCCCGCCCTCGCCGCGCTCGACGCCGTGACCTCACGCCCGCTCGTGATCCATCGGGCCGACGGGCACATGGCGCTCGCGAATTCAGCGGCGCTGGATGCCGCCGGTATCCGGTCGGACCCGGAAGGGGTCGAGCGAGACGCGACCGGGGCGCCGACCGGACGGGTCACGCGCGACGCCGTGGAGCGACTCGGGCGATGGGCGTTCGCGACGATCGACGACAACGCGATCCAGGAGCTCCAGCTCAGCGCCGCCGGCCTCGGCGCCTCGAACGGTGTGACCGCGGCACACGAGATGTCCATGCCGCACTGGTTGGGGCTGCGCGACCTGCAGGTGTTCCTTGGACACCGGGAAAGACTCCCGATGGACGTGAGCCCGGTGGTCGCGACAACGGATATCCCGCAGATCATGGACCTCGGCCTGCCGGCCATCGGGGGAGACATGCCGATCGACGGCTCGATCGGCGCCCGGACCGCGGCGCTGATGGCCCCGTACGCCGACTCCGACGGGACCGGGGCGAACTACCACGCCGACGACGAGCTCGAGACCTTCTTCCGCGCCGGCCATATGGCCGGTCTGCAGGTGGGCGTGCACGCCATCGGAGACCGGGCGATCGAGCAGGTCCTCGCCGCCTGGGAACGGGTGTATGTCGCGCTCGATTCACGCGAACGCCGGCATTTCCGCGCGCGACGTCACCGCATCGAACACTACGAGATGGCGACCACGTCGCAGATCGAACGCACCGCGATGCTCGGATTGGCGGTGTCGGTGCAGCCGACGTTCGACCGGCATTGGGGGCAGCCCGGCGGTATGTACGACGCGGGGCTCGGGTGGGACCGCGCCCGGGCGATGAATCCGTTCCGCACGATGATCGACCGCGGCATCGAGGTCGGCGCGGGATCGGACACGCCGATCACGCCGTTCGAGCCGCTGCTGTCGATCGCGGCATGCGAGACGCATCACGATGTGGCGCAACGACTCTCGAGACCCGAAGCGATCAGGTTGCACACGGTTGGCGGGGCGCGCGTCGGTCGTCAGGAAGACAAGAAGGGTGTCTTGAGCTCCGGGATGCACGCGGACATGGTGGCGTACGACGTCGATCCGTTGACGGCGGAGTCGCTCGATGGACTCCGCCCGATCCTCACGGTCTCGCTCGGTCGCGAGGTGTTCGCCCGCTGACGAGGAGCGCTCCGACGCCGCCGGTGTGATCGATCGTCGTTGCGGCCCCGGTTTGTCACTCTTTGTCGGCCCCTCGGCTTGACGCTCGAGACCCGGGTGCCGTACCTTTCGCGACGCGCCACCGCCCCGGCGGAGGCGCACGGTAGGACCCAAGAGGCTGAGTAGAGAACGCGACGCCCCGGCGCCGCGGCCCCAAAGGTCTCTTGGGTCCTTACCTATTTCCCCCCTCGTCGTTCCCTCCGATGGCCGACCATCGGTTCCGAGTGACTTCTCGCGAACGGGAATGGATCGGCGCGCGCGAGCGTTGTTGCGCCGGCCTCGGTTGCATCGTCACTCGACGGCAGTACAATCCGCGCGCAATCGAGGCGGTCACGCTTCGGAGGTGGATGAAGATGAAGGGCACGATGAAGGACACGGACGAACCGATCGAGGAGGAGGCTGTCGAGGAGGACGATCTCGAAGACCTCGAGCCCACCGAGGCCGATCTCGACGAAGCCGTCGTCCCTGGTGATCCGCCCGAACCGGTCGATCCTGCGGACCCCGCCGTCGCGGAGGTCGAATCGATCCAGGACCTGCTGGTCAAACAGGAGGCCCGAGCCGAGGAGGAGGAGGCCGACGAAGACGAAGACGTCGTCGTCGCCCTCGCGAAGGATGAGCGGCTCGAACCGGTCGAGACGCGCGTGGTCCCGATCCAGTCGACCGAGTTCGTCTGCAAGAGGTGCTTCCTGGTCAAGCACCGGAGCCAGCTGGCGGACAAGAAGAGGATGCTCTGCCGGGACTGCGCCTGAGGGCGCGTCCCTCCCTTCCTGTCTCGCTCCTGGTCGCGATCGCGAGCGGGTTGCTCGTGTTCGCCACATCCCCGCCGCTCGCATGGTGGCCGCTCGCGTTCGTCGCGGTCGCGCCGCTCCTGTGGCTGCTCCGCTCGGCCGGCGGGCGAAGAGGCGCGGCGCTCGGGTTCGCGTTCGGGCTTGCCGGCTACGGAGCGACGTTCTACTGGATCGAGCGGTTCGGCCAGATGGCCTGGTTGTCGCTCACGCTCCTGTGCGCGGCCTCGGCGGTCGTGTTCGGGCTCTTCGCGCCGGCCGTCATCCGCCGGGGCCGACCGGTCCTCACGGCGGTGGGCCTCGCCTCGTTGTGGACGGTGATGGACTGGATCCGCGCGATGTGGCCGCTCGGCGGCTTCAGCTGGGGGTCGCTTGGGGTCTCGCAGGTCGACAACCAGGCGACGGTGCGATTCGCGACGATCGCGGGCGTCTGGGGGGTGACGTTCGTGGTCGTGGCCGTGAACGCGCTCCTCGTCGAGACAGTGGCGGGCGGCGGGGGAGCGGGGCGGCGCGGCGGCCTCCTCGGGCTGGCCGCCCTCATGGTCGTGGCACCGCTGCTGATCCCGTTCTCCGTGCCGAACGGCCGTGACGTGGATGTGGCGACGCTGCAGGTCGACGTCCGTGAGGCCGCGAGCGCCTCGGCCGTGAGCGAGGACCAGGGCGTGGCGCTCCTACACATCGCGCAGCATGCGCAGCTCGCGCAGGATCCTCCGGATCTCGCGGTCTGGGGGGAAGGAGCGCTCGACCCCGGGGCCGCGAACGACCCCCAGGTCGTCGCCGACGTGCAGCGGGCGATCGCGGCCGTGGGGGCTCCGACGCTCGTCGGCGCCGTCCTGGACGACGCCGACGGCACCCAGCACACCAGCGCGATCCTGTTCGACGGATCGGGGCAGCTCGCCGGCCGCTACGACAAGGTCCACCTCGTGCCGTTCGGCGAGTACGTGCCGTGGCGGGACGAGCTCTCGTGGATCTCCGCGATCCAGCAGATCCCGATCGACCGGACGCCGGGGGAGCGCGTGCACACGTTGTCGACCGCGGGCCTCCCCGCGTTCGGGACGCCGATCTGCTTCGAGAACAGCTTCCCCGAGCTCACGCGGGCGTTCGTCAGGGACGGCGCGGGGTTCCTCGTGGTGCCGGTGAACAACGCGTCTTACGGGACGACGGCGGCATCGGCCCAGCACCTCCAGATGAGCCGGATGCGCGCCGTGGAGGACGGCCGGTGGGTCGTCGACGCCGCCGTCTCGGGCATCAGCGCGTTCGTCGATCCCACGGGGCGCATCGTGTCGCAGGTAGGGCTGTTCCAGCCGGCGATCCTCCGCCACACGGTCAGGTCATCCGACGTGGTCACGGCGTACGTCCGATTCGGGGACTGGTTCCCGTGGCTCTCCCTCTTCGTGGTCGGCGGGATGCTGCTGGTTCCCCGGCGGCGCTCACGTGTCCGGCCCGCCCCGGAGCCCCTGTCGCCCGACCGATGCCGGACACTCGTGATCCTCCCCACCTATGAGGAGCGCGACACGATCGAATGGGTCCTCGCACGGCTCCTCGCGTTGCCCGCACGCCTCGACATCCTGGTCGTCGACGACTCCTCACCCGATGGCACGGGGGACCTCGTGCGGGCTGTGGCGGCCGACGAGCCCCGAGTCAGGCTGCTCGAGCGTCCGGGGAAGAACGGCCTCGGCAGCGCGTACCTCGAGGGCTTCCGCACGGGTCTCGCGGAGGGATACGACCTGTTCGTCGAGATGGACTCGGACCTGTCGCACGCGCCCGAGGAGCTGCCGCGGATGCTCGAGGCGGCGGCAGCCGGCCGGGATCTCGTCGTGGGGAGCCGGTACGTGCCGGGCGGATCCGTCACCGACTGGAGCAGGTCGCGCGTGGCGCTGTCCAAGGCCGGGAACACCTACGCCCGTTTCATGCTCGGGCTGCCCATCCGAGACGCGACGAGTGGGTTCCGCGTCTACCGGCGACGCGCGCTCGAAACACTCGTGAACATGTCGTTGCATTCCGAGGGCTACGGGTTCCAGATCGAGCTGGTGATGCGCGCGTGGAACGCCGGGTTCGACGTCGGCGAGGTGCCCATCACGTTCCGCGAACGGGAGCATGGACATTCGAAGATCTCCCGGACCATCGTGCTCGAGGCGCTCTGGCTCGTGACGGTCTGGGGCGTGAAGGCCCGGTTCGCGGTACCCACCCCCGATAGGGATGATGAACGCCGATAATGGACATTATGTAACGTTGCGACGAAGGAGAGCCCCCTCTCCGCCCGCAGGTCCGTATCCTCGATGCGGCTCGGTAGCCTCGGAACGCTCCCCGAGCCCCTGAACGAAGGATCGCATCGCACATGCCTCTCGCCGTCGGCGACACCGCGCCGGACTTCGAGCTCACCGCCGACACGTGGGGCGAGGATGCCGTCACGTACAAGCTGTCGGACGCGCTCGCCGAGGGCGGCGTCGTCCTGCAGTTCTTCCCGCTCCCGTTCACCGGCACGTGCGAGGCGCAGATGTGCGCCGTTCGGGACCACATCGAGGACTACCGGGGTGCCGGCGTCACGGTGTGGGGCGTGACCGGCCACTACCCGCAGCTGATCGCCGCCTGGGACAAGGTGCACAGGTTCGGGGTGCCGATCATGGCCGATTACGATCAGGAGGTCTGCAGGGCCTACGTGGGCCTCTACGAGGACCCGCTTCCCGCCGGCTTGCGGCTCACGTCGAAACGTGCCGTGTTCGGGATCTCGAAGGACGGCGTCGTGCGCTTCATATGGGTGAGCGAGATCCCCCGCGTCGCCCCGGACGAGGACGTCGTGCGAGCGGCGATCGACGCGGCGCGAGGCTAGCCCCAGCGCAGCTTCAGGTGGCGCGCCGCGCGCGTCTCGTCCAACCGGCGGACCGGCGTGGTCAGGGGCGCCTCGTGGAGCAGGTCGGGGTCGGTCCGGGCCTCGGCGGCGGCCTGACGGATCGCCTGCGCGAACCCCTCGAGCGTCTCCTTCGTCTCGGTCTCGGTCGGCTCGACCATCATCGCCTCGTCCACGACCAGCGGGAAGTACACGGTCGACGGGTGATATCCGAGGTCGATCAGACGTTTCGCCACGTCCATCGCGCGGATGCCCGTCTCGTCCTTCAGCGGCTTCGCGGTCGCCACGAACTCGTGCATCGGACGTCCGTCCGGGAACGCGAGCGGGAAGTCGTCGGCGATCAGCGCCGCGAGATAGTTCGCGTTCAACGCCGCGAGCTCGCTCACGGCCTTCAATCCCTCCGCGCCGTGCAGGAAGACGTAGGCGTACGCGCGCACCAGGACCGCGGCGTTGCCGTGGTAGCCGTGGAGGCGGCCGATCGATCGGGGCCGGTCGTCCTCCCATCGGAAGGTCCCCGTCACGTCGTCACGCTGGACGATCGGCGCCGGCAGGAACGGCACCAACTCCTCGACCACTCCGACGGGGCCCGAGCCCGGCCCTCCCCCGCCGTGCGGGGTTGCGAACGTCTTGTGCGTGTTGATGTGCACGATGTCGAAGCCCATGTCGCCGGGGCGGCACCGCCCGAGGATCGCGTTCAGGTTCGCACCGTCGTAGTAGACGAGACCGCCCACGCCGTGCACGATCCTGGCGATCTCCTCGATCTCCTGCTCGAACAACCCGAGCGTGTTGGGGTTGGTGAGCATCAACCCCGCTACCTCGTCGTCGACGAGCTTGTCGAGCACGCTCACGTCGACCAGTCCCCTCGCGTCCGACGGGACCGGCACGGCCTCGAACCCCGCCAGGTGCACGCTCGCCGGGTTCGTCCCGTGCGAGGAATCCGGGATGATGACCTTCGTCCTGCCGCCGCCACGCTCCTGGTGGTAGGCCCGCATGATCAGCAGCCCCGTCATCTCGCCACACGCGCCGGCGGGAGGCTGCAGCGTGGCGCGCGCCATCCCCGTGATCTCGCAGAGCGCTCGCTCAAGCCGCCACAGCATCTCGAGCGCCCCCTGGGCGGTCTGGTCCGGCTGCAGCGGGTGCATCCGCTGGAACCCGGGCAAGGCCGCGACGGTCTCGGCGACCTTGGGGTTGTATTTCATGGTGCACGAGCCGAGCGGGTAGAACCCGGTGTCGACTCCGTAGTTCATCTGGGACAGCCGCGTGTAGTGACGCACCAGGTCGATCTCGGATACCTCCGGCAGCCCGGGCGACGAGCGCCGGCGCGCGGTTCCGGGGATCGGCGTTTCCGGCACGTCCAACGGCGCGAACCCGAAGGCCGATCGCCCGGGACGGGACCGGTCCGCGATCGTCCCCTCCCCCGACGGGGGGTCCTGGCGGCGGATCGGCGCGCCGATCACGCGAGCACCTCGGCGAACGCCTGCGCGAAGCGATCGATCTCCTCGCGGGAACGTTTCTCCGTGACCGCGACCGCGAGCGCGTGTCCGTCGGCGTCGGCGAGCGGGACGCCGGCCAGGAATCCGCGATCGATCAGCCGGTCGCGAACCTCGGTCGCCGGCCGCGGCACCGTGACGACGAACTCCTTGAAGAAGTCCGCGCCGGGGTGCAGCAGGTCCACCCCGTCGATCTGCGTGAGCCGTTCCGCCGCATAGGCGGCCTTCGACGCGCACTGCCGGCCGAGCTCGGCGAGCCCTGCCGGTCCGAGCCAGCCGAGGTAGATCGTGGCTGCGACGGCCATCAGGGTCTGGTTCGTGCAGATGTTGGAGTTGGCCTTCTCGCGCCGGATGTGTTGTTCCCTGGCTTGCAGCGTCAGCACGTAGCCGGTCTTCCCGTCGACGTCCACGGTCTCGCCGACGATCCGGCCCGGCATCCTGCGGACGTCGTCCAGGCGCGCGGCGATCAGACCGAGGTAGGGGCCGCCGTAGTTGAGGTGGTTGCCGAGCGGCTGGCCCTCGGCCACGGCGATGTCGGCGCCGAGCTCCCCCGGCGGCGCGAGCACGCCGAGCGAGAGGGGATCGAACACCTGGATCGCGCGCGCTCCCCCGTCGTGGGTCATGCCGAACAGGTCGCGTACCGGCTCGAGGATCCCGTAGACGTTGGGGTGCTGCACGATGACGGCCGCCACGTCGGGACCGACCTCGGGCTCGCCGCCCCGCCCGTCCGGAGCCGCGAAGACCTCCGGCTCGTACCCCGCTCCCCTGCCGTAAGCCCGGAGCGTGTCGACGAGGCGGGGATCGACGGCGGAGGAAACGAGGACCCGATCCCGACCGTGGCCCCGAGCCATGTTCACGGCTTCGACCAACGCGGTCGCGCCGTCGTAGAGCGATGCGTTCGAGACCTCGAGCCCCGTCAACTCGCAGATCATCGACTGGAACTCGAACAGCGTCTGCAGCACGCCCTGCGAGAGCTCCGGCTGGTACGGCGTGTACGAGGTGTAGAACTCCGAACGACCCGCGAGCGCCCAGACGACGCTCGGGATGAAGTGGTCGTAGGCGCCTCCGCCCGCGAAACACACCAGCTGGTCGGTGCTCAGGTTGCGAGACGCCAGCGCCCGCATGTCGGCGACCAGCTCCATCTCGGAGACGCCAGCCGGGATGTCGAGCGGGCGGTCGAGGCGAACGTCGGCCGGGATGTCGGCGAACAGGTCGTCCGCGCTCGAAAGGCCGAGGGTCGCGAGCATCTCGCTGATGTCGTCCTCGGTGTGCGGCGCGAACCTCACGATCGGAAGTCTACGGTCGGATGCGGGCTACGACGCTCGGGTGACGTGCTATCCCGACGCATCTTCCAGGCCGTACTTGGTCACGAGCGACAGGTAGTCCCGTTGGTAGAAGACCTTGCACCTGATCTCCGGGTACCGCTCACGGAGCCGCCGGACCTTGCGGTTCTTCTTCGTGACGAGCTTCTGATTGAGCGTCGTGATCTCGATGTACAGGTCGTACGTCGGCAGGTAGAAGTCGGGGGTGAACCGTTGGAGCACGTTGCCCTCGCCGTCCCAATCGATGTCGAACGACGTCGGTTCGTACTCCCATTCGATCCCGTAGAAGTCGAGGAGTTGCGCGAACTGCCGCTCGCTGGCGTGGGCGAAGCCAACCGTGTCGCTCTTGCGGAGTTCGTCGGGGCTGGTCGGCTCCGCGCTCACGCGCCTCCGGCTGCCGTCCGACCGGCCTTCCGCGTCGCCAGGTTCCCCTCGAGGTCGTCCCACACCTTGTCCAATGCGATCGCGAAGACGCCCTGACCCTTGTTGAGGAGGTCGATCACTGCTTCGGGCGAGTGGGCCTCGTAGACCCCCTTCCCGTCCGACATGAGCGTCACCCCATGGGTCGGGCGATCCATCTCCTGGAGATATTCGACCGCCTTGCGCACGCGCTGGAGCGAGATGCCGGTGTCGAGGAGGTTCTTGATGACCTTCAACGACACCAGGTCCTGGAACGAATACAGGCGCTGCGTCCCCGAGCCCTGCGCATCCCGGACAGACGGGGTGACCAGGTCCGTCCGCGCCCAATAGTCCAGCTGGCGATAGGTGATGCCGACGATCCTGGTGACGTCGGGGACGCGGTAACCCTGCTCGCTCATCACAGCTCCGTAATTACGTCGGTGTTCGCCGAGCTTAGGTGGGCGCTCCGGCCCTGTCAACGGCCCCGGGGCGCTGTTCTCCGTCACGGAACGGACTCAAGACCACCCCCCAACCCGCCGATGGCTCTCTAGGCAGCATGAACCATCCCCGGATGGGTACGAGAGACCAGGAGAGGCACAGATGAGCCGTCATCCGACGCTTCGATCGACCGGCATCGTGGCCGCCTTCGCGGCCGTGATCATGCTGAGCCTCGTCCCGACGACGGCGTTCGCGAGCCGGGTCGGCGCACCGGCGGCGCACCGATCCACGCGTCTGGAGGTCGGGGGCGATTCCTGGAAGCTCTTCAAGGCCACGAACGACAGCCGCGGACGGTTCGACGTGCCCAGCTTGAAGTTGAACCGGGAGCTGTCGGTGATCGCTCGACGACACAGCCAGGCCATGGCGAGCAGCGGCACCCTCTTCCACACGTCGAACGTCGACGTCTACCTGCACGGGATGACCTGGCACGTCTGGGGCGAGAACGTCGGCTACACGCCGCAAGACGTCGCATCGCTGCAGCAGGCGTTCATGGACAGCCCGCCCCACCGCGAGAACATCCTGAACCGCGCCTTCACCCACGTGGCCATCGGCTCGGTCCGCGTCGACGGCACGCTGTGGGTCACGGTCTTCTTCTACGGCTAGCGGGCCCGTCGAGCGTTTCCGCGTTACCCGTCGAAGTCTTCGGGTCGAACGTTGTCCAGGAACTCCCGGAACTTCTCGACCTCTTCCTCCTCGTCGCCCGGGATCAGGATCGATGCCTCCGCGAGCACGTCCTCCTGCGCGAAGATCGGCACCGACATCCGAACGGCGAGCGCGATCGCATCGGAGGGACGGGAGGAGATCTCGAAGTTCTCACCGGAGCGCTCGAGGTGGATCGTGGCGTAGTACGTACTTTCCCGGAGCTCCGTCACGACGATGCGCTGCACCTGCACGGTGAGGTCTTCGAGGATCGTCTTCATGAGATCGTGCGTCATCGGGCGCGGTGTCTGCACACCCTGGAGGGACAGCGCGATGGCTGCGGCCTCGGCGGCTCCGATCCAGATGGGCAGGTAGCGCTCACCTCCCCGCTCCCGCAGCAGCACGATCGGCTGGTTGGTCGGGAGCTCCACGCGCACGCCGGTCAGTTCCATCTCGATCATGGGCTCCCCTGCACTGTACGGGCGCCCCCCACGGTGGGCAACCTCAGGATGCGGTGAGCAGCGGCACGAGCGCGTCGGGGTCGGCTCGGAGCGCCTTCAGGTCGTCGACGGCGAAGATGTCGGCCAGGTTGCGATATCGCTCGGCGAAGTCCAACCCGTAGCCCACCACGAAACGGTCCGGGCAGTCGAAGCCCGCATAGCGCACGGAGAGCGGCGCGATCCGCCTGACCGCCTTGTCCAGCAGCGAGCAGACCTCGATCGATGCAGGGCCACGCGCGCGCAGGACCGACAACAGGTACGAAAGGGTGAGGCCCGTGTCCACGATGTCCTCGACGAGCAACACATCTCGCCCGGCCAGATCCACGTCGAGGTCGAGCAGGATCTGCACCCGCCCGAACGACTCCTCCGCGTCGCCGTAACGGCTGATCGCCATGAAATGAACCTCGAGCGGGAGGGGTAGCTGGCGCATCAGGTCCGCGAGGAACATCGTTCCGCCCTTGAGCACCGAGATGAGGACGGGTTCTCGCCCCGCGTAGTCCCCGGTGATAGCGCGGCCGAGCTCCTCGACCCGGCGGCGGATGTCCTCGCGTCCGTACAGGACGCTCGCGACCTCCGTCATCGGGCGCGAGCCTAGCAGCCGGACGGCGGCGGGCCGTGGAACGCCGGACGAACGGCGGCCGTCAACCCCGCACCGCGTCCACGGCCGCTCCGATCGCCGACGTCAGCGCGTCGGCGGCCCGTTGCCACCATGCGCCGTCGTCGATCGGCGGAGGTGGCGGCACGGACGAGACCACGAGCGGCACGCGCCCGACCGTGATCCCGGGGAGCGTGATCTTGAGTCGCGCGACCCGCTCTCCCGGAGCCGGTGGATAGGCCGCCGAAGGGTCCACGACGATCTGCTCGCGGACCGCGTCCAAGGACGCGATCGGGACGAGCGCCGCGAGATCGGCTCCGACGTCGACCGCGACGCTTCCGCCGGGGAGCGTGACGATCCCACCCGGATCGCCCGTCGTCACGAACCGGTGATCCGTGAAGGCGGTGAAGCCGAAATCCAACAGGGCCGCGGCGTCGGAGAACGCATCGCCGGGCGCGCCGAGGACCACGGACACCAATCGCCGCTCCCCCCGCTGCGCCGCGGCGACCACGCAGTACCCGGCTCGCGCCGTGTACCCCGTCTTCACACCGGTCGCGCCCGCGTACAGCCACAAGAGGGCGTTCCGGTTCTGGATCTCTCGTGTGCCGCCCCCGGGAGCCGGGATCGAGCGGAACATCGTCGCGACGATGTCGTCGAACCGCGGGAGGTTCATGGCGGTGCGTGTCAGGTTCATCAGGTCCCTCGCCGTGGAGTAGCCGCGGTCGTCCAATCCGTTGGGCGAACGGAACCGGGTCCGACGCAGACCCAACGCGGCTGCACGCGTGTTCATCTCCTTCACGAAACGCGCCTCGGAGCCGGCGACGTGGTCGGCGAGCGCGACGGCGGCGTCGTTGGCCGATTGCAGGAGGAGGGCGTAGAGCAGGTTCCCCACGCTGATCTGCTCCCCCACCTCGAGGCCAAGGGCCGCGATCCCCTGCCGGTCGGCGTCGGGGAGCACGGCATCCGGGGCAACGGTGACGACATCGGCCGGGTGGCTCTGCTCGAGGACCAGCAGCGCGGTCATGATCTTCGTCAGGCTCGCGATGGGGCGCCGAACGTCGGCCGCTTTCGAGAACAGCACCTGACCCGTATCGAGGTCGGCCAGGATCGCGACCGGCGCGGACAGCGCGGGCGGCAACGACGCATCCGCGGGTGTGTCGAGGGACTGCGGGAAGGGCGATAGCGAAGCGTCGGGCGGAACCGGCGTGGGCGGTGGCGCTTGCTGGGCCGACGCGAGCCCGATCAACGCGGACTGTGCGGCGATGACGAGAGCGACGGTGAGTGCGACGCGCCCCGAGCGCGAGCGCCTGGGCCTCACGCGCTCTGGAGGTTGTCCCGGAGGTTCGATCGCAGCAGCGCCTGCTTGAATTTCCGCGACGTGACGGCCAGGTCGGCGAGCGCTTGCGATGCGGCGCGGCGCGCGTCCGGGTTCTTCTGCCGCAGGGTGGGCGCCACGATCGTCTCGAAGAAGTCGGCCTCACGTTCCTCGAAGTGTTTGTACATGGTGAGGTGCCTCGGCTCGACCCCGAACCGGAAGAAGTCCTTCACGATGGAGAGCACGATGTAATCGTCGCCGTCGTAGTACTTGGCGGCGTCCGGCCCGTGCGAACAGACGATCCCGAACGACTCGAGCTCCTTGATCCGGTCGCGTTCGACCCCCGTGGCCGCCGACATCTCCTCGATCGACATCTGCAGTCCGGTGGGCGCCTCGGCGAGCTCCTCCGCCGCGGTGGGCGGCGGGCCGGCCGCTCCGGTGCTTTCGATCGCGACGCCGTCCTCGTCGAAGAGCTCCTCTTCGGATCCTTGCGAGAGAAGGCGTTCCTTGATCACCTTGAGCGGGAGGTACTCGTCGCGCTGCATCCGCAGGATCGACTTCAGCCGGTCGACGTCGTCGACGTAGAACTTGCGGTACCCCGAGGGTGTGCGCTCGGGCTCGATCAGTCCCTCGGCCTCCAGGAACCGGATCTTCGAGATCGTGATGTCCGGGAACTCCGTCTTCACCGACACCAACACTTCGCCGATCGATTGGTAGTTGCGCGTTCCCGCCATCGTCAACTCACTCCCCTGCCGCGAAGAAGATCAACTTGAACATCCCGATCTGCACCTCGTCGCCCGACGCGAGCTTGGTCTCATCGACCTGCACGCTGTTCACGTACGTCCCGTTGAGGCTCCCGCCGTCCTTGACGAAGAACGCGTCGCCGTCGCGCCGTTCGATCGTCGCGTGCGAGCGCGACACCGTGATGTCGTCGAGGAAGACGCCGCTGTCCGTGTTGCGGCCGACAGAGGTGACGTCGTCCGTGAGGAGGAACGTCGACCCGGCGTTCGGGCCACGCTTGACCAGAAGCAGAGCCTGTCCGGGTTCGAGCTCGTCGTGAGGGAACGGGAACTCATCCTGCGCCTCATCCTCGGTCTCGACGGGGGTCAGGGACAGCGTGGGGTCACCTTGCAGCGGACGCCCACAGCTCGCGCAGAAACGCGCGTCGTCCCGGTTGGGATGTCCACAATGGGTACAGAACACCTTCAAGTCCTCCCTGACCGCCGTCTCCCCCCGAGGGTCGAGGTGGAGGTCGGACCCTCGACCCTTGACGGTTCGTGGACGTTATCGCAGGGGTCACAGAGGGTCAACAAGTGGTCGAGCTGGGCCTCAACCCTCGATCGTCCTGAAGCTCGACCGCGGGTGGACTAGCCAACGCCCTCTTCGACGAACGCGCGGTACGCGGCGGCGTCCAGGAGCCCTTCCACCGCAGTGAGATCGACGGGCTGCAGCAGCACCAGCCAGCCGTCGCCGTACGGCTGCTCGTTCACCAGCTCAGAGTGCTCATCGATGAGCGGGTTGCGCTCGACGATCGATCCCTCGATGGGGCTGAACACGTCGGAGACGGACTTGGTCGACTCGACCTCGGCGAACGCCTGGCCGGCGTGGACCTCGGTGCCGACGTCCGGAAGATCCACATACACCACGTCGCCGAGCGCATCCTGGGCGAAGTCGGTGATGCCGACACGGACGACGTTCCCCTCGACGCGCGCCCACTCGTGCTCCTTCGTGTAGCGAAGGTCGTCCGGATATTCCACGGGGGTTCCTCCCTCATCCGCTCGGTCGGCAACGATAGTCGCTCCCGAGCTATCGCGCGGGATGCCCGCGCCGCTGGTGTCAGGCGGAGGTCGCCAACGCGCGGCGGATGTCGCCGGCGTACGCGCCCGCCGCCACGTAATACTCGACGATCCCGACCGCGAACGTCGCCCATCCGGCCACGAGCGCGGCGTCGGCGAGCGGCAGATCGAGGTTGCCCCACGCGATCCACGGGATGGCCATCATCAAGGTGAACGTGGCGACCTTCCCGATGAACCGGACCTCGAGTCGCACGTGCTTCCTCGACAGGACCACGCCGCCCGCGATCAGGACGACCACGTCGCGGACCAAGATCAGCAGGGCCGCCCACAGCGGGATCACGCCGCGTACGACGAATGCGATCAGACCCGCGGCGATCGCGAGGCGGTCCGCCGTCGGGTCGAGGACCTTGCCCAGCTCGGACACCTGGCCGGTGCGCCGGGCGACGAGCCCATCGACCCAATCGGTCGCCACCACGACGCCGAACAAGATCAGGCCAGCTGTCGTCGTGGGCTCATGGACGATCAGGACGACGAACACGGGGATCAGCAGGATGCGGAGGAACGACAGGAGGTTCGGGACGGTCAGGATGGCCGACGACGCGCGCTCGGGCGAGCCGGTCCCCTTCATCGCCTCAATCTATCGGGCGGATGCCGAGCACGTGTCGTCGGGACGGCGGGATTTGAACCCGCGACCCCTGGTCCCCCAGACCAGTGCGCTACCAGGCTGCGCCACGTCCCGCGACCTGCATCGTATCAAGGTGACCTAGTGACGCTTCCCGCCGGGCTTCGGCCCGCGCGTCCGTGGACGGAACGCGAGGCGGATGGGGACGCCGTCGTAGTCGAACGTCCGGCGCAGGCGGTTCTCCAGGTATCGCTGATAGCTCGGATCGGGCTCACGCGACCCGCCGAAGATCACGAACGTCGGCGGGCCCGAACCGACCTGGGTCGCGTAGTGGAGGTTCCCGGCGTTGCGCGGGGTCGGACGTTCCTCCTGCGCGCGTTGGAGGACCTCGTTGACCTTCGCCGTCGAGACGCGATGGGCCCAGCGCTCGCGGAGATCCATCAGCAGCGGAGGGAGCCGATGCACCCCCTGGCCCCGCGTGGCCGAGGTGCGCATGATCGTGGCGTTCGCGAAGAGCGCCGCCTCTTCGGACAATCGCTTGAACGTTCGATCCTTCTCCTCGACCAGATCCCATTTGTTCGCGGCGATCAGCAACCCTCGACCTGCCTCGAGCACGCGGACGACGATCTTCTTGTCCTCGGACGTGAACCCCTCGGGAGCCTCGATCACCGCCACGGCGACGTCGGCGCGTTCGATCGCCCGCGTCGCACGCAGGAACCCGTAGTACTCGACGCCGCTCACCCGCGTCTGCCGGCGCATCCCGGCGGTGTCCACGAAGCGCACGGGGCCGCCCGGCCACTCGAGCACGGCATCGACGCTGTCCCGCGTGGTGCCCGCCTCTCGATACACGACGGACCGCTCCTCACCCACGAGGGCGTTGAAGATCGACGACTTGCCGACGTTGGGACGGCCGACCAGCGCGAACCTCGGCTCGACCGGCTCCTCCTCGTCGGATACATCGTCGTGCGATCCCTCCGGCAGCAGCGCGACCAGGCGGTCGAGGAGGTCGCCCGCGCCCCGACCGTGCAGCGCGGACACCGGCACCGGCTCGCCGAGGCCGAGCGCGTAGAGCGCCGCGACGTCGGCCTCCTCTCGTTCACCGTCGACCTTGTTCGCCACCACCAACACGGGAACGGTCGACCGCCGGAGGCGTTTGGCGAGCATCGCATCCTCCTCCGTGACGCCCGCCTGTGCGTCCACGATCAGCAGGATCAGGTCGGCCTCCGCCGCCGCTCGATCCGCCTGACCCGCAACGAGCGACTCGATCCCCCGGGTGACCCGCGTGTACCCCCCGGTGTCGACCAGTGCGAACGTCCGGTCGCCCCACGTGGTCTGCACCTCGACGCGGTCGCGCGTCACCCCGGGCATCTCGTCGGCGATCGTCTCGCGGCGTCCGAACAGACGGTTCACGAGCGTCGACTTGCCGACGTTCTGCCGACCGATCACCGCGACCTTCGGCAGGGCCCCGGTCACGGGAACAGCTCCGGCAGCCGGTCGCGCACGATCTCGATCGCGACGTCGAGCGTGTCGCCGACCGACCGCTCGCTCGTATCCAGCACGAACGCGTCGGGAGCCGGTTCGAACGGGTTCACCCGGGCGTCCCGCGCGTCGCGACGCCGCAGTGCCTCCTCCACGTCGACCGGATCGGCCGCACTCCGTTGCTCCGCGCGCCGCGCGACGCGCGTTCTCGACTCTGCGGTCAAGAAGAGCTTGACGGGTGCGTCGGGGAACACGACGGTGCCGATGTCTCGACCCTCGACCACCGCGCGCGGCATGCCGAGCGCACGTTGACCCTCACGCATCAGTGCCCGGACCTGCGGGTGACGGGCAACGTGAGACACCTCGGCCTCGACGCGCTCGGACTCGAGCGCGTCAGAGCCGGGCGAACCCTCGACCTCGATCTCCGGCGGGTGGCCGTCCGACAATCCGAACCTCAACCTCGACATCAGTTCCGCGAGCGACGCGCCATCCTCAGGGTCGAGCCCCGAGTCGAGGGCCGCGAGCGTCAGCGCTCGATACATGATCCCCGTGTTCACGTACGGGATGCCGAGCGTCTCGGCGAGGCCTCTCGCGAGCGTGCTCTTGCCGGAGCCGGCCGCACCGTCGATCGCGATCACCTCCAGCTTCGTCACGTGATGTCCTCCATGGTGGCGCCGAGCGCCCGCAGGACGTCGACGAACCCGGGGAACGACACGTCGGCGGCCTCCATCCCCTCGATCTCACTCGGCCCGTCTGCCGCGAGCGCCGCGACCGCGAACGCCATCGACAGCCGGTGGTCCCCCCGGCTGTCGGCGACCCCGCCTCGGAGCCCCATGCCGGGCACCACCAGGTCGTCCCCTTCCACGCCGGCGTGCCCGCCCAGCGCGCGAACGCCGTCCGCCACGCCGGAGAGCCGGTCGCTCTCCTTCGCGCGGAGCTCGGCCGCCTCCAGGAACCAGGTCTCTCCCCGGGCGTGGGTGGCGAGCAGCGCCAGGACGGGCACCTCGTCGATCACGAGCGGGAGCTCCGAGGCGGAAACCTCCGTCCCCCGCAGCTCCGCTCCTCCCCCAACCCACAGGTCGCCGACGGGCTCGCCCAGCTCCTCCCCCGTTGGGCGGATCTCCGTCCGTACACCCATGCGCCGCATGACCTCCAGGAAGTGGAGGCGGCTCGGGTTGAGGCCGACGTCGCGGACGGTGAGCTCCGATCCGGTCACCGCGGCCGCGGCCACGAGGAACGCGGCGGAGGACACGTCGCCGGGCACCGCTCCTGCGAAGGCATCGTGTTGATACACGCCCTGCAATGTGACCCTCGTCCCCTCGACGGACACCGGCGCGCCCAGGGCGGCGAGCGCCCGCTCGGTGTGGTCGCGGGTCGCGGCCGGTTCGGTGACCGACGTCTCCCCCTCGGCCGCGATGCCGGCCAGGAGGACCGCGCCCTTCACCTGAGCGGTGGGGATGGGGAGCGCATACGAGATGCCGTAGAGCGATCCTCCGACGACCTCGACCGGCGCGTGGCCGTCGGTCGTGGTGACGGTCGCTCCCATCTCCCTGAGCGGAGCCGCCACCCGCTCCATCGGCCGGGAGGTGAGGCTGGCGTCGCCCACGAGCACCGAGCGGAAGGGCGCGGCGGCGAGGGTTCCGGCGAGCAGGCGCATGGTGGTGCCGGAGTTCCCGCAGTCGAGTCGGTCCATCGGTTCCGTGAGCGCCAGGCGGCCCTCACCCTCGACCTCAAGTGCGATGACGGCGCTCTCCGGATCGTCATCGTTCCACGTGGAACCGTGACCCTCGGTGGACGCCGGACCGTTCCGAGCCCAAGCTTCGAGTGCAGGTCGACCCCGTTCCGAGACGAGGCCGAGGCACGAAGCCGTCGAGCGAACGTCGAGGGAAGCCGGAAGCCCTACTAGACGGCTGCGACCGCGTGCGGTCGCGGCCAGGATCAACCAGCGGTGCGCGATCGACTTGTCCCCCGGCACGCGTGGCTCTCCACGGAGGGTGCCGCCGGGTTCCACTCGGATCCGCATGACGCGATCTCAGGCCAGCCGGATCGGATCGAACGACCGTGAGGCAAGCACACGGAGCGCGTCGTCCGCCGACGTCGCCGCGACGGTCAGGTGCACGGTCCCCCGCCCGCCCTCGGGCGAGTGCACGATCTGGAGGTCCTCGATGTTGACGGAATGCTCGGCGAGCACCGAGGTGAGCTCGGCCAGGGCTCCGGGTCGGTCCGGCGCCTGAACCTGGAGGACCGCGACGCCGGCACGCACCTGTGGCTTCGCAGCCAGGCGCAACCGGGCCCGCTTCGCGTCGTCGAACGTTTCCTCGACGTCCGGCCCGCGACCTTCCACGACCATGGCGCGGAGATCGGCCAAGCGGGCGGTGTACAGATCGATCGCCTCCGCGATGGCGTCGCGGTTCGACAACAGGATCTGGCTCCACAGCGCCGGGTTCGACGACGCCAGGCGTGTCAGATCGCGGAAGCCACCTGCGGCCAGCAACAAGATGTCGGGCTCGTCGGCTTCCTCGGTCGCCGCCAGACCCATCAGCGCCGTGGACGCGATCTGCGGGAGGTGACTCACGAACGCCACCAGTCGATCGTGCCTGGCCGCCGACATGCGGACCGGGCGCCCGCCGATCCGTTCGATCCACGCCTCGAGCGACGCGATCGCCCCCGGATCGGCCCGCTCATCCGGCGTGAGGACCCACACGATCCCGTCGACGAGCGATGCGGAGGCGTGCTCGGGACCGGAGCGCTCCGAGCCGCCCATGGGGTGGCCGCCGATGAACCGCGTCGCGTGGGCTCCCGCCAGCGCGGCGACGTCTCGGACGACGGGGCCCTTGATGCTGCCGGCGTCCGTGACGATGGCCGTCGGGACGGCCGCGAGCGCGCGCGCGGCCAGTTCAGGGATCGACGGCACCGGCGAGCACACCACCACGATGTCGGCCCCGACCACCGCGTCCTCGAGCGACCGCGCGCCCCGGAGCCCCGTTCGTCCGGCCGCCGAACCGAGTGTCTCCGAGTCTGCGTCCCAACCCGAGACCGTCGATCCCACCCGCGCGGCCGCCATGGCGATCGACGTGCCGATCAGGCCGGTGCCGACGACGGCGACGCGCTCAGGTGCGGTCGAGGTCATCGCGCAGCGACTCCGCGCCGTCGAGGTACACGTGAGCGATCTGGTCGAGGGTTCGCTCGCTGTGGAAATGGGCCAGGAGCCTGATCACGGACGGCATCGAGCCGGCGACCGGGATCTCCCGCGCGCACATCAACGGGACGCGGCCGAGTCCCATCCGCCGCGCGGCCTCGGCCGGGAACGCGGATCGCAGGTCGTCGGTGACCGTGAACAGGACGCTGATCAGGTCGTCCGGTTCGATCGCGTTCCGTTCGATCACCGCCGCGAGCAGCCGCTCCGTCGCGTCGAGCACGACGTCGGCGTCGTCATGGACCACGACGATGGCACCGCGGGCGGCACGAACCTTCATCACGCGTTCCCTCCCCGGCAGCCGGCGCCCCGGAGCGACAAGGCTACATGTCGGTGGCCCGTGCCAGAGAGCGGATCTCCTCGGGCGTCAGCTCGCGGAGCGCCCCCGGCGCCAGGTTCCCCAGCTTCACGGGACCGACCCGTAACCGAACGAGCCTCGCCACTGGCAGGCCCACCTCGGCCAGCAACCGGCGAACCTCGCGCTTGCGGCCCTCCGTCATCGTGAGCCGAACGGCGCCTCGCGGGCCGCTCGAAGCGACGACGCGGACGGACGTGGGCTTGGCCGGACCGTCCTCCAGCTCCACGCCGCGTCGGATCCGGGCGACCTGCTTGTCCGTCGGGGCACCTTCCACCTCGGCCAGGTACTCCTTCTCGATCGCGTAGCGCGGATGGAGCAGGCGGTTGCCGAGCTCCCCGTCGTTCGTGAGGAGAAGGAGCCCCTCGCTATCTCGGTCGAGGCGCCCCACCGGGAACACCCGCGGACCCTCCTCGGGCAAGAAGCCGCGGATGTCGGGCCGCCCCTGCGGGTCGTGCATGGTCGTGACGACGCCCGGCGGCTTGTGGAGGGCGTAGTACCTCACGTTGGGGTCGAGGTTCACGGTCACCCCGTCGACGGAGACACTGTCGGCGCCGGCGTCGACGCGGTCGCCGAGCGTGGCCACCGTCCCGTTGACGGTCACCCGTCCGTCGACGATCAGCTGCTCGCACGCTCGACGCGAACCGAAGCCGGCCCGTGCCAGCGCGCGCTGGACGCGCTCCGCTGGCATGGGTCAGGCGGTCGGGTCGTCGGAGGGCAGGGGCTCTGGGTCGGTCTCTTCGCCGGCCTCGGCCGAGAGGTCGACCGCGACCACGTCGTCGAGGACGGGCGATGCGGCGTCCTCGGGCGTCTCCTCGGCGTCGATCCCCAACAGCGGGGCGAGCGATGGCAGCGACGCGAGGGACGGCAGTCCGAGCCGCTCAAGGAACCCGGGGGTCGTGCCGTAGAGGACCGGTCGCCCGGGGGTCTCCTCTCGACCGGCCTCCTCGATCAGCCCCCGGTCGGTCAGCGCTCGCAGGACGCCGTCGGAGTTCACGCCGCGGATCGCCGAGATCTGATGCCGGGTGACGGGCTGCTTGTAGGCGACGATGGAGAGCGTCTCGAGCGATGCCTTGGTGAGGCGGGCCTGTCGCGAGGACAGGACGAACTGCTCGACGATCGGTGCCGTGTCCGGGTGGGTGAACAGGCGCCACCCGCCGGCGATGTTGCGCAGGACCAGGCCCGAACCGCGATCCTCCAGCTCCCGCGCCAGGCGCTCGCAGAGTCCCTCGACGGTCCGTCGGTCGACCTCCAGCGCCTGGGCGAGAACGGAGGCCGCGATCGGCTCGTCCGAGACGAAGAACAGCGCCTCGAGAGCGCGCGTGTCCTGTCCGGCGCCGGCGTGGATCGTCTGCTGGTCATCGTGCGTTTCAGGCATTCCACTCCACCTCGATCTCTCCGAACGTCGGCCCCTGCTGAAGCTCGACCTTCCCTTCACGGTACAGCTCGAGGATGGCCAGGAACCGCACGACCACGTGGATCCGGTCGGAGCAGTCCGCCACCAGGTCACGGAACGTCGCCGGGCCACCGAACCCCTCCATCCGCTCGCGGACGGCCGTCATCGCGTCCTCGACCGAGTAGCGGATCGGCGTGACGTGCGAGAGGTCGAGGGTCGGGGGCGGGCGCAGGAGCTGGGCCGCCGCACGAGCCAGGTCCTCGGCCACGATCGTCTCCATCGGGTCGGGATACAGGTGTGAGAACTCCGGACCCGGACCGACGTCCCGCGCGAAGAACCCCGCCTCGTCCTCCAGACGCCTCGCCAGCTCGACCGCGACCCTGCGGAACGCAGCCAGCTCGATGCTGCGGGCGTACGCGAGGTCCGGAGACGCTCCGAGCAGGTCCTCCTCGTCCTGTTCGGTATGACGCGGCATCAGCCGGCCGACCTTCAGCTCCAGGAGCACGGCGCAGATGGCAAGGAACCACGTCGCCTCTTCCAGGTTCCACGCGTCCGCCTCCTTCGCGTACGCGAGGTACCCGTCGGTGACCGTCGCGACGGCGATGTCGCACACGTCCACCTTCTGCTCCATGATCAGCTCAGCGAGCAGTCGGAACGGGCCCGTGAAGACCGGCAGATCGACGGCGAAGCTTCCCGCGGGAACGGCGCCCGGATCGCTCATCCGAAATGCATCGCGGCCCGCACGGCCGCCATCGTCGCCTCTACGACCGGGCGCACTCTGTCCGCCCCCGCGGCGAGCACATCGGAGACGAGGTCGGGCTTCGCGGCCAGCTCCGCCCGTCGTTCGCGGAACGGCCCGAGCTGCTCGATGATGCGGTCGGCCAGGTTCGTCTTGCAGTCCACGCACCCCAGCTCGCCGGTGCGGCAATGCTCATCGGTCCACGCCAGGATGTCCGGAGAGAACTTGCGGTGCAAGGAGAATATCGGACAGATCTCGGGACGTCCGGGGTCGCCGCGACGCACCTTCTGTGGATCCGTGATGAACGATCGGACCTTCGCGCGGATCGTGTCGGGGTCGTCGTCCAGGTTGATCGTGTTGTCCAACGACTTCGACATCTTCCGGCCGTCCGAGCCCGGGATCATCGGCCATTCGGACAGGAGCGCCTGCGGCTCCAGCAGGACGTCACCGTACAGCCGGTTGAACCGCCGGACGATCTCGCGGGAGATCTCCAGGTGCGAGACCTGGTCCTCCCCGACCGGCACGAGCGCGCCCCGAACGATCGTGATGTCGACCGTCTGCAGGACCGGGTACCCGAGCAGCCCGAAGTTGGCGATATCGCGCTCGGCCATATCGCGCAACCGTTCCTTGTAGGTCGGGACGCGCTCCAGCCACCCGAGGGGCGTGATCATCCCCAGGAGCAGTGCCATCTCCGCGACCTCGGGGAGATCGGACTGGCGATACACGACCGACCGCGCGGGATCGATCCCGGCGGCGAGCAGGTCGAGCACCAGCCCTTCGACGGCATCGGGGAGCGTGTGGGTTTGGTCGTAATGGGTCGTGAGCATGTGCCAGTCCGCGACGAAGTAGAAGCACTCGTACCCCTCGTCCTGGAGGCGCACGGCGTTGCCGACGTTGCCCGCCCAATGGCCCACGTGCAGCGGTCCGGTCGGTCGGAAGCCCGTCAGCACGCGCGCGCTGCGGTCGGAGGCGGAAGCGGCCTGGTCGATGGCCGATGATAGCGCGGACCCCTCGCCCGACCGGGGAGCTACAGCGGCGGGCAGGAGAATCCGGAGAGGAGCCGGCAGAGCGAGTCCGTGAGCGAGTTCACGATCGAGATCAACGGGCCCCCGAACAAGAACAGCACGATGAGCACGAACAACGGCAGGTACTGGTCGGCGTTGCGGTAGACCTCGGCCGCCCGCGGCGGAAGGACGAGCGCCACCATCCTCGCGCCGTCGAGGCCGGGGATGGGCAGGAGATGGAACACCAGGAGCGAGAGGTTGGCCAGCATGAACGCGAGCGCCACCAGGCCGACCTCTCCGACGATCCCGGCGCGGAGCGCCAACCCGCCGATGGCCGCGAGCGCCAGGTTCGCGATCGGGCCCGCGAGCGACACGGAGACCGTGTCCCGCGTGCGATCGTGGAAGTAGTTCGGATCGACGGGCGCCGGCTTGCCGTACGCCACGGGTGGCGGGAGGAAGGACGCCCCGACGCCCCACAGCAGCAGGATCAGCGCCGGGAGCAACCCGCTCCCGAACGGTTCGAACCACACCTTCGGGCTGAACGTCAGCCGCCCCCACAGCCGCGGCGTCGGATCGTGCAGCCTGGCGGCCGTGAACGCCCGGGCGTACTCGCGAACGCTCAGCCCGACGAGCAGCGACCCCGCCAGGTAGAGGGCGAACCGGAAGTTGCTCACCCGCGGAGCCCGTCGTCGATCCAACCGTGGATCAGGGGAGGTGGCTGCACATCGCCCGCCGTCAGCGTGAGCGCCGCGAGGACCCGTCGCGCGGCCTCCGCGGCCTCGTCCTCCGACCGCGCGTGCACCTCACCGATCGGGTCCCCCGAGCCGACCTCGTCGCCGATCTTGATCCGGACCACCAACCCGACCGCGGGGTCGATCGGATCGCCCTTGCGGATCCGGCCCGCGCCCAACGCCACGCTCGCCGATCCGATCGCCTCAGCATCCACGGCGGCGAGCGTACCGTCTGTTCCGGCCCGGATCGCGAGGACGACCGGCGCCCTCGGCAGCACGGCCTGGGGATCGTCGACGACGTGCGGGTCGCCCCCTTGCGCCTCAACCATCAGGCGGAACCGCTCCAGGGCCTCTCCCCCATCCAGCGTGTGCTCGGCCCGCGCCACCGCCTCGTCGTGCGGGACGTGCTCCGTCGCCTCCAGCGCCCGCGCCGCGAAGATCACCGCGAGGTCCCGCAATCGACCCCGGAACGTCCCCCGGAGGAGCTCAACCGCTTCCACGATGTCGAGCGCGTTGCCGACCGCGTCGCCGAGCGGCTGCGACATGTCAGTCACGGCGACGTCGGCGGGACGACCCCATCCGCGCGCCAGGGACAGGCACGCCCGAGCGAGCACCTCGGCTTCTTCGGGCGTCTTCATGAACGCCCCCGACCCCGCCTTCACGTCGAGGAGGATCCGGTCGGTCTGCACCGCCAGCTTCTTCGACATGACGCTCGCCGCGATGAGCGGCACCGACGGGACGGTCGCCGTGGCGTCCCGCAGGGCGTAGAGCTTGCCGTCGGCCGGCACGAGGTTCGCGGACTGGGCGGCGACGGCGCACCCGATGTCCGTCACCTGCCGGGCGATCTCCACGGGTGACAGATCCGTCCGCAGGCCCGGGATCGCTTCGAGCTTGTCGAGCGTGCCTCCCGTGTGGCCGAGGCCGCGACCCGACAGCTTGGCGACCGCCAAGCCGAGCGAGGCCGCCATGGGCGCGAACGCGAGCGTCACGCCGTCGGCGACACCGCCCGTGGAATGCTTGTCGACCGACGGCTTGCCGAGATCGCCGAAGGACACGACGTCGCCGGAGTCGATCATCGCCCTGGTCATGGCGAGCGTCTCATCGTCGTCGAGCCCTCGGAGCAGGCTCGCCATCAGGAAGGCGGCGGCGAGCGCATCGGAGACGTCTCCCGCCGTATACGCCTCGACGAACGCCTGGATGTCAGCGGGAGCTAGCACCTGTCCGTCGCGCTTCCTGGCCACGACGACGCGGGGGTCCTCGAGGCTCACCGAGAGCCTGCCCCGTGCGTCAGGGCGTGCTCGGGGTCGCGGTCATGTGCACGTCCAGGCACCGTCTCGATCGTGACGGAGCGTCTCCTCGACCCGACGCTCAACCTCATCACGACGTGCATCCGATCACCCGCCGAACCCGATCCGGTCCGCGAAGCCCTCGCCCTCGAGACCCTCGACCTCGACCCCAAGGAGAGCGGCGATCGTGTGACCGAGGTCGCCGAACGACCCCCGGGTGCCGATCTCATGCGGACCGCCCGGCAGCCCGGCGGCGAGCAGGGGCGTTCGCTCCCTGGTGTGGTCGGTGGAGACGCTGGTCGGGTCACAACCATGGTCGCCCGTGATGAACACGACACCCCCATCCGATGCGCGGAGGAGGTCGGGGAGCCGCCGGTCGAACGCCTCGATCGCCTTCGCGTACCCGGCCGGGTCGTTGCGGTGCCCGTACTTCGAGTCGAAGTCCACGAGGTTCGTGAACACGAACGACGGGGATGGTCGCTTCAGGTAATCCAGCGTCAGCTCGATGCCGTGATCGTTCGAATCCGAGTACCGGCCCTCGGTGATCCCCTGGCCGGAGAAGATGTCGCGGATCTTGCCGACCCCGTACACCGGCACGCCGGCACCTTGGAGGCGGTCGAGCACGGTCGGACCCGGAGGCGGCACTGCGAAGTCCCGCCGTTCAGGCGAACGCACGAACGCACCCGGCGGGCCCTCGAACGGCCGGGCGATGACCCTGCCGACCATGTGCTCACCGGTGAGCAGGCGTCGCGCCACGCGGCTCCACTCGTACAGCGTCGGGAGCGGGACGACGTCTTTGTGCGTCGCGATCTGGAAGACGGAGTCTCCGCTCGTGTACACGATCGGTTCCCCCGTGCGGAGGTGCTCCTCTCCCAGCTCCGCGATGATCTCCGTTCCGGACGCGGGCACGTTGCCCAGGATCCGGTGGCCGATCGCCTCCTCGAACGGTCCGACGATGTCGGGAGGGAACCCGTCCGGATACAACGGGAAGGGTTCGTCGAGCCGGATACCCATCATCTCCCAGTGTCCGGTGGTGGTGTCCTTGCCGGCGGATCGCTCGGTCGCGCGACCGTGCCCCGAGCCGGTCTCGGCTCGTTCAGCGATCCCTTCGATCTGCGTGAGGTGTCCGAGGCCGAGCGCCTCGATGTTCGGCGCGTGCAAGCCACCTACCGCCCGCGACGTGTTCCCGATCGTGTCGGCGCCGCGGTCGCCGTACGCATCGGCATCCGGCGCGTCCCCCACCCCCCACGAGTCGCAGACGACGAGGAGCACGCGGGGCACCAACGCATCGGACACTCGACTCACCGCTTCTGTTTGCAGTCCATGCAGAGCAACGCCCATGGCCGCGCCTCGAGACGCGCTGGATCGATCGGCTTGCCGCAACGCTCGCAGGTGCCGTACGTCCCCGCGTCGATCCGGCCCAAGGCTCGTTCCACGTCGGTCAGGTTGGATCGGAGTGCCTCCACGACCGCGATGAGCCGGGAGCGCTCCTGGGTGCTGTGCGAACGGTCCGAGAACCCGGCGTCGTCGACGAACGACACCTCGTCGCTGTCGGGATCGGCGCCTTGCTCCGCGATCTCCCGACGGACCTGGGCGCGTTGTTCGGTCAGGGCAGCCCGCATCCGCTCGACGAACTCGTCCTCGATCATCCGGCTCCACTCCCTCGGGTCGTCCCGCGCCGCGCGCGCGGATGCGACGTGTAGTACACCTCACGGAGGTGGTCCTTGGTCACCAACGTGTAGATCTGCGTGGTGGCGACGCTCGCGTGTCCGAGCAACTCTTGCACGACGCGGACGTCCGCGCCTCCCTCCAAGAGGTGGGTCGCGAAGGAATGCCGGAGCGTGTGAAGGGTGACCCGTCGCTCGATCCCGGCGGCCTCGACCGATGCGGCGAGGATCCGGGTGCAGCTCTGTCGCGTCAGCCGGCCGCCGCGCTGGTTCAGGAAGAGCGCCGCGCGGCTCACCCTCGAGGCGAACGTCGGCCGCGCCCGTACGAGGTAGGCCTTCACCGCCTCGCGACCGAACGCGCCCAGCGGGACCTCCCGTTCCTTCCCTCCCTTGCCGAGGACGCGGACGGAGCCCTCCTCCAGATCCACGTCGTCGACGTCGAGCCCGACCAGCTCCGAGATCCGCAGTCCGGCTCCGTACAGCACCTCGAGGATGGCGCGGTCTCGCAGGCCGACGAGCGTGGCGGTATCGGGGGCTTCCAGGAGACGAGACACATCGTCGAGCGGGAGCGGATGCGGCAACGAACGAGGAAGCTTCGGCTGCACGATCGCAACCGCGGGATCCCGCTCCGCCCCGCCTTCACGGAGCAGGAACCGATGGAACGACCGCACGGACGAGAGCGAGCGGGCCACGGTTCGCGCGCTGTACGGGCGTTCGTCCTCTCCCCAGGTCGATGCCGAGATCGACGCCACGAACGACCGGATGATCTGCTCGTCGACATCTCCGGGGACGAGAGCGTCACGCCTCGCGCAGAACGCGACGTAGCGCCGGAGGTCGCGTCGATACGCGGCGAGCGTGTTCGCCGACAACCCCCGCTCCACGGTCAGGTGGTCGAGGTAGCGTCCGGCCCATTCCGCGAGCGTGTCGGTCATCGCCCGCCGGCCAGGGCCGCTAGACCAGCCCGTCGACGAGCGCGGCGAGCGGCGTCATCGGCAGGCCGTGCGCCTCGGCGACCCCGCGGTTCGTCACCTCGCCGACGTAGACGTTGACGCCGAGCGCCAGCACCGGATCGTGGCGGATCGCGCCCTCCAATCCTTCGGTCGCGATCTCGACGGCGTACGGGATGGTCACGTTCGTGAGCGCGTACGTCGATGTGCGCGGGACCGCGCCCGGCATATTGCCCACGCAGTAATGGACCACGTCGTGTGCCACGTAGGTCGGGTCCGAGTGCGTGGTCATGTGTGACGTCTCGAAACAGCCCCCCTGATCGATCGAGATGTCGACGACGACCGCGCCGGGCGGCATACCGGCAACCATGTCCTCGGTCACGAGGTGCGGCGCCTTCGCGCCCGGGACGAGGACCGCGCCGATCACCAGATCCGCCTGCGCCACGAGCCGCTCGATCGCGAGGCGGCTCGACATCACCGTCTGGATCCGCCCTCGCCAGATCTGATCCACGAACCGCAGCCGCTCGACGTTCTTGTCGACGATCGCGACCTCCGCCTCCATCCCCGCTGCGATCCATGCGGCGTTCGTCCCGGCCATACCGGCGCCCAACACCACGACGCGCGCCGGCGAGACGCCGGAGGCGCCGCCCATCAGCACGCCGCGGCCGCCTTTGGGCCGCTCCAGGTTGACCGCGCCGCAGTGCGGAGCCATCCGGCCGGCGATCTCGGACATCGGCGCCAGGAGTGGGAGTCGGCCGTCCGGGAGCTGCACGGTCTCGTACGCAACCGCGGCGACCTTGCGCTCCGCGAGGAAGCGAGTGAGCCCTTCGTCGGCCGCCAGATGGAGGTACGTGAACACGATCTGCCCCTCGCGGAACCGCCCGTACTCCTGCGGCTGCGGCTCCTTCACCTTGAGGATCATGTCGGCGGAGGCGAACACCGCATCGGCATCCGGGAGGATCTCGGCACCCGCGGACGCGAAGTCCGCGTCGGGAAGCGACGAGCCGTCACCCGCGCCGGCCTCCACGACGACGCGGTGACCCGCGTGGAGGAGCTCGCGGACCCCTTCGGGCGTGGCCGCGACCCGGAACTCGTTGTCCTTGACCTCTCGTGGGATCCCGACGATCATCGAGTCCCCCTCTCCCGGCCAAGCGTAGCCGCCATCGCAACGGTCATGGCAGCGACGGCCGTCCGTCCGCCAGGAGCAGGGCGAGCGCCGTCTTCGCGTCGCGAACCCTCCCGGCGCGAGCAGCCGCAACCATCACGGCGAACGGTTGCGTCTGCAGTTCGATACCCTCCTCAGGCCGCCCTTCCGGCTCCGCCTTCGTCCGAGCCCAGAACAGGTGGACGTACTCGTCGCTCGACCCGGCGGACGCGTAGTAGCCGCCGAGGAACTCGATGACGTCGTGCCGGTATCCCGTCTCCTCGAAGAGCTCCCTCGAGGCGCACGAGAGCGCATCTTCTCCGTCCACGTCGAGCAAGCCCGCGGGGATCTCCGTCAGCACCTGCCGGACGGGCGGCCGCAGCTGACGAACGAGCAGGACGTCGCCGGCCGGCGTGAGCGGCAGGACGGCAGCGGCGTCGTGTGCGCGCAGGACCTCGTAGTTCCCGATCCCCTCCCACGACTCGACGTCGACCGCCAGGAAGCGGCCCGAGAACGCTCGGTCCGTCGTGAGGGGTTCGGGCACGCCGACGACCTAGCCGACGACGATCGTGCGCTCCGCGCGGGTGCGCCGGTGGGTCTGCGCCGCCCGGACGAACTCGCGGAACAGCGGATGCGGCCGTGTCGGGCGCGAGCGCAACTCCGGGTGGAACTGCCCGGCGATGAAGAATGGATGGTCGGGCAGCTCGATGATCTCGGTCAGGCGGCCGTTGTGCGAGTTGCCGGACAGGACGAGTCCTGCCTCCTGGAGCGTCTCGTGGTACGCGGGGTTGACCTCCCAGCGGTGCCGGTGACGCTCCTCCACGACCGGGACCTGGTAGCAGCGGTCCGCGAGCGTGCCCGGGACGATGTAGCAGGGCTGGGCGCCGAGTCGCATGGTGGCGCCCATGTCGGTCACGTTCTTCTGCTCGGGGAGCAGGTCGATCACCGGGTGCGGCGTCGCCGGGTCGAACTCGCTCGAGTTGGCGCCCTCCAGGCCGCACACGTGCCGCGCGAACTCGATCACCGCGCACTGCAGGCCCAGGCAGATGCCCAGGAACGGCACCCGGTTCTCGCGCGCGAAGCGGACGGCGGCCACCTTTCCCTCCACGCCCCGCACGCCGAACCCGCCGGGGATCAGGATGCCGTCGACGCCGGCGAGCGCCTCCTCGGTCGCCGATCCGCCGAGGTCGTCAGACGCGACCCACTCGATCTGCACGTCGGCTCCGTGGGCGAACCCGCCGTGCTTCAGGGCCTCCATGACGGACAGGTAGGCGTCGCGCATGTTCACGTACTTCCCGACGACCGCGACCGTGACGGGCTCGGTCGCCCGGTCGATCCGGTCGACCAGCGTCTCCCATTCCGTGAGGTCGGGCTCGGCGTCGATCCGCAGGTGACGAGCGAGCTCGGCGTCCAGGCCCTCCTTGTGGAGGACGAGCGGGATCTTGTAGATGGACGGCGCGTCGATCGCCGAGATCACGCCGCTGATCGGCACGTCGCAGAGCAGCGAGATCTTCTCCTTGAGGTTGCGCCCGAACGGGCGGTCCGAGCGACACACGATCACGTCGGGCTGGAGACCGAGCGAGCGCAGCTCCTTCACGGAGTGCTGCGTGGGCTTGGTCTTCAGCTCGCCTGAGGGGCCGATGAACGGCATCAACGACACGTGGACGAACGCGCAGTTGTCGCGCCCGATCTCGTTTCGGAGCTGCCGCACGGCCTCGAGGAACGGGAGCGACTCGATGTCACCGACCGTTCCGCCGATCTCGACGACGACCAGGTCGGCCGCCTCGGTCTCGGCGAGCGCCCGGATCCGTTCCTTGATCTCGTCGGTGATGTGCGGGATGACCTGCACGGTCTTGCCCAGGTAGTCGCCGCGGCGCTCCTTCGCGATGACGCTCGAATAGACCGCGCCCGTCGTGAAGTTGGAGCCGCGATGCAGGTCCTCATCGACGAAGCGCTCGTAATGACCCAGGTCGAGGTCGGTCTCGGAGCCGTCGTCCAGCACGAACACTTCGCCGTGCTCGAACGGGTTCATGGTGCCGGGGTCGACGTTGATGTAGGGGTCGAGCTTCTGGATCGCGACCTTCAGTCCGCGGGACTTGAAGAGACGGCCGAGCGAGGCGGTCGTGATGCCCTTGCCGAGGCCGGAGGCGACTCCTCCCGTGACGAAGATGAACTTCGATTGCGCTTTCACCACGGGATACGAGCCTAGCAGAGGCTCCCGACTCGCCGCCGGAGTTTGGCTCGCGGATGTCTTGCGGATGACGTCTTTCTCACGTCGACAGCCGCCCGAGGCGATCGAACCAGCGGAGCGGGGGCACGACATCGATCACGTGAGACAGCGTGACCGTCTCGGCGACCGCGTTGATCGCGACCGCCACGGCGGCGGCGACCGGGACGCCCGGGTCGGGCAGCACCAGGTAGAGGCCCAGCCCGATCGTGAAGCCGAGGAGGTTCGCGCCGCCGTCGCCGAGCATGGCCCGTTCATGCAGGTCGAACCAGAGGCCCGCCGCGGAACCGACCACGACCCCCGGGAGCGTGGGCAAGAGGGCGAGATCCACCCCGACGAGTCCGAGGGATGCGACGAGCCCGAACTTGATCGCCCGGCCCGGACGCACGTCGAGGCCGTTCCACACGTTGGCGCTCGCCGCGACCAGGACGACGCCGGTCAGCCGGACCCAGCCCGACCGGCCCGGTTGCAGGGCGATCGCCACGACGGCGGCCGCCACGATCACCAGCACCTTGACGATGCCCGTGCTGACGTGGCCGGCGGCCAGCCCACGCACGTGGTTGCGGAGCCCGCGCGGCCCGGCGGCCGCCAGGTCGTCGACGAGTCCGGCCGCGAAGACGAGCACGGTGGCTCCCAGTGCTCCCCACCCGGCCCGTGCGACGGGCGCGGGCCGGCCGCTCACGGCGATCACAGCGGCGGAACCGACGGCCCCGAGCACGAGCCAGAGGCCCAGCGTTCGCGGGACCGGCACGCCCCGGTAGTTCTCGACGGTCAGGCGCCCCGCCCTCACCGCAGGCGAACCGCCCTGATCGTCGCCGCGCGCGCGATGTGCAACCCCTGGCGTCCTCGATGCGCGAACCCGCGGATCGACCGGCCCGTCGAGCGATGCGTCAGCCCGGGCACCGGGATCTCCACCACCCGGAACCCGGCCCTCACCGCATCGATCGTCATGGCCGTCTCCACCCCGAACCCGCCCGCGAGTGGCCGGACGGCGGCGAGGCAATCGGCCGTGATCGCGCGCTGGCCCGAGAGCGGCGCCTCGGGTCGGAAGTGCGACAGCAGCCGGATGGCCGTCCCCGACGCACGTTTCACCGTTCCCATGCCGGAACCCGCCTGCGGGGGGAACATCGCGATCGCCATGTCCGCGCGTCCCGCCACGACCACATCCAGCACCGTGGCGAGTCCCGCCGCGCTCGTCCCCAGGTCCGCGTCGGCGAACAACCAGACGTCGGCGGGCGGGAGCCGGTCCAACGCGCCTTCCATGGCTCCGCCCTTACCGGCATGGCCCGGGATCCGAAGCACGGTGGCCCCGGCGGTGAGCGCCGCCGCCGAGGTGGCGTCGGACGAGCCGTCGTCCACGACGACGACGTCATCGAGGGGTAGCCCGCGGAGCGCGGCCACCGTGTGCGCCACCGTGTCCTCCTCATCCCGCGCGGGCATGAGCGCGACGACCCGGCGGCGATCGTCTTTCATCACGTCGGTGGGAGCAGCCGCGTGACGCCGTCCTTCACGCCGTAATCCCCGCCGGTGCCGTTCGCGAGCGCATCGTGGAGCCCCAGCACCAACGCCGACGCACCGACGGGCAGGTCGACGTTGTCGACGGTCACGAGCGGCGCCACGGATGAGTCGTCCACGCTCGAACGGAGCTCCGAGATGAAGAGGTCGTCGGAGGCGAGGCTCTCCCCCGCACCCGAGACGACGCCGGCGCCAACGAGGTCGGTCACGAACGGCTCCATGAACCTCGCCGAGGTCGGACTCAGCTCGCCGACGGCCCCGCCACCCACGGCGACCACCAGTTGTCCCCGGCCCCCGATGTCCTTCAACGTCGAGTCCGAGATGTCCGGCGCCGACGAGGTGAGGAACCCCTGCGAGAGCATCTCGCCGAGGATGTCCGGCCGCCCGGATAGGTCGCCGCTCGGATCCGTGGCGAGTCGCCGAGCGAGCGACCGGGCGGCCTCGGACGACAGCTCGGCGGGCGCCGTGGTGGCGGAGAGCCCCAGCAGCGCCGCGAGGTCCCGCTGGGCCGCGGGCGACTCCCCCGACATCGTCGGACGCACGGTGAGCGTGGTCAGGACCTCGGCACCGGACAGGTCGAGCGCCCGGCGCGTCTGCCCTATCCCTCGGGCGTCTACGCCCTCTTCCGTCACGATGACCACCGACTGGCCGAACAATTGGTCGCCGACCAGGTACGGCATCGCTTGCTCACTGAACGCGTCCATCGTGGTCAGCTGCGACTGCAGGTCCGACAGGTTCTTCTGCAGGTCCCGCACGTGCTGTGTCAGCTCGTCGGTCTGGCTGTTCAGGTTCTTGACGAGGCCCGGGTTGATGACCGTCGTCCCCACTACCACGCCCAGCCCGAGAGCGAGGAAGATCGCCATGATCGAGACCAGGTGATACCGCCAGGGGATCACACGAGCTCTTTCAGGTGGAAGAACCACTCCCGCACATGCTCGAACACGAGGTCGAAGAAGAGGCGGACCGACGGCGAGATGGCGGCGACGACGATCAACATGGTGAGGAGCGCCGAGCCGATCAGCAGGAAGGTGTCGCGCGCCCGCAGCCGAGAGTTGCCGTAGATCCGCGACACACCTTTCGCGTCGACGAGGATCTCGCCAACCCGGAGCCGGACGAGGAACGTGCTGCTCATCCCGCTCCGGCCCTTGTCGAGGAACTCGCGAAGGTTCCCGTGCGTTCCGACCGCGACGATCAGCTCCGCGCGTTTCTCGTGCGCCAGCAGGAACGCCACATCCTCGCTCGTGCCAGCGGAACGGACGGTGGTGTACGGGACGCCGAGCCGTTCCAGACGCGCTCCTCCGGGCGCGCGACCGTCGGTGTAGGCGTGCAGGACGAGCTCGGTCGGTGCTCGACGACGTGGTCGCTTCAACGCCAACTGCAGCGCGTGGTCCGACACGCTGTCCATATCCCCGAGGATCAGGTCGGGGGTGTACCCCTCGTCCAGGAGCGCGTCGGCCCCCCCGTCCACCCCGACGAGCACCGGCCGGATGTCGCGGATGTAGGCGCGCAGCGCTGCCAGGTCCTCGCGGTAGCTGTACCCCCGGACCACGACGAGGACGGGCCGGCCGGCGAGGTCATGACGGAGCTCGGGGAGCCCCGATCCCCCGAAGAGCAGGTCGCGTTCCGTCGCAAGGTACTCCAAGGTGTTGCGTGCGAAGCTCTCGAATCGCTGTCCCAGCGCCTCCTGCGCGCTCTCCATGTCGCGCAGCACGGAGGCGTGACTCTGGAGGATCCCGACGGCGACGAGCCGGTCGCCGATGAACAGCCGGTCGCCCGACAACCGCAGGACGTCGCCCTCGCGGACCTTCGTCATGAGCAGCGGCCCGACACGGTCGATCAGCGGTATCCCGGCCTCGACCAGGATCAGCGGTCCGAGGTTCGGGTATCGGCCGCTGATCGACGCGGACGCGTTCACCACCGCCGCGACACCGGCCTCCACGAGGCCTTCGGCCGCGACGCGGTCGAGATCCTCGTGATCGATGACGGCGATGTCCCCGGGTTGCGCCCTGGGCACGAGGTCCTTCGTGCGCCGGTCGACCCGCGCGACGCCTGCCTCGCGCCCACGTCTGCCGGCCCAGCGGCGGGAGCCTCGGGTCTTGGACGTAGACGTGTGGGACTCCTTCCCGGTCGTGGCCTCCGCGGCACCCGCTGCGCGCGAGGGTGCCGCGCGTCGGGACCGACGGGAGATCGTTCTCGAGCCCGCCTCCGCGGCGGCTCTATGGAGGGTAGCCCACGTATGCGGTGGTCGCGCAACCCACGAGGCCGGGCGAGCGATCGCCTTAGTGGGTGGCCCCGCCCCTCGAGGCCGACGCCGTCGCCAGGAGCTCCTCGGCGTGGGTGATCGCGCCGTCGCTGCCCGTGAGACCCGCGAGCATCCGGGACAGCTCGTGCACGCGCTCGTCGTCTGAGAGGACGCGCACGCTCGCGGTACCGGACCCCTTCTCGACCAAGATGTGCCGGTCGGCGAAGCAGGCGATCTGGGGAAGGTGCGTCACCACCAGCACCTGGCGGCCACCGGCCAGGTTCGCCAGCCGCCGGCCCACCGCCAATCCCGCCTCCCCGCCGATGCCCGCGTCGACCTCGTCGAACACGAGCGTGGGCACGTCATCCAGATCCGCCATCACGCTGCGGCACGCCAACATCGTGCGGGAGAGCTCTCCTCCGGATGCCGTCTTAGCGAGGGAGGCGGCCTTCTGCCCCGGCGACGGCGACAGGCGAAGCTCGACGCGCTCCGCCCCTGCGGTTCCGAGCTCGGGAGACGGCTCCAGCTCGACGCGGATCGTGGCGCCGGGCATGCCCAGCTGCCGCAGCTCGCGCTCCAAAGCCGTTGCCAGCGCCGGAGCGGCCTCGGTCCGGCCCCGCGTGAGGACCGCCGCTCGCTCGTGCAGCTCGGTCTGCAGGCGATCCGCCTCCTCGGTGAGCTCCGAGAGCCGTTCGTCCGCGGTGGCGAGCGTTGCCACGCGGGAGGCGGAGGCCTCCAGGAACGCGAGCACCTCGGCCTCCGTGGCGCCGTACTTGCGCTGCAGCGCCTTCAGTGCCGACAGGCGTTCGCGGATCGCCTGGAGCCGATCGGGGTCCGCCGACAGCGCTTCACGGTAGTCGCGGATGTCGCGCGCAAGCTCCGCCAGCTCCGCGGACAGGCTTCGCGCGCGCTCGGCCAATCCTTCCGCGGCCGCATCCAGCCGCGCCGCGTCGGCGAGCGCGTTCGCCGCTGCGGCAAGCGCGTCGCCGACCGAGGTCTCGCCCGACAGCGTCGCCTCTGCCTCGGCGGCCCGCTCCAAGAGCCGTTCGACGTGTGCGAGACGGGCCTCATCCGCCGTCAGCCGATCGGTCTCTCCCTCCTGTGGGTCCACGGCCTCGATCTCCCGCACCTGATACGCGAGGAGGTCCAGCTCGCGCTCTCGCTCGCGGGTAGCCGTCGCGAGGGCATCGAGCGCCTGCCGGGCATCGCGCCAGCGCTCCCACGTGTCGCGGTACGCGGCGATCGCCACCAGATGGGCGTCGCCGGCGAACCGGTCGAGGAATCCGGTCTGCGTTGCCGACGACAGCAGCCGCTGCGCCTGGTGCTGCCCATGGACCTCGACCAACGACGCGCCGAGGTCGGCGAGCATCGAGGCCGTCGCGAGCTGTCCGCCGACACGCGCCGCGCTCTTCCCGTCGACGCCCACCGATCGTGCCAACAGGACCTCGCCGTCCTCCGCCCAGTCGGCGGCACTCTGGCTGGCATCGAAACGCGCCTGGACGCGGGCGGCCTTCGCCCCGGAGCGAACGAGCGAACTGTCGGCTCGGACGCCCAACGCGAGCGCCAGGCCGACCGTCACCATCGTCTTGCCGGCCCCGGTCTCCCCCGTCAGGACGTTCAGGCCGGGATGCAGGTCGAGATCGAGGTCGTCGATGACCCCGAGACCGCTGATGTGCAGCTCCCGCAGCACGCGCGCAGCCTATCCGGAGCTGCCGACATCTTCGACGTCGCCCTCGCCGTCGCCCGGGTCGCCCGGGAGCTCGAACTTCCCCCTGACCCGCGAGAGGAATGGCGGGGCCCCGGGACGTCGCACCAGACGGGCGGGCCGCTCCGCCGCTCCGATCCGCGCCCGGCTCCCGACCGGCAACTCGACGCTCTCGCGGCCGTCGGCCGAGAGCAACCCGGGTTCGTCTCCCACGACCTCGAGCACGACGTGTTGGCCCGCGCCCAGGACGAACGATCGATCGAACACCATGTGGGCGGCGATCGGGGTCAACACCAGGCACGGGACCTCCGGGCTCACGATCGGTCCGCGCGCCGAGAACGAATACGCCGTCGATCCGGTCGGCGTCGCGACCACCACGCCGTCCGCTGAGAACGTGGTGACGTACTCCCCGTCGACGTCGACGGCGAGACGGACCAACCGGTGCCGCGCCCGCTTCTCGACCATGATCTCGTTCAGCGCCCATTGGGGCGCGAACTCGGCGCCGCCTTCCGCGCATGCGGTGGCGGCCAAGCGTTCCTCGATCGTGGCCCGTCCCGCGAGCGCGTCCCGGATGAGGTCGAGTGCCTCCGCCGGCTCCACCTCCGTGAGGAATCCGAGCCTCCCCACCTTCACCCCCAGGACGGGACGGTCGAGCTCCGCCGCCACGTGGGCTCCCCGGAGGAACGTTCCGTCTCCGCCGATCGTGACGATCAGGTCGGACGCCGGCGTACCGTCGGCCTCTCGCGCCCGCACCACCGTCACCCCCTCGCCGGTGAGGGCCGCGCCGAGCGTGGCGGCCGCGTCGACCGCGGCGGGTCGCCCCTCGTGCACGATGAAGCCGACGACGCTCATCGGGCCAGTCCTTCTCCCTCGGTTACGGCCGCGTCCAGATCCACCCGTGCATCATCCACCCCGCGCCGGCCGTGGAGCAGGAACTCCACGTTGCCCGCCGGGCCTCGCAGGGGCGACGCGACGACGCCGAGCACGCCCACCCCCACCGAGCCGAACGCGTCCGCCACCTCGCCGAGGACGCGTCGCCAGACCGACGGGTCCCGCACGACGCCCCCGCTCCCCACGCCGCTCGGCCCCGCCTCGAACTGCGGCTTCACCAGTACGACGAACTCCGCGTCCGCGGACGCGGCTCGAACGAGCGCCGGCAGCACCGCGCCCAACGAGATGAACGACAGGTCTGCGACGACGAGCTCGGGCGCGAACGGCAGATCCTCTGGTTCCAAGGTCCGCACGTTCGTACGCTCCATCACCGTCACGCGGGGGTCGTTGCGGACCTCCCACGCCAGCTGGCCGTACCCGACGTCGACGGCCGCGACGCGCCCCGCCCCCGCCTGCAGCAGGCAATCAGTGAACCCTCCCGTCGAGGCGCCGGCGTCGAGACAGTCGCGGCCGCGCGGGTCGACGCCGAAGCGATCGAGCGCCGCCCGGAGCTTCTCGCCACCGCGGGACACGAAACGCCGAGTGGGACCGAGCACGTTCACGGGCTCATCGGCCGCGACGAGCGACGCAGGCTTGGTGGCGGGGCTCCCGGCGACGGTCACCAGCCCGGCCGCCACGGCCGCCTGGGCCTCGGCCCGGCTGCTCGCCAATCCTCGCCGGACGAGCTCCACATCGAGCCGCCGGCGAGGCATGGAGAGCGCCCTACGATGAGGCGGGCGTCGCCGGCTTCGAGGCCGCCGCCTTCTTCGCCGCGGTCTTCTTCGCGGCCGTCTTCTTCGCGGCCGAACGTCCGGAGGCGGTCATGCCGGCGCGGCGCTCCAGGTCTCGGACACGTTTCTTCACGGCGTCGACGTCGGCTTGCGTGGCCACACCCATCGACTGCATCTGTGAGGCGATCTCCCGCGAGATGGTCTCCTTCAGACGCTCGCGGCTCCGCTGCGACCATTCGAGCAGGTCCGCCGCCATCTTCGACACCTGCTCCTTGGCCGTTCCCGGGTCGGAGAAGCCCTTCGCCAGCTCCTGCGCCTTCGCCGGGGTCATGTTGCCGATCAGGGCTTCGATCGTCTTTCGGATCTCGTCGAGCGTCGTCACCATCCGAGGTCTCCTTCGTCGCTGCGTGGTCGTACGGCCAGCATACTGCGGGTTCCGAGGACCCCTCAGGACGGGCGCGGCGCGAAGAGCGCCGTGAGATCGTCGGCGACGAACGTCGGCGCGAACGGCGACGCTTCGACATCGGCGGCGCTCGCGATCCCCGTGAGCACGAGGAGCGAATCCCAGCCCAGCGCCACGGCAGCGGCGACGTCCGTCTCCAGCCGGTCGCCGATCACGAGCGGCGCACCGCCCCCCGCGCGGTCGAGTGCCGCATGCATGATGGGCGCCTGCGGCTTGCCGAAGGCCTCGGCTCGCACCCCGGTCGTCGCCTCGATGGCTGCGAGCAACGCCCCCGCGCCGGGCCAGTTCCCATCGGTGGCCGGGTACGAGGGATCCGTGTTCGTGGCCACCAGCACGGCGCCGCGTTCGACGAGGAGCGACGCACGTCGGAGCTTCTCGTAGTCCACCCGGCGGTCCAATCCGACGACGACGACCTCGGTCGTCTTGCCGTCGATATCGGCGATCGCGATGCCCGCGTCCCGCAGGGCCTGGAGGATGCCCTCCTCCCCCACGACGAACGCCTCGGAGACGCCCCGGGCGGCGAGTTGCGAGGCCGTGACCAGCGCGGAGCTCTCCACCTCGTCGGCCGAGGCCGGGATGCCGAAGCCCGTGAGACGGGCCGCCACGGCCTCCGGCGTCCTGGTCGCGTTGTTCGTGACGAACGCCACCCGCTTGCCGGCCGCCCGCAGGCGGGCGACGGCCTCCGGAGCGCCGCGGACGACCTCGGTTCCGCGGTACAGGACCCCGTCGAGGTCGAACAGGAACGCGTCGTACCCGTCGGCGAGCACAGCCATCACGTGATGGCCGGCAACGGTCGTTCCGTCTGCTCGAGGCTGGCGCTGCTATACAAGGGTCATGCCTCGCGTCTTCCCGTTCGAAGCGTTGGTCTACGACGTGGCGGTCGCCGGCGCGCTCGATCGTGTGACGACGCCGCCGTACGACGTTATCAGCGAGACGCGACGCCGGGAGTACGGCTCTGAGCCGTTCAGCATCGTGCAGGTCGACCTGGGGATCGATGACGGCGACGACCGTTACATCCGAGCCGGCACGCTCCTTCGTCGGTGGGTCGATGAGGGCGTGCTCGTGCGCACGCCGCCCGCGTTCTTCGCCTACGAGATGTCGTCGTCGATGGCCGCTACCGTCCGAGGCGTCTTCTGCGCCATGGAGCTCGAGGACTGGGGCGGCGGCGTCATGCCGCACGAGCAGACCATGGCCGGACCGGTCGAGGACCGCCTGCGGCTGCTCCGAGCCACACACACCCACCTTTCCGCGGTGTACGGCACCGTGGGAGGCCCGTGCCCCTCGCTCGAGGATCTGCTCGACGACGTCACGGCGCGCCCGCCCGAAGCCGAGCTCGTGGACGAGCAGGGCGTGACCCACCGACGCTGGACGATCCCCGCGGGCGTGCCGATCGGCGACTGGCTCGCCGAGGAGCCGCTCCTGATCGCGGACGGTCATCATCGCTACACGACGGCGCTCGCCTTCCGAGACGAGATGCGCGCATCGTCGGGGCCGGGGCCGTGGGACCGGCTGCTCACCTTCGTGGTGGATGCCGGCTCCGAGCATCTCTCGGTCCAGCCGTTCCACCGCATCCAGGTGTCCGGATCGCTCCCCGACCCGGGCACGCCGGCCGGCGATGTGGACGCGGTCATCGCCGCGCTGTCCGACGACGAACCGCGCGTCGGGATCGTCCGACCGAACGGCTCGGAGGTTGAGCTCACGGTGCGAGACCTCGCCGGAGAGCCCCCTGCGGTCCGCGCGCTGCACGACGGGCTGCTGGACGCGCTGGCTCCCGACGGCAGCGCTCCGCTTCACGCCGAACGCCGACGAGGCGGTCGAGGCCGTGCGCAGCGGTCGGGCGGTGGCTGCCTACCTGTTGCCCCCGACCACCCCCGACCGGATCCGCAAGGTCGTCGAACGCGGCGAGCGGCTCCCCCAGAAGTCGACGTACTTCTGGCCCAAACCGCGCACCGGCGTGATCCTGATGCCGCTCGACGACCGCTCGAACGCCCCGGCCGCCTCCGCCTAGGGCGCGTCGGTCACGGGCTCCAGCTTCTTGATCCCCGTCGCCACGACCTCGGTCAGGCTGCGCGCGCCGGCACCGCTGCGATAGAAACGACGCGCGAGCGTCCCGTAGACCAGCACGTCGTCGCCCTTCGCGATGCCCTTCAGCGCCCGCTTGCCGACCGACGTGTGCCAGACCGCGATCGGTAGCGGCAAGAGCCGCTTGCCGGCCTCCGGGACCGACAACCGGAGCTCGGTGACCTCATCACCCGAAGGCATCCGGCGTTCGACCGGCTCGGCCGCGACCGTGCCGGCGAGCACGACGACGTTGACGGTGACCATGGTTGCATCGACCTCCTCGCGGGGGAGGCGGTTCTTGAGGGAGGCGTGGCGGGTCCCCTCGGATCGGCACTACGGTGCGACGCGTCCCACTCCTGCGACGCTACTCCCCGGCACCGACACGGCGGATCGCCTCGCTCGTAAACTCGCGCCGGTGGAGACGGTCACGTTCGAAGTCGCACTCGGTGTCACCGCGATCGACACCTTCATGGGCGGGCGCGAACGGTACACCGCCGCGTACCTCCTCCATGCGGACCAGCCGACGTTGGTGGAGACCGGCCCGGGCACGTCCGTCGAGCCCGTCACGCGCGCGCTCGACGAGCTGGGGATCGCGCCCAGCGAGCTCGCCCACATCGTGCTCACGCACATCCATCTGGACCACGCCGGCGGCGTCGGCGCGTTGGCCGCCCGGTTCCCACGCGCCACGGTGTGGGTGCACGAACGAGGCGCTCGTCACCTCGCGGACCCGTCGCGACTGGTGAGCAGCACGACCCGCGTGTACGGCGAGGAACGCATGGCGTCGCTGTTCGGACCCGTGGAACCCGTTCCGGCGGAACGCCTTCGGGTACTGGAGGATCGGCAGATCCTCGACATGGGAGGGCGATCGTTACTCGCGCTCGACACGCCGGGTCACGCGTCGCACCATCTGGCGCTCGTCGACTCCTCGACCGGCGTGGTGTTCACGGGCGACGCCCTGGGGATCCACGTCCCGAACCTCCCGGTCCTTCGCCCGGCGACGCCCCCGCCCGAGTTCGATCTGGAGCTCGCCGTCGCGAGCATCGAGCGGATCCGCGCGGCGGCGGACTCCACCTTGCTGTTCGCGCATTTCGGGCCGATCGCCGACGTGGATCGCACGTGCGACCTTGCCGTACGCAGGCTCAACGAGTGGACCGACGCCGTCCGCGGAGCGATGCGGTCGACGGCGGATCTGGATCGAGATCGTCGAGGTGCTCTCCAGGGAGGCCGCCCGCGAGACCGTCACCGGCGCCGAGGCCCAACTCGACCTCGACCGGCTGGAGACGCTCGCCGGCATCCGCATGAACGCGACCGGGATCGTTCGCTACCTCACGAAGCGGGCCGAGCGGGAGACCGATGCGGCGATGGGGCCAGAGCCTCAGGCGAGCTGAGCCAGCCGTTCCGCGGCGTCGAACGCGCTCGCGTCGTGCCGCATCACCTTGTGGAACTGCTCGGCCGCCTCTTCCTTGCGGCCCGCGCGCGCCAGGATGTCCCCCTTCACGTACCAGAGGCGCAGCGTGTACGTCTCCGAGACGTCGTCGCGGGTGCGCGCTCGGCCGAGGAACGCCAGCGCCTCGGCGTACCGCTCTTGGTCGGCCAACGCCGACGCCGCGACGATGACCGCCTCCGCCTTCGCCTCGTTCGGCGCCTTCCCGTGGAGCTCTTCCTCAGCGAGCGGAACGGCCTCGGACGGGCGCCCCATCCCGCGGAGGCAATCCGCCATCACGTGGTTCTGGTCGACCCGACCGGAGATCCGACGGTACGTCTTGAGCTCGGTCAGCGCCTCCTGCCATCGGCCCTCGCCGTACAGCGCCAACCCCAGGACCTCACGGACCGCGGCGGACCTGGACGCGAACCGCTTGGCCTTCTCGGCCTCCTTGATCGCCGCGCCCGTGTCTCCCCGCTCCAAGAGCTCGATCGCACGGGCGAGACGGGAGATCGCGTCCTGCTGGTCGCCCGGACGGGCCGTGCGGCGAACCTCCTCCATCACGTCGCTGGGCAGCTGAGCATTCGCCGGCCGCGGACGCTTGGAGCCGCTCGTGGGACGGGGGCGGAGTGGTTTGGCCATGGAGTCTCCAGCGTACGAGATGAACGAGAACGGGCCGCCCGGAGGCGGCCCGTTCTCAACGATGTTCCGGCGACGACCTACTCTCCCACCCAGTCGCCCAGGCAGTACCATCGGCGCTGGAGGGCTTCACTTCCGGGTTCGGGATGGGACCGGGTGTTTCCCCTCCGCTATGGCCACCGAAACGGTGTCTCGGATCGATGCCGATCCGACGTAGTTGAGGATGCGTCCCTCGAGCAGAGCTTGAGGAACTGCGATAGCGAGCGCGAGCGAAGCCAAGCCCTCGGCCTATTAGTACCGGTCAGCTCCACGCGTCGCCGCGCTTCCACTTCCGGCCTATCAACCTCGTAGTCTTCGAGGGGCCTTACCTGGTTGACCCAGTGGGAGATCTCATCTCGAGGGAGGCTTCGCACTTAGATGCTTTCAGCGCTTATCCCGTCCGAACGTGGCTAACCAGCCGTGCCGCTGGCGCGACAACTGGCACACCAGAGGTTCGTCCACCCCGGTCCTCTCGTACTAGGGGTAGCTCCTCTCAAATCTCCTGCGCCCACAGCGGATAGGGACCGAACTGTCTCACGACGTTCTAAACCCAGCTCGCGTGCCTCTTTAACGGGCGAACAGCCCGACCCTTGGGACCTGCTCCAGCCCCAGGATGAGACGAGCCGACATCGAGGTGCCAAACCCTTCCGTCGATATGGACTCTTGGGAAGGATCAGCCTGTTATCCCCGGCGTACCTTTTATCCGTTGAGCGACGGCCCTTCCACATGGAAGCCGTCGGATCACTAGGCCCAGCTTTCGCTCCTGCTCGACCCGTCGGTCTCGCAGTCAAGCTCCCTTGTGCCCTTGCACTCGACGCCTGATTGCCAACCAGGCTGAGGGAACCTTTGGGCGCCTCCGTTACATTTTAGGAGGCAACCGCCCCAGTTAAACTGCCCACCAGACGCTGTCCCCGATCCGGATCACGGACCTGGGTTAGAGTCCCAACATGTGAAGGGCGGTATTTCAAGGGTGACTCCACTCCGGCCGAAACCGGTGCTTCACAGTCTCCCGCCTATCCTACGCAACACATGCCAAGAATCAACATCAAGCTACAGTAAAGGTGCCGGGGTCTTTCCGTCCTGCTGCGGGTAACGAGCATCTTTACTCGTATTGCAATTTCGCCGAGTCCCTGGTTGAGACAGCGCCCAAGTCGTTACGCCATTCGTGCAGGTCGGAACTTACCCGACAAGGAATTTCGCTACCTTAGGACCGTTATAGTTACGGCCGCCGTTTACTGGCGCTTAGGTTCAGAGCTTCGCTCCGAAGAGCTAACCCCTCCCCTTAACGTTCCAGCACCGGGCAGGCGTCAGTCCGTATACGTCGTCTTACGACTTAGCACGGACCTGTGTTTTTAGTAAACAGTCGCTTGGGCCTGGTTTCTGCCACCCCATCGAGCTAAGGACGAGAAGTCCTTCACCCTACCGGGGTCCTCCTTCTCCCGAAGTTACGGAGGTAATTTGCCGAGTTCCTTAACCAGGGTTCTCTCGATCGCCTTCGTATTCTCTACGTGCCCACCTGTGTCGGTTTGGGGTACGGGCACCTCACCAGCTCGCTAGAGGCTTTTCTCGGCAGCATGGGATCACTCGCTTCGCCTGAAACGGCTCGGCATCGTGCCTCGAGGTTATGACCCTCCGGATTTGCCTAGAGGATCCCTCTACACACTTACCCCAGGACAACCATCGCCTGGGTCGAGCTACCCTTCTGCGTCCCCCCTTCGCTAACCTAGTACAGCGTGGGTCGGTAGCCCCCGAAGGGGTTCCCTTAGCACCGCTGATTCGGTCTTGGCGCGGGTGAGGTGGTACTGGAATATCAACCAGTCGTCCATCGCCTACGTCTCTCGACCTCGGCTTAGGTCCCGACTAACCCTGGGCGGATGAACCTTCCCCAGGAACCCTTGGGCATTCGGCGGACGGGCTCCTCCCCCGTCTTTCGCTACTCATGCCGGCATTCTCACTTCTCACGCGTCCACGGCTGGGTTACCCCGCCGCTTCACTCGCGTGAGAACGCTCCCCTACCGATCCCTCGGCCTGGACCCAGGCGGCCTCCCGCCAGGGCCGAGCCATATGAGAGATCCCGCAGCTTCGGCTCCATGCTTGAGCCCCGGTACATTGTCGGCGCAAGACCACTTGACCAGTGAGCTATTACGCACTCTTTCAAGGGTGGCTGCTTCTAAGCCAACCTCCTGGTTGTCTATGCGATCTCACATCCTTGCCCACTTAGCATGGAATTAGGGGCCTTAGCTGGCGATCTGGGTTGTTTCCCTCTCGGACACGGAGCTTAGCCCCCGCGCCCTCACTCCCGGGCTCTAGTTCAGCGGCATTCGGAGTTTGACTGAGTTCGGTAAGCTTGTAGGCCCCCTATCCCAATCAGTGCTCTACCTCCGCTGAAGAACGCCCGAGGCTGCCCCTAAAGGCATTTCGGGGAGAACCAGCTATCACCGAGTTTGATTGGCCTTTCACCCCTAACCACAGGTCATCCCCCAGGTTTTCAACCCTGGTGGGTTCGGTCCTCCACGAGGTCTTACCCTCGCTTCAACCTGCCCATGGCTAGATCACTCGGCTTCGGGTCTAGGGCATGCGACTCTTCGCCCGGTTAGGACTCGCTTTCGCTTCGGCTTCCCGAGAACGGTTAACCTCGCCACATACCGCTAACTCGCCGGCTCATTCTTCAAAAGGCACGCCGTCACCCCGTTCTGGTCACCCAGATCGAGGCTCCGACAGCTTGTAGGCTCACGGTTTCAGGTACTATTTCACTCCCCTCCCGGGGTGCTTTTCACCTTTCCCTCACGGTACTAGTTCACTATCGGTCGTCAGGTAGTGTTTAGCCTTAGGGGGTGGTCCCCCCAGATTCACACGGGATTTCAGGGGTCCCGTGCTACTCGGGAACACCACGAGGAGTCCATCCACCTTTCGTCTACAGGGTTGTTACCTTCTGTGACGGCCCATTCCATGGCCTTCGACTAGGTGTCGGATTTGTCACTCCTTGAACCTTCCGATGTCGGTTCATGTGGGTCCCACGACCCCGGTGTGGCAACGCCATCGGGCTTTACCACCACACCGGTTTAGGCTGATCCCCGTTCGCTCGCCGCTACTAGGGGAATCGCGGTTGCTTTCTCTTCCTCGCCCTACTGAGATGTTTCACTTCGGGCGGTTCCCTCCTCAGGCCCTATGTGTTCAGACCTGGGTGACTGGGCATGACCCCAGCCGGGTTTCCCCATTCGGACATCTCCGGATCATAGCTCTCTCGACAGCTCCCCGAAGCTTTTCGCAGCCAGACGCGTCCTTCATCGGCTCCTGACGCCAAGGCATCCACCGTAAGCCCTTATTCACTTGACTATAGATGCTCGCGCTCGCTATCGAGTTCTCAAGGTGCTCGAAGGCTCGCACCCTCAAAGCTGAACAGTGTGTCCTGATGATGATCCCCCGAGCCGGCAACCCGTTCGCCAAAGCGACTACTAGACGTTGCGGATCGGGAGGGTGTCAAAAGAGTAACCAGTGCATCGACCTGGAGTCTTGTCGGGTAAAGATGAGCCCATTCGGTTGATAGAGCTGGACTCCCCGAAGTGCCAAAGGCTCCTTAGAAAGGAGGTGATCCAGCCGCACCTTCCGGTACGGCTACCTTGTTACGACTTCACCCCAATCGCGAGCCCCACCTTCGACGGCTCCCTCCACAAGGGTTAGGCCACCGGCTTCGGGTGTTGCCCACTTTCGTGGTGTGACGGGCGGTGTGTACAAGGCCCGGGAACGTATTCACCGCAGCATTGCTGATCTGCGATTACTAGCGACTCCGACTTCACGGGGTCGAGTTGCAGACCCCGATCCGAACTGAGCGCGACTTTTTGGGATTCGCTCCCCCTTGCGGGATCGCAACCCTCTGTATCGCGCATTGTAGCATGTGTGCAGCCCTGGACATAAGGGGCATGATGACTTGACGTCATCCCCACCTTCCTCCGGTTTGGCACCGGCAGTCTCCCTAGAGTTCCCGGCATTACCCGCTGGCAACTAAGGACAGGGGTTGCGCTCGTTGCGCCACTTAAGGCAACACCTCACGGCACGAGCTGACGACAGCCATGCACCACCTGTGCGGGCTCCGAGGAGCGCCGTATCTCTACGGTTTCACCCCGCATGTCAAGCCCAGGTAAGGTTCTTCGCGTTGCTTCGAATTAAGCCACATGCTCCGCCGCTTGTGCGGGCCCCCGTCAATTCCTTTGAGTTTTAGCCTTGCGGCCGTACTCCCCAGGCGGGGTGCTTAATGCGTTAGCTTCGGCACGGACGGGGTCGATATCCGCCCACACCTAGCACCCAACGTTTACGGCTAGGACTACCAGGGTATCTAATCCTGTTCGCTCCCCTAGCTTTCGCGCCTGAGCGTCAGGTAAGGCCCAGAGATCCGCCTTCGCCACCGGTGTTCCTCCTGATATCTGCGCATTTCACCGCTACACCAGGAATTCCGATCTCCCCTACCTACCTCTAGCCACGCAGTATCGGACGCAGTTCCGGGGTTGAGCCCCGGAATTTCACAACCGACTTGCGCAGCCGCCTACGCGCGCTTTACGCCCAATGAATCCGGACAACGCTCGCCCCCTACGTCTTACCGCGGCTGCTGGCACGTAGTTAGCCGGGGCTTCTTCTGCAGGTACCGTCACTGATCGCTTCGTCCCTGCCGAAAGAGGTTTACGACCCGAAGGCCTTCATCCCTCACGCGGCGTCGCTGCATCAGGCTTTCGCCCATTGTGCAATATTCCCCACTGCTGCCTCCCGTAGGAGTCTGGACCGTATCTCAGTTCCAGTGTGGCTGGTAGTCCTCTCAGACCAGCTACCCGTCGTCGCCTTGGTGGGCCGTTACCTCACCAACAAGCTGATAGGCCGCGGGCCCATCCCTGACCGGCGGACCTTTCCTCGGCCAGCCATGTGATCGGCCGAGAGTATCCGGTATTAGCTCCGGTTTCCCGGGGTTATCCCAGTGTCAGGGGCAGGTTGCCCACGTGTTACGCACCCGTTCGCCGCTGTCCCCAGCCGAGGGTTACCCCTCAACTGGCTCTCGCTCGACTTGCATGTGTTAAGCACGCCGCCAGCGTTCGTCCTGAGCCAGGATCAAACTCTCCGTAGAGAATCCGAGTCCCCGAGCCCGAGGCTTGCCTCGAGCTTTGGGGGGTTCGTTTTCGGTTTGGAGTCGGCCCGACGGGAAAGCACTTCCCCCGGACCGATTTCAGCTGATCCCGCCCGTTGTCCGGACGGTTTCAGTACTACCGTCTGCTGCACTCTGAGACACGGAGAACCGCGCCTCCCAGCTGACGGGAAAGCACTGGCTTTTGACACACTGTTCAGTTCTCAAGGTGCGAGGAGACGCGTGATCCCAGCTGATGACACCAAAAGAGGCACCTCAGGGTGGGGCGCGCCGGATAGGTATCGTAGCAGCGTTCGCTGGGCCGTCAACCGAGACTAGGCCAGACGGCCGAACCAACGCCGTCCGACCTGCAGGACCTTGCCGGCCAGCTCCTCGCGCCGTGCCTCATAGGAGGGATCGGTCACCGGTTCGTCGTCCAGCCTGACCCCTCCCTGCTCGATCCGCCGGCGGGCGTCGCCGTTGGAGGAGGCCAGGTCCAGGGCCACGAGCAGCCTGGGCAACCACACCATCCCGTCCTCGGAGGCCCCGTCCGGGATCTGCACCTCGGGCACCACCTCGGGGAGCTCCCGATCCCGATGGACCCGGTTGAAGGCCTCCTCCGCCCGTGCCCCTGCGCCCGCCCCGTGATAAAGGTCCACCACCATCCGGGCCATCGCCCGCTTCTGGTCGTTCGCCTTCAGCGACCCATCTTCGAGACCCGACTCGACGCCCGTGACCCCGTCCGCCGGCCGCCGCGCCGCCAACCACAGGTACTTGCCGATCAGCCCGTCGGGGATCCGCATCAGCTTGCCGAACATCTCGTCGGGTGCCTCCGTGATGCCCACGTAGTTCCCGAGCGATTGGCTCATCTTCTGGACCCCGTCGAGCCCTTCGAGGAGCGGCACCGTCATCGCGACCTGCGGGGCCTGATCCCACGAGCGTTGGAGCTCCCGCCCCACCAGCAGGTTGAAGAGCTGATCGGTCCCCCCAAGCTCGATGTCGGCCTCCACTGCCACCGAGTCGTAACCCTGCAGGAGCGGGTACATGAACTCCATGATCGAGATGGGCCGGCCGTCGGCGTAGCGTGCCGCGAAGTCGTCGCGTTCGAGCATCCGAGCCACCGTGTACGAGGACGTGAGCCGCAGCACGGCCTCCATGTCCATGCGCTCGAGCCATTCGGAGTTGTACCGGACCTCGAGTCGCTCGGTCGACAGGATCAGGCCGAACTGCTCCAGGAGCCGCTCCGCGAATGCCTTGACGACGTCCTTGTCGAGTCGCGGGCGGGTATCCGACTTCCCGGACGGATCTCCCACGCGGGCGGTGAAGTCGCCGACGATCAGCACCGCGATGTGGCCGGCGTCCTGGAACTGACGGAGCTTGTGGAGCACGACGGCCCAACCGAGCGTCACATCCGATGCGGTGGGATCCAGCCCGAGCTTCACGCGCAACGGTCTTCCCAGCGCGAGCTTTTGCTCGAGTCCGCCTTCGGGAACGACCTCGGCGGTCCCGTCCTTCAGCAGGGCGAGAGGGTCGGGAGCCATGGCGACCGGATGCTACCAGCGCGAACGGGAGCCACGGGTAGACTCGCTCACGTGCGGAAGAGCTCGGGACTCCCCCTCGTTCTCTTCGTCGTCTTCGCGACCATCGCGTCAGCGTGCGGCGGTCTCCCACGGTTGTCCGACTACCGCCAACGGTCGATCCCGCTCGCCCAGACCTCGTTCCTGTATGCGTCCGACGGAAGCCTCATCACCGAGCTCCACGCCGGCGTGGACCGGGTGATCCTGTCTCGAACCCAGATGCCGCAGACGATCCGCGACGCGGTCGTCGCCATCGAGGACAAGCGCTTCTACTACCACCACGGGTTCGACCTGCGCGCGATCATCCGCGCCGCCTACGCGGACGTCTCCGCGGGCCGGATCGTCGAGGGCGGGTCGACCATCACGCAGCAGCTCGTGAAACAGCTGTACGTGGGAGACGACGAAACCCTGCGTCGGAAGATCGACGAGGCGGTGCTCGCCTGGCAGCTGGAGGACCGGCTCACGAAGGACCAGATCCTCACGAAATACCTCAACACGGTGTACTTCGGTCAGGGCGCGTACGGCATCCAGGCGGCCGCACGCTCGTACTTCGGGATCGATGCGAAGGACCTCACACTCTCCCAATCCGCCTTGCTGGCCGGGCTGATCCGCGCGCCGAACGACTTCGATCCCTTCGCCCACCCCGTGCACGCGCGGGTCAGGCGCAACAACGTGCTTCGCCAGATGCTCGACCAGGGGATGATCACGTCGTCCCAGAAGGACGAGGCCGTCGCCGAGCCGATCGAGCTCCACGCGTTCACGTCTCGTCAGCGATACCCCTTCCCCTACTTCGTCGACTACTTCAAGCAATGGTTCCTCTCGAACCCGGCGTTCGGAAAGACGCGCGAGGACCGATACCAACTGCTGTTCACCGGCGGGCTTCGCATCACGACCACCATCGACCCCCAGTTCCAGCGCTACGCGCAGAGCGCGGTGCGATCCGTGCTCCCGTATCCGGGCGACCCGTCGGGCGCGATGACCGTGATCGATCCCCGGACCGGCTACGTCCGCGCGATGGTCGGCGGGGACGACGCCGACTATTGGGACGCGAACTCCGGCGACGGCCGCGTGAACCTCGCGACGGGAGGCAGCACCGGCCGGCAGGCGGGCTCGTCGTTCAAGCCGTTCGCCCTGGTGGCGGCGCTCGAGAACGGCATCTCGCCGAGCACGGTCTTCTCCGCACCGTCCTCGATCGATATCCCGCTCGACAACGGCCAGGTGTGGCACGTGACCAACGCGGAGCCGAGCAGCTACGGCAGCCTCACCTTGGAGCAGGCGACGATCTATTCGGTGAACACCGTGTACGCGCAGCTGATCGACGAGCTCGGCGCGCAGGCCGTCGTCGACGTCGCGAAGCGGATGGGGATCCGATGCTGCCAGCGCGTCTCGGAGCCGAAGCGGCCGCTGCTCCCCTACCTCTCGGCGGTCCTCGGGACGAACGAGGTCAACACGCTCGAGATGAGCTCCGCGTACGGGACGCTCGCGACCGGCGGTCAACACGTCAACCCCATCCCGGTGATCAGCATCCTGGATGCGGACGGGCACCCGATCTGGCAGGCGAACCCGAATCCGAAACAGGTCGTCGACCCGGCCGTCGCGTCCGCCGCCGACCAGATCCTGCAGAAGGTCGTCCAGTACGGCACGGGCACCGCCGCGAACATCGGGCGACCGCAGATCGGCAAGACGGGCACGAACCAGAACTACGCCGACGCCTGGTTCGTCGGCGCCATCCCGCAGCTGGTCGCCGCCGTGTGGGTGGGTTTCCCGCAGGGGCAGATCTCGATGTACGGGGGCTTCACGAGGATCACGGTGTTCGGAGGGACGTGGCCGGCGCAGATCTGGCGGTTGTTCATGGAGAAGGCCGCGGCGACGTTCCCGGTACGCAGCTTCCCGACGCCCGACGTGAACTACGTGGCCGTGGCGGTCGACGTGACCCAGGACCCCTACTGCCTCCCGAACCAGTTCACGCTCCCGCAGAACATCCAGACCCTGGAGTTCATCGCGGGGACAGAGCCGACGCGCACGTGCACCGAGCCGACCTCGCTGCAGTCGATCCCCGTGCCCTCGGTCGTCGGCCTCTCGCAGGCGGCCGCGATGACGATCCTCGGCGATGCCGGGTTCTACGTGAAGGTGGTCCTGGCCGTCTCGACCCAACCGCCGGGGACGGTCATCTCGCAGAGCCCGTCGGCCGGCGTCTCCGCGTACCAGACGAGCTCCGTCCTCATCACCGTGTCGAAGGATCTCTCGTCGCCGAGCGGCTAGTGGCCCACCCGCCGCGCCCGCGAGAGACGGAAGGATCTCCGTTGACCCAGAAGCGCCACGCATGCTCGAGACCCACGCGGATCCCGACACGCGGGCCGGCGACGACGAGCGAGCTCGCCGCGGGGGTTCCCTCCGAGATCCAGATGTCGGGTCCACGAACGAGATCCACTCCGTCGAAGGACCGGTCGACGCCGAACGCCTGACAGAGCTTGGCGGGTCCTGAGCAGAGCTCGCGATCCTTCGATCGCGCACGACGCTCACGCATCTCGTCCAGCCCCTCGATCGGCTCGGCCGCACGAAGCAGCACCGCCATCCCCTCTCCCGCTCGGCCCGTGACGGCGTTCATGCAGAAATGCATGCCGTAGGTGAAGTACACGTACAGGTGGCCCGGTTCGCCGAACATCACGGCGTTCCGCGCCGTCCGCCCCCGGAACGCGTGGCTCGCTGGGTCATCGGGCTCGTACGCCTCGGTCTCCACGATGCGCGCCGCGAGCCGTGACCCGTCCCCCGAACGCGCCACGAGGATCCTGCCGAGCAGGTCGGGGGCGACCAGCGAGGACCGGCGCGCGTAGAAGCTCCGTGGGAGTCGCCGCCCGAGGGGGTGGCCGTTGCTCAGGCGGGTCGCCCCTTGCGGAGGAACCGGCGGAGCTTCGCCAGGGGCCAGGTGTTGATGACGTCGTCCTTGGTGAGCCAGCCGCGCTGCGCCGTCGCCACCCCGAACCGCATCAAGGACAGATGGACCGGCGAATGCGAGTCGGTGTTCACCGCGAACTTCGGTCCGTACCGTCGCGCCCACAGGATGTGCTCGTCCTTCAGGTCGAGCCTGTCGGGGAACGAGTTCACCTCGAGCGCCGTGCCCGTTCGGGCCGCCGCCTCGAAGACGGCCTCGAGGTCGAGGTCGATCGGAGGCCGCTTGCCGATCAGGCGCGCGGTGGGATGACCGATCACGTTCACGTAGGGGTTCTCCATGGCGCGGATCATGCGTGCGGTCAGTTCCTCGCGGGACTGGGTGAAGTGCGAGTGGATCGACGCCACCGTCAGGTCGAACCCGGCCAGGAAGTCGTCGGGCCAGTCGACGTTTCCGTCGGGGTCGATGTTCAGCTCGGTCCCGTGCAGGAGCGTCATGTCGTGTTCCGCCTGAAGCCCACGCAGCTGTTCGCGCTGCGCGAGGATCTTGTCGTCGGTCATCCGCTGCATCGCCAGGTCCGGCGCGTGATCGGTGACGGCGTAGTAGGCGTAGCCCAACGTCGCGGCGGTTCGCAGCATCTCGTCGAGGGGAGCCAGCCCGTCGGTCAGGTTCGTGTGGGTGTGGAGGTCGCCGCGGAGGTCCTTGAGCTGCAGGACCTTCGGCAGCTCGCCGGCGACCGCCGCCTCGACCTCTCCGCGATCCTCCCGGAGCGTCGGCTCGATGTACGGCAGCCCGAGCCGCTCGTAGACCTCCTGCTCCGTCTCGGCGGCGAGGAGGTCTCCCGTCTTGGCATCGAACAGCCCGTATTCGTTCAGCTTCAGCCCCGCGCGCACCGCCCGCTCTCGGATGCGGACGTTGTGCGCCTTCGAGCCCGTGAAGTAGATCATCGCCGCACCCCAGACCTCCTTGGGCACGACGCGGAGGTCCACCTGCAGTCCGCGATCGGTCACGATCGAGGACTTCGTGTCGCCGTGCGCGAGGACGCTGGTGACGGAGGGAAGCCCGACGAACGTGTCCATGATCGGCGCGGCCTGGCCGCTCGCGACCAGGAGGTCGACGTCCCCGATCGTCTCCCGCATCCGCCGCAGTGACCCGGCGTACGCGGCGCGACGGACCTGCTTGAGTGCGGAGAGCTCGGTCAGGAGCGCCTCGGCGACGTCGAGAGCAACGTTCACGAGCACGCGCCCACCGGAGTCGGAGAGCTGCTGGAGACCACGCAGGATGTTCTCCTGGGTCTTGCCTCCGAACCCTTTCAGCGCCGCCACCCGTTCGTCTTCGATGGCCGCCACCAGCTCCGGGACGGATGAGACGTTCAGCTCCCGGTACAGCACCATCGCCTTCTTCGGGCCGAGGCCGGGGATCGACATCAGCTCGCGCACCCCCGGTGGGATCTGTGCCCGCAACGCCTCGAGGTCCGCGAACGTCCCCGTCCGCTGGATCTCGACGACCTTCTCCCCGATCGACTTCCCGACGTTCGGGATCTGCAGGATGCCCTTCATATCGAGCTCCGACACATCGGCGTGATATCCGCCCACGGAACGCGCCGCCTTCTCGTACGAGCGGGGCTTGTACGAGTCGTCGGTCAGGATCGAGAGCAGATCCGCGAACTCGAGGAGGAGCCGTTCGACGTCGTCGTTCGCCCTCGCCATGCCGGGCCTGCCTCAGGCCAGGTCGAACAGCATGAGCAAGAGCGCCTTCTGCGCGTGGAGCCGGTTCTCCGCCTGATCCCACACGGCCGAGCGCGGACCGTCGATGACCTCGGCACTGATCTCCATGCCCCGGTGAGCGGGGAGGCAGTGCATCACGATCGCTCCCGGAGCGGCGAGGTCGACCAGCTTCTGGTCCAGCTGATACCCGCGGAACACCAACTCGCGCTCGTCCGCCTCGTCCTCTTGCCCCATGCTCGCCCACACGTCGGTGTAGAGGACGTCGGCGCCGGTGGCCGCGCCGACCGGGTCGTGGAGCAGGTCCACCGCGCCGCCCGTCTCCATCGCGATCTCCGTCGCCCGCTTGACCACCTGCGGGATCGGCTCGAACCCCGGCGGCGTCGCCACGCGGACCTTCATGCCGACCTTCGCGCCCGCGAGCAGTAGGGAGTGCGCGACGTTGTTGCCGTCTCCGAAGTAGGCGAGCGTGCGGCCCTCCGGCCCTCCCAGGCGTTCGCGGATCGTGAACAGATCGGCGAGCGCCTGGCACGGATGCTCGAAGTCGGACAGGGAGTTGACGACCGAGACCGAAGAGGCGGACGCCAAGAGCTCGAGTCGCTCTTGCTCGAACGTCCTCAGCACGATGGCGTCCACGTACCGGCTGAGCACCCGCCCGGTGTCCTCGATGGTCTCGCCCCGTCCCAATTGGAGTTCCGTCGACGAGATCACCAACGGATGGGCCCCCAACTCGGACACGCCCACCTCGAACGAGACCCTCGTGCGGGTGGACGGCTTCTCGAAGACCAACGCCACCGAGCGCCCGCGGAGGCGGTCGGCGTACGCGTCGGGGTCGGCCTTCACCTTGCCCGACAGCTCGAGCAGCCCGATGAGCTCGGCCGGGGACAGGTCGTCGACGGAGAGGTAGTGACGCGCCATCGGCGCGCAGTCTATACGGGAGGCCGCGCGCGCGCTTCGCTGCCTCCGTCGCGGAGCTCGCCCCGCAGGTCCTCCGCGACCCGGGCACTGATGCGGTCGACCGCCTCATCGGCCTCGTCGCGCTCGAGCGTGCGGGAGGGATCGCGGAACTCGACCGAGAACGCCAAGCTCTTCTTCCCGGCCGGCAGCGGCGGTCCGGTGTGGACGTCGAACAGGCTGCAGGTAGCCACGAGGTCGCCGCCCGCTTCGCGGATGGCCGACTCGACGGCGGCGTGCGGGACCGCCTCGTCGAGCACGAACGACAGGTCCCTGCGGATGGGCGGGAACCTCGGGACGTCGCCGGCCCGCAGCGTCGTCGCGGCATGGCGCATGAGTTTCTCGATCTCGAGTTCGGCGGTGGCGATGCGACCGGGGACGTCGAGCGACTCCGCCACCCGCGGGTGGATCTCGCCGAGCACGCCGACGCGCGCGCCGTCGACCAGGACGAACGCCGAGCGACCCGGATGGAACAACGGGCCGGGAGGCTCACCCAGCGACCACGCGATCCCGAGATCGGCCATCAACGCGTCGACCGCCCCCTTCGCGTCGAAGAAGTCGTACTCGCGGCGACCTGTCCAGGCGCTCTCGGCGGCTCCGGTGATCGCGAGGGCGGCCATGGGCCGCTCCTCGGGTTCCCCGCCGGTCATCCGGAAGACCGTCCCGACCTCGAACAGGGCGACGCCGCGCACCTGCCGGTAGGCGTTGCGGCGGATCGCGGCGAGCAGACCGGGAGTGAGCCGCGTTCGGAGCCAGGGATCGTCGGCCTGCAACGGGTTCGTGACGGCGATCGCATCGCCGTCACCGGTCAGCGCCAGGTCCGCGTCGGATGCGAACGGGAACGACCGGACCTCCCGCAGCCCGGCGCGCATCAACGAGGTCCGGACACGGTGGCGGAACTCGTAGGCGTTCGGCATCCCTCCGGGCTGGCGGATCGCCGGGAGCGTCGACCCGACCCGATCGTAGCCCTGGACGCGCACGACCTCCTCGATCAGATCGACCTCGCGCTCGATGTCCGCCCGATAGCCGGGCACCTCGACCGTCACGTCGTCGCCCGCGACCTCCGACGGCATCATCAGGCGTGCGAAGACCTCGGCCGCGTCCCCCGGCGAGACGTCGTAGCCGATCAGCTTCGTGGCTCGGCCGGCACGCATCGTCACGTGCCTCCGCTGCGGCACGGCCCCCGCCTCGACCGTCCCTCGGAGGACGCGGGCGCCGAACCACTCCACCATGAGACGGCATGCCCGATCCGCGCCCAACGACGCGGCCTCGGGATCGACCCCGCGCTCGAACCGCATCGAGGCCTCCGTGGAGAGGTCGATCCGCCGTCGCGTCCTCTGGATCCCGCCTCGTTCGAAGGACGCCGCCTCGAGCAGGACCTGATCGGTCGCGTCGGAGATCTCGGCGACGGAACCGCCCATGACGCCGGCGATGCCGACCGGCCGCTCCGCGTCGCAGATCAACAGGTCGTCGTCGGTGAGCGTCCGCTCGACGTCGTCCAGGGTGACCATCCGCTCGCCCGCGGCCGCCCGTCGCACGACGATCCCCGGGCCTTTGAGGAGCGTGAGATCGAACGGATGCAACGGCTGCCCGAACTCGAGCATCGCGTAGTTGGTGGCGTCGACGGCGGCCGATATCGGGCGCATCCCGGCGGCGGTCAGGCGCGCCTGCACGCGGATCGGTGAACCGGTGTGCCGAACGTCGCGGAGGATGCGAGCGATGTAGTGGGAGCACCGCTGCGGATCGATCACGTCGACCGTGGCGACGCCTTCGGCGGGCTCGTCGTCCTCGACGAGATCGATCGGCGGGAGCGTGAACGGGACCCCCGTCGCGGCCGCGACCTCCCGCGCCACGCCGATCACGGACAGGAAGTCGGCCCGGTTCGGCGTCACCTCGATATCGAGGACCGCGTCGTCCAGTCCCAGCGCCGCCTTCAGATCGTCGCCCGGCGTGAGGTCGTCGCCCAGGAGCAGGATGCCCTCGTGGGTCGGCGCGATGCCCAACTCCATCGGGGAACAGAGCATGCCTTCGGACACCACTCCCCGGATCTCGCGCGCGGTGAGCGGTGCCGGCAGGGCGGGCACCCGCGCCCCCGGTCCCGCGAGCGGTACGAGATCGCCGGCGACCATGTTGCGAACACCGACGACGACCTCACGCTCCAACGAACCCGTGCTCACGCGCGCCAGGCAGAGCTTGTCCGAGTTCGGGTGGTCGCGGACCTCGAGGACCTTCGCGACGACGACGCCGTCGAGCCCGTCCCACGGGCGCTCGATCCGTTCGACCTCCGCGCCTTTCGACGTGAGGAGCTCCGCCAGGTCCTCGGCCGAGAGGTCGACCGGGCAGCACTCGAGGAGCCAGGAGCGGACGATCCTCATGCGACGCCCTGGAACTGCTCGAGGAAACGCACGTCGCCCTCGACGAACAGCCGCATGTCCGGCACGCCGTACTGGATCATGGCGACCCGTTCGATCCCCAGGCCGAACGCGAACCCCGTGTACCGCTCGCTGTCGTACCCGCAGTTCTCGAGCACCTTCGGATGGACCATGCCGGCGCCGAGGAGCTCGATCCAGCCGTTGCCGCACGTGCGGCAACCGACGCCGTCGCAGATGAAGCACGACACGGCGACCTGGGCCCCCGGCTCGACGAACGGGAAGTAGTCGGGGTTCAGCCGCACCTTGCGATCGCCCCCGAACATCGCCCGCGCGAACGTCTCCAGCGTCCCCTTCAGGTCGGCGAACGAGATGCCCTCGTCGACCGCCAGACATTCGACCTGATGGAAGACGGGGAGATGAGTCGCGTCGGGGGTCTCCTGGCGGTACACGCGACCGGGAGACACGATGTGGATCGGCGGGTCCTGCGCCTCCATGGTGCGGATCTGCGCGGCCGACGTCTCGGTGCGCAGCAGACGGCCGGGGATGTCGACGTAGAGCGAGTCCTTCATGGTCCGGGCGGGATGATCGGGCGGGATGTTCAGCGCCTCGAAGTTGTGCCAGTCGTCCTCGATCTCCGGGCCCTCCACCACCCGGTAGCCCATCCGGGTGAAGACCTCGACGATCCGCCGCTCCACGATGGCGAGCGGATTCAGGGATCCCGGACGCGGCCGGCGACCCGGGAGCGTCACGTCGACCCCGTCGGCCTCGAGCAGGCGCGACTCGTCGGCCATATCGAGCGCGGCCTTGCGGTCGTCGATCGCCGCCGTCAGCTCGTCGCGGACCTCGTTCGCGAGCATCCCCACGACCTTGCGGTCCTCGTGGTCGAACGAGCCCAGCGCGCGTTGCGCCTCTGCGAAGCGGCCCTTCCGTCCGAGCACGGAGGACTTCGCAGCCTCCAGCTCCTCACGCGACGTCGCAGCTGCGATCGCAGTGAGGCCGCGGGTGCGCTCTTCCTCGAGGATCGTACGGGCTTCGTTGGCGTCCATCTGGCCGCCGAGTCTAACAACGTCCCTGTTCAGCCCGGCGTTGTGAGTGGGATGTCCAGATGGAACGAGAGCCGGCCGCCCGCGACGTCGGCCCACGCCCGGCCGCCCTGCGCGCGTGCCACGCCGCGCGCCACGAAGAGGCCGATCTTGCTTCCCGCCCCCGTCCCGGGCCGACGCGCGGCGAACAGCGCCTCGGCGTCGACGCTGGTGAGCTCCGTCCCGTCCCGCCATACCGTGAGCTGCAACCGGTCGCCGACGCGGCCCCCTTCGATCGTGATCGGCCCTTCGCGTCCCCACCAGGCCTGCGCCTCGATGAACGACAGGAGCGCGCTCTTCACGCGGGCGGGATCCGCGACGACGACATCGCCCTGCCCCGCCCATCGCACCTCGGGATGCTCGGGGTCGCGCTTCACCGACGCGATGACGCCCCGGGCCAGCTCCGCCAGATCGATCCGCTCCGGGAACATCTCGAGCGTGCCCGCTGCGACCCGGCCGGCATCGACCAGCAGGCGCAGGATCGCGTCCATCCGGTCGGCGTCGTAGACGATCCCCCGCAGCATCAGCGCGCGTTGCTCCTCGGTCATGATCTCCCACCGCTTCTCCAGCGCGTATCCGAAGCCCTTCATCGCCGTCAGGGGCGAGCGGATGTCGTGGGCGGCCGCGGCCACGATCGTCTCGAGCGCAACGGTGCCGCTCCGACGTCGCCGGGCCCATTCGAACAGACACACGGTGGCGGCCGCCGCAAGGTTGAGCGACTCCGCCTTGCCCTGATGCGGCACCCGGACGGTGGCATCCGCCAGCGCGAGAACGTCGTCGGGCAGCCCGTGCGCCTCGTTGCCGAACACGAAGGCCACCGGCACGCTCAGGTCGACCGCGTACAGGTCCTGTTCGCCGTGCCCATCCATCGCGAGCACACGCATCCCGTTGTCGCGTGCCACCTGGAGGACACCCGCCGTTCCCTCGTCGCGGACGATCGGCAGATGGAAGATCGATCCCGCGGACGATCGCACGGTCTTCGGGTTGTAGACGTCCACCGAGCTGGCCGTGAACACGACTCCCCCGGCCCCGGCGGCGTCAGCGGACCGCAGCACCGTTCCGGCGTTGCCGGGATCACGCACTTCGTGCAACACCGCCACGCAGCCGTCGCTCGGCAACGCGTCGGACCCGACGTCGAGGAACGGACACACACCCACGATCCCTTGCGGCGTGACCGTGGAGGTCAGCTTGGCCATCACATCCGAGCTGACCTCGTTGACGTCGACGCCAGACTGACGTGCCCGAACCGCCAACGGGTCGGCTCCATCGCTCACGAACAACGCGAGGAGGGCCTCGGGATGCTCCAGGGCCTCACCGACCCCCTGCGCCCCTTCGACCAGGAAGCGGCGATCGTCTTCGCGGAACGCGCGCTTCTTCAGGCGAACGGCCGCGGCGACCTTCGGGTTCTTGATGGACGTCAGCACGGGGCCGGATCCGCCACGAGACACCCGAAGCGCATGGCTCCGGCTTCCGTCAGGATGCGGCGGGGAGTGCCGACTTCGCGGTCTCGACGAGCGATGCGAACGCTGCCGGATCGTTCACCGCGAGATCGGCGAGGATCTTCCGGTCGACCTCGACGCCGGCGGTCTTGAGTCCGTTCATCAATCGCGAGTAGGACAACCCGTGCGGCCGGGCTGCGGCGTTGATCCGCACGATCCAGAGACGGCGGAACTGCGCCTTGCGATCGCGGCGATCGCGGTACGCGTAGTTACCGGAGTGCATGACCTGTTCCTTGGCCACGCGGTACCGCGTGTTGCGGCTCCCCGTGTAGCCCTTGGCCTTCTCGAGGATCTCGCGGCGCTTCTTCTTCGCGTGGACCGATCGCTTCACACGTGCCATACGGTCATGCCCCCAACAGTCGCTTGATCTTCTTGCGCTCCGCGGTGACCTCCGACATGCCTTCGACACGCCGGCGGCGGCTGGAGCTCTTCTTCGTGAGCATGTGGTTCCCCGTCGCCTTGCGGTGGAGCAGCTTCCCGTTCCGCGTGATGCGGAAGCGCTTCGCCGTCGAGCGGTTGGTCTTCATCTTCGGCATCTCGATGTCACCCTTCGTCGGATGCGGGTGCCGCACCTGGGTCGGTCTCGGCCACCTTGGCCTCGACCTGCTTCTTGGTGGGAGCGATCACCATGATCATGTTGCGCCCCTCTTGCTTCGGCATGGACTCGACGACGATGGTGTCGCCGAGCTCCGTTATCAACTGGTCCAGGATCTTGCGTCCGAGGTCCGTGTGCGCCATCTCGCGCCCGCGGAACATGATGGTGATCTTGACCTTGGCTCCCGCCTTCAGGAACCGTTCGACGTGGCCCTTCTTCGTGGCGTAGTCGTGCCGGTCGATCTTGGGGCGGAACTTGATCTCCTTGACCTCGACCCGCGATTGCTTCTTGCGGGCCTCCTTCTGGCGGATGTCACGTTCGTACTTGTACTTGCCGTAGTCCATGATCCTGCACACGGGCGGATCGGCCTGCGGCGCGACCTCCACGAGATCCAGGTCGAGATCCCGAGCCTGTCTCAGAGCGTCCTGGGTGGAAACCACCCCGATCTGCTCACCGTCGGCCCCCACCAGACGAACCTGTGGAGACCTGATCCGGTCATTGATCCTCGGATCTTGCGAGACCCCGCATCACCTCTTTCGAAAAACAAGCACCGGTCGAGCCGGTGCGCGGACGACACACGTTCTGCCCTGCTGGCCAGCCAGTATAGGTGCCGCTCGCCTCGCGTGTCGACGATGCCTCACCAGTCGGGCTCGAGGGGTCGACCGTACGCATCCTCGAGACGTTGCGTGTCGTCCTCGGTGGTGTATCCGTACGCGATCTCGAGCACCCGACCTCGTGTGGTGCCGACGTTGCGGATACGGTGCGTTTCCTCCGCGGCGACCATGAACTCCTCGCCCGCCTGCGCCTCGACGACGCGGTTCCCGATCTCGACCGTGAGACCGGGGTCCAGCACGACCCACATCTCGTCCCGCATGCGGTGGTAGTGAACGCTGGTCTCCTGGGCCGGCTCCACCGTGATCATCCGGACGGAGGACGGCTGGTTCAGGGCGTACGTCGCGACCTTGCCCCAAGGCTTGTCGACGATCACGGGGTCCCCCCTATCGTCACCGTCTGCTCGCTCCCCTCTCCGATCGCGGCGTCGCGCAGCTGCTCCAGCACCGACACCATCGAGAGCACGGCGTCCGCCGCCTCCCAACCCTTGTTGCCGTGCGCCCCGCCGGCGCGATCCTCGGCCTGGGCCAGGCTCTCGACCGCGAGGACCTCGAAGATGACGGGGATGCCGGTGTCGCGGGCGACGTCGGCGATCCCTCTGGCCGCCTCGTTCGCGACCAGATCGAAGTGCGCGGTCTCACCGCGGATCACCGCGCCCAGACAGATGACGCCGTCGACCCCCCCGGAGCGAGCGAACCGGCGCGCGACGAGCGGGATCTCGAACGCGCCGGGCACCCAGGCCACGTCGATCGCGTCGTCCGACACCCCAAGGGCCGTCAATCTGGCGAGCGCCCCGTCGACGAGCTTGCGCGTGATGACGTCGTTGAACCGCGCGGCGACGATCGCGATCCGCCGGCCGGCACCCTGCGGGTGACCCTCGAAGACGTTCACCGTTCTCCCGCTCCGTCCAGGACCGGCGCATCGGGCAGGCCGTCGAGCAGGTGCCCCATCTTCTCCCGCTTGGTCCGCAGGTATCCGATGTTCTCGGGCGTGGGTTCGGTCTCGATCGGGATGCGCGCGGAGATGGAGAGCCCATGCCCCTCGAGGCCGGCTCGCTTGGCGGGATTGTTCGTGAGCAGCCGCATCGTCCGAACCCCGAGGTCGACCAGGATCTGCGCGCCGATCCCGTACTCGCGCGGATCGGCCGGGAACCCCAGGTCGGTGTTGGCCTGGACGGTGTCGCGGCCCTGGTCCTGCAGCTCGTACGCGCGGAGCTTGTGGGTCAATCCGATCGCCCGGCCCTCGTGCCCGCGGATGTACAGGACGACGCCACGGCCCTCCTTGCCGATGATCTCCAACGACCGGTGCAGTTGCTCGCCGCAGTCGCACCTGAGCGATGCGAAGACATCCCCCGTCAGACACTCCGAGTGCACACGCGTGAGGACGTCCCGGCCGTCGCCGATGTCCCCGTGCACCAACGCCACGTGCGTCCGGCCGTCCACGGCGCTCTCGTACGCGTAGGAACGGAACTCGCCGTAGGGCGTCGGGATGGTCGCCTCGGCCACCTTCGAGACGAGGATCTCGTTGGCGCGCCGGTAGGCGATGAGGTCGGCGATCGAGATGATCTTCAGCCCGTGTTCGGCGCCGAAACGGATGAGATCCGGCAGCCTGGCCATGGAGCCGTCTTCGTTGACCGTCTCGCACAAGACCCCCGCCGGATACAGGCCCGCGAGACGCGCGAGGTCGACGGAGGCCTCGGTGTGGCCCGCACGCTTGAGGACGCCGCCCTCGCGGTAGCGCAGAGGGAAGATGTGCCCGGGACGGGAGAGGTCCTGCGGAACCGTGTCCGGATGGACGATCGCCTGGATCGTGCTGGCCCGGTCCGCCGCCGATATCCCCGTAGTGACGCCGCGGCGCGCATCCACGGAGACGGTGAACGCCGTATGGCGCTGGTCGGTGTTGTCGGCCACCATCAACGGGATCTCCAGTTCGTCGAGGCGATCGCCGACCACAGGCATGCAGATCACGCCGCTCGAGTGCCGCACGATGAACGCGATCGCCTCGGGCGTCACCTTCTCCGCCGCCATGATCAGGTCGCCCTCGTTCTCTCGGTCGGCATCGTCGACGACGATCACCACCCGTCCGGCGCGGATGTCTTCGACCGCCTCCGGGATGGACGAGAACGGCGACGTCTCCGTGCCGGCGTGCTCTTGTTCACTCATCGTCATCGTCCTTCCGTCACTTCGGCCGTCCCTTTGGCCATCTGTTCGGCCATCTCTCTGGTCATCTCACCGGCCACGAGCCGCTCGACGTACTTCGCGATCACATCGACTTCCAGGTTCACGACGCCCCCGGGAACGGCCGTTCCCAACGTGGTCACGGCGAGCGTGTGAGGGATCAACGCCACCTCGATAGCCTCGCCGGCGATCGCCGCGACCGTGAGGCTCACACCGTCCACCGAGATGGACCCCTTCTCCACGACGTAGCGGAGCAGTCCCTCCGGTATGCGAACGGTGATCACCGCGCCGCCGTCGTCGTCTCGGTCCATGCCGGTGACCTCACCGACCCCGTCGACGTGCCCCTGCACGAGGTGACCCCCGAGCCGCGCGGAGAGCGTCACCGGCCGCTCGAGGTTCACCGGGTCGCCTGGAGCGAGCCTGCCCAGGGTCGATCGATCGAGCGTCTCCGGCGACAGGTCGAACGAGAGGTCTCCGGCACCTCTCGCGACCACCGTCAAGCACACCCCGTTCACGGCGACCGAGGCTCCGATGTCGCTATCGGTGACGACGGTCCGACAGCCGACCACGAGCCGGGATGCGCCGGCTTCGAGCACGACGCCCCGCTCCTCAACGATCCCCGTGAACATCCGCCTCCACCTTCAGGTCGTCCCCGATCCGTTCCACGCTCACGAAGCGGAGCCCGAGCGCCCGATCGATGGGCGCGAAGCCCTTCCCCATGAGCATCCCGGGCGCATCCGCGCCGCCGACCAGCTTGGGCGCCAGGTAGAGCACGACCCGGTCGATCAGACGTTGCTCCACGAAGCTCCATGCCAGGGTCGCTCCGCCCTCCAGCAGGACGCCCTGCACGTCGCGCTTGCCCAGATGCGCCAAGAGGTCGGGGAGAAAGACGCCCCCCGACTCGTCGGGATCGAACGATCCGACGTCGGCTCCGGCCGCCGTCCACCCGTCGACCACGCCGCGCGAGGCTCGGCCGGTGGTGGCGACGAGGGTCGGAGCCGATCCGTCGAAGACGCGGGCGTCCGCCGGGACGCGGCCGGACGCGTCGACGACGACACGCAGCGGAGGACGGCCGCGGTAGGAGGGCTCGCGGACCGTCAGCGCGGGATCGTCGTCGACAACGGTGCCCGCCCCGACCACGATCGCGTCCGACGCGGCGCGGAGGCGGTGCGCGTCCTCGCGCGCGGCCTCTCCGGTGATCCATCTGGACGACCGGTCCGTGGCGGCCGTCTTGCCGTCCAGCGACGCGGCGCTCTTCAGGGTGACGAGCGGGAGTCCCGTCACGACATGGCGTTCGAACGCGGCGTTCAACCTGCGAGATGCTTCCTGCAGGACCCCGTCCACGACGTCGACGCCGGAGGCGCGCAGGCGTTCGAACCCGCGGCCGTCGACGAGGGGGTTCGGGTCACCCGCCGCGACGATCGCCCGTGTGACGCCCGCCTCGACGATGGCGGTCGTGCACGGTGGCGTCCGTCCCACGTGATCGCAGGGTTCGAGGGTGCAATAGAGGGTCGCGCCGCGAGCCAGCTCGCCCGCGGCCGTCAACGCCCGCGCTTCGGCGTGCGGGGTCCCCGGGCCCTCATGCCAGCCCTCGCCCACCACGCGGCCGTCGCGAACGACCACGGCGCCGACCATTGGGTTCGGGGAGACGAGACCCCGTCCGAGCGTTGCGAGCTCCAGCGCGCGCCGCATGTGACGCTCGTGATCCTCGTCCTGCGGTGCGTCTCGCGTCGTCATCCTCGAGCCTTCCATCGGGGCGAGGATCGGGCGTACGCGGCGCGCGGCTCCGCGCACACGACGGAACCGCCACCCCGTCTCCTCCCATCCCGACTTTCACGGTCGGTCCCGGAATCTCACCGGATCAACCCTCGCGTGGCTCGCGAGGGGTCGCGGACTTTCACCGCCGGTGGGGAATCGCACCCCGCCCCGGAAACGAGTTATCTCGAGAACGAGTATACGAGCGAGGCCGTCGGCAGGTCCAGGAGTGCGCGGCGGTCCGTCAGGGGGCGCGGCGGTCGATCGCGTACGACGAGCCGCCGTCACGCTTGGCGAACTGCTTCATCTCAGTGGCCACCGCGACCGCCTCGCCGTAGTGGAGGAACGCCCGCCGGGCCGTGGTGGCGATGCCGACCGAGATGGCCACGAGCGGCACGTCCTGCATGACGCCCTTGCGGTCCTCCATGCGGATGAACCCGCGATCGAGATCCTCGGACTCGTAGAAGCCCGAGCGCGATCCGTCGAACCGTTCGCAGATCCTCTTCGCGACCGCCTCGGCCACGTCGGGGTTCACCACGGCCACGAAGTCGTCTCCACCCACGTGGCCGACGAAGCCTTCGCTCGTATCGAACTCGACGACCGCATCCTGGATGATGCGCGCCGTCGCCTGGATCAGCCGGTCCCCGCGAACGAAACCCTTCTGGTCGTTGTACGTCTTGAAGTTGTCGAGGTCGCAGTACAAGACCGCGAACGGTCGCGCCTCGCGCACCTGCCGCTCGATCTCCTCCTGGATCCGGATGTTCCCCGGCAACCCCGTGAGCGGCGAGAGATTCCGCATCTCCTTCGCCCGACGAAGCGTCCCCTTCACGCGTGCCAGGAGCTCGATCGGGTCGAACGGCTTGATGATGTAGTCGTCTGCGCCGGACTGCAGCCCGGTCACCTTGTCGGCGGACAGCGCCTTGGCGGTCAGCATGATGATGCTGGTGTTCGCGGTCTGCGGGTTCTTGCGCAGACGCTGTGCGACCTCGAAACCGTCGATGCGAGGCATCATCACGTCGAGGAGCACCAGGTCGGGGCGGAGCTCCCCGGCCTTCTCGAGCGCCTCTTCACCGTCGGCCGCGACGGCGACGTCGTAGCCCGCCGAACGGAGGTTCACCTCGACGAACCGCGCGATGTCCGGATCGTCGTCGACGACGAGGATGGTCTCGGCCATCTAGGCTGCCACCTCTCCTCGCGCGATCGCGGCAAGCTCGCGAGCGGCCGTCGTCGGGTCGGGGGCCTGGAAGATCGCCGATGCGGCGACCAACACGGTGGCTCCCGCATCGATCGCGCGTTGCGCGTTGTCGATCTTGACCCCGCCGTCGAGCTCCACATCGGTGGACAGACCGCGGCGGTCGACCTCGCCCCGCACGGCCTCCAGCCGCGGGTAGACGTCGGGATTCAACTCCTGTCCCGACCAGCCCGGTCTGATGCTCATGAGCATCACGTCGTCCAGATCGTCCAGGTACGGGAAGACGGCGTCGACCGGTGTCTCCATGTTGAGCGTCATCCCCACCCGCATGCCGGCGCCTCGCGCCTTCGCGATGACGGGCGCCGGGTCCGCGACCGCCTCGTGGTGGAACGACACGATGTCCAGTCCCGCCTCCGCGAGGTCGTCGAACAGGGCTTCCGGGGCCTCCACCATGAGGTGTCCGTGGAACACGCGGTCGGTCACCGGCCGCAGCGAGGCAACGACCACGGGTCCGATCGTGAGCGGTGGGACGAAGTGCGCATCCATGACGTCGATATGGATGGCTTCGGCATACATCTCGACCAGCTTGACCTGATCGGCGAGGTGCGCGAAGTCCGCAGACAGGATCGAGGCGGAGAGCATGCCCATCCGGGCTATCGTACCCGCACCGTCAGGAGCGTTTGCGGAAGGCCGCCACGAACATGCCGTCCGAGCCGTGACGGTGGGGCCACAGCCGGACCCGCGTCGCGGCCCCATCCGGACCCTCGATCTCGACGGGCTCCAGCTCGGGCCGATGGCGAACGAGCGCATCGCATGCCGCGTCGGTTTCGGCGCGCGGGAAGGTGCACACCGAGTAGATGAGGCGACCGCTCGGCCGGAGCCGATCGGCGGCTGCGGATGCGATGGCGACCTGGAGCCGGGCGAGGGAGGAGAGGTCGCCGCGGCGCGGCCGCCACAGCAACTCCGGTCGCCGCCGGGCCGACCCGATCCCGGAGCACGGCGCATCGACGAGAACCCGGTCGAACAGCGCGTCGACCGAGGGCCGGGTCGCGTCCTGCGCCACGACACGCACGGCCACATCGAGCCGTTCCGCGGTGCTCTTGACGAGCGCCGCGCGTTCGGGTCGAACATCGGCGGCGATGACCGTCCCCGACTCGCCGACCATGCACGCCACGTGCGCTGCCTTCCCGCCTGGCCCCGCACAGACGTCGAGCACGCGGTCGCCCGGCTGTGGGTCGAGGGCTCCCACGACGAACGCGGACGCCTGGTCCTGCACCGCGAACCAGCCTTGCGCGAACCCGCGGAGCCTGGACGGATCGCCTCCATCGAGCAGCACGCAATCGGGATGCAGCCGCGCGGGCCTCGGGGTGTGCCCGCTCGCGCGCAGACCACGGACGAACGCGTCGACCGTGGTCTTGCACGTGTTCGTCCTCAGGCTCAACAGGCCCCGTTCGCCGAACGCCTCCGCGGCGACCTCCGCCTCGCCGTCGCCGAGGATGCGGCGGAGCTCACGCACCGCCCATGGGGACATCCCGGTTCGGATGAAGATGTCTTCGTCCGTGGCGCCCGCCGGCGGTGAGGGCGGATCGTCGGCGATCTTCCGCAGGATCGCGTTCACGAACCCACGCTCCCGAGGGGTCGCGAGATCGACCGATTCGGACACAGCGGCGTGTCGGGGGATCCGCATGAACAGCAGTTGGTACGCGCCGAGTCGCAGCGCCGCTCGGGCGCCGGGGCTCATCCTCGCGACCGACCGGGACGCCCGCTGGCCGATCGCTCGATCGAGCCCCGGGATATGGCGCAGCGTCCCCAGAGCCAGCTCCGTCGCGAGCGCCCGATCGCGCGGGGCCAGGCGCGAGCGCTCCAGGAGCGCGGGGAGGACCCGGGTGGAATACGCGTCCTCGTCGGTGACACGACGCACCGTTTCGACCGCGACCGATCGTGCCGTGGTCATGATCCGAGCCTTTCGCCGACCAGATCGCGCACCCCGCGCGCCCAATCGGCGGCCGGCATCCGGCGCCTCCCTGCTGCCGCGACCTCGAGCACGATGATCGTCCCAGACCCCGCCGCGACGGCGACGCCTTCGCGGTCGACCCCCGTGATCGTCCCCGACGCGCCCTCCGCGGGTCCGGCCTCAGCGGCTCGAAGGATCTTGAGGTCCTCTCCCCTGAACCGCGTGGCCGCGCCCGGGTCCGGGGCGAACGCACGGACACGTCGCGCGAGCTCGTCGGCGGGTCGCGACCAATCGATCACACGGTCGACGGCCCCGAGCTTGGGTGCGAACGTCGCGACGCCTTCCTGTGGGTTGGACCGCACCCTTCCCGCCGCGAGATCGGGGAGCAGTCCTGCGACCATCTCGGCTCCGATCCCGGCGAGACGGGCGCCGAGCGAGCCGGCGTCGTCATCCGATGCGATCGGCTCCTCCCTGCGCGCCAGCACCGGCCCGGTGTCCAGGCCCTCGTCCATCTGCATCAGCGTCACCCCGGTGACGGGATCGCCCGCGAGGATCGCGTGCTGGACCGGGCTCGCGCCTCGCCAGCGGGGCAGCAGCGAGAGATGCACGTTCACCGAGCCGAGCCGAGGAGCGTTCAACACCTCGCTCGACAGCAGCTCGCCGTAGGCCACGACGATCGAGACGTCGGGCGACAGCGTCTGCAGCCGTTCCAGGAATCCGGCGTCTCTCGTCGTCTCCCGCTCCTCGAGTGGGAGCGCGAGCAACCGCGCAGCGCCGGCGACGGCGGTCGCGGTCAGCTTCGAGCCCCGACCGGCGGGACGCGGCGGGTTCGTCACGACGAGGACCACGTCGGCCTCCGCGCTCCGCGCGAGCCGGTCGAGCGTCGGTACGGACCAGGGGTCGTTGCCGAGGAACGCCACCCGGACGGGCACGGTCACCGGCTACACCCCGTCGTCGTTGCGCCGCTTGCGGGGCTCGGCCAGACCCAGCTCGATGCGACGGAGCTCCGCCAGGACCGCCTTGCGACCCTCTTCGTCCAGACGGTCGATGAACAACGTCCCCTCGAGGTGGTCGGTCTCGTGTTGGAAGATCCTGGCGAGCAATCCCTCACCCGCGACTTCGAGCGGGTCACCCCGGAGGTCTTGCCCCCGGCAGGCGATCTTCATGAAGCGGCGCGTCGGGTAGAACGGACCGGGGATGGACAGGCAGCCCTCCTCTTCCACGATCTCCCCCTCGGGACGCACGAGCTCGGGGTTCGCCATGAACATGGGTCCTGTGATGCCGTCGTCGAACACGAACAGCCGCAGCGAGATGCCGACCTGGGGTCCGGCCAGGCCCACGCCGGGAGCGTCGTACATCGTCTCGAGCATGTCCTCGGACAGCCGCCGAAGCGCATCGTCGAAGCGCTCGACGGGTTTCGCCGGCGTCTTCAGCACAGGGTCGCCCAGGGTGCGGATCGGGATGATCACGTCGGGTCCACCGTTCGTCGCCTAGAGGTGCGGTTCTGCCTCGACCCTCGCCACGACGTCGCGGGCGGCCAGCTCGCGGACCGTGTGACCGAGCTCGCTCACGCGACCCGGGTCGAGCGCGAGCAAGCATACCGTCTGGTCTCCGACCGACGATGTCAGCATCGTGATCGGCTGGATGGCGGCGAGCTCGGCCTCGAGCTCGGCGCTGCCCGCCACCCGGAACACGGCAGACCCGACCGGGAACCCCGCCGCCTTCCGGCGCTCGGCTTCGTCCACGTGGAACCGATCCGGGTTGCCGCGCACCAACGCCTGGATCGCGGGGTCGTTCGGGCGATCCGCCTGCACGATGGCCTTCCCCGCCGGGCGGGCCCAGGCAACGGCCTCCATCCACGTCGTCAGCGCTCGCTCGCGAGCGGCGATCCCGGGCCGGCGCTCTGCGAGGTCCGCATCGAGGATGGCCACCAACTCGAGATCGCCCGTCCCGAGATCGCGCACCGATTCCGGGCCGCCCACCACGATCTCCGCGGGTCTCGGCAGCCGTGCCCGGCCCGAGGACGAGATCCGTCGGACGGGCACCGGTGCGACGGACGCGGCCCACTCCTCCACTCGCTCGGCTCCGCCACGGCGGAGCCCGAAGTCTGTCCCACCGCAATGCGCGCAGCTCCCCGGCGCCTCGCACACCACGCATCGCACGACGCCCTCCTCCGATCGAAGGACGCCGCCACACGCCGCGCACGCCGCGGGCCGGCCGCACGAACGACACACCTGCGCGATGCCGTAGCCGGGGAGCGGCGAGAAGATGAAGGCCCGGTGGGTCTCGCGGAGCGCCCGAAGGAGTCGAGGGGCGCGGCCTTCCGGCCCGGCACGCACGACCTCGACGGGGGGCCACCGCCGCGTCGACGGCGCGACGACCGCGAGACCGACCGCGTTCGATTCCGACGACGGACAGAGCGCCGAGAGCACGCAGACCGCTCCGCCCTGCTGGGCTCGTCGCAGCGCGACATCCCGCACGTGGTAGTAGGGCGCGCGGTCCTCCCGATGGGCCGGATGGCTCTCACGCGACACCACGATCACGCCCAGATCAGGCACCGGCGCGAACACACCCGGCCTCGTCCCCACGACGACGTCGTATCGCCCATCCAGGAGCTCCAGCCATCTCCGATATCGCGCGCGCCTGTCTCCCCCGACCAACAGCCCCACACGCCCGGCGAACGCTTCGACGATCGCCGCCGCGGTCGCAGGGAACGGCGCCGCCTCGGGAACCAACACGATCGCCCGCCGCCCGCCGGCCAGACAGCCGCGCACGATCTCGACGACCGCCGCCACTTCGTCCTCCGGCGCCGGCCGGAGGACGAAGGCGCCCGAACCGGACGCGACGGCTGCCTGCAGACCGGGTCCGTTGCGATACGAGGCGAAGAGGTCGGCGGACGCAGCCGCCGGAGCGCGGCTCTCGCCACCACGTCGCGCGTCAGCCGCCAACGCCCCTTCTTCGGACGCGACCCGGGGGGGCGCCACGCGCCCGATCACCGCGGCCAGCGGAGCGATGTAGCGCTCGCTCACCCACCGCATCAGCTCGAGCATCGGTCCGTCGAAGAACCGGACGGGAGACACGACCTTCTTCACGTCCAGCGTCCGCGTGCCGAACACCTCGGCCGGCTCCAGCACCCAACCGCGGATCAGCCGGCCGTGGAACGGGACCTGGACGAGCGACCCGACGCCGGCGTTCATCTCGCCGGGAAGCAGGTACGTGAAGGGCCGATCGAGGCTGAGGATCGGGCGGTCGATGCAGACGGCGACGGGGCCCTCGAGGACGTGGTGCTGCACGTGCTTCCCCGGCCGGCTAGCTGACGGCGCGGCGGAGGTCGTCGACGCGGTCGGTCGCCTCCCAGGGGAACTCTTTGCGCCCGAAATGACCGTACGCAGCCGTCTCGCGGTAGATGGGGCGTGCCAGCTGCAGGTCGCGGATGATCGCGGCCGGCCGGAAGTCGAACAGGTCGCGAACCGCGTTCACGATCGCCTCCGGGTCCGCCTCCTCGGTGCCGAACGTCTCGACCATGAGGGACACGGGATGGGCGGTCCCGATGGCGTACGCGACCTGGAGCTGACAGCGGTCGGCGAGGCCGGAGGCAACGACGTTCTTGGCCACGTACCGCGCCATGTACGCAGCGGAACGGTCGACCTTGGTCGGGTCCTTCCCGGAGAAGGCCCCTCCGCCGTGCGGCGCCATGCCGCCGTAGGTGTCGACGATGATCTTGCGACCGGTGAGTCCGGTATCGGCCTTCGGCCCGCCGATCTCGAACCGTCCCGTGGGGTTGACGATGATCTTCGTGCCGGACACATCGATCTCCGGGAGCTCATGAAGGATCGGCTCCACCACCTCGGCCACGATGTCGGGTTTGAGGAGCGTCTCGACGTCCACTTCCTCGCGGTGCTGCGCTGAGATCAGGACCGTGTCCACGCGCACCGGCACGTTGCCTTCGTACGCGATGGTGACCATCGCCTTGCCGTCGGGACGCAGGTACGGAACCACGCCGGCACGACGGACGTCGGCCAGGCGACGGGCGAGCCGGTGCGCCATGGCGATCGGGAGCGGCATCAGCTCTTCCGTCTCGCGGCAGGCGAAGCCGAACATCATGCCCTGATCGCCGGCGCCCAGGTGGTCCAGCTCGTCCTCGGAATGTCCCTCGCGGTGCTCGGTCGCGTCCTCGACCCCCCGGGCGATGTCGGGCGACTGATCCTGGATCGCGGTGAGCACGCCGCACGTCTCGCCGTCGAGCCCGAACTTCGCGTCCGTGTATCCCACCTCGGTTACGGTTCGACGCACCACCGAGGGGATGTCCACCCAGGCATCGCACGTGATCTCGCCCGCCACGATCACGAGCCCGGTCGTCACGAGGGACTCGCACGCGACGCGGCTGTTGGGGTCGGCCGTGAGCATCGCGTCGAGGACAGCGTCGGACAGCTGGTCGGCCAGCTTGTCGGGATGCCCCTCGGTAACGGATTCCGAGGTGAAGAGGTGGCTGCGACTCATGTCGGCGCGAGTATATCGGCCGTCACGGACGCGACCCGTCATGCCCGGTGAGGAGGCCGGCGACGCGGTCGCAGATCGCAGCTGCCAGCTCTGCTTTGGTCCAGGCGCGGAGCGGCTCCACCGGGCCGTCCGCCGACAGGATCATGGCCACGTTCGTGTCGGAGCCGAACCCCGTGCCTTCGCGACCTACCTCGTTCACGACCACCAGGTCCAGGTGCTTGGCCCTGAGCTTCTTCTCTCCCGCGGCCGCGAGATCGGACGTCTCGGCGGCGAACCCGACCAGGATGCGCGCGCCCTTGCGCTCACCGAGCTCGCCGATGATGTCGGGCGTCGGCTCGAGATGCAGATCCGGAACGCCGGCTTCCTTCTTCAGCTTGCCCTCGGCCACGGCCTTCGGCCGGAAGTCGGCGACCGCGGCGGCCATCACGACGACGTGAGCCTCGTCCGCGGCGGCGAGGACCGCCCGCCGCATCTCCTCAGCCGTGTCGACGCGAACGGCGATCACACCGGCCGGCGGCGCCACCGTGTCGGGACCGAGGATCAGCCGGACGTCCGCGCCGCGGGACGCCGCCTCCGCCGCGACGGCGACGCCCATCTTCCCCGTCGAGCGGTTCCCGATGAAGCGAACGGGATCGATCGGCTCCTGGGTCGGGCCCGCCGTGACGACCATCCGCATGCCGCCCAGATCGCGGCGTCCGAGCAGCGAGCGCTCGATCGCGTGGAAGATCTCTTGCGGCTCGGCCATCCGGCCGAGTCCTTCGTCGCCTGCCGCAAGCGCCCCCACGACCGGGCCGACGAACACGGCACCGCGCTCGCGGAGCGTCGAGACGTTCGTGGCCGTCGCGGGGTGCTGCCACATGCCGGTGTGCATAGCGGGAGCGAGGATCAGTGGGCACGTGGCCTCGAGCAGGGTCGACGAGAGCAGGTCGTCCGCGATCCCCGAGGCGAGCTTCGCGATGACGTTGGCCGTGGCGGGGGCGATGACGGCGACGTCGATGTCGTGCGCCAGACGGACGTGCACGACCTCGCCGGGCATATCCCAGAGCGACGTCTGGACCGGGTGGCCGGTGATCGCCGCGAACGTGTCCGGGCCTACGAACCGTTCGGCGGAGTGCGTCAGGATCACGCGGACGTCGGCGCCGGCCTCGACCAGGAGTCGAGCGAGCAACCCGGCCTTGTATGCGGCGATGCTCCCCGTGACGCCGAGCAACACCCGTCGTCCGGAGAGCGACGTGCTACTCGTCCGCGGGCTCCTCGGTTCGCTCGTAGTCGATCTTCCCCTCGGCGATCTCTTCGAGGGCGATCGACAGCGGCTTGTTCGTCAGGCCGCCGCTCTCGATCAACGGCGGGATGAACTCCGCACGTCCCTCGCCGAGCTGGCTGTAGTACGAGTTGATCTCTCGTGCCCGCTTGGCAGCCAGGATCACGAGCGTGTACTTGGAGTCGACGGCTGCGAGCAGGTCATCGATCTTGGGTTCGATCATCTAGACGGTCTCCTCAGGGTGGCCGGAAGCATGGCCGGTTCGGGATGCTTCGATGATAGCAGCGACCTCGTCGGCCGCACGCTGCAGGTCGTCGTTCACGACCACGTGGTCGAACCAGTCGCGTTGGGTCATCTCCCACGCCGCCGTGTCCAGACGCCTGGCGATACGCTCGTCGTCTTCGGTCCCCCGGCCTCGCAAGCGCCGCTCCAGCTCCTGCATGGACGGGGGCGCGAGGAAGATCAGCGTCGCGTCGGGGATCTCGGCCCGCACCTGTTCGGCCCCCTTCACGTCGATCTCCAGGATGACGTCGCGTCCGGCCGCCAGGGAGTCATCGACGAACTTCCTCGGCGTGCCCGAGCGGTGGTCCACGAACGGAGCCCATTCCAGGAGCTCGTCGTTGCGCAGCATCGCATCGAACGCCGCCTCGGAGATGAAGTGGTACTCACGGCCGTCCCGCTCGTTCGCCCGCGGAGCACGGGTCTTGACCGAGATCGAGTACGCGAGACGGCCCTGGTCCTCGGCGCGATCCCGGTCGAGGAGCCGTCGGACGACGCTTCCCTTCCCGACTCCGGAAGGACCCGCGATGACGATCAGCTTGCCTCGTGGGGAGGCCAAGCGGTTACTTCTTGAACTTCTCGAGGAGCATCTCGCGCTGCTTGGCTCCGAGGCCGCGCACGCGTCGGCTGACGGAGATGTCGAGCTCCTCCATGAGCTTCTGCGCGCGCACCTTCCCGACACCCGGGAGCGACTCGAGCACGTTGGACACCTTCATCTTGCCGACGATGTCGTCGCCCGACCTGGCCAGCACGTCCTTGAGCGTGAGCTTCCCGGACTTCAGCTCGCCCTTCAGCTCCGCGCGCTTCTTCCGCGCCTCGGCTGCCTTCGCGAGGGCTTGCGTGCGCTGCTCCGGTGTCAGGACGGGTAGGGCCATCATGCGCTCCTTTGCGTATCGCGGATCGAGAACCCGGGCATACCCGCGGGTCAGAACCCGGCGAGTATACGCACCGCCGCGAGCGCGACACAACGCGAACATCGAACGCTGCCTGCGGGTTCGGGAGCGACCGTCCGCGCGTCGTGAGGATCAGCGCGTCTCGCGGAGGATCGCGCGGGCGACGCCGACCGGGTCATCCGCATCGGTGATCGGCCGGCCGACGACGATGTAGTCGGCTCCGCGTTCGATCGCGTCTGCGGGCGTCAGCACGCGCACCTGGTCGTGACCGTTGGCCCCGGCGGGTCTGATGCCCGGGACGACCAGACAGAAGTCATCACCGCAGACGGCGCGCACGTCGCGCACGTCCTCGCCCGACACGACGACACCATCGAGACCGCTCGACTTCGCCTCGAACGCGAGCGAAGCGGGGCTGGCGAGCCCTTCCCCCGACTGGCTCGACAACACGGTGACGGCGAGCACGAGCGGAGCGGGACGTCCCGACTCGATCGCGCCGCGGTCCGCGCCGCTGCGGGCCGCGCGCATCATCTCCTCCCCGCCGAGGGCGTGAACGTTGAACATCCGCACGCCCAGCCTGGCGATGTTCGCGGACGCTCGCTCGACGGTGTTCGGGATGTCATGCAGCTTCGCATCGGCGAAGACCGGCGCATGAGACGCGATGCGCTGCACGGCCTCCGGACCGGCCGACCAGAACAACTCGAGCCCGACCTTCAGCATGCCGACGTGCGGAGCGAGGCTCGATGCCAGCGCGTCTGCCTGCTCGACATCGGAGACGTCGAGCGCCACGACGAGCGGGTTCTCCGGCCGCGGGATCATGTCGTCGCGGGATCAGCATGAAGCACGGCCGGCATCCGGAGACGTCCTCGAAGATCGGCCGGCGACGCGAACCGCTTCTCCTTGAGGTAGTTGGAAACGCCCCGCGCGACCTCGATCGGCGCGGAAGGATCGATCAACGTGGCGGTTCCCACCTGTACCGCCCACGCGCCGGCGAGCAGCATCTCGACCGCGTCCTCTCCCGAGCGCACGCCGCCGACGGCGACGATCGGCGTGTCCGGCAAGGCGCGCGCCACCTCGAAGACCGCACGCAACGTCAACGGCTTCAACGCGGGGCCCGAGAGCCAACCTTCGACCGGACCGAGCGTCGGACGGAGCGTCGTCGCGTCGACGCCCATCGCCGGAGGGGAATCCAGGACGGTGACACCGTGCGCGCCCGCGCGCACGACGCCGCGGGCCAGCTCGACGATGTCCGGAGAGGACGACGGCAGCTTGGCGTAGACGGGCACCATGGACATGCGCGCCACCGCCCCCACGATCTCCGCCGCTCGGTCCGCATGCGCACCGAGAACCATGCGCTCCAGCTCCTCGTCCGGATCCGAAAGCCGCACCTCGAGCGCCGCGATCTCCGGGCGCCCCTGTAGGAGGCTCGTCAGTCGGACGTACTCCTCGAGCGTGCTCCCCGTGATGGACACGATCACGGCAGTCCCGGCACGGACGTATCGTGGGAGCTCCTCCGCGATGAAGTCCTCGATGCCGGGATTCTGCATCCCGGTCGCCCACGTGATGCCGGCCGGAGACTCCGCGATCCGCGGCGTGGGATCCCCCCTGCGAGGATGAAGCGTGATGCTCCGTGTCACGAGCGCGCCGACGCGACGTGTGTCGATCAGGCCGGTGAGCTCCCGACCCGTTCCTGCGCACCCGGATGCCACCATGACGGGCGTCGCGAGCGCCATCCCGGCCAGGTCGACGGCGATCGAGCGTTTCACCCCGGCCACGAGCGCACCACCGGTAGGCCCTCGGGAGGCGTGGGAAGCATGGTCGGCGCATCCGACAGCCATCGGTCCCAGAGCACGCGCGCCGGGTTGAACACGGGGCCGTCGACGCAGGACCGCAGATGGTCGTAGCCGCTGCCGTCCTTGCGAGCCACGGGTACGACGCACGTGAAGCAGAGGCCGTACCCGCACGCCATCCGCTCCTCGACGGAGACCTGTGCCGGGATCTGCCGCTCGCGGCAGAATCCGGCGATCCGCTCGAGCGTCTTGGTCGACGCTGCCGCGTAGAGCACCTGCACCCCGCAGCGATCGGCCATCTCCGGCAACGCGTCGAGGACCGAGCCGCGATCGCCCAGGCTGCCGTCCGACGTGACGATCTGGATCGTCTGCGAGAGCCGCTTGCCCTCGATCGGCTTGAAGACCCGCTCCAGCGACTCACCGCCGATGATCATGTCGACGCGCTTGTGTCGCGCGATCAGTTCTTGCGCCAGGAAGTAGAGCGATGCCGCGCCGTACCCTTCGCCCACCAGCAGGCAGTTCGTGAGGCGCTTGGGGTAGGCGAAGCCCTTCCCCAGCGGTCCGATGACGTCCAGGAACTCGTGCGCGCGCGCCTTCCCGAGCCACTCCGTTCCCGGGCCGCTCGGATCGACGACGAACTCGAGGGTCCCCGCCCAACCGCCGCGTCGCGACGCCTGATGCACCGCGAAATGCCGCCGCAGGAGGAACTCGCGTCCCTCCGGCATCTGGATCGCCAAGAACTGACCCGGCCGGGCGCGCTCCGCGATCTCGGGCGCGACGAGGGTGATGGAGTGGTACTCGCCGAGCTTGCGCGTGGACAGGATCTCTGCGCGAACGCGTTTCATCCGGCCTCGCCCGCCACCGACGCCGCCGCCTCCGCGAACGAGAGACGGGATTGCGACGCGCCCCCGCTCGCGGTCTCGTGGTGCTCCTGGATCGAGCGCGGTTCGCTCGGTCCACCTCGGAGCGCCTCGATGCCGCGAACGGCCGCGAACACGCCCGGCAGGGTGGTGATGCACGGCACCCCGGCCGTCGCGGTCGCCGTTCGGATGTAATAGCCGTCGCTCCGCGGCCCGCGACCGAACGGCGTGTTGATCACGAGGTCCACCTTCCCACCGCGGATCAGGTCCGCCACGTTGTGGGGTCCCTCGGATACCTTCGCGACCCGCTCGACGGCGATGCCCGCTCGCTCCAGCACACCGGCGGTGCCGCTCGTCGCCATCAAGCGGAAGCCGAGGTCGGCCAGTCGTTTCGCCGGGAAGACGATGGCCCGTTTGTCGCGGTTGGCGACCGACACGAACACGGTCCCGCTCGTCGGAAGGCCGGCGCCGGTCGACACGAGCGCCTTCGCGAGCGCCATCCCCGGATCCGTGTCGATCCCCATGACCTCGCCGGTCGATTTCATCTCCGGCCCCAGGACCGTATCGACGCCGGGGAACCGGCCGAACGGCAGGACGGCCGCCTTCACCGCGGTGTACGGGAGATGCCGATAGTGATGGGGGTCCGCCGGCAGGACGCCTTCGGCTGCCAGCTCCGCGAGCGTCCGGCCCGTGAGCACGAGCGTGGCGATCCGCGCGAGCGAGACGCCGATCGCCTTCGAGACGAACGGCACCGTACGGGACGCCCGTGGGTTCGCCTCGAGGACCCAGATCCGCTCGTCCTTGACCGCGAGCTGCAGGTTCAGCACACCCTGGACACCCAAGCGCCGCGCGAGCCGACGGGTGATGTCTTCGATCTCGTCGAGCTCGTCGTCCGAGAGCGTAGCCGGGGGGATCTGGCACGACGAGTCGCCGGAGTGCACGCCTGCCTCCTCGATGTGCTCCATCACGGCGCCGATGAAGATGTCGGCGCCGTCGCAGACCGCGTCGACGTCGACCTCGATCGCACCTTCGAGGAACCGGTCGATGAGGACCGGATGATCGGGCGAGGCCTCCGCGGCCGTCCTGACGAACGTCTCCAGGTCGTCGGCGTCGTAGACGATCTCCATCGCACGTCCACCCAGGACATAGGACGGGCGCACGACGACCGGGAACCCGATACGGGCGGCGATCGCCCGCGCCTCCGGCAGGGTCCGGGCCTCGCCGTGCGGCGGCGCGGCGATGTCCAGCTCGGCCAGGAGCTCGGCGAACTTGCCGCGATCCTCTGCGAGGTCGATCGCCTCGGGACGCGTGCCCAGCACGGGGAACCCCTCCTCCTCGAGCGTTCGCGCCAACCTGAGCGGGGTCTGGCCGCCGAACTGCACGATCACACCCGCCGGCCGCTCCGCGTGGCAGACCGCGAGGACGTCCTCCGCGGTGACGGGTTCGAAGTACAACCGGCTCGACGTGTCGTAGTCGGTCGAGACGGTCTCGGGATTGCTGTTGACCATGACGGATTCGAACCCGGCCTCCTCCAACGCGAACGCCGCGTGCACGCACGCGTAGTCGAACTCGATCCCCTGTCCGATCCGGTTCGGACCCGACCCCAGGATCACCACGCGCGGTCTCGACGAGGGCAGGACCTCGGTCTCCTCTTCGTACGTGGAGTAGTGGTACGGCGTGCGCGCCGCGAACTCGCCGGCGCACGTGTCGACGGTCTTGAAGACGGGAGCCACCCCGAGCGCCTCACGATGACGTCGCACCGATGCATCGGTCGAGTCCGTCAGCTCCGCGATCCGCGGATCCGAAAGACCCAAACGCTTCGCCGCCCGCAGCTCGCCGGCGCCCAGGGTCGACAACGGACGACCGCGGAGCGCGCTCGCGCCCTCGACCACCTGCGCGATCTGATCCACGAACCACGGATCGATCGACGAGGCCTCGGCCACCTGATCGATCGTGTGACCCGCCAGCAACGCGGCCTCCACCAGGAGCAGCCGGCCCTCGGTGGCGGTCGCGACCGCTTCCAACGGCCCGGGGGCCGTCGCGCCCAGATCGAAGCCGCCTTTCTCGAGTCCACGCCACGCCTTGCCGAGCGCCTCCTTGAACGTGCGACCGATCGCCATCACCTCGCCGACCGACTTCATGGTCGATGTGAGCTCGGGGTCGGCGCCGGGGAACTTCTCGAACGCGAACCGCGGGATCTTCACGACCACGTAGTCGAGCGTCGGCTCGAACGCCGCCGGCGTCTCCCCGGTGATGTCGTTCGCGATCTCGTCCAGCCGATAGCCGACCGCCAACAGCGCCGCGATCTTCGCGATCGGGAACCCCGTCGCCTTCGACGCGAGCGCCGATGACCGCGACACGCGCGGGTTCATCTCGATGAGGACCATGCGCCCGTCACGAGGGTGCACGGCGAACTGGACGTTGGAGCCGCCCGTCTCGACGCCGATCGCGCGGATGCATCGGAGCGCCGCATCGCGCATGCGCTGATACTCCACGTCCGTCAGCGTCTGCACGGGAGCCACGGTGACGGAGTCGCCCGTGTGCACGCCCATCGGGTCGACGTTCTCGATCGAGCAGATGATCACGCCGTTGTCGTCGCCGTCCCGCATGACCTCGAGCTCGAACTCCTTCCAGCCCGCGATCGACTCCTCGACCAGGATCTCGCCGACCGGGGAGATCTCCAGGCTCCGCCGCGCCAGGTCCTCGAGCTCCTCGCGCGTGTGCGCGAACCCGCTGCCGCCGCCCCCCAGCGTGAACGACGGCCGGACGATCACCGGATAGCCGATCGCGTCGCCGAGCCCCAGCGCCTCATCGGGGGTGTTCGCCACCTCCGCCCGCGGTACCTCGAGTCCGGCCTCGAGCATGGTCCGCTTGAACCCGCTGCGATCCTCGGCGCGGTGGATCGCCTCCAGGCTGGCGCCGATGAGCTGGATACCCAGGCGATCCAGGTCGCCGGACTCGGCCAGCGCGACGGCCACGTTCAAACCCGTCTGCCCACCGAGCGTCGGCAGCAGGGCGTCGGGCCGCTGGCGCTCGAGCACGGCGAGCACGGATGCGGGGTCGAGCGGTTCGATGTACGTCCGGTCGGCGAACTGCGGATCCGTCATGATCGTCGCGGGGTTGGAGTTCACCAGCGACACGTGGAACCCCTCGCGCCGAAGCACCTTGCACGCCTGGGTGCCCGAGTAGTCGAACTCGCAGGCCTGCCCGATCACGATCGGTCCCGAGCCGATCACCATGATCGACCGGATGTCGGCACGTCGCGGCATCAGCTGTGCTCCATGAGATCGCGGAAGTCCTGGAACAGGTAGCGCGAATCGTGCGGTCCGGGCGCCGCCTCGGGGTGGTACTGCACCGAGAACGCCGGGACGTCGATGCAGCGGAGCCCCTCGAGCGTGCCGTCGTTCAGGTTCCAGTGCGTGAGCTCCGCATCGCCGTAGTCGGTCGCCGCCAGCGGGATGGCGCCTTCGGTGCGCGCCCATCCCTGCGGGTCGACGGCGAAGCCGTGGTTGTGACTGGTGATCTCCACGATGCCGGTCCGCAGGTTCTTCACGGGTTGGTTCACCCCGCGATGGCCGAACCGCATCTTGAAGGTCCTTCCACCGAGGGCGAGCGCCAGCAGCTGGTGCCCGAGGCAGATCCCGAAGATCGGCACCTTGCCGATGAGACCCCGGACGGCGGCGATCCCGTAGGACGTGACCGAAGGGTCGCCGGGCCCGTTCGACAGGAACACCCCTTCGAAGCCCCCGGCGGCGATCTCCGCGGCCGGGGTCTCCGCCGGGAAGACGGTGGTCTCGCAACCGGTGGCGGCCAGCCGTCGCAGGATGTTCCGCTTCATGCCGTAGTCGTACGCGGCGACCCGGTACACGGGCCCGTGCGATCGGTCCACCGGGCCGACCAGCGTCGCGGCCTCATACGGCTGGGCGGCCGACACCGTCCGCGCGAGATCGGCGCCCTCCATCCCCGGCGATTCCTGGACCCGCTGCACCAGCGATGCGGGGTCCACGTCGATCGTCGAGATCGCGGCGCGCATCGCCCCGTGTTCACGGAGCCGGAGCGTGAGCCGCCGGGTGTCGATCCCCTCGATCCCCACCACGTTGGCGGTGGAAAGCTCGTCGGCCAGACTGCCGTCGGCTCGCCAGCTGAAGGCGCGGCGCGACGCCTCCCGCACGACGAACCCCGAGACCTGCACCCCGATCGACTCGGCGTCCTCCCGGTTGACGCCGTAGTTCCCTTGCTGCGGAGCGGTCATCGCCACGATCTGACCCGCGTACGAGGGATCGGTCAGCACCTCTTGGTACCCCGCCATCCCGGTGTTGAAGACGGCCTCGCCGAACGCCTCTCCTTCCGCCCCGAACCCTGACCCGGAGAAGACCGTGCCGTCCTCCAGGGCCAGGAGCGCCGGCGGTCCGGTCATCTGGTGGCCTTCCCGTTCGTCACGGTCAGCTCGCCCCGCAACATCGTGTGGACGACCCTGCCGCGCACCGTGCTGCCGAGGAACGCTGAGTTCCGGCTCTTCGACACGAAGGGTGCCTCGACGACCCACTCGACCCGCGGATCGAACACGACCAGGTTGGCGGGCCGGCCCGGTTCGATGGGCCCGCCGTGCTCGGCCGCCCCCAGGATGCGAGCCGGGGTCGTCGACAACGCCTCGAGCGCGCGGGCCATGGTCAGGATGCCCGGCTCGACGAGCTCCGTGAGGACCGCCGCGAGCGCCGTTTCCAGTCCGATCGTTCCGGGCGGCGACTGATCGAACTCGGCCTCCTTCTCCTCCACCGCGTGGGGGGCGTGATCCGTCGCGATAGCATCGATGGTCCCGTCGGCAACGCCCGCGCGGAGCGCGTCTCGGTCCTCGGGGCTCCGGAGCGGCGGGTTCACCTTCAGGTTCGTGTCGTACGTGATGAGGTCGTCGTCGGTGAACACCAGATGGTGCGGGGTCACCTCGGCGGTCACACGGATGCCCTCGGCCTTGGCGCGACGCACCAGCTCGACGGAGCGGGCAGACGACAGGTGGCAGACATGGAGCCGTGTGCCGGTCATCCGCGCGATCGCCAGGTCCCGGGCGACGATCACCTCCTCCGCCTCGGCGGGCTGCCCTCGGAGTCCCAAGGAATAGGAATGGAAGCCTTCGTGCATCTGGCCGTTCTCAGCGAGCGATGCATCCTCGCAGTGCTCGGCGATGACCACGTCGTCGAACGCCTTCGCGTAGACGAGCGCGTTGCGGAGGAGGCGCGCCGTGGGCACGCATCTCCCGTCGTCGCTGAACATGCGCACGCCCGCCTCGACCATCTCGCCGATCTCCGCGAGCGACTCGCCGTCGAGGCCTTTCGTGATCGCGCCCACCGGGAAGACGTCGCAGAGGCCCGCGGCCGCGGCAAGGTCTCGGACCTCGTGCACGACGCCGGCATGATCCGCGACCGGTTCCGTGTTGGCCATCGGCGCGACCGCCGTGTACCCGCCGATCGCCGCCGCCCGTGTGCCGGTCTCGATCGTCTCCTTATGCTCGAACCCCGGCTCCCTCAGATGCGTATGCATGTCGACCAGGCCCGGGGCCACGATGAGTCCGGCGCAGTCGATGACCTCGGCGTCGCCCGCCTCGAGCGCGCCGTCTCCGATCGCGGCGACCCACCCGCCCTCGACGAGGACGTCCCCGGCGACATCCAGGTCGGCCGCCGGGTCGACGATCCTGCCGCCCCGCAGCACCAGGCGGTCACTCATCGCCGGTCACCTCCTTCGAACCGCCGAGCATCAGGTAGAGGAGCGACATCCGCACCGCGATGCCGTTCGTCACCTGCTCCTCGATCACGCTCTGCGGCAGGTCGGCGACATCGGAGTCGATCTCCACACCTCGGTTCATCGGGCCGGGGTGCATGATCAAGGCGCCCTCCGGAAGCATGTCGACACGCCTCGTGGTGACCCCGAACAACCTGGAGTACTCCCGGACGCTCGGGAAGAACTCCAAGCGCTGCCGCTCGCGCTGGACGCGGAGCACGTAGGTGACGTCCAGCTTGGGAAGCACACTTTCGATGTCGTAGGAGACGTGCACCCCCCATGCAGGTGCGTCAGGCGGGATCAGGGTGGGAGGGCCCACCAGCGTGACGTCGGCGCCCATCTTCACCAGGCCGAAGCTGAGGGAGCGCGCGACGCGCGAGTGCATGACGTCGCCGACGATCGCCACGCGCAGCCCCTCGATCCTGCCGAACCGCTCGCGCATCGTGTACATGTCGAGCAACGCCTGTGTCGGGTGCTCATGCGTCCCGTCGCCCGCGTTCACGACGTGGCCGTTGACCCATTTCGTCAGTTGATGAGGCGAGCCGCTCGACGAGTGGCGGATCACGATCGCGTCGGCACCCATCGCCTGGAGCGTGAGCGCCGTGTCCTTCAGACTCTCCCCTTTCGACACGCTGGATCCGCTCGTGGAGAAGTTGATCACGTCGGCCGACAGGCGCTTCGCGGCCAGCTCGAACGAGATCCGTGTCCGAGTGGAGTTCTCGTAGAAGAGATTGACGACCGTGCGCCCTCGGAGCGCGGGCACCTTCTTGATCACGCGGGTCCCGACCTCGCGGAAGGACTCCGCGGTGTCCAGGATCCGGATGACGTCGTCGGCAGAGACATCGTGCATCGACAGCAGGTGTTCGTTCATCTCGCTTCCTCCACCACAACGGCATCCTCCCCGTCCAGCTCCGACACCCGAACGCGAACGTCGTCGCCGCGATGGGTCGGCACGTTCTTGCCCACGTAGTCGGCGCGGATCGGCAATTCCCTGTGCCCGCGATCCACGAGCACGGCCAGCTGGATCCGCTCCGGGCGGCCGAGGTCCATCAGCGCGTCCATCGCCGCGCGGATGGTGCGTCCCGTGAACAGCACGTCGTCCACCAGGACGACCGTCTTGCCCGTGATGTCGAACGGGATCCGCGTTTCGTGGACCTCGGGCGCCTCGGCCTTCAACCCGATGTCGTCGCGGTAGAACGTGATGTCCAGGACGCCCACGGGGACGTCGGCGCCTTCGATATGGGCGAGCTCCGCCGCGAGTCGCCGCGCCAGGTGATCGCCGCGGTTCGCGATCCCCACGAGCGCAAGGCCACCCGCCCCTTTGTCCCGTTCGACGATCTCGTGCGCGATGCGCGTGAGGGCCCGACGGACGTCGGCCGCGTCCAGGAGCTTCCCACTCATGAGAACGCGCCCTCCCGCGTGCACGGAAGAGCGCTCCGGTTGTGGCTCATCTGTCGCTCCCTTCCCGGCCTCGCGGGACCGGACTTAAAGGGTGGTTCCTCGTGACCGCAGCATAGCAACTCGATCAGACGCCCGGAGCCCCGGCGGGACCGGCCTCCGCATGAGCGACCATGGCCTGTATCCGTACCTGTGGGCGTAGACTAAGGTGAGTCGAAAGACACCTCCGAGCTGAAAGGCGGTCTGCCAGATGGAATGGGGAGTTGTCGCGGTGATCGCGGTCGCCGTCATCTTCGGCGTCAACAAGTTGCCGGATATCGCGCGCAACTTCGGGCGCGCTCAGGGTGAGTTCAAGAAGGGCCTGAAGGAAGGCGCCGTGGACGACACGGCGGAGTCGACCGAGCCGAAGAGCGAGTCCTAGTCCGCTCCGGCGTCCACCTGGGTCTGCGGCCCGGTTCTCGGCCGCCCCAGCTCCCGGGCGATCCGCCCGAGGATCCCGTTCACGTACCGTCGTGACTCGTCGGACGACAGCTCCGTCGCGGCCTCTACGGCCTCGCTGATCGCGACCGAGGTGGGGATGTCGGGGCGATGCATCAGCTCGAAGACGGCCACACGCATGATGGTTCTGTCGAGGGTCGCCATGCGTGCCACGGTCCAGCCCTCGGAGTGCTCCTCCAGCAAGGGGTCGATCTCTGAGAGATGGTCCTGTACGCCGCGCACGAGCTCCTCGGCGAACGGCGAAACGGAGCGGCCGGCCTCCCGCCAATCGGCGAGGACCGCGTCCCCCGGCGTCTCGGTGATGTCGGACTGGTAAAGGATGTCGAGCGCGGTTCGCCTGGCCTCGCGCCGGCTGGTCACGCCTTCACGCGCTCGATGTACTCGCCCGTCCGCGTGTCGACCTTGATCTTCTCGCCCTCCTCCACGAAGAGCGGCACCTGCACGACGATCCCGGTCTCGAGCTTCGCCGGCTTGTAGGCGCCGGTCCGCGTGTCGCCCTTCACGCCCGGATCCGTCTCGGTGATGGTGAGGACCATCGAGGCCGGCAGGTCGACGCCGATGGGCACGCCCTCGTGCACCGTCACCTGCGCCTGACCGCCCTCCACGAGATAGCCGCCGGCATCGCCCACGAGCGCTCCCGGCACGTGGATCTGGTCGTACGTCTCGAGATCCATGAACACGTAGTCTTCGCCGTCGCCGTAGAGGTATTGCATGTCCTTGCGCTCGACGATGGCCAGGCCGACCTTCACCCCGGCGTTGAACGTCTTCTCCGCGACGGCCCCCGTCTTCAGGTTCCGCAACTTCGTCCGCACGAAGGCGCCGCCCTTGCCGGGCTTCACGTGCTGGAACTCGATCACCTGGAAGAGCGTGCCGTCCAGCTCGAGGGTCATCCCGTTCTTCAGCTCGTTCGTGGAAACACTCACCAACGCTCCCCTACAGCTCGATCAGTTCTCGGATGGACGTCCCGATGACGCGACACCCGTCGTCGCCGACCTCCACCATGTCCTCGATGCGCACGCCGCCCAGCCCCGGCACGTAGATGCCCGGCTCGATGGTCATGACCGCCCCGACCGGAAGGACGTCCTCGCCGTCGCGCCGGAAGTTCGGTCCTTCGTGGATGTCCAGCCCGACCCCGTGGCCCAGCCCGTGGGTGAAGAACGAGCCGTATCCGGCATCGTCGATGACGCCCCGGGCGACGGCGTCGATCTGACCACCCGTCGTGCCTGCGTGGGTGGAGTCGATCGCCGCCTGCTGCGCCTGGCGAACCACATCGTGGATCTTCCGAAGCTCTGCCGGGGGAGATCCGAACGAGATGGTGCGGGTCATGTCGGCGTGGTACCCGCCGCACAGCCCTGCGAAGTCCATCTTGATCGCGTCTCCCTCCTCCAGCACCCGGTGGGTGGGGTGATGATGGGGTTCCGCGGTCTGCTCCCCGAACGCCACGATCGATTCGAACGACAGCCCGTCGGCCCCGGCTCGACGGAGCGCGTGCTCCAGCTCCAGTGCGACCTGGCGCTCGGTCATCCCGACCGCGAGCGTCTCGAGGATCTCCTCGAACGCGGCGTCCGTGCACGACTGCGCGTCGTCGAGCAGCGCGATCTCCTCCGCGTCCTTCACCCACCGGAGGCGTTCGACGGCCTCCCCCATCTCCACGAACTCGACGTTGGGCGCCTTGTCCTGCAGCTTCCGGAGCTCGCTCACCGTTACCTCGTGCGCCTCGAACCCCAGCCTGCCGATGCCGAGCGCGAGACACGCATCCGCGAGCGGCTGATCGAACCCGTCCAGGTACGTCACGCGCTCCATATCCGGCACTTCATGACGTGACTGCTCGGTGTACCGCCCGTCGGTGAAGAAGAGACCCGCTGCCGGTGTCACGATCGTCTGTGCGTTCGAGCCGGTGAAGCCCGTCAGGTACCGGATGTTCGTCAACCGCGTCACGAGCATGGCGTCGACCGCCTGCTCCTCGATCGCGGGGATCAGTGCGTCGCGCCTCACTCGGTGATCCACGGCATCGCCTCCAGAGCCAGATGATAGCCACCGGCCCCGAGGCCGATGATGGACGCGCGGCAGACGCCGGCGACGACCGACGTCCGGCGGAACTCCTCCCGCGCATGGATGTTCGTCATGTGGACCTCCAGGACCGGGATCCCGCAGGCCTCGATCGCGTCTCGGAGCGCATACGAGTAGTGGGTCAGGGCCCCCGGGTTCACGACGATCGCGTCGATCCCATCGGCGCGCGCGCCCTGGAACCACCCGACGAGCTCGCCTTCGTGATCGGACTGGCGCCACGAGACGTCGTGCTCCATCTCGCGCGCCCGATCCGTCACCTCCGCCATGATCTGCTCCAGCGTCTGGGTGCCGTACGTCTCGGGCTCCCGGGTCCCGAGCGCGCCCAGGTTCGGACCGAAGAGATAGAGGATCTTCACGCGCCCGCTCCCATGTCGATGAGCACCTTACGAGCCTCGTCGTCGCTGACGTCGTCGACGACGATCGGACGCCCGACGTCTTGCAGGAGGACGAAGCGAACACCACCGCGGAACTTCTTGTCGAGCCTGAAGGCCGAGAGGATGTCGTCGGGGTCCGGAAGCGATCCGTCCGTCTCCAGCCCGAACGAGGCGAGCAGCCTTCCGGTGCGTGCGGCCAGGCCGTCGGGCGCCACGTCGCGGGCCTCCGCCAGCCGCGCCGCGAACACCATGCCGACGGACACGGCCTCGCCGTGGGAACGGCCCGCGAACGCGTCCAGCCGCTCCAACGCGTGCCCCAGCGTGTGTCCGTAGTTGAGGATCAGGCGCCGGCCGTCGTCCCGCTCGTCCTCCGCCACGACCCGGGCCTTCGCGGCGACGCAGCGAGCCACGACCCACTCGAGCGTCGCCGGGTCTCGGGCCAACAGCGCCCCCGGGTCGCGCTCCAGCACGTCCAGGAGCTCATCGTCGAGGATCAAGGCGTACTTCACGACCTCGGACAGGCCTGATCGGAACTCTCGCTCGCCGAGGGTTGCCAACGTGTCCACATCGGCGACCACCAGCCGAGGTTGCGCGAACGTCCCCACGAGGTTCTTGCCCTCCGGAAGGTTGACGGCCGCCTTGCCGCCGATCGCCGCGTCGACCTGTGCGAGCAGCGTGGTCGGCACCTGGACGAACGGGACGCCTCTCATGTAGGTCGACGCCACGAACCCGGCGAGATCGCCGACCGCTCCCCCTCCCAGCGCGATCACGGGATCGTCGCGATGGGCCTCCTGGGTCGCGAGTTGGTGCAACAGCGTCTCGTACACGCGTAGGGTTTTCGCGTCCTCGCCGGCGGGAACGACCAAGGGAACCGCGGCGAGGCCCGCCTCGCTGAGTGAGGTCGCGAGCGGTTCCAGCCATCGAGCCGAGACCGTGCCGTCTGCGACCACGAACGCGGTGGAGGCGCCCGGTAGCTCGGGGAGCAACGAGCCGACCGACGCGATCGTGCCCGAGCCGACGCAGACGTCGTAGGACCGCCCAGGGATCGGGACGGTCACGCGGACCAACGAAGCTCCTCCACGATGGCGTCGGCGACCTCGGCGGGCGAGGCGGTCCCGTCGACCACGTGCGCCGCGAACTCGCGGTAGAGCGGCTCTCGAGCCGCCAGGAGGCGTTCCAGGTCGCCCTCCGACCGGATGAGCGGCCGATCCGCCGCAGGACGCACACGGGACCGCAGGTCCTCGAGCGGCACATCGAGGAACACCGCCACCCCGGTGTTCCGCAGGGTGATGCGGTTCGCGGGCTCCAGGACGACGCCCCCGCCGCACGCCACCACGGCCGGGTCGTGCATGCTCGCGTCCGTCAGCGCGGCGGCCTCCCGCCCGCGGAAGGCCCCCTCTCCCTCGGCCGCGAAGATGTCGGCGACGCTCGACCCCGTCTCGCGCTCGATCTCCGAGTCGAGGTCGATGAACGGGACGCCCAACCGCCCCGCGAGCTCCTTGCCGACGACCGACTTGCCCGCTCCCGGCATGCCAACCAGGTAGACGATCATGCGAGCGTCTCCACGTATGCATCCAGGTTCCGCCGCACCTCGGCCAGCGAGTCACCGCCGAACTTCTCCACGACGGCGTTCGCGAGCTCGAACGCGACGACCGCCTCGCCGACGACGCCTCCGGCCGGCACCGCGCACACGTCGGTCCGCTGCTTGATGGCGACCGCGGCCGCGCCCGTGGCCAGGTCCACCGTGGCGAGCGGACGGGGGACCGTGGAGAACGGCTTCATGGCGGCGCGCAGGCGGATCGGCTGGCCCGTCGACATGCCGCCTTCGATGCCCCCAGCGCGAGCCGTCTTGCGTCCGATGCGCCCGCCCCGGACCACGATCTCGTCGTGGGCGTTCGATCCGGTCCGGCCGGCCGACGCGAACCCGTCGCCGACCTCCACACCTTTCACCGACTGGATGCTCATCAGGGCCAGCGCGAGCCGGGCGTCGAGCTTGCGGTCGTAGTGCACGTACGAGCCGAGCCCGGGAGGAACGCCGTACGCCACCACCTCGAACACCCCCCCGACCGTGTCCTTCGACCGTCGGATCCGATCGATCTCGGCGACCATCCGGTCGGCGGTCGGCTCGTCCGTGCAGCGCACCGGCGATGCATCGATCGCGTCCAGGTCGGTCGGGATGGGGACGCGCGACCGAGCGGGGAGCTTCACCCCTCCGATCTGTACGACGTGTGAGAGGACGCCGACCCCGATCTCCGCGAGGAACGCCTTGCAGCAGGCTCCGACGGCGACCCGCGCGGCCGTCTCGCGGGCGCTCGCCCGCTCCAAGACGTTCCGCACGTCGTCGAAGCCGTACTTCTGCGTCCCCACCAGGTCCGCATGGCCCGGCCGCGGACGGGTGAGGCGCGCATCCGGATCCTCGGCGCCCTCGACGTCCATCAGGTCCGCGTACTTCGCCTCGAACTCCACGTTGGGGATCGTGATGGCGATCGGGGAGCCGAGGCTCTTGCCGTGTCGGACGCCCGTCAAGATCTCGAACCGGTCGGCCTCGAACCGCTGCCGGCCTCCGCGCCCGTAGCCATGGCGGCGCCTCGCGAGCTCCCCGGCGATCTCCTTGGGAACGATCCCCACACCCGCCGGGAGGCCCTCCACGATGGCGACCAGCGCCTTGCCGTGCGATTCGCCGGCCGTGAGCATCCGCAACATGGCGTTCATCTTACGGACCGGCCGAGGCGCCGGATGGGCGGGGGCGTGGTCTTGATGGAGCGGGGGCGTGGTCTTGATGGGGCGGGGGCGTGGTCTTGATGGGGCGGGGGCGGCCCCGAAGAACGAGGCCGCCCCCGCGCCGGCGACCGCTCCCCCCGTGGGCGGATCGCCGGGACCGGAACCCGTCTACTTCGACGGGACGAAGCAGAGCGTGAAGGACTGATCTCCGAACAGGAACGTGGCGCAGTCGCCGGCGACGTCCCGAAGCTCGAAGTTGCCCCCCGCGAACGTGTCACCTTCAGCAGGGTGGTACACCGTGCCGTCGACCGACACCGAGGCGTGCTGCACGCCGTTGGAGGTATACGTGTCGATCAGCACCACCTCATGACCGCCGATGGTCGTCGACGATCCGTTCGTCGGCGGCAGGGTTGGCCCGGTCGGCCCGGGGCCCGTTCCACCGCCGGTGGGGCCGGTCGGCCCGGGACCCGTCGTCCCGCCGGTGGGGCCCGACGGGCCGGGTCCGGTCGTCCCGCCGGTGGAGCCTCCAGGTGTCTGGAACTGGGGCGGCAACGAGAACGGATCGCGGCCCGAGAAGATCGGGCTCGGGACTGGCCCGCCGCTTTGGGACGGAGAGACGCTCCCGGTCGGGCCCGTCGAAGGAACGCCGGTGACGCCGGTCGGGCCACCGCTCACCGTGGGCCCGACGGAGAGCGGTGGCAAGGCCGATCCGCCACCCTTCCCGAGCTGTCCGAGACCGAGCAGCGCCACGACCAGGACGGCGGCAACGATGCCCCCGATCTTCAGGGCCTTCCGGTCACGTTCGTTCAGCGGCATCCGTCAGGCTCCTGGGGTCGTCGTCGTGGTCGCGCCTGCGGCTGGGGTCGGGCCGGGGGTCGATCCCGGGCCGGCGCTCTGGTCGCTCGTGTAGATGTCGACGGAAGCGGTGAGGGTCAACAGGCTCGCGTTGGTGTCCGACGGCGAGGGCGAGATCGCCACCGAGGTGGTCTTCGCCGCGCGTGGCAGGGTCTCGATCTTGAACAGGAACTCGGTGAGCGCGAAATAGGTCCCGGTGGCCGAGATCGCGTTCGTCACAGTGGACAGGCCTGTGGCCGGGTCGAAGACGGGGTTGCCCGGAGAGATCGTGACGACGTCGACCCCCGACTCCACGGCGGCGTTCTGCATCAGCAGCATGAAGCCCTGTTGGTCGACGGTCGGCGGGATCGCCTGCTGGACCTTCCGGATGGTCTCCCGGTTCGCCGGCGCGTCCGTCTGGGCGGCCTGCAGGGCCGCCAATTGCGCGCCCAACGTCGCCTGCTGACTCTGGGCCTCCGCGAGGGCGGCGTTCGCGTCCTTCACCTGACCCATCTTCGGCAAGACCAGGAAGAACGCCACGAGCACCACCACGACGGCAACACCGATGCCCGCGAAGAGCGGCGCGCGCTTACCCCCCACCCTGTACGTCCCCTCGTCCTCGAGGCGTGAGCGCGTCTTGCGAAAGGTCGACGCCGCTCGTGAACGTGTACAGCCCGGTGTTCGGCCCGGTTTCGGTCGCGCTCGAGACCCACGGGTTCACCCAGCCCTTCACCGACTCCAGCCGGGTGATCCAGTTCGCCAGGCTCTCGAAGCCGTCCGCCGCCCCACCGGCCGTGAACGCTCCCACGAACGTCGTGGTCGTCGGCGCCGCCGCCCCGGCGGTCACCGTCGGCGTGAGCGATGAGGTGAAGGAATCGAGATACGCATCCGACGGGATCGTGCGGGACAGGTCCATCAGCATCTCCGAGAACGACACCTCGCCCACGAACGCCTTCGAAAGGAGCGCCTCCTGTGCGGCAGCCTGTTCCTGAAGCTGCTGGAACTCCTGCAGTTGACCGATCTGAGCCTGAAGCTGCTGGTTCGTGGAGGTCTGTGCGGCGATGTCGTCGTTGATGCCCGCCAGCTTCTGGCTCTGCAGGAACCAGAAGGCGATGAGCAGGACGACGACGGCCGCGCCGGCGCCGATGATCAACGTCGTCAGCTGTCTGGTCTTCTGCCGCGCGCGAAGCTCGGGGGGAAGGAGGTTGACCTGACTCACGCGAAATGCCTCCCGGGTATGCCCAGGCCCACGGCCACCGCGAGCACCGGCTCGGCCTCCGCGAGCGCCTCCTCGGACAGGGAGAGCTGCGACTTGGCCCGGCGGAACACGTGGCCGCGTTCGATCGTCGCCGGCACGCGTTCCTGCAGGAGCTCGAGGAAGCCCTGCAGCTTCGACCCGCCGCCGATAACCAGGACCCGCCCGATCCGGGCTCCCCGCGTCTGGGCGGTGTAGAACTCGAGCGAGGACCGCACCTCGTCGACGAAGTTCTGCGCCCGTTGCATCGCCGCGCGATGGACCTCTTCCAGATCGGGACCGCCCTCGACGGCCTCGCCGCGCTTCAGACGCTCGGCGACGTCGGCCTCGACCCCGAAGTTCCGGGCGATCGCCAAGGTGATGTCCCGCCCACCCGACGGCAGGATCCGGACGAAGCGCGTCACACCCTTCTCGTGGACCAGGATGTTCGTGACCGTGGCGCCGATGTCCACGATGGCCTCTTCGCCACCCTCTTCGTCCTCCATGCCGACCTCCGGCATGCCGACGGCGCGGGCCATGGCGAACGGAACCAGGTCGACGCCGATCGGCTCGAGCTTCGCGGCGAGCGCGACGTCGACGACCGTGTTCACCATCGCGCGCTGCGCGGCGACGAGGATGAGGCGCAGCATGCGGCGCCCCTCCTGCTCGAACTCTCCGAGCGGGTCGAAGTCCAGGACGGCGTCCTCGACCGGCATGGGGATGAACTCCTGCGCCTGGAACCCGAGCGACGCTCGGAGCTCTTTCTCCGGCAGCCACGGGAGCGCGATCTCGCGCACCACCACCCGTTGGTTCCCGACGCCCATGTACACCTGGCGGCTCTTGAAGCCCCCGCGCTGCCAGAGCTCTCGCAGCGCCTCACTGACGATCTCGGGCTGGCGGATCTCGCCCGCCTCCACCGCCCCCTCGGGCAACGGCACCTGCGCGGCCCGAACGACCACGGGGGTGTCGCCCCCCTGGAGCTCGGCGGCGCGGACGGCCGTCGCGCCGATGTCCAGTCCGACCCGTACCTTCGCCATCTACGGACCCTCCGTCCGAACGGAGCGCTCCTCTAAGAAGCGCTCCAGGTCTGTCTCGCGCAGCCGGTAGTTCTTGCCGACGCGCACGGCCGGAAGTTCGCCGCTCTTGATCAGCCGGTAGACCGTCATGTTCGAGACCCGCATCGCGCTCGCGACCTCGGACACGGTCAGGAGACCGCCCGGAACGAACGGCTGCGACTCGCTCACGCGGTCACCCTCCTCCGAGTGCTGTTTGTCACCTCATGTGGCACTTGTGCCACGTTGGTGCTCATGTGCCTCAAGTAGCACGATGAGGCCCCTTACGAAACACCAGGGAACAACCGCAGTCAAACATCTCGCGCGGCGAAGTTTCCGCAGGTCCGAACGGGTGTTCGGGCGTCTAACGGGGGAAGGAGCGCAGGTACCAATCGGCGATGCGCTCGCCCCAGAAGACCGCGACGAGCGCGCCCGCCGTCAAGAAGGGTCCGAACGGGATCGCGCTCTTGCGACCGCGGCCGGCCAGGAGCGCGACGAGGCCGCCGAGACCACCCAGCAGGATGGCCGCGCCGGCGGCGACGCCGACGTATCGCAGGCCGAGCGACCCCATCACCAACCCGATCAGGCCGGTCAACTTGACGTCGCCCATGCCGAGGCCCCGGGGGGCGATGATCGCGATCAAGAGGAACGCGCCGCCGTACATGACGGCGCCGATCGCCGCCCGCGCGGGGTCGAGGTCCTGACCGATCGCCCACCCCACGACGATCGCGACCGCGAAGACCGGGAACGCCGGGTACGTGATCCTGTTCGGGATGATCTTGAGCTCGAGGTCGATCGCGCCGACGACGAGCATCACCGCGCAGAACGCGCAGAGCATGAAGATGAGATAGATGGGCGGATAGACGATCGCCACGCCGGCGAAGGATGCGGCCGTTCCGGCTTCGAGGAGCGGGTACCGGGCGGAGATGTGGGCCTTGCACGAGCGACATCTCCCCCCAAGGATCAGCCACGAGAGCACGGGGATGTTGTCGCGGTTGCGGATCTCGGCGCCGCACTGGGGGCAACGCGATCGCGGGGAGACGACCGATTCCTTCTTGGGGACGCGGTCGACGACCACCGTCAGGAAACTCCCGATGGCCAGACCGAGGACGGCGGCGATGATCGCGCGAAGGGTGGTGTCCACGAGGGAGCGAATCCTACCCCGGCCTCAGAGCCATCTCCGGGAAGGGTGGGTCACTGACAGGTGGTCGGGATCGAGCCGTTGCTGGTGCCCTTGCACTCGACCCAAGTGACGATCTGCCACGCGGAGTCGATCGGGTTCAGGAAGAACGGGGGCGACTGATACTTCATCCGCTGATCGTAGGTATAGGTCTTCGTGTACCCGCTGGTCCCGCCCGTTCCGACCGTGCCGCGGTACTCCTGCGCGATGGCGCCGTAGACCGTGATCGTCCCCAGCGGGTTGTCCTCACCGTACTGGTAGTTCTGCACGCGGAACGAATGATTGACGGACAGGATCGCGGCGTTGACCGTGGGGTTGTTGAACGACGTCGAGAGTCCCCCCGCCACGTCGTCCAGGTTGTAGTAACCGCTGACCTTCGACCCGTTGTCACACGGGGCGCTCGAGGATCCGCAGTCGCCGACCGGGTGGTAGATCTCGACGTAGTTGTTCGCGACCAGACCCAAGAGGTCGCTGCCGCCGGTTCCCCCTTGGTACGTGGTGTTGCCGATGATGTCGATGTTGTTGTCGGCTGCCACCGTGAGCCGGCCCTTCAGCGAGCCCTTGATGAACACGTCGCCGTCGGTGCATCCGTACTGGGAGATGTCGTACTTCTGCGGGATACCCGAGCGGCTGCTGGACCGTGGCGGTGCCGCCGAGCTGCGTCGACGTGATGCAGCCGGCCGTGTAGTTCGGGTCGGCCGGATCGGCCGGGACGTTCTGCACGTAGATCACGCCGTTGGCGGGCAGCGCCTCGGTTACCGGGGCGGCCTTCGTTCCTCCGACACAGTTGTTCGGGGCGGCGCCGGACTTCGTGTACGGGCTCGCGACCGTCATCGTCCCCGCTGCGTTCAGCGTGATGGACGTCGGGCCCCGTGAACAGACATCCCGCGCCCCCGAGCGTCGCGTCGGCCTTCACCTTGATGGCCGCGTTGCTCGGGCGGCATCGTGAGCGGATCCGCGTACTTCGGGTCCCCGCTGTTGGCGAACGTCGGGTTGCCGCTGCAGCCGCTCGTGTTCTGCCGATATCGCTTGACCGGGCGAGCCGGCTCCCTGCCAGCTCGTCGTGACCTTCCCGTTGAACGTCGGGGTTCCACAGGTCATGATCGCGTCGTTCGAATGCAGCGGGCCGTTGATCACGTCGCCCGAGGTGAAGTTGATGTCCACGCAATGACTGTTGTCGTACGGTGGCCCGCCCGGCCGTCGCCGTCGCGCCCAATGCAGGGCGCAATTGGTCTGCGCCCAGGTGGGGTTGTTGCTGTTGAAGCCCGACACGGGATATGCCGCCGGGTCCGTCGTTTCGTAGTCGGTGAAATACAGGTAGTCGATGAACGCGCGCCGGCGGAGCGTCGCCTGGACGGTCCTGGTGACGTTGGCGGCCTTCCCGGTCGACCACACGATGACCGCCCCCTGGGAGAGGCACGACGTGTCGACCCGGTAGGTGAACGTCGCGTTGCTGGTGGCTCCCGGCACGGGCAACCACTGCGTGAAGGCCAGGTTCCCGTCGGGCGGCGATGCCAGCGTGAGCCCGGACCCGCAGGCGAGCGGCGGGGTCGGTGCGGCGCCGTACAGGTAGTACTGGTCGTTCTGATTCAGGCGGTAGAGGTAGTCGTCCAGTCCGGCCTCGGCGGCGCTGAGCGCCGCGTTCCAGTCCTGGTCACGACGCGAGAGCGGCTGCGAGCCGACCGCGTACGCCATCGTCCCCGCCACCAGGATGAGCAGCACGAACGTCACCAGCAGAACGGTGACGAGCACGACCCCCTCTTCCTCGTCATAACGTCGGAACGACAGCATGGGCTTCCTCATCTCAGGGAACGGGGCTGGGGATCGGGTTGTAGTCGACGTTCGCGAGGCGCACGCGATTCACGAGCGTCGAGCACGGGACCTTGTAGTTGGTCGACTGCCGGACGGCGAACGTGATCCCGACCGCGTTCACCTGCAACGTCTCCGCCGGGATGACGAGCGACACGCTATCTGATGTGGGGTTGGGATAGGCGGCGGGGGTCCCGGTGCCGTCGTCGTACCAATAGACGAACACCGGGTCGGGCGTGATGCAACTCGCGGTGCCATTCACGATGTACTTGCCCACGAGGCGCGTGTTCCAGGTTCCCGTGTACGGGGAGGTCGCTCCGCCGTAGTGGCAACTCGGTGGGGCGTCGGTCGCGGCGTTCGCATCGGAGATCGTCTGTTCTTTGAGGACCGGCGGGTTCGTGGTCGAGTCCACGTAGAGGTGGACGATGTCCGGGCACGGCGAGGCCTGGGTCTGGTTCGCGAGCGTGAGGTTCGCGTAGAACCAGAGCTCCGACCGACCGACGAAGGGGGGTGGGTTCCCTCCAGGGGTCCATCCGGCCGGCGCGCACGGCTGGACCTGACCGTTCGCGGTGCAGGCGGTCACGTCGAACGGCGAGGTCGTCGGCGTCATGCGGGCGGCCGTCCGGACGTCCTTGCTCACGAGGTCCATCAGGACCCGCGCCTCATCCAGGTTCTGCAGTCGCAGGCTCGATCCCGTCGAGGCGTTCTGCATCACGACCAGTGTGCGCGTCACGAATCCGAGGATCACGGTCATCACCGAGCACACGACCACGAGCTCGATGAGCGTGACGCCGGACTCGGACCGGGAATGCGCGAGCCGTTCGTTGAGCCACCTCATGTGACTGAATTGCAGGACGGCCGGGGTGACGGGCCACGTGGCGTTCAGCGGGCTGAGGGTGATCGACTCCGTCGCCCTGACGGACGCGCCGTTCTTGACCTGTGATCGTCCACGTTCCGTAGGGCAGCGAGACGTTGACGGCACTGTCGTGACGTTCTGCACGCTAGCGTCAGTGTCGCGAGCGTGTACGTCTCGGCGGTGGGACACCCGGCGTCGCTCGCCGCGGTGTGGATCGCGGTCACCGTGTACGTCGCGCTGCCGGAGTTCGTCCGCTTGAACTGCAGCCTGGTCGACGGCAGGACGATCGTCCCGGAGCTCGTTCCGCCCGGGGTCATCGCGATCGCGGGGTCTCGGGTGGCGCCCGAGTAGTACGGGCCGCCGAGCGGGTTCACCCCTTGCTGGTCGGCGTCGGAGCAGCTCCCGGCCCACGCCTGGAAGCCGGATGCATACGGGAACAGGCTCGGGATCGAACGAGGGCTCCCGGAGCCCGCGTACGACAACACGCCGGTGGGCTTGAGCGCCGTGTTGGCGATCGAAACAGGTACCGCCGACGGGACGGTGTAGCCGGACGTGATGGACGACAGCGTGAGCGAGAGTGTGGCCGCGGTGTCGAACACGAACTGCACGGTGCTCGTCGAGGCAGACTTGACGGTGATGGTCTGCGAGGGCGTGGCGCTTCCCTGTCCGTCAACCTTCCCGACTCCGGACGAGAGCGTCACCGTGTACGCACCGGTCGGCTTGTACGCGAAGAACGCGCACCCGTCGGCGCCCGTGGTCGCGGTGTCGGAGACACCGGCGCTCGGGTTGTCGATCGTGACGATCGCTCCCGAGACCGGCGTGCTCGCCGCGTCCAGGACGGTCACGCGGATGTGGCCTTCGGTCTGGTCGTAGACGCCGACCGGCGGCGAGACCACCGTGTCCGCCTGGACGGGCAGCACGCCGTGCATGTCGGCCCACGTCACCGTGGTGGTGACGGCGATGTAGGCGAGCGGGTTGGCTGCGGTCGGCGGGCTCTGACACGGGCCGGCGGCGGCGCCGGTCGCGTTCTTGCGGACCCACGCCGTGTCCTGGGTAAGGTGTACGGAACCCCTTCGATCGACGCCGGCGTGAGGGTCACGGGCTGCACGAGCTGCGTCATCTGGTCCAGCGTGTCGAAGTCGGTGCTGCGGATGGTGTCCATCTGCTGGGCGGCCAGGTTCGCGGCGATCGACCGGTTCCGGTTCTGCCGGGTCAGGTTCAGCGCGCTGCTCATGCCCACGCCGACACCCGTGATCACCATCGCGAAGATGAAGATGGCGATGACCATCTCGACCATGGTGAAGCCGGCCTCGTCTTGGGCATGACCCGAGGCTCGGCGTCTGATGCGATAGATCGCTTCCATCATGGGCGTCGCCTACCACCTTCTGTCCGTCGCTTAGGACGTCGGCATATCGGGGGGCACGCTTGAGGAGGCGGAAGGCCATTACCGGGAAACGGGTACAGCTGGCTGGGCAGCCTCCTCGGCCACCCCTTCCCCACCTCTAATCTCGGAGCGATCCGAGCCGGACTTGAGCCCGAGCCACTCCCCTGCCGGAAATGCCGTCCGGGCATGGAATCATCGCCTCGTGCAGCGAGTCGCCGTACCCAGCCGCATCTTCGTCCCGGCCGCCGTGCTGTTGCTCGCCGCCGGCCTCCGGTTGTGGGGATTGGGAGCTCCCGGCCAGCTGTATGGAGATGAGAACTACTACGTCTTCGACGCGGCCGCGTACCTGGGCGGCGGGACCCTGGACCCGATCGGCGCCGACCCCCCCGCCGTCCGGATCGCCGACGAGGCCACCTGGGTGCATCCCCCGCTCGGGAAGTGGATCATCGCCTTGCTCGGCATCGGCCCGATCGGTCAGCGCTCGATCGGCTGGCGGCTCCCCTCCGCCGTGTTCGGGATCGCCGGCGTGGCGCTGCTCTACCTCCTGGCGCTTCACCTCTGGCGGTCGGTCTGGTGGGCGGGCTTCGCCGCGCTCCTGCTCGCGCTCGACGGCCTGCACATCGTCCAGAGCCGCTTGGCGATGCTCGACATCTTCCTCACGACGTTCGTCATCGCGGCGGTGCTCTTCCTGGTGCTCGATCGCGAGCGGATGGAGTCACCCGGGTCGGCGGGCCGATGGCGCCGGATCGAGCGAGTCTTCGGCTCGCCGTTCCGGCTCTTGGCGGGCGTCTTCCTCGGGTGCGCCGTCGCGACGAAATGGTCGGGAGCGTTCGCGCTGCCGTTGGTGGCGGGACTGTGCGCCATCTGGGCATTCACCGGGGACCGGCGTGGCGAACGCTCCGGCCTCGCGACCGTGTGGACCCTCGTCGCCAGCTTCGTGTTCGTGCCGCTGGGTGTCTACCTGCTGAGCTACGGCGCGTTCTTCTATCAACACGGCTTCGCCGTCCACGACTTCCTGACGCTGCAGCTGGCGATGCTCCGCTATCAACAGGGGCATCTCGCCGTCCAGCCCGAGAACTCCCGTGCCGTGGACCTGGCCGCTGCTCCTGCACCCCGTCCGTTACCTGATCCAGATGCGCGACGGGTCGTCGAGCGTCGTGGTGGCGCTCGGCAACCCCGCGCTGTGGTGGGGGTTCCTGCTGTTGCTGCCGGTCGCGCTGGTGCAGATCGTCCGCAAGCCGATGTGGCAGGACGCGGTGGTCTTCGGCGGCTACGCGGCGATGTTCCTCCCCTGGTTCGCCGTCGGCAGGACCCAGTTCATCTGGTACATGCTGCCGGCCGTTCCGTTCATGTGCCTGGCCATCCCGTCGACGCTCCGGCGGCTGCCGGCACGGATGGCGCGTGGCATCGCCGATCGGCGTTCGCCGCGACCGCGGCCATCGTTGCGGTGGTGTTCCTGCCGGTGTGGATGGGGTGGTGGATCGCGAACCCCTGGCTCGGGCGCCTCGCGTGGCTCCCCGGTTGGCAGCTCTGAACGACCCGATACATGAAGGAAGGGCGGTCCGAAGACCGCCCTTCCTCCGTGCGTTCCGGCGTCTGGACTTAGGTCCAGCTCGTCGCCGTCGGGGCGTCGGTCACGACCTGCGCACCGGTGCAGGTCGTCGTCAGCGCGGCAGCCTGGTCGTACTTGGTTCCTGACGGCGGCACTGTCGAAGATCCCGTAGCACGTGCCGGAGGCAGACATCCGGGCGGCGGCCCACGTGGTCGGCGGCTGCGGCGACGCTCACGATCGGAGTCCCGACCGACGACGCGGTCGCGTTGTACGTGAGCGACGGCTCGATGTTCGACAGGTTCTGCGTGCACGGGGCCGCCGGAGCTACGCCGGTCGCGCAGGCGTAGGAGCTGTTGTCCGTGTACATCGTCTTCGCGGCCACGAGGGCGTTGCGAAGGTCAGACTGTGCCGCGCGGTTCTGGGCCCGGGTGCGGGCGCCCAGGAACGTCGGCAGGGCGATGGCGATCAGGATGCCGATGATCAATACGACCACCATCAGCTCGATGAGGGTGAATCCGTCCTCATCCTCTTTGCGCTCCATGAAGCGCTTGAGCATGCTGCCTCAACTCCTCTCCAAGTCCTCCGGCAGGCCTAGGTGGTCCGCCACTTGAAGCGAAGTTTCGGTCGGATATGCCCCGCTCTTGAGAGCTCATTCGCGTGATCGGTAACGGAATACCTGAGACGAGGTAGGAGCCGCTACCAGCGATCGAGATGTGTCCCGTAGGGAACCGTGGTTCGCTGGACTACAACGAGAGGGGCGGTCCAAGGACCGCCCCTCTTCGACACAACCTGCGCTATCCGTCGGTTGGCTTATGTCCAGCTCGGTTGTTCGCGCGTCCGAGAGTCGGAGACGCGCACGCGCCTGCACGCCGCCGTCTGGCCGTACTTCGTGCCAACGGCCGAGGTGTCGGAGATGTAGTAGCAAGCACCCGAAGCCGACTGCCGGCTGGCCGCCCACGTCGCGTCGGCTGAGGCGCGGCCATGACGCCGACGACTGGTTCCAGTCGCCGCACCAGCCACGTAGGTCAGCGACGGCTCGACGCTGAGCAGCTTCTGGTGCACGCGGAGCGGCCGAGCACAGCCCGTGGCACAGAGGTAGGAGCTGTTGTCCGTGTAGATCGTCTTCGCGGCCACGAGGGCGTTGCGAAGGTCGGACTGCGCCGCGCGGTTCTGGGCCCTGGTGCGTGCACCCAGGAACGTCGGCAGTGCGATGGCGATCAGGATGCCGATGATCAATACGACCACCATCAGCTCGATGAGGGTGAATCCGTCCTCATCTGCCTTGCGCTTCATGAAGCGCTGGAGCATGGTGCCTCAACTCCCTCCCGTATCGAGCGCGACTTCTGACGCGCCTACTGAGGCGGGTTTCGGTCGATTCGGGGTTTCGCTTTAGCAAAACTGGCCTCTCGACCTACGAATACCCGAGATCGGGTAGGCGCTGCAGATCAGGCTCGGGACGAGCGAACGCGAAGAGGGGCGGCCCAAGGCCGCCCCTCTTTGCGGTGAAACCGCTGAACGCGACTTACGTCCAGCTCGTCACTGTTCGCGCCAGCCACTGATCGGAGCGACGCACGCGAGCCAGCTGTCTGGCCGTACTTCGTGCCGACAAGTGAAGTGTCGGAGATGGCGAAACAGGCGCCCGGATGCCGACTGACGGTTGGCCGCCCAGTCCGTTGCGGTGGGCGCTGCCATGATCCCTACTGCAGCCGTGGTGCGCCGGACCGGCGACGTAGGTCAGCGAGGGCTCGACCGACGGCCAGCCCAGCTGCCGTGGCTCGCCGACGTAGGAGCTGTTGTCGGTGTACATCGTCTTCGCAGCGACCAGCGTGTTGCGAAGATCGGACTGCGCCGCGCGGTTCTGGGCCCTCGTACGTGCACCCAGGAACGTCGGCAGGGCGATGGCGATCAGGATGCCGATGATCAATACGACCACCATCAGCTCGATGAGGGTGAATCCCTCCTCATCGGCCTTGCGCTGCATGAAGCGCTTGAGCATGTATGTCAACTCCTCGCTTCAGATGGGGCGCGCCTTCTGGTGCACCCACTGACGTCCGCCTCGACATCCGACGCGTTTCGCTTGAGGAAAACGCGCAGGCATAGGGTTATATCTTCGAGAAATACCCGGGAGTGGGTAGGCGGGGACTACCAGCCGGCGGCAGCGGGCGAGGTGGCAAGGATGCCCGCGTTCGCCGGCTGCCCAGTCCGCGTAGCAGTTGGCCGCAACCGTCTTGCCGTACTTCGTGCCGGTCGTGGCATCGAGGATCACGAAGCAGGACTGGGAGGCCGACAGGCGAGCGGCCATGAACTGGCTTGCGTTCGAGTCGACGCTGATGGATCCGCCCCCCGCGCCGCTGGCGCAGGCGACGGTGCCGGTGTCGACGGAGAGCGTCGCGGCGGTACCGGCCACGTAGCACATGTTCGGCACGATCGTGACGAGTCCGGTCGCGCCTGAGGTGGCAGTGACGAACGTGGCGTTGTCGGTGAACATGATCCGCGCGGACAGGACCGCGTTCCGGAGGTCCGTCTGGGCGGCCCGGTCCTGGAAGCGGGACTTCACGCCGAGGAAGGTCGGCAAGCCCATCACGATCAAGATCGCGAGGATCATCACGACGACCATCAACTCGATCAGGGTGAATCCGTCTTCCTCGTCCCGCAACCGCCTCAACGCCGTCCAGAGCACCGGTGCCACCTCCTCTCGTCTCGCTCAGACCCGACGGTCGGGGACCCCGTCCGTCGCATTCCTTTCACGAGATATCGGCACGGATACCGGGAGGGTTGACCCCTCCGGCCCGCCGACGCGGACCGGAGGGACAAGTGCCATCTTTCGACGTACGTAGAACCGCCGGAACACTACGTACGTGGCCTTACTGGATCAGCTTGATGATGTTGAACATCGGCATGTAGAGCGCGATGACCGCGGCTCCCACGGCTCCTCCGATGATCGCGATCAGGAGCGGTTCGATCAGCGATGTCAGGGCGTCGACCGACGCCTCGACCTCCTGGTCGTAGAACTTCGCGACCTTGTCGAGCATGGTGTCGACCTGGCCGGTCTCCTCACCCACCGCGAGCATCTGCACGACCATCGGCGGGAAGACCGCGTGCCTCGCGAGCGGCTTGGCGATGGACTCACCTTCGCGGACGCTCGCCTGCACGTCGACGACCGCCTTCGACATGACCTTGTTGTTCACGGTGTCCGCGACGATGTCCAGCGCCTGCAGGATGGGAACGCCCGAGCGCAGCAGCATCCCGGCCGTGCTGGAGAAGCGCGACAGCGCGGTCTTGTGGAAGAGCGTGCCGAAGATCGGGATCTTCAGCTTGAGTGCGTCGAGGGTCGCGCGCCCGGATTCGGTCTTCTTGTACCGCCTGAAGAGGAACACGAACACGAACGTGAGCATGATGAGGAGCCACCAGTACTTCTTCACCGCGTCCGAGGCCATCAGCAGGACCCGTGTCGGCAACGGGAGCGTGCCGCCCAGCTGCCCGTAGATGGTCTTGAACTGCGGCACGACGAACAGCAGCATCGCCGACATGATCAGGACGACCAGCGCGACGACCGCGACCGGGTACGTCATGGCCGACTTGATCTTCTGACGCAGGTGCACCTCGCGCTCGAGCACGTCGGCCAGCCGGAGCAGCACGTCGTCCAACATGCCGCCCGTCTCGCCGGACTTGACCATGGCGATGTAGAGATCGTTGAACGCCTTCGGGAACTTCGCCATGGCCACCGACAAGCTCGAGCCCTGCTCGACGTCGTTGCGGACGAGCGTCAGGGTCTTCGCGAGCTCCTTGTTGCTGACCTGATCGGACAGGATCGAGAGCGCACGCAGGATCGGCAGACCCGAGTTGACCATGGTCGCGAACTGCCGGGAGAAGATCGCGACTTCCTTGAGCTTGATCTTCTGCCGGCCTTGAGATTGATCTCGAAGTTGAGGCCCTTCTTCTCCTTGCCGACCTCGAGCGGCGTGTACCCCATCTCGCGGAGGCGCTCCAGGACCAAGCGCTCGTTGTCGGCGACGAGGGTCCCCGTGACGAGGTTCCCGGACTTGTCCCGGACCTTGTACTGGTAGGACTCAGACATAGTCGCCTCCCGACATCATCGAGCCCATCGCCATGGCCCCGCCGCCGTCCATCGCAGGCGGAGCGGACGCGCCGCCGACCAGGCGCTGGAGCTCCTCGGGGTCGTGGCAACGCTCGAACGCCACCTGCTGGTTGATGCGACCGGCCTTGACGTGCGCGGCGATCGACATGTCCATCGTCTGCATCCCGTAGCGGCCACCGGCCTGCATCGCGGAGTAGATCTGGTGGACCTTGCCCTCGCGGATCAGGTTGCGGATGGCCGGTGTCGTGACCAGCACCTCCACCGCGGCCACGCGGCCGTGGCCGTCGGTCGTCTGGAGCAGCTGCTGCGTGACCACGCCCTGGAGCGTCGTCGCAAGCTGCACCCGGACCTGCTGCTGCTGGTGTGGAGGGAACACGTCGATGATGCGGTCGATCGTCTGGGGCGCGTCCTGGGTGTGCAGGGTCGCGAAGACCAGGTGGCCGGTCTCGGCCGCGGTGATCGCGGTCGAGATCGTCTCCAGGTCACGCATCTCACCGACGAGGATGACGTCGGGGTCCTGACGCAGGACGTGCTTCAGGGCCTGGCCGAACCCGTGCGTGTCGGCGCCGACCTCGCGCTGGTTCACGATGCACTTCTTGTGCTTGTGCAGGAACTCGATCGGGTCCTCCACGGTCATGATGTGGCCGGCCCGTTCCTCGTTGACCACGTCCACCATGCCGGCGAGCGTGGTCGACTTGCCCGAACCCGTCGGGCCCGTCACCACGACGAACCCTCGTGGGAACCGGGCGAGATCCGCCACGACGCCCGGCAGACCCAGGTCCTCGAGCTTCTTGATCTCGAACGGGATGAGCCGGAACGCCGCGCCCAGCGCGTCACGCTGCTGGTAGACGTTCACACGGAACCGCGCCTGGCCCGGCAGGGAGTAGGACATGTCCAGCTCCAACTCCTGCTCGAACCGTTCGCGGAGCTTCTGCGGCAAGATCGCGTAGATCATGCCCTGCAGGGACCTCGGGGTCAGCTCGGGGTACTTGTCCAGCCGCTCCAGCTCGCCGTTCACGCGCACCACCGGCGGGCTCCCCGCCGTGAGGTGGAGGTCGGAACCCCCGACCTCCAGGAGCGCGGTGAGCAGTTCCGGGACCGGGATCTGCACGTCGCCTTGATCTGCTTGCATCACCATCTCACTTCACCACCCTTGCGATCTCTCCGATGGATGTCCGGCCCATGCGGGCCTTCTCAAGACCGTCGTCACGAAGCGTCATCATTCCCTGCTCGATACCTGTCTTCCGGATCTCATCGGCAGATGCCCGGTCGACCGTGAGCCGCTGGATCTCCTCAGTCATCGGCATGACCTCGTACAAACCTGCACGTCCGCGGTAGCCGGTGTTCGAGCACGCCGAGCAGCCGGCCGGATGGAACAACGTGTCGATCTCCGGGATCAGCCACTCCGGGTAACCGGCGGCCACCAGTTCCGCGTGCTCGGGCTTGTACGCCTCCTTGCAGCGCTCGCAGAGCATCCGGAACAGACGCTGGGCCACGACGCAGTCGATCGCGGATGCCACCAGGAACGTCTCGACCTCCATCTCCACCAGGCGCGAGATGGCCGATGCGGCGTCGTTCGTGTGCAGCGATGAAAGGACGAGGTGACCCGTGAGGGCGGCTTCGATCGCGATCGTGGCCGTCTCCTTGTCACGGATCTCACCGATCAGCACGATGTCCGGGTCGGCACGAAGGATCGACCGCAGGGCCGATGCGAAGGTGAGCCCGGCCTTCGGGTTCACCTGCATCTGGTTCACGCCGTCAAGGCGGTACTCGACCGGGTCCTCGACCGTGATGATGTTGCGGTCTTCCTGGTTCAAGATGTTGAGCGTCGCGTACATGGTGGTCGACTTCCCCGAACCGGTCGGCCCTGTCACCAGGATCGCGCCGTACGGCTTGCTGAACGAGGCGGAGAACCGCTTGTAGGCGTCGTCGGAGAAGCCCAGATCCTCGAGGCGAAGGAGCGCCTGGGACTTGTCCAGGACGCGGATGACGATCTTCTCGCCATAGACCGTGGGGAGCGTTGCGACACGCAGATCGAGCGTTCGCCCGCCGACCCGCATGCTGATGCGGCCGTCCTGCGGCACCCGCTTCTCCGCGATGTTCAGGTCGGCCATGACCTTCAGCCGGCTGATCAGGCCGCCCTGGATGTTCTTGGGCGAGTGCATGACGTCGTGGAGCACGCCGTCCACGCGGAACCGGACGCGGACGTCCCGCTCGGTCGGCTCGATGTGGACGTCGGACGCCCGGTCGCCCACCGACTGGGTCATGATCGCCTGCACGAGCTTGACGATCGGGGCTTCCTCGAGCGCGGCCTCCAGCTGTTCGTCGTCGCCTTCGAGCTGTTCGGAAGCCTGCGACGCAAGGGCTTCGACCTGCCCGTCCATGCCGGCGAACTTCTGGATCGCCTGCTCGACGTCTGCGGCCGTCGCCACCACCGGCTGGACGTCGCGGTTCGTGATCGTGCGGATGTCGTCCAGCGCGTAGACGTTCGCGGGGTCCGACATCGCGACCAGGAGCTTGCCGTCGCGCTCCCCGATCGGGATCGCGCGGTACCGGCGAGCGAGCGCATCCGGCAGCAACATCGTGGACGAGGGATCGATGTGATAGTCGGCGAGGTCGACGAATTCCAACCCGACCTGCTCGGCCAGGGCGCGGACCAGGTCCGCCTCCTTGATCAACCCGAGGTCGATCAGAACGCGGCCGAGAGACTTGGGGGTCTTGCGATGCTCCTCGAGCGCCTGCTCCAGTTGGGCAGCAGTGATGAGACCCTGTTCGATCAGGATCTGTCCGAGTTGCTTCGCCTTTCGCTTGACCGTAGTCATGTCGGGCTACCGGCGTCCGTTCGGTCTAGGTCGTCAGGAACTAACTTCGTCATCACCGCTCTCGACCTGAAGCAGGCCCGAGAACTCTTTGGCCAACATCACCGGATCGACCTCGGCGTCGGCGTCGAGCTCCATCGGAGGTGGCTTGTCCGTTCCGTTACGTTCGTTCGTGTCGGAGGCATCGCCGCCGGCCGCTCCTTCCGCGTCCGAGCCGGGCGTCGACGTGCCCTCTGCTCCGGCGCTGCCCTTCTTGCCGGAACCGCCGTTCGCGGCAGCCTCGGCGGCATCCGCCGAGTCGGCACCGGACCCCTCCGCGGTGGCCGCATCCCCCGAGCGGCTGACACCGCTCGCAACCCCGGCCATCGCCGCGTTGGTGGACGCGGCCGGCGTACCGTCCACGGCGGGCTGGGCGGTCCGGGCCCAATGTCGTGCCTGGGCGCTGTCGGGGGCCGGCGGCGTCGCGGACGGGTCGCCGTTCGTCGACTGCTTGTAGGACGACGTGGGCGATGTGCTCCGGGGGCCACCCGACGCCTCGGGAACGCGGAGCGTGTCGCGGCGGTTCCGGGACTCCTCGGCCGACGTCAGGATGCCCTCGAGCTGATCGATCACCAGGCCGGGGCGGACGCCGGCGTTGGCCACGGCGAATGCACCGTACGCGGGCCGTCTGACGTAGACCCAGACCTGGTCGCCGAATTCGACGAAGCTGCGCTCGGGATCCCCGAGCGAAGCGAACCTGACCCAGGCCGGCTTCACGGCGGTCTCGTCATCCGGGTAGGAGCCGAGGATCAGCCCGTCCCTGGAGAGGATGAGACAGCCGCGCACGTCGGCGACGCCGCCCGCGATGCGATACGCGAGCGCCGAGTAGTCATCCATATGCCTACCCCACACATCGTCGGACCGTGGCGAACGCTTGAGCATCCGGCCCGGATGAAGCTGGTGAACGGCCGAAGGTGCGGGGGTCGGTCAGTCGGGGTCGGACATCGAGGCGAGCGCTGCCGCCGACATGACCTCGAGCGGCGGCTGCTGCCCGGTCCACATCTCGAACGAGAGAGCGGCCTGGTGCAGGAGGAGCCCGATGCCTCCGAACGACGTGGCACCCGCGCCGCGTGCCTCGAGCTGGAGCGGCGTCACGGCCGGGTGGTAGAGGAGGTCGACGACGAGCACGTCGGGACCGAGGGGGGGCACGGGGAGCGACTCCCCTCGCACGCCCAACGGCGTGGCGTTCACGATCAGGTCCGCGCGCACGCTCCCCGCGCGATCGAATCCGACCGCACGGACATCGCTCCGCACACCGTCGAGCGCGGCCTCGACGTCCTCAACCCGAGCCGGATCCCGGGCGGCGACCGTGATCGAGGACACGCCTTCCCGCGCGAGGGCGAGCGCGCACGCGCGACCGGCCCCGCCGGCCCCGAAGATCAGCGCATCGCGCCCGGAAGGGTCGAACCCGACGTCCAGCCGGAGGAACCGTTCGAAGCCCGGAGCATCGGTGTTCGCTCCCCTCAAGCGCTCTCCGTCGCAGACGATCGTGTTCACCGCATGGAGCCGTCGTGCATCCTCCGAGAGCTCGTCGACCAACCCTGCGACGGCCGCCTTGTGCGGCATGGTCACGTTCGCTCCCACGAACCCCATCGACGCGATCCCGCCGAGCGCCGCGGCGATGTGCAACGGATGCACCGGGAGCGGGACGTAGACCCAGTCGAGCCCCATGGCGGCGAACGCCGCGTTGTGGATCGCGGGCGAGAGGCTGTGCGCAACGGGCCACCCGATGATGCCCACCGTCCTGGTCGAACCGCCGACGCGCGTCCCCGCGGCCGCGTCAGCCAAGGCATTCGGCCTTGTCGGCCAGGAACTGGTGGTAGGTCACGCTGAACCGGTGCCGGCCGTTGTCGCCACAGAGCACGTAGTAGAGGTACGGAACGTCGGCAGGAGCCAGCGCGGCACGCAGCGAGGCGATCCCGGGGCTGGCGATCGGCGTCGGCGGCAATCCCGTGTGCAGTCGGGTGTTGTACGGGCTGTCGATCGCGAAGTCCGACGCGGTGAGGCCGTTGGAGGGGTCCGGGTCGATGTAGCCCACGGTCGCGTCGATGCCGAGGGGCATACCGATGGCCAGACGGTTGTAGATGACCGCGGCGATCTTGGGGCGATCCGACGCGACCGCCGCCTCGCGCTCGATCATCGACGCGATGACGACGATCTGGTAGTCCGAGACGCCGAGCGCCTTGGCGTTCCCCCAGTCGAGCCCCTTGGCCTCGGAGTCGAACTGATCGAGGAGGCGTTGGATCACGTCGTTCGAGGTCGCATCCTTCGCGAAGCGGTACGTCTCGGGGAACAAGAACCCCTCTGTCCCCTTCCCGGCGGGCAGGTACGGAGCGAGCGACCAGTCCTTGCCCTGCGCCGAGGTCAGGAACCGGTCCTGCGGTATCCCCAGCTCCTCGTGCACCCGTTCGGCGATCTGCGTCAGTCGGTAGCCCTCGGGGATCGTCAGCCGCACGGTCGGCACCGCAGGAGGGGGTGTCGACAGCACCTCGATCGCGTCGTCGAGCGTCATGTTCGTGGTGAGGGTGTAGCTGCCGGCCCTGATGGCGTCGGCCTTGCCGGTGCCGCGCAGCAGGATCCGCCCCACGATCCCGCCGCACCGCACCACACCGAGGTCGTGGAGCTTCGTGACCACCTCTTCACCGGACGTCCCGGGCGCCACGGTGAAGGCGACGTCGCGCTTCGGCCCGCTCGCGCCCTTGCAGTGGCCGTAGTAGGCGCCGGCCGCGACCACGCCGCCGAGGAGCACCAGGAATGCGACGAGGAGGGCCAGGAACGCGCCGCGGTGCGACCGGCCGTCCGGATCGTCATGCCGGTCCGACCGGCGAGGCTGTCCCTGCTCCACGGGTTGGGAGGATACCCAGCCCTGCGCATCACGGACCCGCGCCCGCGTCAGCGATGCGCGTCGAGCCACGCTTGCAGGATCACGGTCGCCGCGGATCGATCGACCACCGCGCGTCGCTCCCTGCCGCCGATGCCCGCCTCGCGCAATGCGCGTTCGGCCTGGACGGTGGACAACCGCTCGTCCTGCAGCTCCACCGGAACGCCGAGGAACGCTCGGAGCGCGTCGGCGAACGCTCCGGCCTTGACGGCCGCCGGGCCGCGCTCCCCCGTCATCGAGAGCGGCAGCCCCACCACCACGACCGTGGCAGCATGCTCGTCGACCAGCGTTGCGATGGCCTTCAGGTCCGCCGGGGCACCCGTGTGGATGGTGCCGATCGGCACCGCCATCCGGCGGTCGTCGTCCGAGATCGCGACCCCGATGCGGGCGTCACCGAGGTCCAGACCGAGCACGCGGCCGGGCCGAGCCGTTCCGTGCATATCACTTGCCTGCCAGGAGCTCCGAGAGGCGCGCGGGGATGCCCTGGACCGCGTGATCGACGGCCGCTCCGTCGGGGCCGCCCGCGAACGCCATGGTGGGCTTGCCGCCGGCACCGCCACCGATCTGTGTCGCGGCCACGTCGAGAAGCGCGGGCGCCGTCACGCCACGCTCGACGAGTCGGAGGCTGCAGGCGGCCACGATCAGCGCCTTTCCGTTCGCGTTGGAGCCGAGGACGACGGCCGCGCCGCCGTCACCCTCCAACTTGCCGACCACCTTCTGCGCCAGCTCTCGCAGCTCGTCGGCGCCGACCTCCTCGAGCGACGTCACCAGCCGCGTACCCTCGACGTGGGACACCTGCTGCACGATCTGATCGACACGGGACGCGACGTCACCTTGGCGAAGCTTGCCGAGCTCGGTCTCCAGCCGTTTGACCCGATCGACGAGCTGACGCGCGCGCTCGACCGCGGACGCCGGGTCGGTGCTCCCCAGGGTCGTGACCAACCCTTGAAGGAGCGCCCGCTCCGCGTTGATCTCGCGGAGCGCGTCGGGACCGACCAACGCTTCGACGCGGCGCATGCCCGCGCCGATCGATCCCTCGTGCAGGATCTTGATCAGGGACACGTTGCCCGTGCGGTGGACGTGTGTCCCACCGCACAGCTCCCGCGAGTAATCACCCACCTCGACGACGCGAACCAGGTCGCCGTACTTCTCGCCGAACAGGGCGATCGCGCCTTGTGCCTTCGCCTCGTCGAACGTCGTCTCGTAGATGCGAACCGCGTCGTCGAGCGCCAGACGACGGTTCGCCTCCAACTCGGCCTCCTCCAGCAGCTCGTGCGGCACCGCCGACGGATGCGGGAAGTCGAACCGGAGGCGTCCGGGTGCGACGAGCGATCCGGCCTGACGAGCGTGGTCTCCCAGCAGATGCTTCAGCGTCCAATGGACGATGTGTGTCGACGTATGAGCGCGCGCCGTGGCTTCCCGCCGGCCGGCATCGACCGCCCCGTGTGCCTCCTGGTCACCGCGGATCTCCCCGGACTCCACCAGACCGACGTGCATGATCGCGTCCGGTCCGGCCCACTGGGCGTCGACCACGCGCACCACTCCGGTCGCGGTGCGGATGATGCCGTGATCCCCGATCTGACCGCCGCCCTCCGCGTAGAACGGCGTGACGTTGAGGAACAGCCGGACGTCCTCACCTTCTTCGGCCACCTCGAGCTCTCGGCTCTCGGCGTCGAGCATCGAGACGATCTTCGCGTCGCTCTCCAGTTGCCGGTAGCCGACGAACTCGGTCGGGGGCACGGCACCGGCGTCGATGCCGATCGGCACCTTCTTCGCGGCGGCGCGGGCGCGCGTCCGCTGCTGCTCCAGGAGCTCCGCGAACCGGTCGGCATCGACCGTGAGTCCCGCCTCGGCCGCAAGCTCCTGCGTCAGCGGGAGCGGGAACCCGAACGTGTCGGACAGCTTGAACGCGTCGTCACCCGACAGCACCTTGCGCTCCTCGTTCTGCTTCACGGCCTGCTCGAAGAGCTGGAGCCCCTGCCGGAGGGTCGCCGCGAACCGATCCTCTTCCGATGTGGCGACCTGCAGGACGAACGCCTCGTTCTCCCGGAGCTCGGGATAGACGTCGCCCCAGAGCTCGGTCGTCCGTCGGATCAGCGGCTCCAGGACGGGCCCGTCGATCCCGAGCCGGCGCGAGTGCGTGACGACACGACGGAGCATCCGCCGCAGGATGTAACCGCGCCCTTCGTTCGACGGCTGCACGCCGTCGGCGATCAGGAACGTGGTCGCACGGCCGTGCTCCGCGATCACCTTGAGCGAGACGTCGTCGCGCTCGTCCGCTCCGTGACGCTTGCCCGACAGCGACTCGACCACCTCGAAGAGCGGACGGAACGCGTCCGTCTCGAAGTAGTTGTCCTTGCCCTGCAGCAGCGTGGCGACGCGCTCGAGGCTCGACCCGGTGTCGATGTTCTTCGCGGGGAGCTCGCCGACGATCTCGAGGTTCGCGTCGACCTGGTCCTGGATGAACACCAGGTTCCAGATCTCCATGAATCGGTCCTCATCGACGTCGGGACCGCCCTCCGGCCCGTACCGGGTACCGCGATCGACGAAGATCTCCGAGCACGGCCCGCCGGGACCCGCAGCGTGCGTGTGCCAGTAGTTCGCCAGCTGGCCTTCGCTGTCGATGCGGCCCCGGCGCACGATGCGCTCGGGGGCGAGGCCTGCCGCGTCGATCCAGATCGCCTCCGCCTCGGCATCGTCCTCGTACACCGTCACCCACAGCAGGTCGTGATCGATCCCGAAACCCTCGGTGACCAGCTCGTGCGCCCACGGGATCGCGTCGGCCTTGAAATAGTCGCCGAACGAGAAGTTCCCGAGCATCTCGAACATCGTCAGATGGCGGGCCGTGTGGCCGACGTTCTCGATGTCGTTGGCGCGGAAGCACTTCTGGCAGGACGTCGCCCGCGGGAACGGCGGCGGCGCCTGTCCCAGGAAGTACGGGATGAACTGGTTCATGCCCGCGTTCGCCAGCAGCAGCCCCGACTCGGGCGGCGGGATCAGGGACGACGACGGGACACGACGGTGCTCCCGCTCTTCGAAGAACGACAGGAACGTCTCGCGGATGCGATGGCTCTCCACGCCGGGGAGTCTATCGAGGGCCGGTGGGTGGCATACCCTCGGCGGCCGGCGGCAGCTCGGCGCGGAGTTCGCGCTCACGCTCCTCCATGGCCCGGCGCCCCTCGGCGATCGATTCGGAGACCAGCTTGCCCAGGTCCAAGAGGCCGCCCTTCGCCTCGCGCGCGATCGTGGCCGGCGCCACGCGATCGGCCTGCTTCCGCGCCCACCGGGACGCGATGATCGCGCTGGTCGCGCCCGCGCCCAGACCGAGCGCCACCCAGAACCCCCGACGGAACACGGCGCTCCCCTAGCCGGCCGGCGGGGTCTTCGGCTTGGTCTTCTTGAAGCGGCTCGCGCCCTTCCGCAGGCCGGCCCCGACCGAGATGATCTTCACGAGCGGGCTCGACGCGGCCTGTTCGACCAGACCGGACACGCGTTCCACGCGCTCCAAGATGCCATCGATGCGATCGATCTCGCGGTTCGTCCGTTCCACCGATCCGCGGACCTCGCGCAGGAGGGGAACGGTTTCCTCACGCGTCGAGTCGATCATCATCTTGGTGCTCTCGAGGACGCGGAACGTGTTGAGCAGCACGATGCAGAGGAACAGCACCAGCAGTCCCCAGAACGCCGCCAGGATGATCAACGCGGTGTCGCCGGCGTTGAGCGCGAGGTACCCCATGGTCTCGTCCCCTTCGTGGTCGATGGTCGGTCGTGCCTGGGTCGCCGCGTAGCATACCCACGGGAACCCGCTCGATGCTCCCGGTCGGAGCGCGGCTAGGTATCCTCGCCCTCGCCCGATGGTTCGTAGTACTTCGTCCCCTGGAAGCGGACCGGACGGTACTCCTGCTCGACCTGGTGTCCGGGGAAGTCGTGCGGGTACTTGTACCCCTTCCCGTGCCCTAGCCGCTTCGCGCCCGGATAGGACGAGTCGCGGAGGTGCTCCGGGACGGCGTCGGCGCTCGCGGCATCCTCCATCGCTTTGGCCAGTGCGGCGTAGACGCTGTTCGATTTGGGGGCCCGAGCCAGGTAGATCGCCGCCTCCGCGAGGTTCAGCCTCGCCTCAGGGAGCCCCACGTGCTCGACGGCATGGGCCGCGGCCGACGCGATCAGCAGCGCGCGGGGGTCCGCGAGGCCGATGTCCTCCGACGCGTGCACGATCATCCGGCGCGCGATGAAGCGAGCGTCCTCACCGGCCTCGAGCATCCGGGCCAGCCAGAAGAGGGCGGCGTCGGGGTCGGAACCGCGGATGCTCTTGATGAACGCGCTGATCACGTCGTAGTGCGCGTCGCCCTGCCGGTCGTACACCACGGCTCTGCGTTGGACGGCCTCCGCGGCGCGATCCCGGGTGACCTCGGTCTCCCCCGAACCCTGCGCCGCGAGGACCGCCGCCTCCAGGCCGGTGAGCGCCATCCGCGCATCGCCGCCGGCGATCTCGGCGAGGTGGTCGAGCGCTTCGTCGCTGACCTTCACGTCGATCCCGCCGAGGCCGCGCTCAGGGTCGTCCAGCGCCCGCTGCATCAAGGTCTTCAGCTCGTCGGGACCGAGCGGCTCCAACCGCAGGAGCAGGCAGCGGGAGAGCAACGGGGTGTTCAGCGAGAAGTAGGGGTTCTCGGTGGTAGCGCCGATCAGGGTCACCGTCCCGGCCTCGACCGCCGGAAGCAGCACGTCCTGCTGCGCCTTCGACCACCGATGGACCTCGTCGACGAACAGGACCGTGCGGAACAGGCCGCCCTTGGCCCCCTCCATCACCTTGCGCGCATCGGCGACGCCGGAGGACACGGCCGAGAGGCGCATCATGTCGGCGCCGACCGCGTCGGCAAGCAGATGCGCCAGGGTGGTCTTTCCGGTGCCCGCCGGGCCCCACAGGATGATCGACGGAAGGTTGCCGCCCGCTACCAGCTTGGTGAGCGCGGCGCCGGGGCCGACGACGTGGCTCTGCCCGACGAACCCCTCGAACGTTCGGGGCCGCATCCGCGCCGCGAGGGGGGCGTCCGCCACGATCGGACTACCCCCGAGCGATGCGGTCGGGACGGATCCGGTAGAGCACGCGCACCGAACCGGGCACGTACTCCCACCGCTCGCCGTCGTGATACTTCTGATTGAGGAAGTCGATATGTTGCTCGGCCTCGTCGCCGGTCTCGATCGAGACGACCGTTCCGTTGATCGCCGTCCAGGTGTAGGGATCGCCCTGCGCGTGCACCGAGACCACGACGCGAGGATCGCGCCGGATGTTGCGGTCCTTCTTGCGGCCGACGGCACTGTTGACCAACACGAGACCGTCGTCATCGACGTCGATCCAGAGCGGCGTCGCATGCGCCGAGCCGTCTTCGTTCAGCGTCACGAAGTGCGCGAAGTTCTGTCCCCTGAGGAGCGCGACGTCATGGTCGGTGAGCTCGGCCATGGATCTCAGATTCGCGGGAACGCGACGTCGTGCGGACGGACCTCGAGGATCACGCGGACCTGGTCGGGCTTGGGCACCCATGGCTCCCCTGAGTACTTCCGAGACAGGAAGTCGATGTGCTCGTCCGCGCCCTCGGTCGTGATGCGCTCGACGACGCCGCGCACGTACAGCGGCGGCCATGGGTTCGCCGGATCGTGGCTGGCGATCATCACCCGTGGGTCTCGGCGGACGTTCCGAGCCTTCCGCCGGCCGTCGGCGGTGTTGAACAGGACCAGGTCGCGTTCCACGTCCACGTCGACCCACAGCGGCATGACGTGCGGAGATCCGTCCTCGTTCGTGGTCGCCAGGTACGCCAGGTTCTTGCCTTGGAGCAGCCGGATCGCCTCGCCGGTCAGCACAGCCATGTGGTCAGAGCTCCTTCTTCGGTTGCTCCAACACCTTCAGCCCCAGTTCGCGCAGCTGCAACTCATCGACGGGTGCGGGCGCTCCGGTCAGCGGATCGGCGCCCGATTGCGCTTTGGGGAACGCCGTCACGTCGCGGATCGCGTCCTTGCCGGCCATGAGCATCACCAGGCGATCGACCCCCATCGCGATCCCCCCATGAGGGGGCGCGCCGAACCCGAGCGCGGTCAGCACGTGACCGAACTTCTCCTGCGACTCCTCGTGGGACATGCCGAGGACATCGAACACCTTCGCCTGCACGTCGGCGCGATGGATGCGGATGCTGCCGCCTCCGACCTCGAAGCCGTTGAGCACCAGATCGTATGCGCGCGCCTTCGCAGTCGAGGGCTCGAGATCGGCGTCGTCGACGGGCGCGGTGAACAGGTGGTGCACCGAGACCCACTTGTCGTCCTCATCGCTCCATTCGAACAGCGGCGGGCGGACCATCCAGCAGAACGCCCACTCGCCGTCGGGGATCAGGTCCAAACGCGCGGCCAGCTGCCGGCGGATCGCGTCGAGCGCCACGTGCACGCGGTCCTCCCGGTCGGCGACGATCAGGATCAGGTCGCCCTCACGCGCCCCGGTCGCGGCAGCGAGCCCCTCCAGCTCCTCCGCTGAGAGGAACTTGGCCACGGGCGAGCGGATCTCCCCGGGTTCGACGACCATCCAGACGAGGCCGGCCGCGCCCCGGCCCTTCGTCTCGGTGACGAGATCGTCGAGCTCCTTGCGAGACAGGGAGCCGCCTCCGGGAGCGACCAGCGCCTTGACTCGGCCCTTCGATGCGAGCACCGAGGCGAACGCCTTGAACCCCGTCGCACGGAAGGTCTCGGCCAGGTCGATCAGCTCCATCCCGTACCGCAGGTCGGGCTTGTCGGAGCCGAAGCGCTCGAGCATCTCGTCGTACGTCAGCCGCGGGAACGGCGTGCCCACATCGACGCCCTGCGTCTCGGCGACGACGCGCGCGTACAGCGGCTCGATCACGGCGATGATGTCCTCCTCATCGATGAACGACATCTCCACATCGAGCTGCGTGAACTCGAGCCCGCGTTCGGCGGTGGTGCGTTCGTCGCGCAGACACCGGACGATCTGGTAGTAGCGGTCCTGGCCGGCCACCATCAGCATCTGCTTCAGCTGCTGGGGAGACTGCGGGAGCGCATAGAACGTGCCCGGCCAGGTCCTGGACGGGACGAGGAAGTCGCGGGCTCCCTCCGGAGTGCTGCGGGTGAGGATCGGCGTCTCGACCTCCACGAACCCGAGCGCGTCCATGTGCTCGCGCATGAGGCGGGTGATCGTGTGCCGCAACCGCAGGACCGTCGTCATCTCCGGTCGGCGAAGGTCCAGGTAGCGGTACCTCAACCGGAGGTCCTCGCCCGCCTCGATCCGGTCCTCGATGGGGAACGGCGGCGTCTCGGACTCGGCCAGGAGCTCGAGCGTTCCGGCGGCCACCTCGATCTCTCCCGTATCCAAGGCGGGGTTGACCATGCCCTCCGGCCGCAAGCGGACGACGCCCGTCACACGCACCACGTCCTCCGCGCCCAGGGATTGCGCAGCCGCATGGGCCTCGGGCGCTCCCTCGGGATGGAACACCAGCTGCACCACGCCCTCGCGGTCGCGGAGATCGATGAACGTGACGCCGCCATGGTCCCGGCGATGCGCGACCCAGCCGCAGAGCGCCACGTCCGCTCCGGCATCGTTCGCCCGCAGCTGCCCGCAGGCGTGCGTTCGCATGGCCGTGCGCAAGTCCGTCATGTCAGTCCGCCCATCCGTCGAGCCTGGTCAGCCACGTCGCCACATCCGCCGTCGGGACCGACTTCTGCACCCCGTCGACCAGCCGTCGCAGCGTGACCGTACCGTTCGCCAGCTCTTGTTCGCCGAGGATCGCCACGAACGCCGCTCCGGCCCGGTCGGCCATCTTGAGCTGCGCCTTCAACGGACGCTCCTCGTAACTGTCGGCCGCGGAGATGCCCTCGGCCCGAAGGTCGGCGACCAGGTACCGGCCGGCCGCTGCGGCGTCGGTCCCGAGGGCCACGACGAAGCATCGTGGCCCGCGTGGGGGCGAGGTCGGCGCCCCCTCGGCTTCGAGCGCCAACAGCACGCGATCCAACCCCATGGCGAACCCGACCCCCGGGGTGGGTTGCCCGCCGAGGGTCTCCGCGAGTCCGTCGTACCGTCCCCCGGCGTTGATCGTCGACGCCTGATCGGATGGCAGCGAGCTCGAGACCCATTCGAACGCCGACCGCGTGTAGTAGTCGAGGCCGCGAACCAGCCGCGGGTCGAGCAGGTAGGGCACACCCGCCTCGTCCAAGCCGCCGCGAACGGCGGCGAAGTGCGTCGCACACGGCTCGCACAGGTGATCGGCGATCGTCGGCGCGGCGAGCACGAAGTCCTTGCCTCCGTCCACCTTGCAGTCGAACACGCGCAACGGGTTCTTCGACAGACGGGTCCGGCAGTCCTCGTCGAGCCGGTCCCGGTACGGCTCGAAGTAGTCGACGAGTCGCTCCCGATACGCGGGGCGGCAGTTCTCGTCGCCGATCGAGTTGAGGTGCAGGACGTACTGGCGCAAACCGCGCTCGCGGAGGTAGCGCTCGCCGAGCTCGATCACCTCGACGTCGGCCGCGGCGCCCTCGACCCCGATCACCTCGATGCCGAACTGGCGGAACTCGCGGAACCGGCCCGCCTGCGGCCGTCCGTGCCGGAACTCCGACGCGACGTAGTAGCCCTTGAACGGGTTCGGCAGCTCCTGCGCGTGGGTCAGGTAGGCGCGAACGACCGACGCCGTGCTCTCAGGTCGGAGCGTGAGCGACCGGCCGCCCTTGTCGTCGAAGGTGTACATCTCCTTCGTGACGACGTCCGACGTGTCCCCGGACGTGCGCGCGAACAGCTCCGTGTGCTCGAACATCGGGGTCTCCACGTAGCGGTATCCGAACAGCTCGGCGGTACGGTGTGCAGCGGCGTACAGCCCGTAGATCGCGTCGGAACGATCAGGGAGCAGGTCTTGCGTGCCACGGGGCGGTGCGAGCTCCATCAGGTGAGCCCTCGCAGGAATGGGTTCGTCGCGCGCTCGCGTCCCACCGTGGTCTCTGGCCCGTGTCCCGGCCAGACCGGCAGCTCGTCGGGCAGCTCGAGGAACCGGCGGAGGCTCCGCTGCATGTCCCTCGGAGACGAGTTGGGGAAGTCCGACCGGCCGATCGATCCGGCGAACACCAGGTCGCCGGAGAGGACGAACGCGTCCGTGCCGAAGCAGCAATGGCCGGGCGTGTGCCCCGGGGTGTGCTCGACCTCGATGCGGAACCCCGCGAACTCCAGCACGTCGCCCCCTGCGATCGTCCGAAGGTCCTTCACCTCGGTGAGGGGGTTCGCGAACCCTGGGTTCCAACGCGTGGGATCCGTGAATGCCACCGCGTCCGCCTCGTGCACGAAGACCGGCACGTCGTCGCCCGCGAACCCGCCGGCGGCCTCCGCGTGGTCCAGGTGCGCGTGGGTGAGCAGGATCGCCACGGCTCGCTTCCCGGCAGCGTCCAGGAGCGCGCGGACGCGATCCGGCTCGAACCCCAGATCCACCACCACGGCGTCGTCGCTTCCGTCCGCCGCGAGCAGCCAACAGTTCGTCCCGTATGCGTTCCGATCGAAGACGTCGCGCCACATGAGGGCGCCATGCTATCGGACGCTCGCGCGACGCCCGGTCCGGATCAGATGCTCGAAGCGTCGAGGACCAGCGTGAACGGCCCGTCGTTCAGGAGCTCGACGTCCATGTGGGCGCCGAACACGCCCCGGCTCACCGTCAGGCCGCGCCCTTCCAGGGATCGAGCGAACGCCTCCACCCGCTCGGACGCCACGTCGGGCGGCGCCGCATCGGTCCACGACGGCCTCCGGCCCTTCCGAACGTCGGCGTAGAGCGTGAACTGCGAGACCACCAAGATCTCGGCCCCGACATCGGTGAGCGCCAGGTTGGTCTTCCCGTCCTGATCGGCGAAGAGCCGCAGGTTGGCGACCTTCTCCGCCATCCGTTCGACCTCGTCGCCGGCGTCGCGTGAACCGATGCCGACGAGCAGAAGGTATCCCCGCTCGATCGACGCTACCGGTTCACCGTCGACGGTCACCGAGGCGCGGCGGACCCGTTGAAGGACGATCCGCACGGCTCAGCCGGGCACGACGCGGTAAGCGTCGAACACACCGTCCACGCGCTTCACCGACGCCAGCACGCTCGAGAGGTGGGCGATGTCGGCGAGCTCGAACGTGAACCGGAGACGGGTGATGCGGTCGCGACCCGTCGCCGACGTCGCCGACAGGATGTTCACGTGACTGTCGGAGAGGTTGGTGGCGACGTCCGACAGCAGCCGCACCCGATCCAGGGCCTCGACCATGATGGCCACGATGAAGGAGGTGGGCTTGCCCTCCGCCCATGTGACATCGATGAGCCGCTCGGGCTCGCGCTGCAACGTCTGCGCGTTCGGGCAATCCGTGCGATGGACGGAGACGCCCTGCCCCCGGGTGACGAAACCCATGATCTGGTCGCCGGGCACCGGCGTGCAACACCGCCCGAGGCGCACCCACACGTCCGGAAGCCCGCGGACCATGACGCCCTGACCGACCTCCGCCTGTTTTCCCAGCCGCACCGGGCGCGCGAGCGGGACGTCCGTGACGTCGTCCTCGGGCGTGCCGCTCAGCAGGCGGGCGAGCCGGGCGACCACGGATTGCGGTGAGACGTGCCCCTCCCCCACGGCCACGTAGAGGGATTCCAGATCGGGGAACTTCATCTCGTCCACGGCCACCTGCGTGATGACCTCCTCGTTCGCGAGCCGCTTGAACGGCAGGTTCTGCTTGCGCATCAACCGCTGGACGGCATCGCGACCGTGATCGAGGGCATCCTCGCGACGACCGCGCGCGAACCACTGACGGATCTTCGAACGAGCTCGGGGCGTCTTCACGAACTGCAACCAGTCCTGCGACGGTCCCTCGCCCTGCGCCTTGGAGGTCAGGATGTCGACGCTGTCGCCGGTCCGCAGCTCGTAGTCCAGCGGGACGAGCTTGCCGCCGACCTTGGCGCCGATCGTGCGGTGTCCGACCTCGGTGTGGATCGCGTACGCGAAGTCAACCGGGGTGGCGCCCGACGGGAGGTTGACCACGTCGCCCCTCGGCGTGAACACGAAGACCTGGCCGCCGTAGAGGTCGATCTTCAACCCCTCCATGAACTCCCGGGGGTCGGCCATGTCCTTCAACCACTCCATCATCTGACCGAGCCACGCGAGGTCGGCGGCATCGCGCGCCTGCTTGCCGCCTTCCTTGTAGCGCCAATGCGCGGCGATACCGAACTGTGCCGTTCGGTGCATGTCGCGCGTCCGGATCTGGATCTCGAGCGGCTTGCCCCCCGGGCCGACGACCGTCGTGTGCAACGACTGGTACATGTTCGACTTGGGCATCGCGATGTAATCCTTGAACCGGCCGGGGACGGGGCGCCACAGGGAATGCACGGCGCCGAGCGCGGCGTAGGTATCGCGGAGGCTCTCGACCTGGATCCGCACGCCGACCAGGTCGTAGATCTCGTTGAACTCCTTGCCCCGGATCACCATCTTCTCGTAGATGGAGTACAGGTGCTTCGGCCGCCCCTCGACGTCGGCCTTGATCCCCAGCTCCTTCAGCTTGCCGCGCAACGACGCCGTGACGCCGTCGATCAGCGACTTCCGCTCACCTCGACGCGCCTCGACCAGGCTCGCGATCTCGCGATACGGTCCGGGGTGGAGCGTCTTGAAGGACAGGTCCTCGAGCTCCCATTTCATCTCCTGCACACCGAGGCGGTTGGCGAGCGGTGCGTAGATCTCGAGCGTCTCGGTCGCGATCCTCCGCTGCTTCTCGTCGGTGAGCGCCGAGATCGTTCGCATGTTGTGCAGACGGTCGGCGAGCTTGATGAGCAGGACCCGGATGTCGCCCGCCATCGCCACGACCATCTTCCGGACGTTCTCTGCCTGTTCTTGCTCCCGCGTCTTGAACTCGATCCGCTCCAGCTTGGTCAGCCCGTCGACGATCCTCGCGACCTCGTCGCCGAAGTCCTCTTCGATCTCGGCCACCGTGACGTCGGTGTCCTCCACCGTGTCGTGCAGGAGCGCGGCGGTGATGGTCGTCGTGTCCAGATGCAGATCGGCGAGGATCGTCGCGACGGCGACGGGATGGTGGATGAAGTCCTCCCCCGAGAGCCGTTTCTGGCCTTCGTGGGACGCCTCGGCGACCGCGTACGCGCGCTGGATCTCTTTGAGGTCGGCCTTGGGGTTGTAACCGCGGACGGTCTTCAACAAGGGCTCGATCGGGGAAGGCGGTCCGGACTCGCCGGGACGCAGGCGCGAGAGCAGGCCACCCCGCCGTTGCTCGGCTTTGACCTGTTCGCGACTGTCCAACGCGACGCCTCCTGCGAGCCAGTCTAGCGGCGACCCCCCGTTGAACGAGAGCGGCTCGGCGGCCGGTTCGAGGAGCGGATCAGTAGTTGATCAAGGTGAAGAGGTCGTGACCGACGAGCTGGTCCCGGCCGTTCAGGAACCCGAGCTCGATCAGGCACGCGATGCCGTACACCTTGCCGCCGATCCGCTCCACGAGCGACGCGGCGGCCTTCGCCGTCCCGCCCGTGGCCAGGACGTCGTCCACCACCAGCACCCGCTCTCCCGGGAGCACCGCGTCCTGATGCAGCTCCAGCGTCGCCGTTCCGTACTCGAGGGAGTACTCCTCGGAAACGGTCTGCCACGGGAGCTTGCCGACCTTACGGACCGGCACCACGCCGGCGCCGAAGTGGTACGCGACCGGCGCGGCCAGGATGAACCCGCGCGCTTCGATCCCGACGACCTTGTCGACGTTGCCTCGGCCGAAGTGCACGACGATGAGGTCGATGATCGTCGAGAACGCGATCGGATCCGCGAGCACGGGCGTGATGTCCTTGAAGACGATGCCCGGCTCGGGGAAGTCCGGAACGTCGCGGATCAGCTGCTTGATCGCCTCGATGTCCACGGCGCTACCGGCGTCGTTTCTTGGCCGGCGGCCTCCGCTTGCTCTTCGGACGCGGGCGAGCCGGGCCCGCGGCGCGCGCGGTCGCGCGGGTGGCGGCGGCATCGGAGGCGCTCGGCACCGTGGCGACCGCCTCGCCGTCGACCGCGACCTCGGTGGCGACGGCGGCGGCGCCGCCCGACACGGCCACCTTCTCCCTGGCTCCCCGCACCTGGCGGCGGGCTTCGAGCTGGCGGTACTTGGCCTCGCGCCCCTTGAAGATCACGAGGAGGGGAGCGGCGATGAAGATGGATGAGTACGCCCCGGTCGCCACGCCGACGAACATGGCGAACGCGAAGTCCTTCAGCGTGTCGCCGCCGAAGATCAGCAGGGACAGGATCGGCAGGAGCACCACGAGCGAGGTATTCACCGAGCGCATGAACACCTGGTTCAGTGAGTAATTGACCGTGTCCGCGTAGCCCAACCGGGAGACCATGGCGGACGTCTCGGTGTTCTCCTTGATCTTGTCGTAGATGACGACGGTGTCGTAGAGCGAGAACCCCAGGATCGTAAGGATGGCGATCACCGTGGCCGGCGTGACCTGACGTCCAGTCAGCGCATAGACACCGGCGGTGATGAGCACGTCGTGGACCAACGCGATGATGGCGCCCATCGCCATCTTCCACTCGAACCGCAGGCTGATGTACAGCATGATCGCGGCGAGGACCACGATCAGGCCGGTCAGCGCCTTCTTGGAGATCTCCTTGCCCCACGTGGGACCGACGTCCTGTTGGTTGATGTTGCTCGGATCGATGCCGGCTTGTTTCGCCAGCGCCTGCAGCAGCGCGTCCGACTGCGTCCGGTCCGTGGTGAGCGTGGTCGTGCGGATCAACACCGTGTCGCCGTTCGCGATCTGTACCTCCGAGTCGCTGTGTCCGTTCTGGTTCAACACGTCGGCCACCTGCTGCGCGTCGACCACCTTGGTGAACGTGTACTGCAGCTGGGCGCCACCCTTGAAGTCGATCGACAGGTTCAGCCCCATGAAGATCAGGCCGAACAGCGAAAGTGCGATCACGATCCCCGAGAACGTGAACCACCGGTTGCGGTGTTCGACGATGTGGAAGTTCGGGATCGTGTGACCGCGGTACGTATCGATAGCGTGCCGGACGTTCACTTCGAGCCTCCCGCCACGGGAACCGGCGTCGGAGCGTGGCGATCGTGATCTTCGCTCGCGACGCCGCTCTCAAGGCCGAATCCGCGCAGCGACACGAGCCTCGGACTCCGCGCGATCAGGAAAACCGTCGGACGCTTGAAGAAATACACGATGAACAGGTCGAGCAACGTCGCGACGCCCAGGGTCAGCGCGAACCCGCGCACCGAGCTGACGGCGGTCAGGTACAGGACGACCGCCGCGATCCCCGTGACCATGTCGGCGGCGACGATCGTGCGATACGCGCGCTTGAACGCGGGCTGCACGGCCGAGCGCGGCGTCTTCCCGTTGCGAACCTCGTCCTTCAGCCGCTCGAAGAACACGATATAGGAGTCGGCCGTCACGCCGAGCGAGATCACCAGCCCGGCGATGCCTGCGAGGGTGAGCGAGTAGCCGAACGCGATCCCTGCGAGCGAGACCAGCGCCATGGCCAGGATCGCCCAGAACGTCATCCCGACGATGGCGACAACCCCGAGCAAGCGGTAGTAGAAGAGCAGGTAAAGGAAGAGCAAGAGCAGACCCACCACGCCGGCGATCACGCCCTCCTTCAGCGATTCCTTGCCGAGCGTCGCGCTCACCGTCAGGGTCTGGAGCTTCGTGAGCTGGACGGGAAGCGCACCGGCGTTCAGCACGGTGGCGAGGTCCTTCGCGCGCTGCTCGGTGAAGCTCCCCGTGATCACACCGGTCCCGTTCGTGATCGGCGATTGCACGGTGGGAGCCGAGATGACCACGCTGTCCAGGATGATCGCCAGTTGCTTGCCCTGGAGCTGCGTCGTGACGTCGCCGAAGACGCCGCTGCCATCCTTCGTGAGATCGAAGCTGATCTGCCAGCCGGCCACGGACGTCGAGCTCGTCTGGAACACGGCCGTGGCCTTCTTGATCATGTCGCCGGTGACCAGCACCTTGCCCATGTGGTACTTCGCCCCGTCCTGTCCGATGAACCAGACGTCCTCGTTCGCGAGCTTCTGCGGGTCCAGGTCGGCACAGTTCGGCGTGTCGGTCGTCGGATCCGAGTCGCACGTGAGTGCCTGGGTCGCGAAGGACGGATCGCCCGGTTGTATGACCTGCAGCACCTCGCGCTGCTCCAGACGAGCGGTGGTGCCGATGAGATCCAGGAGGCGCGACTGGCCGGTGTCCTGGAGCTTCCGTTGCGCCTCATCCTGCGTCAGGAAGCACCCGAGGTTGACGTCGGCGGAGCTGAGCACGCAGTACTGCGTGTCGAACGAGGTCACGGTGATGGCATCGAGCGCGGCCTGCGCGGCATCGTGTGTGGCGAAGCCGCAGGGGAGATTGGTCGAACCGGCGCCCGAAAGGCAGTACTGGGACTTGTCCACGATCGTGACGCCGGCCTTGGCCGCGTTTGCTTTGGCCTGGGTGTCGAAGCATCCGTAGCTGGCTCCGCCGCTCCCGGCCGTCACGCACCACTGGCCCGCGGCACCCGTCGCCCCGGTGGCGCCGGTCGCACCCGATGCTCCCGCCGGCTGCTGCGACACGGTGAGGCCGGAGACGGCCGTCTTGGCGTCCTTGTTGGATCCGAAACACACGGTGTCCACCTTCAGCGTGTCGCTCGACAGACAGAACTGCGCTTGCTTCGACACGGTCATATCCGACAACCTGCTCTGGGCCGCGGCCTTGTCGGCGACGCACCCGAAGTTCTCGCCTCCGCCGCCCATGAGACACGCTTGGTTCTTCGCGCGCTGCTGGATCGACCCCTTCGCCAGACCGGGAAGCTGCACCTCGATCGTGGTGCCGGAAACGAAGATCTGGGGCTCCCCGACGCCGAACGCGTCGACGCGGTTCCGGATGTTCTCCAAGGCCTGCTGCATCACGGCGTCCGGCGTCCCGTCGGGCGCCTGAAGGATCACCGAGACACCGCCCTCCAGATCCAGACCGAGCTGCGGCTTCAACGCTCCGGTCGCGAACCCGATCAGGGACGCCACGACCAGGAACAGGACCATACCGATGGAGACCCACAACCAGCGGGTCCCCTTCATGCGAGCTCAGCCCCGTTGATCGTGAGCCGGAAGCGCGCCTCTAGCTGTTCGGCGGCGTGACGACACATCTGCATCCTGCCTAGGAAGATCTCGAAGTACTCCATGACCTGACTCATCCCCGTGTCGATCGTCAGCTCGAGGGTGACGGTCCGGGCTTCCGAGTCTACCCGCAGGAACGATTGTTCGACCGCAGAATTGACCCGGTCGTGGATGTCGATATCGACCTGACCGGAGCGTCGCACGCGACTCCGATGCACATCGGACTTGTCGGCGAGGATCACGGCCGCCGATATCGGAGAAACCGCGTACCCGTGGTCCTCCTCGTGGTTCGCGACCGCCGCCATGATCGCGGCCAGGTCGTTGCCCGCCGCCCGGTCCTTCAGCGCTTGATGGACCAGCAGCGCCCCCGTCTGGGCGTGCGCCTCCCGGGTGAGCATGTTCCCGACGTCGTGCAGGTAGCCGGCGACGGCCGCCAGGTTCGCCTCCCGCTCCGTGTACCCCAACCGGTGGAGCACCTGATAGGAGATGCTCGCCACGAGGTTCGCGTGGCGGAACCCGTGCTCCGTGTACCCCATCCCCTCCATCACGCGATCCGCCGAGCTGATGAACAGGGACAGTTCCGGGTCGGTCTGGACGTCCGTCAACGTGACCGACGCGGCCACCGGCTCGAGGACCGGGCCGGACCCCGGTTCGCCGGGCGTGTTCGGCTGGGTCACGAGAACTGCTGGTCCTGGTCCTGGTCTTCGTCCTCGGGCTCGTAGTCGTCGTCGTCCTCGGTGAGGCGGCGCGAGATGCCTGACTTCACCATGCGGATCTGGGTGCCCGGCGCGATCTCGATCAGGACCGTTCCCTCATCGTCGTCGAGCTCGACGACCGTGCCGAAGATGCCTCCGGTCGTCATGATCTCGTCGCCGACCTCGACCGCGTTGACCAGGGCCTGCTGGGCGCGGACGCGCTTCTGCTGCGGCCTGATCAGGAGGAAGTAGAAGACGCCTCCCATGAGCACGAGGGGAAGGAAGAGCGTGAGCGGGTTGCTGTTGTTGCTGGACGTTGCCGCGATGAAAGCCATCATGCCGTATGAGCCTTTCGTGTGGCCGTATGGGTGACGGGATCCGGGTCGATCCGGCCCCGGAGTCTACCCCCCGACCGGCAGAAACGATGCAACGTCGCAGCTAGAGAGGCAATGTGCCGGGCGTGGCGGCCCCGAGGTGGCGGAAGGCTCGCTCGGTCGCGACGCGCCCCCGCGGCGTCCGTTTCAGGAAGCCCAGTTGCATCAGGTAGGGCTCCACCACGTCCTCGATCGTGTCGGGCTCCTCCCCCACCGCAGCGGCGAGGGTGGACAGCCCCACCGGTCCCCCGCCGAACTTCTCCACGACCGCCCCGAGCACGTTGTGATCGAGGCGATCCAGACCCTGCTCGTCGACCTCGAACAACGCGAGCCCCGCCCGCGCCAGCTCACCGGTGATGACCCCATCGTGGCGAACCTGGGCGAAGTCCCGCACGCGACGGAGCAGTCGGTTCGCGATCCGCGGCGTGCCCCGTGCGCGCTTCGCGATCTCGTCCGCGCCGTCGGCGTCCGTCTGCACCGCGAGGATGCCGGCGGATCGCCGCACGATCCGACCCAGGTCGTCGACCGGGTAGTAATCGAGGCGCGGCGAGAACCCGAAGCGTTCGCGCAGCGGCAGCGTGATGCGACCCGGACGGGTCGTCGCCCCGATCAACGTGAACCGCGGCAGCTCCAGCCGGATGCTCCTGGCCGTGGGCCCCTTGCCGAGGACGACATCGAGGTTGAAATCTTCGAGCGCCGGATACAAGACCTCCTCCACCGTCCTCGGCATGCGATGGATCTCGTCGACGAACAGCACGTCGCCGTCCTCGAGGTTGGTGAGGATCGCGGCAAGGTCGCTCGGGCGATCGAGTGCCGGCCCGGAGGTCGGCTGGAAGCCGGCTCCCATCTCGTTGGCCACGATCTGGCCCAGCGTGGTCTTCCCCAGTCCGGGTGGGCCACTGAAGAGCAAGTGGTCCACGGGTTCGCCCCGCTGCCGCGCCCCATCGATCAACAGCAGGAGCTGCTCCTTCACCCGCTCCTGTCCGACGAACTCGTCGAGCGTCCGGGGTCGGAGCGCGACGTCGAACTCGGGATCGTCCGGGAGCGCGGCGGACTCGATGAGCCGCTCCTCGTCCCTCATCGGGCCACCCGCTGCAACGCCTCTTTCAGCAGCTCGTCCACCGCGCGATCGTCGACCTCCATCCCGCTCAGAGCGGCGCTCGCCTCCTGAGGCGTCAATCCGAGCGCGAGCAACGCCTCACGGACGTCTCCGAGCGGCCCCCCGACGATCAGGTCCCCCTCAGCGCCCATGCGGTCGCGCAGATCCAGCACCACGCGCTGGGCCACCTTCTTGCCGACCCCGGGGACGACCGTCAACGCACCGACGTCGCCCGCGACGACCGACCGGCGGATGGCGTCGGGTGTGAGGGACGACAGGAACGCAAGAGCGACCTTCGGACCGACACCCGTGACGCCCGTCAGCAGATCGAACAGCTCGCGCTCGTCGGGCGACCCGAAACCGTAGAGCAGCATCGCGTCGTCCCGGACCACCATGCGGGTGTGCACCCGGGCTCGACGACCCACCGGTGGCAAGGACGCGAGCGTGGACGTGGGCACGAACACGTCGTAGCCGACACCGGCGACGTCCACGACGACGCGCGCGCCGGCCTTCTCCACGATCTCGCCTTCGACGAACGAGATCATCTGGTCGCCGCCTCCGCCCGCGACGCGGCGGCCGCGAACCGAGCCCGGACCAGATGGGTTACGGCGATCGCGACCGCGTCGGCCGCGTCGGGCTGGGACGGAACGTCCACGAGCCCGTGCACGCGAACGAGCGCGTCGTGGATCTGGGCCTTGTCGGCGGCACCCGATCCCGTGATCGCGTTCTTCACCTCGAGCGAACCGTACTCCTCGACCGGCACGCCGGCCTCGGCGGCGGCTGCCATGACCACTCCCGTCGCCCGTGCCACCGCCATCGCGCTCGCCTTGTTCACGTTCCAGGCCACCCGCTCGAGCGCCACCGACCCGGGCCGATGCTCGAGCAGGGCGGCGCGCACCGCCAAGGAGATGGTGTGCAAACGCAAAGCTTCGGGCGTCTGTCGGCTGGTGAGCACCGTGCCCGTCCACACGATGACGGGCTTCCGGTCGCGTCGGGCGACGACCGCGAGGCCGAGTCGCGCCACGCCGGGGTCGATCCCGAGCACGCACGTATCGAACATCTGTTCGTGCAGTCTATGGTCGCCGGAGGGGGCGGGCAATCACCCTCAGAGTGACGCCATGATGTCTTCGGAGATATCGAAATTGGCATAGACGTTCTGCACGTCGTCCAGATCCTCCAACGATTCGATCAGCCCGAGGACCTGGCGCGCCTCACCTCCGTCGACCGGGACGGCCGTCTGCGGCAGCATCGTGATGTCCGCCGAAGAGATCCGGATCCCGGCCTGCTCGAGCGCCGCGCTCACCGCCTTGAGGCTGACCGCATCGGTGATGATGTCCCACGAGCTCTCGGAGTCGCGCAGATCCTCGGCGCCGGCCTCGAGCGTCAGCTCGAGGAGGCGGTCCTCGTCGGGCGCCACGTCCTTGTCGACCTCGATCAACCCCTTCCGCGCGAACATCCACGCCGTGCTCCCCTGCTCGCCGAGGTTGCCGTTGTGGCGGGTGAACGCGTGGCGGATCTCCTGACCCGTGCGGTTACGGTTGTCGGTGAGCGCCTGGATCAACAGCGCGACACCTCCCGGCGCGTAGCCTTCGTACTGGAGCTCCTCATACCGGGCTCCGTCCGACAGCTCGCCGGTCCCGCGCTTGATCGCACGCTCGATGTTGTCGTTGGGGACGGAGAAGCTCTTCGCCTTCTCGACCGCGGATGCGAGCGTCATGTTGCCGTCCACGTTGCCTCCGCCCTCGCGCGCGGCGACCTCCACCGCGCGCAGGAGCTTCGCGTACATGCTCGACCGCTTGGAGTCGGTCGCCTCCTTCTTCCGCTTGATCGTGGCCCACTTCGAGTGCCCGGACATCGCTACACCTTCCTCAACAGGTACTCGTGGAGCCCGGTCTCGCCGACCAGCTCCGGATGGAAGGATGCCACGAGCAGGTTCCCTTGCTCCAGCACGACCGGATACCCCTCGTGTCTCGCGAGCACGCGCACGTCGGCACCGATGTCCTCCACGATCGGGGCGCGGATGAAGACGCCGCGGACGCGGTGGTCGATGCCCTCGACATCCACGTCCGCCTCGAACGAGTCCACCTGTCGCCCATACGCGTTGCGCCGCACCGTGATGTCGAACAGCGCGAACAGCGGATCGCCATCCTCCACGCGATCCGCGAGCACGATCATGCCGGCGCACGTTCCGAGGATGGGCATGCCTGCCGACGCGCGCTGCCGGACCGGTCCGACCAGATCGCCGGCCCGAGCCAGCTTGGTCATGGTGGTGGATTCGCCGCCCGGGATCACCAGGCAGTCGACGCCGGCCAGCTGCTCGGCCGTCCGGACCTCGACGGGCGTGGCGCCGGCATCGGCGAGGACGCGGGCGTGCTCCCGGAAGTCCCCCTGGAGCGCGAGCACGCCGGCCTTCACGAGGATCGCCGGCCTTACCAACCGCGGGTCTGGAGCAGACCCTCCTCGCCGATCTCCTTGATATCGAGACCGGGCATCGCCTCGCCCAATCCGCGCGACACCTTGGCCAGGACGTCGGGATCGTTGAAATGGGTCGTGGCCTCGACGATCGCGCGCGCGCGCGGAGCCGGATCCTCGGACTTGTAGATCCCCGAACCCACGAACACGCCGTCGACGCCGAGCTGCATCATGAGCGCGGCGTCTGCCGGCGTGGCCAGCCCACCCGCCGCGAAGTTCACGACCGGGAGCGTGCCGGCCGCCGCGACCTGCCGAACGAGCTCGACGGGCGCGCCCAGATCCTTGGCGGCTGCGACGTACTGCTCCGGGCGGAGAGTGGTGAGCCACGCCATCTCGCGGAGCATGGTCCGTTGGTGACGCACCGCCTCCACGACGTTGCCGGTGCCGGCCTCGCCTTTCGTCCGGATCATCGCGGCGCCCTCGGCGATCCGCCGCAGGGCCTCACCGAGGTTTCGCGCCCCGCACACGAACGGAACCGTGAACGCCCATTTGTCGATGTGGTGCTCCTCGTCGGCGGGCGTGAGGACCTCGGATTCGTCGATGTAGTCGACGCCCAGGGACTGCAGGATCTGCGCCTCCACGAAGTGGCCGATCCGCGCCTTCGCCATGACCGGGATCGTGACGGCCTGCTGGATCTCCTCGATCTTGGTCGCGTCGGCCATCCGGGCGACACCGCCGTCACGGCGGATGTCCGACGGGACGCGCTCGAGCGCCATGACGGCGCACGCGCCCGCGTCCTCGGCGATCTTGGCCTGATCGGCGGTCGTGACGTCCATGATCACGCCGCCCTTCAGCATCTCCGCCAAGCCGGCCTTGACCCGGAACGTCCCGGTCTCGCGTTCCACGTTCGATCCCCCTTGCGCACCCGCCATGACACGAGTGTACCGCCGAGCCTCGGGCGGGAGTGTGGCCGGACCGGACAGTCGGAGCTGCTACTTCGTGACGGTCGGGGGCGTGCCCTTGGCCACCAGCTCGACCCACGTGTTCCCCGGCGCGAGCGGGATGATCTGGCCCGACTTGGTCTCGAACTTGGTGACCGCGCCCATCACGGGGCGGGTCCACTTCCCGGCGATCATCACGCCGTTGCGAAGGATCCACGCCTTCCCCGAGCCGCTCAGCGTCACCTCGGGCGAGTGGTAGCCGAGCACGTCGACGAGGCCGCTCTCCGTGACCACGACCTGCTGGATGATCACGTTGGCGGCCGTGATCGGGGCCCCCGTGTCGAGCGTCATCGGCGCGTCCTGGTACACGCGCTGCCACCGCCCGGCTCCTTTGTCCCAGCTCCACGTCGCGGTCACTGAGGACGAGAACGCCATCGAGACCTGCGAGACGTGCCTGCCGGTGGCCGGGGGCGCGGCGTCGAACGCGAACACGCGGCGCGGTGGCCCCTCGCCCGCCGTCTGCTTCGCCGACTTCGCGCGAAGCTTGGCGGTGTTCAGGAACAGGTTGTGCGGCTCGTACCGCGTGTCGTCGCGCCAGAACGCGGCGCCTCCCGTGCTCTCGTCGAAGCTCACCAGGCCCGACCGCTTCACGTCGTTCACGACCGCGAGCTGGCCACCCGAGTACGCGATGACGGCGTGGGGGTCGTATTGGATGAGGACCTTCGGGTCGGTCGTCCGCGCGCTCCGGACGGGGCCGACCTTCTTGGCATCCTTACACTGATACAGGGCCATGAACCGCGTGATGCCGCCTTCGACCAGCTCCTCGTAGACCACGTCGGCGCTCTGCAGCCCGGCGAGCGGATACGCCTCGGGCGTGTTCTCGACCTTGACGGCGAGCACCGGAGTGTGGGGGACCTTGCCCCCGGGGGCGGGCTTGCCGGTGAGCGGACAGGTGGGCGGCGGCTTCGACTGATGATCCGTGCCCGTGACGGTGTCCACCGCCTTCTGGATCACCGCCGGGGCGTGGCCGGTGAGGGCCAGCGCGATACCGCTGACCGCGACCAGCGCGAACGCGCCTGCGACGGTGATGACGATCCTGCCGCGTCGGGTGAACGCCAAGGTGGGGAACCTCCTGATGACGTCGTTGGATGGTTGAGTCGATCGTGGGAGCGCGTCCTCAGCGAGAGGCGCGCGACCGATGGTACCGGCGCCCGGCGCCCGTCTCAAACACCTTCGGTGATCTCCCGGTCATCTCGACCGGATCGTCACATCTCCTCGAGGCGCCGGATCCGCTCCTCGATCGGCGGGTGCGTCGAGAAGAGCTTCTCCATCCGTCCGGTCTGCGGTCCCTGCACGCGCGAGGGCTGTTCGAACCACAGGTGGGCGGTGGCGTTGTTGGCCGATCGCATCGCGTGCGGCGCGTCTTGGATCTTCTTCAGCGCGCTGATGAGCCCCGGGGGATACCGCGTCAGCATCGCTCCCTGCGCGTCGGCCAGGTACTCGCGGTTGCGCGAGACGGCCAGCCGGATCAGCTGGCCCAGGAGGGGCGCCAGGATCAACAGCGCGAAGCCGATCGCGAACACGACGAGCTCCACGACTCCCCCGTTGCCGTTGCCGCGATCGCTCCGACGGCCCCCGAACCCACCCCACCACCAGCTCCGCAGGAAGAACTCCGAGAGCAACACGATCGCGCCGATCACCGTCGCGACGATCGTGCCGTAGAGGATGTCCCGGTCGACGACATGCGACAGCTCGTGCCCCAGGACGCCCTCGAGCTCGACGCGGTTCATCGTGTCCAACAGACCCTGCGTCACGGCGACGGAGGAGTGCTCCGGGTCGCGGCCGGTCGCGAACGCGTTCGGCGACTGCTCGGGGACGACGTAGACGGCGGGCTTCGGGACGCCGGCCGCGATCGCCAGACCCTCGACGATGTTGTGGAGTCGCGGCTCGTCCTCGGGCGTGACCGCGCGCGCCCGAGCGGACGCGAGCACGATCTTGTCCCCGGAGTAGTACGCGCCGATCTGCAACAGGAGCGCGATCCCCACGGCGATCGCCAACCCGACCCACGGTGTGCCGTAGATGTAGCCGATCACGTATCCCACCGCGACCAAGAGCAGGAACGACACGAACAGGAGGACGAGCGTCTTCCGCTTGTTCGACGCGATCTGCTCGTACACGGCGGGTCAGATGTCGACCTGAACCGGCCCGCGGGCGGGTTCGTCGATCTCGAAGAACGGCTTCGACTCGAAGTGTCCGAACCCCGCGACCAGGTCCGAGGGGAACTTCTGGATCAGCGTGTTCAGGCGAGCCACCTGGTCGTTGTAGAACTGCCGCGCATACGCGATCTTCGACTCGGTCCCGACGAGCTCCTCCTGCAGCGCGAGGAAGTTCTGGTTCGCCTTGAGCTCGGGATAGTTCTCCGCCACCGCGATCAACCTGCCGAGTCCCGCCGTGATCGCGTTCTCGGCGTGCGCCTGGTCCTGGACGCCGGTGGCGCCCATCGCCTTCGTCCTAGCCTCGGTCACCTTTTCGAACACCTCGCGCTCGTGCGCCGCGTACCCCTTCACGGTCTCGATCAGGTTGGGGATCAGGTCGTACCGCCGGCGCAGCTGCACATCGATCTGGGACCACCCGTTGTCGGCGCGGTTCCGGAACGTGACGAGCCGGTTGTAGTCGAGGATGGCCCACACCAGCAGGACCACGACCACACCCACGAGGATCCAGACGACGAGCATCGCGACCTATCGTAGCGGCCCGATGGCGATGGCCCGGTCGTAGAGCGCCTCGAGCCTCGCCCCTACGACCCGCCAATCGAAGGTAGCCGCGCGCGCGAGCCCGGCCGACGAAAGGCGCCCCGCCAGGCCGGGATCGTCAAGGATCGATCCGGCTGCCCGCGCGAGGGCCGCGGGATCGCGGGGCGGGACCAACAAGCCGTCCACCCCGTCCGTCACGACCTCGTCGTAGCCGGGGATGCCGCTCGCGACGACCGGCAGCCCCGCGGCCATCGCCTCCACCAGCACGATGCCGAAGCTCTCGCCACCCACCGACGTGCCCAGGTAGAGGTCGCATGCCTTCTCGAACGGCGGCAGGTCCACGTTGGGCACCGCCCCGAGCATCGCCACCCGCGCCCGGACGTCGGGTGGCAAGCCGCTCACGGCCGATCGCTCGGGCCCATCGCCGACCACGATCAGCCGGAGGTCGGGACGATCCGGCGCCAGCCGCCCGAACGCGTCGACGGCGACGGGGAATCCCTTGCGCTCATCCAGCCGGCCGACGAATAGGAGCTTGGTGCCGTTCCCCAGGTCCGCCGGCTCGGCATCGGCGAACCGGGCGACGTCCGCCCCGTTGGGCACGATCTCGAACGACCCGCCGATCCGCGCGCTCGCCGCGCGCTCGGCCACCCTGGACACGGCCACGCGGATCACGATGCGTCGCGCGATCCGCCGCAGGACCGGCGCCGCCAGGTCGTACAGCCGTGATCGCTCGGCTCCCGTGTGGAACGTCGCGACGACGGGGGCATCCGCCGCGAGCGTGGCCCACATCGACGTGCTGGGCGTGAACGGCTCGTGCACGTGCACGACATCTGGTCGGAACGCGCGGAGCAGTCCGTGCACCCGCCGCACCGACCAGGGACGGGGGTCGATGGGCGCGTTCGATCGGTTGAACGTGACGTCCACCGGCCGGCCCACCGCGCGCACCCACGGCTCCGGGGCCACGTCCCTGACGGGCGCCAGCACCAGGATGTCGTGACCCTCCGTGATCATGTGGCCCGCCAGTTCCCGGACGTGGACCTGGACTCCCCCGGGGTCGTCCCAGGCGTAGGGGCACGCGAACGCGATCCTCACGACCACCCCGGCTGGAACATGTGCCAGTCGGACGGCGCGGCCGCGATCGCCTCCTCGAACGTCTTGGCCATCAGCACCGTCAGCGAACGCACGTCTTCCCGCTTGTCGCCGGTGGGCTCGATGGTGAGCGGTTCGCGGATCTCGATCCGCCATCCGTCGGGAGTCGTGTACGTGGGCGTGACGATGAGCGGCGCTCCCGTGGTGAGGGACAGGAGCGCCGGACCGGCCGGGATGGTGCGCTTGCGGCCGAACATCTCGACCTCGACCCCACGGCCGGTGAAGTCGCGGTCGGCGACCAACGCGATCATCCGATTCTCGCCGAGGGCCATGGCGAGCTTGCGCCCGACGTTGGGGTCCGAGAGGCCGACCACGTCCATCCCGATGGATCTGCGGAGCTCGACGAAGAGCTCGTACAGGCGGCGGGGCTTCAGCTCCTCGGCGACCGCCAGCGCCGGGAGGCCGATCGCCTTCATCCAGCGTCCCGCGGCGTCCCAGTTGCCGAGATGAGGAAGGGCGCAGATCCCTCCCTTCCCGGCGGCGGCGGCATCGTGGAGGCGGTACTCCGTATCGCAATCGACCCGCGCCACGATCTCCTCATCGCTGAACTCCGGCAGGTGGAAGGATTCGACGAAGTACCGTGCGTACAGCTCGAACGCCTCGCGGGTCGACGCCACCACGAGCGGATCGTCGACGGGGCGTCCGAGCACCTGCGCTTGGTTGGCGGCCACCACCTGACGCACGTTCGCTGAAAGCCGGTAGGAACAACGACCCAGTCGCGTGCCGACGGCCCGGCCGGTCTTCTCCGGCATCGCGCGCGCTGCCCGCCCGAGCAGCTGATACGCGAGGACGAACGCGCGCTCCCCCAAGGTCTCGTCCTCGGGATCCAGCGCGAGCGTCGGCTCGTCCGCGGTCGACGTCATGCGCGTTCTTCTTTCGCGACCTGGCTGGTCCGCACCAGGACGGCGACCACCGAGATCCCGAACGTGGCCCAGACGGTCCACCCCAGCCATCCGAACGCGAGGCCCGCGACGATCAGCGCGTAGCGGATCCCCCTGGTTACGTGGCTCTCCTCGACCGTGTAGCCGAGCGACGCGCCCCTGGCACGGACGTAGGACGAGATGAAGCTCGCGCCGAGCGCGGCGAGCGCGGCGATCGATATGTGCGGAGCCGCATCGCGGGCCGTCCACGCGATCGATGCCAGGATCACGCCGTCCCACAGCCGGTCGAGCAGCTCGTCCAGCATCCGGTCGAGGGCGTCGCCGGCCCCGTGGTTCGCCCGGTGGCCACCGATCAGAAGGAGCACCGCCGACACGCCGGCGCATGCCGCCCCTTCGTGAGGGCGCCGGGCCAGGATGAACGCCCCCGCCGCCACCGCCAACGCCGCGCCCGCCACGAGCGAGAGCCGCGTGGCCGTCGTGCGAGGGTGCGCGGGAACGTGGATGGCCATCGGGAGTCGGCGGGAGCCTAGCACTTGACTAGAATCCCCCGGACCCGCCCCAGAAGGAGTGCGTGTTGAAGACCTACGACGCGAAGGACATCCGAAACGTCCTGCTGGTCGGCCATGGCGGCTCCGGCAAGACCACCCTCCTGGAGGCCATGCTCTACACATCCGGCGCCATCACGCGCATGGGTGCCGTCGAGGACGGCAACACGGTCTCCGATCACGATCCGGACGAGCAACGCAAGGGCATCTCGGTCTCGCTCTCGATGGCGCCCGTCGAATGGGACGGCGTCAAGATCAACGTCCTCGATGCGCCCGGCTACGCCGACTTCGTCGGCGATCTCCGATCCGCGATCCGAGCGGTCGACGCGGTGATCGTCGTCGTCTCGGCAGTCGACGGCGTCGAGGTGCAGACGGAGGCCGCGTGGGAGCTCGCGGTGGAAGCGGGGCTGCCTCGAGCGATCTTCGTGAACAAGCTGGACCGCGAGCGGTCCTCGTTCCAGGACACCCTCGATCAGCTCGTGTCGTCGTTCGGCAACCAGGTCGCGCCGCTCGAGTTGCCCATCGGTGTGGAGGCCGAGTTCTCGGGGATCGCCGACCTCCTGCATGCGAAAGCCGACCGCTATCCGAGCGGTCCGATCGCGGAGGAGGGCGATTGGCCCGACGATCTCCACGCGGTCGCCGACCCGTCCCGCGAGAAGCTCATGGAGGCTGTGGCGGAGGCGGACGACGAGCTGATCGAGAAGTACCTGGAGGAGGGCACGCTCTCCGAAGAGCAGATCGCCGTCGGCGTCAAGGCCGGGTTCGCGAACGCGCGCATCGCACCGGTGATCTGTGGCTCGGCGGCCAAGGCGATCGGCGTCGACCGACTGCTCGCGTTCATCGCCGAAGAGTTCCCGTCGCCGATCGACCGGGGATCCGTGAACGTCACGTCGAAGACCGGCGAGGAGAAGGAACGCGCGAGCGATCCCTCCGCCCCGCTCGCGGCGTTCGTCTTCAAGACGGTATCCGACCCATTCGTCGGGCACATCACGATGTTCCGCGTGTTCTCGGGCAAGCTCCGTCCGGACTCGTCGATCTTCAACGCGACGCAGAACACCGAGGAGCGGATCGGCCAGCTGTTCTCGTTGCGGGGCAAGGAGCATGAGAACGTTTCGGAGGTCGGCGCGGGAGACATCGGCGCCGTGGCCAAGCTGCAGCACACGCACACGGGCGACACGCTCTCCACCAAGGACGACCCGGTGCAGCTGCCTCCGATCGAGCTCCCCGAGCCGCTCCTCGCGTACGCGGTCGAGCCCAAGACCAAGGGCGACGAGGACAAGCTCTCGACGGGCCTGGCCCGCCTCCGCGAGGAGGATCCGACGCTGCGGATGGCGCGCTCCGACGAGACGCACGAGACCGTGATGTACGGCATGGGTGAGGCGCATCTCGAGGTTCAGATGGAGCGGCTGAAGCGCAAGTTCGGCGTGGAGGTCGCCACACACCCGGCGAAGATCGCCTATCGCGAGACGATCAAGAGCAAGGGCAAAGGGGTCGGGCGTCACGTCAAGCAGACGGGCGGGCACGGCCAGTACGCCGTCTGCACCATCGAGATCGAGCCGCTCCCGCGGGGAGAAGGGTTCGTCTACGACAACAAGATCTTCGGCGGCGCCATCCCGTCACAGTTCATCCCGTCGATCGAGAAGGGCATCGTGAAGACGATGTCGGATGGCGTGATCAGTGGGAACCCGATGGTCGACATCAAGGTGACGCTGCTGGACGGGAAGTTCCACCCCGTCGACTCGTCGGACATGGCGTTCCAGATCGCCGGTTCCCTCGCCCTCAAGGAGGCCGTCGATTCCGCCGGCGTCGTGTTGCTCGAGCCGGTCGTCGACCTCGAGGTGATCGTCCCCGACGCCTACACGGGCGACATCATGGGCGACCTCAACTCCAAGCGCGGCAAGATCGGCGGGATGGAGCAGATCGGCGGCGGGAAGCAGCGGATCTACGCGGTCGTGCCCCAGGCGGAGGTGGCTCGCTACGTCATCGACCTCCGCTCCATGACGGGTGGGCGGGGCGCGTTCTCCATGACGTTCTCGCACTACGAGGAGTTGCCGTCGCACCTCGCGCAGAAGGTCATCGCGGAGTACCAGAAGGCCCGCGAGGAAGCGCAGAAGAAGTAGCCGCTCAGCCCCCGACCAGCAGCGCCGTGACCTGGTGCACCTGCGCGAAATCGAACGGCGCGGTCAGCGCGGCCACGATCAGCGCCGCCCAGCCGACCAGGAAGCACACCCCGCCGATGGGGGTCACGGCCCCCCACCGGCGTTCGCCCGTGAGCGCCAGCGCCATCAGGCTCCCGCAGAACAGGACGATCCCGGCGATGAACGCCACGCCCGCGACGGTCTCCGACAGCTGATCCGGCCCTGCGGTCCGGAACCACACGACGACGAACAGCCCGAACGCGTGGTACAGCGTGTATCGCACGCCCGTTTCGAACGTCTGCATCCGCTCGGGCTGGATCCGCTCCCTGAGCGCATGCGCGCCGAACGCTCCGGCCCCGACCGCGAGGAACGCGAACAGGGCCGCGGCCACGAGGAAGAATCGATCCACGGAGCCCCCCCCCTCAGACCAGCCCGTCGAGGAAAGCGAGGAGCGCGGCGTTGAACTCCGCGGGTCGACGCAGGTGCACGACGTGATCGGCGCCTTCGATCGTCACCTTATGGGCGCCGAGGATGCCTCGGGCGATCAGGTCGCCGGTCCGGCGCATGTACGGCGGATCGTGCTCGGCGATCATCACGAGCGTCGGGACGTCGATCTCACCGAGGCGATGGGCGGCCGGCGGATCCAACTCCTCCTCCGCGCTCTCGTCCATGGTGAGCTCGTGGATGTTGTCGAACGCGATCTGGCGGATCAGCGCGCCGGCCTCGTCCGTCGTGCCGAGCGGGGCCCAGATCTCCAGTCGCAGATCCTGGGCGCGTTCGAGGTCGCCGGCCGCGACCGCCTCATCGATCGGGCCCTGGACCGACTCCCACCAGTCTTCCTCCTCCTCCAGTGCCTCGAAGCCGCCGAGGCCGGACGCCACCGGCACGAGTGCCGCGACGCGGTCCGGGTGCTCCAGCGTGAAGTCGATCGCGATCGCGCCTCCCATGGAGCACCCGACGAGGATGGTGAGCGGCACGTCCAGGAAGTCGAGCAGGGCGGCGAGATCCTCCACGTGGGAATACGGCTCGCCGGTGAGGCGGCTGGACCTCCCGTATCCGCGGACGTCGTAGCGAACGACGCGGTAGCCCGCGTCGAGCAACGCCGGCATCTGCGGATCCCACGTCCGAGAGTCCCACAGGCCCTCGTGGATCAGCGTCACCACCGGGCCTTCTCCGGCGACCTCGTAGTAGAGCGACCCATCGGGGAGGTCGAACGAGCCCGAGCGCATCTCGCTCACGCGTCGAACCCCGGCTTGAGGCTTCGATACGTCTCAGCCAGCAGCTCCGGCAGCACCCTCGTGTCGCCGACCACGGACATGAAGTTCGTGTCGCCGTTCCAACGGGGCACGACGTGCCAGTGCAGGTGCTCCGGGATGCCCGCGCCGGCCGTCCGCCCGAGGTTCAGCCCGACGTTGAAACCATGTGGGTCCGCGGTCCGCCGGATGGCGCCCACCGCGCGCTGCAGGAGGGACTGGAGCTCGGCGTTCTCGTCGGCGGTCACCTCTTCGAGGTCACCGACATGTCGCATGGGCACCACCAGGAGGTGCCCCGGGTTGTACGGGAACTTGTTCAGGACCACGTAGGCGAGCTCGCCCCGCGTGAGGACACGCTCGGCCTCGGTCTGCGGGATCGCGCAGAAGACGCAGCCGTCGTCCTCCGACTCCTCCTTCGCCTCCTGGATGTACTGCATACGCCAGGGGCTCCAGAGGTGATCCGCCACCCGGTCAGCCTCCGAAACGGGTCTGGGTGAGGGCCCGCGACCTGAGCTCGTCGGTCAGCGCCACCACTATGTCGTCGAATGCCAGACCGGGGGTTTCGTTCCCGTCGCGATCCCGCACCGTGTACGTCCCCGCCTCGATGTCACGGTCCCCCACCACCAACGTGTACGGAGCCTTCATCAGTTGTGCCGCGCGGATCTTCTTGCCGACCGTCTCCTTCGAGTCGTCGACGAACGGGCGGAGTCCGGCTTCCGTCGCGCGAGACGCCAGCCCTTCGCAGTACTCGACGTGGCGGTCGGCGACGGGCACGAACCGGATGTGCTCCGGAGACAGCCACAAGGGGAACGCGCCGGCGTAATGCTCGATCAGCACCGCGCTGAACCGCTCGAGCGTGCCGAGGATGGCGCGGTGGATCATGACCGGACGGTGGCGATCGTTGTCGTCTCCGGTGTATTCCATGTCGAAGCGCTCGGGCAGCGCGAAGTCGCACTGTACGGTGGTGAGCTGCCACAGGCGACCGATCGCGTCCTTGAAGTGGAAGTCGACCTTCGGTCCGTAGAAGGTCCCCTCCCCCGCGGCTTCCGTGTACGGCATCCCGCTCTTGTCCAGGGCCATCACGAGCGCCTCGGTGGCGCGCGCGGCCATCGTCTCGTCCAGGATCGTCTGCCCGGGCAGCGTCGACAGGTTCACGATGGGGTCGCCGAAGCCGAACGTCGCGTGGATCTCGAACGTCAGCTCGAACACCTTGAGGATCTCGTCGATCAACTGGTCGGGCGTGCAGATGATGTGGGAGTCGTCCTGCGTTCCCCCGCGGATGCGGAGCAGTCCGTGCAGCGCGCCCAGGCGCTCGTGGCGATAGATCGTCCCGAGCTCCGACAGCCGCATCGGCAGGTCGCGGTACGAGCGGACCTGCGACTTGTAGACCAGGACGTGGAACGGACAGTTCATCGGCTTCACGTAGTAGTCGCCGGTGTCCGTCTGCATGGGCGGGTACATGTTGTCGGCGTACTTCGCCAGATGTCCGGACGTCTCCCAGAGCACCGACCGCGCGATGTGCGGCGTCACGACCAGGTCGTACCCGCGCTCCAGGTGCAGATCGCGGACGTAGTCCTCCAGTTGCTTGCGGAAGATCCCACCCCGCGGGTGCCAGATCCACAGTCCCGGCCCGAGCTCGTCCGGCGAGGAGAACAGGTCGAGCTGCCGACCGAGCTTGCGATGGTCGCGCTTCTCGGCCTCCTCCAGACGGGTCAGGTAGGCATCGAGGTCTGCGTCGGTCGCCCAGGCGGTGCCGTAGATCCTGGTCAGCATCGGGCGCTGCTCGTCGCCGCGCCAGTACGCGCCGGCCACGTTGGTCAGCCGGAACGCGCCGAGCCGCCCCGTGGAAGGCACGTGCGGCCCGAGGCACAGGTCGATCCACTCGCCGTTCCGATAGAGCGTGACGGAGTCGCCGCCCCCCACCTCAGCCTCGACCTGGTCGTCGCCGAGCCCGTTGACGATCTCCGTCTTGTACGGCTGGTCTGCGAGACGCTCGAGCGCTTCGGCCCGAGTGACGTCCTCCCGGACGAAGGGGACGTCCGCCGCGATCAGCTCGCGCATCCGGGCTTCGATCGCGGGAAGATCGTCGGACGAGAGCGGCTCGGGAAGCTCGAAGTCGTAGTAGAACCCGTCCTCGATCGCCGGGCCGATCGCGTACTTCGCCCCGGGGTGCAGATCGCAGACGGCCTGCGCCATCACGTGGGCGGTCGAATGCCGCAGCACATGGAGACCGTCGCGGTCCGACGCCTCCACAGCGTCGGCCGTCGCATCCGCCGTTGGGACGAACGACAGGTCCCGAAGCTCCCCGTCCACCCGAGCCGCGATCGCCCCGGGCGGAAGGACGGAGCCGATCGGCTCCCCCTCGGGGAGCTCGGACTCGGAACCGTGGGCGAACTTCACGTGCGGCATGCGGGCCATGATATCGGCCGGCCGCCGGCCTACTCGTACGCGATGGACCGCAGCACGTCCAGCTTGGCTGCGCGGCGCGCGGGCCAGATCGCGGCCAGCACGCCGGCCAGCGCCGCGAAGATGACGTAGATCGTCAACGGGCCGACGGGGATGACCAGCTCCGTCACCCCTTGGTTCGCAAGCGCTTGCTGCAAGGCGATACCGAAGCACACGCCGATCACGACCCCGAGGAGCGCGCCGATGATCGCGATGATGACCGACTCCCACCGGATCATCCGCTTGACCTGTTTGCGGCTCATCCCCACGGCCCGCAGGAGCCCCAGCTCGCGGGTGCGTTCGAAGATCGACAGGCCGAGCGTGTTCACGATGCCGAAGAGCGCGATCAGGATGGCGAACGCGAGGAGGGCTGAGATCAGACCGAGCAGCTGATCGATGAACCCCGCCTGTTGCTCGCGGAAGGCCGTCTGATCCTGGACCTCGATGTTGCCGAACTCCTTCGTCGCGGCTTCGACGGATGTCGTCACGGTCGTCGCATCGGCTCCCGGCGCGAGCTTGACCATCACGAACGCGTCGAGCTGCTGCTGGAAGTACTGATCGAACGTATCGAGCGAGACGACGTAATTCGTGCCGACCAAGCTGTTCTCTGAGAACGTGCCCCCGATCACGAGCGGCACCTTCCCGACGGTGGCGAACGCGGTGGGGATGGTGTCGCCGACGTTCCAGCCCTCGTCGGCCATCACGTCGTCGAGGACCACGATCTTGCCGTCCTGGAGGCCAGAGACCGCTTCGGGGGATAGTTCCAGCGACGCCACGTCCTCGATCGTCGCGGGGTCGACCCCGGTGACGAAGGCCGTCGATCCTTTCACGCGGAACCCGCCTTGGCGGAACTGGGAGACGGCACCCACGCCGTCGACCTCGCGGACGCGGTCGGCCACATCCGGACTGAACGGCGTCTGTGACGAGGTCGTGAGCACCAGGTCGGCCTTCAGCGACTTCTCGATCGTGAGGTTGAGCGACGCCTTGAGCGACGACGCGAGCACCGTCACCATCGCCACGAGTCCGAGCCCGATCATGAGCGCGGACGCGGTCGATGCCGTACGACGGGGATTCCGCATCGCGTTCTCACGCCCGAGCTTGCCCTGCACGCCTAAGCGTCGGATCGGGGCTCCGATCGCGCCCGCGAGCGGACGGGTGCCGAGCGGTAGCAAGACCGCGATCCCCACGAAGGTCACTGCGGCTCCGAGCCCGATCAGGGAGCCCGCGTTCGACTGGTTGCCGAACAGCCCGTACAGCAGCGCGGCAACGCCAGCTGCGGTCAGGATGAGGCCGATGATCAATCGGCGTCGCAGTGACCCGCTGGCGCTGTCCGCCGACTCGCGGAGCGCCTGGACCGGCGCCACGCGTGAGGCGCGGCGGGCGGGAAGGATCGACGAAACGAGCGTGACGACCGTGCCCACCACGAACGCCACGACGATGGTGCGCGGCTCGAGCTGGAGCGAGGTGCTCGGCAGATCGACCCCGAAGGCAGACAGCAGACCCTTGAGGGCCAGCGCGATCGCGACGCCCGCGAGGAGTCCCAACGCCGATGCGATCAAGCCGGTCACGAACGCTTCGACCACCACCGACGTCATGACCTGCCGCCGGCTGGCCCCGATCGCTCGGAGCAATGCCATCTCGCCGGTGCGCTGCGCGACGATGATCGAGAAGGTGTTGAAGATGATGAACGCGCCGACGAACAAGGCGATGAACGCGAACACGAGCAACGCGGTGCGGAAGAATCCCAGGGCCTCCTGCAACTGCCTCGCCTGTTCGTCGGCGACATCGGACGCCTTGACGGCCTCGATGCCCTTCGGGAGCACGGATTGGATGCTGGATCGCAGGTCCGGCACCGACGTGCCGTCGGCGGCGACGACGTCGATCTGGTCGAACTCGCCCGCCTTGTCGAGCACCTTCTGCGCGGTTGCCACGTCGAACGCGGCGAGCGTCGCACCTGCCAGGTTGTCCGCCTCGCCGAAGCCCAGCGTGCCCGAGATCGTGAACTCCTGCGGCGGTCCCTGGAACAAGATCTTGATGGTTTCGCCGACGGACAGGTCGTACTTCTTGGCGGTCGCCGCGTCGACGGCCACGTCCGTCGGGCCGGTCGGCGGTTGCCCCTGGCGGAGCGATAACGGCGACGTGGGACTGTCGCTCCAGCTGGCGCCGAGCGTGGGAGGACCGACCCCACCGATCGCATCGCCCGTCGCGGGATCGATCATCTGCGCGTATCCGCTCACGGTCCCGGATGCGTCCGCGACGCCCGGCACCGCCTGAACGCTCGACAGGACACTTTCCGGGACGGGGTTGCGTTCGTCACCGCCGCCACCTCCGGGTCCGAATTGACTCGGCGTGAAGGCGACCTCGGCGCGAACGATGATGTCGCTCCCGGACGACACCTGCGTGAACAGGTCACTGAACGCCTTGTTCATCGTGTCGGTCAGGACGAACGTTCCCGCAACGAACCCGACCCCCAGGACGATGGACAGCGCCGTGAGCGTGAGCCGCAGCTTGCGCGCCAACAGGCTCTTGAGGGTCGCCCGGAGCAGCGGTCAGCCCTCCAGGGTCTTCAGGCGATCGAGTACGTGCTCGGCGGTGGGCTCCCGCATCTCGTCGACGACGTGCCCGTCCTCCAGGAAGATCACGCGATCCGCGTAACTCGCGGCGTTGGCATCGTGGGTAACCATCACGATGGTCTGTCCATGGTCCGTCACCGCAGAGCGGAGGAAGCCCAGGAGCTCCGCACCCGACCTCGAGTCCAGGTTGCCGGTCGGCTCGTCGGCGAACACGATCTCCGGTCGGGAGACGAGCGCTCGGGCACCCGCGACGCGCTGTTGCTGGCCGCCGGAGAGCTGACTCGGACGGTGGGTGAGCCGGTCGCCGATCCCGATCGTCGCCACCACCTCGTCGAACCACGCCTTGTCGACATCCGTGCCGGCGATGTCGAGTGGCAGCGTGATGTTCTCGCGCGCGGTCAACGTCGGCACCAGGTTGAACGCCTGGAAGACGAATCCGACCTTGTCCCTTCGGAGCTCGGTGAGCCGTTTGTCGTTCAACTGCGTGAGGTCGACGTCGCCGACGAAGACCTGTCCGCTGGTGGGCGTGTCCAGCCCGGCGAGGCAGTGCAGCAGCGTGGACTTCCCCGAGCCCGACGGGCCCATGATGGCGGTGAATTCCCCCGCTGCCAGGTCGACGCTCACGCCGCGGAGCGCTTCCACGGCCGCGTCACCTTCGCCGTACACCTTGCGAAGCTCGACGGCTCGTGCCGCGGCCGGACGCGTCGGCGCGGGTGGGACGGGCATCTCGGTCATCGGTCCTCCACGTCAGGGTCAGCAGGCAACCTACAGAGCGACACCGGCGAGCGCCCACCCGCACGGTGAAGGTTCCGTGTCGGATTCGCATGCCGACGGTCGTGTTGCGCGGCAGGCGCAACCGCGTCGTTCCCGGATCGGTGGGCGCGGCAGGTTTTGAACCTGCGACCTCTCGCGTGTGAGGCGAGCGCTCTCCCGCTGAGCTACGCGCCCGGTCGGCTCGGTAGCGTAACAACTCGGGACGACCCCTCGCAGAGGGCCTGCACCCGGTGTCCGAGCAAGGTGACGGCGGCACGTGCCCGCGTCGTGCCGCCGTCGTCGCCGGGTCCGAGGGCCCGGACGTTCTCGTATTCCTCTCGGCGTTCCGGCGGAGAGTGTTTCACGCCGACACGACAACTGCAAGGTCGAAAGTTACACGGACCTGGGACATCGCCAAAGGTCCGTTGTGTCCGAACGTCACGACCCTCCGACGCTCAGATCGGATCCCACGGTGCCGCGTCGAACGTCTCGATGACGGTTGCCGAGAGCTCCGAGTTCAGCGGTATCGCCGTGTCATCGATCCCGCCGACCGGAGCGATCCCACGAGCATTCGTGAGGAAGGCTCCATCGAACGACCCGACGTCGGCGACGTGCACCGTTCGACGACTCCAGGCGATACCGGCCCTCGGCAGCTCTCGCTCGAGCACCTGCATCGAGACCCCATGGAGGGCGGGAGCGTCCGGCCACACGACCGCGTCGCCTTCGATGAACCCGATGTTGGTGATCGAGCCCTCGGCCACGTCGCCCTCCGGCCCGACGAACAACGCCTCGTCGAACCCCGCCTCGGCGGCGAGGCGGCCGTAGTACGCCTGCGCGAAACCGCCGATGTGTTTGACGTGCGCGAGCGGCCGCTGATACATGACGCTCTGCAGGCTCCGCGGCGTCCTCGGCATGGACGCGGGCTCGCGGACCGTGACCATGACGGATGGGTCGACCTCGGCAGCCGTGCCGTAGACGTACACGCGCACGGAGGCGTCGCCGATGTCGTCACCCAGCGCGTGCCGGATGAACCCGCGGACCCTGTCGCCGTCGAGCCCCCGTCCGAACAACGCCCGCGAGCCCTCCTCCAGTCGAGCCAGATGCAGGTCGACGACCCGCGCCTTCCGATCCCTCACCTGCATCGCGGTGAAATGACCGTAGCTGACTCCGACGGTCGACCCCAGCAGATCGATCGTGGCCGGACGACCTTCGATCTCGATCCGAGGCAACGGTGATCCATCCACCGTCTCACCCTAACCGCGGCCGGTGAGCATGCGACCTCGGTCGCCCGGCGGTCGATCGGTTGTTCGGAGGGCGGCCAGCGGGAATACTCGATCGAGGTGGACGCCGCACGGCGTGGGATCGATGACCGAGCGACAGGCACGTCGGTGCCTCACGTGGAGCTGCGTCGAGGTGTCCCCTTCTGCGTCTGCGTCTTCGTCGCCGCTCGACTCCTCCTCTCGGCACTCGGTGTCCTCGCCGTTCACGACGCTCCGGCGATCAACGCTGTCGGATCCCCGGGCGCGGGGCTCGCGCAACCCGTCCAAGCAGGGTGGCACAATGCCTTCGACGGCACGTTCCGCTGGGATGCGGGATGGTTCGTGCGCATCGCGGAGCATGGGCTACGACCCCCACGACGGATCCGCGGAGTTCTACCCGGCCTTCCCGATGCTGTCGCGCGCCTTCGCATGGCTGGTGCCCGGAGGGGCGCTGGTGTGGGCCACGCTGGTCGCGAACGTCTCGTTCCTCCTTGCCCTCATCCTCCTGTACGGACTCACGACGCTCGAATACGCGGAAGATGTCGCGCGGCGCTCAGTGGTGCTGCTCGCATCGTTCCCGGCCTCCTTCGTCTTCATGGCGCCGTACAGCGAGTCGTTGTTCCTCCTGTCGAGCCTCGCGGCCTTCTGGTGGGCCCGCAGGGGTCGGTGGGGAGGGGCGGCGATCGCGGGCGTGGTCACGACGGCGACCCGCGTGGTCGGGCTCGTCCTGATCCCCGCGTTGTTGATCGAAGCCGTGAGCGAAGGCGACCCCGCGCGGCGGGGTCGGAGGGTGATCGCGGCGATGGTCCCCGTCGCAGGATTCATCGCGTACCTCGCCTATTGGCTCTTCCGCTCCGGGGATCCGTTCGTACCTCTCCGCGCTCCGGCGCTGTGGCAGCGCACCACGCAGATCCCCTTCGTCACGATCGGACGGGGGATCGCGCTGGGGGTTCAAGGGGTCGGCGATGTTCACGGACTCTATTGGACGGCGGATCTGCTCCTCACCGGCGCCATCGTCGGCGCCCTGCTGGTGGGGTGGAGGTCGCTTCGGATGTCCTACGTCGTCTACGCGACCTGCACGTTCGCGATCCTGTTCACCTTCGCGTACGCGCCGAGGCCGCTCCTCGGAGCGCCGAGGTACGCGGCCGTGATGTTTCCCGCGTTCTGGATCCTGGGTCTGAAGCTCCCGTCTCGCGCATTCGTCGTCGTCACGGCGGTCTCCGTCGTCGGCTATGCGATCGCGGCAATCGTCTTCATGAACCAAGGCTTCGTCTTCTGAGGACGCCCGGACGGATCGGCGTGTCGTAGGACCCAGCCGGGTTGGCTGGTCATCCAGGTCTTCGATCCACGAGAACGTCGTCGACGTTAACGGTCGTGGTCTTGGCCGCGTTGTCGCCGATCTGAACCCGGGAGAAGCCCGCCGGTCATCCTTCGTAAGTGGATGTCATCCGGAGGGCGCCTCTCGACGTTCATGAGCAGGGCCATCAGCCCAAGGCTCAGCGTGGATACCGCAACCAAGACCATGAACGCGAACGCGATCACCACGACTGCTCGCCGGCACGATCGTCCGGAGGGTCGACACGGCGTTGAAAGCGCTTCTCTCGGATCCTTTGGCGAAGGCGACGCGAGGGGAAGTACCCACGAGACAACCGGAGGCGTTGGATGTAACGCCACTCGCGGATGCGGTAACGCATACCACCAGGAGACGAGCTCGCGGTCATATCGGGAAAACCGTAGACCCACACGGTTCGTTGGGTCTTCCTACCAAAGTATGAGGCTCCTTCGCGAGGTCGGGTCGATCCCGGCAGACTGAGCCGAAGTAGGCGGGGGCCGTGGGGGCCGAGTCACGACGGCCATGGCTGTAACGATCCGTCGACTATCCGACCGTCTGATCGACGATGACATCATCCCAATTCGCGGTGGCAGTCTTCGCTGCCGTGTCGCCGATCTGAACGCGTGAGATTCCCGATGCGTCGGTATCGGTCACGAAGGCGTTGATCACCTTTACTCCATCCAGATATAGGTCCCACGTCTTCCCCGGTCCCGCCGCCCCACATAGCTCCAGGTTGTGCCAGCCCGAAGGCATCGACACGGTGGAGACCTTCTGGACGCCGGCGAAGTCCGAGCGGATCGCGAGTTTGCCCGCCGAGGAGACGAAGGCCTTGGTGGCTGGGCCGTTTCCGGGGGACCGGAGCCGGAGCAGATCGAGCCCGATCCCACGCGCCACGACGTTCACGTTCGCGCTCATGCAAACCGCCTGCAGCGGCGCTGGCAGGTCCTTGAAGGCCGACGCGCTCTGTCCCGTTGTGTTGAGCCGGGCGCTCGGCGCTGCGGCTCCGCCCTGAGAGTTGTCGATCGTTAGCCGCGTGTTGCTCGTCCACGCCGACAAGTGTCCCCGTCGAGAACGTGTCGGCGAAGATGGGCGAGGTGCCGCTGAGCACGATGATCGGCTCGGATGGCGCACTCTGCTCGCTGCTGTTGCCGACAGCGTCCGCTGCATCCACCTGATAGGTGTGTGTGCTTCCTGCGGCGAGGCTCACATCGGTGAAGGTCACGACCCCGGTCGAGTTGCTCGCGACCTGTCCGATGGGCGTCGGGTTGGCGTCCCGATAGATCCTGTAGGTCAACGTGCTGCTGACGGCGTCCGTCGACGCGCCCCACGTCAGATCGATCGAGCTCGAGGACACGCTCGTGCCGGCCGGCTTCCCGGGGATGGAGGGCGGGGTGGTGTCGGGGGGAGGCACCGTCCCGGATCCGATGGGCAACGGCGTCGCCCCGCTGGCGTTGTTGATCCGCGGCAGTCCGAAACGATCCTCGATGCCGGCCAGGACCGAATAGTGATTCAACGGCGTGGCGACGACCGACGGCTCGACCCCCGCGCCCACCTCGAGGGTGAGGACCCGCCCTCCTCCACCGAGGTTCGTCTTCCCTTCATCGAACGTGACGATCACGATCGCACCCCACGCTCGCCATTGCTCCACGTGCGCCTGGAGCCACGCGTCTCCGCGAGTGATGAGCGCGTTCGTGTTGCTCACCTGGCAGTTCGATGGATACGAAGGATCGTTCTGGAACCCGTGCATGTCGTCGCAATAGCTCGGGGTCACGAAGCTGACCGCCGGGAGCGAGGCCGTCATCTGTGAGAGCGGCAGCACCTGTTGGCACTGGGCGGAGTTGAACACGTCGGCGAACACCGTGGCGGGGTTGTGGTTGATCGCGTACTGATCCTTCGTGGGCGTCGTGACCGTGAAGGACGACCGCGCGTAACACGGCGAAGGCATGTACTCCTGATACACGCCCCAGCTCACCCCCGCTTGGCTGAGCTGGCTCCAGAGGTTCGGGCCGGCGAACGCTCCCGCGACCGCTCCACCCCCCGTGTTGCCTTGGGTCGAGCCGCTCGCGATCGCCAGGTAGTTCGGGAAGCTGGGATGGACGACGGAGGTGTACATCGAGAAGTACCGTCCGGTCGTCTTCAGGCTCGTGAGGTACGGCGCGTTCGACGACGTTAATTGGGTGTCTTCGCGGTTCTCCATCATGACGACGACGACGGGCGGGAGCGGGGCAGCTGCGGCTACTGAACCAACGCCGGCGACGGAAGCGCTCAGGCCGAGGACGGCGGAGAGTCCGAGGGTCGCTCCCTTCTTCCACAGTGGGTACCAGCTCATCGAGCGGATGGTTGCATATCTCTCGACACCTCGATACCCATCGAAGGTCGCTCCCGTCCACGCTTGTGCCCGCACGTTCGCGAAGCTCCGATCCCTGTGCTAGAGAGCACCTGTTCCGAGAAGGATCGCGTCCGACTGCGATGCGAGAGGGACCGGCCGGCTGGTCTCCGCCTAGGACCGCAGCTTGATCCCCACGCCAGCGCTGAAGCCGCTGGCCGCGCCGTTCGTGACGTTGCGGATCCGGGCCTGGAACCGGTAGGTGCCTGCACCGATCCAGAAGGGATCGGTGGGTCCGAACGTCCCGGAGGGATCCACGACACCCGTCCGCCAGTCCATGAACGATGAAGCATGGGGCGGCTTGATCTGGACGTCGAACGCGAACCCCGCCGGGGCCTGTGCCGCTCCCCATAGCACCTGGGCGGTGTTCAAGGTCCCCGGGAGGTACTGAACCGTGATCGGGACGGCCACTTTGCCCTTCGTCGATGGATGGGAGGGATCGTCGTAGACGTACTTGCCCGCCCCGTCGAAGGTGAACGAGTAGGTCTCACCCATCGGGATCGGGCCCCGGGAGGCGAACAGCCCCATCCCCGAGGCGTCCCCCACCCCGTGCGAACCCGGCCACTGGTTGAGCCACGTGATCGTACCTCCGAGAGGAAGCGTGGTTGCCGGATGCAAGAACGTCTTCGGGATCAACGAGGCGCAGATGACGGCGGAGTTGATCCCGAGGTCGCTCACGCGGCCCACCACCCCTTGCTGGTTGGGCGGCTCGTTGTCCCCGACGGACGTGTACACGTCGCCAGCGAACCAGATGTTCGCGTCGGGTCCTAGGGTGATCCCGAACGTCCCAGCGGTCGGCGTGGTGGGGTACTCGGTGATCGTGCCGCTGGTGGTGGACCGAGCGACCTGTCCGGGGAGGTACTCGGTGAACCACAGTCCGTCGCCGCAGGGCCCCGGCGTGATGTCGGACTCCTCGACGTTGTGTGACGGAAGCGAGAACGTCGTTGCGGCTCCAGAGGTCGTCATCCGGCCGACGTAGCCCGCTTGGGGTTCGGTGAACCACAGGTTCCCGTCGGGCCCGGCGGTCAAACCTGTCGTCCCCGCCACCTCAGGTACGCCCGGAGGGACCGGGAACTGGGTGATCGTCCCGGACGTGGTGATCCTCGCGATCTCGTAAACACCGTTCTCGCTGAACCAGAGGTTCCCGTCGGAGCCGGTCGTGATCCTCCACGGGAACTCTCCGTCCGTGACGGGGTATTCCGCCAGGACCTTCCCGGACGTCTTGATCTTGCCGATCTTGTTCGCCTTCGTCTCGGTGAACCAGAGGTTCCCGTCCGGACCCACGGCGATGCCTCCGCCTTCCTCACCGATGGGCTCGAAAGCGTTCGGGGTTGGGACCGGGAACTCCGTGACGATGCCCGAGGTCGTGATCCGACCGATCGCGTTCGCCTCGGCGACCGTGAACCACATGTTGCCGTCCGGTCCTGCGACGATCTGCTCCGGAACGCCTGTCACGGGAGTTTCGGAGAGGATCGTCCCGGAGGGGGTCATCCTGCCGATGGCATCGCCGGGGAACTCTTCGGTGAACCACAGGTTCCCGTCCTTCCCCGTGGCGATGCCGACCGGCACCGAGGTGGTTGGGAACTCGGTCATCGTGACCGCCTCGGCGGGCGGCACCGCGAGGAGCCACAAGACGGCTGCGAGCGGTAGGGCTAACCAGCGGCGTCCCATACAGCACCCTCCTGGCCGGTCGTGTCCAGAAGCTATCCTCGACGTCTGAGGAGGCAAGTCGGCTATTCGGCTGATGCCAGGCTCGACGATGCGGTCTCGCTCGACGGATCGACGGTTGCCCGGTCAGACCCGCTCCGATCAGGAGCGTTCGTCTACGTGGTGGGCGCTAGAGGATTTGAACCTCTGACCTCTTCCGTGTCAGGGAGATGGCGGCAGGCGTCTGAGCTGCAGCTTCGCTGGTGAGGGGCGAAGCCGGCCTGTCACAGGAGTACCGGGGAGTACCGTTGGGTTCGGTCGGCTCCTTGACCAGGTGTTGACCGAAACACTAGAGAAACAGATCGCTATCGCTTCCTGAAAAGCGCCGGCGATTCCGAGAGATCAACCGGCCGGATCGATCCCCACTTTCAGGAGGCTAAGCGCACGCCCACCTCGATCGCGGATCTCTTGGCGATGCGCTTGGTACCAACGCCAGCCAAGACTTGACAACGGACATGATCCAAGAGGGCACGGTGGAGATCGACGAGTGCTCGCGCTATCACCTGGGTCTCGATGTCGTCAACGGCCGCACCGCGCTCGTCCGCGACGAGCTGCGCCAGCCCCTGGGCGTACCGGTCGAACATCGCCCGTTCTCGCGCCATGAGTGCAGGACTGTCGGTGAATACCCTCGTGATCGCCTGAGCGCTGTCGGTCGGGACGTGCTCGCTCGGTTTTAGGAATCCGCGAGGTTCGAGCACGTAACGCCCGAACGCATCGACCAAGGAGACGCCCGACTCCCTGTCCCGGATCGCGGTCAGGACATCGGTCTGGTAGTCGTGCATGCGGGCGTAGGCGAGGTCTTCCTTGGTCGCGAAGTAGTTGAACACCGTCGCCTCCGAGACGTCGGCCGCAAGAGCGATCTCCGCGACGCTCACCCGGTCGAACCCACGCTCGACGAATAGACCCCATGCGATCTCGGCGATCGTGACTCTGGTCTGTTGCTTCTTGCGCTCTCGAAGGCCGGCTCCTTCGTTCACGTCGACATCGTAGCGAAGGAACATTCAGGTTGCCATATCTTTAGGGTGTCTCTACTATTCGAGTAACTCGAGAATCGTTAACCGAGCGGCCCTAGGCGATCGGGCCACCCGCCGGTGGAGGCGCGCGTCGGCCGTGGCGCCAAGACGCAAGAAGGAGGATCGATGAGCGAGCCGGCGATGTCTTCCCAGCGCCTCCGACAGCGTGCCCGCCTGATGCGGATCGGCAACGTTCCGATGAGGTGGCTGCTTGCCCTTCCCTTCCCCACCCCCCTTTCACGCAGCTTGATGCTGCTCTCCTACACCGGTCGGAAGACCGGTCGGGCGTACCGGCAGCCGGTGAGCTATGTCAGGGATGGGGACGATTTGCTGACCCCTGGCGGTGGGAGATGGAAGCTGAACCTGCGGGAGGACGAAACGATAACGATCCGGCTTCGAGGACACGACGTTCCCGCGACACCTGAGTTCGTCCGGGACCCTAGTGAGGTCGAACGGCTCCTGCGGGCGATGATGTCTGTCAATCGACGTCTCGCATCGTTCGTGCCGTTCGTCGGATCGGACCAGCAGATCGACCGAGTAAGGCTGCAGACGGCGGTTGACCATGGCTTCAGCATTGTGCGTTGGCACGTCGACTTCACCGCGATGAAAGATCGCCCGAAGGCGTGACTACTCTCGGTGAAGGAGGACCAAGTTGAGCTCTGAAGAGATCCGCCTGCCCCCACCGCCCGCGGGCTCGTCTTGGACGGAAAGGTCGCGATCGTCACCGGAGCCAGCCGTGGCATCGGTGCGGCGACAGCGAAGATCCTCGCTTCGGCTGGAGCCACGGTGGTGCTCGCGGCCCGCGACCAACCATCCCTGATGTCGGTCGCCAACGACATCGATGCAGCGGGCGGGAGTGCTGCAGTCGTCTCTACCGACGTGAGCGATCCGGCATCCGTCGAGCGCTTGGTCCTACGGACGATGGAACTCTGCGGCCGCTTGGACGCAGCGTTCAACAATGCCGGTGGCAGCCTCACGCCAACCCCGATCGCCGACGTGAGCGTCGACGAGTTCGACCGCACGATGCAGGTGAACGTGCGGGGAGTGTTTCTATGCATGAAGTACGAGATCCCCGCGATGCTCGACTCCGGCGGGGGATCGATCGTCAACATGAGTTCTACCCTCGGAGTCCTCGGATGGCAGGGGTTCGGGGCCTACGCTGCATCCAAGCATGGGATCGTTGGGCTGACCCAAAGTGGGGCACTCGACTACGCCGAGCGCGGGATACGCATCAACGCCGTGGCTCGGGAGCGATCATCACCGACCCGATCAGCGCGCTCTCCGACGAGCAGCGAGCGCCGATCGCTGAAGCGGTGCCGATGCACCGCATCGGTCATCCCCAGGAAGTCGGTGCCACCGTGGCCTGGCTATGCTCCGAAGAGGCGTCGTTCATCACCGGAGCCGTTATCCCTGTCGATGGAGGACAGCTCGCTCGAGCCTAGTGCAACCTGACGGCGCCACGGCTGTGCCGGCTGAAGTGTGCTGCGCAGTAATGCGGGCCAACTCCGATCGAACGGATTGATCCGGGGCCGTCGAATGCCCAAGAACGAAGTCGCTGACATGTTCACAAATGGCCCGCCCGAAGAGGCGGTTCATATCGGTGGGCGCTAGAGGATTTGAACCTCTGACCTCTTCCGTGTCAGGGAAGCGCTCTCCCACTGAGCTAAGCGCCCGCACGTGCGACTGTATCAAGCGACCGCTTGGCGTTCGAGGCGGGGACCGGAATCGAACCGGTGTGCGGGGCTTTGCAGGCCCCTGCCTAACCACTCGGCCACCCCGCCGTAGCCGGTCATGCTAACAAGGCCGTCCGTCGACGGGGCTCACGCATGGATCCCCCAACGTCAGGCGAGGCGCAACGTTTGCCGATGGACGCCGTTTGACCTAGGGAACTCAGTCGTATTTCCGTCGGCCGACGCTTTGAGTCTTGCCGGGAACGGCCGACGCACCTAGCCTGACCGGATACCCCCCGAGGCCGGCGGGAACGCCAGCCAGATGAAAGGACTCCCCCACATGCTCCGTTCGAAGACCACCGTAAGGCGCGGCCCCGGGATCCTCGCGCTCGTCGCCTTCTCCGCCGTGCTCGTGACCGTGACGGCCGGACCGAGTAGCGCAACGCAGTTGCCGCAGTCCCAGGTCGTATCTGCGACGCCTGTGGCCTGGACGCCGAACATCCTCGACGGCAAGGTCAATGCGATCGTGCAGGTCGGCGGCCGGATGATCGCGGCGGGGACCTTCACGCAAGCCCAGAACGCCACGGGGGGCACCACCTACGCGCGGAACCACATCGTGGCGTTCAACGCGACGACGGGAGTCATCGACACCGCCTTCGCTCCGGACGTCGATGCCGAGATCACGTCGATGGTCGTCGCCCCGGGTGGGACCGCAGTCATCATCGCAGGCGCCTTCACGTCGGTGAACGGAACCGCCGTGCAGCGTCTCGTGAAGCTGAACGCGACGACCGGCGCGCTCGTGCCTGCCTTCTCGGCGAAGGTCACCGGCCGGATCAACGACATGGAACTCTGGGGAACATCCGTGATCATCGGTGGCCAATTCCCCAAGGTGGATAATGTCGCCCGACCTGTCCTCGCCGCAGTCGACGCCACGACCGGGGCGCTCGACAACCGGATCGCAGGACCTCTCCTTCTCGGGGATGTTCAACGGCGGCACCACCAACATCAAGAAGCTCGACGTGACTCCGGATGGAACGAAGCTCATCACCGTCGGGAACTTCACCTCCGTCGCCGGTCAGACCCGGACCCAGATCGCGATGGTCGACCTCACCACCACTCCCGCGTCCCTTTCCACATGGTCAACGGACCGTTTCTCCGGCGCGTGTGCGAGCGTGTTCGACTCGTACATGCGTGACGTCGAGTTCTCGCCGGACGGCACGTACTTCGTCATCGGCGACACCGGGGCCGGATACTTCCCCACGACCCTCTGCGACTCGGTGACCCGTTGGGAATCGGGGGCCACCGGCCCGGGCCAGCAGCCCACCTGGATCGATTACTCCGGAGGCGACACGATCACCTCGGTCGCTGTAACTGGAGCAGCCGTGTACGCCGGTGGTCACTTCCGCTGGTTCAACAACGACGCGGTCGGCGACGTGGCAGCGGGCGGAGCCGTCTCTCGCGACGGCCTTGCGGCCTTCGACCCACAGAACGGGATGCCCCTCGACTGGAACCCGACCCGCGACCGAGGCGTGGGGGTATGGAACTTCTTCGCCACGCCCACCGGCCTCTGGATCGGCCACGATACGAAGAAGGTCGCGAATCAGACGCACAATCGGATCGCGTTCTTCCCCCTCGCAGGCGGGACAAGCGTCCCCGTCGGCGTGAACAACACGCTCCCGGGCACGCTCTACAACACCGCACGCGCCGTCTGCCCGCGCGACGACACGTCGGTCCTTTTCAGGATCAACGCCGGCGGCCCCGCGATCTCCTCCAACGATTGCGGCCCCGCGTGGCTCGGAGATCAATCGGACCCCAGCTCGTACCGGAACAACGGCAGCAACGTCGCCGGTCCGTACAGCCTGGGTGCAGGCGTGACGGGAAACGTCCCGGCCGGCACACCTCGCACCATCTTCGACACGGAGCGGTGGAGTCCTTCGGACAACCCCGCGATGCTCTGGAGCTTCCCGGTCCCCGCCGGTAGGCATATCCAGGTCCGTCTGTACTTCTCGAACGGGTACGACGGAACGAGCCAGCCGGGACAGCGCGTGTTCAGCGTCAAGCTGGACGGCGCCACCGTGCTGCCCAACTACGACATCGTCGCCGACGTCGGGAACAAGATCGGAACGATGAAGGCGTTCAACATCACGAGCGACGGCAACGTGAACATCGACTTCAGCCATGTCGTCGAGAACCCGCTGATCAACGGCATCGAGATCGTGGACACCGATGCACCACCCGTGCCCGACGAGCAGTATTGCGTCGGCACCGACGCCAGCGTGGCCTATCGGGTCAACGCGGGTGGCCCGAGCCTCAAGCCGTTCGACTGCGGACCCTCGTGGGCAGCCGATCGAGTCCGACCCGAGCGCCTATCGCAACAACGGCAGCAACACCGGCGCCTGGGACCCGGTGCTCGGTGTCGCCAACTCCGTGTCCTCGTCGACCCCACGCGCGATCTTCCAGACCGAGCGGTGGAGCCCCTCCGACAGCCCGGCGATGCAGTGGGCCTTCCCCGTCCCATCCGGTACGAACGTCCAGGTACGCCTGTACTTCGCCAACGGCTATCCGGGAACGAGCTCTCCCGGCCAACGCGTCTTCAACGTCACGATCGACGGTACGACCGTGCTGCCTAACTACGACATCGTGGCCGACGCAGGGGACCGGACCGGCGTGATGAAGTCCTTCAACATCACGAGCGACGGCCTCGTGAATCTCGATTTCAGCCACGCGGTCGAGAACCCGCTGATCAACGGCATCGAGATCATCAACCGAGATGCTCCTGCGGGCCCCCAACCGACGACGAGCGCGTCCTTCCTCGGGCAGCGGAGCTTCGACGGCTCGACGCTCGGCTCCGACTCCACGCTGAGCACGCCGGGCACGGACTGGTCCCAATCGAACGGCACGTTCTACCTCAACGGCAAGCTGTACGCGGGATGGTCCGACGGCGGCCTCTACTCCTGGACGTTCGACGGATCGACCCTCGGACCCAAGGTCGACGTCTTGGAGCAGGGGAACTACGTGTACGGACGGACGTGGACCAGCTTCACGAACGTGACCGGCATGTTCTGGCACGACGGGAGTCTCTATTACACGCGTGACGGCGATGCTCACCTCTTCTATCGCTACTTCTCGCCCGCCAGCGAGCTCCTCGGCAGCGTTCAGCGCGTCGCGAGCGGACCCGGCGTCGACTCCTTGGACTGGAGCAACGTGCAGGGGATGACGGAGGCGAGCAACGAGATCTACTACGCCTCGACCGACGGGAACCTGCATCGGATCGATCTCGCGGGCAACGCTCCCGTGCAAGGGACGGACGTCGTGCTGAGCGGTCCCGGGATCGACGGCCGCGATTGGCGGACGAACGCGATGTTCACTCTCCCGCAGGCAACTCCCGACACCACCCCGCCCAGCACGCCCGGTCAGCCGACCGGCACGAGCATCTCGTCCAGCACGATCGACCTCACGTGGGCCGCATCGACCGACAACGAGAGCTCGAGCCTGACCTACAACGTCTACCGCGACGGTGGCTCGGTCGCGGTCGGACAGGTCGTGAGCAGCTCGACCGGGGTCGTGACCTACACGGACACCGGCCTCACGCCCGGCAGCTCGCACACCTATCGGGTCGATGCGACCGATGGGTCGAACAACACCAGCCCCAAGAGCGCGGCATCGGACCCGATCACCGTGCAGAGCGGCAACCCCGCGGTCTTCTCCGACACGTTCGGCACCGGGAACTTCTCGGCCTGGACGAGCAACGTTCGGCTGACGATCGACAACTCCCAGGGTGGGGCGGGGGCTCCCAGCGCACGGATGAACACCTCGAACCAGAGCGCGTCGGCCTACAAGGACCTGCCGGCGACGTTGCAGACGATCTGCATGAGCGCCAACGTGAACGTCACGGCGCTCAACGGCAACGCGCTGGACCTGCTCCGGTTGCGCTCACCGGGTAACGGTCCGTCCGCCAAGGCGTTCATCTCGACGGCGGGCAGGCTCGGGATGCGCTCTGACTTCTCCGGGGTCCAGAACGTCTCGAACGTCTCGATGCCCTCGGGATGGCACAACCTGGAGCTCTGCGGGAGCGCGGGGACCAACAAGGCGTGGGACCTCTACCTGGACGGGAGCAAGATCATCAACAGCTTCATGGCCAACACCGACCCGGCGGGCATCTCGCGGGTCCAGATCGGCGACACCGCCGCCAGGACGGTCATCGCCAACTGGGACGACGTGGTCGTGCGTCAGTCGCAGTTCGCTCCCGACACCACCCCGCCCAGCACGCCCGGTCAGCCGACCGGCACGAGCATCTCGTCCAGCACGATCGACCTCACGTGGGCCGCATCGACCGACAACGAGAGCTCGAGCCTGACCTACAACGTCTACCGCGACGGTGGCTCGGTCGCGGTCGGACAGGTCGTGAGCAGCTCGACCGGGGTCGTGACCTACACGGACACCGGCCTCACGCCCGGCAGCTCGCACACCTATCGGGTCGATGCGACCGATGGGTCGAACAACACCAGCCCCAAGAGCGCGGCATCGGACCCGATCACCGTGCAGAGCGGCAACCCCGCGGTCTTCTCCGACACGTTCGGCACCGGGAACTTCTCGGCCTGGACGAGCAACGTTCGGCTGACGATCGACAACTCCCAGGGTGGGGCGGGGGCTCCCAGCGCACGGATGAACACCTCGAACCAGAGCGCGTCGGCCTACAAGGATCTGCCGGCGACGTTGCAGACGATCTGCATGAGCGCCAACGTGAACGTCACGGCGCTCAACGGCAACGCGCTGGACCTGCTCCGGTTGCGCTCACCGGGTAACGGTCCGTCCGCCAAGGCGTTCATCTCGACGGCGGGCAGGCTCGGGATGCGCTCTGACTTCTCCGGGGTCCAGAACGTCTCGAACGTCTCGATGCCCTCGGGATGGCACAACCTGGAGCTCTGCGGGAGCGCGGGGACCAACAAGGCGTGGGACCTCTACCTGGACGGGAGCAAGATCATCAACAGCTTCATGGCCAACACCGACCCGGCGGGCATCTCGCGGGTCCAGATCGGCGACACCGCCGCCAGGACGGTCATCGCCAACTGGGACGACGTGGTGGTCGATCAGCTGCCTGGATAGCAGGAGGGGATCACGGACGAGCCCGCAGCGTTCGGCTGCGGGCTCGTTCCCTCAGACCGATGACCCGGATCCGCGTCGCTCGAAGACCATCACGATCGTCACGCCGAACACGCCGAGGGGCGTGTGTTCGAGCCGATCGGTCACGCTCCTGAGCCGCCGGCCGACCCTGGACCGATCGAAGGGCGGCATCAACCGTGTCCATCCCACCAACCGGAACCCGTGCGGCTGGATCCTCTTCCTGAGCGAGGAAACGGTGAAGCTCCTCGCGTCAGCGAGCCTGCTGTGGAGAGGAGGGACCCACGGCAAGAACGGCGCCCGGGTCGGCGGATACCGCTTCTCTCGGAAGATGAAGCCGTGGGTCTCGAGGGGGAAGAACCGGTTCGGTCCCGTCACCAGGAACCGGCCGCCGGGGCGAAGCACGCGATGGATCTCACGCAGCGCCGCATCGAGATCGGGGATGTGCTCCAACACTTCGATCGTGCTCACGGCATCGAACGTCTGATCTCGGAAGGACATCCGCTCCGCGGACATGCGGGTGATCGAGATGCGGTGTGCGCTCCCGTGTTCCCCGATCCGTTTGTCGAACAGCTCCAAACGCTCTGGTTCGATATCGATCGCATCGGTGATGACGAAACCCTCGGCGAGCTCCTCGGTGTATTCACCGGAGGCGCAGCCGATGTCCAGCAGCCGCGCGCCTTCCAACGGGGTCAGCCGTGCCAGCGCATCGAGACGTTTGGAGATCCTCGCGGACCCAAGGCACTTCCATGGATGTTGCCGAGGCCGAGAGGTCTGGTCGGTTCGCTCACTTCGCCCGATCAACTCGACCTGACATCGTCGGAAGCCTAGAACAGGATTGCTTCAACGGGCAACTCCAGGTGGCTCCTCCGTGCCACACCCGATCTAGCGGCGGTCTAGCATCGGACGATGCCGACTGAAGCACCCCGCCTCGTCCATCGCCGTCGGGCCATGGTGTTCGGCTCGTCGCTCCTCCTCGTCGCGATCGCGCTCGGCGTCGCCGTGTCGATCCACCCCGGCCCGTTCGCGGCCGATCGCTGGTGGGCAAGCGTCGTCGCTGATGGACGGACTACGCCCTTCTTCACGTTCCTCGCGGAACGGGTCTTCGACACCCTGGGACGGTTCCCCTTCAGTTGGTGCATCGTCGGCGCGGCTGCGCTCATCCTGCATCACGCCGGGAGATCGTCGGCGATGTGGGTCCTGCTTACCGGTGAGATCGCCTCGTGGGTGACGAACAACGTCATCAAATCGCTCGTCGACCGCCCGCGGCCGCACGGCACCCTCCTGCACCCAACGGGCTCCTCGTACCCGTCCGGGCACGCCGCCTTCGCGGCGGTCACAGCAGTCCTGTTGGTCGCGCTGTTCGCCCCTGTCGGTCGCCGCAGGCCCTGGGCCGCGTTGGGGCTTATCCTGGCCGTCGGCATGGCGTGGAGCCGCACCTACCTTATGGCGCACTGGCTGACCGATGTCGTGGGAGGTCTGTGCGTCGGCGCCGGGGTCGGTCTCGTCTCGCTCGCGGCCTGGAGCCACCGGGAGCGCGAAGCCGGCCGGCCGCCCGCCCACACGGACCTCGGGTCATCGACGCCGTGAACCCGCCGCCACAGGCGCCAAGCGGGCGGCGCCGACTCGCCGCGATAGGCGCGATCGTCCTGCCGGTGGCCGTCATCACGTGGACGGGCGCGATCGTGGTCAGCAACGTCGGCCGAGTCGTGGTGCAGCTCGCGCTCTTCGCGATCGCGACGTTCGCGGCCTGGTTCACCCTCACGCGTGTCGGCGTTCGACGCCTGGTCGCCGCCGTGATCGCCGTCGCCGCGATCGTGGGGGTCATGGTCGCGGGCTACTTCGACGACGCCGGGCTCCCCGGGCTGGCGGTTCGGATCGTCCTGCTCCTGCTGGCGGTGGCGCTCGCCCGGTTCGCGTTGGGTCGCGATCTTCGCACGTTGAAGGAGGCCGACCTTCCGGGCACGCATGTGCCCCCCGCCGCTCGAGGGGTGCTGATCATGAACCTGAAGTCCGGGGGCGGGAAGGCAGAGCGCTTCCATCTGGAGGACGAGTGCCGGAAGCGGGGGATCGAGCCGGTGATCCTGCGTCCCGGGGACGATCTGCTCCAGCTTGCGGAGCGAGCCGTCGAGGGAGGCGCCGACGTGATCGGCATGGCCGGCGGAGACGGCTCGCAGGCGCTGGTGGCGAGCGCCGCCGCTCAACGCGGCATCCCCATGGTGATCGTCCCCGCCGGCACGCGGAACCATCTCGCGCTGGACCTGGGGCTCGATCGCGACGACGTCGTCGGAGCGATCGATGCGTTCGGTGATGCCGTGGAGCGTCGCATGGATCTCGCGGACGTGAACGGACACGTCTTCGTGAACAACGTGTCGCTCGGGCTCTACGCAGCGATCGTCCGCTCTCCCGAATACCGCGACGCCAAGGTCGACACGGCGCTCGGCACGATACCCAAGGTCCTTGCCCCGGGCACCCGACCGTTCGACCTGCGGTTCGCGGGACCGGACGGAGCTCCACACGACGGCGCGCACGTCATCCAGGTGTCGAACAACCCCTATGGAGAGTCGATCACGGGGTTCGGGAGCCGGCCCCGCCTGGACACCGGCCGCCTCGGCATCGTCACTCTCACGATCACGGACGACCGGGCGGCCGCCGTGTTCCTGAGCGCGCTCGCCGCGGGCCACCCCGATCGCTACGAGGGGTACAAGGCCTGGTCCTCCGCGACGTTCGAGGTGACATCGGCCGGGGCGATCGACGTGGGCCTCGACGGAGAGGCGCTCGAGATGGACCCACCGCTGGTCTTCTCCATACGGCCGGAACCCCTCCGGGTCCGTATCCCGATGCACGCGATCGGCTACTCCCCCGCCGCCATGGCGATGGACTGGCGCTCGGCCGCGAAGAACCTCGGGCGGATCGCCGCAGGGCGACCCATGATGGACCTGCGCCCGCCGCGGTGATCGAGCACATCGGCACACCGTCTGGAGGTGGAGGGCCTGGGCTGCGTTCGACTTCTTTCGGTCGCGAGACAAAGATGCAACGGTGGAGATCGAGGAGACCGCACGACCTTCAATCGGATACCTGGTCGTCCTGCTGGGTGCCGCGGGCTGGACGGTGAGCTGCTTCCGGCCGCTCTATCGCATCACCGAAGCCCAGACGGTCAGGACCACGCTGTTCAGGCAGGTCTCCTTCGGTTCGGTCGGGACCAAGCTCGGGGGCATCGTCTACCTCTTCGGCGGCATCATCGCGATCGGGGTCTTCGCGTTGGTCGGCGTGCGCGTTCGGCAGCGGTGGAACGTGGTCGTTCTCGCCGGTGCGGTGGTCGCGTGGTCGCTCGTGTCGATCGGCGTATTGATCACGCTCGGAGCCGCTGCTTCTGGGTTCAGCATCCGTTCGGTCCTTGGAGTGGGCTACTGGGGTCTCTGGGTGAGCGTGATCTGCGTCGTGGCCGGGACGGTCATCCTCGTGGTCTCGCTGCGAGCACCCAGGACGGCAGAGGGTGGAGTGGCTCGGCGGGAGCAGATCGTCGAGGAGCACGTGACTTGAAACAGATCCGACAGGGTCCCCGCCGGTCGATCGTGGAGCGGACGACGGGATTCGAACCCGCGACCCCACCATGGCAAGGCGATGGCGTCCATCCTGACTATCCGCGCTGGTTCGGGTTTGTTCGTTTAGGCATGTCAGAGGCCTCGGGCAGGGTGTCAGGACGACACCGGACGGACGAGGACAACCCGACCATCACCCCAAAGTGTCACCCGAATCACCGATCCGGCCGGACCATCCAGGCGGGAACATCCGCCAACGCCAGAGATCGACCGCGTCCGGCGCCCTCCGCCATCGGCGAACGATCGTTCCGTCGTTCGTTCCTCTGTCGACGAGCTCGACGTAACCGGCGTCGTCCATCACGACCTCGGTCGACACCCTCAGCGCGCCTCAGGCAGCGTTCGGGGTCCGGTGCCTATGCGGGGGCGAGCCCGATCAGCGCCACAGCGCCGAACGAGGCCGACTCGCCCACGGGCAGGTTCGCCGGACCAGGGTCCTTCGTGACGTGGCTGGTCGGGCCGGGGTCACGTTCGCCGGTCGTGGGGTCGAGCCCTTGGAAGGGCAGGTAGCCGGGGGCCGTCGCGGACAGATCGTAGGCGCCCGCCGGGAGCGTCGAGGGGAAGGCGAAGAACTGCGGGGGTCCGGGGTCCCTGCCGCACAGGGTCGCGCCGCTCGCATCAGGCGGGCCGTCACAGGCCGCGAAGCCGGTGGCCGGATCGATGAGCGAGACGGTCGGGGCCACCCCGATCGGGGCTCCGGTTGACCCGTCGAGGACCGCGCCCGAGAAGGCCGGGAGCGCGGGAGCCGACAGATGCAGGCAGAAGCGCGAGGGGGAGGTGGGGATCATCATCACGATCGCCGCGACGCCCTCCGAGTAGGTCTCGTTCGCCGGGAGCTGGGGCGGGCCGGGGTCCTTCGTCACGTGGTCGATCGGACCGGGGTGGCGTTCACCGGTCGTGGGATCGGTCTGCACGGCGGGGATCTCGACGAACCCCGGCGCCGACAGCCCGAGGGCGTGGACGCCGGGGACGAGCGACCCGGCAGGCCAGACCGACAGGCCGAGCAGCGGGTACTGGGCGGGGCCGGGGTCTTTCTCCCCCGTCCTGGGGTTCACGAGCGTCGCGGAGGCGCGGACGACCGGCAGGCCCGTACACGCGTTCAGCACGGAGAGCGTGAGCGCTGGGAGCTCGGGTGGGCCGGGGTTCTGAGCCTGGGCTGGGACGCCGATCGCCAGGCTCGAGAGGACGACGGTTGCCGCCACCAGGAGCCGGGTGGGTCGCAGCATGAGGGCCTCCTCCAACGGGGCGGTGACCAACCTCCACGCCACCGCGCGGCTGACCTGCGCATCACAGCACCGGCGTCTTCGAAGGTCAAGGGCTCGAGCACCGCCGAGGCTCACTCAGGCATGCGCGATCTCTAGTGGAGCGGACGACGGGATTCGAACCCGCGACCCCCACCTTGGCAAGGTGGTGCTCTACCAACTGAGCCACGTCCGCGTGTTCATCCAGGCTAGCGCGGGTCGGCGCCCCCTTCAACCGGCTCCCCGAACGACGGATGCCACCGTACCCGACCGGCCAGCGCGGGTGCGTGGTCCGCGAGCGGCGCCACCATGAAGTCCTCCTCCGCCACCACGAAGCCGTCCTCCTGCACACCGGTGAAGACGTTCCGCAACCCGAGGCTCGCGCCGGAGATGAATCCGAACCGGGGGTAGAACTCCTGACTCCCGAGGAGGAACACCGCGATCTCGTGGCGTGCCCGGGCCGCGGAGAGCGCCGCTTCCACCAGCGCCGACCCGATCCCTCGCCCCTGCCGCGCGGGCAGCACCCCGATCGGCCCGAGCGCGAGGACCGGATCCGAGCCGATCCACGCGCGGCTGAGCTGCACGTGTCCAACGATGGCTCCATCCTCTTCCGCGACGAGGCCGAACGAACCCTCGAGATCCCGCACCGCACGCACGATCTCTGCTTCCTTGCTTCCGCCGAACGCCTCGCGTTCGACCAGGAGGACCTGCTCTGCATCGGAGGCTGTCGCCTCCCGCACCACAACGCTCACGACGGGTCGGTCGACCCGAACCCGCCGACGCCTCGGGCGGTGTCGGTCAGCCGCTCGGCCCAGGTGGGCTTGACCTGAGGGATCGCAACGACGACGAGCTGCGCGATCCGGTCCCCTTTCGCGATGCGCACGGGAGTCGTCACGATCAAGGTTGACCACAGCGCAGATCACCTCTCCCCGGTAGCCGGCATCGATCAGACCCGGGGCGTTGGACAGCGTCAGGCCGGAGCGGGACGCCAGGCCTGAGCGAGGTAGCACGAGCCCGGCGTGACCTTCGGGGATGGCCACTGCGACACCGGTCGGCACCATGGTCCGCTCCCCCGGCGCCACCTCGACGTCTTCCACGGCGCAGAGGTCCAACCCGGCGTCGCCCGGATGCTGCGCCGTGGGTAGCCGCGCGTCCGGATGCAGTCGCTGGAACGGAACGTCCACGCTCAGACCGGTTCGATCAGCTCGATGCGATTGCCGAACGGGTCGCGGACGTACACACGGTGGAACCCCTCCAACTGCACCTCGTCCTCGACGACCCGGATCCCGGCCGTGTCGAGCCGCGTCAGCAGGTGATCGAGTCCCTCCACCATGAACGCCGGGTGGGCCTTGAACGCCGGGCGGAACCCGTCCTCGACGCCCAGGTGGAATTCGATGTCCGGCCCACGGAACCACACACCGCCCCGCGGCGCGAGCTCCGGCGGCTTGGAGATCTGCTCGAGGCCGAGCATGTAGCCGTAGAACTTCACGGCGGCCTCCTCCTCGCCCTGCGGCATCGCGAGCTGCACGTGGTGGAGGCCCACGACGCGCCCGTCACGTTGATCCATCGAGCCGCTCCCTTCACCTGAACGGGAACGGGCCGGGTCTCCCCGGCCCGTTCCCACGATGCCGCCGCAGAGGTGAGGATTCTACGAGCAGCCGCTGGTGCTGCCGCACGTCCCGCAGACGTAACAGGACCCGGCCGGCTGCATCCTGGATCCGCACTGGTAGCAGAGCGGCGCGTCCAGGATCCTCGCGGTCTGCTTCTCCGTGATCGGGATCAGCTCCGCCGGCGGGTCGGCGACGGCCGACGCCGGTCGCATCTTGTCCTCGACCTCGGCCTTGGTCGCGGCCGTCCGCTCCTCGATCGACCGGATGCCGAGGGCCTCGCGCTTGTCTTCCGGCAGGTAGTCGAGCGCCAGCTTGCGGAACACGTAATCCACGAGCGACGACGCGAACCTGATGTCGGGATCGTTCGTCATGCCCGACGGCTCGAACTTCATGTTGATGAACTTCGAGACGTAGGTCTCGAGCGGCACGCCGTACTGCAGCCCGATCGAGACGGCGATCGCGAACGCGTCCATCACGCCGGAGAGCGTGGAGCCTTGCTTCGACGTCTTCAGGAAGATCTCGCCCAGCCCGTCGTCCGGGTAGGAGCCGGCCGTGATGTATCCCTCCGCGTCGCCCACCTGGTACGACGTGGTGGTCGAGGGCCGCGTCATCGGCAGGCGCCGGCGGACCGGCTGTGCGAGCTCCGCGACCACCGGCACGTCCGCGGTCTTCTTCTTGTCGGCCGACAGCGGCTGCGCGACCTTGCAGTTGTCACGGTAGATCGCGACGGCCTTCAGCCCGAGCTTCCACGACTCGATGAACAGCTGCTCGACCTCTTCCACCGTGGCTTCCTCGGGCATGTTGACCGTCTTCGAGATGGCGCCGGAGATGAACGGCTGCGCTGCGGCCATCATCCGCACGTGGCCCATGTAGTGGATGGGCTCCGCCCCCATCGCCGTGTCGAACACCGCGTAGTGCTCCGTCTTCAGGTGTGGGGCGTCCATCACGGAGTTGTTCTGCGCGATGTAGGCGACGATGTCGTCGATCTGCGCCACGTCGTAGCCGAGCTTGTCGAGCGCCCGCGGCACCGTCTGGTTGACGAACTGCATCGTCCCGCCGCCGACGAGCTTCTTGGTCTTCACCAACGCGAGCTCGGGCTCGATGCCGGTCGTGTCGCAGTCCATCATCAGCCCGATGGTGCCGGTCGGCGCGAGCACCGACGCCTGCGCGTTGCGGTACCCGAACCGTTCGCCGGCCGCGACCGCCTCGTCCCACGATTGCTTCGCCGCAGACAACATCCCCTCGGGCACGAACTCGGCGTCGATCTCATCGGCGGCCGCGCGATGCTTGCGCATGACGCGCAGCATCGCGTCGCGATTCGGGTCGAACCCGTCGAACGGACCCATGGCCTCGGCGATCCGGGCGCTGGTCCGGTACGCCTGGCCCGTCATCAGGGCAGTGATGGCGCCGGCCCACGCGCGGCCCCCGTCGGAGTCGTACGGGAGCCCCCGCGCCATCAGCAGCGCGCCGAGGTTCGCATAGCCGAGCCCCAGCTGACGGAAGGCCTTCGCGTTCGCCGCGATCTTCGGCGTCGGGTAGTCCGACTCGCCGACGACGATCTCCTGCGCCGTGAAGACGATCTCCACGGCGTGGCGGAACGAAGCCACGTCGAAGTTACCGTCCTCGTCCAGGAACTTCATGAGGTTGAGCGACGCGAGGTTGCACGCCGAGTTGTCCAGGTGCATGTACTCCGAGCACGGGTTGGACGCGTTGATGCGACCCGTGGCCGGGCATGTGTGCCATTCGTTGATCGTGGTGTCGTACTGCATGCCCGGGTCGGCGCACTCCCACGCGGCTTGGGCGATCTCGCGCATCAGCTCGCGGGCGCGAACGGTGTCGATGGCTTCTCCGCCCAACACCGCCTTGAGCTTCCAGTCCTGATCCTGCTCGAACGCCCGCATGAACTCGTCGGTCACCCGCACCGAGTTGTTCGCGTTCTGGTACTGGATCGAGTACGAGTCGCGACCGTCGAGGTCCATGTCGAACCCGGCGTCCCGGAGCGCGCGCGCCTTGTGCTCCTCGACCGCCTTGCACCAGATGAAGTCGCGGATGTCCGGGTGGTCGATGTTGAGGATCACCATCTTGGCCGCGCGGCGCGTCTTGCCGCCCGACTTGATGGTGCCGGCCGACGCGTCGGCGCCTCGCATGAACGAGACGGGACCCGATGCCGTGCCGCCGCCCGCGAGCGCCTCCCGGGACGAGCGGATCTGCGACAGGTTGATGCCCGACCCGGAGCCTCCCTTGAAGATCGTGCCTTCCTCGACGTACCAGTTGAGGATCGACGACATGTGGTCCTCGACCGCGAGGATGAAGCACGCGCTGCACTGCTGCGGCGTGTCAGGCACGCCGACGTTGAACCACACCGGGGAGTTGAACGCGGCCTTCTGATTGACGATCAGGTGCGTGAGCTCTTCGGCGAAGACCTGCGCGTCGTCGGCTGATGCGAAGTAGCCGTTGCGCTCGCCCCATACGCGGATCGTGTCGACGACGCGACCCGTGAGCTGGCGGACGGACGATTCACGCTGCGGGGTGCCGAGCGTTCCCCGGAAGTACTTCTGCGCGACGATGTTCGTCGCGTTCTGCGACCACGAGATGGGGAACTCCACGTCGCGCTGCTCGAAGGCGAAGCCACCCTCCTTGAAGTTCGGGATGACCGCGTCCCGCGTCTCCCATTCGACGTCGTCGAACGGATGCCGCCCCTCTGTCGTGAAGTAGCGGTTGAAGGTCAATCCCTCCCGGATGACCTCGACGTCCCCCTCTTTCGTCGCCACCTGCACCCCTTTCCCTCTGCCGATCCGATCGATGTGGAACCCGTGTGGATATCCTGTGGAAAGAATGACATCCGTGTGATTCAGGCTTGGCGATTGTGGACTCCTGCGGCCCGGACGTCAAGATGATGTGCCGAGAAAGTTCGTAACCCACTACATGTAGTATCTCAGCTCGGGGCGCCAACGACAGGGGGACTAGCGAGCGCGCGGTTTGGCGGGCGTCTTCTTCTCCAGCAGCACGTCCAGCTCGCTCTGGAAATCCGTGATCTCCTGGAAATCCTTGTACACGCTGGCGAAGCGCATGTACGCCACCTGATCGAGCTTCGCCAGGCTGGCCAGCACCTCGACCCCGACCGCCTGGGAGGTCACCTCCGGGCCCTTGCGGCGCAGCCGCTCCTCGACCCGGTCGACGACGCGCTCCACCTGCTCCGGCGAGACCGGCCGGTTCTTGATGGCTTTGAGGATGCCGCTCTCGAGCTTGGCCCGGTCGAACGGGTCCCGCGAGCCGTCCCGCTTGATCACGACGAGGCCGACGTCCTCGACCCGCTCGAACGACGTGTACCGGCGCCCGCAGGCCCCACACTCGCGCCGGCGTCTGATCGCCGCGCCGCCGTCGGCGGACCGGGAATCGACGACGCGGTCGTCGTTCGCATTGCACCAAGGGCATCGCATGATCGTGTGCCACAACATCTTGTGGCGGCGCGAACCGTACCCGCACCATCTTGCGTCGTCAAGCGACGCGAGGGATGACGAGCGCCTGTCCGGGCACGACGCTGCCGGCGTCGATGCCGTTGCGGACCGCGATGGCGTCGACCACTGCGCGAGGATCGGCCCCTCCGGCCGCACCTACGGCGATCGACCACACGGTGTCCCCGGGCCGCACCACGTACACGTGCTCCCACCGCTTCGCGGGACGCACCGCCGGGTCCGCATGCGTGGAGTGACGACCGAGCGCGCCTGCCACGGGAGCGCTGAGGACCAACCCGACCGCACCGCTCAACATGGCGACGGCGATCCTGCGGCGACGGCGAACACGTGTTCGACCCATGCTCAGATGATGCCCGAACACGTGTTCGGAGTCAAGGGTTGCCTCGAACATATGTTTGCTTCCCCTCCCGACCGGTGCTAGCGTGCGTTCGACCACGTCAGGAGGCTAATGACCATGTCTGACATCACTCCCCGGCAACAACGGATCCTGGACGTCATCGCGGAGACCGTCCGGACGCGCGGCTACCCACCCACGGTCCGCGAGATCGGCGAGGCGGTCGGTCTAACCTCGTCTTCGAGCGTCCACGCGCAGCTCGCAAACCTGGAGCGCAAGGGGTTGCTCACGAAGGACGCGACCAAACCCCGAGCGATGGCGCTGTCCGAACCCAAGGTGGACGGCGCCGTGATCCCGCTGCTCGGACGCATCGCCGCCGGCACCCCCATACTCGCCGAGGAGCACGTCGAGGAGCACATCACCGTGCCGCACTCGTTCGTGTCGGGGAACGCGGATCACTTCGCGCTCCGCGTCGCCGGCGATTCCATGATCGGCGCCGGGATCCTCGACGGCGACGTCGTCGTGATCCGCTCCCAGTCCACGGCCCAGGATGGTCAGGTGGTCGCCGCGCTGCTCCCCGGCCCTGCCGAAGACGAGGCGACCGTGAAGAGGCTCGGACACGACGGCGCTCGGGTCATGCTCATCCCGGAGAACCCTGCGATGCAGCCGTTCGAGATGGTCGACGGCCGCATCGTCGGCAGGGTCGTGGCCGTGCTCCGCCGCCTGCCGTAGCGAGCGGGCAGCCGTTAAGCTCGTCGGCACCCGTCGACGAGGAGCACATACATGCCCGCGGATGTCACGACCAACCTCGAACGCCAGATCCGTTCGCAGCCGGAGGCTCTCGCTGCGATGCTGGCCTCCTCGGAGGTCCGACAGCAGGTGCACGAGGCCGCGGAGCGGTTCCACCGGGCGCGGCGGCTGTGGGTCGTCGGCACGGGGACCAGCCTCCACGCCGCGGAGCTCGGCGCATCGTTGATCCAGCTCTCCGGCCGCCAGGCCCAGGCGGTCCCGGCGATGCAGTTCGTCGATTTCTCCCCCGTCGTCGGCCCGCAGGACGGCATCATCGTGATCACCCACACCGCCGAGACGGCGTTCGCCTTGTCCACCCGCGCCCAGGCGTTCGGCGCCGGGATGGGTCCGGTGATGATCACGAAACGCGGGTCGGGCTTCCCCGACGCGATCGAGACCGTGGACAAGGAGACGTCCGACACCTACACCGTCAGCTACACGACGGCCGTGCTCGCTCTGGCGCTCCTCGCGAGGCAGCTCGGCGCGGACGACATCGACGACGCCGTGCTCGGCCGCGTCCCGGAGGCGGTGGCCGCGGCGATCGCGGATCCCTCGACCGAGGCGATCGTGCAGCCGGAACGATCGCTCGTCCTCGTGGGCGCCGGCCCGAGCGCGGTGACGGCTCGCGAAGGCGCGCTGAAGGTCCGCGAGGCCTCGCGCTTCCTGGCGGAGGGCTACGACGCGGAGTACCTCTTGCACGGCTCGGCCGTGCCGCTCGACGGCCGCGATCGCGTCATCGCGTTGTTCCCGCCGGATCCCAGCGGCCTCGTCGAGGCGCTGGCGCATGCGGCCGAGACGGAGAAGGTCCGCGTGACCCGCCTGACGGAACCGGCCGACCTGCCCGATGCCCTCGCGCAGCTCCCGCTGACGGTCCGGCTGCAGCTCCTCGCCCTCCGGTTCGCGCTGGAGCGGTCCCAGGATCCCGACACGGTGATCGTAGGGGCCTGGAACGATCCCGCGACCTGGGCCATCGGCGCGCCCTAGCCGCGGCGGGCCTAGGGCTTGACGAACTCGCGGACGGCGGCCAGCTCCCGTTCGCCGACCAGCGCCCGTACGATGGTCCCCTCACCGTCGGCCTCGGTGCCGAGCACCTCGGCCTCCCGATACAGCCGGGCCGTAACGTCCTCTCGCCCCCAGGGCACCAGCAGGGTCACTTCCAGCGGCGGGTGCGGCACCGCCTCGCCCAGGACCTCCAGGAGCCCCTCTGCCCCCTCGCCGGTGAGCGCCGACACGGCGACCGAGCCCGGGAAGCGACGCGCAAGCCTGGCCCGCGCCGAGCCCGCGACCTCGTCGATCTTGTTGAGGGCGAGCACCTCGGGGATGTCCCCCGCCCCGATCTCCCCCAGGACGCGGCGTACGGCGTCGATCTGCTCGTCCAGCTCCGGTGATGCCGCGTCCGCCACGTGCAGGATCACGTCGGCCTCCGTCACCTCCTCGAGCGTCGAACGGAACGCCTCGACCAGGTCGTGGGGAAGCTTGCTCACGAACCCCACCGTGTCGGAGAGCGTCGCGCGGCGGCCGCCCGGGAGCTCCAGCTTGCGCGTGGTCGGATCGAGCGTGGCGAAGAGCTGGTCGGCGACGAGCGCGTGGGCGCCCGTGAGCCGGTTGAGCAGGGTGGTCTTGCCGGCGTTCGTGTAGCCCGCGATCGCCACCTGCGTCACGTTGTTGTGTTTCCGGCGGGCGCGCTTCACGTCGCGCGTCCGACCCATGTCCCGGATGTCGCGGCGCAGCTTGGAGATCCGGCGCCGGATGTGCTGCCGGTCGACCTCCATCTTCGTCTCGCCGGGCCCGCGGGTTCCGATGCCGCCGCCGAGACGCGACATGGCCTCGCCCCAGCCGCGGAGCCGCGGCAACAGGTAGTTCAGCTGCGCGAGCTCCACCTGCACCTTGCCCTCCCGGGAGCGCGCGTGCAGGGCGAAGATGTCCAGGATCAGCGCGGTGCGATCGACGACCTTGACCCCCAGCCGCTCTTCGAGCGAGCGGAGCTGTCCGGGGCTCAGCTCCTGATCGAGGATCACCGCGTTCGCGCGGTTCGCGTGGATCACGTCGTGGAGTTCGCCCAGCTTCCCCTTGCCCACGTACGTGCCGGGATCCGGCTCGGCACGGCTCTGGACGATCCTCGCCACGGGGTCGGCGCCGGCCGAGTCGGCGAGCGCGGCGAGCTCGTCCAGGTCCTCCTCCACCATCCCGCGACCGACGCCCACCAACACGGCGCGCTCCCGGATCGCCGGGCGCCACGTCGCAGAAAGCGGCGACTCCAGGACCTGTCGCTCGTCCGTCCGCCCGGGCTTCGCGTCGCCAGCTGCCATCACGCCTGCACCTCCCCCGGGAGCCCGAACTCGCGCAGGACGTCGTTCAGCACGAGCTTGGACTCGGTGCCCGCGTCGCGGTACCCGATGATCAGACCGCACGGCAGGCCGTAGCTACCGGCGGGGAACTCCTTGGCGCGCGTGCCGGGGATCACGATCGCCCGCGGCGGGACGGCGCCACGATGCTCGACCGCGTCCGAGCCGGTGACGTCGATCACCGGGACGCTGCCGGTCAGGACCACGCCGGGCGCGATCACGGCCTCACGACCGATCCGGATCCCCTCCACCAAGACGACGCGCGAGCCGATGAACGCGCCGTCCTCGACCACGACCGGCGCCGCCTGCACCGGCTCCAGCACGCCGCCGATCCCCACGCCGCCCGACAGGTGGACGTTCGCGCCGATCTGCGCGCACGACCCGACGGTTGCCCACGTGTCCACCATGCTTCCCGGCCCCACCCATGCGCCGATGTTCACGTAGCTCGGCATGAGGATCACGCCGGGCGCGAGGAACGCGCCGTATCGGACCGTCGCGGGAGGGACCACACGGACACCCGCATCCACGAACCCGTGTTTCAACGGCAGCTTGTCGTGGTACTCGAACGGACCGGACTCGACCGTCTCCATCCCGCGGATCCGGAAGTAGAGCAGCACGGCCTTCTTCGCCCACTCGTTCACGACCCAGCCGGCGTCCGTCGGCTCCGCCACGCGCACCTCACCGCGGTCGAGCAAGCGAACGGCTTCCTCGATCGCGTCGCCGTCGATCTGCCAGTCGTCGGCGTCGAAGCTCGCCTCGACCCGAGCGGCCAGATCCGCGTGGCGTCCGGCGTTCACGCGTGCACCCCTCGATCGGCGAGCGCTCCGGCGAGGATGTCGACGGCGCGCCGGCAATCGTCCAGGGTCGGCACCATGGCCATGCGGACGTATCCCTCGCCCTCCGGTCCGAAGAACGATCCGGGCGCGACCACGATGCCGAGGTCGAGCAGCTCCAGCGCCCACGATAGCGACGGGCGGCCGCCGGGGACGGCGATCCACAGGTACATGCCCGCGACGCTTCCCGCCACGTCGATGCCCTTCGCCGAGAAGAGTTCCAGGAAGATGGCGCGCTTGGCCGCGTAGCGAGCACGCTGCTCCTGCACGTGCGATTCGTCCCGCCAGGCGGTCACCGAGGCTCGCTGGACGAACTCCTGCGGCGTCACCCCCGTCGAGGGCCGGAGCGCCTTCAACGCCGCGATCAGCTGCCGGTCGCCCGCCAGGAACCCGGAGCGATAGCCCGTCATGTTGGAGCGCTTGCTGAGGGTGTTCAGCACGACGACGTTCGTGCGGTCGGCCAACTCGAGCCCCGACGCGGGAGGGCCGCCGTCGAACCACACCTCGCTGTACGCCTCGTCGAGCGCGAGCAGGAAGTCGTGGCGACGCGCGAGCGCCGCGGCCTGCTCCAGGAAGGCGGGCGGCGCCACAGCGCCGGTCGGGTTGTTCGGATAGTTGAGCCACAGGATCGCCGTGCGCGCCCACGCGTCGGCGGCGACGCCGTCGAGGTCGGGGAGGAAGTCGGGCGCCGTCAGCGGCAGCCGGAGGACGTCGCCGGCCGCGAAACGAGCGCCGCGCTCCGGGATGGTGTAGCCGGGCGCCGTCACGACGACCAGATCGCGTCCCGATGCCGGATCGAGCACCGCCTGCGCGAGCGAGAAGATCGGCTCCTTGCTGCCGAGCGTGGGGATCAGGTCGGTCGCCGGATCGAGCGTCACGTCGAACCGCCGCCGCACCCACTCGACGATCGCCTCCCGCAGCTCCGGGAGACCCGCGGCGCGTGGGTACGATGAGGTGGGAACGATCGCCTCCCGAAGCGCCGCACGGATGAACGCCGGCGTCTCGTCGCGCGGGTCACCGACGCCGAAGTCGATCAGCTCGCACCCGGCATCGAACGCTTCCCGCTTGCGCCGGTCGAGCTCTTCGAACGGGTACGGGTCCGCGTTCCGGATCCCCGGCGACAGCCGCATCAACCCTCCCCCTCCGTCTCCGTCGCCGCGAGGAACGCCCGCAGCACCTCATACGACCGGACGAGCGCCGAGGTGTCGACACGCTCATCGTCACGATGAGCGTACTGCGGGTCGCCCGGTCCGAAGTTGATCGCGTCGACGTCGACGGAGGCGAACTCCGCCACGGGGGTCCACGCCTGCTTGGGGCCGATGGTCAGACCGCCCGCCGCCCGCAACCGTTCGACCAACGGGTTGTGGACCGCGACCCGCCCCGGCGGCGCGTTGGCGATCACCGTGAGCTCGGTGTCGCCGAACGAGATCAGGTCGCGCAGGCGCTGCTCGGCCTCGGCGGGCGTCCGGGTCGGCGCGTACCGGAAGTTCACGGTGGCCCCCACCCTGTCCGGGATGACGTTGCCGGCGATGCCTCCCTCGATCGACGTCACGCTCACCACCTCGCGGAAGACCAGGCCGTCGATCTTGACGTCCCTCGGCGGGTGCTCCGCGATGGGCGTGAGCGCGCCGATCGCGCTGTGGATCGCGTTGTGACCCAGCCACGGCCGCGCCGTATGCGCCGCGACGCCGCGAACCTCGATCCGCGCGTTGAGGTTCCCCAAGCAGCCGATCTCGATCGCGTTGGCGGTGGGTTCCATCACGATCGCCAGATCGATCGACCGGGTGGTGGGGCACCGTTCGAAGAGCGGGAGGAGCGCGCTCTGGGTGATCGGCAGCTCCTCCCGGCCGCAGAACAGGAGCCCGACGTCGAGGTCGGGGGCGTCCGGGTCCCGCGCCATCCCCGCGGCGATCTCGAGCATCACGGCCAGCGCACCCTTCATGTCTGCCGTCCCTCGCCCGACGATCGCGTCGCCCTCGCGCGCACCCGGGAAGTTCCCGTTCGGCGGAACGGTGTCGACGTGGCCCACCAGGACGATCAGCGGCACACCGTCCCGTCGCGCGGATGGGATCGCGAAGAGGACGGCGTCGTCCCGGTCGACCACGTCCAGGCCTTCGGGCAGTTCGGCGGCGATCGACGCGAGGATCGCTGACTCGTCGCCGCTCACCGACGCGATGTTCACGAGGTCGAGCGTCCGCGCGGCGAGCCGCGCGTCCAACCCGGGGTCGAGGTGGCTCGCCGAGACGGTCACGCGCGGACGCGGCCTCGCAGACGGTCCAGGTCGACCACGCCCTCGAAGACCCGCTCGGCCTCGCCGGTCAGGAGCACCTCGCCGCTCTCCAGCCGCTCGACCTCGAGCGCCCCCCCGGGGAAGCGCACGACCGTCTTGTTGGGCACCAGACCGGCCTCGTTCGCCGCCACCGCGATCGCGCACGCCCCGCTGCCGCACGCCATGCGTCTCGCCCGAGCCGCGCTCCCACACGCGTGCCTTGATCTCGCCGGGGTGCACCTGCGCGAACTCGACGTTCGTGCCTTCGGGGAACGACGTCGTGGTGTTCCAGGGCGGGACCGATGTGCCCGACGTGGAACCGATCGGGATCGTCCTCCACGAAGAGCACGAGATGTGGGTTCCCCATGGAGACCGCGCTCGCCGTCAGCGTGATGCCCCCGCCCACGTCGAACGGCTGTCCCAGGAACGTCTCCCAGGCCGGCCCGCGCATCGGGATCGACGCCTTCGTGAATCCGGGGACGCCCATCTCGACGGTGACGCGATGCACGTCTCCCCCGTCGTCGTGCAGTCGCAGCCGCCGGACGCCGCCTCCTGTCTCGATCCCGAACTCGTGGCTCCTCCGACAGCCCCAGGTCGTGCACCAGCTTGCCCACGCACCGGGCGCCGTTGCCGCACATCTCCGCGACGCTGCCGTCCGCGTTGCGGTAGTCCATCACGAACGACGCGTCGGCCCGCTCCGACCGAAGGAGCCGTATCACGCCGTCGGCTCCCACCCCCGTGCGGCGATCGCACACCGCCGCGACGAGCTCCGGCTCCAGGGGACGCGCGTCGTCCAGGTCGACGAGCATGACGAAGTCGTTGCCGCTGCCCTGATACTTGGCGAATCGCAGTTCGTCCGTCACTCGTCCTCCCACGGGCGCGTCAGGTGCTCAAGGATCGGCTCGAGCGCCGTCATCGCACTAGGCCCGACCACGTCGAACCACCGGATGCGAGGGTCGCGCCGGAACCACGACATCTGCCGTCGCGCGAGGTTGCCGGTCCGTTTGACGGTGGCTTCGACGGCGGCGTCCATCGTCATGTCCCCTCGGAGGTGACGCGCCAACTCAGCGTAGCCGATGGCCTGCGTCGAGGTCAGCCATCCGCCGAACCCGCGCTCCACGAGCGATCGGACCTCGTCCAGCCAGCCCCCGTCGATCATCAGGCGCACCCGCGTCGCGATCCGTGCCATGAGCGCTTCGCGGGGCATCCGCAGCCCGGCCGCGCGCACCGCGTGGACGTCGTAGCGCTCCCACGCCTCGGCGTACGACGAGAACGGCCGGCCGGTGATCGCCGGCACCTCGAGGGCTCGTACCGTCCGCCGGACGTTGCCCGGCTCGATGCGCGCGGCCGCGACCGGGTCCGACGCGGCCAATCGCTCGTACATCCGCTCGGGGCCGAGCGCGTCGGCCTGTCGCTCCAGTTGTGATCGCGTGGAGGGATCGGTGCCCGGGAACTCCAGATCGTCCACCACCGCGCGGAAGTAGAGACCGGACCCGCCGACGAGCAGCACCGGATGTTCACGCTCCTCGATCGCCCGGACGGCCTCCCGGGCCTCCCCCTGGAACCGGGCGACGGAGAACGGTTCCGACGGCTCGGCGACGTCGATCAGGTGGTGCGGGACGCGCGCCCGCTCGGCCGGTGAGGGCTTGGCCGTGCCGACGTCCATCCCTCGGTAGACGAGCATCGAGTCAACCGAGACGATCTCGGCGTCCAAGGACTCGGCGAGCGCGATCGAGACGTCGGTCTTCCCCACGGCCGTCGGACCGACGAGCGCGAGCGGCGGTCGCCGGGACATGCCGGCCGCCCTCAGACGGCCACGGCCTCCGGTGAGGGCACCAGCGCTCCCGTCAGATGATGCGCCGACGCCGCCACGATCCTTGCGTTCGCGAACGACCCGGGCTCCAGCGCGTCGGGGACGTGCACGATCCGGTTGGTTCGCGTGCGTGCTTGGGTCGACGGACCTCGCTTCCCCGCACCCTCCACGAGCACCTCGAACGTGCCGCCGACCTGTGCGAGCGACCGTTCGAGCGAGACCCGTTGCTGCAACTCGACCAGCCGGTCGAACCGCTCCTGCACGACCTCCTTGGGGATCTGGTCGTCGTACGCCGCGGCCTGCGTGCCGGGTCGCGGCGAGTACTGGAACGTGTACGCGCTGTCGAACCGCGCCCGCTCGACCACGTCCAGCGTCTGCGCGAAGTCGTCCTCCGTCTCGCCGGGGAACCCGACGATGATGTCGGTCGACACCGCGACGTCGGGGATGGCATCGCGGATCGCGTCCAGCCAGCCCAGGTACCGGTCGCGCCGGTACGAACGCCGCATGACCTTGAGCACGCGATCGGAGCCCGATTGCAGCGGGAAGTGGATGTGCTCGCAGACGGCGGGCGTCTCGGCCATGGCGTCGATCACGTCGGGTGTGAAGTCGTGCGGATGCGGCGACGTGAAGCGCACGCGGCGGATGCCGTCGACCTGCCCGACCTGCCGGAGCAGCTCGGCGAACAGCGGACGGTTCGACGACCCCGGAACCGTGACGTCGCGACCGTACGTGTTCACGTTCTGGCCGAGGAGCGTCACTTCGACGACCCCGCGCTGCGCGAGGCCCTGCACCTCCGCCAAGATGTCGCCGATCGAGCGCGACCGCTGCGGCCCCCGGACGAGCGGCACGATGCAGAACGTGCACGCGTTGTCGCATCCCGGCGCGATCGACACCCATGCGCGGAAGTCGTCGTGACGTGCCGCCGGGAGCGCGCTGGGGAACACCTCCGTGTACTCGCGGACGTCCATCTGCGGCCCGTCATCCTCCGAGGCCTTCAGCAGCTCGAGGAGGTGCGGGAGGGCATGCGTGCCCACCACGACGTCCACCCACGGCGCGCGCCGTTGGATCTCGCCGCGGTCCTTCTGAGCGAGGCAACCCGCCACCACGATGCGGAGCGACGGGTCGTCGTCCTTCAGCGGCTTCAGGTGGCCGAGGTTGCCGTAAAGCCGGTTGTCGGCGTTCTCACGGATGGCGCACGTGTTGAACACGACGACGCGGGCGGCGGACATGTCGTCCGTCGGCGTCATGCCGTCGGCCGCGAGCAGACCGCCGATCCGCTCGGAGTCGTGCTCGTTCATCTGGCACCCGAAGGTGCGTATCAGGTACGTGCGCTCCATCGCGTCGAGGCTACCTACTTGGCGTACTCCACGGCTCGGGTCTCCCGGACCACGGTGATCTTGATCTGGCCCGGGTACTGCAGCTCCTCCTCGACCTGCTTCGCGATGTCGCGGGCGATCACCTGTGCGGAGATGTCGTCGACGTCCTCCGGCTTGACCATCACGCGAACCTCGCGGCCGGCCTGCATGGCGTACGTCTTCTCCACGCCCGGCATCGCGGTGCAGATCTCTTCGAGGCGCTGCAGGCGCTTCACATAGGTCTCCAGCGATTCCCGTCGAGCCCCCGGCCGCCCACCGCTGATCGAGTCGGCGATCTGCGCGAGCACGGCGTCCACCGAATGCTGCTCGACCTCGCCGTGGTGCGACTCGATGCAGTGCACGACCTCCGGGCTCTCCTTCAGGCGGCGCGCGATCTCGGCGCCGATGATCGCGTGCGAGCCCTCGATCTCATGGGTCACGGCCTTCCCGATGTCGTGGAGGAACGCCCCCCGCTTGGCGATGGTCCCGTCGACACCGATCTCGGCGGCAAGCGCCGACGCGATGTGTGCGGACTCCACCAGGTGCTTCAGCACGTTCTGGCCGTAGGAGGTCCGGTACTGGAGCCGGCCCAAGAGCTTGATCATCTCCGCGTGGATGTCGGTGATGCCCACCTCGGCCACGGCATCCTCACCCGCTCGCCGGATCTGCTCCTCCAATTCCCGCAGGGACCGCTCGTGGATCTCCTCGATGCGGGCCGGATGGATCCGGCCGTCGGCCACGAGCTTCTCGAGCGTCATGCGCGCCGCCTCGCGCCGGACGGGATCGAAGCACGAAAGGACCACCGCCTCTGGCGTGTCGTCCACGATGAGGTTCACGCCCGTGGTGGCCTCGAAGGCGCGGATGTTGCGCCCCTCACGCCCGATGATGCGGCCCTTCATGTCCTCGCTCGGCAGCGCGAACACCGACACGGTGGACTCCGCCGTCTGCTCGGATGCGACCCGCTGGATGGCGATCGTCACGATCTTTCGGGCTCGCTCGTCGCCCTCCTCCCGGGCCCGCTGCTCGATCTCCCGGACCTGCGTCATGGCCGCCCGCTTGGCGTCCTCCACCACCTGCGAGACGAGATGCTCCCGGGCCTCGGCCGACGTCATGCCGGCGATGCGCTCCAGCTCGGCCCGATGCTGATCGGCGGCCTTCTCCAACTGCTCCCGCACGAATTGGAGCTTCTCGTCGCGTTCCTGGAGCTCGAGCGTCCGCGACTCGATCGTCGCGACCCGCTTGCGGAGGTCGGTCTCCGACTCGAGGATCCGGTTCTCTAGACGCGAGATCTCTTCGCGGCGGGCGCGCACGTCCTCCTCCGCTTCACGACGCATGGTCGCGGACTCCTCGCGGGCCTCCTGGATGGCGCGAACCCGGGTCGCGTCCGCCTCTCGTTCGGCCTCCAGCAAGGTCTTCTGTGCCCGCGCCTCGATGCTCTGCGCATCCGAGGCGGCCATCGTCTTGCGGATAAAGAATCCCGCGGCGATCCCCACCACGAGGGCGAGGATGCCGACCACAACTGGGACCATCGTTCCTCCCAACACACGTCGAACGCGTCTTGAGAGAAGAACCTCGGAAGGGTCCCGCCGTCGTCTAGGGGCCGGTGTGTGTGAGGGAGGTCACGGCGCGCGGTCCGCCACAGGCGAAACGCGCCCCGTACGTCGTCGATCTTCCGTTCTCGTGTCGGTCAGCTCGCTCACAGGGCCTCGTCGGTAACGTCGGATTCTTCGTTCGTTCTTCTCGTGTTCACGATGCTACGGCCGCGTGAACCCGGAGGCAAGGTTGCCGCCGTCCTCAGTTGCCGGGAGCCCGTCGAGGGAGAGGGCCCGGCGGGCGGCCTGGCGGGCCACCTCGGGGGTGTACCCCCGCCTGACCAGCAACGATGTGAGCCGAGAGAACGCCTTGACCGGGTCGAGCGACCCCAGGCGCGATGCCCTGGATCGAGCCAGCGCCTCGGCCCTGGCCTCCTCGTCCCCCGCATCCGCCAGGGTCGCTTCGATCAGGCCCGGGGCGACCCCGGCGGCCATCAGGCTGCTCACGACGGCCCGTCTCCCCGACCGCTTCACCCCGAACGCGTGCTCGGCGACTTGACGCGCGAAGGCCTCGTCGTCGACCAGCCCGACCCGTTCGAGGCGCTCCAGGACGTCCGCGACCTCGTCCGCCTCGAACCCCGCCTGGAGCAAACGACGCTCCAGCTCCCGCCGGCTGCGGGCTCGCACGGCCAAGAGGCCCAGTGCGCGCTCGTGGCAGCTCTTCGGGGTCTTGGGCTTGCGGTTGGTCTGGCCGTCCACCGGCGACCTAGCCGTTGCCGTTGCGCGCCTTCGACGGCTTGCCGGCCGCGGCCGACACCGGCTCGGACTCCGGCTCGGGCTCACGGTCCTCGAGGACCAGGTCGGGAACGACCTGGATCGGCGTCTCGTCGCCCTCGACCCCGAAGCTCGTCAGGCCGACGGCCTCACGGACCTTCCGCTCGATCTCGTCACGCACGTCGACGTGCTCGGCGAGGAACTGCTTCGCGTTCTCACGACCCTGGCCGAGCTGATCTCCTTCGTACGTGAACCAGGCGCCGGCCTTCTTGATGATCTCCTGCTCGACGCCGACGTCGATGAGCGAACCCTCCTTGGAGATGCCCTTGCCGTACATGATGTCGAACTCGCACTGACGGAACGGCGGCGCGACCTTGTTCTTCACGACCTTGACCCGGGTCCGAGAGCCCACGACGTCGGTGCCGTCCTTCAGGTTCTCGATCTTGCGGACGTCGAGCCTGACGGACGAGTAGAACTTGAGCGCGCGGCCGCCCGGTGTGGTCTCCGGCGAGCCGAACATGACGCCGATCTTCTCGCGGAGCTGGTTGATGAAGATCGCCGACGTGTCGAACCGCGAGAGCGTCCCGGCGAGCTTCCGCATGGCCTGCGACATCAGGCGCGCCTGCAGACCGACGTGCGTGTCCCCCATCTCCCCTTCGATCTCGGCGCGAGGCACGAGCGCGGCCACGGAGTCGACCACCACGATGTCGAGGGCCGCCGACCGGACGAGCATGTCCGCGATCTCGAGCGCCTGCTCGCCGGAGTCCGGCTGGGAGACCAGCAGCTCGTCGATGTTCACCCCCAGCTCGCGTGCGTACGTCGGGTCGAGCGCGTGCTCGGCGTCGATGAACGCCGCGATGCCGCCCTTCGCCTGCGCCTCGGCGATCATGTGGAGACAGACCGTGGTCTTGCCCGAGCCTTCCGGCCCGAAGACCTCGATGATGCGGCCGCGAGGGATGCCGCCGACGCCGAGCGCGATGTCGAGGGCGAGCGAGCCGCGTCGGGATGACCGTGATGCCGGCCCCCATCGGGTGCTCGCCGAGCTTCATGACCGCACCCTTGCCGAACTGCTTCTCGATCTGCTGCAGCGTGACGTCGAGCATCTTCTCGCGATCCATCGCCTTGTCCTCCTTGTGCCCTCTCGGCTCGCCGGTGAGGAGGATCCGGCGACGCTCGTCTCCCATCGCGGAGACCTTACCGAGTGGCTCTGACATAAGTTACACCCCTGTCATCCGACGGGTACAGCGACACAGACGGGCGAAGGTTACTCGAACAGATGTTCGAACACAAGCACCCGGCCTATCCTTCGAGCGCGAACGTTCTCAGGGGCTCGTACGTCGGGGAACCCCGACCGTGGAGATGACTGCGGAACAGCACGACCCGGTCGACGACGAAGGCCTCCGACTCGAGGGCCGTTCCCGAGTAGGGCTCCGGGAGCCGGAGGGGTGGCTCGGATCGCGCCACCGTCAGATGCGGATGGAACCTCCGCACCTCGGGACGGAACGCTTCCGCGAGCCCCGACTCGAGATCGGCCACGAGTTCCGTCAGGACACCGGCGGGATCGTCGATCCCCGCCCAGAGGACCCGAGCTCGCTGTGTCGAGGGCAACGCTCCGAGACCGTGCACCCGAAGCGTGGCCGACGGGTGAGCGGCGGCGATCGCTCCCACGGTCTCCCCGACCCACGGCATCAGGCGAGCCGCGGTGCGGCCGAGGAACTTCAGCGTCACGTGCCAGTTCTCCGGTGGGATCCATCGTGCGGTCGGGAACGACTCGCGCCACGGTCGGATGGCGGCGCCGACCGCGTCGACGGCCTCGGACGGCATCTCGATCGCGAGGAACAGCCGTTGCGGCGGGTCCTCGGCAGGCTCGGCCGCGCCCTCCGCCATCGACGTCAGAGGTCCGAGGCCGGCAGCGGCACGCCCTCGAGGTACCGACGGACAAGGTCCAGGCCCGCCTGCTCCGCCCACCGCCGGACGCGGAACCGTTCGCCCGGTACACGGAACCCTCTCGCGTGCCGCACACCGTCGGCATCCAGCGCGATCCACACCGTGCCCGGTCGGGCTCCCCCGTGCGACTCGGGTCCGGCGGCCCCCGTGAGCGCCAAACCGACGTCGGCGCCGAACACGCGGCGGGTTCCCGCGGCCATCTCGAGCGCGCACGCCTCGCTGACCACGCCGGGACCGTCGATCGTCTGCTGCGACACGCCGAGGACGCTCCGCTTCGCCTCCGCCGTGTAGACGACCGCCGAGCCCATGAAGTAGTCGGACGCACCGGGGACGGCGGTCAGGCGTGCCCCGACCCCTCCACCCGTGAGCGACTCGGCGCACGCGAGGGATGAGCCGGCCGCGCGGAGCAGCCGCCCCACGGCCACCTCGAGCTCTTCGTCGTCCACGGTGAAGATCGCGGCTCCCAGCCGGGTGGCGACCTCGGCGACCAATGGGGCGAGCATCGACTCGGCTTCGTCGCGCGTCGGCGCCTTGGCGGTGAGCCGGACCTTCACCTCGCTCGACGACGCCAGGTACGCGACGCTCGGATTGGACGAGGCTTCGAAGAGGTCGCGAAGCATCTCGGCCACGCGGGACTCGCCGAGGCTCGCCGACCGGAGCGTGCGCGAGACGATCGTCGCAGGTCCGGCGAGCGATGCGAGCTCCCCGAGGATCGTCCCCTCCATCATCTCCTGCATCTCGACGGGAACGCCGGGGACCGCGTAGATCCGCTTGCCGCCGGGCAGCTCGGCGACCAGGCCTGGCGCGGTGCCGCGGACGGGAGTGATCGTTCGCATTCCTTCGGGGACGTCTGCCTGGCGCAGGTTACTGAGGGGCATGTCGCCACGGCCGTACCCCGCGAACTTCTCCCGGAGCAGCGCTTCGATCTCCGGGTGGCGGACCATCGGACGATCGAGCAACCGCGCGATCGCATCCCGAGTCAGGTCGTCCTCCGTCGGTCCGAGCCCGCCGGTCACCAGCACGACGTCGGCTCGATCGACCGCCACGCGGAGCACCTCGACGATCCGTGGGATGTTGTCGCCGACCGCCTGATGATGCAGGACGTTCACGCCGATCGCGGCGAGCCGTTCGGAGATCCACCTGGCGTTCGTGTTGGCGATCTGGCCGAGCAGGAGCTCGGTCCCGACGGCGACGACCTCCGCCCTCACGTTCCCGCCGACGGCGTCGCCGCGTCGCTCGTATCGAAGCTGAACGAATCGCTCCACGGCTGCCCCGGCGTCCCGGGGACGCCGTGATCGACGCCGTTCACGGTCAAGCGGACCGCGCCGCCGTCGGTCACCGACAGCGTCAGATCGCTCTGAGCGGTGAACGTCCGCGTCTCCCCCGCCGCCATCGGATACGTCGACTCGACGCCGTCGACCGTCACGGTGACGCTGACGTCGCCGACCGCCTCGATCACGGCGTCGATCTGACGGTCGAGCGGGTCGGGCGCCGCCGCGACGGTGGGCAGCGTTGCGGGCGCGGGGGCCGAGTGCCCGCGCGACAACAACCCGAACACCACCGCGATCACCAGGACCAGTCCGGCGAGGAACACCATCAGCCGCTGGTTGTCCCTGATCCGCGTCGCCGCCATCGCTCGTTCCACCCGGCCGAGCTTGGCGGGTGGAGGCGGCGGTGGCGGCGCGTCGGCGTGCTGCGCGTACGCCCCGATCACCTTGTCCGGGGACAGGCCCAGGTACTGCGCGTACGTCCGCAACGAACCTCGGACGTACACGTCGCCCAGCAACGCTTCGAAGTCCTCTGACTCGAGCGCCCGGAGCTGATCGATGTGCAGCTTGGTATCGCGACTGGCGGCGTCGAGGGTGATGCCGCGCCGCTCGCGCGCCTTCCGCAGCGCGGAACCCGACCCCGATCATCGAATCCTGCACGACACCTCCGGGCCTCGGGCCCCGCGGATGATAGCGCCCCGCCTGGCTACACTCGCTCCATGGTCGACTCGGGCGAGGTCCTCACCATCGTCGTGGAGATCCCGAAGGGATCGCGGAACAAGTACGAGTTCGATCATGAGACGGGCACGATCTTCCTGGACCGCATGTTGTTCACGTCCATGCAGTATCCCGCGGACTACGGGTTCATCGACGGGACGCTCGGTCAGGACGGCGATCCACTGGACGCCCTCGTGTTCGTGGGCGAGCCGACGTTCCCCGGGTGTCACATCAACGCCAGGCCGGTCGGCCTGTTCCGGATGACGGATGAGAAGGGCGAAGACGAGAAGATCCTGTGCGTGCCGCTCCGAGATCCGCTGTGGTCCCACGTCGAGGACATCGACGGGCTCCCGACGTCGCTGCTGAATGAGATCGAGCACTTCTTCCAGGTCTACAAGGACCTCGAGGGCCACAAGGTCGCCACGGACGGATACGAGGACCGCGCGAGCGCACTGCGGGTGATCGAGGAGTCGCGCGCCCGTCTCGACGCGTCGTGAGGCGAGCACTCGCCGAAGGGGATCGGGTCTTCCTGCGGAACCCGAGCGCGCGCGATCGCGACGAGTTCCTGGAACGCGCTCACGCCAGCCGGGAGCTGCATCGGAGGTGGGTGTTCGCTCCGGCGGATCCCGAAGGGTTCGCCACCTTCCTCGAACGGGCGAGGTCCGACGAGTCGGAGGCGCTGCTTGTCTGCCGCCGGGAGGACGGAGCGATGGTCGGCGTCTACAACGTCAGCCAGATCTACTACGGCCATCTCCGCAGCGCGTACCTGGGCTACTACGCGTTCACGCCGTTCTCGGGCCAGGGTTACATGAGCGAAGGCATCCGGCTCACGCTCCGCCACGCCTTCGGTCCGCTCAAGCTCCACCGCCTGGAGGCGAATATCCAGCCCGAGAACGAACCGTCCCGGGCACTGGTCAAAGGGGCGGGGTTCCGCCTGGAGGGGTACTCCCCCCGCTACCTCAAGATCGGCGGGCGGTGGCGCGACCACGAGCGATGGGCGATCCTCGCCGAGGATCTCCGCCCCGGGCGGAGGCGCAGGACCTAGGACCAAGAACCCGACCGGTTATCGCCTTCTGACCGCTGCCCCTCGAACACCGGGTGACCTAGTGTCCGGACGGAGGAGGGAGCAACGATGGATCGCGACGCAGACCGCACGGACGAAGGACGCATCGAAGACTCGCCGCTCGGCTCGTTCTCGGAGCGGGTCACCACGCCGGATCTCCTGTCCGAGGGACCCGTGCGGTTCCTGCTGGTCTCCGGCGACCAGGACGACGGCACGTGGGGCCTCGTGGGATCCTTCTGGCTCTCGATCGACGGCGAACGAGGGGGGTTCTTCGTCTCGCCGCAGTCGCTCTGGCGGGGCAGCGAGATGGTCCGCAGCTTCAAGAGCGCGCGGGCGCGCGGGTGGACCGACGGCGACATCTACGCGTACTGGCAGGGCGAGGTCGGCATCTCGGGAGCGTTCATGATCGATCCCCAGCAGCACGCGGACACCCTGTTCCAGGTCGCCCGGCGGGTGGGAGCCCTGTAGCGCCTAGGCGCTGCGGCGTTCCTGCCACTCCTCCCAGGTGATCAGGACGTCTCGCGCCTTCGATCCCTGACCCTCGCCGACGACTCCCTGCTCCTCCAAGAGATCCATCAGGCGACCCGCCCGCGCGAACCCCACCTTCAGCTTGCGCTGCAGCATGCTGGTCGACCCGAGCTGGGAGCGGATCACGAGCTCCGCGGCCTGGTTCGAGGAGCTCCTCGTCGTCGCCGGCGCCCTGCGCGCCGAGCGCGTCCGGGCGCTCGAGCGGCGGGAGGCCGAGCCCCTCCACGCTGTGCTCGTACACGACCTCGCGCTGATCGCGGATGAACGCGCAGATCTCGTGGATCTCCTGCTCCGTGACCCACGCGCCCTGGAGCCTGGTCGGCTTCGAGGCGTTCGCCGGCGCGAACAGCATGTCGCCGTGTCCGACGAGCTTCTCCGCGCCGTTCATGTCGAGGACCACGCGGGAGTCGGCCTGGCTGGACGTCATCAGCGCCACACGCGACGGGATGTTCGCCTTGATGAGACCGGTCACGACGTCGACGGACGGGCGCTGCGTGGCGACCATCAGGTGGATGCCGACTGCCCGCGCCATCTGCGCGATCCGGCAGATGGCGTCCTCCACGTCGCGGGGCGCCACCATCATCAGGTCGGCCAGCTCGTCGATCACGACGAGGATGAACGGCATGTGCTCGTAGCCGGCCTCCTGGCCGGGCGGGATGCGGAGCGTCCCCTCGCGCAGACCGGCCTCGTAGCCGTCGATGTCGCGGACGCCGACCGTGGCGAGCATCTCGTAGCGGAGCTCCATCTCGCGGACGATCCACTGCAGCGCCTCCGCGGCGCGCTTGGGGTGCACGATCACCGGCGACAGGAGGTGCGGAACCTCGGCGTAGTGGCTGAGCTCGACGCGCTTCGGATCGATCGAGCACCAGTCGGACGTCGTCGGGCGTGGTCCGCATGAGGATGGACGTGATGAAGCAGTTGATCAGGCTGGACTTGCCCGAGCCCGTGGCGCCCGCGATGAGGATGTGCGGCATGGTCGCCAGGTTCACCACCTGGGGCCGGCCGTGCACGTCCTTGCCGAGCGCCACCGTGAGCGGATGCGTCGCGTCCTTCGCCGCCTTCGATCGAAGGATGTCGCCGAGCATCACGAAGTCGCGGTGCTTGTTCGGCACCTCGACGCCGATCGCGGACTTGCCCGGGATGGGCGCGATGATCCGTACGTCGGGCGTCGCCAGCGCGTACGCGATGTCGCTCGAGAGCTGCAGGACCTTGTTCACCTTGGTTCCGGCGGCGATGTCGACCTCGTACATCGAGACGGTCGGACCGCGGGACATGCCGGTGACGCGAGCATCGACACCGAACGTGCGGAGCGTTCGCTCGAGCGCCTCCATGGTCTCTTTCTCGTCGCGTCCGTCGGAGGTGGACACCGGCGCCGACCGGAGGAGGTCGAGCGGAGGGAGTTGATAGGGGCCGCTGGCGGTTGAGACCGTGCGGGCCTTCGCGGGCCGGACGGCTGGCTCCGGCTCGTCGTCGGGTTCCACCTCGGCCGCCTCAGGGAGCTCGATCACGAGCTCGTCGGCGACGTCGAGGCCCAACGCCTCACGGATGGAGACCCTCCCCGGTTTGGCCCGCCGGGGGGCCCGGACCTCTGCCTCGGGCTTCGCGGCCACCGGGTCACGCTCCGAACGTGCATCCCGGAACTCCTGGACCGCCTGGATGATGCGGGAGACGGGTGTGCCCGTGAAGATCAGCAGCCCCAGCGTGGCGGCTCCCGCGCAGACGATGCCGGAGCCGATCGGCGACACGAGCCGGGACAGCGGGTGGGCGGCGAACGCGCCCGTGAGTCCGGCCGCCGCGGCGAGCACGTCGTAGCGGCTCGAAGACCCCGGGATTACCTCGGAACAGCGACACGAGCCCCAGGATGGCCGAGCCCGAGGATCATGAACCCGATGGCCATGCGCACGCGATCCTCGGCGGCGACGTCTCGCAGCAGGACGACCCCCCAGTAGACGCCGACGACGGGGAAGGCAACGGCGCCGACGCCGAACGCCCCTCGCAGGAGGTAGGAGATGCCGTCCCCCGCGGGTCCGGCCGCGTCGAACCAGATCGACAGGACCGCCAGCAGGCCGAAGACCACCAGTCCGATGCCCACCGCGTCGCGCGCCCACGGCGAGAGGATCTGCCGGGTGGGGGTCCGCGCGGGCTTGCGCGCGGTCCTGCGGGGCTTCTTCCTGGCGGTCCGTTTCCTCGACGACGGGGAAGAGCGCCGGGCCGGGGCCCGGCGGGCCGTCTTCTGGGGCACCTACACCTCCATGATCACGGGCAGGATGACCGGCTTGCGCTGGGTGACCTCGTAGAAGTACTTGCCCAGCACCCGCCGGACGTTCTGCTGGAGCACGGATGGATCCGTGACCTGCGCGTCCGCGCTCCCTTGGAGGGAAAGCATGACGCGTTTCCGGGCCTCTTCAAGGATGTCCCCCGAAGTCTCGTCGTAGACGAAGCCCCGGTTCACGATGTCGGGACCGGCGATGACCTCGCCGGTGTGCATGTCCACCGTGAGCACGACCACGACCACGCCGTCGCCCGCGAGCTTCCGCCGGTCCCGCAGGACCGAGCCGCCGACGTCGCCGATCCCGAGCCCGTCGACGAACGTCATGCCGGCCTGGACCCGATCGACGACCTTGACCCGCTCGCCGACCTCCACGACGTCGCCGTCCTCGCACACGATCACGTGGTCGCTCGGGATGCCGACCTCGACGGCGAGACGTGCGTGGTGCTGCAGGTGCCTGCGCTCGCCGTGGATCGGGATGAACCAGCGGGGCCGCACCAACGACAGCATGAGGCGGAGTTCCTCCTGCGCTGCGTGGCCGCTCGCGTGCACCGCGTCCGCGGGCACGTGGTAGACGTCGCCGCCCGTGCGGTAGAGCGCGTCGACCACGCGATGGATCGCGGGTTCGTTCCCGGGGATCAACGAAGACGACAGGACGACGGTGTCGTCGGGACCGAGCTTCACCCACTTGTGCTCTCGCGCGGCCATCAACGAGAGGGCCGAGTACGGCTCGCCCTGGCTCCCCGTGCAGATCACCACCACCCGGCTGGGATCGAGCCGGTCGACCTCCTCGATACCGACGATGTCCTCGTCCGGGACGTGGAGGAGCCCGAGCCGCCGCGCGGCCTCCACGCTCTTCAACATCGACCGGCCGAGGAATGCCACCACGCGCTCGTTGGCCCGCGCCGCGTCCACGACCTGTTGGATGCGGTGGATATGACTCGAGAAGCACGCGACGACGACGATGTGCGGCGCCTTCTCGATGATCCGGTGGATGACCGGACCGACGCTCCGCTCGCTCGAGGTGTACCCGGCCTCCTCGGCGTTGGTCGAGTCCGAGAGCAGCAGGTGCACCCCCAGCCCGCTCGCCTCCTCGGCGAGGCCGTGGAGATCGGTCGGCCGGCCGTCGAGCGGCGTCTGGTCGATCTTGAAGTCGCCGGTGTGCAGGATCGCGCCCAGCGGCGTGTCGACCACCACGGCCATGCCGTCGGGGATCGAGTGCGTGACGCGAAGGAAGCGCATCGAGAACGGGCCGACCGTGGTCGTCCCCTCCCCCGGCGTGACCACGTGGAGCTCGCACCGGTCGGCGACGCCGTGCTCCTCCAGCTTGCCCTCGAGCAGCGCCAGCGTGAACGCCGTCCCGTAGACCGGGATGTCCGTCAGCTCGCGGAGCAGGTACGGCAGCGCGCCGATGTGATCCTCGTGTCCGTGCGTGAGCACCACGGCCTCGATCCGATCCGCGCGTTCCCGGACGTAGTCGAAGTCGGGCAGGACCAGGTCGATGCCGAACATGTCCGCCGACGGGAACGACAGGCCCACGTCGACCAGGAGGATGCGATCGCCCAGCTCGATGCAGGCCATGTTCCGGCCCACCTCGCCGACGCCACCGAGGAAGACGACGCGGACGTCGGTGTCAGAGGAGACCGGCATCCTCCAACGCCTTGCGGACCCGCGTCCGCTCCTCGGCCGTGGCCGGGACGAGCGGGAGCCGCGGCACGCCGGCGGGGAGGCCGATCATCCCCAGCGCCGCCTTCAACGGGATGGGGTTGCTCGTGATGAACAAGGCGTTGAAGAGCGGGGAGAGGTCCTCGTGGATCTTCCGCGCGGCGGGGACGTCGCCGGTCTGGATCAGCTCGATCATCTGGCGGATCTGCGGGCCGACCAGGTGGCTCGCCACGGAGACGATCCCGACGGCGCCCAGGCAGACGTAGCCGAACGTCGCCCAGTCGTCCCCGCTGTAGACCTCGAAGTCGGGCGGCGCCTCGGCCATCAGCCGCGACACCCCCTGGAAGTCGCCGGTGGAGTCCTTCACCGCGACGATGTTGGGACGCGCGGCGAGCTCCAGCAGCGTGTCGTGCTCGATCCGCGTCGCGGTCCGGCCGGGGATGTTGTAGACGATGATCGGCAGCTCGGTCGCGTCGGCCACGCGTTCGAAGTGCGCGATCAGGCCGCGCTGCGGCGGCTTGTTGTAGTACGGGGTCACGACGAGCAATCCGTCGGCGCCCGCGTCCTCCGCCGCCTGCGTGAGCTCGAGCGTCTCGGCGGTCGAGTACGTCCCGGTCCCGCAGATCAGCTTGCCGCGACCGCGAACGACCTCGCCGACCGCTCGGAACAGCTCGGCCTTCTCCTTGTACGTGAGCGTGGGCGACTCGCCGGTCGAGCCCGCGACGACGATCGCGTCGCTGCCGGTATCCAGGAGATGCGAGGCCAGACGCTGCGCCCCGTCCACGTCCAGCGCGTGGTCCTCCTCGCGGAACGGCGTCACCATCGCCGTCATCAGCGATCCGAACCTGCCGGTCATGCGCCCCTCCTTCGCCGCGAAGCCACGGACCCAGACGGCACCTATGCTAGCTCCCGATGCCGCGCATCTACACCAAGACCGGCGACGACGGCTCCACGGGCCTCCTCTACGGCGGTCGGATCTCCAAGGCGGATCTGGCGACCGACGCCTACGGCACCACCGACGAGGCCGTCGCGGCCCTCGGGCTCGCCCGGGCGCTCGCCGACGACCCCGACCTGCAGGAAGACCTCCTGGTGCTCCAGCGCGAGCTCTTCGTGGTGGGCGCCGACCTGGCCGCGAACCCGGCGAAGCGGAAGAAGCTCGAGAAGGGCGTGTCCCTCGTGACCGACGACATGGTGCGCCGGCTGGAGCAGCGGATCGACGACCTGGTGGAGCTCCGGCCGCTCCCACAGGTCTTCATCGTCCCCGGCGCGAACCCCGCGAGCGCGGCGCTCGACCTTGCGCGCAGCGTCGTCCGTCGCGCCGAGCGCCGGGTGGTGGAGCTGGAGCGGGCGGAACGCAACGGTGAACCCGGAGGTGCGGCGCTACCTGAACCGCCTGTCGGACCTGCTCTTCGTCCTCGCCCGGTGGCAGGCCGGCGAGGCCGAGCCGGCCAGCCGCGAGGGCTGACGTCACGCGGCGGGAACCGGGGAGAACGCCCCCCAGTTCGAGTCGCCGAACAGCAGGATCACGAGCCCGATCGACTCCTTCGTGACCTGATCCGGGAACGTCACCGCGAACGTCGCGCTCTGCCCGTCCGGGATCGCGGCCGCGTCGACCACGGTCCCGTCGCGCTGCGCTCCGGTGCCGTCCACGACGTAGACCGCCGGCGGGGCGAGCTCGGCACCCGTCGCGTTCTTGACGTCCATGGTCGCGCCGCTCCCGTCGAACGTGATGTCCGCGGTCACGCCTCCGAAGTCGTACCGGTAGTGTCCCGGCTCGAACCGGACCGGCCCCGTCGGGACCGGCGACGTCGGCGTCGCGCTCGGGGTGGTCGTCGGGCTGCTGCCGCCGCCGCCCGTGCACGCCACGGCGAACACGACGACGAGGACGATCAACGGGACGATCCGGCGTGGGGCGGTCACGGATGCGGCATGATACGCGAACCCCTGAGGAGGTCGTCCGAACGTGAGGCAACTCGAGCTCCGCCGGCACGCACGTCGCGACCCGACCGCCGACCGGCTCTCCGCGGCGGGCCGTGCGCAGTCGGAGGACGTGGGGCGGGCGGCGGCGGCCACGTATGACGTCGTCTTCGTGTCCCCCAGCCAGCGCGCGGCGGAGACGGCGGCGTGGTTCCTCCGCGGCGCCGGACAACAGCTGCCCGACCACCAGATCGTCCCCGGGCTTGCCGGCCACGATGCGTCCGGAGGCAGCTCGGAGGGGATGGCGGCGGGTGCGCGGGCGTTGCTCGACCGCGTCCCCGACGGCGGGCGAGGGCTCGCGATAAGCCACACCCCACTCGTCGAGCGCACCGCGCTCGGGTTGACCGGCATCCAGATCGAGCCGCTCAAAGAATGCGAGGGGATCCTGGTCACCCTGCATGACGACGGCTCGATCGCGGTCGACGAGCTCCGGCTCGACGGGGATCCGTCGGCCGGGTGAGTTGGTCCTCGCACATCGGAGCGGCGTTCGCGCTGGGGTTCGCCCTGGGCGCCGCCCCCGGCCCGGTGCAGCTCCTGATCCTCACCGAGACCGCGAAGCGGGGCTTCTCCGGCGGGCTGCGGGTGATGCTCGGCGCGAACGGCACGCTGTTCCTGGTGATGGTGGCGCTCGCGTTCGGGTTCTCGTCGCTCGCGCCCGGGGAGGGGCTGCTCCGCGCGCTCCGGGTGGTCGGCGGAGGGTTCCTCATCTTCCTGGCGCTGGACGAGCTCCGGCGGGTCCGCCGAGAGGCGGGCGATCCGGAGGCCACCCCGCCCGAGGCGCCCGCCACCATGGGACCAACGATGCGCGGCATCGTGTCGGTGGTCTTGAACCCGGGCGCCTGGATCTTCTTCGCGACCACGGCCTCCGCCGTCATCGCCGACGCGACGGCCGACGGCGGCCGCGAGGCCGCGGTGGCGGCGGCGCTGTTCATGACGATCGGCGTGTCGGTCTCGGACTTCACGTTCACGCTGTTGGGGAGCGGCGGTCGAACGTTGGTGGGCGACCGGGGGCTCCGATGGATCCGCGTCGCGCTCTCGATCGGCCTGGCGGCCATCGGTGTGGTGTTCGTGGTGCAGGGGATCCGCGGCGGTTGAACCCTCGTCTGTCTCGGACTAGAAGATGAACGAGCTCCAGGGCGCCGGGTCCGAGGCGAACAACGCGTCGGCACGATCGAGCCCGCCGGGACGAGGCTCGTGCACGCGCCCCGCTCGATGGAGCTGACGGAACGACGTGCCACCCAGATAGGTCGCGCCAAGGTCGGCTGCGCTGCAGATGATGTCCGGATCTTCCTTCGTTCGTTCGCACGTTGCTCCGCCCGTGGTCACCGCGAGCGCGTACCGCCCTTCGTTCCACGGGCAGAAGCGGTCCTCGACCTCGACGACGATGCGGCCGTCGCCGGCGTATCCGCGCGACGCGAGGGCGACGGGCACATCCACCAGGCGCACGCGGAGCGCGTCGCTCGTCCGGAACCGGAGCCGTCGCGGCTCCTGCATCAGGAAGAACAGCGCCTCGTCGACCGGCCGGTTCCATGCCTTCACCCGATGCACCAGGTCGATGTCGAACAGGTACCGCCAGATGTCGGCGTAGGCCCGCGGGTCGGAGGCGACGAGCTGCCGCACGGTGAGCTCGAGCGTCGGGAGCGAGTCGGTCCACTCGTGCTTCACACGGTAGGTCGCGTATGCGTCTGCCACCCCGTCCGTGTCGTGCACGGCGTAGAACATCGGGTCGTCCTTCTCCTTCTCCTGTTCGAAGTGGAGCAACTCCCACCACGCATCGTCCATCGCGATCATCCCCGGCCGTCGTGGCTGCGCGCGCTCGTAGACCTGGCGCATCAACGGCATCGCCTCGGCCCGTGGCAGCAGCAGCACGCGCCCGGCGGTCCGGTACCCGCGGACGAACGTCGACCGGTCGCCCTCCAGGTCGATCTCGCCGAGGAACGACGCCAGGCCGTAGCCGAAACGCCCGTAGATGCCGCCCTCCGAGGCGTACAGCACGGCGATCGACTCGCCGCGCGAGCGGATGTCGTCCAGCTGCGCGCGCATGATGGACGAGTTGATCCCGAGACGGCGGTGCGTCGGCTGGACGCCAACGCTCGTCACGCCCGCCGCTTGCACCTGGGCGCCTCCGGGCACGGTCACGCGGAAGGTCACGGCCATCGCTCCCCCGACCATCCGCCCGTCGTCGACAGCCACGAGGCACCGGTCGATCTCGGCGACCAACCGCTCGCGAACCAAGTCCTCAGGAGTGACAACGCCGCTGAACGACAGTGCGACCGCGCGCAGGAACGCCTCGAACTCGTCCTCGGCGATCGCGCGGATCTCGATGTCCATGACGGTCGAGCCTACCGTGCGGCGAGTGCCGTCAGTCCAGGCCCTCGAACACGTCACCGAGCGCGTCCGAGCCGACCGGATGTTCCGGCCAGCCGATCACGTGCGGCTCGTGCCGGAACACCTCGTCCTCGAGCTCATCGGGGAAGTCGTTGGCCTGCGTCAGATGTTCGCGGATCGCCGCCCGCTTGCGATCCACGACGCTCGAGCAGTCCACGTTGACACCGATCGTCTCGTCGGGCACGCCGCGCGGCTGGAACGGCTGGGTCGGATCGATCGGCTCCTTGCCGCTGGCGACGAGCTCCTCGTTGAACCGCTCGATCATCGAGCTCGGGATCGACGAGTACAACAGCCGCGCGAGACCATCGCTCCCGACACGACAGCGGCGGAACGCCTCGGTCGTCGCCCTGCCCACCGTGATGTGATCGGCGTGGCCGGTGACGCCTTCGGGACCGAACGTGATGACCACGTCGGGGCGTTCCTCGCGCAGGATCGCTGCGATCCGCTCGACCAGCTCGTCGAACGGCGCGTCGGCCACTCCGCCATCGGGATATCGCAGGAACTCGTGCCGGTCGGGGACCCGGCCGAGCGCGATCCACGATCGACGATCCTCCTCTTCGCGGACGGCACCGAGGTTCGCCCGGGTGGCGAGGGACGGGTCCGAGATCATGCCGCCCTCGCCGCTCGTGACGTGCACGAGCGTGAACCGGAAGCCGGGCTCGTCGGCGTGGAGCGCGACGGTGCCGGAGCACGCGAACGTGTCGTCGTCCGGGTGGGCGACGACGGAGACGAGGCGGCGACTCACCTCAGCCGTTCCCGTCCTCCAGGAGGGCGTCGAGGCCGACCGTGAGGCCGGGCCGGGACCGGACCGCCTTCACCGCCGTCAGCACGCCGGGCATGAACGACGCATGCGAGAAGGAGTCGTGGCGGATCGTGAGCGTCTGACCGAGCCCGCCCAGGATCACCTCTTGATGCGCGACCAGGCCGGGGAGCCGCACGGAATGGACCCGGATGCCATCGACGTCGGCGCCTCTGGCTCCCGCGACCCGCTCCACGGGAGCGACCGGTGACACCAACCCGGGATCCCTGACCGCCGCCACCCGGCGCGCGGTGGCCATGGAGGTGCCCGACGGCGCGTCCGGCTTGTCCGCGTGATGGAGCTCGATGATCTCCACGTCCGGCATGTGTCGGGCGGCCTCTTCGGCGAATCGCATCAGCAGCACCGCGCCGACCGCGAAGTTCGCGGCGATGACGACACCGACGTCTCGTTGCTCGGCCCACCTCGGGTCCGGCTCGAACCCCGTCGTGCCGCTGACGACATGAACGCCGTGCGCGACGCACCAGGCGATGTTGTCGAGGGCCGCGTCGGGACGCGTGAACTCGACCGCGACCTCCGCGCGGGCCTCCGTCAGAGCATCGAGCGACCCGGCGAGCGCGATCCCCTGGACGACCTGGCCGGCATGGGACGGATCGACGGCGGCGACCAGCTCGAGGTCCGCGTCGGCGTCCACCACCCGGCACACCTCGCGGCCCATGCGTCCGGCGGCGCCCACGACGCCGACGCGGATCACGCCATGACCTCCTTGAACGCCCCGCCGGCGAACGGTCCGAGCACCGTGAGTGTCATCGGCTGCGACAGTACGCGCTCGGCCACCCGTCGTGCGTCTTCGAGCGTCACCCGCTCGATCCGGCCGAGCGTCTGGCTCACCGACAGGATCTCGCCGTGCGCGATCTCGGACTTGCCCAGGCGCGACATGCGCCCGCCCGGATCCTCGAGGCTCAGGACCAGCGACCCCTTCACGTGACCTCGAGCTCGCTCGAACTCCTCCTCGGTGAGACCGCCGGACGCGACGTCCTCGAGCTCGCGCCGGAGGAGGCCGATCACCTGCTCGGCACGTGCCGGCGTCGTGCCCGCGTACGTCGTGAACAACCCGGCCTCGGTGTACTGGGAGTGATAGCTGTAGACCGAGTACGCCAGGCCGCGCCGTTCCCTGATCTCCTGGAACAGCCGCGACGACATCCCGCCGCCGAGCGCCGTGTTCACCACGAGGAACGCGAACCGGTCGGGATCCGTGCGTGCCAGGCCGTTCGTCCCCAGGCAGATGTGCGCCTGCTCCGTCTTCCGCCGGCGGACCAGGCGCTTGCCGGACGGTGACGGCGGGTGGCCCGCGCTCCGGAGGTTCCACGTCGAGTCGTCGCCCTCGGGAAGGGCGCGTCCCGTCTCCATGCGGGTGGCGAGGAGCGACAGGACGTCGTCGTGCCGCACGTTCCCGGCCGCCGCCACCACGAAGTTCCCGGGGACGTAGTGGCGCTTGTAGAAGCGATTGACGGACGTGCGGGTCGCCGCCTCGATCGTGGCGACCGTGCCGAGCACGGGCCGGCCGAGTGGATGATCCGGCCAGAGCGTCTCGGTGAAGACGTCGTGCACCAGGTCCTCGGGTGAGTCCTCGTGCATGTTGATCTCCTCGAGGATCACCTGCCGCTCGCCGTCCAGGTCCGCCGAACGGATCACCGAGTGCTGCAGCATGTCGGCCAGATGGTCGATCGCGAGCTCCAGGTCGCGGTCGAGCACGCGCGCGTAGTAGCACGTGTACTCCTTCGCGGTGAAGGCGTTCAGGTCGCCTCCGACGGCGTCGAACGCCTGCGCGATGTCCTGCGCGCTGCGGGACTTCGTCCCCTTGAAGAGCAGATGCTCGAGGAAATGGCTGGAGCCGCTGATCGCGGGCGCTTCGTCGCGCGAGCCGGCCAGGACCCAGACGCCCAACGACACCGAGCGCACGCCGGGCATCCGCTCCGTCACGACACGGAGCCCCGACGTGTACTCGGTGCGGTGGATCGTCATATGCGGGTGGCGTTACTCGGCGGGAGGTGTGTCCGTGCGCTCGTCGCTCGGCTGATCGCGGAACCGACGGCCGCGCGGCTTGTCGCCGCCGCCGCCGCTGCCGCTCGAGACCCCGCTCCGCTCGCCGCCGCCGCGTCCACCGCGCTCGCCGCCGCCGCGTCCACCCCGGTCCTCACGTGGACGACGCTCGCCGCCGCCGCCGTTCGGGTCGGTGCCTTCCGGAACCTCCCACTCGGGCCCGACCGGCTTGAGGCTGATCTTGCCCTGCGCGTCGATGTCCTCGACCAGCACGGTGAGCCTGTCGCCTTCCTTCACGGCCTCCTCGACGCTCTGCAGGCGCTTGCCGCGCCCGAGCTTCGAGATGTGGACCAGGCCGTCGCGGCCCGGCACCAGGTTCACGAACGCCCCGAACGTGGTCGTCTTCACGACCGTTCCCTCGTACGTCTCGCCCACCAGGACCGGACGCGGGTTGGCGATCTCGTCGATCATGTGCGCCGCTTGGTCGGCACCCTCGCCACCCGTCGTCGAGCCGATGAACACGGTCCCGTCGTCCTGGATGTCGATGTCGGCGCCGGTGAGCGCGATGATCTCGTTGATCCGCTTGCCCTTCGGTCCGATGACCTCGCCGATCTTGTCGACGGGGATCTGGATCGAGATGATCCGCGGCGCCTTCGAGTTCACCTCGTCGCGCGGCGATGCGATCACGGACTCCATCACGTCGAGGATCGTGAAGCGTGCATCACGTGCCTGCTTCAACGCGTTCGCGAGGACCTGCCCCGGCAGACCCGTGACCTTCATGTCGAGCTGGATCGCCGTGACGAACTCGCGCGTCCCCGCGACCTTGAAGTCCATGTCGCCAAGCGCGTCCTCCGCACCGAGGATGTCCGTCAGCGTGATGAACTTGCCCTCGTCGGCGATCATGCCCATCGCGATGCCGGCGACCGGCGCCCTGAGCGGCACACCGGCGTCCATCATCGACAGCGTCGAGCCGCAGACCGACGCCATCGACGTCGAGCCGTTCGAGCTCAGGACGTCCGACACCAGGCGCAACGCGTACGGGAACTCCTCCTCGTTCGGGACCACGGGGATCAGCGCCCGCTCCGCGAGCGCGCCGTGCCCGATCTCGCGCCGGCGCGGCGAGCCGACCCGGCCCGTCTCACCCGTGGAGTAGGGCGGGAAGTTGTAGTGGTGCATGTACCGCTTGTTGTCCTCCAGATCGAGCGTGTCGATCATCTGCGACATGCGGAGCATGCCGAGCGTCGTCACGTTCAGCACCTGTGTGTCGCCGCGGTTGAAGATCGCCGAGCCGTGGGCGCGCTTGAGCACGCTCACCTCGGCCGAGAGCGGCCGGATGTCGGTGGCCGTGCGGCCGTCCAGGCGGATGCCCTCGTCGATCACGCGCTTGCGCATGACCTTCTTCTGCAGCTGCTTCCACGCGGGACCGAACTCGCTCGCGCGCGCCGCGGCGTCGTCACCCAGCACGGATGCCAGGTGCTCCTTGGCCTCGGCCTTCAGCGCGTCGAGCTTGGCCTCGCGTTCGGCCTTGTCCGGCACGATGGCCTCGCCCAGGCGGTCCTTCGCGAACCCGCTCACGGCGTCGTAGACGTCGTCGCCGAAGAGCGGCTTGGGCTCCCACGGCTGCTCCGTGACGCCGACGGCATCCACGAACTCCTGCTGGAACTCGATGACCTCGGCGATCGCGACCTTGGCGGCCTCGAGGCCCTCGGCGACCGTCTCCTCGGTGGGAGCGATGGCGCCGTCTGCGAGGAGCGCCCACGTGTTGTCGGGCGCCTCGCCCTCGATCATCAAGATGTCGATCACGCCCGACTCGTTGCGGCGGCCGGCGACGACGACGTCGAACGTCGCCTCCTCCGTCTGCTGGAACGTGGGGTTCATCACCCACTGCCCGTCGATCAGGGCCATCCGGACGGAGCCGACCGGACCGTCGAACGGCAGGCCGGCCAGGCACGTGGCGACGGACGCCGCGTTCATCGCGACGACGTCGTAGGGGTTCTCGCCGTCCATGCCGAGCACGGTGATGACGACCTGGACCTCATCGCGGTAGCCGTCCCGGAACGTCGGCCGCAGCGGGCGGTCGATCAACCGGCAGGTCAGGACGGCCGTCTCGGACGGACGGCCCTCGCGGCGGAAGAAGCTTCCCGGGATCTTGCCGATCGCGTACATCCGCTCTTCGACGTCGATCGTGAGCGGGAAGAAGTCGATCCCCTCGCGGGGGTTGGAGCTGACGCAGGTGCCGAGCACCTGCGTCTCACCGTACGTCGCCATGACGGCGCCGTCGGCGAGTCGAGCCATCTTGCCCGACTCGAACGTCAATGTCTGGTTCCCGATCTTGCGGGAAAGGGTGGTGGTGGCCATGGGCCTGTTCCTCCTGGTTTCGAGTAGCGGCGGACCCGTGTGGTCCGCTTCGGCGGTGGTGCGGGAGGCGGCGCGCAGGCCAGTTGTCAGTGGTGGGCCTCCGCGCGGCTGGCGCTCTCGCGCCGGCGGCTCGGAAGCTCGCTACTGATAACCGACCGCAGGTGTCGTCGCCCCCGGTCGTTCAGTGGGTCGTTGCGCATCACTCCTTACGAGCGGAAGGCGCCTCGCGGCGCCTTCGGCGGTGCTATCGGCGGAGACCGAGCTTCGCGATGACTTCGCGATAGCGCTCGATGTCCTCACGCTTGAGGTAGTCCAGGAGGCGGCGTCGTCGGCCGACCATCTGGAGCAGACCCCGGCGCGACGCGTGATCCTTGGTGTGGAGCTTGAGATGCTCGGTGAGGTCGGCGATGCGCTTGGTGAGCACCGCCACCTGGACCTCTGCGGATCCGGTGTCGCCCTCGGAACGGGCGTACTGGCCGATGATCTCGGTCTTGTCGTCTTTGGTCAGGGTCATCGCTGGTCAAGGCTACCAAAGGAACGGAGACGGAAGCCCGGACCGGTCATCGAAGCTCCGGATGACCCGGCGCCGTGATGAACGCCGGGAGCATCTTGCCCACCACACGGCCCTTGGGGGTGACCGTCACCTCGGCCACGGCCGTCGTCGAGCCCGCGGTCGAGAAGTTGGGCCACACGAAGTTCCCGAGGCTCCAGAAGATCGGACGCCCGTGGTAGACGGACAGGGGCTGCAGGCGGTGCGAGTGGGCTCCGAAGATCATGTCGGCCCCCGCATCGATCAGCCGATGGCCCTCCGAGACCTGGTACTCCCGAGGCTGGGTGTCGAGCTCGACCCCCCAGTGGATCATCACGACCACGATGTCCGCGCTCTGCGCTGCGGCTCTGACCGCGCGGACCATCAGCGAGAAGTCGTGGCCGGCGGCCGTGCCCGGCTTATGCGGTCCGGCGACCTCATCGAGCGGGTCCAATACCTCGTCGAACCCGAGGACGGCGATCGTCCAACCACCCCTCTGGAACACGGCGGGCTGGAGCGCCTGCTGCTGGTCCTTCCCTGCCCCCACCGCGGCGATCCCGGCGGCCTCGAGGTTCTTCCGGCTGTCGACCAACCCTCGCGGTCCTCGATCGTACGCGTGGTTGTTGGCAAGGCTTCCGACCTCGACGCCGGCATCCCGCATCGCCGGAAGCGCATCGGGCGTGCCGTGGAAACTGAACTCCTTCACGAGCTCCGCCCCCGCGTCGGTCACGGGACACTCCACGTTCACCACGGTGAGGTCGTCCCCCCGGAAGAGGCCGTTCAGGCCCGACCACGCGTACCCGTAGCCCTGGGAGGCGTACGTGGTGATGTAGCCGGGATCCAGGCTGACGTCGCCCGCCCCATGGATCACGATCCGCTCGCGGGTCGGACCCGGCGGTGACGGCGGCGTCGACGGTGACGGCGATGTGACCACGCGACCCCGATGCGCGCCCGGGCGTGCGGGTCCGCGCCGGCGGCGCCCTCCTCGTCGCCCCGAGCAGCGGCCGAGACGACCGTCATGCCGAGCACGGCCACGAGCGCCAGTGCGACCACCCAGAACGGGACGGGAGGCCGGCGGGCGTGGTCGCCCCTCATCCGACCGGCCGCTCGAGCGGGTCTTCGCGGAGCGCTTGCGCGGATACGATCTGCCGGGTCCGGGCGACGTCGTCGGCGATCGCGGCCACCAAACCGTCCGTCGAGTCGTACCGAACCTCATCACGCAGGCGTTCCCAGAACTCGATCGCGAGGGGAACGCCCCGGAGCTCGGCTCCCTCGTAGTCCAGCAGGTACGCCTCGGCATGCAGCGGCTCCGTCCCGAACGTCGGGTTCGTGCCGACGTCGATCGCCGCGGGGTGACGCAGGCCCTGGTGCTCGGCCACGCCCGCATAGATCCCCTGCCCGGGCAACAGGAGTCGCGGCCACGTGCGGAGGTTGGCCGTCGGGAACCCGAGCCCCTTGCCACGTCCGTGACCGGAGACCACCTCGCCGTCGAGGACGAACCGCCGCCCCAGGGCGGTCCGCGGCCACGCCAGGTCGCCGGCGGCGAGCGCCTCACGGATCGACGACGAGGACACGGTCCTGCCGTCGACTTCGATGAGCGCGACGCCCTCGGCCGTGAGCCCGTAGGGCGCCCCCAGCGCCGGCAGGTTCTCCACCGTGCCCGCGGCTTTGTGGCCGAACGTGAAGTTCGCGCCCATGACGGCGTGCAGGGCGTTCACGCCCCCGACCAGGACGCGCTCCACGAAGTCTTCGGCCGGGACCTGCGAGAACTCCTTCGTGAACGCGAGGACGACCAGGTCGTCGATGCCGATGGCTTCGATGAGGGACGCCCGCCGCTCGACGGTCGTGAGCAGCCGCGGCTCGCTCCCCGGCGTCAGCACCTCACGCGGATGGCGGTCGAACGTGACCGCCACCGCTCGGACCCCGCGTTCGCGTGCCGCGTTCACCGTTCGCGCGATCACCGCACGGTGCCCCAGATGCACCCCATCGAAGAACCCGACGGTGACGACCGACGGGCTCGCGTCCAGGGGGAGGCGCTCCAACCCTTCGACGATCCGCATCGAACGAGGGTATCGAGAACGGGCCCGACGCCACTCTCGTGCACGAACGTCGACGTTGCGACTACGGTTGTCCGATGCGCCGGGTACGGGCTCCGATGGCCGTCCTCCTGTGCCTTCCCTTCGCGCTGATCGGTTGTGGGCGGGACAGCGCCCCCCCGGTCACGAGCGTTCTCCACGACGACACCGTCACGATCGGATCGTTCAACTTCCCCGAGAGCGAGGTGCTGGCCGAGATCTACGCACAGGTCCTCGAAGGCCACGGGTTCCAGGTAGATCGCCAGTTCGACGTGGGTCCTCGCGAGCTGTTGATCCCCGCGCTGCAACGGGGACTGGTGGAGCTGGTGCCCGAGTACGCGGGCAGTCTCCTGGGCTTCTTCGGTGACGCGGCTTCCAACGACCCCGCAACCACCCATGAACGCCTGGCCGTCGCGCTGGCGCCGCGCGGTCTCACGGCATTGAGCGCGGCCCCCGCCCAGGACACGAACGCGTTCGCCGTCCCGGCGACGATCGCGGACGGATTGCACGTGCGATCGCTGAGCGACCTCCGTTCCTACGCGCCGGGGCTGACGTTCGGAGGGCCGCCCGAGTGTCAGGACCGCCCGCTCTGCCTCAAGGGGCTGGAGGACGTCTACGGCCTGCACTTCAAGGAATTCGTCCCGCTCGACACCGGGGGCCCGCTCACGGTGCAGGCGCTGAACGACGGGACGATCGACATCGGCCTGCTCTTCTCGAGCGACCCGACGCTCCGCGCGGGCGGGCTGATCGACCTCCGCGACGATCGTTCGCTCCAACCGGCGGAGAACGTCACGCCCGTCATCTCACAGGCAACGGTCGAGCGGTTCGGCTCGAAGCTCACCGACCCGTTGAACGCCGTATCCGCGCTGCTGCGAACCGCGGATCTTCGGGAGCTGAACGCGGGGATGGCGTCGGGCCGCCCGGTCGCCGAGGTGGCTCGCACGTGGCTCCTGGCGAACGGGTTCGAGGTTCCATCGGAGTAAAGTCGGTCGCTCGAGGAGGACGATGGACGCGACGAGCCCGGCCAAGAACCCTATCGAGGTCGAACATCGCCCGGCTCCGGCCAGCGCGCCCCCGAGACGCCGGCCGAGCGGCGAGCCTCCTCCCCTGCCGCATCAGCTCGGCCGCACGGGCAAGTTCTGGCTGGTGATGGTCGGGTACTTCTTCGTCACGACCATCGGCGTGCTCACGTTCCCGACGTTCGCCCGGTACTTCGAGAAGTGGGATACGGAACGGTTGCGCTGGATCGCCGCGATGCGGACGCCGTGGCTCACGCACGTGATGCTGGCGGTCAACCTGCTCGCCGCGAGCTGGACGATCCGCGTCCTGCGATGGAGCGCATGGCTCGCGCTGATCGTGTTCCGCCGCTGGCGGCACCTGCTGGTGTTCATCGGGGCCGTCATCGTGCTCGAGGTCCTCGCGTACCAGATCAGCTTGGGCATCGGGCGGGCGCGGCCGCTGGGCGTGACGATCCTGGCGCCGTGGACAGGCTTCTCGATGCCTTCGCAACCGGTGGCGGGGCTGGCGGTGACGCTGATCGGCATCACCTACACGCTGATCGTGCCGGGCACGCATCGCTTACAGGCCAAGTGGGCGATCGGGATCATGCTCGGCATCGTCTGGTTCGCCCGGATGTACCTGGCGGTCGACCAGCCGACGAGCGCCGGCTTCGGCGCGATCCTCGGCGTCGCCACCGGGCTGACGGCGTTCCGGTGGTTCACGCCGAACGACGTCTTCCCCGTGTCGTACCGGCGCGGGAAGGCTGCACACCTCGATGTCGGCGGACTGCGCGGCGAAGCGATCGTCCGGGCGGTGAAGGACCAGCTCGGCCTGGACGTGATCGCGATCAAGCCGGTCGGCTTGGAGGGCTCGGGGGGCTCGACGCCGCTCCGGATGACCGTGGCGACGCCCGAGGACGAGCACGGCAGGTATCTGTTCGCCAAGCTGTACGCCAAGAACCACGTCCGCGCGGACCGCTGGTACAAGCTCGGGCGGACGATCCTGTACGGAGCGCTCGAGGACGAGACCCCGTTCGGGACGGTCCGCCGGTTCGTCGAGTACGAGGACTACACGCTTCGCCTCATGTACGACGAAGGCCTCCCGGCCCCGAAGCCGTACGGGATCGTCGAGATCACGCCGGAGCGCGAGTACATGATCGTGATGGAGTTCTTCGACGATGCCGTCGAGATCGGCGACATCGACGTCTCCGACCACGTGATCGAGCAGGGCCTGCAACTGGTCAGGCGGATGTGGGACATCGGTCTGGCCCACCGGGACATCAAGCCCGCCAACCTGATGGTCCAGGACGGCGAGCTGCGACTGATCGACGTCTTCTTCGTCCAGGTGCGGCCCTCGCCATGGCGCCAGGCCGTGGACCTCGCGAACATGATGATGGTCCTCGCCTTGCGGAGCGACGCACCCCGCGTGTACGAACATGCGCTTCGCTACTTCACGCCCGATGAGATCTCCGAGGCGTTCGCCGCGACGCGGGGGGTGGCGAGCCCCACGCAGCTACGGTCGCTGATGAAGCAGAGCGGCGTCGATCTCCTGGCTGAGTTCCGCGCGCTCGCGCCGCCGCATCCCCCGATCCGCATCCAGCGGTGGAGCGTGCGGCGGGTCGCCCTGACGCTCTGGGTGTTGTTGCTCGGGTTCCTGGTCTTGGGCCTGGTCGCCTCGAACTGGAACGCGTTCGTATGAGGCGGCGGTGGTACCTCGCGCTCGTGATGACGGTCGTCGTCCTCGGGCTCAGCGGGTGCTCCGCAGGAGGCGCCGGCAGGACGCCTCTCTGCGTCAACACCGACGACGGCGTCTTCGTCCTGCTCGCCCAGTCGGTTCCCTCCGCGACCCAGCTGCCGTGCGTATCCGAGTTCCCCGTCGGCTGGACGTTCGGTGGATCCGACATCTCGAGGGGTCTGTCGCGCTTCTGGCTCGATTCCGACCGCGGCGGGGTCCATGCCGTCGAGGTCTCGCTCCGGCGGTCGTGCGACACGTCGGGAGCCGTCGAGGAACAGCCCGCGCCCGACGAGGTGGGAACCCGCGTCTTCGTCAGGCCCGATTCCCTGGAGCCGGCGTTCACCGGAACCCGATTCCTGCTGTTCGTCGGCGGGTGCATCGGCTACACGTTCCATTTCTCGAGCGGTGCTCCGTCGACGCTCGCGATCGAGGCGGTCGACGCGCTGTCCCTGCTTCCTCGCGCCACGATCGTCGCCCAGGTTGCCAAGGATCCGGGGCTCGTCCTCTGCGGCGCTGAAGCCCCGCCGTGCGCGGGGTAGCATCGGCCCGATGCTGACCGACCACCGCCGCGCGCTCTGGTACGCGCTCGCGTTGCTCGCCTCGCTGGGCTTCGTGTTGTTCGCCGTCGGGAAACATCCGCCGTCGCTCGCGCCGTTGACGACGCTGCGGTTCGTCGGTCGCTTCGACCAGCAGATGTACAACTGGGTCGACGACATCCGTGTCACGCCCCTCACGTGGCTGTTCCGCTTCCTGAACGTGGTCGGGGGCGGCATCGTGACGATCCCGTTGCGCGCCATCGCGGCGATCTACCTCCTGGTGCGACGCTGGTGGCGACGCGCGGCAGGGTTCATCCTGACCTGGGCGGCCTCCGAGCTCCTGCTCACGCTCCTGAAGGCCTGGTTCCACCGCGGACGTCCACCCGCGGGCATCGTCGCGATCGTCGGCTACTCGTTCCCCTCGGGTCATGCGACCGCGGGCACAGCTACGGCGGTGGCGCTGGTGCTCGCGTTCATGCCGGCCGGCCGCGAACGGCGCAAGTGGGAGTGGATCGCCGTGGGGTTCGCGTTCGTGATGGCGTTCTCCCGCGTCTACCTCCGCGCCCACTGGTTCTCGGACGTCGTCGCCGGCGTGCTTCTGGGATCGGGGATCGCGTTGGGGTCGTTCGCGGTGGTGAACGAGATCGCGACGATGGTGCTCGGCAAGCCGGTCGATCAGCCGGAGACGCCGGCGGACGCCTGAGTCGCGCTCTCGTCAGGTACCGGACGCCACCAACTCTTCTTCGCCCGCCAGATCAGGTAGGTGAAGCCGCCGAGCGGGATCTGGATCCCGAACGTGAGGGTCCGGAACAGCAACACTGCCGCCACGATCGCCGCCTTGTCCCCTCCCGCCGCCGCGGAGAGCCCGCCGATGTAGCCGAGCTCGATCACGCCGAGCCCTCCGGGCGTGATCGGGAGCGCCGAGATCAATCGGCCGAACGAGAACACGGCGAACACCTCGGCGGCGCTCACCTGCTGCTCGGAGACGCCCAGATCACGCAGGGCCAGCAACAGGATGAAATACAGCGCGACATGGCTCAGCAACGTCGTCCACGTCAACCTCCACCAGCGGTCGGCGACCAACGAGATGGTGTCGGCGCGGAACTTGGCAGCTCGATCGGCGAGGTCCACCACGGGTGGCTTGCGGAACACGCGCCTGACCGCCGAGAGGACGTGGCCCAGTCCACTGCCCACACGCCTCGCGAGCGCTTCGCTCCGGAACACCGCCGCGAGGAGCAGGACGGCACCCGCGAGGACGGCCAGGCCGATCAGCGCGATGGAGATGAACGCCGCGCTGCTCCGACCCTGGATGACCAGGAACACGATCGACAGCACGGGAAGCGCAAGCTTGATGAAGATGTTCCAGATGCCGCTCACGCCGACGTAGAGGGCGACCTGTGTCCCGGTGAACCCCCACGAATGGAGGATCTCGTACGTCAGGCCGACCGCGATCGCGCCTCCCCCGGGCAGCGTGTTCGCGACGGACGTGGCGGTCTGGGTCGAGACCGCCGACTGCCCGGTCGTCAGGCCGGGCAGGGCCGCCATGTTCGCCCACCAATACGTGAACAGGTTGAAGATCGTGGCGGCGATCAGGGTCCCCAGCTCCAGCGGCGTGAGGCCGCTGATGGACTTCCACACCTGCGCGTAGTCGGCGAACTTCGGGATCGCGAAGACGAAGATCCCGATCACGATCAAGATCGAGACGGCGAACGACACGTAACGCCACACGCTGCGGCCTGAGCGCCCCTTCGCCTCCGCCATCCGGCGAGCCTATCCCAGAGAGCGGCTCCGAGGAGTCCGGCCTCAGGCCGAAGGCGCCAGGATCACGAGCGGCCGCGCCTTCGGCCCCTCATCTTCGTAGACACCGATCAACGCGCCGCCGGGCGCGAAGACCGCGTACGGCCCCTGGATGCCGGCCGGCCCGAGCACGCGGCCGTGACCCGCCGCGACGGCCTCCTCGGAACTCAGATCCAGACGCGGGAGATGCGCGACCGCCCGCTCCAACGGCAGCGGCGTCTCGACCATCGAGGGCTCGACCGCCTCGGTCGCCTGCAACCCGCCGATCGCCGTGCGACGAAGGCGAGTGAGGTGCGCTCCGCTCCCGAGCGCGGTGCCGACGTCCGCGAGGAGCACCCGCACGTAGGTGCCGCCGGAGCACGTGACCCGGAAGTCGACGTCGGGCCCGTGCATCGCGGTCAGCTCGAACCTGTCGACGCGGATCGGGCGGGCCGGCGCCTCCAGGACGTCGCCGCGCCGGGCCGCCTCGTACAGCTTGCGGCCGCCGACCTTCACGGCGGAGTAGGCAGGTGGCACCTGGAGGGAATCCCCGAGCAACGAGGACATCTCGTCGCGGACGTCCGACTCCGTTGCCGTCACCGGCCGCTCGACCGTGACCTCGCCGTCGGCGTCGAGCGTGGTGGTCTCGACCCCCAGCCGCGCGGTCCCCTCATACGTCTTGGGGAGCGCGCCGAAGAAGCGCAACAGGCGCGTTCCCCGACCCACCCCGAGGACCAGCAGGCCGGTCGCCATCGGATCGAGCGTCCCGGCGTGTCCCACCTTGCGCGTGCCGAGGCACTTCCGCACCACGTCCACGACGTCGTGCGACGTCATCCCTCGCGGTTTGTCGACGAGGACGACGCCCTCCGGTTGGCTCACGGAACGGGGGCGGGTTCGCGCAACGCGGCGACCAGCCGGGCGATCGTTCCCGCCGGACCGTGCTCCGACGTGTAGCCGGCCGCGAGCCGGTGTCCGCCGCCGCCGAAGGCGGCGGCGATCGTCGCGAGGTCGTGCGATCCTCGCGAACGGGTGCTGACCTTGAACCGCCCGTCCTGCTGCTGCTTGAGCACCGCCGCGACGTCAACGTCCCGCACCGTGCGGATCAGATCGATCAGATCGTCCGTCTCACCCGCTCCGGCTCCGGCCCCGGACAGGTCGGCCTGGGTGAGGTAGGTCCACACCAGGTCGGCCTCGGGCACGAACGTGGCCCTCGAGAGCGCGATCGCCGAGACGCGCAGGAAGGCGGCCCCGTTGTCTTCGTAGAGCGCCTGAACGAGGCGCGCGTGATCGAACGGGTGCTCGCGCAGCGCTGCCGCGATGCGCAGCGTGTCCGGCGTTGTGGCCTCGTACTGGAAGCGTCCCGTGTCGGTGACGAGCCCGGCGTAGAGGCATGCGGCGGTCTCGTCCGGCATCGGGCCGCCCATCGCGTCGATCAGGCGGTAGACCATCTCGCACGTGGATGACGCCGCCGGATCGATCAGCGGGATCGTGCCGAGCCCGTCGTTCGACCGATGGTGGTCGATCCAGATGAGCTCGTCGGCGTTGGATGCCGCGCGACCCAACGGACCGAGCCGGTCGAAGGACGCGCAGTCGCACGTGACCATGATGCTCGGTGCATCCGGGAAGTCGCTCACCTCGACCAGGTCCTCGGATCCCGGAAGCAGCGCCGCCCAGCGGGGCATCACGAGCGGTTCGTTCGGGAACGAACACACGGTGGCCGTTCCCCGCCGACGGAGGAACGCCGCGAGCCCGAGCATCGAGCCGAGCGCGTCGGCATCCGGGTTCAGATGGCAGGCAAGTGCGACGTCGGTCGCCGATCCGAGGACCTCCGCGGCGCGCGCCATGTCATCCATCGGACCCCTCCTCCCCGTCTTCGCCGGCGTTCAGCCGCGCGATCAGCCGGTCGATCGTCGCCGCCTGCTCCAGCGTGGCGTCCTCCTCGAACGCGAGCTCCGGGAGGAACTTCATCCGGACCTGCTTGCCGATCACGCCGCGGAGCCTTGGGACGGCCGAGCGGAGACCCGCCCGCGTAGACGCGCGCTCCTTGTCGTCGCCGAACGCCGTGTAGTACACCCACGCGCGACGGAGGTCGGCGGTGACCTTCACGCCCGTCACCGTCACGAACCCGATGCGTGGGTCCTTCAGCTTGGGGATCTCCTCCGCCAAGATCTCGCGGAACTCTTCCCCGACGCGTTCGATCCTCGGTCCCTGCGGCATGGCCCAAGCGTACCGGCGCCGCACGATATTCACGGGCTCATCCATCCGGATGATGGAGCGTGATCTCGGTCTCGATGATCTCCACGCCGCCCCAGGCCTCGACGAACCGCTCCACCTGCTGCATGACCTTGCGCACGTGGTAGCCCTCGGCCCCGGTCGCAGCCACCGCGAGCGTCGTCCGCTGCCACAGGTCGTGGTGATCTACCTCTGCCACGCTGACGTTGAACTTCGAGCGGATCGCGCCCGTGAGCGACTTCAGGACGTGCCGCTTCTCCTTGAGCGAGCCGCAGCCGGGGATCCGCAGGTCGAACCGCTGCAGCGCCACCAGCATGGGCTCAGATGGAGCGCGCCACCTCGCGGACCTCGTACGCCTCGATGAGGTCGCCTTCCTTGATGTCCTGGAAGTTCTCGATGCCGATGCCGCACTCGTAGCCGGCGGCCACCTCGCGGACGTCGTCCTTGAACCGCCGGAGCGACGCGACCTTCCCGTCGTAGACGACCACGCTGTCGCGGACCAGACGCACCCGGCCGTCGCGCGTGATGGTGCCCTGGGTGACGTAGCACCCGGCGATCACGCCCAGCTTCGGCACGCGGAACATCGCCCGCACCTCGGCGGTGCCGAGGTGCTTCTCACGCTGTTCCGGTTTGAGCATCCCCGACAGCGCGGCCTTGATGTCGTCGATCGCGTCGTAGATCACCCGGTAGAGCCGGACGTCGACGCCTTCCTTCTCGGCGAGCTCCCTGGCCTGCTTGTCGGGGCGGACGTTGAACCCGATGACGATGCAGTCGGACGCCAGCGCGAGCGAGATGTCGTCTTCGGTGATCCCGCCGGCCGCCGCGCGCACGATGTTCACGCGCACCTCTTCCTGCGGGAGCTTCAACAACGCGTCGGACAACGCCCCCAACGAACCCTGGACGTCCGCCTTCACGATGAGGTTCATCTCGGGGACCTCGGCTCGCTCCGCTTGACGCATCAGGTCGGAAAGGGTCGGGGGCCGCGAGATCACCAGTTCAGCCGACCGCATCTTCGCCTCACGCTCGGAGGCGATGTGACGCGCCTCGCGCTCGTCGTCGACCTCTCGGAAATCGTCGCCGGCGCTCGGGACGTGGCTCCACCCGAGGATCTGGACCGGCTTCGACAGGCCCGCATGGATCAGCGACAGGCCGTTTTCGTCCTGCATCGCCCTGATCTTCGCGTACGCGGTGCCGCAGATCAGAGCGTCGCCCGCGGACAACGTGCCCTTCTGCACCAGCACGGTGGCGATGGGGCCCCGGCCCTTGTCGAGATGGGCTTCGATCACGGCGCCGCGCGCGTAACCGGTCGGATCGCCCTTCAGCTCTTCGAGGTCGGCGACGAGCAAGATCGTTTCGAGCAACGTGTCGAGGCCGACCTTGGTCTTGGCCGAGACGTCCACGAACTCGAACGTGCCACCGTATTCGGACGGGACGATGCCCAGCTCGACCATCTGGGTGCGCACGCGGACGGGATCGGCGTCTTCCTTGTCCACCTTGTTCACCGCGACGATGATCGGCACGCCGGCGGCCTTCGCGTGATCCAGCGCCTCGACGGTCTGCGGCATCACGCCGTCGTCGGCCGCGACCACCAGCACGACGATGTCGGTGAAATTCGCGCCGCGGGCGCGCATGGCGGTGAACGCCTCGTGCCCCGGTGTGTCGATGAACGTGATCACGCGCTCGCCCAGATGCGCCTCGTAGGCGCCGATGTGCTGCGTGATCCCGCCGAACTCTCCCCCGACGACGTCCGTCTGGCGGACGGCGTCCAGGAGCTTGGTCTTCCCGTGGTCGACGTGGCCCATGACGGTCACGACCGGAGGACGAGGAACGAGGGCGGCCTCGTTCACCTCCTCCTCGGGCTCGGCGTCGAGCTCCTCCTCGACCCCGATGATCTCGGCCTGATGACCCAGGTCGGCCGCGATCAGCTCGATGGCCTCGTCGGAAAGCGACGTGGTCGCGGTCACCATCTCTCCCGCCATGAAGAGAACCTTGACGATGTCGGCCGGCGACTTCCCGAGCTTCTCCGCGATCGTCTGCGGCGTCGCTCCGCGGACGAACTGCATCACCGGCAGCGCGGGTTTCGCTGGTGTCCGCGCGGGCGCGGGAGCGGCGGCCGCAGGCGCCACCGCGGTGGAACCGGCGCCGTCGCCCGCCGGCGCGGCGGGCGCCGTCGCGGGGGCCGGGGCGACCGGCTCCGCCGGTGCATCGGGGACCGCCTTCACGACCGGCTTCGCCGCTGCCGCCTTCTTGGGCTTGCGGGGCGCAGGCGGCGGCTCGAGGACCTCGCGGCGCTTGGGGGTCGAGGCGGTCGCTTTGCCTCCGCTCGCGCGGAGCCGCGGGATCAGGTCCTCGGGCACGCTGGACGAGGCCGATCGTCCGGCCGCACCCATCTGCTCGAGGGTGGCCACGAGCTCCTTGCTCGTAACGCCCAGTTCCTTCGCCAGCTCGTGAACCCTCACACCGCTCCTATCGATCGTTCCGATGTGCTCCCTAGCCTAGCGGCTGCATCCGCGGACAGCCCCGCCCCGAGCGCGCGCTCGAACGCCCTCGTCCGTATGGCCGCCTCGATGCACGCAGCATCGCGGTGCACGTACGCTCCACGACCGGGCGCCGACCCCGACGGATCGACGACGGCGTCTCCCTCGTGGACGCGCGCCACGCGGATCAGGTCGCGCCTCGGCGCCTTCCCCCGACACCCGACGCACGTTCGCTCGGGAGCCGACACCACGACTCACGCTTCCGCAGGCGCCTCGGCCGTCGCATCGACCGGCTCGGGGGGAGCATCTGGCTCGGGGGGAGCATCCGGCTCGGAGGGAGCCTCCGCCGGAGGCTCGGCCGCGACCGGCACCTCGGCAGCGGCAGCCGGGCGCGACTCGTCGGCGACCTGTGCCTCGGACTTGATGTCGATCCGCCAACCCGTCAACCGCGCCGCGAGCCGGGCGTTCTGCCCCTCCTTGCCGATGGCGAGCGACAGCTGATAGTCGGGCACGATCACCAGCGCCGTGCTCGTCGCCTCGTCGATCCGGACCTCTTTCACCTTGGCGGGCTGCAGCGCGTTCGCGACGAGCTCGGCCGGGTTCGCGCTCCACGGCACCACGTCGATCTTCTCCCCGCGCAGCTCGTTCACGACCATGCGCACGCGAGACCCCTTCGGGCCTACGCACGCGCCGACCGGATCGACGCCGGGCTCGTTGGAGGAGACGGCGATCTTCGAGCGGTGCCCGGGCTCGCGCGCGACCGCCTTGATCTCGACGATGCCCTCCTCGATCTCGGGGACCTCCAGCGCGAACAACGCCTTCAAGAGCCCCGGGTGCGAGCGAGACACGACGATCTGTGGGCCTTTCGTGCCCTTGCGGACCTCGGTGATGTACGCCTTCAGCCGCTCGCCGTGGCGGTACGGCTCCGACGGCACCTGCTCGGCCTGGGGCAGCAACGCCTCGACCTTGCCCAGGTCCAACAGCGTGTAGCGGCGTTCCTGCTGCTGGACGATGCCGGTGACCACGTCGCCCTCGCGCCCGGCGAACTCCTCGTAGGTCATCTCGCGCTCCGCGTCGCGGAGCTTCTGGAAGATCACCTGCTTCGCGGTCTGCGCCCCGATGCGGCCCTTGAACTCGTCGGTCACCTCGACCTCTTCTTCGGAGATGACCTTCATCTCGAGCGCCGGCGTCTCGCCCTCGGCGAGCTCGCCCTCGTGCTCGACCTCGACCTCCTCGAGCTGCTGGAGCCAGACCCGCAGATCGCCGGTCTCGGGATCGATGTGCGCGCGGACGCCGACGAAGTCGTCGTCGCCCTCGGGGTTCTCCTGCTTCCACCACGTCTTGTAGGCGGAGGCCATGGCCTCCTCCAGGCCGGCGAGGATCGTCTCGAACGCGATGCCCTTCTCCCGTTCGAGCTCGCGCAAGGCGGCGATCATCTCGGCATTCATCGTGTGCTCCCCTTCAACTCTGCATCCCAGTCGACGACCGTGCGCGCCGACGCGATGTCGGCGTGGCGGACGGGCAGCTCCCCGCCGTCTGCGGCCACGACGATGCCCTCGTCGTCGGCCGCGACCAGCTCGCCCGTGATGTTCGTCCGCCCTTCGACGGGCGCGGTCGTCTTCACCTTCACCATCTTCCCCACCTGTCGCACGAAGTCCCGCGGCCGCTTCAGCGACCGCTCGATCCCGGGCGACGACACCTCGAGGGCGTACGGACCCGGGGCGAACCCCTCCACGTCCAGACGCCGCGACACCTTCTCGGCCAGCTCGGCGAGCGTGTCCACGTCGAGGGCGGCATCCCGGTCGACGACCACCCGGAGGATCCTGCGGCCCGATTCGCGCCGGAACGCGACGTCCACGAGCTCGAACCCCGACCCTTCGATCACGGGCCTGATGAGCGTCTCCGCTTCCATCCGCCCGACCGCCCCCTTCGACAAAGAAAGTGGGCGCGAGCCCACTTCCGGACACAACTCTGCTGACCGTTCGACGTTGAGTATAGCCGACCTCGGCGGAACTGCTGCTCAGAGCGCCCGGCGCTCCCCGTCGGAGGTGTTCCAGTGGTCGCGGCGGTTCATCCGTCGGGCAAGTCGGGGGTCGAGCCAACCATGGTGAGCAGGGATGCGGAGCGTCCGGCATGCGGCCTCCGCGGCTCCTTCGGTCGCGAACTCCTCCCGATCCCAGAGACCCGTCACGTCCACCAGGAGCAGGTCCCACGTCTGCAGCCCGACGTGTTGGATGACGCCTTCCACCTGGGGGTGCAGCTTCACGAACTCGACCAGGTGGTACGGGACCTTCGGCGCGCGCACGAGGAGGAGCTTACGGGGCGACGGCCAGCAGGTCGATCACGCCCGATGCCGCATCGCCGATCGGCGCCTGCGTCCGCTCCCCGGTCGCACGGAGCTTGAGGTCCACGGTCCCCGCCTCGACGCCACGCTTGCCCACCACCACCTGGACCGGATACCCGATCAGGTCGGCGTCCTTGAACTTGACGCCGGCGCTCTCCTCCCGGTCGTCGAGCACCACGTCGACGCCACGTTCGCGCAGCTCGGCATAGATCCGCTCCGCCTCCGCCACCGTCTGTTCGTGGTCGCGGGTCGCGATCACGACGATCGCCTCGAACGGCGCCATGACCTTCGGCCAGATCATGCCGTCGTCGTCGTGCCTCTGCTCGACGGTGGTCGCCATGATCCGGGCGAAGCCGATCCCGTAGCTCCCCATCACGTACGGCTTCTCCGACCCATCCTCGTCCACGAACCGCGCGCCGAGCGGTTCAGAGAAATTCGTCCCGAGTTGATAGATGTGGCCGACGACGATCGACCGCCCGATCCGGAGCGCACCACCATCGATCGGGCACCGATCTCCTTCCCGGAACTCGACGACGTCTTCCCAACGATCGACCCGGAAGTCGCGATCGACGTTGGCACCCGTGACGTGGCGATCGACGTGGTTCGAACCGGTCACCCAGTCGCGGCCGCCACGGACGGTCAGATCGGCGAAGATCGTGACCGAGTCGTCGAGCCCCTGAGGGCCCACGTATCCCTTCACGAACCCCCGTACGGCGAAATCGTCATCGTCGAGCGGTCGGACGATGCCCGGGAAGACGAGCTTCTCGAGCTTGTTCACGTTGACCTCGCGATCACCCGGAACGAGGACGGCGACGCTCTCCCCCCCAACGTCGAACAGCACGCACTTGAGGGTCTTCGCCGGCTCGACCCCCAAGAATGAGGCGAGCGCGTCGATCGTCGCCGTGTCCGGCGTGTCGATCTCGGTGAGCGGCTCGGTCCCCTCGCCGGCGGACTCGGGGGCGATCGGCCGCGCGGCCTCGGTATCGGCGAGGTAGTCACCGTTCTCGCATTCGACGAAGAGGTCCTCCCCCACCGTGGCTCGTGCCATGAACTCGTGGTTGACGCCTCCGCCGATCTGGCCGGGGTCGGCCTCGACGATCACGTAGTCGACGCCGCAGCGCGTGAAGATCCGCTCGTAGGCCTCGTACATGACCCGGTAGGACTCGCGCATCCCGTCGTCGTCGCGGTCGATCGAGTACGCATCCTTCATCAGGAACTCCCGAACCCGCAGCAGCCCGAACCGCGGGCGGAACTCGTCACGGTACTTCCACTCGACCTGATACACGTTCTTCGGCAGATCGCGGTACGACGGCAGGTCACCGGCCGCGAGCAGCGCGACGACTTCTTCCTGCGTCGGACCCAGGATCAGGTCCCGATCGTGGCGGTCGGTCAGCTTGAACAGCGTGTCCCCGTACAGGTCGTACCGACCGGTCGCCCTCCACGGGTCGGCCGGCAGCAGCATCGGCATCCGCAGCTCGATCGAGCCCGCCGCGTCCATCTCCTCACGAACGATGGCCTCGATCTTGCGCATCGTCCGCAAGCCGAGCGGCAAGATCGTGTACACGCCGGACATCACCTGTCGCACGAACCCGCCGCGGAGCAAGAGGCGATGGCTCGCGATCTCCGCCTCCGCCGGATCTTCACGTAACGTCGGCACGAACAGCTTCGATAGGCGCATGGGTTCCACAGGATAGCGGCACCGTGGTCCACGTCGTTGACGACGTGGCTGCCCAGCAGGCACAATCGGCGCCTGATGCGGATGCACGGGATGACCTGGACGTGGCGCGAGGGCTCGCGGAGCCCCGTGCCGACGCGCTCGTAGGTCCAGCGCTCGCACCGCGAGCCCCCGCAGCCCCGGGCCGTCGGTCCGGGGTTTCCTGTTCCCCGCCGCCGTCGCCGCCCGGTGCCAGGATCGACCCGGGCGGCGCCGAGGAAGAAGGAGCACACGTGGATCCGCAGCTGCAGATGAGGCCGAGCCGGAACGAGTTCGATGCGCTCGCGGCGATCTGGCCCATGGTCCCCGTCTGGACCGAGCTCCTCGCCGACGTCTCCACGCCCGTGGGCCTCTTCCCTTCCCTCGCCGGCGACGGTCCCGGCCTGATCCTCGAATCGGTCGAACGCTCCGAGCGCTGGGGCCGGTACTCGTTCGTGGCGGGGGACCCCGCGGCGGTGGTCGTGGTGGATGCGGACGGCGTGCGGATCGAGGACGTGGTCCGCCCCCTCCCGGTGCGGCTGGCGCCTGCCGGCGCAGAGCCGCGGGAGGCGCTGATCACCATCGCGCGATCGCTCGCCGGCCCGCGACCGGCGGACCTGCCGCCGCTCACGGGCGGCCTCATGGGCTACCTGGCGTACGAGGCGGCGACCCTTCTCGACGGCCACCCGGCGCCCGAGCCCGCCGACGCGCCGTGCCCGCCCATCGGGTTGCTGGTCATCGATCGCGCCGTCGTGTTCGACCACTGGCGGCAGCGGCTCATCCTGGTGGCGCACGTCCCGAAGGGGGCCTACGACGAAGGGGTGCGAGCGGTCCGGGATCTGGCCGCGCGGATCGCGTCGGCCGAGATGCCCGCCCTGGCTCCGTCGGTCCCGGTCAACGGTCCGCCGGCGGAAGGCGAGGCCAACATGCCCGATGAGGGCTATCGGTGGACCGTGTCGGCGTTCAAGGAGCACATCCTGGCCGGGGACATCTATCAAGGCGTGCCCTCGCGGCGGGTGACGTTCGTCGCACCCGAGGGCGGCTTCCCCATCTATCGAAGGCTCCGCGTCACCAACCCGGCGCCGTACATGTTCTTCGTGCGGATGCTCGGGATGGAGCTGGCCGGTTCGTCGCCCGAGCCCCTCGTCCGGGTCGAGGGGAGGCGCGTGTCGGCGCGACCGATCGCCGGGACGCGCCCCCGCGGACAGACCGAGATCCGCGACCGGCTCCTCGAGCACGAGCTGCTCGCCGACCCGAAGGAACAGTCCGAGCACGCGATGCTGGTGGACCTGGCACGGAACGATCTCGGACGGGTGTGTGTCGCGGGCTCCGTCCGTCCGACCGAGCTGATGGAGGTCGAGCGGTTCACCAAGGTGATGCACATCGTGTCCACGGTCGAGGGCGAGCTCCGTGAGGATCTCCATCCGCTCGACGCGCTCGCGGTGACGTTCCCGGCGGGGACCGTGACCGGGGCACCGAAGCGACGAGCGATGGAGCTGATCGCGGAGCACGAGCCGACCGCGCGCGGCCCCTACGCCGGCGCGGTCGGATACCTCACGTTCGCCGGCGACCTCGACTTCTGCATCACGATCCGAACGGCGGTGATCGCCGACGGCCGCGTGTCGGTGCAGGCCGGGGCAGGCGTGGTCGCCGACTCCGATCCGGAGACCGAGCTGCAGGAGACCAAGGCGAAAGCGGCTGCGCTGCTTCCCGCGGTCGCGCCGTGGAACGGTACGCTCGGCGGCGTGCCGGGGAACGTGGAGAGGCCTGCATGATCCTGATCGTCGACCACTACGACTCGTTCACGTACAACCTCGTGCAGCTGGTCGAGAGCCTGGGGCGTTCGACGGATGTCGTGAAGTCCGACGCGGAGTCCGCGGAGTCGCTGGTCGGGCGAGACCCCGACGCGGTGATCCTGTCCCCCGGGCCCGGCCGCCCCGAGGATGCCGGCGTGTTCACGTCGCTGCTCGCGCTCCTGCCCGAGGAGACCCCGGTCCTCGGCGTCTGCCTCGGACATCAGGCGCTCGGCGTCTCGTGCGGGGGCGTCGTGGATCGCGAGACGCCCGTCCACGGCAAAGCCTCGCTCGTCTTCCACGAAGGCAAGGGGATCTTCGAGGGCGTCACCGATCCGTTCGAGGCGGGGCGCTATCACTCGCTCGTCGTGCTGCGCAAGACGCTCCCCGACGAGCTGGAGCTGACGGCCTGGACCGACGACGGGTTGGTGATGGCGGCGCAACACCGGACGCTCCCCCGGTACGGCGTGCAGTTCCACCCGGAGTCGATCCTCACCCCGGAAGGCCCGCGGATCGTCGAGAATTTCCTGGCCCTGTCCCGCTAGGGAGCGGGGCAGCGCGGCCCGTAGGCGAACCCGGCGGAGTCGGGCGAGACCCGGCAACCCGCTTCATCCACCGCGACGAACCCGCCCGCCGGGATGGACTTCAGCTCGTCCATCAGATCGTTCGTCCAGTGCTGGTTGACCTCACCCTGGAAGTACCAATCGCTGCCGTTGTCGGCGACGATCAGGCCGTAATGCTTCATGGCGGCGAGGATCACCTTGGCGTCGCCGCTGAACCGCGACACGTCGAACCCGGCCTTCAGGCGGAACCGCGCGCCCATCGGCGGACAGCGGCCGTCGCTGCCGCCTGCCTGATGGCGTGCCGGCCAGAGGTATCGCCGGCTGGTGCAACCGACCGTGAACCGGATCGCGTGATCGATCGCGCCGGCATCTCACCTCGTCCCACCGGACGAGCCCGGGGAAGATCGGCAGACCGGCGGCGTCGGCCGACGTCCAGGTCGCGGGCCGCAGGTCGTTCGCGTGGGGGCCGTCGAGCGGGAAGATCGCCCCGCTGCCGGCCGTCGGACGGCCGCCGTTCCAATCCGCGCCGTACAGCTCGTAGAGCGTGCACGTGTCACGATCGATCATCAACGCGTGCTGGTCGGAGCCGTCCTCGACGTGCGTGTCGGGTCCGAACGGGTACGGACCGGGATCGCTCTCGTCCGCGTAACCGAAGTCGACGTGCACCTTCTGGTGTGAGTCGTCGACCACGTCGAACGGCATGCCGTACGCGGGAGGACCGAAGTCCGGGTGCAGCAGCGTCGAGCCCGCATGCATCGACGTCTTCCAGACCTTGTTCTTCTTCGCCACGGGGAGCTTCGACACGTCCATGTTCCAGACGTTGTCGGAGGGGAAGACGCGGCAGGAGCTCCCCGGAACGGGGGCCCTCGCCGGCAGGGGTGCGGCCGAGACCGGCTGGAACGCGATGGCGACGAGCATCATGGCCGCGACCGCGGCGGCGCATCGGATCCTCCCCCTCATGCCCCGCATCATCGGCGTCCCGACCGTGAGAAGTTGAGCCCGGGAGGAGGTGAGGTTCTAGTCTGACCTAGACTAGCTCGTCCTCGGTGTCGGGAGCGCCGGCCTTCGCGGCGGCGATCTTCTCAGCCTCCGCGACCAATCGCGCCACGAACTCCCCTTCCGGGATCTTGTCCGTGACCTCGCCGTTCACGATCAAGAAGCCCTGTCCCTTGCCCGCGGCGATCCCCAGGTCGGCCTCGCGCGCCTCGCCGGGCCCGTTCACCACGCACCCCATGACCGCCACGCGGAGCGGCACCGTGATGCCCTTCTTCTCGAGCGCCTCGTTCACCTGCTTGGTGAGACCCAGGACGTCGACCTCCGCACGGCCGCACGACGGGCACGCGACCAGGTCGAGCCCGCGCTTGCGCAGACCGAGCGACTGCAGGATCGCGGTGCCGACCTTCACCTCCTCGACGGGGTCGTCGGTGAGCGAGACGCGGATCGTGTCGCCGATCCCCTCGGCGAGCAGCGCCCCGATCCCGACGGCGCTCTTCACGCCGCCCATCGGCATCGGCCCGGCCTCGGTCACGCCGAGGTGCAGCGGGTAGTCGCACTTCTCGGCCAGCTGGCGGTATGCCTCGATCATCACGCGCGGATTGGAATGCTTCACCGAGATCTTGATGTCGAAGAAGTCCTCGTCCTCCAGGATGCGCGCTTCGTTCAGCGCCGACTCGACGAGCGCCTCCGGCGTGGGCCTGCCGTACTTCTCGAGCAGGTCCTTCTCGAGCGAGCCCGGCGTTGACGCCGATCCGGATCGGCACCCCGCGCGCCTTAGCCTCGCGGGCGATCAGCCGGACCTTGTCCTGGTACTTGATGTTGCCCGGGTTGATCCGCAGACCCTGGATGCCGGCCTCGAGCGCGGCCATCGCGTACTTCCACTGGAAGTGGATGTCGGCGACGACGGGAACCGTCGACTTCGCGGCGATCGCGATGAGCGCCTCGGCGTCCTCCCAGTGCGGGACCGCGACGCGGACGATGTCCACGCCCGGTCGCCACCAGCGAGGCGATCTGCTGCAGCGTCGCGTTGATGTCCGACGTCTTCGTCGTGGTCATGGACTGGACGCTGATCGGGGCACCGCCGCCGATCGGCACGCCGCCGATCGTGATCTGCCGGGTCGGGCCGTCGCATCGCGGTCATCGGTCTGGAGTCTCTCAGAGCCCGAACACCTGGAAGGTGACGCGGCGCTCCTTGGGCTCGTCGAGCTCGAAGAAGATCAGGCGTTGCCACCGGCCGAACACGGGCTCTCCGGCCACGACCGGGATCGCGTGCGACGTCGCCGACAGCATCATCGCCTTCACGTGCGCGTGGCCGTTCTTGCGTTCGTCTTCGTTCATGTTCTGCGTTCGGATGTCGAAGTCGTCGTGGGCGTAGTAGATGCCATCGTGGGGAACGAGCTCGGTCAGGTGCCGCCGGAAGTCGGCCATGGCGCCGTCCTCCCATTCGTTGATCAACAGGGCGGCAGGTCGTGTGCTCGCAGAACGCGATCGCCGCGCCCTCGGTCACGCCGGCATCCTTGATCGCCCGTCGGAGATCGTCGGTCAGGTCGAGGTATCCGTATCGCTCCGATGCCGGTGACCTCGACGGTGGTGGTCATCGACCTCACGGTTCCCTCCTGTTCTTGGCCGCGACCGCGACCGGTAGGTCGAACGTGAACACGCTACCGCCTCCGGGCTCGCTCTCGGCCCGGATGTGGCCGCCGTGGGCCTCGACGACCGAGCGCGCGATCGCGAGCCCGATGCCGGTCCCTCCGTCCTCGCGTGAGCGTGCGGGGTCCGCGCGGTAGAACCGCTCGAACAAGCGAGGCAGGTGCTCCGCCGGGATACCCACGCCCGTGTCGGCCACCTGCACCTCGACCGAGCCGTTGTGACGCTTCGCCGAAACGGTGACGGCGCCGCCGGCCGGTGTGAACCGCACGGCGTTGTCCACCAGGTTGAACAGCACCTGGTGCACCCGCTCGCGATCGGCGTCGACCGGCGGGAGGTCGATCGGCATCGCGCTCTCGACGGTGACGCCGCGATCGGAGCGCGCCACCTCGATCTCGGACAACACCTGCGTCACGAGCGGCGCGAGCGGGGTGTCCTCGCGCAGGAGGGGGAGCTCACCGGACTCCAGCCGGGACAGCTCCAGCAGCTGCTCGATCAAGCCGGCCGAGGCGTTCGGTCTGAGACAGCATGACCTGCAGCGTCTTGCGGATCGGGCTGCTCCACGCCGTCGAGCAGGTTCTCCAGGTGCGCGCTGATCGCCGTGATCGGCGTCTTGAGCTCGTGCGACACGTTCGCGACCAGGTCGCGACGGGACTGCTCCAGGTCCTGTAGCTCGGCGCTCATCCGGTTGAACGCGGCCGCGAGCTGGCCGACCTCGTCTCGGGAGCGCGTGTGGACGCGCCGGCTGTAATCGCCGGTCTCCATCTCGTGCGCCGCGGCCGCCATATCGCGCAGCGGCTGGGTCAGGCCGCGGGCGAGCCAGCGCGCCACGACGAGCGCGATGGTCGCGGCCAACGCACCCGCCAGGAGGAACTGCCACCAGAAGTCGGTCAGGAATCGGAACGTCTCGCCGATACGAGCCCACATGCCTTCCCCCGGGGCATCCCGCGTCGCGTAGACCAGCTGGACCACCTGGCCCGCTTGCACCACCGGGACCACCGCGTACTCGATCTCGCCCGTCGTGCCCACGTGGACCATGCCGTCGGTGAAGAGCGGGAGCGGCGTCGCCTCGTCCGGGGCGGTGACCGGCGCGCCGTCGGGTGTGGTTCGGATCACCGTCACGGCGCTAGGTGTGACCGTCAACGTTCCCGCCGCGGACCGCCGCGCGACGCGCAGGAGCGTGAGGCGATCCGTGTCCTGGGACGACTTCCGCAACGCGTACCCCAGGATCAGGAAGATCAGGATCACCGTCATGCCGACGGCGAAGATGATGGTTGACCCGAGCTTGGCTCGGATGGTGGGGAGACGCTCGAGCGGACGCGAGCTCACGACTGTTCCTGGAACGCGTATCCCACGCCGTGGATGGTGCGGATGAAGCGCGGCTCGTTCCCGTCCTCCCCGAGCTTGCGACGGATGCGCGCGACGTGCGAGTCGACGACGCGACCGCCGGCGTAGTCGCGGTACCCCCAGACGCGGTCCATCAGCAGCTCGCGGGAGAACACGACGCCCGGGTCACGCGCGAGCGTCGCCAGGATCTCGAACTCGAGGGGCGTGAGCGCGATCTCGTCGCCGTCGACCGCGACGCGTCGCCGGCTCGGGTCGACCTCCAGACCGTCATGGACGATCGGTCCGTCCGACCCCGCGGCACGCATCCGATCGATCCGTCGCAGGATCGCCTTCACCCGCGCGGCCAGCTCCCTGAGGCTGAACGGCTTCGTGAGGTAGTCGTCGGCACCCACCGCGAAGCCGGCCACCTTGTCCGCCTCCTCCGTCTTGGCGGTGAGCATCAGCACCGGGGTCCACGACGTCCGCTGGATCTCCTTGCAGACCTCCAGGCCGTCCATGCCGGGAAGCATCAGGTCCAGGACCACGAGATCGGGGTGATGCTCGCGATGGAGGTCGATCGCCTGAGGGCCGTCGAAGGCGACGAGGACGTGGAAGCCCTCGCTCTCCAGCCGGGCCCGCACGGCCTCGGCGATCGCCTCCTCGTCGTCGACGACGAGCACGGTCTCGGTCATCCGCCCATCGTATCCGCAGCGTGTTGCCGCTCTTCGGGTGGGGTGTGGAGAACTTGTGGCGCCGCCGGGAGGCCCGTTCGCGGCCTACGGCGAGAAATTGATGGGTTTCGTGATGTCGAGCAGGATCGTCGCCAGGACGAACACGATGAAGAACGACATCACGACGGCTGAGACGGGGATCAGCTTGCGCATGATCCATCTGTTTGCCGCGGATCTTCTCGATGAGCAGGACCGCGAGATGCCCCCCGTCGAACGGCGGCAGTGGCACGAGGTTCACGAGACCGATGAACACCGTCACGAACGCCAGGAAGTACAGGACGGCGCCCCAATCCCCGGCCGATCCGGTCTGACCGACCGCCTGCCCGATCCCGACCACGCTCGTCGGGTCCTGCGTGCTCCGCTTGGCGTCGGTGAACAAGAGCGTGAACACCCGACCGATCCCCGAAGGTCCGAAGACGTGCGTGATCTGGTGCAGGGACTCGCTGATCGCGGTGCCCACCTCTTTCACGCCCCCGACCATGGCGGCGACCGGACCGACCTTGACCGGACCCAAGACGACACCGATCCGTCCGATCGTCTGGTCGCCGATCGTGTCGGCCTCGGGGGTGATCTGCGTCGTGAACGTCTGGTGGTCGCGCTCGATCGTGAACGAGACGGGCTCGCCGATGTGCGCCGTCGTGTACTTGAGCAGCTCTTCGCGCGTGGGTTCCGTGATGTCCCCCACGCCGACGATGCGATCGCCCGGACTGCAACCCCGCTTCCGCGGCGGGGCTCGGGCTGCCGTTCAGGGTCGTCGCCACGCTCGCGATGTACGGCGTCGGCGTCCGCGGGTCGCCGAAGAAGAACAGCCAGCTCGCGAACAGGATCGCTGCGACGATGAAGTGCGAGCCGGGTCCGGCCAGGATCACCATCGCGCGCTGCCAGATGGGCTTCGACCCGTAGGCGCGGTGCTGGTCCTCCGGCGCCACGGGTTCGTACGGGTTCATCCCCGCGATCTTCACGTAGCCGCCGAGCGGCAACGCCTTCACGCCGTACTCGATGTCCTTGCGCCTGAACGACCAGAGCTTCGGTCCGAACCCGACGAAGTACTCCTCGACCTTGAACCCGTACGCACGTGCGATCAGGTAGTGCCCGGCCTCGTGGATCAAGATGATGAAGAGCAGACCACCGAAGAAGACGACGATCGCCAGCGTGCCGGACACGGCTACCGCTCCTCGATGATCTCTGCGGCTCGTTGCGCGCGCCCAGCGATCCGTCCGCTCGATGTTCACGATCGAGACCACGGATGCCGGTTCGTGCTCGTCGACGATCGCCTGCACGATCTCGACGATCCGCGTCAGGGCGATCTTCCCCTCGAGGAACGCCATCACGGCCACCTCGTTGGCGGCGTTCATCACGGCGGGGAACGTCAGCCCGAGACCTCCCACACGATAGGCCAGGTCGACGGCGGGGAACGCCTCCCTGTCGACCGGCTCGAACGTGAGGGAGCGGTCGGTCAACGGCACAGGCTGCACACCGGTCGGGAGACGTTCCGGCCACGCGAGCGCGAGTTGGATGGGAAGACGCATGTCTGCTACTGCCATCTCGGCACGCAGGCTGCCATCCCTGAACTCCGCCATCGCATGAACCACCCCCTCGGGGTGGATCAACACGTGGATCTGTGAGTAATCCAGGTCGAAGAGGTAGTGCGCCTCGATCACCTCGAGGCCCTTGTTCATGAGCGTCGCGGAGTCGATCGTGATCTTGGGCCCCATCGTCCACACGGGATGCTGGAGCGCCTCCTTGACCGACGCCTTCGACAGCTCGGCCCGCGTCCATCCGCGGAACGGCCCCCCGGACCCCGTCAACACCACCCGCTTCAGGTCTTCGCGACGCTCGCCCCGGAGCGCCAGCGCCAGAGCCGCGTGCTCGGAGTCGACCGGGAGCAGCCGCTCGGGCTCGCCCTTGATCAGGTCCATCACGAGCTCGCCGCCGACCACGAGGCTCTCCTTGTTGGCAAGCGCGAGCGTCTTCCCGCTCTGGAGCGCGGCCAGCGTCGGCCCGAGCCCTGCGGAGCCGACCAGGCCGTTCACCACGACGTCGGCCTCGGATTCCCGGGCCACGGTCTCGGTGGAGTCGGGACCGATGATCAGCTCCACCCCCGGCAGCGCGCCCAGCTTCTGCTTGACGTCGTCGGCCGCGTCCTCATCGGCGATCGCCACCAGCGGGGGCAGGAACTCCCGGACCTGCCCCACGAACAGGTCCTGGTTCGTTCCGCCCGCGGACAGGCCGACGACCTTGAACCGATCGGCGTTGCGCCGGACCACGTCGAGCGCCTGTGTGCCGATGGAGCCGGTCGAGCCGAGGATGGCGAGAGACTTCATCGTGTCAAGCGTACCCCGAGTCCGAGCGGAACCCGGCCAGCGGCTGTTACGCGAAGATGACGCGGAACAGCAGGAACGTGGCCGGCGCCACGAACAGCAACGAATCGATCCGGTCGAGCACCCCTCCGTGGCCCGGAAGGATGCTCCCCATGTCCTTGATGCCCAGGTCTCGTTTGATCAGAGACTCGGCCAGGTCTCCGAGGGTGGCGGCCGCAGCGACGACCAGCGCGAGCGCCAATGACTCGATCCGCTTCTCTTCGAACGGTCCCACGAACGAAGGGACGAGCGCCATCGCGACGATGATCGTGATCAACGTGGCGCCGATCAGCCCCTCGATCGACTTCTTCGGGCTCACGCTGGGCGCCAGCGGCCGCTGGAAGAACGATCCTCCCCAGACCGATCCGACCAGGAACGCGGCCGTGTCGAAGATGAACGTCAACCCGATCACGGCGACGACGAGCGCCTTCCCGTCGCTGCCCCCGATCGAGAGCGTGACGATCAGGTAGCTCGCCAGGAGAGGGACGTAGGCGATGTTCATCAGGGTCACTCCGATGTGCGTGATCGCGCCCTTGCGATGTGCGGCGGGGGCGGCGATGAACCACAGGAAGGTCGCGACCACGCCCAAAGAGAACATCGCGAGGATCCCGGCCTCGCCGTGGTAATACGCGCCGGCGATCATCAGAGCGCCCGTCACCAGCCCGACGGCGGTCGCCGGCTGCTGATGCTGCTTCACGGTGACGCCGAACAATTCCCCTTGGGCCACCAGGACGACGAGCGCCGCAACGATGGCGAACGCGCCCTTGCCGATCATCAAGCTCCCGAGCGCGACGCCGGCAAGGACGATCCCGGTGAGGAACGCCGCGGGCACGTCCCGCTCCCCTTCTCCCGGACCACGCCGATCGAGATCGGCGCCTACCTCCACCGAGGTCGGCTCCTGCCAGCTGGGACCGCCGAGGCCCTCGGCCCCGACCACCACCGTCCGCGGCGCTCCGTCGTCCTCATCGAGGTCGGACAAGATGTCGTCCTCGACGTCGCCGCCGTGGATGTCGGCGAACAGGTCCTCTCCCGTCGTGGTGGAAGGCTCCTGCGACACGACGGCGACGATCTCCTCGATCGGTTCGTCCTCCGGTGTGTCGTCGACATGGATCGACCCGGAGAAATGCTCCGCGGCCGCCTCGATCTCTTCCGGGCTCGGCTCGTCGTCATCGTCCGATCCCTCGTCCGTGGCCTGGGGCACATCGAAGAGCCCGCCCTGGTCCGTGGGAACCTCGGGGCCGGACGGATCCTCGGTGGCGTCGACGTCCGCGTCGAGATCGGTCTCGATGTCCTCGTCCTCGATCGCCTCTCCCATGAGCTCGTCGATCGGCTCAAGCACGCTGGTGTCGTACCAGGCGTCCTCGTCGTCTTCCTCGTCCTCGATCGTCGGCGAGGCGGGCGAGACCGTGATATCCGGCTCGTCGGCGATCACGACCGGGTCGGAGTCCGACGGGCGGACGGCGACGTGCTCCTCTTGCGACCCGCCCGATGTGGCCGGCGTCTCATCGGATTCCCAATCGACATCGCGGATGGGAGCGAAGAACTTGTCCAGGTCCTCGAACAGATCGTCGCCACCGGGCTTGTCGTCTGCCACTAGACCTCCATGAGCTCCTGCTCCTTGTGGCGCTGGATCTCATCGATCTCCGCCACGGACTGATCCGTCAGCTTCTGGAGCTCCTTCTCGGCGCGCTTCAGGTCATCTTCTGAGATGGCGGAGTCCCGCTCAAGCTTCTCCAGCTCCTCTTTCGAGTGCCGGCGAACGTTCCGAACGGCCACGCGACCCTCCTCGGCCCGATGATGGACCGTCTTGACCAGCTCTTTGCGTCGTTCCTCGGTGAGCGGAGGGAACGCCAGGCGGATGACGTTGCCGTCGTTCGACGGGGTCACACCGATGTCGCTCGCCTGGATGGCTTTCTCGATCGCGGGCACCGAGGTCTTGTCGAACGGGGTGATCATCGAGCAGCCTCGGCTCCGGGACGGCGATCGAGGCGAGCTGATTCAGCGGGACCGGAGAGCCGTAGTACTCGACCGTCACCCGGTTGAGCAGCGCGGGCGCGGCGCGCCCGGTCCGGACGGTCGCGAGGTCCTCCTTCAGGTGGACGATCGCCTTCTGCATCTTCTCGGAGCCCTCCGCCAGGCTGCTCTCCACGGTCACGCGGCGCCCCCGTGCACCAGGGTCCCGATCGGCTCGCCGGTCACCACGCGTCTGATGTTTCCCTCCTCGCGATAGTCGAACACGACGATCGGCAGCTTGTTCTCCATGCAGAGCGAGATGGCGGTGGCATCCATCACCTGGTAGCCCTCGCGCAGACTTCCACGTACTCGATGTGATCGAACCTGCTGGCGGTCGGATCGACGTGCGGATCGGCGGTGTACACGCCGTCCACCTTCGTGCCTTTCAGCAACGCCTCCGCGTGGATCTCGAGCGCTCGCTGTGCCGCGGTCGTGTCGGTGGAGAAGAACGGCACGCCGAGCCCGGCCGCGAAGATCACGACTCGTCCCTTCTCGAGGTGACGCCGCGCGCGGAGCGGGATGTACGGCTCGGCGACCTGCGTCATCTGGATCGCCGTCTGCACGCGTGTGGTGACGTGGATCTTCTCCAGCGCGTCCTGCAGAGCGAGGGCGTTCATGATGGTGGCGAGCATGCCCATGTAGTCGGCTCGGTTGCGGTCGATCCCGGGCGCCTGACGGCCTCGCCAGATGTTGCCGCCCCCGACCACGACCGCCGTCTGTATCCCGAGGTCGACGACGTCCCCGAGCTGGCGAGCCAACAACGATGTCGCCTCGGTGTTGATGCCGTAACCGGTATCGGCGGGGGCGAACGCGTCGCCGGAGAGCTTCAACAGGACCCGGCCGTACACGGGTCGCGTCGACGCGCCGGCCTCCGTCATACGCTCGACCATATACCCGCTCTCTGGCCCGGTGTCTGGGCCGCCTCGGTCCCGCTCTCCGGGCCGGCTCGACTCACTCGCCAAGCTTGTACCGGACGAACCGCCGGACCGCAACTTTCTCTCCGAGCTTGGCAGAGGTCTCGTCCAGGAGCTGCTGGACGGTCTTCGAGTCGTCCTTCACGAAGTCCTGCTCCAGGAGGACGTTGTCCTTGAACAGGGCGTTCAGCTTCCCTTCGACGATCTTCTCGACCACCTGTTCGGGCTTGCCCGTCTCCTTGGCCTGCACCTCGAAGATGTGCCGCTCGCGCTCCAGCTCGTCCGGGGGAACTCGTCGCGGGCGAGGAATCGAGGCGCCGAGGGACTCGCGATGTGCAGCGCGATGTCCTTCACCAGCTGCCGGAACTCGTCGGTGTTGGCCACGAAGTCCGTCTCGCAGTTGACCTCGACGAGGACCCCCACCGTGTTGTTGAAATGGATGTAGCTGTCGATGAGCCCCTGGTCCGCCGACCGGCCGGCGCGCTTCTGCACCTGGGCCTGCCCCTTCTCCCTGAGCAGGTCCACGGCGCGCTCGAAGTCGCCCCCGGTCTCGACCAGGGCGTTCTTGCAGTCCATCATCCCCGCGCCCGTGGCCTCGCGCAGCGCCTTCACCTGTGCGGCCGAGATGTCGCTCATGCCGGCCCCTCGGAGGCGGAGGCGTCGACCGCGACCGGCTCCACCTCGACGGGCTCGTCGACGGCCGGCTCTGCGACGACATCGGGCTCGGGCTGCGCTTCGATCTCGGGGATCTCGGCGACGACCGGGGCGTCCGCCGGCATCGGGTCCGGCTCGAACACCGTGGTCGCGGCGATCTCTGCCGCGACCTCGGGCGTCTCGACCTCGGGCTCGTCGGCCTTGACCGCCTCCGCGTTCATCTGCTCCACCAGGTCGTCCTTGGCCATGCCGCGTCCCTCGCGGAGCGCGTCGGCGATGACTCGGGCGACCAGCGTGACCGAGCGGATCGCGTCGTCGTTGCCCGGGATCACGAAGTCGACCTCGTCCGGATCGCAATTCGTGTCGACGATCGCGATCACGGGGATGCCGAGCTTGCGCGCCTCGGTGACCGCGATGTGCTCCTTCTTCGTGTCGATGATGAACACGGCGTCGGGAACGCGATCGAGGTCCTGGATGCCCGACAGGTTGCGCTCCAGCTTCTCGCGCTCACGGCGCAGGCGGATCGCCTCCTTCTTCGGCAGGTAATCCAAGGCACCGGTCCGCTCCATCTCACGGAGCTCCCGCATGCGGCCGAGCCGCTTCGAGATCGTCGTGAAGTTCGTGAGCATGCCGCCCAGCCACCGGTTGTTGACGAATGGCATCCCCACGCTCGTCGCGTACGTGGCGACGACCTCTTGGGCCTGCTTCTTCGTCCCGATGAACAGGACGATCCCGTTGCGGCGCCCGAGATCGCGGACGAACTCATGGGTCTCCTCGAGCCCTTGCAGGGATTTCTCGAGGTCGATGATGTAGATGCCGGAACGCTCCCCATACAGGAAGCGGGACATCTTCGGGTTCCACCGGCGTGTCTGGTGGCCGAAGTGCACGCCCGCTTCGAGGAGCTCCCGCCTGGTGACTACAGGCACGAGGGCCTCCTTCGCTCGGTTTTGTCGTTCTCCTCCGCCCGGATCTCCCCGGCTCCGGCCCTCCCAACCTCGGAAGAGACCCCGGCGCACGGTCCTCGGGCGTGTGTGCTCGGCGCTTGCGCGCCGGCGCCGTCAGCTTACCAGCGGGGGTTCGACGAGCTCAGCGACGTCCCCGCCCGGCCGACGCGGGCGGACGGACGGGCACCTCGGGCACCTCGTGAGCCACCGAGAGGTACCGGAAGGCGAACGTGGCGAGCAGGATCACATGGAGCAGGTCGATCACCAGCACGAACACCCAGGCGGCGATCGACGGGTTCACCCCCATCAGGCTGCCGGGCTCACCGGGCGCGACGATCACCGCGATCGAAGGGACGACGTAGAGCGCCGCCAGGGTGAGGTTGCCGGTCCCGGGGATCCGCGCGGCGCGGATCGATCGGGCGAGGGAGTCGGGCATCGCTCGCCCCTCGTCGACGGCGATGACGGGGGCGAACACGAACAGGTACAGACCGATCACCAGGGCGCCGACCTGCAACAAGATCCCGAACCCCGGTCCGAGCAGCGGTCCGAAGAAGCTCGATACCGTGAGGATGCCCACCCCGATGATGCAGATGGCGAACGTCACGGGGAGCACGCGGAGCCCTCGGCGCAGACACGCTCGCGTGACGACGCCGTCCTCGAGCGCCTCGACCACGGCGGCCGTGAGGAGCGCGAGCGCGATGGCGCGAGCGACCAGGAAGATGATGATCCCGAACAGGCCTCCCTGAAGCCCGAAGAGATTGGTGGCGAGCGTCGCGTCGAGGCTGGTCCCGATCGGCGGGAGCGCGAGCAGGTTCGCGAGCGGCGCGAACGGACCCTGGTATCCCGCGGCGATCAGCACCAACCAGACCACGAGCACGTAGAGGATCGGCGCGATCACCAATGCCGGCGAGCCCAGGACCGTGACGACCCCGCGGGTGAGCGCCGTCCGCACGCGTGGCATCGAGGTCGCCCCGGGGACCCGCGGAGCGAACACCGAATCGAGGATCCCCCGCTTCGGCGCGGGCGCCGCGGGCTTCGGATCGCGGTACCCGCTGGGCGGGGGGGCGGGCCGGGTCTTCCTCTTGCGTTTGTTCGTCATCCGTCGGCTCCCTCGAGCTCTTCGCCGGCGAGTTCCGGCTCGTCGTCGTCGTCCAGGAAGGCCGGCCCCATCCGAGTGCGCAGCCAGCGCCCGGCCAGGATCGCGAGCAGGACCAAAGGAACCGCCGCGGCGAGGAAGGCGAGGAGCAGCTTCGGAAGATCGGTCTCGGTCGGCGAGACGAGCGACACCAGCGTGCCGGCCGGGTCGTGGGCGAACGCGACGAGTCCGGGCTCGGCCCCGCCCCTGACTCCGACCACGACCTGCGGCGCGAGCGCCAAGCTCCGCAGCAGCCCGTTCGCCTGCTCGCTCTGCCACACGAGCAGACCCGACCCGAGGTCGATCGCCGCGAGACGTCCGTTCGACGTGGCGACCAGCACGCTCCCGCCGGCGATCACGGCCGGGCTCCGTATGACGGGCTCGTTCACGGCGTAGTCCCACACCCGGTCACCGGTGCGAGGGTCCAACCGATAGACCTGTCCGGCCGCGTCGACGACCACGACCGCGTCCGTGGTCAGCGCCGCGGCGCCCGTGAAGAACATCGCATTGTTGAGTCGGGCCGACCATCGTTCGGTCCCGTCGGACAGTGCGAACGCCCGCACGGTCTTGTCCGAGAACCCCACCACGACCTGATCCCCGCCGATCGCGGGCGACGACGCGAAGATCGCTCCTCCCTGGATGTCGTCGCTCCACGCGCGCGAACCATCGGACTCGTGGTACGCGACGAGCCTCGGACGCGTCGAGCGGTCACCCTGTACGACCACGATCACGAGGTCGTTCGAGACCGCCGGAGGCGTCGTCAGGAACCCGCCGGCATCCGCCGTCCACCGGATCTCGCCGGTGGCCACCGCGACGGCGTAGACGTGGCCGGCGTTGTCGCCGAGGAACGCGGTGTCCCCGTCGACCGTCACGCCGGTTCGACTGACCGAGTGCAGTTGGACCGGCGCGTCCCACGCGGGCTTTCGCGTGTCCAGGTCGATCGCCGCGACGTGAGAATCGAACGAACCCCCGCCCGATGCCGATGCGGACGGACTCGTGCTCGTCGAGGGAGTCGCGCTCGTCGAGGGAGTCGCGCTCGACCCCGGCGGCGAGTTGCCGAACCCCTCCGTGTAGATGAGGATCCGTCGGCTGGGCGTTGCGGCGATGGCCGGCGGCACGGGGGGTCCGTAGTCCCTGTCGACCGTCCACCGTTGCGTCCCGCTGCCGAGGTCCGCGGCGATGATCTGCGTCGGGCCGACGGCGATCGCGACGGACCCGTCGCTGACGGGCTGCGACAGACCGAAGTCGCCGGTGGGGCCCCCGAGGGGAACATCGAGATGCCACGATCCCCGATACGGCGGCTGGGGCGCATCGGCGAGCGATCCCGAGTGGCTCGCGTCGCCCTGCGCTTGCGTCCACCCGCCGACGGTCTGGGCCGAGGCCGTCGCGAGGACCAGCCAACCTCCCCCGGACATCAGCACGCAGAGGAGGACCGCACCCGTGAGGAAGCGGCGTCGACGTGCGGGAACGAGCCTGGGGTCGCGCAAAGCCGCGCCATTCTAGGGGGCGCGCGGTGAAGCGACGCTCAGCTCGCTCAGGCGACGGGCGCGAGCCGGATGAGGTCGACCAGCCTCGCGGGACCGAGGTAGTCGAGCGGATCCACGTACTGGCCGTTCAAGCGCACACCGAGGTGGACGTCGGGCGCGGCGTCGCCGACATGGCCGGCACCGGAGAGCGCGACGACCTGCCCCTGAGCGACGAGGTCACCCTTGTGGACGAGGAGCGAAGAGAGGAACGAACACGTGGAGAGGAGGCCCCCGCCGTGATCGATCGTCACGAAGAGGTGTCCGCCGACGCTGCCCGCGAAGCTGACCACTCCTGCGGCGGGAGCCCGAACAGGTGTGCCGACGGGCGCGGCGATATCGATGCCGCGATGCCCGGAGCCGTAGGGCGAGTCGGGCGGATCGAAGCCGCGGACGACCGGACCGACGACCGGCCACGTCCAGGAACCGGTCGCGCGAGCCGGTGCGGCCGGTAGGAGCGACAGCGATATCGCGAGCACGGCGAGGGTGCGTTTCATCGGGAGGACGCTACGCCGGTGGCGCACCCCCCGCCGTGACCGAGGTCACGCCGACGCGGCGGTCGGTCAGTCGACCTCGGAGAGTTGGCCCCGGAGCCCGCCGACCGCCTTCGTATGGATCTGGCAGACACGGGACTCCGTGACCCCGAGGATCTCGCCGATCTCGGCGAGCGTGAGCCCCTCGAAGTAGTAGAGCGTGACGACGATCTTCTCGCGCTCGGAGAGCGAGTTGATCGCGGCGGCAAGCAACCCACGGGTCTCCTGGCTCTCCACGCCCGACGTGGGATCGAGGTGCTTGTCCGCGAGCGTGTCGATCAGCGAGACCTGCTCGCCGCGATCGGCTCCGACCGACACCAACTCGTCGAGCGCCAGGACGGAGACGAACGAGATCTGACTCACCACGTCGTGGAGCTCCGACCGGGAGATGCCGAGACGCTCCGCCATCTCCGCCTCGGTCGGTTGCCGCTTCAACATCGCCTCGAGGTCGGAGTGTGCCTTCTCGATCTCGCGGGCCTTGAACCGGATGGAGCGAGGCACCCAATCCATCGCGCGGAGCTCGTCGATGATCGCGCCCTTGATGCGCGGGATCGCGTACGTCTCGAACTTGTTCCCTCGTCCCGGCTCGAACTTCTGCAGCGCGTCGATCAACCCGAACACGCCGTACGACACGAGGTCCGCCTGCTCGACGCTCGCGGGGAGACCGGTGGCGACACGGCTGGCCACGTACTTCACGAGCGGCGCGTAGTGCAGGATCAACCGCTCCCGCGCTTCGTCGGATGCGCTCCCCTTGAACGCATCCCACAACGCGCCGAGTTCTTCGTCGACGGCCGGCGGGATCGTGATGCGCCGGTTGTCGGTCGACGACTTGGCCTTGGCGGCTGCGGGCTTGCGGGCGGGCGTCTTGGTCGTCTTCGCCACGTCAGGCCCTCGGGTGCGACTGCTCGTATGCCTGGAAGAGCCTGGTCCGCGACACATGCGTGTAGCGCTGCGTGGTCGCAACGCTCGCGTGACCCAAGAGTTCCTGCACAGCTCTGATGTCGGCCCCTCCTTCGAGGAGATGCGTGGCGAACGAGTGTCGAAGGGTATGCGGAGTTACCCGCCGCCCCGGGAGCAAACGCCCCGCATATTGTTCCACCATCGCCCGGATGTCGCGCCCGGAGAATGGCTTCCCCTTGCGGTTGAAGAACAGCGACGTTCGGTCCCCCCCGCCATGATGGGCCGTCCGGCCGACAGATAGACGTCCAGCGAGTCGACGGCGTGATCCGACATCGGGACCTCGCGCTCCTTGTCGCCCTTGCCGCGGACGAGCACGCGCCCACGATCCAGGTCGACCTGCACGCAGGTGAGGCCCGCGACCTCCCCGACGCGCAGACCCGACCCGTACAGCAATTCCAGGACGGCTCGGTCGCGGAGCGCGACCGCCCGCTCGATCGGCTCGAGCTCGCCCGCGGATCCGTCGGTCTCTCCGGGGGCTTCGGCGAGCGCGGCCGCTTCGCGCGGTCGCAGGATCCCCGGCAGGCGGTTCACGGCCTTGGGCGAGCCGAGGAGCGCCGACGGATCGGCCTGGGTCTCTCCGGCGGCGAGGGCCCACCGGTAGAAGGTGCGGATCGCGCCGACGTGCCGGGCGATCGACGCGCGCGCGTAGCCCAGCGCGTGCTGCTGTGCCAGGTAGCGGCGGAGCTCGAGGTAGCGGGCCGTCGAGAGCGACGAGCCGCCCCGCTTCAGGAACGTCGCGAGTGCCGTGACGTCATGTCGATATGCGGCGACCGTGTGATCGGAGAGATGCCGCTCGTGGCGCAGTGAGGAAACGAACGCCTCGATCAGCCGTACCTCGGACGTGGGGAGATCGTCCGCCTGTGGCGTCACGGGGTCCTTTCGGTCGGGTGGGACCTTGGTTGGAACCCATCCCTTGTATCAGCGGCCGGAGACGCGTTCAAACACCTTACCCGGGGCGGTCTCCTCCGAGCAGGGTCCGTTCGTATCGCCCACCCGTGCTCCGGACCAGACCGCGGAGCTCGAGGCGGAGCAACGCGGCCACGGCATCGGGGATGGAGAGCGAGACGTTCCTCGCGATGGAGTCGGGAAGCGATGGCTCGGCGAGCGAACGCCAGACGCGCCGCTCGTCGTCCGGGAGCTCGATGGGCGGCTCCGTCTGCTCCGCGTCGCTCGCCACGGTGACCCCCAGGTCGGCGAGCAGGTCGCCGGCGCCGCGGATCATGGTGGCACCTTCGCGGATGAGGGCGAGCGGCACCTCGGCGAGCGGGCTCGTCACAGGTCCGGGGACCGCGAAGACGTCTCGCCCCAGATCGAGGGCATGGTCGACGGAGATCGCGCGATCCGCTCGCCGCCGCACCCTCCACCACCACGAGTGCGGATGCCAACGCGACGACGATCCGGTTGCGAGCGGGGAACCGATGCGGCTCGGCCGGGACGCCCGGCGCGTATTCGCTCACGACCGAACCGGTCTGCGCGATCCGATCGATGAGCTCGGCGCTCGATCGCGGATAGCCGACGTCGATGCCCGAGCCCAGGACCGCGATCGTGCGACCCCCGGCGTCGAGGGCGCCGTGATGCGAGGCCGCGTCGATCCCGTACGCCGCGCCGCTCACGACGCAGACCCCGGCCCCCCCGAGTCGACGACCGAGGTCCCTGGCGATCTCGGCGCCGAGTGAGGAACATCGCCGCGCCCCGACGATCGCGACACGACGCTCGGGTCCGTCGATGCGCGCGCCTCGCACGAAGAGCGCGACCGGCGGGTCGTCCAGCTCCACGACCGATGAGGGGTACTCGTCGTCGTCGGGGGTCAGGAACCGGGCTCCGGCCTCGGCACTCGCCCGGACGACGTCATCTGCCTGGTTCTCCCTGGCGTGGGCCCGATCCGCGTCGCTGCCCGCCCGGCCTGCCCGGATGGCGGCCAGCGCGGCCCACGCATCTCCCTCCCGCCAGCACAGGCGGTGGAGTTTCCGGGGTGTGATGCCGCGCAATGACGCCAGAACAGCAACCGCTTCCCGTTCGCGCTGCCCGCGGCCGAAGCCGCTCGGCCAACCCGAGGGAGCGAACGCCTCGTCAACCGGCTCGGGCAAGGCCCTCTTCCCCGAACCCCTCGCGGTACGAAAGCGCCTCGGCGAGGTGGTCCGCCTCGATGTTCGGAGCTGCGGCGAGGTCCGCAACGGTCCGGGCGACCTTGAGCGCCCGATCGAAGCCCCGCCCCGTGAGAGCGAGCGTCTCCACCGCCGACGCCAACAGCTCCTCGGCTGGGGGCGAGACCTTCGCATGGCGACGGACGAGCGGTCCCGACAGGTGGGCGTTGCACGTGACGCCGATCGCCGCGTACCGATGCCGCTGGCGTTCCCGGGCTTCCTGGACCCGGGCGCGGACCGCATCGCTCCGTTCCCCGCGGTCCGACCCCAGCAGCTCCTGTTTGGTGAGACGCGGCACCCGCAGACGAAGGTCGATGCGGTCGAGCAACGGACCGGACAGCTTCTGCTGATACAGCTCCACCCGGTCCGCTCGACAGCGACAGTGCTTGCGTTGATCGCCGTCGAACCCGCACGGGCACGGGTTGGCCGCGGCGACGAGCGTGAACCGGGCCGGGAACTCGACCGAGCCCGCAGCGCGGGTTACCACGACACGACCGTCCTCGAGGGGCTGCCGCAGACCCTCGAGGGCATCGCGCCGGAACTCCGTGAGCTCATCCAAGAAGAGCACTCCGTGATGGGCCAAGCTCACCTCTCCCGGGCGGAGGAACGTCGACCCGCCCCCCAGGAGACCGGCGATCGATACCGAATGATGGGGTGCGCGGAACGGACGCGACGACAGCACACCGCGGTCGGTCAGGAGTCCGGCCACGGAGTGCAACTGCGTCGCTTCCAGCGCCTCTTCACGCGAGAGCTCCGGGAGGATCGTGGCCAGGCGCCGGGCGAGCATCGTCTTGCCGGCTCCGGGCGGTCCGATCATGAGGAGGTTGTGCCCGCCGGCGGCCGCCACCTCGAGGGCCCTGCGGGCCTGCGCCTGTCCCCGCACCTCCGCCAGATCGACCTTCGACGCCTCTGCGGGCGCGATCTCCCCGATATCGATCGCGGGAGGGTCCCACCCGCCCTGGAGGAAGCGCGCGACGTCCGCGAGCGTCGACGCCGCGACGATCCGCAGCGAACCGATCTGCGCGGCTTCGAGCGCGTTCGCGGCCGGAACCACGACGCCCTTCAGACCGGAGCGCGCCGCGGCGATGGCCACCGAAAGGATGCCCGGGGTGGGCAGCAACTCTCCCTTCAGGGACAGTTCCCCGGCGAACGCGTAGCCGACGACGGCCGGCGCGGGCACCTGTGCGGTCGCAGCGAGGACACCGACGGCGACCGGCAGGTCGAGCCCCGGCCCGTCCTTGCGGAGGCTGGCGGGCGCGAGGTTCACGACCACGCGCCGGAGCGGCCATTCGAGTCCGGCGCTCTCGACGGCAGGACGCACCCGGTCGCGCGCATCGTTCACCGAGGCGCCGGGGAGTCCCGTGAAGACCAGCGACGGCAACCCTCGCCCGACGAACGCCTCGACCGTCACGAGATGTCCACCGACGCCGAGGACGGTGACCCCCACCACCCGTCCATACATCCGGTGCGGACCATACGCCGAGGGTCTGACACCACCGGGCATATCATCGCCCGACGGAGCGGCCCGGCAGCGGGCGCTCGATCGGGGGCGCGGGGGGATGACGGGGTTCGGTCTCGCCGTGGTCATGGCGTTCGCGTTCGCCGTGACGAACGGACTGCACGACGCCGCCAACGCGATCGCGACGCTCATCGCCACGCGTGCGGGGCGTCCGCTCCCGGCCGTCCTCCTGGCCGCCGTCTGCAACATGATCGGTCCGCTTCTGTTGGGCGCGGCCGTCGCCAACACGATCGCGACGATCGTGCAGGTGCCGACGTCGCAAGAGGTCGCGGTGCTCGGCGCCGGGCTCACCGGAGCAGTCACGTGGAACGTGGTGACGTGGCTCCGAGGGCTCCCCGCGAGCTCGAGCCACGCGCTCGTCGGCGGATTGGTCGGGGCGGCCCTGGTGTCGGTGGGCGTGAGCGCGGTGAACTGGGGTGGGTTCGACGGCTGGCGGCCGGTCGGCGTGTGGGGCGTGTTGATCGCGCTCGCGATCTCACCGTTCCTCGGGTTCTGGGCTGCATCGGCGCTCACACGTCTGGCCCTGCACCCGCTGGGTCGGGCGACGACGCGCGTGCTGGGCCCGATCCGCAAGGGTCAGTGGGGAACGTCGGCCTGGCTCGCGATCAGCCACGGATCGAACGACGCGCAGAAGGCTATCGGCGTGGTCGCCGCCCTGCTGTTCGCACACGGCACCACCCACTCGCTCTCGGCCCCGGTGTGGGTGATCCTCGTCTGCGGCGCGGCGCTCACGTTCGGGACCGCGCTCGGCGGCTGGACGATCGTCAGGACGATCGGATCACGCATCACACGCCTGCGTCCGCTCGACGGTCTGACGAGCAGCACGAGCTCGGCGACGGTCATCCTGGTGTCGTCGCTCGTCGGCGTCCCGGCGAGCACGACGCAGGTCGTCTCATCGGCGGTGGTCGGGACCGGGTTCGGCCGGCATCGTCCCGGTCACGTCCACTGGGACGTCGTTCGCAAGATCGTCATCGCCTGGATCACCACGTTCCCCGCTGCCGCGGCGATCGCCGCGATCAGTTATCCCTTCTGGAGGTGGTTGGCATGAAGAGGACCTGGTTCCTTCCCGCGACGCTCGACGTGATCGGCCTCTTGTGCGCGCAGGCCGCCGTCACGATCGAAGGGATCGGCGCGCTCGTGGAGTGGGCGGGAGGAGACGACACCGGCGCCGAGCGGGTACGCGAGCGCGAGCACGCCGCCGACGACCGCAAGCGCGAGCTGTTCGCCGCGCTCACGGAGTCGTTCACCACCCCGGTCGATGCCGAGGACCTCTACATGATGTCCAAGCATCTCGACGACGTGATGAACGGCGCGAAGGACGCCGTCCGGGAGTGCGAGGTCATGGCGCTCCGCCCAGACGAGCACGTCGAGAAGATGGCGGCCTCGATCCTCGAGGGTGTGCGGCATGTCGACGATGCGTTCCGGCTGCTCCGGCCCGACCACGGCGAAGAGGGCTCGAAGACCGAGGCGGCGGACGCGGCCATCAAGTCCCAGCGGGGACTCGAACGGCACTACCGCCATGCGATGTCGGCGTTGATCGAGGTCGACGACCTCCGCGAGGTCATGGGTCGGCGCGAGCTCTATCGCCGGCTCTCCCGGATCGGCGACAGCGTGATCGAGGCGGCCGAGCGCGTCTGGTACTCCACCGTCAAAGAGGGCTGAGCACCAGACGCCTCGCCTCGGCGGATACTCCACGCGTGCCGGTTGCCAAGGACGAACGGGTCGGCCGCGTGGTCGGCGCGGTCCTGATCACGGAGGGCGTGCTCGTCGCGATCCTGCGGTTCCTCGCGCTGGTCTACACCGTGTCGAGCGAAGCGTTCAACGCGGACCGGTTCCGGACGCCGTTGCCGGACTTCCTCCCGTCGGTGCTCATCACGGTCGCGGTGTCGTTGGTGCTCGTATGGGCCGGATCGTTCCTCCGACGCGCGCCGACCGGCGCGTGGCGCGACATCGGGCTCGACGCCCGGATCGACCTGGTCGCCGCATGCCTCCTCAACGTCGGAGCGCTCCTGTGGGCGGCAGCCGGTCTGGCGAGGTCGCCATCCACGGTGGAGGGGTGGCTCACCTGGATCGTCTTGGCCGTGGCGTCGCTCGCGACGATCGCCGGGATCGTCCGGGACGCGCTCGCCCATCGCATCGACTGACCGCGGCCGTCGCCGGCACGGCCGCTGCTAGCATCCGCGCGTGTCCGAGCGCTTCGAGTGGCATCCCGAGCCCGAGCTGATCGACGTCCGCGACCCGGAGCGAGCGCGCGAGGCGCTGGAGACCCTGGGCGAGCGGACGTGGACCGAAGCGCTCGACTGGCTCTACGAGCGAGCGATGGAGCGGCCTACCGCGCCGGACCTCTATCCCGAGCTGCGGGCCGCCTACTACGGTCCCTCGGGTGGACCCGGGCCGGCCCCGACCCGGGGGGTCGCGTCCACGGACGTGCTGGCCGAGTTCCACGAGCGGCTATCGCCGTACCTCTTCGCCGCGCAGCATCCCGGCGCGTTCAGCTACTTCACCCCTCCACCGCTGCCGATGGCGATCGTCGGGGAGACGCTCGCGGCCTGGGTGAACCAGGGCATCGACCTCTGGCTGGCCGGCATGGCCGCGCCGTTCGTCGAGGAAGACGTGACCCGCTGGCTCTGCGACCTCACCGGATACGGCGACGGCGCGTGGGGCATCCTCGCCTCCGGCGGCGTGATGGCGAACGTCATGGGCATGACGGTGGCGCGCGACGTCCACCTGACGAGGTTGCTCGGCCTGGACGGCCCACCCCGCGGGGCGCAGCTCGAGGGCGCGCGCGTCTACGTCTCGCGATCAAGCGCACTTCTCGATCGCCCGAGGGGTCGACATGTTGGGTTTCCCGGAGTCGACGCTCCGCGCGTTGCCGTCGGACGACCGGTTCCACCTGCGCGCGGAAACCGTCGCGGTCGCCGTGGCCGAGGATCGTGCGGCCGGGCTCACGCCGTTCTGCATCGCCCCCGTCGCCGGCTCGACCAACACCGGCTCGATCGACCCGGTGAACGAGCTCGCGGACCTGGCCGAGCGGGAAGGGCTCTGGCTCCACGTGGACGCCGCGTACGGTGGGGCGGTGCGCCTGTCGGAGCGCGACGCCGGCCGCGTCACGGGTCTGGAGCGGGCCGACTCGGTGACGATCGATCCGCACAAGTGGTTCTTCCAGCCGTACGACATCGGTGCGTTGTTGGTGAAGCGGCAGGACGACCTGCGGCAGACGTTCCACCGGGAACCGGAGTACTACCGGGTCTGGGAACCGGAGGACCAGCCGCTGCACTGGTACCAGTTCTCGCTCGAGGGCACCCGGCGGTTCCGGGCGCTCAAGCTCTGGATGTCGTGGAAGCACCTCGGGTCGGAGGGGTTCGCTCGGCTGATCGAGCAGAACGTCGACCTGGCGGACCACCTCGCCGAGCGGCTGGACCGGGAGGGATGGGACGTGATCGACCCGGAGCTGTCGGTCGTGTGCTTCCGACACCTTCCGGCCGCCCTCGAGAACGCCGATCCCTCGATGCTCGATGCGTATCAGAAGGGCCTGCAGCGAGCGCTCGAGGTCAGCGGCGCCGGTTGGGTCTCGACGACGACGCTCAACGGCCGGACGTACCTGCGCGCCGGCATCGTGAACTACCTGTCGACCGACGCCGACGCGGATCGTGTGGTGGATGTGCTGCTCGACGCGTCAGAACGCGTCCTCGAACAGCTCGACCTGGGGACCGCGCGGACCTAGCGCCACGCTCGCCACGTCGAATCGGATGGCGCCCGGTCGGTCCGGACGCGCTTGCAGGAAGGCCTCGGCGAGGGCTCGGATCTTCGCCCGCTTCCGCCAGGTGACCGCCTCGTAGCCGCCGCCGAACGCCGATCCGCGCCGCGTCTTCACCTCGCAGAACACGAGCATGTCGCCTCGGACGAGCACCAGGTCCAACTCGCCCAGCGAGCATCGCCAGTTCCGAGCCACCAGGCGGTAGCCGCGGCGGATGTACACGGCGAGCGCGGCGTCCTCGCCGGTTCCTCCGCGCTCCTTGCGCGGATCGGTGCGCATCGGCTCACCATAGGATGCGGTGCCGACACGAGCGGCGCGAGGTACGAAGTCGCTCAGGCCTCGGGCAGGGTGGTCGGCTCCTCGCGATGCGCGAGCTCTTCGACGTTCACGTCGCGACGCGTCATGACCTTGACGCTCGCCACGAACCGCGCCGGGCGGAACATGTCCCACACCCACGCGTCCGCGAGGTCCACCTGCACCCACCCGCCGTCGAGGTGGACGATGTCGACCGTGTTCGCCAGGTAGAAGCGTCGCTCGGTCTCGATCACGTACGTGAACATCGGGAGCACGTCGCGGTATTCGCGATAGAGCTCCAGCTCGCGCTCTTCTTCGAACCGTTCGATGTCGTCGGATTCCATGGCCTTCAGCCATCCTCTCACGCACGCACGACGTCACCCCGGCCGAGGCCGGGGAGCGACGTCTGCCCGACCCCCGCGAACGACAAGCGGTGGATCGGCGTCGGACCGAGCCGATCGAGCACCTCCCAGTGCTCGGACGTGCCGTACCCCTTGTTGTGGTCGAACCCGAAGTCCGGGTAGCGGCGGTGGAGGCGACGCATCAACGCGTCCCGCGTCACCTTGGCGACGATCCCTGCCGCCGCGACGCTCGCCGCCACCGCGTCGCCCTTCTTGACCCCCAGAGAGACGCAGGGCATCTTCGGAACGGGGAAGCCATCGGTGAGCACGTAGTCGGGCTCCACGTCGAGCGCCTTCACGCACCGCCGCAGCAGCGCGATGTTCGATCGATGCAGGCCGCGCGCGTCGATCACACCGGGCTCGATCTTCCGGACCGCGAACGCCACGGCGCCGGCGCGGATCCGCTCGCACGCGGCCTCGCGCTGCAGCCGCGTCAGGACCTTCGAGTCGTCGATCCCCTCCAGGTCGAACCCCTCGGGCAGGATCACGGCGGCGGCCACGAGCGGACCCGCCAGAGCGCCGCGTCCGGCCTCGTCCACGCCGGCGATCCGGGTGAACCCCTGCTCGCGGAGCACCCGCTCGTACCGGTCGAGGTCGCGCGTCAATGCAGCCATGCCGCCCGCGACGGGGGCCAGATGGTCACGAACGCCTGCCCGATCACCCGGTCGATCGGGATGTAGCCCAAGCCGGCGGGCGGAGGGAACCGCGAGTCCCCCGAGTGGTTCCGGTTGTCCCCCATCACGAACAGCATGCCATCCGGAACGGTCTCGGGCCCGAAGGAACGGGTATCCAGATCGTCCTGGTTCACGTACGGCTCGTCGAGCTTTCGCCCGTCGATGTACGTCACACCGTCGCGGATCTCCCACGTCTCCCCGGGGAGCGCGATCACCCGCTTGATGAAGTCGTCGTCCGCCGGTCGAACCACGCCGACCCCCTCGCCGAGCCAGTGCAGGAGCGTTCCGACGACGCCCCGGTCCTGCGGCGTGGGTGTCGGATCCGCGAACACGATGATGTCCCCGCGTTCGATGTGACCGAAGCGGTAGGCACAGACGGTTGACCAGGATCCGGTCGTCGGGCATCAGCGTCGGCTCCATGGAGCCCGAGGGGATGAAGAACGCCTGGACCAGGAACGTCTTGATGACGATCGCGATGACGAGCGCCATGAGCGTGAGGAATCCGAACTCGCGGAAGAAGCGCCACGCGGGGTCGCGCGTCGCTGCCGGCCTGCGGTGGCGGGCTCTCGTCGCCGCCCGGGGACTGCTCGACCTCGTCGGTCTCGACGGACGGCCGGTGGTGTTGCCAGCGGTTCGGGCGAGCCGGGGCGATCGCCCACGGCGCTCAGGCCTCGGCCTTCTCCTCCGCCGCGTCGGCGGACGTTTCGTCGGTGACGGGCTCCTCGTCCGGAACCTCGTCGCTCGCATCGGCGCCGTCGGCACCGTCCCCGTCGATGGCGACCACGAGGTCCGCGTCCCGGTCGTCGTCGGCCTCATCGACCTCGTCGATCTCCGGCTGCTGCGCGGCGAGCGCGGCCGCCTCCAAGGCGGCGAGCTTCACGTCGTCCAGGCGGCGCTCCTTGATGCGCGCCTTCTTCCCTCGCAGCTCGCGCAGGTAGTAGAGCTTCGCGCGGCGGACCTTGCCGCGACTGACGACCTCGAGCTTGGCGATGGACGGCGAGTGCACCGGGAACGTGCGCTCGACGCCGACGCCGAACGAGATCTTGCGGACGGTGAACGTCTCGCGCAGGCCCCCGTTCTGGCGGCGGATCACCACGCCCTGGAACACCTGAACCCGCTCGCGATTCCCCTCCACCACCCGGACGTGCACCTTCACGGTGTCGCCTGGGCGGAACTCCGGGATATCCGAGCGCAGATAGGACTTCTCGACGAGATCGGTCTTGTTCATGACAGCGGTTCCCGAGTGTACCAGCGGCCCATGCTGGCCTTCCGCCTCCGCGGACCACTGACGATGGCGTGGCAGATGTCCTCCATGTGTATGCTTCCCGCGCGCGAGACGGCGGCAGAGGCACGGATGACGCCGGCGACGAGAGGCACCGAGATCGGCGTCGAGCGTCGATCGCGAGACGCCCTCGATCGCCGGCGCGGGGCCGCCGTCGTTCCGACGGCGCTCCGGAGCGCGCTGCACGAGCCGCCCGCCGACATCGACGTCTGGGGCATCCCTCGGCCGGAGAGCTCGAGCTCGCCGACTTCCGACCCGACGCTCGCGGACGACGTCGAGGTCCGGATCTTCCGGCTCCGCTGGGGCAACGACTATGCGATGATCGCGAATCCCCGCCGGCTGATCCACTTCCAGCTCGAGGTGTGGGAGGCGGAGCTCGCCCAGAACGCATGGACGGCACCAAGACGGTCGGCGAGCATCGTCGTGGAGCACCTCGAGGGGACCGGCGACCTGGACGCGAGCGCCGTGACCGACCTCGTCACGTTCCTGCGGAGGGAAGGGTTCCTCGCAGCCGCGCAGGGTCGACGTCCCCGGCAGCCCTCGCCGAGGCGCTCCGGCCGCGGCCGAGCTCTCGGACGACTCGCTGGCGTTCGTCGAAGACCCTGCAGACTGGACTGGACAGGCGCCGACCGGCACGTGCGCTGGTGGTACCGCGACGTGCTCCACCCGCTCTTCTCGCGCGCTGGCGCCATCCTGACGGCGGTCATGGCGGTCGCGGGACTCGGCGCGTTCGTGGTGGCGCAGGCGAGCGGCAGTACTCGATCGGCGAGGCCAACGCTCCCCTCGACTCCCTGATCCTCCTCGCGCTCGGATTCGTCCTGACGTACGCGCACGAGCTCGGCCACGCGCTGGCGTTGGTCCACTACGGGCGGCGGATCAAGAGCGCCGGCTTCATGCTGTACTTCGGCTCGCCGGCGTTCTTCGTCGACGCGTCCGACGGCCTGATGCTCGAGCGCGGGCCCGCGATCGTCGAGTCCGCGCTGGGTCCGTACACCGAGATGCTCCTCGCCGGGATCGCGCTCGTTCCTCCTGCTCGCGTTCCCCGACGCCGCCTTCGCGCCGCTCGCTGTACAAGTTCTGCGCTGCTCAACTACTTCCTGATCTTCGAGAACCTGATCCCGCTCCTCGAGCTGGACGGCTACTTCATCCTGGCCGAGGCGATCGAGGTCCCCGACCTTCGGGAGCGATCGCTGCAGTTCATCCAGCACGACGTCTGGCACAAGCTCCGCACGCCGAGCGCGGACTTCTCCAAGCAGGAGTTCGGCCTGGGCGCGTACGCGTTCGTCGGGGTCGCCTTCACGATCTTCTCCGTCTGGGTGGCGATCTTCTTCTGGGAGGCGATCTTCGGGGGCCTGGTCGTCGGCCCTCTGGAACGGCGGGACCGGGTCCCGGCCTCCTGCTGCTGCTGCTGGCCGCTGTTCGTCGCCGGGCCGGCGATCCGCGGGTTGATCACCCTCGTGCGCGCCGCGATCAAGCGGCTCCGCGCGCTTGGCGCGGAGGGTCAAGTTCCGGTTCGAGACCTCGTGGCGCGTCGAGGCCGCCGAGATGATCGACGCCCTCCCGGCGTTCGACGAACTCCCCGAGGATGCCCTCTCCGACCTGGCCGGCCGGGTCCGACTGGTCGCCTCCGCCCGGGTCGAGCCGATCTTCCGACAGGGTGACCGTGCCGACGCCTTCTACGTCGTACGAAAGGGCACCCTTCAGGTCGAGGAGGAGCATCCGGACACGGGGGACACGGTGGTCCTGCGAACGCTGACGCGGGGAGACTCGTTCGGCGAGCTGGCCCTGCTGGAGTCGTCACCGAGGACCGCGACCGTGCGCGCGGAAGACGAGGCCGAGCTGTTCGCCGTCGACGAGGCGACGTTCGATCGGCTGCTCGCAGGCGCGATCGACGGCTCCGACGTTCGCACTGACCTTGCAGACGCTGGCCGAGCTCCGCGAGATGCCGGCGTTCTCGACCCTCGGCACGGAGGACCTCTCGAAGCTCCTCGCGCACGGTCGCTGGGTGACTGCCAGCCCCGGGCGATACCGTTGGTCGTGCAGGGGGAGATCGGCGATGCGTTCTACGCGCTCCGCTCCGGCCAGGTCGACGTCGTTCGCGACGGAACCCTGCTCCGGCACCCATGGCGCCGGGGAGCCACTTCGGCGAGATCGCGCTGCTGCGAGACGTCCCGCGAACGGCGAGCGTCGTGGCGCGGACGCCCGTCCGCGCGTTCCGTCTCGATCGGGAGGGGTTCGACCTTGCCGTTCGAGAGGCGTTCCGCCGTGGAAGCCTGAAGCTGCCCGCCGATAGGACGTGGCAGCATTGAGCCAAAGGATCGAGGGGGAAACCGAGGATGGATTGTTGGCACTGCCGACGAACCGCGGTGGGGGTATGCCGGTTCTGTGGCCGAGGCGTATGCGAGGACCACGCGAAGACGCAAGCCGTTCATCCTGGAGCTGTTCCGGGGAGAAGGGACCGACCCAGGCGCTCGTCGTCGAGGACGCGCTCCACTGCGGTGCGTGCACGCCTCGTCCCGACCCGATCCCGCTGCCGGAGCTCGATGTGTGAAGGGTAAGGGTGACGTGCGTCACATTCCGTGTGACGCACGTCACACTCCTGCTGGTGACGGAGAACACCGCTCCGATCTGTCGTCCATCACAACCCTCCCGGACATGACGGACGACGATTCGCCTGTCAGGTGGAGCCCCAAGAAGGGCAACGAGAAGGGAGAGGTTCATGGCGGAGAAGAAGATCGCTCCGAAGGCGCCGAGAAGGTCGAGAAGAAAGAGCCCACCAAGACGGCGGCCGCCCGGGTCAGCAAGATGAAGAGGCACGAGAAGAAGCACACCTAAGGTCACTCCAAGAAAGACTCAACGAGCCCGGGGACGCTCCCCGGGCTCGTTCGCGTCACGCGCCCGACCTCGATACGCTACGCCGCATGGTCAAGGGGAAGACCCAACAGGCCGAGATCGCGGAAGCGATGGTGGGGACCCCCTTGCTGGACGGACTTCCCGCGAGAGCCGTCCGCGTGCTCGGCAGACGAGGGGAGGCTCCGCAACTACCGCAAAGGTACCTACCTCTGCCACCAAGGGGACCCGGCCGATGAGGTCTTCTTCTTGTTGACGGCTCGCGTGGAGATCTCTTCGGTCTCGGTCACCGGCAACCGCGTCCTCCACGCCACCGTCGACGACTCCGACGTTCGTCGGAGAGCTCGGCGTCCTGGCGGAGAGCGATCGCACGGCGAGCGTGTTGACGCTCGAGGATTCGGAGGTCTGGGCGGTCCGCTCGGATGGGTTCCTGGCCTTCCTGGCCTCGGAGCCCGCGGCATCTCGCAGCCTCCTCAGAGCCCTGGCACGCCAGATCGAGTCGAGCGAAGCGTTCGTCGACGATCTCCTCTTCCTGGACCTCAAGGGGCGGGTGGCCAAGCGGCTGCTGCAGCTCGCGACACCCGAGCTTGGACAACCTCCCGGATGACGGGGTGATGATCCCCGCCGATCACGCACGCCGACCTCGCGAGCCTCTGTGGAGGGAGCCGGGAGAACGTCACCCGGATCCTGTCGGATCTGCAGCGTCGAGGGTTCATCCGGCGCGAGGGACAGCGCTACGTCCTGAAGAAGGTCGACGGCCTGGCGAAGATCGCCGGCCTCTGAACAACGAGCGTCTTTAGGCAGTCCGCGCTCATCCCCGGGTCGCATCGTCGGCTTGCAATCCCACCATCCGTCCTCGAGAATGCCGCCGCCCGCCCGAAGATAGCCCGCGCGAGCAGAGGGGGTTCCATGCACTGGAAGTTGCTTGGCTGGGTTGCATCGGCACTCGTCTTGACCATCGTTGTCACGGCCGGCGTGATGGCTTCAGCGGCCGGCAGGTTCACGACTGAGGAGACGCTTACCGTCTACTCCCAGACCGCGAAGTACCACCACGTCGATGCCGGCAGGCAAGGGTTCTCCTGGGGCGACCAGGACATCTTCTTCGACACGCTGTTCGACGATGCCGCCAAGACCCACAAGGTCGGGATGGATCGTGTTACGTGCACGTACCTGCCATCCAAGTTCCTCATGTGCATCGATGAGTTCACGTTCGACGGTCGCGGCAAGATCGTGACGTCTGGAACGCTGCATGCCAACGACTCCTTCGCTGAGCATGGTGATTCTTTGATCGTCTCCGGTGGCACGGATGAATTCGAGGGCGCCCGGGGCACGCTATTGCTCGAATACTTCGACCCCGAAACGTCGAAGAATACGATCCATCTCCTGCCGTAGCGGGTCGTCGCGGCTAAGCCGGCGGGGTCATCTGCGAGGGTTGCCCTGTCGGCTTATGCACCTGGCTTCGCTGCAGCTGGCGTCACTCACGGCAGGAGGTCGGGGCGGTTGCGGCGGGTCTTCTGCCGCGCCGCGTCCGCCGCCATCGTTCGATCTCCGCGTGGTTCCCCGACAGGAGCACGTCGGGAACCGCCATCCCCCGGAACTCGCGAGGCCGTGTGTAGTGGGGATGATCGAGGATGCCGTCCTCACCGAACGAGTCCTGTTCGTGCGACGCCTCGTTGCCGATCACGCCGGGCACCAGCCGCGTCACGGCTTCGAGGAGGACGAGCGCGGGAAGCTCTCCGCCCGAGAGCACGTAGTCGCCGATGGAGATCTCCTCCGCCGGCAGCCCCTCGACGAACCGTTCGTCGATCCCCTCGTAGCGCCCACAGACGAGCACCAGCGACGGCCTCCGTGGCGAGCTCGCGCACGAGCGGCTGGTCGAGCCGGCGACCGGCGGGAGAGAGCACGATCGTCCTCCCCGGTCCGGGCCGAGCGCCTCGACGGCCCCGAAGAGCGGCTCGGCCTTCATGACCATCCCGGGGCCGCCCCCGAACGGCTCGTCGTCCACCTGGTGATGCGGATCGTCCGTCTGATCGCGGATGTCGTGGATCCGGATGTCGAGGATGCCGGCCGCCGCCGCGCGACCGAGGAGGCTCTCGCGGAGCGGGCTCTCGAAGATCGCCGGGAAGATGGTGAAGATGTCGATCCGCACGGATGGAGGCTAGCGCGCCGAGCGGAGGGAACGAGCGAGGGACCCCTTGCGGGGTCCCTCGGTGAGGATGCGCCTTGGAGGCCCCCTCAGGCCAAACGCACCCCGGCGGACGTCGGAGTGGCCTTGCGACGGCGTCCGACGATCGCGGCGAGGAGGCCGCTCCCCACCCGACGAACCGACGGCTGCGTGGGTTCGACCTCTGTCGACGCGCGCGGTGCGAGCGAGGCGATCCTGCTCTGCCGCGCGGATCCGATCCTGGATCTGGTGCTTGGCGATGTCTCCCGAAAGCATCTCCGCCACCTCCATGGGCTCGATGGGTCGACGCTACGCCGACCGCTTCGGGGACCCGGAGGACCCACGACACCAGACCGGGTGTGCTCTCGATCAACCCGTCACGGTGCCCGACGTCACACCGGCGGACGATCGTCGGGCGCCGTGAGGCCGGGGATGTCTCGGACGAGGACGCGCCCCGCCTCCACGTCGACGTCGACGACCACCTCACGGATGGCGGGAACCATGATCTCCGTTCCCGACTCGTCGACGGCCACCCAGAGATCCTGCGCCGGGTTGGCGACCACGTCCGTGATGGCGCCGAGCGTCCGGCCGGATTCGGTCACCACCACGCAGCCCTCCAGCTGATGCGGCCAGAACTCCCCCTCGGGCAGCTCCGGCAGCGACGAGCGCGGGACGACCAGCGTGAGCCCCCGGAGGGCCTCGGCGGCGTTGCGGTCGCCCACGCCCTCGAACGCCACGAGGAGCCGCCCGCCGTTCGGCCGGGACGTGCGGACGCGGACCTCGCGACCGTCCTCGAAGAACATCGAGGAGCCGGGTTCGAATCGGTCGGGGTTGTCGGAGAACACGAGCACCATGACCTCGCCGTGCAGACCGTGGGCCTTGGTCACCTTGCCGACGACGACGGTCGGCTCGGGCACGTCAGTCGGCGATGTCGACGTGCACCGACACGCCCTGGCGGGTGGCGGCCGCACGCACGACGGAACGGATCGCCTTCGCGGTTCGCCCTCCCCGGCCGATCACCTTGCCCATGTCGTCGGGTGCGACCCGGACGGTGAGAAGGGTGCCACGCTGGTCCGCGGACTCGGTGACCGACACGGAGTCTGGATCGTCCACCAGCTCCCGTGCCAGGAACTCGACCAGCTCTCTCACGCCTCGGACGTCTCCTCCGACGCCTGCGCATCGTCGGCGGGCGCTTCGACGACGGCGTCCTCAGCCGAGGTCTCAGCCGAGACCTCCGCCGGTCCTGCCTCGGGTGCCGCCTCGGGTGCGGCCTCTGCCTCAGGCTCGGCCGCGACGGCGTCTTCCACGGGCGCCGCCGGGACCTCGGCGGGTGCCGGAGGGGCCTCGGCCTCGGCCGCCGCCTTCGCGGCGGCCTTCTTCGAAACCTTCCCGGTCGTCGGCTTCTCGGTCCGCTTCCGGACGAGATCGGCGGCGGAGGGGCGTTCCTCCACGAAGCGGTCCCAGATCCCGATCTTCACCATGAGGTTGCGCACCTGGCTGCTGGGCTGCGCGCCGACGCGGAGCCAGTGCAGGGCGCGCTCCTCGTCGATCTCGATCAAGGAGGGGTCCTCGAGCGGGTGATACTTGCCGATGTTCTCGATGAAGCGGCCGTCGCGGGGAGCCCGCTGGTCGGCCACCACGACGCGGTAGAAGGGCCGCTTCTTCGCGCCCATCCGCCGCAGCCTGATCCTCGTCGCCATGCTCGTCGTTCCCTCTCGTCTCTCGGTCTATCGCTTCATGTTCTTGGGGGCACCGGCCGGCATCTTCATCATGCCGGGCATCCGCTTGCCGCCCATCATCGTCCGCATCATCTTGCGAGCGCCCTCGAAGTCTTTGAGCAACCCGTTGACGTCGCTGGTCGTGGAACCCGAGCCGTTGGCGATCCGCAGGCGCCGGGACCCATGGATGATAGCGGGATTCCGCCGCTCCTCCGGCGGTCATGGACAGGATGATGGCCTCGGCGCGCCGCAGCTCACCATCGTCCACCTGGCTCGCCAGCTCCTTCATCGCGTCGCGGCCGCCGGGCACCCCGGGGAGCATCTTCAGCAGATCCTGGATCGGACCGAGCTTCCGCATCTCCCGGAGCTGCGTGAGGAAGTCGTCCAGCGTGAACTGTCCTTCGAGCAGCTGCTCCGCCGAGGCCCGGGCGGCGTCCGGCGTCCATGGACTCCTGCGCCTTGTCGATCAGGGTGAGCACGTCGCCCATGCCCAGGATCCGTCCGGCCATACGGTCCGGGTAGAACGGCTCGAGGTCGGCCGGCTTCTCGCCCGTCCCGACGAAGTACACGGGCAGGCCCGTCACCGCCGTGATCGAGAGCGCGGCGCCGCCTCGCGCGTCGCCGTCGAGCTTGGTGAGGATGAACCCGGTCGTGTCGACCTCGTGCATGAACGCCCGCGCCTGCACGACGGCGTCCTGACCGGTCATGGCATCGCACGCCATCAACACGTGGTGCGGCTTCGTCACGTCGCGGATGCGCCGCGCCTGTTTCATCATGTCGGCGTCGACGTGTAGCCGCCCAGCGGTGTCGATGATGACGACGTCGGCTTGCTGGCGCTCGGCCTCCTTCACGCCCGCCTTCGCCACCTTGACGGGGTCGCGCCCCTCCGAGAAGACGGGGACGCCGATCTCGCGTCCGAGGGTGCGCAGCTGCTCGACGGCCGCGGGCCGCTCGAGGTCGGCCGCGACCAGCAGTGGACGGCGGCCCTTCCCTTTCAGGAGGAGCGCGAGCTTCGCGCAGGCGGTGGTCTTCCCGGAGCCCTGGACCCCGGCCATCATGATGACCACCGGTCGCGCTTGGGCGAGCTGGAACGGGTGATGCTCGCCGCCGAGCGTGACGGTGAGCTCCTCGTTGACGACCTTCACGATCTGCTGGCCCGGGGTGAGGCTCTTCATGATCTCCTCGGACAGCGCCCGCGCTCGAACACGGGAGAGGAGGTCGTCGACGACCTCCACGGAGACGTCGGCCTCGAGCAGGGCCACGCGCATCTCGCCCAGCGCGTTGTCCACCTGCTTGGGGTGGAGCTTGCCTCGGGACCGGAGCTTCTTGAAGACGCCGTTCAGGCGGTCGGTTAACGTGTCGAACATGAGTACGTAGGGCGGAGCGGTGGGCCGGGCGGTACCGCTCGCGCCGTCGATTCTAGCCGCCCGTAGGGATGAGACCCCGATGAGGCGAGATCTCGAGCAGGCCAAGCGTCTGGAGCTTGGGCTCGTCAAGGTCCGTTGGCTCCTCATCGCGTACGCCCTGGTCCAGACCATGGTCGAACGCGTCGACCCCAACGCGCCGTCGTACGCCTTCGAGCTCGGTTTGGTCCTCACGCTGGGGATGTTGCTCAGCAACCTCTTCTTCACGCAGTTCGTCAACCAGGCACGACGGCTTTCCGACGTCCGATGGGTGGGCGCCGTGGCCTTCATGCTGGATACCGTCGTCATCCTCGAATGGGTCTGGGTCGCGGCCGCGAAGCCCTCCGACCCGGCGTGGGTCATGGCCTACCTCCTGCCGATCGAGGGCGCTATGCGGTACGGCATCCTGGGGGCGTTCGCGCCCCTGCCGGTGCTCCTCATCTCGGAGATCGCCAGGGAGATGTACCTGGCGGAGGAGTTCCCGAGCTATCACTTCGTCGGCCCCGCGGTGGCGTTCCGCGTGGGCATGGCCGCGGTCATCGCCTTGGTCGCGGGGGTGTTCGCGAGCTCGCTCCGCAAGGAAGCCGAACACGCGACGGACCGGACGGTCGCCGCCGAGGAAGCGGCCCTTCGAGCTGAAGAAGCGGCCAAACGGGAGGCCGAGGCTCGCCGTGACCTGTCGGCGTTCCACACCGCGATCCTCGCCGGCGTCGCGTCGGAAGATCCGGCTCAGGGCATCCAGGAGATCGCCGAGGCGGTGGGCCGGGAGATGGAGTGCGACTCACTCGGGGTGCTGCTGCTCGAAGCCGGAGAGGGAGGCGCGGAGGAGCTCGTCGCGGCCGGCGTCTACGGCGATCCGGGATACCGGCGGAACACCCGGTTCATCGCCGGCAGCGAACCGTTCGCCTCGGGACCCGAGCTCGCGAGGCCCAGCCTCCGACAGGACCCGGCGGAGGCGGTCGTTCCGCTGCGGGCCGGCGACTCGGTCATCGGCATCCTGCACGAGCGGAGCATCGAGCCCGGATCGATCGACCGAGAGCGCCTGCTGCAGCTCGGGCGACTCGCGGACCAGGTTTCGTTGGTCGTCCAGGCCGCCCGGCTGCGCGCCCGGCAGGAGGAGATGCTGGTACGGCTCCGGGAGCTCGACGAGCTCAAGTCCGACTTCGTGGCGATCACGAGTCACGAGCTCCGCACGCCCCTCACTGCCGTCCGCGGGTTCGTGGATGCGTTGCGGCGGCGTCACGCGGAGCTCTCGGTCGAGGAGGTGCAGGAGTACCTGATGATCATCCACTCCCAGACCGACCGGCTGATCAGATTGGTCGAAGACCTCCTGCTGATCTCCAGGATCGAGGCCGGGAAGCTCACGTTCATGCCGCACCCCGTGAACACCACCTCGTTGCTGCTCGAAGCGTGCCAGGGTCTGGGCGAGCTGGGCGAACGGGTGGAGACCTTCCAGGATCCCGACGCACCGCGGGAGCTCGTCGTCGACGGTCAACGGTTGATCCAGGTGCTCACGAACCTGCTGATGAACGCGATCAAGTTCTCCCCGTCGGATGCGAAGGTCGAGCTCCGCATGGATTCGCGCTCCGAAGGCACGGTGACGTTCGCGGTTCGAGACCATGGACCGGGCGTGACGCCGGACGAGCGCGAAGCGATCTTCGATCGCTTCCATCAGACGGAATCGTCGGCGGCGCACTCGGAGGGCGCCGGGCTCGGCCTCTACATCGCGCGGCAGCTGACGGAGGCGATGGGAGGCTGGATCGCCCTGGAAGCGGAGCCGGGCGAGGGAGCCACGTTCACCGTCACGATACCGACGGCCCGGGACCTCGAAGTACCCGCTCCACTGAGCGGAGCAGGGCGAGCGGGCTGAACGGCTTCGTGATGTAACCGTCGGCACCCTGCGACATCGCTTTGCGCCGTCCCTCCTCCCCCGTCGCCGTGACGACGACCACCAACACACCGGCCGTTGCCGGGTCGGACTTCAGCGTCTGGAGCACCTCGGCCCCGGACACGACGGGGATGTTGAGATCCAGGAGCACGACGTCGGGAGCCCGGTCGCGCACCATCGCGATGCCGGCCTCGCCGTCGGAGGCCTCTTCCACCTGGTGGCCGTCTTCCTCGAGGACCAGGCGCATGGCATCCCGCATCGTTGGGTGATCCTCGACGATCAGGATGCTCGCCATCTCCTAGCTCCTCAGCAACCCGTCGGCGAAGGCCTCTGCCCGGAACGGCCGGAGATCGTCCGCGCCCTCGCCCACACCGACGAACCGGACCGGAACGCCCAGCTCCTCGCGCACGCCGATGACCACCCCACCTTTCGCGGAACCATCCATCTTCGTCAACACGACGCCCGTCAGCTCAACCGAATCGGTGAACGCACGCGCTTGCGCGATGCCGTTCTGGCCGGTCGTCGCGTCGAGCACGAGCAACGTCTCGTCGACCTCGGCCCCCGCCTTCTCGATCACGCGCTTCACCTTGGCCAGCTCGTCCATCAACGGGGTCTTCGTGTGCAGCCGGCCGGCGGTGTCGACGATCAACACGTCGGATCCACGCGCCGTCGCGGACGTCACCGCATCGAAGGCGACCGCCCCCGGATCGGCGCCCCGCTGCTGCGCGACGATGTGCGCGCCAGACCGCTGCGCCCACACCTCGAGCTGCTCGCCGGCGGCTGCGCGAAACGTGTCGCTCGCCGCGAGGCTCACCGCGTGTCCCTGTCCCGCGAGGTATCGGGCGAGCTTCCCGATCGTCGTGGTCTTCCCCGAGCCGTTGACACCCACGACCAGGATCACCGCGAGGCGGTCCGCCGCGAGATGGAGCTGTTCATCGGGACCGAGGACCGCAACGACCTCCCGCCGCAGCACCCCCGCGGGGTCCCCGCCGGGATCGAACCCGTCGCGCACCCGCCGCACGAGGTCGGCGGAACCTCGGGGCCCAACATCCGCCTTGACCAGGAGTTCCTCCAGCTCCTTCCAGGTGACGTCGGACACGCCGCCACCGAAGAGCGCCCGGACCCGCTGGCCGAGCCCTCCCACGGGCACGTCGAGCGACGGGGCGGGCGTGGACGGGCCCAGATCGTCGTCCGGGAGGTCTTCCTCTGCCGAACGGAAGACCGCACGCCGACGCCGGATGACGACGGCACCGGCAACCACGCACAGGAGCGCGATGCCGAAGAAGATCAGGAGCGGGAACACGGGCCCAGGCTAGTGGACCGGTTCACCCTCCGGCATCTGCACCGTGTCGGGCTCTTCGTCGGCGGAGGTTTGCGCGACGACGACGGAGGCCTCGGCCCGTTCGCGGTCGGCCTCGAGACGGGCGCGCTCTTCGCGAGCCGCGCGCGGCTCCTCCATCTGCTGGCAGACGACCTTGGTGGTGCCGTCCCGAGCCAGGGAGACGCCGTACATCATGCCCGCGATCTCCATCGTTCGCTTCTGGTGCGTGACGATCAGGACCTGCGAATCACTCGCGAACCCGTCGATCAGACGGAGGAACCGGTGCAGGTTCACGTCGTCGAGCGCCGGTTCGACCTCGTCCATGAGGTAGAACGGGCTGGGTCTCGCCGTGAAGATCGCGAAAAGGAACGCCATCGCCGTGAGCGAACGTTCTCCCCCGGACAGCAGGGAGATGCGCTTCACGCGTTTGCGTCCCGGGCTGGCCTCGATCTCGATGCCGCTCGACAACGGCTGGGCCGGATCGGTCAGGACGAGACGTCCGGAACCGCCGGGGAACAGCTCCGCGATCAGCCGTTCGAACTCGCGCGCGACGTCTCGGTAGGCCGCGTCGAACGTCTCCGAGATCTCCTGGTCGACCTTTGCGATCACCTCGAGCAGGTCGCGCCGCGCCTTCCGCACGTCGTCCAGCTCGCGCGCCATGAAGTCGTGACGCTCCTGAACCACCTCGAACTCGCCGGTCGCGAGCAGGTTGACGCGGCCGATCAACCCCAACCGCCGCTGCACCAGCTCCGACTTCTTCTCCAGCGACTCGACCGAGTCGTCCTCGGACAACTCCATGAGCGCGTCTTCGGGCTCACGCCGATGTCCTTCGCGCAGCAGTCGCTCCGCGTCCGAGACACGACGCTCGATGTCGCCGCGGAGCCGATCCTCGTCCTCGTATGCCTCGCGCAGACGGTCCAGCTCGGTGGATGCCTCCCGCCACGCGCGGTTGACCTCTGCCTCGGCCTGCGCAGCCGCGCGCTCCGCTTCGGCGGCCAGATCGCGGTCGTTGGATGCGGCCAGCGCCGCGTCGTCCGCCTTGAGCATCACCTGCTCCGACCGGGTGCGCGCGGCCTCCGCAGCTTCAAGCTCGGCGCGCAGCTGGATCGGGTCGTGCGCGGCGAGCGCGTCGCGCTCGGCGCGCAGTTCGAGGAGGCGCGCATCGAGCAGCGATCGGTCACGACGCAGCGTCTCGACCGCCACCCGTGCCGACACGGGTTGTTGCGGCGTGCGGGGAAGCTCCGGCATCTCCTCCGGCAACGGCTCCGCGTCCCCCAGGCGTTCGCGCCATACCGCCATGCCGTCCTCCAGGACGACGATGCGCTGCCGCAGGATCTCCTCTTCCTTCCGCAGCCCTGCGAGTTCGGCCGCGATGACCGAGAGCCGCTCGGCGGCCGACGTGATGTCGGCGTCGGCCGCGTCGATCTGCTCCTGGAGGAACGTCGCCTCGGCGCCGATCTCGTCCACACGCGCGCGCCTCGGCTTCAACGCGTTGCGGGTCGCGGCCAGATCGTGATCCAGCACCTTGAGCTCCGCGCGGATCTCGCGGGCCCGCGCGTCGACCTCCTTCGCCGTGTGGATGACCGCGGGACCGATCAGGACGCCCTCCGGCGTGACGAAGGACGCGACCGGGTGCGCGGTCTGCTTCTCGACCGCTTCCTCCACGGTCCCGACCAGGTACACGTCGCGGAGCACCGTGCTCGCGATGCCGCGAGCGGCCGGTTCCGCTTCGACGACGGACAGGAGCGCGCGCTCGCCCCGCAGGCCGAGCGCGACCGGCCCTCCCTTCGCGATCGCGAAGATGGCGCCGTCGCCGTCGGGTGCGTCGGCGATCGCCCGGTCGCCGTCGTCGTAGACCACCGCATCCGCGAGCGGGCCGAGGGCGGCCACGAGGGCTCGTTCCAGACCCGGCTCCACGCTCACCAGGTCGCGGAGCAAGCCGATCGCTCGTCCCGTGTGCGTCGACAGGAATCGCGACCCGGCAGTCTCCTCGATGTCGCGGCGACGAGCCTCCAATAGGTCGATCCGGGCCCGATGACGCCGCTCGACGTCCTCGAGCTCCTCGATCCTCTCGATCGATCCGCGCCGCTCCTGTTCGAGCTGGGTCAGGCGGTCGGCGAGCGGGGACGTCTGCCCGTCCACGCGTTCGATGTCGGCTTCCAGGGTCTCCCGCTCGTGCTCGAGCGTCTGGATGCGATCGGCGACATCGCGCAGGCCGACGTCCAGCCGTTCCCGTTCGCGCTCGGACGACGACAGGCTCCGGCGGAGCGCTTCCATCTCGGCGCGTCGGCCGGCCGCTTCCTCGCCCATGCGCCGTCGCACGTCTTCGATCTCGCGGCGATGCTCCTCCGCCGCCCGGAACTCCTGCTCCGCTCGGTCCAGCTCGTGCTCTCCCGCGTCGAGCTCGGTGATGACGCGCGCCAGCTCCTGCTCGGCGCGGGCGAGCTCCCGATCGACGCCGTCCAGCCGCGCGGTCCGCGACGCCTCGGCGGACAGGCTCTCGCGCGCGGTCGCCTCACGCTCCACGCCGGATCGGAACGCCCGATCGGCCTCCGTCCGTTCGGCCTGGGCAGCGCGGAACGCCTGCTCGGCATCGGCCAGTCCGCGGGCGGCGGCGGCGCGAGCGTCTGCCGCCTGCAGCACCTGCCCGTCGAGGCTGTCGAGCAGCTCCCGGGCGCTCTTCCGCTCCTCCAGCCCACGGTCCCAGCCGTCCTTGCGCCGTTCCTTCTCGCGCAGCAGCGCTCGCAGCCGGGCTGCGGCCAGCTTGCGCGAGAGCTCCTCGGCCTGCTCGGTGAGCGTCTCGTGCTTCTTCGCCATCTCGGCCTGCTGCTGCAACGGCTTCAGCTGGCGGCGGAGCTCCGCCAACACGTCCTGGAGGCGCAGGAGGTCCTGGTCGAGTCCCGAGAGCTTGCGCTCCGCGCGCTCCTTCCGTCGCCGATGCTTGGCGATGCCGGCGGCCTCCTCGATGTACTTGCGGCGCTCCTCGGGACGAGCGAGCAACACCTCCTCCAGCTGACCCTGACCCACCACGGTGTGGAGCGCGCGGCCGATACCCGTCTCGGACAACAGCTCCTGGACGTCCAAGAGGCGCACGACCTGGCCGTTGACCCGGTACTCGCTCTCACCGCTGCGGAAGATCGTGCGACTCACTTCGATCTCGGACATCGGCACGGCGATCTTGCCGGCCGCGTTGTCGATGACGAGCTTCACCTCGGCCATGCCGAGGGCCGGCCGAGAGGGCGTGCCGGCGAAGATGACGTCGGCCATGTGCCCGCCGCGGAGGGCGCGCGCGCCCTGCTCGCCGAGCGCCCAGCTGATCGCGTCCACCAGGTTCGACTTGCCCGACCCGTTGGGACCGACGATCACGCTGACGCCCGGGATGAACTCCAGGACGGTCTTGTCCGCGAACGACTTGAAGCCGCGGATCTGGATCTGACGCAGGAACATTCGGCGCGATGCTAACAGTGGCCCCCGGGCGAACCGGGGAGGCGGCCGGAGTTTCCTAGCCCGAGACTCGGAATCCCGTCTCGCCGGCGGGGGGCTCCTCTCGGATCTCCACCGATCCCACGTGGGCGTGCTGCGGGCCTTCCCGGCACCAACGCACCATGGTCTCGACCGCGGCCGGAGGACCCTCGAACACCGCCTCCACCCGACCGTCCTCGGCGTTGCGGACCCAGCCCGCCACGCCGGCCGCGCGGGCGCGTTCCGCGCAACTCGCGCGGAAGAACACTCCCTGGACGCGTCCGGCCACGACGACATGCACGCGGCGCATCGCGACAGTCTGCCGCAGCCGCGGGGTAGGCTGCGCGGCGTGACGAACTACGACGAGCGAACCGCCCTCTTGGTGGTCGACATCCAGAACGACTTCGCCGACCCGGCGGGGACGCTTTCCGTGGACGGCGGCGACGGCATCCTGTCCCGGGCGAACCAGGAGATCGCACAGGCGCGCGCCGCAGGGGCGCTCGTTGTCTACACGCAGGATTGGCACCCTCCAAGCACGCCGCACTTCTTCAAGGACGGCGGCATCTGGCCGGAACATTGCGTGCAGGAGACCTGGGGCGCCGCGTTCCATCCGGACCTCGACGTCGAGGGCCAGGTCGTCCGCAAGGGCGCCGACGGCCGCGACGGCTATTCCGGTTTCAGCGTGCGCGACCCCGAGAGCGGAGAGACGTCTCCGACGACGCTGGAGGCGTTGCTCCGTTCACACGGGATCGAGCGGTTGGTGATCTGCGGTCTGGCGACGGACTACTGCGTGCTGGAGACCGTGCTCGACGCGCGAACGCTCGGGTTCCCGGTGGAGGTGGTGCGGGACGCCATCCGCGCCGTCGATCTCGACCCCGGGGACGGCGACCGCGCGATCGCACGGATGCGCAACGCCGGCGCCGAGATCGTCTGACGACGTTCTTCGGCCGTCAGCTCTGACACTGCGGACAGAAGTACGCGCTCCGTCCGGCGATCTTGACGCTCTGGATGGGCGTCCGGCATCGCCTGCACGGCAACCCTTCGCGTCCGTACACCTTCAGCTCGGCCGCGTACTCGCCCGGCTTGCCGAACAGGTCGACGTACGCCTCGTCGTCGAGCGTCGTGCCGCGCGCCTTGATCGCGTCCTGCAGCGTCTCCTGGATCGCCCGGTAGAGGCGGCGCACCTCCTGCGACGACAGCGTGTCGCGACATCCGGTCGAACCGGATCCCCGCCGCGAACAGGACCTCGTCGGAGTAGATGTTGCCGAGGCCGGCGATGAACTTCTGATCCATCAGGAGCTGCTTCATCTTCGAGGCCCGTTCGGCGAGCAGGTACTGGAACGTCGGCCACGTGAAGACCTGGTCGAGCGGATCGATCGCGAGGTGCTGGAGCTCCTTGATCTTGCCGACCTCGTCGGCGGTCGACACGAACATCTCGCCGAACGTCCGGGGATCGATGTAGCGGAGGTCCCCGCCCTGCTGGAACGTCAGGACGACGTGCGTGTGAGGCGGCATCGCCACGCGCCCCGTGCCTCGCTGGAACTGCCCGCTCATGCCGAAGTGGGTGACGAGCACGTCGCCGGAGTCGAGCGGCATCACGAGGTACTTGCCACGCCGCTCGACCTTCGTGATCTTCCGACCCTCCAGGCGCGACGTGAAGTCCTTGCGCTTCGGGTGGCGACGGATGACGCGCATCGCGTTCTTGGAGGGCTTGACCTCGGCCTCCTTGATCCGGCGGCCGACGACGTCCTTCTCCAGGTCGCGGCGCATCACCTCGACCTCGGGTAGCTCCAAATCGTTCCCCCTTACGATCCCGCGCCGGCCAGCCGTTCGGAGATGCGTGCGTACGCCTCCTGTGCCGCCTGCTGCTCGGCTTCCTTCTTGGAGCGCCCTGTCCCGTGCCCGAGCGTGCTCGCCGGCCACGGAGACCGTGGCGGTGAACTCCTTCGCATGATCGGGGCCGCGCTCCTCCAGCCGGTACTCCGGCATGGAGCTGAGCTCCTGCGAGGCGAGCTCCTGCAGGATCGTCTTGTAGTCGCGGTCGCCCTCCCTCGCGACGTACGCCTCCATCCAGAGCGGGCGGAACAGCCGCTCGATCAGCTCGCGGGCGACGTCGAGGCCGCGGTCCAGGTAGACGGCGCCGAACACCGCCTCGAGCGCGTCCGCGAGGATGCTGGACTTGTCGCGACCGCCGGAGAGCTCCTCGCCCTTGCCCAGCAGCACCATGTCCCCGAGCCCGAGCGTGCGCGCCACGTCGGCGAGCGCCGACCATGTTGACGATCGCGGCCCGCAGCTTGGCGAGCGCGCCCTCGGGCAGGTCGGGGTACGAGGCGTACGCCATGTCGGTGACGACGAGCCCGAGCACGGAGTCTCCGAGGAACTCCAGGCGCTCGTTCGTGATCTCGGTGCCGTGCTCGAACGCGTACGAGCGATGCGTGAGCGCGGCCGTCGCGAAGCGCGGCGTCGTGGAACGGCACGCCGAGGGCTCGGTCCAGTGACTCGACGGCACCTCGACGGGATGCCGAGCTCACGAAGTTACTCGACCTCGACGGCCTGCCGGCCCGCGTAGTAGCCGCAGTTGCTGCACACGCCGGTGGGGCAGCTTGGGCTGGTGGCACTGCGGGCATTCCGCGTAGGCGCGGCGCCTCGCTCTTCCAGTTCGCGGCGCGCTTGGCGCTCCGCGTCTTGCTCTGCTTCTTCTTGGGGACGGCCATGGTGTTCCTTCCTTCCTCGTCCTTCGGACATGTCTTCGGATGCGTTAGTTCCGGTCTTCCAGCTCGTGGAGCACGAGCTCGAGATCGGCCCAGCGAGGATCGATCTCGGGGTGATCCCCGGGGCACTCTCCGAGGTTGCGATCGCCGCCGCACACGCTGCACAGGCCCAGGCAGTCGGGGCTGTGCAGCGGCGAGAACGGCAACTCCAGCCCGAGCGCGTCGCGGACCATCTGTTCGGGATCGAGCCACCCTTCGGCGTCGAGCGGGTACACGTCGTCGTCGTCGACCTCGGGTGACGTCGAGAAGAGCTCGTGCACGTCGACGCCGAACCGGCTGCTCGAACTCCTTGAGGCATCGCGCGCACCGGAGCGCGAAGGTGCCCGTCCAGGTGACCCGTGACGAGGATGCCCTCGACCACCGATTCGAGCAGCAGGTCGCCGTGAACCGGCTCATCGGGCTTGAGGGTGGCGACCTCCGTGCCCAGGCCCTCGAGGGTCCCGCCCACGTGCGAGAGCCGCGAGATCCCCGGATGTCCGATCAGGTCTCGGACGTCGATCGGGTCGATCGTCATCGGTCCTCCTCCGCGTCGAACAGCTGGGCCTCCGGCTCGGCGCCGAACTCCTGCTCCGCCGCGGTCGTCGGGGCGCGGAGCCGGTCGCGCCCGACCTCCACCTGGTCGAGCGTCTTGGCCAGCGCGCGCGTCGTGGACTGGGCGTCCTCGAGGATCTTGCGCAACGCGATCTCGAACTGCGCGAGCCTGGCGTCGACGTAGCTCTCGGCCTCGGCACGAGCGTCCGTGGCTTGCTGCTCGGCCTCGGCGACGATGCGGTCGGCCTCCTCCTTCGCCCGGTGGACGACCTCCTCCTTCCGCGCCATCCGGAGCTGGTCCTCGCTTCGCCTGCTCCATCGATCCGTTCCGCGTCCTGGCGCGCCTTCCCCAGCAGGTCCTCGCGGTCCTTCACGATCCACCGGGCCTGCTTGATCTCCTCCGGGAGCGTTCTCCTGCATCTCCTTGAGCATGTCCAGGACCTCGTCGCGGTTGAGGAGTGCCGAGGACGACAGCGGCATGGACTTGGCCTCGCGCACCATCTCTTCGAGCTGCTGGAGTCGTCCGGCGAGGTCCATCAGGCCCCCGTTCCCATCCGGTCGATGAGCCGCTTGCGGACGTGGTCGGGCACCAGCCCCTCGACGTCGCCGCCGAAGCGCGCGACCTCCTTGACCAGGGATGACGACAGGAACGACCACTTCGGGTTGGTCGGCATGAACAGCGTCTCGACCGCCCCCAGGCGGAGGTTCATCTGCGCCATCTGGATCTCGTATTCGTAGTCGGACACCGCTCTCAAGCCCTTCACGATCGGATGTCGCACCCTGCACCTTCGCGAACTCGACCAGCAACCCGGAGAACGGGCGCACGGAGACGTTCGACATGGCCGAACAGGCCTCCTCCAGCATCGATACGCGCTCCTCGACGGCGAAGACCGGCTGCTTGGAGGGGTTCTCCAAGACGCCCACGATCACGACGTCGAAGGTCGCGCTGGTACGCCCGATGATGTCGAGGTGGCCGTTCGTCACCGGGTCGAACGTCCCCGGACAGAGGGCGGTCAGGCCCATGAAACCTCCCGGTACAAGATGACGAAGCTGTCGCCGTAGCGGAGCTGCCTCGCGACGGCCCAGTGTACTGGAATGACAGGCGTGGAACTCTTGAACCCCCTCGTCAGGACCACCGTCCACCCCTGGTCGGAGAGCACCTCCGGCCCCAGTCCGGCCAGGACGACCTCCAGCTCGGAGGCGGCGACGTCGTAGGGCGGGTCGAGCAGGACCAGATCGAACGGGCCGTCCGCCCCGGGCGCCTGGGCCACGAACGCGCTCACGTCCTGCGTGACGACGGTGGCCCGGTCCGCCAGGCGTGTTCGGTCCAGGTTGTCGTGGATCGCGGCGGAGGCCTGGTACGCGCGATCGACGAAAACGGCGTGCTCGGCGCCCCGCGACAGCGCCTCGATCCCCATCGCCCCGGTCCCGGCGTACAGGTCGAGCACGCGGGCCTCCGGGATCTCCGAGGGCGAGGCTCGAGAAGAGCCCCTCGCGCGCTCGGTCCGACACGGGGCGGACGCCGGGGGGGACCGGGCCGAGCCGCATGCCCTTCGCGCTCCCGGCGATCACCCGCATGCCCGGAGCCTACGCCCGGCGGCCTGGAGCTCCGCAGAGGCGGCGCCGACCGCGCTCAGGAGCGGAACAGCCAGTCGATCGAGGCCTCGAACCGCGACCGGAGCTCCGCGAGCAACGATGGGTGTGCCTCGAGGTGCGGGTCGTCTTCGATCAACGCGAACGCTCGAACGCGCGCCCGGCGGACCAGCTCAAGGTCGTCGGCGAGGCGCGCCAGCTTGAGATCGGGCATGCCCGACTGCTTCGTGTCGAACAGGGTTCCCTCGCCGCGGAGCCGAAGATCCTCGTCGGCCAGCTCGAACCCGTCCGTGGTGCGAACCATCGCGTCGATGCGCGCTCGCGCCTCTTCGTTCTCCGCGTCGGACTCGTCGAACAGGACGCAGTAGCTCCGGTGCGCTCCGCGGCCGATACGGCCGCGGAGCTGGTGCAGCTGGGCCAGGCCGAACCGTTCGGCGTTCTCCACGAGCATCACGGTCGCGTTCGGGATGTCGACGCCAACCTCGATCACCGTGGTCGAGATCAGCAGGTCGGTTTCCCCGTCGCGGAAGCGATCCATCACGGACCCCTTCTCCTTCGGCCGCATGCGTCCGTGCAGCAGGTCGACCCGGAGGTCGGGGAAGACCTGGGTCGCCAGACGTTCCGCCTCGGCCTCGGCCGCCTTCACCTGCGATCGGTTCCCCTCGTCGATCGCCGCGCAGACCACGAACCCCTGCCGGCCGGCACCGACCTCCTCGCCGCACCAGGTCGTAGGCATCGTTCACGCTCATCCGCGGTGCGGACGGCGCGCGTCTCGATCGGCCGGCGGCCCTTCGGCATCTCGTCGAGCACGATCACGTCGAGATCGCCGTAGTACGTGAGCGCCAGGGTCCGCGGGATCGGGGTCGCCGTCATGATCATGCACGTCCGGCTCGACGCCCTTGCCCTTCAGCGCCATCCGCTGGTGCAGGCCGAAGCGATGCTGCTCGTCCACGACCGCGAGCGACAGGTCGTGGAACGACACCCCCTCCTGCACCAGGCGTGCGTGCCGATCGTCAGGTCCACCGCGCCGTCCGGCGATCCCCTGCACGACGCGCGCGCGGTCCTTCCCGGTGACCGCGCCGGTCAGCAGCGCGTACGTCACGGATGCGTCCGGCGGGCTCGCGGGCGAGGGATCGAGCAGCGAGGCCTGCCCGTCGTCCTTGGCCGCCTCGCGTGCCAGATCGAGGAACGCGACGCCGCCCAGGCCCTCCAGCAGCGAAGCGACGGACCGCAGGTGCTGCCCGGCCAGCACCTCGGTCGGGGCCATGATCGCGGCCTGGTGTCCGGATTGGATCGCGACGAGCGCCGCCTGGAGCGCGACCAGGGTCTTGCCGGCGCCGACGTCGCCCTGCAGGAGCACGTTCATCGGCCGCGGGCGTTCCATCGCGTCGTCGACGGCTCGGATGGCTCGCTCCTGTGCCCCGGTCGGCTCGAACGGCAGCGTCCGGCCCAGTCGCTCCGTCAGCGGGCCCGCCGCCGTGTGCGCCACGCCGGTCTGCTCGACCTCCACCCGGTGCTTGCGGAACGCGACGCCCAGCTCCAGCGTGAACAGCTCGTCGAACTTCAGCCGTTCCTGGGCTCGCGCGAGCTGACCGGGGTGCTCGGGGAAGTGGATCTTCCGCAGCGCCTGGTCGTAGTCGGAGAGCGCCTCGGCCCCGACCAGCTCGGCCGGGAGCGGGTCGCGGATCTTCGGGAGCTGCTCGAGCGCGGCATACACCAGCTCGCGGATCGTCCTGGTCGTGATGCCCTCCGACGCGGGATGCACGGGGGTGATGCGCGCGGTGTGGATCAGGTCGGCGTCGTCGCCGCGGAGGAGCTCGACCTCCTGGTTCGCCAGTTGGGTCCGACCGCGGTAGAGCGTGACGACGCCGGAGACGGCCAGCTCCTGCCCCTCCTTGTAGAGGGACGCCAGCCACGGCTGGTTGAAGAACGTCAGATCGAGGAGACCGGTCTTGTCGTAGAGCGTGACGGTGACCATCGTCTGGTGGCGTCGCGTCTGCCGTTTCGCCACCTTGCGCACCGACGCGATGACCGTGGCGTACTCCCCTGCCTTCAGATCCGCGGATCGTCTCCACCCGCGACCGGTCGATGTAGCGCCGCGGGTAGTGGTGCAGGAGGTCGCCGACGGTTCGCACGCCCATGCGCTCGAGGACCTCGTGCGCCTCCAAGGGATCCTTCGACCGCGAGCCCGCTCGCCGTTTGGCCAGGCGGGGATCGATCGCGAGGATCGGGGAATCGAGCGTGAGCTTCATGGAGCCTTCCTCATCGGGGACCGGTTCTATCATGCGAAGGATGCTCCCCCGGTCGCGAACGCTCCTCGCGCTGCTCCCGCTCGTCGCGCTGCTCGCGCTGGCCACGGCGTGCGGCGGCACGGGGCCGGACCCCGCCGGCACCGCCGACGCCGGACCTCCGGCGCAGAACGCCACGACCGCGCCGCTCCTGCCGACCCACGTGGCCGAGCTGCCCACGTTCGACGTGAACAGCTACCAGCAGCTGCTGACACAGCTGCAGGGCACACCGGTCGTCGTCAACGTCTGGGCCGCCTGGTGCACCCCGTGCAAGGCCGAGGCGCCGCTCCTGCACGACGCGAGCAACACCTACGGTGACCGCGTGCAGTTCCTCGGGGTCGACATCCTGGATTCGAAGGACGGCGCTCGCGGCTTCATCGCCGACCACGGCCTCCAGTACCCGAGCGTCTTCGACCCGACCGGTGCCATCAGAGACTCGCTCGGGATGATCGGACAGCCGGTGACGGTCTTCTACGACGCCGACGGCACCATGGTGTCGTCATGGCCCGGACAGCTCTCGCAGAACGTGCTGGACCGGGGCATCAAGGACGCTCTCGGCTGACCCGGTCGCTCCGCAGGCGTCTGTTACCCTGGTCACCCTATGGCTGCGGTGTGTCGAGATCTGCGGGAAGAAGCCGTTCTTCGGCAAGGCGGTGACCTTCTCCCACAAGCGGAACAACCGGCGCTGGAACCCGAACATCCAGAAGGTCCGGGCCCTGGTCGACGGCACCCCGCGCCGTCTGCACGTGTGCACGTCGTGCATCAAGGCCGGCAAGGTCACCCGCATCCCCCAGCGAACCCCGTAGGGAAACCCGCTACCCGCGGTCGCCTGGCGGGATCGACCACAGCTGATCCACCGGCCCGATCCCCTCGCCCAGCTCGAGCCCGTGCCGGATCGCCTCCGTCACGAACGCCTTGCCCGCCTCAACGGCTCCGGAAGGGTTCCCATCCCATCGCCAGATGCGCCGCGATCGCCGCCGACAGCGTGCACCCGGTCCCGTGCGTGTGGCGCATATCGATCCGGTCCGTCGTCAGCCATCGTTCGATCCCGCCCGAGACGAACAGGTCCGCGGCCTCGGTCGACGCCTCGAGATGACCTCCCTTCACCAGCACCGCGCGCACGCCGGACGCCAGGATCGCGTCGGCGGCCCGGCGCATGTCGTCCCTCGCCTCGACCGGCAGACCCGAGAGCCCGCTCGCCTCGGCGAGGTTCGGGGTGACGAGCGCCGCGAGCGGCAGGAGCCTCGACCGGAGCTCGGCCACCGCGTCCTCGGCGAGCAGCAGGTGGCCGTGCTTGGAGACGAACACGGGATCCACGACCAGGTTGGGGATCGCGAGCTCCTCGACGGACGTCGCCACGGCGCGGACGATGCCTCGGTTCGCCAACATGCCGGTCTTGGCAGCGTCGACCCCGATGTCGGTCGTCACCGCGCGGATCTGCTCCTCCACCAGCTTCGGGGCCATAGCCTCGTATCCGTAGACACCCTTCGTGTTCTGCACGGTGATGGCGGTGATCGCGGTCATCCCGTACACGCCGAGCGCGGTGAACGTCTTGAGGTCGGCCTGGATGCCGGCGCCGCCGCCGGAGTCGGAGCCGGCGATCGTGAGCGCACGCGGTCGAGGCGCGACGGTGGTCATCGGAAGTGGTCCCAACCCGTCGCTTCGAGCGGACGCTCCGTCCCGTCGCGCCGGACCGCCGTGAGGTCCACCCCGTCGACGATCGAGCCGATGTCGGTGAGGTGCACGCCGAACGCTTCCTTGAGCTCGATCCGCGCCGCCTCCACGGCCCCGGCATCGGGAACCGCGGCCAGCAGCTCGTAATCCTCGCCGCCGCCCAGCGCGTCGTCGATCGTGGCGCCCTCGGCGACAGGAACGTCGTCGATCGAAAGGCACGCCCCGACACCGCTCGCCCGCGCCAGCCGGGAGAGGTCGAGCGCGAGCCCGTCCGACACGTCGATCATCGCGGTGGCGCCGTGACGCGCCAGCACGCCGCCCTCTCCCACGCGCGCGGTCGGGCGGAGGTGGCGGCGCACCAGCGCCAGTTGCCGCGCGTCCGGCATCGTCCGCAGGTGCGTGAGCCGCAAGCCGGCGGCGCTCCCACCGAGCTCGCCGGTGACGACCAACCGGTCGCCGGCGCGCGCTCCGGATCGGAGCACCGCCTTCCCCGGCGCGACCTCGCCCGTCACGGTGATCGCGATCGAGACCTCCCGCCCGCGCGACAGGTCTCCGCCGACCAGCCACAACGCGTACTCATCGCATGCCTCGCGCATCCCGCCGAACAGCTCCATCACCCAACCGGTCTCCACATCCGGGGGAAGGGTCAGGGCGCACACCGCGGCTCGAGGGCTCGCCCCCATCGCCGCGACGTCGCTCACGTTCACCACGATCGCCTTGTGTCCCAGATCGCGCGCCCCCGACGGTCCCCGGACGAAATGCACGTCCTCCACCATGGCGTCGGTCGTGATGACCAGCTCGCCTCCGGTCGGCACGAGGACCGCGGCATCGTCGCCGACGCCCACCCGGACCTCGGGACCGGCGCCGGACAGGACGCGGCGGATCGCCTCGAGCAGTCCTTCCTCGGTGAGATCCATCAGGGTCCCTTCCGTCCACCGGCCGACCGCTCCGTTCGACAACGCGGCGAACGGGAGCCGTCGGCGCGTACGCTTAGACTGTCACGCCGGCTCGATCCCGGCGCGCTCATCCACGGTAACCAACCAGGAGGACCCGGTGCCCGAGACCCACGTCAACCCAACGCCCGAGGAGCTGCGGACGTTCACGGAAGCCATGCCGCATACCCGCATCACCTCTTTCGGCAACGTGAACGTGCAGACCCAGGTCACCTCGCGAAGCGCCGCGAGCACGCACGTCGTCGGCGGACCCTCCAGCGGAAAGACCATGACCCGCGAGGCGTTCGAGGAGATCGCGGCGAAGCAGGACGCGTACCTCGCGGAGCGCGATGTGATCGTGATCGACGGCTACATCGGCAACGACCCCGAGATGCGGACGGCCGCTCGCCTCACGATCGAGAAGGCGAACGCGAACATCGCGGGCATGCAGCAGAAGCTGTACTTCGAGCGCACCGACGGCGCGGAGCCCGAGGTGCACGTCATCTACACGCCGAACCTCGCCGCGCCCGGCTACACCGACGACCGGCTGATCGCGGTCGATCTGGAGAACGGCGTTACGCGGGTCCTCAACTCCGACTACTTCGGGGAGTCGAAGAAGGGCGGCCTGCGGATGTGGAACGACATCGTGTACGGGAAGGGCGGTCTGGCGCTGCATGCCGGGCTGAAGGTCATCCCGACCGACACCGGCGAGAAGGTCGTGATGATCATCGGGCTGTCGGGAACGGGGAAGACCACGACCACGTTCACGACGCAGAACGGCTCCCAGCCCGTCCAGGACGACTTCGTCGGGCTGATGCCGGGTGGCCGCGTCTACGGCACCGAGAACGGTTGCTTCGCGAAGACGTTCGCGCTCGACGCCGACTTCGAGCCGTCGATCTACGGAGCGGTGATCAAGCCCACCACGTATCTGGAGAACGTGTACCAGGACGAGTGGGGCAGCGTGAACTTCTTCGAGGAGACCTACACGCAGAACGGCCGCGCCGTGTTCGAGATGTCGGACCTGCTGGACTACCGAGACGCGCGCGAGGTGGGCACCGTCGACTACCTGCTGATCCTGAACCGCAACGAGAACATCATCCCGGCGGTCGCCAAGCTGTCCGAGGAACAGGCCGCCGCGTACTTCATGCTCGGCGAGACGACGGGCACGAGCGCGGGCGGCGCCGCAGAAGCCGGCGTCTTCCTGCGCATCCCCGGGACCAATCCGTTCTTCCCCCTGCCTCACGGTCTGCAGGGCAACCGGATCCTGGAGCTGCTCGCTTCACATCCGATCGAGACGTTCCTGCTGAACACCGGACGCATCGGCGGCAAGGAGGACGACGATCGTTCGAAGAAGCTGAGGATCCCGCACACGTCGGCATGCGTGAAGGGGATCGCCGAGGGCAGCATCGCGTTCACGGAGGATGAGGACTTCGGCTACCTGGTCGCCGAGAGCGTTCCGGGGATCGACGACCTCGAGCTGTTGCAGCCCCGCCGCCTCTACGCGCGTCAGACCCGCCGCGACGAGTACGCGCAGATCGTCGACCGGTTGAAGGTCGAACGGGTGACCCGGCTCCAGGAGTTCCCCGAGCTCTCCGACGACATCATCAAGGCCGTCGGCTAGTCCGTCTCGGACTAGGACGTGATGTCGCGCCGCCGGAGGTTCCACACGGCAAGGAGCATGAAGACCGCCGTGTAGACGACGCTCACCGTCAGGCCGGCGCGCATATCGCTCCAGTCGACGGGGAACCGGAACAACCCGGTGAACCCGAGCCAGCCGTTAGTGGGCATGTACGGATGCAGCGCGTGCAGGTTCGGGATCTGGTCGATCACCTGGCTCGCGATCGCGACGATCACCGTGGCGACGATCGCCCCCGGTCCGGAGTCGGTGAGCGTGGAGATGAACAGCCCGACGGCCATGATGCCGGACGCCGCCGCCAGGATGTAGGCGCCCGATCCGACGACGCGGAACAGCGCTTCCCACGTCGTGAGCGTCGTGCCGCTGAGCGTCGGGAGCGGCCCGAACCCGAACACGACGCCGCCGGCGAGCAGGCCCGCGAGGATCACGCCCACCAGTAGCGCGCCGGTGAGCGCCATCGCCGACAGGTACTTGGCACCGAGCAGCCGGGCGCGGCGGACCGGGCGCACCAGCAGGTATCGGAGCGTTCCCGACTGCGCCTCGCCCGCGATCGCGTCCCCCGCGAACAGCCCGATCGCGAGCGACATGAAGAACGGCTGCACGACAGCGAGGCCGGTGAGCGGGGCGAACATCCCGTTGCGCACGATCTGCAGCAGGAACGGCGGCGCGTCCTGGGCGTTCTGCGGCTGCGGCGGCGACGCCTTCACCGCGATCACGATGAGGACGGGGACTCCGGCGAGCGCGGCCGCGAGCAGCCACGTCCGCCAGCGGCGCACCGCCTTGCCGATCTCAACGCGGAACATCGATGCCCTCCACCAGGTGGAGGAACACGTCTTCGAGCGTGTCGCGCTCGGGCACGAGCGCGTTCACGCGGATGCCCGCAGCCACCAACGCGCCGTTGAGCGCGGCCGGTGTCGCGTCGCCGGCGAGCACGACGTTGATCACCCCGGCGCCCTCGCCGCTCGCGGCCGCGACCGAGACGCCCGGCGTGCGCTCGGCGATCGCCCGAGCGGCCGGCACATCGTCCACCTCGATGCGGACCCGGTCGGCCGCGCCGCGGAGGGTGCCCGGCGGTCCCTCGGCAACGATCCGCCCCTGCGCCATCACGCCGACCCGGTCGCACATCGCCTCGACCTCGGCCAGAAGGTGGCTGGAGACGAACACGGTCGTCCCGCCGTCGGCGAGTCCTCGCAAGAGCTGGCGCATCTCTCGCATGCCGGTGGGGTCCAGCCCGTTCGTCGGCTCGTCCAACATGAGCAGCTCCGGCTCGCCGAGGAGCGCGAGCCCGATCCCCAGACGCTGGCGCATGCCCTGGCTGTACGCCTTCACCCGCTTGTCCGCGGCGTCGGTCAGCCCGACCTGCGCGAGACATGTATCGATGCGCGCCGATCTTCGCCGGGTGTCGTCTCCCCGGCCGCCCGCGCGGGCGAAGTATTCGAGGTTCCGACGCCCCGAGAGGAAGCGATAGAACGCCGGCTCCTCGACCAGGGCGCCGACCCGCTCGAGCGGGCCGCGGTCGGGTCCCACCGGCTCGTCGAGGACCTCCACCGTGCCCGACGTGGCGTGGATCAGACCGAGCGCCATGCGGATCGTGGTGGTCTTGCCCGCCCCGTTCGGACCGAGGAAGCCGTAGAGCGCCCCGCGTTCGACCTCGAGATCGAGCCCGTCGACCGCGGCCACGTCGTCGTACCGCTTCGTGAGCCCCCTCGTCCGGATGGCGAACGTCACGGGAGCGAGGCGGCGTCTTCCTCGAGCGTCGCGACGCTCACAGGCCCCACGAGCAACCACGTCTGCCCGTCATGCTCGACCGTGATGGCCGAGACCAGCGGTCCCGCGTACGGAAGCAGCTGGTCCGCCCCGGCCGGGAGGGGCGCGTCGAGCCTCACGGCGACGCGGAGATCGAAGCCCCGCCCGAACACGTGCGGATCCGAAACGGGCTGCGCCCTGTCGTTCCCCGCCGTCGCGCGCAGATGCGCGATCACATCCGCGGCCTGTTGCACGGTCGCTCCCGGGGGTGGGGTGAACGAGAACATCGACGCGTCGATCGGCTCGAAGGACACGGACGTGAAGCCGGCCTCGATCGCCACCGCATCGCTTCCGCGGGGGAACACCTGGAAGCGCAAGGGCAGCCGCGTGTCGGCGTCGATCGCGACGTCGATGCGCCCGATCAACGTCAACGCCGAGGTCGGCGTGAGCACCAACCCGTATGCCGGCCGGCCGGCCACCATCGAGGTGGTGTCGACCGAGACGTCCGCGAACGGCGCGAGGGCGCCGAGCGCTCGCTGGGCGTACGTCACGAAGTCGGCCTCATGGAGCGCGGCAGCGGCCGGCGCCGCCTGCCCGAGCGTCATCCCCGGCACCCCGAAGTGCACCGCCGACATGTCCGACGAATCCCAGAACCAGGCGTCGCTCGTGCCCACCACGAGGTCTTGTTCGGAGAGATCCAACAGGTGTGCGATGCGCACACCGTCGGCGGATCGCCACACCTTGTAGCGCTGGTCCCCCGTCGCGAGCGCGAGGGCGCCCAGCACCCCACCGCCTGCGGCACCGCCCACGCTGGACGGGATCTGCGGGATCCCCAGGTCGAAGCGTGTGTGGACCTCACCCGAGATCGTGAACGGTCGGGCGAGCGCCGCCAGGGTAGAGGCGAGGAGCTGATCGCCCGCGACGGGCGGCAGGTTCGGCGCTGGGTCCGCGCGGACGGCGACGGCCCCGATGGCGGCGACCGCGAGGGCGGCGACGACCACTACGAGCCCGATGCGACGCCGCCCGGAGATCGCCATGTCCTACTTGTAGCACCGTTCGAGCGGGACGCTGCGGGTCTGGACCGGAACCGCGCAACCTCGCAACTTCCCCGTCACTTCGCCGATCGCCGCCCGAGGAAGTACCCGCCGATCAGCTGCATCGCCGCGAGGACCACGAACACCATGAAGAACCAGTCGTACTGTCGGGCGTCGTCGGTGAACGCACGACCTTGGGTGTTGGTCAGCGCATAGATGAGGAAGATGCCGGCGAGCGACAGCCACAACCCGACGCGCCCGGTCACGAACAACGCGAACAACAGATGGTCGCGCGCGTCTCGGCCCTCGAACGGCCTCCGTGTCCAGTAGACCAGCGAGCGGATCCCGAGGGCGCCGAACAGGACCACCAACGCGATCTCGACCGCCTTCAGGGTCCGCCCCCGAGCACGTCGAGCACCTCCCGGTCATCGACCTGATCGAACCGCTCGTACCACTCCCCCACCGCGCGGAACGACGGAGGCGTCTCGAGCACGACCGAGTCGTCGCACTCGGACGCGAGGAGGCGAGGAGACGACCGCGGGCCGACGGGCGTTGCGAATACCACGCGAGCCGCGCCCTGGGCGCGGGCCCATCGCAGCGCCGCCACCGCGGTCGCGCCGGTCGCGATGCCGTCGTCCACCACGACGGCGGTCGCGTCGGCGAACGACGGCTCCGGGCGATCCCCGCGGTACAACCTCGTCCGTCGTTCGATCTCGGCCTCCTGGGTCGCCGCTTCCTCCTCGATGTAGGCGGCGGGGACGTGGAGCGCCCGGACGATCCGCTCGTCGAGGACCCGGACGCCGGGGGCGATCGCCCCGATCGCGAGCTCGGGGTTGTCCGGGGCGCGGAGCTTGTGCGGGATCACGACGTCGAGAGGGGCCTCGAGCGCTCTGGCGACGGGAGCCGCCACGATCACGCCGCCGCGCGGGATCGCCAGGACGATCGCGTTCGACCGTTCGACCCGGCCGTGGAGCGCCGCGGCGAGCGCCCTTCCGGCCTCCTCGCGATCGCGGAACACCCGCGGGAACCCCATCGCCGCTCCGCCGCCGGTCACGAGCGCGGCCGCCGCGTTGCGGGCGCCGAGGCGCCGGGACTAGCATGGGCGCTCCCACGAGCGCAGGAGGATCCCAGGTGGTTCACGCGTACATCCTCATCCAGACCGAGGTCGGCAAGGCGGCGGCGGTGGCGAAAGAGGTCAGTGAGATCGCCGGCGTCGCCGAGGCGGAAGACGTGACCGGCCCCTACGACGTGATCGTTCGCGCCGAGGCCAAGTCGGTGGACGAGCTGGGCAAGCTCGTGGTCGCCCGGATCCAGGCGGTGGAAGGCATCACGCGCACGCTCACCTGCCCGGTCGTCCACCTCTAACCCCCGCTCGGCGCGTCACGCCCCTCCGAGCTCCCGCACGCCGGTGCTCTTGGTCGACTCCGCCGCGTGGCGCTCGACGGCCAGGTCCAGCAGCCGCTCGACGAGATCCGGATAGCTGAGGCCCGACGCCTCCCAGAGCTTGGGATACATGGAGATGTGCGTGAAGCCCGGGATCGTGTTGATCTCGTTCACCCAGAGCTCGTCGTCGCCGCGGAGGAAGAAGTCCACGCGCGCCATACCCGCGCACTCCGTCGCGCGGAAGGCGGCGACCGCCATGCGTTGCAGCTGCTCGATCATGTCGGGCTTCAGATCCGCGGGGATCAGCAGCTGCGCGCCCTGCTCGTCCAGGTACTTCGCCTCGTAGTCGTAGAACTCGTGCCCGACCGGCACGATCTCTCCCGGGACCGACGCGACCGGGTCGTCGTTGCCCAGCACGGCGCATTCGATCTCGCGGATGCCCTCGAGACCCTTCTCCACCACGGCCTTCCGCGCGTACCGGAACGCCTCGTCCAGACCGGACGGCAGCTCATGCGGATCGTGGATCTTCTGGATGCCGACGGACGAGCCGAGCGTGGCGGGCTTCGTGAAGACCGGGAACCCGAGACCGGCGATCCGCGCCGAGACGCCCTCGGGGTCCTCCTCCCACTCGGGCTCGCGCACGACCTCGTGAGGGACCACCGACAGGCCCGCGGCCGCGAACAGGACCTTCTGCACCGCCTTGTCCATCCCCACCGCCGACCCGAGCACGCCCGCCCCTACGTACGGAACGCCGGCGAGCTCCAGCATGCCCTGCACCGCGCCGTCCTCCCCGCGGGGACCGTGCAGGACCGGGAACACCACGTCGATCGAGCTGCGCGACCCGTCGGCCGCGACCAGCTCGCTGGCACCGGCCTCGACCGCGAGCTCGACCGCGGCGCCCGCCGCTGCGACGACCTCGGTCATCCGGCCGGTCTCCGAGGGGAGCGCGGGCGGACCGGGCAGCAAGTGCCACGACCCGTCGCGCGTGATGCCGATCGGAACGACCTCCGTGGTCTCTGGATCGAGCGCGTCGATCACGGAGCGCGCCGACACGCACGAGATCTCGTGCTCGGCAGACCGTCCCCCGAACAGCACCGCGACCCGCCGCTTGCGGCCGGTCACACCTTCTCCAGCGCGCGGTCGAAGTCCTCGAGCAGATCGTCCAGGTCTTCCAGCCCGATGCTCACGCGGACCAGGCCGTCCGCGATCCGCGCACGCCTGCGTGCATCCGGATCCATCTGCCGATGCGTCGTGGACGCGGCGTGCCCGACCAGCGTGTGCGCGCCTCCGAGGCTGGTGGCCACCCATGCCAGATCCAGCGAGTCGCAGAATCGCTTGCCACCCTCCACGCCGCCGGCGACCTCGACCGCCATCACCCCGCCGCATCCGCGAGGCAGCAACCGTTGCGCGACGGCGTGGTGCGGATGCGAGTCCAGCGCCGGGTACCGGACGTGCTCGACCTTCGCGTGGGTCTGGAGGAACTCCGCCATGCCCGATGCGCTCCGGCAGTGGCGCTCCATCCGCAGCGAGAGGGTCACCAAGCCGCGCATGCAGAGCCACGCCTCGAACGGCGCCATCGTGCCTCCGGTGTCGATCGCGGTGTCGCGGATCGCCGCACAGGCGTCACGCGATCCGCACACCACTCCGCCGATCAGGTCGTTGTGCCCACCGATGAACTTCGTCGCCGAGTGCAACACGTACTCGAACCCCCAGCGCGACGGGTTGGCCAGGTACGGAGAGGCGAACGTGTTGTCGACGACGGCCGGCACACCGTTCGCGCGACACAGCGCACCGAGCGCCTCGAGATCCGCGACGGTGACGTTTGGGTTCGCGATCGTCTCGACGTAGAAGAACGCCGCGCCGGGGAGCGCGGCCGCGACCGCGTCCAGGTCGTGCGGATCCACCAGGTCGACCGTGACGCCGTACCGCGGCATGACGTTCGTGAACAGCGAGTACGCGCCCCCGTACAGCTCGTTGCTGGAGACGATCCGATCGCCGGTCGCCGCGAGCGTCGTGAACACCACGTGCATAGCCGCCATCCCGGACGAGAATGAGAACGCCGACTCGGTCCCCTCGAGATTGGCCATCAGGTCCTCGAACGCTCCGAGCGTCGGGTTCCCGTAGCCGCGGGTGTAGGTGTAACCGGCCTTGCGGAAGCTGATCGTCTCCGCGTACTCATCGGAGTCGGCGAACCGGAACGTCGACGTCTGGTAGATGGGCACGCTGGGCGTCTCCTGATCGATCGGAGGCGTCTTCGCCTCGTGGATCGCCCGGGTGGAGAAGCCTCGGCCCCGCTCGTCCGCCATCACCGAAGCCTACCCGTCGTCCGACCAGCGTTTCGGGTAGCGGCCGCGGAGGTCGAGGACCAGCGCGGTCAGCGCCGCCGTGAGCTCCTCGGTCATCTCGTGGAGCGCGTCCCGGTCTTCCAACTGGTCCGCTCGGTCGCTGAGATCGATCGGGGCGCCCACCTTGACCCAGATCGGCCGGCCGAACTTGAGCGAGCCTCGACCGGACTTCTGCCACACCGCCTGACCCCCCCAGCTCGCCAGCGGCGTGATCGGGACGCCCGTCATGAGCGACAGGCGCACGGTGCCGGTCTTGGCCTGCATCGGGAGGAAGCCGGGGTTCTTCGTCACCGTGCCCTCGGGATAGATCAGCACGAGCTCTCCCTCCTCGAGCGCCCGGCTCGCCGAGATCAAGGGCGCCGCACCTCCCGAACCGCGGTCGACCGGGATCTGGTGCGCGCCGCGGAGCACGGTGCCGACGACCGGGACCTTGAACAGTTCGTCCTTCGCCAGGAATCGAGGGCGCCGCCCCGCCTTCAAGATCGCGTAGCCGTTCGCGAACGGGTCGAGGTACGAGATGTGATTGGCCGCGACGATCGCCGGTCCGGTCCGAGGGATGCGGTCGAGATCCTCGAACCGCCAGTTGAACCAGAGCTTGGTGGGCGGGATCGCCACGAGCCTCGCGAGGTCGTACCAGGGCTCCACGGGCGGCCTCCCTCAGCGCCCCGGCTCGTGCACGTCCGGGCCCTCCTCGCCGGGGCGCAGCCGCTCGAGCAGCCGCCAGGCGACCGGGAGCAGGCTCGCGGCCACGAGCAGCTTCAGGGTGTCTCCGATGATGAAGGGGTACAACCCGAACGAGAGCGCGGTGTCGACCGTGACGGGGCTCCCGTCGATCGTCGGCGGCAGCGCGTGATAGAGCCACGGCACACCGACCGCGTAGATCGCGATCGAACCCAGCAGCATCGCCCCGATCGAGCTGCCGAAGCTCCGGTCCCATCCGCGCCGCGACAACCATCCGGTGAGACCGGCGGCGGCGACGAACCCGATCAGGTAGCCGCCGGTCAGCGACGTGGCCCGCAGCACGTCGAGGCCGGTGTCGTGCGAACCGCCGGCGTTGGGCGCGAAGACGGGCAGCCCGACCACGCCCCACAGCAGGTACAGGACGAGCGTGGCCGCACCCAGACCGGGGCCGTACGCGGCGCCGACCAGGAGCACGCCGAGGGTCTGGCCGGTGACGGGGACCGGCGTGAACGGGAGCCGGAACGAGATCTGCGCGAGTCCCGCGACGAGCAGGCTTCCCCCGAGGGCGCACGCCACCTGGTACGCGACGCGCGCGGTCGCGCGCGATCGGGGCGGCGCCAGGGTGAGCGCGAGCGTGGACACGGGTCGGACCTCCTCGGTCGTGCGGACGAGTGAGGTTACCGCGCCCGTCGGCTAGGCTTTCCTCCTTGCGCGCGATCGTCCTGCCCGTCAAGTCCCTCTCCGAGTCGAAGTCGCGCTTGGCGCCGATGCTTTCGCCTCTTGAACGCGGCGCGCTCACGCTCGCGATGCTCGAAGACGTCATGGACGTGACCCAGGAGCTGAGCGGGTGGGCGACGTGGGTCGTCTCCCCCGACGAGGTCGTGCTCGAGGTCGCCCTCGGTCGGTCGGCACACGCGATCCACGAGGAGAAACCGCCGCTCGGCAACGCCATCCGGCAGGTGGAGGAAGAGGCGCTCGGCCTGGAGGCAGACGCCCTCGCCGTGCTGTTACCCGACACGCCGCTCATCACCGGCGAGGCGCTCACACGCGCGCTCCACACGCTGGGACCCGTCGTGCTCGCTCCGTCCACCGACGAAGGCGGGACGAACCTCCTCGTCCGACGGCCGCCGGGAGTGATCGACGCACGATTCGGAACCGACTCCTACCGCAAGCACCTGGAGGCGGCCGCCCTCGCCGATCTGCCGACCGCGATCATCGATGCCCCGGAGTTGGCGTTCGACCTGGACCTTCCGGGCGATATCCTCACCGTGCTCGACGCACGACGACAGGGCCGGACCAGGGACGTGTGCCTGGAGATGGACGTGGCGTCGCGACTCACGACCCGCGCGTAGAACGAGGAGAGACCGTGGCCCAAGGGACGATCAAGGAGTACGACGAGCAGAGCCACAACGGCTCGCTGCTGATGGAGGATCGCAGCGAGATCGCGATCGACGCGACGTCGCTTGAAGGCGCCGGGATACGCACCCTCCGGATCGGTCAGCGCGTGAAGTTCGACCTCTCGGACGAGGGCGGGAGGAAGGTCGCTCGCGCCCTGCGGATCGTGACGATCGACTAGCGATCGCGCGATCCTGCCCGACGTTCGCTAGCTCTTCTTCCGGCGGGTCTTCGCGAGCACCTGCTCGCGGAACTCCTTGCCGGGCGTGAACGCCGGAAGGTCTCGAGCCGGAACGACGATCGGCACGTCGGGTTTCCGCGGGTTCCTGGCGATGCGCTGATTGCGACGCTTGCGTTCGAACGTTCCGAAGTCGGCGAGCGTGACCCGCTCGCCCTTGACCACGGTCTCACGGATCGTATCGATGGACGCGTCCACGACCCGTCCGACATCCGCCTTGCTCAATCCGGTTCGCTTCGAGACCTCTGCGACCAAACCACCCTTGTTCATGGCGCTGCTCCCCTCGAGGTCGTCGGGCGTACCTCACCGTAATCCCCCGCGCCGCAAGGGGTCAAACCAGTCGGCCCGTAGGATTCAAGAATCCGGCGCTGCCGTACGATGGATACGCATGAGGAAGCTCCTCGTCCCACTCGGCTTGGTCGTGTTCCTGCTCGCGGGCTGTGCGAACGCGCCGGCAGAGAAGGCCGCGACCCCGGGCGACGCGCTCCCGACACTGCTCGACGCGATCCAGAAGACCAACGAGGCCGGCTCCGGACGGATGGCCATCGATCTCACCTTCACGTCGCCCAAGCAGACCGTGCACATCACCGGCGATGTCGAGTACGTCATGGATCCGAGCGACCCCAGCTCTCTCCGCGAGCACGTCGTCCTCGACATCCCGTCGCTCGGCATGATGCCCGGCGGGAAGGTCGAGTTGATCGTGGCCAAGGAAGGCAAGGGCCCGGTGCTCTACGTCCAGGCCCCGATGCTCGCGTCGTTCATCCCCGCGAAGACGCCGTGGATCAAGGTCGACCCTTCCACGCTTCCGCAGAGCCAGGGTCAGCTGGGTGCCGCATCGGCGGCGGCGAACCCCGCAGCCGTCCTCGCCGCGATCAAGGACGCCTTGAGCGTCGACGAGGTGGGATCGGAGACGGTCGACGGCTCTGCGGCCACGCACTACCGCGCGTCGATCGACCTCGTGAAGCTGCTCCCGTTCTTCGCCTCGCTCACGCCTGACCCGCCGACCGACGCCCAGATGCAGAAGGCGAAGGACAAGCTCGAGAAGCTGGGCATGCAGAGCCTGCCGATCGATCTCTGGGTGGACGGCGACGGCTTCCTGAAGCAGGTGCAGTTCTCGTTCGATCTGAGCAAGATGGATCCCGCCAACGCAGGCACGTCGTTCGCGATGACGCTCACGCTGTCGGACATCGGCTCGGACATCTCGATCGATGTCCCGCCCGCGTCGCAGGTGACCGACATCAGCGATCTGCTCGGAGCGTTCGCATCGAGCACCTCGGTCACGTCCAACGCATAGCCGAGAAGCCGAGGTCCCGGGTCCGAACGGGTGAGTTGGTATCCTTGGCGCTCGGGTCGAGACGGCCCGAACACGGTGGCCCGTGGGGTAATGGTAGCCCGACTGACTCTGGATCAGTTAGTCTTGGTTCGAATCCAGGCGGGCCAGCCACGTAGCAGATAGCCTGTGGCGAAGGCTATCTCAAGGCCAGGGATCCAGGATCAACGGGTCGAGCGGCTGCTGGTCGAAGTTGAACTCCGGGTAGAGATCGCCGAGCTGCGGCGCATCCTCGCGGACGGTCGGGCGCGAGTCGGGCCACCCGTCGGTCCGCGGATCGATCCGGGCCCCGCCCAGGAACCGGTCCTCGATGAACTTCAGGTAGGCGTCGAACGACAGCGTCTGATGGTCGATGAACCCGGGACGCGCCCATGGACTGATCATCAGACCCGGCACGCGGATCCCGTAGCCGTTGGCGTCCACCTTGGGCGGCACCACGTGGTCGTAGAAGCCTCCCCAGTCGTCCCACGTGATGAAGATCGCGGTGTGCAGCCAGTCCGGGCCTCTCATCGCCGCGTTGACGACCCGCGTCACCCACGCCTGACCGTTGCCGATGTCGTCGGGCGGGTGCTCTCCCCTGTTCGTCGTCGGCATGACCCATGACACGGCGGGGAGCGTCCCTTCCGCCGCGGCCGTGAAGTAGTTCGCGTTCGACTGGACGTTCTGGAGCTGGTGATCGACCGCGACGGTCTTGAAGCCGGGCAGCGGGTTCTGCACGTCGGCGCGGTGTCCTCCTGATCCGGTGAAGGTCCGCACCCGGGGTGCAGGCACGTCGCGGACCCCACGTAGTACGCCCAGCTGACGTGGTGCCTGTGCAGCAGCCAGGTGACGTCGGCCCAGATGTACGGACGCGGCGTCCCATCCGCGGGGATCCATGTCTTGCCGTGATCGGCAGCGTTGCCTCCCGGGAACTTCAGGTCCGATCGACAACTCATCGCATCGCCGAGGTCGGGGCACGTCGCCGCCCAGCCCGACACCAGGAACAGATGGGAGGGAAGCGTCCACGACGACTCGGGCGCGAACATGTGGTCCTGCAGCACGAAGTGCTTCGCGTACGCCCAGTAGTTCGGGATCTCGGTGGCGGTGTGATAGCCCATGATGTCCGGCTGGCCGCCCGGACCCCGCTTGGCCTCCCGGCACTGGAAGATGTCGGGATGGTGCTCGCACCCGTTGCCGATCTGCTCCAGCGCCCTGACGAACCCGTCCATCCGCGTGCCGTCTCGGTCGATCGCCGAGCCCACCGGTCCGTGGGGGCCACCCGCGTCGAAGCGGTTCGTGTCGTGGTAGGGCCGTCGACAGATACCGGCCTGCGGATCGGGGACGCAGACGTCGATGTGGCCGTTCGCGTCCCGCGGGAATCCGTCCGCGCCGGGGAACGTGCCGAAGTAGTGATCGAACGAGCGGTTCTCCTGCATGATCACGATGACGTGGGTGATGTTGTTGATGCCGATGTCGGGATCGATCGGCGGATCCGAGGCGGTCACGGGTACAGGCGCCGGCGCGGTCGCTGTGCGAACGGCGGCCATGGCTCGCTCGCCCACGCCATGCACGCCCGCCTGACCCATCGAGCACGCCACAGCCACGACGGTCACGACGCACGCGGCCACGAGGGCCGGCAGGGAACGTGCCGAGGACCGAGCGGGTCGCATGTGCGACCGGATGCTACCCGCTCGTGCTCTTCGACCGGAACGGTCAGGGGGTCGGGTCGAGGACCAGCGGCGGGGCCGGCGACTGCGTGAAGTCGAACTCCTGCGCGAGATCGCCGAGCTGCGGCGCGGCCTCCCTGACCGTCGGGCGCGAGTCCGGCCACCCGTCCGTCAGCGGGTCGAGCCGCTGGCCCCCCAGGAACCGATCCTCCACGAGCTTGAGGTACGCGTCGAACGACAGCGTCTGGCTGTCGATGAACCCGGGACGCGCGAACGGGCTGATCAGGATCCCCGGCACGCGGATGCCGTAGCCGTTCTCGTCGATCCTGATGGGCTTGACGTGGTCGTAGAAGCCGCCCCAGTCGTCCCATGTGATGAAGATGGCCGTGTGCAGCCACTGGTCGGGCGGACCCTGCATCACCGCGTTGACCACGTTCGTCACCCATTCCTGGCCGAGGCGCGATCGAGTCGGGGGGATGCTCGCTCACACCGAGGGTCGGAACGACCCACGAGACCGACGGCAACGTGCCGTTCGCCGCCGCCTGGAAGAACTCGGTGTTCGGTCGGATGTCCTTGAACTGCTTCGTCACCTGGACGGTCTTGAAGCCCGGGAGCGGGTTCATGATGGGGTTGGTGCTCTCCTCCGTCGGCTTGCTGCACGGGGGTCGGATGCAACTGTCCTTGCCGACGTAGTACGCCCAGCTCACCCCGTAGTTGTGCAGCAACCACGTGATGTCGGCCCACACATACGGCCGAGGCGCTCCGTCGGCCGGGCACCCAGTACCTGCCGCTGTCGGCCGCGTTGAATCCCGGGAACTTCTGGTCCGACCGGCATTGCATCGGATCGAGGTCGTGGCACGTCGCGGACCATGCCGACACGAGATACAGGTGCGCCGGCAACGTCCATGAATCGCTGGGCGCGAACATGTGGTCCTGCAGCGTGAACCGCTGCGCGTACGCCCAGTAGTTCGGGATCTCATGCGCGTTGTGGTACCCCATCACGTCGGGCGTTCCGTTGGGACCGGGGATGGCTTGATCGACACCCCGGCCGCGCCGGGTTGAAGCGACACGCGTTGCCGATCGCCCGGAGCGCCACGACCGCGCCGTCCATCTTCCCCTTGTCGATCGTGATCCGCGACGCCCGCTCGTTGTGTGGACCCCCGCGGTCGAAGACGTTCTGGTCGTGATAGGGGTGGAGGCAGCGTTGGACCTTCGGGTCGGGGATGCACGTGCCGTCCGGGATCCCGTCCGCTCCGGGGAACGTTCCGAAGTAGCTATCGAAGGAGCGGTTCTCCTGCACGATGAAGATGAAATGGTCGATGTTGAAGATGCCGATCTGCGGATCGATCACGGGACCGAGCGAGGCGCTCCCGTACGGCCGCGATGCCGCGGAAGGTTCGGTGGCCAGGGCCGATGCCAACAACGCGCACGACACGACGCCGAGCATGAACATCCGAGAGGTGAGTCTCTTCATCGAGGCACCATGGTAGCGGGGCATCGAAGCCGCGCCGGTGGGTAGCATGGCGGCCGAAGCCAAGGAGGTAGCCCCGTGAGCCACGAGACGAACCCGAGCACGATCCCGGTGACGTTGATCCCCGGCGACGGCATCGGCCCCGAGTGCGTGACCGCCGCGCAACGGATCCTGGAGGCGGCCGGAGCCCCGATCGACTGGGACATCCAGGAGGCCGGCGCCGAGGTCTTCAAGAAGGGCCTGCCCTCCGGCGTGCCGCCAGAGACGATGGATTCGATCAACCGCACGCGGGTCGCGCTGAAGGGACCGCTGGAGACGCCGGTGGGGTTCGGCGAGAAGAGCGCGAACGTGACGCTGCGCAAGCTCTTCGAGACGTACGCGAACGTCCGGCCGATCCGCGAGATGCCGGGTGTGAAGACGCTGTACTCGGGCCGCGGCGTCGACCTGGTCGTCGTCCGCGAGAACGTCGAGGACCTCTACGCCGGCATCGAGTACATGCAGACACCAGGCGTCGCCGAATGCCTGAAGCTCATCTCGGTGAAGGGCAGCGAGAAGATCGCGCGGTTCGCGTTCGAGTACGCGCGATCGGAAGGGCGCGCGAGCGTGGCGTGCACCACCAAGGCGAACATCATGAAGATGACCGAGGGCACGCTGAAGCGCGTGTTCGAGCAGGTAGCGCCCGACTACCCCGACATCGAGTCGTGGCACGTGATCATCGACAACTGCGCGCACCAATTGGTGAAGCGACCCGAGCAGTTCGAGGTGATCGTCGCGACCAACATGAACGGCGACATCATCAGCGACCTGTCCTCGGCGTTGATCGGCGGCCTCGGCTACGCGCCCTCCGCGAACATCGGGAACGAGGTCGCGATCTTCGAGGCGGTGCACGGCTCGGCGCCGAAGTACGCCGGCAAGAACGTGATCAACCCCACCGCCGTGATCCTGTCCGCCGTCATGATGCTCCGCTACCTGGAACTGTTCGAGCAGGCCGACGCGGTCGAGCACGCGGTGGGCGTGACGCTCGAGTCGGGCGTGCTGCCCGGCGACGTCGTCGGGTACGACAAGGGAGCGTCCACCACGGACTACACGGACGCGATCATCTCCAACCTCGGCAAGCGATCCGAGGACATGGACCGTCCGCGACCACACGCCGTTGAAGCTCCCCCAGGTCGGGCCCGACCCCGACTACGTGAAGCCCGCAACGCGGGCGGTCGTCGGCCTGGACGTGTTCGTGGAGTCGCCGCTGTCGGCGAGCGAGCTCGGGGCGTCGCTCATGGAGCTCACCGCCGACACCAAGCTCTCGCTCAAGATGATCGGTTCGCGCGGCACGAAGGTCTTCCCGCCGACGGGGGCGATCACCGACACGCTCGACCACTGGCGCGCGAGGTTCATCATCAAGGAGAACCCGGGGAACCTGCCCGACGAAGACGTGCACGAGCTCCTCGAGCGGATCTCGAGCCGCCACCGCTGGATGCACATCGAGAAGCTCCAGGAGTTCGACGGCGAACTGGGCTTCACCCGGGATCAGGGAGAGAACTAGGGGCGATCCGTTGTTCGAGCGATTCACCGACGACGCCCGTCGTGTGATCGTGCTCGCGCAGGAGGAGAGCCGGCTCCTGAACCACAACTACATCGGCACCGAGCACATCCTGCTTGGCCTCCTCCGCGAGGGCGGAGATCCGCCCAGAACGACCCGCGCGGGGAAAGCACTGGCGTCCTTGCACGTCTCGCTGAGCGCGGTTCGAGAGCAGGTCCGGGAGTCGATCGGGGTGGGTGCATCCGCTCCCGAAGGGCACATCCCCTTCACGCCGCGCGCGAAGAGGGTCCTCGAAGAATCGCTCCGCGAAACGTCGGAGCGCGGACAGTCCGGTGTCGGCCCCGAGCACCTCCTCCTCGGCCTGCTCCGGGGAGGAGACGGCGTCGCGATCACGGTCCTCCACGAGCAGGGCGTGGAGGTCGACCAGGTCCGAACGGCCATCGACCGGATGATCGCCGGACGCGATCTGTCTGTCGCGTCGATGTCCGACGTCCATCTGCGCGCGATGCGCGCCGACGAATGGGACGCGTGGTACGCGTGGGCGATGCCCGGGTACGCGGGCGACCTGGTGCGCAACGGGTCGCTGACCCCAGAGGATGCACTGGAGCAGGCGACGAAGGAAGTCGATGCACTCCTGCCCGACGGGCTCGCCACGCCCGGCCATCACCTACTCGTCGCGGAGGAAGTCGACTCCGGTCGGCGCGTCGGGCACCTCTGGTTCGGCCCGCGATCCCGCAACCCCGACCCATCGGTGGCATGGCTGTACGACCTCTTCGTCGAGGAAGCGAGCCGCGGTCGCGGCGTCGGACGGGCGTTGATGCAGCTGGTCGAGGTCGAGGTGCGCGCGGCGGGGATGCGCCGGATCGAGCTGAACGTGTTCGGCGACAACGCGCACGCCCAACACCTCTACGAGTCGTTGGCGTACGTCGAGATGGCGCGACAGCTGGGCAAGGATCTCGACTAGTCCGGCGCGGACTACTTGGCGGCCGGTGCGGGAACGTGCCGGGCCGAGATGATGGCGCCGTCGCGCACCTCGAGCACCCAGGCCGAGCCTTTCTTGAAGCCCCTGGCCACCGGCCGGGAGATCCCGCGTTCGAACAGGTCGGTCATCAGCCCGATGAGGCCGTCTCCGTGCACGCAGATGGCCGTCGGCCCCTCCCCTTCGGCTTGAAGGATCAGCTTCTCCAGGTACTCCCACGGCCGGCCCTCGACGAGCTGGTCCATCGTCTCGATCGGCAGGCCTTTCGCTTCGGCGAGCGGCTCCACCGTCTGCACGCATCGGACGAAAGGACTGGAGAGGAACTGCACGAACGGCTCGTCCGCGAACCGCGCGGCCAACCCCGCAGCCTGGCGGCGACCGCCCTTGCTGAGCGGCCGCTCTTCGTCGGGCCCCGTCCACCGTTTGCGGTCCCCCGCCTCGGCATGACGGATCACGTGGACGAGCGTCCCGCTCATTGCACCTCCCTGATGCGATCGAGCATCGCCCTGTCGTGGTCGTAGGTGAGGATCCCCGCCGCGTCGGCGAGCGTGACCCACCGAGCATCATCCACCTCGTTTGCGGGCTGGATCGTGTCGGGGTCGGTGACGGTCATCTCCCAGTAGCGAACGATCTTGGGGCGGCCCTTCCCGTCGACGTACGAGATCGTGCCGAGATCGCGGCCGAGCGCGCAGCGGATGCCGATCTCCTCTTCCACCTCGCGAAGCGCGGCCTGGATCTCCGACTCGCCGTCGTTCAACTTCCCCTTGGGGAAGGACCAGTCGTCGTAGGCGGGCCGATGCACGAGAACGAGCTCTTTCCCCCCGGGCCCCATCCGCCAGACGAGCCCTCCCGCCGCTCGCACAACCTTCGGCTTCGCCGAGAGCTTCGTCATATCGCCCCTCGCGCCGCCACCGTGCGTTTCCAGACCTTGCGCCACCGGCGACGCGCGTCGTCCGCCGCGGCGCGCTCGATCCCGGCGAGCATCCCGGCGGCGAACGCCGCGTCGCCCGAACGCCGCCCCGCGGCCCACGTCCGGAGCCAGGATCCCGCGACCACCGCGTCGTTGTGCTCACCCAGGATCCCCTGGAGCTCCGCCGCCGCCTCGGCGAACTTCCGGGCGGGTTTGCCGACGATGGGCGCCACCGCCTCCGCGGCGTACCGCACCCGCTTGGCCCGGATCCGAACCGTGTGCAGCTCCACGTCCCCCGGGTGCTTGCCCGCCGCCTTCACGGCTCCGCGCAGGTGACGCCAGGGGCCGTCCAACAGGTCGGGGACGAGATCCTTCACGGGCACGTCCGCCTCCGGGCGCACGACCGGGAACTGCGCCGCCTCGACGCACCGGTCGAGGAGTGCGACGTACCGCTCGCCGGAGATCGACGCGACCAGCGCGGTGTGGGCTTCCTTCCGTCGTTGCTGGAGGGCCTCGATCACCTGGGCGACGCCGGGAGCCTCGGCCGCCGGGATCATCTCGACCCGTCCCTGCAGGCGCGCCAACAGCACGTCGGCGTCCCGCGCCTCGCCGAGGACCGTCCCGAGCCAGCGCAGCTCCTCCCGAAGTGGCACGGCCCAGTCGGGATCGAGCATCGCGCGGAACGTCCGGAGGTCCGAGCGCAACCGACGGGTGGCCACGCGCGCCTGATGGACGCCTTCGGGGTCGGCGTCCAATCGGATCACCACGTCGTGCCGGAGGAGGTGACTGACCGACGTGGCGAGCGTCCTGCTCAGGACCTGGCTCACGGTCGACGCCGAGGTGAGCGCCGCCGCCTCCACCTCGGGAGGCAGCGTGGCGAACGGCCCCACGGCACGCTCGTACTTGGGAGTCGGATCGGGTGCGCCGGCGCCGGCCGCGCGGAGGCGCTCGAGCACCTCGTCGAGCAGCCCGTCGGGCGTATCGTCGGTGATCTCCACCTCGAGCTCGCGGAACCGAGCCGCGATCCTGCGCCCCGACAGCACCGACACCTCGTCGTCGACCACCTCGGCGAGCAGCCGGTCGTCGAGATCCAGCAGTTGGATCAGCCGCCGGATCGTTCGCAACCGGACCACGGGCCGGAGGGTTGCCGTCCGGACGTACGCCCGGATCAGATCGATCGCCTCATCTGGCGGTGTCGTCGTGTCCTCGCCGGGGAACGTGAACTCTCCTCGGACGAGGAGGGCGCCGCCGTCCTTCTCGGGTGGCAGCTTGGTGGTCCAGCCCTGGCCCTCACGATGCCGGAGACTCACCCCCCATCGCGCCAGACGGAAGTCGGGGGTATCGAAGTAGACGGTCTGCAACCGCTCGGCGTCGTGGGGGATCGTCAGGACGTCTTCGCCGAGACCCTCGAGCGGAGGCATGCTGAACGCCGCCGATGCGGCCAGCTTCACCTCGCGCTCGGGAGACGCCGTCATCTCGCGCTCTCTTCGGCCAACCGTTGCAGATGCGTGTGCGTCTCCAGCCCTTCCACGGTCCGCACCCTCGACCATCCCTCCGGGCCGAGCTCCCACGCGAGCACATCGTCCGCCAGGTTGGTGCGAAGGATGTCGTCAAGACGCTCCTTCAGATCACGGTCGAGGACCTCGGTGACACATTCGACCCGGTGATCCAGGTTGCGAGGCATGAGGTCGGCCGAGCCGATGAACGTCTGCGTGCCGCGCTCCTCGCTACCGAAGCGGTAGATCCGCGAGTGCTCGAGATACCGGCCGACCAGGGATCGGACGCGGATGTTGTCCGACAGACCGGGCACCCCGGGCTGCAGGCAACAGATGCCGCGGACGATCAGGTCGATGTCGGTTCCCGACTGCGAGGCCTCATACAGGGCATCGATCATGCCGGCGTCGACCAGGCTGTTCATCTTCATCACGATCCGACCGTCCTTGGCATCGGCCTCGCGCCGGATCATCTCGACGATCCGTGAGCGCAGCGTGATCGGAGCCACCAGGATCCGGCGGTAGGCCTGCTGATGGCTGTAGCCGGTCAGGTAATTGAAGAGGTCGGCCACATCCGCCGTGATGTCCGGGTCGGCGGTCAACAACCCCACGTCTTCGTACAGCTTGGCCGTCACCGAGTGGTAGTTCCCGGTCCCGATGTGGCAGTACTGGCGGATCTCGTCGCCCTCCTCCCGCACGACCAGCGAGCACTTGGCGTGCGTCTTCAGACCGACCACGCCGTACACGACGTGAACGCCGGCCTGCTCCAGAACCCGGGCCCAGCTGATGTTCACTTCCTCGTCGAACCGCGCGGTGAGCTCGACGAGCGCCACGGTCTGCTTCCCGGACTCCGCCGCTCGCACCAGCGCGCGGACGATGCGACTGTCCTCGCCCGATGTTCGGTACAGCGTCTGCTTGATCGCCAGGACCGCCGGATCGCGCGACGCCTGGGACACGAACTGCTCGACGGAGGTCGAGAACGCGTCGTACGGATGGTGAACCAGCACGTCCCCGTCGGCGATCACGCTGAAGATGTCCCGGACGCCGCTCGCCACCGGCTGCAGGCGGGACTGGGTCACGCCCGCCCACGGCTCGTACTTGAGGTCGGGACGATCGAGCTTCGTCAGCTCCATGAGATCTGCCATCCCGAGCAGCGACCGGGTCACGTAGACGTCGACGGGATCGACGCGGAGCTCCTCTTCGATCAGGCGCCGGACGGCCTTCGGCGTCGAACCGTGCATCTCGAGACGAACGGCCTCCGGCGAACGCTCCCGCTGACGAAGGATCGACTCGATCGCGGCCAGCAGGTCGTCGGCCGCGTCGATCTCCAGGTCAAGGTCGAGGTCCCGGGTGACGCGGAACGGGTGGACCGCGACGATCTCCATCCCGGGGAACAACAGGTCGAGGTTCGCGGAGATCACCTGCTCCTGCGGGATGAACCGCGCGCCGTCGGGAAGCGGCATGAAGCGCGGGATGTTCGGCGGCACCTTGACCCGCGCGAACCGCCGGATCTGGGTCGAGGGATCGCGCACCACGACGGCGAGGTTCAGCGAGAGATCGGAGATGTACGGGAACGGATGGGCTGGGTCCACCGACAGCGGTGTGAGGATCGGGAACACCCGTTTCTCGAACGTCTGTCGCAGATGCACGCGATCGTCGCCACGGAGATCCTCCCAGTCGACGACGCTGATCCCGGCCGCGTCCAACCGAGGCCGCACGCTCTTCGCCCAGATCTGGTTCTGGCGCTTGTTGAGCAGGCGAACCCGGCGGCTGATCGCGTCCAGCTGCTCTCGTGCCGTCATCCCGTCGGGGGACGTGGAGGCCAGGCCGACCGACACCTGCTCTTTGAGCCCGGCGACCCGGATCTGGAAGAACTCATCCAGGTTGATGCTGAAGATCGCCAGGAACCGCACCCGCTCCAAGAGCGGCCGCGTGTTGTCCTCCGCGAGGGCCAGCACGCGGGCGTCGAAGTCCAGCCACGACAGCTCCCGGTTCGCGAACCGGCTGGAAGGAGGCACCGAAGACACCGCGGGGACCGACTGAACGTGTGCCTCGCTGGCCATGGGAAGGAACCTCGGTTTCGGGGACGGTTGACTCCGAATCGTACTCCAGGGCAACTAGAGGGCGCGACCGGCCATCCGTCCTACGCCTCAAGCCATCCAGCCACCCTCCACCCGTGTCGTGGAAGATGTGCACCGTGACTCCGCTGGAAGCCATCCTGACCGTGCTCGTCGGCCTCGCTGCCGGGGTCCTCTCTGGCCTCTTCGGCGTGGGCGGAGGGATCGCGATGACGCCTGGGCTCACGGCGTTCACCGGTGTTGCGCCCATCGTCGCCGTGGCGACGCCGCTGCCCGTGATCCTTCCCACGGCCGCGGTCGGCGCGTTCACGTACCGCCGAGCGGGCGAGGTCGACATCAGGGCCGCCGCATGGATCTCGCTCACGGGCGCCGCCGCGTCGGCCGTCGGCGCGCTGCTCACCGAGGCTGTCAACGCACGCCTCCTGCTCGTGGTCACCGCCGTGCTCCTGGCCTGGCAGTCGATCCAGATCCTCCGCGGCCGTTCGCGAGAGACCACCGTCGAGGAGCGCGCCCTGCCGGCGTGGACCCTCGCCCTGGTCGGCGTCGCGGCCGGCCTGCTCTCCGGGCTGCTCGGTATCGGAGGCGGGATCGTCATCGTCCCGGCGCTGGCGGGATTGCTCGGCATGCCCTTGAAGCGAGCACTCGGCACCTCGCTGGTCGCGGTCCTCGTGTTGGTCATCCCGGGAACGATCGTGCACGCGGCGCTGGGGAACATCGACTGGGCTGTGGCGCTGTTCCTGATGATCGGTTCCCTTCCGGGCGCGCGTCTGGGAGCGACGATCGCGTTGGGAACGAAGGAGCGAACGCTCCGGCTGATGGTGGGGAGCTTCCTGGCGGTGGTCGCGGTCGTGTACGGGATCCAGCAGATCGTGGCGCTGGGCAGGTAGCGGCCGGTTCCAGGCGAGTTGCTACACTTCCGCGCGACCCCGTCCAGGTCGTTCGGTCCCATCGTCTAGTGGCCTAGGACACTACCCTCTCAAGGTAGAGACACGGGTTCGAACCCCGTTGGGACTACGTAGGTCAGAGGCCGTGTATCTCGGCGTCGATCGAGGTCTTCGCTGCCGTTCGCGACGGCCTTCTTGTCATTGCTCGATAGGCGATAGGGCTCCCCTGTGCCGCAGCCACTCCAGTCGGATGGGTTCGACGCCTGCCGTTTCACAGGCTCGAACCCAGATAGGAAGGAAGAACGTGCGTCCTCGCGGGACCGCTCGGTCTTGCCCACAGGACAGGTTGGCGACCGCGCTGGCGGATCTCGTGTAGGAAGGGCGCTCTGCCCTCCCTACACGGAGATCGCTACGGACGGTGATCCCTGCGACAGGGCCCCTATCCGGCCGCCTGGTCCAGGCGCACGTTGTCGAAGTTGATCGTCCAGGTCTTCGCCGCGTTGTCGCCGATCTGGATGCGACCGATCGGGATGGTCCCGGTGTCGGCGGTCCAGCCGTTGATGATCTTCACACCATCGCGGTAGAGGTTCCACGTGCTCGAAGAACCCACCGTGCCGCAGAGCTGGACGGTGTGCCAGCCGGAGCCGAGCGCGATCCCCGAGCTCTGCTGGGTCCCTGCGAAGTCCGAGCGGATCGACAGCACGCCGGACGCGCTGGCGAACACCTTCGAGATCGGACCGCCCGCGGCCGTCCGCAGCCGGAACAGGTCGACCGAATTGCCGCCGAACGACGTCGCGTTCACGTTCAGGCTGAGGCAGGCCGTGGTGTACCCCGTCCCGAGGTCCTTGTTCGCGAACGCGCTCTGGGCGACGGGGCTCCCGAGGGCGCTCGGCGCCGCCGGCGAGCCCTGCGTTCCGTCGATGGTGAGCCTGGTGACGCTGGTCCACTTGGAGAGGTCGCCGGTCGAGAAGTCGTCCGTGAAGATGAGCGAGGCGACCTGGATCGGAGCCGATGTGGGACTCATGGCGCTCACGTTGTTCACCGCATCGACCGCGTCCACCGTGTATGTGTGGATCGACCCTTGGGCCAGCCCGGTGTCGGAGAACGTTGTCGCGGTGGTCTGGCCGATCGGCGTTGGGTTGCCGTCCCGGTAGATCCGGTAGGTGATCGGCGGCGAGTCGTCGGACGACCCGGACCAGGAGAGGTTGATCGTATCGCTGGTCGGGCTCGTGCCGGTGGGCGCGCCGGGGGTCGTGGGCGGCGTCGTATCGGGTCCGGTGGATCCCTCACCGGGCTGGAGGTCGACGAGGACGTGGTCGTAGTTGATCGTCCACGTCTTCGCCGCGCTGTCACCGAGCTGGATGCGACCGATCGGCGTCGTGCCCGAGTTGGCGGACCATGCGTTCACGATCTTCACGCCGTCGCGGTACAGATCCCACGTGCTGCTCGACCCGACGGTCCCGCAGAGCTCCACGTTGTGCCAGCCTGAGCCGAGGGCGACGCCCGAGCTCAGCTGCGTCGCCGCGAAGTCCGAACGCACGAACAGGATCCCGGATGGGTTCGCGAACGCCTTGACGATGGCGCCTCCCGTGGCCGTCCGCAGCCGGAACAGGTCGACCGAGTTGCCACCGAAGGAGGTCGCGTTCACGTTCACGCTCGTGCACAGAGACGGGTAGGAGATCGCGAAGTCCTTGTTCGCGAAGGCGCTCTGGGCGACCGGGTTTCCGCGGGCGCTCGGCGCCGCCGGCGAGCCCTGCGTGCCGTCGATCGTGAGCCTGGTGACGGTGGTCCACTGGGAGAGGTCACCGCTCGAGAAGTCGTCCGTGAAGATGAGCGAGGCCACCTGGATGGGGGCCGACGCGGGACTCATCGTGCTCACGTTGTTCACGGCGTCCACCGCATCGACCGTGTAGGTGTGGATCGACCCCTGGACCAGCCCTGTGTCGGTGAAGGTGGTCGCGGTGGTCTGGCCGATGGGCGTCGGGTTGCCGTCCCGGTAGATCCGGTAGGTGATCGGCAGTGAGTCGTCGAACGATCCGGACCAGGTCAGGTTGATCGAGTCCTTCGTCTGGCTCGTGCCGGTGGGCGCGCCGGGGGTCGTGGGCGGCGTCGTGTCGGGTCCGGTGGATTCCTCACCGGGCTCGAGGTCGACGAGGACGTGGTCGTAGTCGATCGTCCAGGTCTTCGCCCCGGTGTCGCCGAGCTGGAGCCGCCCCACGGCGGTGGTACCCGTGTCGGCCGTCCACGCGTTCACGATCTTGACGCCGTCGCGGTACAGATCCCACGTGCTGCTCGACCCGACGGTCCCGCAGAGCTCCACGTTGTGCCAGCCGGTCCCGAGCTTGACGCCCGAGCTCAGCTGGGTCGCCGCGAAGTCCGAACGAACGATCAGGAACCCGGATGCGTTCGCGTACACCTTGACGATGGCGCCTCCCGCTGCGGTCCGCAGCCGGAAGAGGTCGACCGAATTGCCACCGAAAGAGGTGGCGTTCATGTTCATGCTCGCGCACACGGATGGGTACGAGAGCGCGAAGTCCTCGTTCGCGAAGGCCGCGGCTCCGACCGGGTTCCCGAGCGCGCTCGGGATCGTGGGGAACCCCTGCGTCGAGTCGACGGTGAGGCCGGTCACGCTCGTCCAGTTGGACAGGTCACCGGACGTGAGATCGTCGCTGAAGATCACCGTGGCCACCGTGACCGGATCCGAGATCGGGCTCATCGCGCTCGGGTTGTTGGCGCCGTCGACGGCATCGACGGTATAGGTGTGGGTGGACCCGGGCGCGACCGTCGTATCGGAGAACGACGTGGTGGTCGTCTGGCCGATGGGTGTCGGGCTCCCGTCCCGATAGATCCGGTACGTGATCGGAGGGGTGACGTCGCTCGAACCGGCCCAGCTGAGGTCCACCTTGCTGGCCGTCACGCTCTTCGCGGACGGCATGCCGGGGGTGGTCGGAGGCGTGTTGTCCGGGGCCGGCTGGTTGTAGACGAACATCCCGCGCGACTGCCAGGTGGTGGCGCTGCTGATCATGACGGGCGTGCCCACCGGCTTCGTGCCGTCCCAGCCGACGCTGTAGAGCCGACCGTCGGTGAGCGCGTAGATCAGCTTCCCGGACGCGACGGTCATCCCGCGGACGTTCGCCCACTGGATGGTGGGGTCGGTCGGGTAGCTGTCTGCGACGAACAGGTTCGCCCCGACGATGTCGTCCTCGGGGTTGAAGTAGCGGTAGAAGAGCATGTTGTTCGTCGCGGTGTTCCCGGTTCCGGTCTTCGAGACGGTGTAGTACAGGCGGCCGTTGCTGTAGAACATCCCCGTCATCGCCGCGATGTCGGTCGTGAACGCGGGGATCCGTGTCGTCGTGCCGGGGATGTTGAAGCCCGTCGGGGGCTGCACGTTCAAGCCGTTCAGGTTGACGGCGGTCTGCGGACCGAAGTTCGTGCCGTCGAAGGTCCGGACGTTGAGCGAACCGTCGGTCAGTCCGTAGTACAGCTTGCCGCCCAACATGAAGGCGCCGCGCGCGTTCGTCCACGACAGCCCGGGGACCGAGGTCGTCGTCCCGAGCGTCGTCCCGTCGTAACTGCGGCGGTTCAGCGCGCCATTGGACGTGGCCATGTTGTACAGATCGCCGGGGAGCGTGTACGGGGCGATCGCCGGAGGTGCGGTTCCCCCGTTGATCGGGTAGAACGAGATCTTCTGGTGGAACTCGCCGCCGGTGTGGTCCGTGTCGCTGCCGATCCACACCCCGTCGGCGGTCGTGGGCATGTCGAAGCTGCCGATGCCGCGCTCGTGTCCCGGGTTCCAGCTGAACGGGAGACCGGTGAGCGGGATCCAGCGCGGCGATCCCCTCGCGCGCGACGGCGCCCGGCCCCGCCGCGTCACCGCGGTACGGGTTGTTCCACCAGCGGAAGTGGCCGCCGACGTAGATGGCCGTCCCGCTGGCGCCGACGCTCCATGTGGTGTCGCCGCCGGTCCAGTCTGTCCACGTCGGGTGCTGGTTCGGACCGGTGGCGTTCAGCTCCCACCGACTCGCGGTGTCGCACAGGCGACCCGCGCGGAAGGCTCCGGTGGTCGCCGCGACGAAGTAGGCGTTGTCCGGCGAGATCTTGATCGACCGCATGTACGTATCGAAGGAGGCCGAACACCAGGTCGTCGTGGTGTTCGGGACGAACACCGGGTAGTCGGTCGTCTGCCAGGGATCGACGACGGCCGGGGTGACGCCGACGTCCAGCATCGCGATCTGGAGCCGGTCGAGCCCCGCCACCTTGCTGAAGCTCCCGATCGCCACCAGCTTGGAACCGTCGGAGGAGACGTCGAACTCAGGGACGCCAAGCGTCCCGTTCAATGGGTCGGTGAACGGCAGGTCGAGGTTCGTATCCACCGTGCCGGTCGTGGGATCGAGCCGAGCCAGGCCAGACCGAGCAAGCCCTCCGATCTGCGAGAACTTGCCCGAGACATAGAGCCAGCCGTTGTTGAGCTCGATGTCCTGGACCCGCAGGTCCGCGTTCGCGCTGGAACGAGGCGACGGGCGTCCCGTCAGCAAGGTTGAGGAGGGCGAGGTGGCGGTAGGTGACGCCGTTGACCGTCCCGAACTCGCCGCCGACGTAGACCGACGTCCCGTCCGGACCGGGGGCGAGCGCCAGGACGGCGTCGTTCAGCTGCGGTACGAAGTTCGGATCGATGGTGCCGGTGTTCATGTCGAACGCGAAGATGAAGTTCCGGGTCACGTTGAGCGACGTGTTCGCCTTGCGCACCGTGGTGAACGTCCCGCCGACGACCACCTTCGTGCCGATCTGCACGATCGCGTTGACCTGGCCGTCCTGGATCTGCGGGGTCCAATCCGCCGGGTCGGCGGTGACCACGACGCCCTGAGCGGTGACCTGTCCGTGGGCCTGGGCCGGGAGTGCGGTGAGAGCCGAGAGACCGAGGGCGAAAGCGACCCCCAGGACGAGCGGGCGGATGGTGCGGGGAAGCGACCTCATCGTGGGGGGATCCTCCTCGTGTTCGTCGGCCGAGCGGCGCGCTCGGGTCCCCCAAGATAGCCGGGAGCGCCGCTGTTGCCTACATACGAACGGTGGGACTGTGGGCCGTTCGACCGCCCCCCGGAATCGCCACCTTAAGAGCGACTGGCCTAGTGCGGATGCTGGAGCTTCGAAGCAGCGGCCCGATCACCACGCCCCGGGGTACATCTTCCACCTGCACCGGCCACTGCTTCGCCCTTCCCAGCTGACCTCAGGCACCGACGTATTGGCGGCTGCAGATGCGGGAGAGATCACCCTCACGCACACCGACAAGCTCTACAGGTGTTCGGTTGTCGGACCCAAACAACGTCGGGACACTCTCAAGGTAGAGATACGGGTTCGGAACCCCGTTGGGACTATGGTTGACCGGCTGCGCAGTACGCGATGCACGGGACGCCTCTCAGATCGGAAGCGTGGTCACCGCTGCCCACAGTTCGACCTCGAAGTTGCCGGACGCCCAGTCGAGCACGCGCGGAGACAACGACGGGCGCAAGGGATGGACCATGACCCCGATGCACAGCCTTCGACCGTTCGACGGGATGTCTTGAGGAGGGGCGATCCAAGCGTGCATGGATCGCACCGAACAGATCACATGTGACGCTATGCAGGATCGATACCGACGAAGTCCTCGGGCGCCCGCTTGAACCGTTCCAGACAGTTCACCGAGCAGAAGTAGTAGGTCGTGCCTGCGTGCTCCCAGGCTCCCGCGGCGGTTCCGGACGTCACGGTCATGCCGCAGACAGGGTCGATCACGCCGGCAAGCCTTCCGCGTGGTGACTGGGGTCGTGCTCGTGCTCGTGCGGCGCCTCCGTGCTCCCGAGTCGATGAACGTGCGTGTGATCGTGGATGAGGTTCACGTTGAGGAGCAGCTCTCGGTCGGCCAACACGTCCTTCGGCGAGCCCTCCCCGGCGATCCGGTGATCCTCCGAGAAGACCACGCACCGGTCGGCGACGGTGCCCAGGATGTCGAGGTCGTGCGTGGCCATCACGATGGTCTTGCCGGCGCGGTTCAGCTCCAGGATCAGCTCCACGAGCCACGCTTGCGTCCGCGGGTCGAGCGCGGCGGTCGGCTCGTCGAACAACAACACGTCGGGGTTCATCACCAGGACCGACGCGATCGCCACCCGCTTCTTCTCGCCACCGGAGAGCTGGAACGGCGCACGATCAGCCAGATCCGAGATCTCGAGCATCGACAAAACATCGTCGATCCTGCCGGCGACCTTCTCGCGCGACCACCCGAGTTGGAGCGGTCCGAACGCGACGTCCTCTCGCACGGTGGGCGAGAACACCTGGGCGTCGGAGTTCTGGAAGATGAACCCGACCCGGGAACGGAACCCCATCGAGAACTGCTCGTCCTCGAGGTCGTCTTCCGTGACCGGCTCCCCGAACGCCCGGTAGCGTCCCTTCGTCGGGGAACAGGAGCCCATCCAGGATCTTCAGCAGGGTGGACTTGCCGCACCCGTTCGCCCCGAGCAACGCGACCTTCTCGCCGCGACGGATCTCGAGCGACACCCCGTCGAGTGCGACGAAGCGCTCCAGGTAGGCGTAACGCAGGCCGTCGCAGACGAGCAGGGACTCACCCCCCGCCGGATCGACGTGCCCATGCGCGGGATCGACGAGCGCGTCCTCGTCCTCGGGTGGCCGGGGCGGCGCGTGCGGATCGAGCTCAGACACCAAGGAGGCGATCACCACCCAGGGTGACGACCGCGAAGGCGAGCACCGCCGCCAGGAAGACGACGTCGGCCACGTGGATCGCGGGAGGCTGCAGGGTCTTCGCATCGCCGGAATAGCCGCGGGACACCATCGCCATGTGCACCTCCTCGGAGAGCGCGTGCGCCTTGCCGAACAGCGCACCGGCGGTCGCCGTGACGAACCGCCGCCCCTCCTTCACGTCACCGCTCGGGTTGCCGACCGCTCGCGCCTTCCGGGCCGTGTACATGTCCGTCACCGAGTTCAGCAGCAGGAAGATGTATCGGTACGCCATGCCGACGATCAGGATGAAGATCTTCGGGACGAAGAGCGCCCGGAGCCCCGCCAGCAGCTTCGTCCACGTGGTGGTGAGCGTGATCAGGACCACGATCGACACCGAGCACGCCACGCGCATCACCAGGAGGCCCGCGGTCGTCAGCCCCTGCTCGGTGATGCCGACGGCATGCCCGTGCCAGTTCCACAACGGGAGGACGATGGTGCCGGGCGTGATGAAGCTGAACATCGCCGGGATCGCGATGATGCCGGTGAAGATCGGGATGAACAGCCACACCCGCTTCACGAAGAAGCCGACCGGCAGCTTCGAAGCGGCGGCCAGGAGGACGGTCGAAGCGTAGATCCCGACCAGCACGGGGATGTTCCGCACCAACGCGGCGGTGAGGAGTAGCACCACGAGCGCGACGATCTTGACGCGCGGGTCGATGCGCTGGAGAAGCCCGTTCTGCGCGGCGACGTCTTCTCCGAACATCGCCTGTCGCATCACGTTGGACGCACCGGACAGCGTCTTCTGGACGAAGCTCCCCTTCTTGCGCTTACCGATGCACCCACACGGGCACAGTGCCACTTCACCCTGGACGAGCCACTTCGGCGTCATGGGGGCCGCCCGCTCGGCGACGGCATCAGTCATGCCGGAACCTGATCCTGTAGATCGGGGTCATGGCCCCCGAGTTCGCCCCACTCCTGGTCACCTTCCGATAGATGAGCACGAAGGCGACCAGGAAGAGTGTGATCAGCGCACAACCGACCATCGCGCTGATCAGGTACCCGATCACGGGATGGTCCCCGCTCCCGAACCCATACCCGCCCAGGACCGTGTGACTCCAGAAGCTCGAGAACTTCACGAGGCCCTGCGGGGCAGCGCTCAGGTGGTACTTCGTGAGGTCGAGGTTCGCCGGGAGGTCCTCACCGAACGCCCCGCCCGGCGCGAGCAGCCCGATGGGCGTCAGCGCGACCATGACCCCGAAGAAGAGCAACGCGTGCTTCCAGTTGAGCGGCTTCCTCCGCTCCATCTCCTCCGACGTCACCGGCACGTCGGGATGGTTGATACGAAGGATCGGGACGTTCGCACGCTGGAGGTAGGTGACCACGCCGAAGCAACAGATGAACTCCGCCACCCCGGCCACCGTGAGATGCGCGAGCAGCATCGCCGGGATCGTCTGGGACAGGTGGAACGGCGCGTAGAGCGGGGTCCCGTTCGCCGTGTGGAACAGCTCGGGCTGCAGTCCGAACTCGATCGCCGCGCAGAGCGCCCCCGCGACGATCCCGACGTAGCCGGCCACGCCGGCCATGACGGCGCGGAGCGACGACGTGAGTGACATGTTCCGCGTGAGCAGCCGGTAAACGGCGAACCCCACGAACGGCATGACGAACGCCATGTTGAAGCTGTTCGCCCCCAGCGCCAGCACGCCGCCGTCGCCGAAGAACAACGCTTGGATCCCGAGGGCGATGCTGACCGCGATCACGGCGGCCCACGGCCCCAGCACGATGGCGATCATCACCGCCCCGACGGCATGTGCGGTGGTCCCGTCGGGCACGGGGATGTTGAACATCATCACCAGGAAGCTGAACGCGGCGCCGACGGCGATCAAAGGGACGTACTGACTCTTGACGATCTTCTTGACCCGCTTGGTCGCCCGGTACCACAGGGGCAGCATCACCGCGTAGAACGCGCCGCAGGTCGCGGGGCTCAGGTATCCGTCGGGGATATGCACCCGTCCTCCATCCGGTCCGCTTCGGACGTCTCGTTGCAGATGCAATACGTTGCATCCAGACCTGATCGACCCTACCGAGCGCCCGTCGTTCCGTCAACGGAAAGCAGGACGCCGGTGCCGTGCGCGGATCGAGGACGAACGGCTCAGTCGCGTCGCCGGCCGACCAGCGGCGCGGTGTGACATTCGCACTCGTCGTCGGAGCACGCCTTCTCGCGAGCCTTGCCGGGCTCCCAGACGAGGTCGTGGTCGTCCTCGGCGTAGAGGTAGTGGCACCCGCACCAGTAACAGACATCGCGCATCACCTGATGCCAGTCGCCGTCCCCATCCTGTCGCTCGGGAAGGTTCACCAGGTCGGCCACGGCGTCCTCCTCCCCTCGCGATGGTCCCTGGGCTGTCAGCCCCGGTGCTGGACCGACGGGGAGATCTCCATCGGTTCCACGACCGCCTCGTCGAGCGCGGTCGCGTCGGACGGCGTGATGTCGCGAACCACCACCATACCCGGTTCGACCTGCGCGGTTTCGGGCAGATGCACGACCGTGGGCACACGCGCCTCCGACGGCAGGGCCGCGTACCACGCCAAGCCGATCACGCCGACCACCGCGCCGCCCACGCCGCCGAGCAACAGCACGTCCTGCGAGCTCGGCAGGATGGCGATCAGCACACCGCCCAGCGCCGTCGCCGCAAGCTGACCGGCGAACGCCACGCCGAAGTAGGCCGCGAACACCCTCCCGCGGAGCTCCTCCGGAGCACGATGGTGGATCAGGCTCCGCATGGAAACGCTCGCGACACCGTTGGCCACGCCTCCAACTGCGAACATCGCGAGCGCCAACACGATGTGCGGGAACAGCGCCGCGATCGCGACCGCGGAGCCACCCGTGATCGAGGCCAGCAGCACGGCGGGCGCGAGCTGTTCCTGATGTAGCCGTCGCGCGATGACGCCGGCGCCTGCGACCATCCCCAGCAGCCAGACCGCCGCGAGCTCGCCGTATCCCCAGTTGCCGGCGTTCAACAGTGTCGGGTCGTTAGCGAAGAACACCTCGGCCACGTTGTCCATGGTCGCGAACAGAACGGTCGCAGAGACGACGGCCACGCCGATCAGCAGGACCCGGTCTCGGCGGATGAACGCGAATCCCCGCCGAGCCTCCCCCTTCGCGCGTCCGTCCTCGGGGACGGGTTCCGGCATCCGGCGGACCCGCAGCGACGCTGCCGCCGAGGTGATCACCAGGAAGGTGATCGCGTCCAGCAACAGCGCGACCCGCGTCCCCCTGTCGGCGCCGAGCGCTCCGGCAAGTCCGCCGGCGATCAACGGGCCCGCGACCATCCCGATGTAGCGGACCGTCTCCATGTTCGCGTTCGCCTCGGTGAGGTCCTCCTCGTCGACGGCCGCCGGGACGATGGCGAACACGGCCGGCGACGCGACCGAGGCGGCGGACCCCAGGAGGAACGAGAGAGCGACGACCAGCCATACGGGCTCGGCGAACGCCAACCCCACGGCGATGAGCGCCTGCGCAAGCGAGGCGAGCGCCAGCGTCCCGGTCGTCTCGGTCCGGTCCACGATCAGACCCGCGAGGGGCGCGAACACGACGAGAGGGATGATGCCTGCGAGCAGCACCGCGGCGACGGCGAGACCCGATCCGCTGCTCAGCTCGAAGACCTTGATCGTCAGCGCAACCAGCGCGAGCTCGTCACCGAGCGAGGAGAGGCCGTTGGACAGGACCAACAGACGGAAGTCGGGCGATCGCAGCAGGCGCACTGGGCGCATCGTAGCGGGGGCAAGATTCCGATGCATCGCCCGAACGGGCGAGAGCGAAAGACCGACCTTTCGGGCGACTCAACAGTGAGGGTCGATCCACGCCGGTGGCGGCCCGACCGGCACCCCCATACGACGAGCCAAGCGGCGCAGACGGTCTCGGTAGACCTGCATGTCGGCGTGCTGCCAGTCGGCATGCGTCTGGCATCGCCAGGAGGGATACGCCTCGTGGTGGAACGGGCTCATCAAGGTCTCGGCATGACCGATCACGTTCCGGGCCTGGATGCCGAAGCGATCCATGAGCCACACCGTGAGCCGCAGGGACGCACGCATCATCCGCGGGTTCGACAAGATCTGTTGGTCGCTCGTGCCGACGTGTTCGATGCCGATCGCGGTCCAATTCATACCGATCGCGTGGCGGCAGCGGACGTGCAGGTTCACCAACTGATAGATGGTCCCGTCCGTGTCGATCACGAAGTGCGCGCACACGCCGGGGAGCTCACCGAGATGCACCGAGTTCGCCGCGAACGTCGCCCAGGCGCCGGAGAACGTCGTGCCGTCCGTGTAGTGCTCGACGATCACCTTCGGCCGGCGCAGCCGCCAGGTCCACTCGCCGTAGTGGCGACGCGAGTACGCACCCATCTCCCGCCGACGCCGCTCGCCGAACGGGATCGGCCTCCACACGATCGGCGGGCGGACGACGCGCGTCGAACGCATGGGTTCGGCGGAAGCCACCGTGGGCGGGACGAAGAGGCCGGCGATGATGACGCCGAGCAGCAGGATCCGGGCCGGCTTCATGCGGCGGCCGCGCGCAGCCGGGCGACCGTTGCCTCGCGCCCGAGCAACGCCAGCGACTCCGGCAGCGGCGGCGACACCTTGGAGCCGGTCACGGCGGCTCGGACCGGCTCGAACCCCTTGCTCCGGTTCAGCCCTTCGGCGGTTCCGACCGCGTCGAGCGTCGCCATGATCGCATCGTGCTCCCAGGGCTCGACGACCTCGAGCGCGTCGGCCACCTTCGCGAGGTACCCCGGTGGCGCTTTCGCGATGGTCTCCCGGGCCTTCTCGTCCGGCTCGACGTCGTCGGTGAACAGGAACCGCAGCAGGGTGACCGAGTCCTTCAGCGTCTTCATTCGCTCGCGGACGATGGGCATGGACGCTCGCAGCGTCGAGGGGTCCGGAAGCAGGCCGGACTCCGTGAGGAAGTGCAGGCATCGAGCCGCGAGCTCGTCCTCGCCGAGCGACTGGATGTAGTGGTTGTTCATCCATTCGAGCTTCTTCGTGTCGAACGCTGCCGGGTTGCTCGATACCCGCGAAAGATCGAACGCCTCGACGAGCTCATCGCGCGAGAAGAACGTCGTGGATTCGTCCTTGGACCAGCCGAGGAGCGCCAGGTAGTTCATCAGCGCCTCGGGCAGGAAGCCCTGCTCGCGGAACGCCTCGACCGACGTCGAGCCGTGGCGCTTCGACAGCGGTTTGCCGTCCATCCCGAGCACCTGCGGCAGGTGCGCGTACCGGGGCGGCGTGCCGCCGAGCGCCTCGATCACGGCCGCGTTGCGAGGGGCGCTCGCGAGCAGATCGTCGCCCCGGATCACGTGCGTGACCTCCATCAACATGTCGTCGACCGCAACGGCCAGCAGGAACACCGGTGTGCCGTCCGACCGGACCAGCACGAAGTCGCGCAGCTGGCCCTCCGGGAACCGCACCTCCCCTTTCACCAGGTCGTCCACGACCCACTCCCGCTCGGGCATGGCGAACCGGATCGTGAACGGCCGCCCCTCCCGCTCGAACGCCGCTTCGCTCGGCGTCGCTGAGCCGCAGGCACCGTCCGTCGTCGCCACCCGGCGGCTTCCCCTTCGCGATCGCGTCCTGCTTGATCGCCTCGAGCTCCTCGGCCGTGCAGTAGCAGCGGTACGCGTTGCCGTCGGCGATCAAACGCTCGACGATCTCCCGGTAGATGTCGGTGCGCTCCGACTGCCGGTACGGACCATGCGGGCCGCCGGCGTCCGGACCCTCGTCCCAATCGAGGCCGAGCCATCGCAGCGAATCGAGCACGCCGTGATATGCCTCTTCGGTGACACGGCTGGCATCGGTGTCCTCCACGCGAAGCACGAACGACCCGCCGCTGTGACGTGCGAACAGCCAGCTGAACAACGCCGAGCGCGCGTTCCCCACGTGGATCGAGCCCTGACGGCGCGGGAGCGAACCGGCAGCGGACCGTGTCCGGCATCTACGACGCCACTGGGTTCGAGAGCGAGCCGACGCCATCCACCTCGACCTCGACGACGTCTCCCGGCGCGAGCCGCCCGACACCCTCGGGCGTGCCGGTCAAGAGCACGTCCCCCGGCAGCAGCGTCATGAACTCGGTGATGTACTCGATCAGCTCGGCGATGCCGAAGACCATGTCCGACGTCTGCGCCGCCTGGACGATCTCGCCGTTCAGGCGCGTCTCCAGGCGGATGTCGTTCGGATCGAGCTCGGTCTCGACCCACGGCCCCAGCGGACACGAGCCGTCGAACCCCTTCGCGCGCGCCCACTGATCGTCCATGCGTCTGCAGGTCGCGGAGCGTCACGTCGTTCGCGCACGTGTAGCCGAGGACGTACTTGAACGTGTCCTCGGCGCGCACGCGCCGCGCGAGCCGACCCGATCACCACGGCCAGCTCGCCCTCGTAGTCGACGCGTTTGCTCATGGGCAGGAGCTCGATCGGATCCCCCGGACCGATCACGGCCGTGGACGGCTTGAGGAAGAGCAACGGCTCCTCGGGCACCTCGCCGCCGAACTCGGCCGCGTGCGCCGCGTAGTTCTTGCCGACGCAGACGATCTTGGACGGCAGCACCGGCGCCAGGAGCCGCACGTCGTCGAGCGGCACCTGCTCCCCCGTCGGGAGCGGATCTTCGAAGAACGTGCCTCGGAGGATCCGGATGTCGTCGGAGCCGGCATCGATCGCGCCGGTGGCGATGCGGTCGCCGAAGCGGAACCGGACGAGCCTCATGCGAGCTTCGTCCCGCCGGCGAAGGTGGCGCCGACCTGCCGCCAGTAGCCGGCGATCATCTCGTATGGGCGCAACGTCGACAGCTCATCGCCCGGGGCGTCGAAGAGCTCGACCGTGGGCTCCCCCGTGTAGACCGGTCCGAGCTCGACGTCCTCCGATCGCATCGTCACCAGCTCGCTCAACGCGTCCGGCTCCGACGGGTCGATCGCCGGCATCCATCGCGAGTGCAGCATCGGGAGCGCGTTCACGAACCCCCCGGTCACCGACGCCCCCGTCAGGGTGAGCGACACCTGGGCGAGGCGCCGGTCGTTCGCCGCCAGCGTCGCCCCGAACCGCCCCCCGGCCTCGAGCCGCGGTCCCGCTCTGCCCGACCGTCACCGGCCGGGTCATCCAGATCGACCCGAGCTTCTTCGGATAGCCCTGGTACCAGCCACGAGCGAGCGCGAAGTCCTTGTCCACCCAGATGTACACGCAGCGCGAGTAATGCTCGCCGTTCCACTTGCACCGGACGACGACGAAACACTCCTTGTACTGGGAGCGGACGGGATCCAGGAGCTCGACCTGCGACTCGCCGCACGACTGCCAGTCGGCCCAGATGATCGCCACGGCGCCGGGGTCCTCGTCGGCGAGGTCGACGCCGTCCGGGAGCAGCGCCGCAACGCGCGCGGGTTCCGCGCGGTACTCGATCGTGAGCACATCGCCCGAGTAGTGCCACGGCGGTGGAGGGACGATGGACGACCGCCCCTCGGGCGTCCGCGGGACCATGAACCCCTTCAGCTCCGGCATCGCGGCCTATCCTAACGACCACGTGGAGACGCGACGGATCCTGCTGGACGGTCACGCCGTTCCCGTCAGGCGAGACGGCGACGAGCTGGTCGCCTCGAACGGCCGGCGGATCGGAGTCGATGAGGCGCAGCACCTCTCACCCGTCGAGCCCTCGAAGATCGTCTGCGTCCACCTGAACTACGAGAGCCGTCGTGCCGAGTTCGGCGTCACGCTCGGTCCGGCGCCGACCTACTTCCACAAGCCGACGACCTCCATGAACGCGCACGGCGGCGACATCGTGCGCCCGCCACGCTGCAAATACCTGAACTACGAGGGCGAGATCGCGATCGTGATCGGCCGCGAGACCTCGCACATCGCGCCGGACGCCGCAGAGCGATCACATCCTCGGGTACACCGTCGCCAACGACTACGGGCTGCATGATTTCCGCGACACGGACGCCGGCTCGATGCTCCGGGTGAAAGGCTCCGACACGCTCTGTCCACTCGGCCCCGGTCTGGTGACGGACTGGGATTTCCGTCACAAGCGCATCCAGACCCGCGTGAATGGCGAGGTGCGTCAGGACGGCAACACGGACGAGATGATCTGGGACATGCACTACCTGGTGGCCGACATCGCTCGGACCATCACGCTGCTCCCGGGGGACGTGCTGCTCTCCGGCACGCCGGCCAACTCCCGGCCGGTTGAGCCCGGCGACGTCGTGGAGGTGGAGGTCGACGGTCTCGGCACGCTCCGCAACACGATCGTCGAGGGCGGGGTGCCGCTCCGTGACGACGTCGGCGCGCAGCCGAGCGAGTCCGAAGAGGTCATCTCGACCGCGTTCGGCGGCGACTGGGAGTTCCGCGGGATCCGTCCGCCCCGCCGGGATTAGGCCGCCGCGCCTCCCGCCGAGGGACCTGCCGCGGTTGTAGCCTCATATCGAGGAGGGTGGACGAACGGCCGTACAGATGAACACCGAATGCGACGCGTGGTGGCAGGTGGCTCGCGCGACCGTCGGATCAGTGGCAGCCGCCTCGTTCCGCATCCGGGTCATCGGCGCCGAGCACATCCCACGGCACGGCGGGGCGCTGCTCGCCTACAACCACGTGAGCGTCCTGGACGCCATCTTCGTCGGGCTCCCCGTCACGCGGCGCGGCCGCATCGTGCGCTGCTTCGCGCTCAGCGAGGACTTCGAACGGCCCTTCATGGGACGAGCGCTCAAGGGTCTCGGCCAGATCCCGATCCGACGCGGGGCCGGCGCGTGGGATCCGCTCGAGACGATGGCCGACGTGATCCGCAGGGGTTGGCTGGGCGGCATCGCGCCGGAGGGCACGGTCGGGACGGGCGAGTGTCTGCTCCCCATCCAGAAGGGGCCGGCGCGGATCGCGCTGCTGGCGGAGTGCCCGGTGATCCCCATCGGCATCTGGGGAGCGCAGCGCCGCTATCCCAAGGAGGGGATCCATTTCGGAGCGCCGGTCCGGCCGCCGCTCGGCGTGGCGTTCGGCTCGCCGATCTTCCCGGAGGGCGACCCGAAGTGCCGTCCGGACGTGCAGGCGCTCACCGACCGGCTGGGTGAGGCGATGCGCGAGCAGGTGGAGGTCGCCCGCCGCCTCGCACCCGATCGGGTCTAGCCCCAGATCCGCGCGGCGACACGTGCGACGAGCTCGAGCTTGCGCCACTGCGTCTCCCCTCCCGGCACATCGGGGCCGGAGCTTACGGATCACCGAGTCCGCGCATCACCATGTCGAGCGTCGGCCACGGTGGACCCTCGCGTAGGGCGCGAAGGAGTTCCCGCGCAGCTCGTTGCCCGTCGGGGAACCGGTCGCCCGGGTCCCAGCGCCACGCTGCGACCATAGCGAGAACGAGGATGCGGCACTCGCGGAGCAGGTCCTGATCAGCGTCCGGATAACGCCTGCTGACCTCTTCGGGCACATGGGCGAGGTCGAATTCGATCGGCCCACGGCAACACGTCTCGAGGTCGATGAACCGCAACCCGTCCTTCGTGTTGAGAACGTTGCCCGGATGCGGCTCGCCGTGCAGCAGCTGCTCGGGTGCGCCGCCGTCCTCGATCGCTCGTCTCTGGGTTCGCAACGTGTTGCTGAGAAGCTCCCGGTCCGCGTCGGAGAACGCCGGGGCGCGGTCGCGGGTCGCAACGATCTGCTGAGCCTCCGCGACCCGATCCGTGAAGTGCGCCGCCGCGATATCGAGCGTCCGCATGCCCGCATGCAGCTGCTCGAGCGCATCCGCGTAGTCGACCGGTGAGACCTCGGGAGGTGCAACCGATCCGTAGTACGTCCACAGCGTCACCACGAAGCCGTCGCGCTCGTAGACGCGCGGCTCCACTCGCGGCTCCAGAGCAGCCACAGGGCTCTCGGTCTCGGCGAGCCGTCGAGCAAGCTCGACCTCGAACCGTGCGACCTCCTGACCTATATATGCAACTCGCGCAAGGACGTCGCAAGGCAGCAGATGGAGTGCGAGCTTGTTCGAGTCGTGAAGAACGACCGCGTCGTTGACCGTCAGGTCAAGCGCTGACGCGACCGACATGGCCGCAGCCACCGCGCGCGGAACCTCTGATACCTGGATCTTCGCCTCACCCCCGTTGCTGTCTTGGCCCGTCCATCGTGTCGACGCACGAGGTCTGCGCCCTACCGTGCCCAGAGGCGGTCCGCGATCCGTCCAACGAGTTCGAGCTTTCGCCACTGGGCATCTTCGTCTGTGTCGTTGCCGACCATGGTCGATGCGAACCCACACTGAGGGCTGATCGCCAGTCGGTCCATGCCGCCGGCGATCGATGCCGCCTCCTCCATCTTCCGAAGTAGCTCGTCCTCGTCCTCGATGGTGGGCGTCTTGGTTGTGATGAGACCCATCACCATCGTCGAGCCGTCGCGCAGGAACCGGATCGGCTCGAACCCTCCGTCGCGCCCCTCGTCGTCCCACTCGACCAAGAACGTGTCGTACGGCAGGTCGAAGACACGCTCTGCGACCGGCTCGAGCGAGCCCTCGCACATCCACGACGATCGGAAGTTCCCGCGACAGATGTGGAGCGCCGTGGTGACGTCGTCGGGGATGTTCTCCAGGACGGCGGCGTCCGCGGCGAGTGCCGACTCGAGCACCGCGTCGATATCGTGACCGGCGGCTTCGAAGCGTTCGATCCAGGTGGGGTCGACCAGATACGGATACAGCGGGAAGTCGAACTGGACGTATCGGGCGCCGGCCGCGATCGCGTCCGCGACGAGTCCGCGCTCGATCTGGATCGCGTGCGCAACGAACTCCTCGGGCGACCCGTAGCCGCCCTCGTCCCGCCCGACCACCGTGGTCAACGGGTGTCCGAAGATCGAGGGGGCGGGGAACGTCACCTTGAACGGATAGCCGTCCGACGCATCGGCCATGAACGCCGCTTCCCGCGCACCCGGCGAATCGATCGGCGTGAGGCGGCCGACGATCTCGTGGATGTTCAGGCGCACGTCCTCTCCGTGGTCGTTGCGGAACGTCACCGACTTGCCCGTGCGCACGCCGTCGACCGCGTCGTAGAACGAGTTCATGAACATCCACCGGCGGAACTCTCCATCCGTGACGACGTCGAGCCCGCAGTCGATCTGCCGCTGCACCGTCGAGCGGATGGCCTCGTCCTCCAGCGCTCGCAGCTCGCTCCGATCCTTCGCGCGTTCTTCCTCGAGGACGGCTGAGTGACCGGTGGCATAGAACGCGTCCATCGCGGCCCTCAACGCGCGCGGACGAAGCAGGCTCCCCACCGTCTCCGCGCGCGCCGGCCGTCTCGGGGTACGCTCGAGCTCCATCGGCGGAGACTACGCCCCTCGTAGAGGGGGATGACACTCAAGAGCGGTGAGAACCCGCTTGGCATCGATGTCGAACGGTTCAGCAGACCGCCCGGCCAGGAGGATGACGATGCACATGCCACGCCGCTCCATGCTCGCAACGCTGATCGTCGTCTGCCTGACCGGCATGCCCGGCCCCTTCGCGATGGCCCGCACGCCGGTCGCAGCGTCGAACCCGGTCGCGAACGGGTTCCGACCCCTCTCGACCGCGTTCTTCGACGCGGACCACGGCGTCGTCGCAGGCACCATCGTCTGTCCGGCGTGCGCGAAGCATCGGACCGCCGCGATCTCGACCACGGCCGACGGCGGCCAGACCTGGAGCACCCCCACCACGTTCCACGCCGCGCTGGCGCGCTCGATGACGCTCGTGCCGGGCGGCGTCGACGTATGGGCGCAAGTGGGGACGCGGTTGCGACACAGCGGCGACGGCGGAGCGACATGGTCGATCCTTCCCAAAGCCGGCGTCTCCGATCCGAGCTTCGGCACCGCCACGGACGGATGGGCGCTCCGGCGGGCCACGGTGTTCTCGAGGGTCGTGGCGACCTCGGACGGCGGCGTCACCTGGAACGCAGGCCCGGCCCCGTGCCAGCCCGGGGCCAGAGCGGCCATCTTCGTCATGCGCACGTCGATCGACGACGGCTGGGTCGTCTGCGGGGGTGACGCCGCAGCAGGATCGTTGCGGCAGGTCGTGTGGCAGACGACCGACGGGGGCACGACGTGGACGCGCGGCTTCCACGGCGTCGCACCGAGCGCCGTCGGGTACGACTTCCTCGACGACGGTCACGGCTGGCGGTGGCACTACAACTTCGCCGACCTCTTCCGCTCGACCGACGGCGGAAGCACGTGGAACGACCTCGGTTCGGTGTCGGGAGGAAACGTGCTCGTCGAGGACGTGTGGTTCGTCTCCGACGCGAACGGCTTCGCGGTGGTGCTCCGGTCGAACGGCTCGTCACGACTGCTCACGAGCGACGACGGTGGGTCGAGCTGGACAGGTGTCGTTGGGTTCGCGGCCTAGGACGCGATCAGGCGGCGTCCCAGCGCACCCAGGTCGAGTCCGGCGCCCGGAACTCCCAGCCCGCGAGCGTGACCGGCCGCTCCGGATCGAGCCGCAGGTTCGGCAGGCGGTCGAGCAGGACGTCCAGCGACACACGCGCGAGATGGCGGCCGAACCACGCGCCCAGGCAGAAATGGGACCCGATCGCGAACGCGAGATGCGCGCCCTCCTTGCGGCCGATGTCGAACCGATCGGGGTCGGTGAATCGACGAGGATCGCGGTTCGCCGATGACAGGACCGCCCCGATCAACGCGCCCGCCTCCAGTTCGGTCCCCGCGAGATCCGTTACCCGCGTGGTCTGACGCGTCGACGTCCCCACCGGCCCCGCCCAGCGCAGCGTCTCCTCGACGGCGGCCTTCACCAGCGAACGGTCGTCCCGTACGCGATCGAGCTGCTCCGGGTTCGATCCGAGCGCCCAGACCGTGAGAGCGATCAGGTCGCGTGGCTCCTGGAGCCCTCCCGACAGCATCAGCTTCGTGTTCGCGACGATCTCTTCGCGCGTCATCCGGTCGCCGTCCCGCTCGTAGCGCAACATCCACGACAGCACCGAGCCGTCGGGCTCGTCCTCGAGCCGGTCCAGCACGCCCCCGATCGCCCCGCCCAGCTCCTCGCTCGCCCGGTCCGCCGGGCGTTGCTTGTCGGGATCGCCCTCGAAGTTCGCAAGGCCGGGCATCATCCCCTCGTTCCAGCGAAGGATGTCCTGCCACGGGACCTCGTCGAGCCCGAGCATGAACTGGAGCGAGCGGACCGACATCGGGTCGCAGTACTCCGTGAACAGGTCGACCTCGCCGCGGTCGACGAACCCGTCGACCAGCTCGTGGGCGAGCGCGGGGATCATGCCCTGCGTCCGCTCTTCCACGTCGCGCGGCCGGAACGGGATCTCTGTGATCCGTCTGATCCGCTCCTGGTCCGGACCCTCGGATCCGAGCATGTTGCGCCCCATGGTGCGGTTCAACGTGGACGGATCCGTCGCCGCCGTGAAGAGCTCCGGCGTCAGGTCGACGCGACGCACGTCGTCGTAGCGGGTCACGAGCCAGAGCTGCACGGCCGGCACCCAGCTCACCGGCTCCTGTTCGCGCAAGCGCGCGTAGAGCGGATAGGGATCTCGTTCCAGCTCCGAAAGCGTGATCGACTCGCCGAACGACAACGTGCCTCCCGCCAGGCCCGAGGGATGGGGTATTTTGGGCCCGAACTATCGCGGTGCGCAAGGCGGCGGAGCGAGCTATCGTCCGCACGGCATCCGGCGTTCGGTACTCGACGAGGAGGGTCGATGGAAACCCAAGGCAAGCGGCTCCGGCTCCTCTACCCCGACCTCCACGGCCTCGAGCGCGGCGAGTATCTGTACGGCGAGAAGGCGGCCGAAGGTGTCGCGGCGTTCTGCATCGGCGTCTATCCGCTCACGCACGACAAGGAGATCCTGTCGGTTCCTCGGACGCAGTTCGACGTGGGATTGCACGACATCGAGGCGACGCTCGATCGCGACTCCCTCCACGAGGGGTGGGAAGAGAACACGATCGTGGGCATCGCCGACCTCGACCTGCGTGGAGAGCCCGCCCCGTGGGACTCGCGGCACGTCTTACGACAGGCCGTCGAGCCGTGGCGCCGGATGGGTCTGGAGCCGCAGATCGCGTTCGAGCTCGAGTTCTATCTGCTGGAGCCGCTCGCCGGGAAATGGAGTCCCGTGGCCGTCCCGTCGCACCGCGTCTACGGCACCGGCATGTCGGTCGACCCCACGGGCGTCATCGACGAGCTCGTCAACACCGCGATCCGATGCGGGTTCCCGGTCGAGGGCTGGTGCAGCGAGTACGACAACGCCGCGTACGAGGTGAACATCAAGTACGCGGACGCGATCCCGGCCGCCGACGAGGCGTTCCTGTTCAAGCTCCTGGTCCGCGAGATCTGCGAACGCCACGGGAAGCTCGCGACGTTCCTCGGCCGGCCGCTCGGCGATCGCGGCGGGAGCGGATTGCACGTGAACTTCTCGTTCCGGCACAAGGACGGGTCGAACGCGTTCCACGACCCGAACGATCCCGAGGGTCTGTCGGAGCTGACGCGCCGATGCGTCGCCGGCCTCCTGGCGCACCACGAGGGCATGGCCGCGATCCTGGCCCCCCACGTCAACGCGTACAAGCGGCTGCAACCCGACATGCTGAACGGCTACTGGGCCAACTGGGGTCACGACGACCGGAGCGTCGGGGTGCGGATCCCCCCGACCCGAGGACAGGGCACGCGCATCGAGCAGCGGACCGCCGACGCAGCGGCGAACCCGTACCTGGCCGCGGCCGCCATCCTGCATGCCGCCCGGCTCGGCGTGGAGCACGAGCTGGAGCTCCCGCCACCCCAGCCGCTCGGCGAGGCGCCCAACACCGAGGTCAAGATCCCGCCGAACCTCGAGGCCGCGTTGAACGAGCTGACGGCGGACGGTGAGCTGGTGGATGCCCTGGGTCGTGAGATGGTGGAGGCGTTCACCATCCTGAAGCGCGCGGAATGGGAGCGCTACCTGGCCTCGGGAGCCGATCCCGACAGCACCGAGGTCACTCCCTGGGAGATCGACTACTACATGCCGTTCCACTGATGCGGATCCGTTCGGCGGTGTTCGCCGCCGCGCTCCTGACGCTCTCCGCCGCCGGACAGGGAATGGCTACAGCGGCGATCCCCCCGCCTCGCACGACGTCCACGGGACCGGAGCACGTCGTCGTGATGGTGTTCGAGAACCGCGAGGCCGACGCGATCATGTCTCCGTACTCGAGCGCGCCCTACTTCCGGTCGCTCGCGCGCAGCTCCGTCACGCTGAGCCGGCTCTTCGCCATCTCTCATCCGAGCCTGCCCAACTACCTCGCACTGACCTCCGGGAGCACGCACGGGATCGCCTCCGACTGCACGACATGCTTCGTCCGCGGACAGAACATCGTCGATCAACTCGAGCATGCGGGGATCTCCTGGAAGGCATACATGGAGTCGATCCCCGGTCCGTGCTCCACCGCACCGTACGCCGGCACGTACGCGATGAAGCACGATCCGTTCATGTACTACACCGACATCCGCAACGACACCGATCGCTGCAACAACGTGGTGCCGCTCCGACAGCTGACTTCGGATCTCCACGACGGATCGCTGCCGACGTTCGCATGGATCACGCCCAACCTGTGTCACGACATGCACGATTGCCCCACCGCGACCGGCGACCGCTTCCTCGGCACGTGGGCCCCCCGGATCGTCGACGCGCTCGGATCCAACGGGATCCTCATCGTCCTGTTCGACGAGGGCTACACCAGCGCCGGCTGCTGCCACGGCCAGGCGGCCGGGGGGCACATCGCCGGCATCATCACCGGGCCCGGCGCCGGCGTGGGCGTGATCGTCAGGACGAGGATCAGCCAGTACTCGGTGTTGCGGCTCATCCAAGATGCGTGGGGGCTCGGGACGCTGGGCGAGACCGCACAGGCCCCCGTCATCGACGGCTGGCAGGCCGGAAGCTAGGTCGGACCGAAGGAGGAGGCGTGCGGCTCGACGGCAAGGTGGCGCTCATCAGCGGCGGCGGGACAGGGATCGGGGCGGCGACCGCCCGGCTGTTCGCACGTGAGGGGGCGTCCGTGGTCGTGACGGGCAGGCGCCCCGAGCCGATCGAGGCGGTGGCGGCGGAGGTGAAAGGTATCGCGGTCGCGGGCGATACCACCGATCCGTCCCACGCGGGTGAGGCGGTGGCCGCCGCCGTGACCACGTTCGGCGGGCTCGACGTGGTCGTGGCCAACGCCGGCATCGGGTTCGGCGGCTCGGTGGGGGACGTCACCGACGAACACTGGCAGCGAACGCTGGACGTGAATCTGACCGGCCCCATGGTTCTGACGCGCGCCGCCTTGCCGGCGATGCTCGAGCGCGGCAGAGGTTCGGTGGTGCTGGTCGCCAGCGTCAACGGGCTGGTGGGTACCACCGACTCCGCTGCCTACGGCACCTCCAAAGCCGGCATGCTCGGCCTGGCTCGGTCGATCGCCGTGGACTACGGTCCGCGGGGCATCCGTGCGAACGCGCTCTGTCCGGGCTGGGTGGTCACGCCGATGGCCGACGAGGAGATGGACGAGTTGGGAGCCGCCATGGGCATCGGCCGCCAGGAGGCGTACGACCTGGCCACGACCGATGTGCCGCTCCGGCGCCCGGCCACGGCCGAGGAGATCGCGTCGTGCTGCCTCTTCCTGGCGTCGGACGAATCGTCGATCGTGACCGGCGCCGTGCTCGTGGCCGACGGGGGCGGCCTCGCGGTCGCCCTGGACTCCGTGGCGTTCGGCCACACACCCGGACCCGACGCATGACGTTCGACCACGGCGGACGCGCCGCGTTCATCACCGGCGCCGGCTCGGGCATCGGGCGGGCGACCTCTGTGCGCCTGGCGTCGGAGGGAGCGGCGGTCGCCGTGATCGATCTCCGCCTGGAGGCCGCACGGGAGACGGCGCAGATGATCAACGACGCCGGAGGGAGGGCTCACGCGTTCGCCGCCGACGTCCGCGACCGCGCGCAGATCCACGATGCACGCGACGGCGCGCTCGAGGCGTTCGGCGCGATCCGCTACCTGGTGAACAACGCCGGGTTGGTGCGCATGTCGGCGCTCGACGACCTGGCCGAGGACGAATGGGACCTCGTCGTCGACACGAACCTCAAGGGGATGTTCCTGGTCACCCAGGCCATCGCGTCGGCGATCGGCGACACGGGAGGCGGCGCGATCGTGAACATGTCGACGATCGAGTCGGAGGTCGTGGTCTCGTCGCAGGGACATCCGCAGGTCCACTACAACGCGTCGAAGGGCGGCGTGAAGATGCTGACGAAGGCGCTCGCGGTCGAGCTGGCGCACCGGAACATCCGCGTGAACTCGGTCGCGCCCGGACCCATCGCCACCTCGTTCATCCCGGGAGGCGACCTCCGTTCCGACGAGGCGTGGGCGTTCATGTCCCAACGGCTGCTGGTGCCGAGGGTCGGCGAACCCGAGGACGTCGCGGCGGCGATCTCGTTCCTGCTGTCGGACGAGGCGTCGTTCATCACGGGGGCGCAGCTCCCCGTCGACGGTGGATGGCTCACCAGATGACGCTGGCGCTCGACGACCTGGAGCCGGCAGGCATCACTACGGTGATCGTGACGTCTGCCGACGTGTCGGGTCGCCTGGTCGGCAAGCGGTTCGCGCCGGACGTCTTCCGGCGGTTGATCGAGGAGGGCGTCGCGCTCAGCTCCTGCGTCCTCGGATGGGACGTGGACCAGTGGCCCGGACCGCAGCAGGCGTACACCGGGCATCAGACAGGATGGCACGACGTCCGGCTCGTTCCGGATCTCTCCACGCTCCGCCGGGCCGCGTGGCTCGACCGCACCGCGATCTGCGTGGCGGATTTCGTCGAGATGGGCCGGGACGACCTGGTGACCGTCGCGCCGCGCACCGTCCTGCGCAGGCAGATCGAGCACGTCGAGAACGCCGGGTTCACGCCGCAGGTCGCGAGCGAGCTCGAGTTCGCGCTGTATCACGGTACGTACGAGGACGGCCGCGCGAACGGGTACGAGACGCTCCGGCCGACCACGCTGGCGCGCGCCGACTACACGGTGCAGGCGGGCGATCTGTACGAGGGCTTCTTCGGCGGGGTGCGCGACGCGCTCGCGGCGTCGGAGATCGGCCCGTGGACCAGCCAGGTGGAGTGGGGCCTGGGCCAATGGGAGATCAACCTGGAGTACCAGCGGGCGCTCGAGATGGCCGATCGCCACATCCTTTTCAAGCTCGCGATACGCGACATGGCCGCCGCCGCGGGGATGTCCGCCACGTTCATGCCGAAGCCGTTCGCCGACACCACGGGGTCGTCGTGTCACCTGCACCTGTCGTTGCTCAATGCGACCGGGACGAACGTCTTCCACGACCCCGAGGCGGAACACGGTGTCGCGACGACGCTCCGGCAGGCGGTCGGCGGCGTCCTGGAGCGGGCGCCGGACCTGATGCTCCTGTACGCGCCGACGGTGAACTCCTACCGACGCACGACGGGAGGGGAGTTCAGCGGGAACGGTCGTAGCTGGGGCTACGACAGCCGCATGGTCTCCTGCCGAGTGCTCGCGGAAGGGGCGGAGTCGACGAGGTTGGAATGGCGCGTGCCGGGCGCCGACGTCAACCCGTACCTCGCCATCGCCGCGCTCCTCGCATCGGCGGCCGATGGCATCTGGACCGGTGCGGATCCCGGCGAGCCGCTCGTGGGCGAGCACTACGAGGATCCCATGCCGCCGCTGCCGGCGACGCTCGGCGAGTCGGTCGCGCTCTTCCGCGACAGCGCGTTCGCGAAGAGCGCATTCGGAGCCGACGTCGTGGCCCACTACTCCGAAGCCGGCCGGTGGGAGTGGGAGCGGTTCCTCGCACCCGACGCCGTCACCGAGTGGGAGCGCCGCCGCTACTTCGAGGTGATCTGAGGCCGTGGGCGCGCACCTGATCACCATCCTCGCCGATTGCGCGTTCGACCCCAGTCACCCGAACGCACCCTGCAACGACACACCCGGTCCTCCGTTGCTCGAGCAGCCCGCGTTCTGGTTCGCGGTGGTGCTCTGCATGATCGTGGCGGTCTGGTTCCTGCGCCGTCGCTCTCGATCCGAGTAGCGCCGTGCCGCCACGATCGTGGGTCGCATCGGCGACGCGGCGGTACCGTTGTCGTCGACCGGATCCCTGGTGGGAGGAGGACGGTATGGCGAAGTCGAAGTCCATGGCCGATGCTGGCCCGGCCGTCAGCGAGCACGAAGCCGAGCAGGTCAAGCGAGCGAACGAGGACGGGGCGACTCCGGTCGTCTTCGTTCACGGCCTGTGGCTGCTGCCCAGCAGCTGGGATCGCTGGGCGGACCGCTTCGAGAAGTCCGGCTACGTGACCCTGACGCCGGCGTGGCCCGGCGACCCCGAGACGGTTGCCGAGGCGAAGCAGCACCCGGAAGTGTTCGCCGGCACGTCCGTCGGCGACGTGGCCGATCACATCGAGGCGGTCATCAAGGGCCTGAAGAAGAAGCCGGCGATCGTCGGTCACTCGTTCGGCGGGTTGCTGACGCAGATCCTCGCGGGACGCGGTTTGTCCGCGGCGTCGGTGGCCATCGACCCTGCCCCGTTCCGGGGCGTCCTGCCGCTTCCGATCTCGGCGCTGCGCTCGGCGAAGCCCGTGCTCGGCAACCCGGCGAACGTCCATCGAGCGGTCCCGCTCACGTTCGAGCAGTTCCGCTACGGCTTCGCGAACGCGGTGAGCGAGGAAGAGGCGAAGGACCTGTACGAGACGTATGCGGTCCCCGGCTCCGGAGAGCCCATCTTCCAGGCGGCCGCGGCCAACCTCAACCCGTGGACCGAGGCGAAGGTCGACACGAAGAACCCCGATCGGGGCCCGCTGCTCATCCTCGAGGGCGAGGAAGACCACACCGTCCCGGTCTCGATCGCGAAGGCGTCGTACAAGCGCCAGAAGCGTAACCAGGGCGTGACCGAGTTCGTGACCATCCCGGGTCGCGGGCACGCGCTCATCATCGATAGCGGCTGGAGCGACGTCGCCGACAAGGCGCTGGCGTTCGTCAAGGAGCACGCACCGACGAAGAAGTAGGACGAGAGCCCGCACGCCGCGCGACCTCGGGCCGCCTTGCGGCCCGAGGTCGTTCGGTAGCAAAATATCTCTCCGCACGCACCCGACCATGCCGCCGTAGGGGGAGCATGAGCGCGACGCTCGATGGGATCGACCTGGTCAACCCGGACAACTACGTCGAGCGGGTTCCGTTCGAGTGGTTCGACGAGCTCCGGCGCGAACGGCCGGTCAGCTGGCACGAGGAGCCCGGAGGCAACAAGGGATTCTGGGCGGTCACCCGCTACGACGACCTGACCGCCGTCCACATGGACTGGCAGACCTACTCGTCCGAGACGGGCGCCGTGGCGCTCGAGGAGCTGGACGACGAACAGCTCGAGGTTCGAAAGACCATGCTCGAGATGGATCCGCCGCGCCACACGGACCTCCGGAAGATCTGCACGAAGAAGTTCTCGGGTCGCGGCGTGGCCGTCTACGAGGACTTCATCCGCGACGTCGCCCGAACGGTCCTGGACCGCGCGCTGCCCACCGGCGAGTTCGACTTCGTGTCCGAGATCAGCCGCGAACTGCCGATCCGGTTCCTGTGCTCGATCTTCACGGTGCCGCAGGAGGATGCGCCCGAGCTGATCCGGTGGGGCGACAAGATGATCGCGAACCAGGACCCGGAGCTCTCCGACGCGGTCCCGGACCAGGTGGACACCGAGGCGTTTCGCCTGCTGCCGTTCCGCTCCCCCGCCGCGTACGAGGTGTGGGCGTACGCCGATCGCCAGAAGGAGCTCCGCCGCACGGAGCCGACCGATGACGTGATCTCGGCGCTCACCGTTGCGCAGAACGAGGGGCGACTGAACGACCACGAGTTCCACAACTACTTCTCGCTCCTGATGATCGCGGGCAACGAAACGACGCGGCACACCATCACCGCCGGCATGCTGGCCCTCATGCAGGACCGGGAGCAGATGCAGCTGTTGAAGGACGACCCGTCGCTGATCTCCAACGCGACCGAGGAGATCCTGCGTTGGGCGACGCCGGTACTGCACTTCCGGCGGACGGCGACGCGCGACGTCGAATTGCGCGGTCAGCAGATCAAAGCCGGAGACAAGGTGGTCACCTGGTACATCAGCGCGAACCGCGATGAAGAGGTCTTCGACGATCCCTACCGCTTCGACGTAACGCGTAAGCCGAACGACCACGTCACGTTCGGGCCCGGCGGACCGCACTTCTGCCTGGGCGCGCACCTCGCCCGCCTAGAGACAAAGATCCTCTTCCAGGAGCTGCTGCCGCGCCTGTCGTCGATCGAGCTCGCCGGTCCGGTCGAGCGGATCCGATCGAACTTCGTGAACGGCATCAAGCGCATGCCGGTCCGCGTCATCGCCACGTAGGCCCGGCGTAGACTCCACGCCTCATGAAGTCGTGTCCGTTCTGCGCGGAGGAGATCCAGGACGCCGCCGTCGTCTGCAGGCACTGCGGCCGCGACCTCGTCCCCCCGCCGCCACCGATGCCCGTGCCTCCACCGGTCCAGGTGGTGCACGTCCCATCGCCGCCCCGGACCAACGGGTTGGCCGTCGCCTCGATGATCGTGGGGATCGTCTGGATCTGGGGGGTCGGGTCGATCGTCGCCCTGGTCCTCGGCTACTCGGCGAAGGCACAGATCGACCGGTCGGGCGGCATGGAGACGGGACGAGGGATGGCCATCGCCGGGATCGTCCTCGGGTGGATCGGGATCGCCGGACTCCTCGTGGTCATCCTCTCGACGGCGATCGCTCGCAGCAACTTCACCTACTAGATCGGGTCCATCCCGACGTCACCCGTTCCGGTGACGCTGGTACTGCGGCCGGATGTACATCAAGAAGAAGTCCCGCTCGTCAGGGACGAGGTAGCGCGTGGGCGCCCGATATTGATCGGCGAGCAACGGATGCGGCGCGAACCCGTTCGGGTTGCTCCCGTCCGTGGAGTAGAAGTACCCATTGGTCCAGACCGTGTTGATGTCGAGCTCCATCGCGCGCACCGCCCCGGCGTGAACCAAGATGTTCGCGAGTGACTGGATCGACAGCCCCGGGCCGGCCGCGTAGACGAGCGCACCGTCCGCCGTGATGCCGACCCCGGATCGCCACACGAGCACGCCGCCGCCGAACGTCGCCCCCCACGTCACGTTCGGGTCGCTCGAGACCTGTGGAACCGGCTTCCCGTCGCGGACCATCAGGAAGAGGTTCTGCCGGACGGCGGCGACCTGAGGAGTCATCGACACGTCCTGGCCCCACGTCCCGATGTTCACCGTCCCGTCCTTGTAGATGACGAACGACGCCTGTCCGTTCACGAGCGGCGCGGCCATGCGTCCTTGCGCGTAGTACCCGCCGTTCGCGTCCCGCATCGCGAATCCGGAGTTGAAGCTCGCCGCGATCGCCGGGTACAGGGACGACGGGATGTGGGCGTCGTAGGGCCACGGAGCGCCGCCCGGGTTCTGCGTGCCGGCGATCAAGACCGGCCGCAGGAGCTTCGTGTCCATCCACATCACGCCCGCGAGCAGGCTCGTATGGACGGGGTCGGGACGAAGATAGGCCACCCGCACCGTGGGCAGACCGTCGACCGCCCGACCAACGGTTTGCCACTGGCCCTCGCGAGGCAAGGTGCCGGCGGCGATGGGCGAGATATCGGGAGGGGCGGCGAGATGATCGGGCAGGTGCTTCACGGGAGCCTGGTTCGCCGGCGAGGACGCCTCGACAGGGATACCGCCCTTCGGCGTCCCTCCGACCGCCGGTGGATGCCAGGAGTACCAGACCTTCTCCGCCCAGACCACGAGCGGACCCCCACCGTGCTCTTTGACCCATTCGATCGTCCGCGCGCTGAGGGGGGCGCTGCCGGGCGCGGTGAGCGCCTTCGCATAGGACCAACCGGCGGGTATCAGCGCCAACAGGACGACGAGCGCGACGATGCGCCGAACGCGGCGACGTCGCATCCGCCGATGCGATCGCCCCCTCCGCGGCTCTTCGGGAGGCGGCGTCGCGTGCGTCCGCTGCAGCTGATCCATCTAAAGATCCAGCCGTCGGAACACCGGGCGGGGAAGATGCCGAAGTCCGCTCATCACCCATCGGAGCTTGGCCGGCACCCAGATGATCGGCGCCGAGCCCGAAAGACCGTCGTCGATGGCCTTCGCCACGTCATCGGGGGTTGTGGCGAGCGGTGCCGGATCCAGACCTCGCGTCATCGAGGATCGGACGAACCCGGGTCGAACGACGAGGAGCCGCACACCGCGCGTATGCAGATCGTCCGCGAGCCCCTGGCAGAACGTGTCGAGGCCCGCCTTCGACGAGCCGTACACGAAGTTCGAGCGGCGTCCCCGTTCGGCCGCGACCGAGGACAACACCACGATCGTTCCGTGCCCCTGGGCGACCATGCGCGCGGCGATCGGCAGCAAGACGGACACGGCGCCGACGTAGTTCGTGCGCGCCGCCTCGATCGCGATGCTCGGATCCTTCTCCGCCGCGGCCTCGTCCGGCAGCACCCCGAACGTGAGAAGGACCAGGTCGATGTCGCGATCGCGCTCGAACAGGTCGGCGACGAACGACGCGTGCGACGGCAGGTCGAGCGCATCGAAGTCGGCCAGCTCGACCTCCTCGGCCCCCCGAGCCCGGAGCGCGTCGGCGGAGGAGATGAGCGCATCGGGACGGCGCGCGGCGAGGATCACGTTCTTCGTGCCGCCGCCGACCAGGCGCTTCGCCGTCGCGAGGCCGATGTCCGAACCGCCGCCGAGGACGAGGACCGTCTGAAACCGCCCGAGGCCGTCGCTCACCCGACGACCTGCTTCCGCGCGGCCGCACCGATCCCGAGCCGGCGCGCGAGGTCGGACCGGAACACGTTCGACGGATCGAGCGCCGAGCGGATCTCGTCGGCACACCTCAGCTCCGGATACATCGCAGCCAGCACACCCGGATCGAGACGGGCGTCCTTCGCGAGGTACACGCGTCCGCCCGCGTCCGCGACCCGGCGGTCGAGGTCGTCTAGGAGCGCGCCGAGGCGGTCGCGCCGGGCCGGGATGTCCAGCGCCAGGGTCCAACCCTCGATGGGGAACGAGAGCATCCCCCGCCCGGGGCCGAACCGCTTCAGCACGGCGAGGAAGGAAGCCGATCCGGAGGCGGCCAGTCGTTCGACGGCGTCGCGAACCGTCGACTCCTCCCCGAAGGGAACGACGAACTGATACTGCACGAACCCTTTCCTGCCATAGAGCCGATTCCAATCGCCGAGGGCGTCGAGCGGATAGAAGAACGGCACCAGCGGGACGATCCTGCCGCGATCTGCCTGGGGCGCCTTGCGGAACCAGATCTCGTTGAACATGCGCGCGGTCATCGGCGTCACGACGTTGGGCATGAACGCGGGAACCGACGGCAGGGTTCGAGGATCGAACGCCAGCGCCTCGCCGCTCCAGCGCGTCCCCAACTCATCGATCGTCGCGTGATCGCCGCGGGTCAGGACCGAGCGTCCGAGCGATCGACCCCGCGCCAGCCCGTCGACCCACGCGACCGAGTACCGGTATCGATCGTCCCCCGACGTCATGCGCGCCATGACGTCGTCCAGATCTGCGGCTCGCTCGGTGTCGACGCGCATCCGCGAGGTCTCGATAGGCAACAGCCGGAGCGTGGCGCGCGTGATCACACCCGTGAGCCCCATCCCGCCCACGGTCCCGGCGAACGTGTCCGGATCGCGCGCGATCGTCACCGATCGCTCGGCACCGTCTGCCGTCACGAGATCGAATGCCGAGACGTGGTCGCCCATCCCGCCATCGACGTGATGGTTCTTGCCATGCACGTCGTTCGCGATCGCGCCTCCGAGGGTGACGAAGCGGGTACCGGGCGTGACGGGCAGGAACCATCCGCGCGGCACGATGCGGCGCAGGATGGCGTCGAGCGACGTTCCGGCGAGCGCGGTGATCGTCCCCGACCGATCGTCGAACGACTCGATCCCGGTGAGGGCCGTCATGTCGAGCACCACCCCCCCACCGTTCTGAGCCACGTCGCCGTAGCTCCTGCCGAGCCCACGAGGAAGCACGCCCCGGCGGGACGGCGCCACCAGCTCGGCCGCGATCGCGGCCACGTCCGGCGGTCGGATCACGGTGGCTCGCGACGGAGCGGTCCGCCCCCAACCGGTGAGCACCCGATCCTCACGTCCAGGGTCGGTCACTTGAGGTACACCCCCGCTCCGTACGTCAGGAACCACGTCACCACCGCTGCTTGGAGTGCGTGATCGTGGAGGAACACCTCTTCAGGCGCGCCGCCGTCGCCCAGCTCGATCGCGTAGGCGTAGCGGAGGAGCGCCACCGCGAACGGGAGGATCGACACCTGGCTCCATGCGATCCCGTCCACGAGATGTGGCTGAGCGAACGCCCACAAACAGTAGGCCGTGATCGCGACACCCGCCGCCAGCACCCACACCCCGCGCAGGTAGGCGACGGGGTACATCGATGCGCTGTCGCCGTCCTCGGTCGAGCGAAGATCGGCCTGCCGTTTGCCCACGACCACGAGCAACGCCCCGGAGGACGTGAGGATCAGGAACCACATCGAGGGGACGACGTGGGTCGCGGCGCCACCGGCGATCGCACGAAGCACGAAGCACGACGCGACCGCGACCAGATCGAATACCGCGATCCGCTTCACCCCGAAGCTGTAGGCCGTCGTCACCGCCGCGTAGACGAGCACCACCGCCAGGAACTGCATGCCCAGCGTGAGAGACAGAGCGATACCGATCGCGAACAGCCCCGCCGCTCCTGCGATCGCGGTCGGCACGGACACGCGTCCTGCGGCCAGAGGCCTCCGTCGACGAACCGGATGCGCCCGGTCGGCTTCGGCGTCGACGACGTCGTTCACCAGGTACCCGGCGCTCGCGACGAGGCACATCACGACGAAGGCCGAGCCGGCCCGAGCCAGGACGGCGGTCACGCCGAGAAGGCCGGCCGCTCCCGGCGCTGCGAACACCAGCGTGTTCTTGACCCACTGCTTCGGTCGAAGGGCCACGGCGAACGAGCGGACGCGGCCCCGGTCGCGCACCGCATCGTCGGCCGACATGAGGCGCGTCGGCACCACCATCGGTGAAACTTCCGGTGAGACTTCGATCCGTTCGCGCATCTCGACGGCTCCCGTGCGGGTCAACCGAACGCCCGCGGCCTTGCCACGGTACGGGTGACGGCTGCGTTACGGATGGCCCCGAAGGCGCAAGCATCGAACTTCTAATGAACATCTAACGCGGCAGATCAGTCGTCTTGACGATCCACGGCGCGATACATCGACCGCAGCAGCCGCGCCAGCGCATCCCGTTCCTCGTCGTCGAGGTGCGCCGTGACGGCGACCTCCTCCGCGTTGAACCGGGGAACAGCTGCTCGATCTTCCGCTTCCCCGCCGGTGTCAGGGAGACCAGGACCATGCGACCGTCGCGCGGGTCCTTCTTCCTTCGAACGAACCCGCGACCCTCGAGCGTGGTCACGACGCCCGTCGCGGTCGGGCGGCTGACGCCCACCGGCCTGCGCGAACTCGCGCGATTCCATCTCGCCCCACACCCAGAGCACCCACAGGCCGGTGAAAGCGGTCCAGGACAACCGGTCCGCCGCGAGGATGTTCGCCTCCATGTGCCGGCGGATCGCGGCGGACGCGCGGAAGAGGTTCGAGACGGCCCACATGGCGCGGAAATCGAGCGAGCGATCGCCGAGCGCCTCGAGCACCTTCCGTTCCGCCGGGAGCAGCTCGTCGGTCACGCCGCACCCTCCGCCGCGATCCGGTCACCCAGCTCACGGGCGACGTCCAGGATCGCGAGCACATCTTCTTCCGTCGTACGGAAGTTGACGAAGCACGGCCGCAGCCACACCCGTCCGTCGATCAACGCGGATGCGAGGTACACGCGACCGTCCGCCTGGATCGCCTTCGCGAGCGCGTCGTTATGCGAATCGAGGTCGGCGACGCCGACAGGTGTGTGGCGGATGGGGACGATCGAGAGCTGCGGAGGCTCGGCCATCGTCTCGAAGTCATCGGCCGCCCCCGCGGTACGGAAGAGAAGGTCGGCCTCGCGGAGATTCTGTGCGATCGCCTCGCGGAACTGTGGTGCCCCGTGCACCCGGAACGCGAGCCAGAGCTTCAACGCGCGGAACGGCCGCGAGTACTCGAGCGTGATGTCGACCGCGTGCAGCTCGTGCTGTTGATGCGGCAGGTAGCCCTCCTCGTGAGCGAACGCTCTCGTGAGCGCGCCGTGCTCCCGCACCAGGACGACCCCGCACGCTTTCGGCAGGTAGAGCCACTTGTGCGCGTCGACGGAGACGGAGTCGGCACGTTCCAGCCCGGCGAAGAGGCCGGCGTGCGTCGGGACCGCCGCGGCGGGCAGGCCGTACGCGCCGTCCACGTGGAGCCACACGCCCCGCTCGGCGCAGACGTCGGCGATCCGGTCGATCGGGTCGATCGCACCCGTGAGCGTCGTGCCCGCCGTCGCGACCACCGCGACCGGCGTGATCCCCGCGGCTACGTCACGATCGATGGCCTCGGCCAGCGCGTCGGGCCGCAACCTGCGGGAGCCGTCGATCGGCAGGTCACGGAGGTTGTTCGAGCCGATCCCCAGCAGCTCGACCGCTCGCGTGATCGAGTAGTGCACCTCGGCGGAGCAGTAGATCGGCAAGACGGCGCCCGGACAGACCGTCGGTCCGGGCGCCGGGCACCGCCTGCTCGCGCGCCGCCGCGAGCGCGGTCACGTTGCTGATCGTCCCGCCGCTGGTGAACGCCCCGATCGTGGCGGGGAACCCGACGAACTCACTCACCCAGCGGACGGCCTGCTGCTCGATCTGCGTGGCCGCACGCGCGTCGACGGCCAGGTTGATGTCGTACGTGTGGGCGAGCAGGTCGGCGATCGCCCCGATCTCCAAACCCGACGACCCGATGAACGCGAAGTATCGGGGACGCGGCTGTGCGATCGAACCGTCCAGCACGCGCGCGGCGTCGTCGAGCGCCTCGTGCACCGACACGGACGCTCCCGGGCAGTCCCGCCTCGAGCAGGCCCCGCATCCGCTCGTCGAGCGCGGGCTCCTCCGGCCGGTACCGGTCGAAGCTCCGCCACGCCTCCTCGACCAGCTTCGTCGCGTGCGCGAGAACCTCCTCGCGGGGCGCGTCCAGCCGGAGCGGCCGATCGTGGTCGGTCATCGCTCGATGGTACGCTCTGGGTCAGGTCACCTTCCCGTCGATCTCCGAGTGCAGGTCCGCCGAGCGCCTGGCTCGCCGGCTCCCGCCCTTTCGACACGGCCATCACGACGAGGCCCGAGCACGAACCAGATCACGGCGTACCACGGGGCGAGGAGCGTCGGACTGGGGACCTTGTAGAAGGACCCGAAGATCGCTGCCCCGGTGACGACGATCCCGAGGATCACCGCGATCCAGAGCTTCACCTTCTCCGGATCGGTCATCGAGACCGCGGATCGCCCCGATCGACATCAGGAAGTAGACGACGATCAGCGCGAAGCCGCCGAACGTCGCGCACCACGACGAAGAGGGAGAAGTAATGCGGCAGCCCCGGCAGCGCGAACAGGTCGGTCCACCATTGGCTCGCCGCTATCAGTACGACCTGGACGACCATCAGCAGACGCGATCGCGCCGGTCGGCGTGCCGTACTTCGCCGAGACGCCGGCCAACCCGGCAGGCAGGCGGCGGTCGCGAGCCATCGCGAACACTCCGCGGGTCGAGGCCACGCCGGCGCCGACGTAGACGGCGAGCATGTCGAGGAACACGACGATGAGCAGCAGCTTCAACGATGAAGTCCGAGCCGAACTGGCCCCCTGGTGCACCGAGCGCGAAGAGCGGCGCCCCGGCGACATCGGGGCTCGTGATGATCGACATGTCGAACCCGAACCCTGCGACCTCGACGTATGCGGCGATGATGTAGAAGATCGAAACCACGACGACCGACAGCAACACGGCACGCGGGATCGACTTCTTCGGCTCGGCGGTCTCCTCGGCCAGGTTCGCGGCCGTCTCGAAACCGACGAAGATCAGCACCCCGTACAGCACCCCGAACATGATCCCCGTGAACCCGTCGGGCGATGGGTTCGGGTTGAACGTCTTCGCGAAATCATTGTCGCCGCCGAGGCGGATGATGACCGAAAGGAAGTAGACGCAAGCACGACGGCGACCGAGATCAACGCCAATGTGAGCTGTACCCGCGTCGAGATCTGCACGCCGAGGTACAGGACCACGAACAGCCCCAGAGCGAATATGGCCTGCCACAGCCAGATCGGCAGGAGGCCACCGTCGACGCTGAACACGCCCGGCATGAGGTTGTCGTGGACGTACCCGCCGATCAGCAAGCCGAGACCGGTCGTGAGGATGATCGTTCCGGCGTAGTACAGCCACCCGGCAGCTGCCCCCACGGTGGACCCAAGGCCGTTCGTCACGTAGTCGTACAACGAACCAGCCGCGTGGATCCGCTTCGCGTACTGGGCGACGATCCACCCCAACGCGAACACACCGACGCCCGCCAGCAGGACGGCGAGTGGAGCCGATGTCCCGGCGCCGCGCGCGGCGGCGTTCACGCCGATGATCAGTGGGATGATGAACGCGGCGCTGAACACCGGACCCATGAAGCCCGACCGACTGCGCGATGCAGTCCACCAGACGTAAGCTTCTTGCCCTCCCAGTCGCTCGTAACCCAGTTCGCCCTGCTGCTGGTCTGCCACTTCGGAGCCCCCTCCCTTCGGCGCGCGCAGCGCCCTTACCCGGTCCAGCCGTCGGCCGGACGCTCGAACCACACGTGGACCTGTCCCGTACCCACCGATGCCTCGTACTCGCTGAAGAGCTCTCCCGGCGCCTGACAACGAGCGCCGCCGATCGCGCCGGCCATGATGAGGTAATGCCCGAAGTGCCCCTCGGGAGCCGCGCGCTTGTACTCGGGCATCCAGTCGATCACGCCCATGTGGTCGCCGGCCTGCAACATCCGGAGGACGTGCTGGTCGGCTTCGTACGACTCGAGGTGCAGGATGTTGTCGGGCACCTTCGAGCTCTCGTGATTGCGGAGCTCGCGAAGCGGGAAGAAGCGGTGCGTCATGCCGCCCGACGCCAGCACCACCACGCGCCGGTCGGTCTCTGCGACCGCCTTCCCGAGCAACTCCCCGAGGAGCAGGAAGTCCTCGGTCTGGCCGCACTGGTTGATCGAGACGCTCGCCCAGCGCTCGCCCTTGCCCAGGTGGCTCCAGATGTTGATCGTGCCGTAGAAGACCGGCAGGCACGGGTCGTCGCTCGCCAGGATCCACGTGTCGTCCCGACCCTCGGCCTGTCGTTGCAGCTCGAACGCCAGCTCCGGATCCCCCGGCATGTCGTACGGGATCTGGCGCATCCCGCGCGGGAGCTCATGGCTCGTGAACTTCCCCTCGCGGCGTTCGGCCGCCGTGATGATGTGCTCGAACGTGGATTCCCAATGCGTGTCCAAGATCACGATGGTGTCGGGCTGCAGACGGTCGAGGACCTCGTTGCGCAGACGCTGCAGACCGGGAACGAGCGTGATCTCCTTCCCGTCGTTGATCTCCAGACGTACCGATTCGGGCAGCATGATGGTCGGGACGTGCGCCACGATGCCGGCACCGACGATCTCACCCATGGACGGTCAACTCCCTTCGTTCCACGGTGCGGTGCAGACGTTCTTGACGTCCGCATGGAAATCGAAACTCCAGATGCCGCCCTCACGACCGATCCCGGAGCTCCGCGAGCCCCCGAACGGGGCGTTGAGGTCGCGCACGAAGAAGCAGTTCACCCAGACGGTTCCCGCCACGAGCCGCGCGCTCACGCGCTTCGCGCGTGCGGGATCGCCCGTGTACAGGATCGCCGCAAGGCCGTAGTCCGTGGCGTTGGCGAGCGACACCGCCTCGTCCTCGTCCGCGAACGGCTGCACGGTGAGCACGGGCCCGAACACCTCCTCACGGAGGATCTCGGAGCCGGCCGGCGCGTCGACGAACGCCGTGGGACGGAAGTACAGACCCTCCCAGGTCGTCGTTGGGCCCGCCGCCGAGCACCGGGTTCGCCCCGTCGGCGATCGCCCGACGGACGAACCCGTCCACGCGGTCGAAGTGCTCGCGCGTGATCTGCGGTCCGATGTCGGTCGCGTCGTCCCGTGGATCGCCCTGAGCGATCGCGGACGCGGCCTCGACGAACCGGTCGAGGAACTCGTCGTAGATCTCCCGCTGGATCAAGAGCCTCGTCCCGGCCAGGCACACCTGTCCGGCATTGTCGAACTGCCCCACCGCCTGCTTCACGAGCGCGTCCATGTCCGCGTCGGCGAACGCGACGAACGGCGACTTGCCGCCCAGCTCGAGCGACACGGGCGTGAGGTTGGCGCCGGCCGACGCGGCGACGAGCTTGCCGGTGGGGACGGAGCCGGTGAACGCGATCCGGCCGACGTCGGGGTTCGCCACGAGCGCGGCGCCGGCCTCCTCGCCGATCCCCTGGACGACGTTGAACGCGCCGTCGGGCAATCCCGCATCGTGGGCGATGTCGGCGAGCATCGAGGCGGTGAGCGGCGCCCACTCCGGCGGCTTGACCACGACCGTGTTCCCGGCGGCGAGGGCGGGCGCGATCCGCCACGTGGCGAGCATCAGCGGGGCGTTCCACGGCGTGATCACCACCGCGACGCCCGACGGGTCCCACGAGACGTGCTCGGCGAACCCGTTGAAATCGACGTCCGGCTCGCCCAGCTTCAGCAGGCGGTCCGCGAAGAACCGGAAGTTCCGCGCGACGCGGGGCATGACGGAGTTCCGCATCGATCGCAACAGGGACCCGTTGTCCCGCGTCTCGACGGCGGCGAGGTCCGGAACGCGTGCCTCGACCCCGTCGGCGATCGCGTGCAGCACGGCGGCACGATCCATCGGCAGACGTGCCGCTCCAGATGGAGAACGCCTGGCGTGCGGCCGCGACCGCCGCGGCCGCCTCGTGGGCGCCCCCGCGCGCGACCTCGCGCGATCGGCGACTCGTCGATCGGCGAGACGTCGGTGAACGTGTCGGCCGACGCGACGCGGTCGCCGCCGATCCAGTGGTCGGTCGAGACCTCGACGCCCTCGATGGTGGCCGTTCCGCCCGTGCTCATCCCTCCCCCCGAGAGATCGCGTGCGCCGACAGGTCGTTCGGGAGCGAACGGTATGGGGCCGCGCCTCAGCGTGTCAAGACGGGGATCGGTTCGGGAGATGCGCTACGACGAACCGGAGAACGACTGGGCCAGGTCCTTCTCCGCCCGTTCGCGGAGGGCAACGTAGATCCGCTGGCGCTCCAGGATCTGATCGAGCATCAGCTGCGCCTGCGGGATCGAGTGGGTCTGGAAGAACGCTTCGACGTCGGCCTGCTGGTCGGGCATCGAGAGGAAGCGCGTCCCCGACGCGAGGGAGATGATGTTGGACGAGGCGAACCTCGCGAGGGCCTTGTCCCAGTTGTCGGCGATGAATCGCCAGGCACGCTCGCCCAGGTCCCGGTTGGTCGTGGCCGTCGCGAGCAGGAACGGCCCGTCCTGTGGGCGCACGTCGTCCGTCAGCGTTGAGGCGAGCAGGCTGTCGAACAGCTCGGGGTCGCGGAACCGGGCCAGTGCGTACAGGTATCGGAGCTGCTCCTGCGGCGTGACGCCGTCGTGCACCATCTGCCAGTAGCGCGCGAAGTCGCCGGAGTCCCCGTTCGTGGCCACGACCTGCACCGCCGCCGAGGCGAGGTGGGCGTCGACATCTCCGCCGCTCCGGGCCTCCCCTTCGAGCTCGCGCATCTGCGCCTTGGCCTCCGGGTCGTCGCCGAGCACGGCGAGCGCCTGCGCCAGCGTCCCCCGGAGCGCGCGGACGAGGTCCGCCTCGTCGGAGGAGGCTTCCCATCCCAGCCGGTCGATCGCCGGGCGCAGGAGGCGACGCACGTAGTCGCGGAACCGGTCGCGGGGCTCGTCCTCCAGGAACCGATCGCACCAGCTGAGGCCGGTGAGGATCAGCTGCCACACCGGGAGCTCCGTCTCCTCCACGAACCCTTCGACGAAGCGGCAGAACGAGGAAGCGGTCGTCGAACCGTCGACGACCGCCGCCCATGCGTCGTCCACGAGCGAGTACCGCTCCAGCGGGCTGAGCGCGCGGACCGCGGAGCCGGCCAGTCGTCCCGCCAGCACCTCGTCGTACCACACCCGCACGAAGCTGATGCCTCCGGCGTTGGCCACCACGACCGCGTCGGGCGCGAGCATGGGGAGCGATGCTCCGTCGGCCTCCACGAGGATCGCGTCGGTCCGTTCACTGCCGTCGGGAGCCACCTGCCGCACCGACAGCGGCACCGCCCACTTCGTCTCGTCGCCCGGCCGCGACGGCGAGTAGCGGCGCTGGGAGAACCGGAGGGACCCGTCGTCGGCGATCGTGACCGAGATCAGCGGGTAGCCACCCTGCCAGATCCAGGTGTCCATGATCCGGCGCACCGGCTCGCCGGTCTCCTCCTCCAGCGCGTCCCACAGGTCATGGGTCTCGGTGTTGTCGTACGCGTGCTTGCGGAGGTAACGGCGGATCCCATCGCGGAACCGGTCGGCGCCAAGGTACTGCTCCAACATCCGCAGGATGGCGCCGCCCTTCAGGTACGTCAGCGTGTCGAACATGCCGTTCGCGTCGTCGGGCGAGTGGACCGGATACTCGATGGAGCGAGTCGAGACGAGCGCATCCACTTCCAGCGCCGCGCTGCGGGAGCGTGCGAACTGGTTCCAGACCTCCCAATCCGGGCGGTAGGCGTCGACGGCAAGCAGCGCCATGAACGTCGCGAACGCCTCGTTCAGCCACAGGCCGTTCCACCAGCGCATGGTCACCAGGTCGCCGAACCACATGTGCGCGAGCTCATGGGCCACGGTCTCGGCGACGTCGAGCTGCTCACCGTGCGTGGATGTGGCCGGATCCACGAGCAATGCCGCCTCGCGGTACGTGATGCAGCCCAGGTTCTCCATGGCCCCTTGGGCGAAGTCGGGCAGCGCGACATGGTCGACCTTCTTGTCCGCGTACGGGATGCCGTAGTAGTCGGCGAACCACCTGAGCGAGTGCGCGCCGACCTCCAGCGCGAACGCAGCGAGCGCGTGCTTGCCCGGCACGTGGGCCACCCGCGTGGGCACCCCGCCGGCGTCGACGGGCTCGGTCAGCTCCAGGTGACCCACGACGATCGCCACGAGGTAGGTGGACATAGGCATCGTGTCCGCGAACGCGACCCGCACCCGGCCGTCGTCGAGGGTTGTTCGTTCGATCTCCGGACCGTTCGAGAGCGCCGTCAGGTCGGCGGCGACGATCAGCGTCATGCCGAAGACCGCCTTCAGGTCGGGCTCGTCCCACGACGGGAAGGCCCGTCGAGCGTCAGTGGCCTCGAAGTGGGTGGTGGCGATGACCTCGGTGCCGTGGTCGGGGCTCTCGTACGTCGATCGGTAGAACCCGACCAACAGGTCGTTCAACTCGCCGCGGAAGTCGAGGTGCAACGTCCACTCCCCCGGCGCAGCGCTGCCACTCAGCGTCAGGTGCGCTCGTTCCGTGTCGGGATCGAGACGGATCGCTTCGATCTCGATCCGCCGACCGTCCGCCGCTCGCAGGGATCCACCGCGGATCTCGAGGTCGACGGCGTTGAGGACGATCTCGTCGACGGCCTCGCTCACCGTGACGGAGACGTCCTCGCTCCCCTCGAACGATCCGGCAGCCAGGTCCGGTGCCAGCACCAACTCGTACCGACTGGGCGTGACCGTTCTCGGCAGGCGGTATCGAGCTTCGGTGTCCTCGGTCGTCATGTGCGGTCTCCCTCGCCCTTCACCGGGGCACGGCGAGGAATCCTACTCCAGGGGCCGACAAGCGACCTGACCTCCGTAAACCTCGCTGGAGACCCGAGCGAACCGCCGTCAGGCGTCTTGCACCTGCGCCCACCCGTCGGCGTACAGCTTCTCGACATCCGGCCCGAGATCCGCTGTGAAGGACAACCTGTCCAACACGTCCCGGGGCGGGAAGATGACCGGGTCGTTCGCAACGTCGGGGTCGAGCAGCGGGACGGCGGCGGCGTTGCCCGTGTCGTAGCGGACGTAGTTCGCGACCTGCGCCGAGATGTCGCCCTGGAGGTAGAAGTCCATGAACGCGATCGCGTTGTCGAACTGCGGAGCGTGGACGGGCACCGCAAGGGAGTCGACCCAGCGGAGCGCGCCCTGATCGGGTAGCACGAACTCGAGCTTCGCGTTGCTCTCCTTCGCCTGCAACAGGTCTCCCGAATAGGCGTGCGCCGCGACGAGGTCGCCGCTGGCAAGACCCTCGATGTACGTCGCGGAGTTGAACCCCTGGATCACCGCCTTCATCGCGATCAGCTGTTGCGTCGCCGCGTCGATATCGGCCGCGCTCGTTGCGTTCGGGTCCTTGCCGAGCGACAGGAGCGACGCGCCGTACGCATCCCGTTCCTCGTCGAGAACCGTCATGTGACCCTGATACTTCTTGTCGAGGAACACCGTCCAGTCGGGCGGCGCAGAGAACACGCTCGAGTCGTAACCGATGCCCGTGGTCCCCGTGGCCCATGGGATCGTGTGCGTGTTCCCGGGATCGAATCCTTCCTGCCGGAACTCGGGCTGGAGGTTCCCGATATTCTTGAGGTTCTTCGAGCCGTCGATCGCCTCCAGGAGATCCTGCTCGAGGAACTTCCGAACGAAGTTCTCCGACGGCACCATCAGGTCGAATGTGTGGGTCATCCGCCCGTGTCGGCGCGGCGTGTTGGCGAGCAACAGCTTGGTGGTGAGCTCGTCGTTGGATGTGTAGGTGGTGTACGTGGTGCTGATCCCGGTCTGGGTCCGGAAGGCCGTCAGGATGGCGGGATCGATGTAGTTGGTCCAGTTGTAGAACGCGAGTTCGTCGTTGGACTCGAGCTGCTCGTCGGAGCATGCTGCGAGGATCGGGGCGGCCGCGACGGCCATCCCGAATAGACCGGCGCGACGGAGGAACTCCCGTCGTGGCAGCCAGCTCGTCACCGTGCGACCTCCTCAGTTCACCAGGAACACCGGAACGGGAGCATGTCGGGAGATCTTCTCCGATACCGACCCCACCAACGCCCCGGGGAGGCGGCCACGGCCTCGCCGACCCATCACGATGAGATCGACGTCCTCATCCTCGGCCGTCTGAAGGATCGACTCCACCGGGTCGCCGACCACGACGATCCCGCGGACGCTGAGCCCACGAGCCAGCAACAGCTCCGCCGCCTCTGTCGCGATCTCCCTGGCGTCTTCCTCCATCTCGACACGGAGGTGCTCGACCTCCAAGATGCCGCGACGCCGGATCGTCACGGGCGGGTCACATGCCACCACCGCCAGGATCTCGGCGCCGGTGACCGCCGCGATAGCGCTGGCCCATGCCAGGCCGACCTCGGATCCCTCGGAACCGTCGACCGGGCAGAGGATCCGCTCGATCGTCGTGTCGATCTCTGGGATCTCGAGCGGTTCGTCGTCGTCGACCGGCGTCGTTCCTTCGTCGCTCACGGCTATCCCTCCACCTCCTTGATCCCCGCCGGCGCGAACACATCCGTCTCACCGCGCCGCTTCTTGAAGTACCGGGCGATCGGATACAGGATCGGGCCGCTCGCCAGGAACAGCACCGACAACCCGACCGTCGTGAAGAACCCGGCGCACATGATCTGATCCCAGACGGCGAGCGCGATGATCGCGGCGGGGGCCAGCACGACGAGGATGACGACCGGCCAACCGCCCGGGATCTTGTAGGGACGCGGCATGTCGGGCTCCTTGATCCGGAGCGCGACCAAGGCGACGAACTCCAGCAACAGCGCCCCCGCGTAGATGATCACGTCGACCACCACCAAGCTCTGGAACGGCCCCAGGATGAACACCGAGTAGATCGCGCTCGACACGACGAGCGCGACCCACGGCGTCCCGTACTTCCTGTGGGTCTTGAACAACACCCTGGGCAGATAGCCGTCCTCGCCCATCACGAACGGGATGCGAGTGACCGACAAGAGGAGCGCCGAGAACAACCCAGCCGCCGCCACGAGCGCACCGAAGGCCATCAGCGCGCCGAGCCAGCTCCCGCCGATGATCTTGGCGATCTCGTTCCACGCCCCGGCGGTCCAGGTCACGCCGTGCCCGACACCAACCACCGCGAGCCCAACCAGGGTGGGGAGCAGGTAGCAGGCCGTGATCAGCGGGAGCGTGATGATCAGGGTCTTCGGATAGTCGCGTCTTGGGTCCTTCATCTCGCCGGCGATCGTGGACAGGCCGTCCCAGCCGAGATAGTTCCACATCACCACGAATAACCCGAGGTTGAGGGACTGACTGATCGACTGCCCGTGGAGCACGAACGGGTGCAGCGGGTTGTACTGCATGTGGAACAACCCGAGCACGGTCATGATCACGAACGGTGCCAGCACGATCACGCCGAAGATCTTCGACGAGTCGCCGATCACCTTCGCGCCACGGATGTTCAGGTAGGTGAAGAACCATATGACGGTCATGCCGAGCAGCCAGCGCGCGAGCGAGTTCGTCTGGAAGACCTTGAAGTAGGTGGCCGAGTAGTCGACGAAGAGCACCGGATAGATCGCCATGTCGACCCACGTGGTCAGCCACGACCACCAGCCCTCCTGGAAGCCCCAGAACGGGCCGAGGGCGCGCTTCACCCAGAAGTAGAACCCGCCTTCGACCGGCATCGCGGTCGCGAGCTCCGCCACCATCAGCGCGGTCGGCAGGCTCCAGACGAGCGGTGTGATGATGAGGAGCAGGATCGCCATCCCGGCGCCGGAGGAGCCGACCAGGTCCTCCAGGCCGTAGGCGCCTCCCGACACCGTGAAGAACATGATGAAGACGAGGGCGCCGAGCGCGAGCGACCGCTTGATGACCTGGACGTCAGGTCTGGGCGCCTGGGGCGCAACCGACACGGCCACCGCATCCCCCTCACGGTTGATGAACGGCGCATCGTGTCACGCCCCAGACCGGCAGGGCAAGCCGGAAGTGGCGGCCTAGTTCACGTACGTCAGCCAGTCGGCGTACCGCTCCGTCTCGCCCTTGGTGGCGGCGAAGAACGCGCCCTGGAGCTCCTTCGTGATCGGCCCGCGATGACCCTCCCCTACCGAACGGTCGTCCACCTCACGGATCGGCGTGATCTCGGCGGCCGTGCCCGAGAAGAAGCACTCGTCCGCGTTGTAGAGGTCGCTCCGGACCAGGTTCTCTTCACGGACCTCGTAGCCGAGGTCGCGCGCGATCTGGATGACGCTGCCGCGGGTGATGCCGTCGAGACAGCCGGCCTGCGTCGGCGGCGTGGTGAGGATGCCGCCCCGAACGATGAACACGTTCTCGCCCGAGCCGTCGGTGATGAAGCCTTGCTCGTTCAGCATGATGGCCTCGTCGTACCCGGCCTTCAGCGACTCCACCTTCGCCAGCACGCTGTTGATGTACTGACCCGTCGCCTTCGCGGCGGCCGGGAGCGAGTTCTGGCCGTTCCGACGCCAGCTGCTGATCTTGATCCGCACGCCCTGCTCGAGCGCGTCCTCGCCCAGGTAGGCGCCCCACGGCCACACCGCGATGATGACGTTCACCGGCGCGTTGAGCGGGTTGACGCCCATCTCGCCGTAGCCGCGGATCACGAGCGGCCGGACGTAGCACGACCGCAGGCCGTTCGCGCGGATCACTTCCTTCATCCCCTCGCCGACCGCTTCGACCGAGAACGGGATGTCGAGGTGATACAGCTTCGCGGAGCGGTAGAGACGGCGGAGGTGCTCGTCCATGTGCCACACGGCCGGACCGCGTGCGGTCTCGTACGCCCGGATGCCCTCGAATACCCCGGTGCCGTAGTGCAGCGCGTGGGAGAGCACGTGGATCTTGGCGTCGGCCCAGTCCACGAGCTCACCGTCCATCCAGATCTTCTCGACCTGCGTGATCGGCACCGTGGACCCTCCTCTGGTCGACCGGGTGCGGGATGGCGCCCGGAGATGTGCAGGACAGGATATCGACAAGTGGACGCGAGCGGCTGGAGCTCAGGCGGGGACGTCGTACGCGCGCCAGACCATCGGGTATCGAGGCTCGAGGACGACGTCCAGGCTCCCGAAGCGCTCCAGCGCCCAGGCGCGGGTCGTGCCGATGGCAGCCGTCAGTCGATCCGCCGGAACCTTCCACGTCCAGGAGAACACCCGCCCCTCGGCCTGCTCGAAGTATCGCGAGGGCGTGGAGTCGCTCTGCTCCCATACGGGCGGCAGCTCGCGGAACCGGGCGCCGAGCCGCTCGAGCGTCTCGTCCAGCGACGCTTGATCCGCCGCCGTCAGGCCCACGCGATGGGTGGCCGGCCCGGCGGCCGTCTCCAGCCGGTCCTGCAGTTCCTCCCAGAGACCTCCGCCGGTGCCGATGTTCAGGACTATCACCCCTCCGGGTCGAACGACGCGGACCAGCTCGGCGACGGCGTCCTGCCATCGCGGGATCAGATGCAGCACGTGACGGGCGATCGCCGCCCCGAAGACCGCGTCGCGGAACGGCAACCGCGTCGCATCGCCGCGGAGGACCGGGAACGCCGGATGCCCACCCGACTTCTCCGTCAGCTTCCGCAGCATCGCCGCGGAAAGGTCGAGGCCGACCATCCGCACTCCCGCATCGTGCAGAGGGAGCGCGATCAAGCCGGTTCCGACACCGATCTCCAGGCACGGCTGGCGCGTACGCAGCTCCCCCTCTAAGAGGTCCACGGTGGCGCGGCTCGCCTCGGGGGTCAAGCGGCGCGTCTCGTCGTAGCGATCGGCCGCCCGGTCGAACGAGACCGAATCGCTCATCGATCGGCCGGGAGGTCGTACGCGCGCCACATGGTCTCGTACTCGTCGTGCGGGAGCAACTCGAGCGGCCCGTAGCGATCCTCGGCCCACCGCCGAACGTCAACCGCGGTTCGCGCAAGGAGGTCGGGGTCGATCTCCCAGGTCCACGAGTACGCGTTGTTCACGATGCCATCGATGAATGTGTCCAGGCCCTCATGCCCGATCTCGGGGATCGGAGGAAGGGCGCGAGGTGCCAGACCGAGCGCGATCGCGACCCTGTCTAGCTCGTCGTAGCCGTCATACGCGAGCCCCCGCGGTTCGATCGAGAGGCCGATGATCTCGGCGAAGCGTCCACGGACCTCCGACCGAGGACCTCCGTAGCTCGCGAGCGACGCTAGGAACACGCCACCCGGTCGGACGACACGGACGATCTCGGCGAGGGCATCCCTCCACGCGGGGATCAATTGGAGGACCCAGCGGAGATACGCGGCTCCGAACGCTCCGTCGCGGAACGGCATCCGGGTCGCGTCCCCTTGCACGAGCGGGAACGGCAGCCGGCCCCCCGCCTTCTCCACCAGTATGTCCATCATCGGCCGCGCGAGATCGAGGCCGACCATCGAGATGCCCGCTTCGTGCAACAAGAGCCCGAGCTGACCGGTCCCGACGCCCACCTCCAGCACGAGGCCCTGGGCGCGCACCTCCCTGGTCAGGAGGTCGATGGTCTTCCGCAGACCCTCGGGGCTGTTGCCGCGCGTGCGGTCGTAGTAGTCCGCGGCGCGATCGAACGCGACGGAGTCTCGCCCTTCGCTCACGACTTCGGCGTCTCCTTGTTCGGATCCACGAACGGGAGCGTCAAGACGGTCGCCGGCCTCGGGCCTTGCGGCGCATCGACCTCGAGCTCCGTGCGAGCCGCCATATGCGAGGACGGTACCCACGCGAACCCGACGTTTCGTTCCAGCCGCGGCGACCACGCGGCGGCGGTGACCCGTCCGATCGGCTCTCCCCCCGCCGCTCGCACCTGCCAGAAGTCGTTCAGCGCGCCCTCGTCGGTCATCGGCTCGCCTCCGATGTCGACGCCCACGAGCTTGCGGTCGACACCGGACTCAGCCAGCCGGGCGAGCGCGGCCTTCCCAATGAACTCCTGCTCCTGGTCTAGCTCGACGAACTTCTCAAGGCCGCTGACGTGGAACGGCGTGTCCTCGACTCGCATGTCGCTCCCGTAGTTGAAGATGCCCGCCTCGATCCGGCGGGCTTCGGATGGTGCGATCGCTCGGATCCCGAACGGCTCGCCGGCCTGGCGGACCCGCTCCCACAGATCATCTCCTCGGCTCGAGTCGCGGAGATAGATCTCGTAGCCGACCTCGCCGGTCCATCCCGTGCGAGAGACGACCACCGGGATGCCCTCGACCTCGGCCTCGGCACACCAGTAGTAGCGCAGATCCCGCACGGCGTCGCCGAACAGCGCTCCGATCACGTCCTTGGAGCGTGGTCCCTGCACCTGCATCGGCGCCACGTCCGCCTCGCGGATCCTCACGTCCATCCCGCGACCGGCCGCGACACCGGCGACGTAGAGCAGCGCATCGCTGTCGGCCAGCGCGAGCCAGATGTGGTTCTCTCCCAGTCGCAGCAACACGGGGTCGTTCACGATGCCGCCGTCGGCCGCCGTCAGCAGGACGTACTTGCATTGCCACACGTCGCACGTCGTCAAGTCGCGACACGTGATCAGGTTCGTGAGCTCGAACGCGTCTGGACCGGTGATCTCGATGCATCGCTCAACGCTCACGTCCCACATCGTCACGTCGTTCAAGAGCGCCCAGTACTCGGTGATGGGGTCGTCGTAGAGCGTCGGAAGCAACATGTGGTTGTAGAGACCCCAGCTCTTACAGCCCGCGCGCTTCGTGGCCTCGAAGTAGGGCGACTTCCGGTACCAGGGTTGGATGTAGAACGTGTATGTCTCCGAGGCCATCTGTCCTCCTATGAGCGTGTCCGCGGGACGCTACCGCCCGCGGCGCCGAGCGTCAGTTCTGCGTGGGATCGAGCGGCATGAGCCTGAGCAGGTCGAACGACGAGCCCTTCCGCCTCAGGACCTCCTCCCACAACCGGGACGGATCCGATGAGAAGACGTCGCTCGCCTGTGCAGGTTCGACGACCCACGACTCCTCCTCCATCTCCGCCTCCAACTGGCCCGGCCCCCATCCTGCGTACCCCGCGAACACCCGCGCACGACGGACCGCCGCCTCGACGCCGGGAGAGGTCTCAGACGGAAGGAAGCCGATCGTGTCGAACGCCAAGAAGTCGGCAGCCTCCGGATCGACGAAGTCCGCCACCACGACCGCCGCGTCGGGTTGCACCGGACCGCCCAGGAACACGGGCTCGTCGGCCGGAACGAGGACGCCGAGCGGCGGGACCGCCTCGGCCACGGTCGTCCCGGACGCGCGGTTCAAGATGACGCCCACGGCTCCGTCTTCGTCGTGATGGCCGATCAGGAGCACGGTCCTGCGGAAGTTCGGATCCCACAAGGCGGGACCTGCGACCAACAGCTTGCCCTGGAGGCTCTCCACGCGGTCAGCCCTTCGGCACGTCCTTCTTCGGGTCGAGGAACGGCAGCGGGACCACGGTAGCCGACATCGGGTCCACCGGGGATACGATCTGCAACGCGGTGCCGTCCTGCGCGAGCTCGATCGGCACCCAGGCATATCCCATGTTGAAGTCCAGTCGCGGCGAGTACGAGGCGCTGACGTGAGCCTCCCCACCTCAGCGCCGTCCCTCGTCACGGGCCAGAAGTCCTCGAGCCACATCGGCAGCGGCTGGACCGTCGATGCGGACGCCGACCAGCTTCCGCCGCACACCCTCGGCGGCCACCCGTTCGCAGCGCGTCGCGGGAGACGACCACGGTTGTCGTTGTCGAGCTCAACCAGCCGCTCCAGGCCGGTGACCTCGAACGGATTGTTCGTGATGTCCATGTCGTTGCCGTAGTTGAAGATCCCGGCCTCCATGCGCCGCTGGTCGCTCGGCGCGATCGCGCGGATGTCGAACTCCTCACCGGCGCCCATCACCGCGTCCCAGAGGTCCGTGCCGCGGCTCGCGTCGCGGAGATAGATCTCGTATCCGACCTCGCCCGTCCAGCCGGTACGCGACACGACGACCGGGATGCCGTCGAGCTCGGCCTCCGTGCACCAGTAGTACTTGAGGTTCATGACGTCGTCGCCGAAGAGCTTCCGGATCACGTCCTTGGAGCGCGGACCCTGGACCTGCAGCGGTGAGACGTCGGGCTCCCGGATCGTCACGTCCATGCCGGCGAACGCCTGCACGCCGACCGCGTACAGCAGCGCGTCGGAGTCGGCGAGCGAGAGCCAGAACCGATCCTCCGCGAGTTTCAGCAGGATGGGGTCGTTCACGATGCCGCCGTCGGGCGCGCAGATCAACACGTACTTGCACTGCCCCGACTTGGGTGGACGACAGGTCGCGCGGCGTCAGCAGCTGCGTGAACCGGGCCGCGTCCGGACCGCTGATCTCTACCTGCCGCTCGACGGCCACGTCCCAGAGCGTCACGTGGTTCAGCAGGTGCCAGTACTCCTTGAGGTCGTCGTCGTAGAGCGTCGGGATCAGCATGTGGTTGTACAGGTCCCAGCTGGTGCACGCCGGCCTCGACCGTCCGCTGATAGTACGGCGACTTGCGGTACCACGTGGCCATGTAGAACGGGAACGTCGTGTGCTGCTCGGTCATCGGGCTCAACCCTTTCGATCGGGAACGTGCGGTGCGCTTGCGGTCTCGCTTGATCTCGCGGACGCAGTTGTACGCCGGGATACCGGTGACGCCGCCGCCCGCATGCGTGGCGCTCGAGCATTGGTACAGGCCGCGGATCGGCGTGCGGTAGTCGGCGTAGCCGGGCGCGGGCCGCATGTGGAAGAGCTGCTCCGCGGAGAGCTCGCCGTGGAAGATGTTGCCGCCGATCAGCCCCCACTCGTGCTCCATCTCGTACGGGCCGATCACCTGGCGATGCAGGACGCTGTCGGCGAACCCCGGCGCCAGCTCGTCGTAGCCGGCGATGACGCGGTCGGCGTAGCCTCCAGCTCATCGTGGTGCGGCTCCTCGCTCCACCCGTGCGGCACCCACTGCGTGAACAGCGAGATCACGTGCTTGCCCTCCGGCGCGAGGCTCGGATCGAGCGACGTGGGCACCACGCCGTCCGAGAACGGCATCGTCGACGGGCGATCCCGGCGCGAGCCTCCTCGAACGCGCGTCTCCAGGTAGGCGACCGAGTGCGCCAGCTCCAAGCCGCCGGATTGATCCGTGAGCTCGGGTTCGATGGTGAACACGGGCAGGCGGTCGAGGCGCACAGTTGATCTTCACGACGCCGCTGCGCGACTGCCACGTGCTCGATGTCGCGCACGAAGTCAGCCGGCAGCTCGCTCGGGTCGAGCTGCTCGCAGGAACGTGATCTTGGGATGGATCGCGGTCACGACGAGCGGCGCGAGCAGCTCTTCGCCCTCGTCGAGGACGACGCCGCGGACCGCGCCGTCCGGTGGTCAGGATCCGCGCGACGCGCGCGTCCGTCCGGATCTCGGCGCCGAACGTCCGCGCGCTGGCCTCGATCGCAGCCGCCACCGCGCCCATCCCGCCCTCCGGGACGGCCCACGCGCCCAGGTTGCCGTCGCCGACGTCGCCGATCGAGTGATGGGCCATCACGTACCCGGTTCCCGGCTCGTACGGCCCCGCCCACGTACCGATCAGTCCGTTCAACGACATCACGGTCTTGACCTGGTCCGACTCGAAGAACCGATCCAGGATGTCGACGATCGACATCGTCATCAGCCGCGTCACGTCGCCGACCGTCTTCACGTCGAGACCGCGGAACCGCCACGACGAGCCGGAGCTGATCCGACGAGGTCGGCGGGCCGCTTCGATCCGACGGTCGGCGGAGTGGTCATCAGGAGCGGGCCGAGCACGTCGGCCAGTCCCCCGATCCATGCGTCCCACGCCTCGATCGCGTCGGCGTCGTGCTTCGAGAACTTGGCGAACTCGTCGTGGTTCTTCGCGGAGTCGTCGTACTGCACGATGCAGCGCCCGTCGGGGAACGGCAGGAAGTACGGGCCGGTCGGGTGGACGCGATAGCCGTGCCGTTCCAGCCGCAGGTCGCGGAGGATCGTGTCGGGCATCAGGCTCATCACGTAGCTGAGCGTCGTGACCTTGAACTCGGGTGCCTCCGGCCACGGCGCCATGGTGTCGGCGGCTCCGCCCGTCTTGTGCCGGGCCTCCAGCACCAGCGTCCGCGCGCCCGCCTTCGCGAGGTATGCCGCCGCAACCAGCCCGTTGTGGCCGCCGCCGATCACGATCGCGTCGTAGTGGTTCGTGGAGGAGATGCGCCACGCTACTCCTGAACCGTCGTTCAGCGCAAGGATGCGAAGGACCGCGCGGAGGCGCCGAACGAACCGGCCGGGGAGCCGTGGCTCCCTGACCGGTCGTTCAGGCGATGTCGGGCGGCGCGACGATCCCCTCGACTCCTCGCTCGGCCGGAGCGGGATGACGCAGACGCAACACGGGCAGCAGCAGCACCGCGGCGATCGCCGCCGAGACTCCCCCCACGCCGTAGACCCCCTTGGGGCCGAGGAGCTCGAGCACCGGTCCGGCGAAGACGTACGCGACCGCGATCCCGAGGGACAGCAGCGCATCGAAGCCTGCCATCACCCGGCTGCGGACCGCGTCGGGCGACCGGCGCATCATGATGCCTTGCTCCGCCACGATCGAGATGCCGTCGCTCATCCCCATGATCAGCAGGGCGAACAACACGATCTCGAACGTCGGTGAGAACGCGATACCCAGGCCGGCGATGGCGATCCCCACCGCACCGAGGACCAGCCACAGCGGCTCGCTGCGCTGCGTGAGCTTGCGGCCGAGCAGGCTCCCGACGACGGACCCCAGCCCCCAGCAGGCGATCAGGAGGCCGAATCCGGCCGAGCCCTCGCCGAAGTGCGCGGCGAGCGGTGCATCGGCCACCATCCCCATCCCGGCCCCCAACAGGAACACGGTCCAGGCGATCACCATGGCGCGGAGCGGCCGGTCGTGCCAGATGAATCGCAGCCCGGCCGTCGATCCCCTGGTGCTCCTCCTCCTCGGCGGCCGTGTGCTCTCGCGAGTAGTCCCCCTTCACCGAGAGCGTCAGCAGCACCGAGATGACGAACGTGACGGCGTTGATCGCGAAAACCCATGGGGCGCCGAGCGCGGTCAGCAGCACGCCGCCGATCACCGGCCCGATCATGATGCCGGCGTTCCTCCCCAGCCCGAGCAGGCTGTTCGCCCACGCGATGTCCTCTTCGCGCTCGACCAGGTTGGGGATCGCGGCCGAAGACGCCGACCAGAACGGGGACTCTGCCATCGCGGAAACGAACGCCAACCCGATCAACGTCTTCGGAGCGTCGACGAAGGCCATCGCGAAGAACACGCCCGCGGCGATCGACTCCGAGCATGATCATCACCTTGCGGCGGTCGTAGCGATCGCCCGAGGTGTCCCGTGAGCGGGGCCAGGATCCCCACGACGCCGAACGTCAGGAGGAGCGCGATCGACTGCCACGCGGCCGAATGCAGGTCGTTCCACACCGTGAACATCAAGGCGGTGTAGGCGGCGGCCCCTCCGGTCACGGAGATGAGGCGGCCGATGGCCAGTCTGCGAACGTTGGACCTCGGTGAGCGGCTCATGAAGCGACTCCTGCGGTTCGGGGGCGGGCGTGAGGGACGGAGCTACCGGGGACGGGACGCGGTGGTGCGCGTCAGACCGTGCCGGTGATGGGACTCGTCCTGATCAGCCGCTTCATGATGCGCGAGTGTAGCACGCCCGTTCGGGCGCCGGCCTACGTCGGCAGCGTGATCGCGCGCAGCCGGCTGGCGTCGATCTCCGACGCGATGTGCGTGAGCACGTGCGCCGGAACCGGCGCGTCGACGGTCAGGCACATGAGCGCCTCGCCGCGCTCGTCCTTGCGACCGACGTCCATCGTCGCGATGTTCACGCCGTGGCTGCCGAGGATCGTCCCGACCTTCCCGATGATGCCCGGCCGGTCCGCGTACGTGAAGAAGATCATGTGCTCGGCGGGCGCCATCTCGATGTCGAAGTCGTCGACCTTCGTCACCCGTTGCGCGTCGCGCTTGCCGACGAGCGTTCCCGCCACCGACACAGGACCTTCGTCGGTGTCGGCACGCAGGGACATCAGGCTCACGTAGTCCTCCGACACCGTCGATCGCATCTCGCTCACCGTGATACCGCGCTCGCGCGCGAGCATCGGCGCGTTCACGAACGACACCGGCTCGTTCACGACCTTGCCGAGGATGCCCTTCAGGATCGCGAGCGTCAGCACCCGCGTGTCCGCCTCGGCGATACGCCCCATGTAGGAACAGACGATCGAACGCACACCGCCTTCGGCGAGGCCGGCGAGGAGCGCGCCGAGCCGCTCGGCGAGCGGTACGAACGGGCGGACGATCTCGGAGACGTCGGCGCCTGCCGAGACGTTCACCGCGTACGGAACGAACTCGCCGCGGAGCGCCAACCTGACCATCTCCGCCACCGTGGTGCCGGCCTTGTCCTGCGCCTCACGCGTGGACGCGCCGAGGTGGGGGGTCACGACCACGTTGTCGAACGCGAAGATCGGGCTGTCGGTGGTCGGCTCGGCGGCGTACACGTCGAGAGCCGCGCCCTCCGAGCTGGCCGCTCTCGAGCGCCTTCGCCAGCGCGTCCTCGTCGACGATGCCGCCGCGAGCCGTGTTCACCAATCGCGCACCCGGCTTCATCAGCGACAGCTCGTGCTCGCCGATCAGTCCTTCGGTCTCCGCGGTGCGAGGCAGGTGGATGGTCACGAAGTCCGCCTGCACCAGCAGCGCCTCGAGCGTCGGCATCACGTCCACGCCCATCTCCTTGGCGCGATCCGACGAGACGTACGGGTCGTAGGCGATCACCCGCATCCCGAACGCCGTGGCGCGGTGCGCCACCAAGGCGCCGACCCGGCCGAGCCCGATCACCCCGATCGTCTTGCCGGCGAGCTCGATACCCTCCCAATCCGCGCGTTCCCATCGCCCCGCGACCAGTGCGGCGTGCGCCTGCGGGATGTTCCGCGCCTGGGACAGCAGGAGCGCGAGCGTGTGTTCCGCGGCGGAGATGACGTTGGATTGCGGAGCGTTCACGACCATCACCCCGCGACGCGTGGCGGCCTCGACGTCCACGTTGTCCAGGCCGATCCCGGCGCGGGCGACCACGCGGAGCCGTTCAGCGGCCTGCAAGACGTCGGCGTTCACGCGCGTCTGCGAGCGGACGATCAACGCCTCGTACGGGCCGATCTCCGCGGCCAGGTCGCCGGTCGCGAGCTCCGGGCGGACGTCCACCTCGAAGTCGCGCCGCAGCAGCTCGAGGCCCTGCTCGGAGAGCTTCTCGGTGACGAGGACGCGCACGGCCCGGCTAGCCTTCGGCGTCGGAGAAGACGCCCTCGGCCGCCGCGACGGCGGCCCCGCGCTTCACCGGATATCCGAGGCGTTCGAGCGTCATCTCGAGCGCGGCCAGGCCGCGCAGGATGTCGAGCTCGCTGAAGTAGCCGAAGTGCCCGATCCGGAAGACCTTGCCCTTGAGCGGTCCCTGGCCGGGCGCCAGCACCACGCCGAAGTCCGAGCGGATCCGGCTCGCGATCGTGTCGGCGTCCAGCCCTTCGGGCGCGCGGATCGCGGTGACGGTCCAGTTGTCTGCCAGGCCCTCGCCGAACAGATCGAGCCCGAGCGCCTGCGCGCCCTCCTTCACGGCGCGCGAGAGCGACCGGTGCCGCGCCATGGCGGCGTCGACCCCGTCCTGGAAGTAGAGCTCGAGCGCGGCGTGCAGTCCCTGCATCACGCTGATCGCCGGCGTCCACGGGTTCTCCGGGTCGGGCAGCGACGCGAACTGCCGGTAGATCGCCCAATCGAAGTAGAACCGCGGGTTGGTGGCGGTGCCGGCCGCCTCCCACGCGCGATCGCTGATCGCCACGAAGGCGATGCCCGGGCGAGGCGGAGAGCGCCTTCTGCGAGCCGCCGACCGCGACGTCGATCCCCCAGCCGTCGAAGTCGAAGGGCACCGCTCCGAGCGACGACACCACGTCGACGACGACCATCGCGCCGGCGTCCCTCGCCACGCGGGCGAGCGCCTCCACCGGCTGGATCACCCCGGTCGACGTCTCGCTCTGCGTCAGGAGCACCGCTTTGACCGGGTGATCCGCGAGGGCTGCGGCCACGTCGTCGGGCCGGATCTTGGTCCCCCACTCGTAGTCGATGGTGTGGACGGTGAGGCCGTAGGCCTCGGCCAGCCGCTTCCATCGATCGGCGAAGAACCCGGCGTTCGGAACGAACACGTCGTCGCCGGGCGAGAAGCAGTTCTGGATCGCGGATTCCAAGCCCCCGGTGCCGGAGGAGGTCATCAACAGCACGTCGGCGTCCGCCGTCCGATACAGCTGCCGCAACCGGTCGGTGACCTCCCGCATCAGCTTCCCGAACCCGGGACCGCGGTGGTAGACGAGGGGACTCCCCTGCGCCAGCAGCACCTCGGGCGGGATCGGGGTGGGACCGGGGGCAAGGATGATCTCGGGCCTGTCCACTGCACTCACTCCTCGACGGTCTCGGCCAGCTCCGCGCCGGCGTTTCGCGGCTTGAACGGCCAGCCTAACAGGCGTGTTCGCGCAGCTTGGAGCGAACATCATCGCGTGCCGCCCGGGGCAAGGTTCCGCAAGGGGTCGACCCCGAGGCGGGGCGCGGTCCGTATCATCGGTCGGGCCGCCGGGGGGTACGCACCGTTGATACGCCGGGGGCCACCACGCCATGGCGACGCTCCGGTTCCTCCTCAAGCGGTTCGCGGCTCAGCGGTTGCTGGGCCTCGCGGTCGTGGTCACGCTCGCGTTCAGCATCGGCGTCCTCGTCGCCGGCCCGATCTACGCCGACGCGGCGCGGTCCGCGATCCTGTCCTCGGCCATCCAGAGCGCTGCCGTCACCGTCGCGAACGTCAGGATCCAGGTGTTCGGCAACGGGGACTTCCCCTATGCGGAGGCGGACGCGTCGATCACATCGGAGACCCGCGCCCTCCCGGTCGGGAAGGAGGTGCGCCAAGGCCTGACCACGGTCCGGCTGAACGGAGACGGTGGCCCCTCCGTTCCTCTGCTCTTCCGTGACGGTGCCGAGGATCACCTGACGTTCAAAGGGGAGCCACCGGGGCCGGGAGAGATCGCGCTCGCGCAGAACACGTCGGAGACGCGAGGCCTGGGGATCGGTGACCGGGTCTCGCTGGTCGGTCCCGCCGGGGATACGATCGAGCTCACGGTGAGCGGCACGTTCCTGCCACCAGATCCGAGGGATCCGTTCTGGTTCGGATCGCGGAGCCCCTTCCCCGCGCCCGACTCCACACAAGTGCAACCTGAACTGGTCTCCCGCGCCACCGCGCTCTCACTCGGCAGCACGCTCGGGTTGACCACGGAGTTCTCGTGGGACCTCTACCTCGACCTCGCGAACGTGCCCTTCGCCGAGGTGCGCGCGATCCCCGCTCAGCTCCAACAGATCGAAGACTCGCTGCACGACGAGCCCGGCCTTGCCGGCGCCCGCGTGCTGACCGGACTCGACACGCTGATGCGGCTGGTGGATCAGCGTGTCGAGAACCTGCGCATCCCGATCCTGCTCGTCGTCTTCCAGATCGGCGCGGTGACGCTCGCCGTGCTGGCGGGGGTCGGCGCGCTCACCCTCACCCGGCAGGCGTTCGAGCTTTCCGTGCTGCACAGTCGGGGCTTCTCACGACGGACCCTCCTGCTTGCGCAAGGGGTCCAGGCGGTGCTCGCCGCCCTGGTGGCGTTCCCGCTCGGACTCTTGATCGGATTGGGTCTGGCGAGCCTCGCGGGCCGGACGAACGGACCGACGCTCCCCGGGGTGCTGTTCCCCGTGCAGTTGAACCCCGCGGCGGAGGCGCTCGGCGCCGTCACCGCTGCGATCGGGGCGCTCATCCTGCTGCTGCTGTCGCTCCCCTACATCTCGAGAACCATCCTCGAGGAGCGGCGCGCCGTGTCTCGAGAGGATCGTCCGCTGCTGTCCCGCGTTCCCGTCGAGTTGGTCGTCCTTCCTGTCGGCGTCTTCGCGTTCATCCAGCTTCGAGGAGGAACGAAGCCGCAGGCCGGCTCCGGGACGATCGACCCGCTGGTGCTGCTGGCGCCGACGCTGCTGCTGTTCGCCGCGTCGTTCCTGGTGCTTCGGCTGCTGCTGTTCGTGTTCCATCGGATGGATGGGCGGATCGGGAGGTCGAGACGCGTGCCCGTCTACCTGGCCGGGCGCAAGCTCAGTCGTGCCCCGGGTGCGGGGTTCGCCGCCGCGCTGCTGCTGCTGCTCGCCATGGGTCTGCTCGTGGTCTCGACCTCGTACCGTGCGATCGTGCTCCAGAACCACGAAGACGCGGCGCACACGATCGTCGGCGCCGACTGGAACGTCCCCGTCTCGCCGCCCGACGACGTGTTGTCGGCGATCGACGACATGCCGCCGAACACGACCCCGGTGATCCGGACCGAGCCGGACTTCGGCCAAGGCACATACGCCCTGCCGCCGTCCGCGATCGCGATCGACCCCGCCACCTACGCGGACGGCGGATGGTGGCGATCGGACTTCTCGGAGACACCGATCGACCAGATCCTGGAGGCGTTGAAGACCTCGCCCTCGGGCTTCGACCTTCCGGCCGGTGCGCAGACGCTCACACTGGCACTCGACGTCCCGAAGGCCGCCGAGGGGATCGGCGTGTCGGCGACCGTCATCGACGACGCGGGTGTGACGAACACGCCCGACGTGCAGTCGGTCTCGGCCGGGCCGGGAACCTACCGGATCCCGCTCGCCCCGGGGACGCGGCTGCTGTCCATCACGTTCCAGGCGGACACGCTGTTGAACCTCCCGTTCCATTTCCCCATCGCGATCACCCGCGCGGACATCGACGGCGCGCCGCTCCCTCTCGACGGATGGGTCCCCTTGACGTGGCGGGGCAGCGGAGGCCGACTCGCACGTGCCGCCGACGGCTTCCGTTTCGATGTGCAGATCGGTGCCGGAAGGGTGTTCGCCGGCCTCATCCCGAAGCCGGCCGTGATGCCCGCGCTCGTGTCCACGACGGTCGCCGGCCAGGTCGACGATACGTTCACCGTGACGCTGGGCGGGCAACAGATCGAGCTCCACCAGGTGGCCGAAGCCACCCAGTTCCCGAGCGCCATCCCCAACTCGCCGTTCATCGTCGTGCCGACGCGTGCCCTGCTCGAGCGGGAGCTGGCCGTGCCCGAACCCGGCATCACGCTGAACGAGGTCTGGGCGATGGGATCGACGGACCCGGTCCCCGCGCTTCGCGCCCACGGCTTCATCCCGGGACGCGAGGTTCAGCAGGCGGTGCCGATCGAGGCGACGCTGGCGCAACTGCCCCAGAGCCTCGCCGTCGGGATGAACTTCACGGCGGCGGCCGGAGGCGTCGGTCTGGTGATCATCGGCGTCTCGGCGAGCCTGTACTTCGCGCAGCGTCGACGCGACTACGAGTTCGCGGCGCTCCGCGCCATGGGCGCGGAACGTTCCCAGATCAGGCGGACGTTGGTGCTCGAGCAGGGCCTCCTGCTCGGGTTCGCGATCGTGGCGGGACTGGGTCTGGGGTACCTGCTCCTGCGTCTCGTGATGCCGTACGTGGGCACGAGCCTCGGGGTGTCGTACCCGCCGCCCTTGCTCGTGATGGACTGGACGAGCCTCGGCGTCGCACTCGTCACCATCGCCGTGACCACGTCCATCGGACTTGGGCTCGCCATGCGAACGTTGATGCGGTCGTCGGTGACCGGGGTCCTGCGAGGTGAGGCCGAATGACGATGGTGAGCCCCGAGCGGTTCGCCTCCGAAGGGCGCGACGTGCTCGCACGCCTGCGGCACGTGTTCAAGGTCTATCGGATCGGCGACACGGGCGTCGTCGCGCTCGGCGGTGTGGATCTCGACATCCCCCGCGGTGAGTTCCTCGCCGTCGTCGGACCCAGCGGCGCCGGCAAGTCGACGATCCTGAACCTGCTCGGCGGCCTCGACCGGGCGTCCGCGGGAGTCGTGGATGTGGACGGACAGGACCTCGGGTTGTTGAGCGACGACGACCTCACCAGGTATCGCGCCGAGCGTGTGGGGTTCGTATGGCAGGGAACCGCACGGAACCTCGTTCCGTACCTGACCGTGCGCGAGAACATCCGGCTGCCCGGCGTGCTGCACGCCGGACTCGCGTCGGATCTCCGCCGGAGCGCCGACGAGCTGCTGAAGCTGGTGGACCTGGCCGGCCGCGCGAACCACAAGGTCGGGCAGCTCTCCGGGGGCGAGCAGCAGCGCGCCGCCATCGCCGTCGCGCTGTCGAACACCCCGATGTTGCTGCTGGCAGACGAGCCGACGGCCGAGCTGGATTCCGTCTCGGCCGATCGTGTGCTGGAGTCCTTCCGAGCGGTCAACCGCGAGTTCGGCGTCACGGTCGTCATGGTGACGCACGACCTGCTCGCAGCGCGTCGCGCCGATCGGCGCATCCGGGTCCGCGACGGGCGGCTCCTCCAGGAGGGCTTGGTCGTGCAGCCCGTCGGGAACGATGGCCGCGTGCACCTGCCGGACGAGGCGATCGCCGCGCTCGGCGATGCCGAGCTCGAGGCCGAGGTCGGCGCCGACGAGGTTCGACTGCGACGACGGAGCGAGACCGGACATGCCTGAGCCGATCCTGGCCGCGGAGGGCATCGTGCGCACGTACGCCGGCGCCAACGGCGTGCTCGCTGTCCGCGGCGCGTCGCTCGCGCTGAAGCCCAAAGACTTCGTCGCGCTGATGGGCCCGTCGGGTTCGGGCAAGACCACGTTCATCGGTGTGCTTTCCGGTCTCGACGGCCCGGATGCGGGCGAGGTCCGGTGGAAAGGCGCGCCGATCGGTTCCATGTCCGCCGAGGATCGGCGTTCGCTCCGGCGCACGGAGATGGGAGTCGTCTTCCAGAGCTTCGGGCTCCTGCCGACGTTGTCGGCCGTGGAGAACGTGGAGCTCCCGCTCCGATTCGGCGGCACGTCGCTCCACGAGGCGCGAACCCGCGCCGCCGGATGGCTCACGCGGCTCGGCTTGGGCGACCGCCTCGAGAACCGGACGTTCGAGCTCTCGGCCGGCCAGCAGCAGCGCGTCGCGGTGGCCCGCGCGCTGATCGCCGAACCCGAGGTCGTGCTGGCCGACGAGCCGATCGCGGAGGTGGATACGGAGAACGCCGACCTGATCCTCGAGGCGTTGTGGGACGTGATCCGCCGCGGCGGAGCCGTCCTGGCCGCCACCCATAACCCGGAGGCGCTCCGCTACGCGAATCGCGTGGTGCTGTTCCACGACGGGCAGATCGAGGCCGAAGGCACGCCCGACGAGCTCGCGACGCGGCTCACCACCGACTAGCTCGCCCCCGGGGCGAGAACCGGGCGGAAGACTTCAGCTCAGTAGCGGAGCGACTTCCAAACGTCGTCGCCCTTGTCGCGAAGGGCCTCGCCATCCATGACCGGCGGCGGCGCGGGATGACGGCGGAGGAGCCGATCGAGCAGCGACCGCTTCCCCTGCGCACGGCCCGCCGATCGGGCCACCACGTCGCGTCGTGTCTGCCGGATCCGACGCTGCAGGTCCAGGTCGCACGTCGGGTGACCGATCACGGGGTCGGGTCTGCTCACGCTCCCATCATCCCTCATCCCGGACCAGTCGACGCAGGTCCACGTCGGGATCCGCCAACGCGGCCGGGTCCGGACGCACCTGCTGCCTGATCAGCTGGAACGACCGGCGGACGTCTCGAGGCCACGAGATCGAGACGCTCGATCGCAGGACCCCTTCTGCGTCGAGCAGGAACGCGCAGAACGATCGGTCCTCGAGCGAGCCCCTGACGACCATCCGGTCCCACGTCGGAGCGAAGCCGGCCATCTGGATCTGCAGGTCGTACTGGTCCGACCAGAACCAGTGCGGATCGTCGAAGACCCGTTCCTCGCCAAGCATGTTGTGGGCGACCGTCTCCCCCATCTTCAGCGCGTTGTCGAAGTGTTCGACGCGGATCGGACCGAACACCGGGTGGTCGTGACGCGCGACGTCGCCGGCGGCGAACACCCCGGGGATCGTCGTCTCCATCGTCGGCCCGACCGGCACGCCGCCCGGCTGGTCGAGGCCCGTTCCCGCCATCAGGTGCACGGCCGGCTCCGTCCCGATCCCGACGACCGCCACGTCCGCATCGACGGTCCGGCCCCCTCTCGTCACGACCCGCTCGAGCCTCCCGTCGCCCTCGAACCGCGCGACGAGGTCGTTGAAATGCATCGTCACGCCGTGGTCGCGATGGGTCGCCTCGAGCGCTCGCCCGAGGTCGCCGCCGAGGACACGGAACAGCGCGGTCTCGAAGATCTCGATCACGGTGACATCGCACCCCATCGTTCGGAGCGATGCCGCGACCTCCGCCCCGATGAATCCCATGCCCACGCATACGACTCGCGCCCCGCCCGCGACCGCTGCACGCAGGCGGTCCGCGTCGCCCACGTACCGGAGGTCGAGCACGCCCGGGAGCTCGGACCCCGGCGCCTCGATCTTGCGGTTGTGCCCGCCGGTGGCCATCAGGAACGCGTCGAACGCCACGCGCTCCCCGCCCGCGAGCACCACTTCACGCGCGTGCGCGTCCAGCTGCGTGACGTGCGTGCTCCATCTCGCCTCGACGTCCTGTTCGCGGTACCACTCGGGCGTCCGCACCAGGATCCGCTCGAGGGGATCCTCGCCACGCAGGTATTCCTTCGACAGCGGTGGGCGCTCGTAGGGCGGCAGCTCCTCCGCCCCGATCAGCACGATCCGGCCGTCGAACCCCTCGGAGCGGAGCGTGGCCACCGCGGTCGCGCCGCACAGTCCCGCGCCGACGACGACGAACGTGCGGGGGTCCGCCACGCGGTTACGCCTCGATCAGGAGGTCGCCGTTCTCCTCATGCACCGGGAACGTAGCGACCGGCTCGGTCGCCGGTCCCTCGACGACCGCACCCGTGGTCATATCGAACGTGCTCCCGTGGCATTCGCACGTGATGGACGTCCCGTCGATCTCGCCGCCGAGGGAGAGGTTGCACCCGCGGTGGGTGCAGATGTCGCTGAAGGCATACAGCGTGCCCGAGACGCGCGAGACCGCGATCTCCGCTCCGTTCACGGGGAACGCCTTCGCCTCGCCTTCCTGGATCTCGTCGGCGCGACCGACATTGACCGGCTCTGTCATACGGACCTCCTTCGTGGTGGGCCGCCGTATCGCGGGCCGCCGCTCAGCTTACGGGGTCGTCGCCGAAGGCCGGCTACGAGATCCCGGCATCGGGAAGTGGCGTGCCGGGACCCCCGCGACGCCGCGTGTGCCAGAAGTACGCGGCGCCCGTCAGGATGTAGAAAGCCCCCAGGATCAGGATGCCCATCCGGAAGTCGATCGGCAGGAGCGCCGGGATGAACGCGCCGCCCACCCACGCCAGCTGGAACACCACCTCGTACCGGACGAAGACGCGTCCCTGCGCGCCCTCGGGCGCGTTGCGTTGCATCAGGCTCTGGAACGCCAGCCGGCTGAGCTCCGAGGCGGCCCCGGCCACGAACGCGTAGACCATGAGCAGCGGGAGCCCGAACACCTCGAAGGCGAGCAGCGCTCCGATCGCCCCGGCCGAGACGCACGCGACGACCACCGCTTCCTCACGCGTGTTCGTCGGGAGCCGTGGCGCGAACAGGTCGGCCACGAACCCCCCAAGCACGCCGGCCGCGGCGAGCACCCCGAACCACCACACGGGCTCGCCGGCGTTGCGGAGCGAGATCGCCAGGAGGAACAGGAGGAACCCGCTCGCCGCGCGCATCCCCGCGGCGCCGATCGCGGGGCCGGTCAGCTCCGGGATCCGGCCGCGCGGACCGACGTCCCGCCGCTGCTTCGTCTGATGCATCTGCGGATGCGGCAGTCGCAGGTTGAGTGCCGCCGAGATGGCGTACGCGACGGCGGCCAGGTAGATGGGTCCGCTCGCCCCCCAGATCTTCAAGAAGAGGTAGCCGAACGGAGCCACGGCGACGGCTCCCGCGACCGCGATCCTGCCGAGGCGGGCGTTCGCGCGCATCAGGCCCTCCTCGGGAGGGGCGTACGCGGTCGTCAACCCGTTCTTCGTGATCGCGTGGACCTTCGAGAGCACCAGCAGCACGAGCGCGGCCGGGAACAGGACCAGGGTTCCGACACGGGGTGCGGCGTACACGGCCGCGATCGCCCTCCCCGCGGCCGCGCCGAACGAGATCGCCCGCCGCGGACCCGCGCGATCGAGGAGGGGGATCAGCAGCGGGCCGGCGAGCGCGAGCGGCACCATGGTGAGCAACAGATAGAGCGCGACCCTCGTCTTCGCCTGGCCGACGGGGAGCGAGAAGAACACGGAGTCGGCGAGCGAGATCGCGAGGAGCGCGTCGCCGGCGACACTCGTGAAGTGACACAGGCCGTACCGATCGAGCGGTTGCTCCGACCGCCACATCCGCCGGAGGGGCCAGACCAGGGATTCGGCGGCACCCGCGATGCCCAGCAGAACGAGTTGCCACCAGGGGTAGCGAGGCGGCTTGTTCGAGACGCGCACCGCGTCCCCGCGGCTATCCGGTCAGACGTTCGCGCAAGAGCTCCTGCGCGAGCTTCGGGTTCGCCGCGTTCGCCGTCTTCTTCATGACCTGTCCCACCAGGAAACCGATCACGCCCTCCTTGCCACCGCGGAACTGCTCGACCACGTCGGGATGCTCCGAGAGCACCTCGTCCACGACGGGGCCGAGCGCGCCGGTATCGGAAACCTGCGTCAGTCCCAGACGGTCGACGATGGCTCGGATGTCGTCGCCGGTCTCCACCGCGGCCTCCAGGGCCTGCTTCGCTCCCGCGCCCGAGACGGTGTCGTCGGAGACCAGCCGGATCAGCTCCGCGAGATGCGCGGGCGTGACGCGCGAGTCCGAGGGAGCGACCCCGTGCTTGTTGAGCAGGCCGGCGAGGTCCTGGGTGATCCAGTTCGCGGCGGCCTTCGCGTCGACGCCGAGCGCGATCGTCCGTTCGAACAGGTCGGTCCAGGCGCGGTCGGCGACGAGCACAGCCGCCACCTCGGGCTTCAGACCGAGATCGGACGCGTACCGCTCACGGCGAGCGCGGGGAAGCTCGGGCACCGTCGCGCGTATCTCGCCGACCCACACATCGGACGGCTCGAGCGGGGGGATGTCGGGCTCCGGGAAGTACCGGTAGTCGAACGCCTCCTCCTTCGAGCGCATCGACTTCGTGGTGCCGGCGTCCTCGTCCCAGTGGCGCGTCTCCTGCACGATGGGCTCGCCGTTCTCGATGGCCTTGGTCTGCCGCGCGATCTCGAAGTTCAGCGCACGCTCCATCGATCGCACGGAGTTCATGTTCTTGATCTCGACCTTGGTGCCGAACCCGGCCTGACCCACGGGACGGAGCGAGATGTTGGCGTCGCAGCGGAGCGACCCCTCCTCCATCCGCACGTCGCTCACGTCGAGCGACTCGAGCGCCGCACGCAGCTCGCGGAGGTAGGCGGCCGCTTCCTCGGGCGAACGCATGTCGGGCTCGCTCACGCACTCCACCAACGGCACGCCGGCGCGGTTGTAATCGATCAACGCGAAGTCCGCCTCGTGGATCCTTCCCGAGGCGCTGCCGTGCGTGGTCTTGCCGGTGTCCTCCTCCATGTGAACTCGCGTGATCCCGATGCGGCGCGTGACACCGTCGACGTCGACGTCCAGATGACCGCCCACGCAGATCGGCAGGTCGTACTGGCTGATCTGGAAGTTCTTCGGCATGTCGGGATAGAAGTAGTTCTTGCGGTGGAACAGCGAGTGCGGCGCGATCGCGCAGTCGAGCGCCTGGCCGATCTTCATGATCGACGCGATGGCCTCGCGATTGGGGACGGGCAGCGTGCCCGGATGGCCGAGGCACACCGGGCACACGTTGGTGTTGGGCTCGTCGCCGAAGCCGTTGCGGCAGCCGCAGAACATCTTGGTGCGCGTGGAGAGCTCGACGTGGCACTCCAACCCGATGACGGTCTCCAGATCGGCCATGACGAGGGGCAGCTTATCGAAGACCGCCGGCCGGGCTTCCACGGGCGGCACCTATCATCGGGGCATGCCCGACCTCTCGCGTCCACCGGCCGGCGCCGGCGAGCAGGCGCCCCCGACGACGCTGATCTGGGCGGCGCTCGGCGCGGTCTACGTCATCTGGAGCACCACGTACCTGGCGATGCGCGTGGTCAACCAGACGTTGCCGACCCTCCTCGCGACCTCGATCCGCTTCCTCGTGGCCGGGAGCGTGCTGTACGGGATCGCCATCCGCCGCGGCGACCGCACGGGCGACCGACCGACCTCCACGCAGTGGCGGGGCGCGGCGATCGTGGCTGCGCTCCTGCTCGTTTGCGGCAACGGCGGCGTCGCGTGGGGAGAGCGGACGGTTCCGAGCGGTCTCGCCGCGCTCGTGATCGCGACGGTGCCGCTTTGGATCGCGGTGATCGACCGCGTGGTCTATCACCACCGGCAGCCGCGGCTCGTCCTGGGCGGGCTGGCGCTCGGGTTCGTGGGCGCCACGGTCCTGGTGGGAGGATCGATCGCCGGCCACGTGGACACGGCCGGTCTGTTGACGGTGGTCGGCGCGTCGATCTGCTGGGCCACCGGATCCTTGTATCAACGCCGGGCCGCGCTCCCCCGCCGTCCGTTCGTCGGCGCGGGGATGCAGATGTTGATCGCCGGCGTCATCCTCCTCGCCCTCAGCGGCCTCACGGGCGAGTTCGGCCGCATCGACGCGTCCACGTTCTCGCGGGCCTCGGTGCTGGCTGTCGCGTACCTGATCGTGTTCGGATCGTGGATCGGGTTCACGTCCTACCTCTGGCTGCTCCGCAACGCACGGACGTCGCTCGTGGCGACCTACGCCTACGTCACCCCGGTGGGAGCCGTGCTGCTCGGCGCGATCGTCCTGGGCGAGGCGATCACCGCCAGGACCGTCGTCGCGGGCTTGCTGATCGTCGTCGCCGTCGCGATCATCATCAGCGCGGGCAGCGCGGCACGAGCGGCCGAGGCCCGAGCGGACGCCGGCTCAGACGCCCGCGAGGAGCGGGGGGCGGAGCTCGAGGCCCAGGTCCCTCTCGAGGGCGCGCGCGGCGCGGAAGAGTACGGGTTCGCCGAGGGCGGGAGCGGTGAACTGCAGGCCGACGGGGAGCCCGCCTGAGTCCAGCCCGCACGGCACGCTGATCGCGGGCACCCCAGCGAGGTTGGCCGGGATCGTGAAGACGTCCGACAGGTACATGGCCAGCGGGTCGTCGGCGCGCTCGCCGATCCGGAACGCGGTGGTGGGCGACGTCGGCGACACGAGCACGTCGAAGTCCGCGAAGGCGTGCTCGTAGTCGCGGATGATGAGCGTCCGGACCTTCTGCGCCTGACCGTAGTAGGCGTCGTAGTAGCCAGCCGACAGCGCGTACGTACCGAGCATGATCCGACGCTTGACCTCGGGACCGAACCCCTGGCCGCGTGTGGCAGACATCATCGCGATCGAGTCGGTGTGAGGCCCCTCGGCCCGGAAGCCGTAGCGCACACCGTCGTAGCGAGCCAGGTTCGACGACGCCTCCGACGGCGCGATCAGGTAGTAGGCGCTGAGCGCGTGGTCGGCGGTCGGCAGCGCGACGTCCTCGACCGTGGCACCGAGCGCGGATAGCCGGTCGACCGAGGCGCGGACGGCGTCCTGCACGCCCGGTTTCACGCCGTCGCCGAAGGTCCCTTCGATCACCCCGACACGGAGCCCGGCGACGCCGTCCTCGATATCGTGGAGGTAGTCGGGCACGGGGGCGTCCAGGCTGGTGGCGTCCCGCGGGTCCTTGCCCGCGAGGGTTCCCAGACAGGATCGCGGCGTCGCGCACGCTCCGCGTGAACGTCCCGACGGTGTCCAGGGAGGACGCGAACGCGATCAGGCCGTACCGGCTGACCGCCCCGTACGTGGGCTTGAGGCCGACCACGCCGCAGAGCGACGCGGGCTGCCGCACCGAGCCGCCGGTGTCGGTCCCGAGCGCCCAGACGACCTCGCCGGCCGCGACGGCGGCCGCGGACCCACCGCTGCTGCCTCCGGGAACCGTGTCCAGGTCCCACGGGTTGTGCACAGGTCCGAACGCCGAGTTCTCGTTCGATGATCCCATCGCGAACTCGTCGCAGTTCGTCTTGCCGATCAACACCGCGCCGGCGCCGGACAGACGCGTCCACGCGGTGCAGTCGTACGGCGGGATGTAGTTCTCCAGGATCTTCGAGCCGCACGTCGTGCGGATGCCGTTCGTCGCGAGCACGTCCTTCAGCGCGATCGGGATGCCGGCGACCGGCGACTGGGTCGCGCCGGTCGTGGCGTGGTCGTCGACCGCCTCGGCGCGCTCGCGCGCGACCTCGGGCGTCGGCGTGAGGATCGCTTTCACGTCTCCGTCGACGGCCTCGACGCGCCGCAGGGACGACTCCGTCAGCGCGGCGGCCGACAGCTCGCCGGCTCGCAGCTTCTCCGCGAGCTCGGACCCCGTGAGGTCGCAGACCTCGCTCACGAACCCGTCTCGGCGATCCGCGGCACCTTGAACCGGCCGCTCTCGGCCTCGGGCGCGTTCGCGAGCGCGGCGGCCTGGCTCAGGCCCGGCTCGGGAACGTCGTCGCGATAGACGTTGGACCGAGGGATGGCCCAGGCGGTCGGCGGCACGTCGTCTGCTGCAACTTCGCCGACCCTGGCCGCGTGCTCCAGGATCGCGCCCAGCTGCACGCGCAGGCGTTGCCTTCTCGTCGTCGGTCAGGTCCAGACGAGCGAGGAGCGCGACGTGGTCGATATCGATCTCCACCGGCATCGGTTGCAGTCTAGCGGCCGGGCGATCGTGCTCCGCCCACGTCAGGGGCCGAGCCGGTTCCGGAACTCGGCCTCGTCGATCACCTCGACGCCGAGCGTCTCGGCCTTGGTGAGCTTGGAGCCCGGCGTTCTCGCCCGCCACTACGAAGTCGGTCTTCTTCGACACGCTCGATGCGACACGCGCGCCGGCCGCCTGCGCCAGCTCCGTCCCCTCCTCACGCGTCATCGTGGGCATCGTTCCGGTGAGGACGATCGTTTTCCCGACGAGGGGACCGTCCGCCGGCTCCGCGGCGGCCCGTTCGTCCGCCATCCGGATGCCCGCCGACTTCAACCGATCGATGAGCGCCAGGTTCTCGGGGTCGTCGAACCATTCGCGGACCGCCGCGGCGATCTCCGGACCGATGCCCGGTACGTCGTCGATCTGGTCGACGGTGGCAGCGGCCAGCGCGTCGATCGAGCCGAACGCCGTCGCCAGCAGTTGCGCGATGTGCGTGCCGACGTGGCGGATGTTCAGCCCCACGAGCAGCCGCCAGAGCGGCCGGTCCTTGGAGCCCTCGACCTGCGTCAGCAGGTTCGTGATCGACTTCTCCGCGAACCCGTCGAGCTGTTCGAGTTGCTCGGCCGAGAGCGTGTAGATGTCGGCGGGGTCCTGCACCAACCCCTGCTCCACGAGCGCCCAGAGCGTCTTGTACCCGAGGCCCTCGATGTCCAGGGCGCCCCGGCCCGCGAAGTGGAACAGCCATTCCTGTCCCTGGCTGGGGCAGCCGCGCCTTGTTCGGGCACCTGTGGTCGACCTCCCCTTCGCGGCGGACCAGGGGCGTGCCGCACGAGGGACAGGTCTTCGGCATCTTCCACTTGCGCGCGTTCTTCGGGCGCTTCGAGAGCACCGGCCCGACGATCTCGGGGATCACGTCGCCCGCGCGCCGGACGATGACCGTGTCCTTCTCGCGGACGTCCTTGCGCCGGACCTCGTCCTCGTTGTGCAGCGTCGCGGTGGTGATCGTCACGCCGCCGACGGCCACCGGTTCCAGCACCGCGAACGGCGTGACCTTGCCCGTTCGACCGGTGTGGACGTCGATCTTCTTCAGCAGGGCGGTCCGTTCCTCGGGAGGGAACTTGAACGCGATCGCCCAACGCGGCGCGTGCGACGTGGCGCCGAGCTCCCGCTGCAGCTCCGTCTGATCGACCTTGATCACCGCGCCGTCGATCTCCCAGTCGACCGAGTGCCGGTGCTCCTCCCAGTTCGTGAGGAACGCCTTCGACCTCGGCGATCGAGCCCACGCCGGTCGTGGTCGGCGGCACCGGGAGCCCTGCCGAGGCCGCCCACTCCAGGAACCCCAGGTGGGAGTCGAACGACACACCGTCGGCCGCCCCGAACGAGTGCACCCAGAGCCGGAGCGGACGCGAGGACGTCACCTTCGGGTCCTTCTGTCGAAGGGACCCCGCCGCCGCGTTGCGCGGGTTGGCGAAGGGCCGCTGCCCGGCAGCGGTCAGCTCCTCGTTCAGGCCCTCGAACGCCTTCACCGGGAAGTACATCTCGCCGCGCACCTCGATCAGCGCGGGCGGATCCTTGAGGAGCAGCTTGGGCGGCACGCCGCGAACCGTGCGGACGTTGGCCGTGATGTCCTCCCCCGTCACGCCGTCGCCGCGCGTGGCCGCCTCGAACCAGCGACCCTTGCTCGTACGTGAGCGCGCATGCCACGCCGTCGATCTTCAGCTCGCAGGCGAACCGCGCGGCATCTCCGATCCGCTTCTCCACGCGCGCGTTCCACGCCTCGAGCTCCTCGAACGAGAACGCGTTGTCGAGCGAGAGCATCGGCGCCCGATGGGCCACGGGTGCGAACAGGTCCGCCGGCACGCTCCCGACGCGCTGGGTCGGCGAATCGGGCGTGACGAGCTCGGGGAACCTATCCTCGAGCGCTTGGAGCTCGCGCACGAGCTCGTCGTACTCGACGTCGGCGACCTCCGGGTCGTCGAGCACGTGGTACCGGTAGCTGTGGTGGTTGATGAGCTCCCGGAGCTCTTCGACCCGGAGCTTCGCTTCGGCGAGCTCCCGCTCCTCCGACCCGCTCACGACTGCGCGATCTCCACGCCGCCGGCCACGCCGATCTGCGCGCCGACGACGACCACGCCGCCGCGTACGCCGGGCACCTGCTGGAGGTATCGGAGGGCGAGCTTGAAACCGTCCTCCTTGGGCAACAGCGCCTGCACCCCCGCGGCGGCCGCGTCCGCCAGCATGCACGACGTCGCCAGCACCGCCAGTCCGTCGGGACCGCCTCCGTCGCGCCCACGGCCGAGCGTCGTCGAGACGCCGACGCCGCCCTTCACGGGTTCGACCGCGACGGCGATCGGAGCGCCGCCGTGGCGGCGAACGGCCAGACGCATCCGCTTCCGGGTCTGGATGAAGTAGTCGCCGTCGCACGACACGGTCACCTCGGAGAGCGAGCCGGCCAGGAACCGCCCGACCTGATCGGTCACGGCTCCGCGGAACGTGAACATCGGCCCAACGCCCGCCTCCCGGGACGCGGCCACCATCTCGCGAACGATGGCGGGCGCATCCTCCGGCACGCGCCGGAGCGGTCGCTTGGAGCGGCGGAACTCGGGGTTGCGCAACGCGTACGACTGGATCTGTTCCCAGAACGAGAGCGCCTGGGCGCGTGATTCCTCGGCGAAGTCATCGGAGGCCGTGATATGCAGCGTGAGGTCCTCGACCTGGATGTCGAAGCTCTTCGTCTTGCGACGCAACAGCTTCAAGGGAGCTTCGACCTCCTCGTAGGAACCCGGCCGCTCCGATGATAGTCGGAGCGTCCGACCGGCCCGGGACGTCAGCGGAGCGCTTCGATGATGCGGCCGCCGCCCAGCGATTCGTCGCCGAGGTAGATCACCGCGCTCTGACCCGGCGCCACGGCTCGCTGCGGCGTGCGGAACTCCACCCGGATCCGCCCACCCGCGAGCGGCTCGATCACGGCCGCCGCGTCGTCGCCCCGGTAGCGGATGCGCACCGATGCCTCGAACGGCCCGTCGTGCGGAGGCCTCCCCGCCACCCACGAGACGCGATCCGCCACCAGTCCCGAACGCGACAGCAGCGCTTGCGGACCGACGACCACGCGGTTCGCGGCGGCGTCCACCTCGACGACGTAGGTGCGCGCTCCCGTGGCGACGCCCAGGCCGCGGCGCTGTCCCACCGTGAAGCCGAACGTCCCGTCGTGCGTCGCAACCGCGCTGCCGTCGGCATCCACGACGTCGCCCGTGCGAACGAGCTGTGGCGCCGCCGACCGGACGAACGCCCCTGCGTCACCCGACGGCGCGAAGCAGAGCTCCTGCGAGTCGGGCTTCGACGCCACCGGCAGGCCGAACCGTTCCGCATGTGCGCGCGTCTCCGCCTTCAGCATCGCGCCGACGGGGAACAGCGATCGCGCCAGCTGTTCCTGACCGAGCATGTGGAGCATGTACGTCTGATCCTTGCCGGCGTCCGCGCCGCGTCGCAGATGCCACGCCCCGTCGCCGTCCCGATCGGTCCGGACGTAGTGCCCGGTGGCCACCATGTCGATCCCCAGCTCGTCGGCGCGTCGCAGGAACGCGCCGAACTTGATCTCCCCGTTGCAGCGCGCGCACGGGTTCGGCGTCCGGCCGGCCTCGTGCTCGGCCACGAAGTCCTCGATCACGGTCGCGGCGAACTCGTCCGACAGGTCCACGATCTCGAACGGGATACCGGCGATCCGTGCGACCTCCGCCGCGTCGGCCCGGGCGGCCGGCCCGCAACAACCGTGCTCCACGCCGTCCAGGTGCACGAGGTTCATGTGCGAGCCGACGACGTCGTACCCCTGCTCCATGAGCAGACACGCGGCGACCGACGAATCGACCCCGCCCGACATCGCGACCAACACGGAAGACATGCACGGAGGCTACCGCGCGGGCCGCCGATATCCCCGGCCGGTATCCTCGGACCGCATGAACATCGTGGTGCTCGTGAAGTCCATCCCGGATCCGAACGGCGACGCCGCGCTCGGCGAGGACTTCCTGGTGAAGCGGGACGGCGAGGGCACCCTGGACCCGGGCGACGAGTACGCCGTCGAGGCGGCCCTGCAGCTCTCCGAGGCCTCCGAGGGCGAGGTGACGGTCGTGTCGATGGGTCCCGAGGGATCGGTGTCCGCGATCCGTCGTGCGCTCTCCATGGGAGCCCACCGGGCGGTCGTGGTCACCGACGATGCGTTGCGGGGTGCGGACGTCATGGCCACCGCCCTCGTCCTGGCCGCCGCCGTCGGCCGCGCTCCGTTCGACCTGGTGCTCACCGGCGTCGAATCGACGGATGGCTACACGGGCACACTGCCGATGACGGTCGCGGAGCTGTTGGGCGTGCCGGCGGTGACGTTCGCCCGCACGGTGGACGTGGCCGAGGGCGGCATCCGGGTCGAGCGGCAGACGGAGGGGGGCTACGACGTGGTCGAGTCAGCGCTCCCGGCACTCGCCACCGTGACCGCCGCCGCGACCGAACCGCGCTACCCGACCCTCAAGGGCATCATGGGCGCGAAACAGAAGCCGCTGGACACGCTGTCGCTCGCCGACCTCGGGCTCTCCGCCGCCGACGTCGCCGCGAGCCAGCGCGTGGTCGCCGTGGAGCGGGCGCCGCAGAAGGGTCCCGGTGAGATCGTCCAGGGCGACGCGGCCGCAGGCCGCGTCGCCGACCTCCTCACCGAGGCGAAGGTCATCTGACGTGGCGAAGATCTGGGTCTTCGCGGAGGTAGGGGCCGAAGGACCCTCCCCCGCGGCGCTCGAGCTCCTGACGAAGGCCCGCGAGCTGGGCGACGCCGAAGCCGTGGCGCTCGGGCCCGGCGCCACCGCGGCGGCTGAAGCGCTCGGCGAGCACGGCGCGAGAACGGTCTTCGCGAGCGACGATCCGGTCTACGACGAGTTCCTGGCCCAACCCGCGGCGCACGCGATGCACGAGCTGGTGCAGCGGCACGCGCCCGACCTCATCCTGTTCGCGACGACGTACACGTCACGCGACATCGCCGGCCGCCTGCAGGCCAAGACGGGCACCGCGCTCATGAGCAACGCGATCGACGTCGCGAGCGCGGACCGGGCTCGGACCCAGATCGCGGGCGGAACGCTCTTCGTCGACGTCGAACTCGACGGGCCGGCGCCGCATCTCGTCCTGGTGCGGCCGAAGTCGTTCGTCGCGGAGCCCGTCGGGGGCACCGCCGAGGTCATGCCGGTCGACGTCGAGATCCCCCCGGAGCTTCGAACGGCGCGTCGTGTGGAGCGGCACGAGGAATCGGCGTCGGGCCCGAAGCTCGAGGAGGCCAGGGTCGTCATCTCCGGCGGCCGGGGCCTGCAGGACGCCGCGAACTTCGGCCTGCTGGATCAGCTCGCCGCCATCCTCGGCAACGCCGCCGTCGGGGCCAGTCGCGCCGTCGTCGACGCCGGATGGGTGCCGTACAGCTACCAGGTCGGACAGACCGGCAAGACGGTGAAGCCGGACGTCTACATCGCGGTCGGGATCAGCGGGGCGTTGCAGCACGTGGTCGGCATGAAAGGCGCGAAACGGATCGTGGCCATCAACAAGGACGCCGACGCGCCGATCTTCCGCCTGGCCGACCTGGGTGTGGTCGCGGACGCGCTGGAGTTCCTGCCCGCGCTGATCGACGAGGTCAGGTCCCGCAAGGGCGCCTGACCGAGCGCTGCGTGATCGAGGCGCGGTTCGACGACCTGACCGGTGATGCGCCGTCGTTCCGGCTGACCGATCCCGCCGGCGTCCTGGAGGCGACGCGGCCGGAGGATGTCGCGCCCACGCTGTCGGCGGCCGAGGGAGCCGCGGCACGGGGCTTGTGGGTCGCGGGGTTCGTCGCGTATGAGGCCGCGCCGGGGATGGATCCGTCGCTCGTCGTACGGGAGCGGGCTCCGGACGACCCGTTCGCCCGCCTGCCGCTGGCCTGGTTCGCGATGTTCCAGCAGCGCCAGGAGACCGTCTTGCCGTCACCGCGGGACGATGCGGCGCCGCCGTCCGATGCCTGGATCCCGACCGTCGGTCGGGATCGGTACGACGTGGCGATCGAGCGTATCCGCGGACACATCGCGGCCGGCGATACGTATCAGGTGAACCACACGCTCAGGCTGCGCTCGACCGTGCGAGGCGATGAGCGCGGCCTCTACCGCGATCTCTGCTACGCGCAACGAGGAGCGCACGCCGCCTATCTGAACGCCGGACGGTTCCGGATCCTGTCCGCGTCTCCCGAGCTCTTCTTCCGGTTGGACGGCGACGTGCTCACGACGCGGCCGATGAAAGGGACGGCGCCGCGCGGCCGCTGGTTCGAGGAGGACGAGGCGATCCGCCAGCGGCTCACGGCATCGGTGAAGGATCGAGCCGAGAACGCGATGATCGTCGACCTGATCCGCAACGACCTCGGGCGGATCGCCGCAACGGGCACGGTCCGATGGTCAAAGGTGTTCGAGCCCGAACGGTTCGAGACCGTCTGGCAGCTCACGTCGACCGTGACCGCGCGGGTCCGGCCGGAGACCGGTCTGGCCGGCGTGTTCCGCGCGCTGTTCCCCAGCGGCTCGATCACGGGCGCGCCGAAGGTGCGGACGATGCGGATCATCGCGAACCTCGAGGATTCGCCGCGAGGCGTCTACTGCGGAGCCGTCGGCTTCCTGGCGCCGTCGTCCGCCGGCCCGCCGTCGGCATCGTTCAACGTGGCGATCAGGACGGTGACGATCGACGCGGAGACGGGGACCGCGGAGTACGGCGTGGGAGGCGGCATCACGTGGGATTCCTCAGCGGCCGGCGAGTTCGACGAGATCGTCGCGAAGGCGAAGGTCCTCACCGCCAGGCGTCCGCCGTTCGAGTTGCTCGAGTCGATGCGTCGCGACCCGGGCGAGCCGATCGTCCGGCTCGAGCGACACATCGAGCGCCTGCGACGCTCGGCCGACTACTTCGGGTTCGCCTTCGATGAGGGCGTGGTGCGCGCCGCCCTGGACCCGGCCGGTACGGGCAACGACCGGCCCGTCAAGCTCCGTCTCAGGCTGAACCGAGCCGGGGCGATCGAGGTGTCGTCGGCGGTCCTGGACCGCGGGGCCCCCGAGCCCGTGCGGCTGGCGCTCGACGACGTCCCCGTCGATCCGACCGACGTCTTCCTGTTCCACAAGACGACCATGCGCCGCCGCTACGAGGACGCGCGTGCCCGCCATCCGGACGCGGACGACACGCTCCTGATCAACACCCGTGGAGAGATCACCGAGACGACGGCGGCGAACGTCGCGGTCAAGCTGGCCGGCCGCTGGTGGACACCGTCGCTCGACTCGGGACTGCTCGCGGGTATCGAGCGGGCCGCGCTCCTGGACGAAGGCGCGATCGAAGAGCGGGTCGTCGAGGTCGAGGAGGCACGCAACGCCCAAGCGCTCGTGGTCCTGAACTCGGTTCGCGGATGGCGCCGCGCGGTGTTGGTCGAGCCCGGATCGCTCGGAAGCCAGAACTAGGCGTCAGGCGCGGGATCCTGAGCGGGGAACGTGAACGGCTGCATACGATCTTCGTCCATCGGGCAGGCGCAGAGCGGGCAGCAGGGTGGCTCCTCGAAGACGAGCACGGTCCGCTCGCAGAACGGGCAGGCGCCCTCTCGCATGGGGAGCGGTCGATCCATCTCTTCTGCCATAGGGTCTCGCACGCTCGGGGGGAGCGGTCCTCACCTTCATCGGATGCAGCGAGTGCCTCCTTGAACCGGTCCAGCCCCGGACCCCGCCGCGACCGCGCCTGGAACGCAACGAGGCCCTCCTCTTCGGAGGGCCTCGACGGGTGGAGTCGTCGGATGTCGTTCGGGTCCTGGAGCGAAAGGACTAGGCGGCTGCCCGGCGCTTGCGCTTGCCGCGCGGGACGTACGAGTGGACCGGTTCGTGCTGCCAGCAGTAGTCCCACTTGTTGTAGACCGAGAGCTTCGTCTCGCAACCGGGGTCGGCGCAGACGCGGCCCTCCCCGTAGCTCTTGTTGGGCCGGGGGAGCGTTCGGACGGAAGCGCCCCGGAACCTCTCCTCTGACACGTCGCTCACTTCCTTTCAAGGCGATACGTACAGACGTGGGTGCTTCCACCCCTTCATCTCCCTCTTCGAACGAACGTCGAGCGCGGTTCATTCCTGAGCGGGATCCACAGGAGTTGTTACGGTTTCGCAACACCGCGATGCACGGGGCGGTAGCCCAGGGCGGATACGGCCCCGAGGGAGCTCAGGACCCGTCGTCGCCGAACCGCGGCTCGCGTTTCTCGAGGAACGCCCGCATGCCTTCTCGCTGGTCAGGGGTGCCGAACAACGCCCGGAACAGCTCGCCCTCACGGTTGAGGCCCTCAGGCCCGGGGTACAGCGTGGCCGCGCGGATCGCCTCTTTCGCGGCCGCCAGCGCCAGCCGGGGACCGTGTGCGAATGCCCGTGCGTCGGCCGTTGCCGCCGCCAGCACGTCTTCGGAAGGCACCACGCGCTCCACCAGGCCCAGCGAGAGGGCTTCGTCGGCCACGACTTGCCGGCCCGTATAGACCAGATGACGTGCCCGCCCTGGGCCGACCAGATGCGTGAGGCGCTGCGTACCCCCCGCGCCGGGGATCACACCGAGCCGGATCTCCGGCTGGCCTACCTTCCCGTCGTCCGCGAGGTAGCGGAGATCGGCGGCCAGCGCCAGCTCGAATCCCCCGCCCAACGCATAACCGTTGATCGCGGCGATCGAGACCTTCGGCATCGCCTCCAGATGGTCGAGGGCGTCGCCGAGCGCGGCAACGACCGGATGAACCTGCTCGGGATCGAACTCCGCGATGGCCTTGATATCCGCCCCGGCGGCGAAGATCTTCGGACCGCCCCAGATCACCAGCGCGCCGACATCGTCGCGTTCGCCCGCCGCCCGGAACACCTCCTGGAGCTCCAAGCCGACCTGATGATCGATGGCGTTGGCCGGCGGACGATCCACGCGGACGGTCCCCACACCGTCCTCGACCTCGAGCCGGACGAACTCCCCCATCGACCCCCGCATGCGTCGAACCCTACCGTTCCGCGTAGGCCGTTCGGGTCAGCGCACGGAGCCCGTCGGCGAGCGCCGTCGGATCGACGCCGAACGCCTCGGCCGCGTCGGGCGCGTCGGCCCGGGACCCCATCGCGTACAGCTCGGCGGTCGTCCGCGAGACGGGCGTGCCGAGCACCTCGGTGAAGCGGGCCGCAGCCTCCGTCGGCGTCAGTGACACCGCAGCGGCGGCTCCGAGGGGTGCCAGGAGGGTGACGAGCTCGGACATGGTCACGACGTCGGGTCCCTCCAGCGCCCACGTGCCCTCGAGATGCCCGTCCCGGTCGTCGGCCGCGGCCACGACCGCCGCAACGTCGCCCGCGGAGACCGGGGCCAGCGACTGCGAGCCGTCGCCGACCACGAACGGTGGCGAGGCGGTCGCCGCCGCGACCGTCGCGGCCAGCCAGAGCCCGCCGACGCCGTACGCATACGTCGAACGAACGATCGCGTGCTCCAGCCCGCTGTTCGCGACAGCTTCCTCCGCGAGACCCTTCGCGCGCAGGTACCGGTTCGATGCGTCGACCGCCGCACCCGTCGACGACACCAGCACGAAGCGGCGAACGCCCGCCTCCCGCGACGCGGCGAGCGCCGTCACCACCGAGCCGTGGTTCGCCGCCAACACCGCGTCGTCGTCGGGTTGGTTGGGGCCACCCACGAGGTGCACGACCGTGTAGACGCGCTTCAGGATCTCGGCGAGCGCGTCGGCATCGTCGAACCGCCCGACGGCGACCTTGGCGCCCATCGCCCGTACGTGATCGGCGGCTCCCGGGCGGCGGACGCACGCGCGCACCTCGTCCTTGCGCACCAACAGCGGAACGAGGGCCCGCCCGATCAGGCCGGACGCTCCGATCACCATCACCGTCATGGCGGGATGCTACCGAGCCGTGCCACCGGTACGCTCCGGCGTCATGGAGGAACCGCCGAAGGAGGAGGCGGCTCGGATCGAACGGGCGCTGAGCGCCACCCCACGTGCGTGGCGTGAGATCACCCGTCGGGGACAGACGAACGCCTCGCACTGGCTCGTCGAGCTCGCCGACGGCTCGACCGCGTTCGTGAAGTCGGCGCGGAGCGACGACACGGCGTCGTGGATCCGCGACGAGCATCTCTTCTACGCGCAGATGCGGGGCGCGTCGTTCCTGCCGGCGATGCTCGGGTGGCACGACGACGGGGAACGCCCGGTGATCGTCCTCGAAGATCTGTCGGCAGCCCGATGGCCGCCGCCGTGGGATCCGGGCAACGTCGACGCCGTCCTGACGTGTCTGGCCGAGGTCGCGGCATCGGCGCCACCCCCCGATCTGCCGAGCGTGGCGGACAGCCAGTTCGACTTCCAGGGATGGATCGAGATCGAGGACGACCCCGAACCGTTCCTCGGGTTGCGGCTCTGTTCGAAGGGATGGCTGGATGCCGCGCTCCCGACCCTGCGCTTCGCCACCGAGATCGCCCCGCTCGCGGGCGACGCGCTGCTCCATTTCGACGTCCGCAGCGACAACATCTGCATCCGTGACGGCCGCGCCGTGCTCGTCGACTGGAACTTCGCCTGTGCGGGCAACCCGCTGGCCGACGTTGCAGCCTGGCTCCCGAGCCTCCACGCGGAAGGAGGACCGGCTCCGGAGGAGATCCTGCCCGACGGTGCCGCGGAGCTCGCCGCCCTCCTCGCCGGCTACTTCGGCGCGCACGCGGCCCGTCCGGAGATCCCCGAAGCGCCGCACGTTCGGAGGCTGCAGCTCCGGCAAGCTCGAACGGCGCTCCCGTGGGCGGCGCGCGCGTTGGGTCTTCCTCCCCCGCGGTGAGGCGAGCAGCACCTGCAAGTCTGTTGCACCTGCAAGGTGCTGCTAGAATCCCGCCCCGTGGAACGGACCGAGCAGATCGACGTCATGGAGCTCCTTCGGGCCCGCGGGCTGCGGATGACCCCGCAGCGGCGGGCCATCGTGAGCGCGGTGATGCATGCGCAGGGCCACATCTCACCGACCGTGATCACCCGGAAGATCCAGAGCGAGATGCCCGGTGTGAACGCCTCGACCGTCTACCGCACGCTCACGCTGCTCGAGGACGTGGGCGTCCTGCAGCATTCGCACCTGGAGAGCGGCCCGGAGTACCACCGGACCGAGGAGGCGGAGCACATCCATCTGGTGTGCGGCTCGTGCGGTGGGGACGACCCGCTCTCGCTCCCGGAGGCCGAGTCGCTCCAGGAGCTGATCCGGCGTCATCACGGGTTCGAGGCCGACCTGACGCACTTCGCGATCACAGGTCTCTGCGCGGCGTGCACCGCCGGTCAGAACTGACCCTGCAGCATGGACCTTCGTCCGGCGGCGTTGATCGTCCACCCCGGTGCCCGCGATCGCCTCAACCTGGAGGACCCCGACGTCCGCGCGCGCGTGCGGGCGGTCATGTTGGAGGACGACGCGCCGACGGACCTCCCCTCATCGATCGTGCACCGGCTCGACTCGGATCCCCGGACGCGCGATATCGACGGTGCGTTCGGATCGAACGACGCCGGGGCACACCTCGCTGTCCGGCTCGCCGCGTTGCGGGGTCTCCCGGGCCCCACGCCGGAGGCGTTCATGCGCTGTCACGACAAACTCGAGTCGCGGCGCCTGCAGCGGGACGCGGTCCCGCACGCCACGCCGAGGTTCTTCGCGCTGGACCCCAGCGACCCGATCCCCGATCCGCTCCCGTTACCGTTCCCGCTCTTCGTGAAGCCCGTCTCCGCGCACCTTTCACAGCTCGCGTTCCCGGTCCGCGATCGTCGTGAGCTGGAGGAGGCGCTCGCCGCAGCACGAGCGCAGCTCGACCACGTCGCCGCGTTCGACGAGGAGCTCGAGGGGCGATCGTTCCATCTGATGCTCGTCGAGGAGCTGCTGGAAGGCCGGCTGGTGACGTTCGAGGGCTTCATGCATGCGGGGAGGATGACCCCGATCGGCGTCACCGATTCGATCATGCACCCGAACGGCATCAGCTTCGTCCGGTTCGACTACCCGAGCGCGTTGTCGTCGCACGTGTCCGATCGTCTGGGTGAGATCGCCGAGGTGCTCATGCCCGCGCTCGGGTTCGACGACTCGCTGTTCAACATCGAGTTCTTCGTGGAGGCGGACGGGACGGCGAAGATCGTCGAGGTGAACGGACGGATGGCCTCGCAGTTCGCGCCGCTCCTCCGCGCCGTCCACGGCGTGTCGTCGTACCGCATCCAGCTGGAGCTCGTCACCGGGGGGACACCGCATCTCCCGAAGCCCCTGACGGATACGGTCGCATCGAGCTTCGTGTTGCGACGGTACATGGCGGACGGCGTCGTCGAGTCGGTCCCGGACCCGGCCCTCGTCGCGGAGCGGTTCCGCGGGAGCCAGGTCGAGCTGCTCGTCCGCCCGGGACAGCGCCTGTCGGACAACGACGACGACTCGGCCAGCCATCGCCTGGCGGTGGTGGCGATGTCCGGCCCGGACCGCGCCACCCTCCTCCGCGACTGGCAGGAGGCGCAGCGCCTCCTCCCCTTCGACCTCCGGCCGGTCGAACGCGCGGATCGAGCCTCCACGGCGCCGTGATCCGGCATACGCTTGCCTCGTAGCGACCGAAAGGGGGTTCACGTGGCAGTCGAAACGGGAACGAGAGACCTGTTCGCCGGAGCGCTCCAACGCTTCGGAGAGCTGGTGCATCAGGTGCCGGCCGACGCGTGGACCGCGCCGACGCCGTGCTCGGAATGGGACGTGCGCGCGCTGGTGCACCACCTGATGGTCGAGATCAGCTGGACCGTGCCGCTCCTCGGAGGGCGTTCCGTGGCCGACGTCGGCGACGGTCTGAGCGGCGACCTCTTGGGGAACGATCCCGTCGCGTCATGGGATACGGCTGCCGCCCAGGCGCTCGCGGCGGTCAACGCCGAGGGCGCGATGGAGCTGGTGATCCATCTGTCGCGGCGAGACGTCAGCGGGGCCGACTACACGTTCGAGGTGTTCAACGACCTCGCGATCCACGCGTGGGATCTCGCGCGGGCGATCGGCGCGGACGAGACGATCGATCCGAGGTTCGTCGCGATCATCGAGGAGCGGACGGCGCCGTTCATCGCGGACCTGAAGGCCAGCGGGCAGTACGGCGACGAGGTCGTGCCACCGGACGGAGCCGACGCTCAGACGCGGCTGCTCGCGATGTTCGGTCGCGTGGTGTAGCGACCCGAACTCACGCGAGGCGCGCCGCCGCCTCCTGGTAGACCCCACCCATCACGCGGGCCGCCGTCGGGAACGCGTGGATCGTGTCGGCCAGGACCTCGATGGGCACGTCCGCCTTCATCGCAATCACCGCCTCGTGGATCAGCTCTCCGGCGCCCGGGCATGCCGCGAACGCGCCGACCAGCCGCTTGCGTCCCCGATCCGCCACCGCCGTGAGGTGCCCGCGCGCGCCTTCGACGGTCTGCCCCTTGCCGGTGCTCGCGAAGTCCCGCGAGATCTCGAAGGCGTCGATGCCCGCGGCCCGCGCCTCCTCGACCGTGAGCCCGACGGCCGCCGCCTCCGGATCGGTGAACGTCACCTTCGGCACGACGCGGAGGTCGGCCCGGTCGGGACGGCCCGCCGCCGCCCGGGCGGCGATCCCGCCTTCGTAGTCGGCGACATGCGTGAACTGCAGGCCGCCCGCCACATCTCCGGCCACGAAAAGCCCGTCGGTGACCCGCATCTGGTCGTCGGGCGTGACCGCTCCGCGGTCGTCGAGGGTTGCACCGGCGTCCTCGACGCCCAAGGCGCGGAGGTCCGCGGGCCGCCGCCCGACCGCGACGAGCAGCTCGGCGCCCTCGACCGTCGAACCGTCCGAGAGTTCGCACGATCCGTCCGGCGCCGCCGGCCCGGACCCCTTGGGCCGTGACTCCCAGGTGGAGCTCGAGACCCTCTTCGACGAGCTGGTCGGCGACGTGCTTCGAGGTGAGCGGGTGATCGCGCGAGAGGATCCGGTCGCCGCCCTCCACGAGCGTGACGCGGACACCGAACCGGACGAAGACCTGCGCCATCTCCACCCCGACGACTCCCCCACCCAGGATCACCAGGCTCGACGGCAGCTCGCGCGTCGAGGTCGCATCCCGGCTGGTCCAATACGGCACCTCGTCGATGCCAGGGATCGGCGGCACGAACGGTGCCGACCCGGCGGCGACGATCACGCTCGCCGCCCGGAACGTCCCGACGTGGCCCTCGGGTCCCCGCACCTCGACCGCGCCGGTGCCGACGATCCGCGCCTCGCCTCGGATCACCCGGGTCCCCGCCGCCTCCATGCGCCGGACGTGACCCCCGTCGTCGGGATAGTCGATCTCCTCTCGCGAGATCATCCAGTCGCGGCGCGCGGACGCATGTCCCCAGTCGTAGTCCGATCCGCATGCTCGTTGGGCCGCGGAGTTCAACAGCGTCTTCGACGGCATGCACGCCCAGAACGGGCATGAGCCGCCGACCAGATCCCGCTCCACCAGCACGGCGGGCGCGCCGACCGCAGCCGCGGCGAAGCCGGCGGCTTCTCCCGCCGCACCCCCACCGATCACGATGATGTCCTGATCCACGGTTCCCCCTTCGGTCGACTCGCGAGACGTCGTCACGCACCCGGCCGAGCGACGGATCGGCGGCCGGAGCAGGCGTCGATGCTACCCTCGGCCCGTGGCCACTCCGCCCGCGGGACCGTTGCGGATCGGGTCCCGCGAAGGCCGCTGGGTGCTGCTGGCGACCATCCTCGCCTCGTCGATGAGCTTCCTCGATTCGACGGTCGTGAACGTCGCCCTGCCGACGCTCCAACGGAACTTCCGGGCCCAGCTCTCGTCCGTCGCCTGGGTCGTCGACGCGTACGTGCTGACGCTCACCGCGTTCATCCTGCTCGGCGGCTCGTTCGGCGACATCTTCGGGCGCCGCCGCGCGCTCCGGCTCGGCCTGGTCGTCTTCGCGACGGGTTCGTTCCTCTGCGGGATCGCGCCGACGCTGCCGCTCCTCGACCTCACACGGGCGGTGCAGGGGATCGGAGGCGCGCTCCTGGTTCCGAGCAGCCTGGCGATCCTCACCGCGTCGTTCGACCCGTCCGAGCGCGGCCGCGCGGTCGGTCTGTGGGCGTCGCTGGCCGGGATCGGCGCGGCGATCGGACCGCTCGCGGGAGGCCTGCTCGTCGACACCATCTCGTGGCGAGGCATCTTCTTCATGAACCTCCCGATCGCCGTGTTCGTCTACGTCGTCGCCCTGCCGCGGGTCCCGGAGTCGCGCGACCCCGAGGCGGAGCCACACATCGACCTGCCGGGCGCGGCGATCGCCGTGGTGTTCCTGGCGGGGCTGACGTTCGCGTTGATCGAGGGATCCTCGCTCGGGTGGACGTCGCCCGCCGTGCTGACCGGCTTCGCCGCCGGCGCGGTCGGGTTCGTCGCGTTCATCGTGACCGAGCGCCGGTCACGGCATCCGATGGTGCCCCTGTCGATCTTCGCCAACCGCACGTTCTCGTCGGTGAACGTCGCGACCTTGGTGATCTACGCCGCGCTCGGAGGAGCGAGCCTGTACCTGGTGTTGGACGTCCAGCAGGGCCGCGGCTACTCGGCCGTCGTGGGAGGCGCCAGCCTCCTTCCCCTGACCCTGACGCTCCTGATCGGCTCCCCCCTCGCCGGACGCCTCGCGGACCGCGTCGGACCGCGCGCTCCGATGACCATCGGACCGGCCGTCGCCGGCATCGGCCTGCTCCTCGCCGCTGCGACGGCGCACGTCTCCTCCTACTGGGCTTCGGTCTTCCCGTCGGTCCTGATCTTCGCCGTCGGCCTCGCACTCACCGTGGCGCCGCTGACGACCGCCGTGCTCTCCGCGCTGGGACCCAACCGCGCCGGCATCGCGTCCGGCGTGAACACCGCCATCTCGCGGTTCGGCGGACTCGTCGCCGTCGCGATCTTGCCCGCGCTCTCGCTCGCGGGGTTCACCCACGGGTTGGAGCAACGGCTTCCGTCCTCGACGATCGATCCCGCCGCCCGAGCGACGGTCCTCGCCGATCGCCAGGAACAGGGGGCACTGTCGCCTCCCGGCGGCCTGTCTCAGGACGAGATCGCCGCGGTCGTCGACGTCGTTCGGGCGTCGTTCGCCGACGGCTTCCGGTGGGTGATGGTGGTCTGCACCTTCCTGTTGTGGGCGGGAGCCGCGATCTCGTTCGTCGAGCTCGCGCCGCGTCCTAGAAGCGTGGCGTCTCGTGGTAGTCGCCGAAGACGCCTGTGAGCGCCGCGACGATCTCCCCTTCCGTGCACAGGCTCCGGGCGCAGTCCACCAGGCGCGGGATCAGGTTCTCGTCGGTCCCGGCCGCAGCGACCAGGGCTACGAGCGCCGCCCTCGCCGAAGGCTCGTCCCGCTCGGCACGCAGGCGTGTCAGCGTCGCGATCTGCTCGCGCTCGCCCTCCGGACCGATCACCAGCGTCTCGACGGGCTCGTCGTGTCGGTCGACGAACGCGTTGACGCCCACCTTCGTCAGGTCGCCGGACTCGTAGCGGCGCTGTTCCCGGAAGGCCGACTCGGCGATCGCCTGCTGGAACCAGCCCGTCTCGATGCCCGTCAGCACTCCTTCGAGCATCGACCCGTCGCCCATACGGTCGATCTCCGAGAACATCGCCTCGGCCTCCGCCTCGATGCGGTCGGTCATGGACTCCACGAAGTACGAGCCCGCGAGCGGATCGGTCACGTCCGGCACGCCGCTCTCATACGCGATGACCTGCTGTGTGCGGAGCGCGAGCTTCGCGTTGTCCTCCGTGGGGAGCGCCAGCACCTCGTCGAGCGCGTTCGTGTGCAGCGACTGGGTCCCGCCCAGCACCCCGGCCAACGCTTCGATCGTGGTCCGGACGACGTTGTTCATCGGCTGCTGCGCCGTGAGCGACACGCCGGCGGTCTGGGTGTGGAACCGCAGCTTCATGGCGTTGAGGTCGGTGGCCCCGTACCGGTCGCGCAGCCAGCGTGCCCAGATCCTCCGCGCCGCACGCAGTTTCGCGATCTCCTCGAAGAAGTCGATGTGCGCGTTGAAGAAGAACGACAGGCCCGGCGAGAACGTGTCGACATCGAGTCCTCGCGTCTGCCCCAGCTCGACGTAGGAGAACCCGTCGGCCAGCGTGTACGCGAGCTCCTGCGCCGCCGTCGCGCCGGCCTCGCGGATGTGATAGCCGGACACGCTCACCGGATGCCAGCGCGGCACGTGCTCGGCGCAGAACGCCATCAGGTCGCCGATCAATCGCAGGTGCGGACGTGGAGGGAAGATCCATTCCTTCTGCGCGATGTACTCCTTCATGATGTCGGTCTGCAGCGTGCCGTCCAGCCTGTGCCATGGCACACCTTGCCGTTCGGCGGTCGCCAGGAAGAACGCGAACGCCACGACCGCCGGACCGCTGATCGTCATGGACGTGGAGATGTCCCCGAGCGGGATCCGGTCGAACAACGTCACGAAGTCCTCGAGCGTGTCGGTGGCGACCCCGCAGCGCCCCACCTCACCTTCCGCGCGCGGGTCGTCCGAGTCGATCCCCATCAGCGTCGGCATGTCGAACGCGACCGACAACCCGCCCTGGCCGCGCCCGAGCAGGAACCGGTAGCGCTCGTTCGTCTCGGCGGCCGTGCCGAACCCCGCGAACTGCCGCATCGTCCACAGGCGGCCCCGGTACATGGATGGGTACACGCCGCGGGTGAACGGGTACGCGCCGGGCGCTCCCAACTTCGCGTCGGGATCGAAGCCGTCGAGGTCCTCGGGCCGGTAGACCGGTTCGACCGGTTCGCCGGAGAGCGTCGCGAACCCGCGCTCCGCTCGAGGGATGCCTCCACCGTCCCCGGCCTTCGTCACGTCCTCGGCTGGTTCCGCCACCCGTCGCCCGTCGGTCCGTGCCGCCGCTATCCCGCGGCGGCGGTCTCGCCCGCCAGGATAGCGGCGGCCCGATACGGGTCCACGCGCCGGGACACCAGCTCGTCGGCGAGCGCACCGTCCGCCGTGAGGGCCGTCGCCGCCTTCACCCGGAAACGGGCCGCCGCCAAGCTCTCGACCTCGCGGAGGAGCCTGGCGCGCCGCTTCGCCTGCAACGAGCCGGAATCATCCAGGAACGTCCGATGGTCTGCGATCGCCGAACGGAGCTCCGCGATCCCCTCGTGGCCGAGCGCGGACGTCTGCAGGATCGGCGGCTCCCACGGGCGGGCCGCGCCCAGGTGCAGCATCTGACGGAGCTCGCGGACCACCTCGCCGGCCCCATCTCGGTCGGCCTTGTTCACGACGAAGACGTCCGCGATCTCAAGGATCCCCGCCTTGGCCATCTGGACCGCATCACCCATCCCCGGCGCGAGCACGACCACCGCCGTGTCGGTCGCCGCCGCCACCTCGACCTCAGCCTGTCCGACCCCCACGGTCTCCACCACGATCTCGTCGTACCCGGCGGCGTCGAGCACGCGGACGGCCTCGGGCGCCGCGAGCGCCATGCCCCCCAGATGTCCGCGCGTGGCCATCGAACGGATGAAGACGCCCGGATCGGTCGCGTGTTCCTGCATGCGAACACGGTCCCCTAGCAACGCTCCGCCCGTGTAGGGGGAGGTGGGATCGATCGCGAGCACGGCGACGGTGCGACCGGCATCGCGCTCGGCCCGCACCAGCTCGGTTGCGAGCGTCGACTTCCCGACGCCGGGAGCCCCGGTGAGCCCGACCGTCGACGCCCGGCCGGTGCTCGCGTAGATCCCCGCGGAGAGGACCTCCAGATCGGCATCCCCGTCCTCGACCATGGAGATGGCACGGGCGATGGCGCGGCGATGCCCCGCCAGCACCCCCGCGATCACCGCTCCGACATCCACCGGCCGAAGCCTAGCGGTCGCCGGGACCCGCGTCGGCAACGGAGCCGGCGTCGGCGGGGGCCGCACCGGGGATCGCACGCAACGCGTCGCGGAGGGATCCGCAATACGCGCGCTGCTCGATCAACGCCGGGTCGTCGTCGGTGGCGACCTTCGAGCGGACCATGGCCAGGTTCACCTGTTCTCGCTGGAGACGGCGGAGGAGCCCGGCGGCGTGACTGCCGGCGCGCGTCCGCATGGCGCGGACCGCCCGGCGCCGCATGCCCGGGTCCTCGAGCGTCGCGAGCTCGACCGAGGAGATGCCGGGGCCGCCGATCTCGTCGGCGAGCTCGCCGTGCAGCCACGAGCGCTCGCGTCTGCGGGCCAACACCACCGCGAGCGTCGCGAACGCGAGGAGGGGAAGGCCCTTCACCGCCGTCGCGACGGGGATCATGGCCAGATCCGCGCCGCTCCACGGCCGCGCGGGGAACAGGTCCAGGAAGGGCGAGTTCCACAGGAAGTGTCCGAGCACGGCGGCGGCCGACAGGCCCGCCAGCACCATGATCCGCCGTGCGAGCGGGCGGCGGGTGCGCCGCGACACGAGATAGCCGATCCCCATCCCGACGAGTCCGGTGTACAGGACGTGCGAGTAGAGCCCGCTGGATACGACACGGACGAAGAACCCCTGCAGGACGCCGTTCGGATGACCGCCGAACACCCCCATGAAGTAGAAGACGTCCTCGACGACCGCGAAGCCCAGGCCGCACACCGCGCCGTAGACGAAGCCGTCCATCATGTCGTCGAACTCGTCGGGCGCGATGAGGTAGATCAGGACCACGCCCAGGCCCTTGAGGACCTCCTCGACGATCGGCGCGGTGAGCGCGGCCGTCCAACGCGCGGCGAACTCCGGTCCGCCGACGCGGGACACCACCAGGCCCCAGCCATCGTTCGCGAACCCCGAGAGCGTCGTGGCCGCGATCGCCCCCCACAGCAGCGCCCCGATCACCAGGGACAGCGGCTCTCGTTCGTAAAGGTCCAGGACGTAGACCAGGAAGAGCACGGGGAGCGCGTAGACGGCGAGGAGCGCCCACGACAACGCCCAGCCCACCGGTGAGATCTGCCGGAAGAAGCTCTGCTGCCCGAACGAGACGATCCCGGTGAGAACCATGATCACCGCGTACGCCCAGAACGCCGGACGCTTCGGCTGGTACAGGCTGCCGTCGTGCAGCGGTGACCGGCGGCGTCGGGGCACCGAGGCGATCATCGGATCACGTCACCCCCGCTTCGCTCACCATCGTGCGGACGTCGGATCGGACGAAGGAGAGCAGCCCCGCAGGCGCCCACGCGTTGAACACGATGCCGTGCCCCGAGGGCGTGACGAACGCGGTGACCTCGCCCTCGACGGACGTGCCCGTGTCGGCGATCACCCCGACGTAGGCGAACCGCACACCCGACAGACCCGAAGGGAGGCGGACGATCTCGAGGTTCCTCGACACCGAGAGCTGACTCAGGCGACCCGAGAGCACCGAGTCCTCGTACAACCGCGCGAGCGCGTCCGGACCACCCTGGAACGGGTCGAGGACGGTGACCAGCAGGTTGCCGCTCCCCCGCGTCAGCTGGACGGAGGCGCCTCCCTCGAACCTCGTGGCGCCCGCGAACTCCCAACCCGAGAGCGGCCGGATGCTGACGACCCCGGGGACGCCGACCGGTCGTCCGGCCGGCTCGGAGAGCGCGCCCGCCACCACGTACCCACCAAGGACCACCACGAGGATCGCGACCACCACCGCGGCCGTCGCCCATCCGCCCCGCGACGGGGAACGGGCGCTCGCCGTGAGATCCGGGCGGGTCGGGGCGACCGGGGGCGCGTTCACGTCATGCCACCGACAGGAGAGATGAGAGGCGGGCGAGCCGCCGCGGATGTGTAAGCATCCCGCGGATGCGGATCCGCCCCGACAAGACGTCGCGGAGGACCGCCCGCCCGCGGGCGTCGAACGGATCGGGCAGGCCGAAGCGCAGTGGCGCTGCCGTGAGCCCGAGCAGCCGGTCGGAGTCGGCCGTGATGGCGATCTGTGCGGCCGGGTCCTCCCCGTCGCGAACCTCCACGCCTCCCGCGCTCGTCAGCACCGTGACCGCGACGCCGGCGTCGGGCGCGGTGAGCGTCGCGGACGACGGCCGGAGGAGCCTCCGTCTCGTGGGATCGCGCTCGAGGTTCTGGTCGATGAGGCCACCGACCATCGAGGCGAACCCGCTCGGCTCGTCGGTGTCGTAGACGACAGTCACGGCACCAGCACGACCTTCGTCGCCTCGCGGCGGTCGAAAAGCGCGTAACCCTCCGGGGCGTCCTCGAGCGACAACCGGTGCGAGATCAGCGGCGAGGGATCGATGCGGCCGGCCACGAGCTCGTCCATGGCGCGCTCCCACCACGCGTGCACCGGGCAGATACCTGAGAAGCGCAGCGTCAGCGCCCGTGCCCAATAGACGCCGAGTTGCAGCTCGACGGACTCCCCCGCGTAGACGCCCACCACGACGACCCGGCCGCCGCGGCGCACGATGCCGACCGCGCTCTCGAACGCGCTCGGCGTCCCTACGGCCTCCAGCACCACGTCGGCGCCCCTTCCGTCGGTGGCCTCCGCGAGCGCACTGGCCGGATGCCGTTCGCGTGCATGGACCGGCACGGCGCCGACGCGCTCGGCGAGGCCGAGCCGCTCCGGCTCGAGGTCGATCGCGAACACCCGGCCGGCTCCGAGCGCCCGAGCCGCCTGGATGCAGAAGAACCCCACGGGACCGCAGCCGACGACGGCGACCGTGCTTCCCGGCTCGATCTCGGCGATCGACGCCGCGTAGAGACCCGTCGTCAGGATGTCGCCGACGAACAGCGCGCGCTCGTCATCCATGCCGTCCGGTATCCGCAGGAGGTTCACGTCCGCGTTGGGCACACGGACGAAGGCTGCCTGCGCGCCGCCCAGGCTCCCGCCGAACGAGCCCGCGCCGAGGTTCCGGAAGTCGTCGCAGAGCTGCGTCTCGCCGCGTCGGCAGAACCAACACGCCCCGCACGCGATGTTGAACGCGACCACGACACGATCCCCCGGCTCGAAGCGCTCCACCGCCGCGCCCACCGACTCCACGACGCCGACGGCCTCGTGCCCCAAGACCTCGCCGGGATCGATCGGCGCCTTGCCGTGGAAGAAATGGAGATCCGAGCCACAGATCGCGGTCCTCGTCACGCGGACGACGGCGTCGCCGGGCTCCTCGACCACCGCATCCGGAACGTTCGCGACGCGCACCTCGCGCACGCCGGCGAAGACGACCGCGCGCACGGACGCCTCAGCCCCCGTCGGGGAACTCGGTGTCGACCGTGCCCGTCAGGTGAACGAGCTCGTTCGCGGCGCTCACGTAGCGGATGATCGTCGGCAGGTCCCCCTGCACGCGGAGCTTCCCCTGCATCATCGCGCGGATCGGATCCAGATCGCCCTCGAGGACCTCGCGCCACCTCGAATAGGGGGCGCTGATCACGTACGTCGACGCGGCGCCCTTCCCTTCGTCGACCACGCCGCCGCCTCGGCACGCTCCGTGCCAGAGATCGAGGAACCCCCAGACCGTCTCGGGCACGCCTTTGTCGGGCTCGGCCTCGATCCGGAACGCGACGTCGCCCTCCCAATCCGCCGCCACCTCTCGGTAGCGCTCGGACCCGTTGATGGCCAGGATGAACTCCTGGAACCAGGGGTCGGTCGGGAACCTCGCCACGCCTGCGTCACCTCGATCCGGGGCACGGATACGTCGACCCGCACAGCATACGGAGGTGACGACGGGCTATCGAACGACGCCGAGGATCACCACGAGGCCGACCACGTTGAACGCCATGTGCGCGGCCATCGAGGCGACGATCGTGCCGCGTCGCTCGTACACCCATGCCAGGCCGATCCCCGTGAAGACCATCGTCAGCTGCAGCACCAGGGCGTCGATCGCCGGTGACGGCACGTAGTGCACCAGGCCGAACGGGATCGCCGAGGCGAGCGCGGCCGGCCAGAACCCGTGGCGGTCGCGAACGGTCCGGAACAGCACCCCGCGGAAGAAGAACTCCTCGCTGATGGGGGCGATGACCGCCGCCAGCACGACGAGAGCGACCGCGGCAAGGTGTGAGAGCCCCGGCGCCACCTGTTCCGGAACGACGACCTTGTGCCCAACCGCCTCGCGGAACACGGCCTCGATCCCGCCGCTGATGAGCCCCACGGTCGGCACCAGGATCAGACCGGCGATCCCGCCGTAGAGCAGGTGCCGCCAGATCCGGTTCGGTTCGGGCGGCAACACCATGGCCGCTCGCCATTCGCGGTGCCAGCGTGCCAGCCAGAACACGAGCACGCCGGTGATCACGACGTCGGCGACGATCGTCGCGATGATCTCCGAGCGGCCGACCGCGCCGTTCACGCTGGTGTCGCCCAGCGCCGCCAGGACGGGCAGCGAGGCGAACCCACCCGCGATGGTCGCAAGGAGGTAGACACCCGCCCCCTCGAACCATCCCCAGGTCGACCGGGGACGTCCGTCGACGGTCGTGAGGATCGGAGCTGTGCCGGTGCCGCCGGTATCGGGGCGCGGTGGGATCGGGAGGTTCACGATGTCATCATGCCGTCGCGCCACCGTAACGACACGTAGAGCATGCCGGCGAGCGACGTCGTGAGCCCTTCTCCGAGCGCCGCCGCGCCGGAGTCGTTGACCAGGTACGCGACGATGCTGCCGGCGACGATCGTCAGGAGCGCGAGTCGCCACACCGGAGCGTCGCGGAACGAGGCGGCGACCACGCGCGGCGGCCGGAGGACCACGCCCAACATGACCAGGACGCCGGCCACGGGAAGCAACGCGAACGGGTTGTTCGCGATGAGGTCGGTACCCACGGCGAGGCGATCGACGAGCTTGTTCCACAGGCCGCCGACCCCGCCCGTGTGCTCCGAGAACGTCGTGATGTGCGTGACCGTGGACGTGAGGAAGCGGTGCGCGATGACGACGAGCACCACGCCACCGGCCACGACGACGACGGCTGCAAGGCCCGTGCGCCACCAACCGAGCTCGCCGCGGAGACCCCACCAGATGCCGGCGGCGGCGAACAGCGTGACCGCGGCGCCGATGTTCGACCCGGTCCACGGCGAACCGGCGAACAGGCCCGCGGCCGCGATGAGCGCGGTGCCGTGCAGCCGGGGCAACCGCTGCGCGACGTAGAGGGAGCCCCCGAGGAGCAGTCCGATGAAGGCGTTCGGGAACCCGAAGAACCGGCCGCCGTCGAGCTGCGAGCCACCGAGCAACGGCGTGAGCGCGGCCGTCCAGCCGATGGCGGCCTCCACGACGAGCGCGCCCAGCAGGATGACGCCGGCGGCGGCCACGGCTCCGAGCGTGCCCCATCGCTTAGCTACCGGCCCCAGGGCCAGCGTGGCGATCGCGGTCGTAGCGATCACGAACGGCACCGCGGTGGCGTAGGTGAGCGACGGGAGGTGCCCTACCAGCAGCAGCGACAGCGCGAGGAAGGGGAGCGATATCGCCAGCCAGGCGCCGAGCTGGCGGATCCAGCTCGGCGCGCGCCGCCACATGAGGGCCGCGATGCCGAGCACGGCGCTGAAGACCGCGAACAGGGCGGCGGCCGTTCCGATGGGCACCGTCAGCCGCTTCGACTGGACGTATCGGTCGACGAGGCCGACCGGGGGCGACGCATCGACCACACGGATCACCGCGCCGCCGGGATCGTTCACGCCGTCGATCCCGGCGAAGTCGACGGCGGTCCGAGCCACGTCGGGGGCCGCGACGACACCGTCGCGCCGGGTGGAGTCGGACGTCAGCGTGCGCAACGTTCCCCCTGGACCGCCCGCTCGGATCGCCGCCGCCAGGTCCTGCGGGTTCCCCGTGGCCATCACGAGCGCGCCGAGGTGATCCCCCGCGGCCTCCGCGGCGCCGTCGGGCGACGCCGATGCGACGAGGACGATCTCGCTCGCGGCGGTGGACGCGTCCAAGGCGGACGCGAGCTGCTCGGCGGCCGCGGCGAGCTTCTCCGGCGAGGTCGATCCGGTCTCACCGGCCATCGATCCGAGGTCGGTGGCCGCCAGCCCGTCCGGGAGCGCTCCGCCGGACGACCGGGCGAACGCGCCTCCGAAGTCCCGGAGCGTCGCACCGGGTTCGGTCATGACGAGGAGCGCGGCGCCGCCTTCCTGTGCGAGCGCGAGGAAGCCGGGAGTCGGCGAGCAGGTCCGCGAGCCCCGCGTCGTCCATCGTCGCGAGCAAGACCTCGCGATCACCGGGAGCGGCCTGCGCAGCCGCTCGGGGCATCGACACCAGGGGCCACGCCACGGCCAACGACACCATCAGCAACGAAGGGATGCGCCGGATCGGTCCCCTCACGGGAGCGTGAGGAGCTCGCGCTCGCGCCGGACCTCGGCGCCGAGCCCCTCGAGCTTCGCCTCGAAGTCCTCGTACCCCCGGTCCACGTGCTGCATGTCGGCGATCTCGGTGACGCCGTCCGCGCACAGCGCCGCGAGCACCAGAGCGGCGCCCGCGCGGATGTCCAACGCCCGCACGGGGGCCGCGGAGAGACGGGGCACCCCCCGGATCACCGCATGGTGACCCTCCGTTCGGATGTCGGCACCCATCCGCAGGAGCTCGCCGACGTACAGGAACCGGCTCTCGAACACGTTCTCGGTGACGATGGCCGTGCCCTCGGCCGTCGCCAGCATGGCGAGCAGGATCGGCTGGAAGTCGGTGGCGATCCCCGGATACGGGAGCGTCACGAAGTCGACCGCCCGCGCGCGCGCCGACTGGCGGATCCGCAGGCCCGCGTCGGACACGGTGACTTCGGTCCCCGTGTCGCGGAGCTTCGAGAGGAAGAGCTCCAGGTGTTCGGGCCGGGCGTTCTCGATCGTCACGTCGCCCTGCGTGGCGACGGCGCCCGCCGCCCACGTCCCGGCCTCGATGCGATCGGGCACCGCCGTGTGGTCGGTCGGGCTGAGCTCGTCCACGCCCTCGATCTCGATCGTGCTCGACCCCGCGCCCCGGATCTGCGCCCCCATGGCGACGAGGCAGTTCGCGACGTCGGCGATCTCGGGCTCCCGCGCGGCGTTGTCGATCACGGTGACGCCCCGCGCGCCGCACGGCCGCGAACAACAGGTTCTCGGTGGCCGTGACGCTCGGGTAGTCCAGGGTGATCGCAGCACCTCGCAGTTCGTCCGCTTCGGCCAACAGGAACCCGTGCTCGAACCGGATCGTCGCGCCCATCCGTTCGAGCCCGTGCACGTGCAGGTCGACGGGCCGGGCCCCGATCTCATCTCCTCCGGGCATCGACACGCGCGCGCGCCCGCATCGGGCGAGCAACGGACCCAGCACGACGATCGACGCGCGCATCTGCCGAACCAGCTCGTCGGGCGCCTCGACGTCGTCCACGTGCGTCGCATCCAGCTCGGCGACGCCGTCCCGGAGCGTGACGCGCACGCCGAAGTGCTCCAACATCTCGGCCATCACCCCGCAGTCACGGATACGCGGCACGTTGCGGACCACGCTGGTCCCGGGCGCGAGGAGCGAGGCCGCCATCAGCTTGAGCGCGGAGTTCTTGGCGCCGGACACGCGGACCGACCCCGCCAGGCGGGCCCCTCCGGTGACGAACAGGCGATCCATGATCGACCGATGCTAACGCGAGGAGGGCTCTGGAAGGCCTAGCCGACCAGCTTGAGGCGGGCCTGCGCCTTCTGCATCTCGCGCTTGAGCGCTTCGAGCTCGGCCTCCTCGACCTCGGCGCCCTGGCCCTGCAACGCGGCGGCGTTCGCCTCGTGTTCGGCCAACACGCGTCGCGTCTCCTCCACGTCGATCTCGGCTCGCGAGCACGGCTTGCGACGCCAGGACGTCGGCGCGGGTGACCCCTTCGTGCGTTCCCACGTGCAGGAACCCCCCGTCGACGACGGCGGCGAGCAACTCCCCGCCCTCCCGATGGATGCGGAGGGGTCCGATCGCGAGCTGCACCAACATCGGCTCGTGACCGCCCATGATGCCGAGCTCCCCCTCGATGCCGCGGGCGATCAACATCTCCGCCGAGCCCGTCCAGACCTCGCGCTCGGGCGTGACGACGTGCACCTCGAGCGGCACGGGTTACGCGGCCTCCATCTGCTTGGCCTGCGCGACGGCCTCTTCGATGCCGCCGACCAGGAAGAACGCCTGCTCGGGGAGGTGGTCGTACTCCCCTTCGCACAGCCCCTTGAACGACGCGATCGTCTCGTCGACCGGCGTGTACTTGCCCGGGCACGCCCGTGAACTGCTCGGCCACGAAGATCGGCTGCGACAGGAACTTCTGGATCTTCCGGGCACGCGACACGATGACCTTGTCCTCCTCGGACAGCTCGTCGATGCCGAGGATCGCGATGATGTCCTGCAGGTCCTTGTACCGCTGCAGGATCTCCTGCACGCGCCGCGCGACCGCGTAGTGCTCCTCGCCGACGTAGCGCGGGTCGAGGATCCGGCTGCTCGAGTCGAGCGGGTCCACGGCCGGGTAGATCCCGAGCGACGCGATGTCGCGCGAGAGCACGGTCGTGGCGTCCAGGTGCGCGAACGCCGCGTGCGGCGCCGGGTCCGTGATGTCGTCCGCGGGCACGTAGATCGCCTGCAGGGACGTGATCGAACGGCCGCCGGCCGACGTGATCCGTTCCTGCAGCGCGCCCATCTCGCCCGCCAGGTTCGGCTGGTAGCCGACGGCGCTCGGCATCCGGCCGAGCAGCGTGGAGACCTCCGACCCCGCCTGCGTGAAGCGGAAGATGTTGTCCACGAACAGCAGCACGTCCAGGTGGATCTCGTCGCGGAAGTACTCGGCCATCGTGAGCGCCGAGAGCGCCACGCGAAGGCGCACGCCGGGCGGCTCGTCCATCTGGCCGAACACCAGCGCGGTCTTCGGCCAGGACGCCCGACTCGGTCATCTCCAGGAAGAGGTCGTTGCCCTCACGGGTGCGCTCGCCGACGCCGGCGAACACGGACACGCCGCCGTGCTGCTCCGCCTGGCGGCGGATCATCTCCTGGATGATGACGGTCTTGCCCACGCCGGCGCCGCCGAACATCCCGATCTTGCCGCCCTGCACGTACGGCTCCAGGAGGTCGATGACCTTGATGCCGGTCTCGAGCATGACCTTCTTCGGCTCCAGGTCCGCGAACGGCGGCGGCTCGCGGTGGATCGGCCAGTACGTGTCCGGGTGGATGTTGGACATGTCGGTGTCGAGCGGCTCGCCGAGCACGTTGTACACGTGACCGAGGACCCCCTCGCCGACGGGGACGCTGATCGGCGCCCCGGTGTTCTCGACGGGCGCGCCGCGCGTCAGGCCGTCCGTCGGCTTCAGCGCGATCGCCCGGATGATGTTGTCGCCGATGTGCTGGGCCACTTCGCACGTGATCGTGGTGGTGGCGTTCTCCAGCGTGACGTCGACCTTCAGCGCCGTGTAGATGTCGGGGAGCTCGCTCGGCGGGAACTCCACGTCCACCACCGGTCCGATCACCCGGACGACCCGGCCCTGTGGGTGTGCGTTGTCTTCAGCCATGCTCATCCTTCCGATGATGCGGTCAGGGCTTCCGCCCCGCCGACGATCTCCAGGATCTCCGTCGTGATCTCGTCCTGGCGGGCGCGGTTCGCCTGCCGGGAGAGCAGCTTGATCAGGTCCTCAGCGTTGTCCGTGGCCGCCTTCATGGCGCGCCGGCGTGCGGCGTTCTCCGACGCCGCCGACTCGAGGAGCGCCGCGTACACCTTGGTGACGATGTATTGCGGCAGGAGCGCGTGCAGGAGCTCCGCCGGCTCGGGCTCGAAGAGGTACTCGGCGGGGACGGCTTCGAGCCCGGTTCCGTGCACCTCCTCGGGTGCGATCGGCAGGAAGCGCTGCGAGGTCGCGCGCAACGTGAACGCCGAACGGAAGTCGGTGTACGCGCAGTGCAGCTCGTCGATCGATCCGTCGGCGAAGTCGGCGATCAGCTTGCGGCCGACCTCCTCGGCCTTCGCGTACGGCGGCACCTCGCTGAACCCTTGCCACTCGCCCCGCATCGCGACACCTCGGAACCGGAAGTACCCCACGCCCTTCTTGCCGATCACGTACACGACCGGCTCCAGACCACGGCGGGTCACGTCCGCGATCAGCTCCTCGCCGATCTTCAGCACGTTCGCGTTGTACGACCCCGCGAGCCCTCGGTCGGACGTCACGATCAGCACGCCCACCTGCTCGACCGATTCCCGCTCCTCGAGCAGGGGGTGCGCCACGGTGCCGCTCTGCCGGGCCACGTCCTCCATGGCGGCGGTCAGCTGCACCGCGTACGGGCGGGACGCCTCGACACGCTGCTGCGCCTTCACGATCCGGGACGACGCGATGAGCTCCATGGCGCGCGTGATCTTCTTCGTCGATTGGACCGATCGGATCCTTCGACGGACGACACGGAGCTGAGCGCCCATGGGCTACGCGGACGCCGGCGTCTCGGGATCGGTCTCGGGCTCCTCGTCGACCGAGGACATCCGGTCCCATCCGATGTCCGGCTTGACCTCGTCGGGGGCCGACGGGGCGCCGATCCCCGACTCGGACCCCGGCCCGGCGTCGCTCGCCACGAACGTCTCCGCGAACCCGGCGATCGCCGTCTTCAGCGCGCCCTCGTTCTCGTCGGACAGGTCGCCGGTCTCCCGGATCGCCGTGGGGATCTCCGGGTGCCGGGTCTCCAGGTAGTCGTTGAACGAGGTCACGAATCGCTTCGCGTCCTCGACCGGATAGTCGTCGAGGTAGCCGCCCGTCACCACGTAGATCGCGACGACCTGGCGCTCCACGGGCTGCGGCTGGTACTGCGGCTGCTTCAGGATCTCGACGACCCGGGCGCCGCGCGCGAGCTGTTGCCGCGACGCCTTGTCGAGCTCCGAGCCGAACTGCGCGAACGCCTCCAAGGCGCGGTACTGCGCGAGGTCCAGGCGCAGTCGGCCGGCGACCTTCTTCATCGCCTTGATCTGCGCGTTGCCCCCGACCCGTGACACCGAGACGCCGACGTTGATCGCCGGCCGGACGCCGGAGAAGAACAGCTCGGACTCGAAGAAGATCTGCCCGTCGGTGATCGAGATGACGTTGGTCGGGATGTAGGCGGAGATGTCGCCGCCCTTCGTCTCGATGATCGGCAGCGCCGTGAGGGAGCCACCGCCCAGATCGTCGGAGAGCTTGGCCGCGCGCTCGAGCAGGCGCGAGTGAAGGTAGAACACGTCGCCCGGATACGCCTCGCGGCCCGGCGGCCGGCGGAGCAGGAGCGAGATCTCGCGGTAGGCGACCGCCTGCTTGGACAGGTCGTCGTAGACGATCAGTGCGCTGTCGCCCTCGTACATCCAGTAGGCGCCCAGCGCCGCACCCGCGTAGGGCGCGATGTACTGGAACGGCGCGGGGTCCGCGGCCGAGGCGTTCACGACGACCGTGTACTCGAGCGCCCCGTTCTCCCGGAGCGTCTCGACCACCTCCGACACCGTTGACGCCTTCTGGCCGATCGCCACGTAGATGCACTTGACCGCGCGGTCGGTGCCCCAGTGCTCGCGCTGGGCGATGATCGCGTCGATCGCCACAGCGGTCTTGCCGGTCTGGCGGTCGCCGATGAGGAGCTGGCGCTGGCCGCGCCCGATGGCCGTCATGGCGTCGATCGCCGAGATGCCGGTGTACAGCGGCTCCTTCACCGGCTGCCGCGAGACGACGTTCGGCGCCTGCACCTCCAGGTTGCGGCGCTCGGTCGACGGCGATCGGCGCCCTTGTCGTCGAGCGGCCGGCCGAGCGCGTCCACGACGCGCCCGAGGAAGCCGTCGCCGACCGGCATCGACAGGATGCGTCCCCGTCTGCTTCACGGGGTCGCCTTCCTCGATCTTGTCGGACTCGCCCAGGATGATGCATCCGATCTCGTCCACGTCCAGGTTGAACGCCAGCCCGAAGATCCCTCCGGGGAACTCCAGGAGCTCGTTCGCCATGGCGCCGGGCAGGCCCTGGACCCGGGCCACGCCGTCGGCCGTCTCGGTCACGCGGCCGACCTCTCCTCGTTCGACGGTCGGCGTCCAGCTCTCGACGTTCCGCCGGAGCGCCTCCGCGATGCTTGCCGGATCGATGTTCAGTGCCATCACACGCTCCCTAGTGCTTGCTTGGCGTCTTCCAGCCGGCTCGCGATCGAGCCGTCGAAGACCTCGTCTCCCACCCGCGCCACCACGCCGCCGATCACGCTCGGATCGACCACGACCTTCAGGTCGACCGTCCGGCCGGTCGCGCGGGACAACGCCTCGGCCAGGCGCCGGCGCTGCTCGTCGGTCAGCTCGACCGCCGTTCGGACCTCGGCGAGCGCGTGGCTGCGCTCGACGGAGGCCATGCGTGCGAGCTCCTCGACGATCTTGGGGATATGGCGCGCGCGGCCCACGTCGATCACGAACGCGAGCAGGCCGAGCGTGATCGGGTGAGCCCGTTCGCCCAACAGATCCTCGACGACCGCCTTCTTGTTCTCGACGGGCAGCACGGCAGTCGGTCAGCGCCTCGCGCAGGTCGGTGTGCTGCTCGAGCGCCTTGCCGAACGCGTACAGCTCGTCCTCGACCTTGGGCAGGACGTCCTCGGCCTGCGCCACGGCGAACAGCGCCTGGGCGTACCCGCCGATGAGTCCTTCGTCCGTCACGTCAGTTCTTCCCGTTCCCCGAGGTGACCTCGTCGATGTACTCGTCGATCAGCCGTGCGTGCGCGGACGTGTCGAGCGACTCACCGACGACCTTGCCCGCAAGCTCGACGGCGATCTCGCCCACCTGCGTCCGAAGCTCCTGGAACACCCGATCGCGTTCGGCGCGGATCTCCTCCTGGGCGCGGGCAACGATCGCGTGCGACTCCTGTTCGGCGCGGGACTGCAGGTCCGCACGGAGCTGATCGGCCGTCTTGCGAGCCTCGTCGATGATCCGGTTCGCCTCGTCGGCCGCGCCGGCGAGCTGCGTCTTGTAGCGGGCGAGCTCGTCGTCGGCCGCGACGCGCGACACCTCGGCGCGCTCCATCTCGCCCTGGATCTTCTCGCGGCGCTCCTCGAGCAACGTGTTCACCCGAGGGAGCACCCACTTCCAGAAGAAGAAGAAGATGATCGCGAACGCGACCGCCCCGACGAGCAGTTCGGTCGCGTGGGGGTAGAGGTTCTCCTTGTCGCTGGACCCCGCTGCGAGGAGACCGATCCTGGTGACGAACATCGATCCCCCTCCTAGATGATGAACGAGAACGCGATGCCGAAGAGCGCCAGCGCCTCGATCAAGCCGATCCCGATGAACATGGTGGTGCGGACCTGGCCCGCGTACTCCGGCTGGCGCGCCATGGCCTCGACCGACTTCCCGATCAGGATCCCGAAGCCGATGCCCGGCCCGATGGCGGCGAGGCCGATGACCAGCCCCTTGCCGATCGTGGCGAGCCCGTCGAGGTTCCCCGTGACCTGTGCGATGAACGCGAACATCCAACTGCCTCCTTAGCTAGTGCGACTCCGCCTTGGCCTGCCCGATGTAGGAGGCGCTGAGGACGGCGAAGATGAACGCCTGCAGGGCCGAGACGAAGATCTCGAGCCCGACGACCATCAACGCGAGTGGGAACGATAGAGCGGCGAACGGCCAGGTCTTCGGGCCGTCCTCGAGGAAGAAGACGGTCCCCAGGAAGAAGATCGCCAGCAGGAAGTGCCCGGCCACGAAGTTGGCCGTGAGACGGACCGTGAGGGTGATCGGCCGCACGATGATGTTCGAGATGAATTCGATCGGCATCAACAGCCCGTACCGGAGGATCGCCGGAGCCTCCGGGATGATGGTCGTGTGCCGGAGGTAGCCGAAGAAGCCGTGCTGTCGGATCCCGATGATGTTGTAGGTGAACCACGAGACGAGGGCCAGCATCAGTGGGATCGCGACGCGGCTGCTGGCCGAGAAGCTGAGTCCGGGCACCACCTCGAACAGGTTCCCGATCAGGATGAAGAAGAAGAACGAAACGAGGAGCGGCATGAACGTCTCGGCGTCCGGCCCGAGCATCGGGACGGCGATGTTGTCGCGGACGAACTGGACCCCGAGCTCCATCAGCAACTGGAACTTGCCCGGCATGACCTTCGGCTTGCGGAATGCGAAGAAGAACAGGGCCAGGACGATCAACGTGGCGAGGACCAGCAGGAACGTGATGAAGTTGAAGCAGAGCGTGAACCCGAAGACCTTGAACGAAGGACCCCAGCAGCCGTAGACGAAGTCCCTGGTGCCCGGCGGTTCGAACGTCGCGGCGAGCACGGCACCCGTCACGGATGGCCCGCTCCATCGAACGTCCACAGGTCGGCCTGCATCCGTCCCGAGAGCGACTTGGCCTCGAAGATGAGCAGCCCGACGATCGCGGGAACCAGCGTCAGCGCGAACGCCACCGGTGAGAACCACGACAGCTGGTTCAGGAGCACCAGCGCCACGGTGTAGATGATCAATCGGACCACGTACCCACCGAGGGCGACGATGCTGACGAGGGTCGGGGAGACCGAGGCCGCCCACGAGATGGACAGGGCGTTCGCCACGAAGTTCAGGTAGACGAGCACGACCGCGATCACGGCGGACCACCCGGCGTCGGCGCCGCCGAAGGCGGCGCCGACCACGTACGCGAGCACGGCAGCGGGCAAGGCGAACGGAGAAACGCGACGGATCAGCGCGCGCTCAGGCTCAGGTGCCGTCATCCTCTCCCCTCCCGTACCGCAGCCAGATGATGTAGGTGCCGAGACCGCCCCCGACGATGAACCCGATCGGCAGGAACACGTGCCCGATGCCCAGCAGCCGGTCGATCAGGTATCCGAAGGCCCCGATGGTGGCGATCCCTCCGATCATGGTGGAGGTGATCGACCAGCCGGTTCCCATCCCCGACCACCGTTCGCCCTGTTGCTCGTTGGTGGCCATGGGGGCGCCAGTATAGGTGGCCCACTCGAGGCTCGTCAAAGCTCCCGACGACGTGTTTCCGCAGGTCAGAGGCGGTTTCCTTGTGACTTCGTGAAAACTTTCACGAAGTCTGGGCGGCCGCGAGCCGGGCCTTGTCCTGCGCGAGGCGCTTCCTGTCACCGCGCGCTCGCAGGTTCGACGCCCACAGCTGCCCCAGCACGATAAGGATGCCGAACATGAACAGGAGCGTCCCCATGACGTTCACTTGCACCGGGATCCCCTGACGGGTGGCGCCGAACACCCAGAGCGGGAACGTCGTCTTGGACCCGGCGACGAAGTTCGTGATCACGATAGTCGTCGATCGACAGTGCGAACGCCAGCAGGCGCGCCGGCGATCACGCCGGGCAGGATGTTCGGCAACGTCACCTTGAAGAACGTCGTCCGCGGATCCGCTCCCAGGTCGCCGGCCGCCTCCTCGAGCGACCGGTCCATCCCTTGGACACGTGCTCGCACCGTGATCGCCACGAACGACACGCAGAACATCGTGTGGGCGAGCAGGATCGTGGTGAACCCCTGCGGGACCCGGGCGTTCACGAACATCGTGAGCAACGACGATCCCAGGACGATCTCAGGCGACGCGATCGCCAGGAAGATCACGAAGTTCATGGCGCCCGATCCCCGGAACCGGTACCGGCCGAGCGCCAGCCCGATGAACGTTCCCAGGATGGTCGACAGGATCGTGGCGAGGAACGCCACCTCCAGGGTGAGCTTGAGGGACGTCGACAGGTCCGGGAACGAGAAGAGGTTCCGCCACGCGTCGAGCGACGCGTGCTCCCACTTGATGTTGTACCTGCCGGTGGGGGTGTTGAACGCGAAGATGATCATGACGGCGATGGGGATGATCAGGTAGATGATGAACAACGTCGTGTACGTGGGCAGGATGAAGCGCGTCCACTTCTTGCTCGACGGCGTCTTCGGCGGCGGCCCTGCCTCGTCGAGGGGTTCGCCCACCGACCCCTCGATGGCGGAAAGGTTCTCGGGCCGCATCGTCATGCCGACGCCGCCCCCGCCGTGACGTCGTCGGTGCCCAGGACCCGAGCGTAGATCGTGGCCCCGACGAGCAGCGCGGCCATCAGGATGAACGACATCGCGGCCGCGATCGGATAGTCGAAGTTCGTGAGGAACGTGCTCTGGATGACGTTGCCGATCATCGTGTTGCCGGGCCCGCCCAGGATCGACGCGTTCACGTAGTCGCCGACGGCGGGGACGAACGTCAGCAGGAACGCCGCGAACACCCCCGGTAGCGCCAGCGGCCACACGACCTTGCGGAACGTCGTGAACCTGGTGCGCGTACAGGTCCTTGCCCGCCTCCACCAGCCGCTTGTCGATCCGCTCGAGCGCCACGTACAGGGGCAAAGCCGTGAACGGCAGGAAGTTGTACGTGATGCCGGCGATCACCGCGACCGATGTTCCCAGCACGTGGTAGCTCTCCGGCAACAGACCGATCCGCTTGAGCGGGCCGAGGATCAACCCGTCGTCCTTCAACAGGAACTGCCACTGCACCGTGCGGATGATGAACGACACGAAGAACGGCAAGAGCAGGAGGAAGAGGTACACGGACTTGCGCCGGCCCCCGTAGAACGCGATCCAGTAGGCAACCGGATACGCGAGCAGGAGCGCGAGCACGGTCACGATCCCCGCGTACGTCAGCGACCGGACGTAGATGTAGCCGTACTGCTTGAGTGCGTTCGAGTAGTTCGCGAAGTGCCAGTTGAAGTGGAAGTCGCCGATGAAGCCGGACTGCAGCGACGTGTAGAACATGTAGCCGATCGGGATCAGGAAGAAGATCGCCAGATAGAGCGCGCCGGGCGCAAGCAGCTCGTAGGGAGCGAGCTTCTTGTTCCGGCTGGGCTTCCTCCGCTCGATGAGCGGGGTGCCCGCCCTGACGATCTCGTCGACCGACGGCGTGCTCAGTGTTCCCCCTTCCTCGGCTGTGTCGCCTCGATCAGCCCTGGTAGATCGGCTGGAAGAGCCCGTTCCACTGGGTCTGCTCGTCGGGCGTCTTGAAGACGTAGTAGGTGTAGGCCTTCTCGAGATCGGCCGCGGTTGGGAAGATCAGCGGGCTCTTGGCGAGGGCCGGGTCGATGTCCTTGGCGGCCGCCGGCACGGGACAGATGTACTCCACGTAGGCCTCGATCTCGGCTTGGATCTTCGGGCTGGTAGACGTAGTCCATGTACGTGATGGCATCCACCGGGTTCTCGGCTCCCAGCGGGATGCACATGTTGTCGGTCCAGATGACGACGCCCTCGGAGGGGATCGCGAACTGCAGACCGGACGCGTCCCCCTCCAGGTTGAGCTGGAAGATGTCGCCCGACCACGCCATGGTCAGCGCGACGTCGCCGTTCTGCAGCGCGCTCGTGTAGTTCTGCGTGAAGAACTGCCGGACGATCCCGTCGTCCTTCTGCTTCTGGAGCAGGTCGGCCGCGGCCTGCCAGTCATCGGGCGTGGACGTCGTGGGATCGATACCCATGCCGACCATGACCAGGTTCGGCAGGTCGGCGTTGTCACCGAACATGCCCACCTTTCCCTTGAACGCGGGATCGAACAGGTCCATCACGCTCGTGATCGTGGGATTGGATGGCCGCAACGCCTTGACCTGGACGGGGTCCCAGCCGATCCCGGTGAGCCCGGATTGCCACGCCATCGTGAACTTGTTGCCGGGGTCGTACGAGGGATCCGTCACCGCCACGCTGGCGTTCGCGTCGAAGTTGGGGCGCTTGTCCGTCGGCAACGGCACCAGGTAGTTCAGCCTGAGCAGCTGGTTCAAGGTGTCGCCGTTGGTGATGACCATGAGGTCCCAGCCCGTCGACTGCCCCGCCGCCAGCTGGGGCTGGATCTTGCCGAAGAACTCCGGGTTGGAGTTGATCGCCTCGCGATAGGTGACGACGATGCCCGTGTCCTGGGTGAACTGCTCGAGGGACGGATACGTCACCTGACCGTTGACCTTCTTCTTGTCGATGTAGAGCGGCCAGTTGGCGAAGTTCAACACCTTGTTCGGCGGGGCGTTCCAGTCGATACCGCCGCCACCGCTACTTCCGGAGGTCCCGCCTCCGCCGGAGCCGCCGCCGCTCGTCCCGCCGCACGCGGCAAGGATGGCCGCCATCGACAGCGCTCCGGCGCCCACGCCGGCTGACCGCAGGAGGTCGCGACGCGACATCCGGCGCATGGTGAGGCCGCGGAGGAATGCCGGGTCGTTCAGCAGATCGTTCAGCGGGTCGTCCTTGCGCTCGGTCATGCTTCTTCTTCCTCCTCGGAGATGGGTGTGGCGGACGGCTCGACGACGAAGGTGTGCTCGGGGAGCCACTCCAGACGGACCCGCTGTCCGGGCACCGGCTGGGATCCTTCACCGCCGAGGTTCTGCACGTAGACGGTCAGCTCGTTTCCGCCTGGCCCCTCGACCTTGTACTGATAGTTGACGCCGATGTAGGTCGACATCCGCAGCAACCCCGTGACGGTGTTCCGGTCCGCGGGCGCGTTGCCATCATCGGGGACGATCGTGATCTTCTCGGGCCGCACGCCCACCCGGACCGTGGAGATGCCCGCAGGCACGCCGCTGGTGTCGGTGGTAACGGTCCCTCCCGTGGAAAGGGCGATGGTGGTCCGTCCGTTGTTCGTCTCCTTGACCTCGCCGTCCAGCATGTTCGACGCACCGAGGAACCCCGCGACGAACTCGGTGGCCGGCGTCTCGTAGACCGCCTCCGGCGGCCCGATCTGGTCGATCTTGCCGTGACGCATGACCGCGAGCCGGTCCGACATGGTCATGGCCTCTTCCTGGTCGTGCGTCACGTAGATGAACGTGATCCCGACCTCCTGCTGGATGCTCTTGAGCTCCAGCTGCATCTGCTTGCGGAGCTTCATGTCGAGCGCGCCCAGCGGCTCGTCGAGCAACAGCACCTTCGGGTGGTTCACCAGCGCACGGGCGAGCGCCACGCGCTGCTGCTGCCCGCCCGACATCTGGGGCGGCTTGCGGCTCTCGAACCCGATCAGGTCGACCAGCGTCATCGCGTCGCGGACCCGCTTGTCGATGTCGCCCTTGTCGACCTTCTTGCGGCGCAGGCCGAAGGCGATGTTCTCGTACACGTTGAGGTGCGGGAACAGGGCATAGGACTGGAACACCGTGTTCACGTCCCGCTTGTACGGAGGCAGCGTGGTCACGTCGCGGCCTCCGAGGTAGACCGTGCCGTAGGTGGGCTCCTCGAATCCGCCGATCATCCGCAGGGTCGTGGTCTTCCCGCAGCCCGACGGCCCGAGCATCGAGAAGAACTCGCCCTCCTGGATATCGAGCGAGAGGTCGTCGACCGCGGCCGCGTCCCCGAAGAGCTTCGAGACCCGGTCGAGGCGCACGTCGATCTCCGGCACGTCCACCCCCTCCCTTGAGCTAGGCGCGAATCATGCCACAGCAACTGGTCGCAGGTCACGGCCGGTCCTGTAACGCGGAACGCGGTTCGGGGGCCGCCGTGGAACGGCGGCCCGTTCCTTAGTACGTGGCCGGGACCGAGTGGGGTTCAGCCGGAGGGGTGGGCGGCGCTCTCCTCGATGGGCGGTTCGGGGGCCGCGGCGGCTGCCGGCTCGGCCCGGCCGCGCCACCGAGCGAGCCTCGGGAGCGCGGTCACCGCGAACAACGCCACCAGGGACAGGATGATGGTGCCCACCACCAGGCGCCCGTCGATCAGACCGATCGCGAGGGCGCTGGCCGAGATCAGCGCGCTCCACAGATACATGAGCAGGACGGCCGATCGGTGACTGTGCCCGATATCCAGCAACCGGTGATGGATGTGCTCCTTGTCCGCCTGGCCGATCCCCTTCCCGCGCCACGTCCTGCGGACGACGGCCAACGCGACATCCAAGAACGGGATGGCGAGGACGAGGAGGGGCACCATCACGGTGCCCACGACCGCCGCGAGGTCTCCACCGCTCGGCGGGAACGGGTTGCGCCCCACACCCGAGATCGTGGCGATCGTGAGGAGCATGCCGAGCAGCATCGCCCCCGAATCCCCCATGAAGATCCGCGCCGGGTGGAAGTTCCAGGGAAGGAACCCCACGCAGATCCCGACGGTGATCGCCGAGAGGAGTGCGGCGGCCGACGCGTCGCCGAAGAGGCTGTCGGTCCTGACCATGTAGATGAAGAACGCGCCGGCCGCGATGGCGACCATGCCGGCGGCCAACCCATCCAGGCCGTCGACCAGGTTGACGGCGTTCACCACGAGCGCCAGCCACAGGATCGTCAGCGGAACCGCGAGATCGGAGCCGACCGAGACCGGGCCGAATCCGAACCAGAAGTACAGGATCTGGACACCGAGCAGGATCAGCACGCCCCCGATCAACACCTGGGCGGTGAGCTTCCCCAGCGCCGACACGCCGCGCTTGTCGTCGATCACCCCCAACCCGACGATCGCGGTGCACGTCACGAACGCCGCGAGAGGCTCCGCGCTCCCGTGGTTCATATCCGAGAAGAACGGCAGCACGCGCGAGGCACCGAGACCCACGAGGAACCCCAGGTACATCGCGATCCCACCCATGGTGGGCGTCGCCCTCGGATGCACCTTGCGGTCCGACGGCTGGTCGATCGCGCCGAACCGCAGGGCCAACCGACGAACGATCGGCGTCGCGACGAACGTCGTCCCCGCGCACGCGAGGAAGACCCAGATGTAGGCGATCACGCTGCGTTCAGTGTGCGATCCGTAGGAGCGCCTCGCAACCGCACTCGCTCGATCGGTTCACGGGTACACGGGGAATCGACCCATCAGGGCGCGCACACGCTCACGGGCCGCATCTTTCACGACCGCGTCGCCGGGGTTGCGGAGCACGTCGCCGATCACCCCGGCGATCTCCTTCATCTCGGCCTCATCCATCCCGAGCGTCGCCGGTCCCGGCGTTCCAACCCGGATGCCGGACGGCGTCGACGGCGGCTGCGGGTCGAACGGGATCGAGTTCTTGTTGAGCGAGATGCCGACCTCGTCCATCACTCGCTCTGCGTCCTTGCCGCTCACGCCGAGCGGCCGGAGGTCGGCGAGGATCAGATGGGAGTCGGTGCCGCCGGACACGATCCGCAGTCCCTCGTCGGCGAGCCCCTGAGCGAGTGCCCGGGCGCTCCGCACCACCCGATGCGCGTAATCCTTGAACTCGGGCGTCATCGCTTCCTTCAGCGCGACGGCCTTCCCGGCGATGCAATGCTCCAACGGTCCGCCCTGCATCATGGGGAACACCGCCTTGTCGATCACCTTCGCGTGCTCCTCGCGGCACAGGATCATGGCGCCGCGCGGGCCGCGGAGCGCCTTGTGCGTCGTGAACGTCACGACGTCGGCATGCGGCACCGGCGACGGGAACGACCCCCCGGCGACCAGCCCGATGAAGTGCGAGGCGTCGACCCACAGAAGCGCGCCGACCTCGTCGCAGATCGCGCGGAACGCTGCGAAGTCGATCTCACGCGGGTAGGCGGTGAAGCCGGCGAGGACGATCCGGGGCTTGTGCTCGATCGCCAGGTCGCGGACCTTGTCCATGTCCAGCCGCTCGGTCTCGCGATCGACCTCGTAGGCGACGAAGTTGAACCACATGCCGCTCACGTTGACCGGCGAGCCGTGCGTCAGGTGGCCCCCGTGCGCGAGCGCCATCCCCAGCACCTTGTCGTCGGGGTTGCGAGGCTCGAGGAACGCGCCGAACACGGCCATGTTCGCCTGGGCGCCGGCGTGCGGCTGGACGTTCGCGTGATCGGCACCGAAGAGCTCCTTCGCACGGTCGATCGCGAGCTGCTCGGTCACGTCGACGAACTCGCACCCGCCGTAGTAGCGGCGGCCCGGATAGCCCTCGGCGTACTTGTTGTTCATCGTCGAGCCGATCGCCGCCAGCACGGCTGGGCTCGCGTAGTTCTCCGACGCGATCAGCCGGAGCGTGGTCCGCTCGCGCTCCAGCTCGTTCGCTATGGCGGCGGCCACCTCCGGGTCCGTCGTCTTCAGGGCGTCCCAGCTCGCCACGTAGTCCCTCATGTCACAGCTCCCCTCGCTCGATCTGCGCGATCTGTTCGATCCTTCGCTCGTGCCGCCCGCCGGCGAACGGCGTCTCCAACCACAGCCGGACGACCTCCCTCGCGTAGGGGGCGGCGATCACGCGCGCCCCGAGCCCCAGCACGTTGGCATCGTTGTGCTCGCGCGCGAGGCGCGCTGAATACAGGTCGTGGCAGAGCGATGCCCGGATCCCGTCGATCTTGTTCGCGACGATCTGCTCGCCCTGACCCGAACCTCCGAGCACGATCCCACGGTCGGCGCGACCGTCGACGACCGCCCGAGCCGCCGCCGCGCAGAACGCCGGGTAGTCGACCGGATCGTCTGAGTCCGTCCCGACATCGATCACCTGGTGTCCCTCCGCCTCGAGGAAGCCCTTCAGGTCCTCCTTGAGGGGGAAGCCGGCGTGGTCGGCGCCCATCGCGATCCGCATCTCACGCCCTCTCCGCCGCGTCGACGTCCGCGACGATGCCGAACAGACCGTCCACCAGACGGTCGATCCACGTCTCGAGCTCCCACGCGATCGCTCGATACGCCTCCAACGGCTGCCCGAGCGGGTCGGCGATATCGTCGTCTCGGGAAGGCGGAACCGCGCCGGCGCTGCGGGCCGCGTTCGCCGCGGCGATCCGCTCCGGCAGGTTGTCGGGTCCTGCACCCGACGCTGGAGCGGGAAGGGTCTCGACCAAGCGGACGAGCTCTTTCAGCGTGAACAGACGATCGTCGCGGTCCGAGCCGTTGGCAAGCATGTCGCGATGCTCGCTCGCCATGCACAGGAGGAGGTCGGGGGCGTCCGCCATCGCGGACGTCAAACGACGAGCGACGTGCCCGCCGATGTCGACGCCGAGCTCGGCCGCCGACCGGACCGATTCGGGCATGGCTGCCGATCCCTCCAACCCGCTCGTTCCCGCCGACGACACGTCCGGCGCACGTTCCGCGAACCTGCGCTGCAGGGCGTCGCGGAGGAGGCCCTCCGCGATCGGCGAGCGGCAGATGTTGCCCGTACAGATCACCAGGATGGACGTCATGGAGCCCGGGTCACCCCGGAGGCGGCGAGTCTAACAGCGGTGCCCTCCCGCCCAGGAGCTGGCCGATGCGATCGTGGCTCACGCCCCCGGTGCGAAGGATGCGGACGTCGGCACGGCTCAGGTCGACGACGGTCGAGGCGGCCCCCGACAGGGGATCCTCCTCGCACAGGTACACCGCCACCAGGTCTTCGAACACCAGATGCAGCTCGTCACATGTCACCGCCGGGGGCGACCCCGAACGGTTGGCGCTGGTCGTCGCGAGCGGCCCGGCGGCCGAGAGGACGGCCAGCGCCAGCGGGTGCGATGGGACGCGGAGACCGATCGTCGTGCCCTCGCGGCCGAGGTCCCACGTCCGGCTGACATCCGATCGCGGCATCACGAGCGTCACCGGCCCGGGCCAGAGCGCGGCCGCCAGGCGCTCGGCGCGATCGTCGAACCGCGCCAGCGTCCGGGCGACGTCGAGCGTGGCGGTCAGGACGGGAAGGGTGAGATCCCGCGGACGGCGTTTGGCGTCGAAGACACGCGCCGTCGCGGCCGGGTCCTGCGGGTCGGCGCCGATCCCGTACACGGTGTCCGTCGGGAACACGATGAGCTCGCCGCGGCGGACGGCCGCGACCGCGTCGGCGATCGGATCCACGGCTACGCCGGCGTCCGCGCGGTCACGACACGGTCCCGGCCGGTCAGATCGGCGTGGACCTCGACCCCCACGAACCCGGCTTCGGTTGCGACGTCTCGGATGGCAGCAGCCTGCGTCTCACCGATCTCCACGGCTATCGAGCCACCGGCCCGCAACACGTCGGACGCTTGCGCGAACAGCCGGGCGTAGGTATCGACCCCGCCCGCGAGCGCCGACCGGGGGTCGGCGAGCACGTCGCGCGGAAGGGTCGCGAGCGCCTCTTCCTCGACGTACGGCGGATTGCTCGCCACCAGATCCACGGCTCGCCGGAGGCCGTCGGGCACCGGACCGAGCAGGTCTCCGACCGCGATCTCGACGTCCAGATCGCTATCGGCGGCGTTCTCCCGAGCCAGCGCGACGGCGTCGGCCGAGACGTCGATCGCCAGGACGCGCGCGTCGGGTCGCTCGTCCTTGATCGCCAGGGCGATCGCACCGGTGCCGGTCCCCACATCCACCACGACCGGGGCGGTCACGTCGGCGATGGCGGCGAGCGCGTGTTCCACCAGGATCTCCGTCTCCGGGCGCGGGATGAACACGCCCGGCTTCACGGCGAGCGTGAGCCGCCGGAACCCCTGCTCGCCTGTCAGATGCTGCAGCGGCACGCCGACACACCGCCGGCACAGCGCTCGTCCGAACCGCTTGGCCTCGCCGGCCGACAGGCCATCGTTCCGTGTGTACAGCCCCGCGCGGTCGGTCCCCAGCACGTTGGCCAGCAGGATCTCCGCGGTCGGGAGCGGACTCTCCACGTCGTGGCGCGACAGGTAGTCGGCCGCCTGTCGAACGATCAGCGCCGGACGCATGCTCAGGTCGTGTCCGCTCGCGGGTCGTCCGGGGTCGCCAGCTGCTCGGCGCGTTCGGCCGAGCGGAGCAGGTCCACGAACCCGTCGAGGGCCTCGCCGCCGGCCAGGACGTCCTGGAGCTGGTGGGACGTCCTGCCGTCCACCTGCGTGATCCGGTGATCGGTGACCCTGCCCTCCGGGAAGTTGTACGTGCGGATCTTCTCCGAGCGCTCGCCCGAGCCCACCTGCGACCGGCGACTGGCCGCCTCCGTCGCCTGGGCCTCGTCCTGGGCGCGCTGCAGGAGGCGGGCTCTGAGGTAGCGCATCGCCTTCTCTCGGTTCTGGAGCTGGGAGCGTTCCTCCTGGCACGCGACCTTGATGCCGGTCGGCTTGTGGGTGATCCGCACGGCTGAGTCGGTGGTGTTCACCGATTGTCCTCCGGGCCCCGACGAACGGAAGACGTCGATCTGCAGATCCTCCGGCCGGATCTCGACGTCGACCTCCTCCGCCTCGGGCAGCACCGCCACGGTCGCCGTGGACGTGTGGACCCGCCCCTGCGACTCGGTGACGGGGACGCGCTGGACCCGGTGGACCCCCGACTCGTGCTTCATCCGCGTGTACGCGTCCTTGCCGCGCACCTCCATCACGACCTCTTTCACCCCACCGCCCTCGGACTCCGACGTCGAGAGGACCTCGGTCTTCCAGCGATGGCGCTCCGCGAAGCGTCGGTACATCTCGAACAGCTCCGCCGCCCAGAGCGCCGCTTCCTGCCCGCCGGTCCCGGCGCGGATCTCGACGATCACGTTCTTGCCGTCGTTCGGATCCTTGGGGATCAGCAGGAGCTCGAGCTTGCTACGGAGCTCGGCGGCGCGCGCCTCGGCCCGGTCGGCCTCGTCGCGGAAGTACGCCGCCATCTCCGGCTCGGACTCGGCGGCCTCCATCTGCCTGGCCTCGTCCGCCTGAGCCGAAACCTTGCGGTACTCGCGGTACGGCCGCACGATCTCCTGGAGCTCGGCGAACGAACGACCGAGGTCGCGCATGCGCTCCTGATCGTTTACCACCTCGGGAGAGGCGAGCTCGTCGGAGACCGCCTCATAGCGCGATTCGATCTTCGCGAGACGTTCGTCGAGTGGGGTCGCCATCCCTCGATTATCGCGGACGGGCCGAACCACTCACCGCCGTGGCGAACGGAGCGGGCGAGGGGTGACGATCAGTCGTCGGGATCGTCGTCGAAGTCGAGCTCGAGCGACGGGATGCCGGGCATGTCCAGGCCGTCGTCGGGCAGCATGCCCTCCAAGCCGTCGATGCCGTCGACCGGGTCGGGCTCCTCGCTCACGTCCGGCGCGGCATGCGCGGCCACCGGTGTGGCGGCTTCCGAGACCGGCTCCGGATCGTCGGGCCCACCTCCCTCGATGCCGTCCGGGTCCTCGATGGCGACCTCCAGCTCCTTCGCGACCCCGACCAACCGGGTCTGCATGTCCTGGAGGTGCTGCACGAGGGTCTCACGGCGCTCGGACAGACCCAATAGGACGCGATCGGCTTCCTGCTTCGCGCGCTCCAAGAGCTCGGTGCCCTGTTGGCGGGCTTCCTCGGCTCGCGCCTGAGCGTCGACACGGATCCGGTCGGCTTCCGATCGTGCCTCGTTCAGCATGCGGGCCGCATCCGCGCGTGCCTCCGCGACGATCCCCTCCGCCTCGGTGTCCGCCGTTTCGAGCAGCGTGGCCAGACGCTTGGACAGGCGCTCATACGGGTCTTCGGACGGCGCCGGGGCGGCGGCGCGCTTCTGTCCCTCGGTCGCGCGGCCGTCCTCCGGCCGCAGCTTCGACTCGCGCAGCTCCTGCTCGAGGATCTCGATCTGCTCGGCGACCTGGGCCAGGTAGTCGCGAACCTGGTCGGGGTCGTAGCCGCGCCGGACGGACGCGAACTCTCGGCGGCGGATCTGCGCGGCGCTTGGTAGGAACGGTACGTCGATGTCGGTGGCCATGGAACAACCTCCCGGTTGGGGTCGGGAACGCTTCATCTTCACGGGGCCATGGGCCCGATGCAACGACCATCGGGAGGGAGTTCGGGCGGGTTGTGCCTACGCGAAAGGTCTCAGCCCGAGGTGCCGGCCGCCTCGGCTTCGCGCCGGAGCACCTCGTCGAAGGACGCGATCGCGACCTGGATCTGCTCGCGGTCGGGCTTCTGCGTGGTGATCTTCTGCAGCCAGAGACCCGGGCGCCATCAGCGCGCGCATCACGAGCGAGGACTGATACCGAGCTCCCAGGCGCAACGCCTCGTACGCGACGCCCGGCGATCAACGGGATGGCGATCACCCGCGACGCGATCCGCCACCAGAACCCCGGCGTCCCGAACAGCGTGAAGACGAAGATCGTGATGATCATGACGATGATCAAGAAGTTCGTGCCGCATCGGACGTGAAGGGTGGAGTATCGATCGACGTGCTCGGGGTCGAGGGGATCGCCGTGCTCGAAGGCCGCGATCGTCTTGTGCTCGGCTCCGTGGTACTCGAACACCCGGTGGATGTCCTTCGTCCTGCCGATCAGCCAGAGGTAGGCGACGAAGAGACCGACGCGGAACAGGCCCTCGAGGACGTTGGTGAGCACTCCCCCGCCCATGCTGCGCTGGACCCAGGCGAACAGGACCGTCGGCCCGAGGACGAAGATCGCCACGAAGAAGACCATGGCGAGCGCCAGCGCGAACCCGACCTGCCGGGACGTGAGCTGCTCGTCGTCGTCCATCGACTGGTTCGTGGCGATCAGCAGCGCCCGCGTGCCGATCGAGAGCGACTGGCCCAGAACGAGGATCCCGCGCAGGAACGGCTTGGCGAAGAGCGGATGACGCTTGGCGATCGAGTCGATGTGGTGGGACTCGACATGGATGTCACCCGCCGGCTTGCGGACGGCGACGGCCCAGTGGTCGGCGCCGCGCATCATCACGCCTTCGATGACCGCTTGGCCGCCGTAGAGATGTGGTCGAGCGGTCGCGTCCTCGCTCACGCGATCGACCGCGGCTCGCTCACGCCTTCTGCGCTGCTTGCGTCTTGGCGTAGCGACGCTGGAACCGCTCCACGCGGCCGCCCGTGTCCATCAGCTTCTGCTTCCCGGTGTAGAACGGGTGGCAGTTGGAGCAGATGTCGGAGCGGATCTCGCTCACCGTCGAACGGGTCTGGAACGTGTTCCCGCAGGAACAGTGGACGTTCGCGATCTGATAGTCGGGGTGGATGCCAGGCTTCATGTTCGGTGTCTCCTCTCGGACGCGGCCAGCCTACTAACTGCCGGACGGCGCCTTCGCGATCTCCTTCAGGAACTGCTCGTTCGACTTCGTGGCGCGGATCTTGTCGGTCAGCAGCTCGAGCGCGGCGCCCGGCTCCAGCGCGTGCAGCACGCGGCGCAGCTTGACGACGAGGGCGAGCTCCTCGACCGGCATGAGCAGCTCTTCCTTGCGGGTCCCGGACGCGTCGACGTTGATGGCCGGGAACAACCGCTTCTCTGCCAGTGAACGATCGAGACGCAGCTCCATGTTCCCGGTTCCCTTGAACTCCTCGAAGATCACCTCGTCCATCCGCGAGCCGGTCTCGACCAGGGCGCTCGCGATGATCGTGAGCGACCCGCCCTCCTCGATGTTGCGGGCGGCGCCGAAGAACCGGCTTCGGCGGGTACAGCGCCGTGGAATCGACGCCACCGGACAGGATCTTGCCCGAGGCCGGCGCCGCCAGGTTGTAGGCGCGCGCCAGACGGGTCACGGAGTCCAGGATGATCGCCACGTCCTGGCCCATCTCGGCCAGGCGCTTCGCGCACGCTCCAGCACGAGCTCGGTGACCTGGATGTGCTGGTCGGCCGGCTTGTCGAACGTGGAGTACACGACCTCGGCCGCCTCGACGGTCCGCTGCCAGTCGGTGACCTCCTCGGGCCGCTCGTCCACCAGCAGGACGATCACGTGGGTGTCCGGGACTGGAATTGATGATGCCGTTCGCGATCTGCTTGAGGATGGTCGTCTTGCCCGCCTTGGGCGGCGAGACCACCATGCCGCGCTGGCCCTTGCCGATCGGGGCGATCATGTCGATGATCCGCTCGGCCACGGCCACAGGGCCGTTCTCCAGCCGGAAGCGCTCATCCGGGAACAGCGGCGTCAGCTTGTCGAAGTTCGGACGCGCGCGCGCGGCCTCGACGTCCATCCCGTTCACGCTGTCGATCTCGAGCAGCGCGAAGTACTTCTCGTTGTCCTTGGGACGGCGGACCTTGTCCGGCGACCGTTCGCCCTTGCGCAGCGAGAACCTGCGCACCTGCGAGAGCGAGACGTAGATGTCCTCGGGCCCGGGCAGGTAGCCGGAGGTCCGAAGGAAGCCGTAGCCCTCGGGGAGGATGTCCAGGATGCCGGTCAGCACCGGCGCGTTCTGCGAGCTCCTCCGCGCGCTCCTGCTCCTCGCGGATCCTGCGCTCCTCGCGCGACCCGGCGGCGCTCCTCACGCGACGGACGTCCGACGACGGTCGCCGCGTGGTCCGTCGTCGGGCCGGTCGGCCTGTCCCTCGCCGCGCGGCCGTCGCCCTGGGACCGGTCGCCCTGGGACCGGTCGCCCTGGGATCGGTCGCCCTGGGACCGGTCGCCGCTCTGGACCGATCGCCGGATCGGTCGCTGCTCGCGGTCGCCTCGGGAACGGTCGTTGCGTGGCCGGCTGCCTTGCGGCCGATCTCCCGGCTGACGGTCTCTCGGTTGGCGCTCGTCCTGAGCGGTGTCGGTCCGGGGCCGCTCGTTCGCCGGCGTCTGCATCGCGTCCGGCCGAGCGATCGCTCTCGTCTCCGTTCATCTGGCCGTTCGATCCGCCGTCGTCGGCCGGCGCGTGCTCGCGCGTGCGGGCGTCATCGCCGGACGTCTCGGTGCGAACCGACCCCTCCGCCGCTGCGGCGGGCCCGTTCGTCGTCGCGCCGTCGCCCGAACCGTGCTCGACGATCGCGTCGATCAAGCCCGGCCTTGCGGAGCTTCTGCGTACCCTCGATACCGAGGTCGCTGGGCGATCTGCTGCAGCTCGGGGATCAGCTTCCCCTCGAGGGCGCTTCGGTCTGTGGTCGTATCCATGAGGCTATGCCTCTCCCTTCAACTCGTTCTGGAGCTTGGTCCAATCGGCCTGGAACTTCTCCAGGCCGAGATCGGTCAGTGGATGCTTCACCAGCTTGGTGAAGACGTCGTACGGCATCGTCGCGATGTCCGCGCCCGCGAGCGCCGCATCGATGACGTGCATGGGATGGCGGAGCGACGCGGCGAGGACGTTGGTCTCGTAGCCCTGGACCGCGTAGAGCTCGCAGATCTGACGAAGCATGTACATGCCGTCGCTCCGCCACATCGTCGAGTCTGCCGAGGAACGGCGACACGATGTATGCGCCGATCTCGGCGGCGAGGATCGCCTGCGCCGGAGAGAACACCAGCGTCACGTTGATCCGGATACCTTCATCGGTCAGCCGTTTGCCGGCACTGAAGCCCGTCGGGTGTCATCGGGCACCTTCACCACGGCGTTGGGGGCCTTCGCCGCCAAGCCGACCCCTTCGTGGTACATCGCGTCGGCCTTCGGCTCGGTCGTCTCGAGCGAGATGTCGCCGTCGACCTCTTCGAGGATGACCTTCCAGACCGCGTCCGGATCGTCGTCCTCCTTGGCGATGAGCGACGGGTTGGTCGTGACGCCCTTGAGGACGCCCCATCGATTGATGTCGCGGATCTCGTCGATGCTCGCCGTGTCCAGGAACAGCCTCATCGGTTCATCCCTTCCTTCAACGTCGTGTCTGCGCTCGTGGGGGTTGTCGCGGGTTCGGGGACGACCGCGGCCTCCGCGGCCCGGGCCGTCGCCCGTTCCATGACCAGATCGATGACCGCGGCGATCGACTGGTCGAAACTGTAGTTCGGGATGATCGGCACATCGTGCGAGAGCGCCTGGCTCTTCACGTAGGCCTGCAAGCGGCGGATGTTGGCGAAGCCACTCGCGTACCGCTGCGCCGGGCGTGAGGCGATCGAGTCCTCGCGCGCTCCGAAGTGCGACCGGTGCCGCTCCTCGTCGTCGACCGAGATGACGAAGGGCACCGCCAGGATCCGGCCGGCGAACGCATCGAGGTCGAAGAACCCCGGCACGACGTGCGCACCTTCGATGATGATGCTCGTACCCTCGAGCGCCGCACGCTCGATCAACGCGTTGATGCCGACCGCGACGGCCGCCGTCTGCTCGCGGAACCCGACGATCAACGGATCGGCCGAGCGCGTGGGCGGCTCGCGAAGCGCCGCGTCTGCTTCGAACGACGACGTGTGCAGCGTGGGCATCAACTCCGGCGAGAACATCGATCGCATGACCTCGCGGATCGCGTCGGTCGCCACGAACCGGACGATGCCCAGGCGTGCCGCGAGCTGCGTGGCGATGGTCGATTTCCCCACCCCCGTCGCACCACCGATCAGGATCACCAGAGGGACGTCGAGCTGCTCGACCTCGCGCCACCGGAGGAAGTTCTTGGCGTAGCGGTCGCCGGCGATCTCGGTCAGCACCTCGAGCGCCATCTGGGACAGCTCGTCCGTGGTGAGCGAGGTCGAACCCCGCTCTCGCAGCCGTTCCTCGATCTCCTCCGCCACCTGGTAGGCGCGGAACGGCGAGAGACCGGTGACCATGACCTGCGACGCCATGAGCCCCTTGGAGTACGGCAGCCCCGGCTCGCGATCCGAGATCACGATGTGCGGGTCCTGGTCCCCTTCTCCGTCACCGCATTACCTCGTCGTTCCTCGTTCTCCGGCTCGTCACCGGGCTCGTGCCCTGCCTCGTTCGAGCGTGAGGTCGATCACTTCGCCGAGCGCGGTGTCGAGATCGGTCGGCCCCTCGACCACGATCGCCCGGTTGTCAACGAACACGACCCTCGCCCCACGCTCGATGGCCCGCTCGCACGCCACGTCGACGGCGGCGGCCTTCAATTCCGTGAGGAGAACGTCGAATCGCTCCGCGCCCCCCATGTCCTCCGCGAGGCCGGCCCGGTCGGCCAGCCTGGCGCTCCACCCCACGACCGTGCATCCGTGGGTGGCTTCGAGGTGAGCGATCTGCCTCTCGGCCACCGGGGAAGGCGCCGTCGTGGTGAAGAACACTCGCTCGCCCCCCACATCTTCCAGTGGAACCGGGATGAAGTCGGTAAGCGATCTGCCGCGGATCATCGAGGTAGCGGCGGATGTGGGAGCGGAGCGCGGAGAGGTGTTCCTGCCCAGCAAGTGGGCTGGAGGCCATAGTAACAACCAACAGGTCCGACAGCAAGAGCCGGAACGGTCCGAGATATCCCGCCAGGTACTCGACCGGGACCGACGCGGGGGCCACGAGGATCCCGCCGTCCCACGGTACCGGAGGAACGGCCGAGCCGCTCCCCTCCAAGATCACGACGCCGGCCCCGAGCGCCACGCCGAGCTCGGCTGCCTCCCTGACGTTCGTCGCGTACGGCGCCCCCGCCAGGCCCCCGCCGGCCCGCCTCGCGCCGATGGTGGTCACGCCGGTGGTGAGCGCGTCCTCCAGGTAGTCGGACGCCGCGTGCTCGCCCGATCGGACCAGCTCCAGCAAGCGGGCGAGATCGACGGAGCCGGCCTCCGCGACCTGCGGCCCGGACGGCCCCCCTCGGCCCATCGCGACGATCACGGGATCGAGGCCGCGACGAGCGGCCAGACGCGCGAGCGCTCCCGAGATGGCCGTCTTCCCGGTTCGCTTCCCCGTGCCGATCACGGCCACCGTGGGCACCGGGAGCGGCGGACCCTCGATCGGCGGGTCCAGTCGGAAATCCCCACCCAGGTACGGGAGGCCCCGGGCGAGCGTCACGCCGGCGAGCTCCATCCGTTCCCGGTAGCCCAGCACCGGTTCGTCGGACAGATCCAGCACGGCCTCGGGCTCGAACTCGTCGATCGCGAGGGCGAGCGCGGCCATCCGGTCATGACCCGCGACCCGCGTCGGCAGACCGAGCTCGGGCGGCGAACCCGGCTGGAGCTTCTCGCTCCCACCCACGAACAGCGCGCCGACCACGTCGTGCCCGCGCTCACGGGCGGTCTCGATCCCCCAGCGGGTGACCGGTGGGTAGTGCTCGCCGTCGACCAGGACGATGACCCGCATCGCTCGGGATGAACCCCCTCTCGAGATCCGGATGGGTGTGCCGGGGCGCTACTCGCCGACGGGTACGGAGCGTTCCTCGACGGGCCGCTCGAACTCCCGGTGGAACTGGGCCCCCGTCAACGAGAAATGCGCCATGACGTGGCCGTCGCCGAACGGGAACTTGCGGTGGATCTTGACCGTGGCCCCGTCGAACTCCAGCACGTTGTAGCAGGGCTTCGTGTACCCGCGCACGCGCAGGGACGAAACCGTCCCGGCGTTCGCGATGTACATGTTCTCGAGGCACCACACGTACGGCACGTGCTTGTGGCCCGACAGCACGACCTGCGCCCCCGCCTGCAAGAGCACCTCGAGCAGGTCACCGGCATCCGTCACCGTGCTGCGCTCGCGGCCGGTCCCGGGGATCGGCAGCAGGTGGTGATGGATGGCGAACACCTTCAGATCGGCCGGCGCCGAGAACTGTTCGCGGATCCACTCGTAGTGACCGCGCCCGACCTTCCCCTCGTTCTGGTCGGGTTCACTGGAATCCATCCCGACGATCCGTACCCCCTTGACGTCGACCGACCACGTGCGAGGGCCGATCAGGTCCTCGAAGTGCACGTATCCCACGTTGCGCGAGTCGTGGTTCCCGGGGATCGTGTGGATCGGCGCCTCGATGCGGTCGGCGTACGCGACCCAGCTCTTGTACTCCTGTCGGAACCCCTCGCTCGTGAGATCGCCGGTCACGACGACGGCGTCGGGCTGCAGCTCGTTGAGCTCGGAGATCACCCGATTCATCAGGTTCGGAACGAAATACGGCGAACCGACGTGTGGATCGGAGATGTGGGCGATCGTGACCACGATGGTTCCAGTCTAGATGCCTCGGACGAGGTTCCGGTGTCAGTCTTCGGAGACCTCGACCCCGGTGCCGGCGACGTCGAGCCGCAGGACCTGCCAGCCCTCACCGGGGTCGGGCAACGACACCCCCTCCTGCTCGAACGTCAGGAGCGTGGGTCCCGCGCCCGAGACGCAGACGGGAACGTCCGCCGCCCGGAGCCGGTCGAAGAGCGCCTTGACGGGAGGTACGAGGTCCAGACGCGCGGCCTGATGCAAGCGGTCGCCGAGCGTCTGGGTGAGCAACCCGGGCTCCGACGTCAGCGCCACGACGGTCGCCGCCGCGTGTCCCGCGTTGTAGACGGCATCGCGGAGCGGAACCGATCCCGGCAGCGCCGCGCGGGCCTCGCCGGTGGGAAGCCGGATGTCGATCGGGACGAACGCCACCGGTCGCAGGTCGGGATGCGGGTCGAGCCGGATCGACGCCGTCGCCGAACGCCAGCGTGAACCCGCCGGCGATGGCCGCTGCTGCGTTGTCGGGATGGCCCTCGATCTCGGTCGCCAGGTCGAGCACGTCCTCGGGCTCCAAGCCCAGATCGAGGAGGCGGTCGGCGAGCGCGAGCCCCGCGACGCATGCGGCCGCCGACGACCCGAGCCCGCGTTCCAGCGGGATCCGGTTGACGCCGTGCAGCCCGACCGCGGGCAGGATCCCGCCGCCCACGCGCGCCGCGTGCAACATCGCCTTCGACACCATGTCGGTGCCGTCGACCGGGAGCTCCTCCGCGCCCTGACCCTGCCACGTGACCCCGGGGTCGACCTCCGTATCGACATGCACCTCGTTCCAGAGATCGAGCGCCAGGCCGAAACAGTCGAACCCCGGACCGAGGTTGGCCGACGTCGCGGGTGCCCGTGCCGTGAGCTTCACGGGGTCACAGGTCGAGCTCCGCGGCGACGGCGGCTGGGTCGGCCGGCACGCTCGCGGGTTGTGAAGCGCCGGCGATAGCCCACTCCGGGTCCTTCAACCCGTGGCCGGTCAGCACACAGACGACGGTGGCGCCCCGCGGGAGCGACCCGTCCGCGTGGAGGTGGAGCAGCCCGGCGATGCTCGCAGCGCTCGCGGGTTCGGCGAACAGTCCCTCGCGCGCCACCCGGCGGTACGCCGCCAGGATCTCCCGGTCGGTCACCGCCTGGATCTGACCCTCGGACTCGGTCGCCGCCGCCACCGCCTTGTCCCACGACGCCGGATTGCCGATCCGGATGGCGGTGGCGATCGTCTGCGGGTCCTTCACTGCCTCGCCTCGGACGATCGGCGCCGCACCCTGCGCCTGGAACCCGAACAGCTGCGGCGGTTCGGCGATCACCCCGTCGCGGAGATACTCGGAGTACCCCATCCAGTGGCTGGAGATGTTGCCGGCGTTGCCGACGGGCACGCAGTGGATGTCCGGCGCCCGGCCGAGGAAGTCGCAGATCTCGAACGCCGCCGTCTTCTGGCCCTCCAGGCGGAACGGGTTGACGGAGTTGACCAACGTCACCGGATAGTGCTCGGCCAGGTCTTTCGCCAGCTCGAGGGCGGCATCGAAGTTGCCCTCGACCTCCAACACGCGCGCGCCGTGCACCAGCGTCTGCGCCATCTTGCCGAGGGCGATCTTGCCCTTCGGGACCAGGACCGCGCAGGTGATGCCGGCCTTTGCCGCGTACGCCGCGGCGCTCGCCGACGTGTTGCCCGTCGATGCGCAGACGACCGCCTTCGCTCCGTCCTCGATCGCCTTGCTGATCGCGAGCGTCATCCCACGGTCCTTGAACGATCCGGTGGGGTTGGCTCCCTCGAACTTCAGCCACACCTCGCAGCCGGTCTCGTCGGACAGGGGGTCAGATCGCACGAGCGGGGTGCCGCCCTCACGCAAGGTGATCACCGGGGTCGCACCGGACACGGGGAGTCGCTCCCGATACTCCTCGATGACGCCTCGCCACTGATGGGAACCGCCGGTGATCCCGGAGGGACCGGTGATACCCGCCTTCACCCCCTCGGCGTTCATTCCTCTCCCTCCACGCGCAGGACGCTCGAGATCGCGCGCACGACCCGGAGGTCGCGAAGCTGCTGCAGCGTCTTCTGGAACGCGCTCTCCTGGGTGCGGTGCGTGATGAACACGAGGGTCGCCTCGTCGCCGGAGCCCTCCTGCCACACGCGCTCGATCGACACCCCGTTTCGACCGAAGTGATCGGCGATCTCGGCGAGCACGCCCGGGCCGTCTTCCACATGGAGGTTCAGGTAGAACTGGCCGTGCGTGTCGTCCATCGGTCGGATGTGCCGTTCGTACACGCAGGTGCAACCGATCCCGCGGGTGCCGGCGACCCGGTTGCGCGCCACCTGCGCCAGATCCCCCACCACGGCGACCGCCGTCGGGTCCCCTCCGGCGCCGCGGCCGTAGAACATCAATTGCCCGATCCTTTCCCCTTCGACGAACACCGCGTTGAACGCGTCGCGCACCGAGGCCAGCGGGTGGGATTCGGGCACCATGGCGGGGTGCACCCGGACGGAGACTTCGCCGTCGTCGAGCTCCGCGATCGCCAGGAGCTTCACCGTGTATCCGAGTCGCGTCGCGTCGGCGATGTCCTGCGCCTGGACCTTGGCGATGCCCTCGCGGTAGACGTCGCTCGCGACCACGCGCGTGTTGAAGGCGATCGATGCCAGGATCGCGCACTTGGCGGCGGCGTCGAACCCCTCGACGTCCGCGGTCGGATCCGCCTCGGCGTACCCGAGGCGCTGCGCCTCGGCGAGCGCATCGTCGAACGACGAACCATGCTCCGACATCTGGGTGAGGATGTAGTTGGTCGTGCCGTTGACGATCCCGAGGATGCGCGAGATACGTTCTCCGGCAAGCGATCCCTTGATAGGAGCGATCAGGGGGACGCCGCCGGCCACCGACGCCTCGAACGCGAGGTCCACGCCGGCGGCGTCGGAGGCATCGAACAGCTCCTTGCCGTTGTTCGCCAGCAGCTCCTTGCTGGCGGTGACGACCGACTTGCCGTTCGCGAACGCGCGAAGGATCAGTGACCGGGCGGGCTCGATCCCTCCGAGCAGCTCGCACACGATGTCGACGTCGGGATCGTCGACGATCGACTCCCCGTCGGTCGTGAACACCTCCGGTCCCAGGGGGACCCCGCGATCGAGCGAGGTGTCGCGGACGGCCACGCGCACGATCTCCAGCCGGCATCCCGTGCGGAGGGCGATGTCGTCGGCGTGATCGTGCACCAGACGCGCCACGGCCGCGCCGACGTTCCCACAGCCGAGCATCCCGATGCGCACCAGGCGCTCGGTCATGGCGAGTTCCCACCCTTCCCGGTCCACGCCGACATGAGGATCTCGTCCTCGTAGCCCGTGGACTTGCGGGAGTGTCCCACGAGCCGGCCTTCCTCCACGAACCCGAACCGCCGGTAGAGCGCGATCGCGGCATGGTTGTGTGGATAGACCGACAACATGATCTTCTCCACGTCGACGTCGCGCGCCCAGCGGAACGCCTCGGCCATGAGCGCGCTGCCGATCCCGAGCCGGCGTCGGTCGGCCGATACGGCGATCCCGAGCGTCGCGACATGACGCGTCACCGGATGGCCCTCACGTTGGATGTAGACGTGACCCACCACTCGCTCCCCGTCGAGTGCGACCACCTGCGCCTCGCGATCGGTCCAGGCTCGGCGGAACCGCGCACGATACACGCGGGCCGGCGTCTCGACCTCCTCGCTTCGGACGTAGCCACCCTCCGAGACGATCGCCTTCCAGAACGTCAGGAACGACTTGGCGTCCTCCGGTTGTGCGGGTCGGAGCGTCAAGCCGGCGGGGTGACCTTCGGACGGCACGGCGCGCGGTGCCGGGGCTTCCAGGCGATCGAGGTCGCTCGGATCCTCCCGCCGGACCCATACGGAGGCCTCTCCGGCGCGGACCGCGATCACCGCGGGACGTCCCACGCGGTTGTAGGTGCTGGCGAGCGAGTACGTGTACGCACCCGTCGCGGCGAAGGCCAGCAGGTCGCCGCGCTCGACGTCGGACGGAAGGACGACGTCGTCGGCGAGCACATCGCCCGACTCGCAATGGCGGCCGACGACGGTCATGGGCTCGGCGGTCGGTCCGCCGGAGCGTGAGGCCAGAGCCACCGTGTACCTGGCGTCGTACAGCATCGGGCGGATGTTGTCGGACATGCCGCCGTCGACGGCGATCACCGTGCGACCGTCGCCCAGGGTCCGGCGGTCGCCGACCCGGTAGATCGTGACCCCGGCGTTGCCCGCGATGCACCGACCGGGCTCGGCCGCCAACGTAGGCACGGGAAGCCCGCGCTCGCCGCAAGGGATCCGCAGGTTGCGCTCCGCGGCGGCGGCCGTCTCGGTGAGGGACGGGGGCGTCTCATCGGTATACGTGATGCCGAACCCCCCGCCCATGTCGAGCAGCTCGACCGCGATCCCGTTCTGCTCGCGCAGCCTCACCGTCAACGCCACCAACACATCGAGCTCGCGTAGGAACGGCCCCGTGGTCAGGATCTGGGAGCCGATGTGGGCGTGAAGACCCAGGAACCGAAGATGCGCCAGGGGGACCGCCGCCGCGACCGCCTCAGGCACGGCGGCCGCGGGAACGCCGAACGCGGTCGACTCATGACCGGTCGCGATCGACTCATGCGTGTCCACACGCAACCCGGGGTTCACGCGGAGCAGGTACGGCTGCACGATCCCGGCCGCGCGGGCGAACGCGTCCAGCCGCCGCAGCTCATCCGGCCCGTCCGCGATCACCAGCCCCACGCCGGCTCGAACCGCAAGCGCCAATTCGTCGTCGGACTTGTTCCGCCCGTGGAACGCGACACGCGCGGGGGGCACACCGGCCCGCACGCACGCTTCGACCTCACCGCCGCTCGCGGCAAGGAGGTCGAGTCCCTCAGCGACGGCCAGCCTGAGCATCGCGTGCGCGCTGAACGCCTTGACGGCATAGAAGGCCCTCGGGAACGCGAGCCGAGCCGCTCGGAGCCGCGCGGTCAGATCGTCGTGATCGAACACCACCACCGGCGTGGAGAATCGATCGGCCAGGGCCGCCGCGCTCGCACCGGCGATCCACATGCCGTCGGCGTCGAACGATGCGTTCACCGGCCACGGGTCGGGGGCGACCGCCGCCGGGTCCTGGGCTGTCCGCCCATCCGTGCCGAGAGGCGCCGTCCGCTCAACCATCGACCCGATCCATGACCTCGGGCGCGGAGACCCCCAGGAGACCCAGGAGGTTCGCGATGACCTGCTTCGTCCCCGTCGCGAGCCACAGGCGCGCCTGGGTCAACGCCTCGTCGTCGGAGACCACACGGCATTCCGTGTAGAACCGGTGGAACCTCGCCGCCAGGTCCTGCGACGCATGGGTCAGCCGGTGCGGAGCCCGTTGCTCGGCGGCGGTCGCCAGCTTGCCCGGCACCTCGGCGATCGCGCGCAGCAGATCGAGCTCGCTCTCGTGCGTGAGGACCGACAGGTCCACGTCGGCGATGGCCTTCAAGGCGATGCCCTGGGACCCCGCCTTGCGCAGGATGCTCGCGATCCGGGCGTGCCCGTACTGGACGTAGTACACGGGGTTCTCCATGGTCTGCTGCTTCACGACCTCGATATCGAAGTTCATCGCCGAGTCGTTCGAGAACTGCAGCAGCGTGAAGCGCGCCGCATCCGTGCCGACCTCATCGATCAACGCGTCCAACGTGACGAACTCCCCCGCGCGCGTGCTCATCTTCACCGGCACGCCGTCGCGGAGGAACGCGACGAACTGATACAGGACGATCTCGACCGCGTCGGGATCGAACCCCAATGCCTGAGCGGCGCCCTTCACGCGAACGACATCGCCGTGGTGGTCCGCGCCCCAGACATACATGACGTGATCGAACCCGCGGCCGAACTTGTCGATGAGGTACGCGCAGTCTGCGGCGAAGTACGTGTGGACGCCGTTCGACTTGATCACGACGCGATCCTTGTCGTCGCCGAACGCCGTGGAGCGGAACCACACCGCGCCTTCCGCTTCGTAGATGAAGCCGGCCTGGCGGAGCCGCCGGATCGCGTCCTCGATCTCTCCGGCCTCGGCGAGATCGCGCTCGGAGCGGTACACGTCGAACCGCACGCCGAACCGGGGCAGCGTCGCCTTGATCCCGGCGAGGATCCGCTCGGCGCCAAGATCCCGCAGTCGAGCGAACCGGATGTCTTCGGGGAGATCGGCGATCCCGGGACCTTCCTCCTGCAGGATCTCGCGGGCGATCTCCGCGACGTAGTCGCCCCGGTATCCGTCGTCGGGCAACCCCACGTCGCGGCCGAGCTGCTGGAGCAGCCGCGCCTCGACCGACCGGCCGAACCGATCCATCTGTCCACCGGCGTCGTTGAAGTAGTACTCGCGTTCGACATCCCAACCCTGGTGCTCGAGCAGCGACGCCAGTGCGTCGCCGATGGCGGCGTTGCGTGCGTGGCCGATCGTCAGGGGGCCGGTCGGGTTCGAACTGAGGAACTCCACCTGGACGCGCCTGCCGTTGCGCGCCCCGGCGCCGTAGGACGCGCCGGCGGCCACGACGTCGCGGAGCGCGTCGTGCAGCCATCCGTCGGTGACGAAGATGTTCAGGAACCCCGGACCGGCAACCTCGACGCGCTCCACGAACGGGGCTTCCGGGAACGCGGCGCGGATCGCCTCGGCCACCTCGCGAGGCTTCCGGCCGGCTCGCGACGCCAGCACGAGCGCGACGTTGGACGCGAAGTCTCCGTGCTCCTTCTGCTTGGTGGGCAAGAGCTCCGGGTCCGGCAGCTCTCCCTCGATCCCGAGGTCGCCCGCCGCCGCCTCCAGCGCCGCCCGGATCAGCTCGAGGAGGCGCTCCTCGATCACGACCGTTGCCGCTCCGCGACCCGCCGGCGGATCAGCTCGACCAGGTCGCCGGGCTCGAACGGCTTGCTCACGAAGTCCACGGGTCCCAGCCCGCCCTGTGCGGCCTGGTCCTCGTCGGGTGAGCGTGCGGTCAGGAAGACCACCGGCACGTCGGCCAGGCTCGGGATGAGCCGCATCTGCCGGCACACCTCGTAGCCGCCCAGCCCGGGGAGCATCACGTCGAGCACGATCGCGCTCGGGGGAACCGCGCGGGCCCGCTCGAGCGCCACGTCGCCGCGCGCGACCGCCGCCACCCGGAATCCCACCAGGCGGAAGTTGACCTCGAGCAGCCGCGTGATCACCGGGTCGTCGTCGACCAGCAGGATCACGGGGACGTGCTGTTCCGACATGCCCCGTTCCGACATGCCCCGAGGATAGCCGAGCGCCGCCGTCGGTCCCGGCGTCGGGATGCGAACGAGGCGCACGGGGCCCGTTGTTAGACTCCCGCTGCGAGTACGCGCCCCCGTAGCTCAGAGGATAGAGCGCCGGCCTCCGGAGCCGGAAGCGCAGGTTCGAGTCCTGCCGGGGGCACCAGCGAGCCATCGCCAACGGGCGAAACGTGCGCCTCCGAGGACTACTTGCCTTGCTGGACGAAGTGGCTCTCGTCCGGCTGGGTCCCCGCGGGCCAGCCCGGGTAGTCGTCTCCGGGATACTGCCACGGGGTGCCGTAGCAGGTGCGCATCTGGGGCGCCGGGCGGGCGTCCGCCCGCGGGTTCCGATCGAAGTCGAAGACGTGCTCGAAGTTGTGGCTCCGCTCGATCCGATCGGTGAGGTAGGGAAGCCCCCAGTTGTCCTCGATGAACTTGAGCGGCGCGCAGAGGTCGGCCCGGGCGTCGTCGATGTAGCCCCTCTTCGCGTACGGCGAGACCACCAGGGTCGGCACCCGGAAGCCGAAGCCGACCTGGTCGACCACCGGTGGTTGCACGTGGTCGTACAGACCACCCCACATGTCCCACGAGATGAACAACGCGGTGTGCTCCCAGGCCTCGCTCTCCATCACGGCGTCCACGATGCCGGCGAGCCAGCCCTGCGCGAAGCACGTGCTCTCAGGAGGGTGACCCGACAGCTCGAACCGGGGGGTGACCCACGTGACGGCGGGGAGCTTGCCCCCGCGGATGTCTCCCACGAGCCGATCGACCGGCCGGATCGTCTCGTCCCGCCACAGATCGGTGTGGAAGACGCCGGAGATGGCGTTCAGCGCGTTCCAGAAGTACCCGCTCTGGTACGGGCTGGCGGAGTAATACGCCCAGCTCACCCCGATGTCGTTGAGCTGTTCGGGAACCGAGCGGAAGTCGAAGCACGTGTCGTGCTTGGTGAGGTTGCCCTCGTCGTCCTTCACCAGGACGAAGACGTCGTCGCCGACGGCGTCGCAGCCCCAGCTCTTGAAGATGCCGTTCTCGTCCTCGCGGACCTCGATGTTCTCGGGGTTGTCGATCACGCCGCCGGACTGGCCGGCGACGAAGAAGAGGTGGTTCGGGTACGACGGGCCGCCGACCGACGCGAAGAGGTTGTCGCACAAGACGTAGTCGCGCGCGAGCTGCCAGTAGACCGGCACCATGTCCTCTTCGAACGTCGTGTAGGCCCACGGGTCGCCGAACTGACCGGTCGCGAAGCCGTCATAGGCGCCGTCGTCAACGCTGTTCAGGAACGCAGCCCGATCGTGCGGCAGGTCGCCGGGCAGCCACGCCGGGGAGGGCGTCAGCGGGACCTCCTCTCCGAACTTCACCCCCGTGCGGGCGCCGTTCGCGTCGGGGAACGAGCCGAAGATGTTGTCGAAGCTCCGGTTCTCGGGCATCACGTACACCACGCGCTTGATCGGCCAGCGGGTGTCCGTCGCCGCGACGGATGTTGTCGGGGTCGGCACGACGACGGGCATCTTCCGGCCCCCGCCGGTGCACGCGTAGAGGGTAGCCCCGGCGATCGCGAGGCCGGAGGTCTTCAGGAAGCGCCGTCTCGAGAAGAACGGAGAACGGTCGTGGTCGGGGCGCTCATATGCGCCTTCCGGTTCGAGCTCGTCCGGGACATCGGAACCAGGCGAACCCTGCACGGTTCGACCCTACCAAAGGGGTTCCTTCGGGAGGCTCGGAGCGAGATCGGTCAGGTCATCTCGAGCCGCCTTCGACCCCCGCGTCCCACCCGTCCATCGCTCACCCGCCGCTCGATCCCTTCGCACGGTCCGGCTGCCTCGACGATCCCGTTCGGGTTAGACGCAGATGAGCACGACCGAGCCCATGAGCAATATCGCGAGCACGATGCTGCGACGCGCTGCCTCCGTTTCATCCTTCCACGACCCTCCCGACCGCCGCCCCGCCGGCAATTGACGAACTGGAACACCACCCCTTCTGCCACACGCTCAACGGCGTCGTCCGCGGCGTTTGGCGCCTCCGACGCGGGGTGGCACGATTCGCAGGTGACCAGCAGACCCGCGACGCAGCACCTGCGCGACCTCGCGCAGCTGCGCCGCGTCCGCGACCGGATCGACCGGGAGTACGCGCAGCCGCTGGACGTCGAGGCGCTCGCCCGCGGCGCACACATGTCGGCCGGGCACCTCAGCCGCCAGTTCCGGCTCGCGTTCGGCGAGTCGCCGTACAGCTACCTGATGACGCGGCGCATCGAGCGCGCGATGGCGCTGCTGCGTCGTGGCGACCTCAGCGTCACCGAGGTGTGCTTCGAGGTCGGCTGCTCGTCGCTGGGCACCTTCAGCACCCGCTTCACCGAGCTGGTCGGCGTGCCGCCCAGCACCTACCGGCGCGATGCGGCGGGCGCGATGGCGGGGTGGCGCCGTGCGTCGCGAAACAGGTGACCAGACCGGTCAGGAATCGAGAAGCGCCGGTCACCCAGCCGCAGCTAGCATGACCGCCATGGACGATCACCATCCACTCGAGCATGCTCCCGCACGACGACCCGGACGCGTCCCTGGCCTTCTACCGCGACACCCTCGGCTTCGAGGTCCGGGCCGACGTCGAATACGGCGGGATGCACTGGATCACGGTCGGCCCCGCCGACCAGCCCGACACGTCCATCGTCCTGTACCCGCCGGCCGCAACCCCCGGCGTCACCGACGGCGAGCGCCGCACCATCGCCGAGATGATGGCCAAGGGCACCTATGCCAGCATCAACTTGGCCACCAAGGACCTCGACGGCACCTTCGAGCGGGTGCAGGCCGGCGACGCCGAGGTCGTCCAGGAGCCGACCGAGCAACCGTACGGGATCCGCGACTGCGCGTTCCGCGATCCCGCGGGCAACCTGATCCGCATCCAGGAGGTGCGAAGCGATGGCTGAGAGCAAGACGGCGAAGAAGAGCACACGGACCACCGTCAGAGCTTCAACGGCGAAACGCACGACGGCCGACCGGATTGACGGCCGAGGAGCGCGCCGCGATGAAGGCCTACCTCAAGGAACAGAAGGCGGCTGCGCAGGGGGCGGACATGCTGCGCGAGCTCCTCGACCGGATCGCCGAGATGCCGGCGGCGGACCGTTCCATGGCCAAGCGGATCCACGAGATCGTCACCGCCGCGGCCCCCTCCCTCGAGCCGAGGACGTGGTACGGCATGCCCGCCTACGCGAAAGACGGCAAGGTCATCTGCTTCTTCCAGAGCGCGGAGAAGTTCAAGGCGCGGTACGCGACGTTCGGGTTCAACGACGCGGCGAAGCTCGACGACGGCACCATGTGGCCGACCTCCTTCGCGCTGACGAAGCTCACCGCCGGCGGACGAGAAGAAGATCGCCGCGCTCGTGAAGAAGGCGGTGCGCTGAGACTGACCTCGCCAGCCGACAGCCACGACCTGATCCGCGTGCATGGCGCGCGCGTGAACAACCTCAAGGACGTCAGCGTCGAGATCCCGAAGCGCCGGCTGACGGTGTTCACCGGCGTCTCCGGCTCGGGCAAGAGCTCGCTGGTGTTCGGCACGATCGCCGCGGAGTCGCAGCGGCTGATCAACGAGACCTACAGCGCCTTCGTGCAGGGCTTCATGCCGACGCTGGCCCGGCCCGAGGTCGACGTGCTGGACGGGCTGACGACCGCGATCATCGTCGACCAGGAGCGGATGGGCGCCAACGCCCGCTCCACGGTCGGCACCGCCACCGACGCCAACGCGATGCTGCGCATCCTCTTCAGCCGGCTCGGGCAGCCGCACATCGGCCCGCCCAACGCGTTCTCCTTCAACGTCCCCTCGGTGAAGGCCAGCGGTGCGATCACCGTCGAGCGCGGGCCGGGCAAGACGAAGACCGAGAAGGCGACCTTCACCCGTCTCGGCGGCATGTGTCCGCGCTGCGAGGGCATGGGCTCGGTCACCGACTTCGACCTCTCCGCGCTGTACGACGACAGCCTGTCGCTCAACGAGGGCGCGCTCACGATCCCCGGCTACAGCATGGACGGCTGGTACGGCCGCATCTTCCGCGGGTCGCGGCTTCTTCGACCCGGACAAGCCGATCGGCAAGTTCACCAAGAAAGAGCTGCACGACCTGCTCTACAAGGAGCCGACCAAGATCAAGGTCGACGGGATCAACCTGACCTACGAGGGCCTGATCCCGAGGATCCAGAAGTCGATGCTGTCCAAGGACGTCGAGGCGATGCAGCCGCACATCCGCGCCTTCGTGGAGCGGGCGGTCACGTTCCAGACCTGCCCCGAGTGCGACGGCACCCGGCTCAGCACAGGAGGCCCGGTCGTCGAAGATCGAGGGCATCAACATCGCCGACGTCTGCGCGATGCAGATCAGCGACCTGGCCGGACTGGCTCCGGCGGCCTCGACGAGCCGTCGGTCGCGCCGCTGCTCGACGGCGCTGCAGCACACCCTCGACTCGTTCGTGGAGATCGGGCTCGGCTACCTCTCGCTCGACCGGCCGTCGGGCACGCTGTCGGGCGGCGAGGCGCAGCGCATCAAGATGATCCGCCACCTCGGCTCGTCGCTCACCGACGTCACCTACGTCTTCGACGAGCCGACGATCGGGCTGCACCCGCACGACATCCAGCGGATGAACGACCTGCTGCTGCAGCTGCGCGACAAGGGCAACACCGTGCTGGTCGTCGAGCACAAGCCGGAGACGATCGACGATCGCCGACCACGTCGTCGATCTCGGCCCCGGCGCCGGCACCGCCGGCGGCGAGGTGGTGTTCGAGGGCACCGTCGAGGGGCTGCGGGCCGAGCGGCACGCTGACCGGGCGGCACCTGGACGACCGGGCCTCCTTGAAGCCGTCGGTGCGGACGCCGTCGGGCGTGCTGGAGGTGCGCGGCGCCAGCACCCACAACCTGCAGGACGTCGATGTCGACATCCCGCTCGGCGTGCTGGTGGTCGTCACCGGCGTGGCCGGGTCGGGGAAGAGCTCGCTGATCGACGGCTCGGTGGCGGGGCGGGACGGCGTGGTGTCGATCGACCAGACCGCGATCCGGGGCTCGCGGCGCAGCAACCCGGCGACGTACACCGGACTGCTCGACCCGATCCGCAAGGCGTTCGCGAAGGCCAACGGCGTGAAGCCGGCGCTGTTCAGCGCCAACTCCGAGGGCGCCTGCCCCACCTGCAACGGCGCCGGCGTCATCTACACCGACCTGGCGATGATGGCCGGCGTCGCCACCATCTGCGAGGAGTGCGAGGGGAAGCGGTTCCAGGCCGCGGTCCTGGAGTACCGGTTCGGCGGGAAGGACATCAGCGAGGTGCTCGCGATGCCGGTCGACCGAGGCCGAGGCGTTCTTCGGCGCCGGCGAGGCGCGCACGCCGGCCGCGCACACGATCCTCGACCGGCTCGCCGACGTCGGGCTCGGCTACCTCAGCCTCGGCCAGCCGCTCACGACGCTGTCCGGCGGCGAGCGGCAGCGGCTCAAGCTGGCCACCCACATGGGCGAGAAGGGCGGCGTCTACGTCCTCGACGAGCCGACCACCGGCCTCCACCTCGCCGACGTCGAGCAGCTGCTCGGCCTGCTCGACCGGCTCGTCGACTCCGGCAAGTCGGTCATCGTCATCGAGCACCACCAGGCGGTCATGGCGCACGCCGACTGGATCATCGACCTCGGCCCCGGCGCCGGCCACGACGGCGGCCGGATCGTCTTCGAGGGCACGCCCGCCGACCTCGTCGCCGCCCGCTCCACCCTCACCGGCGAGCACCTCGCGGCCTACGTCGGCACCTGATCGAGGCCCTCGCGCCGCTAGATCCAGATGAGCACGACCGAGGCGACGAGCAAGATCGCGAGCACGATGCTCACGGCGCGACGCCTCCGCTCATCCTCCACGACGCGCCCGAGCGCGGCCCCGCCGGCGGCCCAGATGGACGAGGACCCAACGACGACGACCATGAGGATGCCGGTGAGCAGTCCGACGCCGACGAGCCGAGGAAGGGAACGGGGCAGGAACGCACCCACGGCGGCGACCGCGAAGATCCACGCCTTCGGATTGACGAACTGGAACACGACCCCCTGCCACACGCTCAACGGGTGTGCAACGTCGGTCCGTCCGACCCCACCGCTGCCGACGACGAGGTATGCGACGTACAGCAGGTAGGCCGAGCCGACCACCTTGAGGACGACCTCGGCGGCGGGCACCGCCTCGAGGAGCGCGCCGATCCCCGCCGCCACGCCGAGCACGATCGCACCGATGCCGAGCGCCGTCCCCAGGACGTGCGGAACGGTTCGGCCGAACCCGAACCGCAAGCCCGACCCCCAGAGCACCGCGTTGTTCGGGCCGGGAGACACCGTCCCCACGAACGCGAAACCCAACAAGGCGAACAGGTCGTTCACCGCCGGCCGGGGCTCGATCGAGGCTCCACGGTCGATATCCAAGTCCGGGGCCAGGAGGAGGTCTTGTACGATCGACGCGACTTGGGCACGCCACGCGAGTGGGTTCGGGCGTGGAAGCCGGCTGTGCCCGGCATCCACGAGGTCTTCCACGCACGGTTCGTCGACCACGTCTACCCGCCGCACACGCACGACACCTGGACGATGTTCATCGTCGATGAAGGCGCGATCCGTTACGACCTGGACACCCGCCATCGCGGGGCCGTGGGCGCTCGGGTCACGCTCCTTCCGCCGCACGTCGTGCACGACGGTCGTGCCGCAGGCACCGACGGCTTCCGCAAACGGGTGCTGTACATAGGAACCGACGTGCTGGACGAACGGATGGCCGGCCGGGCCGTCGACGAACCCGACATCGAGGACCCGGCGCTCATCAACCAGCTGCACGCGCTCCATCGGGTCCTCCAGGATCCGGGTGAGGCACTCGCGGCGGAGAGCATCCTCGCGGTCGTGGGCGAACGGCTCTCAGCGCATCTCGGCGATCGGAGCGCTACGGCCACGGAACGACCCGAGGACGACATCGCTTGCGATCTTCGAGACCTCCTCGACGAGCGCCGTTTCGGGTCGCTCACCCTGGCGGAGGCTGGACGCATGCTTCACGCGTCTCCGGCGCATCTCGTCCGGTGCTTCTCCCGCAGGTTCGGGATCGCTCCGCATCGCTACCTCCTCGGCCGGCGCATCGACGCGGCACGAGGGCGTCTGCTCCAGGGTGAGCCCATCGCGCAGGTGGCGACGGGCGTCGGCTTCCACGATCAGGCGCACCTCACCCGGCACTTCAAGCGACACGTCGGGACGACGCCGGCTCGCTACGCCCACGCTCGCTCGTAGCGAGGCCGGGTCGCGAGTGCCTGCTTGTGGAAAGCTAGCCATGTGAGCGACAAGCCGGACCTCTCGCTCGAAGCCGACGACCTGAGCGCCGACCCCATGGTGCAGTTCCGCCGGTGGTTCGAGGACGCCGAAGCCGACGGCATCCATCTGGCGAACGCCATCGCGCTCGGCACCGCGGATGCGCGGGGCAAGCCCGCGGTCCGACACGTCCTGCTGCGCGGGTTCGACGAACGTGGATTCGTCTTCTACACGAACCTCGACAGCCGGAAGGCTCGCCAGCTCGCCGAGAACCCCGCCGCGGCGTTCGCCCTGCTCTGGAAGGAGCTCGACCGGCAGGTATGCGTGACGGGTACGGTCGAGCGGACGACCGACGAGGAATCCGATGCGTACTACGCGAGCCGCCCCCGCGAGGCGCGGATCGGCGCGTGGGCGTCACGACAGAGCTCGGTCCTCGCCTCGCGGGACGAGCTGATGTCTCGCTTCGTCGAGTTCGATGCCACGTACCCCGGGACGACGTCCCGCGTCCACCGTTCTGGGGCGGCTACCGGATCGTCCCCGACTCCGTCGAGTTCTGGCAGGCGCGCGCGTACCGCCTGCACGATCGGTTCCGCTACGTCGTCGAGACCGACGAGCCTTCCGGCTGGCGGCTCGACCGGCTCTCGCCTTAGACGGCGCCGGCGGCGGCCCGAACGCTCGATCCGGACTTCCGGAGGCGTGGTGATCGAGTTGTGCACCGTGCAGTGGTCCACCACCGCCATGAGCCGGTCACGCATGTCCTCCGGGAACCCCCGTGGGAGCCGCAGGCCGATGTCGATCCGGCCGACGCGCGCCGGACGATCGGCCATCTCGAACGTCGCGTCGACGCCGAACCCGTCCGGGTCGATGTCGTGGCGAGCGAAGAACCTCCCCGCATAGTGCGCCACGCAGGACGCGAGAGAAGCCACGAACAGGTCGGTCGGCGTTGGGCCCGTGTCCCCCGTGTCCGGTTGATCGACCGTCAGGGCGTGCCACCCGATCTCCACGCGGTAGCGGTCCCCGCCCTCATGGTGCACCGACACGTCCATACGTCTCACCTCCGGCCAGCACGCTCCTGGTTCGAGTGTGGGCCTCCGGTCTCGAGACGTCGCCGGCGTTCGACCCCTTGCATCCGGGACCATCGGCCCCGCACGCGGCGCACCGAGACGTACCATCGAGTGATGACCGTCCGGACCGGACCGAGGGAGATCGTGCAAACACGCTCCCACGTGACCGTGGACGGGAACGAAGCGGTCGCGAACGTCGCCCACCGGCTCTCCGAGGTGATCGCGATCTACCCCATCACCCCGTCGTCGGCCATGGGCGAGCTCGCCGACGCGTGGTCGGCCCACGGGCGGGCGAACCTCTGGGGCGCGGTGCCGACCGTCGTCGAGATGCAGAGTGAGGGAGGTGCCGCCGGCGCGCTGCACGGTGCCCTCCAAGCCGGCGCGCTCGCCACCACGTTCACGTCATCGCAGGGCTTGCTCCTGATGATCCCCGACATGTTCAAGATCGCGGGCGAGCTGACGCCGTTCGTGATGCACGTCGCGGCGCGAACGGTCGCGACGCACGCGCTCTCGATCTTCGGCGATCACAGCGACGTGATGACCGCTCGAACGACCGGGTTCGCGCTGCTGTGCTCTTCGTCGGTCCAGGAGACCCAGGACATGGCGCTCGTCGCCCACGCCGCGACGCTGCGGACGCGCGTCCCGTTCCTGCACTTCTTCGATGGCTTCCGCACGTCGCACGAGGTCGACAAGATCGAAGCGCTGGAGGAGTCGGACCTCCGAGCGCTGATCGACGATCGACTCGTCCGCGAGCATCGATCGCGGGCGCTCAGCCCGGATCATCCGGTCCTGCGAGGATCGGCGCAGAACCCCGACGTGTTCTTCCAGGCGCGCGAGGCGGCGAACCAGTTCCATTCGGCGGTCCCCGACATCGTCCAGGAGACGATGGACCGGGTCGCAGACCGCACCGGACGCGCGTACCACCTCTTCGACTACGTGGGGCATCCCGAGGCCGAGCGCGTCGTCCTGCTCATGGGATCGGGGTGCGGCGCCGTGGAGGAGACGGTCGAGGCCCTTGTCGCGCGCGGCGAGCGGGTCGGTGCCGTGAAGGTCCGGCTGTTCCGGCCGTTCTCGACCGAGGCGCTCGTCGCGGCGATGCCGTCCACGGTGCGACGGATCGCGGTCCTCGACCGCACGAAGGAACCCGGTGCGCCCGGCGAGCCGCTCTATCAAGACGTGGTCACGGCGCTCGTCGAGGAAGAGACGGCCGGGCGCGTCCGGTTCGACGGCGGGATGCCGCGGGTGATCGGCGGCCGGTACGGCCTGTCGTCGAAGGAGTTCACGCCGGCCATGGCGGCGGCGGTCTTCGCCGAACTGGACGCCGAGGAGCCGAAGAACCATTTCACGGTCGGTATCGTGGACGACGTGACGGGCACGAGCCTGGCCGTCGACCGCTCGTTCGCGACGGAGCCCGACGACGTGATCCGGGCCGTCTTCGTCGGTCTCGGCAGCGACGGGACGGTCAGCGCGAACCGCAACTCGATCAAGATCATCGGTGCGCACACCGACCTGCACGCGCAGGGCTATTTCGTCCTCGACTCGAAGAAGGCCGGCTCCGTCACCGTGTCGCACCTGCGCTTCGGACCACGTCCGATCCGATCCACGTACCTGATCGAGCAGGCGAGCTTCGTCGCCTGTCACGACTTCGAACGGTTGGAGAGATCCGACGTCCTGGGGATCGCGGCTCCCGGTGCGACGCTCCTGCTGAACAGCCCGTTCGGTCCCGACGAGGTCTGGGAGCAGCTGCCCGTCGAGGTTCAGGGCCAGATCGTCGACAAGGGATTGCGGCTCTTCGTGGTGGACGGGTACGGCATCGCCAAAGAGGCCGGTCTCGGCACCCGCATCAACACCGTGTTGCAGACGTGTTTCTTCGCGCTGGCCGACATCTTCCCGATCGACGAGGCGGTGCAGGCCATCAAGGACGCGATCGTCGCGAGCTACGGCAAGCGCGGTGAGACCGTCCTGACGCGGAACTTCGCGGCCGTCGACGCAGCGGTCGCCGGTTTGCACGAGGTGCGGCTCCCCGACGCGGCGACCGGCGACCGGCACGTGTTGCCACCGGTGCCCACGAGCGCACCCGAGTTCGTGCAGCGCGTGACCGCGAAGATGATCGCCGGCCAGGGAGACCTCCTACCGGTGTCGGCGTTCCCGATCGACGGGACGTTCCCGACCGATACCGCCCGCTGGGAGAAGCGGAGCATCGCGCACGAGATCCCGATCTGGGATCCATCGATCTGCATCGACTGCGCCAAGTGCGCCCTCGTATGCCCGCACGCCGCCATCCGGATGAAGGTGTTCGATCCGTCGGCGCTGGAGGGCGCACCCGAAGGCTTCCAGGACAAGGAATGGAAGTCGCGGGAGCAGCCCGGCATGCGCATGACGATCCAGGTGGCGCCAGACGACTGTACCGGTTGCGGGATCTGCGTCGACGTCTGTCCGGCCCACAGCAAGGAACAGGTGAAGCACCGTTCCATCAACATGGAGCCGAAGCCCGAGCACCTCGATGCGGAGCGCCGCGCGTTCGACTTCTTCCTGGACATCCCCGATCCGTCGCGTGCCGACGTTCGCGCCGACACGGTGAAGGGATCCCAGCAGATGCGTCCGCTGTTCGAGTTCTCGGGCGCGTGCTCCGGCTGCGGCGAGACCCCGTACCTGAAGGTGCTCACGCAGCTGTTCGGCGACCGGATGATCGTGGCCAACGCGACCGGTTGCTCCTCGATCTACGGCGGGAACATGCCCACCACGCCGTGGAGCGTCGACGCCGACGGCCGCGGGCCGGCGTGGGCGAACTCCCTGTTCGAGGACAACGCCGAGTTCGGCATGGGGATGCGCCTCGCCCTCGACGCGCAGATCGAGCTCGGCAGGACGTTGCTCGAGGAGCTGGAGGAGGAGCTGGGCATCAACCTCGTGTCTGGCCTCCTGGGTGGCATCGACGCGCAGGGCGACGAGCAGATCGACAAGCAGCGGCTTCGGGTCGAAGAGCTCCGGGCCCGCCTGTCGCGGATGGACGGATCCGACGTGGCCCAGAACCTCGACGCCGTCGCGGACGCGCTCGTTCCGAAGAGCGTCTGGCTCGTCGGTGGTGACGGATGGGCCTACGACATCGGGTTCGGCGGCCTGGACCACGTGCTCGCCTCGGGCCGGGACGTGAACGTCCTGGTTCTGGACACCGAGGTGTACTCGAACACGGGCGGCCAGGCCTCGAAGTCGACACCGCGAGGTGCCGTGGCGAAGTTCGCGGCGGCGGGGAAGTCGGGCGGGAAGAAGGACCTCGGCATGATCGCTACGGCGTATGGCAACGTTTACGTCGCGCAGATCGCGATGGGCGCCGACATGCCCCAGACCGTCAAGGCGTTGGCGGAGGCCGAGGCCCACCGCGGTCCGTCGCTCGTGATCGCGTACAGCCACTGCATCGCACACGGGATCGACATGTCCACGGCGATGAGCCACCAGAAGGAGGCCGTCGACAGCGGCTACTGGCCGCTCTACCGGTTCGACCCTCGCAACGAGGAGGCGGGCGAGCAGGGCGCTGCGCCTGGACAGCAAGAAGCCCTCGATCCCCTTGAAGGCGTTCACGTCGAAGGAGGCGCGCTACGCGATGCTCGCGCGGAGCGATCCCGACCGCGCCGAGCGGCTGGCGCGTGAGGCGCAAGCCGACGTCGATGCGCGGCGTCATCTCTACGAGCAGCTCGCCGGCGTCGATCGGAGCATCGTCCACGATGGAGCGACCGAAGAGGCCCCGGAGCACACCGAAGGAGGACCCGACGGATGACAGACCTGCGCACCCCGTATCTCGGTCTGGACCTTGCGAACCCGATCGTGCCGTCGGCCTCGCCGCTCGGCCAGCGGATCGAGACGCTTCGGCGGCTCCAAGACGCCGGTGCGTCCGCCGTCGTCCTTCCCTCGTTGTTCGAGGAGCAGATCGAGCACGAGGAGATGCAGATCCACGGCGCGCTGGAGGCCGGGGCCGACAGCTTCGCCGAAGCGCCCTCGTACATGCCGGCGTTCGAGGACTACAACACCGGCTCCGAGGCATACGTGCGGCACGTGGAGGCGACGAAGGCCGAGCTCAAGATCCCGGTCATCGCGAGCATCAACGGGATCTCGATGGGCGGGTGGACGAAGCACGCGCGACGGCTGCAGGATGCGGGCGCCGACGCGGTAGAGCTGAACGTGTACTTCATCGCCGCCGATCCGGACGAATCAGGCTCCGCGGTCGAGCGTAGGTACGTCGACCTGGTCGAGGCCGTGCGCTCGGAGATCACCATCCCCCTCGCCGTCAAGATCGGGCCCTTCTTCAGCTCGGTCGGCCACACCGCCAACCGGCTCGTGGAAGCGGGCGCCGACGGCCTGGTGCTGTTCAACCGCTTCATGCAACCGGACATCGATCTCGACACGCTCCGCGTCGACCCCACGCTCACCCTCTCGACGTCGGATGAGCTCCGGCTGCCGTTGCGATGGATCGGGATCCTCCACGGCCGGATCAAGGCCTCGATCGCCGCCACGACCGGGGTCCATACGAGCGCCGACGCACTGAAGATGCTGCTCGCCGGCGCGGACGTGGTGATGATGGCCAGCGCTCTTCTCCACGATGGACCCGAGCACATCACCGTGGTGCTGCGCGAGATCGAGGCGTGGATGGACGAGCGCGAGTACGCGTCGGTCGAACAGCTCCGGGGCTCGATGAGCCAGGCGAACATCGACAACCCGGTCGCATTCGCCCGCGCGAACTACGCGCAGCTCGTGACGTCGTTCGTGAGCCCGTACGACTGGCGGATGCCGGAGAACGAGCCGCGCGCCTGAGCTCGAACGCGATATCGTCCGACCCCATGACGACCGATGACCTCCGTGCACGCATCTCCGGCGACATGCCGCGGACCATCGCGGACCTGGAGCGCCTGGTGCGCATCCCGTCCAAGGGGTATCCGGGCGACGACCCCGCGAACGTCCGAGCATCGGCGGAGGCGACGCGGGACATCCTGATCGACGCAGGTGCTGCCGACGCCCGCCTGCTCGAGCTCGAGGGCGGTCACCCCGCCGTCTTCGGACAGATCGAGGGACCGGCGGGTGCCCCCACGGTGCTGTTGTACGCGCATCATGACGTCCAGCCGGAGGGTCCGATCGAGCAATGGGACTCGCCGCCGTTCGAGCCCGAGGTGCGCGACGGACGGCTGTACGGGCGCGGTGCGGCGGACGACAAGTCCGGCGTGGCGATCCACTCGGCCGCGCTGCGTGCGCTCGGCGGCGACGTGCCCGTCACCGTGAAGGTCCTGGTCGAGGGCGAGGAGGAGTGCTCCACGGCACACCTCCCCCAGCTGGTCGGGGGCAACGCGGATCTCATCCGCGCCGACGTGGCGGTGATCGGCGATTCCGGCAACTATCGAACCGGCGTCCCCACTATCACGACGAGCATCCGCGGCGTCACGGACTGCGTGGTGCAGGTGCGCGTGCTCGATCAGGCGCAGCACAGCGGCTCGTACGGCGGGCCGATCCCGGACGCGATCACGGCGCTGGCGCGGATCATCTCGAAGCTCCACGACGACGACGGCAACGTCGCGATCCCCGGCCTGCGCCGGTTCACCTGGGAGGGCGCTGCCTACCCGGAGGTGGACTTCCGAGAGGAGGCCGGGACCGTCGACGGGCTCCGAACCATCGGGACCGGCTCGATCGCAGACCGCGTGTGGGCCGGCCCGGCCGTCGCGGTCCTGGGCATCGACGCACCGGCGATCCACGGCTCGTCGAACCAGGTCGTGCCGGTGGCGCGGGCACGGGTCAGCCTCCGCCTCGCGCCCGGCGACGACGCGGTCGCCGCGACGGAGAAGCTGACCACGTTCCTCCGTGACGCGGCCCCGTGGGGCGTGGAGGTCACGATCGAGGGCGGGGCGTTCGACGCCGGGCAGGGGTACATCGTTGACACGTCGTCGCCGGCGCTCGTCGCGGCACGCGAGGCGCTGCAGGAGGCATACGGCGCCGACGTCATCGAGACCGGATCGGGCGGGTCCATCCCGCTCGTGCCGATGCTCGCCGAGACGTTCCCCGGCATCGCGGTGCTGGTGTGGGGGGCGATGGACGAGCGCTCCAACATCCACTCGGTGGACGAGAGCGTGGACATCGGGGAGCTTGAACACATGGCCTTGGCCGAGGCGTTGTTCATCCGGAAGCTCGCCGAACGCGCGTAACCCTGCGATGGCTCCGATCGACGACCTGTTGTCCCGCATGGACGCGTTGCTTCGGCCGATGCGCGCGTCCGGCGACGAACGGCAGCACTTCCTCTCGACGTACATGCGCACCACCGTCGCGGTGAAGCACGAGATCGAACGCGGCGCGTTCGTCGACGCCGCCTGGACCGAGCGGTGGGACATCGCGTTCGCCGACCTCTACCTCGACGCGCTCGAGGAGTGGAACGCGAAGAGCTCCGTGTCCGGACCGTGGCGGATCGCGTTCGAGGCGGCCAACGCGACGCCGCGCGTTCCGCCGATCCGGCACCTGCTGCTCGGCATGAACGCTCACATCAACTACGACCTGCCTCAGGCGTTGATCCTGGTGATCACCGATGACCAGTTCGACGATCCGGCGGTGGTCGAGCGCCGCTCGCGGGATCACGAACGGATCGACGCCATCCTGTCCGGCCGCGTGGCCGCCGAGGACGGCGAGCTGCGGAAGATGGAGCAGCCCGGCGACCGTACGCTTCTCGACCACCTGCTCACCCCGTTCAACCGCGCCGGGTCGAAGCGGTTCCTGAAGGAGGCGCGCGGGAAGGTGTGGCGGAACGCGAAAGCGCTGAGCCTCGCGCGACGGCAAGGGCTGGAGCCGCTCGGCGACCGGCTCCGCGAGCTCGAGACGTTGTCGGCGGAACGAGTGGCGGACCTCCGCCGCCCCGGTCAGGTCCTGTTGCGCCTCGCGCGCGACGGGTTCGGTGTGCTCCTCCCCGGCGCGTGACGATCCGGGCCACGGGCGGGTTCCTCGCCCCCGGTGCTAGCGTGAGGCGATGAGCGATCCCGAGACGCCCGTCGAGGTGAAGCAGGCCGTGCCCGTCGAGGCCGGGGAGCAAGCGCCGCCTCCCTCGGAGACGATCACGGAACCCGCGAAGCTGTTGCGGATCGCCAGCATGGTGCGTGAGCTGCTCGAGGAGACACGGCACGCGTCCCTGGACGAGTCGGGTCGCACCCGGCTCGCGGAGGTCTACCAGCGATCGGTCGAGGAGCTCGGCGAGTCGATCTCGGAGGACCTACGCGACGAGCTCGCCGCACTTGCTCCCCCCGTGGGCAAGGTCCCGAGCGAATCCGAGATCCGGATCGCCCAGGCGCAGCTCGTCGGCTGGCTCGAGGGACTGTTCCACGGGATCCAAGCGGCGATGTTCGCGCAGCAGGCGGCGGCCCGCGCCCAGTTCGAGGAGCTTCGTCGACGCGGCCTTCCGGGTGGACAGGAAGATGCCCCGCCGCCGGACGGTCCACCCCGCGGAGGCCAGTACCTCTAGCCGATACCTCTAACCCGGGCCCGCGCTCTCCAACCCGGGAACGGCGGCGGCGGAATCTCGCCTCGAGACGGCGCCGAGCGCCTGCCCGCCTCCCGCCAGCCGCTGCGCGAAGTACACCGGGATGATCGAGAGGAGCATGAGCACCAGCGCCACCGCGTTCACGACCGGCTGCTGCTTCGGGAGCCGGAGGTTGTTGAAGATCCAGATCGGAAGCGTGAGCGTGGATCCGGCCGTGAAGTTCGTCACCACGATCTCGTCGAACGAAAGCCCGAACGCGAGCAGCCCACCGGCCACGAGCGCCGTCCGCAGCGCCGGGAACGTGACGTACTTGAACGTCTGCCACCCGTCGGCGCCCAGGTCCATCGATGCCTCGACGAGCGACGTCGGACTCCGGCGCAGCCGGGCGATCACGTTGTTGAACACCACCACGATGCAGAACGTGGCGTGACCGATGATGATCGTGAGGAGCCCGGGGGTCAGGCCGACCGCGCTGTTCGCGTAGTCGATCGAGGACGACAGCGCGATCGCCGTGACGATGCCCGGCAGCGCGATGGGGAGCACGAGCGCGAACGAGATGGTGTCGCGGCCGAAGAACGTGAACCGGTGGACCGCGAACGCCGCGAGCGAACCAAGGACCAACGCGATCGTGGTGGCGCCGACCGCGGCCAGGACCGAGTTCTTGAGGGCACCCGGCAGGAGATCGTCGTTCCACGCCGCGGAGAACCATTTCGTCGTCCACAGGTCCGGCGGCCATGAGCGCGTGACGCCCTTGTTGAACGCGTAGAGCGCCAGGATCACCAGCGGCGCGTACAGGAACACGAGCGCGATGATCGTCCCCGCCTTGATCAAGAAGCGCGCGAACGGCGACTCCATCGGCCTACAGCGCCTCGAACGCGCCGAGCTTCCGCGCGACGGACAGGTAGATGATCATGATGACGACGGGGATCATCGTGAGCGCGGCAGCCAACGGAAGGTTGCTGGCCAGGCCGACGAGGTTGTAGATGGTGTTCCCGATGAAGAAGCCCTTGCCGACGAGCGTCGGCGTGATGTAGTCGCCAAGCGTCAGGGCGAACGTGAAGATCGACGCGGCGACGATACCGGGGAACACGAGCGGGATCACCACGCGACGGAACGTCAGCGCGTTGTGCGCTCCCAGGTCGCTCGACGCCTCCAGCAAGGAGTCCGGCACCCGTTCGAGGGCGCCGAAGATGGGCAAGATCGCGAAGGGCAGCCAGAGGTAGGAGAACGTCAGCCAGACGGCCCAGTTGCTGGCGGAGATGCTGTAGTGGATCCCGAGCAACCCCAGGAACGACTGCAGCGGTCCGTCACCCGCCGTGATCACCTTCCACGCGAACACACGAACGAGGTAGTTCGACCACAGCGGCATCACGACGGCGAGCAGCAGGAGCGAGCGCGTCCGGGGCGCCGCGACACGAGCGGCGAAGTACGCGATCGGGAGCGCGAGGATGAGGTCGGTGATCGTCACGGCCGTCGCCATGCCGACGGTTCGGATGGTGATCGAGCGGATGCCCGGCGAGTTCGCGAGCGTCTGGAAGTTCTGGAGCCCCCACACGCGTTCGATCTGCGACGACAGCTCGTTGAGCCGCCAGAACGCCGTGACGAGCATCAGCGCCAGCGACGCGAGGTAGATGACGAGCATCCACGCCGCGGTCGGTCCCAGCGTGAGCCAGAGCTTCAGCCGGGGATGCCGGAAGAGGGCAGCCGACGTGCGCCGGACGATCCCCCTCGTCGGCACCGCGGTCGGCGTCGAGGTTCCTGCAGCCATCGATCCCTCGTCTGTCGGTCGCGCGGTCGGGGGCCCGGTCTCCCGGGCCCCCGCGGTCCGCGTCGATCCTGCCGACTAACTCGCGCGGATCTCCGTCCACGCGTTCGTCCACGTCGAGTAGTCCGTACATGTTTGGCCACGGTCGTCGCCGCATTCCGACAGCGGCGTCTTCCACAGCTTCACCTGCGAGAGGAACGCGTCGTCTCCGCAGTGGTAGCTCGCGGCGTCGGCGCCCAGGTCCTTGTTGAGTTGCGCGCACGACGCGGTGTTGGACGGCGTCGCTCCGTAGAACTCCGCGACCTGTGTCTGCACGTCGGGCTGCAACGTGTACTTCATCCACATCAGCATGCAGTTGGGGTCCTTCGCGTGGCTCGACATCATCCAGGTGTCGGCCCAACCGGTCACGCCTTCGGACGGGATCACGAAGTCGACGGGCACCTTGCCGGCCGCCGCCGTGTACTGGAGGTTCACGGGCCACGCGGTGCCGATCACCATGTCGCCCGCGTTGAACCCGTCGATCTCGTCCGTGTAGACGGCCCAGTACTTCTTGATCATGCCGGCCTGCTGCTTCAGCAGGTCGGTCGCCGCCGTGAGCTGATCCTGCGTCAGCTCGTAGGGGTCGGTGATCCCCAGGTCCGGCTGGGTCTTGGAGAGGTACAGCGCCGCGTCGGCGATGTAGATCGGGCTGTCGTACGCCGTCACCTTGCCCGCGTACGGGTTCGGCGCACCGTCGATCGTGGTCTCGAACACCGAGGCCCAGCTCGTGGGCGCTGTGGTGACGACGTCCGTGTTGTACATCAGGAAGTTCGGACCCCACATGTAGGGAACGCCGTAGTGCACGCCGTTCACCGTGTTGTGGGCCGGCGACTGCAGGGACGGCATCACGTTCGCGTAGTCGGGGAAGAGCTTCTGGACGTCGATCGCCGCAACGTCGCCCGCCGCGATCAACCGGTTCGTGGCGTCACCCGAGGCGGACACGCCGTCGTACTCGGTTCCCCCGCCTTGCCGCATCAGGTTCACCATCTCGTCCGAGGTGTTGCCGTACTTGACGGTGACCTGGCATCCGGTCTGGTCCTCGAACGGCTTCACCCAGCCCTTCTCCGTGTACCCCGGCCACGCGATAAGGCTCAGCTGGCCCTCCCCGGTCCCGATCGTGTCGATCGCCGTCGGCCCGGTGGAGCCTCCGCCACCTCCAGTGCTTCCGCCTCCGCCGTTGTCGTTGTTGTTGCTGCATGCCACGGCGACCAGCGTCAACACCCCCGCCACGGCGAGCCATCTCATCCCCTGCTTCATCGAGCCCCCTCCTGTTGGTCCATCGACCCCTCGAGCGCACCCCCGGCCTCCTCGACCGGGCGGTTGTTCTTCCGTTCCCACACCAAAAGCACGGCCTTGCCGCGCACCTGCAGCGCCTCCATGGACGAGGTGGTGAGGTTCTGCTGCATCACGACCAGCTCGCCACCCACGTCGAGCTGCACGATGTACCGGGTGACGGCACCAAGGTATACGACCTCGCGGACGTGCCCGGATGCCGAGCACTCATCCGCGCCCACCGCAGAGCCCGGCTCGCGCAGGGCGATCTTCTCCGGCCGGATGGTGAACGCCTGCGCATCGCCGGCGACCTCGCGGGCTGCCGGTCCATCCAGCACGTTCGACACCCCCACGAAGCCGGCGACGAATCCGGTCGCGGGCCGCTCGTAGACCTCGGCGGGTGTCCCGACCTGCTCGACGCGTCCGCGGTTGAACACCGCCAGGCGATCGCTCATGGTGAGCGCCTCTTCCTGGTCGTGGGTCACGTAGATGAACGTCAGCCCCACCGACTGCTGGATCTCCTTCAGCTCGATCTGCATCGCCTGGCGGAGCTTCAGGTCCAGGGCACCGAGGGGTTCGTCGAGCAGGAGCACCCGGGGACGATTCACGAGCGCCCGCGCGAGCGCCACCCGCTGGCGTTGGCCGCCCGAGAGCTGCGCGGGCTTGCGCTCGCCGAACGCCGCGAGCTGCACCATGGCGAGCGCCTCGTTCACCCGCTCGGTGCGCTCGTCCTTCGGCACGCGTTTGACCCGGAGGCCGTACTCGACGTTGTCGGCCACGGACATGTGCGGGAACAGCGCGTAGTCCTGGAACACCGTGTTGACGTCGCGTTCGTAGGGCGCCAGGCGGGAGACGTCCTTTCCCTCGAGCAGGATCCTGCCGGCGGTGGGCATCTCGAAGCCGGCGATCATCCGCAGGCAGGTGGTCTTGCCCGAGCCCGATGGTCCGAGCATCGAGAAGAACTCGCCTTCGAAGACGTCGAGATCGACCCCGTCGACGGCGGCCACCTCGGCGAATCGCTTGACCACTCCCTCGAGGCGAACGGCGACGCGCTCGCTCGCGGCAGGAGCGTCGGTGGTGCTCATGGCAACTTCGGCCAAGCGGGCCCTCCCTCGGACGCGGCCGGGAATCGGAACATCTTGAACGGGAACCCGTCCGGCGGCAACACCCAGTCTGTACGACCTACGTGATCCCGGCGCGGAGGGCATCCACGAACAAGCCGGCGAGCACCAGGACGCTTACCGCCGCGACGGCGGTCAGGGCGAGCCGTCGCCCGCTCCACCGCTGGATGGAGATGGGCGCCTCCGCCGGTGCCAGCTCCTTGAACCGCTCACGGAGCGGTCGCCCGTCGGTCTTGAGCTTGGACGAGAGCTCGGTCGGCACCGCCAGGCCGACATCGGACGCGAACGCCTCGGCGATCTCCTCCGGGGTGAAGAACGCGGTCGCCCGCGCGTACACACGGTCGGCATCCGTCTGCAGGGCGAGCGTGAGCAGCATGTTCGCCAGGTCGACCGCCTGCCGCCACGACGACGGGCGGATCTCCAGTCCCGAGACGTCGACCAGCTGCAGGTGCCCTTCCTTGATCAGCATGTTCGCGGGCTTCACGTCCCGGTGCGCCGCCCCTATGTCCCACAGCGTCCGGACGAGCTGGAGCCCTTCGTCGATCGCGACGTCGTCGATCTGGGAGTCGCCGAGGTTCTTCGATCCCTCGAAGAACTCGGTGACCAACATGTACTCCTGGTTCGGCGTCAGCTCGACGATGCCGTACGTCGTGGCGACCCGGATGCCGGAGTCGCGGAGGAACCGGAGCGCGAAGTCCTCCAGGATCACGAGGCGCCGGACCGATCCGATCGGGGTCTCGTCCTCGAGCTGCCCGTACAGGATCGTCCGTCCGATCCGGTACCAGCGGTCGGCCCGCACGTGCGACGTCGAGTAGATCTTGCCGAACACCCGCGTGCCGTCCGCGAGCGTCATCCGCAACGGGGACGATCCTCCCGACCCCTCCAGGCCGAACGGCTCGACCTTCGTCACCTCCATGCCGAGCTGGTCCGCCATGGCGTGCGTGACGGCGACCTGTCGCTCGCCCCCCAGGTCGAGGTGCGCGGCGTTCCCGCCGCGCGTGTACGACACGGGGAACACCTCCTCGGGCACGGCCCACCGGAAGACGAGCGGCGGGACGACGACGGCGAGCAACCAGGAGTAGAGCATCGCGCTGGGGACGTCGGTGGCAAGGAACAGCTGCGCCGCCACCTCGGCGGCGATCAACACGTTCCCCACGACCAGGACGGCGCGCCGGGCCGGCCCTCGCGGCACGAGCACGAACGCCATCAAGATCACGGTGATCGCGATGGCGGAGATCGGGCGCGACGGGAAGGTGAACGGACCGGGCGCCACGACGGGTGCGACGTCCGGCGCCGGCAGCGGTACCGAGAGCGCGGTCGCGACCAGCCAGTCCACGACCACGAACGTCGCGAGGAACGCGACGAGCTGCCGGAACCGCTTGAAGGCAACCAGCACGAGGGCCACGACGGCGCGGGTAAGGAGGACGGCGGTGAGCCCCGACGCCGACAGCATCGACTTGGAGATATCGGTGAGCGTCGTCGTTCGGTGATCGGCGAACCAGCGGAGCACGGAGTTGTCGAAGGAGGTCGCCGAGTCCGTCCCGGCGAGGATGGCTGCCAGGACGACGCCCAGCAGGACGACGGCGAGGACGATCCACGCCCAGCGGGTCCACCCTTGCTCCCGAGGGAGCGGCGGGGGTTCGCCGGACGGGCGGCGCCGGATCCGAGCCGACGCGTGGACGTTCGTCACGGCCGCATCATCCCCGCGAACAGGTCCGCGCGCCAACCGTTCCACGCACGCGGAGCCCGAGCGGTCACGTCGCCGGCTCGGACGCCCCCGTGAGGTCGATGACCGACGCTCCGCGTTCCTGCAGGGTCCGAGCCGTTCCCCGACAGAGCGCCCCGACGATACCCGGGCCCTGGTAGATGAGCCCCGAGTAGATCTGCACCGTGCTCGCGCCCGCCTCCAGGCACGCCACGACGTCGTCCGCCGTCCACACGCCGCCGCACGCGTTGATCGCCATCGCTCCCCCGGTCGCCGCGTGGACGTCCGCCACGATCGAGACGGTCCGTTCCCAGAGCGATCGGCCCGACAGGCCGCCCACGCCCACCGAGAGCCTCGGCTCCCCCACGAGCCTCGTGTTGGAGCAGGTGATCCCGGATGCGCCCGCGTCCTGGGCGATCCGCGCGAGCGCCAGCACGACGTCGCGCTCCACCGGCTCGGTGAACGGAGGGAGCTTCACGAACAGCGGACCGTCGGATCGCGCGCGCATCCCGGCGACCAGATCGCGGAGGTGCGTCTCGTTGTCGCGATCGCGACCCCATGACACGTTGGGGCAGCTCGCGTTGAGCTCGACGGCGTCGACGAGCGGCTCCAGCAGCTCGAACGCCGCGAGCGCATCATCCACGGCTTCGTCCGCCAGGCTGACGACGCGCGGAGCCGTCGAGCGCCGCTCGTTCGCAAGATGCATGGCCGCGACCTCTGCGCCGGGGTTGGGCAGGCCCATCGCGTTGGCCATGGACGCCTTGGACGGGTAGCGCACGATCCGCGGCCGCGGGTTGCCCTCGCGGGAGGCACGCGTGATGGTTCCCCCGACGACGTAGCCGAAGCCCAGCTCGCCCAGGGCGTCCAGGTGCGCGCAGGTCTTGTCGAACCCGGCGGCCAGGCCGATGGGATTGCGGAGCGGGATCCCGGCCAGCGACGCCTCGAGCCGAGGGTCGTCGACCGCTCCTCCGATCCGCCGCCACGGGAGTGGCAGACGCAGGGTCGCGCGGGCGACGCGATGGGCGGTCTCGGGGGGGAGTGCGAAGAACAACGGACGACCGACGGCCGAGTACCAACCCATCGACCGCCTATGCTACCGGCCGGATGGAGGAACACCGCAACGACGACCTCGTCCGACGCCTGGTCGAGGCATCGGAGCTGCACGGCGACTTCGTCCTGTCGAGCGGCAAGCGCTCCACGGTCTACTTCGACAAGTTCCGGTTCCTGACCAGGCCCGACCTCCTGGACGAGCTCGCCCGCGATGTCACACGCCTGTTACCACCCGGCACCGACCACCTCGCGGCTCCCGAGGGGGCCGCGACGCTGCTCGTGGCCGCGGTCTCCTTGCAGACCGGCCTCCCACTCGCGGTCGTCCGCAAAGAGGCGAAGGCCTACGGCACCAGGGAGCAGGTCGAGGGGTACGCGCCGCCCGGCGCGCACGCGGTGCTCCTCGAGGACGTCAGCACGACCGGGCACCAGGTGCGTGCGGCCGCCGAGGTCCTGGAGTCCGCGGGGGTCGATGTCATCCGGATCGTGCTGGCGATCGATCGGGGCGGCGCCGACCACCTGCGGGAGGCGGGCTACGACGTCGCCGCGGTCGCGGTCCTCCGCCCGGCTGATCGATAGATCTATGCCGCCGAGGTGACCTTGACGGCCTTCCGCAGCCCGAAGGACGCGACGATCTCCATCGTCCCGTAGACGATCAACCAGATCCCGAGCACCCATGCGAGCGTCACGAGCGAGATCGCGGGCTGCATCAGCACGACGAGCCCGGCGACGAAGCCCACCACCCCCATGAAGATCGTCCACCCTCGTCGCGGCATCCCCTTGATGAAGACCCCGGCGAAGAAATCCATGACGCCAACGATGACCCAGACGATGCCGAGGATCAGCGCGAGCAAGGTCACGGTCTGGAAGAGGTGCCGCAGACACAGGATCCCCACGAGGATCGAGAGGATGCCGATCAAGGAGTAGGCCACGCGGTGGCCCTCGCCATCGTCGGTGAACGCCATCACCAGCCGGAAGATCCCGGCGATGAAGAGTTGGATACCGAACAGCACCGCGACGACCAGGACCGTCTTGCCCGGCCACGCGACCGTGAGGATCCCGACGACCAGCGTGATGATCCCGAACGCCAGGACCCACCCCCAGGACCTGCCGATCGCCACGAGCGCGTCGGCCGGATCCGCCGTCATCTCTTGCATCGCACGCCTCCCTGGTCTCGGGAACGAAGACTGGGCAAGCATCGCCCACCGCCGCCATCCATGCAACGCCCTTCGGACTCGGGCCGATCTGCCCTGCTATCGTCGCCGCGGATGGGCAACCCGGCGGCGGTCCTGATCGTCACGGCGACGTTCGCCGCCTATGCACTCGTCGCGGCACGGCTCGATCGCCTGGGGATCACCGCCGCCATGACGTTCGTGGTGGCAGGGACGGTACTGGGGCCACACGTGACGGGCGCGCTCATGTTGGCTGAGCTCGACAACGGAACGATCCTCCATGTCACCGAGCTGACCCTGGCGCTGCTGCTCTTCGCGGACGCCTCAACCGTGGAGCTGACGCAGGCTGAGCGAGATGCCCGGCCCGTTGCTCGTCTGCTCTTCGTCGGACTGCCGCTGACGATCGCGGTCGGAGCCCTGATCGCTCACGCCATCTTCCCCGCGATCGGGTGGGCCGGCGCGGCGCTCCTCGCCAGCTTGCTCGCTCCGACCGATGCGGCGCTCGGGATGGCGGTGGTGACGGATAGGTCGGTGCCCGTTCGGGTCCGGCGTTTGCTCAACATCGAGAGCGGTCTGAACGACGGTATCGCAACACCGTTCGTCATCCTCTTCGCATCGATACTCGCGAGCGAGGAGGGCGTGCAGAAGGGCGGGTGGGTGTTCCACGCGGTCGATGAGGTCGGCCTCGCGGTGCTGGCGGGGGTCGTGGTCGGGTTCGCGGGCGGCACGTTGCTCTCCCTCGCGCGACGACGGAACTGGACGTCGAGCCTTTCAGAGGAGCTGGCGGTGCTGGCGCTGGCGGTGTGCTCGTACGCCGGTTCTCTCACGATCGGAGGGAACGGGTTCGTCGCCGCGTTCGTCGGAGGGATCGTGTTCGGCGCCGTCACGGATCGTGCGCTGCACCGGGCGACCGAGTTCACCGAGACGTTGTCGCTGTACGCATCGTTCTTGGTCTGGTTCGTCTTCGGCGCTTTGTTCGTCGGCTCGACGTTCACCAGCGCGATCTCGATCGCCGCGATCGTCTACGGGATCCTCAGCCTGACCTTGATCAGGATGGCTCCCGTCGCCGTCTCTCTCGCCGGAGCCGGCCTGCGACGGGAGACGATTGCGTTCATCGGGTGGTTCGGACCTCGGGGATTGGCATCGGTCGTGTTCACGCTCGTCACGATCGAGACGCTCCACGGCTCAACCGTCGCGGACACGATCGCGAACGCCGCCACATGGACGATCCTGATGTCCGTCGTGCTACACGGGGTCTCGGCCCGGCCGCTCGCCGCAGCCTTCGGACGGCGCTCCTCCACGTGGCCTCACGACGCCCCGGAACAGCAGAGCTCCGCGGAGCCTCGACTACGGCGCCGGGAGCTAGGCCGGATCCGGCCCGTGCGCTGAATGGCAACCGTTCGTGCTACAAGACACCAGAGATCCCGTCCCATACGAACCTCAGGAGGGCCCGGTTGTCCAAACAGGTATTGAACGAACAGACCTACTCTCCCGCGCACGTGCAGGAGCTGACCGGCGGTCGACCCGTTACCAAGTCGATGACCTACGGCGGGACCATCGTGCGCTCGTTGTTCCTCGTGATCATCACGCTGGGGTTCGCCGCGGTCGGCTGGCAGTGGGCGGCGCGTGTCGCGACCACGTCCGGGATGTGGTTCTTCCTCGGGTACATCCTGTTGATCGCCCTCACGTTCGCGGCCGTCAACAACCCGCGCATCGCCGCGGTCGCGGGGATCGTGTACGCCGCGTTGATGGGCACGTGGATGGGATCGATCTCGCGGATCTACGAGGCTTACTACCAGGGCATCGTGGGGCAGGCGCTCCTGACGACGGTCTGCGTGTTCATCGCGTGCCTGTTCCTGTATTCGTTCCGCGTCATCCGCGTCACCGGCAAGTTCGTGCGGGTGCTCTTCATCTCGATCGTCGGGATCTCGTTCCTGTACCTGTTCGGGTGGTTCGTGAGCATCTTCGGCGTCCGGCTGAACTTCCTCTACAACGGCTCGACCACCGGCATCGCGATCAGCGTCGTGATCTGCATCGTCGCGGCCATGAGCCTGATCGCCGACTTCGCGGTCGTGGAGACGGGCGTGAAGGCCGGCGCGCCTGCGGCGTTCGAGTGGTACGCGGCGTTCGGATTGCAGACGACGCTCGTGTGGCTCTATCTGGAGATCCTGTACCTGCTGGCCAGGGTGAGGGGCAACGGGTGAGCGCTCGACCCGCGCAACCCGTGAGACGAACGGAGGCATCGTGAGCGACACACCGATCGACCAGACCCCGGACCCCGCGGCGCTCGTCGTCGAGAACCAAGAGCTCCAGCACAAGTTGGAGAAGTACGAAGGCGAGAAGCGCGTGAAGAGGGTCAATATGCGGAAGATCCTCGTCGGCGTGATGGTCGTCCTGACGATCCTCTCGGTCACCGTGACCACCGTCGACACCTGGGCGCACCGGACGTTGCTGAACACCAACGCGTGGGTCGAGACGGTGGCGCCGCTCGGCACCGATCCGCAGGTGACGGCCGCGCTGGCCAACTACGTGACGGATCAGATCGTTACCACGCTGGATCTCCAGGCGCGGGCGCAGACCGCGCTCGAACAGGCGGCGCCGCAAGCGGCCTTCCTCGCGGGTCCGATCACGAACGCGATCCAGGGCTTCGTCCACGACAAGCTGCTCGCCTTCTTCAACTCGCCGACGTGGGCGACCCTCTGGACGGAGGCGAACCGGTTGGCGCACGAGACGATCGTGAATATCCTCCGCGGCCGCCAGGGCCCGAGCCTCAGCATCGAGAACGGGCAGGTCACGTTGAACCTCCTTCCGGCGATCACGGCGATCCTGCAGCAGATCCAGTCCGTCGCGCAGGGGCTGCTGGGCGATCGGATCACGCTGCCGCAGGTCACCGGCACGGAGCAGGTCAGCAGCGCGATCGCGGCGCTCTCATCCGCGCTCGGCCGGCCGCTCCCGCCGGATTTCGGACAGATCGTGATCTTCCAGTCGGCCGACCTCGAGGCGGCTCAGAACGCGGTCAAGCTCTTCGACACGCTCACGTACGTGCTGATCGCGTTCTCGCTGCTGTTGATCGCCATAACGATGGTCCTGTCGGTCAACCGGCGCCGGACGGCGGTGCAGCTGGCCGTCGGCACGATCGTGGGCGTGCTGATCGCGCGCCTCATCATCAAGAAGGTCTCGACCGACGTCGTGAACTCGATCGCGTCGCAGAACAGAGGAGCCGCGAAAGCCGTCTTGGACGACGCGTTCGGGAGCCTCCGGGGCTTCACCCGATGGCTGTTCGTCATCGCGCTGATCGTCGCGGTGGTCGCGTTCCTCATGGGCAAGCGCGAATGGCTCGACGCGGCACGGAGGCAGGCGGCCCGGGCTTACGGCGCAGGGAGGGACGTGGCCGCGTCCGACCGACCGTTCGCCGTCTGGATCCGCGCGCATGGCGATGTCATCCGGTTCGCCGGACCGATCGTCGCCGTGGTGCTGTTGTTCTTCGTCGGCCTGTCCTGGGTCTCGGTGATCGTGCTCGGGGCGCTGGTCGTGCTCTACGAATTGGGCATGCGTTGGCTCGCCGAAGGCGGTCCCGACGTCGCCGCGCCACCGGCGATGTAGGTCGTCAGACGCCCACCTCGGCCTCGATCTGCCCCTTGGCGATGGCGTCGAGCATCGTCTGGTGGTCCCGCTCGGTCTGGTCGGCGTAGGTCTCCGAGAAGTCGGCGATCGCCTTCGCGAAGACGTCGCTCTTGCCGAGGTAGGCGGCGATCGCGATCCGGTCGCCCGAACGGGCGTGCGCGCGGGCGAGCGCCCAGCCGCAGAGACCGGCGTAGGCCCTGTAGCCGTCCGGGACCATCTCCTCCACCACCGCCGAGCCCTTCATGTCGCGCAGCTGACGCCAGTAGTAGTCGATGCCTGCGGGGGCGCGGATCCAACCGAGGAAGATGTCGCTCGAGGCTTGCATGAAGCGCTGACCGGCGACGACCCGCTGGCCGTGGTTGCGGAACCGGCTCTTGGGAAGGTGCCGCTCGAGCACCGAGCCCTGGGCCTCCTTCACCTGGAGGAACAAGGGATCGGCGTCGTCACGGCCGGCGAGGAGCGCGATGAAGCAGCGGGTGCCGACGCTCCCGACCCCGACCACCTTCCGCGCGAGGTCCACGAACTCGTATTGCTCCAGGAGATGCTTGCGATCGTCCTGCAGCGTGCGACGGTACTGAGCCAGGAGGGTCTCGATCTCGACGGGAAGCTCGGCCGCGTCCACACGGATGATGAGTGGTGGATCGTCGACGATCCGCGGCCTGCCGTCCACGACGGTCGTGAGCTTCGCGAACGCCTGCAGGCTGTCCTTCGTGCGTGCCTTCGCCATCATCGCGTCGGTGCGCTTGCGCATCCTGGCGGTGGTCGTCGCGGCCAGGATCTCGTCGGACGTGATGTGGGAGTACCAGACGTCGAGGTCGCGCATCGTGGCGAACTCGGCCATCCGAGCCCGATAGGACTCAACCGCCGCGATCGCCGCCTGCCGTCCCGTGCCCTTCGGGAACCCGACCGCGCGCGCCCCGACCACGAAGCTCGCGGCCATCCGCTTCACGTCCCACTCCCACGGCCCGGGGAGCGTCTCATCGAAGTCGTTGAGGTCGAACATCATCCGGCGCTCCGGCGAACCGAAGACGCCGAAGTTCGACAGATGCGCGTCCCCGCAGATCTGCGCCCTGATCCCGCTGACCGGCGTCCCGGCCAGGTCGTCGGCCATCACGATCGCCGACCCTCGGTAGAACGTGAACGGTGAAGCGGACATCCGGCCGTGCCGTATCGCGATCAACTCGGGCAGCCTGGTCACGGCCTGCTCCTTGAGCAGCGAGATCAGGTCGGGTCGGTCGGGCGACGGCTGCCACTTCGCGTGGCTCGCGCGAGGTGTCTTCTCGCGAGCGGCCTTCCCGCGCGCGATCCGCTCCTCGGCGGAGAGTTTCCGCTCGCGAGCGATCGTCTTCTTTGCCTCCGTGGCGCCTTCGGCCTTCACCATGCTGACCCCCTGCGTTTGCGCGCGGTGACCCGCTGAGATGTTCGTAGCAGCAACGGTATCGTCGCGCAACCGTAGGCTGGTTGAGTCCGGGGGTCGAGCGAGGTCACGGCCGCGGGCGATCGCGGTCGAACCCGAGCGCCAGGTTGATCGCGGAGCCGAGCGCGACGCCCAGGCACGCCCCGCCCGCGACGTCGAGCGGCAGGTGCGCTCCGACATGGACGCGCGCGAACGACACGAACGTGGCCAGACCGGCGGCCGCCATCCGAACAGGAGGCGGCAGGAAGGGAACGGCGGCGGTGGAGAGCGCCGCGGAGACCGCGGCGTGGCCGGACGGGAACCCGAGGTCGCCCTCCTCCTTGCCGCGGATGACGACGTCCTCCAACTCGGTCGCCGGGCGACCTCGTCCGACGTATCGCTTGGCGACCTTGGCGAGGGCGTACGCGGACGTGCCGGCGAGCAGGAGTCCCGTCCCGAGACGGGGGCGCCGCCACGCGAAGGCGATGCCCGCCAGCGCGGGCACGGTCGCGAACGTGCCGTACTGCATCGGGACCCACACCGCGCGGTAGTCGAGGGATGCGCCGTTCGCCGCGCGGAACGCGCCGCGTTCGCGTTCGTCGATCCCTCCGCGCGCGGCGAGGCTTGCGGTCAGCGCGAAGCCCGAGGAACCTACGACGAGCAGCGCCACGTCCCGGAGCCAACGACGCCGGGACACCGGTCGTATCAGGTGCGGACGCAGCGCCAGATCTGCAGGCGCCAGAGCCAGCGGCTGCCGCGGCGGTGGAGGTTGAGCAGCCCTTCCTTCATCATGCGGGCGACGGCGACGGACTTGCCCACGATGTCGGGGAGCGGGAACTCGCGCTCGATCACGGGCTCCATGTTGTCGCCGAACATCAGGTGCGCGGCGGCGATGATGGACTTCTCGTCCTGGATGGTGCCGGTCGGCAGGTACAACCGGCCGCCCACGGCGAGCGTGTCGCCGATGCTCTGGAGCATCAGACTGGGCAGTTCGGCGCCGGTGGGCCCGCCCGCGCGCCCGTCGGGGAACCAGCCGGTCACCTGCGCGATCTCGTCCGGGATCCCGGACACGTCACCGATCAGCACCGACGCCCTCACGTCGCGGACCGGGTCGAGCAGGCTGCCCGCCCGGAACTCGACGCGATCGTCCAACCCGAGGCGCTTCGCGTTCCGCGTTGCCGCCTCGACGGCCTCCTCGGAGATATCGCAGCCGACCACGCGCTTGGCTCCCATGCGCGCCGCGACGAACGACAGCACGCCGCTGCCGCAACCGACATCGATCACGGTGTCGTCCGGACCGATGTCAAGCGCGTCGGCGATCGTCCGGCTGGTGTGGGTGGGGCTGAATACCCCGGGGTTCAACAGGATGGTGAACGGACCCGTGCGTCCCTTCCACTCCATCTCCGTGGGTGCGACCTGGCTCATACGAACAGGTTACACGTCGGGCGGTTCGAACGCGGCGTCTTCTCCGGGCACCAACGCGCCCCGCACGACCCGGGCCGCATCCGCCTCGAGCTTGTCCCGGAGCGCCAGCGTGTGGATCCCCCGATGCCCGTCGGGATAGCGGCCGACGCGGCTGGATGCTCGCCGCAGCAACGTCACGGTGCCGTGCGCGTTCCCCCGCATCAGATGGACGTACCCCGCCCCCATCTGCGAGAGCCCCTTGAAGAACTCGGCGTCGTGGGTGCCCCGGGCCTGCTTCCACGCCGTCTCCCAGGCCTCGTGAGCCGGGAAGAAATCGCGTTCACGCGTGTAGCGGCGCCCGAGCTCGTGGTTCTCCTCCAGGGTCATCTCGTCGAAGTTCGGCATGTGGAGCTGGTTCTCCGCTCCCCACGCCTGCGGACGGCCCAGCCGGTCGCGCGGACGCTCGGCCTTCTGCCGTTTCTCGCTGGGGATACCCGTCTTGCCGACGGCCTCTTCGGGCATGACGTCATGCTACTGCCGCTCAGCCGTCCTTCCCGCCGGGGTCGTCGCTCCCCTTCCGACGGCGCCCCATGAGCTTCGCGAGCGCGCCCTTGCGAGCTTCGGCACGCGCTTCCGCCACGGCCTCCGCCTCCGCCTCCGCCTCCGCCTTCCCCTCCACGTGCTCCCGCGCCAGCTCGTCACCGGCCTGCACACGGTCGTGGAGCCACACGTCGTAGATCACGACCTTGATCGTCGCCGCAACCGGAAGCGCCAATAACGCCCCCGCGAATCCCAACAGGCTGCCCCCGATCAGCGTGCTGATGATGACCGCCGCGGGCGACAGGTCGACCGCGTCCTTCATGACGCGCGGCACCAGGAAGTAGTTCTCGAACTGCTGGTAGAGGATGAAGTAGGCGAGCACGAGCACGCCCTTGATCGGCGACTGGAGGAAGCCGATCAACACCGCGGGCGCCGCCCCCAGGTACGAGCCGAACTGCGGGATCAGATCGGCGACGCCGGCCCACATCGCGAGCGGGATGGCGAACGGCACGCCCAGGACGAGCAAGGCGAACATCGACGCCAGCCCGCACACGCCCGACGTCACCAGGTTGCCGCCGACGTAACCGCCGATCTTCTCAACGGCGCGGTTCAGCACGTTCTCGCCCCGTTCGCGATGCTCGGGCGCGAACACGATCACGGCGGTCCGGCGCATGCTCGGGAGCGCGAGCATGAAGTAGATCGTGAGGATGGCGATCGTCACCAGCTGGAACGCCAGGCTGCCAAGCTTCCCCGCGATGCCCAGGACCGTGTCGAACGAGTGCGCGATCTTCGACGGGATGTTCTCCACGAAGTCCTTCACGCTCTGCGTGACGTCGTGGTCGCGGAAATACTTCCCGATCGCGTCGTTGCGGTTGGCCAGCTTCTGGACGTAGTCGGGGATGTGACCGGCCAGGTCGGATATCTGACGGGCGAGCGGCGGGCCGAGCAGCAGGACGAACAACGCGAGGAAGGCGATCACCCCGAGGATGATCAACGCCGTGGCCGTCCCGCGCCGCACATGGAACCGCTGGAGGTACCGGACCGCGGGATCGAGGCCCACCGCGATCACGAGCGCCATGACGACGAGCAACAGGATGCTCGAGACGACCGTCGCCGCCTGCAGGACCATGTAGGTGAGCAGGACGACGACCGTGACCTTCACCCAGTACGTCATGGGCGGCCAACGGTGATGCCAGTCGTCGCGCGCGCGTTCGTCGCTCATCGGCTCACCGTCGCGAGTCTCTACCCGGTACAGGGCGATTTCCACCATGCATGCGCCGTGGCACACTCCGCGCCATGGATCCGACACCGGTGACGCTCGTCCCGCACACGCACTGGGATCGCGAGTGGTACGAGCCGTTCAGCGTGTTCTCGCAACGGCTGCTCGCCATGATGGACACGCTCGTCGAGGTGATCGAGGCGGGCTTCCCGCACTTCCACCTGGATGGGCAGACCGCGATGATCGACGACTACCTCGCCATGCGCCCGGAGCGAGCCGAGGACGTGCGGCGCCTGGTGCGCGACGGGAAGCTCTCAGCCGGTCCGTGGTTCACGCAGATGGACGAGTTCCTCACGTCGGGCGAGTCGCACATCCGCAACCTCGAGCGCGGACTGTCCCGGGCCCGGGCGCTCGGGCGCGCGCTGGAGGTCGGGTACATGCCGGACCAGTTCGGCCACGTGGGACAGATGCCGCAGATCCTTCGACACGGCGGCGTCGAACACGCGGTCGTGTGGCGTGGCGTGCCGGCGTCGATCGATCGCGACGCGTTCTGGTGGGAGTCCCCGGACGGGAGCCGCGTCCTCACCGAGTACATGGCGTTCGGATACTTCAACGGCGCGTCGTTCGAGAAGGCGACGGGACCGGAAGAGCTCGCCGAGGCGTTGACCGGTGCCGTCGACCGTCAGCGACCGTTCATGGCGAGCGACCGGGTGCTGGTCATGGTCGGGTACGACCACGCCGGACCGGATCCGTCGCTGGTGGAGCGCCTCGCCGGGGCGGCCGGGATCCTCGACGAGATCCGGCCCGCCATCGGCGGCCTGGGAGACCACCTGGCGGGTCAGGCGATCACGACGGATCCTCCGACGTGGCGAGGTGAGCTCCGGTCCTCCGCGCGCGCACATCTCCTGCCCAATGTGTACTCGGCCCGCGTCCACCAGAAGCGCGAACGAGGCAGGGTCGAGTCGCTGGTCGAGCGCTACGCGGAGCCGTTGGCCGCGCTCGTCCCCGGGTACCGATGGCCGGCCGACGAGCTTGCCCGCGTCTGGACGCTGCTGCTGTGGAACGGCGCCCACGACTCGTCGTGCGGCTGCTCGCACGACCAGGTGGCGCTGGACGTGGACGAACGGTTCGTGGAGGCCCGGGCGACGTGCGAGGGCATCGTCGCCGACGCGCTCGGGTCACTCGGCGGTCAGGTCGGGACGGCGGGCGCGATCCGCTTCAACCCGTCCCCGTTCGAACGGGACGGCGTGCCCGGGCTCGGGTGGGCGGTCGGGGCCGCCGACGCACCGCCGATGGCGCCGGTCGCGCTCCGCGAGGGCCACGACGGCGCGATCCTCGCCGACGGCCTCGAACTGGTCCTGCTCGACGAGCCGGACGTCGGCGACCTCTACAACTTCTGCTACGACCAGGTGGATCAGGTCCCCTGGGGACCGGCGGAGATCCACGTGGAGGGCGACGACGTTCGCGCGTGGTTCGACGGCGCGCTCGAGATCCGGATGCGGATCACGCGCCGCGCCGACGAGCCGTTCATCCGCCTCGAAGGCACGATCCGCAACGGTCGGCCCAACCATCGGCTGCGGCTGCACGTGACGCTTCCCGGTCCGGCGACCACATCCATCGCCGGATCGCCGTTCGAGCTGGTCGAGCGTCCGCTCGTGTCGGAGGGCAGCGACCTCGAAACGGCCTCGCCGACGTGGCCGGCACGGGGCGTCGCGATGGCGGCGGACACGGCCGTGCTGCACGAGGGCGTGTTCGAGTACGAGGTGGTGGACGGCCGCGCCATCGCGGTGACGTTGCTCCGCTGCGTCGGCACGATCAGCCGGGAACAGATGGCGACGCGGCCGTTCCCCGCCGGGCCCGGCGTCCCCACACCGCTCGCGCAGATGATCGGCGAGACCGCGTTCTGCATCGGCATCTGGCCGGACGCGGACGTCCACGGACTCCTTCGCCAGTGGGAACGGTTCGCGCTGCCGCTGACGTCCGGCGTGACCGCGGGCGGCGGCGCCCTGCCGGCGACCGGATCGCTGCTCGATGTGTCCGGCGATACGATGCTGTCGAACGTCCGCCGCCGAGACGGGGTGCTCGAGGTTCGGCTCTGGAACCCGCGGACCGACGCACCGGTGCACGTCACCGTCGACGGGAACGATGCTGTGCTCGGGCCGGCGCGGATCGAGACGATCGAGGTGACGACCTGAGCGAGACGTTCGACGCGATCGTCGTCGGCGGCGGCGTGATGGGGACGGCCGCCGCCCATGAGCTCGCCGTGCGAGGCAGGAACACGCTGCTGCTCGAACGCTTCACGTTCGGGCACGCTCGCGGCTCCTCGGGCGGTCCGACCCGGATCTTCCGGTTCACGTACGAGCATCCGGACTACGTGCGCATGGCCGGGCCCGCGCTCGACGCATGGCGCGAGCTCGAGGACCTCGCCGGCGAGCGCCTGCTCCACACGACCGGCGGCATCGATATCGGCGAGGGATCGCGGCGGTCCGCGGACGCGCTCGAGGCGGCGGGTGCACCGTTCGCGTGGCTCGAGGCCGAGGCGACGATGGAGCGGTGGCCAGGGTTGGTGATCGCGGCAGGGACGCCGGTGCTGATGCAGGAGTCGGGCGGCGTCTGCATGGCCGAGCGGACGGTCCGCGCACAGGCGCGTCTCGCCGCGGAGGCCGGCGCCACCGTGCGCGAGGAGACCGCCGTGGAGGCGATCCGTCCTGGCGGCGCGGCCGTCGAGGTCACGACCACCGCCGGCCAGACGTATCGCGCGGCCGTGGTGGTGGTCACGGCCGGGCCGTGGGCCGGGCGGCTCCTGCGGACGGCGGGGATCGACCTCCCGCTGGTGCCTTCGTTCGAGCAGGTGACGTACTGCCGGTTGGCCGGCGATCCGCTGCCGTTCCCGACGATCACCGATTGGACCGGCGTGTCGACCCTCGGTCTCCCGAGCGACGGAGACGGAACCACGAACGCGCCCTACGCGCTGCCCAACCCGGAGGAGCCCGGCTCGATCAAGATGGCGCTCGACCGGTCGGGCCCCGACGTGGATGCCGACGATCGCTCCTTCGACCCCGACCCCGAGCGGCTCGACCGGCTCGCAGGCTGGGCCGCGAAGCGCTTCCTGCCCCTGGTGGAGGCGCGGCCGCCGGAGACATGCCTGTACACCAACACGCCGGACGGCGAGTTCCTGCTCGATCGGTTGGGGCCGATCGTCGTTGGATCGCCGTGCAGCGGGCACGGGTTCAAGTTCGCGCCGCTCATCGGGAAGATCCTGGCGGACATGGCGACGGGGGAACCGATCGCGCTGCGGCTCGACGCGTTCCGCGCGAACCGCCCGTGGATGCGACGCCACATGATGGATCGCGCGTTCGACGCTTGATCTCGGTCTGCTGCTCAGACCGGACGCTCTCCCGCCGACACGATCTCGTCCAGCCCCTCGCGCATCGCCTCGTAGCGCCGCTCGCCGAGCGAGCGGCGCGTGCGCGTCTCCAACGCCTGGACCACGCGCCGGCACTCCGCGGCGGCCCTGCGCCCGTGTGCGGTGAGCTTCACGACCTTGGCTCGCGCGTCCTCCGGATCCGGCACCCGCCGGACGTAGCCGCGGGACTCCAGATCGTCCACGACGAGCATCATGCCCTGCTTCGTGACGCGTGCCCGGCGCGCGAGCTCGGTGAGCCTCGTCCCCGACCGGCGGTCGACGTACAGGAACACCGCGGAATGGCCGGGCCGCAGATCGAGGTAGCCGCGTTCCTCGAGCGAAGCGGCCAGCTCGGAGGCTAGTACGCGATGCGATTCGAGGAGCAGCCGGGAGAGGTCGATGTCGGTCACGTCGCCACCATCCTCTCTCGCCGGAGCTCGATGGTCAATCAACCTGACCATCCTGCCGGGGTAGCCTACCGAGATGACGATCGAGATCCGTGAAGCGCGTCCCGAGGAGTACGGGGAGACGGGCGTCGTGACGGCGAACGCCTACCGGGAGTTCTTCTCCGAGACCGAACCGCACACGTATCTCGAGGAGATCGCCGACGTTGCCGGACGAGCACCGAGGACGACGATCCTGGTCGCGGTGGAAGGCGATCGCATCGTCGGCTCAGCCACGCTCGAGCTCGACGGCCGGACCAGCCAGGACGCCGGGCCGCTCGCACCCGACGAGGCGCACATCCGGATGCTCGGCGTCGATCCCGGTATTCGCCGGGCGGGAGTCGGGAAACAGCTGATCGCTACCTGCGAAGCGCGGGCACGGGCCGCCGGCCGGACGCGGATGACGCTGCACACGACCACGCTGATGCGCGCCGCGCGTGAGATGTACACGTCGTTGGGCTACGCACGGTCCGAGGACCGCGTGTTCCCCGACGGGTTCGTCCTGCTCGGGTACACGAAGCAGCTCTGACCGCGGGGTCGGCCGCTACGGCAGGCTGCTCGTCCGCACGACCTGCCCGTCCGCCAGGATCACGCCGTCCTCGCACTCCGCCTGCACCAGCCCTCCCTTGAACTGTTGCTGGTAGAGCTGTGCGTACAGGCCGCCCTGCTCCAGGAGTTCGTCGTGCGAACCGCGCTCCGCGACCCGGCCGCGGTCGATCACGAAGATCACGTCGGCCTTCAGGATGGTCGAGAGCCGGTGGGCGATGGCGATCGTCGTCCGTCCCTCCATGAGCGGCTCCAGCGCCGCCTGCACCAGGCGCTCCGAGTTGGTGTCGAGGCTGGACGTGGCCTCGTCGAGGATCAGGATCCGCGGGTCCTTCAGGACCACGCGCGCGATCGCGAGGCGCTGCTTCTCGCCGCCGGAGAGCTTGTACCCGCGCTCACCCACGATCGTGTCGTACCCCTCGGCCAGCTCGGCGATCCGGTCGTGGATGTTCGCGGCTCGAGCGGCGGCCTCCAGCTCCTCCTGGGTCGCTTCGGGCTTGCCGTACAGCAGGTTGCGGCGGATCGTCGTGTGGAACAGGTACGTCTCCTGCGTGACCACGCCGACCATGTCGCCGAGCGACTCGAGCGCGATCTTCCGCACGTCGATGCCGTCGATCTCGACCGCGCCCTCCTTGCACGTCGTACAGGCGGGGAACCACATACGTGATCGTGGTCTTCCCGGCGCCGCTCGGGCCGACGAGCGCCGCGAGCTGACCGGGCAGGATCTCCAGGTCGACGTCGTCCAGCGTCCACGGCCGCGGCCCGTCCTGGTCGACGGCCAGCGTCGCCGCTTCGTCGGACGGCGACACGGGGATCTGATCGGGAGGCGGCGTGTCGTAGCGGAACTTGACGTGCCGCATGCGCACCTGCCCGCGGACCTGCTCGGGGTTGATGACCACGGCCTCGGGATCGTCCTGGATGTCCTGTGGCATATCCAGGTACTCGAAGATCCGGTCGAACAACGCGAACGAGGTCTGCACGTCGTTCGAGATCTGCAGCATCGAACCGATCGGGAAGAAGATGCGCGACTGCAGGGTGGTGAAGCGCCACGATGTCGCCCGCGGTGATCGCCGCCGGGTTGTTCGACGTCACCCAGCCGGCGACGAGGTACGACGAGCGCCGGGCATGATCGAGAAGAACGTTCCGACGACCGCGAAGAACGACTGCCCGATCATCGTCTGGCGGATCGTGAAGCCCGGTGAGCCGCTCGTTCTCCTCGCGATAGCGACCGATCTCGTGCCGCTGGCGTCCGAACGACTTCGACAGGAGGATCCCGCTGACGCTGCAGCGTCTCCTCCGTGATCGCGGTCAGGTCCGCGAGCGTCTTGCTGCGTGCTGGTGGCGACCTCGCGGCGGGCGCGTCCCACCTTGACGGTCAGCCACATGAAGATCGGCGTGATGCAGAGCGACAGGACCGTGAGCTGCACCGAGATCAGCAGCATCGCGATGAGCGTGCTGATGATGATGACGACGTTCGCCAGGAGCGCTCGCCGCGGTGGTCGTGACGACCGACTGCACGCCGCCGACGTCGTTGGCCAGGCGCGACTGGATCTCGCCGGTCCGGGTGGTCGTGAAGAACCGGAGCGGCATGAACTGCAGATGCTTGTAGAGCGAGTTGCGGAGGTCCTGCATCACCTGGAGGCCGACGAGGTTCGACAGGTACGTCTGCCCGACGCCGATCGTGCTCGGTGATGATCGGGATCGGCGATCATCAGGGCGACCAGAAGGTACAGGAGCGCGGAGGTCGGGCATGGGCTCCCGGCAGTCGGCGTTGGCCCGGTGCTGGGTTCCGAACAGCGCGTTGTCGAAGACCTGCCTGATCAGGAGCGGGTTGACCACGCCCAGCGCCGAGGATCACGATGATGCGATCGCGACGACGGCGACCCGCCGCCGGTACGGGCGGAAGGTGGCGACGACGCGGCGGACGGTCGTGCGCGAGATCGGGCGCTTGTCCTCCTCGGACAGCGGGGCGGCGAAGAAGTGACCGTGACGACCCATGCGTCCCAGGATACGGGCGAGCGGTGATACGGCTACTCGTTGATGCAGAAGCCGAGGATCTCGGCGGAGCTGTGCGCGTCTCCGGTATCGAGCTCGTAGTGGTCGATGCCGGGACCGCCGATCACGGTGTCGTTGCCGTGGGTCTCGTCCAGGCCCGAGACGCAGACGTCGTTGCCCGCTCCCCCGTTCACGACGTCGGAGCCGAAGTCGCCGGTCAGCGGGAAGTCGGAGGCCGGACCGCCGAAGACCCGGTCGTCCCCGCCCAGGCCGCGGACCAGGTCGCGGTCGGCGCCGCCGTAGAGCCTGTCGTTGCCGCCGCCGCCGAAGATGGTGTCGTTCCCCGCCCCGCCGAACACCGTGTCGGCTCCCGATCGGGCATGGATGACGTCGCGCCCGCCGAGACCGCAGATCACGTCGTGACCTGTCGTGCCGGTCAACGTGTCGGGACCGGGCGTCCCCGTGATCGTGCAGTTGTGACGGCCCTCGTGATGGCTCGCCGCTCCGCTCGACCCGATCGGGAAGCAGACGAGCAGCACGACAGCCGCGGCCGCGATCGCGCGGAACGTTCGCATCAGCCGGTTACCCTCCCGTGTCGGTCGCCGGCACGGTATCGACGCACCGGCCCTCGGTCAAACACCGCGACAGCCCGCCAGGTCGAGCGCACGCGTGAAGACGTCATCGAGCATCGCCGGCGTGAGCCTGCCGGTGAACGTGTTCTGCTGGCTGGGATGGAAGCAGCCCACCAGCGTGAACCGGCCGACCTCGACCTCCGCGGCATGGCCGAACCGTGGCTTCGGCCGCGTCGGGTGGCCCAGCGCGGCGAGCGCCCGCAGCGCGCCGTCCCACGCGAACGCGCCGAGCGCCACGATCACACGCAACCGCTCGAGCGCCGCGATCTCCCGTTCGAGGAACGGCAGGCAGGTGTCGCGCTCCTCCGGGCGTCGGCTTGTTCCCCGGCGGCGCGCAGCGGTTCACCGCGCTGATGTACGCGCACCTCAGCTCGAGACCATCACCGCGCGCCTCCGACGTCGCGTGGTTGGCGAGGCCGCTCCGATGCAACGACGCGAAGAGGAAGTCGCCCGAGCGATCGCCGGTGAAGATCCGGCCGGTGCGATTGCCGCCGTGCGCCGCCGGCGCGAGCCCGAGGATCAGCAGGCGCGCCTGAGGATCGCCGAACCCCGGCACCGGCCTGCCCCAGTACTCCTGATCGGCGAAGCGTGCGACCTTCACGCGCGCCACCTGCTCGCGCCAGTCGACCAGTCGCGGGCACGCCCGGCACGCGATGACGTCGGCCTCGATCCGGCCGAGCTCCCCTGCGGTCATGCCAGGAGCGGGAACCGGTCCGACCGGCCTCCCAGGAACGACCGCTCGGCGCTCGTGAGCGGGCGCCGCCCGGTCCCGGTCTCGATGAACGTCAGGTCGGACCAACCGAGTGACGCCGAAGGGTCCTCGCCGAGCAGTCCCGTCAATATGGCCAGGATCGTCACCGCTGCGGCCGGCGAGAGCCACGGGTCGCGACCGATCGCCTCCCCCAGGTCGAGTCCGTGGACGCCGACCTCGAGGACGCGCGTCTTCAGGAACTCGTCGAGCCGGATCGTGGTGAGGCGGGTCCGGAGCAGCCTCCCTGGCTCGTTCGCACCGGCCACCTCCACGCATCGCTGCAACGTCTCACCGAGGCCTCGCACCAACTCCCCCGTCGACCCGAACCGATCGGCGGCCTCCGTCGATCCCGCCGTGATGGCCGGGCCTTCGGCGCGCGCGTCGTAGCTCTGGAAGTACGAGATGGCATCGCTCATCGCGATGTCCGGCGCCGGTTCGTCGAGGTAGGTGAGGACGCGGTCCAGGTCCCGCACCACTGTCCCGACCAGGATCCGCACGTCCCACGGGGAACATCGGGTCGGTCGCATGAACGCGTCCGGCGGCAGCTCGGCCGCGACGGCGATGAAGAGGCGGCACTCGTGATCCAGCGTGGCGAGCAGCTCATCCAGGGACATACCCCGCGAGCGTACCGCTCACGATGAACGGACAGCGCGAGCGGCCGCCCAGTCGTCGTAGCCGCCGATGTGACTCGTCACCTGTCCGTCGCGCACCTCGATGATCCGGTCCGGGATGCGATCCAGGAGGTAGCGGTCGTGCGAGATCACGATCGCCGTGCCGTCGAACCGACTCCAGCGCCGATTCCAGGACCTCCATGCTCTCGATGTCCAGGTGGTTCGTCGGCTCGTCGAGGAGCAGGCAGTTCGCGCCGCCGAGCATCAGCAGGCAGAGCTGCAGACGCGTCCGCTCCCCGCCCGACAGCGTGCCGACCGGTTGCCGCATCTGCTCGTACCGGAACAGGAACCGTCCGAGCAGCGAGACGGCATCTTCCTCGTACATCGGCTTCGCGTTGCGGACGAACTCGATCGGCGTGAGGTGCGGCGGCTCGGTCTCGTGCCCCTGCGCCAGGTAGCCGAACACGACCGAGGGCCCGGCCCATCGCACGCCCGCGGTCGGCTCCATCTGTCCCTCCAGGACCTTGCCCGAGCACGCTCTTGCCCGCACCGTTCGCGCCGATCACCCCGACCCGCTCGCCACGCGTGATCGTCAGGTCGACGTCCAGCAGCACCGGGTCGTCGTCGAACGCCATCGTGACGTCGCGGAGCTCGACGATCTTCTGTCCGCCGCGCTGCGCGGACCGCATCTCCAGGGCGATCTTCCGCCGCTCGAACACCGGCCGGTCGATCTTGTCCATCCGGTCGATCTGCCGCTGCTTGTTCCGCGCCTGCTTGATGTGGCGCTCGTTGACCACGATGCTCGCCCACAGCTTGAACCGGGCGATCGCCTCCTCCAGGCGCGCGATCTCCTTCTGCTGCGTGACGTACAGCTGCTGCTGGCGATGCAGCGCGATCTGCTTCGCCACCGCGAACGCCGAGTAGTTGCCCGGCCACATCGTGATCTTCCCGTTGTCGAGCTCGGCGATGTGGTCGACGGTGTCGTCGAGCAGGTAGCGGTCGTGCGACACCGCGACCACACCGCCCGGAAAGGCGGCGATCAGCTCCTCGAGCTGGCCGCGACGATCGGCGTCCAGGTGGGTCTCCGGCTCGTCCAGCAGCAGGAGGTCCGGCTGCGTGATCAGGCACGCCGCCAGCGCGACGAGCTTCCGCTGGCCGCCGGAGAGCTGGCTCGTCGGCAACGCCAGGTCCTCCTCGGGGATGTCGAGCGAGAGGAGCTGGCTGCGCACCTGCCCGGCCAGGCCGGGTCCGCCGATCTCGACCCACCGATCCAGCAATCCCTGCTGCCGCTCGAGGACGCGCGTCCATCCGCGCAAGGTCGGCGATCACGTCGGGGCGGGCGAGCTCCTGCTCCACCGCGCGGAGCTGGCCGTCCAGCTCGGCCACGTCGGGGCGCGCGGCCATGACCGTCGCCTCCGCGGTGCGCTCGTCGCCGTCGGGGTTCTGGTCCAGGTACGCAGCCACCAGTCCACGGCGGCGCACGACCTCTCCGGCCGAGGGCTGTTCGAGGTCGGCGAGGAGCCGCAGCAGCGTGGACTTGCCGGCACCGTTCGGACCGACGATGCCGATCCGCGCGCCATCGACGACCTCGAAGTCGAGCTCCTTGAAGACCGTCCACGAGCCGAACGACTTCTCGACGCCGACGAGGGCCGCGAGCGTGGTCATGATCGGAGCGCGGCGTTCAGCTCGCGCAAGGAAGGCGGCGGATCCTCGTCGAGCCACCGCTCGAGGTTCGCGCGTACGGCCGGCCACTCGTGGTCCAGCATCGAGTACCAGGCGGTGTCGCGGTTGCGGCCCTTGATGATCATGTGCTGGCGGAAGATCCCCTCGAACGTGAAGCCCAGCCGCTCGGCCGCCGCGCGGGACCGGGCGTTCAGCGCATCGCATTTCCATTCGACCCGCCGGTGGCCCAGTTCCCCGAATGCCTCGCGGAGCATCAGGTAGACCGACTCGGTGTTCGCGCGCGTCCGCTGCGCGCGCGGCGAATACCAGATGTTGCCGAGCTCCAGGTGCCGCATCGCCGGATCGACGCTCATGAACGTGACGATGCCGACGGGATCGCCCGTCGAACGCTCCGATCACGGTGAGGAACAATGGGTCCTCCGACGCCGGCAAGAGGTCCAGCCACGTGCGCATCGCGGCCTCGTCCGGCCACGGCCCGTACGCCAGGTACGTCCACACGTGCGCCGCCTCGTCGCTGCCGTCGTGCGAGGACGCGAACAGCCCGTGAGCGTGCGCCTCCGGGTCCACGGGGACGAGCGTGACGAACCTCCCCTCCAGCGGAGCACGGGCGGGCCGTTTCGCGGGCGTCGTCCCGACCGGCTCGCCGACGGGTCGTTCGTCCGCCTGCACGGATCAGGTCCCCCGCGCCGCGAGGGCGGAGTCCGCCAGCACGTCCAACGCCTCGTCCAGCTGGTCGTCGGTGATCACGAGCGGCGGCAGGTGGCGCAGCACGTTGTGATACACGCCGCACGACACGGTGATGAGCCCCCGACGCTGCGTCTCGCCCAACAGGCGACCGAGGTATGCCCCATCGGGTACCTTGGTTCCGCGGTCGGCCACCATCTCGACGCCGATCATCGATCCGAGGCCGCGGACGTCGCCGATCTCGGGGATGTCGACCGCGAGCTGCTCCCACCGCGTGCGGATCGCCTTGCCGACGACCTCCGCGCGTTCGACCAGGCCCTCCTCCTCGATCACGTCGAGGACCGCGATCGCGGCGGCGCAGGCGACGGGGTTCCCGACGTACGTGCCGCCGATCGCCGAGGGGCCGGGCGCGTCCATGATCTCGCCGCGGCCGACCACGGCGGACAGCGGGTATCCGGCGGCGAGCGCCTTCGCGAGGACCACGATGTCGGGTTCCAGGCCGAAGTGGTCGCCCGCCAGGAACTTCCCCGTGCGGCCGAACCCGGACTGGATCTCATCGGCGATCGTGACGATGCCGTGCTGGCGGCAGAACGCCTCGACCCCCGGCAGGAACTCCGGTCCCGGGACGACGTACCCGCCCTCGCCCAGCACCGGCTCGAAGATGACCGCGGCCACCGAGCTCGGATCGACGACGGTCGTGAACGCTCGCTCGACGTCCGCCAGGGCTGCTCGGCCGCTCGGATCGTCGTCGCGGTAGGGGTAGCTGAACGGCACGCGGTAGATCTCCGCCGCGAACGGCCCGAACCCCCGCTTGTACGGCGTGTGCCGGCTGGTGAGACTCATGGTGAGCAGCGTCCGTCCGTGGAACGCGCCCTCGAAGCAGATCACCGCGGGCCGGCCCGTCGCCGCCTTGGCGAACTTGACGGCGTTCTCGACGGCCTCCGCCCCCGAGTTGAACAGCGCCACCTTCCGCCCCGGCCCGACGCGATCGACCAGCCGCTCGGCGAGGTCCACGTAGACCTCGTACGGGACCACGGAGAAATCGGTGTGGGAGAACTTCGCGGCCTGCCGCTGGACCGCCTCGACGACCTTCGGGTGCGAGTGGCCGACCATGAGGCAGCCGAGGCCGCTCGACAGATCGAGCATGGTGTTGCCGTCGACGTCCGTGACCGCGGCGCCGAACCCATGGTCGATGACGGCGTTCACGTGCAGGTCGAGCGGGTCGCACACGACCCGTTCCTTCCGCTCGATGATGGCGCGCGACTTCGGACCGGGCAGCTCGGTCTTCATCTCGATCGTGGGCACCGCGTTCCTCCTGGTCGATGGCTGGTCTTCGGCTTGATGTTCGTCGACGTCCCGGAAGGACTCGGCGGGGAAGGCTATCGCGGCCGTGGCTTCCCGACCCTCAGCGGGCGCCGAGCTCGCGGAAGCGTTCCGCCGCCGTCGCGAACGCGTCGAGCGGAGCCATCAGCTCCTCCACGGCCCAGATCAGGCCCTCGAACCCGCCCAGCTCCGGGGCATCCTCCCGGAACCGGCGTGCCCGGTCACGCGCCTGCGCCAGCCCCCGTTCGCACGCGATCCACTCAGGCTCGATCGCCGCCGCGCGCCACGCCGGCATGAGGGCCTGCGAGCGATCCAGACCTTCCTCGAACTCCGCGAGGGCGTCGGGGAGCGGGCGTCCGGGCATCCGCGTCGTGGGCATGACCTCGGTGAGCGCGGCCTTGGCCGGCTCCAGGTGCGCGAGCACGTCGTGGAAGGCCGCGAACGACGACTGGACCTCCGCCGTGGATCGCCTGCGACGCAGGATCACTCGGCGAACGCCTCGCTCCGGGCGGCCACGACGGCGGCCGGATCGTTCGTGGCCACCGCGTCCACGCCGACCCGCATCAGCTCGATCGCCAGGACGGGATCGTCCGTGATCCACGTCCCGAGCCGCATGCCCAGATCGTGCGTGTCCTGCGCGAGCGACGGGCCAGCGGCCAGGACGGCGGCCGTGTACGGCAGCACCCAGCCGTGCCCCTGGCCGTGCGCGAACCCGAGCGCGACCCGGGCCTCCACGTCCTCGGTCGTCAACAACCCCGTGGGGACGTCGGGCGCCAGCTCCCGTGAGCGCGCGATCGAGAGCGGGTTGAAGCTCGAGATCAGCGCGAACCCCTCGAAGCCGACCGTCTCCAGGGCATGCAGCGTCGCCTCGACGGCGAGCTCCCTCGAGCCCTCGAAGTCCGGCTCTCCGGGGATGTTCTTGATCTCCACGTCGGCGGCCGCCCGGCCGGACAGGCACCGCAGCGTTTCCTCGAGGGTCGGGACCTCGGTGTCGCCCCCGTCGGTGGTGCGGATGCGCAGGCGCTTGATCTCGACGAGGTGCAGGTCGCGCACCAGACCGGCGCCGTCCGTGGTCCGCGAGACATCGGGATCGTGCATGACCACCGCCACGTCGTCGGCGGTCATCCGCACGTCGAACTCGACCACGTCGGCACCTGCCGCGATCGCTGATTCGAACGCCGGGATCGTGTTCTCGGCCTCGTGCGCGGAGTCGCCGCGATGCGCGACGACGAGCCTTCCGTCCTCTTGACTGAATCTTCGTTCAGACACTACGCTCGCCCAGTTCCTGTCCGTAACTCACTCGGCGTCCCATCCGGCGACTGCCGACCGCACCGAACGGTGTCGCATGATTGAACGAAGATTCAGGCACGACCCGGACCAGACGACCTGGATCGCGGGTGCGGCCTGCATCGGGGAGGATCCGGAGTTGTTCTTCCCGATGGGACCCCCGGGGCATGTCACCGTGCAGACGGCGCGCGCGAAGGCGGTGTGCCTGGCGTGTCCGGTCCGCGACGAGTGCCTCGAGTGGTCGCTCGTGACCGCTCAGGATGCGGGCGTGTGGGGCGGGCTCGATGAGGACGAACGTCGCGAGCTCCGGCGACGGCGCCGGCGAGCGTTGACGACCGTCGGCGCCCGATAGCGCCGTCACACCAGGCTCGACGGACAGAGGTCGTTCACCGGGCAGTCGGCGCATCGGGGCGTGCGAGCGACGCAGATCGCCCGGCCGTGGTCGATGATCACGTACGTGAAGTCGAACCATCGCTTCTTCGGGACGAGGCGCATCAGGTCGCGCTCGATCTTGTCGGGGTCCTTCTCGGCGCTGAACCCGAGCCGCTCGGCGAGCCGGCGAACGTGGGTGTCCACCGCGATGCCCTCGACGACGCCGTAGGAGTTACCGAGCACGATGTTCGCGGTCTTGCGGGCGACGCCCGGCAGCGTGATCAGGTCCTCCATGGTGTTCGGAACCGTGCCGCCGTACACCTCGACGATCCTGGCGCACGCGCCGCGGATCGACTTCGTCTTCTGGTTGAAGAACCCGGTGGGCTTGATATCGGCCGCCAGCTTCGCCTCGGGCACCTCGAGGTAGTCCTTCGCGGTCCGGTACTTCGCGAACAGCGTCTTGGTCACCATGTTCACGCGCTCGTCGGTGCATTGCGCCGACAGGATCGTCGCGATCAGGCACTCCAACGGGTTCGTGAAGTTGAGTGCCACGTGGGCGTCGGGGTACGCCTTCGAGAGCCGCTTGATGATCTCGGGCGCTCGCTCCTCGATCGGGCTCGTGCGTGTGAGTGCGGTCTTCGGCGTCACGGCGCACACCCTACGGTGTGTCGGCGGCGACGCCCATACTGCCGTCGTGCACGTCACGTCCGGTTCGCTGGTCCCCGTTCCCCCGTTCGACTTCCGGCGAGCGGGTAGGTCAGCCGCCGTCCCGCGAGATGTCGAGCGAGAACGACGAGCCGGCCTCGTGGTGCGCCCACTCGCCGTCGCGGTAGATGTGCACGCCCGCCACGCCCTTCACGGACCATGCCTCACCGTCGCCCACCGCGGCCGTGTTCTCGTCGATCGCGAACAACGTGTCGCCCGCCGGCACCGAGGAAACGATGAAGTTCGCCGAGACCGGGCACGTAGGTATCGACCGCGTCCCAGTGCGGTCCGAACCAGGTGCGATGGAACACGCCCAGCCCCGGCTGCCAGACGCCGTCGGCGAACTCGGAGGGCGTCGCTGTCGGGCGCCTGATCGCCCAGGCACGCGACGCCCGCGCTGCAGCCGATGTAGGCGAGCCCGCGCCCCATCGCCTTCACGAGCGCGTCCCAGAACGGGGTGTCGGCGAGCACGGATGCCAGGAAGGCGGGGTTCCCTCCGGAGAAGTACGCCACGGACGCCCCGTCCACCTTGGCCACCAGATCGTCGCGCGCGGCGTCCTCTCGGGTCTTGATCGGAACGACCTCGGCCGGCACACCCAGCGATGCGAAGTGCCCGAGCCCCTTCGAGCCCCATCCGTCGAAGACCTCGTCGCCCTCCCTCGCCGACGCCGCGGGAAGGATCAACACCCGGCCGTCACCGGTGGCGCCCGCCAGCAGGGCGCGATCCACCTCCGCCGACCACGGCTCGAACTCCCCCGACCCGAGCAGGCCGAACGCGCTCATGCCGAGCCGCCCAGCGCCACCGGCCGGAGCTCCGCGTCGAGTGCAGCTCCGAGCTCGGCGGCGACATCGAGGACCGCGTCGATGTCGTCGGCCTCGGTCCGGAAGTTCACGATGCATGCGCGGAGCACGAACCGCTCGCCCAGCACCGCGTTGGAGACGTACACGCGGCCGTCGAGCTGGATCTCGGTCATGAGGCGGTGGTTGAGGTCGTCCAGGTACTCGTCGCGGCCCGCGCCGTCCGGAAGGTCCGGCGGGACGTAACGGAAGCAGCAGATCGACAATCCGACCGGCGTCGCCAGCTCGAACTCCGGACGCTCCTCGGCCCGCGCGCCCAGGTATCGCGCCAGCGCGGCGTCGTGCGAGATGCGGCGTGCGTACGCCCGACGCCCGTGCGCGAGCAGCGAGACCCACACCTTCAATGCCCAGAAGCTCCGGGAGAACTGCGGCCCGTGCCGGCCGAGGTCCAGCCCGTGCTGCGTGTACTCCTTGTCCTGGACGATGTAGCTCGCGTCGGCGTCGAACGACTCCGCGAGATCCGCCATGCGCCGCACCACCACGCACCCACCGGCGAGCGGCGTGTACAGCCACTTGTGCGGGTCGAACGCGACGGAGTCGGCCCGCTCGATCCCCGCGAACATCGGACGGAGGTCGTCGGCCAACAGCGCGGGGCCGCCGTACGCGCCGTCCACGTGCATCCACAGCTCCTGTTCGGCGCAGAGGTCGGCGATCTCCGGCAACGGATCGACCACACCGGTGGAGACCGTTCCCGCGGACGCCACGACGGCGAACGGCACGCGGCCCGCCGCGCGATCGGCCTCGATCGCGGCCCGCAGCAGGTCGACGCGGATCCGGTAGTCGTCTCCCACCGGGATCAGCCGAACGCCCTCGGTTCCGATCCCCAGCATGTCGGCGCCCCGCGAGCTGACGACGTGGGTCTCGGTGGACATGTACATCGAGAGGGGCGGATGGCCGGCGAGTCCCTCGGTCCGCACGTTCCAGCCGGCCCGATGGTCGCGCGCGGTCTTCAGGCCGACGAAGTTCGCCATGGCGCCGCCCGACAAGACGAGCCCGCCGGCACCGTCGGGGAACCCGAAGAGCTCGGTCGCGAACCACCGCATGAGATGCAGCTCGATCTCGGATGCGGCCGGCGAGAGCTGCCACCCGCCGACGTTCGCGTTCAGCCCCGCCGCGAGCAGGTCGGAGACGGCGCCCGGCACGGTGCCCGCCCCGGAGATGTAGGCCATGAAGCGCGGATGCCCCGACAGCTCGGAGCGTTCGAAGATGACGTCGTGCAGGTACGCGAAGAGCGCGTCGTCGGGCATGGGCCCGTCGGGCACGTCGATCGCGACCGCGTCGTGGATCTCCTTCGCGGTCCACCGCGCCGGAGACCGGCATGTCCGGCAGGCGTTCGAGGAGCTCCTGCCACAGGTCCACCGCCCGATCGGCGAACGCGCGCGCGCGCTCCGGGTCCCAGTCGAGATCGGTCACCGGCGACGGGCGCTCGATCGTCACGATGCCTTCACCGCACCCAGCCGGAACCACTCGGCCTTCATGGCTCGCCGGAAGATGTCCTGGCCGAACGCCTCGACCATGCCGCCGACCTGGCTCTCGTGTTCCGCGATCGCCTGGAGCTTGAGCTCGAGCAGGTCCGGCGGAAGGAGGAAGTCGATCGAGAGCTCGCTCGCGCGGGGTGACGGGAGGCGTCCCGGGCCGGAACACGTCGAACCGGTTGTACATCGGCACGAACTCGTCCGCCCACTCTTGCGTGTTGGTCGCGTAGTGAACCGTGGCGCCGGGCTTGCCGACCTCCGCGAGGGCTCGCGTGGCCCACTCGCTCACCGACATGTGCGCGACGTGCCCGGTCATGCCGTCGGGGCCGAACGTGAGGACGGTGTCCGGTTGGACGTCCTCCATGATGGCGCGCACCTTGCGGTACCCGTCGTCGGGCAGTGGGGTGTCCATGTCGACGTCCAGCTCGTCGAGCCAGTGATGCTCGGTGACGCCGAGGATCTCGAAACAGCGCATCAGCTCGGCCTCGCGGACCTTCCCCATGGTGGCGGACGGCCAGCGATCCTCGTCCATGGAGCCGCCCTCGCCCCGGGTGGCGGTCACGCACACGACGCGCCGTCCGTCACGGACCGCCTGCGCCATCAGCCCGGCGGTCAGGTACGTCTCGTCGTCCGGATGCGCCCAGACGCCGAGGATCGTTCCGAGGTCGTCCATCCCATCGAACCTTTCGTTACCGCGACGGGACGGAATGGTAGGGCATCAGGGGGAGGAGACGTCACGTTCCTCGATGATCGCTCGCACGCGGATGAGCAACGCCGGTGGCGGCGCGTCCCCGGTGCACTTGGCGGCGATCATCACCTTGAGGTGACGACGGAACTCCGCTCGGTCCATGCAGGGGCTGCAGCCGGTCAGGTGCTTCTCCACCTTGATCCGGAGCTCACCTTCCAGTTCGCCGTCCAGGAGCCGCTCGACTTCCTTGAGCGCCTCCATGCAGCCTGGCTTATCGATCATCGACCAATCCTCGCTCCTTCGCCGTGTCCCACAACGCCTTCTGGAGCGCTTTCCTTCCCCGGTGCAGGCGGGACATCACGGTTCCGATGGGCGTGTCCATGATCTCGGCGATCTCCTTGTAGCTGAAGCCTTCCACATCGGCAAGCAGGACCGGGAGCCGGAAGTTCTCGGGGAGCGACTCCAGCGCCCCCTTCACGGCCTCGTCCGGGATCTTGTCGAGCACCTCGGTCTCGGCCGACAGCTCGACGTTGCGGCCGCCGAGCTTGTCGAAGAGGTACCACTCGTCGATGTCGTCCGGACCCTCGACCGTCTGCGGCTGACGCTGCTTCTTGCGGTACGTGTTGATGAAGCTGTTCGTGAGGATCCGGTAGAGCCACGCCTTGAGGTTGGTTCCCTCCTTGAAGCCCGAGAACCCACGGAACGCGCGGAGGTACGTGTCCTGGACCAGATCCTCGGCGTCGGCGGGGTTGCGCGTCATCCGCAGGGCTGCCGCATACAGGTTCGGCAGCAGCGGCAGGACGTCGCGCTCGAAGCGTTCGCGGAGCGCGGCGTCGTCCGTCGGCGTCTCGGTCCCTCCGGTCACGGTCATGGCGGCCAGTATCCCCGATGCGACAACCGGCGAGCCTACAGGCACGATTGCTGTCATATCTCCGAGGTGGGTGGGAAGATGGCCGAGTGCCCGACGACGACAAGCCGAAGCGGAACCGCTGGACGCCTGAGGGCGGATCCGGCGGCCCCGGCGTCCCCCGGCCCCGGTTCAGTCCCTGGCTGGTCCTCCCGCTGCTCCTCCTGGCGTTCCTGATCTTCACCAGCTGGATGGGGAACGCGAACACGGTCTCGCTCGACTACTCCGACTTCGTGAAGCACGTCGAGGCGGGCGACATCACCGGCACCCTCACGGTCGGGTCCTCGAGCATCACCGGCACGTACACCAACGACAACGGTCAGCAGACAGACTTCTCGACGACCCTCCCGGCCAACTGGACGTCCGACGGCGACTTCCGGACGCTGCTGGCCACGAACGACGTCTCGTACCAGTTCTCCCAACCCAGCGTGTTCACCTCGCTCCTGCTCAGCATCCTGCCGTTCGCGCTGGTGATGGTCCTCATCTACTACTTCGTCTTCAAACGCATGGGCGGCGGCGCGAACGCCGCGCTCAACCTGGGCCGCAACAAGGTGAAGATCTACGACCGCAAGGAGATGAAGACCAGCTTCAACGACGTCGCGGGCGTTGACGAGGCGAAGGAAGAGCTCCGCGAGGTCGTGGACTTCCTGAAGAACCCGAAGAAGTACCAGCGGCTCGGCGGCCGCATCCCCAAGGGCGTGCTGCTGCTCGGTCCTCCCGGGTGCGGCAAGACGCTGCTCGCGCGCGCCGTCGCGGGTGAGGCGAACGTCCCGTTCTTCTTCATGTCGGGCTCGGAGTTCGTGGAGATGTTCGTCGGCCTCGGCGCCGCGCGCGTCCGCGAGCTGTTCCAGCAGGCGAAGGAGAAGGCGCCGGCGCTCGTGTTCCTCGACGAGATCGACACGATCGGCAAGGGCCGCGCGGGCGCGATGGGCGCGGGTTTCGGCGCCCACGACGAGCGCGAGCAGACCCTGAACCAGCTCCTGGTCGAGATGGACGGCTTCGACTCCTCGAAGGGCGTCATCATCATGGCCGCCACGAACCGTCCCGACGTGCTCGACGCGGCGCTCGTGCGCCCCGGGCGCTTCGACCGGCAGGTCGTCGTGGACCGGCCCGACCTCCGCGGCCGCGAGGAGATCCTGCGGGTGCACGCGCGCGGCGTGGCGCTCGATCCCGACGTGCGAGCTCCGCACGATCGCCTCGCGCACCCCCGGCTTCACCGGCGCGGACCTGGAGAACGTGGTGAACGAGGCCGCGCTGCTCGCCGCGCGGCGCGAGAAGAACTCGGTCACCGAGGAAGAGCTCGAAGAGGCGATCGACCGCGCGAGCATGGGCCTGGAGCGCAGGTCGCGCGTGATGAGCGAGAAGGAGAAGATCCGCGTCGCGAGCCACGAGATGGGGCACGCGCTCGTCGCCCACTACAGCGAGAACCTCGACCCGGTCCACCGCATCACGATCATCCCGCGCGGCACGGCCGCGCTCGGCCTGACCATGGTGCGCCCGCTCGAGGACCGCTACCTCGCGACCGAGCCCGAGCTGAAGGACATGCTCGCGTTCGCGATGGGCGGCCGGGTGGCCGAGGAGCTGTGCTTCGACGAGGTCTCGACCGGCGCGCAGAACGACCTGGAGCGGGCGACGCAGATGGCACGCGCCATGGTCGCCGAGTACGGCATGAGCGAGAAGATCGGCCCGCTCTCCCTCGGCTCGGAGGACGCCAACTCCATGTTCAACGCGCCGAAGATCTCCGGTCACACCGCCGAGCTGATCGACCAGGAGGTCAACCGCCTGCTGAACCAGGCGCACGACCGGGCCGAGCGCATCCTGATCGAACGACCGGGACCTGCTGGACAAGCTGTCCGCGCTCCTGCTGGTCACGGAGACGATCGACGGGACGGACCTGGAGGCGTACGCCACCGGGACCAAGCCGATACCGGATCCCGGCGTCGGTGCAGCCCAACGGGCGAGCGCATCCGCCCGTGCGTCACGAGGAGGAGGCGGCGGTCTCCACCCACAGCGCCGGGATGCCTCCCGCGCCGCCGATGCCCCGCAACTAGTCCACCTCGGCTACGGACCGAGATCGTCGTGATCGTGGTGCCCGCCGTGTTCGTGTCCCGGCGGTGGTTCCCCCGACACGGTGAGGTCGTACCGGTCGCGCCAGCGATCGAGGAACCGGTAGAAGTTCCGCTTCGACCACCTCGCGCGATCCGCGGGCGGCGTCTGGAACCACATCCGATGCTCGTGACGCTCCACCGGAACCGGAACGACGACGGCGCGGAGCCCCAGATCCTTGATCCGGAACGAGTACTCGATGTCCGCCGTCCGGTACCAGCGGAACTTCTCATCGAACAGCCCGGCCTCCGTGAGGATCCCGCGCCGGAACGCCATGCAGTAGCCCTCGATCGCATCCGCCTCCGGACCGTCGGTCGCGTCGAACTCTCGGAGGTCGGGGGTCACGATGCCGAACGGTCCGCAGACGCCGACGGAGGGATCGGCGAGCGCCGCCTCGAGGGGACCGAGGACGTCGCCGGTCGCCTCGACGGAGCCGTCCATCGCCAGGACGATCCTGCCCCGCGACCGCTTCAGTCCGGCGTTGCGTGCCGCACCCCAGCCGGTCCCGGGCTCGAGCCGAACGACCTCGACATCGTCGCCCCAGGTCGCGTCCGACTCCCCCGTGACGTCGGCGACGACGTACTGCACGTCCCGGCCTCCGGCGTTCGCACGGAACGAATCGATCGCGCGGCGAACGTCGGGCGGCCAACCCTCGACGACCCAGTGGATCGACACGTCGGCCGTGGCGGGTTCGTCGAGGACCGATCCGACATCCTGTGCGCGGATCGGCCGCAGGACATCCTGGGCGGAGACTTCGATCGGCTCCAGCCGCCAGCCGTCGGGCTCGTCGACCACCGACCATCCCATGTCCGCGATCCGGTCGCGGATCTCGTCGGCTCCCGCGAAGTCCTTGGCCGCACGCCGCTCGGCGCGCTCCTCGGCCAGGTCGTGGACCTCTCGCGGCACATCGGTCACGCGCAACGCCTCCGGACGAGGCTCGAGCCTTGGGGGGTCAGGCGGTCGCGGCCTTGGTGGCGCTGCGCAGCCGCGCCGCCATCTGTTGCAGCGTCTTCAGGGCGATCGACGGGTGTTCGGACATCAACCCGCGGAAGACCCATTCCGTCAGGCCCAAGAGCGCGACGTCGGACCTCGCGGTGACGGTGGCTGTCCGCGGCCCGCCATCCAGGAGCGCGATCTCGCCGAAGAAGTCCCCGGGGCCGAGCGTCGCCTTCCTCCTGCCGCCGATCGACACGTCCGCCGTCCCGTCCAGGATGACGAACAGGCCGACGCCGGGCTCGCCCTCTCTCGCGATGACGGTTCCCGCCTCGTGCGGGATCTCGCGCACCACGCGAGCGATGGTCAGGAGGTCTCGCTGCGAGCAATCGGAGAACAGCGGCACCTTGGCGAGTTGGCTCACCGTGTCCTTCGTCGTCGTCACGGCTCTCTCCCCTCCGCGGCGCGGCGCCCGTGCGTCGGGGCCGTCGAACCTCGAGGCGAATCCTAACCCGGACGGACGTCGCTCAGTCCACCCGCCAGGTGGCCCAGTACGAGGTGGGATCGAACGCGACGCCGTCGGCGGTCGCGGCCGTCTCGATCGCGTTCTTGAAGTCCTCCGTGCGCGTGACACCGAGCCAGTGATCCTGCGCGTAGTCGTGGAGGATCCCCACGAAGCGATCCAGACCGAACAGGTGCGCCAGGTTGGCCAGCAGACACCCGCCTCCGCCGTAGATCGTGTCGTACTCGGATGGATGCGTCTTCCAGTACGCCATGTCGTTCGTGATCCGCGCATCGTCTGCCGGCCAACGGTACTGGGGGCACTTCTTCCATCCACCGAACGGCAGGTACGACGTCCAGGTGGCGAACGACTCGTCGAGCCACGGCGCCGAGAATTGATCGTCGCCCACGATCCCGTACCAGTACTGATGCCCCAGCTCGTGCGAGATCGTGATCTTGCCCGGGTTCGTGAAGATGATCGTCGGATACTCCATCCCACTGAACGTGGCGAAGCTGGTGAGGACGACGTCCATCTCCGGATACGGGAACGCGCCGAACGCGGCGGCGTAGGTGTTCAACGATCTCAGGGAGTATCCGAGAGCGGTCGTCGCGGCCCGTCGCGTCACGTCTCGCGGCCGGTAGGACACGACCACCTCGGTGCTTCCGGACCGGCCGCGAACCGTCGCCAAGCGGCCCGCCGCCCACTCGAAGTCCCGGACGTCGTGCGCGACGTACGTGGTGATGCGCCGGGGCCCGGCCTTCTGCGACGCGACCGCGACGCCGGTGGTCGGCGTGCGGAGCGCCGACGGCACGTTCAGGGTCACCTGGTAGTCGCCGACGATCGAGTAGAAGCTCTCCCCCAGGTCCACGAACGGGTCCAGGTGCCAGCCCAGGTCGTCGTGGATCGCCAGCGTCGGCAACGCCGTGCCGAGCAGCGCCAGCCCGCCGTGGTATCCGAACCGATCGTTCTTCTGCGGCAGATCGATCGCGACGCGCATCGAGATCGTGGCCTCGGCCTCGTGCGGGACCGGCGAGTCGAGGACGACGGGGAGCGCCGTGCAATCTCTGGAGAGCGCGCCGGCGGTGCCGCCGTGCATGTCCGTGACGACGATCGCCCGTGCACCGCAACCTTTCACGCCGTTCGACCAGAGGCGGAGCCAGATCGTGGACAGCGGATCCGCATCCAGGTTCGTGAACGTGATCGACTCTCGCCCATGCCACGAATGTCCGAGCGCGTCGCCGCGGAGGGAGACGACGTATGCGGGAGAGCCCGGGTTGCGGATGACCGTCGACGTGCGAGCCGCGGCGATCGAGGGTTCGCTGAGCGAGCGCGAGGAGGAGCGAGATCGACAGCAACGCTCGGCGCCACCTCATCGCGTCGAGTCTACCCACGGGCCTGCGAACACCTTGGTCGCGGTGGGGCAAGACCCCGCCCGGCTAGGCTCTGCGACGTCGTGCCTCGCCTGATCGCTGAGTCGCTCGCACTCGTGCTCCTCGTCGCCACGCTCGGGTTCGCCGTGGCGCGCCCGAAGGGCTTGCCCGAGGCGGTCGTCGCCGTTCCGGCCGCCGTTCTCCTGCTCCTCGTCGGCGTCCTGCCGATCGCGCAAGCGAAGGCGGAGGCCAAGAGCCTCGGTCCGACCATCGGGTTCCTCGCCGCCGTGCTGGTCCTCGCCGACCTCTGCGAGCGGTACGGCTTGTTCGGCGCCGCGGGACGATGGATCGCGGCCGGCTCCCGCGGCCGGCCGGTCGCGCTCCTCGGGCTGGTCTTCGTCGTCGCGAGCGCGGTCACCGCGGTGCTCAGCCTCGACGCGACGGTGGTGCTGCTGACCCCCGTCGTGTTCGCCACCGTCGCTCGGTTGCGGCTGCGGACCAAGCCGCACGTCTACGCCTGCACGCACCTGGCGAACTCGGCGTCCCTGCTCCTTCCCGTCTCGAACCTCACCAACCTCCTGGCGTTCCAAGCGAGCGGGCTCTCGTTCGCTCGGTTCGGAGCAACCATGGCGCTGCCGTGGGCCGCCGCTATCGCCGTCGAATGGTTGGTGCTGCACAGGTTCTTCGCCACGGATCCCGTCGGCCGATCGGACGTCGTCGTCGAGGCACCCTCGCCTGTCCGGGTCTTCGCGCTCACGGTCGTCGCGCTGACGCTCGCCGGGTTCTTCGTGACCTCCGTCCTAGATATCAGCCCGGCGTTCGCTGCGCCGCGGTGCCGTCGCGCTCGCCGTTCCGCGCTCGCGAGCCGGCGAGGCGTCGCCCCGAGATATAGGAGCCGCGCTGGACATCCCCTTCCTCGCGTTCGTGTTGTCGCTGGGCCTGGTGGTCAAGGCCGTTTCGATCCACGGGCTCGGGTCGCTCGTCGTCCGGCTCGTGCCCAGCGGTACGTCGCTCGGTTCGCTCTTGGTGATCGCGCTGGTGGCCGCGGTGCTCGCCAACCTGGTCAACAACCTGCCGGCCTGTCCCTCCTGCTCCTCCCGGCCGCGGCCGCCTGGTGGACCGGGGGCGGTGCTCGCCGTCCTCATCGGCGTCAACACCGGCCGCAACCTCAACGTACGTCGGCTCGCTCGCCACGCTCCTGTGGCTCCGGATCCTCCGGCAGCGAGGGACCGAGGTCTCCACCGCCGAGTTCCTTCGTCTCGGCGCGATCACCGTCCCGCCGGTGCTCGATCGCGGCGACACTCGCGCTCTGGCTCTCGCTCCGCATGATGGGATGATGAGCCACGTGCGGGTCGTCGTATGGCTGGTCGAAGGGACCTGGCAGGGATGCGTCGACGCGGCCGCCGGGATCATCCCCGCCGAAGCGGAGGTCGCTCTCCTCCATGTGACACCGTCTGATGTCGTCGCGGCGGCGGAGATCGCGTCGGCCGGCTTGATGGGCCGCGCCCGCGATGTGCGGGAGCCGACCCGTCGTATGGAGGACGTCGCGGACGAGGCTGCGTCGGAGTTGCTCGCCTCGGCCGCGTCGAGGCTGGGTCGCGAGGACGCCGAGCGACTCCTTCTTCGAGGCCGTGTGGAGCAAGAGGTGATCCGCGCGGTCGTCCAGAACGTCGACTTGCTCATCGCGGCACGCGACGGAGACCGGTCGCGCCTCGGCCCGCACAGCCTGGGTCACTCGACCCGGTTCGTCGTCGACCACGCGCCGTGCGCCGTGCTCCTGGTGTGGCCGGACGAGCCTCCCGGCATCGAGTCGATCCCACCGCCACCGCATGAGCATCGGCCCCCGCGCGGCCCCGAGCATGAACGCCCGTCGCCTCATCACCCCTGACCGGATCCGCAAACGCGAGGGGTCAGCCGATCGTCACTCGCACGACGAGCGGCAGATGGTCCGATGCGGCACTCGGGTAGATCTCGAACCCGGAGAGAGCCACGTCGGACGAGCCGAAGATCCAGTCGACCCGGTCCCCGGGGAAGTTCGGGTCGCGCGCCGTCGACGCCTCCGAGCGACCCGCCACATCCTGGGCACTCACGAGCCCGGCTGCGGCGAAGAGGTCTGCGTTGGGCTCGGTGGGTTGGACGTTCATGTCCCCGGCGATGATCGTGGCCGGCTCCCCATCCCACGCTCGGAGGAGTGTCCGGATCTGCGCTGCGTTCGTCGTCGGGCGGTCGCCGTCCTGCAGGTGGGTTCCGAATACCGTCAACGTGCGCCCGGGGGCCACTTGCAGCACGACCCGCACGTAGCTGCGATGCTGCGGCCCTTCCCCGTACGGGAGATCGGCGGCTGACACAGCCTCGATCGGGAGGTGGCTGAGCACCAGGTTGCCGAACTGATCGTCGGCGGCGGGCGACCACGCGTACGACATCCCGAGCCGGCGGGACAGCCACTGGGCGAGGTCGACCTCGCCGCCGATGGGCCATCCGCGGCCGATCTCCTCCAGGACCACGATGTCGGCGTGCCGCGCGTCGATGACGCGTGCGATGGTTTCCGGATCGATCTGGCCGTCCGCGTTCACGGCCGAGTGCACGTTCCAGTCCATGAGGATGACGGGCTCCCGACTCACCGGAGCCTCAACAGCCAGATGCCCGGTGAGCGCCAGTGCGCCGGGCACGATCGCGAGACCGACGAGCGGGACGAGGCTGGTGGGCCACGGAACCCGCCCGCGCTCGACTTCCCGCGACGCGCGACGCGCGGCTGTGAGCGCGAGCATCGCGGCTCCGGCCAGGGGCCACACCGGCCGCGGGATCGGCAGTGGGACGTCGATCTGGATCTGGTACGCGAACGCGAGCCCAACGAAGAGCGCCAGTCCGAGGGCAGCCGCGAGCCCGCTCCGTGCGACCGCACCCTCGACATGACCGCCCCCGCGGGTGAGCGCGCACACGAGCAGCGTGGCGGCGGAAGCCTGCGTTACCGGGAGAGCGATACCCACAGCAACGCCGCCCCCGATCGTGAGCACCGCCGTGCCCCCGACGACGACGATCGATGCGATCGCTCGCTCGATGCCGGTACCCCGCGCCGATGCGACCGCTGCGATAGCCACCACGTCGCCGAAGAGCACCAACGCGACCGCCACAGGCATCGCGAGGCCGGTCGCGGAGGCCGCGAACGCGGGGTTCTGCAGGAACAAGAGCTCGAGCAGCAGGAACGGACCGATGGCCACCGCCCCGGAGCCGGATGCATCAACGGGCTCCCGATCAAGACGGCCGACGACCCACGCTGAAGCGAGCAGGCCCGCCCCGATCGCGAACCCGACACCCGCCGACAGGACGCTTGCGTGCCAGATGGCGTCCCAGGTTTGGAACGCTCCGCGGACCGCGGCGTCCGCCGACAGGCCGACGAGCACCGCCGCCACGAGCGGAGCGGAGCGCATCCAGCCGGCGGAAGATCCTCGAGCGTGATCGCGACGAGCCCGAACGCGGTCGCGACGCCAGCCATCCAAAGGGGGATCGGATGCACGAGGCCCATCGCGACCCGACCGATCGCGAGCACGAACACGGACGAGAGGAAGGCACCAGGAAGACTGATCGATCGTGCGATCGGACCCGCGAGAGCCGGTGAGAGGAACACGATCAGCGCGATCGCGATCATCACCGCCGCCCCGGTCGTCTCCCGCACGTGGTACAGAAGAGGGAACAAGATGCGGATGCACTCAGACAGGACGAACCATGTCAGGGCGACGGCAACCCAAACCCAGATCCTCGTCGAGCTGGACGCATCGTCCACCGGCGGTGCCCTCCAGCCGAAACGTAGGAGTGCGCGCTCGCGGATGGTAGGGACTGTCGGCCTCCCATCGGGAGGCACATATCAAGAGGGGCCTCGCGCGATCTCGCGAGACCCCTCCTGACCTCCCTTCTCTCGTCGCGGGGACAGGATTTGAACCTGTGACCTCTGGGTTATGAGCCCAGCGAGCTACCGGACTGCTCCACCCCGCACGACGATGCTATCGGCCACCCCCGTAACCGACAAGGCCTCACACGTGCGCGAGGACACGATCCAGGGGCCGCGGCACGCGAGTGAGGATCCAGCGCCTCGACGAGCTGGGCCGCCGCGCGGATCTTGCGACCGCTGCCTGTGCCCATGAAGCGGCGGAGCTGTTCTTCTGTGGACCTTCCTCGCCATTCGGGCTGCTTCTGGAAGGTGCGGAACGACACCAGCTCGCCCTGCGCTTCGAGGACCCCTTCGACGGCCTCATCACCGAGGCAACGGATCAGCTCGTCCTCGAGGTCCGCGTCGCACACGTAGAAACCGAGATCTTCCATGCCATCGCGGGTGAGATCGACGCCGAGGCCTGCCAGTTCGAGACCGCGCCGGAAGTCGCCTTCTTCAGCGGCGTCGCACAGACCCGCGAGCTGGACGTCGCGCCCTCGGGGGCCGAAGACGTCGAGGGCGACTCCTTATGTTCGTCGCGCCGTCGATCGACACGACGGAAACGCCCTCGGCAGCGAGGTCTCGGCCACGACGTGCGGCCAGCGCCTCCAGCGCGCGCCGATCACTCAGCCCTTCGACCAGCACGACAGCGCGGGCCGGTCGTCATAGGTGAACTCCATACACGAAAAGGTACCGTCGGGTGCCCCCTTCTTTCGGAGATGGGAGATGAGTGTGCGAGAAGAGGTTGCGTGACGTCGCTGGATCGTGCATCGGTGACGCGGATGCTCGCCGAGGCAGGCTGCATCGCCGCGAGCGCGGAGGCCGACGAGCTCATCCAGGCTGCCGCGGGCGATGACGGCGTGCTCGAGGACATGGTGTCCCGCCGCGCCGAAGGCGAGCCGCTCGCATGGCTTACGGGCACCGTCACGTTCTGCGGCCTCAGCCTGTTCGTCGCACCGGGGCGTCTACGTGCCGCGCAGGCAGACCGAGCCCTTGGCGCGACGGGCCGCGACGCTCCTCCCCCCGGCCGGCGTGGCCGTGGATCTCTGCACGGGCGTCGGCGCGATCGCGGCCGTGATGACCGCGGCCGTGCCGACGGCGCAGGTCCTGGCGACCGAGCTCGACGAGGATGCGGCGCGATGCGCCCGGCGGAACGGCGTCGAGGTGTTCGAGGGCTTCCTGGACGATCCGCTGCCGCACGAGCTGGAGCATCGCGTCGACGTGCTGACGGCCGTCGTGCCGTACGTCCCGACGGACTCGCTCCGCCTGCTCCCGCGCGATGTCCAGGCGTTCGAACCTCGGCTCGCGCTCGACGGCGGCGCCGACGGCACCGACCTCCTGGTGGAGGTGGCCCGGAGAAGCACACGTTGGCTGAAGCCCCACGGTTGGCTCCTGCTGGAGCTGGGAGGCGACCAAGCCTCGGTCATGGAACGGCTGCTTCGGGACGTCGGCTTCGAAGGGATCGACGTCATGGCCGACGAGGACGGCGACCCTCGCGCGATCTGCGCCCAGCTCGGCTAGGGGTCGATCCTCACCCGGAACCGATCGGAGCCAGGACCGCATCGCGACTCGAGGCCGGCGTCTCGAGCCGGTCCAGCACCTTCCGCGCCTGGGTGAACGCGGACGCCGCCCGTCGCCGGTCGCCCGATCGGCGGAGCGCCTCCCCCTGCATGGCGAGTGCGCGAGCGAGCCAGACCGTCCATCCGAGGACCCGCCAGAGCTCGACCGCGTCCCGGAACGACGCGACCGCCTCCTCGTTCCCGTCGGCCATCATCGATGCCAGCCCGTTGTTCTCGGCCTCGATGGCCTCCAACGCGATGCCGGAGCCCAGCGGCCGGCGCCATCGGGGTCGGCGACCCGACAGGAGCAACGCCTGGTCGAATGCCGCTCGCGCCACCGAGAGCGTGCCGGTCGCTCCCGCGACACGCGCCATGGCGACGGCCTCGCCGAGAGACGTCGTCGCGTCGGGCAGCCGTCCCGCGCCGAGCGCGGCGCGGCCGATCACCAGCGCACCGACCGGTTCGATCAGTCGTTCGCCGCTCGCGCGCGCGGCCGCCGCCCCCGCCTCCGCCGGGTCGCGAACCCGATCCCATGCTCCCCGATCGAGGAACATCTCCGCGGCCAACAGATCGGCCTCGAGCATCTCCGTCCGCGCTCCCCACCGTTCGAGGGCCCGACGAGACGACTCCAGACGCCGCGCCGCGCCGCGCGGGTCGCCCGAACGCAGCGTCGCCCGTGCACCCGCGGCCCTTCCCAGCGACTGCACGCGGACAGAGTGGATCTCGCCGGCCGAACGCGACGACCGCTGCCGACGCACGTTCGGCTTCCTTCGGCGAACGCGTCGCGGCCGCGGCGAGCGCCTCGATCAGCAGCGAGTCGGCCTCGGCGTAGCGGTCCCCCGCGGCGATCGCGATCGGGCGCGCCTCCCGCATGATCGCGATGGCGTCGACGTGCTCCCCGCAGTAGTAGCGGTAGTACCCGAGCGTGCGCAGCAGCGCCGCTCGCGAACGCAGATCGCCCTCGCCCTCGATGAGTTGCTTCGCCTCTCGATACCGATCGCGGAACTCCGCACCGCCGATCGTGCTGAGCATGTAGGCGAGATCCTGCGCGGCGATCGCCTGCCCCCAGCGATCCCCTGCCTCGACGAATAGCGCGTGCGCCGTGCGGAGGTGGTCGAGCGCCGACAGGTAGTCGGTCTTGGTCGCGATCTCAGACAGCCGGTGGGTCGCCCATGCCTGACCCGACACGTCGCCGACCGACCGGAAGGACGCGAGGGCTCGACCCAGCAGATCGCTCGCCAGGACGTCGTCTCCCGTGTCGGATTCGACGCGTCCCCAGCGCGACGAGCGCCCGAGCTGCCAGCTGTTCGTCCTCGAGGCCTTCCGCCAGCTCGAGGGCGTACGTCGCGGCCTCCCGCGCCTCCTGATGGCGTCCGAGCTCGATCAGGCATTCGGCTCGTCCGATGGCGTGGCGGGCGCGCAGCTCCGGGTCCACTTCTCCGGGGGCCTCGTCCCCCACCTCGAGCGCCCGGGCGTACAGCGATTCGGCCAGCAGCGCCTGGCGCGCCATCGTCTCGTCGGCCCACCGCCCGAGGTACAGCGCCGCGGATCGGGCCAGCCCCTCCGGAGCTCGCGCGGCGGTCATCGATGCGCGACAGCCGCCATGCCTCCGCGTAGTGGATCGCGAGGTCGTCGACGGGCTCGCGCGGCATGTTCGCGTCGTCCCGCAGCCAATCGGCGACGTCGATGATGGAGACGGGCGCGCTCTCCCTTCGGGAGCGACCCGTAGGCGACGTCTCGGATCAACGCGTGCTTGAAGATGAACTCGTTCGACTCCTTGTGCCCGCGACCCCCGGCGGCGTCGCAGGAGATCGCGCGAGACCATGCTGCGCAGCACCCGTGGGACGTCGATCCCCGGCGCCAGCCGTTCGAGCAGGCGGTCCCACGTGAGCTCACCCGACACGGAGGCGCACTGGAGCACGCCGCTTCTCGTCCGGAGGCAACCCGTCGAGTCGGGCGGCGATCATCGCGCGCACCGTCGTCGGAACCCGCTCGAGCATCTGCGGATCGGCGACGATCCAGCCCGAAGCGGTCGAGACCAGCGCCCCCGCCTCGACGAGCATGCTCAAGCTCTCTTCGAGGAACAGCGGATTCCCGCCCGCCCGGGTGACGACGCTGCGGAGCGCGGGCGTGAACGCCTTCCTGCCCAGAGCGAGCGAGGCCAGCTCGCCCATGGCGTCATCGGGGATCGCGTCGAGCTCGACCCTGGTCTGCGCCTTCAGCCGATGCAGCGATTCGGTCCGCGTGATGCCGACCATCAAGAGCGGCCCGGACCACGGGTGCGAACGGAACGAGCCGAGCGCGTCCACGACCGCCGGATCCGCCCAATGGAGATCGTCGAGCAAGACGACGACCGGTCGCTCGCGTGCGAGTCCTTCGAGCACCGATCCGAGCCGCGTCGAGCGCGTCCCCGGTCGCCGGGCGACCCGCGCCCTTCCCCACGCTCGTCGAGGCTCGAAGAGCAGCGAGAGTCCTCGGGCGACTCGGCGCGCATCGTCGCCCGTCGCCACGCGTTCGGCGAGCGCCTGGATCCGCCGGCGGCCCGACGGGGTCGCCGATCCGGGCGTGATGCCGGCGATCTCGCCGATGGCGCTCGCCAAGCGGCGACAACGCGACCTGCTTGCCGTACGCGGTCGAACGCCCGGCGAGCACCAGGGCGTCCGGATGCCGCTTGATGAACTCCGACGCCAGCCGCGTCTTGCCCGCGCCGGCCTCGCCGCTGACGATCACGACGCGCGCCCGACCGTCCCTCCGGACGGCTCGGAACTCCGCCGACAGCCGCTCGAGCGGCGCTTCGCGATCCACGAACTCGGCGCCGACGAGGGGCGACGCTCTCCCCGCCGGGAACGAGGTGCGCGGCGCCCGGGCCTCGTACGCCACGACCGGCTCCGACTTGCCCTTTCGCGACGTACGAGCCCCGCCGTCCGTAACGGATCGCGTGCCTCGTCCGACGCCAGGTCCGCTCCTCGACGAGGACCGAGCCGGCCGGAGCGAGATCGGCCAGGCGCGATGCCGTGTTGACGACGTCGCCGACCACCGCGATACCCGGACGCCTCGGGGGCCGGGCCCACCATCACCTCGCCGGAGTTGACGCCCGAGTGAACCTCGGGGATCGACAGACCGGAACGGCCCTCGTTCAGCTCGCGGATGCGTTCGCGAACGGCGAGGGCGGCTCGTACGGCCCGCTCGGCGTCGTCCTCGTGCGCGACGGGAACCCCGAAGACGGCCATGAAGCCGTCGCCTTGGACCTGCGGCACGGTCCCCCCGTGATCCTCGACCACCCGCTGGAGGTCCGCCATCGTCGGCCGGATGAACGCGAAGACCTCCTCAGGGTCCAGCGACGCTGCGAGGGCCGTGTACCCGGTGAGGTCCGTGAAGAGCAGCGTGACGAGCTTGCGCTCTCCACGGGTCTCAGGCACCCGACGTGCGAGCCTCTTCTGCTCCGGTGTCCGCCGTCCCAACGCGGATGTCGCCGACGCCCCGGGACGCCGCGAAGTTGCTCGATCGCCGCGTCGAGCTCGTCCATGTCGTCGGACCCGAGCTCGACCAACAGCGAGAACCGGCCGATGACCAAGGACGCGCCGATGAGCGGTTCCCCGTTCCCGAACGTTTCCCCGATGGCCTCCATGACGGTCAGGGGCTTCTCGGTCGTGCGGACCCGGCAGATCCCGCAGAAGCGTGGACTGTGTCGTTTCGGACCCATGGGTCGTCATGCCGTCGGTGTGGACGACGGCCTCGGTCGAATTGTCGGAGCGGACGCCCGAGTTCGAACAGCTCGTTGTTGACGAACCGACCGAGCGCCGGAAGATCGTCGGCGGCGTAGTGGACGAACCCCGCGAAGGCTCCGTCGAACAGCGATGCGAAGAACACCGGACCGTTCTCCCGGTCGACGAGCTTGCTGAGCCCCTCGATCACCTCCTCCGGCGGTGTTTCGTCCTCGTCATGGAGGAACAGGAACCCGTGCACGCCTTCGTACGGTCCGGTCATCGTTTCCTCCTCACTCCGATGCAACGCATCGGGGAGCGGGCATGGCTACTCTGACCGCCGCCGCGCCACCTGGCAAGTCGAGGGATGAGTGATCTCGCGCACACGACATGTGTGACGCAACCGGTTCCGTCCTCAGGCGGGGACGACGTTCAGGTGCCGCTCCTCGTCACGCAGGAAGAGGTCGATCGCCACGCTGGTGACGGCGGCCCACACGCACCACAGTGACGTCAGTCCCCCGACGGTCAGCCAGACCAACACCACGACGGCCGCGACGTTCGACATCCCGAAGTAGCGGATCCACCGGTCGCTCGACATGAGCAACGCCCCGCACGTCGCCACGACGTAGAGGACCCCGATGGCTCCTCCGCCCGGGATGTCGACGGAGTAGGCGATGTGGTGCCCGACGACGGCTGCATCGACCGGACCCCACACGATGCTCCCCAGCAGGACGAGCGACACCACGAGTCCGACCCCCACCAGGACGGTGATGATCGGACGCCGGCCGGGAGACGGCTCGACCCCTCGAACGGCGAGGGGAACCCACAACGGCAGCAGGAACGCGATCGCGAGATAGACCCAGGTCGCCGTATCCCCGAGGCTCGCCGGCACCTTGCCCGCCAGACCCCACCAGACGAACGCCTCGATCAGTTGATGCACGCCGAACAACAAGGGCAATGCAGCCAGAGGGAGCTCTTCTGGAGTTCGTGCTCGTCCGATCGCGTCGATGCCCACCACGCTGACCAATACGCCGGCAGCGAGGTCGGCCTCTGGGGAGAAACACATGTGACCCCCCACCCTTTCACACATGGGGCAGGAAAAGGGAAGTCATTCCTGCGGACCGGTGCCGATATCGGCTCCGGACGCTGCGTCGAAGCCGCTAGTCTTCCGACCGCTTCTTGCGGCGGAGCGGGCGCTCGCCTCGGTTGACCTCGTTGAGGAACACATCGACGTTCGCGAGCTTCGCCAGGATCCGATCGATACGGCCGTTCGGTTCCGGGTCGGCGTCGACCGGCGAGGTCAGCTCCTCGCGCGTCCACTGCGGCGCGAGCTCCTCGCGTAACTGCGCTGTCACGTCCTTGTGCGCCGGCTGGGCAACGGGAGCCACATGGTGCGCGGGCTGGGGAACGGGAGCCACGTACGTCGGTGACGCCGCGCCGACGAGCGCATGGAGTCGCACCGCACCCTCGAGGTCCGGAGTCGTTCGCTTCAAGCGAGCCAGGTCCTCGAGCGACGCCACGCGGGCGGTGACGCCGTTGCCCACATCCAGCTCCGCCGCGTTCGCGTTGAGGGAGGCGAACTCCGACGGGAGCTCCAGGCAGTCGAGTCGGCCGTACGAGGTGTCGTAGGACACGCGATCGTCGGTCGCGGAGGTGGGGGCATCGAGCTGCGCGCCGAGCTGTTGGAGCGAGAGCGCCAGACGGGGAAGGTTCTCGGGGTCGTCCGGGAGGACGATGTCGACGTCGTCGGTCTCGACGGGACCGCCGCGCACGGCAGCTCCCAACCCTCCGACCAGTACGAACGACACCCCGTGCGACCGGAGGCCGGCCAAGATGCGCAGCGGTTCGAACCCTTGAACGAGCATGCGTGCTCCTCCCCTCGCTCTACCATCGGTCGGGGAGGCCGCAACCCTGAAGTCCGTTCCCGGAACACGCCCAAGGCCAACCTCGGTAGCATCGATGTCATGACTCCAACCGTGGCCTCGATCATCGGAGGGGTGACGCGGAGCGACGCTCCGGGCGGCCGCCTCAGCGTGCCGAACCCGTCGGATCTTTCGCACACGGTGGCCGAGGCCCTGTTGGGCGACGCCGCGACCCTGGTCGATGCATGTCGCGCCGCTCGAACCGCCCAGCCCGGATGGGCAGCCGTGCCCGCGCCGGTCCGCGGCCGGGCGGTCCAACAGCTCGGGCGGCTGGTCGAGGAGAACAAGGAGGCGCTGTCACTGCTGCTCACCCGCGAGATCGGGAAGCCGATCGCGGAGTCGCGAGGCGAGGTGCAGGAGGTCATCGACACGTGCAACTTCTTCCTGGGCGAGGGACGCCGGCTCTACGGGCAGACCGTGCCGTCCGAGATGCCGGACAAGCAGCTCTTCACGTTCCGCACGCCGGTCGGCGTCGCGGCGATCGTCACGGCCGGGAACTTCCCGGTCGCCGTCCCGTCGTGGTACCTGGTTCCGGCGTTGCTCTGCGGGAACGCGGTCGTCTGGAAGCCCGCCGAGTACACCCCCGCCACGGCTGAGGCGTTCGCACAACTCTTCCTGCATGCGGGGTTCCCCGTCGGCGCGTTCAACATGGTGCTCGCCGACGGTGCCGAGACGTTCGCCGGGCTCGAGCGAGCGCTCGACGAGCATCTGATCGACAAGGTCGGGTTCACCGGCTCCACCGACGTCGGCCGGCGGATCGGCGAGCTCTGCGGTCGGCATCTCCAATCTCCGTGCCTCGAGCTCGGTGGGAAGAACCCGCTCGTCGTGATGCCCGACGCCGACCTGGACCTGGCCGTCGAGGGAGCGCTCTTCAGCGGCTTCGGCACCGCCGGCCAGCGGTGCACGTCGCTCGGGATCGCGATCGTGCATGCCGACGTGCACGACGACTTCATGGCCCGCTACGCCAAGGCGGTCGGTGAGGCGGCGATCGGCGATCCGACGCGGGACGTCCTCTACGGCCCCATGATCAGCGAGCGGTTCATGGACCGCTTCCTCACGTGGCTGGAGCTGATCCGGCCGCACCATCACGTCGGCGGCTCGACCGGCACCGGCCGCATCACCGCGAGCAACCCGCGCGAGGGCTTCGTGGGCGACCCCGATGCGGGCCTGTTCTGCCACCCGACCGTCGTCGACGGCGTCACGATGGGCGACGAGCTCTATTCGACCGAGACGTTCGGCCCCATCGTCGCGGTCAGCTCGTTCGAGACGTTCGACGAAGCCATGGATCTCGCGAACGGCCACGGATACGGCCTGTCGAGCTCGATCTACACGCGGGATCCGCTGCATGCGTTCCGGTTCCGCGAACGTGTCACCGCCGGCATGGTGAGCGTGAACAACTCGACGTCGGGCGCGGAGGCCCATCTGCCGTTCGGCGGCAACGGCAAGAGCGGCAACGGTTCGCGGCAGTCGGGCATCTGGGTGCTCGATCAGTTCACGCGCTGGCAGGCGATGAACTGGGATTACTCGGGCCGCTTGCAGAAGGCACAGATGGATGTGGCCGAGATCGACGCAACCGACTACCGGATCGACGACGACCCCCACCCGGCCTGATCGGCGAGCTAGCTGGCGGGACAGGCGTTCGCGATCTCTTCCTCGAGCGCAGCCTGTTGGTTACGGATGTTCGCGATGCCCGATGTCAGCGCCTGTGCCGCACTGGCCGGGTCCGCCGCGTTCGCGAGGCCGTCGGCCAACTGTTGATACGCGGCCTTCACCGCGGAGGCCTGCGACCCGAACTGATCTTTGGCGGCCGTCTCAAGCGCACCGGCGGCGTCCGCCACGTTCTGGGCCGCGGTCTTCAAGGCATCTGTGCCGTCCGTTACAGGGTCGACCGCCTTGAGTGCCGTGACCGAGTCGGTGAAGTCCTTCGCGGCCGAGCACGCGTCGGCGGAGTCGCTTCCCCCTCCCCCACACGCGGCCGCGGAGAGGGATAGCACCAGCATCAGCACGACGAGCCAAGCGAGTCTGCCCGGTGTCCGCATCGGCGCATGCTAGCAGCCGAGGCTCGGCGCCGAGCTACGGTGACGGACTGGCGACGATGCTGACGCGGATCGGCGAAGGGGTCGGCGAGCCGGAGGTGCCGCCGGTCCCGGCCTGCTGGGCCGCCAGGTCGTTCGCCTGCTGCACCAGCGCCTGCGCCTGGTCGAGCTCGGATTGATACGTGCCGAGGTTGCCGGCGGTCAGCGCCGCCTGGGCGGCGGCGAAGTGCTGCAGGGCCTGGTTGAGCAGATCTTGGATCTGTTGATCGACGGTGCCGGTGGGTGTCCCGCCGCCACCTCCGTGGCCGCCGCCGGTCTGTCCTGAGGTCGAGGCGGTCAACGCCTCGGACAGGCTGTTCCCGATCCCGACCTCGTCGCCGTTCACCACGATCACCCGCTTGAGCTCCGGGATCGAGCTCGCCTGCGTCGAACGAACGTAGACCGGCTGCACGTACAACAACGAATCGTTGATCGGGATCACCAGGAAGTCGCCGAACACCACCGTTGAACCCCCCGAACCGAGCAGCGTCCGTTGGGCGGAGAACACCGGGTCCTGGTTGATCTGCGCGAACACCTGCGTCGGGCCGTCGACGTTGCGACCGCTCGGGAACGTGTAGACCACGGTGTTGCCGTACGACCCGGGGTCGGAGTCGGCGGCCATCCACGAGACCATGTTCTGTCGCCCGAGCGGCGTGAACGGAAGGATCAGCATGAAGTGCTCATCGCTGGCACCGGGCAGCCGCATCAACGAGTAGTACGGACGCATCTGGTCCGTCACCGGGGCGGCCGTCCCGGCCTGCGGGACGTTCGCGGCGACCGTGGGATCGGTCGGGATCTGCCACACGTCCTGCTTCTGGAAGAACACCGCGGTGTCGGTCACGTGGTACGTCGCGTACTGCGACGCCTGGATCTGGAAGAGGTTCTCCGGGTAGCGGACGTGGGCCTGAAGGTCCGCCGACGCGGCGCTCTTGGGCAGGAACATGCCCGGGAACGCCTTCGCCCATGCCTGGACGATCGGGTCCTGGTCGTCCCAGATGTAGTACTTGATGTCGCCGTTGTAGGCGTCGACGGTGACCTTCACGGAGTTGCGGATGTAGTTCGCGTTCCCCGACATAGCTCCCTGGGTCGCATCCGACAGGTTCATCGACTGGGAGTACGGATACTCGTTCGTCGTCGTGTAGGCGTCCCAGATCCACGTGAGACGGCCGTCGACGATCGAGAGGAAGGGATCGCCGTCGAACTTCAGGAACGGCGCCGGCTTGGGCACGCGCTCCGCGAGATCCCGGTAGATCATGATCCGGCTGTTCGAGTCGATCAGGCTGGAGATCAGCAGGTTGATGTCCTTGAACCGCCACGCGAACAGCGCCCGCTGGAAGATGTTCCCGATCGGGATGCCTCCGGTCCCGGTGTAGGTCGTGTCCTGCTCCTGCGACGCGCCCTCGTAGTCCAGCTCCTTCGACTTCGTGTTCGTGACGACGAACGGCACGGTCTTGAGCTCGCCGAAGTAGATCCGGGGCTGGTCGATCGTCGGCGTACCCACGGGAGGGATGTCGCGGAGCGGTGAAGAGCGGCGCGCCCTCGGTCGTCGCCGTGTTCACCTGCGCGGCGACCGCGCCGAAGCCGTGCGTGTAGACCAGGTGCGTGTTCTGCCACGTCTGGCCCCCCGCCGGGATGCCGCTCTGGCTGATCTCGCGACCCGAGACCATCAGGACGCGCGGCGAGCCCGAGACGTCGTAGCGATCGACGTCGACGTCCCGGAACTCGTAGTACTGGCGGATCCGCTGCAGCGACTGGAAGTTCTCCAAGAGCACCGACGGGCGCCACAGGCGGATGTTGGACACCGTGGCCGAGTTCTCGTTGAGCGCTTGCGTCGACACGTTCGGGTCCGCGGGACGCTGGGAGATGTCGATCTTGTCCAACGCGAACGCCTTGCGTGTCCCGGTGATGTTGTCCGCGATGTACGGGGTCTCGCGCTGCTGTTCCTGCGGCTTGACGCTGAACTGTTGCACGAAGGCCGGGTACGCCGTGCCGAGGAGGACCGAGACCAACGCGAGCAAGCCGACCGCGATCACCGGCAGGCTCCACAGCCGCACGCGGATGTTCACCAGGAACAGCACCGCGCAGATCACGGCGACGATCGCCAGGAAGTTCAGCGCCGGCAGCTGCGCGTGGACGTCGGTGTACGACGCCCCCTCGACGACGCCGCGCGGGGACGTGAGCAGATCGAACCTGCCCAGGTAGTAGCCCCACGCCTTCGTCAGCATGATCAGGCCGAGCAGGACCGACAGATGGGCACGCACCGCCGGATCGACCTTGTCGGCGAACGCGGGCGCCTGCGGCTGGATCCCACCCCACACGAAGTGGGCGATACCCACGATCAGCGTCACGCCCACGAGCGAGGAGAAGAGCCACCCCTGCACGAAGCGGAGCCACGGCAACGAGAACACGTAGAACGCCGGGTCTCGATGGAAGAGCGGCTCGGTGGTGCCGAACGAGAGCCCGGAGCCGTTCCGCCACAGCAGGAACGACTGCCACTCACGGGAGACGCCGAGCCCCACGATGAGGGCGAGACCTGCGCACGCGAGGGGGATCAGCCACCGCAGGTAGGGCTCCAGGCCCTGGCGGACCCGGTCGACGGCCTCCTGCTCGGGGGTGAGGATCCTGGTCGTAGGCGTGAGCCAGCGGACGATCAGCAGGTTCACGTAGATGAGCGCGAAGAACAGCAGCCCGAAGATCACGCCGAGCATCACCTTGGTTCGAAGCACGGTCCAGAAGACGCTCGAGAGCTTGACCTCGCGGAACCACAGGAGGTCGACGTAGAACCCCGACATCACCGTGAAGCCGATGAACAGGAGGATGAGAACGGCGATCACGATGATCGGCCACCGGCGGGTGCCCGCCGGCATGTTCACGCGCATCATGGTGGTGCTCGTTCCCTCCCCACGCAGCGCATCTGCCGCGAGCAGCCAAGCCTAACGCATGCGGTGGGTAACGCCGCGTGGATGCCCGGTTCAGGATCCGGCGGTCTGCGGTTGGATCCCCATGCCCCCGAGCTTCTGGAGGGCGTCGAGCGCCTCCTGGAACGTGGAGACGGAGATCAGCTGCATGTCTCCCGTGTCCACGCCGGCGAGCTCCTTCATGTTGTCCGCGGGGACCAGGAACACCGTCGCTCCGGCGCGCTCCGCCGCCACGACCTTGTCCTCGATCCCTCCGATGGGGCCCACGCGTCCTTTCGTGTCGATCGTCCCGGTCCCCGCGATCGTCTTCCCCGCCGTGATGTCGCCCGGCGTCAGGAGGTCGTAGAGACCGACGGCCCACATCAGCCCGGCGGAGGGGCCACCCACGTCGCCGCTCGCGATGCGCACATCGATCGGGAACGGGTCGATGAGGTTGATACCGACCCGGGGGGCGTCGACGTCGGGAAGGCATCGCTCTCGCGTGAGCGTGATCTCGTGCGTCTTGCTCGCCGCCATCACATCGAACGTGATGGGGTCCTTCACCGGAACCGCATCGAGCGCCCTCGAGGCATCGTTGGCCGAATGCACCGGCGTCCCGTCGATCGACTCGACCAGGTCGCCGGCGAAGAGCTTCCCTTCCGCGGGACATCCCGGATACACGAACTCCAGGAGCGCCCCGTCGCCGTGATCCTTCGGGTAGTCAGTCAGCCGCCGCAGCACCACATCGGTAGCGTCGATCTTGCTCTGGTCCATCTGCGAGAGCGACCGCTGCTGCTCCTGCTCGGCCGTCTCTCCCGGCGGAAAGAGCGTTTCCTGCGAGACCACCGCCAGGTGTGGATCGAGCCATGCGACCAGCATCCCCACCGCGCTCAGGCCCCGGAAGCTGACCGTGGTCATGATGAGCTTGCCCTGTGACGGGTATTCCTGGGCTCCGCTGACACTGATCAGTGGTTGCACCTCGCGCGCCGGTCCGGGCCCGAGCGAGTAATACGGGAGCCGCACCCATCCGGCGAAGAACGCCAGGCCGAGGCCGAGCACGAAGATGAACCCAGTGATGAAGCGTTTGGTTCGTGACATGGGCGGACATCCATCGTACGGGAGGTTGCAGTCAGCGCCGTTGCACACATCTGAGCGCGTTCGGCGGTACGCTCGCCCCGGACGACCAACCCCATGGCCTATGTGATCGTGTTCCTCGCGGCGCTCGTCTCGGGCGCCCTCGTGTACTGGTTGACGCTCCGCGCCGGCCGGGTCGAGCCCTACGACGCCTCGATCGAGCGTGGTGGCGGCTTCATGCCCGAGCCCCCCGACGAGGCCGGGGGGTACAGCTACGCGACGTCCTACGCCGCATCGCTGGAGGAGGGCAGGACCTACGTGCCGGTCGCCACGGATCGGCGCTCGTGGCAGACGCGGACGGTCGGCGTCCTCGGGCTGCTGATCGCGGTGACGCTCGCGGCGGCACTCCTGGCCTTCTCGCTGTACCAGGGCGGCTCGCTCATAGCGAGGCTGATCAGCGACTACGCCTCATAGGCGTCGCGGACGGCATCGCGCGACTCACCTCCGTCGTACGAGCTGGAACGCCGTCTGGTAGTCGGCCAGGTGCTCGAGCATGCGGCCCGCACCGATCACCACCGTCTCGAGCGGCCGCTCGGTCGAGTGGACCGCCACCTCACACTCCTGCGCCAACAACATGTCCAGTCCGCGCAGCATGCTCCCTCCGCCCGTTAGGAACATCCCCGTCTCCAAGATGTCGTGCGTCAGCTCGGGGGGCGCCTCGGCCAGGCAGAGACGAGCCATGTCGGCGATCGAGCGCACCGTGGCGGACATCGCCTGTCGGACCTCGTCCTCGGTCACCTTGACCTCGACGGTGTTCCCTCCGGCGAGCTCCCGCCCCGTGACCACGGCGGCCGTTCCCGTGGAACTCGGGAACGCCGATCCGATGGCGATCTTGATCTCCTCGGCTGCGGTCTCGCCGATCGCGACGCCGTACCGCTCGCGGATGTGGTCCTGGATCGCCGCATCCAGGTCGAATCCCCCGAGCGCGATCGAGCGCCCGCTCACGACGCCGCCCATCGACACGACCGCCATCTCGGATCGCCCACCCCCGATGTCGACGATCAGGTTGCCGATCGGCTCGTGGATCGGCAGTCCCGCTCCGATCGCGGCCGCGAGCGGCTCCTCGACGAGCGTCACGCTGCGCCCGCCGCCGGCGAACCGGACGGCCTCCTCGATCGCACGCTTCTCCACCTCGGAGCTCATCGACGGAACCGCGACCAGGACACGCGGTTTGGGGAAGCGGGTGGAGATCGAACGCTTCACGACGACCTCGAGCATGCGTTGCGTGATGTCGAACTCCGTCATCGCTCCCGCGCGGAGCGGGCGAACCGCGACCACGCTGCCGGAATCGCCGCCGATCAGGTCCCAGACCTCATCGCCCATCCCGAGCACCGCGCCGGTACCGCCGTGGAGCGCGACAACCGTCGGCTGATCGAAGACGATCCCGTCTCCTTGCCGATAGACCAGGGTGTTCGCGGTACCCAGGTCGATCGCGAGGTCCCGCCCCATCAGCTGCCCATGACCCAGTGGGCGTCGCCGGAGACGAGGGACTCCTTCTTCCAGATGGGAACGTCTTCCTTCAGCCGCTCGATGCCGTGGCGGCATGCCTCGAAGGCGTCGCTCCGATGCGGCGCCGAGCACGCGATCACCACGCTGGCCTCGCCGACGCGAAGGTCGCCCGTCCGGTGCAGGATCGCCACCTTGCGGACCGGCCACTTCTCGAACAGCTCGCCCGCGATCTCGTGCAGGCGCGCCACGGCCAGCTCGTCCCACGCTTCATATCGAAGGCCGGTCACGTCTCCGGCGTTCGAATGGTCTCGAACGGTCCCGACGAACACGCAGGTTCCCCCCGCGCCGTCGTCGGCGACCGAGGCCAATGCCTCGTCCACGGAGAGCGGATCGGATGTCACGCGAACAAGGGCATGATCGGACACGTGCCTCATCCTATCGGGGCTCGGTCGTACCCTTGAGACATGGACTTCCCGTTCGGATCCGGCGACCCCGACGCGTTCGCCGACGCGCCGCTCTTCCGAGAGCTGCAGCGTGTGATGTCGTCGTCGTCCGGCCCGGTGAACTGGGAGATGGCACGCCAGATCGGCATCGCCAACGCCCAGGAGGGTCGCGACGACCCCGCACCGACGCCGGATGACCACCGGATGTTCGGGGAGGTCGTTCGCATCGCCGAGCTGCACGTGGCGCGGTTCACAGGCCTCGAGGCACCCACCGACGTCGTCGAGATCAAGCCGGTGCGCCGCGCCGATTGGGTGAGCGCCAACACCCAGGGTCTTCGCGAGCTGCTGGAGCCGGCCGCGCAGCGGATCGCCGCCGCGATGGGAGAGGCGACCCGAGAGGCGATGGGCCCGGAGGTCCCCGGGGAGATGCAGGCGATGAGCGGGATGTTCGAACAGCTCTCGCCCCTGCTGCTCGGGGCGCAGGTCGGCACGGTGCTGGGCTTCCTCGGGCAGCGCGTCATGGGCCAGTACGACATCGCGATCCCGCGATCGGGTCCTGGATCGCTGCTGTTCGTCGTGTCGAACATCGCGCAGTTCGAGCGGGACTGGTCCCTCGATCCCACCGACTTCCGGACGTTCATCGCGATGCACGAGGTGACGCACCGGTTCGAGTTCGCGCGCCCGTGGGCGCGCGAACGGTTCGCCGAGCTGCTCCGCGACTTCCTGTCGACGCTGAAGATCGACGCGGCCGCGATGCAGGAGCGCCTGTCCGTGCTCGACGCCTCGGATCCGGAGGCGATGCAGTCGCTGATGGAGTCCGAAGAGGGATTGTTCGGCGCGGTGCTCGACGACGAACAGCGGATCAAGCTCGGAAGGATCCAGGCGTTCATGGCGGCGGCGGAGGGCTACGGCGACCACGTGATGGTGGCGCTCGGACGCGAGCTCCTCCCGTCGTTCGGACGCATCCAGGAAGCGATGCGCCGCTACCGCGAGGGCGAGGCGGGCGACCCCGTGTTCGAGCGGCTCCTCGGGATCGAGATGAAGCGGGAGCAGTACGTGCAGGGAGGCGCGTTCTGCGACACCGTGGTCGAGCTGACCGACGAGGCGACGCTCGCGACCATGTGGGACTCGCCCGATGCCATGCCCTCGCTCCCCGAGATCGAAGAGCCCCGCCTCTGGCTCGCCCGCAGCGCCTGAAGCGAACGGTCAGCGGGCCAGCCGGCCGAGGAGCGATGAGGCGACGGTCACGCCGAGCATCGCGGCGAACGTCAGGACCCCGAAGTCGAGCCACAGGTTGCCCGGCATCCCGAGCAGCAGCCGCCGCAAGGCGTTCACCTCGTAGCTGAGCGGGTTGATCAGCGCGACCGCCCGGACCCATCCGGGCATGAGCGCCACCGGGTACAGCGCGTTCGAGGCGAAGAACAGCGGCATCGTGATCGCCTGACCGATCCCCATGAGCCGATCGCGCGTCAGGACGAGCCCGGCGATCGAGACCGACAGCGTCGTGAAGAACGCCGAACCCAGCACCACGGCCAGTACCGCGAGCGCGATGTGCGCAACGTTCCAATCGAACGTGACCCCCAGGATCGTGCTGAGGACGAGGACGACGAAGACCTGAGCGATCGAACGAACGCCGGCCGCGAACGCCTTGCCCGTCACCAGCGCCGCGCGCGGCGTCGGCGTCGTCATGAGCTTGGTCAGGATGCCGGCGTCGCGGTCCCAGATGATCTGGATCCCGTAGAAGATCGAGATGAACAGCGCCGATTGCGCCATGATCCCCGGCGCCAGGTAGTCGAGGTACGGGACGTTGCCGGTCGGGATCACGTGGATCTTCGTGAACGTCTCACCGAAGATCAGCAGCCACAGCGCCGGTTGGATCGCGCGCATGTACAGCTCGGTGCGGTCGTGACGGATCCGCCACAGCTCGGACAGGCACAGCGCCGACGTGCGACGCCAGAGAAGCCGAACGGAGCCGAGCGGACCTCCGCCCTCAGGCCAGTCGGTTGAGCGTTCGGCGGGTATCGCGGACACGACGCAGCCCTCCTTCCTCCTCGATGTCGCCGGCATGCGCACGGAAGACGTCTTCGAGCGTCGAATCCGGGCCCATCGCCTCGCGGAGATCCTTCGGCGGACCGAGGACGCGGAGCAGACCACGGTGCATGATGCCGACCCGGTCGCAGAGCTCGTCGGCCTCCTCCATGTAGTGGGTGGTGAGGAGGACGGTCATGCCCAGCTCCTTGCGGAGCGACAGGAGCCGGCCCCAGATGCCCTCGCGGGCGACGGGGTCCAGGCCGATGGTCGGCTCGTCGAGCACGAGCATGCGGGGACGATTCACGAGCGCCTCCGCCAGCTCGAGCCGGCGGATCATGCCACCCGAGTACGTGGATGCCATCCGATCGCCCACAGCGTCGAGCCCTACGAGCTGCAGCGCGTCGAGCGCCCGCGCCCGTCGCTCGCGGCGCGGCACATCGAATAGGCGCGCGAAGAGCGTCACGTTCTCGTAGCCGGTGAGCTGTCCGTCGATCGAGAGCTGCTGGGGCACGTATCCGAGCAGCCGGCGTACCTGCATCGGCGACCGCACGACATCGGTTCCGAACACCTCGATCCGGCCACCCGCGGGCCGCAGCAGTGTGGTGATCATCCGGATCGTCGTGGTCTTGCCCGCGCCGTTGGGACCCAGGAGGCCGAACACCTCTCCGGTCCCCACGGAGAACGACACACCGTCGACCGCGCGAACATCGCCGAACGCATACCGGAGGTCGACGGCGTCGACGGCCGGGGCGCCGTCGCGGTGTGGGATGGGTTCCACGGGCATCGGCAGACCGCTCACGACTCACCGACCAGATCGGACAGGCGGCGCAACGCGGGGAGCGCCACCTCGATCGCACGTCGGTCCGCCGCATCCAATTCTGCCATCACGCGCTGCACGACCTGGCGCCGGCGGTCCCGCCGATCGGCGATGCGTCGCCGCGCGGCAGGTGTGAGCTCGAGCCGCGCGGCCCGGGCGTCGTCGGGGTCGGGTCGACGCGAGACGAGTCCCGCGTCGACCAGGCGACCGACGAGCGTGCTCACCGTGTTGGGCACGAGACCGAGCGCCTCGGCGGCCTCCCCCACCCGCGTGCCGGGACGATCGTGGAGCAGCACCACGAGCTCGACCTCGGACTCCGTCAGAGGCCGGTACGACCAGTCGCGGTGAACGCGCCGGCGGACGCCGCGCCGCAGGCGCAGGACGATCTCCATCAGCTCCCCCGGCACGTTGCCGGAGGTTCGATCCCTGACCGACTGCTGCGTGGACGTCACCCGCTCAGGATACCTCTGTAACAGAGGTATCGTCGATCGGGCCACCGTCTGTACACTCGCCGGCCGTGGCTCCGACGTTCGACGAGAAGGCCGAGTGGTTCGACGCCCATTACGCGACGACCACGCGTGGCCGCATCCGGCTGGCGTTGGTGCTGGAGCGTCTCCGCGAGACCCTTCCTCCGCCTCCCGCCCGCGTGCTCGACGTCGGCGGCGGTACCGGCGTGGTCGCGATCCCGCTGGCACAGGAGGGCTACGACGTCACGGTGATCGACCCCTCCGAAGGCATGCTGCGGGTGGCCGGGGACCGCGTGACGGCGGGGGGAGCCGACATCGGGTTGATCCACGGCTCGATCGAGGACGTCCCACGGTTGACGAAGGACGCGTTCGATGCCGTCTGCTGCCACGCGGTGCTGATGTACGTGGACGATGCCGGAGCCGCCCTGAAGGTCCTCCGTTCGGTCGCTCGCGACGGAGCGATCCTGTCGCTGCTCGAGAAGAACCGCGACGGTCTCGCCCTGCGGCCGGGTTTCCGCGGCGACTTCGAAGAGGCCATCAGGGTCCTGGACAACCCCGTAGCCGCAGGGAACCTCGGGATCCAGAACCGGTCGCGCTCGCTCGGCGAATGGCACGAGCTGCTCGATGCCGCCGGCTGGCGGTTCGACTCGGTCGTGGGGATCCGGCTCTTCTCCGACCCCGCGGTCGACGACCTCACCGACGAAGCGTTCGAGCAACTCCTCCGGTTGGAACGGGAGGCCGGGCGTCGCCCTCCCTATCGGGACATCGCCAGGCTGGTCCACATCGCCGCGACCGCGGTATCGACCTGAGCCGCACGCCTGTGCGCACCCCCGGGTCGTATATCCTTGCCCGCGCATGAGCAACATCGGAGAGCTGGTCGCCGCCGCCGTCGTTGACGAGCGCGTCTGGGAGGCGTACGGCGAACAAGGCCAGCGACGGCATCTACCTGGTCGGCCAACCCGGCCCGGCGCTTCCGTTCGTGCTGTTCCGAGCCTGGAAGGTGCCGACCGGATTCGTCAGCGAAGAGATCCGGCTGATCGGGCCGTCCGGGCGCACGATCTATCGATGGGGCCCAGAGCCTCGCCGTATGGCCGGCGCCATGGACCTCACCACCGAGGTGGACACCGTCGAGGACGCCGTGATCGACGAGACCGGCTCGTTCGTCGCGTCGTTCATCCTGAACGGCGAGATCGTGGGCGAGATCGAGGTGCCCGTCTACGTCCAGTCGGCGCCCGCCAAGCTCCCCAAGGAGACCGAGGACGGTTTGAAGAAGTCCGACGTGATCTGGGTCGGGACCGAGTCGCCGAACGGGCACCGCCGGACGGTGCCGGCATGGTTCGCCTACAAGAACGGGAAGATCTACGTCCTGTCGCAGAAGGAGCCGGGTCCCGACGAGCAGACCATCCCCGGCGTGCCCGACGCCAACCAGCTCCTGGTGATCACCCGGCGGAAGCTGCGCGACACCGAGCTCGAGGAGTTCTACGCCGCGCAGCGACGGCTCGAAGGCCCGGAGTGGGAAGAGGCGGCGAAGCTCCTGGTCGACAAGCGGAAGAGCCGCGCCGGCGCCCCCGCCGAGTCGCTGACACGGTGGCGCAAGACCGCGGACATCGTCGAGCTCACGCCCGACGTCGCGGTGTGACGCCCTCACCGGTTGACGGGACGGCCGACGGCCGCCGCCACCGCCTCCAGCTCGTGACCGAGCAACACCATCTCGTCCGGCGTGAGCGCCTGCGGTCCGTCGCAGAGCGCCTGCTCCGGATCGGGATGCACGTCGATCATCACGCCGTCGGCGCCGGCCGCGACCGACGCGAGCGCCATCGGCGCGACCAGGTCGTGCTTCCCGACGGCGTGGGACGGGTCGACGATCACCGGCAGGTGCGTCTCGGATTGCGCGACCGCCATCCCCGCCAGGTCGAGCGTGTTGCGGGTCGAGGGCTCGAACGTCCGGATGCCGCGTTCGCACAGGATGATCTCCGAGTTCCCGCGCTGCGCCACGTACTCGGCGGCCTGGAGCCACTCGTCGATCGTCATGGCCAGACCGCGCTTCAGCATCACGGGCTTGTGGGTCTGGCCGACCTCCTTCAGGAGCTCGAAGTTCTGCGCGTTGCGCGTGCCCACCCGGATGCAGTCGGCCACCTCGGCGACGCCCTCCACCTGCGACACGTCGACGACCTCCACGATGATCGGCAGGCCCGTGTCGCGGCGACACTCCCCCAGGATCTCCAACCCCCGTTCGCCGAGTCCCTGGAACGAGTAGGGAGAGGTCCGCGGCTTGTAGATGTCGCCGCGCAGGATCGTGGCGCCCGCGGCCTTGGCCGCCCGCGTCGCCGTGAACGCCTGCTCCTCCGACTCCACCGCGCACGGCCCCGCGATGATCGTGAACGAGTCGCGGCCGACGGGCGTGGTCCCCACCTTCACGGTCGTCGTCTCGGGGTGCAGGTCGCGCGCGACCATCTTGTAAGGCTTGCCGACCTGGATCACGTGATCGACGCCCGGCATCTGCTTGAACGGGATCGTCTGGAACCTGGCGGTGTCCCCGACCAGACCGATGATCGTGTGGACCGTCCCACGCGAGACGAATGCCTCGCCGCCCGCGGCGCGCACCTTCTCCGCCACGGCCTCGATGTCCGCGTCGGTTGCGTCTGCCTTCATCACGACGACCATGTCGCTCCCCGTTTCTCTTGGCATATCCCGGGACCACGGGCCACCCAGGGATGAGAAAACCCCGGGTCCGGCCCGGGGTCGCTGTCCGCTCGTCTACGGTAGGCGACTACGCCGGGCCGCGCCCGTCGTAGGTAAACCGGCCGTAGAAGAAGTCCTGCATGTGGCGGTCATCCTGCCACCGAACGGCGGAGAGTGACAAGCCTCGTCAACGAACCCTCGGTCCGTGGGAGGATCCGTTCATGGCTCGCTACCGTGCGGTGCTGTTCGATTGGCGAGGCACGCTGGCGTGGGACCCCCCGCTCGAATGGTGGATCCGTCGCGCCCTCGAGTCGCTCGGCCGCGCAGCGGATCCCCACACGGTGGAGGTCGCCGTTGCCGGTCTGACCGTAGCCGGTGAGCGTCCAGAAGTCCTGGAAGCTGAGCTGGGAGCAGATCGGTCGGCCGAGCTCAACCGCTCTTCGATGATGCTCTGGTTCGATCGGGGAGGGCTCGACACCGAACTCGCGGAGGCTCTCTATCTCCTCGACTTCGATCCCGCGAGTCATCCGCTCTATCCAGACGTCCCCCAGGTGCTGGCCGCGATCAAAGAACTCGGCGTCAAGATCGCACTCGTCAGCGATATCCACTTCGACCTGCGCGTGGACCTCGCCGAGGACGGGGTCGGGCACCTCATCGACACCTACGTGTTGTCCTTCGAGCACGGCATCCAGAAACCGGATCCGCGGATGTTCACTCTGGCACTCGACGCGTTGGACATCGAAGCATGCGAGGCGCTCATGGTTGGCGATCGAGCTTCACACGATGGCGGTGCGGCATCGATCGGCATCCCCACGCTGATCCTCCCGGCACAGCACGCCCTGGAGTCTCGAGGACTCGAAGCCGTCCTCCGACTTCTTGCCTAGTCGAACGTCGCCGGCGGTCGAGCGACCGGCCCTGCATCGGGGAGTCGACGATACGGGCGATACGTAAGATGCACCACATGTCGCTCACCGTCGTCGACCATCCGCTCGCCGCCGATCTGCTCACGCGGCTGCGCGATGAGCGAACCGGACCTGTGGAGTTCAGGTCCTTGACCCGGCGGCTGGGCGCGATCCTGGTGGTCGAGGCCACCCGGGACCTCCCCGTCGTGCCCGCCGAGGTCCGAACGCCGCTGGAGCCGTTCACAGGCTCCGCCCTCGGCGTCGACCTGGTCGCGATCCCCGTCCTCCGAGCCGGTCTCGGATTGCTCGACGCCGTCACCGACCTGTATCCCGACACGATGGTGGGCTACCTGGGCATGGAGCGTGACGAGGAGACGCACGAGCCACGCGACTACTACGCGAAGCTCCCCCCGCTCGGCGGACGCCACGCGCTGCTGCTCGATCCTATGCTCGCCACGGGCGGCTCGGGCTCCGCCGCGGCCGCGTACGTGAAGGCGGCCGGACCGCGAGGAGTCACGTTCGTCTGCGTGGTGGCGGCACCTGAGGGTATCGCCCGCATGGAGGCCGATCATCCGGACGTCCCGATCGTGGCGGGCGCGCTCGACCGTCAGCTCAACGCGAACGCGTACATCCTGCCGGGCCTCGGCGATTTCGGGGACCGGTTGTACGGGACCGAATGACGGCTCAGAGTGCGCTGCCGCCTTCGTAAGCCTTGCCCGCGGCGGCCGGCGGTCTGACCTTCCCGACGAACCCGGCGATCGCGACGATCGTCACGACGTACGGGATCATCCGGATGAACTCCGGTGGCAGCAACCGGATGATCGGGGCGTCGTTCAGCCAGAACGGTATCGCCTGCGCGAACCCGAAGAGCATCGCCGCCGCGAGCAAGCCGCTTCGGATCCCAGTTCGACAAGATAAGGGCGGCCAGCGCGATGAACCCGAGGCCGACCGTCTGCCCCTCGCGCCAGTGATCGTTGACTTCGAACGCGAGGAACGCTCCCGCCATCCCCGCCAAGGCGCCGGACAGCATGACCGCCACGTACTGGATCGGGGCCACCGCGACACCCAGTGAACGCGTTGCCTCGGGATTCTCGCCGGTCGAGCGGAGGCGGAGGCCGAACCGCGTCCGATACAGCACGTACGACACGGGGAAGACCAGCAGGAACGCGACGATCACCATCGGCGACATGTTCTGGAAGGCGTTGCCGAGACCCCACGGAAGCTTCGAGAGTAAGGGGATGTCGATCGGGTGGAGGTGCGGCTCCCCCGGATTGGACTGCGTGGCCTGTCCGAACCAGAGCTGGGACAGGAACCGGGCCACACCAACGGCGGCGAGGTTGATGACGACCCCCGAGACGATGTGGTCCACCTTGAACGTCACGGTGGCGGCGGCGTGGATCAACGCGTAGAGCGCGCCGCAGAGGAACCCGAACGCCAATCCGCCCACCGGCCCCCAGTGCACGACCCCGTAGGCGCCGGACACCGTCCCGATGATCATCATCCCCTCGAGACCGATGTTCACGATGCCCGACCGTTCGCTGAACAAGCCGCCCAGCCCGGTCAGGTAGATGATCGTGAAGTACTCGAACGCCGTGGCGAACGCACTCCCCAGGTTGGAGAACATCAAGCTGCCTCCTGGTCCGCGTCCTCGAAATCCTGATCCTGCACCGCTGCGAGCCTGAGCCGACGGCGGGCGATCCTCCGCTTGGCGACCTGGAAGGCGATCACGACCGTCAGGATCAAGATCGCCTGCAGGATGATGATGATCTCGACGCGGGACCGTGGTCTCGATGAGGATCGCGTCCTGACCGCGCGCCAGCACCGCCCACATGATCGCGGCCGCGATGATGCCGAACGGGTTGTTCTGACCCAGGAACGCCACGGCGATACCGGTGAACCCCAGCCCGGCCTCGTAGTTCAACGGCAGGTAGTTGTTGAGCCCCAGGATCTGCTGCATGCCCACCAACCCGGCCAACGCCCCCGAGATCAGGAAGACCTTGATCTGGACCGCGCCGATGGAGATCCCACCTGCGCGCGCAGACCCCGGCGACGAACCGACGGCGCGGGCCTCGTAGCCCAGACGCATCCGCTTCAGGAAGTACCAGACCAGCACCGAGCAGAGGACCCCGATCGGAAGCAGCAGGTTGAGCGGAACGTCGGTGCCCACGCCGAAGAGATGGCCCAGGTTCGGGGCCATCGCGCTGTCCGGGAAGAGGTCGGACCGGAGGTTGATGTTGAACGCGCCGGCCTTGTCGGTGTACTTGAGCGGGCCCCGGAGCGCCCACGCGACCAGACTGATCGCGACGCCGTTCAACATGATCGTGGTGACGACCTCGTGCGCCCCGGTCTTCACCTTGAGCACGGCGGGGATGGCCGCATACGCCATCCCTCCGATCATCGCGAAGATCAACACGGCGGGGAACTGGAGCACGCCGAGGAATCCGAAGTGCGCGGCCGCGACCGTCGCCACCCCCATCGCCACCAGGTACTGACCCTCGACTCCGATGTTGAACATCGCCGCCTTGTAGCAGACGGCGACCGCGAGGGCCGAGAAGATCAACGGCGTCGCGATGACGAGCATCCGCGAGAACCCGTCCAGCGACCCGAACGAGAACTTCACGACGGCCGAGTACACCGCGATCGGGCTGTCGTGGTAGCCGAGGATGATCAGCGATCCGATCCCGAGCGCGATCGCCAGCGCGATCAGGAACGCCACGACCTGGAGTCCGATCTCGGCCAGCTGCTCCCGACGAGCCACACGGGTGATCGTCGGCGTGGCCATCAGGCTGGGTCCCCCGCCCGGGCTCCCGTCATGCCGACGCCGATCGCCTCCGGCGCCGCGTCGGGAGTGAACTCACCGGTGATCCGTCCTTCGTACAGCGTCACGATCCGATCCGAGAGCGCGTAGATCTCATCCAGCTCCGCGGAGATCAGGAGAACGGCACGGCCCTGCTGCCTTCTGCTCCAGGATCTGCTTCCAGACGAACTCGATCGCGCCGACATCCAGCCCGCGGGTGGGCTGGGCGGCGACGAGGAGCCTCGGATCGGTCTCCAGTTCACGTGCGAGGATCAGCTTCTGCTGATTGCCTCCCGACAGCGTGCCGGCGGTGACGTTGATGTTCCGCGCTCGCACGTCGAAGCGTTTGATGAGATCCGCCGCCAGCTCCTTGATCGTGCGGATGAAGAGCACGATACGTCCTGAGAACTCGGCGTCGTCCTGGCGTCCGAGGACCGAGTTCTCCCACAGGCTCATGGAGAGCACCAGCCCCTGTTCGTGCCGGTCCTCCGGGATGAATGCGACGCCGGCATCGCGGACCTGGTCAACCGACCATCCCGCGATGTCTTTCCCTTCGAGCAGGATCCGTCCGGCGTCGGGTGGGGTCAGGCCGACCAACGCCTCGGCGAGCTCGCGCTGGCCGTTCCCCTCGACGCCGGCGACCCCCACGATCTCGCCGGCCCGCACCTCGAGGTCGATCCCGTGGAGCCTGCCCCCGGTGAGGCCCTCCACCTGCAGGATGGGCTCGCCCGGCTCGACCGTCGGCTTCTCGAGCCGGAACAGCACCGGACGCCCGACCATCATCTCGGCCAACTGCTCCTTCGAGGTCTGCGCCGGCGTCGTCTCGCCCACCACCTTGCCGCGGCGAAGGACCGTGATCCGGTCGGCGATCTCGCAGCACCTCGTCGAGCTTGTGGCTGATGAAGACGATGGTCTTGCCGTGATTCGCGCAAACGCAGGAGGTTGCCGAACAGCTCCCGGGTCTCTTGCGGGGTGAGGACCGCGGTCGGCTCGTCCAGGATCAGGATCTCGACGCCTCGGTAGAGCGCTTTCAGGATCTCGACCCGTTGCTCCTCCCCGACCGAGAGGTCTTCCACCTTCGCGGCAGGATCGACCGTGAACCCGAACGACTCCGCGAGCTCCCTCACACGCTCGTTCGCCGCTCCCAGGTCGAGACGCCAGGCGCCCTCGTCGCCCAGGATGATGTTCTCGGTGACGGTGAAGGGATCCACGAGAACGAAGTGCTGGTGCACCATCCCGATGCCGTTGGCGATGGCGACCCGAGGCGACGAGAGCTTCAACTCGTTGCCGTGCACCAGGATCCTCCCGCCGTCGGCCGGATAGATGCCGTAGAGCACGCGCATGAGCGTCGACTTGCCCGCTCCGTTCTCTCCGACGAGCGCGTGGATCTCCCCGGCACGGAGCTCCAGGGACACATCGTCGTTCGCGACGACACCCGGGGAACCGCTTGCGTCACGCCTTCGAGCACGACGAGCGGGGCGCTCTCGCGCCCCGCTCGTTCGTCGTTCCATCGATCGCTTCCGGTCGGACTACTGCTGGGGCTCCGGTGGGGACGGTGATGGTCCCGTCGATGATCTTCTTCTGTGCGGCCTCCATCGCGTCGACCATGTCCGAAGTCAGCAGCGTCGGGTTGCTCGTCGCGAACCCAACCCCATCGTTGGCCAGGTTGAAGGTCTGCGTGCCGCCCTTGAACGAGCCATCGCCCACGGCTTTGATCGTGTCGTACGTCGCGGTGTCGACCCGCTTGAGCGCAGACGTGATGATCCACTTCTGCTCGGCCGCGCTGGCCGTCAGGTACTGGTCGGAGTCGACGCCGATCGCGTACTTGCTCTTCTCGGCTGCCGCTTGGAACAGCCCCGCTCCCGACAGGCCGGCGGCGTGGTAGATGACGTCGGCGCCTTCGGAGTACATCTTCTCGGACAGGGCCTTGCCGGCGGTCGGGTTGACGAACGCCTGGGTGCTGTCACCGATGTACTCGACGAGCACCTTGATGTTCTTGTCGACGCTCGCGACACCTGCTTCGTACCCGCCCTCGAACGACCCGATCAACGGACCGGTCTGTCCGCCGAGGAAGCCGACGGTGTTCGAGCCATCCTTCTGTGCCTGCATCGCCGCGGCGATCCCGACGAGGTATGACCCTTCGTTCGCGGCGAAGCTCAGGTCGAGGACGTTCGGGGAACTGGTCGCACCCCTTGATGAACTGGGTGTACCCGTCGACCACGGCGAAGTCGGTGTTCGGGAAGTCGCCAGCGACCTTGCACACGCCCGGGGAGAACGAGAACCCGACACCCTCGACGTACTGGTAGCCGGCGCTCGCGAGCGCCTGGATGTTGCTGTCGAGGTTCGAGCCGGCGGCATTGGCCGGAACGAGCTTGACGTTCTCCTCGCACACGAGCCCGTCCGCGATCGCCTGCTGAAGCCCACGGTTGGCCGCGTCGTTGAACGACTGGTCACCGAGGCCGCCGACGTCCAAGGCGAGACCCACCTTGATGTCTGCGTTGCACTGCACACTCGGAGAGCCGGTCGAACCACTCGTACCGGTCGATCCGCTCGAACCCGCGTTGTCGTTGTTGTTGCTGCACGCCGCCGACACCATCCCTATGAGGACCAGCGGCACAGCGAACCGCACGAAACCTTTGCGCATCCTTCCCCTCCCCTTCCGTACCCTTGCCTGACCGGTGAGCCGGTCCCGGCGCTCCGGATTGTGCGTTCGGCCGTGGGAACCGTCAAACGCTTCTTCCGTGGGAGACTACGCACCCGGAGGGGTCCGCGGATGGACGAGCACGGAACGCTGATCCAAGATCTCCAAGGTCGCTTGCAGGGCAGCGAGTTCTACCGATGGGCCGGCGTGGAGCTCGTTGACGCGTCGCCGGGCCTGGTGGAGATCGCGTTCGTGGCCGGTCCGCACCATCTCAACCTGCAGGGTTTGGTGCACGGCGGGATCCTCGCCACGCTCGCGGACACGGCGATGGGGTTGGCGGTCCGGACCGTGCTGCAGCCGGGCCGACGACACGTCACGGTCCAGCTCGGGGTCGAGTTCCTCTCGCCGGGTCGTCCCGGGAAGATCGTCGCGCGCGGGCGTTCGGTCAAGATCGGGAGTCAGCTCGGGTTCGCGGAAGCCGACGTCACCGACGCGGAAGGACGGCTGCTCGCGAAGGCGCACTCGACGATCTCGGTCACCAAGGAACGGCCGCCGGGCTAGTACTCGACGTCGATCGCGGCCATGGCTCCCGGAAGCAGCGCCAGCACGCTCTGCAGGCCGAGGAGCATCCCCATGTTGCCGGCGATCTTGACCTTGCCGGTCATGAACGCCGTGACCGGCGAGAGCTCGCTCTTGGCGAGGGCGACGGCCGTCTCGTAGGTCTCGGTGATCGTGGCGTCGGCCGTCGCGGCATCGCCGATACCCATGTCGATCGCTCCGTCGGCGATGCTGATCCAGTAGTGGATCTCGCCCTCCCCGCCACCGATCACCTGCTGGATCGTCGCGGTCTTGCCCGCCGCCGCTTCCTTGAAGCTCGTCGCTCGCGTTCAGCTCGGCCTTCAGGGCCTGCGCCCACTCATCGGACAGGAACTTCACAGCCACGGATCACTCCTTCGCATCGGGTTCGAGGGCCTCGCGGGCGCCCGCCGAGTATAACGACGGCTCCCCATGGCCCCCGAACAGCTGCGGGTCCGTGAGATGCCCGATGTCGTTCAGGAACCGCACCGTCCGGCGGTCCCCGTCCACGACCACGCTGTTGATCGACGTGTTCTCGGGCAGGAAGAACATCGCGTTCGACAACCCGAGGACCTCGCCGCAGAACGCGTTGATCACGCCACCGTGCGCGACGACGACGACGTCCCCGTCGGGGTGATCCGCCAAGATCGCATCGACGGCGCCGACGACCCGAGCTCGGAAGTTGCCCTCGCTCTCGCCACCCGGCGCATGGCTCCAGATCGCCTGTTGGTTGCGGATCCGGTGAACCAGGGTCGCGTCGCTCGCCACGATCTCTTCGAACGGCAGGCCCTCCCACCCCCCGATGTGCGCTTCGATCAGATCCTCGTCGAACACGACGTCGATCCCGGCGGCGTCCGCCCACGGCGCGACGGTCTCGCGCGTCCGGCGGAGCGGCGAGCAACAGACCGTCACGCGATCGAGCTCCATCACCCGCAGACGCGCCGCGAGCGCCTGCGCCTGGCGTCGCCCCTCCTCGGACAAGGGTGGATCCCATTGATCCCCCCGTGCCGTCGGGGACATCTCGACGGAGCCGAGGATCGGATCGGCCATGCCGGATCAGATAGAGCACGCGGCTCATCCCGACGATGCTCCACCCGGACGAGGATGGTCGCGGCGCCACTCCTCCGCGAACGCCTCGATGTCCTCACGGAGCCAGATCCGGCCGGAGGCGAGCGTGGTCAGCGGCTCGGGGAACTGCCCGCGGTCGAGGTACGTCACCACGCGGCGCTTGTCCCACCCCATGATCTCGGCGGCCTCCGCGACGCCGGCGATCCGCGGGATCAGCTCGAGCGTCAAGGTCACGTCGTCCCCCGTGACCTTGCGGAGCTCCGCGATGCAGCGCTCGCGGCTGGTGCCGGTCACCTCGATGAACGCCGGCGCATCCAGGATGTGGGCGTACCAGCGACCTCCCGTCTCCCAGACGCGAGCGCGAACGTCATCGGTCATCGCACGCGGATGATAGACGCGTCGTATGACGCCGTCATCCGTGGAACGAAGGCTGTTCACATCTCCGGTTGGGGTGCCCGGTACCGGCCGAGGCGCTTGAGCTCACGCTTCCAGCACTCCGTGTGCCAATGACGGCGGGCATCGGCGTCGCCCTCGGGCACGACGACCAGGTGCCAGACCCCCTCGCGCACGATGTGATCGCATCCCGGACAGCGGTACTCCTTCTGGCCGCCGACGTGGCGGACGTCGAAGCCGGGCACCTGCGCCCAGAGCGGCGCGTCGGCGCGCGCGGGCGGCGCCTCCGGCGCTTGGTAGAACTCCGGGTTGCGTCGGTTCTTGCGCGGCATCAGCTCGGTCCGTTCCCGGATGAGCGCGGAGATCTCGGGCGCCAGCGCCGCGGCGATCTCGCGCGCGTCGCGCTTCGCACCCTTGACGTTGAACGAATGGTCGCCGCCCTCGATCGATGATCAGCGTCGCACGATCGCCGAGCTTCGCGATCACACCGGCCAGCAACTCCGGGGTCGCGAACGGGTCGCGCGTCCCTTCGACGAAGATCATCGGCACGTCGATCCGGTAGAGGTGCTCGTCGCGGATGCGCTCGGGCTTCCCCGGTGGGTGGAGCGGATACCCCAGGAAGACGAGGCCGGCCGCGGGCATCCCCTCGGCGACCGCCATCGAGGCGATCCGCCCGCCGAGCGACTTCCCGCCCGCCCACACGGGTTCGCCCTTCGCTCGAGCGCCGTCGCCGCGGCGAACGCGGCGCGCCACGCCTCCTCCAGGTACGGCGCCGGGATCGGGCGAGCGGCGGCCGTTCTCGATATAGGGGAAGTTGAACCGCAGGGTCGCGATCCCCTGGTCGTTCATCGCGCGCGAGAAGCCCGCCATGAACGGGTGGTCCATGCCGGCGCCCGCGCCGTGCGCGACGCACGAGCGTGGCGGCGGATCCGCGGGCCGCGCGTAGGTGCCCGAGACGTGGACCGCGCCCGTCCTCGATCGTGAGCCGCTCCTCAGGGGTCGCCACGCGTGCCATCATGCCACCGTGAGCGGCAGCTTCTACCTGGGCACGTCGGGGTTCGCCTACGACGAGTGGAAGCACGGGGTCTTCTATCCGGAGGGCCTGAAGAACCGCGAGATGCTCTCGTACTACTCGTCGCAGCTCTCGTCGGTCGAGATCAACTACACGTTCCGCCGGTTCCCGACCGAGAAGTCGCTCACCACGTGGCGCGAACAAGCGCAGCCCGGGTTCGTGTTCACGCTGAAGGCGAACCAGCGCATCACGCACTTCAAGCGGCTCGAGGACACCGACGACGACGTCCGCGACGTTCCTGGACGTGGCGAAGACGCTCGGGGACCGGCTCGGTTGCGTGCTGTTCCAGTGTCCGCCGTCGTTGCAGTACCGGCGTGAGCTGATCGAGGCGTTCGTCGGGTACCTGCCGCCGCCCGGTCCGGGCGTGCCGCGGTTCGCCATGGAGTTCCGTCACCCGTCGTGGACCGAGGCGCGCGAGCTCCTGCTGTCACAAGGGATCGCGTGGTGCGTCGCCGAGACCGACGACAAGGACCCGGGGCCCGACGACCTGTCGTGGGAGCCGGCCGGCTACCTCCGGCTCCGCAAGACCGAGTACTCGGACGACGAGCTGACGGCGTGGGCCGGCCGCATCCAGCCCGCGCTCGCCGCCGGCAGCGACGTCTTCTGCTACTTCAAGCACGAGGACGAAGGCGCGAGCCCGAAGATGGCGAAGCGGCTGTTCAGAGCCCTAGAAGAAGGTTAGATCCCGGAACGCCAGTGGGTACTATCCGCTAAGCGAGGCGAGCAGTCGACGCGCCTGCTCGGTTGCGGGTTCGAAACCCTTCCGTTCGAAGATGGCGAGTGCCTCTCGCGCGGCTGAGACAGCCTCATCAGTGCGATCGGCGAGTTGGCACACCGTCGCTTTGGCCAGAAGGGCTTCGCCAAGATGGGTGACGAACCCCGTCGGGCGAACAAGCGCCTCGACCTCGGCGATCCGATCGAGTGCCTCGGGGAGGCGCCCGAGACGGCCCAGCGCCTCCGCCTGCACATACCCGAGCGCGATCCTCGACTCCAGATCCCACACCGCGACGAGCCGAGAATGGTCGGCGGCGACGGTCAAGGCTTGCTCGAATCGCCCGAGGCCCAGGAGCGAGGAGCTGAGGTGGTAGGCAAGACCCACGACGTTCGCGAGGTGGCCGAGAGCGGTCCAGCCCTCCAAAGCGGCTCGCAGGTATCCCTCGGCATCGCGATAGTGACCTGCGAGCAGTTCCACGACGCCAGTGTCCGACACGATCATCAGTGAGAGCCACGGATGGTTCAGCTCCTCGAACGGCGTTCGAGCCTCGGCGAAGAGCTGGAGGCCCTGTTCGATCTGACCTTGGCTGAGGAGTTGGTACGAGATGGCGATCTGTGCCTGAACTTCGAAGAGGCGAGTTCCGACGCATCGTCGACGGATCCGACCGAGACGCTCGAGCGCGATCGCTGCCGGCGTTCGGCCATGACGTTGGCCGTACTCGATGTATTGGATCGCAATTGCGAGTGTGGTATCGCCGGTCTCTAGGGCGATATCGAACACCCGCTCGGAGATGGCGACGAGGTCCTCCATCTCGCCGGCCGGCCACTGCACCTGAGCAAGGATGTCCAGGGCATGGCCCAAACCCTCGATGTCCCCCAACTCCTCCGCCACACGGACCGATGACGTCACGGTCTTCCGGACCTCATCGAGAGTGATCTCCTGAGGCCGGTGCATCATCAGGTCCAGCGCTTGATGGCACCGGATGAACCCCTCCAGCGCGCGATCGGTGGTCGCGAGCGCGAGCGCGAGCCCCTCTTCGTACGTCCGTGCCAGGCGTTCGAAGTCGACCCCAGCATTGAGGGCCTGCACGAGTGTGCGGATCGCCCGAGATCGTCCAGGATCGTCCGCGGGGAGCAGCCCGTATGCGCGTTCGGCCAGGCTGAGAGCTCCCCTGCGAGTCGGCCCGAAGCAAGGCTCTCCGGGCGGCAGCTTCAAGATGCTTCGAAGCTGTCGCGGCGAGTCGACGAGTGAGGTCATCGTCAAGGCCGAGTTCGAGGCGCAGCCCGTGGGCCGTCTCGAGGTGGTATCCGACGATCTCCTCCTGCTCGGCTATCCGGTCACCGGCGATCTGCTCGAGCCAGCCCGCGAAGGCCTCGTGCAGATCGGCGCGGTGCGCTTGGGGACGCGGTCGTATGCGGCGTCGCGGATAAGCAAGTGCCGGAACCGGAAAGCATCCTCCCCGGGGAGCAGCGACCGCTCAGGGGAGACCAGCTCCTTGCGAGTGAGCGTCTTCAACTGCTGGTCGATGGCCGCTTTCTCGGTCTCAGGAAGCAACTGCATGACCGCGCTCCTGTGGAACACTCTGCCCTCGATCGCCGCACACTCGATCACCTGTCGCTCGGGGTTCGACAATCGGTCGAGCCGCGCCGAGAGCAGCGCCGAGACCGTTGGCGGGATGCTCACCCCTGCGAGGTCACCTGAAGGGACCCAGCCATCGCCGTCCTGGGTCAGGAGGCCGTCGTCGATCAGCATCCGGAACATCTCCTCGACGAACAGAGGGTTTCCCTCGGCCACCGCGGCGATCCGCGAACGGACCTCGGTGGGAAGCCCCGCAACACCGAGGAGGTGGTCGATCAACTCGGTGGTCTCGTCTTCGGTGAGCGGTGCGAGCGAGATCGTCGTGGCGTTCGTCTTGCCCCCCGCCCAAGCCGGTCGCTCGTCCAGGAGGTCCGGGCGCGCCATGCAAAGAAGCAGGATCTGCGCGTCCCGGGACCAGTCGGCGACATGTTCGATGAGGTCGAGGAACGTCTCCTCCCCCCAATGGATGTCGTCGAAAACGACGACGAGTGGTTGCTCGCGACCACGGATCTCGAAGAATCGGCGGATCGCCCAGAACGTCTCCTCGGAAGAGCCGCCCTCCCCAGCACCGAGGAGCTTCGCGAGATTCGCGGTGATGGCGCCGGCGTGCTCTTGCGATCCGACCCAGGCGTGGATCCGTTCCTGCACGGTGGACTCGTCGTCGAAGTCCGCGAGACCGAGCGCCCCCTTGATGACCTCTGTCACCGGGTAGAAGGTGATGCCATCTCCGTAGCGGCAGGCACCGGCCCTGGAGAACCTCAGCGACATCGAGCGTGCCGAGGAACTCCTCCACGAGACGGGACTTGCCGGCCCCGGCAGTTCCGAGCACCGTGAAGAGCTAGCAGGAACGGTCCGAAACGGCGCGCTCGAAGGCTTGGGCGAGCAGGACCGTCTCGCGACTCCGCCCAACCATCGGAGCGTCGAGTCGACGGGTCCTGATCGGGGAGATCGAGGCGACCCCGACGAGTCGGTAGGTGGCAACGAGCTCCGCCTTGCCCTTCAGCTCGAGGGAGTCCATCTGTTCGGTTACCACGGCGTCGCGGATGAGGCGGTACGTAGGCTCGCCGATGAGCACCTCGCCTGGGGCTGCGGCGCTCTCGAGCCGCGACGCTGTGTTCATCGCGTCGCCGACGATCGGCTTGTCGTCGGCGGGAACGAGGACCTCCCCGGTCGTGACCCCGATCCGCGCGACTAGGAGTATCGGCGAGTCTTGGTTCAGGACGACGAGGCGCTCTTGCATCTCGATCGCGGCGCGCGCCGCTCTGAGCGCGTCGTCTTCATGGGCGACCGGCAGGCCGAAAACAGCGGCGATCGCGTCCCCGATGAACTTCTCGACCCGTCCGCCGTGGCGCTCGATCGTCGTCCGCATCTCATCGAAGTAGCGCGCGAGGACGGGACGGAGCACCTCTGGGTCGTGCTCCTCTCCCAGGGCGGTCGATCCGACCAGGTCGCAGAAGAGTGCGGTGATGATCTTGCGAACTTCGTAGCTCGAGCTAGCTTCGAGCTTGCTGCCGCACCCCCCACAGAACCGTTGCCCCTCGGGGTTCTCCGTGCGACAGGATGGGCAGATCGGCATTGGGCGAGCCTATGTCGGCTATCTGAACGGACTCAAGGGCGCGCGTTGATCCAGTCGATCGCGTCCCATCCGGTCGCTTGTCACGAACGAGGCACAGATCTCCGGATCGGAGAAGTGCTGCTCGACGTGCGCACGACCTCCATCCCGGTGTCAAGGAAGGGCGTTAGTGCTGGTCAGGGGACTTCTTAGTCTGAAGTGAGAACTTCAAGCACGAAGATGAGGGCGCGAGTCCGAAGATGGCGAGACGCCTGCTCAGCGCGCTCGAAGTGGGCTAATCGCCTCGCCTAACTTCCCGGCACTTCCCAGGCGATCGGGTTGGTCGTGTCATCAGAAACTTCGAAACCCCGAATGAAGTAGTAGGGCGATGGCCTGGGTCACCGAGTATCACTGAGCCCGGAAGCGCACCTGGACGGCGTGCTGGCGCGACCACGGGGGAAACAGCGTCACTGGGCGTACCCGAACGACCGGCAGGCGTTCCTCGACGCTATGCAACGGGAGGGGCGACTGCGCCGCTACGCCGTTCGGTTCCGAACGAAATGGAGCGAAGAATTCACCCTGGAACTCTCCGCCACGCCTGCGCAGATGCGAGGGGAAGACGTGATCCTCGGGGTGGGCGTCCTCGCCAGATCAGCCTGATCCGACGGAGCAGGCCTCCGAGGCCTTTGCCGAAGAGCGACCAAGCCTTTAAGCCCAACGGGATTCGTCGACCCGTAGACCTAACGGTCACAGGATCCGTTCGATCATCGGTCGTCTTGCCACGAACGAGGCACAGATCGCAGGATCAAAGACACGCTGCTCAGCCTTGGTCACGACTTCCATCCCCACGTCGCGCAAGAGCGTTGGCGCAGGCCAGAGAACTTCCCAATCTGAAGTAAGAACTTCAAGCCACGAGGACGAAGGCGCGAGTCCCAAGATAGCGAAACGGCTGTTCAGCGCCCTGAACAACCCACCCTGAGAAGATCTCTCCCACAGATTGCTTTCCCCGGGGTCACCTTGAACCGTCAGATATGTACGGCTGGGCCTTTCCTTAAGCCTGAACAGGAACGGGATAGACCTCGTCAGCTGGATGGCCAGAACGCTCGTGGATCTTCCTGACGGCCTCCTCGCTCGGAGCCTCAGAAAGGCACCACACGAGTCCGGACTCCGGGTCCGCCCAGGCGTGTTTGAAGTTGACGCCTTCGTCGTCCTGGATATCCACGTCGGCCTGATGCGCCTCCTTCAGGCCCTCGCTCGTGATGTCCTTCATCCCGCGATGCACGTCCATGAACTCCGGCATGCTTCCTCCTCCTCTTCCGACGGCGCATAGGTGTAGCTGCAGAGAGACTCGGAAGTCAAGGCGGGGAACTCAGGGCCGATAAGGCCACGCGACTCTGCCCTTGAACCGTTGAAGAGACGCGGACCGGAGGTGGGGCGCCACTGATCGAGATCACGTCATCCCTGTGGCACGAATCTTGCACGAAGACATGAATCCGATCGGTCCTGGTCAGCGTCGAAGCACCATTGTTGACATCCGCGTGGAATGATGACATCAGCAGGTCAGAGGATTTCCTAGATCTGACGCAACACTTCAAGCACGAGGACGAAGGCGCGAGCCCGAAGATGGCGAAACGGCTGCTCACAGCTCTCGACGGCTCGACCTGAGGAGTCTCTCGCACCGATCCTGCACTGCCCATGGATCCGTTCGCGGGGATCGATCTCTCGGCCGGGAGAGAGCGCAGAATCTCCATCGAACGGCCTGTTGGGGAACATCGCAACGAAGAGAATCGCGCCCATGGTGCTCGAGCGCAGAACCGCGATGAAGGTCCCGGAACTCACCGTGTACTTCTGGATCATCAAGGTGTTGACCACCGGGATGGGAGAAACGACCTCCGACTTCTTCATCCATCGTGTCGGCGTGAACAACACGGTGGCGCTCGCGGGGATCGGGGTCGCCACGGGTCTCGTCCTCGCGATCTCGCTTGCGGTGCAGCTCGTGGAACGACGCTACGTACCCGGGATCTACTGGTTCGCCGTCGTGATGGTGAGCGTCTTCGGCACGATGGCTGCCGATGCCGTCCACATCGTGGTCGGCGTCCCCTACATCGTCTCGAGCGTGTTCTTCGCCGTCGTCTTGGCCGCGCTCTTCGTTGCCTGGAACGCGAGCGAGAAGACGCTGTCCATCCACAGCATCTGCACGCGCAAGCGTGAGGCGTTCTACTGGTTGGTCGTGTTGACCACGTTCGCGCTCGGTACCGCCACCGGCGACATGACGGCGATCAGCTTGCACCTTGGGTACCTGTCTTCGGGCGTGTTGTTCGCCGTCTTTGATCGCCGTCCCCGCAGTGGGCTACTGGCGGTTCGGGCTGAACGGTGTGTTCGCGTTCTGGTTCGCCTACATCCTGACGCGGCCGCTCGGCGCGTCGTTCGCCGACTGGCTGGCCGTATCGCCGGGCAGAGGCGGTCTCGGGCTGGGGTACGGACCGGTCAGCTTGGTGTTGGCGATCGTGATCGTCGGCTTCGTTGCGTACCTCTCGGTCACCGGACGGGATGTTCAGGGCAGAATCGCCGACCTTGCCCCGTCCGATCTGCCACGCGAGCCAGAGGGCCTCTCATCGTGAGCTTCACTCCGCGGCCCACGCGTCGATCAGCACTCGGTAGAGCGGTCGGCGAAGGATCTCCACGGATCGCCGGGATGGAGAAGGCACCTCGGAGCCCGGCCGAAGCCGGGCTCCGAGCTGTGCCTGCGTCGAAGCGAACTCAGACGACGGGGGCCGCCTCGGCCGGCGAACCCGCGTCCACCAGGGAAACGACGGGTGTCGCCAGGAGCGGCGAGGAGGTCCTGAACCCCTTGACGATGAGGTAGATGCCGAGCGACAGCTCCCAGAAGAACTCCGGGATCGTCGCGATGGCCTGCCCTGACGAGCCCGGCTCGATGACGTTGAACAGCACGAGGGTCCCCGACAGGATGATCAGCGGACCTCCGATCAGCCCCAACCAGGTCATGCGGCGCGGCACCAGACCGGATCGGTACATCAGGTAGCCGAGGATCAGCCCGTTCCCGACACCGACGACCCAGCCGGGTCCGAGCAGGAACGTCCAGTCGTGGATCGCGACGAGCGACCGGCCGGCGATGACGAGCGAAGCCCCGCCGGCGGCACCGACGTCCTGCCGCAACGTCACGACCGCCATGAGGGAGAGGATGCCCACGGCGATGAAGGCGGATTCCATGACGCGGGCGGTGACGTAGCCGAGGGCGAGGCTCTCGTTCTGCCGCTTGAGGATCGGGAACAACACGACGGCCGTACCGATGTTGGCGAAGATGACGATCATCTCGAGGAACGCCCCGAGGGCGATGCGGCCGTCAGCGCCGGCTCCGACGATGTAGTTGGGGTGATCCAGCAGCGGCTTGTAGCAGATGAAGAAGGCTGGGATGGAGGCGACGAAGGTAACGATGAAGAGCCATCCTGCGATCCTTGCGGTCTTCTGAGGATCCATCTGACGTCCTTCCTGAAGTCAACGCTCTGCAACTGCGACCGTGCAGCGATGGTCAGGATTGAGGAACGTCGTCCATGCGAGCCTCCTCTGCTGCGTCGTCGTACCGACGACGCGATCTCGAAGGCTCAATGGCATTGAGAGCCAAGTCTGGGAGCGGCCAACCTTCGCGAGAGCCGCTCCTTGGGGCAGGGTAGTTGCGCTCGGACAGAACCGCAAGATGGTCCCGAGATCGCGATCCGCGCTCACGGGGAGAACGCGCCCCTCGGTCAAGGCCGTGGATGCCTTGACCGAGGGACGATCCGGTCGCGACCGCCTATCGCCGTCGCATCACGACCTTCGAGCCGAGGAGTCCCAAGAGTCCGAGCGCGATCAGGCCGAAGGCGATCAGACCCAGATCCTTCACGCCTTCCGGCGCTCCGGTGAACGCCGTCCCGTTCGATCCGTGCGCGCCGAGGACTTCCGGAGGCCCCGGCGTCTGGTGGTGGTGCGGATGTGGTGACGGCGTCGGGCTGGGGCTCGGCGTCGGTGGAGGTGTCGGGCTCGGCGTTGGGGTGGGCGTTGGGGTGGGCGTCGGGGTGGGCGTCGGCCGTGGTGGCGGCGTCGGCGTGGGTGTCGGCGTGGAGCACCCCTCCGTGACCGTCACCGAATACTCGACCGTGACGTCCGGGCCATCCGAGTAGTGGAACGTCGTCGATCCCGTTACGGGGAACGATCCGGCGTACGCAAGATCGTTCACGGGCAGCCCGTCGATGGACGTCGCCCCGTCGGGGTTCACCTCGAACCGCAACGCATAGGTCCCGGGGTTTTCCAGGTTGCAGGAAGCGGATCCCGAGATCGACGGATGGTGCTCGACGTGTGTCGGCACGCATCCCCCCCCGAGCGTGACGGTCGCGGTGTCCGAATCGGATTCATCGTCGCCGGTATCCGGCGTCCCCTTGTCCCACACGGCGAGCGCTGTGTTGCTGATGGGGCCGGACGTGCTTCCGGGCAACGATGTCGGGTTCGCATACGGACTCCAGCTCACGACCTCACCAACGTGTGAGGACGCGTACGCCCACGACACCTGGAACGTGCCATCGTCCAGGCACACCGCGGAGCCGCTCGCATGGACCTCCCATGCCGCCGCCGGCAGCGCGGTGATCCCGATGAAGAGGAAAGCCGCAGCCAGGGGGATGAGCACCTTTCTCATAGAACTCACCTCGATCCGAGGAGCCCAACGCTCCTTCCATAGCTCAATCTAACTAGCCACTTAGATAAGGCTATGGAGCGATGGGCCCTGGCGCTCCGGGACCCATCGAACGGCCGAGGACCTTCGGCGGACCTCGCTACTCGAGCAGCGCGTTGCGCTCGGATGACCGCGATGACCTTCCGCGATTTCGCTCGACGACCGAAAGGAGCGATCGCTGGCGGCTCGCTTCAGATGCGGCCTGCATCCACGCGGGGTGATGGGGTCAGGCCGCCTCGAGCGTCCCAACGGCCTGCGTCAAGACGTGGGCCTCGTCGTCGATGCCGCTCTGCATCGCGATGGGAACAACGGCTTGGATCCGGCCGACGGGGTCGATGAGGAAGATCGTGACTGTATGGGCGGCTCCGGGTGTGACGCCGTAAGCGTTGTACACGTTCCAGAGGGTCGAGGCCTGCGCGGTGAGGAACAGCCAGCGATGCGTCATCGAGTGCTGCTTGGACCACCGCAGGACGTCATGGACAGTGCTGAAACGATAGTTCGCGTTCACAGCCACGACCTCCAGGTCGTCGGCCTTGGTACCGAGGAGGTCCTGCGTGCGCGCGAGGAGCTCGGCGGTCAAAGGACAGATGTCCTTGCAGTGGCTGGACACGAACGTGAGCAGCACCACCTTGCCGCGATAGTCCGACAGCCGCTGATGCCGATCGAACTGATCCCGAAGGGAGAAATCGGGAGCCTGTCTCCCGATCATGGTGGATGGATCGGCGCCAGGAGACGGTTGGCGGGCCGTACCGGCTGGGTTCCTCGATCCGCAGCCGGTCACCGACGCGCCGAGCGCGACCACCAGGGCCATGAAGCGAACCACACGACCGGACGTACGCACGGATCTCCTTCCTGGATCGCGTCCTGCTTCGATCCATCCTGACTCCGAACGGGCATAGACGGCAAGGCAGGACTCGGATCTCCTTTGAGCCGTCATCAGGCGCGAGCACCCATCGCCATCGCATCACGACCTTCGATCCGAGGACCAGCTACTCGAGGAGCGAGCGGATCGTGCGTTCGATAGACGCGACATCTGCGACGTCGAGCACCTTGCGGCCGAGGGCGTCGCGCACGTAGAACGCGTCGATCACTCGATCCGTGTACGTGGCCACCTTCGCCAGGTGCACGTCGAGCTCCAGGTCGGAGAGCGTGCGCGTGATGTCGTAAAGCAGCCCTATCCGGTCGGGCGCGCCGATCTCGATCACCGTGAAGAAGTCGGACGCGTCGTTGTCGACGGCCACCGTCACGGGGGTGTCGCCTCGCTCCGGGTAGTGGCGCCGCTTCTCCGTCATGCGGTGCTGGAGCGATACGCGTCCGTCGATCGCCTTGCGGAGCAGGCTCCGGAACTCACGCCAGCGCTCCTCACCCACCTCCGGCTCGAACACGCCCTGGACCTCGAACAGGTCGGCGGCCACGCCGTCCTCGGTCGTGAAGACCTGTGCCGTCAGGATGGACAGGCCGGCCAGTGAGAGCGCGCCCGCGATCCAGGAGAGCAACCCCGAACGGTCCGCCGCGACCACCAGCAGCTCGTAGGTCCCCGGGCGGCCGCCCTGCCGGGTCGACGTTCGCACGTCGTGCCGTCCGAGGTCGGGCTCGATCGTCGCGTAGTGACGCGCGATCTGCGCCGGTGGGATCGACAGGAAGTAGCTCCGCGGCATCCGCAGGATGAACCGCTCGACCTCCTCGGCACGCTCGCCGGCCAGGAGCTCCCTGACCAGGTCGACCACGTCCGCGAGCCGTTCGGCAACCTCGACCCCCATCTCGCCCCGCTCGAACACTCGCTGGACCTTGGCGACGAGCTCACGGATCAGGGCTTGGCGCCACGGCGTCCATGCCGACGGGCCGGTGGCGAGCGCGTCGGCCTTCGCGAGCAGGTACAGAGCCGCGAGTCGTTCGGGCGTTTCGACCCGTGCGGCGACGTCCAGGATCAGATCGTCGTCGCCGAGATCCCGTCTGGTGGCCGTGTCGGGCAGGAGCAGGTGCTCGGCCACCATGAACCGAGCGAGCTCGCCCGTCGACGCCTCGACATCCATACGGGCGAGGATCGTAGCCGCGACCCGGTCGCCGACCAGCACGTGACCGCCCTCCCCGTTCTTCCCGATGTCGTGCAGGAGCGCCCCCAGGAGCGCGCCGTCCCGTTCCTCGATGTGACCGGCCGCCACGACCTCCAGCGGATCGTCCGCGTCGGGCTCGGCCAGGGCGCGAGACATCCGGTCGAACGCTCGCAACAGGTGCACATCGACCGTGTAGCGGTGGTAGGGGTCGCGCTGCGGGCGACAACGCACGTCGACCCATTCGGGGATCAGTCGCGCGAGCAGACCGGTTCGGTCGAGCGCCTGCAATCCGTCCGTCGCCCCGGGGCCCGCGCCGAGGATGCGCAGGAAGGCTTCGCGCACCGGATCGCCCCACTCGAGCGCGTCCGGTGAGGCGATGACCTCGACGGCGTCGAGCTCGACCGCCGACAGCGACCGTCCCTCCTCCGCGGCTCGGGCCACCAGCGCGAGCGCGTCCGCGGCATGCAGGAGCTCGACCTGGTCCGAGGCTCCGCCGGGCGGGCGGCCGTGGACGATCACGTCCTCGGTGAGCGCATCCACGACTCGCGCGTGCTCGAAGACCGTTCGCATCAGGCCGTCCTCCGCGATCAGCCGCGGCTCGTCCTGGAACCCCATGACCTTCGCGATGTCGTGTTGCTGCTCCCGGAGCAGCCGATCGGTCCGGCGGCCGCTCTCCAGGTGCATGGCGCTCCTGACGCGCGTGAGGAACTCCTCCGCGGCGTCCAACCGTGCGCGTTCCGCGGTCCGGAGCAGACCGTCGTCCTCGAGCGGCCGGCCACGAACCTGCTGGAGCCACCCGAACGCGTGGATGTCCCGGAGGCCGCCACCGCCCTCCTTCAACTCCGGTTCCAGCAGGTACGCGGCGGAACCGAACCGCGTCCGGCGGTCGCGGGCGTCGTTCGCCAGGCTCTCGGCGAACCCGTCGACATCGCCACGGAGCCGGGCCAGGACGGGGCCGGAGGCCTCGCCCAGTAGATCGGCGTCGCCGGCCAGCAGCCGGGCATCCAGCATGGCGGTCGCCGCATCGAGCCGTTCCGTCGCGAGCTCCACGGACTCCCCCGGCGTCCGGACGGCGTGACCCACGGTGAAGCCGGCGTCCCAGAGCGGGTACAGCAACTGCTGGGTCAGCGCGGCGACGGCGGCGGCCTCCGCCCCGTCGTGCACCAGCACGATGTCGATGTCCGACCGCGGGCAGAGGGCGCCGCGCCCGTAGCCGCCGAGCGCGACCAGCGCCGTGCGCGGCGCCCGGTCCCCGGTGGAGGTCGCCGCCGTGTACAGATCGACGAGTGCCGCATCGACCAGCTCCGCGCGCCGTCGCGCCGACCACAGCCCGTGATGGCCGGGCGAATAGGCCCGTTCGAGCGCGGCCAGCTCGTCCTTCAGCCGCGCGATGGGAGCCGGAACGTTCGCCGGCGCGTCCCCGGCGCTCACGTCACAAGGCGTCCGGGCCGCGCTCGCCGGTGCGGATCCGGATGACCTGCTCGGCATCGGTGACCCAGATCTTGCCGTCGCCGATCTTGCCCGTCCGCGCGGCCTTCTCGATCGCGTCGATCACGCCCTGCGCGTCGTCCTCCGAGACCAGCACCTCGACCTTCACCTTCGGCACGAAGTCCACCTGGTACTCGGCGCCGCGGTACACCTCGGTGTGGCCGCGCTGGCGTCCGAACCCCTCGACGTCGGTCGTGGTCAGGCCGTTCACGCCGATGTCGCGCAGCGCCTCTTTGACCTCTTCGATGCGGTGCGGCTTCACGATCGCGGTGATGAGCTTCATGTGGGCCCCTCTCGGCCGGGGTCAGTAGCCTAGCCGGACTCGATGCGCTTCTCGACGACGACGTGTTCACGCACCGGCGTCATGCCCACCGATCGGTACAGCTCGTGGGCCCCCGTGACGTTCTCCGTGTCCACGCCGAGGCGCCCCGTACGGATCCCGCGAGCGGCGAAACTGGCGAAGGAGCGCTTGAGCAACGCCTTGCCGATCCCCCGTCCCTGGTATTGGGGAGCGACGGCGAGCTCGAACACGTAGCCGGTCCCGTCGATCACGCCGTTGTTGCTGTAGCCCACGATCGTGCCGTCGAGCTCCGCCACCAGTCCGAGCGACGGATCCCACGTCTCATCCGAATGCTGCTGCGCCCACCAGTCCTCGAACGTCTCCTCGAAGTACCCGAAGTGCGTGACGAACGCGGCATCAACCACCGCGAAGGCGGCGGGACCGTCGACCTCGGCGTCGAACGGCCGGATGGCGATGCCGTCGGGCACCAGGCCGGAGTCGAAGGATGCGTCGAGATCGATCGTCATCTGCCGGAACGTGCGGATCGGCACGTAGCCGCGCCTCTCGAGCAATCGGGCGGCCCCCACGTCCCCCGCCGGGGCCGTGTTCCACAAGCGCGTCGCCGACCCCGGATCGAGACGCGCGCGGGTCCGGTCCTCCGCCCAGTCGACGATCGCCGAGCCGAGCCCGCGCCCCTCGAACCCGGGACGCACCGGTCCGAACGCTTCGAACCGCTTTCCGTCGTCCGGCGTCGCGTGCTGCGCGTACGCGACCAACAGGCCCGTGACGTCGTGGATCAGTCGGGCGTCGCGTTCGAGTTCGAACCACGAGGCTCCCCACTCGAACTGGAGCGCCGACCGGACGGCGTCGGCTTCTCCGAAGCGAGCGATCTCCCACGCCTCGATGAGGGCGACCACGTCATCCAGATCGTCCGGAGCTGCCGGCCGGGACGTGAATCCCGGCGGGAGGTTCATTCGCCCGATGCCTTCTTCCGAGTCGGGGCCTTGCGGGCGGCCGTCTTCTTCGCCGCCGGCTTCTTGGCGGCGGGCTTGCGCGCAGGCTTCTCCGCTTCCGCGTCACCGCTCGGCCGCTTCTTCGCGGCATCGACGCTCGCCTTCAGCGCGGCCATCAGGTCGACCACCTTCGCCGTGGGCTCCGCCTCGACGAGCTCGATCTCCTCGCCTGCGATCTTCGCCTCGACGATCTTGAGCAACCCTTCGCGGTAGTCGTCGGTGAACTCCTCCGGCTGCCATTCGGCGGTGAGGTTCTCGATCAGCGTCTTCGCCATGTCGAGCTCCTGATCGCGGACCTTCGCGTCCACGTCGACGCCGCCGAAGTCCGCCTCGCGGATCTCGTCGGGCCAGTACATGGTCTCCAGGACGAACGCGTCGTCCTTGAACCGGAGCGCGGACAGATGCTCCTTGTCGCGGAAGCTGACCTTGGCGATCCCGACCTTGTTCACCTGGCTCATCGCCTCGCGGAGCAACGCGTAGGCCTTGGCGCCGGTCTCCTCGGGGATCAGGTAGTAGGTCTTCTTGTACATGATCGGGTCGATGTCCTCGAGGTCGACGAACTGCACGATGTCGATCGCACGGCTGGACGCGACCGGCACCTTGTCGAAATCGTCCTCCGTGAGGACCACGTACTTGTCCTTCTCGTACTCGTACCCCTTGACGATGTGCTCGTAGCTGACCTCTTCGCCGTCGACGGAGCACGTCCGCTTCATGCGGATCCGGCCGCCGTCCTCGTCGTGGAGCTGGTTGAACCGGAGCGTCTTCTCCTCGGTCGCGGGGTACACCGAGACCGGGATGGTCACGAGCCCGAAGCTGATGGCGCCCTTCCACATGGATCTCGGCATGGTCTGTCCTCCATGGGTGCTTGTTCCCACGTCTCACGCAGCGGAAACGCGATTGTATGCCCTAGTTCGGACACGCAGGATAGACCGGCCGATCAGTCGACGGACGGCTGCTTCTTGCGGAACCCGAAGATCGCGCCCAGGACGCCCAGCACCCCGCCTATCACGCCGAGGATGGCGCCGAAGCCGACGCTCGCCGTGAGCGTCCCGTCGGCGAACCCGGCCTTGACCGTCTCGTTGATGGAGTTCTGCACGGACGTGAGCGCGAGCTTGGACATGGTCTGGGTCGTGGCGAACAGCTGGGCGATCGTGGAGGGCGAGAAGATCGCGAGGAGGCCCGCAGCGAGCATGACGGCGGCGCCGAGCAGCCCGATGAGCCCGTACCAGATCCTGCCGCTCCCCTGGGAGGCCGAGACGCCGAGCCCGGCCAGGGCCACGAGCAGGGCAAGGAACCCCAACGTCTGCCCGGAGACGGCCCGGAACGCCGGGACCGACGACGTGACGTTGGCCGCCGTGTTCGTGACGGACATCCACGAGAAGAAGATGGAGACGAAGCCGATCGCTCCCCCCAGTGCCAGTCCCCAGCCCCCGGGGTTCCGCTTGAGCCGTTCCATGACGTCCCTCCGTCCTCTCGCGACGCCCGTTCGTATCACACGCCCCTGAGACTGTCACGGTCGCTACCATCGGGCCATGTCTCCCAAGCGGCAGCGGGCGCGCACGTCGCCGCACGCGTTCACCGTGGAGTTCCCGCACGCGCCGGACGTCCGCAAGGACGGCGACGCGTGGTGGCTTGAGGTGGACGACCGCGAGCTCCGCCTCTCCAACCTCAACAAGGTGTTCTGGCCGGAGGAGGGCTACACGAAGGGCGACCTGATCGCCTACTACTTCAACGTGGCGCATCTGATGCTGCCGCACCTTTCGGCGCGGCCGCTGACGATGAAGCGGATGCCCGACGGCATCGACGGGCCGTTCTTCTACGAGAAGTCGGCGCCGTCGCACGTGCCGGACTGGATCGGCCGGTGCAAGGTGCTGTCCGACGATGCCAAGACCGGCGTGATCGACTACATGACGATCGAAGACGCGGCCGGCCTGCTCTTCATCGCGAACCTCGGGTGCATCGAGTTCCATCCGCTGCACTCGCGTTGCGAGGACGTCGAACACCCCGACTACTGCTTCTTCGACCTCGACCCGTTCCCGCCGTACACGTACGAGGACGTGCTGACCGTCGCGCGGCACATCAAGGCCCTCCTCGATCAGCTGGGCCTGCCCGGCTTCCCCAAGACGTCGGGCGCCACGGGCCTGCAGATCTTCGTCCCGATCGAGCGCGGCCGGTACACGTACGACCAGGTCCGCGAGCTCGTCGGACGATGCGGCCGGCTCATCCTGCAGGCGGATCCCGACCGCGTGACGATGGCGTGGAAGATCGCGGACCGCACCGGCAAGACGTTCATCGACCACAACATGAACCGGTCGGGGGCGAACATCGCGGCCGCCTACTCCTTGCGTCCCGAGTTGCAGGCCCCCGTCTCCACCCCGCTCACCTGGGACGAGGTTGCCGCAGGGGGGTTCGAGCCGCAGGACTTCCGCATCGACAACGTGTGGGAACGGTTCGACCGCGTCGGGGACCTGTTCGCCGGCATGCTCGCGGAGGCGGCGGATCTGACGAACGCGTTCGAGGCGTTGGGGATCGATCCCGCGGAGCACGTCGCGAGCGCGCCGACGCGAACCTCGGCGGAGATCATCGCGGCCTCGAAGGACCCGAACCTGGCCGAGTACATCCGCAAGCGCGACTTCGAGGGGACGCCCGAGCCGGCGCCCGGCAGCGCCGAGGGCGAGGGCAACTCGTTCGTGATCCACAAGCACCGAGCGACGCGCCTCCACTACGACGTGCGCTTGGAGCGGAACGCCGCGCTGCCGTCCTGGGCCGTGCCCAAGGGACTGCCGACCGTGAAGGGAGACAAGCGACTCGCGGTCCGGACCGAGGACCACCCGCTCGAGTACGGGAAGTTCGAAGGCACGATCCCGGCCGGTCACTACGGCGCCGGCGAGGTGCGGATCTTCGACGACGGCTGGTACGAGCCGATCGAGTGGGACGACGCGAAGAAGGTCTCGTTCAAGCTGCACGGCCGGCGCTACCCGGGCCTGGAGTTCCACTTCGTGAAGACCCGCACGGACTGGCTGGCGTTCCTCGCGAGCGCGCAGGACGCGCCGTTGATCGAATCACCGCGCCGGTTCCAGCCGATGCTCGCGGAGGGAGGCTGGAAGGCGTTCGACGACGACGGCTGGTGGTTCGAGCCCAAGCTCGACGGCATCCGCTGCCTCGCCGAGATGACGACCGGCGAGACCAAGCTCATCACGCGCTCGGGCCGCGATGTCACGTCGCAGTACCCCGACATCCACATGATCCATGAGCTGGTCGATCAGGTGAACGCCGTCCTCGACGGCGAGATCGTCGCGTTCGACGTCGAGGGCAAGAACTCGTTCGAGGCGCTGCAGCAGCGGATGAACCTGGCCAACGAGCGCGAGATCAAGCGCATGGCGAAGGAGATCCCCGTCGCGCTGGTCGTCTTCGACGTGCTGTGGCTGGACGGTCGCGAGACGACGGGCCTGACGTTGGAGGAACGTCGCGAGCTGCTCGAGCTGATCGTGGAGGAGGATCACCGGCTCCAGGTGATGACCCACGTCGAGGGCGAGGGGACGTCGTTCACCGCCACCGCGAAGGAGCTGGGTCTGGAAGGCGTGGTCGCCAAGAAGAAGGGCTCGAAGTACGTGCCCGGCAAGCGTTCCGACACGTGGCGGAAGATCAAGCTCACGAACTCGCAGGACTGCGTGGTCCTGGGATGGACCCCGGGACAAGGAGGCCGTTCGGGGTCGTTCGGCGCGCTGCTCGTCGGGGCGCTCGACGACGGCGAGTGGAAGTGGATCGGTCAGGTCGGATCCGGATTCACGGACCGCACGCTCGCGATCGTCCAAGCGCAGCTGGATCCGCTGGTCCGCGACGCGCCGGCGATCGACGACCCCGACCTCGCGGCCGTGAAGGGCGCGACCTTCGTCGAGCCCCAGGTCGTCTGCGAGGTCGAGTACCTGGAGATAACGAAGAGCACGAAGAAGATGCGGGCTCCGGTGTTCAAGGGCTTGCGTCCCGACAAGACCCCTGACGGATGCGTGCTGGAGCGACCCGTGACGACCGTGCGCCGTCAGAAGGGTTCGTAGCCCGCTCGGACGAGCAGCGCGCGCACTTCGCGTTCCTCCATGCCCTGCGCGACGAGCTCGTGGTACAGGCGCACCGCTCCGAGCGAACGGCCACACCTGGGGCAGAAGCGGAAGTGCGCCTCGAACGTGGTCTGGCACCACGGGCAGGACCCGACGGCGATCGTGCGATCCGGCTCCAGTCCGGTGTCGGCGAGGGCGTCGATGTAGCCCTTGCCGTAGTCCCACTGGATGTACTCCTCTTCCTGGATGTCGAACGCGGGCTCGTGCATCCGGGGCTCACCGGTCTCCAGCATGTGCTCCAGGTTGTCCTGCAGCAGCTCCCACTCGTAGAAGTGGTTCGAGCCGCAATCCTGACAGGCGATCACCACTCCCTTGACGCCCTGGGCGGCGAACAGCCCTCGCATGGCGTCCAGGTCGTGCAGGTCCGCCTCGATGTCCGAGCGCTCGTCGGACGTGAGGTCGATCCGCTCGTCGGGCTCGTCGGGCTGGTCGGGTTCGGGCGTCGGCTCTTCCATCACTCGTCCGCAGGGTCGTCGACGAAGCGGAACGCCTTGAACGCCTCGGCGTACGTGTGGCCCGCCTCCTGACCGGTCTGCTCGGCGCGCAACCGTACCCACGGCTCGGCCTCGGCGCCTCCCTGGGATACATGCTGCTCCAGGGACTTGATCTTCAGATCGATCGTGTCGGTGATGTCGACGTACGTGTCGGGCTCGTTCGAGCTGAGCCACAGGTTCTGCACCTCGAACGGCTCGATCCCTTCGGCCTCGAGCTCCTGGAACATCACCCGCGTCGGCGCGTCGGGCATCACGGTCGAGAGCGCGAGCATGCCCGCCGCCTTGTGGTCCGAGTGATTGATGTAGCGGTTGCCGGACCACAGGCGTGACGGATCGGGCGCGACGATCACCTCCGGGCGGAGCCGCCGCACCTCGCGCGTGACCTTCCGTCGCGTATCCAGCGTGACCTCGAGCATCCCGTCGACCTCGCCCAGGAACGTCAGGCTCTTCACGCCGAGCACCTCGGCCGCGGCCCGCTGCTCGCGCTCACGGACAGGGCGAAGCTCTTCGCGCGTCACCCCCGGCTCGTTGGAGCCGGCGGATCCGTCGGTGATGACCACGTAGTGGACCTGGCAACCCTCGCGGGCCCACTTGGCGATCGTGCCGCCGCACATGAACTCGGCGTCATCGGGGTGGGCGAACAGAACGAGCGCGCTCGAAAACGACATGGGGCCAAGGGTATCGCCTGCTCGCGATACCGGAAACCGCGTATTTCACCTGACCCTCCGGCAGGTCGATACCTCCAGGTATGCCTCAACGTGACGACGGCCGCATACCGCACACACGGATCGTGGCGGTGTTCGCGGTCACGAGCCTGATCGTCTTCGTGGTGATCGGGGTCTTCATCACGACGGTCCGGGCCCGTGACGTCAGCGTGCGCGAAGAGCGAGCGGCGGCGAGCCGGGCGGAGCTGGTGGCGAACGATGCCATCGGCCCCGTGCTCATGGCCGCCGACCTCTCCGGACCCGTCACCGGCGCCCGGTACGACGAGATCGAGTCGGCGGTCCGAACGACCCTGCTCGCCGACCCCGGGATCCTCCGGGTCAAGCTCTGGAGCCCCACCGGGATGGTGACGTTCTCCAACGATCCGCAAGAGGTCGGATCGCAGCCCACCTTCGAGGACGACCTGAAGGAAGCGCTCGGCGGGGAGTTGCAGAGCGACATCTCCGATCTCACGGCGGACGAGAACGTGGGTGAGCGACGGCTCGGGAACCGGCTGTTCGAGACGTACGTGCCGTTCCGCATCGCGATGAGCGGTCCGGTCGTCGGCGTGATCGAGGTCTACCAGGATTACTCGGTGATCCAGGCCGAGATCGATCGGCTGACCCGCACGCTCTCGATCTCGCTCGCGATCGGCCTCCTCGCGCTCTACATCGTGATGCTGCCGCTGATGATCGGCGTCACCAGGACGCTCCGCCGCCAGAACAACCAGCTCCAGGAGCAGGCCGACCAGCTCTCGGATCTGTTGGAGCGAGAGCAGGACACGGTCGCGGAGCTCCGCGAGCTCGACCGGATGAAGAGCGACTTCGTTGCGGCCACGTCGCACGAGCTGCGGACGCCGCTCACCAGCATCAAGGGGTACGTCCACATCCTCCGCGCCTCGTCGCTCTCCGACGATCCGGTCGCCGTCGAGGCTCTCGCGGCGATCGAGCGCCAGTCGAGCCGGCTCTTCCGCCTGATCGCGAACGTGCTCCGCGAGTCGAACCTCGAGCACGACGAGGCCCAGAACGCCGTGTTCATGTTCCCGTTCCAAGACGTGGTGGACGAGGTGGTTGCCGACTTCCACGACGCCGGCACACGCATCGTGAGTGAGGTTCCCGCCGATCTGGCGCCGGTCACCGTCGACCGACGCCGGATCCAGGACGTCCTCGTGAACCTCGTCGACAACGCCCTGAAGTACTCGTCTCCGCCGGCTCGCGTCACGGTGGGAGCTCGGAACGATGGTTCGACGTTCACGTTCTGGGTGAGCGACGAGGGGGTCGGGATCGAACCGGGCGACCTCCCTCGGATCTTCGAACGTTTCTACCAGGTGGATCAGTCGGCGACGCGGTCGCACGGCGGCGTGGGACTGGGCCTGCACATCGTCTCGGGCCTGCTCGAGACGATCGACGGGGGCGTCGAGGTGCAGAGCACGCTGGGGGTCGGCAGCACGTTCACGGTGACGGTTCCGCTCGCGCGCCCGGAGGATCTCGAGACGGCCGGTCACCCGTCGAACGCCGCCACGGTCTAGCGCGCCGCGAGCTCCGCGCCGACCGCCTCCCTCCCCGCGGGTCGCTCGGCCCTGCGGTCCTGCCACCACCCCGATGAGGATGGGATCGATGGACGACGAGAGCGCGATCGTCGCCCAGGGCGTGGTGCGATCCTTCGGCCGGCTCCGGGCGCTGGACGGCCTCGATCTCGAGGTTCGTTCCGGCGAGATGCTCGGTCTCGTCGGCCCGAACGGCGCGGGGAAGACCACGTTCATCCGCATCGTGGCGGGCCTCCTCTCACCGTCCGCGGGGCGCGTGCTCGTCCTTGGCCAGCACCCCGGACGGGGCGTGGCGGGTCTCCTCGGCTACATGACGCAGTCGCCGGCGCTCTACGAGGACCTGACCATCGTCGAGAACCTCGACTTCTTCGGGCGCGTCTACGGACTGGCGCGCCACCGGGCGAGGGCGCGAGGCCGTGAGCTGCTCGAGCTGCTGCGGTTGAACGACAAGGCGAACACACCCGTGCGCGCGCTCTCGGGCGGTCAGCGGCAGCTCTCGAACCTGGCGGCCGCGATGATCCACACGCCCCGGCTGCTCCTGCTCGACGAGCCGACCGTGGGGATCGACCCGGTGTTGCGCGTGACGTTGTGGGAGCACTTCCGCAGGCTTCAGGCGTCCGGCACCACGCTCCTGGTCACGACGCATGTGCTGGACGAGGCCGAGCGCTGCGACCGGGTGGCCTTCATCGCGTCCGGGCGCACGATCGCGGTGGACGCCCCGGCGGCTCTCCGGGAGCGCGCCGGCGCGCCGACGCTCGAAGCAGCGTTCCTCACGCTCGACGCTGCTGAGGAGGCCGCCCGATGATCGGCACCCGCATCCTCGCGCTCGCCGGGCGGATCGTTCGCGGCTTCCGACACGACCCTCGGACGCTCGCGCTGATCGTCGTCGTCCCCCTGGTCGTGATGATGCTGATCGGCTACCTGCTCACGGGAACGAAGGCGGCGCTGCCGGTAGGGATCACCGGCTCGTCGGCCGAGCGGTTCGCCGGCGAGCTCCGAGACGCGCCGGGCATCGTCGTGGAGCGCGTGTCGTCGGTCGAGGAAGGGCGTTCGATGGTTCTGGACGGTGACCTCGTGGCGCTCGTGATCGCTGAGCCCACCGGGCCCTCCCTGGCGATCGCCGGCGTCGATCCACGTCTCGAGGAGCCCGTGATCACCTCCATCGTGACAGCGCTGGAAGGATCCGCCGGCGCCGCTGCACCCACCATCCCCATCTCCGCGATCGGCCTGCCGGCGGGCGCCCACCTCGCGACGATCGACGTCTTCGCGCCGGCGATCATCGCCTTGTTCGCGTTCTTCTTCATCATGATGCTGACGAGCGTCGCATTCCTGCGGGAGCGGTCGTCGGGCACGCTCGACCGGCTGCTGGCCTCCCCGATCACGACGACCGAGATCCTGCTCGGGTACCTGCTTGGATTCATGGGCTTCGCGACGGTCCAGGCGCTGCTGGTGCTCGGGTACGCGACGTTCGTGCTCCACGTCACGATCTCGGGGTCGATCTGGCTCGTGCTGCTCGCCCTGGCCCTCCTGGTCGTCGGGGCCGTCAACCTGGGCATCACGCTGTCCTTCTACGCGAGGAACGAGCTCCAGGTGATCCAGTTCATCCCGCTCGTGCTGTTGCCCCAGATCTTCCTCGGCGGGCTCTTCTGGCCGGTGCAGACGCTCTGGGTGCCGCTGCGGTGGTTGTCGCAGCTCTTCCCCCTCACCCACGCCGCCGCGGCGCTGCGAGGCGTGATGATCGCCGGGTATGGCATCGGGGAGGTTGCGGGCCGCCTGCTGGCGCTCCTCGCGTTCGCGTTCGCGATGGTCGCGCTCGGCGTGATCGTGCTTCGCCGGCAGCGCGCCTAGGTGTCACGCACCGGCCAGCGCGGACTCGATCGCCGTGACCTGACGTCGCACGCTGTCGGGCGACGGTCCGCCGGGCATGGTCCGAGCCCGCACCGAAGCGTCCGGGTCGAGCAGCGCCGCCCCGCCGGCGACCCCGAACGCCTCCCACTCCTCCGGCGTGAGGTCGCGCAGGGTGCGCTCGTGCGAAGCGAGTTCCTTCAACAGCGCTCCCGTTCGCCTGTGGGCCTCGCGGAACGGCACGCCGCCGCGCACGAGCGCCTCGGCGAGGTCGGTGGCGTAGAGCCCGTCGTCCGCGGCGGACAGCACGCATCGCCGCGGAGTCGAACCGCATCGAGTCGACGGCGCCCACGAGCGCCGGGAGCACCAGCTCGAGCGTGTCCGCGGCGTCGAACGCCGGCTCCTTGTCCTCCTGGAGGTCCCGGTGGTAGCCGAGCGGCAGACCCTGCATCACCGACGTCAGCGCGACGAAGCCCCCTGCGATCCGGGCGGCCTTCGCGCGCGCCAGCTCCGCCGTGTCCGGATTGCGCTTCTGCGGCATGATGCTGGACCCGGTCGTGTACGCCTCGTCGAGCTCCGCCCATCCGAGCGCCGGATCCGTCCAGCGGGCGAGATCGGCCGCCAGGCGGGAGAGATGGGTGGCGCAGATGGCGGCGTCGGCCAGGAACTCCTGGACGAAGTCGCGATCCGAGCACCGCGTCGATCGAGTTGTCGAACGCGCGCCGGAACCCGAGCTCGGTCCCGGCCTGCGCGGGATCGAGCCCGAGGGTCGACGTGGCGAGCGCGGCGGCCCCGAGCGGCGACACGGACGTCCGCACCGCCGCACTGGTCGAACCGCTCCAGATCGCGGAGCAACGCCCACGCGTGCGCCAGGAGGTGGTGTCCGAGCGTGACGGGCTGCGCGGCGCGCGCATGCGTGGTGCCGGGCATGACCGTCTCGGCGTGCTCGCGTGCGCGCGCGACCAGCGTCCGCACGAGCATCCTGATGAGGCCCTCGATCCGACGGCTCGCGGCGAGCATCCAGAGCCGCAGATCGGTGACGACCAGGTCGTTGCGGCTCCGGCCGGCGTGCAGCCTGGCCCCGACGTCGCCCAACCGGTCCGTGACGCCGCGTTCGATCGCCGAGTGCACGTCCTCGTCGGCCCGATCGAACGCGAACCCCCCTTCCGCGATCTCGCGTCCCACATCCGCGAGCGCCTCGACGAGCGCGCCCGACTCCTCGGGCGTCAGCAACCCGGCCCGCTGCAACGCCGTGGACGTGCGCGACGGACGGCGTCGACGTCGTGCGGGGCGAGCCGGACGTCGAACTGCACGCTGCGTCCGAGCGCGTGCGCCTCGGGCGCCGGCGGCGACGCGAACCTGCCGGCCCAGAGCGCCTCGCCGGAGGAGCGGCCGGCCTCGTCGGACCCTTGGGTCATGCGCCGCCCTGCTTCGCCGACCAGACCTTGAGCGGGAGCCCGTAGAGGCGGACGTAGCCCTCCGCGTGCGACTGGTCGAACGCGTCGCCGCTGCCGTACGTCGCGAGCGACAGGTCGTAGAGCGAGTTCGCCGAACGCCGTCCGACGACCGTGCACGCGCCGGGATCGAACCGCAGCCGCACGTCGCCGGTCACGTGCGACTGCGTGACGTCGACGTACGCATCGAGCGCCGCGCGGAGCGGGGAGAACCACTGACCGTCGTAGACGAGGTCGGCCCAGCGCTGTTCGACGAGCGGCTTGTGGTGCGCGACCTCGCGCTCCAAGGTCAGGTCCTCGAGCGCCCGGTGTGCCAGGATGATCGCGAGCGCGCCCGGCACCTCGTACAGCTCGCGCGACTTGATGCCCACGCGGCGGTTCTCGATCATGTCGACCCGGCCGAAGCCGTAGGTGCCGCCGAGCAGGTCGAGCGCACGGATCACGGACGGCAGGTCGGCCGCCTCGCCGTCGAGCGCAACCGGGAGTCCGCGCTCGAACGCCACCGCGATCTCGGCGGGCTCCGACGGGCGGGCCTCCGGGGACGCCGTCCTCGCGAACGCGTCCTCGGGCGGCGCCACCCACGGGTCCTCGAGCGGCCCGCACTCCGCGGTGCGGCCCCACAGGTTCTCGTCGACGGAGTACGAGCTGACGATCGACGCGAGCGGGATGCCCCATTCGTCCGCGAGCACCAGCGCCTTCTCGCGCGGGATGTTCGCGTCGCGGATCGGCGCCAGCACCTCCAGGTCGGGGGCGAGCACGCCGAACGACACCTCGAACCGGACCTGGTCGTTGCCCTTGCCGGTGCAGCCGTGTGCGACGACGTCGGCGCCGACCTCGCGCGCGACGCGCACGACCTCCTCGACGATGAGCGGACGGGCGAGCCCCGACACCATCGGGTACTTGCCCTCGTACAGCGCGTTCGCCTTGATCGCGTGGACGAGGTAGTCCGACGCGAACCGGCCGACGGCGTCCACGACCCGGACGTCGGCGGCGCCCGCGAGCCGGCCACGCTCGACGACGCCGTCGAAGTCCTCCTGCTGGCCGACGTCGACGGCGACCGCGTGGACCTCGTAGCCCTGCTCGACCAGCCACCGGATCGTGACCGACGTGTCGAGCCCTCCGCTGTACGCCAACACCGCGCGTTTCATGCGTTCGCCTCCATGATGTGGTTGAGGGTCCGTTCGAGCGCCGCGGCGGCGACGCCCTCCCGTCCCAGGATGAGGATCGTGTTGTCGCCGGCGATCGTGCCGGCCACGTCCGGCAGGTCCACGCGATCGATCCCCTCGGCCAGGGCCGACGCGGCGCCGGGCGGGGTCCGCACGACCAACCCGTGATCGCTCCGCGTGAACGACAGCGCGAACTCTTCGAGCAATCGCTTGAGCAATCGCATCGGCACTGGTGCGACGCCGTTGCCCGGGACGACGTACCGCAGGCCGTCGTGATCGTGCACCCGCGCGAGCCCGAGCTCCTCCACGTCGCGCGAGATCGTCGACTGCGTGGCCTCCAGTCCGAGCGCCGCCAGCCGTGCGCGGATCTCCTCCTGCGACGCGAGCCGCTCCCGGCCGACGAGCGACAGGATCGTCTGCTGGCGTTTCGCCTTCACGGCGGCGTTGCCCCGGCTCATCCCGACGTCCCTCCGACCGGCGGCCTCCCGGCGTCGGGCGTGATCATCGTGCCGACGCCCTCGGGCGTGAACAGCTCCAGGACCAGCGAATGCTCGACCCGGCCGTCCACCAGGTGCACGCGGCCCACGCCGGCCTTGATCGCGTCCGCCGCGCTCTCGAGCTTCGGGATCATGCCGCCTTCCACCACGCCCTCCTGGCCGAGCAGGTCGAGGCATTGCTCGGCGGACAGCTCCGAGAGCAGGTCGCCCGTCGGCCCGATCAGTCCCGGCACGTCGTTCAGGAACACGAGCTTCTCGGCGTCGAGCGCGATCGCGATCTCCGCCGCCACGACGTCGGCGTTCACGTTGTACGCCTGCCCGAACTCGTCCACGGCGATCGACGCCACCACGGGGACGAACCGTTGCGCCATCAGGGTGCGGACCACGTCGGCGTTCACGTGCACGACCTCGCCGACGAAGCCGAGGTCCGGCGCGGTCTGCTTCCGTGCCAGCAGCATCCCACCGTCGACCCCCGACAGCCCGACCGCGGGCACACCGCCCGTGACGAGCGACGCGACGACCTCGGTGTTCAACTTGCCGGCGAGCACCATGGTCGCCACGTCGAGGGTGTCGGCATCGGTCACGCGAACACCGTCGACGAACGTCGTCTCGATCCCCAGGCTCGCCGACATCCTGGTGACCTGCGGCCCACCGCCGTGCACGACCACCGGCAGGATCCCGGCGCTCTGCAGCAGCGCGATGTCCTGGGCGAACGACGCGGCGAGCGGCGCGCGTTGCATGGCCGCGCCGCCGTACTTCACGACGATGACCTTGCCGTGGTGCGCCTGCATGAACGGCAACGCCTCGAGCAGGATGTGCGCCTTGGCGACGGTGCGCTGTCGGATCTGCGGCGGCAGCTCGGTATCGCTCACGTCGTGTACTCCCCGTTGATGCGGACGTACTCGTAGGACAGATCGCAGCCGAGCGCGCGGCTCCGCCCGGGTCCGTCCCCGAGCGAGACGTCGATGTGGACCTCCGGCTCCTTCATGGCCACGCGAGCGGCCGACGAGAGCGTGTCGTCGTCGAAATATCCGGGCGGGATCACACCGCCGCGCACGAGCGGGACGCCGCCGATCGCGACGCCGATCGCGGTGGGGTCGACGTCGACCCCGGAGGAACCGACGGCCTGCAGGATGCGCCCGGGGTTCGGATCGCCACCGAACACCGCCGTCTTCACGAGCGGCGAATCGGCGATCGCCTTCGCAACCGTGCGCGCATCGATCTCCGATGCCGCGCCGGCGATGTCGACCAGCATCACGTGCGTGACCCCTTCGGCATCGGCGATCAGCTGGCGCACGAGCGACTCGCCGACATCGCCGATCGCGCCGGCGAGCTCGACCCACGCGGCCGTGTCGGGGGTCACCTCGTCGGCGTCCGGCGCCGCGCCGCTCGCGAACAGGAGCACCGTGTCGTTCGTGCTGGTGCACGCGTCGACCGTCAGGGCGTTGAAGCGCGGCTTCAGCTGCTCGTCGGCCAGGCGCTGCAGGTGGTCGCGACGCACGGCCGCGTCGGTCGTGACGAAGACGAGCATCGTGGCGAGGTTCGGCGCGATCATGCCGACACCCTTCGCGCACCCGCCGACCCGGACCCCGCTGGCGTCGGCCGTGGCCTGCTTGTCGACGGTGTCGGTGGTCATGATCGCGCGCGCGAAGTCGGAGCCGCCGTCGGACGTCAACGCGCCGGTGAGGATCGGGAGTGCCGCGAGCAGTGGTTCGACGTGGACGGGCTCGCCGATCACGCCCGTCGAGCACGCGAGGACGTCGGCGACGTCCACGCCGAGCGCGTCGGCGGCCGCGGCGACGATCGCCTGCGCGTCGGCGTCTCCGCGCTCGCCGGTGGCCGCGTTCGCCTGGCCGCTGTTGACGATCACGGCCCGGCCGCGGCCTCCCGCGATGCACGCGCGGCTCAGGTGGACGGGGGCCGCGACGACGCGGTTCGTCGTGAACAAGCCGGCGACCGTCGTGCCGGGGTCGCCGACGAGCAGGCCGAGGTCGGGACGTCCCGACGGCTTGAGTCCCGCGCTCATGCCGGCGGCCCGGAACCCCCGCGGATACGTCACGCTCACGGGTACACCGCCAGGGTCGGAAGCCCAACGGTCTCATCCATGCCGTGGACGAGGTTGAAGTTCTGGATCGCCTGCCCGGCGGCTCCCTTCACCAGGTTGTCGAGCGCGCCGATCACGATCGCCGTGCCCGTGCGTGCGTCCGCCACGGCCTGCAGCTCCACCATGTTCGAGCCGCGCGTCCGCTTGGAGTCGACCATCTCGCCCGGCGCCAGCACTCGGACGAACGGCCGGCCCGCGTACGCCTCGGATAGGCACGCCGTCAATGCCTCGGTCGTCGCGCCGGACGCGAGCGGCGCGTACGCCGTCGTGACCACGCCGCGGACCGCCGGGACCAGGTGCGGCACGAAGACGACCGCGGGCGTGAACCCGCTCGCGAGCTCGATGCCGCGCTCCATCTCGGGCGTGTGCTGATGCCGCGGTACGCGGTACGGACGAACGCTCTCCTCCGACGCCGCGTATAGGGCGGCGTCGCCGGCCGTCCGACCGGCGCCGGAGAGCCCCGTCTTGCCGTCGACGTGGATCGGACCGGGCTCCACGAGGCCCGCGGACAACAGCGGCGACAGGCCGAGGATCACCGGCGTGGGGAAACACCCCGGGTTCGCGACGAGCTGCGCGCCGGGGAGCTGTTCGCCGAACAGCTCCGGGAGGCCGTAGACGGCCTTGCCGAGCCAGTCGGCCGCGGGGTGCTCGAACCCGTACCAGTCCGGATACGCCGACGCGGGGAGCCGGAAATCGCCGGCGAGGTCGATGACCTTGACGTCGGCTTCGAGCAGACCCGGAGCCAGCTCGGCGCTCGCCCCGTGGGGCAGCGAGCAGAACGCGACGTCGGCCGCTTCCGCGACGTCCGACACGATCGGCTCCCGAAGGATCTCCGTGGCCACCGCGAGGGCGGCCAGGTTCGGGTGGATCTCGCCCAGCGTCTTCCCGACCGACCCGTGGGCACCCAGGAACGTCACCTCGGCGAACGGGTGCGCCTCGAGGAGCCTGACCAGCTCTCCGCCGGCGAACCCGGAGGCTCCGAGGACGGCGATCCGGACGTGGGCGGTTGCAGCGGCCATGACGGATAAGTATGCAGTGAATTGCATAGACCTGTCAACTAACGGACCGGATCTCCGCGGTCGCCGGATCAGGCCGATGGCATCATGCGCCGGGGAGGTCGTGCGTGCGAGTCTTGTGCACCTATGCGGGTGGAAGCGGGCATGCGGATCCGCTGGTTCCGATCGCCGAGGCGGTCCGGGGCGCCGGCCATGACGTGGCGTTCTTCGGCCGCCGATCCGCTGCCGCAGCGCTCGACGCCAATGGCTTCACGCTGTACGCCGATCCCGACGACCGGGCGCTCGCAGCCGGCGACGACGCCCCCATCAGCCCGCTGCTCGAGCTCGACATGGAGCGCGAGTACCGCGACCTGCGCGGCTTCGCCGATCGGATCGCCCGTGCCCGGATGGACCGCGTGCTGGAGCTGGCCGAGCACTGGCGGCCCGACCTCCTCGTCTGCGATGAGGCCGACTACGGCGGGATGCTCGGCGCCGAACGCCTCCGGCTCCCGCACGCCACGGTCCTGACGAACGCGTCGGGATCGTTCCTGCGGGCGGTGGATGTGGCCGAGCCGCTCGATGCGATCCGCGCCGAGCACGGCCTTCCGCCGGACCCCGATCTCGTGATGCCCGCGCGCTACCTGGTCGTCTCTCCGTTCCCGCCGAGCTTCCGGAACCCGGGATCCCCGGTGATGGAGCACGCGATCTCGATCCGCCCGGACCCGGGCCGTGCGCTGCCCGGGTCCGCTCCCGACTGGTTGTCACACCTGCCGGAACGACCCACCGTCTACTTCACGCTCGGGACGATCTTCAACCAGGAGTCCGGCGATCTCTTCGATCGCGTGCTCGCAGGACTCCGCGAGCTGCCGACGACCGTTGTCGTCACCGTCGGGCGGAGTCTCGATCCGGAACGGTTCGGCCCGCAACCCGACAACGTGCACATCGAGCGCTACATCCCGCAGTCGCTCCTGCTCCCCCACTGCGACCTCGTGGTCAACCACGGTGGATCCGGCAGCGTGATCGGCGCGCTCGCGCACGGTCTGCCGCTGGTCGTGCTCCCGATGGGCGCCGACCAGCTCCCGAACGCGCAACGATGCGAACAGCTCGGCGTCGGAGTCATGCTGGATGCCGTTCGCGTCACACCGCGATCCGTCCGAGACACGACGTCCGCGCTCCTGAGCGACGCGCATGCACGCGAGGCGGCGGAACGCATCCGCGATGAGATCGCATCGCTCCCCGGACCCGAAGCCGCGGTGCCGTTGCTCGAGCAACTCGCCGAACGCGAGCCGCTCGTCCCCGCTCGGCGTAGCCGGAACGAACCCGGTTCAGCCCGGCGAACCGCTCCCCGAGACGACCGTGAGCCGAGACTCGCCGAGCTCCGGCGGATCGCTCGCGGGCGCGCTCGCGGTTCCGGCGCGCGCGATCGAGCCACGGGCCTTCCCCAGGTTGGACCGGAGCTCGTCTGCACCGTTCGTGAGCATGGTGGCGGCCCGCGTCAGCTTGTTCTCGACGACGGCCCCCATCGCCTCGAGCGCCGACGAGACCTCGGCCAGGCTCGACTGGACGTCGGCCGAGTCGCCGAAGCGCTGCACCAGGCTGTAGAGGAAGAGCACGATCGGCAGCGCCGACGAGTACGGCACGATCACGACGCCCTTCGACCACGCGTCGGCGTGCGCGCGCTTCAACACGGCGTATGCAGCATCGGGCACCGCGGCGACGGCGACCTGCGACGTGACCGCGGGATCGAGGTACTGCGCGACCTCCTTCGCCCGCGCGGCGACGGCGCGCTCGACGTCGCGCGCGCACGCGTCGCGCGTGACCGGGTCGTCCGCGGCCTCCAACGCCTCGAGCTCGGCGAGCGCGGTCCACTTGGAGTCGATCGGCAACCGCCGTCCGTCGGAGAGCTGCAGGCCGAACTCCACGACCTTGCCTCCGACCCGGAGATCCGTGACGAGCATGCCCGGCGGCAGTTGGGCGAGGTGTTCGCGCAGGACGTTCTCGCCGGCACGGCCTTTAGAAGCTCCACCGGCGAGCACCGTCGACAACCGGCGGACCACCTCGCGGCCCTCGACGTCGGCCTCGCGGCGTTCCTGTTCTCGCAGGCTCAGCTCCTCGAGCGCTCGGCGCGCGCCGTCCAGACCGGCGCGCAGCTGCTCGCCCGCCAGGTCGCGGTTGACCGCCGAGTCGGCGATCCGACGGAGCTCGGCGGACTGCGCCTCCAACCGCGCCTCCACCACCGCCAGCGGTGTGTCACCGGCCGCGAGCCCGGATGACCGGGGCTTGCGAACCGCAACCAGCACGGCGCCGACGGCGACGCCGAGCGCGAGAGCGACGAGCGCGATCCCGATCTGGATCATGAGGTCCTTCCGGTTCGAGGGGGGACGTCATGAAAGTACGGGGAACCTCTGACATGCCCGGATACGAAGGGATCGGTCGCGGTTCAGTCGTCGAGCGCGAGATCCGCGACGACCGCACTGACCGCGCGGGCGTGTCGCGGCCGCTCAACCAGTTCCACAGCTACGCCATCGGGATCGTGGACCGTCATGCAGCGCGCGCCGAACCAGTCGCCGGGCTCACTCAGCTCGACCGGGTCCGACTTCACTGGCCAGCCGGCGTCGACGAGCTTGTTGTGGAGCGCATCGACGTCGTCGACCGTGAGCCCGATGTGACCGGAGCCGGGCCGCTCCTGCGCGAGCGCCGCGCCATCGGGTGCGCCAACGTACTCGAGCAGCTCCAGCACCTGCCCGCGCCCGAGGTCGAGGTCGGCGCTCAGCAACCGGGCGCCAGGCACGCCGGTGATGCGCTCGACCTCCTCGCCCGAGAGCTCGCCGACGCTCCGCACGGGGAGCTCGAGCAGATCGCGGTAGAACGCGAGCGATCGTGCGATGTCGCCCGTCGTGACCGACACATGGTCGATTCCCAAGATCCTCATGCGCCGCCCTTCGGTGCCTCGCCCGGTCGTGCCGGCACGATATCGCGCCGGAACACATCGTCGATGGTCTCGGCGCGCTTGACCACCTCCGAATGGTCCCCAAGTACCACGACCGTGGCCGGTCGAGGCAGCGCGTTGAAGTTGCTGGACGCCGCGTCCTGATAGGCACCGGTATCGATGATCGCGATCACGTCGCCGGCCTCGACGTCGGGGAGCGCCGCGCCCGCGACGATCACGTCGAACCCACAGCTCATGCCGACCACGTCCGCCTCCTGCGTGACCGGCGCATCCGCGCGACTCGCCACCAACGCCGTCCACCGGTTGTGCTCGATCAGGCCGTCGGGCAGGAACATCTCGGTCGTGTCGAGCTCGACCCATCGCTGCCGGATCGGCCGGGTCTGCGCCTTCACGTTCCGCACCGTCGCCAGGTGGATCCCGGCGTCCGCGAGCAGCGCCCGACCGGGCTCCGCCTCCAAACGGATGCCGTCGGTCCGCAAGCCGTGGCGCCGCAATCCGTCGCGCAGCGACGTCGCCACCGCATCCGCGTACGCCTCGATCGGAGGCGAGAGCTCGTCGGCGGACCGCTGCAGCCCGCGGGTCGTGGTCCGCCCGGTCGGATCGCGCGGCGAGGCGAACCCCCCGCCGACGTCGATCTCGCGTGGCGTCCAGCCGCCCCACGCCGCCGACAGCACACCGATGGTGTCGGCGAAGCTCGATGCCATCGCGCGCCAGACGTCGAGGGAATGATGGTGCCGGCCGAGGTGCGCCATGACGCCGGCCACGTCCAGCTCCTCGGCCGCGAGCGCGACCGGCCCGATGGCCAGCAGGTCCTCCGTGGGGATGCCCGGCTTGTACGCGGAGGCCGCCACGCGGATCGGCACGTCGGTCTCGGTGAACTCGCTCAGCGTGTCGAGCCCGTCGTAGTCGGGCCGCACGCGGAACCGGACGATCGCCCGGCGCCCGGCGGCGCGGGCGGCGTCGCGGACCACGTCGACCTCGCGGGCACTGTCGAGCGTGATCCGGCACCCGGCCGCGACGGCTCGCTCGATCAGTTCCACGGACTTCACCGAGCCGTTCACGGAGATCGTCTCCGGCGGCACGCCCGTCCGCAGCGCCGCCTCCAGCTCTCCCGGGCCGAACGTGTCGCATCCGGTCCCCTCGTCGGTGAGGATGCGGCGGACGGCCAGCGTGAAGTTCGCCTTGATGGACGGGAGCAGCAGGACGTCGCCCTCCGGCCATGCGGCGCGGAACGCCGCGACGGTCCGCCGAACGTTCCGACGGAGGTGATCCTCCGACACCACGTGGATCGGCGTGCCGTACGTCTGCGCGAGCTCCGCCGCGTCGCATCCTTCGACCCAGAGGTGCCCGTCGCGGATCGACAGACACTCGTCGATCGCGACCGCGCCGTCGAGGGGCGTCGCCACCGCTCAGCCCTGGAAGATCGGTTGGAACAGCTGGTCCCAGGTCTGCTGCTCGTCCTGCGTGAGGACGCGGTAGCCGTGCAGCTGGCTGTACATCTCGGCCGTCGGGAACACGAGCGGGCTCTCCGCGACCGGGTTCCCCTCTTGCCGCAGGACGTCCTGCGAGGTAGGGACGGGCGACACGTTCTGGATCCACCCGACGATCATGGCCGCGACATCGGGCCGGTAGATGAAGTCCATGAACGTCAGCGCGTCGAGCGGGTGAGCCGCGTTCACAGGGATGCAGAGACTGTCCGTCCAGAGCAGACCGCCGTCGTCCGGCACCACGAACTTCAGGTTCGGGAACCCACCCATCTGGAGCTGCAGCACGTCCGCCGACCACGCCATCGTGAGCGCGACGTTCCCGGACGTGAGCGCGTTCACGTAGTTCTGCCCGAAGTACTGCCGGACGATCCCGTCGTCCCGCTGCTTCGTGAGCATGTCGGCCGCCGCCTGCCAGTCGGCCTCGGTGGAATCGTTCGGCTCGATGCCCATGCCGAGCAGCGTGAGGTTCGGCATGTCCTCCGTGTCGCCGAACATGCCGACCTTGCCCTTGAACGCGGGGTCGAACAGATCCTTCACGCTCGTGATCTCTCGGCCGGTGAGCGCCGGGTCGTACCCGATCCCGGTGATCCCCGACATGTACGGGATGGAGTACGTGTTGCCCGGGTCGTACGCGGGGTCCTTGTACTTCTCCGCCGCGTTCGCCGCGAAGTTGGGGAGCTGCGTGTGATCGAGGGGGATCAGGTAGTCGTTCGCGATCATCAGCGGGAGCCACTTCGGGTAGCCCATCACGATCAGGTCGTAGCCGGTGGGCTGCCCGGCCTCGAGCAGGATGCGGAGCTTCGCGAAGAACTCGTCGTATGCCTGGATGACCTCCTTGTAGTCCACCGTGATGCCCTTCTCCTTCTGGAAGAGCTCCAGCGACGGGTGGACGCGCTCGCCGTTCGTCTTGGTCTGGTCGATGTACAGCGGCCAGTTCCCGAACGTGAACTGGCCGGTGATCCGCTGCGACGCCCAGTCGAACCCGCCCGCGGTTTCCGTGGCGCCGCTCACGGATGGTGGCGCCTCCTTCGCGGTCCCGCCGCAGGCCGCCAGGAGCCCGGACAGGCCCAGGCCCGCCGCGCCCATCCCGGCGTATCCGAGGAACCGGCGTCGGGACATGCGGGGTTGCATCAACCCCCGCAGCAGCATGAGATCGAGATCGTCGCGGTCCTGCATGACGAGTACAGCCTCCCCCTGCCGGGCGTCCCGCGACGCCCGGGTCGGCCGGCCATTGCCGGTCGGTCCGTTACGGTGCAGGCTACCGTTCGAGGCGACCTGTCGGGAAGGGAGGCGGCATGGGCATGGACGAGGATCAGTTGCGGAGCGAGGCGACCAAACGTCTCAAGACGAGGCGCGAGTTCTGGCAGCACCTGGCCGCATACGTGATCGTGAACGCCGGCCTGATCGCGATCTGGGCCATCGGCGGCGGCGGCTACTTCTGGCCCGGGTGGGTCCTGGCCGGATGGGGCATCGGCCTGGCGATGCACGCGTGGAGCGTGTTCATGGAGAAGCCGATCCGCGAAGACGAGATCCAGCAGGAGATGGAGCGACTCCGCCGAGAGCAGCACACGGGAAGCTGAACGAACCCGACGAACCGACCGACGAGCTCGCGCGCGAGGGCGACCTCGCGATCCGTCGCATGCGCGACGAACCGGCCGACCATGAGCTGTTCGTTCGGTGGCGGAACGAGCCGCACGTCGCCGAATGGTGGACCACCGACGACGATCCGGCGCCGATGACGCTCGACCATGTCGTGGAGCACTACGGTCCGCGGGCTGAGGACGGCTCGTGGGTGACCGGTTGCATCATCACCCTCGGCGACGGCGCGATCGGATACCTGCAGTTCTATCCGTGGTCAAGTGCCGCCGACGAAGCTCGGGAGATAGGCATCCCGGATGTCGACGGCTCCTACGGTCTCGACATCTTCATCGGCGAACCCGACGCGATCGGCATCGGGCTCGGCTCGCGCGCGGTGGCGCTCCTGTCCCGTTACCTCTTGGAGGAGCGGGATGCGACGAACGTCGCGCTCCTCACCCCGGTCGGCAACGATCGCGCGCACCGTGCGTACGAGAAGGCGGGTTTCCGCAAGGTGACGCAGACGCTCGACACCGATGTGGTGGGCGGCGAGCGTCGGATGAGCTGGCTGATGGTCCTCGACCGCCCTCTGGCATGATGCAGCGGTCATGACCGCATCCGGGAACCTCGACCGCGAACGGATCCAGCGCCTCAAGCAACGCGAGGACGCGGCGTTCGTCGCCGCACGGCCCCGTTCGGCGGAGCTCTGGCAACGGGCGAAGGCCTCCATGCCGAACGGGGTGCCGATGTCGTGGCTCCGCACGTCTTACGATCATCCACCGCTGTTCGTCGCCGAAGGCATGGGCGCGCGGTTCCGTGACGTCGACGGACACGGGTACTCGGACTTCAACATCGCGGACATGTCGATGTTCGCGGGATACGCGCCGGAGCCGGTCGTCGAGGCCGTCTCCCGATGCGTCGCGCAGGGACCGCAGTTCCTCCTTCCGAACGAGGACGCGCTGTGGGTCGCGGAGGAGCTCGGCCGCCGATACGGGCTTCCGAAGTGGCAGTTCACGCTGAGCGCGACGCATGCGAACACCGAGGTGATCCGCGTCGCACGCGCGCTCACCGGCCGGGACAAGGTCCTGTTCTTCGACGGGAAGTACCACGGGCACTTCGACGAGGCGCTCGTCGACCTCCGGGACGGGACACTCGTGCCAGAGGAGGGGGGCCTGCCGCGCGACGTGACGTCCAAGACGAAGATCGTGCAGTTCAACGATCCCGACGCGCTGCGAGCCGCGCTCGAACCGAGGGACGTCGCCGTCGTCATCACGGAACCGACGCTGACCAACAACGTCGGCCTGCTGTTGCCGGACCCCGGGTTCCACGACGCGCTCCGGGCCATCACGCGGGAGACGGGCACCGTCCTGGCGTACGACGAGACCCACACACAGGTAGTGGGTCCGGGCGGGCTGACGCGGATGTGGTCGCTGCAACCCGACGTCGTGACGATCGGGAAGTCCATCGCCGGCGGCGTGCCGCTCGGCGCCTACGGCATGACCGAGGCCGTCGCCGGCACCCTGCAGCGGCCGGATGGGCGGTTCGACGAGAAGGAGGCCATCGCGACCGGCGGAACGCTGTTCGGCAACCCGCTCTCGATGGCCGCGGCCCGGGCGACGATGGGAGCGGTCCTCACCGACGACGCCTACGCGCACACGCAGGTGCTGGGCGCCCGGCTCGCCGACGGTATCGAGAAGGCGATCCGCGACGCCGGGCTGCCGTGGACCACGCACCGTTTCTGGCCCCGGTCGGGGGTGACGTTCGCGCCCGCCATGCCCCGCAACGCGCTGGAGGCATACGCGGCGAAGGACATCCCGCTCACGCTCCTCGCCCGCGTCTACCTGGCGAACCGCGGGGTGTGGGAGGCCATCGTCGGAGCGGGACCCACGTGCCCGGTGCCCGCGACCGAGGAGGACGTCGATCGATACGTCACGGCGTACGGATCGCTCATCGCGGAGCTGACCGCGTAGGTCCGGCGACGCGCGACGGGGTAGCCTTCGGAAGCATCGAGAGAGAGGTTGGATCGATGAGCAAGCGACGCAGGATCCTGACGATCGCCTTCATGGCGATCGGGCTGACGGCGATCGCGGCTCCCGCGTTCGCGGGACCGCTCGCGTCCACCAACCCGTTCGGCGGTGACCCGTTCGTGGTGCTGACCGGGCGTCTCGACGTCCCCGAGGGGACGGTCACGAGCGACGCCATCATCTTCAACGGCGACGCCGGTGTCGCCGGCGACGTCACCGGCAACGTCGTCGCGTTCAACGGAGACGTGAACGTCACCGGTAACGTGGACGGTGATGTCGTCGCGCTGAACGGACGGGTCGCGCTGGGGCCCCGAGCTCGCGTCGGTGGCGATGTGGTCTCCCGAGACCTCCCCGTGATCGCGAGCTCGGCCACCGTCGTCGGGCGCGTCCGCCGGTCGAGCCGTTTCGACGTCAACGCCGGCCAGTTCGCAGCGATCGGCCGATTCCTGTGGTGGATCGCCACGACCGTCTCGTCGTTCCTCCTCGGCCTCGTGCTCGTGTTGTTCGTGCCACGAGCGGCCGACGCGACGGCGGCGACTGCCGCGCGGCGCCTCGGCGCGTCGATCGGGTTCGGCTTCCTGATGCTGATCGGGATCCCGATCGCGGCGGTCATCGCGATGGCGCTCCTCGTCGGCATCCCGATCGGACTCGGCGTCCTGCTCGCGCTCGGGCTCCTGTATTGGCTCGGCTACACGGTCGGCGCGTTCGCGCTCGGGCGGCGGCTCGTCGCCCCGCCGAGGCATCGGATGCTCGCGTTCCTGGCCGGGTTCGGCATCCTGCGCGTCCTGGCGCTCATCCCGGTCGTCGGAGGCCTCGTCTGGCTCGGCGCCACCGTCTGGGGGCTCGGCGCCCTCGTGCTCTCGGCGCGCACGGCCGGACGGGATCCGGCCTCGCAACCGGGCGCCACGCCGGTGGGTGGACCGCCGGTGCCGCCACCGCCGCCGATCCTCACGGGGTGAGCACGATGGTCACGCCGCACACGATCCCGGTCCTGCGGTTCGATGGTTCGTACCGCGACGTCGGCCGGCAGATCGGCGACGCGTGCGCCGACGTCTTGCAGCGCGCCGTGTCGTTCGACGACGAGCTCCCCACGGGCCGGACACGAGCCGAACAGCTCGCCCTCGCCGCACGATACCGCGAGCTCACGACGGCCGCGATGCCGTGGGTGGTCGAGGAGCTGGACGGCGCGGCCGAGGGCGCCGAGGTCGACCCGCTCGCGCTGTTCGCGTGCACGGTCGAGGAGATCTGGTACGAGCCGCGCACGCCGGGCACCGCGTCGATCGACGGGCGATGCAGCGATCTGGTCGCGGCGCCGCCCGCGACCGCCGACGGTCACGTGCTGGTCGCGCACAACAACGATCTCTCGCCGCGCTACCGCGACGAGCTCGTCGCGATCGAGCGCAGCGTTCCCGGCGATCCGACGGTCTTCACGATCGGCAACGGCATCTGGATCAGCGTCGGCTGGAACTCGGCCGGCCTCTCGCTCACCGGCAACGAGCTGTCACCCAACGACGAGCGGATCGGCATCCCGCGCGAGCTGCAGGTGCGCGCGATGCTCCGCGACACGTCGCTCGATGCCATGGTCGGCACCGCGCTCCGTCACGATCGTGCGTCCTCGTACAACAACGTGCTCGCGTCGTCCGACGGGAGCGTCGTGAACGTCGAGGGCTCGGCTACGTCGGTCGAGATGACCGAGCCGGACGAGCGCGGCCACCTCGTCCACACCAACCACTACGTCTGCGATGCGATGCTTCCGTTCGAAGGCGATCCCACGTACGCCCGCCGGTCGGCGATCCGATACTCCCGCGCGGAGGAGCTCCTCGCCGCGCAGCCGGACGGCACCGTGACGGAAGCAGGGTTGCGCGAGATCCTCTCGGACCACGAGCACGCGCCCGACTCCCTGTGCCGCCACGCCGACCAGGACGCCGCCGGCTCCGTCACGTGCTTCTGGTGCATCGCCGACGTGACCGACATGCGGGTCACGTTCGGTCGCGGGAACCCGTGCGACTCGGTGGCGCAGGAGTTCGCGTTCGCGCGATGAGTCGGATCGACGCCCTGGGCGTCGACGATCAGGACCCGAGCGCGGCGCGGATGCGTGCGACGACGTCCGCGCTCCTACCCTCTTCGGCCATGGAGAGGACGGTCGCGCCGTCGTCGTTCGCTGCGGCGGGGTCGGCGCCGCGAGCCAGGAGCAGCTCCACCAGTTCGAGGTCGCCGTTGTGGGCCGCGGAATGCAGCGGGGTCCAGCCGCTCGCCTGCCGCGCGTCCGGGTCGGCACCGGCATCCAGGAGGAGGCGCGCCACGTCCGCGTGACGCCCGGAAGCCGCGGAGTTGAGCGGCGTGCCGGTCATCCAGCCGCGGCCGTGCGCGTCGACATCGGCTCCTCGTTCGAGCAAGAGCCGCGCCGGCTCGACGCCGCCGAAGAACGCCGGGAAGTGCAGGGCGGTGAACCCGTCGCCTGAGAACGCTGTGGCGAGCGAGGGATCGCCGTCGAGCAGCTCGCGCAACCGATCGACGTCGGCGACGGCTGCCGCATCGAAGACGTCGAGCGCGGGAACGCCGCCCATCACGGCGTCCAGGAGCACCGGGTCGAACCGATAGCGCGCCCGCATCAGCGCCGAGACCCCCTCCGTGTCGCGCGCGGATGCCAGCTCGGGCTCGGCCGACACCATCGAGCGCACTCGGTCCACGTCGCCCGTTCCGATCGCCTCGAAGAACCGCTCGGTGCTTCCCATCGTCCGGCCTCCGTGATAGCGTTATGTGCATAGGCTAGCTAAATACTCGATGACCACGTCAAGGCCGACTTCCCCGACGCGAGATGTGGATGCGGTGGCCGATCGCCTGCACTCGGCCGCGATCCACCTGTTGCGACGCCTGCGCGTGGAGGACGAGGCGCTCGGGATCTCCGCTCCCCGACTCTCGGCGCTGTCCGTGCTGGTCTTCGCCGGGCCTCGGCGGGTGGGCGAGCTCGCCGAGGCCGAACAGGTCGAACCACCGACCATGACGCGTCTGGTCGACGGCATGGAGCGGGACGGATACGTCGTGCGCCGGCCCGACCCCTCGGATGCCCGCGCCGTGATCGTGAGCGCCACCGCCAAGGGGACCCGTGCGCTTCGGAAAGGCCGCTCGCAGCGGGTGGAGGCGCTGGCGGCGGGACTGCGCACCCTCTCCGCCGACGAGCTACGAGCGCTCGCGCGCGGTGTCGACGTGCTGGAGCGGATGGTCGGCCCGGGCTAGCCGCCGTCAGGTGGCTATCCCCCCGACACGCTCCACATCTGCAGCAGCGCACGTTCTCGTTCGGGCGTGAGGCCGACCTTGAGCGCGCCACGTCCGCGATCCCAGGCGAGGGTGTCCGCGATCGTGTCGCCGAGCGGGCGATGGCGGAGTCCCGCCGCGATCGCCTTGCCGGCATCGAAGCTGTGCAGCCCTGGGTAGTCGATGTCCCACAGCGGCAGTTCGCCGTCCTCCTCCTTCACGTGGGTCCGCAGGAACGCCTCGTCCACCCACACGAGCTCGGTCGCGGCCCGCCCGCCCTCCACGAGCGCGGCGAGCGCCTGGCTCCACGTGAGCGGCTCGCGTGGGCCGACCACGCCGAACACGTCGTCAGTCCCGGCCTCCATGCGATCCAACGTGAACGCCCCGAGGTCGCGGACGTCGACCACCTGCAGCCGCTGGTCCTGCGGGCCCGGAGCCAGCATCCGCCCCCCGGCCCCCGCGCGGCGGACCCAGTAGGTGAAGCGATCCGAGGGGTCGTGCGGGCCGACGATGTAGCCCGGACGGACGACGAGGCACCTGCCGGGGAACGCGTCCTGCGCCTCGAGCTCGCACGCCATCTTCAATCCCCCGTACGACTCCTCCGTGATCTCCTCGGTCTCGGGGAACGGCGGTTGGCGCGTGGGACTCGCCTCGGTGCACCCGGGCGGTGCGTCGTCCGGATACACGGAGAGCGTCGAGATGAACACGTACGTTCCGACCGAGTCGGCGAGGAGACGGGCGGAGTCACGCACGACCCGCGGGACGTAGCCGCACGTGTCGATCGCCGCGTCCCACGTCCTGCCCCGCAGCGGATCAAGTCCGCCGTCGCGGTCGCCGTGGAGATGTTCGATCGCGGGGAAGCCCTCCGGCTCCGCGGGACCGCGATGGAAGACCGTCACGTCGTGGCCGCGAGCCACCGCGTCTTCCACCATCGCGCGACCGACGAAGTGCGTTCCCCCGATCACCAGGACCTTCATGCCGGACCCTCGCGGTTCACTCGATCGATCCCGCGACGACGTCGCCCGCCCTCAACACCATCAGAGGAGACAGGACGTGTTCGATCGACTCCGCCGGGTTCCCATCGAACAGGACCAGGTCGGCCTCCTTGCCCTCCTCGATCGTGCCGACGAGCGGCAGCCGGAGCAGCTCCGCGCCGTTCGCGGTCGCGGCCTGCATCGCCTTCAGGGGGGTCATCCCCCATTCGACCATCGAGACCAGCTCTCGCGGCGCGCTGCCGTGGGGATTGAACGGCGTGCCGGCATCGGTGCCGCAGACGTGCCGGACACCCTCGCGGACGGCCCGGCGGAAGCCGTCGCGCGCCTCCGCCTCGAGCGATCGCGCCTTCGTCACGGCGTACTCGGGTACGACATCCGCGTTGCCCACGATGCCGCGGAGCGCGCAGATCGTCGACGATCGGAACGTGCCGCGCGCCTTCATCTCCCGCGCGATCTCGGGGGTCGTCTGGCAACAGTGCTCGATCGAATCGACGCCGGCGACCACCGCGTTCATGATCCCCTGCGAACCGATCGCGTGCGCCGCGACGCCGCGACCCCACTTGTGCGCCTCGTCCACGGCGGCTGCCAGCTCATCGAGGGTGAAAGCCGTGAACGTCGCGTCGATCCCCGGCGTCAGGACGCCGCCGGTCGCGATGACCTTGATCACGCGCGCACCAGCTTTGATCTCCTCTCGGACCGCGCGCCGGACGTCCTCGGGCGAGTCGACCTCGCGCGCGAGCCCGAGGTTGTGCCCGTGCCCGCCGGTGATCGTGAGCGCGCGCCCGGCAGCCAATACACGCGGGCCGGGCGTCACGCCCTCGTCGATCGCGAGCCCGATGTCACAGACGATGGCGTCCAGCCCCCCCAGATCGCGGACGGTCGTGACCCCCGCCTGCAGATGTCGCTCCGCGTTCCGCGCGGCCTTGATCGCGGCGCGCGCCGGCGACAACCCTTTGGACTCGCCCTCGAAGTCCGCCTGCCCGTCGAAGATCAGGTGGACGTGGCAGTCGATCAACCCCGGGGTCAGCGTTCTGCCGTTGCCTTCGACCTCGGAGGCGGCTCGCGCCACACGAGGTGCCCGGGCGTGCGGGCCCACCCACTGGATCGCGCCTCCTGCGATATGCACTCCCTGCTTGGTCTTGACGGTTCGACCGTCGAAGACGCCGACGTTCGAGAAGTAGTGCGACATCACCGCACCCACTCGGGGACCATGTCGATGCCATCGTCACGGAACATCTGCGTTCCTCCGAGCATCGTGACGATGATCGAGCACCCGAGTGGCCCGGCCTCGAGCACGTGACGAACGCCGGTCGGAACCATCACGGAATCGCCTTCCGCCAGTTCCGTCATCTCATCGCCGAGATGGAACGTCGCCCCGCCGGCCACCACGAGGAACACGTCGAAGTGGTCGTGGCGATGCGCGGGGAGGCCCGTCCCCGGCGGCAGGTCAGCGCGGTAGAAGGCGGTCTCGTCGGAGCCGCGGGAGGGCGCCGCGTAGCTCGTGATCGTGGTGTCGCCGAGCTCGAAGGTCGGGTGTTCGGCGGCGCGTTCGATCGGCATGGCGTACTCCTCGCGGCTTCGGGTGCGGCGGGCATCCTATCCCGTCGATACGTCCAGCTTCGCGCGCGCGGTGCCGGCTTGGAGGACGTTGCCCTTACTCTCGTAAAGGTTGATCGCTTCTCCCACGACCTCGGTGGCCTCGTCCACCTTGCCCGCGAGCTGCAGGACCTCGGCGAGAGCCATGCGCATATCCCCGCGCTCGCTCGGCCAATCGCTTGTGTCCATCTGCACGACGGCGTCGCGGGCGATCCGTTCGCCCTCGTCCAGCAGCCCGCGACGGGCGAGAATCATGGCTTCGATCGATCGCCGCATGAGGGTGGTTGAGAGATCACCGAACCGCTGGTCGCCGTTCTTCACCGCATCTTCGGCTTCCTCATATCGCCCGAGTTCATATAGAGCCATCGCGCGGATCGACCACAGGACCCCACCGACATCGGAACCCATCTCCTCGAGCTCGATAACTGCCACAGCCGCGAGGCGCTCGGCCTCCTCGAAGTTGCCGGCGATCAGTTCGATCCAACCGATGGACTGCGTGGCGAAGGCCGCGGTCTCCCGCCTCCCGAGGTCGCTCAGCCACCGGAGCCCTTCACGCATGATGTCTCTCGCGTGTTCCACGTTGCCTTGGTACGCGAGGAGCCAGGCTATCGTGCCCTTCCGATCCCACTCCGCAGCCACCGAGCCTCGCGTCTCGCTCTCGAAGTTCTTTACGACCTCGAGGGCCTCATCGCAGGGCATCGGGCCGAGGAGCGGCACGCTCAGGTACCAACCCAGGCACTCCTCGACCATTCGCGCATCGCCTGCTCGGCGGAAGCGCTCAAGAGCCTGGCGCCAGTGCGACTCTGCCGCGACGGAGCGACACATGTTCCACGCAAGGCCGCCGAGCACGAACCAGGCCCAACCGATCGCGAGATCGTCGCCCCCGGGATCGGCAACCTCCAGCAACCGTTCGGCGAGCACGCGGGACTCGTCACGCCACCCGACCTCGGTCATCACCGCTCCTCGCTCGTGATGGACCAAACGGGCTCGAGCCTCGAGCACCGCGTCGCCCGATCGAGCGGCCGTGGCCACCGCCTCTTCGAGGAGAGCATTGCCGCGCAGGCGCCACCCCGCGTCGCGGGCCGCGAGACCCGCATCGATGAGGACGTCCGCGCGGATCGGGTCGTCCTCCATCATCAGCGATCCTGCTCTGTCGAGCAGGCTGACCGCCGCGGGCATGTCCCCCCGATCGAACGCTCGGCGGCCAGCCTCGTGGAGATGCGTAGCTGCGCGCGCGGCCAGCACCTCCTGGTGAGCATCGGTCGGTCCGAGCTCGGCGAGGAGGCGCTGTGCCCGTTCAAGGTGGAACCCGACGATCTCCTGTTGCTCGATCATCCGCTCGCCCAGTTCGCCCTCCAGCCAGTCGGCGAACCTCTCGTGCAGCTCGGCCCTGGATGCCTTCGGCATCGCCTCGTACGCGGCATCGCGGATCAGGAGATGCCGGAAGGCTAGGGCTTCGACATCCTGCAGATCCGAACGTTCCGCTCGGATGAATTGCTTCCGCATGAGCGACGCGAGCTCAACGTCCCCCGATCCGTCGTCGGACAAGGCACGGATTGCCTCCGGATAGAACACCTGCCCGATCACGGACGCTCGTTCGAGCACCGATCGCTCCGCCACGTCGAGCCGATCGAGCCTCGCAGCCAACAACGCGGAGATCGTCGGAGGCATGGTCATGCCGGAAAGGTCGCCGACCGACACCCACCGACCGCCCTCGTTCACGAGGACTCCGTCATCCACGAGGGTCGCGAGCATCTCCTCGACGAACAGCGGGTGCCCCTCGGCCGCAGCCGCCACCCGCTCACGCACGTCGCCCGCCACGTCGTCGACCGCGAGGAGGTTCGCGACCAACGTCTGGCATTCCTCGGTCGAGAGTGGCTCAAGGGCGATCGCCGTCGCGTTGAGCTTGCCGCCTCCCCAGGTCGGCCGAACCTCCAGGAGCTCGGGTCGCGCCATGCATGCGATGAGGATCCGCGCGTCACGCGACCAGTCCGCGATGTACTCGATCAGATCGAGGAGGGTGGGCTCGGCCCACTGGATATCGTCGATCACGAAGACCACGGGGCGCGACGACGCCATCGACTCGAGCAGTCTCCGCATCGCCCACAGCGTCTCTTCCGGGACAGCCTCGCCGCCCGCGCCGACGACCTGCGCGATCCGATCCGTGATTCGATCCCGATCGGTGTCGTCGCCGAGCAGCCCGAGCAGCTTCGTTCGGACCTCGGCCGGGCCGTCCGTCTCGACCAGCCCAGCCGCCACACTCACCGCATCGACGATCGGCGCGAACGTGATGCCATCGCCGTACGGGAGACAGCGACCCTGGAGGACGCTCGCACGCTCCCCGAGCTCGTCCGCGAACGCCCCAAGCAGCCGAGACTTTCCGACCCCGCCGACGCCGAGCACCGTGAAGAGCTGACAGGAGCCATCCGAGGTCGCTCGTTCGAACGCGCCCCGCAGTAGATCGAGCTCGCGGGTCCTGCCGACCATCGGAGCATCGAGGCGGCGGAGGAAACCGGCGGCGCCCGGGATCACGCGCAACAAGCGGAAGGCAGGAACCGGCTCGGATTTCCCCTTCAGATCCAGCGGTGTCAGCGCTTCGACGTCGATCGCGTCACGTACCAATCGGAGCGTTCGTTCGCCGATCAGGACATCGCCGGGCGAGGCGGCCTGCTCCAATCGGGCGGCGACGTTCACCGCATCGCCGACCACGATGTGTTCGCTGGCGACGGGATCGCCCACGATCACCTCGCCCGTGTTGACCCCGATGCGGATCTGAAGGGTGGCGCCGTGGTCGCGTTCGAGTTCCTTGTTAAGTATCGAGAGCGCTTCGCGCATATCGTCGGCCGCCCGCACCGCACGTAGCGCGTCATCCTCGTGGATGTGTGGGACACCGAAGACGGCCATGACGGCGTCGCCGATGAACTTCTCGACGATTCCCCCGTGCCGCTCGATCGGCTCGCGCATCGCTTCGGAATACCGGGACACCACCCGTCGGAACGTTTCCGGATCCAATCGCTCTCCCAAGGCGGTCGATCCGGTGAGATCGCAGAACAGGATGGTGACGGTCTTACGGGTCTCGTGGGGAGCCGTCTCTTCGATCCGAAGCTCCGCCGCGCACGCGTTGCAGAAGCGGGAGCCGTCAGGGTTGTTGGCTCCGCAGCTCGGACAGGACGACATCGCCGAAGCGTAGCCGGGCCAACGGTCCGCTAGAAGACCCGAGACCCGGCGATGGGAGGGCCGGGTCGAAACGCCTCCGCATGATTACTCACCGGTCGCACCGGGTACGATGCCCGTCGTTCGGGCGGGCCGTCGGGCCCGGCAGCGTCCCCTGGGAGGTGCGGGTGTCGTTCGACGTGGCGAAGATGGCGGTCGAGGCTGCCATGAAGGCGGGCGCGGACTACGCCGACGCGCGCACCGGGACGGACGAGACCGAGTCGCTCACCGTCCGCAACCAGGAGATGGAGGGGATCGATCGATCAACGTCTTCGGGCGTCGGCGTGCGGGTGCTCGCGGGAGGTCGTTGGGGATTCGCGGCGACCTCGCGTCAGGACGAACCCGAGGTCGTGCGGACGGCGTCGCTCGCCGTCGAGATCGCGAAGGCGGCCTCCCGTCGCCCGGGCACCCCCGTCGAGCTCTCTCCCGTGGAGCCGGTCGTTGCGTCGTGGCGCGGCTCCATGGAGGAGGACCCGTTCACTGTCCCGCTCGAGGAGAAGGTCGCCCTCCTGATGGAGGGCACGCGTCGTATGCAGACCGTGCCCGGCGTGACGTTCGCGGAGGGCGGCCTCGATCTCTTCCGGCGCTCCACATGGTTCGCCTCGTCCGACGGCGCCGCGATCGACCAGGTCGTCGTGCACTCCGGAGGCGGCCTGGAGGCCACGGCCATCGCCGACGGCGACATGCAGCGGCGCTCGTATCCCAATTCGTTCCGTGGCCACATCAAGGCGGCCGGCTGGGAGCACGTCCGCACGCTCGGGTTGATCGAAGAGGCAGAGCGCACGGGGAGCCAGGCCGTCGAGCTGCTGTCGGCACCCGAGTGCCCCAGCGAGGTCACCACGTTGATCCTCGACAGCGGTCAGGTCGAGCTGCAGGTCCACGAGTCGATCGGCCACCCGATCGAGCTCGACCGCGTCCTCGGCATGGAGGAGGCCTACGCGGGTTCGTCGTTCCTCACCGTCGAGGACCGGGGAAAGCTGAAGTACGGGAGCCCGCTCGTCTCGATCACCGCCGACGCGACGCTGACCGGCGGGCTCGGCTCGTTCGGCTACGACGACGAGGGCGTTCCCGCCCAGCGCGTCCCCGTCCTGGTCGACGGCATCTTCCAGAACTTCCTGACCAGCCGGGAGACGGCGCCGGTCGTGGGACAGGTCTCCAACGGCACCAGCCGCGCCGACGGATGGTCGCACCTGCCGCTGATCCGCATGACCAACATCTCGCTCGAACCGCGCGAGGGCTCGCTCGCCGAGATCATCGGCGACACGAAGGACGGCATCTTCATGGCCACGAACCAGTCGTGGTCGATCGACGACAAACGGATCAACTTCCAGTTCGGCTGCGAGATCGCGTGGCGCGTGAAGGACGGCACGCTGACGCAGCTCTACAAGAACCCGAACTACACGGGCATCACGCCGGAGTTCTGGGGATCGTGCGACGCCGTGGGGGGCCGCGAGGAGTGGACGGTGTGGGGCACGCCCAACTGCGGCAAGGGCCAGCCCGGTCAGGTCGGTCGCGTGGGGCACGGCACGTCGCCCGCGCGCTTCCGCAACGTCCAGGTCGGGGTTCGCTGATGCCGGGCCTGATCGGCGAGGAGCGGTTCCGCGCCGTCGCGGCGGCCGCGCTCGAGCTCACCGGGGTCGACGGCGTCGAGGTCCTCTACACGCATGAGTGGGGTGGGCTGACCCGGTTCGCCAACTCCGTGATCCACCAGTCGACGTTCCGAGAGGACACCGGGCTCCGGGTCCGCGTCGTCAGCCGCAACCGGAGCGGCGTCGCGTCGTCCAACGACTTCACCGAGCGCGGCGCCCGGGAGGCCGCGGCCAGCGCGAAGGAGATGGCCGAGGTCGCGGCGCCGGACCCGCTCTTCCCGGGTCTCGCACCCAAGGCCGACGTCCCCGAGGTGGATCGCTTCTTCGAGGCCACCGCCGACATGACGCCGGCGTCTCGCGCCGAGGCGGTCGAGCAGTTGATCGACCGGTGCCCGCCCGGCTTCGTCGCGGCGGGCGCGTTCGAGACGAGCGCGGCCGAACTCGGCATCGCGAACTCCGAGGGGCAGTTCTGCTATTCCCCGGGGACGCTGGCGTCGCTCACCACCGTGATGACCGGCGGCGAGCACGGCAGTGGGTTCGCCGAGTCGTTCTCGGGCTCCGCCGAGTTCATCGAGCCGGTCGCCCTCGGGACGCACGCCGCCGACAAGGCGCTCCACAGCCAGCGACCCGTCGCGCTCGATCCGGGGACCTACCCGGTCGTCCTGGAGCCGGCGGCGGTCGCCACGCTGGCAGGGTTCCTCGCCTACGTGGGGTTCGGCGGCCGCGGCTACATCGAGGATCGGTCGTGCTTCAGCGGCAAGGTTGGACAACAGGTCGCCGCGGAGTCGATCTCCATCTGGGACGACGGCGCCGACCCGCGCACGCTGGGCGCCGCCTTCGACTTCGAGGGGGTGCCCCGCCGGCGCGTCGAGCTGATCAAGGACGGCGTGTTCCTCGATGCCGTCTACGACCTGCGGACCGGCAAACAGTGCGGGCGTCCCTCCACCGGCCACGGCCTGCCCGCCCCCAACCCGGAAGGCCCGTTCCCTCTCAACCTGTTCATGGAAGAGGGCGACGCATCCCTCGAGGACATGATCAGCTCGACGCACCGGGGCGTGCTGGTTACGCGCTTCCACTACTCGAACATCGTGAACCCGATCGAATCCAGCATCACCGGCATGACGCGAGACGGCACGTTCCTGATCGAGCGCGGCGAGATCGTCGGGCCGGTCATGAACTTCCGCTTCACGCAATCGATCATCGACGCGCTGACCAGCGTCTCGCTGGTCGGCCGCAAGGCGGAGTTGGCGAGCGAGTTCTTCTTCTCGGCCTCACGCGTGCCGGCGCTCAAGGTCGAGGAGTTCCATTTCAGCGGCAGGAGCGACCACTAGGCTCTCGGTGCGGGCGGATGCTGCGACGGCACGTCCGCCGCGGTAGGCTCCTGGTCCCGAGGCCATCCCCAAGGAGGATCGATGCTGGTCGGAGAGATCATGCACACGGACGTGAAGACGGCTGCCGCCGAAGACACGTTCGCGGACGTTGCGAAGATCATGCGTTCGAACGGCATCTCCTCCGTAGTGGTGCTCGAAGGTAAGAAGCTCGCCGGCATCGTCACGGAGCGGGACATCGTGAACCTGGTGGCCGCCGGCGGTGACCCACACAGCGTCAAGGTCGTGCACGGCATGACGCGCCGCGACCTCACGACGATCACACCGAAGACGGACATCGCCGAGGCGGCAGAGGTGATGGCCTCGCGCAACATCCGCCACCTGCCGGTGATCGACCGCGGCCGCGTCGCCGGCATCATCTCGATCCGCGACCTGACGCGTTGGGCCGCGGAGGAGCTCGCGGGCGGACACGAGATGCCAGACATCGCGCGCAGTCACAAGGCGCTCCAGGCCGCGAGCGATCTGCAGAAGCAGCGGCGCAAGGGCGCGTAGTAGCGTCGCGGAGCCGGTCTACTGGCTCGCCGCGCGCCGGAACGGCGCGCGGGGATCCTCGAACGAGCCGAACTGCGTGATGTCGCGCGGGAACAGCAACGCGATCGTCCAGTCGACCGCGATCCGCACGCGGCGCCCGATCGTCGGCATCGCCCACAGGTGGTACGAGCGGTGCAGGAACCAGCCGAGGAACCCCTTCACCTTGATCCCGAACACGTTCGCGACGCCCTTGTAGCGACCCAGGGAGCAGACACCGCCGACGTTCCTCCACACGAACGGCCCTTGCTCGCCGCCCAGGAGCGAGGCGGTGACGTTCTTGCCCAGCCGGCGGCCCTCGCGCATCGCGTGTTGCGCGGTTGGAGGGGCCAACCCGCCGGTCGTGCGATCGGGGATGGCGGCGATGTCGCCGGCCGCCCACACATCCGGGACGCCGACCACACGCAGGTGGTCGTCCACCACGATCCGTCCGCGCTCGTCCACCGGGAACCCGCCGAGCCCCGCGAGCGGCGACGGCTTCACGCCCGCGGTCCAGACCAGCGTGTCGGCCTCGAACGCCTGCCCGTCCGACAACCGGATCGTGCCTCCCTCCGCCGAGTCCAGGCGCATGTCCAACAGGACCTCGATATGACGACGTTCGAGCTGGACCTGCGCGTAGGCGGCGAGATCTTCGGGGAGCTCGGGAAGGATCCGCCCGGCGGCTTCCACCAGGATCCACCGCATGTCACGCGGGTTCAGCGTCGAGTAGTTCCGCATCGCGTCACGGGCCAGGTCCTCGAGCTCGCCCAACGCCTCCACCCCGGCATATCCGGCCCCGACGAACACGAACGTCAGCGCCGAGCGCCGTCGGTCCGCATCCTCGGTCTGGGACGCGACGTCCAGCCGGGAGAGCACGTGGTTGCGCAGGTAGATGGCCTCCTGCACCGTCTTGAACCCGATCCCGTGCTCGGCCAGGCCGGGGATGGGCAGGACCCGCGACCACGAGCCCGCCGTCACGACGAGCACGTCGTAGCCCAGGCTCACCGTGGCGCCGTCGGGGATCCGGACCTGCACGCGATGTTCCTCGTGGTCGATCGCCGTGACCTCGCCGACCTCGACCGTGCCGTGCTTCAGCACCGGCCGCAGCGGCACCACGACGGCCCTCGGGTCGATCGTGCCGGACGCGACCTCCGGCAGGAACGGCTGGTACTGCATGAAGTTCTCGGCCGAGACGAGGGTCACCGAGTGACCGGCATCGACGAGCTGCTTCATCTCGATCGCGGCATACATCCCGGCGAACCCGCCGCCCACGATCAGGATCCGCTTCGACGTCATGACGCCACCTCCAACGTCTGCAACGCCGCCGGGAGCTCATCCAGTCCACGGATCGCCGCGTCGGCCTCGGCGAGCTGTTCGGGCGTCGGGTCATCGGGTGCCTCGCCGCGGAGCACCCACACGGCGCGCATGCCCGCCGCCTTCGCCGGACGCACGTCGTAGTCCAGCCGATCGCCCGCCATCACGCTCCTCGGGGGGTCGACCCCCGCCTCCTGGAGGACGTGCGTGAACAGCGCGGGGTCGGGCTTCTCGAGCCCCACGTCGTCCGAGACCCCCCAGACCTCGAAGTAGCCGGCCAATCCGTCCCGCCGCAGCGCGTCCTTCACCGAGCTCGGCTGGTTCGCGATGATGCCCAGGCGGTACGTCGCGGCCAGCGCGTCCAGACACGGCCGGACGTCGTCGTGCAACGCCTCGGGTGGGTAGGCCCAGTGCTTCGACGCCTCGGCTTCCAACGCCATCATGTCGGCATCCGGCCCCAGGAAGCGCCGCGCCAGAAGGCTCCGGAACGAGCCCGCCTGTGCGGCGCGCGCCGAGCGATAGACGTCGTCGAACTCCCGGTCGGTGAAGTTCGCGCCCATCGCGCGGAGCGCGGTGTTGATCGCCCGCGCGTAGATCGTGTCGTCGTAGAGCACGCCTCCGATGTCGAAGAACACCATCTCCAACGGTGGGGTCACAGGAACCATCTCCCCGATCCGTCAGCGGCCGGCACGACGGCGCAGCTCGTCGACGCGATCGGCATCGGTCGTCTCGCTCCCCAGCCGCACGGGGTCGTACCGCCTCCCGTGGCAATCCGACGCGCCGGTCGGCACCAGGTCGAGCCGTTCGGCCATCGCTCGGTACTTCGCGCGTTGCGTCTCGTCGTGGTCGGGGTGGTCGACCTCCAGGCCGGCCATGCCGCCCGCCGCCATCGCTTCGATCAGCTGGTCGGGAACCGATCCGGCGCCCTTCCACATCCCGGGATGAGCGAGGACGCAGACACCCTCCGCCTCTGCGATCAGCGTGAGCGCGTCCAACGGATGCAACGCGTGCTTGGGCACCCAGGCCCTCCCGCCGTCGGCGATGAACTCCTCGGTGAACGCCGCCTTCTCGTTCGGCACGATCCCCGCCTCCACCATGGCTTGCGCGACGTGCGGGCGAGCGATCGTGTCGCCGCCCGCGATCTCGCGCACGCGCTCGAACTCGATCGGGTACCCGAGTTCCTGGAGGTTCTCGATCATCAGCTCTCCGCGCCGGAACCGGGTGTCGGTCAGTCGTCGGAGCTCGTCCCGAAGCGCGTCGTTCGACGGGTCGATCCAGTACGCGAGGACGTGCAGGCTCGCATCCTCGAACTCGGCGGAGAACTCGATCCCCGGCACCACCTCGATCCTGTCGTCGGCCGCCAGGGCCGCCTCATCGAGTCCCGCCAGCGTGTCGTGGTCGGTGATCGCGACCCCTGTCAGGCCGCGCTCCACGGCCAGGTCGATCAGTTCCGTAGGCGTGAACGTGCCGTCCGAGCGGTTCGTGTGGGCGTGGAGGTCGTAGCCGGCCATGACCGCCGATGGTGGCAGACGTGACGGGGGCCGTCACGCCGGGCTCACGAGCGCGGATGTGATCTCCGCGACCGATCGACAACCGCAGAGGGCCATCGCGTTCTCGAATTCGGAACGGAGGATCCCGAGCACGTCCGCCACGCCCGCTTCGCCGTCGACGGCCAGACCCCAGACGCACGGGCGCCCTGCGAGCACCGCGTTCGCCCCGAGGGCGATCGCCTTGACCACGTCGGTCCCCCGCCGGATCCCGCCGTCCACCAGGACCGGAACTCGGCCCGCCACGGCCACGGCGACCTCAGGCAATGCCGTGAGGCCGGCCGGCGAGCCATCGAGCTGGCGGCCGCCGTGGTTCGAGACGACGATCCCGTCGACGCCGGCGCTCACAGCCAGCTCGGCATCCTCGGCCGTCAGGACGCCCTTCACCAGGAGCGAGAGCCCGGATATCCGCTCTCGCAGCCACGCGATGTCGTCCCACGACAGCATGGAGTCCCACGGCAACCGCGAGGACGCGCCGCCCAGCGGGGGCTCGAACCCGTTCCGGGTGTCACGGTGCCGCAAGCCGAAGACCGGCAGATCGACGGTGAGGCAGATCGCCTCGTATCCGGCATCGACCACGCGCGCGAGCATGTCGACCGTCACGGCCCGGTCCTCGAACACGTACAGCTGCCACCACTTCGGAGCCTGGGACGCCGCGGACACGTCCTCCAGCACGTCGACCGCGGTGGAGGAGACGACCATGATCGTGCCCGCCGCCGCGGCCGCGCGCGCGGTCGCCCGCTCACCATCGGGGTGAGCCATCGATTGGTAGGCCCACGGCGCCACGAGGACGGGGAACGACAGCGGCGACCCGAGGATCGTCGTCGAAGGGTCGGGGTGACCCGACCCGCGCAACACCCTGGGCCGCAGGCTCCATCGATCGAACGCGCGTCGGTTCTCCGCGAGCGTCCACTCATCGCCGGCGCCGCCGGCATAGAAGTCGTACACGCCCGGCGGGAGCCGCTCGCGGGCGACCCGTTCGTAGTCGTCGACCGTGACGAACCGGGCCACGTCGTCCATGTGCGGAGCCTAGCCGGTCGGCCTCAGCCTCGGGCGGCGAAGCGACCCGCGCCCATGTCGCGAGACAATCCGCGCCCCGCCTCCTTCACGGCGGCGACCAACGCGGGCGCCGGACCGTCGGGCAGGAGCCGTTCCACCGGTCCGACGACGCCGATCGCGCCGGCCGGCTGCCCGCGATGATCGAACACCGGAGACGCGATCTCGGCCTCACCCACCACCGCCTCTTGGTCCTCGACGGCGATGCCGAGCGTCGACACGCTTTCGAGCGTGGCCCGCAGGAGCGAGGGCTCGGTCATGGTCCGACCGGTCAGCGGCGACAGGTCGGCCCCGAGGAGATGGGTCCGGCGAGCGGGCGAGACGAACGCCACCACCGCCTTGCCCAACGCGCACGCGTGCCACGGGATCGACGCGCCGACCTCCAGGATCTGCACGGAGTTGTCCGGCCGGAACACGTGATGAACGATCAGGACGGTGTTCCCGTTCATGACGCCGACGCGGACGGCCTCGCCGACACGCATCGCGAGCGACCCCGCCCACATCAGGGAGCGCGCGCGGAGCTCATGGTTGTCCAGGAACGAGTTACCCAACTGGAGCATCGCGGCTCCGAGTCGGTACTTCCCGCTCTCCGGCTCCTGCTCGATCAGCTCCCGCTGCTCGAGCGTCCGCAGCAGGCCGTGGACCGTGGCCTTCGCGATGCCCAATCTCTCCGAGATCTCCGTCACGCCGAGACGCGGTGAGTTGCCCAACTCCGTGAGGATCCGCGCGGCGCGGTCGACGGACTGGATCGTGCCGCGCCGATCTCCCGCGGCGGAGAGCGCGGTCATCAGGAACGACGCATGGCCAGCTCGAGGGCACCGAAGATGAGCGCCGTCGAGGTGGCGCCGGGATCTTGGTGCCCGATGCTCCGAGACCCGAGGTAGGACGCTCGACCCTTCCGAGCCTGCATCGGGAGCGTCGCCGCCACGCCGGCGTTCGCCGCCTCCGAGGCGTTCCGCGCCGCCTGCTGCACGGTCCCGCCGGACCGCAGGGTCCGGTCGAACTCGGCGACGGCAGGTTCCCACGCGTCGACCATGGTCTTGTCCCCGGGCGCCGCCGCGCCGAGCGCCTGGATACCCTCGAGCCCGGCTCGGAGACTGCGCAGGAGCGCCTCGCCGTCCGGTCGCTCGCCCTCGGAAAGCGTCGCCCCCATCTGATGGAAGCCCGTTCCGAACAGTGGTCCCGCCGCCCCACCCACGCGATAGACGAGCGTGGTCCCGACCTCCTGCAAGAGCGCTCCCGGCGGCTGTTCTGGTGCCGACTGGAGGGTGGCGAGCGCAGCGTCGAACCCGCGCTGCATGTTCACGCCATGGTCGGCGTCGCCGATCGCCGCGTCAAGCTGGGTGAGGAAGTCTCGTTGTTCGCCGATCCGGGCGGCCGACTCGACGATCCAGCGACGCACGAGATCGGCATCGACGACGAACGCCCCCACAGGAGGGGAGCCGACACCGCCCCGGCGTGTCGTCGCACCGCTCACTCCGAGGCACCATCCGTCGACCCGGCGGTTGCTGTCAAACCGATCTCCACCCGTTGGCCCCGCGATTGTTCGACGATGCCGAACATAACACGACGATGTCGGTCCGGTTACGGTCGGATCTCGCTTTGACTTTCGGATACGAACGGCCTTGGCTATGTGGCGACGGAGCGCCCATATCCGGGGCGCCGCAGCGCATAGGGAGGTGGTCACCCAGATGTTCCTTGGAGAGGTGGTCGGCACGTGCTTGCTGGTCCTTCTCGGCGACGGAGTCGTCGCGGGGGTCCTACTCAACAAGTCGAAGGCGCAGAACGCCGGCTGGATCGTCATCACCTGGGCATGGGGGTTGGCCGTCCTGATCGGCGTCTTCGGGAGCTTGGCGGTCGGGGGAGGTCTCGCGCACCTCAACCCGGCGGTGACCCTCGGTCTCGCGGCGATCGGGCCCGAGAAGTTCGGATTCACGTGGGGCGACGTTCCCCAGATCATCGCGGGCGAGTTCGTGGGAGCGTTCCTCGGAGCCACGCTCGTCTGGCTCGCCTACCTCGTGCATTGGTCCGAGACGGAGGACACGGGTCTGAAGCTCGCGGTGTTCTGCACGGGCCCGGCCATCCGGAACACGGCCGCGAACCTGATCACCGAGATCATCGGCACGGCTGTCCTGCTGTTCGGCATCCTGGCACTCCCGGCTGTGTTCCCGACCGGTCTCGCGGTGGCGCTGCTGGTCGTCGTCATCGGCATGTCGCTCGGCGGACCGACCGGATACGCCATCAACCCGGCGCGCGACCTGGGACCGCGGATCATGCACTTCATCCTGCCGATCCCCGGTAAGGGCGACTCCGATTGGGCGTACTCCTGGATCCCGGTTGTCGGCCCGATCATCGGCGGCGTCATCGGCGCGCTGCTCGCGAAGGCGGCGTTCGGCCTGTAAAGGAGGAGGCACAGACCCGAAATGGCTCCAGGCACCCCCGACCTGAAGGAGAGGCGATGAAGAAGCTCATCAACGACCCCGCGAACGTGGTCCGCGAGGCGCTGCAAGGGATGGAAGCGGCGCACTCGGACCTGATCAAGGTGACGTACGACCCGTACACGATCGTCCGCGAAGGACGCGCCGGTTCAGGGCAAGGTGGCGCTCGTATCCGGAGGTGGCTCGGGGCACGAGCCCATGCACGGCGGGTTCGTGGGCATGGGCATGCTCGACGCCGCGTGTCCGGGTGAGGTCTTCACGTCACCGACGCCGGACCAGATGGAGGCGGCGACGAAGGCCGTCGACGGCGGCGCCGGAGTGATCCACATCGTCAAGAACTACACGGGCGACGTGATGAACTTCGAGATGGCCGCCGAGCTCTGCCGCGCCGAGGGCACCGAGGTGGAGTCCGTGCTCGTCGACGACGACGTCGCCGTCCAGGACAGCCTCTACACGGCCGGACGGCGAGGCGTCGGCGCCACCGTCCTGCTCGAGAAGATCGCCGGCGCTGCGGCGGAGGAGAAGCGACCCCTCAAGGAGGTCGCGGACATCTGCCGTGAGGTGAACGCGAACGCCCGAACGATGGGCATGGCACTCACCTCGTGCACCGTGCCCGCCGCCGGCAAGCCGACGTTCGAGCTCGGCGAGGACGAGATGGAGATCGGGATCGGCATCCACGGCGAGCCTGGGCGCGAGCGGATGAAGCTGAAGCCGGCCCACGAGATCGTCGAGATGATGGCGACCGCGGTGGTCGAGGACCTCCCGTACTCGTCCGGCGACAACGTGCTGGCGTTCGTGAACGGCATGGGTGGCACGCCGCTGATCGAGCTCTACCTCGTCTTCAACGAGCTCAACAAGTTCCTGAAGGGGAAGGGAGTCACCGTCACGCGCAACCTGATCGGGTCCTACATCACGTCGCTCGATATGGCGGGGTGTTCCATCACCCTGCTGAAGCTGAACGACGACTTGACGAAGCTGTGGGACGCACCCGTCAAGACGCCAGGGCTGCGTTGGGGGGTCTGACCCCGACGTGGCTCTGTCGACGAGGGGGGTGGCACGATTGAGCGTCCCGTACGACGATGTGGTTCGGATCGATCCGGACGTTCGCGGCGACGATCGCGGAGAACAAGGAGTACCTGACGGAGCTCGACTCCGCGATCGGCGACGCGGACCACGGCATCAACATGAACCGCGGGTTCCAGGCCGTGCTCGCCAAGCTCGACGCCCTCCCCCCAGGTGACGTCGGCTCGTTGTTCAAGACCGTCGGGATGACGTTGGTCTCGACGGTCGGCGGCGCAGGCGGGCCGTTGTACGGGACGCTCTTCCTCCAACTCGGCACTGCGACGGCCGGGAAGAGCCGAGATCAACGCCGAGGACTGGGCGGCGGCGCTCGCCGCCGCCGTCCAGGGCGTGCAGGCTCGCGGCAAAGCCGAGCTGCAGGACAAGACGATGGTGGACGCGCTCGCGCCCGCGCGCGACGCGTTCGCCGACGCACTCGGCGAGGGAGCATCGTTCGGCGACGCGCTTCGGCGTTCGGCCGCCGCCGGCGAAGAGGGCATGAAAGGCACGATCCCGCTCGTGGCCCGCAAGGGAAGGGCGAGCTACCTAGGAGAGCGGAGCGCCGGACATCAAGACCCCGGCGCCACGTCGTCGTTCCTGTTGTTGAAGACGGTCGCGGAGACGTGGGCGAGGGGTAAGGGCTAGTGCACTGACCGTGAAGCACCGGAAGGAGGCCCCAGATGGCGGACTACGTAGGCGCCCTCGACCAGGGCACCACCAGTACACGGTTCATGATCTTCGATCACAGCGGTGGCGTGGTCGGGGTGGACCAGAAGGAGCACGAGCAGATCTACCCGAAGCCGGGCTGGGTCGAGCACGACCCGAAGGAGATCTGGGAGCGATGCGGTGAGGTAACCGCCGGTGCACTGAAGAAGGCGGGCATCTCGGCGAGCGACCTCGCCGCGGTGGGCATCACCAACCAGCGCGAGACCACCGTCGTGTGGGACCGGAACACGGGCGAGCCCGTCTACAACGCGCTCGTGTGGCAGGACACCCGGCAGCAGGACATCGTCGACTCGTTGTCGGCGGACGGCGGGCAGGATCGGTTCCGCGGCAAGACGGGTCTGCCGCTCGCCACGTACTTCTCCGGGACGAAGGTGCGCTGGATCCTCGACAACGTCGAGGGGGCTCGCGCGCGCGCCGAGGCCGGGCGACCTGATGTTCGGCAACATCGACACCTGGTGCATCTGGAACCTCACGGGCGGCACCGATGGCGGACAGCACGTCACCGACGTGTCCAACGCCAGCCGCACCATGCTCATGAACCTGGAGACGCTCGATTGGGACGACGATCTGTGCGCGGCGATCGGCGTTCCGCGATCGATGCTGCCCGAGATCAGGTCCGTCATCCGAGGTCTACGGCACGGCGAAGGGAGCGCTCGCCGGCATCCCGGTGGCGGGCGACCTCGGCGACCAGCAGGCGGCCACGTTCGGACAGGCCGCCTACGACGTCGGTGACGCCAAGAACACGTACGGCACCGGCTGCTTCATGATCCTGAACACCGGCACCGACATGGTGCCGTCGAAGAGCGGTCTGCTCACGACCGTCGGCTGGAAGCTCGGCGACGCGCCGGCGATCTACTGCCCTCGAGGGCTCGATCGCCATCACGGGCGCGTTGGTGCAGTGGCTGCGGGACAACCTGGGCCTTATCGCGAAGTCCGAGGACGTCGAGGCGCTCGCCGCGACGGTCGAGGACAACGGCGGGATGTACTTCGTCCCCGCGTTCTCGGGACTGTTCGCGCCGTACTGGCGCGGCGACGCCCGCGGCGCGATGGTGGGCATGACCCGCTACATCAACAAGGGCCACTTCGCCAGGGCCACCCTCGAAGCGACGGCGTGGCAGACACGCGAGGTCCTCGACGCCATGGAGGCGGACTCGGGTGTCAAGCTCAAGGAGCTCAAGGTCGACGGCGGCATGGTCTACAACGACCTGCTGATGCAGTTCCAGGCGGACTGCCTGCAGGTGCCGGTGATCCGGCCGAAGGTGGCCGAGACCACGGCGCTCGGCGCCGCGTATGCGGCCGGGCTGGCCGTCGGCTTCTGGAAGAACGTCGACGACCTGCGTTCCAACTGGGGCAAGGACGCCGAGTGGACGCCGAAGATGGACGCGGCCACGGTGGCCGCGGAATACGCACAGTGGAAGAAGGCGGTCACCCGGACCTTCGACTGGGTATAGCCAACGGCCGCGGGGATCGACGGACCGGCGCACACACGGTCCGTCGATCCCCGGCCCTCGAGACGGGAGCGGGCATGGAGGACGAGACGCACGGCGACTTCGCCGAGGGGCAGGAGAAGGACAAGGAACACGACGAGCACCACGAGGGATCGTTCGCCGAAGGTCAGCAATCGGACCAGCACGAACACCCCGTCGAGGGCAAGCACGGCGACTTCGCCGAGGGAGAGGAAGAGGAGCCTGACAAGACGCACCACGAAGGATCCTTCGACGAAGGTCAGGGCAAGGGGCACGACCACGACGAGTAGCCGCCCGTCCTCGCCGGCGATGCGATACTCGCGACCATGATGCCGTCCGCGCCGCGGGCCTCACATGACGCACACGTACTGATCGTCGGCGGCGGCGGCACCGGCGGCGCGCTCGCCCACGACCTGGCTCTCCGCGGGGTGCGCGTCACGCTCGTCGAACGCGGCGAGTTCACGTCGGGGACGACGGGACGTCATCACGGCCTGCTGCACAGCGGCGCGCGGTACGCGGTGAACGATCGCGAGTCGGCGGTGGAATGCATCGAGGAGAACCGGATCCTCCGTGCGATCGCACCGGGTTCGTTCGAGGAGAACGACGGGCTGTTCGTGGCGATCGACGACGAGGACATGGCGTACCTGCCGAGCTTCCTCGAAGGGTGCGAGGCGTCGGGCATCCCTGCGGAACAGCTCACGCCACAGCAGGCCCTTCGCATGGAGCCCATGCTGAACCCGCAGCTGAAGGCCGCGGTGCGCGTGCCCGACGCAACGATGGACGCGATGCGGATGCCGATGCGGTTCTTCGCGACCGCGAAGCACAACGGCGCGGAGCTGCTGAACCACGTCGAGGTGACGGGCTTGCTGCTTCACGACGGCGTCGTGAGCGGCGCCGCGATCCACGACCACGTGACCGGACGAGACGCGGAGATCCGTGCGGACGTCACAGTGAACGCGACGGGACCCTGGTCGGAGCAGATCGCGACCATGGCCGGCGTCGACGTCCCCATCCGGCCTTCCCCCGGCGTGTTGCTCGCCTTGCGCGGGCGGATGTGCAACATGGTGATCAACCATCTCCACGCGTCAGGCGACGGCGACATCGTTGTGCCGCAACGCGGGCTCTCGATCGTGGGCACGAGTTCCTGGGTCGTCGACGACCCCGATCACCTTGGCGTCCCCCCGGACCACGTCGCCCGGATGTTCACCGAGGGATCGAAGCTGATCCCTGCCGTCGCCACGGCGACCCAACGAGCCGCATGGTCCGCCGCACGCCCCTTGATCGGCTCGAGGGGCGACGCCGACTCCGGCAGGGAGCTCTCTCGGACGTTCAAGACGATCGATCACGCAGCGGAGGGCGGGGCAGAGGGCTTCGTCACGATCACGGGCGGCAAGGGCACCACGCTCCGCGGCATGGCGGAGGTGTGCGCCGGCGTGGTCTGCCGCAAGCTCGCTGTGGATGAGCCTTGCCGCACAAGGGATACCGTGCTCCTGCCCCCCGACGCCTACTTCGCCGCATGATGGCGACACCCGTCCCCGTCCCCGAGGCCGCGAACGGAGCGCCCGCTGCCTCCGTCGGCTGGCGCAGCTTCCGCGTCTTCCGGTTCGCACGCGAAGACGGCCCGTCGCGGTTCGACACCTTCGACACGGAGGTCAAGCCGGAGAGCACCGTCCTGGACGGGTTGCGATGGATCAAGATCCACCTCGACCAGACCCTCGCCATCCGGCATTCGTGCTTCCACGCCTCGTGCGGAACCTGCGGGGTCCGCGTGAACGGCCGAGAGGCGCTCGCGTGCGTGACGAGTCTCTCCGACCTTGATGCGGGGCAGGTGACCGTGGAGCCCATGGCGAACTTCCCCGTGATCGCCGACCTGGTGGTCGACATGACCTCGTTCATCGATCGATTCCCCTCGCCACACCCCGCCACCAGGGGCAGCGAGTCTCCGTCGATGGCGGAGGCTCCGTCGGGGATCGACGGGTACGAGCGATTCGAGGACTGCATCGAATGTGGCCTCTGTCTGTCCGCCTGCCCGGTCGCGGCCACCGATGATTCCTACGTGGGACCCGCCGCCCTCGCGTACGCGCAACGCATGCTGGAGGAGCCGCGGGGCGCGAACACCGCGCCGATCCTCGAGTGGGCCGACGCGGACAACGCCGCTTGGCGGTGCCACGCGGCGTTCGAGTGCACCGAGGCATGTCCATCGAACGTCCGCCCGGCGCAGCGGATCATGCAGCTCCGGCGCGCCCTCAACAGTGGCGGAGGCGGCTCGTGAGTCCTCCCAAGGACGATCTCGAAGAGATCAAGGCCGCGCGCGAAGCGCCTGGGCCGGTCCTGCGGAGATCGCCAGGGCCCACCGCGTGGTTCGACATCCGCAGGACGAGCACCGGGCACTGGGCGTTCTCGCTGAACCGGTTCACCAGCCTCGGGCTCGTGGTCTACCTGTACCTGCATCTGGGAGTGCTCTCTTTGCTCCTCGGCGGCGAGAGCTCCTGGCACAGCTTCCTCGAGGTCGCCACGCTCCCCTTGTTCCTTGGGTTCGACGTGCTCTTGATCTTCGGGTTGCTGTTCCACGGGCTGAACGGCCTGCGGGTCGCCCTCGTCGGCTCCGGGGTGGCGGCCGACCGGCAGAAGGCGTTGTTCTGGTCGCTCATGATCTTCGGGGCGATCCTGTTGTTGGGCGCGGCCCTGCACATCATCGGGAGCAGCTGATGGGGGACACACGGCAGATGGTGGAGACGGGTGTTCATCGCTCGAGGACGTGGAAAGCTACGGCGGGCACGGGCGTCGCACTTTTGGCGCTGGTGACGATCCACATGGTCGCGCACCATTTCGTCGTGGAGGAGGTGGGCGGTCTCCGCACGTACGCACAGGTCCTCGACTACATCTCGAACCCCGTCATCTTCGTGATCGAGTGCCTGTTCCTCGTGGTCGTCACGACCCACGCGATGCTCGGCCTGCGCTCGGTGCTGTTCGACTTCGGGCTCTCGACGCGCGGCAAGCGTTTCGTGGCGAGGGGCTTGCTCGTGCTGGGGGTCGTAACGGTCGCGTACGGGGTGACACTCCTCAGCGTGCTGGCTTCCAGGGCCTGATCCCGGGACCCGATCCATGGTCGGCATCGTCATCGTGTCGCACAGCCACCGCATCGCGGAAGGCGTGGCCGAGCTCGCCCGCGAGATGGGCGGACCGGACGTGCGGCTCGAGACCGCCGGGGGCCTGAACCTGCCCGACCATCCGGTCGGAACCGACGCCGTGCTGGTGATGGAGGCGATCGACCGGGCGTGGTCCGACGACGGTGTGCTGGTCCTGATGGATCTGGGGAGCGCGGTGCTCTCGGCCGAGATGGCGCTCGACCTGATGCCGGAGGATCGCCGCTCGGGCATCCTGCTCTGCGAGGCGCCGATCGTCGAGGGAGCCGTGGCCGCAGCCGTCACGGCGAAACTGGGCGCGCCGCTCGAGCGGGTCGCCCAGGAAGCGCGAGGCGGACTCGCCGGGAAGATCGCGCACCTCGGGGACACGGGGACCGAATCGTCGCCGGCCCCGTCGTCGGCTGCCGCCGACGAGGCATCGATCACGCTGACCGTCAACAACCCGCACGGGCTGCACGCGCGACCGGCCGCCAGGTTCGTGCAGACCGCGTCGTCGTTCGATGCGCGGGTCACGGTCCGCGACGTGACGAACGGCCGAGGACCGGCCGACGCCTCCAGCTTGAACGCGGTCGCGATGCTCGGTGCGACGCGAGGTCACACGATCGAGGTCGGCGCGTCGGGGCCCCAGGCATCGCCGGCCCTGGAGGCGATCGCGGCGCTCGCCGCACGCGACTTCGACGATCGTCCCGAGCCCTCCGGGCCGGAGCGTGTCGCTCCGGCGTCCGTCGTCCCGGAAGCGCCCGGGATCGTTCGAGGCTATCCCGCCTCCGCCGGGATCGCGATCGGGCCAGTCCGGCGGTTCCGAACGCCCGACCTCGCGATCCCTGAGGGAGCCGGCAGCCCCGAGCTCGAGTTGGCTTCGCTCGATGCCGCACTCGATGCGGTCGGCGACGACATCGCGCGGCAGCGCGCGCTCGTCGCGGGGCGGGCGGTCGGTGACGAGGCAGAGATCTTCGACGCCCATCTGCTCTTCCTGCGGGACGGTGCGCTCCTGTCCCCGACCAGGCGTGCGATCGTCGACGAAGGCGAGTCTGCGGCACGGGCATGGCACGGCGTGATCGAGCGCACCGCGGAGGCCTGGGACGGCCTCGAAGATGCGTACCTCCGGGCTCGAGCGGCGGACCTTCGGAGCGTCGGGCGCCAGGTGCTCGCTCATCTGCTCGACGTCTCGGTCCCGCACCCCGTGCTCGAGGCACCCGGCGTCGTGATCGCGACCGACCTGTCCCCCGCCGACACCGTGGGGCTCGACCCCACCGTCGTGCTCGGCATCGCCACCGCCGCCGGCGGGCCCACCTCGCACGCCGCGGTGCTCGCGCGCGCGTCGGGCATCCCGGCGGTCGTCGGTGCCGGCGATGCGCTGCTCCGTCTCGCCGAGGGGACCCCGATCGTCGTGGATGGGACCACCGGCGTGATCCACGTCGATCCGGACGCGTCGCTGCTGGCGGAGCTGACCGGCGCGCGCGACGAACGGGCAGCGGCCCTCCGTGAGGCACAGACCACAGCGCTCGAACCGGCTCGCACGATCGACGGGACGACGATCGAGGTCGCGGCGAACATCGGCTCGCCGGCCGACGCGGTCCGGGCCGTGGCGGCCGGCGCCGACGGGGTCGGCCTGTTCCGCACCGAGTTCCTCTTCATGGGCCGAGCGTCGATGCCGGATGCGCGCGAGCAAGAGGCGGCATACCGGGAGACCGCGGAAGCGATGGGCGGACGCCCCGTGGTGATCCGCACGCTCGACGCCGGCGCCGACAAGCCGCTCCCGTACCTCGATCAGCCTCCGGAGCCGAACCCGTTCCTCGGCGTTCGCGGGATCCGGCTCGGGCTGGAGCGGCCGGATCTCCTGCAGACGCAGCTGGGAGCGATCCTCCGCGTGGCCGCCGACCATCCGCTGCGGGTGATGTTCCCGATGGTCGCCACCGTCGACGAGCTCCGCGCGGCCAACGCTCTGCTCCATCGCGCCGGCGAACGGCCGCCGACGCTCGAGGTCGGCGTCATGGTCGAGGTGCCGTCGGCCGCGTTGCTGGCGGACCGCCTCGCGGAGCATGCGGACTTCTTCTCGATCGGTACGAACGACCTCACCCAATACACGATGGCCGCGGATCGCGGGAACGTTCGCGTGAGCGCACTTGCCGACGCGGTCCATCCCGCGGTGCTTCGCTCGATCAAGATGACCGTCGATGCGGCGGACGCCCGGGGGCGATGGGTCGGGGTGTGCGGTGAGCTCGCCGGAGACCCGGATGCCACGGCGCTGTTGCTGGGGTTGGGCGTGCGCGAGCTGTCGATGGGCGCACCGTCCATCGCGCTCGTGAAACGAGCCGTGCGAGCCGTCGATCTCTCCACCGCCCGCGCCGTGGCGACCGACGCACTCTCGTGCGCGACGTCGGCCGAAGTCCGTGACCTGTTGCGCAGCGTCCGGAGCGGCTGAGGGCCGCTGCTACGATGCCTGCGACGTGGTGAGGACTCCGGACGAGCGAGCCGCTGCTTTCCTGACGGGCATCACGTACCTCCGCGTCGCACTGACGCCCGTCGTGATGGCCCTGGTGCTCGTGGGATATCGCGTGCAGTACGCGTACGTCGCCGCCGCCATCCTGTTCGCGATCGCTGCGGCAACGGACTTCTTCGACGGCCGGCTGGCGCGCCGATGGAAGCAGACCACGACGCTCGGCACGTTCCTCGACACCACGGCGGACAAGCTGCTGGTGTCGGGCGTGTTGATCGCGCTCGTTTCGGTCGGTCGCGCTTCTGCATGGATCGCCTTCATCATCATCGGGCGCGAGATCGTGATCATGGGTCTCCGTGGCGCGGTGACCGCCGCCGACGGCACCGTCATGAAGCCGTCGATCTGGGGGAAGCTCAAAGCCAACGTCCAATTCCTCGCGATCCTGCTCGCGATCGTTCGAACGTCCCAGCCATGGGGTCCGCTCTACCCCGACCAGTACGCCATGCTCGTGGCGGCCGTCGTCACGGTTGGCTCCGCCGTCGAGTACTTCGCCCGGTTCGGCGGACTGCTGATCGGCCGACGAGAGCGATAGGCGGGCGTGCGGGGCCCCGCCTTCTTGACCGGCGGCAGCGGGTTCGTCGGTGGTGCGCTCCTCCGCCGTCTCACCGCCGAGGGACGCGAGGTGCGAACGCTCGCCCGCTCCCGTGAGACGGCCGACGCCATGGAGGCGGATGGAGGACGTCCGATCCGCGGGGATCTCTTCGACGACGACGCGCTCCTCATGGGCATGCGTGGCTGCGAGACGGTGTTCCACGTGGCCGGCGTGAACGCGATGTGTATCCGCGATCCGGAGCAGATGTTCCGCACGAACGTCCATGGTTCCGAGTCCGTGGTGGAGGCGGCCGCACGCGCGGGCGTCGGGCGCGTCGTCTACACGTCGTCGGCGGCCACGATCGGCGAGCCGCGCGGCGTGGTCGGAACCGAAGACACCCCCCATCGAGGGACGTTCCTGTCGGCGTACGAGCGATCCAAGTTCGTCGCCGAACAGCGCGTGTTCGCCCTGGGCGCCGACCTGGATATCGAGGTGGTGGCCGTCAATCCGTCGTCCGTGCAGGGGCCGGGTCGGACCGAGGGCTCGGCACGCCTGCTCATCGGCCTGGTGAACTCCCCTTCGCCAGTGATGGTGCGCACGTATCTGTCGATCGTCGATGTCGACGACTGCACGCAAGGGCATGTGGCCGCCGAGGATCGCGGCCGACCCGGAGAGCGCTACGTGCTGAACGGCGCCAGCCTGACCACCCGCCATGCGCTCGAGCTCGTCCGGGCCGCCACGGGGAGGCCGCGACACGTCATCCATCTGCCGAGAGCGGCAGCGTGGGCGACGGGCGCTGCCGCCGGCTGGGCGTCGCGGTTGACACGTCGCGACGTGCCGTTCTGCACGGAGCTCGCACGGACGCTGCTCCATGGTCACCGGTACGACGGGTCCCGCGCCACACGCGATCTGGGCCTCACCTATCGACGGATCGAGGACACCGTCGCGAGGACGCTCCGCTGGTACGCGGAGCAGGGCCTTATCCGAACCCCGGGCGGCGTACCATGACGCACCGGCACGATCGTTCGATCGACTACGGAGGACACGGTGACGAGTGAGACCCCGCGCCCCGACCGCAACCTTGCCCTGGAGCTCGTGCGCGTCACCGAAGCCGCCGCGCTGGCAGCGGGGAGATGGATCGGCCGCGGTGACAAGGTCGCGGCCGATGCCGCCGCCGTCGACGCCATGCGTCTGATGATCGACACCGTATCGATGCACGGCACCGTGGTGATCGGCGAGGGCGAGAAGGACGAGGCGCCCATGCTGTTCAACGGCGAAGAGGTGGGCGATGGCTCCGGACCCGGCGTGGACGTCGCGGTCGACCCCATCGATGGCACGCGACTGACGGCCCTGGGCCAGCCCAACGCGCTCGCGGTGATCGCGCTCGCGGAGCGCGGCTCCATGTTCTTCCCGGGCGCGGCCGTGTACATGGAGAAGGTCGCCACGGGGCCGGAAGCGGCCGATGCGATCGATATCACCGCGTCGGCGGCGGAGAACGTTCGCCGTGTGGCGAAGGCGAAGGGTGTGGGCCCGGAGGAGATCACCGTGACGATCCTCGACCGCGACCGGCATGCAGCGCTGATCGACGAGGTCCGTGCCGTCGGCGCCCGGGTGTTCCTGATCACCGACGGCGACGTGGCGGGAGCCATCGCCGCGGCGACGCCACGGTCGGGCGTGGATCTCCTGCTCGGGATCGGTGGCACGCCCGAGGGCGTGATCACGGCCGCGGCGCTCAAGTGCCTGGGTGGCGCGATCCAAGGACGTCTGTGGCCGAGGACCGACGAGGAACGAGGAACGCTCCTCGATCAGGGCTTCGACCTCGATCGTGTGCTCGCGACCGACGACCTCGTGACCGGGCGAGAGGTGTTCTTCGCTGCGACCGGAGTGACGGATGGCTCACTGCTTCGCGGCGTGAAGTATTGGCCCGACGGAGCGACCACGTATTCGATGGTGATGCGCTCGCAGTCGGGAACCGTTCGATACGTCGAGGCGCAGCATCAGTTCGAGAAACTCGAGCGATTCTCCGCCATCCCCTACCGGCGCTGAGCGCTGGCAATCGAGGCAATGCGCGTGTTAAGCGACGCATCCGATATCCTGCGGGCAATATCCCAAGCCCGAGGGGAGTTGGCGATGTCCGAGAAGACGATCCTCGTCTGCGACACGTGTGGCAAACCCGCTGCGGAAACCGTGACCATCAAAGCGGCGCGAGGCAACTTCGTGAAGGATCTCTGCGCGACGCACGTGAACGAACTGGTCGCCGGCGCACGTAGGCCACGGCGCGGACGCCCGAAGGCGGTCGTTGCCGGATCGCCCGCGAAGAAGCCGGCCGCGAGGAAGCCCGCAGCCCGGACGTCGTCGGCGCCGAAGCGCCGTGGTCGCCCTCGTAAGAAGGCCGCCTAGGTCTCGGTTCCCGACCCGTCCCCGATGGGTGGCGGGAGCGCGTAGACGCCGGTGTCGACGCGCACCACCGCGCCGGTGCGGACGCCATCGCGCAACGCTCGCAACAGCGTGGCTCTGACGTCCGTGACGACGAACGGGTCGATCAACCCTTGCCGGAGCGCCCGGTCCTGGATCACCGTCCAGTGCAGCGGTTCGTCGGCATCGTGGAGGACGGTCACGACGGCCCCCAGCGGCTCCATCAGGAGGATGAGCGGAGCGGGGCCATGACCCGCTCGGAGAACACGCCGAGCGCCTCCCGATCGTGGACCGCGAACGGCAGGACCCACGGTGAGATCACCAGCTCTTCGACACCGAGCTCCTCGAACCGCTGCACGCGCTCGATGACTTGTTCGGGCGTTCCCGACAGCGTGTCCGCGCGCCAGGTCTCCCAGGTGTCGGCGTCCATCGCCCCACCGGGGAAGTGCGCGCGGCCGTGATCGAACGCTGCTCTGGCGGCTGCCTCATCGGCACCGACCAGCGTGTAGAGGCCCACCGAGAGTCGAAGCGACGCCGGGTCGCGCCCGACCGATCCGAACGCCGCGCGCGCGGCGTCGACGCGCGCGGCGTATCCGTTCGGATCGACGCGCCACACCAGGTTCCATCCGTCGGCGTACCTCGCGATCAACCGGAGCAGCCGCGGCCCGCCCTTGCCACCGACCCAGACGGGCACCCTGCCGTTCACCGGAGCGGGGTGCACCACGGCCTCGCGGAGCCTGACGTTCGTGCCGGCATACGTCGTCGCCTCGCCGGACTGCAGCGCCGACAGCGCCGCCAGCGCATCCTCGAGCGCCGTGAATCGCTCGCCGATCGTCCCGAAGGGGAACCCGAACGCATCGAACTCCTCCTGCAGCCATCCGGCACCGAGCCCCAGGTCCAAGCGACCGCCGGAGAGGCGATCGATCGTCACGGCCATCTTCATCGTGAGCGCCGGGTGACGGAAGGGTGCGCAGAGGACCAGCGTCCCGAGCCGAACCCGCGATGTGATGGCCGCGAGCCCCGCGAGCGCCGTCATCGGCTCGATCGCGGGGATCGGGGTCGGGTCGCCCCCGTATCGCGAGAACGTGTAGAAGAAGTGATCGGACAGCCACACCGAGTCGAAGCCCAGCTCCTCGGCGCGGCGTGCCCACGTGGCCGTCGTGTCGAACCCAACCGCGCCGTCCGGGAGCGAGAATCCGTATTGAGGCAACGCCAGCCCGAAACGCATGGGTGCGAGGATACGACGGTGCCGGGTGACGTCAGGGCGACGGCGTGGTGATGGAGGGACGCCTCGTCACGCTCCCGTGCAGGACGACGTTGCCGTCCGTGTCGACCACTTCTACCCCCGTGTAGCGCGAGAGATCCAGTTCGAACGGCGCCGACAAGATCGCGCCGCCGCCAGTGTCCAGCGCCTTGATCTTGCCGACGGCCAGCTTCTTCCCGTGTTCGTCCGTGAGGAACACGCGGAACGGGAGCGCGGTCTTCGCGGCGGCGGCATCGAACCCGTTCACCATCACGATCGCGATATCTGCCGTGCTCGGCGACACCAGCGTCAGGGCGGATCCAGCGGCGGACCCACCTCGGGTGTCGCTCGCGAGCGTTCCCAGGAACACCTCGTTCCCGGGGTCGTTGAACTCCGAGCTGTTGAGTATCTGGCGGAACGCGGCGTTCGCATCCAGTCGCTTCTGTTGCTCGGCCTTCGACAGATCCTCGAACCGGGCCGCGCGCCCCGCCATGACGGCTCCCCAACCCAACCCGGACAGGGCGAGCATGCCTGCGACGGCCAGCGTGACGGCCAACCGGCCGCGCCGGGCGCCGGCGGGTCGCTGCTTGGCCGCGATCGACTGCACGTCCCCCACGACCCGGTCTTCCAGATCGGCCGCGGGCTCCGCCGGAGCGAGGGCGAACGCGAACGTCGCGGCCGCGCGTTCAAGCTCGCCGGCCTCCTTGCGACACGCGGCGCACCACGCGAGGTGTCGATCGAGCGTCTGCCCATCGTCGGCGGGCATGGCGCCGAGCGCGCGTTCCGTGAGCCGTTCGCGAACGGCAGCGCAGTTCACGACGGCTCCTTCCCCTCGTTGGCGCGGCGCACCTTGATCAGTGCGGCGCGCAATCGGGTCTTCACGGTTCCGAGCGGGATGCCATCGGCCTCTGCGATCTCTCGCGCGGTGAGGCCCCGGAAGTAGGCGCGGGCCAGGAGCCGGCGCTCGGCGTCCGACAGCGACTCCAACGCGCGGACCGCCGCGTCCCGCTCCAGCACGACGGCGCCCTCGTCGACGCCCGCTTGCTCCGGGACCTCATCGACCAGCACGAGCGTCGGACGGGTCACGCCGGTCTCTCGGCGCAGCCGGTCGACGGCCAGGTTGTGGGCGATGGTCATCAGCCAGGTCGAGAGGCGTCCGCGAGTGGCATCGAACCGTGCCGCCTTCCGCCACGCCGTCAGGAAGACGTCCTGAGTCAGCTCCTCGGCCGCCTCGCGGGTGCCCAGCAGCCGCAAGCCGAGCGTATATACCGGTCGGCCGAACCGCGCGTAGATAGCACGGACGGCGACGTCGTCGCCTACGAGGAGCCCTTCCACCAGTTGTTGTTCCTCTCGCGGGAGGAGTGGTCCGTCGTGCCGAGCCTGCACTCGGTCTTCCCTTTCGGTATACGCGACCCGGGTTGGGCGCGGCTTGCGGCTGCCGATCGCTCGATTATCGGCCTCGAGTCCCCGGACTGCACGACTCTCGCTACGAGGGCGTACGCTGCTTTCATGAAGATGCGGTCGTGGTTCACCCGGCTGCTGACGCTCGCGGCGTGCCTGAGCTTCGGCGCGCTCGCCGCCCAACCGGCGCAAGCCCAGGCGGCAGACACCATCATGAGCCTGCGTCTGAACGGCGTCGTAGACCCGTTCGTCGCCGACTACCTGCGCGGTTCGATCGACGACGCGAACCACGACGGCAACCCGGCGATCCTCCTGCAGATCGACACGCCGGGAGGGCTCGCATCCTCGATGCGCGAGATCACGCAGGCGATCCTGAATTCGAAGGTGCCGGTGATCTGCTACGTGGCGCCCGAAGGAGCGCGGGCGGCCTCGGCCGGGGCCTTCGTCCTGATGTCGTGTCCGGTCGCCGCGATGGCGCCGGGGACGAACGTCGGCGCGGCGACGCCGATCGGCGTCTCGGGCCTGACGTTGGAACGCAAGGTGACCAACGACGCCGTGGCCTCGATCCGGAGCATGGCGGAGACCTACGGACGCAACGCGGATGTGGCGGAGTCGTTCGTGCGCGACGCCACGAGCATCAGCGCAACGCAGGCGCTGGAGGACGGCGTGATCGACCTGATCGAGCCGAGCGTGGACTCGCTCCTCGCCACGGTGAGCGGCACGACCGTGACGCTCGGCGACGGCACGACGACCACGCTCCCCGATCTGACCAACCTCGAGCTCCAGGAGCGCTCGTTGTCGCCTGGCGCGAACTTCTTCCACAGCATCCTCGACCCGAACCTCGCGTTCATCTTCTTCTGGCTCGGGCTCCTGCTGATCGTGATCGAGATCATCGTCCCGGGGCACATCTTCGCCGGCACCGTCGGAACGATCCTCTTGCTGACGTCGTTCGTCTCGTTCGGGGTCCTACCGGTACGCCTGATCGGCGTCGCGCTCCTGGTCGCCTCCGTCGTGTTCTTCGTGCTGGAGGTGAAGGCCCCCGGACTGGGCATCTGGTCGATCGCCGGACTGATCGCCTTGGTGGCCGGCGGGCTCTTCCTCTACGACGGCTCCGGAGGCGTCCACGTGTCGCCATGGGTGTTGGTCGCGGTCGCGGGACTGGTCGCGCTCTTCTTCGGCGTCGCCGTCTCGAAGCTGATCGCGATGCGCCACATCCCCCCGGTCCCGCGCGGCGCCGAAGCGATCATGGGCAAAGAAGGCGTGGTGGTCGGACCGGGGCTCGGTCCCGACGGCGTGGTCCGGGTGGCCTCCGAGGAGTGGCGCGCGGTCTCTCGATCGGGGCCGTTGCCGCGGAACACGCGGATCCGCGTCACCGGGCTCGACGGCCTGGTGCTCACCGTGGAGCCGCTCAACGATGAGCACGTGCCGGCCTCCGTGCCGGCGGAAGGAGGAACCACCGGATGAACTTCGCGTTGTTGATCGGACTCGCCGTCCTCGTGGTCGTGATCGTGTCGTTCCTGGCGGCCGCCATCAAGGTCGTGCGGGAGTACCAGCGACTCGTCGTGTTCCGGCTGGGGCGGGTCCTGGGGAACAAGGGTCCGGGCCTCGTGCTCCTGATCCCGTTCGTCGATCGCGCCGTGTCGGTCGACCTCCGCGAGTTCTACCTGGAGATCCCACACCAGTCCGCGATCACCGAGGACAACGCCTCGATCTCGATCGACTTCATCGTGTTCAACAAGGTCATGGACCCGCAGATGTCGGTGCTGACCGTCGGGAACTTCGCCGGCGCCGCGCAGAACATCGCGGCGACGACCCTCCGTTCCGTGGTCGGTGACATGTCGCTCGACGACGTGCTCGCCAAGCGCGAGCAGATGAACGAGGTCCTCCGCTCGAAGCTGGACGAGGTGACCGAGCGCTGGGGCGTCAAGGTCACGAACGTCGAGATCCGCGAGATCATCCCTCCGCCGGCCGTCCAGGAGGCCATGACCCGGCAGATGTCGGCCGAGCGGACGCGTCGCGCGGTCGTCACCGAGGCCGAGGGTGCCAAGCAGGCCGCGGTCACCGTCGCCGAAGGGAACAAGGCCGCGGCCGTGCTGAACGCCGAAGGCCAGAAGCAGGCCGCGATCCTGAGCGCGGAGGGCGACCGCCAGGCGGCGATCCTGCGCGCGGAGGGCTTCTCGCTCGCGCTCGACAAGATCAACGAGGTCGCCAACCTGGTGGCGACGAACACGATGAGCCTGCAGTACCTCGACACGCTCAAGCAGATCGGTTCGTCGCCGTCCGCCAAGATCGTCGTGCCGATGGAGCTCGCCGGCCTCGCGGCGGGCGTGGTCGCCCTGGCGGAGCAGGCATCGGGCAACGGGAAACCTGCCTCGGACGGCTGAGCCCGACGTACGGATCCGACCTGTCGAACGGCGCCGGAACCCCGGCGCCGTTCACGGTGTACGGGTGACGTAGGTGGGTTCGGGCGAGCGTTCCGTGGAGGGCCGACCACTGGAGGACGCGGAGCTCGTCGACCTCGCCAGGGACGGCGACGTCCCGGCGTTCGAAGAGCTGGTGACGCGGTACCAAGGCATCGCGCACCGGGTCGCGTGGCTCGTCACGCGCCAGGCGGGAGAGGCGGAAGACGCCGTGCAAGAGGCCTTCGTGAAGGCGTACTACGCGCTGCCGCGGTTCCGGCCCGGCGCGCCGTTCCGTCCGTGGCTCTTGCGGATCGTGGCGAACGAGGCCCACAACCGCGTCCGATCGTCGCGCCGCCGCGAAGGGCTCGCCCTTCGCGGGGCCGCGGCCGATCCGGGGGGCGCGGCCCCGTCCCCCGAGGCCGCGGCTCTGGAGCGGGAGGAGGCGCAGGCGCTGATGCACGCGATGGAACGGCTCCGTGAGTCGGATCGCCTCGTGATCGCCTACCGATACCTGTTCGAGCTGTCCGAAACGGAGATGGTCGATGCGCTCGGCGTGCGACCGGGCACCGTCAAGTCGCGCCTCTCCCGGGCGCTCGGACGGCTCCGGGCCGAGCTCGAGGCTTCCGGCGGGGTGACGAGATGACGCAGCGCTGGCGAGGTCTCGACGACGATGCGCTCGGTCGCGCGCTCACCGCGACCGCCCGGGAGATCGAGTGGCCGAAGACGCCCGACGTATCGGGTCGGATCGCGGAGATGCTCGATGACCATCAGCGCGTCCCGTCGCTCGCGCGAACACGCCTGTCGCTCCCCCGTCGCCGCCGCACGGTGCTGTTGGTCGTGCTGGGTGTGGTGCTTCTGTCGCTGGCGGCCGTGGCCGCGAAGGTCGTGATCGATCTCGGCGCGCTCACGATCGACACGTTCCCCGGCCTGCCGACCGCGTTGCCGTCGGCCGTCGCGAGCGGTCCGACGCTCGGCCATCCGGCGACGCTGCCGGACGCCGAGCGAGAAGCCGGATTCACCGCGCGCGTGCCCGGTGCCTTGGGTTCCCCCGATGCGGTCTGGGTCGACGAAACCTCCGACGGGACCAGGATCGTGCTGGGCTGGACGTCGAGCGAAACGCTTCCAACGATCGACGACCTCCCCTGGGGAGCCGTCCTCTACGAGTTCCACGGGGACGCGGCGCTGGCGTCCAAGGTCCTGTTCTCGGAGGGGAGCACGTTGGATCAGGTCGAGGTCGGCGGCCGCGACGCGTGGTGGATCACTGGCCCGCACGAGCTCGACCTGGTGACGGGCGAGGACACCTACGCCCGTTACCGCGTCATGGGCAACGTGCTCGTGTGGAAGAGCGGCGATGTCGTCATGCGCCTCGAGACGACCCTCGGGCGAGCCGCGGCGATCAGCATCGCCGAGAGCGTCCCCGCCTGACCGCAGTCGCACGGGAACCTCATCCGCCACGGCGGTGTAGAGGGATCGAACACGTCCGTGCCGACGAGAGGAGCGTCACGATGAGGTCCAACGCGATCAGGATCGGCGTCATCGGGGCCGTGGCATGCATGGCGCTGTGGGGTGGGGGCGGTATCGCCTGGGCCGGCGGGGGGTGTCACATCCCTCCGAGCACCGGCCGAGGGGACAGCGTGGATATCGCGGATCTGTGCTTCGCCGCGACCGTGCTCTACGTGCAGCCGGGAACCGATGTCACGTGGACGAACCGAGACGCCATGACGCATGTCGTCGTCGGGGTCGGCGGCACATGGGGCGATCCTGAGATCTCGCTCCTCCAAGGCGACACCGTGCGCTATCGGTTCGACCGGGACGGCGTCTACCCGTACTCCTGCCTGATCCACCCGGGGATGGTCGGCGCGATCGTCGTCGGCGACGGGGTCGGGACGGACCTAGCCGGCGTCGTCCCGGTGACGACGACGGAGGACGGCAACGCCGCTTCGACCGCGATCGATCCTGCGCCCGTCGCCAGGGACGGTGCCGTGAACGGCATCCTCGTGTGGATCACCGCAGCGGCGTTGCTGCTGGCGGGGGCGAGCGTCGTGTTCGCGTTCGCGGCGCGGAATCGGCGGAAGGGAGCCGTCGCCGGCTAGGCCGAGTGCGACGGGCTCAAGGATTCGACGGTCACGCTCATGCCCGCCTGCTGCAACGCGAGCATGAAGTCGTGCTGCGACGACACGTTCTTCATGGCCGACTCGATCGTCACCCTGCCGTCGCGTACCAGGTTCAGCAGGTACTGATCGAACGTGATCATCCCGTAGTACGAGCCATCCGCGATGACGTCCTTGATCTCGGCGGTCAGGTCCGGGTCGGCGATCCGCTCCGCGACCCGGCCGGTGTTCACCATGATCTCGAGCGCCGGGACGCGCCCGCCGTCGGTGGTGGGCACGAGCCGCTGGCAGATGATGCCGCGGAGCGTCCCGGCGAGCGCCAGCCGCACTTGCTTCTGCTGGTGGGGCGGGAAGAAGTCGATCACGCGGTTGACCGTCTCGGTGGCGTCGACCGTGTGGAGCGTCGACATCACGAGGTGACCCGTCTCGGCCGCCTGGATCGCGGCGCGAACGGTCTCGGTGTCGCGCATCTCGCCGATCAGGATCACGTCGGGGTCTTGGCGGAGCGCCGCGCGGAGCGCGGACAGGAAGTCGTCGGTGTCGGTGCCCACCTCGCGCTGGTTGATCGACGCGACCTTGTCGTGGTACAGGACCTCGACCGGGTCTTCGACCGTCACGATGTGTACCGGCTTCGTCTCGTTGATGTGCTCGATCATCGCCGAGAGCGTCGTGGTCTTGCCGGAGCCCGTCGGGCCGGTGACGAGTATCAGGCCCCGGTGCTCCTCGGAGAGCTCGCGGACGGCATCGGGGAGCCCCACCTCGGCGAACGTCGGCCCGCCGAACCGCAACCGGCGGAGCACCATGCTGGTCGATCCGCGCTGATGGAACACGTTGGTCCGGAACCGCCCGACATCGGGCACGGAGTAGGCGAAGTCCGTCTCACCGTGCTGCTCCAGCCGATCGCGGCGGCTGGCCGGTACGATCGCATCGGCGATCGCGTTCGTCTCCGCGAACGTCAGCGGCTCGCGGTCAAGGCGAACCAGGCCGTCCGGCATCCGGTACATCGGAGGTGACCCCACCTTGACGTGCAGGTCGGACCCTTCGCTCTGGAACAGGTCGGCGAGCCAGCCTTTGAACTCTTCCACGATCGGTTCGGTCACGCCGTCCACCAAGCCCTCTCTCTCATCTGAGGTGCGTCGCCGCCGCTCCGGCTCGCCCTTTACTCATCGTCCAAGGAACGGCCCGACTTCAGTTCCGCCTTCAAGGAAGTCTTTCCGGGGCCGGGACGAGAGAAACCGGCCGATTCAAGCGCCGCGGGCGACCAGGCGACAGACCGCCGATCGCTCGGCGAGCGGCTCGAACTCCGTCAGCCGGAGCGAGGGTCGCGACGCGCCGAGCATGCCCTCCAGGAGCCCTTTGTGCACGGCGCAGACCAGCTCCCGGTGCTCGTCGAGCAGGTCGCGGAAGGGGCAATCGCGGAGCGAGATCTCGACGGTCTTCGCGCTGCGCCGGCGGAACCGCGGGTCGAACCCGGCCTCGGCGAGCGCCTCCTGGAGCACGGCGAGGTTGGGGCCGGAGGGACCGCGCGCGCCCGGACGCGGAACGCTCCGCCCGACCAAGTAGGCGCCCCACTCGCGTGCGACCTCTTCCGCGCGTTCGAGCTGTCGCTTGCCACCGATCAAGCTCAGCGAGGATCTCTCCGAGCAGCCGGTAGTCCCGGCCTTCACGCTCCTCACGGGCGACCGCCGTGTAGAGCACCTGTGGACGCCCGACGGTCGCCCCGCGGTGGACCTCGCTCGCCGCGAGGCCGGCCTCCTCCAGCCGTCGCAGATGGGGACGCAGGGTGTTCGGGTGCAACGACAGACGCGTGGAGAGCTCGCGGACCGACACCGCGCGGCCCGAGAGCCGCAGGTAGCGGTAGAGCCGATAGCGGGTATCGTCGGCGAGCGCCTTGTAGATCTCGATGGGTGCTGGGTCGGGCATGTTCTCGGCCTCGCCGTATGATGGATTTCCACGGTTCGCACCGTGTCAACCTAGCTTAGAGCCTGAGAGGACGCGATGGTCACCGAAGCCCAGGTCCGCGAGGCACTCCGCACCGTCATGGATCCCGAGATCGGCAGGCCGATCGAGGACATCGGCATGCTGCGCGGCGATCCCCATCGAAGGCGACACCGTCCGAGTCGATGTGCTCATCACGATCGAGGGCTGTCCGCTGAAGGACCGCATCACGAACGACGTGACGGCGGCGGTCTCGCCGCTCGAGGGCGTGGCGCGCGTGGCGGTCGACCTCTCCCCGATGATCGCAGGAACAGCGCGCGGCGCTCGTGCAGCAGCTCCGTGGCGGCAGCGCCGCGGCTCCGCAGCAGTCGAAGATCTCGTTCCCCCCGTCCACCACGATCGTCGCGATCGCGTCCGGCAAGGGCGGCGTGGGCAAGTCGAGCGTCACCGTGAACCTCGCGTGCGCCCTCGCGGCCGAGGGACACCGGGTCGGCGTGCTGGACGCGGACGTGTGGGGCTTCAGCGTCCCGCGGATGCTCGGCGTCCAGGGCAAACCCGTCGGGTTCAACGACATGATCCTGCCGCTCGAAGGTCACGGCGTGAAGGTGATCTCGATGGGGTTCTTCGTTCCCGAGGAGACGCCCGTGATCTGGCGGGGACCCATGCTGCACAAGGCGATCGAGCAGTTCCTCGGCGACGTCTACTGGGGCGACCTGGACTTCCTGCTCTGCGACCTGCCGCCGGGAACCGGCGACGTGTCCATCTCGCTGGCTTCGTTCATCCCGGGCGCGTCGATGCTGGTCGTGACCACCCCGCAGGAGGCCGCTCGCAAGGTGGCCGAACGCGCCGGCAAGATGGCCGAGCGCACCAACCTGCGGCCGATCGGCGTGATCGAGAACATGAGCTACTACGTGTGCCCCCATTGCGGCGAGCGCGACGACATCTTCGGCACGGGTGGCGGCCAGGAGGCCGCGGACACGCTCGGCGTCCCGCTGATGGCGCAGGTCCCCCTGGTACCGGCGCTCCGCGCGGGCGGCGACAGCGGTGCACCGATCGTGGTCACCGACCCGGACGCGCCGGCCTCCGTGGCCCTCCGCGAGTCAGCCCACGCCGTCGCGCGCGCCACGAAGTCCAAGGTGGGGAAGCCGCTCACCTTGATGGCCAACGTGCCCGCCACCGCGGGCACCGGCAACGGCGGTCACGACCACGGCGGACACGCCGGGCATCAGCACTAGCCGGCATCAGGGGAGCGCACGACCGGGGCTCGCGACGCCTTGAACACGCGGAACAGCAGCAGCAGCGAGGGCAGGACGAGCGCGGCGCCCACCGCCAGCCCGATCGCGATCGGCCCCAGCGAGGACTTCGGCGCCGCCGCCTCGGCCGCGGTCAGGTCGGGCACGATCAGGTAGGGCCATTGCGAGACGCCCCATCCCACCACCACCGACCCCACGGCGACGGCCGCGCTCGATCGCGCGACTCGCTCCCGGCCTCGGGCCGTCGCTTCCAACGCGACGACGCCCGCGACGCCAGAGAGCATCACGAACGGCCATCCGTCCTGGACCATGCCGTGCCACAACGTGGGCGCATCCGCTCGAACGACCAGGAGACCGATCCCCGCGAGGACGCCTGCGATCACGCCCGCACCGAGCGCGCGGCGACGGAACCGGTCCTCGAGTTGGGCGTCGCCGCGCTGGACGGCCTCCACGGTCAGATACGTCGCGGCCAGGAACGCGCACATCGCCAACGAAAGGAACCCCGCCACCCACGACAGCGGGCCGGTCCACGACCCGACGAGGGTGGCGTGCACCGTGTCGCCGACGATGCTGATCCGCCCGGATGCGATCGCGGCGGCGCACATGCCGAGCACGAACGGTGTCACGAGCGACGCGATGCCGAACACGCGGGTCCACGCCCGCTGCCACCCCGTATCCGGCTCACCGTACGAGCGGAACGCGAAGGCGGCTCCCCGCATCACGATGCCCGCGATGGCGATGCCGAACGGCACATACAGCGCGACGCTCAACGCGGCGAACGCGGGCGGGAACGCCGCGAACAGCACCGTGACCACGAAGATCAACCAGACGTGGTTCGCCTCCCAGACGGGACCGATCGCCTTCGATATCAGGGAGCGCTCGCGGTCGCGCGCCGGTCCGCGGGCGAGCAGGTCCCACACGCCGCCGCCGAAGTCCGCGCCCCCGAGCAGCACGTACAACGTCATCCCCGCGCCGATCGCGAGCAGCATGGCCACCTGTAGCCCGGTATCGCTCACGCGTGCTCCTCGTGGGCGTCTGCCTCGCGCGGTTTCCGCGTGAGCTGGATCAACAACCAGGCGCACGCCGTTCCGAGCAACACGTAGGTACCGACCGTCGCGATCAGCCACCACACGATGCCCCCACGCGTCGTCACCGCCTCGGCGGTTCGCATCTGGCCGTAGACGATCCACGGCTGACGGCCCACCTCTGTCACGACCCATCCCGCCTCGAGCGCGATGAACGCGGCCGGGCCCGCGATGGCCGCGGCCCGCAGGAACCAGCGGCCGTCGGGCAACGCCCGACGGCCGCGGCGCAACCACCCCACCAGCGCCCACGCGCCAAGGCCGAGGAATCCGAACCCGATCGCCACCATCGCCTGGAACGCCAGGTGGACGACGATGGTGTTCGGCCGGTCCCCCGGCGGCACGGACGTCAGCCCCCGCACCACCGCGCCCGTATCGCCGTACGCCAGCCACGACAGCCCTCCCGGGATGCGGATCCCCAGCACGGTCTGCTCCCGGCCGGCCAACGGGATGCCGCCGATCGTCAGCGGGGCATGTGCGGTCGTGTCCCACAGACCCTCCATCGCCGCGAGCTTGATCGGCTGTCGCTCGGCCACCAGCTTCGCGGCCAGGTCGCCGACCACCACCTGCACGGGCGCGAGCAGCAGCCCGAACGTCAGCCCCACCGCCAGCGCGCGGCGGTGATACGTGTCGCGGCGCCCCTTCAACATCCCGACCGCGTACACCGACGCGATCGTGAGTCCGGTCGCCATGTAGCCGGCCAGGATCATGTGCGTCGTCATCACGGGCGTGGATGGGTTGAGCATCGCCCGGATCGGCTGGACGTCGACCACCTTCCCGCCGGCGGAGAGCTGGAACCCGACCGGGGACTGCATCCACGAGTTCGCGGTGACGACGAACCACGCGCTCGCCGCGCCCCCGAGCACGACGGGCCAGCCCGACAGCCAGTGCCGCCAGGGCGACAGCCGATCCCACCCGTAGAGGTAGATCCCGATGAAGATCGCCTCGATGAAGAACGCGAACGCCTCGAGCGCGAACGGGAGCCCGATCACCGACCCCCACCGGCCCATCAATCCCGGCCAGAACAGTCCGAGAGCGAACGACAGGACCGTGCCGGACACCGCACCGATCGCGACGAGGATGCCGAGCGCGCGGGCCCACCGGCGCGTGATGGCCATCCACACCGCGTCGTCCCTCCGGATCGCGAGGTACTCCGTGAACACGAGGAGCAACGGCACGCCTATGGCGAGCGCCGCGAACACGATGTGGAAGCCGAGGGCGACGGCCATCTGCGCCCTGGCCGCCTGCAGCGACGTCAGTGCCAGCCCGATGCGATCACCTCGAACGGCATCGTGTCACGGCCGAGGGGAACTCCCGGGTGACTAGGTGGCGCCGATCGCCTGTTCGGGTTCGCCGTCTTGTCCCGCGTCGTCGCTCCCGGTCTCGTCCCGGGGCGTGCCGTCCACCGCATCGCCATCGGGCGGTCGGCTCCGCGACTGCACGGCCCACCAGATCAGGATGCCCGCCGAGATCGTCGCGACCGTCAGCGCCGTCCACTGGCTGCCCGTGAACGGTCCGAACCGCTTGTCGATCCGCAGCGAGTCCTCGAGCAGCCGGCAGCACCCGTAATACAGTCCGAACGTCAGCGTGACGATCCCCTCGCGCCTCGGCTTCATGTAGAGCCGCCACAGGATCGCGAACAAGATCCACGCGAGGATCATGTCGTACATCGCGGTCTGGTGGACCCCCACGCCGGTCGCGAGCACCTTCCCGCTCGCATCGATGAGCTCTCGCGCCCGACCGTTGGATCACCTCGAGGTGCCCTCCCTGCAGCTGCGCCTGACAGACGCCGTTCAGGCACGTGAACGGCGGGGCGAGGTTGCCCCCGTGATACGTCCAGGCGAGCAGCCAGCTGGTGGGCTTGCCCAGATGGTCGCCGATGATCAGATCGCCGATCCGTCCGATGCCGATCCCCATGGCGAGCGCCACCGCCGCGGGGTCCATCACCTGGAAGAAGCGGTAGCCGTACTTGTGCATCCGCCGGATGTTGATCACGATCGCGCCGGTGATGCCTCCGAGCAGCGAGATCCCGCCCTTCCACACGTAGAGCCACTCGAGCGGGCTGGAGAACTCCGAGAGGTGCGCGATGACGTAGGCGACCCGCGAGCCGACGATCGCGCCGATCAGGGCCCAGAAGAGCATCGTGCTGATGTGCTCCGGCGCGACGCCGCGGCGGACGCCGATCCGTCCCAGCAGCCAGCCGCCGATCATGAACCCGATCGCGATCCCGAGCCCGTGCGGCGAGATGGCGAACCCGTTGCCGAACCGGAACCGGTCGAGGACGGGCCAGCCGACGGACGCGAGGCCGGGCGAGACGATGAGCGGATGCGCGAGGCCAAGAGAGCTCAGGGAAGTCAACACCGCGAGCGAGTCTACCGGTGGTCCGTCACGAACGCCGGGGCCACAGGCGCCCGACCGCCCGTCCGATCAGCAGCCCGCTGACCACGTCGGAGGGGTAGTGCACACCCACGTAGACCCGTGACACCGCGACGGACGCGCCGAGCCCGGCGAGCGCAGTCCTTGCAGTCGCGCCGAGTCCCAGCTCGCGTCCGGCGACCGACGTGAAGGCCGCGAGCACCATCGGGTGGCTGCTCGGCCACGATGATGCATGCGGCGGAACGATCAGCACTCGGGTGCCCTCCGGGTTCGCCTCGTACGGACGCGGGCGGTTGGCCACCCGCTTCAGTCCCTGGCCGACGAGCCACGCGGCGCCCGCGGCGGCGAACCCTTCCGCCGCCGCGCGCCGGCGGCCGCTGAGCGCGAGGACGCCGGCGGCGGCGCTCGCCGCCCAGATCGAACCGAGCTCCGTCACGCCGGTGAAGAAGCGGTCGGGTCCGGGCCCGCGGTCGCGGTTCCCCTCCTCGAACAGCTCGGCGTCGACCTCGCGACCCTCCCGGCCCGACGACCACCGGCCGACCTTCAGCGCGACGCCGACGAGGGCCGTTCCGAGCACGACGTTCCTCACCTTCAACTAGTCCTCCTCGATCTCCCGCTTCTGGGCCAGCACCCCGTGCTTCAACGCCATCTGCGTCCCGCCTACGGCCTGGATGCTCCGCGCGCCGATCCCACCGAACACCCCCCGGAACCGGTACGTCACCTCGTGTCGCAGCATGCTCCGCTCGAACGGGAGTGAGGCGATCGTCGTCGTCACCGTCGCTTCGAGCAGCCCCGACAGCCGGATCGAGGCCCGCCACGGCGGCTCCCACTCCAGGACCTCGGCGTCCACCGTGGTCCGCAACGACATGAACCGCATCAGCACGTGATAGCGGACGCCGAGCGCCAATCCACCTTCCGGGACCTCGACCGAATCGATGTGCTTGTCCCAATGCGGCAGGTTCCGCGGGTTGCTCGTGACCTTCCAGACCCGTTCGGGCGGCGCGTCGACCTCGACGGAGAACTCGACGGTCGTCACGCGACCGCGAGGCTCCCGCTGGACCATCCCTTCCACCACACCAGGCGGGTCGGCGCGATGCGCACGAGCGCCCCGGCCTCAGGGTCGATCGACGTCGCGAGTGCCCGGGCGGTCTTCGCACCCGAGCCGAGTTCGTCCAGCAGGTGGATCGCCCCCGTCCCCTGGACCATCACGCCGACCATGTCCCGGGCACGCCACTCCGACGCGCGATCGACCGTGAGCGCGACAGGCGCGTCCGGGCCGGCGCCCGCGAGCGAGAGCGTCTCCGCCGGCAACGCCGCATACAGGGAGCCACCGTCCACGCGCCACTTCGCCGGGACGACGACCGGACCTCGGTCTCCACCCAGGGCGAGCGCGGCATCGCCTCCGCCGCCGAGCTCGCCGCGGACGTCGTCGGGCAGCGACGCGAGCGGATCGATCCGGCCCTTTGGTGGACCGGAACGTCTTGTGCGACAGCGCTTCTCCGCCCCACCGCCCGCGTCCCTCCTGCACGCCGTCCTCGCCGAGCAGCGCGGTCCGCTCGAGATCGATGCCGACGAACACGCGACCCGGCGGTGTCCACGCGAACGGGACCTGGCGGGCGTCGAACGCGTACCCCGCGAAGAACTTCGCGTTCTTCTTGCTGAACCCGGCGCCGGCCCGCGCGATCGACGTCGCGCCCGCCACGGCCGGGCCCCACGTGCTCCGATCCAGCGCGTCGTACGCGCGGACGGTGCCGGTGAACGTCACGGAGAGCTCACCGAACCGCACCAGCCCCGCCACGCCCGGATCCAGCTTCCAGGCGCGCGCCTTGACGGATCGACGCGACGTCGTGAGCCAGACCCGGCCGCCGGAGTACGCGTACACGAGCGGCGTGCAGTGCGGGCCGCGCGGGGTGGAGGACGCGACGGCGCAGAACGAGCCCTGCTCCAGGACCTGTTGCACCGCCGTCGACAAGAAGCTCACTCCGCATGCCCTCCCCGCCCGGCTCCCGGCGGGAGCGCGAGCATCAGACCCGTCCAGAGCATATGGCTGAGGAGGCTGGCAAGCACCCCGCCGGACCACAAGGCGAGGCCCGTCCAGAGAGCTCCCCCGACCACGGCGCCCGGCCAGGATCGGCAGGCTCCCGCTCGCTGCGTTCGTCAGCACGTACGCGAGCCAGGTCCACGCGGCGGCGGCGAGCGCGGCGAGCGACTGATCCAACCGGCCCTGGAACAGGCCGCGCCAGAACAGCTCCTCGGCGGGCACCATGATCAGCAGCGAGAGCGCGAGCGACACGGGCAACGAGACCGTGGCCGCATCCTGATACTTCTCGACGACGCCCGTCCGGAAGGGCTCCCACAGGCCGGCGACGGCGACGAACAGGCGGGTGGCGACGTAGAGCGCGAGCCCGCTCGCCGCTCCCACGACGAGCGCCGCGCCGTCCTCGACCTTGGTCGCCGCGACCGGCGGGCGGGCCAGCACGGCCGCGACGCCCATCGCCAGCAGGATCGCCGGCATGATCCGCCAGACCATGGCGCGTCCGGTCGCGACGAGTCGCCAGCCGACCGCTTCCGCGAGCGCGCCGAGGACCATGATCGCCGCCTGCATGCGCTATCCCGGCAGGAACCGAACCTTCACGGCGACCTCCGCCGTGAAGGCCGTGACGACGGCCAGGTAGAAGAAGCCCGTCGCGGACTGCACGGCCGATGCCCGACTCCCGCGCAGCGTCGCCTTCACCATCACCGCGATCAACGCGGTCGTTCCCACCATCCCGAGCGCGATCCACGGGGCGAGCGCGCCCGCCGTGAGGAGCGGGTTGAACGCTTCGGACGAACCGACCCCGCTGAAGCCGCCGGCGATGACCGCGATCGCCTCGACGACGACCGCCACGAGCATGATGCGGGTCGCCCGGTCGATCGGGGTCCGGCTCAGCCCGCGATCGGTCAGGTACCAGTGGCCCAACAACAGGCCGTCGAGCACCGAGCCGAGGAAGGCCGCTCCGGCCAGCAGCTCGAACAGCGCGAGCGCGTACTGCTGTCGTCCAGTTGCGGCCATCGCCGCGAGCACCGCGATCGAGACCGGCACGGAACCGTACCCGACGATCCGCGCCGCCGGGTTCCGCTTGAGCAGTTGGAGCGCCGTCCACACCGCCGTGACGATGAGGCTCGCGAGCGCCAGCCGGACGCTCCAGGTTCCCGCGGTGTCAGCCGTGATCGCTCCCGCGGCGGCGGCGCGCCATGCGGCGAACGCCAGGACGGTGAGGACCACGCCGGTGAGCGTGAAGTAGCCGCGCTTCACCTCGCGCCACAGGGGGGTGCACCACAGGAACGCCGCCGAGCCGGCCACGGTCTCGGCCAGCACGAGCGCCATCACCCCCGCCGAACCGGTCACGGACCTCCCTCAGGCATACGGTCGTACAGCGTACCGGCAGCCCGCAACCGGCACGACCGCCGTCGTTCGCAACGCTGCCGGGTACGCTTGCGCGTCATGAACGACTGGCGGTCCTACGACGAGGTCGCGGAGGCGTACGAGCGCGTCCACGCGCCGCGCCTGGCCGAGGTCGCGCGCGACCTGGTCGCGTTCGCCGAGATCGCCGACGGGAAGAAGGTGCTGGACGTGGGCACCGGCACGGGCGTCGCGGCGCAGGCCGCGGCCGACGCGGGAGCCCGCGCGGTCGGGATCGACCCGTCGGTCGGGATGCTGGAGGTGGGCCGCCGCGATCGACCCTCGATCGCCTTCGTCGCCGCCCAGGCGATCGACCTCCCGTTCCGCGACGGGACGTTCGACGCCGTGACGGGCAACTTCGTGCTCTCGCACTTCCGTCGCCCCGAGACCGCCCTGTTCGACATGATGCGGGTCCTGAAGCCTGGGCGGTCGCGTGGCGCTCACCTCGTGGTCCGACGTGAAGGACGACCTCCAGGACACCTGGGGCGAACTCATCGGCGACGTGGTCCCCAAGGAGATGCTCGAGCCGGTGTGGGCCGATGCCGCACCGGGGCACGCGCGGTTCGCCGACCGCCAGGTGGTCGAACAGACCCTGATCGACTCGAAGCTCCGTCACGTGCGCACCGAGAAGCGCAAGTTCCAGTTCCAGTACACACAGGAGGACTACCTCACGGGCCTGGAGATCTGGGCGACCGGCCGCTTCGTGAAGGAGATGCTCGGCGATGCCGGGTGGCCGGCGTTCCAGGAACGGGTCCGCGCCACGTTCGCGGAGCGCTTCTCCGATCCCCTCAACGACTTCCGCGACGTGATCCTCGCCATCGGCACGAAGCCCTGAGCGGTCCTCTCGTCGCACCATCCGCTCCAGCCGCCTGAGAACCACGCCGATACGTGAAACAGGCAGGTCGGAAGGACCGCTCTTGGAAGCGATCTCTCATCGCGTCATCGGTCGGATGGGTGGCCTGCTCTTCCTCGCCGCGGGCCTGGTGAGCATCGTCCAGTCCGCGCTGCCTTCGGTGGCGCGGTTCAATGCCGAGGTTCACGCCGGGCTCGGGCTGGCCGCCGTCGCTCTCGCGATCCTGTGTTGGTTCCTGCCGTGGCAGCGATGGCCCCGGTCCCGGACGCTGTGGCTCGGGCCGATCGGCCTCATCCTGCTGGGCGCCACGGCAGGGTTCGGCGGATTCAACGACTTCTCCTACGGCTGTTACTTCCTGGTGGTGTTCGTGTGGATCGGCGTCACGCAACCACGACACACCTCGCTGTGGTTCCTCCCGCTGACCGGCGCGATCTACCTGATCCCGATCTGGTACCGCCAGCGCGAGGCGTATGCGCTCACGTCCGTGTTCGAGGTCCTCGCGATGTGCGCCCTCGTGGGCGAATCGCTCGGCTGGGTGTCCCAACACCTGCGGCGGGCCGAGGCGCTCGAGACCAGGCGTCTGTGGGACATGCAGGGTCTGTTGAAGGCCGGCGACCGGCTCGCGCGGCAGACCGAAGCGGGAGAGGCTGCCGCGGTGGCGTCGGATCTCGCCACGCAGTTGCTGCGCGCCGCCGCGGCTGTGGTGCTCCTGCCCGACGATGGGGACACGCTCATCGTCGGGGGATCGGCCCGCTGGCCCGGCGTAGAGGCCGGCACTCGGATATCACGCGCGGACGCGTCCACGGCGTTCGCGGCGATGCGAGCGACGGAGCCCGTCGTCTTCCCCGAGACCGGTTTGCCGTCCGCGCTGGCAACACGGGCACGCGATGGGTGCACGCTGGTGCTCGTGCCGTTGCGAGGCGTCGGCACCGTGCAGGGCGTGCTCGTGGTGGACATCGCTCGAGAGGACGCGACCTTGGATCGGTTCGATGAGGACATGGCGATGAGCTTCGGGACCCAAGCGGGGCTCATGTTGGAGCGCCTCCACTCGGTCGAGGCGCTCATGAGCGACGCACTGGTCGACGAGCTGACGGGCCTGGGCAACCGACGCTCCGCCAACCTCGCCCTGTCCCACCTCCAACCGGGAGACGTGGTCGTGATGCTCGATCTCGATCGGTTCAAGGAGCTGAACGACACGCGGGGGCACGCGGCAGGCGACGACGTGCTCCGCGCGTTCAGCGAGAACCTGCGCGCGGTGCTCCGCGAGGGAGACGCCGCCATCAGGTACGGCGGCGACGAGTTCCTCGTCCTGCTGCGAGGAGCGGGAGCCAGGGCCGAGGACATCGTCGAACGGATCCGTGCGAGATGGCTCGAAGGGGCCCAGCCGGTCGGCTTCAGCGCCGGCCTCTCGGTGTTCCAGAGCGGCCAGAACCCCGTCGAGACGGTGGCCCGTGCGGACGCGGCGCTCTATCTCGATAAACGGAGCGCACGGGGCCCGGCCGTGTCGGGCGCGATCAGCTGAGATCGAGGACGCGGAAGTCCTCGGCGTGGCTCGCGCCGATCTTCTCGCCGAGCTCGACCGCCTCCTTCGCCAGGAACTCCTCGAAGAACGCGATCCCCTCCGTGAGCTGGCTCTCGTGCTTCGCGAGCGCGGCGATCTTGGTCTCGAAGTAGCCCGAGACGTCCTCGATGTGGTTCGACTCGTTCGTCCAGCCGAGCCAGATGTCGTGCACCTCGCTGACGTCCAGCCCCTCCTCGAGGTGCTCGGAGAAGTAGTGCGGGTTGCCCGCGCCCGGGAACACCGCGTCGAGCGCGATCTCGCCTGCGGTCCGGTGGTCGGAGTGGTTGTAGTAGCGGTTCTCGAAGAACCACGCGGTGGGGTCGACCGACACCACGGTCTCGGCGCGGACCTCGCGGATCCGGCGGATCGCGGCTTCCCGGACGTCCTGCGTGTTCGCGAGCTCCCCGTCGGGGATGCCGAGGCTCCGCACGCTCGCCAGGCCGAGCACCTCTCCGGCCGCCTCCGTCTCGAGCAACCGGGTCGCCGCGAGCTCGGCCCGATCACGCGACCGGTCGCTCGATCCCCGGTCCCCGTTCGTGAGCACGAGCAGGTGCACGTCGCGGCCCGCCGCGACCCACTTCGCCATGGTGCCGCCCGCGGAGATCTCCGCGTCGTCGGGATGCGCGTAGATGCCGAGGACGGGACCGGTGCGAACCGTCGGTTCGTTCGCCTCGTCGGGCACGGCGGTCAGCTGCTCTGGTCCAGGACGTAGCGGACGAGGGTGCGCACGGGCACCCCGGTCCCGCCCTTCGGGCCGAGATCGTTCACCTTCTCCGCCCATGCCGGGCCCGCGATGTCCAGATGCATCCACGGCGTGTCCCCGACGAACTCCGCCAGGAACCACGCCGCGGTGATCGCCCCGCCGTACCGCTCGCCGATGTTCTTCACGTCGGCCACGGTGGAGTCGATCAGCCGGCGGTAGTCGGCGTACATCGGGAGCGGCCACATCTTCTCGCCCGCCGCGTCGCCGGCCGCCGCGATGTCTCGGAACAACGCGTCGTCGTTGCCCATGGCGCCGGTGATCTGGTCGCCCAGCGCGATCATGCACGCGCCCGTGAGCGTGGCGGTGTCGATGATCACCTTCGGCTTCTTCTCGGCGAGGTAGGCGAGCGCGTCGGCGAGCACCAGCCGTCCCTCGGCGTCGGTGTTCAGCACCTCCGAGGTCGTGCCGCCCCGGTGCGTCAGCACGTCGCCCGGCTTGGTCGCCGAGCCGCTCGGCATGTTCTCCGAGGACGGGATGGCCGCGATCACGTTGACCTTCGGCTTGAGGAGGGCGATGGCCTTCATGGTGGCGAGGATGGACGCCGCGCCGCCCATGTCGCACTTCATGGTCTCCATGCCCTTCGCGTCCTTGATCGACAGGCCGCCGGAGTCGAACGCGATCCCCTTGCCCGTGAGCGCGATGGGGGTCTCCGTGCCCGCGCCCTTGTACCAGAGCTCGATCAGCCGGGGAGGGTTCACGCTGCCGGCGCCCACGCCCAGGATGCCGCCGAACCCGCCCTTCTCGAGCTCCGGCTTCCCCCAGACCTTGCAGCGGAGCCCGACCTCGCGCGCCATCTTCTGCGCTTCGCGGGCGATCTGCGCCGGCGGCATGTCGCCGGCGGGCGTGTTCACCAGGTCGCGAGCCCAACAGACGGCCTCGCCGACGACCTGTCCGCGCTTGACGGCGTCGCGCGCCGCCTTGGCGTCTGCGCGCCCCGAACCGAGCACCACGACGCGTGTGAGCCCCTTCTCGGCCTTCGTTGCCTTGTAGCGATCGAACCGGTACGCGCCGAGGACGAGCCCCTCGACCGTCGCCTGGATCGCGCCCGGCAGGTCTCGGCCGGCCGCCGCCTGCGGGAACGTCGTCGCGGCGGTCCCGAACCGGCCCAGCGTTCCGGCGACACGCCCCAGCACGCGACGGAGGGCGGTGGGCGTGAGCTCCGCCTTGTCTCCGACGCCCACGAGCAGGACCGCGCCGGCCGCGAACCGGTCGCCGTCGCGCCGCACGACCAACAGGTTCTCCTGCTTCTTGCCGGTGAGCTTGGCGTCGCGATACGCCTGCTCCAGGCCCGCCTCCTTCACGCCGGGACCGGCGAGCGGGCCCTTCGGTCCGGAGTACATGGGCAGCACGAGGACGCCGGCGCGTACCTGCGCGGGCGCATCGGTCGAGTACGAGAACGTGGTCACGGGACCCCTCTTCCTTGTGTGCGGGCGCGGTTGGGTGAGCGGCGGTCAGTCTAGCCGTGGCGGCCGAACGCCCCCACACGCCTGCCGCCCGCTACCCTGTGGCGCGATGAAGCCCCGAGACCTCCGCGATCTGGTGCACTTCTCCGACGACGAGCCGCGGCACGAGACCCTCTTCGAGACGGAGCATCTGTGGTCCGAGGTCATCTGCCTCCAGGGCGCCCAGGGCCTGGGGCCTATGACGGATCCGGCGTCCGACGCCGTGCTCTGCGTCCTGTCGGGAGAGATCGCGACGCAGGTCGACAAGTCGCGCGCGCGGATGTCGCAGTGGGGATCGATGCTCGTGCCCGCCGGCTCCGAGCTGACCGTGAAGAACGCCTCGGAGGATCCGGCGGTGGTGCTGTTGATCGCCGCACCTCCCCCGACGCCGACGATCGCCCGCTGACCCGCCGGACTACCGCTCCGGTCCGCTCGCGATGATGAACCGGCGGAGCGAACGTTGCGCGCGACCCATCAACGCGCGCATCACGGGCCGGTACGCCCGCGCGGCGAGCTCTCCGAACACCGGCACGTGCAGACGGATGTCCTCGGTCCAGCGGAACCCGGTGCCGCCGTCCAGCGGGACGAGGTCCCAGACCCCGGTGCCGGCGATCACGCTGCCGTGACGGATCACGAGCCTCCTCGGCGGCTCCCACAGCGTCACCTCCATCGGCTCGGTGAACGCGGGCACGCCGAGGAGCCGCGTCTTCACCGCCAGGCGGACGCCCACACCCTCCCGGATGTCGGAGACCACGTCGACCCGGTCCGCATCGAGCATCCAATCGGCCTGTCGCTCCCAGTCGACCAGCACCGACCAGGCACCCTCGGGCGTCGTCGGTAACACGATCGCGCGCTCGACATGCATGCATCGAGTGTAGAGACGCCGGGATCGCTCCCGGCCCCCGAACCCGATGCCGCTAGGCTTCGCACATGACGGGCTCACGGGGAGCGGCGGTCGCCGCCGCGCTTGCAACCGCCTCAGGGCCACTCCCCGCCCGGGGCGCGGCGGCGGCCTCAAGCGTGCTCGACGAGCCCGCCGGCGTGGCCTGGGAGGACGGGATCCTGACGTACGTCGGCCCCGCAGGCGGCCTGCCGTGGCCCGCCGCGGTCGGCTCCGCCGACCGCGGACTGCTCGTGCCGGGGTTCGTGGACTGCCACGTCCACCTGCCGTTCATCGGCTGGCGGGCGGACGAGTTCGAGGCGCGCCTGGCCGGCGCGAGCTATCGCGACCTGCACGGCGGGGAGGGCGGGATCTACCGCAGCAGCCGGTTGCTCGCGGCCGCGTCCGACGAGGACGTCCTGGCGTTCTGCCTGCCGCTGGCGCGCGAGATGGCGGCGCACGGCACCACCGCGATGGAGCTGAAGACCGGCTACGGCCTGTCGGTGGAAGCCGAGCTCCGGCAGGCGCGGCTCGCGCGCGCGCTGGCGGCTGCCGCGTCCCAAACGTGCTCCGTGACGCTGCTCGCGTGCCATGCAGTGCCCGAGAAGGTCGACCGAGCCGATTGGGTGCGCGCCGCGTGCGACGAGCTGATCCCCGCCGCCGCGGCCGAGGAGCTCGTCGACCAGGTCGACATCTACGTGGAGGACATCGCGTTCTCGCTCGACGACCTCACGGCCGTCGCGGCGGCGGCCGCGCGCGTGGGGCTCCCGTTGCGCGTCCACGCCGATCAGCTCGGCCCGAGCGGCGCCGCGGAGGCCGCGGTCGCCTTGGGAGCGCGGAGCGTCGATCACCTGAACCACCTGAGCTCCGCCGGCGTCGAGGCGCTCGGAGACGCGGACGGCACCGTCGCGGTGCTCCTGCCCGCGTCCTCGTTCGTGCTCGGGGCGCAGGCCCCGCCGGTCGATGCCCTACGGCGCGCCGGAGCCGCCCTCGCCGTCGGCACCGACTTCAACCCCGGGACGTCGCCCGTCTCCTCCATGCCGGAGGCGATCGCGTTCGCGTGCACGTCCTACGGGATGAGACCCATGGAAGCACTGACGGCCGCCACCGCGAACCCGGCGTTCGTCCTGGGGATGGACGACCGGCTCGGCACGTTGGAGGTCGGCAAGCGCGCCGACGTCTCGTTGCTGGAGGATCGCCGGTTCGCGCAGGTGCCCTACCGGCCGGGCCACGACCCGGTGGTCGCGACGCTGGTGGGCGGTGAGCTCGTCGCATGATCATCTGGCTGAACGGTCCGTTCGGCGTCGGCAAGACCGCGGTCGCGCGGGCGCTGCTCGAGGAGAAACCCGATTGGGCGTTGCTCGATCCCGAGGTGCGAGGAGCGGAGCTCGTCCGCCAGTGGCCCGGCGTCGACGATTTCCAGGACCTGCCGGAATGGCGGAAGGCCGTCGTGGAGGACGCCGTCGAGCGGGTGGGGACCGGCGATCTGGTGATCCCCATGACGATCTGGCGACTCGAGTACTACCGCGAGATCATGGACGGGCTGAAGGGCGCCGCGGAGGTCCGACCGTTCCGACTGACGGCGAGCGAAGCGACGATGCGCGAACGGATCGAGCACGACCGGATCGAGCCGGGCGCGGTGGCCTGGCGGCTGGACCGCCTTGAGACCGGACTCCTCGCGTTCGAGGACACGGCGTTCGGCGATCACGTCGGCACGGACGGTCGCACGCCCGAGAAGATCGCCCACCTGATCCTGGTGACGCTCGGGCGGGCGTAGCCGCTTCAGTCGAGCGGGCCGATCGCCGACTCGACCGCGGCCACCACGCTGCCGTCGCGGATCGCGCCGAGGCACGCGTCGATGTCGGGCCGGAACTCGCGATCCACCTCGAGGAACGGCACGACGTGGCGTACCGCGTCGCGCGCGGCCCGCGTGCCCTCCGCCGGCTCCAGCGGGGAGCGCAGGTCCAAGGCCTGCGCCGCCGCCATCATCTCCATCGCCACGACCAGCTCGGCGTTCGCCACGATGTCCCGCGCGTGGCGAGCCGCGATCATCCCCATGCTCACGTGATCCTCCTGCCCCGCCGACGACGGGATCGAATCTACCGACGCCGGGTGCGCGAGCGACTTGCACTCGGACACGAGCGACGCCGCGGTGTACTGCACGAGCATGAACCCCGAGTGCAGTCCGCTCCCTTCGATCAGGAACGGGGGGAGCCCGTTGCTCTGCTTGGCGTCGAGCAACCGGTAGAGGCGTCGCTCGCTGATGCTCGCGAGCCCGACCGTCGCCAGCGCGAGCGAGTCCAGCGCCACGGCGACCGGCTGCCCGTGGAAGTTGCCGCCCGAGCGGACCTCGTCATCGTCGGCCAGCACGATCGGGTTGTCGGAGACGGCGTTGGCCTCCGTCTGCAGCACGCCGGCGACGTAGGTGAGCACGCCGCGGGTGGCCCCGTGCACCTGGGGGGCGCAGCGGAGCGAGTAGGCATCCTGCACCAGGTGCGGGCTGTCCCGGTGCGACGAGAGGATGGGCGAGCCGGCGAGCATGCGTCGGAGGTTCGACGCGGACGTCACCTGCCCCGGGTGCGGCCGCAGCCGCTGCAACCGTTCGTCGAACGCGGCGTCGGTGCCGAGCGCCGCCTCCACCGACATCGCCGCCGCGATGTCGGCCGTCCGAGCGAGGTCCGCCACGCGCCTGGCCGCGAGGATCCCCACGGCGAGCATGCCCTGGGTCCCGTTCACGAGCGCGAGCCCCTCCTTGGCCTCCAACGCGATCGGGGCGAGTCCGGCGACGGCGAGCGCTGGGCCCGCGGCCTCGGTCCCGTCGTCCGTCAGGAGCTCGCCCTGCCCGATCAACGGGAGCGCGAGGTTCGCGAGCGGCGCGAGATCTCCCGACGCGCCGAGCGATCCCTGCTCCGGCACCGACGGGATCAGGTCGCGGTTCAGCATCTCCACCATGCGATCGACGATCAGAGGCCGGACACCGGAGTGGCCGAGCGCGAGCACGTGTGCGCGGAGCAACAGCATCGCTCGCGCTTCCTGGCGGGAAAGGGGACGGCCGACGGCGGTGGCGTGCGATCGCACGATCCCGAGTTGCAGGGCGGCGGCCTGTGACGGATCGATCCGCACGTCGGCGAGCGAACCGAACCCGGTGGTGACCCCGTAGACCGTCTCGCCCGACGCGACGACCCGTTCGATCACCGCGTGCGCGGCCTCCACACGCCCCCGCGCCGGATCGGCGAACTCGACCTCGGCGCCGCGCGCGACCGCGACGACGTCCGCGAGCGTCAGCGCTTCCCCCACTCCGACCGGCACGGCGGCAAGGCTACCCCGCAGCCCGTGGCGATGCTGCGGCCGCTCAACCGCCGAGGCGTCGGGCGGGAAGCGCCTCCTCGGACACGGACCCCTCGATCCCTCGGTCGACGCGGTACGCGCGTGCCTGCGCATCCGACGCCACGACCTCGGCGACGTCGATCCCGACGTAGTGCACGGCCGCCAGGTCGTCGCACGCGATCCCCGCCGGGAACCCGTCCGCGACGAGCGCCTGATAGAGCGGACGCCGGCCGGGCTCGTCCGCGTAGTGGGGGCAGAAGCTCCCCGGCAACAGGCCGAGGCCGTCCGTCAACGGGGCCAGCGGGCCGAACGAATCCGTGGTGCTCGCCTCGAACCAGCAGTTCGCGCCCGCACTGCCGCCGGCGAGGACCACCCCCGACATCCACGCCTCCTTCAAGATCGCGTCGAGCCCGTGCACGCGCCAGATCGCGAGCAGGTTCGCCGTGCTCCCGCCGCCGACGAAGATGAGGTCCTGCGACAGGAGGAACCCGCGGAGATCGCGATCGTCGCGAGCGAACAGATCAAGGTACGTGGGCTCGAACCGATCCGTAGGGAAGACCGAGAGGAACCGCATGACCGAGACCGGCACCGCGCTCGCCGCCGTGGGCAGCAGGCACACCTTGGGCCGCGGTCGATCCACCAGTCCGGCCACGAAACGGAACACCGGATCGCCGACGTCCTGGCCGCCGCCCAACGCGACGATGTGCCGATCGGTCACGGTTCGCGCATGGGGATCCGCACGCCGCGCTCGGCGGCCACTTCGAGGGCGCGCTCGTAGCCGGCGTCGGCGTGACGCATCACTCCGGTCCCCGGATCGGAGGTCAGCACGCGCTCCAGCCGCTCTCGAGCGTTCTCCGTTCCGTCGGCGACCACCACCATCCCCGCGTGGATCGAGTACCCGATCCCCACCCCGCCGCCGTGATGGACGCTGACCCAGTGCGCGCCCGCCGCGGTGTTGATCAAGGCGTTGAGGATCGGCCAGTCGGCGATGGCATCGGAGCCGTCGCGCATGTCCTCGGTCTCGCGGAACGGGGATGCGACGCTCCCGCTGTCCAGGTGATCCCGCCCGATCACGATCGGCGCGGACAGCTCGCCCGATGCGACCATCTCGTTGAAGCGGAGCCCGGCCTTCGCGCGTTCGCCGTACCCGAGCCAGCAGATCCGCGCCGGCAGTCCCTGATACGCCACCCGCTCCTCGGCCATCCGGATCCACCGTTGCAGACGGGCGTCGTCGGGGAAGAGCTCGGAGACGGCGCGGTCGGTCTTGAGGATGTCCTCGGGGTCGCCCGACAGCGCCGCCCAGCGGAACGGACCCTTGCCCTCACAGAAGAGCGGCCGCACGAACGCCGGCACGAACCCCGGGTACGCGTACGCGCGGTCGTGCGGCATGCCGCCGAGCTCCGCGCCCGCGCGGAGGTTGTTGCCGTAGTCGAAGACGACCGCCCCTGCGTCGAGGAAGCCCACCATCGCGGCGACGTGCTCGGCCATCGACGCGTAGGCGCGACGCTGATAGTCGTCGGGGTCGGCGACGCGGAGCGCGGCCGCGCCCTCCAACGTGAGCCCGCCGGGAACGTACCCGCCCAGCGGATCGTGCGCGCTCGTCTGATCGGTGACGATGTCGGGGCGCCACCCTCGCCGCAGGAGCTCGGGCTCGACCTCCGCGCAGTTGCCCAGAGCCCGATCGAGACCGCCTCCCCACCCGACCGCGCCTCGGCGACCCACCCGAGCGCGGTATCGAGGTCGTCGGTCTCCCGGTCGAGGTAGCGCGTCTTCACCCGGCGCTCGATCCGCGCCGGATCGACCTCGATGCAGAGCGCGACGCCCCCGTTCATCGTCACGGCGAGCGGCTGCGCGCCTCCCATGCCCCCCAGGCCGCCGGTCAGCGTCACCGTTCCCTGCAGCGTTCCGCCGAACCGTTGCTGCGCGCATTCCGCGAGCGTCTCGTACGTCCCCTGCAGGATCCCCTGCGTCCCGATGTAGATCCACGAGCCCGCGGTCATCTGCCCGTACATCGTGAGGCCCGCGGCCTCGAGCTCGCGGAACGTGTCCCAGTCCGCCCACTTCGGCACGAGCATCGAGTTCGAGATCAATACCCGAGGCGCCATCGCGTGCGTACGGAACACCCCGACCGGCTTGCCCGATTGCACCAAGAGCGTCTCGTCGTCGCGGAGCGACTTGAGGGTCCGCACGATGGCGTCGTACGCCTCCCACGACCGGGCGGCTCGTCCGGTCCCGCCGTACACCACGAGATCCTCGGGACGTTCGGCCACGTCTGGGTCGAGGTTGTTCATCAGCATCCGCATCGCGGCCTCCTGCGGCCACGACCGGCATGACAGCTCGGTGCCTCGGGGCGCCCGGATCTCGCGTGCCGTCATCGTCCACCTCCGCCGCAGTTCGGCCTGCGGCGCATCGATAGTACGCCGGGCGGGGGATGCGGCCGAACGCCCCGGGGGTCTCGGCCGTGGCCTCGCCGGGTGATTGAACCCCCCCACCGCTACCGGTACGGTCCTCGCCGTGGTTTCCGTCGGAACTTCCCCCGGCGGCGCGGTCGCTCCCGCGTCGCCGATCCGCATCCTGATCGCCGACGACGAGCCTGCCCTTCGGGGGGCGCTCGCCGATCTGCTGGCGCACGAGGAGAGCCTGGTCCTGGTGGGCGAGGCCGGCGACGCGGACCAAGCCATCGAGCTCGCCCATGCCAGCCGGCCAGACGTCGCGATCGTCGACGTGAGCATGCCGGCCGGCGGAGGCCCGCGTGCGGCGCGCGAGATCATCCGGGTCTCCCCCACCACGCGCGTGATCGCGCTGTCCGCGTTCGAGGATCGCCCCACGGTGCTCGAGATGCTCCGGGCGGGCGCCGTCGGCTACCTCGTCAAGGGCACCGCCGGGCAGGACCTCCTGGGTTCGATCGCCAAGGTCGTCGACGGAGGCGCGAGCCTGTCCGCCGAGCTGATCGACGGCATCGTGCACGAGCTTTCGTCGCAGCTGCGCCGCGAGGAGATCGGGCACCAGCAGCTCGCGGCGCAGCGAGGCGAGATCGACCGGTTCCTCTCCGGGAACGGCGTGACCATGGTGTACCAGCCGATCGTCGACCTGCGTACCCGTGGGGTTGTCGGCATGGAAGCGCTCGCCCGTTTCCATTCCCTGCCGCTCCGGCCGCCCAACGAGTGGTTCGCCGCCGCGGTGGAGCTCGAGCTCGGCATCCAGCTGGAGATGACCGCGGTCAGGAGCGCGATGGCGGCCATCCCGCACCTGCCGGACGGCGTGTACCTGTCCGTCAACTGCTCGCCGCGAGCCGCGATGGCGCCGGAGCTCGCCGCGCTCGTCGACGGCGACGCGTCGAGGATGGTGGTCGAGATCACCGAGCACGAGGCCATCGAGGACTACGAGGTGCTGGCCAGCGCACTCGAAGGTCTGCGCCGGCGCGGCATCCGCGTCGCGATCGACGATGCCGGCGCCGGCTTCGCGAGCCTGCGACACACCCTGCTCCTGCACCCCGACATCGTGAAGGTGGACATCGAGCCTGACCCGGAACATCGACGGCGACCGCGCCAAGCGCGCGATGACATCTGCGCTCGTGTCGTTCGGCGAGGAGATGGGTATCGCGATCGTCGCGGAGGGCATCGAGTCGCGCGAGGAGCTGGAGACGCTGGTCACGCTGGGTGTGCCGTTCGGCCAGGGCTTCTACCTCGCCGAACCCGCTCCGCTGTGACGGATCAGGTCGTTCGGCGGTCGATCGCCCACGACGACCCGGCGGTCGCCTTCGTGTAGGCCTTCATCTCGGTCGCGATCGCGACGGCTTCCGCGTAGTGCGCGTACGCGCGCTTCTCGGTGCTGGCGACGCCGATCGAGATCGAGAGCAGCGGGAACCGCTGCAGCTCGCCCCGGCGGTTCGCGACCTCGACGAAGCCGCGCTCGCGATCGTCCGGGTCGTAGAGCGCCGGCACCTCCTGATCGAAACGCTTGACGATGGCCTCGGCGGCGTCCGTCGCCTTTTCGGTCGGCACGATCAACACGAAGTCGTCGCCGCCGACGTGACCGATGAACGCGTCTCCGCCGGTGACCTCCCGCGCGACCTCCTCGATCAGCGCAGCCGTCGTTTGGATCGCCTGGTCACCGCGCATGAACCCGTAGTGGTCGTTATAGGCCTTGAAATGATCGAGGTCCGCATACAGCAACGCGAAATCCTCGCCGCGCTCCACGAGGCCGTCGATCTCCTCCTCGATCCGGACGTTCCCGGGCAGACCGGTGAGGGGCGACTGCGCGCGCATCTCCTTCGCGCGCCGGAGCACACCGCGGATCCGCGCCAGAAGCTCGGGCGTGTCGAACGGCTTGACGATGTAGTCGTCGGCACCGATCGCGAACCCTTCGAGCTTGTCGGCCGACAGACCGCGCGCGGTGAGCATGATGATCGAGACCGTTGCGGTGCGGGGGTCCTGGCGGAGGCGTCGGGTGAGCTCGAACCCGTCCATGTTGGGCATCATCACGTCGGCCAGGACCAGATCGGGGCTCCGTTCCTGGGCGAGGTCGAAGGCCTCGACGCCGTCGCTGGCGACGCGCACGTCGTATCCGGCCGCCCGCAACTCGATCTCGAGCAACCGCGCGATGAATGGATCGTCGTCGGCAACGAGCAGACTCTCGCCGCCGGCGAGGTCTGTGCTCTCCCCTTGCTGCTCGCTCACGCCTCCCCCTGCTCCCATGATGCGGACCGCCCACCCTGCGGCCGACCCTCATAGCTTCGGCACTTTACCCCGCGGGGTGGAGCGCTACTTGCAAGTGGCTCGACGATCGTCCCCGACCCGGCACTTGCTCGCGGCGGGCGAGCCATGCCGGCGCCCGACGCCCGTCTGTGGAGCGTGGCACGATAGGGGCGGATGGCCGGGAAGGGTCCGGCGGGGAGAGGGTTGCGGGATGGAAGTGCTCGACACGTTCCTCGACGCCATGGGCGACACGCCACTCGTTCGTCTGCACACGGTCACCCGGGGGGTCCGGCCGGCCGTGCTCGCGAAGTTGGAGATGCTGAATCCGGGCGGCTCCGTGAAGGATCGGATCGGCATCCGGATGATCGAGTCCGCCGAGCGGGCCGGTCTCCTCAAGCCGGGCGGCACGATCGTGGAGCCCACGTCGGGCAACACCGGGCACGGGCTGGCGATCGCCGCCGCGATCCGCGGGTACAAGTGCATCTTCGTGATGCCGGACAAGATGAGCCAGGAGAAGATCGCCCTCCTGCGCGCGTACGGAGCCGAGGTCGTGATCTGCCCCACAGCGGTTCCGCCGGAATCCCCGGAGTCCTACTACCGCGTGGCGGATCGTCTGGCGGAGGAGATCCCCGGCGCGTATCAACCGAACCAGTACTTCAATCCGGAGAACCCGGCGACGCACTACGAGACGACCGGCCCCGAGATCTGGCGCCAGACCGATGGCGCGATCGACGTGTTCGTCGCCGGGGTCGGGACGGGAGGCACGATCACGGGCGTCGGGCGATTCCTCAAGGAACAGAACCCGGCGGTCACGATCGTCGGAGCCGACCCCGAGGGATCCGTGTACTCGGGCGACGCGCCGCGGCCCTATCTGGTCGAGGGGATCGGCGAGGACTTCTGGCCCGCGACGTTCGACCCGTCGGTGGTGGACCGCTACATCAAGGTGTCCGACCGGGACTCGTTCCGGACGGCGCGCGCCGTCACCCGACAGGAGGGGATCTTGATCGGCGGCTCGGCGGGGAGCGCGGTGTTCGCGGCGCTGCAGGTCGCCCGCGAGCTCGACGAGACGAACACGATCGTCGTGTTGTTGCCCGACACCGGCCGCCAATACCTGTCGAAGGTGTACTCCGACTCGTGGATGCTGCAACACGGCATGCTCGATCGTCCCGACGTGATCCGGGTCGAAGAGGTCCTGCGGGCCAAGCACGGCGAACTGCCGCCGCTGATCACGGTCGGGGCGCACGACAAGGTGCGCCAGGCCGTCCAGCGGCTCCAGGACGCCGACATCTCGCAGGCGCCCGTCGTGCGGGAGGAGAGCACGGACGTCTCGCAGTTCGTCGGCTCCATCCGCGATCGCGAGTTGCTCGATCGGATCTTCCGCGACCCGGACGCCCTGCAGGCCGACGTCGCCGAGGTCATGGCGCCTCCGATCCCGATGGTCGAGTTCGACGACCCCATCGAATCCGCGTTCGGCGAGCTCGAGCACGGGCCCGCCGTCCTCGTCACGAAGGCAGGACAGGTGCTGGGCGTGTTGACGAGGAGCGACCTGCTCGACTTCTTGGCCCACCGGCAGCGGACACCCTGACCTTGCGGTCGATCGGCGTCGACGTCGGCGTGCGGAAGGGACTCGACCTCGTCCTGATGGACGAGCGACGCGTTCCGCTCGCGGTGCGGTCGCACGTGCGGCCTCCGGAGATCGGCGCGTTCATCGACGAGTTCCATCCGGACGTCGTCGCGATCGACTCCCCGCCCCGATGGGCCGCGACGGGCCGCTCACGGCGGACCGAACGCGAGCTGGCGTCGTGCAACATCCAGTCGTTCAACACGCCGTCGGAGACCCACGGGCGCGGCAACCGGTTCTTCGAGTGGATGGAGGTGGGCTTCGAGGTCTTCCGCATCGCGAACGAGCACGGCTTCCCGACGTACGGCGCCGGCTCGCCGAAGGGCCGTGCCATGGAGGTCTTCCCGCACGCGACGACCGTGGTGCTGACCGGAACCCTTCCACCGAAAGGAGTCTCGAAACGCGTCTGGCGCGAGCGCGTGCTGCGCGCCCAGGGGGTGCGGACGGACGAGCTGACGTCGATCGACCGGCTGGACGCCGCCCTCGCCGCCCTGACGGGGCTCATGGCCCTGGAGGGCAAACGGTTCGCGCCGGGCGATCCGCAGGAAGGGGTCATCATGCTACCCGTGAACACCCTTCCGGCCAGGCCCTTCCGACAGGCGGCACAGGTCCCAAACGACGTGGCCCCGTTGTTCAACTACTGTGCGTGCGGCGACCCTGACTGCCACGCGTTGGTCCGCGGAGAGTTCGCGCCCGGCCACGACGCCAAGCGCAAGGCCATGCTCTGGCGCCGCGCTCGAGAGGGGCGGGGAGCGATCGAGGAGCTCGAGGAGCGAGGATGGAAGCTGCCCCCGGAGATGCGGTAGGCGCCCAGCGATCCGAGACGCGCGCGATCCACGCCGGCCAGGACCCGGAGGCCGTGTACGGATCGGTCAACGTGCCGATCTACCAGACGTCCACCTATGCCCAGGACACGGTCGGCCGACCCAAGCGCTGGGACTACGGTCGCGGCGGGAACCCGACGCGCGAGGCGTTCCAGGTCGCGCTCGCGGCGTTGGAAGGCGGCAGCCACGGGTTCGCGTTCGCGAGCGGCATGGCGGCCGAGACCACGCTCCTGCTGACGTTGCGACCCGGCGATCACGTCGTCCTGGCCGACGACGTCTACGGGGGAACGTACCGGTTGCTGGCGAACGTGCTCTCGGGATGGGGCCTCGATCACTCAACCGTGGACATGGCGGACGAGGCGTCGCTCCGGGCGGCGATCCGTCCGACCACCAAGCTGGTGTGGGTCGAGACGCCCTCGAACCCGATGCTCAAGATCGTCGACCTGCCCGCGGTCGCCGAGGTCGCGCACGGAGCCGGCGCGCGGGTCGTCGTCGACAACACGTTCGCGACGCCGGTGCTCCAACGACCGCTGGAGCTGGGCGCCGACGCGGTGGTGCACAGCGTGACGAAGTACATCGGCGGCCACTCCGATCTGATCGGCGGCGCGATCGTCACGAGCGACACGGAGTGGGTCGATCGGCTCGCGTTCCTCACGAACGCCGTCGGCGCGGTGCCGGGGCCGATGGATTGCTACCTGGCGCTCCGGGGGTTGAAGACGCTCGCGATCCGGATGCGCGCGCACAGCGAGAACGCGCGCGCGGTCGCGGCGTTCCTCGTCGCGCATCCGAAGGTCACGGCCGTCCACTATCCGGGGCTCGCGTCGCATCCGGGACACGACGTCGCGGCACGTCAGATGTCGGACTTCGGTGGCATGGTCTCGTTCCAGGTCGGGTCGGCCGCCGAGGCGCTCGCCCTGGTGACCAGGACGAGGCTCTTCTTCCTGGCAGAGTCGCTCGGCGGCGTCGAATCCTTGATCGAGGTTCCCGGCCCGATGACGCATGCGAGCGTCGAGGGCTCGCCGCTCGAGGTTCCCGCGAACCTGATCCGGCTCTCGGTGGGGATCGAGCACCCCGACGATCTGATCGCGGACCTGGCGCAGGCACTCGGCTAGGCTAGCGCAGGACGACCTTGGCCCCTGAGGGCTCTCGCAGGCCCACGGCGCGCAGCCCCGGTTCGCCGTCGACGACACGGATGGGGAGCTCGGCTCCCCCCAGCCACTCGCGCAGCCGGACCTCGTCGCCCCCCAGCTCGAGCCACGCGATGCCGTTCGCCCCGCTCGGCTGCTGGATCGGCGTCCGGCCGGGATGCAGCTCCGTCGAGCTATCCCACGTGATGAAGAACGGCAACCACGGGTCGCGTTCGGGCGCCTCGAGCCCGGCGCCCCTCCAGCGGAGCTCGGCGCCGTCCGGCCGCGTCCGGGCGCCGGGCTCGATCGCGAGGCCGAGCCGGCGGGCTATCACGTCCACGTCGTCCGACGCCAGACAGATCGCGTACCAGCGATCGCCATCGGCGGTGAGATCCATCATGGTCCGCCCGAACACGGTTCCGGCCGCCTGCTCGCGATCCACCACGCCGATCAGCTCGATGTAGTCCGTGCCGAGCGGCACGATGCGGTTCGCGGTCCCCCATCGCGCGTGCCGTCCCCCGGGGACCGATGCCAGCCCGTGGTCCCGGAGCAGCCGGCCGCCCGCGTCGTCGAGATCGCGCACGGCCATCACGACGTGATCGATCACGAGCGACATCTCGAACGCTCCCTCAGACGAGGTTCGCCTGCAGCGACGCCGGCCACTATACGGAGCCGTGCGACACTCGAGAGGTGCGCCGGATCATGTCCATCGTCGTCGTCGCGGGCTTCGCATGGATGCTGCTGCCTTCGGCGTCATCGGCTGCCCCGAACGACCCCGAGCTCGTCGCGGACGGTCTGTCGTTCCCCTCGAACATGGCGTTCGCCCCCGACGGGCGTCTGTTCTTCGCGGAGAAGGACACGGGCGACATCCGTGTGATCGAGGACGGGCGCCTGCAGCCCGATCCGTTCGCGCACATCGACGTCCTGTCTGCGGCCGAACAGGGACTCCTGGGGCTCGCGTTGGATCCCGCGTTCGACACCGACCCCTGGGTTTACGTCTACTACTCGGACCCCGTCGCGCACATCAACCGGCTGGCGCGCCTACGTGCGGACGGCGGATCCGTGGAACGCCAGCCCCTGCTCGACGCGCTCACGACCGAGAACGGCTATCACAACGGCGGGGACATCGTGTTCGGACGCGATGGGAAGCTGTATCTCTCGGTGGGCGAGGTCCATGAATCGCAGCGCGCTCAGGACCCGAACGACCTCGGCGGCAAGATCCTGCGCCTGGACCCCGACGGGACGATCCCCTCTGACGACCCGTTCGGCGCGGAGAACCCCGCGTATTCCATGGGCCATCGCAACTCGTTCGGCCTGTGCGTCGATCCCTCGAACGGCGATCTGTGGGAGACGGAGAACGGTCCGAGCAGCGACGACGAGGTCAACCTGATCCGGCCAGGCGGGAACTACGGCTGGCCGGATCAGCTCGGTCCGGGAGGCGCGCCGCCGTTCATCGACCCGGTGCTCGATTTCCCGGACATCATCGTGCCGACGGGGTGCGCGGTGTGGCGGGGCGATCTGTACTTCGGCTCGTTCGGCACGGGTGTGCTCTATCGGATGCCGCTGCCCCCGGGCGCGTCTCCCCGAGCGGACGTCGTGCGCGTCATGGACGCAGGCGTCACGGACCTGGAAGTGGGACCCGACGGCGACCTGTACGTGGCGACGTCCGATGCGATCTGGCGGTTCACGGGAACACCCCAGGCGACGACCACGGCCGCCCCCACCGGCGACTCCTCGGGCGGCGGCGGGAACAAGCCGATCGCGATCGTGGCGGGGATCGTCCTCGCTGCCGGCTTGGCGGCCCGCTTCATCGCCGGTCGCCGGCTGCGACGCGACCTCTCGCAGGACTAGCCCTTCGGTCGCTTCATGTACGCGACCAGGCTCTTGCCGCCCATCGGGTTCTCGATCTGCGCGACGGAGACGAGCTCCCAGCCATCCTCGCCGAACGTGTTCAGGATCTCTCCGGGGTTGTGCTCCAGCAACGGAGCGACGAAGTACTCCCACCTCTGCATCGCGTCATCCTTCCGTCGGGTCGAGTCGTTTGATCGTGCTTCGGATACAGACTCCCATGATGACCTCGAGGCCCTCGTCGGTCGCGATCCGATAGGCCTCCTCGTTCACGATGCCCGCCTGCAGCCACAGCACGCGAGCGCCGATCGCGACGGCGTCTCGGGCCACGGCCGGCGTCTCCTCCGCCCGGCGGAACACGTCGACCACGTCCACATGGACGGCGTCCGGGATGTCCAGGAGCGACGGGTACGCGCGCTCGCCGAGCACCTCGGTCTCGTTGGGGTTCACGGGCACGATCCGATAGCCGCGGCCCTGCAGGTAGGAGGCGACGCTGTTCGACGGCCGGTCGGTCTTGGACGAGAGCCCCACCACCGCGATCGTGTGCGCGTCCCCGAGCAGCGCGCGGAGCTCCCGGTCCTCGGGCGCGATCTCGCCGCTCACGCCGGGATAAGCCATGACGCCTCCTTCCGGATGAGCTGGAGCAGCGCGTGCAGCATCACGCCGGTCGCGCCCCAGATCACGTGGCCGTCGAGCTCGTACGCGAAGCCGCGCCAGACCCGGCCCGGCTCCCGGGCCACCTCGACGGGCCGCTCGACCTCCGCCAGACGTCCGACGGTGAACGTGAGCACCTCTTCGATCTCCTTCTCACTCACGACGAACGCGGGCATCGACTCCAGCATGCCCACGAACGGGACCACGAGGATCCCGCTCACGGTGGTGTGGACCGGCGGCAGGGCACCGAGCACGTCGGTCGTCCCCGGATCCAGGCCGATCTCCTCGAACGACTCGCGGAGCGCCGTCTGGCTGAGCGTCTCGCCGGGATCCTGCAGCCCACCCGGGAACGAGATCTCACCGGCGTGCCGCGACAGGTCGCTCGAGCGCACGGTGAAGACCAGTGAGGCGACCGGTTCCTCGACGAGCGGCGCGAGGACGGCCGCCAGGCGATCCGGCGGGGCGAGCGACGGCGAGGGGTCCTGCTCCAGCGCGGCGCGGAGCGCCGTTCGCAATGGGGTGACGGGTACCATCGAGCGCCATGGTAGATGAGGGCCTCGCCGAGCTAGCCGCCGGGGCGGTCGACCCCGCCGAGGTCGTCGCGTTCGCGCGCGCGTTGATCGCCGCGCCCAGCGAGAACCCCGGCGGCACCGAGGACGTCGCCGCGGCGGTGGCGACCGAGATCCTCACGGCGATCGGCGGTTCCCCCGAGACGATCCGGAGCGACGAGGGACGGCCGAGCGTCGTGGCTTCCTTCGGCTCGGGCGAACGCCCCTCCCTCGCGTGGAACGGGCACCTGGACGTCGTGCCCGTCGGCGACCCATCGAGCTGGGTCCACGGGCCGTGGGAGGGTGTGGTCGAGGGCGGCCGACTGATCGGCCGCGGCTCCGCCGATATGAAAGGCCCGATCGCCTCCGCGCTCGCCGCCGCCGCGGCGGTCCGGCGCGCCGGCGTCGATCTCGCGGGCACGCTGACGTTCCACCTCGCGGCCGACGAGGAGCACATGGGCATCTACGGGACGAAGGTGTTGTGGGACCGCGGCATGCTCACGCAGGACGCGTGCATCGTCGGCGAACCGAGCGACCTCCGGGTCGGTCTGGCCGAGCGGGGAGGTGCCTGGATCACCGCGACCGCCCGGGGCACGGCGGCGCACGGCTCACAACCGGACCTGGGCGTGAACGCGATCGCATCGATGGCCCGTCTGGTCCTGCGGCTCCCCGAGGTGCTCCCCGACCGCGAGCATCCGCTCGTCGGCAGGCCGAGCGTGAACGCCGCGGTGATCACGGGCGGCAGCGCACCCAACGTCGTCCCGGATCGGTGCGAATTGGTCATCGACCGCCGCATCGTCCCGGGCGAGACTGATCCGGCGGAGGTGGTGGCACCGTTCGAACGACTGGCCGGCGGCGATCGCGAAGGACCACCCCGACGTCGATCTGACGTTCCGGATCGACGGCTGGACCGACGCCGCGGAAGCCGACGCCGGCTCGGCCATCGCCGGACACGCAAGGGACGCGATCACCGCTGAGCGCGGCGTCTCCCCGACAGACGTCGGCTTCACCGGCATCACCGACGCCCGGTTCTACATCAACGACGCCCACATCCCCACGGTCATCGTGGGTCCTGGATCGCTCTCGGTGGCGCACACCGCGAACGAGTGGGTTCTGGTCGACGACCTGGTGGCTGCCGCACGCATCTACGCGCGGATCTTCATCGGGTTCCTCGGCGCCCGGGCGGGATAGAAGACGAGGGTGGAACGTTTCGACGTCTTCGTCATCGGCGGTGGCGGGACCGGCTCCGAGGTGGCGTTCCTGCTGGCCGCGAATGGCCTGCGGGTCGCCATCGCGGAACGCGACAAGCTGGGCGGCGAGTGCAACAACTACGGGTGCGTCCCGACCAAGGTCATGCTGCGGAGCGCGAAGATCGCGTCGCTCGCGCGCGAGGCCGGTCGGTTCGGCGTGCGGATCCCGTCCGTGACGATCGACCTGCCCGCCGTCCAACAGCGGGCTCGCGACGTGATCGAGGCGCAATCCGGTGAGGGCGCCGCCCCGTTCGAACGCGCGGGGATCCGCGTCTTCCTCCAGGAGGCGCGGCTCGTCGGTCCGCGCCGGATCGAGCTCGCCGACGGCACGCAGGTCGAGGCGGATCGCGCCGTGCTCACCACCGGCACCGAGGCGACGGTTCCGCCTATCGACGGGTTGGCAGACGGGCACTTCTGGACGAACAAGGAGGCGATCTGGGAGCCGACCGTCCCGCCGGCATCGCTCGTGGTGATCGGTGCCGGCGCGATCGGCATCGAGTTCGCCCAGATCTACGCGCGGTTCGGCACGACGGTGACGGTCCTCGAGGCACTGCCCCACATCCTTCCGGCCGAGGACGACGACGCCGCCGCGTCCCTCGTCCCCGCGCTCCGGGAGGACGGCATCACCTTGCACGCGGGCGTGACGATCGAGCACGCGCGGCAGACCGGCGACGGCTGGCGGGTCGACGTCGCGGGGCTCGACACGATCAGAGCCGATCAGGTCCTGGTCGCCACCGGGCGCCGGCCGGTGTTCGACGGACACGACCTGGAGGCGGTGGGCGTCGAGCTGGACGATCGCGGCCGGCCGATCCTGTCCCAGACGCTCCGCACGACCGGGCCGGGCGTGTGGGCGGCGGGGGACGCCACCGGCGAGCTGCTGTTCACGCACGTCGGCGGCTACGAGGCCGAGATCGTGGCGGACGACATCCTCGGTCGTCCACGGCCGCGCGACTATCGCGTCGTGCCCAGGGTCACGTTCTGCGATCCAGAGGTCGCGAGCGTCGGCCTGACCGAGCGGGAGGCCCGCGAGCAGGGACACGACGTCCGAACGTCGGTGTCGGCGGCGTCGGACAACGAGCGTGCCCACATCGAGGGCAGCACCCAGGGCCTGGTGAAGCTGGTGGCGGACGCGGACTCGGGCGAGCTCCTCGGCGGCCATATCGTGGGTGACGAGGCGGGCGCCATGATCCATGAGATCGTCGCGGTCATGGCGGAGCGAGCGACCCCCGAGAAGACCGGCGCGGCGATCCACGCCTACCCGACGCTGTCGGAGTCGGTGAAGGCCGCCTTCAAGGGCCTCTCCGGGGAACCGACGTATCCTTGAGCCATGAGCACGCGAACCGATGACCCCATCACGGTGACCGACCGTGCCGCCCAGAAGGCGCGCCAGCTCGCAGAGAAGGAGGGTCGCCCGAGAGCCTCGCTCCGCGTCCGGGTGCTCGCCGGCGGTTGCTCCGGGTTCACGTACGAGTTGTCGTTCGTCGACGGGCCCGAGCCGGACGATGCCGTGGTTCGCGCAGCGGACGGGTTCCAGGTGATGATCGATCCCGCCAGCCAGCCGATCGTGCAGGGCTCGACGCTCGATTTCGACGACGCCCTCATGGGCGGCGGGCTGAAGATGCACAACCCGCGAGCGAAGCACGAATGCGCCTGCGGCGATTCGTTCAGTCTCTGAACGGATCCTGACGAACGGCTCCCAGGACCGTACGACCCTATACTCGGGCCGTATGCCGTCCACGGCCGACAAGACACAGTGGCACGACCTCTATCACGAGGTCGTCATGACGGGGATCTGCACCGGCTGCACCGCATGCATCGTCACATGTCCGTTCCACGTGCTCGGCTACGAGAACGACGTGCCGGTGCAGCTGCAGGATGACGGCGTGGACCAGTGCGCCCACGGAGAACGCGGCTGCGATATCTGCACCCGCGCTTGTCCGCGGTTCCGCGACTGGGAAGGCGAGATCGACATGACGCTCTTCGGCCTCGCCCGCAAGCCCGAGGACGTCATCGGCCAATACAAGGACATCTGGCTCGCCCGCGCGTCCGACCCCGCCTCCCTGGCCCAGGGCCAGGACGGGGGCGTGGTGTCGGCGCTCCTCATCTGGGGGCTCGCCTCCGGTGAGATCGACGGCGCATGTACCTCGAAGCTGTCCGATGAACGCATCTGGGACGCGGAGCCGGCCGTCGTGACCGACGCGCAAGGCGTCCTCGACACGGCCGGCTCTCGCTACACCTACTCTGCGAACCCGCTCGCGTTGATCAAGGCCGCCGAGCTCGGCCTGTCCAAGGTCGCCCTGGTCGGGATGAGTTGCCAGTCCTCGGTCACCGGCGCCCTGGAGGCCCGACGCGTCAACAAGTGGCGACGCAAGATCGCGTGGACGTTCGGCCTGCTCTGCTCCAAGTCGTTCACGTACGACGGCCTGATGGACGAGATCGCGCAGAACCGGCTCGGCCTCGACCTGGAACACCTCGCCCGCGTCAACGTGAAGGGGAAGCTCCTCTTCTACACCGACGAGGGCGACGAGCACACTTACTCGTTGAAGGCGGCGCACGAGTTCACCCGTCCCGGATGTCTGCACTGCCCCGATTTCGCGGCAGAGCACGCCGATATCTCGTTCGGCGGGCTCGGACAATCCGAGGGCTGGACGCTCACGATCGTCCGCACGGACAAGGGGCTCGACGTGTGGAACCGGGCGGTTGCCGACGGCGTGGTCGAGGCGAGACCGGCGTCCGAGGACCCCAAGGCCGTCGAGCTGATGTTCAAGCTGGCGGCGAGGTCCCGGGAGCGTTGGCCCGGAACGGACGAGGCCCCGGCCGCCGATCCCGCGCCCGGGCTCCTGCCCGCCTGAGACCGGCTCGACCGACCCGCCGACCGCGGAGACGAGCCCGACGACCGGTCCGGGACAGTACCCAGGAGGTATCCTAAAGCGCAACCCCTAACGGGGCTCGTCTACCGTCGGCGAGAGGAGGGGCCGGTCAAGGTGGATACCGCGCGCGCACATCCATCTGGATCGTTGCACCGTGATGGTATTGTCGAGGCGGTCGCCTTCGCGGCCGAGCGCCTGCTCCTCTCGGCCGATTGGCTCGATCCCGCCGACGAGGTCCTGGCCCGGCTAGGTCGGGCTGCCGGCGTCTCTCGGGCGTACATCGCCGAGAACGTCGTCGACGAGGAGGGGCGGCTCACGGCGACCTGGATCGCCGAGTGGACGGGACCCGGGATCGCGCGGGTCATGGACGACATCAACTTCCGGTCCGCCCCGTGGGAGGAGTCGGGCTTCGGCAGGTGGTCTCAGATCCTCGCACGCGGTGAGGCCGTGCTGAGCGCGGTCGCCGACCTCCCGAAAGCTGAACGACCGCCGCTCCAGTTGCACGGCGTCGTCTCGCTGGCGAAGTTCCCCGTGTTCGTCGGAGGCGAATGGTGGGGCGCGATCGGGTTCGACGACTGCGTCGGGGTGCGAGATTGGAGCGGCGACGAGCTCGCCGCACTCCGGGCCTCCGCCACCGTGCTGGGAGCCGCCCTCGAGCGACGGCTGGTCGACGAGCAGGCGATCCAGGCGGACGAGCGCTATCGCACGCTTGTGGAGCACATCCCCGCGGTCGTGTACGTCGAGACGCCCGAAGGCGACCCGGAACACTTCTACATCAGCCCGCAAGTGGAGGCGGTCTTCGGCTATCCCGTGTCGGACTGGCGGTGGACCGCGGACTTCTGGATCGATCACGTGCATCCCGACGATCGTGCGCGCGTGATGCGGGACGACGAGCGGACGAACGTCGAACGCGTGCCGTTCTCGTTCGAGTACCGCTTCCTGTCCGCCGACGGCGGGTGGCGATGGGTCCATGACGAGGCCTCGTTCCTCGAGGGACCCGACGGTGAAGGCGTCTGGCAGGGATTCATGATGGACATCACGGAGCGCAAGCACGCCGAGCAGCAGCTGCGGGACGCAGAGCTCAAGTTCCGGACCATCGTGGAGCAGAACGAGGCGATCTTCTACACGCAGCAGATCGATCCGGACGATCAGACGGAGTTCGCCCACCACGTACATCGCTCCCGGGAACATGGGTCTGATCGGATACTCGATCGAGGAGATCGAGACCGACCCGACGCTCTGGCAGCGGATCATCCATCCCGACGACCGCGAACGGGTGGTGGCGGCGCACGCGAAGAGCAACGCCGAGGGCCGCGAGCGCTTCTCGATGGAGTACCGGATCGTCCGCAAGGGCGGCCAGATCATCTGGGTGCAGGATCAGGCTGCGCTCGCGCGGCTCAATGGGAACCCCCCGTACTGGCAGGGCTTCCTCCTGGACGTGACCGAGCGAAAGATGGCCGAGGACCAGCTCGCACGAGCCCTGGACGTCGAGCGGGATGCGGCGCATCGGTTGCGCGCGCTGGACGAGATGAAGAACACGTTCCTCCAGGCCGTGTCGCACGACCTCCGGACGCCGCTCGCCGCGATCCTCGGGCTGGCCGTCACGCTCGAGCGAGGCGACGTGCAGCTGGAGGCCGGCGACGCGCGGGACCTTGCCGGCCGTATCGCGGAGAACGCCCGCAAGCTCGAGCGGCTGGTCATCGACCTGCTCGACATGGACCGTCTCGCCCGAGGCATCGTCTCGCCGAAGCTCGAGCGGCTCGACGTCGGAGAGGTCGTCCGCCGGGTCGTGATCGAGTCGGAGCAGATCGAACGATCACACATGACGATGGATCTGCAATCGGTCGTGATCCCCGTGGACGCGTCGAAGATCGAGCGCATCGTCGAGAACCTCCTGGCGAACACGGCGCGCCATACCCCGTCTCATGCCCACGTCTGGGTCTCCGTTCACCACCACGAGCAGGGCGCGCTCATCAAGGTCGAGGACAGCGGCGTCGGCGTGCCGGTCGAGCTTCGGGAGTCGCTCTTCGAACCGTTCCAGCAGGGGCCCGACGCCCCTCAGCACTCACCGGGCGTCGGGGTCGGCCTCACGCTGGTGCGCCGTTTCGCCGAACTGCACGGCGGCCGGGCGTGGATCGAGGACCGCGAGGGGGGCGGTGCGTCCTTCCAGGTATTCCTGCCCGGCTCGCCGCCGATCCGGGCGACCGCCTGAGCGCTCGATCAGAGCTTCGGCCAGGCGGCGACGATCGGGTGGTCGACGGCCTGTGGCCCCACCTGCGCAGCCCCTCCCGGTGAGCCGAGGCCGCTCACGTTCGCGTCGAAGAACTCCGCGTTGATCGGGGTGAACTGCTTCCACTCCGCCGGCACGTCGTCCTCGTAGAAGATCGCGGTGACGGGGCACGCCGGCTCGCACGCCCCGCAGTCCACGCACTCGTCGGGCTGGATGTAGAGCATGCGGGGGCCCTCGTAGATGCAATCGACCGGACATTCGTCGACGCAGGCGCGGTCCAGCACGTCGATACAGGGCTCTGCGATCGTGTACGTCACGGTATTTACCCCTTTTCCACGGTGTCGACCTTGCAAACCCGTACGTGCCGAGTGTACGGGAAGAACGCAGGACTGCAACCCGGATCTCAGCGCGATCGGATGTGCAGGTGGCCGCAGACCGCGGGTCAGACGGGTACGGCCGAGATCAGCGTCCGCGCGACCGACCCGATCGGGTCGCCGGGCGTGGCCACAGGATAGACGACGGGAAGATCCGCCCCGGCTTCCCGGTAGCCCGCCAGACGCTCCCTGGCCGCGGACGGCTCGCCCACCAGGGCCACCGCGCGGACCAGGGCCTCCGGCACATCCTCGGGGCGACCCGATGCATGCGCTGCCGCGGCCTGCCGGCACTCCTCCTCGAGCCCCATCAGCGAGAACTGGCGCGCGTACGCGGGGTACGAGGCGTATTCGCCCGCAGCTGTCTGCAGCGCGCGCACGGATTCCTGATCGGTCGCTCCCAGGCTCGCCCGGACGTAGACGGCGAGCGTCACGTCCGCGGGATCACGGCCGGCGGACTCCGCCCCCTCCCGCAGCTCCGAGCCGCGCGGAGCGGACGCGTTCGGGCGTGCACCAGTTCAGCAGGACGCCGTCCGCGATCGCTCCGGCCAGGCGCATCGCGCGAGGGCCGAGGGCCGATATCCAGATCGGAACCGGGTCCTGCGGAACCAGGGAGAGGCGCGCTACCCGTCCATCGATCTCGACGGCATCGCCCGCGAACAGGCGGCGGAGCGTCCCGACCAGCTCGCGGAGCCTGTCGAGCGCCCCCGGTACGGCCGGGCCGGTTCCGATACCGAGCACGAGCCTGCCGAGCGAACGTTCGTGCACCGCGGCGGCGCCCATCGCCGTCAGCATCGGTGTGCGCGACGACATCGGGATGATGCCGGTCCCCAGCCGGAGCCCTTCGGTCTCGGCCGCCAGCGCTCCCAGGGCCACGAGCGCGTCCCGTCCGCCGATCTCGGGAAGGAAGACCGCGTCGTAGCCGAGCGATTCCCCCTGACGCACCAGACGAGCGAACGGCGGCCACGGGAACGGGTCGCGCATGGCGAACGCCAGGCCACGGAGCGGTGGTTGTCGGGATCCGGTCACGCTGACATGGTGCCACTCGATGGAGCCCATCACCTTCTCGACCGAGGACGGCGTCCTCCTGGAGGGTGAGATCAGGCTGCCCGACGGTGCCCCTCGCGGCACCGCGACGATCTGTCATCCGCACCCCCGCCATGGTGGGAGCAAGGACCACCCGATCCTGTGGGCGATCCGCAACGAGCTGGCGCATCGAGGGTTCGCGGTGCTCTCCTTCAACTTCCGCGGCGTGATGAAGTCCGGCGGAACGTACGGCGGCGGTCGCGACGAGATCCGGGACGTGCGCGCCGCGATCGACCGCGCGCGCGCCGAGGCCCCGGGTGAGCCGGGCGTGGTCTGCGGATGGTCGTTCGGAGCCAACGTCGCGCTGCGAGAGGCGCTCGACGACCCGCGGGTCACGGCGCTCGCCCTGGTCGGCGTCCCCTTGCGTCCGGGCGACGTCGAGCTGCCCGCGCTCCCCCGCGGTGACGGACTGCGCGGGATACGCGCGCCGGTGCTGCTCTTGGCCGGTGAGCACGACGAGTACTGCCCACCGGAGGACCTGCGATCCATGGCGACCGAGTTCCGCCGGGCATCGGTCGAGATCCTCGACGGCACCGACCATTACCTCTGGAGACGGGAGCGCGAGGCGGCGGCGCTGATCGGCGGATTCGTGGACCGGGCGATCGCGGAGGTGCCGGGCTAGAACGGACCTTCTCGTTTGGCGTGTCCGTTCGATCGAGGATCGACCGTCGGAGCCTTGGACCGCGACAGCCAGACGAACGGGATGAACAGGAACACCCCGCCCAACAGTCCGGGCCACACCAGCAGCCCGAGCACCACCGACACCGCCGACACGCCGACCCAGATCCACGGGTTCCCCCACCACGGACGACGCTGCTCCGCACGGTCGCGGGGGGGCGTGATGATGTCGGGTTCGACGAGCCGGGCGGCCCTCCGCATGGCCGCGCGATCCATACGCCACCGTCGACGGAACAGCATCACGAACCCGAACGAGAACAGCGCCAGCGCGACGAACGGGAGAACGACGAACAGCAGGTCCCCCCGGTCCATGTCGTCAGCCCACGGCGGAGACGCTCGTCACGCGGAGCCGGAGGACGGCGGATCGATGGTGTCGAACCTGGAGCGTGCGGTCCGCCACGACCGGACGAGCCGGTACACCGTGAACCCGGCCAAGGCGATCAAGAGCGCCGCCGCCAACCACGTCGTCACCATGGGACCGACCGCTTACAAGGGCACGTGCGACATGACCATGATGCGAGGCTCGGTCATCTCGTCCATGGCGTACTTCAGTCCCTCACGGCCGAACCCCGAATCCTTCGAGCCGCCGTACGGCATCTGGTCGGCGCGGAACGCCGATACGTCGTTCACGATGACCCCGCCGACCTCCAGGGTGCGGTGCGCTTGGAACGCGCGGTTGATGTCGTTCGTGAACACACCCGCCTGCAGTCCGTACTTCGAATCGTTGACGCTCGCGAGCGCCTCCTCGAACGTCTGGTACGGGCTGATCGTGACGACCGGACCGAAGACCTCCTCGCGGCAGACCTTCATCTCCGGGTTCACATCGCCCAGGAGCGTCGGCTGGAAGATCGGGCCTTCGCCGGTGCCGCCCGCGAGGACCTCGGCGCCCTGGGATACGGCCTCGTCGACCCACTCCCTGATCCGGACGACCTCGCCCTTGTCGATCACCGGGCCGACGTCGACCGTCGGGTCCATTGGGTCGCCGACCTTCAGGCTCTCGACCTGCTTCACGAGCCGGGCGGTGAAGTCCTCGTACACCTCGCTCGCCACCAGCACGCGCTGCACGCTGATACAGCTCTGACCGGCTTGGTAGTAGCCACCGAACGCGATCCGGGCCGCGGCATGATCCAGGTCGGCGTCGGAGTGCACGATCACGCCCGCGTTGCCGCCGAGCTCCAGCGTGACGCGCTTCTTCGGATCCAGGCCCTTCAGGTACCACCCGATGTCCGCGGATCCCGTGAACGAGATCTTGCGGAACCGCTCGTCGCGCGCCATGCCGTCGGCGACCTTCGAGCGGACCGGCAGCACCTGGTACATGCCCTTGGGCAGATCCGTCTCAGCGAAGAACTCCGCCAGCCGCAGCGAACCGATCGGCGTCGACGAAGCGGGCTTGACGACGATCGGCGCCCCGACCGCGAGCGCGGGCGCGACCTTGTGCGCGACCAGGTTCAGCGGGAAGTTGAACGGCGTGATCCCCAGGACGGGTCCGACCGGGAACCGGCGGATCAGCCCGATCCGCGACCCCAGCGCCGCCTCGGTATCCAGGCGCATCAGCTCGTCGTCGCCGTGGCGGATCGTCTCGGAGGCCCACCGGAACGTGGAGACCGCACGGGTCGCCTCGACCGTCGCCCACTTGAGGGGCTTGCCTCCCTCGCGCGCGATCAACGCAGCGTTCTCCTCGATCGTCTCGGCGAGCCGCCTCGAGATGTGATCGAGGCGCCTCGGAGCGCACGTGCACCGGGAGGTGCTGCGACGTCTCGAACGTCTCGGCGGCGACCGCGGTCGCTTCCTCGACGTCGGCTGCCGTCGGCACGCCGATCTCCGCGACGACGCTGTCGTCGTACGGGCTCGTGACCTCGAACGTTCCCTCGCCCGTGCGCCACTCCCCGTTCACCAGGAACGGTCTCGTCTCCATCGGGTGATCACCCTTTCCGCGTCAGATGCCTGCTACTCCAACGAGATCATGACGTGCTTGATGTTCGTGTAGTCCTCGAGGGAGTACACGGACATGTCCTTGCCGTGCCCGCTCTGCTTGTACCCACCGTGCGGCATCTCAGGCGTCAGCGGGATGTGCGTGTTGACCCAGACGCATCCGTACTGCAGCCGCCGCGCCATCCGCATGGCGCGCCCGACGTCGCGCGTCCACACGGACGACGCCAGGCCGTAGTCGACGCCGTTCGCCCACGAGAGCGCCTGCTCCTCGTCGTCGAACCGCTGCACCGTCACCACCGGGCCGAAGACCTCGCGCTGGATGATCTCGGCGTCCTGCTTCACGTCGGCCACGACGGTGGGCTTGTAGAAGAACCCGTCGCGCTCCATCGCAGCGCCGCCGGTGAGCACCGAGCCGCCCGCCTCCTGCGCGCGCTCGACGAACCCCTCGACGCGCTCGAGCTGCTCCTTGGAGATGACGGCCCCGACCTCGGTGGCCTCCTCGAACGGGTCGCCCATCGCGATCGACTCGACGGCGGGCACCAGCTCCGAGAGCACGTTGTCGTACTGCGCCGATCCGACGAGCACCCGACATGCCGCGGTGCAGTCCTGTCCGGCGTTGAAGTAGCCCGCGATCTTGACCCACTCCACCGCCGTGGCGATGTCGGCGTCGTCGAAGATGATGACCGGCGCCTTGCCACCGAGCTCCAGGTGGACCCGCTTCAGCGTGTCCGATGCGTTCCTCGCGATCAGCTTGCCGGTGTTGACGTCGCCGGTGAGCGACACGATGCCGACGTCGGCGTGACGGACCAACGCATCCCCGACCGGCTCGCCGTCGCCGGTGATCACGTTGAACACGCCGGGCGGGAACAGATCCTCGGCGAGCTCGGCCATCTTGAGCGCCGTGAGAGGCGTGAGCTCCGACGGCTTCAAGACGATGCAGTTGCCCGTCGCGAGCGCCGGCCCGATCTTCCAGATCGCCATCATCAGGGGGTAGTTCCACGGTGCGATCAACCCCGCGATGCCGATCGGCTCGCGCCGGATGAAGCTGGTGAACCCGGCCATGTACTCGCCGGCAGAACGGCCCTCCTGCGTCCGGGCCGCGCCGCCGAAGAACCGCAGGTTGTCGACGATCGGAGGGAGCTCCTCGGACATGGTGACGGCGTACGGCTTGCCGACGTTCTCCGCCTCGAGCTTGATGATCTCCTCGCCGTGCTCCTCGATCCGGTCGGCGAGCTTCAGCAGGGCGAGCTGACGGTCCTTCGGCGTCGAGTCGTACCAGGTCTCGAACGCCTTCTTCGCCGCGGCGACCGCGCGGTTCGCGTCCTCCGCCGTCCCCTCCTGGACGCTCGCCAACACCCCACCGGTAGCCGGGTTGATCACGTCGCGCGTCCCGCCGTCCGACGAGTTCACCCACTCGCCGTTGATGAACATCTGGTAGCTGTCGGCCATGTCCCCCTCCTTGGATGACGGAACCCGATCCACACGAACGCTGCTCAGGGCGCCAGTATGCCGCCTCGGGGACGAAGGGGGCCAGTCGCCGTTCGGGCCGCGGGTCTCCTGCGGGCTGTACGGACGGGCCAATGCCGCGCGCGGACGGATCCGGCGTCCCGATCAGGCCTCGGGGTCGGTGGACAGGAGGTCTCGAGCCCGCAGGGCCAGCCAGAACTCCATCCGGTCGAACGAGCTCGTCAGATCCCGACCGGTAAGCTCCTCGATCTTGTGCACGCGGTAGCGGAGCGTGTGACGGTGCACGAACAGTTCGGCGGCGGCCGTCTCCCATCGCGAGTTGTGCTGGAGGAAGGCTCGGAGCGACGGCACGAGCTCGCCGTGTTGATCGCGGTCGTACGCGTCGAGCGGTCCCAGGAGCGAATCGGCGAACGCGCGGAGCGCGTCGGGATCGGTCATCGACAGCAGCAGCCGATAGGTCCCCAGATCCTCGAATCCCGCGGACGTCCACCCCTCCAGCCGGCAGACACGCAGGGCGTAGCGCGCCTCGCGGAGGCTCCTGCCGACATCGGCGGGACCCACGGTGCTGCCCGACCCGCCGCGGATGGTGCCGCCGGTCCGGACGCCGATCGCCTTCACCAGACCCTCGAGCTCCAGCTCCGAGCCCGCGGGGAACAGGAGCGACACGCCGTCCGCCCGTCGTGAGACGAGGAAGCCCCCGCCGGCCCTCGAGCCGTGGTCCTCGACGGCCTCCGCGAGGACGGCGGGCTCTTCGCCCTCCAGCGCCACTGCGACGACGAGCGCATCTCGGGCGAACCCGAACCGGGCCAGGCCTCGGGCGGCGTCGGCGGCCGGGAGCGATCCGGCCGCGAGCTCGTCGAAGAAGTCGCCCTGGAGGCGTCGCTCCGTATCCGCGACGGCGCGCGACTTCGCCAGCTCGATCGCGAACAGGGAGAGCGCATGCCCGGCGACGATGCGGTCGAGCTGGCTCGGCTGGTCGGGCTTGCCCACCGCGAGGAACGCCTCGACTCGGCCCTGCGCGCCGACGGGCTGGACCCAGACGTGATGCCCCTTGTCGACCAACGACAGGCTGAAGCTGGTTCCGTCCGGACGCGAGGAACGGATCTCGGTCCACACGGCGTCCGCCCGGGCCGTTGCGGCCCGCGACGTGGTCGCGAGCGGGATGCCGTGGAGGTCCAACAGCATGGCCCACCCTTCCGTGACGTGGGCGAGCGACGCCGCGATGCCCTCGATGCCCGCACCGTCCATCACGGCGCGTGTCAGGACGTGTTCCGCCTCGACGGCACGCTGCAACGTGTCGTACTGCTCCGCCAGGATCCGCGTGAACACGGCCTCGGTGATCGCGATGAACGGGACCGGATACGGCACCTCGAACACGGGGAACGAGAGCTGCTCCGCCGCGTTGACGAGCGCCCGGGGCACCTTGTCGTGAGAGAAGCCGAGGCCGAACCCGAGACCGGCCAGGCCGGCATCGGCCAAGCGCTTGACGTACGCACGCTGTTTCGCCGCGGTCGCGCCGACGCCCATCCCGGTGCAGAGCAGCAGCTCGCCACCCTTCAGCCACGGGGTGGGGTCTTCCAGCTCGCTCACGTGGACCCACCGGATGGGTCTGTCGGTCTCGCCCCCGCCGGCGACCAGGCGCAGCGCCATCCCCGGGATCGCCAGGATGTCGCCCACGATCACGGCCATGCACGCGATTGTACGGGTCGTACAGGTGGACGCCGATCCCGACCACCGTCGCGCCCTCCGGCTGGACGGTTCGTACAATCCGACGATGCGCTTGGGTCAGCCGCGGAGCTGGCGCGGGTAGCCTGAGCGAAGGACACTCGATGCTCCAATGAGGCCCGGCGCCGTCGCGCCGCAGGAGGAGGACGCCATGGACATCCCACAGGAGCGGAAGATCCTCACGCAGATCCCGGGGCCGAAGTCGAAGGAGTGGATGGCCCGGCGCGATGCGGCGATGACGTCCGCCTTCCCTTCGATGAACGCGATCGTCGCCGCGCAGGCGTCGGGGGCGATCATCGAAGACGTCGACGGGAACCGGCTGATCGACTTCGCGACCGGCATCGCGGTCCTGAACGTCGGCCACTCGGCACCCGACGTGGTCGATGCCGCCGTGCGGCAGCTGGAGCGCGACTCGCACACGGCGGGCGTGACCGGGAACGAACCGACGATCGAGCTCGCCGAACGCCTGAACGCCCTGACGCCCGGCGACTTCCCCAAGAAGACGTTCTTCGCCAACTCCGGAGCGGAGGCGGTCGAGAACGCGGTGAAGGTTGCCCGCTACGCCACGGGCCGCCAGGCGATCGTCTGCTTCGACCACGCGTTCCACGGACGCACGTACATGGCCATGACGCTCACCGCGAAGGTTCAGCCGTACAAGCAGGGCTTCGGGCCGTTCTCGCCGGAGGTCTATCGGTTGCCCATGGCCTACCCGTACCGGTGGCCCGGTGGCCCGGAACGCTGCGCGGACGAGGCGCTCGCGTACGCGCTCGACGAGATGCACAAGCACATCGGCGAGCAGAACATCGCCGGCGTGCTGATCGAGCCGATCCAGGGAGAAGGCGGGTTCATCGTCCCGGCGCCCGGCTTCCTCAAGGGGCTGGCGGACTTCTGCGCCGAGCACGGCATCGCGTTCATCGCCGACGAGATCCAGAGCGGCATGGGGCGCGCGGGCCGCTGGTACGCGATCGAGGACGAGCCGGGCGTCGTGCCCGACATCGTGCTCACCGCGAAGTCGCTCGGCGCGGGTCTCCCCATCTCCGCCGTGACCGGGCGCGCGACCATGATGGACGCGGTCCACCCGGGCGGTCTGGGTGGGACGTACGGCGGGAACCCGGTCGCGGCCGCGGCGGCGCTCGCGGTGCTCGACAAGATCGAGCGCGACGGGTTGCTCGAACGCTCCCGCGCGCTCGGCGACACCATCATGGCGCGCTTCCACGGGTTCGCCGATCGCTACCCCGCCGTCGGCGACGTCCGAGGGCGTGGCGCCATGTGCGCGGTCGAGCTGGTCGCCGACCGTGCGACGAAGGAACCGTTTGGCGCCGACGCGATGAACGCGATCGTCCGCCGGTGCCTCGAGAACGGCGTCATCGTGCTCACGGCCGGCACCTACGGGAACGTCATCAGGTTGCTGCCTCCCCTCACGATCGACGACGCGTTGCTCGACGACGGGTTGAACGTGCTCGACGACGCGATCGGCGCCGCCGTCGGCTGACGCCGACGCCGGCACCGCATCCGGATCGGCCGGGTTGCTAACGTCCGGGGGTGGCACCCCCGGACGGACCGCCCGACACGTCTCCCCGCCGCCGTTCGCGGCTGCGCCGTATCGCGATCGACCTCACGCCTCTCAAGGTCTCCCGCGACTACCGCCTGCTCTGGAGCGGAGGCTTCATCTCCGAGCTCGGCTACCAGTTCGCCCGGGTCGCCATCTACATCCAGGTCACGGAGCTGACGGGTTCGGCCGCCGCGGTGGGGCTCGTCGGACTCAGCGGTTTGGTTGGGGTGTTCGTCGGGACGCTCGTCGGCGGGACGTTCATCGACGCGCACGACCGTCGCCGGACGCTGATGTGGACACAGGTCGCGCATACGGTCAGCTCGGCGATGCTGCTCGGGGGCGCGCTCTACGGGCACCCGCCCGTCTGGGTGATCTACCTGGCGAGCGCGCTGCACGCTTTGGTGAGCTCGATCGATGCCCCCACGCGATCGGCCATGACCCCCCGGTTGGTGGGCAAGGATCTGCTCCCGTCCGCCGTCGCCCTGAGCCAGGTGCTCTGGCAGACGGTGGGGATCGTGGGTCCGGCCGTCGCCGCCGTCCTGATCGTCCGGGTGGGCTTCGGCGCCGCGTACGCGATCGACCTCGTGACGTACGGCGCACTCTTCTTCGCGGCCCTCCTGATGCATCCGATGCCGCCGCAGGACGATCCGGGACGTGCCTCAGGATGGACCGCGGTCAAGGAGGGGTTCGGCTACGTCCGCCGCAACCGCTTGCTCCAGGCCACGTTCGTGATCGACCTGATCGCGATGATCTTCGGGATGCCGCAGGCGCTGTTCACGTTCCTGGCCGTGTCGCAGTTCCACCGGGGACCGGAGATCGTGGGGTTGCTGTTCGCCGCTCCCGCCGTCGGCGCGCTCGTGGGGGCGCTCACGACCGGATGGGTGCGCAACGTCCGGCGTCACGGATGGGCGGTGATCTGGGCCGTGGTGGCCTGGGGCGCCGCGATCACCGCGTTCGGGCTCGTCGGCGCGAACCTTCCGCTCGCGCTGGTCATGCTCGCCCTCGCCGGCGCGGCGGACGTCATCTCGGCCATCTTCCGGAACACCATCACTCAGGTCACCACCCCGGACCGTCTGCGCGGCAGGATGTCCCAGATCTACATCCTCGTGGTGACGGGCGGGCCGAGGCTGGGTGACTTCGAGGCCGGCGTCGTGGCGACGGTGTTCACCCCGACCATCTCGGTCGTGTCGGGCGGGCTCGCCTGTATCGTCGGCGCGGGCGTCGTCGCGCTCTTCTACCCGGAGCTCCGGCGATACCGAGCCGATCGCGTTCCCCTGACATAGAGTGCCGCGCATGCCCAGACTCTCCGACGACGGCGTCCGGACGGCGCTCGATATCGCGCTCGATGTCGCGCTCGCGCGCGTGACCGGATGCGTGAGCGAACCGCTGGGGATCTGACGTGGCCGACGCCGTCCGGTTGATCGAGCTCCGGGTGCTGGAAGGCCCCAACCTCTACTTCACGCGGCCCGCGATCAAGCTCACCCTCGCCGTACCCGGCTGGCTGACCGCGACCGACGAGCGGATCCTCGCGATCGCCGACCGGCTCGGTGTTCCCGGCGGCACGAGGACCGGACCGCCGGAGAGCGAGCAGCGACGCCGGGTCGTCGCGCGGATGGCGGCGTTCCTGACGCGCAGGATCGCGGTGGCGGGCGGGGCCCGACGACTCGCGGTGCGCGCGCGACCTGGACACGAGGGGGACCAGATCGTCGTGGCGTTCCCGTGGCGCCGGCGCGCCGCCGCCGAGGCGCTCGGCAACGAGGTCGCCGCGGGCATGACGTCGTTGCTTCGCCGCTCACCCGATCGGCTGATCGCCGAGGCGGGGCGGCGCCTGGTCGCCGTCGAGCCAGGCGACGTGCCGGCCGTCCCCGATCCATCGATCCCCGTCGTGCAGGTCACGGGAACGAACGGGAAGACCACCACCGTCCGGCTGCTGGCGCATCTCGTGCGGAGCGCGGGAAAGACGGTCGCGTACTCGTCGACGGACGGCGTGTTCCGCGACGACGGCACGCTGATCGAGCCCGGCGATTACTCGGGTTTCGGCGGAGCGGCGCGCGCGCTCTCGGAGGAGCCCGACGTGGCCGTCCTCGAGACGGCGAGAGGCGGCATGTTGCTGCGGGGCGTGGGCGTGCGGCACAACGACGTCGCCGTCGTGACGAACGTGACCGAGGACCATCTGGGCCTGCACGGCGTCGACACCGTGGATCAGCTCGCCGAGGTGAAGAGCGTCATCACGCGCATCACGAGACCGCAGGGTTGGGACGTCCTCAACGCCGACGACCCGCGGGTCCTCGCGATGCGACGACACGCGACCGGCCGCCCGTGGCTGTTCTCGCTCGATCCTCACCATCCGGCGATCCGTGAGGCGCTCGGGGAGGGCGGCCGGGGCATGACGGTGCTCGACGGCCATCTCGCGTGGGTCGACCGACACGAGACCCATCCGCTCGCGTCGGTCGTCGACATCCCCGTCACGCTCGCCGGCATCTCCCGGCCGAACCTCCAGAACGCCATGGCGGCGGCGGCGGCCGGGCTGGCGGTCGGACTTCCCGAGCGGGCGGTCGTCAAGGGATTGAAGACGTTCGTGCTGGATCCGGAACGCAATCCCGGGCGGGCGAACCTGTTCAAGATCGACCGGCGCATCGTCGTGATCGACTACGCGCACAACGAGGCCGGCATGATCGGCCTGACGGAGGTGATGGACGGACTCAGGGCCGACGGCCGCGATGTGTGGCTGGCGATCTGCACCGCCGGCGATCGCACCGACCGGATCCTCCACGCGTTCGCGTTCCGGGCGGCGGTCGGTTCGGATCACCTGGCGATCGCGGAGCTCATGCACTACCTCCGCGGCCGATCTCGCGAGGACATCATCGAACGGCTCCGCGAGGGCGCGCGCGAAGCCGGAGTGAGCGACGTGCCGACGTATGAGGACGAGCTGGTCGCGTTGCGGGCCATGATCGGCAACGCGTCGATCGGCGACGTCGTCGGGGTCACGGCGCTCGGGATGCGTCCCGAGATCTTCGCCTGGATCGACGACCACGGCGGCCAGCGACTGGGACCCGCGGACGTCCGGCGCATCGTGAGGCAGGCACGATCGTCGAAGACGAAGGCCGGTACACCCGCGTAGCGCCGCTGCGACGGGGTCGTCCGACCCGTTCCGGCGCCGCGTTCTAGACTCGACCGGATGCGGCCCGAGGCAACGCAGACCTTCCCGAGCGCCATGGAGTCGACGATCGTGGTTGCCTCCAACCGTGGCCCGGTGAGCTTCGATCGCGACGCATCCGGCACGCTCGTCGCCCAGCGCGGTGCCGGAGGGCTCGTGACGGCACTCTCCGGCGTGTTCTTCCGCGACGACACCACGTGGGTCGCCGCGGCCATGACGGACGGCGACCGGGAGCTCGCGGCGGAGGGCTTCGAGATCGATCCTGATTCCCATCAACGCGTCCGGTTCGTGGTCATCCCCCCCGATCGATACGACGCGTACTACAACCAGATGTCCAACCGCATCCTGTGGTTCGTCCATCACTACCTGTGGGACACGGCGCGGACGCCGACGTTCGACGAGAAGACCGAGGCCACGTGGCAGGAGTTCGTCGAGGCGAACCGATCGTTCGCGATCGCGCTCGCGGAGGAAGGGGACCGCGCTCCGGTCTACCTGATCCAGGACTACCACCTTGCGTTGGTCCCCGCGATGCTGCGAGAGCTTCGTCCGGAAGCACGCATCGTCCACTTCACCCACACGCCGTTCGCCGGTGCGACGTACCTCCGCATCCTGCCGGCGCACATGCGGGACGCACTCCTGCGGGGCATGGCGGGCGCCGACGTCGTCGGCTTCCAGGCACGGCCCTGGGTCGAGAGCTACCTCTTGTCCGTACGGGGACTCTCCGGCTTCCGCGTCCTGCGCGGCGGACGGTTCGCCGTGGACGACCGCGTGGCCACCGCGCGCGTGTTCCCGGTCGCGGTGAGCGCGCATCCGATCCGCGAGACGGCGGCCAAACCGGAGATCAAACAGGTCCGCCGCGAGCTCGAGGAGTGGAAGGGAACCGCCAGCCTCCTCCTCCGGGTCGACCGGTTCGAGCCATCCAAGAACATCCTGCGGGGATTCCTCGCATACGAGCTGTTCCTGCGGAGCAACCCGTCGTGGCAGGGGCGCGTGAAGTTCCTGGCGCTCTTCAGTCCGTCACGCGAAGCGCTGCCCGAGTACCAGGCGTACGGCGACGACTGCATGGCCGAGGTCGAGCGGATCAACAAGGAGCTCTCGACCGAGGACTGGCAGCCGATCGAGGTGCGCATCCAGGAGGACTACGGATACGCGGTCGGCGCGTACGGGCTGTACGACGCGCTCCTGGTCAACCCCATCTACGACGGCATGAACCTGGTCGCCATGGAAGGCCCCCTGGTGAACCGGCGACACGGTGCTCTGATCCTGTCCCGGAACGCCGGTGCGTACGGCAGGCTCGGCAAGCACGCGCTGACCGTGAATCCGTTCGATATCCGCGAGACGGCGGATGCGATCCGCGACGCGCTGGAGATGCCCGAGGAGGAGCGCAGACGTCGCGGACGAGGTCTGTCGCGAACCGTGCAGGCGCACACGCCGCCGCAATGGCTCGCCTCGCAGCTGGAGGCGCTCGACGCGGCCCGGCCTCCTGCCGTGTGAGGGGTTAGAGCGTTGCCAGGAGATCGATCATCTCGGCGGGACCGTCGACGACCACATCCGCCGCCGCCATGAGCTCCTCCGGGGTCTCGGCTCCGCGGACGGCGACCTTCACCGCGTGTTCGAGCCGGCCGTCCCCGCGCGCGCGGTCGAGCGCCTCGAACGCCAGGAAGTCGGCGAGGTCGTCGCCCGCGTACAGGGCGGCGCGCAGCTGCTCGTCCTGGATGATCCGTTCGACGGCCCCCTCCTTGAGCGGGAGGCCCGCCGGGACGAGCTCGACCACGTACTTGCCCGGGACGAGCGCCATCCGGGCCGGCAGGGCGAGCGCGCTCAGACGCTCCTGCAACAGCCGACCCGCCGCGCCCGCGTCGCGCGTCGCGCGATAGTGCACCGCGATCGTGGCGCCTTTCGTCTCCATCCACGCTCCCTCGACCTCGTCCGCGGCCGCCAGCACGGCGGAGATCACGTCGGCGGGGACCGGCCCGGATGCGAGCCCATAGGACCCGATCAACCGAACGCCCACCACGTCGACCAGCCCTTCGAGCTCGTCCCGCGTCCGGCCCGAGATGGCCGCCACAACGCGATAGCGCTCGACGAGGCGCGACAGCACCGGCCGGGCCCCCGCCGCGAGCACCGCGAGCTCCGGCCGCTCGACGATCGGGCTGAGCGTCCCGTCGACGTCGAGGAGGATCCCTGCCGATGTCGGGTCCCCCGCGAGCACGTCGAACATCGTCACCGAGCGACGGCCGAACGAACGGGGAACGGATGCAGAGACGCCATGGTTCGGATGCTAGCGTCGGCGCCGTCGGTAGACTCGCCACGTGGACACCTTCCCCACGACCCCGTTGGCGGCGACGCCGGGGGCGACCGCGCCCCCCGGCGGTCCGAACACGTTCCCTCCGATCGCCGAGTACGCGTTCATCGCCGACCTGGAGGTGACCGCGCTCATCGCGCCGAGCGGGAACGTCGAATGGCTCTCCGTTCCCAGGCCGGACGCCCCGAGCGTGTTCGGCGCCATCCTCGATCGGAGCGCCGGGACGTTCCGGCTCGGCCCCGCCGAGCTCTTCGCCCCCGCGGGGCGCCGCTACATCCCCGGGACCAACATCCTCGAGACCACGTGGCACACGAGCACCGGTTGGCTGGTGGTGCGCGACGCGTTGATCGTGGGCCCTTGGAGCGACGATCGCCGCATCCGGACGTACCGCCGACCTCCGCCCGACAACGTCTCGGAGCACGTGCTGGTGCGCGAGCTCCGATGCGTCAACGGCCGGGTCGACGTGCAGATGAGCTGCGAGCCGGTGTTCGACTACGGCCGGAACGACGCGGCATGGGAGTACTCGAGCGCGGGCTACGGCGAGGCGGTGGCTCGCGGCGGCGAGGCGGATCCCGTCCTCCGCCTGACGACCAGCATGCGACTGGGCCTGGAGGGACGCTCCGCGCTCGCAGCCCACCAGATGGAGGAAGGGGACCGCGACTTCGTGGCGCTGTCGTGGAGCGACGACGAGCCGCCCCTCACGTACGAGGATGCCGCCGCCCGGATGCGCTGCACCGCGAGCTTCTGGCGGGGATGGCTGAACCAAGGCGTGTTCCCCGATCACCCGTGGCGCGGCATGCTCCAGCGGAGCGCGCTGACGCTGAAGGGGCTCACGTACGCGCCGACCGGTGCGCTGCTCGCGGCCGCCACCACGTCGCTCCCCGAGTCACCGGGCGGCGAACGGAACTGGGACTACCGCTACAGCTGGGTGCGCGACACCACGTTCGCGCTCTGGGCGCTCTACACGCTCGGGTTCGACTACGAGGCGAACAGCTTCTTCTACTTCATCGCGGACCAGATCGGCGATAGCTCGCCGCTCAAGGTCCTCTACGCGGTCGACGACGGCGTCGACCTGAAGGAGTCCACGCTCGACCATCTCGCCGGATACGAGGACTCCCGGCCCGTCCGGATCGGCAACGACGCACACGACCAGGAACAGCACGACATCTGGGGCGGGCTCCTGCACGCCGTGCACCTGCACACACGCTCGGGCGAGTTCCTGTCCGGCGTCACCTGGGACAACCTCGAACGGCAGGTCGAGTGCGCGATCGATCGCTGGCGCGAGCCCGACCGCGGCATCTGGGAGAACCGCGGAGAGCCACGGCATTTCACGTCGTCCAAGATCATGTGCTGGGTGGCGCTGGACCGGGGCGCACTCCTCGCGGAGACGATGGGCAACGCCGACCTGGTCGAACGCTGGCGCGGCGTCGCCGACGAGATCAAGTCGGACGTGCTGGAGCACGGCCTCGACGAGCGAGGGGTGTTCACGGAGTCCTACGGGTCGTCGGCGCTCGACGCCTCGGTGCTCCTCGGCGTCCTGCTGGGCTTCCTGCCGCCGGACGACCCGCGGATGCGCGCGACCGTCCTCGCGATCGCCGAAGAGCTGACGGTCAACGGTTTGGTCCTTCGCTACCGCGTGGACGAGACCGACGACGGACTCACCGGCGAAGAAGGGACGTTCGCGATCTGTTCCTTCTGGCTCGTATCGGCGCTGGTCGAGATCGACGAGCTGGACGAGGCGCGGGCGCTCCTCGAGAAGCTGCTGTCACTCGCGAGTCCGCTCGGACTGTTCGCGGAGGAGATCGATGCTCGGACAGGCCGGCATCTCGGCAACTTCCCGCAGGCGTTCACGCATCTGGCGTTGATCAACGCGACGATGCACGTCATCCGGGCCGAACGCGCACGGGCGGCCGCCGATGCCGATCTCCCCGCTCCGGGTTGAAGGCGCGCTACCCCGAACGGCGCGCGCGGGCACATGCGATGCAGAGCGTGGCCCAGGGGATCGCCTCCAGACGCTCGTCGCCGATCCGCTCGCCGCAACCGTCGCAGACCCCGTAGGTTCCGTCCTCGAGCTTCTCGAGGGCGCGTTCGACATCTGCGAGCGTGGCCGCGATCGAGTTGGCCGCGCCGACCGTGTTGAGACGCTCGACCGCCTCGGTGGTGCCGTCCCCGATGCGCTTGCCGAACGACACGGCCACCATCGGATCTCGAGGCACCGCGGTGAGCGTGGCCAACTCGTGCCGCAGCTCGCTCCTGCGCCGCTCGAGCGACCGGACGACCTCGTCGGGGGCCGGCGGCATCAGACGCCGAGCAGGTCCGGGTCGCCTCCGGCGGCCTCGACGAATCCATCCTCGGACGCCAGCAACACCTCGGGCGACGCCGATCCTCGACGGGACTCGATCTCCTTGAAGACCTCCGTCGCGTAGTCGACGCAGAGCACGACGAGGTCGCCGGGCCGAGAACGGTCGAGCGCGAGCCTGGAGGCGGCCATCTCATCGAGCACGATCTCGACGTGGCCGGCGCGAGCCCCGCCCGCCGCCTGCGCGCCGCGCACACCCTGAAGGATCAGCTCGGCCGTCTGCCCGGGCGGCCGCCCTCGCGGGTTGCGGTCCTCGCGGATGATGACCTCGTCGAAGTAGCGGGCCGCGACACGCCCGAGCTCAAGCATGTCCTCGTCGCGGCGGTCCCCCGCCGTTGCCACGACGGCGACGCGGATGTTCGCGGTCCACGATGCTGCCCCGGGAAGCTCCCCGCCCTGGACGTCGGACGTCATGCGTTCCACGAAGTCGCCGACCGCTTCGAGCCCCGCGGCGTTGTGCGCGTAGTCGACGATCACCCGCACCCCGTCGAGGTCGAACAGGTTCAGGCGACCGGGCGCCTGGTACACGGATGTCGTGAACGACCGGAGCCCCTGGCGGATGTCGTGCAGGTGCGCGCCCGCGGCGTGCGCCCCCGCGGCAGCCGCCATGGCGTTCTGCACCATCATGCGCGCCTTGCCTTCGAAGGTCGATGGCAGCGTGTGGATCCAGGCGATGGGCATTGTGCGGCGGCCTTCCTTGATCACCATCATCTCGCCGCGGGCGCTCCGCTCGAGCACGACCGCCTTGCGTCCGCGCCGAACCCACCGTTCGACGAGGTCGTGCTTCTCGGCCATGGTGAACAGGATCACGTTGCCGGCGCAATGCCGACGCATCTCCAGAACGAGCGGGTCGTCGGCGTTCAACACGGCGAAGCCGTTCCGCGGCACAGCTTCCACGACGACCTGCTTCACGGCCGCCAACTGCTCCAGCGTGTCGATCTCCTTGAGACCCAGGTGGTCTCCCGTGACGTTCAGCACGACGCCGACGTCGTTGCGTTCGTAGCCCAGGCCCTCGCGCAGGATCCCACCACGCGCGATCTCGAAGATCGCCATGTCGACACGCGGGTTCTGCAAGACCATCAGCGCGGACTTCGGACCCGACGCGTCGACGCGTTTCACCAAGCGCTCGTCGATGTAGATGCCGTCGGTCGAGGTGACACCGACCTGCCGACCCATACCGCGGAAGATGTGCGCGATCATCCGCGTCGTCGTCGTCTTCCCGTTGGAGCCCGTGACCGCGACGATCGGGATCCGCGCAGGGGTCCCCGGCGGGAAGAGCAGATCCACGACGTGCTTCGCCACGTACTGTGGCTCGCCTTCCGTCGGATGCGTGTGCATGCGGAAGCCGGGAGCGGCGTTCACCTCGACGATCGCGCCCCCCGTCTCGCGAACGGGCTGCGCGATGTCCGGCGCGAGGAAGTCGATCCCGGCGACGTCCAGCCCGACGACGCGAGCCGCCTCCTCGGCGATCTCCACGTTGTCCTCGTGGGCGTCCCACGTCCGATCGATGGAGATCCCACCCGTCGACATGTTGCCCGTGTCCGCGAGCTTCACCATGTCGCCCTTCGCCGGAACGTCATCGATGCCGAACCCCTGCTTCTTGACGAGCTGCTCGGCGGTCTCGTCGACCTTGATGCGCGTGAGGACCTTCTCGTGACCGATCCCGCGCCGGGGATCCTGGTTCGTGATCTCCACGAGCTCCGCGACCGTGTGCTTCCCGTCGCCGATCACGTGCGCCGGCACACGTTGCGCGATGGCGACCATCCGCCCGCCGATCACGAGCACCCGGTAATCGCTGCCCGTGACGAAGCTCTCCACCACCACCCTGCCGTTGCGCGACTCCTTCACCGCTCGTTTGAACCCCGCGCGAACGGCGCGGTCCGTGCGGATGTCCAGCCCGACGCCGCGACCGTGGTTGCCGTCGAGCGGCTTCGTGACGACCGGGAACCCGATCCGCCCGGCCGCCGCGACGGCATCGTCCTCGTTCCGTACGACCTCGCTCTTCGGCACCGGAAGACCGGCGGACCCGAGCAACTGGTTCGTCATCTTCTTGTCGCTCGCGATGTCCACGGCGAGCGCGCTCGTCCGTGAGGTCATCGTGGCCCGGATCCGCTGCTGGTACTTCCCCTGCCCGAGCTGCACGAGCGACTGCTCGTTGAGACGGATGAACGGGATATCGCGGCTCGCGGCCTCGTCGAGGATGGCCTGGGTCGACGGCCCGAACTGTCGCCGTTCCGCCAGCAGGATCAACCGTTCCAATTCCGCGGCGAAGTCGAACTCCGGCTCGGACTTCACCAGGTTGTTGACCGTCCGGACCGCCAGGCGCCCGGCCTCCCTGCCCACGTACTCCTCGGCGTAGCCGTAGATCACGTTGTACTGCCCACTGGCTCCCGCGCTCCTGGTCTTGCCGCGAGAGATGTGCGCGCCGGATTCCCGCTGGAGCTCCAGCGCGACGTGTTCGGCCACGTGACCGAGCCACGTGCCGTCGGCGAGGCGCTCCCGGAACCCGCCGCGCTTGCCGAGCGAGCACGAGTGCTCCCCGACGCCCGGAAGGAGCTCCAGGAGATGCTCGTTGAATCCCGGGATCGTGTTGGAGGGCCAATCCTCGAGCGAGCCGAGGTCCACGAGCATCCGGATGCAGGGTTCGTACGACCAGTAGTTGGGACCGCGGAACACCTGGGTCTGGAGGATGGTGAGGTCGGGTTTCGGACGACCCTTCTTCTGCGATGCGGGCTCACGCTTTGCGCGTTGTCGGTCGGTTCGGGTCTTGGCGCCGCCCGCCGTCACTCCGAGGCCTCCCGCTCCGCCGCCAGCGCGTGCTCGGCAGCCAGCAGTTTCCGCGTCCGCAGATCGAACCAGTACCCGGACGGGAGCGAGTGCAGGATCGCTCCCGAGATCATGAGCGGGCGATACCCCTTCCCTCGGTAGGCGTCCGTCTTCACGTGGGACCCGTCCACGATGGTCACCGCGCCGCGACCGATGACCTGGATCGACTGGTCGGCGTGGATGATCGCGCACGTGTCCTCGTCGAGGCCGACACCCAGGAGCGACGGCGATCCCGCGACGATCGCCAACAGCCGGCCGATGCGTCCGCGTTGCTCGAAGTGCTGGTCGATCACCAGTCCTTGGAGGATGCCGAGTCCGGCGGAGAGCTGCGCCATGCGGTTCTTCGGGGTCGAGCCCGACCTGCCGAACGCCACCATGTGCGAGGCCATGGCGCTCGCCCCCGCCGACGTGCCGGCCAACACGGCGCCGCGATCGTGCGCCAGGAAGAGCGCGTCGCCCAGCCGCGTGCCGGCCACCACCGATGCCAGTCGCGATTGGTTCCCACCGGTCAGGTACACGCCGGTGGCGCCCTGTAGGCTGGCGGCGGACGACGGATCGTCCGCCTCTTCCCGTTCCTCGGGGCGCAATCCGGTGACCGTGCCGATGCCCAGCCCCAGGAAGAGCTCCCGATACATCTCCGTCGCCTGATCGCCGAGCGAGGACGCGGTGGAGATGACGACGACGTGGCCGTCCTGGCCGCCCGCGAACTTCACGAACCGCGACAGGATGGCCTTGTCGCGGAACTTGTCCTCCGCGCCGCCGATCACCATCACGGGCCCGGCGGTGCCGAGGCCGGCCACGGACGACAGCGCGCCCTTCGTCCTGCGTCCCACGCGGCCAGTCTAGTCGTCGCCCATCGCCGGCCCGGGGAGCGGCGGGCGCCGAAGATCAGCCGTTCGGTCGCAGCACCAGGCGGTCGTGCGGCTCCTCGACGTCGACGACGCCGTCGAGCGAGGCGTCGACGAAGAACGTGACGCCGTGGCGTTCGACGACGGTGTCACCGTCCTCGGGGCCCTCGGAGAGGACGAATCGAACGTCGACACCGTCGGGCACGACCCGGATGCGCGCATCGGGGTTGAACCGTCGCGCGGCGCCGTCGGCCTTGGCGAGCAGTTCCGCCGCTCGCTCCGTGACGTCGATCACCGTCCGAGTCTACGGATGAGGGTCGATCTCGTCGTAACCGGTCAAGTGGAACTCGGAAGTTTCAGGGACTACGATGAGCGACATGGACGACCGGGTTCCGCAGTCCGTGTACGCGGGCCGGGAGGACTCGTCACCTGCCCCTGGCGAGCTCGAGCTCGTTCGCAGGTTCCTGTCCCTGCACGATCACGCCGCGAACGACGGGACGACGCTGGAGCCGGGTCGATCCGCGATCGCGTGGTGGCTCCGCAGCACCGAGCTCATCGGGGAGGATGTGGTCATCTCCGATGCGGACGTCGCGTGGACCGTGGCGATCCGCGACGCACTCGTCGACAAGGTCCGTCAGAACATGGGAGCCGCGCCCGGGGTCGACACCGACCGGCGCCTGAACGCCGCCGCGGCCGAGACCGGCCTGCGACCGCAGTTCGACGAGCCCCGCCTGATCCCGACGGTCGACGGCGTCCGCGGGGCGATCGGCCGTCTGCTCGGTATCGCGTTCATGGCCGAGCTCGACGGATCCTGGCATCGCTTCCGGCTCTGCGCCGATCCGACCTGCACCACGGTCTTCTACGACCGATCCAAGAACCATTCCGCCAAGTGGTGCTCGATGCAGACGTGCGGCAACCGGAACAAGGTGCGCGCGTTCCGCGAGCGCCACGCGCCGACGGCATGACGACTGAGCTGCAGCTGCCGCTCGCCGGCCCCGGCGGAGAGCCCGTCGACCTGTGGCGGACGATGAACTCCCATGGGTTCGCGGAGCTCTCCCCCACTCGGCTCGACGAGGAAGCGCGGACGCTCGAGATCACGTTGCGTATCCGACGGGGCAAACCCCGGCGTGTGCGCATCCGCGAGGGGCGTCCGCGGCATGCGCTGATCGAGATCCTCGGGCCCGCGGCAGGCGTTCGCGTGCAGGAGGACGTCGCGGAGGGCGTCCGCCACGTGCTCCGGCTCGACGACGACCTATCGGCCTTCTACGCGAAGGCTGCACACGATCACGACCTCGCGTGGGCCGCGACGGGCGCCGGCCGGATGCTGCAAGGGCCATCGGTCTTCGAGGACGTGGTGAAGACCGTCTGCACCACGAACTGCACCTGGAGCGCGACGGTGCGGATGGTGGACGCGCTGGTGGCGCACCTCGGGGATCCGGCGATCGGCGACCGCGAGCCGCTCTCGAACGCGTTCCCCACACCACAGCGGATGGCCGACACGCCCGAGACCTTCTACCGCGACGTCGCTCGTGCGGGCTACCGCGGGGCGTATCTGCGTTCGCTCGCCCGATCAGTGGCCGACGGCGAGCTCGACCTCGAGGAGCTGGCGTCGGCCACCCCCGACGAGCTCCCCGACGAGGAGCTCGAACAACGTTTGTTGGCGCTCCCGGGTGTGGGGCCGTACGCGGCCGCGCACATCATGATGACGATCGGCAGGAACTCCCGATTGATCCTCGATTCGTGGACGCGGCCGAAGTACGCGCGGGTGATCGGGAAGAAGAGCGTGAGCGATGCACAGATCCGGCGTCGCTTCGCACGGTACGGCGACCACGCGGGTCTCGCGTTCTGGCTGTTCGTGACCCGCGACTGGGTCGCCTGACGAGGTTGTCCGGGTCCTCCCTGCAGGGCATACTGCCTCGGTACCTTCCGGGTCCCACACCGCGACCAGATCCCGCCGAGGATCGATGAGGACGAGCCCCATGAGCGTGCCGTTATGGCCATCCCGCGTCGTGCCACGCGCATGTTCCGCTCCCTGCGAGCCGAGCGTCGAACGCTCCGGCAGGGGTTGGTCGCGCTCGTCCTCAGCACCGTCGCTGGGTTCATCGCCGGCCTGACGCTTTCGGGGATCGGCGACACCCTCAAGTCGTTGCCGGGCCTCATCATCTTGATCCCCGCGGCCGTGGGCATGCGCGGCACGATCTTCGGTGCGATAGGCGCCCGCCTGGGCACCACGAACGCGGCGGGGACGTTCGAGGTGAGCTTCGGCAAGGAAGGTGTGCTGTACCAGAACGTCTACGTGGCGGTCGTGACGACGTTCGGCTCCGCGCTCTGGCTCGCGGTGATGGCGAAGGTCGCGGCCTCCGCGTTCGGACAGCCGTCCATCTCGATCTGGAGCCTGATCACCATCTCGGTGGTCGGCGGCGCGCTCGGCTCGGTCTTCATCCTGTTGGTCACGGTGGGCCTCTCGATCCTGTCGCACCGACGAGGGTGGGACCTGGATTCGGTGTCAACGCCCATGGTCACCGCGCTCGGCGACATGGTCACGCTCCCCACCCTGTACCTCGCGACGTTCCTGGTCCACGACCAGACGATCAACGCGATCGTGTCCGCCATCTGCCTCGCGCTCGCCCTCTACGCCATCGCCCGCGCGTATACCGTGAACGACTCGATCGTGCGTCGCGTGATCCTCGAGATGACCGCGGTGATCCTGCTCACGCCGATCCTCGACATCTTGTCCGGCGTGTTGCAGGAGCACCGGCTCACGGAGCTGACGGCGGTCCCCGTCTTGCTGATCTTGATCCCGCCGTTCGTTTCGCAGGCGGGCGCCTTGGGAGGGATCTTCTCGTCCCGAACCTCATCGAAGCTGCAGATCGGTGTCATCACGCCCCGCGGGCTCCCCGAAGGCCCCGCGCTCGTCGACGGCACCATCGTGTTCGTGCTCGGCGTGGTGGTGTTCTCGCTGATCGGCGCGATCGCGGTCGGGCTGGCGGCGCTCACCGGTCAGGCGCCGGCCTCATCCGCGCGCGTCGCCGTCTCCACGCTCGTGGCCGGCCTCATCGCCACGCCCATCACGATCGTGTTGAGCTACTACCTCGCGATCGTGACGTATCGCTTCGGTCTGGATCCCGACAATCAGACCGTGCCGATCATCACGAGCGTCATGGACCTGGCCGGGGTCGCCTGCGTTCTCTTCGTTATGTCAGTATCTGGAGTGCTGCCGCATGGATGACGACGAACCCAAGACCGTCAAAGAGCTCCTCGTCGAGCTGAAGGACGCCTCCGAGCTCATGGTCGACCTCGCGTACGCCGCCGTGTTCTTCAACGAGGAGAAGCTCGCCCGAGAGGTCGGCCGCCTGGAAGAGCGGATGAACGGCCACCTGCGGCGACTCCGCATCATGGCGATGCTCGCCGCGCGCAGCCCGGAGGACGCCGAGGGCATGGCCGGTGTCCTGTGGATCGCCGACGCGATCGAACGGATCGGCGACGCCGCATCCGACATCGCGCGGGTGGTTGCGGCGCGTCTGGGCATCCCCGACGCGCTCCGCCAGGATCTCCGTCACGCCGACGAGATGACCGCGCGGATCAAGGTCCGCTCGGACGCTCCCGGCGCCGGACGGACGCTCCGCGACCTGTCGCTCCCGACGGAAACGGGCATGTGGGTGATGGCCATCCGCAGCGGGATGGATTGGCGCTTCGACCCGGGGCCGGAAGACGTGGTGAGCGAGCAGGACGTGCTGCTGATCAGAGGACCCGAGGAAGGCGTGAACCTGGTACGCGAGCTCGCCGGCGCCGCGCCCCTCGCCGAGTTCCAAGGGGACGACATCCCCGCGCTCTCCGAGCTCGACCGAGCCGTCGACATCCTCGTGGAGCTCAAGGACCTCGCGGAGGCCGCGGTGGGTCTGGCGTATTCGTCGTTGCTCTTCAACAACAAGTCGCTCGCGGCGGAGGTCGGCGCGATGGAAGCGCGCAGCGACATCCTCCACGACGAGTTGGAGTCGTGGGTGCTCCGCGCGGCACCCGAGGCGCGCAACCCCGACGAGCTCCGCGGTCTCCTCCGTCTGGCGAGCGCGAGCGAGTACGTCTGTGATTCCGCGCGAGACATGACGTGGTACGTCGAACACGGGGAGCCGCTGCATCCGGTCGTGCAGATGGCCTTGGAGGAGACGGAAGAGACGTTCGCGGAAACCGTCGTCGAGGACGGTTCGAACGCGGACGGGAAGTCCCTGCGGGACCTGCGCGTGGAGACGGAGACGGGCATGTTCGTCCTTGCGGTCCAGCGCGGATCGCGTTGGACCTACCGTCCGCGAGCAGGATTCGTTCTGAAGGCCGGAGACCGGCTGATATCTGTTGGTCCGGAAGAGGGGGAGGAAGAGTTGCTCGAGCTCTGCAGCGCGGGTCATCCGGTCGGGGTGGAGGGCTAACCGTGGATGCCTACGTGTACCTGCACGTCGCACCGGGGAAAGTGCCCTCTGTGCTCACGCAGCTGGCGGGCCGTGCCGGCCTGAAGCGCGCGCTCGTCGTCGTGGGAGCCTGGGACGTGTTGGTACAGGTGGAGGGCGCGGACCTCGACCAGATCGCCACCACCGTGCTCGGCCAACTCCACGGCGTCGACGGCGTCGTGAGGACGCTGACGGCTCCGGTCGTTCCGCCGGACCGGGTGGGGATCGCAGGGTTCGGCAACGTCCAGCCGCCGCCGATCGTCGCCGGTGCCTGTTACGTCCACGTGAAGACGCAGCCCGGCGCGGCTGCGGGCCTGGTCGAGCGGATCTCCGAGATGCACGACGTGGCCGGCGTGGCGGTCCTCGGAGGCGAATGGGATCTGCTGATCTGCGTCGCGCAGCCGTGGGAGGTCGCGAGCGGCGTGATCTTGGATGAGATCCACCAACTGCCCGGCGTGACCGAGACGAGCACGTTGGTGTCGGTCGCGTACGAGGAACCGGAGGAAGACCGGGACCAGTTCTCCGCCTGGACCTAGCCGGCGTCGGTCAACGGGAGATCGCGCACACCGACGGGGAGCGAGAAGCGCACACGCTCTTCGGCGAGCGTCACCACCTCGACGTCGTCGAACCCGTTCGCGGCCAGGAAGGCCAGCATCCGGTCGACGAGCCACTCGGGCGCAGACGCGCCCGACGTCAGACCCACCGTCTCGGCTCCCGCGAGCCACGCGGGATCCACGTGCGTCTCGTCGTCGACGAGGTAGGCGGGCGTCCCGCGCTCCTGACTGACCTCCGCCAGGCGGTTCGAGTTCGACGAATTCTTGGAGCCGATCACCAGGAGCACGTCGACCCGCGGAGCGAGCGCCTTGACCGCATCCTGGCGGTTCGTCGTCGCGTAGCAGATGTCCTCGCGGGGCGGTCCTTCGATCCCGGGGAACCGCTCCCGAAGGATGTCCAGGATCTCGTCGGTCTCGTCCACCGACAGGGTGGTCTGCGTGAGGTAGGACAGGTTGGCGGGGTCCTCGATCCGTACCGTCCGCGCCTCGTCGGGACTCTGGACCAAGATCGTCCGGTCGGGCGCCTGCCCGGTCGTGCCCACGACCTCCTCGTGCCCGGCGTGTCCGATCAACACGATCGTCCGACCGTCCTGGGCGAATCGCCGTGCCTCCATATGCACCTTGGTGACGAGCGGGCATGTCGCGTCGATGACCTCCAGCCCTCGAACCCTCGAGTTCGAGTAGACGTCCGGAGCCACGCCGTGGGCCGACAGGACGACGACCGCTCCTTCGGGAACCTCCGTCTCTTCCTCGACGAACACGGCTCCCTTCGACTCGAGAGCGTGCACGACGTGGAGGTTATGCACGATCTGCTTGCGGACGTACACCGGCGCGCCGTGCTTGGCCAGGGCGCGCTCCACCGCGTCGACGGCACGATCCACTCCGGCGCAGTATCCGCGTGGTGAGGCCAGCAGGACTTTTCCGCTCACCCGTCCATGGTAGCCGGGACGCGGCGGGTCCCGGCCTCATCCCGGGGTTGTGACCTCAGGTCACACTCGACTTGTCAGTTCCTGAAGTTGTTGTCTAGGGTTGGCCGGTCCGCGACGGACGGTCGTCCGTTCCTTCCCCCGCACGCGAGTGCGCCACCACCTTCCCAGGGTCGGTTGGCGCTTGCCTGCGCGCGTGGGGAGCTGGGACGGCCGGACGGATGCGGACGATAGGTCACACAGAGACCACCGACAACAGGAGGTGATGCAGGCACCCACGACCTATCGCGGGTCGACCGGCTCCGGCGGAGTCCGTAGCCGTCCGGTCGCAAGAGGCGGAGCAGCCAGCTCCGAGTCACCGCGAGGGTGATCGACATATGACACATATCTCAACCATGCGCCGCCACGCCGTGGCCGCGCTCTCCATCGCCGCGATCCTCACGGTGGTTCCCGCAACGATCTCTCAGGCGGCGACCCCCGAGATCCGGCACGAGGCATCAGCGAAGATCTGCAACTACGACTGGCACCTGGGGACGTTCCAGGTCAAGCAGTTGATCCGATGCGCCGCCGACCATTGGAACGTTCCCGGCGGCCCGAGCACGGCGCTCGCGATCGCGGATCGCGAGTCGCAGTTCCGACCGAACGCCTACAACCCCTCGGGGTGCGCCGGCATCTATCAACACATGCTGACGTACTGGCCCGGGCGGGCAGCCGCCTACGGCTTCCCGGGATGGTCGGCTTTCAACGCTCGCGCGAACATCATCGTCACGATGCGCATGGTCCAACAGGATGGATGGGGCGCCTGGACCTAGTCGTCAGAAGCGACCGAACGCCGGTCAGGTTCGGTGTACGGGACCGCCCGGACGGGGACTCCCCTTGATCAGTCCCCGGACCTCGTCGAGCGAGGTGGCCACCTCCGTGGCCCCGGGTGCGTCCCGGTCGGCGATGACCCGCATCCCCGGGAACCGTTCGGTGACGAGAGCGAGGAGTCGTTCGTAGGGACCGAACACGACCAGGACGTGCGGTCGTTCCGCGTCGATCTGTCCGATGGCGCCGGCTTCATCCGTCGCCCCGGGGGCGAGCTCCCACCCGGCCGAGACGGCGGCCTTCTTCAGCTCGATCAGCGACGCAGGGTCGGTGGCGACGCAGAGCACCTTCATCGCGCGACACATGGCTACAGCCAGTCCTTCCGCCGGAAGAACCACCAGACGCCGGCGGCCGCAGCGAACATGCCGACCAGCGCCGCAGGGTAGCCGTATCGCCATCCCAGCTCCGGCATGTGACGGAAGTTCATCCCGTAGATGCCCGCGACCATGGTGGGAACGAGGATCACGGCTCCCCACGACGTGACGCGCTTCATGATGTCGTTCAAGCGGTTGGCGGCCTGAGCCACCCGAACCTCCAGCAGTGACGTCAGCAGGTCGCGGATGTTGTCGGACAGCTCGACAACGCGGATCACGTGGTCCATCACGTCGCGGAAGTACGGACCGAGCGGCGTCGTGGCGATCTCCGGACGCTCCTGGATCAGGTCCAGTCCCTGACGGACGGGCATCGCGAACCGGCGGAGTCGCACCACCTCGCGCTTCACCTGGAAGAGCTGTTGCTGGAGGTCGCCTTCGTTGACGGCGCCGCGGTCGCGCCTGTCACCGTCGGCGAAGATCGCATCCTCGAGCTCGTCGACGTCGTCCTCGAATCGCTCCACCGCCGTCAGGTAGTCGTCGACGACCTCGTCGATGAGCACGTAGATCGCGTAGCCGCCGCCCTCGCGGAACAGCTCGGGCTGTCGCTCCCACCGGTTCGCGATCTCGATCATGTCGCACGCCGGCGACGGCCGAAGCGTCACGATGAAGCGACGCCCGACGAAGGCGTGCAGCTCCTTCTCGATCATGCCTGCGTCGGTCAGCTCGACGGGACGCAGCACCACGAACGCGTAGTCCTGGTAGATCTCGACCTTCGGACGCTGATGGCGGTGCTTCACGTCTTCGATCGTGAGCGGATGGAGGTCGAACACCTTCTGTAGCACGGCCAGGTCCTCGTCGGTGGGGTCGAGCGAATCGAGCCAGACGAACGCGTCATCGCGGGCGAGCACATCGCCGACATCCGAGGGCTCAACCTGCTCGTCCGACGGCCTGCCGTCCACGAAGATCTTGCACGTGATCATCGACCGAGCGTAGCCGATGGCTCGTCTACACTCGCCCTCCCATGCCGATCCCCGATCACATCCATCGGTTCTGGAAGGCGCTCGACGAGCGCCATTTCCACACCGTGCCGACGTGGTGGGGCGCGGTCGTCACCGATGCGAGGTACCCCGCGATCTGGGACTTCAACTACGCGCGGGTCGACGTTCCGGCGCCCGATCTCACGCTCGCGGAGGTCGCCGACGCGTTGCTCCCGGCGCTCGCCGAGGTCGGGACGGACATGTTCCACGTGGTGGTGTTCTTCCCGGAGGACACGACCGATCTCCTCGTCGAACTGTCCACGCTCGGACACACGTTGTCCTGGGACCTGGTGATGGACCTGACGGAGGATCCCAGCGTGCGTCCGGCAGACGTGCGGGTCGAGTCGCTGGAGCCCGGAGACGAGCTGTGGTCGCGCGTGGAGGAATCGCTCGCGCTGTTCGGCAACGATCCGACCGTTTCGGAGCAGCTACGGCGCATCGAGCAGGAGACGTTCTCCGGCGGACACAAGCGGTGGCTCGGCGTCCGCGACGACCAGGGCGCGATCGCGGCGCTCGCGGCGCTGGTGCAACTGGAGGGTGTCGGCTACCTCGACAACGTCGCCACGTTCCCCGATGCGCGAGGCCGCGGACTGGCGACGGCCGTGGTATCCCGAGCGGTCGAGCTGGCTCGCGAAGCCGGCGCCCGGCACGTGAGCCTCTTCGCGGATCCGGAGGCGCACGCGGTCGTCCGGATGTACGAACGACTCGGCTTCCGGGAAGCGGCTCGGCTCGCATCCACCAAAGGACCCGTCGCGGACGTCTTCCCTCACGAGGAACGCTGAGCCGGGCGGCCGAAGCGTCGGACCACCTGCACAACCTTCACCGACCCGACATCTTGACGAGGCAGCGCGTTCATCCGGGGAGAGGAGGCTGAACCGGTCGGATCCAGGGGGTGGGCATCGTGATGGATCTTCCCAGCGAGACGAGGATCTGGAGGCCCCAACAGTCGGGCACGCTGACCGGGGTGTTCCATCTGCTCGGCGGCTTGAACTGGGCCGTGCGTACCGAGGACGGCTCCGTGTGGCTGCTTGAGGCCGATGCGGAGAACCAGCTGGAGTCGCTCGACCCCGTCGAGGGACAGATCTTGCAGGTGTTCTTCATCCGGGACGGCTGGGGTCGCCCCGGCTACCACGTCAGCCTCCTCCCCGAGATGGACGAGGAAGACGTGCGTCAGTCGACGAACTTGTAGCCGAGACCGCGCACCGTCACCAGATGAACCGGCTCATGTGGGTCGGCCTCGATCTTCTTGCGGAGACGCTTCACGTGCACGTCGAGCGTCTTCGTGTCCCCGAAGTAGTCGGACCCCCACACCTCTTCGATCAGGAAATCGCGCGTGAGCAGCCGACCCTTCCTGCGAAGGAACGTCTCGAGCAACTCGAACTCCTTGGGCGGGAACGACGCCGTCGCGCCGCCGACCACGACCTCGTGACGGACCACGTCCATCTCCACCGGTCCCCCTGCGAGGACGTCGGCCGGCAGCTCGTCCGGGCGGAGCCGCGTCCGGCGCAAGAGCGCCCGGACACGCGACACGAGCTCGCGGACCGAGAACGGCTTGGTGACGTAGTCGTCTGCCCCGAGCTCCAGTCCCGTTACCTTGTCGGCCTCGGAGTCCTTCGCGGTCACCATGATGATCGGGACATCGGACTCGGCGCGGATGGCACGGCACAGGTCGAGTCCCGACACCTCAGGCAGCATCAGGTCCAAGATCACCAGGGACGGCGGTTCGGCCCGGAACCGTTCGAGCGCGCGGCGACCGTCGGGTGCGACGCTGACGACATAGCCCTCCCGCTCGAGGTTGTAGCGGATGGAGTCAGCCAATGACTCCTCGTCCTCGACGATCAAGATGCGGTCGGTGACGTCGGTCACGGCTCGAGGACGTCGACCGGGTGCGACGCATCGGTGAATTCCCGGAACTCACCTGTGATCAAGAACCCCACCTGCTCGGCGATGTCGACGGCGTTGTCGCCCACGCGCTCGAGCGCGCGGGCGGCCAAGTTCATGTGCATCCCCCAGTCGAGGCTCCGCCGGTCGTCCGCGAGCTTCAGCGCCTCCAGGTGCGTGGCGCGATTCAACCGGTCGACCGGATCATCCATGATGGGAAGCTTCAGGCAGAGCTGGAGATCCCGACGTGCGAACGCATCCATGGCGGTCCGCACCATGTCGACCACGATCCCGCCCATCTCTGCGATCTGCTCCCGCATCGCGGTACTTCCAGGCTCCTCTTGAGTGACCAGGAACAGCTTCGCGATGTTCACGGCCTGATCGCCGATCCGCTCCAGGTGCAGGTTCATATGGATCATCGCCGACAGACGGCGGAGATCGGTCGCGACCGGCGTCTGCAGGGCGAGCGTGTCGAGAGCCCGGCGCTCGAGTTCGAGGTAGTTGGCGTCGATCGCGTCGTCGCCTTCGACGACGGCGCTTGCGAGCTCGCTGTCACGATCACGCAGCGCCCGGACGGCACGATCGACCGCCTCCCCCGCCAACTGCCCCGTGAGCAGCAGCAGCTCCTCGAGCGAGTCGAGCTCTTCGTGGAACTTGAGTCCGCATCTCTGTCATCCGAACCGTCCCGTGACGTAGTCCTCCGTTCGCTTGTCGTCGGGATTCGTGAAGACCTTGGTGGTCGGCCCGAACTCGACGACTTCCCCGTACAGCATGAACAAGGTCCAATCCGACACGCGCGCTGCCTGTTGCATGTTGTGCGTGACGATGATGACCGTGTATCGGTCCTTCAACTCCGCGACGAGCTCTTCGATCCTGAGCGTGGAGGCCGGGTCGAGCGCCGAGGCCGGCTCGTCCATCAGCAGCACCTCGGGTTCGACGGCCAACGCTCGCGCGATGCAGAGACGTTGTTGTTGGCCGCCCGAGAGCCGGCCACCCGGATCGTCCAGCCGGTCCTTCACCTCGTCCCACAGGCCCGCTGCCGTCAGGGCGCGCTCAGCGCGTTCGAGGATCTCCGCACGTGGGAGGCGCCCGTTGAGTTTCAGGCCCGCCACGGTGTTGTCGGCGATGCTCATGGTGGGGAACGGGTTCGGTCGCTGGAACACCATCCCGATGCGGCGGCGAACTTCGACCGGGTCGACCTCTTCTCCGTAGATGTCGGTCCCGTCGAAGAGCACCTTGCCTTCGACGCGGGCTCCGCGGATCTCCTCGTGCATCCGATTGAGACATCGGATCAGCGTCGACTTCCCACAGCCGGACGGCCCGATCATGGCTGTCACCTGCCCGGGCTGAGCCACGAGGTCCACACCGTGCAAGACCTTGTTGGTCCCGAACCACGCGGACAGTCCGGAGACTTCCAATTTCCTCACGCCATCCTCTTCTTCTGGCGACTCGAGAGGACCCGAGCCGAGATCGACAGGAACAGTACCGCCACGAGGAGCACCAGCGCACCGCCCCACGCGATCTGGTGGAGCGCTTCGACCGGTGTTCGTGCGTAGTCGTACACCCGCAACGGAACGGCGTCGGTCGGCTTGAGCGGATCGAGATTGATGAAGTCGTTGCCGAGCGCGGTCAACAGGATCGGCGCGGTCTCGCCGAGACCTCGAGCCACCGCCAGCATGATCGCCGTCAGGATGCCCGCACCCGCCGTCGGGATGACGATCCGCATGATGACCTTCCAACGCGGTACACCCAGTGCCAGCGCACCCTCGCGAAGTTCTTGCGGCACGAGACGAAGGATCTCCTCCGTCGCCCTGGCGATGATCGGCCACATCAGCACGACCAGGGCGAGCGCTCCCGCGAGCGCGGAGAAGTTACCGAGCGCGACGACCACGATCGACCAGATGAACGCTCCGGCGACGATGGAAGGAGTCGAGAGCAGGACGTCCGCGACGATCCGAACCACCCCCGCGAACCGTCCCCTGCCGTACTCCGCGAGGTAGACGGCGGTCAGCACCCCGAGCGGGACGGCGATGGCGGTCGCGATCCCGGCGATGATCGCGGTCCCGATGAACGCTTGCGCGATCCCTCCCGCCAGCGGATCGAGCGGGCCCGACGGGACCTTCGTGAAGAAGTTCACGGACAATGCGGAGGCGCCCTGCTTGACAACGTAGATCGTGATGAGGATCAAGCGGCACGATGGCCAGCACGGCGCAGCTCCACATGAAGATGGTGAAGGCCGCGTTCCGGCGTCGCCGCGAATCGGCGACACCCTGCAAGCCGCCGACATCTTCGAAGGAGGTCGGAGGCGTGCTCACGACGGAACCCCGAACTCGGAGGCGGTTGGCTGGGGCTCGATGTCCTGCCCGACCAGCCGCTCCGTACGGCGCACGAGCATGCGCGACAGCAACGCCAGGATGAACGCCATGATGACCAAGACGACGGCCAGGGCCAGGAGCGCCGAGCGGTGCAGCCCGACGCTCGTCGCCTCGCGGAAGCTGCTCGCGATCCACGAGGGGATCGTCGCGGCCGGAGCGAGAAGAGAAACGCCGATCTTGGGCACGTTCCCGACGACCATGGAGACGGCGATCGTTTCGCCGAGCGCACGCCCGAGGCCAAGCATCGTCGCGCCGACGATCCCGCTCCGGGCCGCGGGGAGGACCGCCATCTTCACCGCCTCCCAGCGGGTGGCGCCCAGAGCGAGCGCCGCTTCCCGCTGGTCGCGAGGAACCACCGCGATCACTTCTCGTGTCACCGCCGTCACGATCGGCAGGATCATGATCGCGAGGATCACCCCCGCGGTGAGGATGTCCGGTCCGTTCGGATTCCCGCTGAACAGCGCTCCGATCACCGGGATCTTGCCGATCGTGTTCTGGAGGAACGGCTCGATCGTCGTGTCCATGACCGGCTTCAAGACGAACAGCCCCCACAGCCCGTAGACGACGCTCGGGATCGCTGCCAGGATGTCGACGAACGTCGCCAACGGGTTCGCGAGCGATCCGCGCACCTCGTTCAGCAAGAGCGCAAGGCCCACGCCCACCGGCACCGCCAAGACGATCGCCGTCGCCGACGTGACCAGCGAACCGAAGATGAACGGCAACGCACCGAAGGACTCTCGACCGTTGACCGGATTCCAGTCGGTACCGACGAAGAACCCGAAACCGAACTGCGAGAACGTCCGCTTCGAACCCTGGAGGAGCTCAAGGATCAGCAGGACGAGCAGCAACACCAGCCCGGCCGCGACGATCGCCGTGACCCATGAGAACCCTCGGTCGAGCACGCGGGAACGCCGTGGGGAGACCCACGGCCTTCCCGCTTTCGGTCGCTCGAGCGTCTCCATGACAGGTGCAGGAGCCTAACTCAGCCCCCTACGGCCGGAGAAGCCGTCATCGCCGCCCCTCCACTGGTCATCTCCCCGAGCGCGGCGAGCGCCTGGGTGGCGATGTCCTTCGGGAGCGGCGAGTAGTTGAGCTTCGTCACTTCCGCTTGTCCGGTCGTGAGTGCCCATGTCACGAAGTCGAAGATCGTCTGGGTCTTGTCGGCGTCCGAACCATCCTTGTACAGCAGCAGGTACGTCGTGCTCGCGATCGGGTATGCACCCGGTGCGTCGGAGTTCAGGATGTTCGAATCAGGACTGATGGGGAACTTGAGGATGGCGCCCGCGGCGCTGATCGAATCGATCGACGGTTTCACGAAGCTCCCGTCGTTGGCCTTGATGTCCGCGATCCCGAGATTGCTGGAGACGGCGAAGTCGTAGGACAGATAGCCGATCGCCCCTTCTGTCTGGCTGATGCTTGCGGCGACACCGTCGTTGCCGTCACCGCCCGTACCGGTAGGCCACTGGACCGCCTTATCGGCGCCGACCTTCGATTCCCAATCGGCGTTGCCGGCGAGCCAGGACGTGAAGACGAACGTGGTGCCCGATTCGTCGGAACGGTGGACGACCGCGATGTCGGTGTCGGGGAGATTGACACCCGGGTTCAGTTTCGCGATCGCCGGGTCGTTCCACTTGGTGATGTTCCCGAGGAAGATCGAAGCCGCCGTGTCGGTATCGAGCTTCAGACCGGAATCCAGGCCCGAGACGTTGTACGCGATAACGACGCCTCCGAGGACGGTGGGAAGTTCGATGTAGTCGGTCGGCAGGGCATCGATCTCGTCCTGCTGCAACGGCGCGTCCGATGCTCCGAAGTCCACGGTCTGCGCGGTGAACTGCTCGATCCCACCACCCGAACCGATCGCCTGATAGTTGATCTTGGCGTCGGGTTCGACACCCTGGAACGACTGGAACCATTGCTCATAGATGGGGTCGGGGAACGTGGCACCCGCACCGGTCAGGGCGACCCCCTGGAAGCCCGTTGTGCCCGTCGACCCGCTGTTTCCACTGCCATTGTTGTCGTTGCTGCTGCAGGCAGCTGCGACAAGCGACAGAGCGAGCATGGTTGTCACGATGCCCGCTTTCGTTCGCGCGATGCGCATGCTCATGTCCCTCCTCTAACGCTCGTCCCACTGAAGGGCTGACTCGAAGCGATGCTATGGAGGCCAGGTGGACGAGCGGTTGACCGAAGGTGAACGGAGCATGAACGAGGGAGAACCCGTCACCCGACGACGAACGCCCAGGTCAGGTGGGTCTCAAGCGGGTTCTCAAGCCATCAGTGAAGAAATGGCGAACCGTTGATGGCCAACAGATGAACCGCGAGGGTCGGGGCCTACACTGCCGATGTGGAGGTCGGCACCGCCGTTGCCCTGGTCGCCCTCGCGGGCATCGTCGCGGGGGTCATCAGGCGTATGGGCGGGACGGCGGTCGGGGCAGCGCGAACCTGGAGCGCCTACTCGAAGGTGAACCGTCGCACGACGAAGAGCACTCGAGAACGCAGTGCAGATGTGGCCGTCCAGGCCCGCCAGGTTCTGAGATCGGATCCTCGCATCGATGCAGGACGGAGTCCTGCTCTTCGACGGAGGTCATCGCACCGTCTTCGCGAACGACGCGCTCGACCGACTCCTGGGGTCACGGCCCGAGGCGCTCAGTCAGCTGCTGCCTGCGAGTCTCCGACAGGTCGTCCGTCGTGTCGTCGAGACCTCCGGCGCCGAGGTCATCGAGATCGAAGTTGGCTCTCCGACCCGGTGGCTGAGGGTGACAGCCACACCCGCCGGCGAAGACGGTTCGGTCCTGGTTGTGATCGCCGACGTCACGGAAGCTCGGCGCTTGGACGCGGTACGTCGCGACTTCGTCGCCAACGCGTCGCACGAGCTGAAGACCCCGGCGGCGTCGATCCAGGCGGCGGCCGAGACACTCTTGCACGTGTGGCAGGAAGACCCGGCGGCGGTGCCGCGGTTCGCCGAACAGCTCGAACGCGAGGCGGTTCGCCTCTCCAGGATCGTCGCCGACCTGCTGGACCTCTCTCGGCTGGAGTCGGGTAGCGAGCTCGAGGATCGGGTCCATCTGGACGCGTTGGTCCGAGAGGAAAGCTCGCGGTTCGAGGAGCTCGCGATCGAGGCAGGACTTGCGCATCGAGGTCGAAGCTCCCGCCGTGCCCGCCGTCATCGGGTCCGGGCGCGACCTTTCGCTGCTGGTCCGGAACCTCCTGGACAACGCGATCCGCTACACGCGGGCCGACGGAACGATCATCGCCTCCGTGGCGGCCGACAACGGATCGGTCGTCCTGCGCGTGAGCGACACCGGTTCGGGGATCCCGTCCAAGGATCTGACCCGTGTGTTCGAGCGTTTCTACCGCGTGGACCGGGCACGGTCGCGAGAGACCGGCGGCACCGGGCTGGGGCTCGCGATCGTCCGCCACGTCGCCGAGAACCACGGAGGCACGGTGTCGGTGACGAGCGAGCTGGGCCGGGGCTCGACGTTCGAGGTCCGCTTACCGGCTGGGACGCCGGAGGGAACCACGCCGGGCGCACCGTGACGTCACGCCCGGCGTATGCTGCCGGGCCGATGACGACCCTCTTCCTGATCCGTCACGGACTCACGGCCGTGACCGGCAAGACGCTGTACGGGCGAACACCCGGTGTCGCGCTCGACGAACGCGGACGGGCGCAGGCCGAGGCGCTCGCGGGGCGGTTCGCTCCCATCCGGCTGACGGCCGTGTACTCGAGCCCGCTGGATCGGTGCGTCGAGACCGTCGCCCCGCTCGCAGCACGGCAGCGTCTCGAGGTCGTCACCCGCGAGGGCCTGATCGAGATGGACGTCGGCGCGTGGACGGGCCGTTCGCTCGCGCAGGTCCGTCGAACCCGCATGTGGAAGGAGCTCATCCACCGGCCCTCGCACTTCCGCTTCCCCGACGGTGAGTCGTTCGCCGACGCACAGGCGCGAGCCATCGCCGAGATCGACGCGATCGCCGCCCGGCACCCCCGAGGTCGCGTCGCGGTCGCATCGCACGGCGACATCATCCGGATGCTGGTCGCCCATCTGGCCGGCGCGCACCTCGATCTGTTCCAACGCTCCATGGCCGACCCTGCGTCGGTGTCGGCCGTGTCGCTCGGCGACGCCGGCCCCCACGTCCTGATGGTCAACGACACCGGAAGCCTGGACCGGTTCGCACCGCCGCCGCGCAGCGATCGGAACCTGCGAGGATAGGCCGCATGGATCTGGGCCCCGTCGACCGGATCACCGCCGACGCCGTCGGGGAGCCGGGCCTCCGCACGTTCTACCTCCAGGTGCGCCGAGGAACCGATCTGGTGACCCTCATCGTGGAGAAGGAACAGGTGAGCCTGCTCGCCGCGTCCGTGCTCGACCTGCTCGCGACGATCGGTCTCGAGACGGGCACCGGCCCGGACGAGGAGGCGATGGATCTCGAAGAGCCGTTCGAACCGCGGTGGCGTGCGGGACGGCTCTCGATCGGTTACGAGGAGGACTCCGAACTGTTCCTGCTCGAGATCGAGGAGTTCCAGCCCGACCTGGAGGAGGACGACCCCGCCTTGCTCCTGCGGGAGGAAGCCGAGCTGCTGCGCTTGCTCGCGTCGCGCGAGCAGATGTTCGCGCTCTCGCGACACGCGGCGGCGGTGGTCGATCGCGGACGCCCGACCTGTCAGTACTGCGGCAATCCCCTCGACCCGGAGGGACACGCGTGCCCAGCGATGAACGGTCACTCGAAGCGAACCTGAACGACCCGCGTGTGCCCGCCGCGCTCGTCTCGGGCGACCTCGAGCTGCTCGGGCTCCTGCCGAACTCCTCCAACTACACGTTCCTCGCGCGGGCGACGGCCGGCGACGATCAGATCCTCGCGGTCTACAAGCCCCAGCGGGGTGAGATGCCGCTCTGGGATTTCCCGGAGGGCACGCTCTGCCGGCGCGAGGTCGCGGCGTACGTGGTCGCGCGGGAGCTCGGGTGGCCGAACGTCCCTCCGACGGTCCTGCGGAAGGGCCCGGAGGGGATGGGCTCCGCCCAGCTGTTCGTGGAGTTCGATCCCTCGCAGCACTACTTCACGCTCGAGGGGACGCACCCCGACGAGTTCCGACGCGTCGCCCTGTTCGACATGGTCGTGAACAACGCCGATCGCAAGGGCGGCCACTGCCTGCTGGCCCCGGACGGCACCATCTGGGTCGTCGATCACGGTGTCTGCTTCAACGAGGAGCCCAAGCTCCGCACGGTGATCTGGGAGCACGTGGGCGAACCCATCCCGCCGGACCTGCTCGACGACGTCCAACGGTTCCGGGATCGGTCGCAGACGGGTGACCTGCGCGCGGAGCTCGACGAGCTGCTCTCCGCCGACGAGCTGCTCGCCCTCGACGACCGCATCGGGGCCGTGATCGCCGCCGGCGTGTTCCCCGAACCCGGCCCGGGCCGGCCGTACCCGTGGCCACCGGTGTGACGAGCTATCGAACCACGCCGGTCTCGACACCGATCGGGGACCTGCTCGTCGTCGTCTCCGATCGCGGCGTCGTCTGGACGACGTTCATCGATGACGACGTCGAGCCCGAGCTGGATCTGCTCACGGCGCGTCTCGGCACGCCGATCCTCGGCGGGGGTGCCCGCGCCTTGACCCCGCTGCGCCGGGAGGTGGAGGCCTACTTCCGCGGCACGGGACGGACGTTCGCCACACCGGTGGACCTCGAGCTCGTACCCGACGGATTCGGACGACGGGTCCTGGAAGCGACGATGGCCATCCCGTACGGAGAGCTCGCCACGTACGGCGACGTCGCGGCCAGCGCCGGCAGCCTGCGGGCGGGCCGGGCCGCGGGGGGTGCGCTCAGCCGATGCCCGATCGAGCTGTTCGTCCCCTGCCATCGGGTCGTCCACGCCGGAGGGACGATCGGGGGATACGGCCGCCACGAGGACCGCAAACGATGGCTCCTGCGGCACGAAGGCGCCATCTGACCGGACGTTCCGTCGAACTCGCGAGAAGATGGTCCGATGTTCAACCGTCGCCTCCTCATCGCCGTCCTCGGTCTCTCGCTGCTCGCGAACGCCTGTGGCAGTTCGGGTGATGCATCGGGGACATCGCCCTCGGGTTCGGCGCCGATCAGCCTGTCGCTGGAGGTGGCCAGCAGCGACCTTGCCGTCGGAGCCCCGCAGCATTTCGAGCTGGGCCTCTTCTCGAGCGACGGCCAGAGCGTGAAGCTGCTGTCGTTCGGGCAGATGGCCTTCTCCTTCTCATTCCTGGGCGACGGTTCGCAGTCGCCGCAGCCGGGGCCACAGGCGACCGGCACGTACGTCGGCGCGTTCGGCACGAAGCAGACCGGTCCCGCGCCGACCTTCACCGATCCGAACGAGGCCCGTGGCGTTTATCAGGCGCAGGTCGCGTTCGACCGCGCGGGGACCTGGCAGGTTGCTGCCACCGTCGACGTGCCGGGCAAAGGAACGCAGACGCTCTCCGCCCCGTTCGTCGTGTCTCAGAAGCATCTCTTGCCGGCGCCGGGCGACCGAGCGCAGGCGACGGAGAACCTGACGGTCGACTCGAAGGGCGTGCCTACGGCCGCCATCGATTCGCGGGCGCTCGACGGCGCGCCCGTGCCCGATCCCGAGCTCCATCAGTGGACGATCGCCGACGCCCTCGCGCAACACCGGCCGATCGTGGCGATCTTCTCGACGCCCGCGTTCTGCGTGAGCATCATGTGCGGGCCCGAGACCGACGGCGTGGAGGCGCTCGCGAAGCAGTACGCGGATCGCGCGGTCTTCATCCATGTGGAGATCTGGCGCAACCACGACAAGAGCGTGGTGAACAAGGCGGCGTCCGACTGGGTCTGCTGCAACGAGACCGGCGACCTGACGGAGCCCTGGCTCTTCCTCATCGGCTCCGACGGCGTGATCAAGGACCGATGGGGGCCGTTGTTCGACCCCGCCGAGGTCGCGAAGGATCTCGCCCAGCTTCCCCGCATGAAGCCCTGAGCGCAGCAGCCCCGAAAGCCTGGATCGTCTCCCGGGACTGGCTACCAGCGAGGGGTGACGGTGAGCCCGGACGTGCCGACCCCTGACCAGCACCGCGAACCTCCCCACGAGCACCGACACGAGCATCTCGGCACGGCCGACTCCGCGCTCCTCGCGACCGCCCAGGGCGTGCGGGCGACGTGGATCTCCCTGGCCGTGCTGGCCGCGACCGCCGTCGCACAGGCCATCGTCGTCATCCTGACCGGATCGGTCGCGCTCCTGGCCGACACGATCCACAACTTCACCGACGCGCTCACCGCGGTGCCGCTGCTCATCGCGTTCCGGCTGGGGCGCAGGCCCGCGAACCACCGCTACACCTACGGCTACCACCGCGCGGAAGACGTCGCGGGGCTGGCCATCGTGGGCATGATCGGCGCGTCCGCCGTCCTCGCGGCGTTCGAGGTGATCGAACGGCTCCGGCACCCGGCGCCCATCGATCACGTCTGGGTGGTGCTGATCGCGGGCGTGATCGGCTTCCTCGGCAACGAAGCCGTCGCCATCTACCGGATGCGAGTGGGCCGAACCATCGGCTCGGCGGCCCTCGTCGCGGACGGCTCGCACGCTCGAGCCGACGGGTTGACCTCGCTCGGGGTCGTCGTCGGCGCCCTCGGTGTGCTGGCGGCTTCCCTCGATCCGACGCGATCGTGGGGCTCATGATCACCGTGGCGATCGGATACACGTTGGTCTCGGCCGCCGGCACCGTCTTCCGCCGGGTGCTCGACGGGATCGACGAACCCACCATGCGCCTGATCGAGACGTCCGCCGCCGCCGTCGCGGGCGTTGAACACGTGTCGGAGGCGCGAGCGCGCTGGGTGGGACATCAGCTCCGCGCCGAGCTCGCGATCGACGTGTCTCCGGACATCTCCGTGGAGGCGGGGCACGACATCGCCGAGCGTGTGCGCGGGGCGCTCCTGCACGACGTTCCCCGCCTCGGCGACGCGATGGTCCACGTCGACCCGCACGAGCACGATCCCCACGTCGGCAGCTAGCTGCTGAGGCGCCGGACCCGTCCCTCTCGCCGCATCCCCGTACCATGGCCGTCCACATGGACGAAACGAGCCTTCCGCCGCCTCCCGCTACAGGCCTGCCCGAGTACTGCTACCGGCACCCCAACGTCGAGACGGGCGTGCACTGCACCAGGTGCGGCAAGCCCATCTGTCCCGAATGCATGATCCCGGCGCCCGTCGGGCATCAGTGTCCCGACTGTGTCGCCGAGGCTCGCCGGGAGTTCCGCCAGGGCCCGGGACGAAGGATCGCTGCGGCCAACGTCCGCAGGCACGCCTCGGCCACCATGCTGCTGCTGGCGATGATCGGCGCGATGTACCTGGTCGAGGTCATCGTCGGCGGCCCCGGTTCGTTCATGACGGGCCCGTCGGGACTGAAGCTGATCAACCTCGGCGCATCGATCGGCCTCGCGCAACTCCCGAACGGCGATCTGGTGGGCATCGCCGCCGGGCAGGAATGGCGCCTCGTCTCGTCGATGTTCCTGCACGCCGGCTTGCTCCACATCGCCTTCAACGCGTACGCGTTGTGGATCTTCGGCACGGTCGTGGAGCAGGAGCTGGGCAGTCTCCGACTGCTGTTGATCTACTTCTCCACCGGGCTCGTCGCGAGCGCCGCCTCATACGCGTTCGGGCCGCTGACGGTGCCCGCGGTCGGCGCGTCGGGAGCCATCTTCGGGATCTTCGGGGCCTTCGTGACGTACAACTACCGTCGGCGGCACCTGGCGATCGCCGCGGCTCGGCTCCGTGCCGCGGTCACGCTCGTCGTGATCAACATGGTCCTCGCCTTCTCGATCCAAGGCATCGACTGGCGCGCGCACGTCGGCGGCTTCCTCGCCGGACTGTTCGCCGGGTTCGCGGCGGAGGGCGTCGGCTCCGCGTCGTCCAGGAGGACGATCCTCGTCGTGGGCTTCGCCGGCCTGTTCGCGGTCGCGTGGGGTCTGGTCGTCTGGCACACATCCCAGGTCCACGCCGAGTTCCCCTCGGTGTTCTAGGGCTCTTTCCTCACCGGGTCGGCGATGCCGTAGATCTGGCCCAGACGCGTCCCCACGTACAGCCAGCCGTGCCACACCGCGGGCGTCGACTCCACGCAGCCGCCGAACTGCATCTTCCAGAGCTGCCGCGGCTTCTTCCGCGGCGAAGAGACATCCCACGCGTACAGCGCGCCGGTGCAATCGCCTTGGATCAGCACCCCGTCGACGACGACTGGAGACGCGATCGCCGGGGAGCCGATCGACAACTCCCACACGATCTTCCCGCTCGCTCTGTCCACCTCGAGAACGCGGCCCGCGGCCGTCGTGAAGTACACGTACTCGCCGTAGAGCGCCGGCGTGGACCAGCTCCCGCCCGCCCCCTCGAACCCGATCTCCGGCGCGGGGATCGACCACACGATCGGGTCGTTCGGCTTGGAGGGATCCAGCTTCATCAGCTGCCCCAGGCGTTGGCTCTGTTCGTTGAACCGTTGGTACTCGCTCGCGACATAGAGGAAGCCCGCGCGGTCGATGACGACCGACGCGTCGGTGTCGTCGCCCGTCCAGAACCGGAAGACCCGGTGGTACGTGTCGCCGCCGTTGAGGAGGTCCGAGATGTCCCATCCCTGCACGAGACCGCCGGAGTTGGCGAAGTAGACGATCCCGTCGCGGAACGCGACGGAGTTCTCGATCGACACCTCGTCATCGCCGATGTCTGCCAAGAGTTGGTCGTCGAAGCCCGGGATCGTCGCCACGATCTTGGGATCGACGGTCACCTTCCCGTCCTTGTCGTAGCCACGGTTCAGCTTCACGACGTAGAGCCAGCTGTTCTCCCCGCCTTCCACCATGTAGTCGCCAAGCACGAGCGCCGCCCCGTCCCAGTCGTTGTTCCACAGGGGCCGCGGCACGGTGGTCTCCGCGTTGATGGACCACAGCACGGTCGGGCTCGGACGGTCCATGGCGACGATGCGGAACAGGTTGTCGCGCGAGCCCGCGTAGTACAGCGGGTACCCGTCCGGATCCGACGTCGCCGATCCCTTCGCGAGGTCGCCGGTGACCAGATCCGGCCGGATCGGCCGTCCGGTCCGGCCGTTCAGGAAGTGGTAGTTCCCGTCGTACGCGCCTTCGCGGATCTCGATCGACCCGTCGTCGTGCACGATCACGTTCGGCTGCCCCGTCCACCCGGTCCCGCACCAGACGCGCGTTCCCGCAGGGTCGGTGGACGACGAGCAAAGCGCCCCGGTCGTCGGATAGCTCCAGCGGATCACCGGGTGCCGCGGGATCGGCCCCTCGCCGTAGTAGTCCCGCGTCGCGTTCCCCCGGAACGTCGTGATCCCCGGGAACGCCGTGTTGATCGGGCCGGGGGTCTGCACGCTCCGCGAGGGCGATCGCGGGGCGGGCGAGACCGGCGATGCCGACGGGACGGTCGACGGGGATGTGCCCACGGACGGCTGGACCGTCGGATCCGCCTTCGATGCACGACTCTCTGAGCCCGATCCCCATGCCCGCCACGCCATCACCGCCGCGACGCCCAGCAACAACGCGAACACGACGGCGGGGAACGGAACCTTCGCGCGAGCGGCGTGTCGTGGGGAGTTCCGACCCATGCGGGACATCCTATGGGCGCGTGCAGCAACGGCTACGCAGGGTCGGGAGCCGCACGGTACGAGCCGAGCACGCGGAGCATGGACGTGTGACCGGCCATCTCCTCCAGGGCCTCTGCCAACCCGGGGTCGTCGCCCGCGACCATCACGTCGACGTAGATGACGTACTCGAACGGCTTCCCGCGCATGGGACGCGACTCGAGCTTGTGGAGGTTGATCCCGCGGGCCGCGAGCGGCTGCAGGGCCCCCAGCAGCGAGCCGGGTTGGTCGAGGACCGCCATCACGAGTGAGGTCTTGTCGCTGGACCCCAACCCGGGGTCGGCGGAGCCGATCACCGCGAACTTGGTGAAGTTCTCCTTCTCGGACTGGATGCGTTCGGCCAGGACGGCCAGACCGAACCGCGCGCCCGCCTCGACGCTGGCGATCGCCGCGTCCTCGTCGCTCCCGGTCTCGGCGATCATGCGCGCCGCACCGGCCGTGTCATGCACCGGGACCGGTTCGATCCGGAGCGACGACAGGAACTCCTCGCATTGCGCGAGCGCCTGCCAGTGCGAATGTGCCCGGCGGATCGCCTCGAGTCGAACGCCCGGGCGGCCGAGCAGGGCGTGATCGACGCGAACGACCGTCTCACCCACCATCCGAAGGAGGTTCGTGTGCAGCAGGAGCTCGTACGTCTCGTTGACCGAACCGGCTTGCGAGTTCTCGAGCGGAACGACACCGAACGCGGCCTCGCCGCTCGTCACCCGCGAGAACACGAGCCGGACCGTGGCACAGGGCAACGGCTCCGCGTCGGGGAAGAGCGACCCGACCGCGCGCTCGCTGTATGCGCCCGGTTCGCCCTGGTAGGCCACCTTCATGGAGGCAGAGGGTAGCAGCGGCCCACCGGCCGCTTCCTCACCGATGGAACACGTGATGCCTGTTACCGTGGACCGCATCCGCCGGTCCTGATCGGATCGCGGCCACGACCGACATGAAGACCTCCGACGAACCCATCACTCGGCGCACGACGGTGCCGTCCCCCAGGGGCGGGCGCCGGCTGGTGTGGGCGGTCGTCGCGATGCTCGTGGTGGCGCTCTTCGCGGTGCTCGTTCTGGCGGGGATCTCCGCGCTCGGCGTCCGACGGCACCTGCTCGATGGCCGCGACGCGCTCGATCGAGGCAAGTCCGACCTCGTCGACGGCGACGCGGCAGCGGCTCAGAGCGAATTCGACGACGCGCACGAGGCGTTCCGTGCCGGGGCCGACGGGGCGCGGTCGATCTGGCTCTCGATCGCCGGTGCGCTCCCGGTCGTGGGGAACACGCCGGACGTGGTCCGAGCGGTCGCGGATGCCGGCCTGAAGACGGCCGATGCGGCCGGCGGGATCGCCGACGCTGTCGCCGAACTCCCTGGCGGACTGGGTGCCCTCGCTCCCACCGACGCGGGTATCCCGATCGACCGTTTGGCGGGGTTGACGGAAGCCACCGCACGAGCCGACGAGCTGACGGGGCAGGCGCTCCAGACGCTGGAGGATGCTCCGACGCGAATGGTTCTGGCCCCCGTCGACTCCGCGCGTTCGGAGGCCCAGGCACAGCTGGAGACGCTGCATCGACAGCTGCACGCCGGCTCGTCGATCCTCGACGGCTTGCCCGCGTTCCTGGGTGCAGACGGGCCGCGCCACTACCTGTTCGGGGCGTCGAATCCCGCAGAGCTTCGAGGAACGGGGGGACTGATCGGCGCCTACGCGATCCTCACGATGGACCGCGGGAGGTTCAGCTTCTCCGACTTCCGGCCGATCGAATCGCTGCCCCGCCCCAACGTGAACACTGTTCCGTCTCCTTCTCAGGAGTACTCGGACAACTGGGACTTCTACCGGTCGGGTCTCGGCCTCTGGGTCGACACGAACATGACGCCGGACTTCCCCCAAGCCGCGGACGCGCTCTGGCTCACGTACGAAGCCGCCACCGGCGACAACCTCGACGGGGTCGTGGTTGCCGATCCGTTCGCTCTGAAGGCGCTGATGCATGTAACCGACCCGGTGGAGGTCGGCTCGACCGGGATCGAGCTCACGGACAAGAACATCGTCCCGTTCGTCTCGAATCAAGCGTACGCCCTGTTCGACACGGCGGCGGAGCGGAAGCTCGTACTGGGACGGGTCGCGCAAGCCGTCCTGGGCGGCTTCCTGGCACAGAAGGGCGATGCCCAAGCCAAGCTGCATGCGCTGCTCCATGCGTTCGACGACGGACATGTGTTGGCCTGGAGCGTCGATCCGGGGATGCAGCGGGCGCTCGCGATGACCACCGTCGGCGGCGCGTTCCACCCCTCCGGAACCGACGCCATATCCGTCGTGACGAACAGCGCCTCCGGCACCAAACTCGACTACTACCAGAAGCGAACCGTCTCCTACGACGTACGGCTGGGCGGCGGGGGTACCGCGAGCGCAGCACTCACGGTCGACCTCGAGAACGACTCCCCGACCTCGGGATTCCCGCCCTACGTGATCGGGCCCTACAAGCATTTCTCCACACAGCCGGGCGAGAACGTGGCGGTGGTCGACCTCTACTGCGACATGCTGTGCGGGCTCGAAAGCGCCACACGTGGGGGGAAACCGGTCGAACTGTCCCGCCATCGGTCCGGCGGGTACCCCTACTTCGAGGATTACGTGCGCACGCCATCCGGCGAGACGACGACCATCACCGCCGATCTCGTCCTGACGCAAGCGTGGGACGGCGACGATCGAGGCGGCACCTATCGATTGAGCTTCGTCGGACAGACCACGATCATCCCGACCCGGCTGCGCGTGAGCATCGCGCCGCCGGCAGGGATGCGGTTCACGTCGGTCGACGCGCCGTTGACCCGTGATGGCGATCGGGTGGTCTACGACGGTACGCCGTCGGGCGATATCGACCTGCAGGTATCGTTCGCCCCGTCACTCCCGATCCGGATCTGGAGGAACCTGCTCCACATCACACAGTGACATGGTTCTCGGAAGGTGCCGGACGTGGAAGAACAGGCCCCGTGGGGCCTGTTCTGAAGTGACTCGATCGCGTTCTAGCGCGTGGCGAGGCTGCGACGACGGCCGAAGTAGACCGCCAACGCACCAACCACGAGGAACCCGATCAGGTACACGAAGGTCATCTGTACGTTCGCGCCCGTGAAGGCGGTGCCGCCCGCGCCACTGACACCGGGGCCACCCGGGTTGTGCGGCAGGGAGGAACCACTGGAGGCGAGCGCTGGAACGGCCAGGCACACGACGAAGGCCATCGCGCTGGCCAACAGGAACCCGGTGCGCTTCATGTCACGCCTTTCTCTCGATCCACATGGCCCGAATGGACCATCCGGACAGGCGCGAGTCTAAGCCATGGGCGGGGGACCCTGCAATGGACAAAGGACTTATGTCTTTTGGGCGGTTCTCCGAACGGGTTCGGTCGTCCTAACGGGCCGGAACGGGGGTCGCCTTCTCCGAGATCCCCTGGGACCAGACCGCGAGAGCGAGCCAACCTTCGGCTTTCTGCATCTCTCCAGCGGCTACGGCGCGGGCGAACGCCTCGAGGATCTTGTCCTGGGTGCGCTCCCGGCTCCGCATGCTCTGGGTATCGGCCGGGACCCCGGCTGACCTTGAGCCTCGGTGCGGCGATCTAGTGGAACAGGTTCTGCATGATGCGGATCGCGCCCGGCCCGATGATGATCACGAACAGGGCCGGCAGGATGCACAGGATCAGCGGGAAGACGATCTTGACCGGCGTCTGCTGCGCCTTCGCCTCGGCCGTCTGACGACGCTTGATCCGGAGCTGACTCGCCTGCGTGCGCAGGACGCTCGCGATGCTCACACCGAAGACGTCGGCCTGGATCATGGCGAGCGCGAAGCTGTTCAGCTCTTCGACGTCCGTCCGGTCGGCCAGGTGGCGGAACGCCTCAGACCGTGGCACGCCCAGCTGGATCTCCTGGAGCATCCGCGCGAACTCCTGCGACAGCACCCCGGGAACGTTCTGGACGACCTGGGCGATCGCGGCGTTGAGCGAGAGCCCCGCCTCGACGCTGATCGTCAGGAGGTCCAGCGTGTCCGAGAGGGTTCCGAGCACCTCGTGCTGCCGCTCTTCGACCTTGCGGGCCAGGATCGTATCGGGAACGAGGAATCCGACGACCGTGAGCAGGATCACGCATGCGAGGAACGCCAGGCCCTGGAGGTTCAGCATGTGCGCGATGATGAGCGAGCCCACGAAGGCCCCGCCCCCCAGGATCACCTTGAACGAGATGACCCGCTCGGCGTCCCATCCTTCGGGGCTGCCGGCGAGCATGAGCTTCTTCGCCACACGGTCTCGGGCGTCGAGGGGCGTGATACGCCTGGCGACCCGGCCCGCGCCTCCGACGAACGGCACCAGCACGCGCTGACCGAAGCTCTGCGAGAGCTCCTGCTCCCGGAGGTTGGCCGACGCGACGCTGTGCGAACCGCTGACCTGATTCTCCAACAGCCTGACGGCACGCTGGCGTTCCGTGCTGGACGCATCCAACGCGAATCCGACGAGCAGCACCGTGAAGAAGACACACCCGATCGCGAGAATGAGCCAGATCTCAGACATCGATGTCCACGATCTTCCGCATCCACAGAACCCCGGCAGTCAGGAGCAGGCCGGCGCCGCCGAGCATCATGAGCCCGACCTTCGTCGTGAACAGCAACATGATGTATTCGCGGTTGACCCCGAACATGTAGAGCGCGATCCCGAACGGCATCAGGGCGAGGACCCAAGCGGAGAGACGGCCCTCGGACGTCAGCACACGCACCTGACGGCGCATGGTGGCGCGTTCGCGAAGCGTGTCCGCGACGTTGTCCAAGATCTCGGCCAGGTTGCCACCGACCTCGCGCTGGATGTTCACGGCGAGGACCGCCCACTTGAAGTCCTCACTCCCGACCCGCTCGGCGAGCGCTCCCAACGCATCCTCGGCGCTCCGCCCCAGTCGGATCTCGGCGACGACGCGCTGGAACTCGGTGGCGGCGGGCTGTGCGATCTCCTTCGCCGTGGTGTCGAGCGCTTGGAGGAAGCTGTGACCGGCTCGGAGCGAGCTCGCCATGATGGTGAGCACATCCGGGAGCTGTTCGCGGAGCTTGTCGGCACGGCGGCCCAAGGTGACCTTCAGCATGGCGGTCGGTCCGAGCGCGCAGACCGCGCCCACGCCGAGCGCGAGCCACGGGCTCCCGAGGATCACGAAGCCCAGGAGCATCCCGCCGAAGGCCGCTGCCACCGTCACGACGACGAACTCCCCCGATCGCAGGCTCACCGCCGCCGCCTCGAGCTCGGCGTCGAGCCGTCCGCTGAATCCGCGAGCGTCGGCGAAGCGACGTCCGAAGTTGGTGACACGTGCGGGGATCCATCCGCCGGCCGTACGGTCGACCGAGGAGGCGTGAGCCACCTTCCTGCCCCGGTTCCCCACGGCCGCCATGCGCTCGCCGATGATCTTCTGCTGCCGGCGACGGCTTGCGGTTCCGAACAGCATGACGCCCAACAGGAACGCGGCGGCCGTGGCGAGTCCGATGGACAGCGCCAGGGCGGCTTGGGTTCCCCAGAAGTTGACGGCGGCGAGCATCAGTCCCGACCCCGTGACTCGAGGGCGAAGACCTCGGGATCGACGAACACGCCGCGCTCCTCCAACTTGTCGACGAACTTCGGCCGCAGGCCGGTGGACTTCAGACGCCCGCGGAACTTCCCCTCTTCGTCCATGCCGGCCGCGAAGTCGAAGAGGAAGAGGTCCTGGAGCGTGATCACGTCACCTTCCATGCCCTCGATCTCCGTGACGTGGGTGAACCGGCGCGAGCCGTCCTTGAGGCGCTGCTGGTGCACGATGAGTTGGATGGCGGAAGAGATCTGCTCCCGGATCGACCGGGGCGACAGCTCCATGCCGGCCATCATCGTGATCGTCTCCAGCCGCGAGAGCGAGTCTCGTGGCGAGTTGGAGTGGATCGTGGAGATCGAACCGTCGTGACCGGTGTTCATGGCCTGCAACATGTCCAGGGCCGCCGCATCACGGACCTCACCGACGACGATCCGGTCCGGCCGCATACGCAGGGCGTTGCGGACCAGGTCTCGGATCGCGACCTGCCCCCTGCCCTCGATGTTCGGCGGCCGGGACTCCAATCGGATCACGTGGGGCTGCTGCAGACGTAGCTCGGCCGCGTCTTCGATCGTGATGATGCGCTCGTCGTCCGGGATGAACGACGAAAGGACGTTCAGGGTCGAAGTCTTCCCGGCGCCGGTTCCTCCGGAGACCAAGATGTTGATCCGTCCCCGGACGCAGCACTCGAGGAACTGCGACACCTGCGACGTCATGGTGCCGAACTCGATGAGGTCGTCTGCGCCGAACGGATCAGCGGAGAACTTCCTGATCGTGAGCGCCGGACCGTCGATCGATAGCGGTGGGATGATCGCGTTCACACGCGAACCGTCCGGCAGACGAGCGTCCACGTACGGCGACGCTTCGTCCACGCGGCGGCCGACCTTCCCGACGATCTTGTCGATCGTGCGGCGCAGCTGCTGCTCGTCGTGGAACTTCGTGCCGGTCCAGTAAAGCTTGCCGGCGCGCTCGACGTAGATCGTGTCCCAGCCGTTCACCATGATCTCGGAGACGTCCGGGTCGCGCACGAACGGCTCCAGCGGGCCGAGGCCCAGCACGCTGTCGCCGATCTGCCGGACGATGAGGAGCTTCTCCTGCGAGGAGAGCGGTCCCTCCTCCTCGTCGAGCAGTTCGCGCAGACGTTGGTGGACAAGGCCCTCGAGCTCGTTGTCCGAGAGCGTGGAGTCGTACAAGCGGGGACCGAGGACCTCGACCAGGCGTTCCTGCACCCGGAGACGGACATCGGCGATACGGTCCCGCTGTGAGGCCTTCGCGAGCCTATCTGCCAGTGACATGGGAGCCAGACCTCCTTAGCTTGCGGTCCTCGAGAACCGCTTGCGCTTCGTCTTCTCGGGTTTCGAGCCGTTGCCGTTCGCGTGACTCCCGGCATCGCTCGTGACTTCGAACTGATTCGCGAACCGTGTGGCCAGCTGCCGGACGGCGGTCGAGACGTCGGAATTCGGCTCGTCCAGGACCACCGGGCGCCCCTTGTTCAACGCCGTGGGAACCAGCCGGCTCGACGGGATCATCGCGTCCACCGTGATCTTCATGACGCGCTCCACGTCGGTGGAGTCCAATCCGACCTTGCTGTCCGCGCGGTTCAAGACCACGCGGAACCGCTCACGCGGAAGGCCGATCGTGAGCAACGTGTCCAACGCCTTCGAGAGGTGCTTCACGCCGACCACGTCGAGCGGCGTGACCAGGCAGATGGCGTCGGAGAGGTCGAAACAGACGAGCGCCGAGTCCGAGTAGTCCACGGACGCATCGACGACCACGTAGGAGAAGTCCGCTCGGAGCGTCCGGAGGAACTTGCCGACGGCCTCTCCGGCGGGGGGCTCGGCCGCGGGGTCCGGCGGTGAGCCGTACCCCCAGAGGTGCTCGCCGAACGGAACGCCGATCTCGCGGATCCGGTCGTGGTCGGCACCCTCACCGAGGCCCATCATGTCGTCCACCCGGGCGCTCGGCTCGCGGCCGAAGTACGTGAAGACATCACCCATGTCCGTGTCCAGGTCGACCACGGCCGTGTCCTGGCCCGTGATGTCCGAGATCGCGGCGGCGAGGTTCGTGGTGAGGAACGTCTTGCCGCTGCCGCCCTTCGAGGAGAAGACCGAGATGATGTGGCCTCGCTCATGCTGGGAGCTCTCCGTGGCGCTTCCGCCCATCGAACGCAGGTTGGTGGCCCATGCCACCGCCCGTTCCACGGCGTCGCGCAGCTCTTCGGTTCCCTGGGTCATGTCCACCACGTCGCGGATCCCGGCTCGCATCGCTGCGGGCAGCAACCCGTTCCATGTGTGATCGCGCACCAAGACGATCGCGGTTCCCGGCGACTGACGCCCCACGAACTCCGCGAGACCCAGCGCGTCCGGTTCTTTGACCTCCGGCGAGAGCACCAGCACGTCGATCGGTGTGAAGGCGTTGATCAACAACTCCTCAGCCACCGTGGCGGACTGGGCCCAACCGATCTCCTCCATCTCGACCTCCAGCGCTCGTGCGATCTGCTGGCGGAAGGATTGCGGCGTCCCGACGGCGACGACGCTGGCTTCGGTCATGGGAGCTTCTTCCCGAGGAGCAGGTTCACCGGCAGCGTCGACGCGGGGATCGCGTGTCCGTCCTCGCCCGGAGGCAGGAGGCCGATGTACAGGGTCGCCGTCTGGTTCGCCAACGTCAGGGCTTGCGCGTCAGCCGGCAGGAGGTCGAGCGTCAACGTAACCGAGTCGCCGACCGGGTTGCCTGACGCATCGATCGCGGGGTTCACGACCTGCAGCACACGCACGGTCGGGATCAGGGACACCGTGAAGTCCGGAAGATCCTGCTTGTCGGTCGTCGGCGCCGATCCGTTCAACAACTGCGGAAGCGTGGTGCCGGCGATGATCGAGGCCCCGGTGTACGTCGCGAAGATGGTGATGTTGTCCCCGCGCTGGATGTTGCCGTTCACGCCTTGGGGCGCATTGAGCTTGATCGTCAGGGCCAGGTGGCCCTTGGAGATACCGAGCATGCCGCCCGCGACCTGCTCGCCGCTCGAGAGGTTCGAAGCGGTCAGCTGTTCGTTGGCCACGATCGGTGCGGTCGTGGTTTGACCGCGCAGGGATGCGAGACTCGTCACTGCGCCGTCGACGACGGCGTCCGCGGGCACGCTGAGCTCCTTGAAGCCGCCGCCCTCGATCAATGGATCCAGGCTCGTGTTCGCAGGGATATCTTGCGTCGCAACGATAACCGTGGTCAGGCTCCCGCCCGACTCCGCGGCCTTCTTGACGCCGTTCGTGTACAGGACCACCGCACCCGCGGCCGCTACAGCGAGCAGCACGGCGAGGGCGACCACCAGACCTCGTGACCTCATCTGTCCTCTCCCCTTTCGATGCTGCTTCTCTGGATCGCTATGGGGGTTATCGGGCTGTGGCGCCGCGTTCTGGACCTGCGTCCCACGATCCGTGTCGCTCATCCGGACGGCGCGTCCAACCGGACGCGCCGTTCGGCGGGTTCACCGGCCCCTCACTCCCCTCCACTCGGGAGTGAGCGGCCGGCGAAGGCCACTCGTGCTAAGAAATGCGATCTACGACGCACCGCCGACAGCGTTGCCGACAGTCGTGAACTTGTCTCGGGCGTTTCCGCCGAGAGTCGTCACGGCGGCGATGATGACTGCAGCGATGAGCGCAACCATCAGCGCGTACTCGACCGCAGTGGCGCCACCCTCTTCGCGTGCGCGAAGCTTGAGGTCGCCCCACCAGGTCTGAACGCCGGTGTAGAGAGCTAGGAACATGTACACACACCTCCTCTCCGAAGGTCTTCGGGCGAGAACCCGGGCGACTTAAGCCGCCATGGCTCAAGGTAGTTGGGTGTCACCGCGCTGGGAATTCCGCGATTCACTGAGGAAGCATCGGTAGTTCTACGTACGCATCCCGCGCGACCAGCGAGTCGACGAAGCGACGACTCGGGTGACGACTAAGGTCTCGCGCGACGGCAACCGACCACTATCCCGTGGACGCGAGAGTGCAGCCGATACCGATCCGAGCGCGACTCGGTGGGCTGACGCTCAGCAACGTCTGGGCAACGGCGGTCGTGACGGTTTCGGTCGGCGTGACGTTCATGTTCCGCATGAGTTCCATCGATCTCGCCTACCACGTGCGGGCCGGCGAGGCGATCCTCGCCACCCACGGCGCGCCATCCATCGATGCGTTCACCTTCTCCATGCTCGGCCGTCCATGGCTGGATCAACAGTGGGGCGCCCAGGTCCTGCTGGCCCTCGTGTACCGCGCCGGCGGGTGGGCCGCCATGGGCTTCTTCCACGGGGCGCTCGTGGGTGCCACGTTCTGGTTCCTCTGGCTCGCATGCCGAGCCCGCGGGGCGTCGGCACGATCGAGCGCCGCACTGACGTTGGGCGGCTTCGCCGTGTGCTTCTACAACGCGGGCATGCGACCGCAAACGATGGCGTATCCGCTGTTCACGGGGATGCTCTGGATCCTTGCCGATCGCCGGGCCCATCCCCGGCGGCTCTGGATCCTCCCGGTCGTGATGGTCGTCTGGGCGAACGTGCACGGGAGCTTCCCGCTCGGTCTCGTCTTGATCGGGCTCTCGTGGGCCGAGGATCGTCGTGACCACGCGGTCACGAGGAACGCGACGCTCGCCGTCGGGGTGATCGGACTGGTGGCCACGGCCGTGGGCCCGTACGGGCTCGGTGTGTGGCGCTACGCGATCGGTATCTCGACGAACGAGCGGATCCTGGGGCACATCCAGGAGTGGGCGGCGACGACCATCCGCTCGCCCGACGGCGCGGTGTTCTTCATCTCGGCTCTCGCGATCGTCGTGTTCCTGGCGCGCCGCGGAACGAAGACCGAGTGGCTCACCCTCGCTTGGTTGGGATCGTTCTTCTTGCTAGGCCTCAGCGCGGCGCGAGGTGAGGTGTGGTGGGGCTTCGTGTTCCCCGTGATCATGGCGGGGCTCATCGTCGAGAAGCCGCTCGCGCCCGAGGACGAGCGAGGAAGCATGGTGATGAACCTGTTGATGGTGACCGCGCTCGTGGCCTTCGTCGTCGTGCTCTCGCCCTGGTCCCGCGATCGCGTCGATCCACAGAGTGGAGCGACCGCACTGATGTCGTATGCCCCGCAACGCATGGTCGATGCCGTGCACCGGGTCGCCCCCGCCGACGCGAAACTGTTCGTCACGTTGCCATACGCGTCCTGGTTCGAGTTCGCATCACCGTCGAACCCCATGTTCGTCGACCCCCGCATCGAACTGTTCCCCCAGGACATCTGGGATGACTACTTCGCGGTGGCCGAGGGACACGTGGGGTGGCAGGCCATCGTGGATCGGTGGGGCGTCGATGTGATCGTGATGGCACCGGGAGACGTGACGATCGTCGCGCTGCTCGAGAAGGATCCCGGCTGGCATCTCGCGTACCGCGACACATCCGGAACGGTGTTCGTTCGGAACTGAGGTTGGTTACTCGGACGCGCCGACGCTGACCAAGCCGGATTGCGACGCCATCCGGATCGCGGCCAGCCGGCTCCCGACGCCGAGCTTGCCGTAGATGCGCGCCAGGTGCGTGGTGATCGTCCGCTCGCGAACGCCGAGCCGGGTGGCGATCTGCCGCGCGGTCAGACCCTCCGCGGCAACGACGAGCACCTCGCGCTCGCGATCGGTGAGCTTCACCTCGACCTCGCGCCGGCGCTCGATGCCCTCCACGATCTCTCCCACGGCTGAGGCTACCGGGATCGCGAGCACCATCTCGCGGTCTGCCGCGCGCCGGAGGGCCTGGAGGAATTCCACGGGGTCGATGTTCTTGTCGACGAAGCCGTCGGCACCTACGAAGAGCGCACGGCTGATCGAGGTTGGATCGGCGTTGGCCCCGAACCCGAGGATCGCATGCGTGGGGTACCGCTGGCGGAGCGTTCGGATCAACCAGTACGCGTCGTGCTCGCCCGTGAGGCCCAGGCCCACCAGCACGACCACGCGGGTCCGCCGGACGCGCCCGATCGCCTCGACGGCCTGGTCGGCGTCGCCCGCCTCGGCGAGCACCTCCATGTCCGGCCGGTCGTCGATCAGGAGCCGGGTGCCGGCTCGCACGACGGGGAACGGGTCGACGAGGATCACTCCCAGCCTGCGCGGTGAAGCGGGACCGGCCGCGTGCGCGGCGGTGGGACGCTTGCTCATGTCTTCCTATCGGCCGCTCCAGGGGAAAGGATGAGCTTCGGCGGGCGGGTCAATGGAGCTCGATCAGGCCCAACGACACCGCGCGGGACACCGCTTGGACGCGCGTCCTGACGTCGAGCTTGCGGTAGAGCTTGGCCATGTGACTCTCGACCGTCCGTGGCGAGATCCCCAGGCGGTTGGCCATCTGCCGCATCGTCAGCCCTTCGCTGATCAACATCAGGACCTCATGCTCGCGCGGCGTGAGGGACGCTCGGACCTCGCTGCCTTCTCGTGCCATGCGGGCGAACGCTCCCAGCTCGCCGAGGGCGGCCCGCTGCACCTCGGGCGAGATGACGCGCTCGCCATCCAGCACCCGGCGGATCTGCCGGCCCACCGAGGGCAACGCGGAGGACTTGACCAGATACCCCTCGACGCCCAGGCGCAACGCCTCCATCACGGAGGCGCCGTCCGTTCGGTCGGTGAGCACGACGACGATGTCCACCAGCTGTCGGTCGTTCAATCCGCGGATCGCGTCGAGCCCATCGGGCATGGCGATGTCCAGGACGGCGACGTCCGGTCGGAGCTCGTCGCATATGGCGAGCACCGCGGAGCCGGAGTCGGCCTCCCCCACGACCTCGAGCCCCGCAAGCGCTTCACACGACAATCGGATGGCGCGACGGACGACGGGATGCGCGTCGGCGACGACGAGCCGTGCCGCGTTCGCCGTCTCTCCCCCGACCATCACCGGAAGGCTACCCCCGGTTGATCACGCGCTCCGGGTGACCGATCCCAGCCCGAACCGCCACGCCAGCGTGACCGCCTCGACCTTGGAGTGGACACCCAGCTTGGCGAGGATGTTCTTCACATGGCTCTGCACCGTCATCGGGCGGATCCCGAGCGACGCCGAGATCTCCGCGGTGGACGCGCCGTCGGCCAGCGCCCGAAGGATCTCGAGCTCTCGCGTCGTCAGGAAGTCGAGCTTGCAGACCGTCGAAGCCTCGCGGCCGTCACGCAGCCGGTCGACCAGGTTCGAGAGGTGGATCGCAGGAAGGATGAGCTCGCCGGCAAGTGCTCGACGGAACATCGACACCAGGCTCTCCCCGTCCGGCTCGGGCGTCACGACCCCGCATGCGCCGGCGGCGAGTGCTCCGGCCGCCAGGTCCGGACCCCGTTCGACGGTCACACCGATCACGCGTGTCCGTTCGGCCCCCGCGCGGATCCTTCGAACGATCTCGATCCCCGCTTCATCCGGGCGGTCGAGATCCACCAGGACGAGGTTGATCGGCTCCAGCTGCAGCGCGCTGAGGGCGGCGGTCGCGTCGGCCACGGGACCGAGCACGCTGACCCCTTCGCCCGGCAGGCCGCAGATGAACCCCGGCGCGAGCTCTGGGCTCCCGTCGACCACGAGTACGCGGATGTCTTCGTCCATCTCGTTCTCCCCGAAGGAACCATCGGCATCGAAGCGCCACCTCCTGAAGACCCGGAACGATGTCCTGCCGGCCCCCGCGCGAGACACTGGGCCCATGACGACGGCACGTGCGAACCGGCTCGCGGGCGAGACGAGCCCATACCTGCTCCAACACGCGCACAACCCCGTCGATTGGTACCCGTGGGGCCCTGAGGCGATCTCGCGCGCGAAGGCGGAGGACCGGCCCATCCTGGTCTCGATCGGATACGCGGCCTGCCACTGGTGCCACGTGATGGAGCGCGAGTCCTTCGAGGACGAGGCGACGGCCGCCCTCATGAACGAGCACTTCGTCTGCATCAAGGTCGACCGCGAGGAGCGGCCCGACCTGGATGCCATCTACATGGACGCGGCCCAGGCGATGACGGGAAGCGGTGGATGGCCCCTGACGGCGTTCCTGACGCCCGACGGCGAGCCGTTCTTCGCGGGCACGTACTTCCCCCCGGTGCCGCAGCACGGACTGCCGTCGTTCCCGCAAGTGCTGGGCGGGATCGCCGAGGCCTGGACCGAGCGGCGCGACGAGGTCGTCACGCAGGGGGCGAAGATCGCCGAGCACATCGCGCGCCTCGGGCTGTTGAGCGCCTCCGACGAGCCGCTGACGGACGAGATCACGCGCGCCGCGTTCTCGCGTCTGCAGGCCGCGTTCGACGGCGAACGCGGCGGCTTCGGCGGCGCGCCCAAGTTCCCGCAGCCGATGACGCTCGAGTTCGCGCTGCGATGCGCCGTGCGCGGGTGGGACCCGGCGGCGCGGATCGTGACGACCACGCTCGATCGCATGGCCGGCGGCGGGATCTACGACCATCTCGGCGGCGGGTTCGCGCGGTACTCCACGGACGCGTCGTGGCACGTGCCGCACTTCGAGAAGATGCTCTACGACAATGCGCAACTGGTGCGCCTGTACACGCGGGCGTGGCAGGTCACGCGCGACGATCGATACCGGCGCGTCGCGACGGAGACGATCGAATATCTGCTCCGCGAGATGCAGCACGCTGAGGGCGGGTTCTTCTCGTCGCAGGACGCCGACAGCGAGGGCGTCGAGGGGAAGTTCTTCGTGTGGGGATGGGACGAGTTGGTAGCGCTCGTCGGGCCGGCGGTGGCGGCGTGCCTCGGTGCCACGCCGAGCGGCAACTGGGAGGCGACGAACGTCCTGTGGCGGCCCCGGGCCATCGCGGACGTCGCCTCGGAGCAGGGCTTGTCGGCAGACGAGTTGGCGTCCGAGGTGGAGGACGCTCGTCGGATGCTGTTCGAGATCCGCGAGGGCCGCGTGCATCCGGCCACGGACGACAAGGTCCTCACCGCATGGAACGCGCTCGCGATCGGCGCGCTCGCCGAGGCGGGCCGCGTGTTCGACGAGCCCGCATACGTGCAAGAGGCGGTGCGCTGCGCGGAGTTCGTCCTGACCCACCTTCGCGACGAACGCGGCCGGCTGCTGCGTTCGTGGCGGAACGGTACGGCCGGGCGGCCGGGGTTCGCGGACGACTACGCCATCATGGCGGCGGCGTGCCTCACCCTGTACGAGACCACGTTCGAGCTCCGGTGGTTCGAGGAAGCGATGACGCTGGCCGACGAGCTGCTCCGCTTGTTCCACGACGACGAACGCGGCGGCTTCTTCCAGACGGGTTCCGACGCAGAGGAGCTGGTCCTTCGCCCGAAAGAGCTCTACGACAACGCGACGCCGTCGGGGAACGCGGTGGCGGCGGAGACGCTCCTGCGCCTCGCGTCGTTCACGGGCGATGCGGATTACGAGCGTGCCGGGCTCTCCGCGCTCCGCCTGATCCGCGACGCGATGGCGGGGGCACCGACCGGATTCGGACAGGCGCTCTGCGCGCTCGACCGCTACCTGGGGCCGTCGAACGAGGTCGCGATCATCGGCGATCCCGTGGCGGCCGGCGCGCGCGGGCTCGCGGCGGTGGTCACGAACGAGGTCTACCGGCCGAACATCGTGTTGGCGGTAGCCGCACCCGACGACGAGATCTCAGCGGAGACCATCCCCTTGCTCCGTGACCGTGTCGCGCGAGACGGACTCGCGACCGCCTACGTCTGCGAGCGGTTCACGTGCAAGCTCCCCGTGACCAACGCCGTGGCGCTCCGCGAGCAACTCGAGCTCGTGGGCCCGCACTGAACGTTTCGGGTCGAACCGACTACAAGTTCGTCCCGATCGCGCCGATACCCCTCCAGAGGCACGCATCTGGGGTCGGAACGACCGGAAAGGGGGACGCATGAGTCGCGATCGCGATGGAAGGTCCTCTCCCGGGCTGGGTCCATGACCGGGATGCGAGCGGGGGTAACCTCCAAGTCATGCTGAAGCCTGGGGATCCTGCGCCGTCGTTCTCGTTGCTCGACCAAGCCGGAGAGACCGTGAACCTGTCCGATTTCGCGGGGCGGAAACTACTCGTGTACTTCTACCCGGCGGCCGACACCCCGGGGTGCACCACGCAGTCATGCGCGGTGCGCGACGCGCGCGAAGACCTCTCCTCGCTCGGCGTCGACGTGGTCGGCATCAGCCCGGATGTCCCCGAGGATCAGAAGAAGTTCGACCAGAAGTTCGGGCTGGGGTTCCCGCTGCTCGCCGATACGGACCATGCGATCGCCGAGGCCTACGACGTGTGGGGCGAGAAGATGAACTACGGGAAGAAGTACATGGGCATCATCCGCTCCTCGTTCCTGATCGGCGAGGACGGGCGCATCGAGCACTCGTGGTACAAGGTCTCGCCGAAGGACACCGTGCCGAACGCGCGAGCGGCGCTCGCCGGATAGCCATGCCGACGCAGCCGACCGGGGCGGGAACGCGATGAAGAGCGACGTCCAGACTCGCCCTCAGCCGGTCGAGGAACCGCCCGCCCCGGGGCACCTCCCTTGGCTGCTGGTCGTGACGGCCGTGGTGATCGGCAGCCTGTGGCTGGTACCGCTGTTCTCGAGCCTGTGGCTGGACGAGCTCGGCACCTGGTGGGTCGTCAAGGACGGGCTCGGCGACGCCGTGCATCGCGCCCTCACGTTCCACGGTCAGTCGCCGCTCTACTACTCGATCGTGTGGGCGGCCCGAACCGTCGGCGGGAACTCCGAGGTGGTCCTGCGTCTCCCGTCGCTTATCGCGACCGTCGTATCCGTGCTGCTGCTCTACCGGCTCGCCCGGAACCTCATCGGCCGGGAGGCGGCCTGGTTCTCCGTCCTGGTGTTCGCGGCCACCCAGTCGGTGGCCTTCGAGGCGTCGGAGGCGCGTCCGTACGCGCTGGCGACCCTGGCGGTCATCGCATCCACCTACGCGCTCGTTCGATGGCTCGATGACGGGCGCCGCTGGTCGCTCGCCCTCGTGTACGCCCTGCTCGCCGTCACGGTCGTGTGGATGCACTACCTCTACGCGCTCGTCCTGGTGCCCCACGCCATCTACGCGTTGATCCGACGGCGACGTGGAGAGACCGAGGTGTCCGTCCGTCGACTGCTTGCGGTCGCGGTGATCGTGACGGCCGGCGTCGTTCCCCTGGCGATCCAGCTGGCCTCGCTGTGGGATCGACGATCGACCCTCTCGATCCCGGGCGACGCGTCGGCGACGGGATTCGCGATGGTCCTCGTACCACCGATCCTGGTCGTGTCGGTGTTCCTGGGCGCGCTCCTCGCGCGGATGGATGACCGCGTTCGCATCGAGCCGGCGCCCGCGCGGTCCTCGACCCTCGTGCTGCTGGGCAGCTGGCTGCTGTTCCCCGTCGTGACGCTCTACCTCATAACGGCGTTGACACCAGTCGATTTCCTCGCCCCGCGGTACATGGCATCGGTGGGGCCGGCCATCGCGCTGTTCGGGGGTTGGGTGATCGCGTCGCTGGAGCCCGCGGCGGCCCGTCGGATCGTTGCCGTCGTGCTCGCCATCGCGAGCGTCCTGGCGTTCGGCAGCACCTTGAAGAACGGGGAGGACTGGCGTGGAGCGGCGGCGTTCGAGCGCGCGCACGCCGACCCCGGCACGATCGTCCTGTTGCACCCCGCGCTCGTGGAATCGGCGCAGCTCGATTGGTTCTCCGATCCCGTGAAGCGCAGCTACCTCATGTCGGTGCAGTCCTACTACCCGATGGAGGGCGACGTCGTACCGATGCCGTACATGCTCGACAACCAGTCTCGCGACTACCTCGAGGGTCTCGTGACCGGCCGGTTGGCGGGGGTGGACCGCTTCCTGCTGGTGACGAGGTACCCGCAGGTGCCGTTCCGGGACTGGCTGGACGGCCGCCTCAGGCCGGAGGGGTACACATCCAGGGTGATCGGGACGTTCGGCGTGATCCAGGTGATCGAGTTCTCTCGCTCGACCTAACGAGGCCGCGCGATCGTCAACGTCACGTCGCCGATCCACCCGACGGGGATCTTCGGATCGCCGAAACGGACGGCTGCCTCAGCAAGCTTCGATCCGGGCATCACGCCCGCCGCACGGTGCAGCAGGTACGACATGTGGAACGAGCGCGGGACGACGCTCCACTCGACGGCCTCGAACCCCGCGTCGGAGAGCATCTTCGTGAGCGTGGCGGGCCGGAAGTAGTGCAGGTGCGACCGGATGAACCACGGCCAATCACCACCGCGCAGCCGGCCGTGGAGGCTCTCGACGTTCACGGTGGCCAGTGCAAGCACCCCTTGTTCGGCCATCATCGGCCGCATCCGGCGAAGGGCCTCGGCGGGGTCGGCGAGATGCTCCAGGACGTCGAGCATCACGAGGGCATCGACCGAGCCCGGCGGGACATCGAGCGTCTCGATCACGCCCTGTCGGAGGTCGACGCCGAATCGCTCCCGGCCCTGCTCGACCGCCCAGGCCGAAGGTTCGATGCCCGACACATCCCAGCCGCGCTCCGCCGCGACGGCGAGGAAGAGCCCGATGTTGGAGCCGATCTCGAGCAGCCGCCTGCCCGGCACGTAGTACGCATCCATCTGCTCGGACACCCAACCGAAGAGCTCGCGGCGCTCCTCTTCCTCGGCCAGGTACTCCTCATCCACGACCTCTTCGTAGCGCCCGACGATCTCGTCGGGACTCAGCGTCGGCGCCGACGAGAGCAGCCCGCAACGGGGGCACTCGAAGATGTCGTCGTGGATACCGAGCGCTGAGGTGGTGCACCGGAACTCCTCCATCGGCACGTCGCCCGCCGTGGTCGTCGGGTAGCGGAGGTGCATGCGCTCACTGCCGCACGAGACGCACCGCGCCACGCTGATCGGACCCTTGGCCTTGCTCTTGGGCCTCCGCGAACGCCGCCAGCCCGGCAGGTAGCGGTTGCCCCGCCTCCCGCGAACGGCGCCGCGTCTGGCCGCGTACACGATGCCGCGCCACACGTAGGCGAGCGACCGCAGGATCGAGATCGAGGACGATTCCTTCGTGTATCGCGTGGGGATGGGAACCTCCACCACGCGTTGACCCGACGTGACGGCGTCGACCAACAGTTCGGCATCGAATGCGAACCCCTCGGAGTAGCGACGGAACGGGAGCGACTCCAGACATGCCCGTGTGTACGCCCGCATCCCGCTGTGCATGTCCGTGAACCTGGTGCCGAGCATCAGGTTCTGTGCCGAGGTGGTGACCCGGTTGCCCAGGTACCGGTATCGAGGCATGCCGCCCCCGAGCGGGTCGCCCATTCCGGCGAACCGCGAGCCGAACGTCATGTCGGCGTCGCCGGCCAGGATCGGCGCGATCAGGAGCGGTACGGCCTTCGGCTCGTACTGATAGTCCGGATGCAGCAGGACCACGATGTCCGCATCCGAGGCGAGCGCCAGCGAGTAACACGTCTTCTGATTCGCCCCGTACCCCCGATTCACGGGGTGCACGTGCACCTGGAGGCCGAGCCTGCGAGCGAGATCCACCGTTCCGTCCCGGCTGGCGTCGTCCACCAGGATGAGCTCGTCGGCGAAACCCTCGGGGATCGCGAGCACCGTGCGCTCGAGCGTGAGCTCGGATTGATAGGCAGGCATCGTGATGACCACGCGTGGCGGCGCAGGCCTCGGATAGACGTGCTGGGGCCCGAGATCTGTGGGGTCCAGGCGTCGGATCACCGGGGTAGACACGGATATGTTCTCGGCCCCCGGGCTCTGAGTCCTTAGTCGCGCCGCCGATCCGTCACGGCCGTCCCGCCTCCTCGAATGAGGTTGACATGCCACGTCGCGTAAGCCGATACTTACCGTAAGTTATGGCTTACTCATCGACCGCTGCCGAGGTGCTGGACGCGCTGGGGGACCCGACCCGGCGGGCGGTCCTGGGGCTCCTGCGCGACGGGCCGCGTGCCGTCGTGGACATCGCGGCCGAGCTCCCGGTCAGCCGGCCGGCCGTCTCCCAGCACCTGAGGGTCCTGAAGGGAGCGGGCCTCGTGACGGAGCGTAGGGACGGCACCCGGCACCTCTATCGCGTCGACCCCGAGGGCCTCGCCGCCCTTCGGACGTACCTCGAGAGCCTCTGGGCCGATGCGCTCGCCGCGTTCAAGGACGCGGCCGACGAGGAAGGAGAGACGCGGTGATCGATCCCATCCGACGCAGTGTGATGGTGACGTGTTCGGTGGAGAGGGCGTTCGAGGTCTTCACCGAAGGCATGGGGACGTGGTGGCCGGTCCGGGAGTTCTCGCGCGCCGCCGATCAGGAGGACGCGCAGGTGAAGACCGAGAACGTCGTCGTGGAACCCTGGGTGGGCGGACGGATCTTCGAGACGATGTCCGACGGCTCCGAGGGAAGCTGGGGCACGGTCCTGGTGTGGGAAGCGCCGCATCGCCTGGTGATGGCATGGAAGCCGAACCGCACGGAGCTGCCGCCCACCGAGGTCGAGATCCAGTTCATCGGACAGGACGACGGCCGGACGCGCGTCGACCTCGAGCATCGCGGTTGGGAGCGGCTCGGCGCCCTGGCACAGCAGGGGCGCGGTGAGTACGCGGGCGGATGGACCCTGGTGTTCGAGGAGCGGTTCGGGGCGGCGGCGAACGGTGCAGCGTGACGGACACGGCTGGTCTGCGAGCCGCGTACGACCGGTTCCTGGGGACGGCGTCGTCCTCGGCCGACTTCGTGCACCTTCCGCTCCACACCGCGCAGATCGAGGCGCTCGCGGGCGCGTAGACTCGGTCTCCCGTTCGGAAGGAGACCGATCATGACCACGGCCACGTTCGTCACCAACAAGGGTTCGTTCACCGTCACGCTCATGCCCGAGCACGCGCCGGAGACCGTCGCCAACTTCGTCGGGCTGGCGACCGGCGGCAAGGAGTGGACCGGCCGCGACGGCGGGAAGAAGTCCGACCCGCTCTATCCCGGCACGATCTTCCACCGCGTGATCGACGGCTTCATGATCCAGGGCGGCGACCCAGAGGGCACCGGCCGCGGCGGCCCCGGCTACACGTTCAAGGACGAGGTCCCGTCCGGCGGCCCGACGTTCAACCAGGTCGGACGCCTGGCCATGGCGAACGCCGGCCCGGGCACGAACGGCTCGCAGTTCTTCGTCACGGTCGGCGAGACGCCGTGGCTGAACGGCAAGCACACGATCTTCGGACAGGTGACCGACGGCTACGATGTGGTGGAGACGATCGCCAAGACGCCGGTCGGCGCGCAGGACAAGCCGGTCGAGGACGTCGTGATCGAGCGGATCGACATCGCGGAGTAGCGTGACCGCGGTCCTCTGCTACGGCGACTCGAACACCTGGGGGTACCGGGCCTCGACGCAGGAACGTCTGACGCGCTGGGAACGGTGGCCGGGCGTCCTGCAACGCGAGCTCGGCGACGACGTCCACGTGATCGAGGAAGGGCAGAACGGCCGCACGACCGTGTTCGACGTCCCGTTCGAACCGAACCGGAACGGGCTCGCGTTCCTGCCGGTGGCGCTGGAGACCCACGCGCCGCTCGACGCAGTCGTCATCGACCTGGCGACGAACGACCTGTTCCTGCCCGGCCTGAACGCGTATCACGCGGCGCACGGCGCCATGAAGCTCGCCGAGGTTGCGCGCACGAGCGACTTCGGACCCGCCGGCAGTGCCCCGGCCGTGCTCGTGGTGGTCCCTCCCCCGTTCGCCCAACTCGGCGCTTGGGACCTGAACGAGTCCCCCGACGCCGGGCGCGAGTCGGAGCGCCTGAGCCAGGCGTTTCGTGATGCCGCCGCACAGTCCGCGGAGGACGGGATCGACATCCCGCTGCTGGACCTGCGGGACCACGTCTCGTCCAGTCCCGTCGACGGCATCCACTTCGAAGCCGACGGTCACCGCGCGATCGGGCTGGCGGTCGCCGGACGGCTGCGCGAGCTGCTCGAGCTCTGACGGGTCAGGCCGCGGGACGGTCCAGCCGGTACACCAGGTGCGTCTGCGGCTTCAGCGTCCCCCACGGAACCTGCTTCCACACCGTCATCCCCAGGTTCTCGGCCACGCCGCGCGACGGCGTGTTGGCCGGGAGGATCAGCGAGATCACGTGGTCGATCGGCAGCGTCGCGAAGACCCAGTCGCGACAGGCGAACGCCGCCTCGGTGGCGATCCCTTGCCGGGCGCGCGTCGGGGTGATCGACCACCCGAGCTCCACCTCGTCCACGTCGTCGACGTGCTGCAGGATCGGCCCGACGTTGCCGAGGAACTCCCCCGTCTCGCGGTCCTCCACCGCCAACAGTGCGAACCCGTCGCGAGCGGCGCGCTCATGCATCCGCGCGATCCACTCGCGTGACTCCTGCATGCTGAACGGGTGCGGGTAGAACCGCATGTGATGGGGATCGGACTGGATGGCGTTCAGCGCCTCGGCGTCGGCCGATCTCCAGCGGACGCAGCCGCAGGCGCTGGGTCTCGATGGCGTCGGGGAGGAGTGACGGCACCGGCGGATGATTCCATATCATGAGCCGATGAGCGAACGCGCGAACGTCTTGGTCACCCGGCCGATCATGGAGGAGCCGACGAGCATCCTCCGCGAGCGATGCGACGTGACCATCCATGAGAACGAGTTCGGCATCCCCCGCGACGAGCTGCTCAAGGTCATCGCCGGTCGCGACGCGATCATCACGATGCTGACCGAGCAAGTGGACGCCGAGTTCCTCGAGCGCGCGGGGCCGCAGCTCACGATCGTGGCGAACCACGCGGTGGGGTTCGACAACATCGACGTGGCGGCGTGCACGGCCGCGGGCGTCCTGGCGACGAACACGCCCGACGTCCTGACCGAGACGACCGCCGACACCGCGTTCGCCCTGCTCATGGCCGCCGCGCGACGTGTCGGTGAGGGCGAACGACTCCTCCGCGCTCGCAGGCCGTGGATCTGGGGGCCGCTGATGATGCTCGGCCAGGACGTGCACCACAAGACGATCGGGATCGTCGGGTTCGGACGCATCGGCCAGGCGGTCGCCCGCCGCGCCACTGGGTTCGGGATGCGCGTGATCTACAGCGACTCGGCGCAGCTCCCGGGGGACGTCGAGGCCGAGACCGGTGCCGAGCGACGCGAGCTCGACGACCTGCTCGCCGAGGCCGACTTCGTCTCCATCCACACGAACCTCACGCCCGAAACGCGGCACCTGTTCAACGCGGAAACGTTCACACGGATGAAGCGAACGGCCGTTCTGGTGAACACCTCGCGCGGCCCGGTGGTCGACGAGCTCGCGCTCGCCGACGCGCTCGCATCCGGTGAGATCTTCGCCGCGGGCCTCGACGTGTTCGAACGAGAGCCGGAGGTCGAGGAGCGACTGCTCTCGCTCGAGAACGTCGTGGTGATCCCCCATCTGGGCAGCGCCACCGTGGACACCCGCAACGCCATGGGACAGCTCGCCGTGCGGAACGTGTTCGCCGCGCTCGACGGCGAACGTCCGCCGACCCTGCTCAACCCGGACGCCCTGAGGAGCTGATCCTCGTGGCCGATCGCGAGTCCGGCCCCGCCGGCCGGCGCGCGGGCCCGCGATCCCTGGAGCTCCGCCACAACGTGCGGCTCCTGACGACGATGCTCGGCGACGCGATCGCCGAGAGCGGCGGTGCGGAGCTCCTGGACCAGGTCGAGACGCTCCGAAAGGCGGCCATCGCGTTCCGGGGACGCCCGACCGACGCCCGTCGCCGGCGCGTCACGGACCTGGTCGCGTCGCTCGACCTGGCGCGAGCGGAGGACGTGATCCGCGCGTTCACCTGCTACTTCCAGTTGGTCAACCTGGCGGAGGAGCGTCAGCGCGTGCGGACGCTGCGGACCCGGAGCAGGTCGGGCAGGCCCGTCGAGGATTCGATCGGCGCCCTCGATGTGGATCCGTCGTCCATCGACGATCTCCGGATCACGCCGGTGCTGACGGCGCACCCGACCGAGGCGAAACGCCGCGCGGTGGTCGAGCACCTCTGGCGGATCGGCGCGCTGCTCGAGCAGCTGGAAGACGGGTCGCTCGGTGCGTCGGAGGAGCAGGAGGTCCGGCGCCGGATGCGCGAAGAGATCGCCGGTCTGTGGCGGACGGACCCGATCCGGCCCCACCGGCCCGAGCCGCTCGACGAGGTGCGCGCCGTCCTGGCGCTGTTCGACCAGACGATCTTCACGACGCTCCCGGCGGTCTATCGCGAGATGGATCGGCGGATCGACCCCGTCGGCTGCGGTTCGAGACCGCCGTCGTTCGAGCCGTTCCTGTGTTGGGGCACCTGGGTCGGAGGCGATCGGGACGGGAACCCGCGGGTGACGGCGGAGGTGACGCGTGCCGCGATGGCCATCCAATCCGATCACGTGTTGCGCGGACTGGAGGCCGCGTCCCGGCGGATCGCGCGGACGCTGTCGGTCTCGGAACGAGACGTGCCGCCCAGCCGCGCGCTCCGCCGGGCGCTCGAGCGCGACGCCGATGCGCTGCCGGCCGTAGCACGTGAGCTCGGACGAACGCTGTCGGACGCGCCCCACCGGCGGAAGCTCGGGCTCTCCGCGCACCGGCTGGCCGCGACCCGGACCGGGGCCAAGGGAGCGTATGACGGCCCGGCGGCCTTCCTCGGCGACCTGGACGTGTTGCAGCGCTCGCTCGATGCGGGCGGCGCCCCGCGGCTGGCGTGGGGCGAGCTCCAGCACCTGCGCTGGCAGGTCGAGACGTTCGGCTTCCATCTGGCGTCCATGGAGGTCCGGCAGCACTCGAGCGTGCTGGCCGCCGCTCGCGCGGAGCTCGCGTCACCGCGATCGACCCGGCCCTCGGCGGCGACCCGCGAGGTGCTGGCCACGTTCCGCGCGATCGCCGACATCCAGTCTCGGCTCGGCGCGCAGGCGTGCGAGCGCGTGGTCGTGAGCTTCACCCGTTCGGCGGCCGATCTCGCCGGCGTGCTGGCCCTCGCCCGCATCGCCGTTCCCGAAGCGCCTCCCGATGTCGTGCCGGTGGCGCTGCTCGAATCCCGGGCGGAGCTCACCACCGCGGCGGCGATCCTGGACGACTGGCTGTCGATGCCCGAGGGGCGCCGCGTCGCGAAGCGACGCGGCGGCGAGATGGAGGTGATGGTCGGCTACTCCGACTCCGCGAAGGAAGTGGGGATGCTGGCCGCGAACCTCGAGCTCTACGCCGCGCAGCGAGCGATGAGCGGCTGGGCCCGCGACCGCGGCGTGCGACTGACGATCTTCCACGGACGCGGCGGAGCGCTGGGACGCGGAGGGGGTCCGGCGAGCCGCGCGATCGAGGCGCAGCCGCCCGGGTCGGTCGCGGGCCGGTTCAAGGTGACCGAGCAGGGAGAGGTGGCGTTCGCACGGTACGGCAGCGCCGCGCTCGCGCGGCGGCATCTGGAGCAGGTCACGAGCGCGGTGGTGCGGGCGAGCGGTCGCGGATCGCAGGCGGATCCGGCGGACGCGTTCGCGGACGAGATCGAGACCATGTCCGACGCCTCACGCGCGCGCTACGAGGGGTTGGTGCGGGCCGACGGGTTCGTGGAGTTCTTCCGCCGGGTGACCCCGATCGCGCAGATCGGCACGCTGCCGATCGCGTCTCGGCCGATGGCGCGCGGCATGGACGCGTCGACGGAGCTGGACGACCTCCGGGCGATCCCGTGGGTGTTCGCATGGGGTCAGAGCCGCGTGAACCTCACGGGTTGGTACGGGCTCGGCGCCGGGCTCTCCGCGGTGGCGTCGCGTCGCGGCGGTCTCGGTCGCCTCCGCGCGATGGCGCGGGCGTGGCCGTTCTTCGCGACGTTGTTGGAGAACGCCGAGCTGTCGCTCGCGAAGGCCGACCCCGCGATCGCGGATCTGTATCTGCGGCGAGGCGATCGCCCCGACCTGGCGGCCGCTCATCCGCGACGAGCTGGCCCGGACCACCGACCTCGTCCTGGAGGTGTCCGGTCACACCCGCCTGCTCGACGGGAAGCCCGACCTGCAACGGGCGATCGAATATCGCAATCCCTACGTGGACGCCCTGTCGTTCCTGCAGGTCCGGTTCCTCGAGGGTCCCGATACCCCGCGGACCGAACGGCTCGTCCAGGCCACGATCAGCGGCGTGGCGGCCGGCCTGCAGAACACCGGCTGAGCGCGCCGAGCGAGGTCCGGGCTTGCCGCTCCGCCCTGTTCCACGATGTGGGATGGCAGTCCCACGATATGGAACACGCCGAGGATCTGATGCCGCGGCGAGGCGTCAGGAGCCTGACAGGACGCCCGAACGCCCGACTATCGCAGGTCAGGGGCGGTGGCCTATACTCGCAGCTCCTCCTGAACGGCCGTTCAAACACCCAGAAGGAGCCGATCATGTCCGATCTCGTCACCCGCATCCCGGCGATCCATCCGGGCGACCGCCTGCTGTGCGGCCCCGGCCCGTCGAACGTGCATCCCAAGGTCCTCGAGGCGATGCAGCTGCCGATCAACGGCCATCTCGACCCCGACTTCTGGGACCTCCTGCTGGATCTGGTGGACGGGCTCAAGGCGCTCTGGCGCCGCTCCGATGGCCTCTCGCTCTGTTTCAGCGCGAGCGGCACCTCCGGCATGGAGGCGGGCTTCTCGAACCTGGTGGAACCGGGCGACACCGTGCTCGTGCTCCACGCGGGGTTCTTCGGCGCACGCATCGCCGAGATGGCGCGGCGCGCCGGCGCCGACCTGGTCGAGCTCACCGCGCCGCTCGGCCAGATCGTTCCGCTCGAACAGGTGGCCGACGCGCTCGCGAAGCACCCCGACACGAAGCTGGTCGGCGTGGTCCACGCGGAGACCTCCACCGGCGTCCGCTACCCCGTGGAGGATCTCGGGCCGGTGATCGCCGACAGCGGCGCCGCCGACGCGCTCCTGTTGGTGGATTGCGTGACGTCGCTCGGCGGCGAGGTGGTCGCTCCCGCCGCGTGGGGCATCGACTACGCCTACTCCTGTTCGCAGAAGTCGCTCGGCTGTCCCCCCGGGCTCTCGCCGTTCAGCGTCTCGCCGCGCGCGTTGGATCGGATCGCCGAACGAAAGGCCCCCGTGTCGTTCTCGTTCGACATCGAGCTGCTTCGCAAGTACTGGATCGAACGGCCGACCACGTACCACCACACGATGCCCATCCTCCAGTACTACGCGCTGTACGAGGGCATCCGGCTCGCGCTCGAAGAGGGCCTCGAGGCGCGGTGGGCGCGGCACGAGGACGCCGGCCGGTACTTCCAGCAGCAGATGCGCGATCGCGGCTACACGTTCCTCTCCGATCCCGAGCACCAGCTCTGGGAGCTCTCGGCGATCGACGTGCCGGACGGCGTCGACGGCAAGGACGTCCAGTCGCGGATCCTGCGGGAGTTCGGGATCGAGGTGGGCGGTGGGCTCGGACCGACGGCGCCGCCGATCTGGCGCGTTGGACTGATGGGCGTGAACGCGAACCGCGACACTGCCGATCGGGTCATCGACGCGTTCGACACCGTGCTGCCACGGTAGCCCATGGCACGCAAGGACCGGCCCCACCGCAGTGAGCTCGCCGTTCCCGGCACCAACGTCCGAGCCATGGCGAAGGCGCCCACGCTCGGTGCGGACATCGTGTTCCTCGACCTCGAGGACGCGGTCGCGCCCGACGACAAGGAGCAGGCGCGCGCCAACGTGATCGACGCGCTCCTCGCTCAGGATTGGACGGGGTGCGCGGTGAGCGTCCGCGTGAACGGCCTGGACACGCACTGGTGCTATCGCGACGTCGTCGAGGTCGTGGAACGGGCGGGCGACATGCTCGACACCGTCCTGGTCCCCAAGGTCGGTTCGCCGTCGGATGTGGAGTTCGTCGCGACGCTGCTGGATCAGATCGAGCAGCGGAACGGCTGGCCGGCAGGTCGGATCGGCATCCACATCCTGATCGAGACCGCCAAGGGCATGGCGAACGTCGAGGCGATCTCGCGCGCCCGCCCGGATCGGTTGGAGGCCATGGTGTTCGGCGTGGCGGACTACGCGGCGAGCGTGCGGGCGCGCACCACGAACATCGGTGGTGCGAACCCGGACTACGCGGTGCTGACCGACGCCGACGCCTCGGGAGCACGCGCCCTGCACTGGGGCGACCAGTGGCACTTCGGCATCTCGCGGATGGTCGCGGCCTGCCGCGCGGAAGGGCTCCGCCCGATCGACGGGCCGTTCGGGGACTTCGAGGACGCGGAGGGGTTCCGCGCGGCGGCGCGTCGCGCCGCCGCGCTGGGCTGTGAGGGGAAGTGGGCGATCCACCCCTCGCAAGTGACGCTCGCGAACGAGGTCTTCACGCCGTCGGAGGCCGAGGTCGAGAAGGCGCGCCGCATCCTCGAGGCGATGGAGCAGGCGGCCAAGGACGGCAAGGGCGCGGTCGCGCTGGACGGCCGGTTGATCGACGCGGCGTCGATCCGCATGGCCGAGCAGCTGATCGCGACGGTCGACCAGATCGAGGCGCGATGAACATCCACGAGTACCAGGCGAAGGCGCTGCTGCGGTCGTACCGCATCACCACCCCGCGCGGCGAGGTCGTCTACACGGCGAAGGCCGCCGCGCGCGTCGCCGAGGACCTGGGCGGGAGCCGGTGGGTCGTGAAGGCGCAGATCCACGCCGGCGGACGCGGCAAGGCCGGCGGCGTCCGCATCGCGAGCACGCCGGAAGAGACCGCCGAGCTCGCCGACCAGATGCTCGGGTCCACGCTCGTGACGCCCCAGACCGGCCCGGCCGGACAGCACGTCAGCCGCCTGCTGGTCGAACGCGCCTCGCGGATCGAGCGCGAGTTCTACCTCTCGCTCTTCGTCGACCGCGACTCGCAACGCGTCGTCGTGATCGCGAGCGCGGAAGGGGGCGTGGACATCGAGGACGTCGCCGCGCGCGACCCCGACGCGATCCACACCGAGTACGTGGATCCGGGCGTCGGGTTGCTCGACTTCCAATGCCGCAAGGTCGCCGACGCGATCGGGCTGGGCAACCGCACCACGTCGTTCACGCGACTGCTCAAACGCATCTACCGCTTGTTCCGCGACACCGACTGCCTGCTGCTGGAGATCAACCCGTTCATCGAGGCCGAGGACGGCGAGCTGGTCGCGCTCGACTGCAAGATGACGTTCGACGACAACGCGCTGTTCCGGCAGGGCGACATCGTCGAGCTCCGGGACTTCGACGAAGAGGACCCGAAGGAGGTCGAGGCCTCCGGTCACGGACTCAACTACATCGCGCTGGACGGGAACGTCGGCTGCATCGTGAACGGGGCCGGCCTGGCGATGGGAACCATGGACGCGATCGTGCACCACGGCGGCCGCCCCGCGAACTTCCTCGACGTCGGCGGCGGCGCCGGCCCGGAGAAGATCGCGAACGCGTTCCGCATCGTGCTCAAGGACCCGAACGTGCGCGCGATCCTGGTGAACATCTTCGCGGGCATCAACCGGTGCGACTGGATCGCGCAGGGCGTGGTGCAGGCGACGCGCGACCAGTCGATCGACGTCCCCGTGATCGTTCGCCTGGCCGGAACCAACGTCGAGGAGGGCCGCGCGATCCTGGACGCGAGCGGCCTGACCCTGATCCAGGCCGAGGACCTGGACGACGCGGCGCGCAAGGCCGTGGCGGCCGCGGGTCAGCCACAGGAGGTCCCGGCATGAGCGTGTTCGTCGACAAGGACTCGCGGGTCATCATCCAGGGATTCACCGGACAGCACGCGACGTTCCACGCCGAGGAGGCGATGTCGTTCGGCACCAAGGTCGTCGGCGGCGTCACCCCCGGCAAGGGCGGAACGACCCACCTGGGACTCCCCGTCTTCAACAGCGTGGCCGAGGCGGTCGACGAGACCGGTGCGGACGTCACCGGGATCTTCGTGCCCCCGGCGCTCGCGACGGACTCGCTGCTCGAGGCCGCGGAGGCCGGCGTCTACGTGGCGGTCATCATCGCCGACGGCGTGCCCGTGCAGGACATGGTGAAGACGAAGGGCTACCTGGCCGGCCGCCAGACGCGGATCATCGGGCCGAACTCCCCCGGCATCATCACGCCGGGCGAGTGCAAGGTGGGCATCATGCCGTCGCACATCTACTCGAAGGGCCGCATCGGCGTGGTGTCGCGCTCCGGGACGCTGAACTACGAGGCCGTGTCGCAGATGACCAAGCTCGGGCTGGGGCAGTCCACGTGCGTCGGCATCGGCGGCGACCCGGTGAACGGCACCGACTTCAAGGCGGTCCTGCACGAGTTCGAGAACGACGACGAGACCGATGTGGTCGTGATGATCGGCGAGATCGGCGGGCAGCAGGAGGTGGAAGCGGCGCGCTGGTCGCGCCAATACATGTCGAAACCGCTCGTCGCGTTCATCGCCGGCGTCTCGGCGCCGCGCGGCCGCCGGATGGGACACGCCGGCGCGGTGATCAGCGGCGAGAGCGACACGGCGACGGCCAAGCTCGACGCGATCGAGGCGATGGGCCACCACACCGTCCGCAACCCGGCAGACATCGGCGACACCGTGCTTCGCGTGCTGAAAGAGATCTCAGACCGGCTCACCACGCGTCGCCGGGCCGCCAGTCGCAGCTGAGCCGCGCGGTCGGGTCGATCTCGGGCGTGGTGGGCGTGCGGCGAACGAGCACGCTGCCGTCCTCGTCGGGCGTGGGCTCCGGCCCGCGGTCCATCCGCACGGACGTCGGCCCCTTCCACACGAACCACCCCAGAGGTTCGTAGAAGCCCGGGATACCGGTGTCGAGCGCCCCGAGCTGGAACGTCCGATCGATGTGCTCGCCGATCGCGCGCATCACCGCGGAACCGTGGCCGCGCCCCTGGCGGCTCGGAAGCGTGGCCACCGCCTCGACGTAGCCCGTCGTCAATCGGAGGTCGCCCGTATGCAGCTCGCGCGTTATCACGGATCCGTGCGCCACGATCCGGCCTTCCTGTTCCAGGATGAAGTGCACGCCGCCGAACGCGTTCGCGAGATCCTGCTCGGTGAACGTGGCGTCCTTGTTCCTCCAGGCCGAGTCGAACAGCTCGCGCAACGCGGCGACCTCCTCGGCGCGAAGATCGTCGCTCGCAACACGCCGCACGATCGCCATAGCAGAACCATACCGAGCATGCAGCGTGATTGCGTTACGCGTTCTACCATCGCTCCGTCCCCGAAAGGAGGAATGGTGTCGGAGAGCAACAAGGAACTCGTCCGTCGGCACTTCGAGGAGATCTTCAATCGTCAGAACCTCGATGCGTGCGACGAGCTCATGGCGGAGGACTACGTCGAGAACGCGGTTGCGCCGTTCGGACGATCCGCGCCGGGAAGCGTCGTTGGTCCCATCGCCATGCGCGAAACCGCCGCATGGTTGCTCGAGCAGTTCCCCGACATGCACATGACGGTGGAAGCGATCATCGCCGAAGGAGACGTGGTCGCCGCGCGGGTGCTGTCGAGCGGGACGAACCTCGGGAAGCTCAACGGCGTGATACCACCGACGGGGAAACGCTTCGAGGCTCGCCAGACGCACTGGTTCCGCGTGGAGGGCGGGAAGCTGGCCGAGCATTGGGCCACCCGGGAGGACCTGCCGGCGATGTTGCAGTTGGGGATCATCCAACCACCCGGACCACCCGCCCCGTCGCCCATCGGGTAGGGTGTACGGGAGTTGCCACGCAACGCAACCATCGAACGGCCGTCGGGAGATGGGTACGTGGCGCCCCTCGAAACACTCTCGTGGCCAGAAGGGGGGAACCCTCTTTGAGGTTCCAGAACAAGAAGATCTCAGCCCGCGCGACCGCGTTGGCGCTCGTGCTCGGCGTGGTAGGCGTGCTCGTGACGGCACTTCCCGCGTTCGCCGCGTCCGACGATCACGTCGTTCACACCGACGTGCGGTCTCGCCGGAGCAACCGTGGTGACCATCAACGGTGCCGGCTTCACAGCCCGGCATGACGGGTGTCACTGTTCAACGGCACCTCGTCAACGGGCGACGTCTTCGTCTCGACACGCCCAGGTCACCGCGACCGTGCCTGCGCGCGCCACGGCGGGGCACGATCACCGTCGAGACACCGGCAGCCGACACGGCGAGCACGGCGAACTTCGACTTCCGGTCACGGCCGCGGCTGCGCCGACGATCACGTCGTTCTCACCGACCAGCGGATCCGGTCGGGTCGAGCGTTGCCATCACCGGCACGAACTTCGCGGTGCACGAACTCGGTGATGTTTAACACGACGGCCGCGACGACCTACGTCGTCAACTCGGCCACGCCAGATCACCGCGACGGTGCCGGTCGGTACCACGACCGGTCCGCTGCACGTGACGACCACCGGGCGGCGGCCCGGCGAACAGCACGACCAACTTCACTGTGGTCGCGGGACCCGACGATCACGTCGTTCACGCCCACGAGCGGTCAACGTTGGGACTAGCGTCACGATCACCGGCACGAACCTCACCGGCGTGACCGGCGGTCAAGTTCAACGGCGTCACGGCGACGTTCACGACGAGCACCGCCACGTCGGTGACCGCGACCGTTCCCTCGGGTGCCACGACCGGCAAGATCACGGTTACGACCCCAGGCGGGACGGCGACCAGCGCCACCGACTTCACGGTGACGACCGGTCACGAAGCACCACCGTTCCGTGAGCCTCAAGCTCAAGAAGAGCTGGTCGCGAGCGGGGTCGTCAAGGTGAACGACGGGTTCAACGCCTGTCGGTCCGGCGTCACCGTCAAGATCCAGCACCTGAAGAACGGTGTCTGGAAGACGGTCGGGTCGGATAAGACCTCCGGCAATGGCAAGTACTCCAAGAACATCGAAGACAAGAACGGCAAGTACCGCGCCATCGCCAAGAAGAAGAAGCTGAACGGCGGAGACGACATCTGCCTCGCAGACACGTCGCCGACCGTGCACCACTCGCATCACTGACGTCTGAACGAGCGACGTCGAACCGCAAGGAGCGGCCCCGAAAGGGGCCGCTCCTTCGTTCGTCGATGCCGCGCCTCAGGCGATCGGCATCTGCACCTCCGTCAAGGGAACGACGCTCGCCGCCGGCTCGTTGAGGTACACCTCGCGCGGCGGACCGACGACGCGTCGGCCATGCATCTGCACCCAACGATCGAGCGCATCGTACGCGCGGCCGACCTCCTCGTAGGCACCCATGTGGACGGTGCACGCCACATGACCGCCGTCGAGGGTGGCGCTGTGCACGCGCCCGAGTTCGACGTTGCCCAAGACGGGGAACCCCATCTCTACCTCGGCCTCGTCGGGACCGATCTCGTGGTAGATGGCGAACGGCAGACCATCGATCTCCGCTCCGGCTGCTTCCACGGCCTGCGCGATCTCGCCGAAGCCGTCCCCCATCGCCTGGCCGATCGCGGTCATCTGCACGCGCTCCCGGATGGTGGCGACCCGCTGCGTCGGCACGTCGCGGCTCACGATCTCGTACGTCATCGTCATGGCCATCGCCTCCTCCGCCGCCATCGTCGTCCGCGGAGGCAGGCGTGGGTGGGGCCGATGGTCCCTGCGCGTCCGGGCCCACGAGAGGCGGCTGGGTAGGATGGGTCGATGCCGAGCCCGAAGCCCGTCCGCATCCCCCTCCGATCCCGCTCGCTCCTGGGGCCGCTGTTGATCGTCGCGGCGCTCCTGGCGCCGATGCTCATGGCGCCCGCCGCGCAGGATCTCCCACCGGGCGCCCACACGTGCGCGTGCTCGCCCCGGGCGTGGCGCTGACCACGTACATCGACCGCCGCATCCCGGTGCGCGCCTACGTGCTGTGGATCGACCCGTCCCAGGGCGCGTCGCTCGGCATGGCGCTCGCGCACGACCGGCTCGGCGAGGCCGAACGGACGAGCGACATCGCGAAGGATCACGGCGCCCTCGTCGCGGTGAACGGGGATCTCGGGTTCGGCCGGCCGGTCCATCCGTTCGCGCTGAACGGCGACCTGGTCCAGACCTCGCCCGCGCTCGGCGCGATGTTCTCGATCTCGAGCGACGGGACGATGCGGATCGGCAAGCCGACGGCGCAGACCGTCTCGATCACCGAGGTCGACACCGGCGAGACGTGGCCGATCGCATCGTGGAACCACGGAGGACCTTCACCGGGAGAGCTGACCGCCCACACGGCCGTGGGAGGCGCGATCGAGGCGCCCCGAGCGTTCACGTGCTCGGTGCGACTGCTTCCGGACGGACCGTCCGGCCAGACCGACGTCGGCTCGACCAGGACCTACAGCGTGGACCAGGCAGGGTGCTTCTCGAACCGGCTCCAGCCCGGTGACGGCGTCGTCGTCTCGGCGGTGCCCACGACCGACGAAGCCACGTTCATCCGCGCGCTCACGCCCGGCGAGAGCGTTCGGATCGATTGGTCGCTGGGGGTGCCGGGGATGACCGATGCCATGGGAGGAAGCACGGTCCTCATGCAGGACGGGCACATCGTCCTCGGCACCTGCACGGGAGCGATCTGCTCCCGGAATCCCCGCACGGCGATCGGCCTCGCCGCCGACGGTCGGATCGCACTGGTGGTCGTCGACGGACGACAGTCGGGGTCGGTCGGCATGTCGCTGGGTGAGCTCGCGAACTTCTTCCAGCGGCTCGGGGTCGATTCGGCGATGAACCTCGACGGCGGCGGCTCCAGCTCGATGGTGGTCAGAGGGCGCGTCGTGAACCATCCGTCCGACGGGTTCGAGCGCTCGGTGACGAACGCGTTGCTGGTGAAGGTGAACGGCTAGGGAAGCGGCCCCTGCGGTCAGTCCTTCGACGGGCGGCCGCGACGGCCGGCGCGCAGCCGTTCCTGCGCAGGGAGGAGCGCCTTGCGCAGACGCACGTGGTCCGGCGTGACCTCCACGCACTCGTCCTCGCGGACGAACTCCAACGCCTGCTCCAGCGAGAGCTCGCGCTTGGGGATCAAGCGGGTGAACTCCTCCGACGACGACTGCCGCATGTTCGTGAGCTTCTTCTCCTTGGTGGGGTTCACGTCCATGTCCTCGGAGCGGGAGTTCTCACCCACGATCATGCCCTCGTAGACCTCCTCGGTGGGACCGACGAACATCGACCCGCGTTCCTGGAGCGTCTGGAGCGCGAACCCCGTGGTCACGCCCGCGCGATCGGCCACCAGGGAGCCGGTCGGGCGCGTCCGGAGGTCGCCGTGCCACGGTTCGTACCCGTCGAACACATGATGCAGCTGGCCGGTCCCCCGCGTCTCCGTGAGGAACTCCGTCCGGAACCCGATCAGACCCCTCGCCGGGACCAGGTGCTCCATGCGGATCCACCCCGTGCCGTGGTTGACCATGTTCTCCAGGCGACCCTTGCGGAGCGCGAGCAGCTGCGAGATGACGCCCAGGTACTCCTCGGGCGCGTCGATCGCCACCCGCTCGACGGGCTCGAAGAGCTTGCCGTCGATCGTGCGCGTCACCACCTGCGGCTTGCCGACGGTGAGCTCGAACCCCTCCCGGCGCATCATCTCCACCAGCACCGCCAGCTGCAGCTCGCCGCGCCCCTGGACCTCCCACCGATCGGGACGGTCGCCGGGCAGCACGCGGATCGAGACGTTGCCGACGACCTCCTGATCCAGGCGCCCCTTCACCAACCGCGCGGTCAACTTGTCGCCGTCCTTCCCGGACGTCGGCGCCGTGTTGATGCCGATCGTCATGGAGAGCGACGGCTCGTCGACGTGGGTCAGCGGCAGCGGCCGTGGGTCGTCGGGATCGGCGAGCGTCTCGCCGATCGTCACCTCGTCCAAGCCGGCCACCGCGATGATCTCGCCCGGCCCCGCCTCGTCCACGTCGACACGGTCGAGCTCCTCGGCGACGAACAGCTCCACGATCTTCGCCGGCTCGATCGTGCCGTCGGCGCGACACCAGGCCACGGCCTGGCCTCGCTTGATCGTCCCGTTGCGCACCCGGCAGAGAGCCAGCCGGCCGAGGTACGGCGACGCGTCGAGGTTGGTCACCAACGCCTGGAGCGGGTGACCCTCCTCGTACTCGGGAGCGGGGATGTGATTCCTCAGCGCCTCGAACAACGGCTCCAGGTCGTCCGCGAGCGCGTCGGGGTCGGGGCCGCACCTCCCGGTCCGCGCATTGGCGTACAGGATGGGGAACTCGATCTGCTTCTCGTTCGCGTCCAGGTCCATGAACAGCTGGTAGACCTCGTCGACGACGTCCTTCACGCGAGCGTCGGGGCGGTCGACCTTGTTCACCACCAGGATCACGGGCAGGTGCAGCTCGAGCGACTTCCGCAGGACGAATCGCGTCTGCGGCAACGGCCCCTCGCTCGCGTCGACCAGCAACAGCACGCCGTCGACCATCGTCAGTCCGCGTTCCACCTCGCCGCCGAAGTCGGCGTGGCCCGGCGTGTCCACGATGTTGATCTTCAGGTCGCCGTGACGAACGGCCGTGTTCTTCGCCAGGATCGTGATGCCCTTCTCACGCTCGAGGTCCATGGAGTCCATGACCCGCACGTTCACGTCCTGGTTCTCGCGGAACGCTCCAGACTGCCAGAGCATGGCGTCGACGAGCGTGGTCTTGCCGTGGTCGACGTGGGCCACGATGGCGACGTTGCGGATGTCGTTGCGGAACGGCACGGGGCAGGCTGCTTTCGATCGGGGATCGGAGCGCGCCGCCGGGCGGAGACGCCTACCCAGTGTACCGAGCGAGCAACGGCTAGGCCGGGGGCGGGCAGTTGAGCGTGTCCGCGATGTCCGCCACCCTCGGAACCAGGCCGTTCGTGAACTGTCTGACCGCGTAGTCGTCCGGATAGTTTTCGACGGCGCCCAAGATCGCCAGCCGGAGCGTGTTGAGGTAGAGCCTGAACTGACGGAGCTTGTACGCGCCGAGCTCGTTCGACGCGAGGTCGGCGTCCGCCCGCATGAGCTTGCCGACCGCGGTGGTGGAAGCCGCCACCTGTCGATACGGGACCGTCCCGGCGCGGATCTCGTGGTAGAGGTCGCCGACGACGCTACGGTCCGCACAGAACCCCGACGGGCTCAGGGTCGGCTTCTCCACGGGGCTGGGCGACGACGGCACCGTCGACGGGGGCGACGACGGGCCCGTCGCGTTCGAGCCCGCGTCCGAGCCCGAGCACGCGACGAGGACGACAGACATCATGAGCACGATCGCCGCATGCTTCATGGGCATCGCAGGGTGAACCCGCCGTCCTCGTCCACGGAGCAGACGTCCGTGCCGGGTCCGCCGTTCAGGGAGTCGAACCCCGGACCTCCCGACAACGTGTCGTTGCCCGGTCCTCCGTCGAGCATGTCGTTGCCGTCGCCGCCGCTCAGGACGTCGTTCCCGGGGCCGCCGATCACCAGGTCGTTGCCGAGCCCGCCGTCGATCGTGTCGTCGCCGCCCCGCCCGCAGATCACGTCGTTCGCATCCGTGCCGGTCAACACGTCGGGTCCCGACGTGCCGCTGATCGTGCAGACCGGGAGCGGCTGCCAGTCCGGCGCGAAGTCCGATCGTGGAGTCGTCGTCAGCTGCACCTTCGTGAGCCCATCCGAGGTCACGCTGAAGATATCGCGGCTGCCGCCACCCGCGGGGAACCCGACGAACGCGATCTGCGTACCGTCCGGCGACCAGGACGGATCCGTCTCGTCGTCCGGGCCGGGCGTGAGATCGGTCTCTGCGGAACCGTCGGCGTTCATCGTCCAGATGTCGGCGCTCCCGGCGGTGCAGCAACGGTCGAACGCGATCCGCGAGCCGTCGGGGGACCACGACGGGTTGCCGTCGATCTGGTCGCCGTTCGTCAGGCGCTTCATGGCCGACCCGTCGGGCGCCACCACGAAGATCTGCGGGAACCCTCCCGGCCGCGAGCTGGAGAACGCGATCCGCGTCCCGTCGGGGGACCACGACGGCGACAGATCGTCCGCCGTGTCGCTGCCCCCTTCCGTCAACTGCCGGTTGTCCGTTCCATCGGCGTTCATCACGAACAGCCGGAAGGGACCGCCCGCATCGGTCCGGCTCGCGTACACGATCTGCGTGCCGTCGGGCGACCAGGCCGGATCGCGGTCGGCGAGGGCGCTGTGCGTGAGCGCACCTCCGCCGCTGCCGTCGGCGTTCATCACGAAGATGTTCGGCCGCCCTCCGGCGTGGAACGACCGAGCGAACGCGATGCGTTCGCCGTCGGGCGACCAGGCCGGATCCATCTCTTGGGCCGGGTTCCCCGAGAGGTTCGTCTGGGACGACCCGTCGGCGGACATGGCGTAGATCTGAGCGTTCCCGTCACGCGTGGACCAGAACGCGAGCTTGCCGTTGTTCGAGGCGAACCCCGGTGTGCGAGGCGCAGGAACGGCGGCGGCGGCGGTCGGTCACCAGCAGGGACCCACACAGCGCGAGCGCCGCGAGCACGAGACCCGCGGCGCCGATCCGGTGTTCGCGGAGGGCGTTCGACACCCGCCCGACCCTACGAGGCGCTCCCGGGCGCGTCAACGCACGGCTACTTGAGGCGGATCAGGGCGATGATGGCTCCGATGGCAAGCCCGAACGCGAGGAGCACCAAGATGATGGCGCCCCCGCCCATCGCCAATATCCGAAGCGTCCCAAGCACACCGGGAACCCTAGCCCATCGCGTCTGCGTCGACCACCCGGTCACGACCTTTTCCCGAGAAGCAACCCTGGACCCTGTTGGACGTCTTGTAGTACAAGAGGACCGAGACATCGGATCGATCCATGGGAGGGTCGTCATGAGCCGAACGTTGATCGGAACGCGGTCCTTGAAGCGCGTGGGCGCGTCCGCGGTGATCGTGGGCCTCGTGATCGCCGTCACGGCCCTGCCTGCGGCGGCCGGCGCGCCCCCGACCATCACGGGATTCAGTCCGACGAGCGGACCCGTCGGTACCAGCGTCACGATCAGCGGGACGAACTTCGCGGGCGCGTCCCAGGTGCAGTTCAACGGCCACTCGGTGACCTCGATCCTGGTGAACGGGACCGGCACGCAGATCACCGTGAACGTGCCGTCGGGCGCGACGGACGGGCCGATCTTCGTGGCCACGCCGGGTGGAAGCGACACCAGCAGCGCGAGCTTCGATGTCACGACGACGACGACCGGCTCGCTCCCACAGGTGCTCAACCTCAGCCCCGATAGCGGAGCCGTGGGCGCCACGGTTCACGTCTACGGCCACTTCTTCGGAGGTGCGACCGTGGTGCGGTTCAACGGCACGGCGGTGTCCTCGTTCACGATCGTGAACACGGGGAACATCCAGACCACCGTCCCGAGTGGCGCCACGACGGGACATGTCTCGGTGACGACCCCGGCCGGAACGGGGACCAGCAGCATCAACTTCACCGTCACCGGCACGAGCGGCCTGACGATCTCGAGCTTCTCGCCCACCAGCGGCAGCGCGGGCACCGCGGTCACGATCAACGGAACCGGGTTCACCAACGTGAGCGCGGTGCGGTTCAACGGAACGGGCGCGACGTTCACGGTCGCGAGCTCCACCAGGATCAACGCCACCGTGCCGGCAAGCGCCACCACGGGCAAGATCTCCGTGACGACATCCGCCGGGACCGTCACCAGCAGCGGGACATTCACGATCACGGGCGGGCCGAAGATCACCAGCCTGTCTCCGAGTAGCGGAGCCGTGGGCACGTCCGTCGCGATCTTCGGGTCGAGCTTCACGGGCGTGACATCCGTGAGGTTCAACGGCATGTCGGCGACCTTCGCGTTCGTGAGCGCCACCCAGGTCAACGCGACGGTGCCCAGCGGCGCGACCACCGGCAGGGTGACCCTGACCACACCTTCCGGAACGGCCACGAGCCCCGCGAACTTCACGGTGCTCGCCGGGCCGCATGAGCGTTCGGTCTCGTTGGCCATCAGCGGTCGCGCGACCCGAGCGCAGCTCTTCGCGGCCGGAGGCGTCTACCGTGAACGACGGGTACACGGCATGCCTGAGCCATGTGCCGGTCGTCATCAAGCGGTTCCATCGAGGCGGCTGGCGATGGGTCACGACGACGTCCACGGGCCTGAACGGCGGCTTCCGGACGCCGATCGCGAACAAGGCCGGGCCGCTACCGGGCCAAGGCGCTGAAGGATCACGCTGGTGAACGGCGCGGTCTGCGGCGGAAAACTCTCGAACGTGGTGCGCCACCATCGTATGACGAAGGAGGTGAGTAGGCCTTCAGGAACCGTTAGGGTGTAACCGACGCCACACATCATGTGTAACGGACTGGCAACGGGTCGCGGGAACGGGGAAGTGGCACCCGCAGTCCTCCCGCCACGACCCTGAGAAGGGAGGAACCCTCTATGAGGCTTCCAGAACAAGAAGCTCATCCGCGTCGCGACCGCGCTGGCGCTCGCCGTGGGCGTCGTGAGTCGTGTTGCTCACGGCGATCCCCGCCTACGCGGTGGTGCCGACGTCACGTCGATCACGCCTACGAGCCCCGCGCCGCGGGTGTTCCGGTGACGTTGACCGGTGCGAACTTCCAACTCCCCGCCAACGGCGGGCCGGTCACGACCCTGACGTTCGCGGGCCAGCCCCCGTGGCGCCAGCCGTGACCGACTCGGACACCCAGCTCGAGGTGACCGTGCCGGCGGCGCTCGCTGCCAGCACGGCGACGACCGTGATCGCCCACAACACGACCGGAGACTCCCGCGCGTTCGACTTCACCACGGGCGCAGCGGGCACGTGTCCGGGCACTCCTACCGCGACGCCGACGACCGGTGCCGTGGGATCGCTCGGTGACGCATCACCGGGACCTTCACCACGGCCCCCACGCTGGTGAGGTTCAACACCACGTTGGCGGCCCCCGTCACGACGACTCCCTCGGGCCTCACCGTGCTCGTGCCCGCGGGCGCAACGACAGGTCCGATCCACGTGTACACGGCGACAGGTGAATCTCACACCACCTCGGCCTTCGTCGTTTCGACCGCACCGGTGCCTACCATCACGTCGTTCACACCGACGAGCGGTAACGTCGGGACGAGCGTCACCATCACCGGCACGAACCTCACAGGGGTCACCGCCGTCAAGTTCAACGGCGTCACGGCCACGTTCACGACGAGCACGGCCACCTCGGTGACCGCGACCGTCCCGACGGGTGCCACGACCGGCAAGATCACGGTTACGACCCCGGGTGGGACGGCGACCAGCACCACCGACTTCACGGTGACGACGGCACCGGTCGCGCGCACGGTCAATGGGTTCGGGTTCCAGCCGCACAGCCGCGTTTCGGGAACCGTTTCGAGCTCGCTCGCAGCCTGCCACTCGTTCGTTCCGGTCGTCATCCAGAAGATGAAGAAGAGCGGTTCGTGGAAATGGACCGACACGACAGCCACCACGGCCAGCGGCAGCTTCAAGACGTACATCCCACCGAGCAACGGCAAGTTCCGGGCGAAGGTCAACCAGATCACGCTCGCGAACGGCGTCGTGTGCGGCGGCGACACGTCCAGCGTCGTGCACAGCTAAGTCACACCGATCAGCCGTGGCAGAACGGAGCCGGCCCCGGACGGGGCCGGCTCCGTTCATATCTAGACAACGCGCGTCACGTCACCCGCTCGCCTCACGGTCGTCGGGGTCCGCACCACCCCCTGACGGCACGGAACCGGCCCCGGGGCGAAGGGCCGGCTCCGTGTCAGGGAAGGGCCTTGCAGGCCTTAGCAGCCCGCGGCAGCAGTCCCCGCCGTCGGAGAGATCGCCCGATGTCGTCGACGTGACCGGTGCCGGGAACACCGCCGGGGCCGGTCCTCCTTCCGGGGGCGAGCCGGCGCCCGGCCACGCGGCGATCCGCTGGACCCACGCCAGGTACGCGCGACGGTTGGCGACCGCTGACGCCGCGGGTGGGGAGAGCGGCCCCGCGTAGTTCGCCACGAGGGAGTCGTAGACAGTGGAAAGCATCCCGTCGGGCACGCCTCCGGCGTTCTGGGCACCCGCCGACGGGTGGTTGCCCGCGGCCAGGAACGCCTGGATCGTCGTCTGTGCGGGACGGTAGCCCTGGTTGGCGAGCGAGAGCATCTGCGCCGCCGTCTCCAGGTCAGGCGGGATCGCTGCCGCCTGAGACATGTAGGCCGCCCGTAGGAGCGGGAACGCATCGAAGACGCTTGACTGAGCTGTCATCCAACTCATGTCCCGCCCGTCGAGAGCACCCGCGTACAGCGCCAGCTGCCCGAGGAACGCTGGATCGTGCTGCTGACCGATGAAGTCGAGCAGCCCTGGTCCACCGAAGGGATCGCTCACTCCCCGAAGGAATCCTGGCTGCAGGAAGGCACTGCACCTCTTGATCGGTGAGACCGGCGGCGAGCCCCTGGCGCATCAAGGAGCGGACGGCGTACGCGGGCACTCCCCCGCCGAAGTCACCTCCCGAGTCCATCCATCCCTCCACACTCCCACCCGACGGGTTCTTCGCGTATACAGCCAGCGTCGACTGCAGATCGGCGGTCAGCTTCGGCAGCGGGCCGACGACCGAGGCCGAGGCGGTTGACGGGCACGGCGCGATCGTGTCAGTGACGATGACGCCTGTGGCAGGCGTCGGTGTCACGTCCGTCGGTGTCACGTGCACGTCGCGTGTCACGTCCGTCGGCGTCACGTCCGTCGCTATCACGGACGCGGGTATCGCCACCGGCGGCTCCATCACCTGATGTGCGGAGGCGGAGGCGGTCACCACGCCCCCCGCGATCATGCCAACCGCAACGAGCCCTGCGAGCGCTCGAAGTCGCATCTGGAGTCCTCCTGTCGTTGATGGGTTCCGTGTTCCTCACCCATCCACAGGCTCAAGCTCACACCGCGGTTGACACGGGGTCGATGAAAGTCGATCGGGGAAAGGAGTTACGAGCCCAGGGACCACGGGCGCGCGCCCAAGATGAACACACGGGCGTCGCATGGGTCGGAGATCGCCGAGATGAGGAGGAAGTCCCCCGAGCGCGACCAGGTGTATCTCCCGGCCGGAAGCCCCTGGCAGATGTCGGAGCCGAACGCGACCGTGCTGAAGGTATCCGTCTGCATCTCGAAGGGACGAGACGCGTGCGCTCCCGCGAAGGAGGCGGGGGCAACCAGCCGCACACGCCCGTCCGAGCCGGCGTTGATCGTCCAAGTGCCGGCGATGCCGTTGACCCGCACCAGGGCGGTCCCCTCCGGGATCGACCGGGTGAACGTTCCGGTCACCAGGGGTTCGATCGGGCGCCACCGTCGGCGTGGGCTGCGGATCCGGGCACGGATCCGTTCGTCGTGTCTTCGATGCTGTGGACCACGCTCGGGCCCAGAGCCACGACAAGCACCATCGCGGCCACCGATGCGGCGGCCGTCAGCGAGCGACGGACGACCTGGCGGCGACGGGTCTTGTGCACGACCGAGTCGAGGAACCGGTCGACGTCGGGATCGAGGACGCCGGCGTTCCGCTCGGCTCCCTGCCTGATACGGCGCTCAATGGGCATCCTCGTCCACCTCCTCTCCGAGGAGCGTCGCAAGACGCTCCCTCGCTCGGTGCAGGTGCACCTTCACCGAGCCCTCCGAGATCCCCAGGATGTCGACGATCTCGGCGATCGGCCGGTCCTCGTAGTAGAAGAGCAACACGCACGTCCGCTGCTTCAACGGGAGCTGCTGCAGCGCGTTCGCCAGGTCGACGTCGGGCGCCTTGAGCCCCTGTGGACCGGACGTGTCGCGCTCCAGGACCTCTCGCATCCGCTCGCGCCTCTGCGCCTTCACGGCCAGGCGGATCGCCACCCGCCGGACCCAGGCATCCGGTCGCTCGTACCGCGAGATCTTCTTCCAGTGCGACAGCAGCTGGATGAAGGCCTCCTGCGTCACGTCCTCCGCCTTCCCCCGGTCGCCCAGGATCAAGAACACGGTCCGGAGCACCATGGGGAACTCCGCCCGGAAGAACCAGGCGTACTCGAGATCCGTCTCCGCCACGTCGCTCCTCACCCCGGCACGGCTCGCGAGCTCCGCGCCTTTGCATCCACACAGTCCCTGACCGGCGCCTCCAGGTTGACAGACGGCAGACGAAAAGGAACCGGCCCCCGAAGGGGCCGGTTCCTTTCGCTACCCGGAGCTCGTGAGGAGCTCCGCTACTGCGTGGTGCTTCAGATCCGCTGGTGCAGGCCTGGGCCGTTCGGGCCGTGACCGTGGTGCTTGGGCTTCTCGCAGGTCTTGATGAGATCGCTTCCCACCGCCGCCGTCGCAGTAGTCCTTGCCCTTGCCGCCGAAGATGTCGTCGGCGCCACCAGCGCCTCTGATGTTGTCCTTGCCGCCCTGACCCTTCAGGGTGTCATCGCCATGCCCACCACGGATGGCGTCGTTGCCGGCACCACCGAGGACGTAATCCGGGCCGTTGTTGCCCGAGATGGTGTCGTTGCCCTTGCCGCCCTTCAACGAGTTCCCGATGTTGAAGTCGGTCCCGATGATGTTGTCCGCGAAGGCCGTGCCGACCGCGTTCGTGAATCCATTGATCGAGTCGGCGTTGCCACCGGACGGGCCACCACCAGCGAGGTTGACCGTGACGCCGGCGTCATACCCCTGGGAGTAGTTCACCGTGTCGATGCCGCAGGTCACGTTCACCAAAGCCGGGCAGCCGTTGAGCGAGTTCTGCCCACCGTTCGGCCACACGGTGTTGTTGAACTGTGACCCCGTGAACGTGTCGTTGCCGCTGCCGAGGATGGCGTTCTCGGTGGCGTCGTTCCGGATCGTGTCGACCCCACCCGAGACGCCGTTCCCGGTGGTGCAGAGAGCACCGGTAGCGAACCAAGCGCAGGGCGTGGCCCCATCGGCCAGGTGCACGGTGGTGCTCGACGTGTTCTTGCCGTAGTCCACGGTGTCGATGCCAGCGCCACCGTCGAAGGAATCAGCACCATCCGCGTTGCCGGCGCCTGCCCGACATCGTGTCGTTGCCGTCCTCACCGTAGATGATGTTGGCTCCCGAATCGCCGGTCAGGCTGTCGTCGAAGTCCGAACCGCTCACGTCCTCGATGTGCTTGAGCGTGTCGGTGCCCGATCCGCCCGTCGAGGTACCGGCGCCGAGGTCAACCGTCACGGCGGCCGTCGCAGCAGCCGCGTCGTACGTGTCCTCGCCGGCGAGCCCGTCGACGGTGTCGTTGCCGTTACCGACGGCGATCCAGTTGTCGTTGCCGTTGCCGGTGAGGGTGTCGGCGTGGTCCGACCCGTTGATGTCATCGCAGTTGGCGATGGAGTCGAAGCCTTCACCGGTCCCGGTGCCGGCGGTCAGGTCCACGACCACGGGGGTCGCAGAGCCCGTGTAGTCCACGGCGCCGTCACCGGCACCGCAGTCGATGCTGTCGTTGCCGAGCCCGCCTGCGATCGTGTCGTAGGCAACGCCACTGCCAGTGAGCGTGTCGTTGCCGGCGCCGCCCGTCAGGTACTGATAGGTAGTGGCGCTCGACGTGCCGTCGATCGTGATGTCGGTCGGGAAGGCCGCGCCTGTGGCGGTCGAGCCACCGGCATTGACGGTGTCGCCCGTGTTCGTGCCGGTGATCGGGGCCGTGCCTGTCGAGGCGAAGTCTGTCGCCTTCTCGACACCGACCAGCGCGACATCCAGGTTCCCGTCGCCGGTCAGGTCGACGCCATTGGCGCCCCAGTCGGTTTCGGTCGCGTTGTCGGTGTTACCCGAGTTGTCGACGGCGAACTGATCGCCACCCAAGGGAAGAGCACCGTTGTCTCCCAGGTTCACGGTCCAGTTGATGCTGCCGAAGCTGGCCGTGGCGCCCGTGGGGAGATACGTGATGATCGTGACGCCGTCGTCCGTCAGCGTGGCACCTGGGGTGCCGTTGACGTTGATCTGCGTGGTATTGGCGACGGTCGCGTCGACCGAGGTCGTGCATGACGGCACGGTAAGGCTCGTCTTCGCCCCGTCCACCAAGATGTTCCCGGCGGCGTCCCGTGACATGGTGTGACCCAGCCCGGTGAACTGCACCGTAAGCGTGCCACTACTGAAGGTACATGCCACCGCTGCCGCCGACGCCACTTGGGCGCCCACGATGCTCAGCGCTTGAAACGCACCGAGCGTGAAGGCTACGACTACCGCCGATCGGCGGAGCTTGCCTTTCGTGATGCTCATCTACTCACCCCTTCCTTCCATTGCTCGTGCTGTTTGACTTCTCCCATCCCCCGCGCATACGACCTAAGCCCAAAGGTGGGGGGGGAAGCTCGCCAGGAATCTACTGGCTTACCGAGGGCTAGTCAACGTTCTGACCTGCCCAAAGTGCTTCGTGGCCCCACCCCCTTCACAGCCTCGGATCCTGCGCGTGGGTACTTCTATCTAAGGAAACGTCGCCCCGCACTCAGGGTTGCTCGTGAGCGGGTGTGTTCTGGCTCAGGATTCGTCCATGGAGACGGTGGTCGCGTAGAGCGACCCGTCGCCCCAGAACCCGAGCGAGATCGAGATGGTCCCGTCGTGCGGGACCGGCGTAATCGAGCGTCATCGGGGACGCCCGACAGGCTGTAATCCGCCCCCGAAAGACGTACTTGGTCGAGCCGTCGTCTGCCTGGGTGGCCGCCACGAGAGTCCCGGCCGCCGCGTACTTGTACTGGCCTTCCGGGGTATCGATCCACAGCCAAAGGCTGGACAGGGAGCCGCTGCCACCCGCGATCGAGCCACCGAAGTCGAGGTAGACGGTGCCGACGGCATCGCCGTGCTTGTCCACTAGGGCGCCCTGCATGACCTCGCCGAAGAGCAGCTGGTCGCTGTGTTGGCCGGTCACCCGCTGCGATATCTGCGAAAGGCTCGTCGCGGTGAGGCCCCCCGACGTCGTGAACGCCGCCGGTCCACGCGGGTGCCGGCGGCGGGGGCGGGGCGTCACCGGCCCCGGGGTGGGGCTGGGATCGGTTGGGGACGGTGAGTCGGTCGGGGTCACGACGGGAACGACGGTCCCGGTCTGGCCCTGCCTGCGTCTGGTCGGCCGGCTTGTGGTGCGCCTTGTGGTGGGGCTTGACGACCGGCTTCGACCGCACGGGCGGCGTCGCGACGATCACCGGCGGCGCCACGGGAACCGGTGCCGGAGATGCGGTGACCGGCGTTGGCTTCGACGGCTTCTGCGCGTGCTGGATCCACCGCGCCCACGCTGACCGTGCCGGCCACGATGACGGTGATGGCTGCGGCGGTGACCTTGTCGGCCATGCTGACGGCTCCCTGGGTCACCGCCGGCGCCGCGGTCACCGTCACGGCGGCCTGCTGCGCCGTCGCGGTCGCGCTGGCCACCACGTCGTGCGCCGGCTCCCACAGCCTGCGGAGGAACCCGGGCATCCGGAACCGCGACAGGAACATGATCGGCGCCAGCGCCGCGACGCCGCGGCGCTCGCCGCTGCGGTCCCAGGCGCGGCGGAAGCTCTTCTTGGCGCGGTGGATCAGCGCCTTGGCCTGCTGCGGCGACACGCCGAGGGCCTCGCCGATCTCCTCGTGCGAACGTCCCTCGAACTCGCGCAGGACGAGCGCCTCGCGGTGGTTGTCGGGGATCGACGACAGGATCGAGCGGATCTCCTCTTGATCGAGCACGCGCTCGACCGCCTCCGACGGGTCGTCCGTCAGCGCGGCGGTGAGCCGGGCGTTCTCGGTGATGTCGGGCGTCAAGGGGTCGCGCTGGGGACGGCGCGAGCGCGCACGGACCATGTCGAGCGACACGTTGGTGGCGATGCGCGCGACCCATGCCTGGAGCTGATACCGGCCGTTGAACGTGCCCAGACCGCGATAGACCCGGAGCATCGTCTCCTGGACGGCCTCGTCGGCCTCCTCGCGATCCTGGAGGATGCGGTAGCAGATCTGTGCCGACAAGGCCCGGTACTTCACGAAGATGTCGGAGTAGGCGTCGATGTCGCCCGACTGGAACGCGAGCACCAGACCCTTGTCGTCGTCGAGCTCGACGGACCTCGGGAACTCTCGAACATCCGTGAGGCGTGTGGCCAAGGTCCACCCTTCAGTCTGTGGCTCAGTAGGAGAAACGTCGGGGACCGATCGGGGGTTGTCCCGCCTCAGCAGCATCGGCACCAGCCCATCGACGACTTTACCCCCCGAGACTAACACGGAGCCCTTTGCCGGGCTTTCAGGGACCGACGCCACGATAGTCCGTCAGGTTCCTCGGTTCAGGGTCTTTCGGCACGTTCCTGTCGGGTCACGAGCCGACGCGGAGGAACATCGCGTAGCTCGTCCAGCCGGCGCTGCGACCCGTGTAGCCCACGATCCTGGTGCCGCCGTCCAGCCAGACGGCCGTCGGCGACTCGTTGATCGCCTGGTCGGCGTGGACGGAGCCCTGCACGAGCGAGGGCGCGGACCAGCCCGCCCCGTCGCTCGAATCGCTCCACAGGACGTCGATCCGGGTGTTGGCCGAGAGCAGGTCGCACCCCGGCGTCCGGCACGCGCTCCAGACCGCGCCGATGTTCCCGCCCTTCGACGGGACGATCTCGACGTCGAACCCGCCCTTGTACGGCGCGCTCTGACCGAACGAGGCGATCCTCCGGACGGGACCCCACGACTTCGACCAGATCCTCGCGGAGACGCCGCCCGGCGTCGTCCACGCGAGCGCGAGCTTGTCGCCCCACCCACGGAGCGAGGGCGTTCCACCGTTCGCCGCGCCGAGCGAACCCACGACGGAGATCGCGTCGTGCCACTTCTTCCCGCCGTTCGTGGACACGCGCGCCTTCTCGCCGCCGGAGCCGCTCGAGACCCACGCGACCGCCACGGCGTTCCCGGCGGCGCCGACGCTGGCCGACCCGCGCATGCCCGTCGCCGTCGGGCGAGACCGCCGTCGTCTTCCCGATCACGATCCGCGTGAACGTCTTGCCGCCGTCCTTGCTCCACGCGACGCGTACCTGGCCGGTGTTGGCGTCGATCCATGCGACGTAGACGTGGTTGCCGGACGCCGCTATCGACGGGGAGTCCACCCGGCCCTTCTTCTTGGTCAGGGCGACCGTCTTGCCCCAACCTCCGCCGGTGTTCGCGCGGAAGTACAGCAAGCGGGGCGCGGAGGGGTCGTAGTTGTCGTAGCTCTGCTGCGTCACCCATGCCGCGTACATCGAGCCGCCCGACACCGCGAGCGCCGCGCGATCGGCCTGCTTGCCGCCCTGGCTCACCCTGACGGGAGCCGACCACGTCGCTCCCCGGTCGGAGCTCGTCCGCGCGAACACGCCCATGTACGGTCCGTGATCGGTCGCGAACGCGCCTTGCGAGAAATCGGTCACCTCGAGCGCGACGAGGTCGCCGTTCGCAGCCCGCGCGAACGACGAGCCGCTGCTCCACGCCCACGTGTCGACGGTGCGTTGCGGACCCCACGCCGGAGCCGCCGTCGCCGGCGCGGCGAGGAACGCGGCACCCGCCACGGCGAGCGACATCACGATCGCCGACAGCATCGAACGACGTCCCGCGCGCATGGGGCTCACCCTATCGCGCGACGGTGGACGATCAGGTCCGCGGCATCCGAGCCAGCGTGCGCGCGCGCAACAACGCAGCCGGCGGCTCGGCCAGCCGGGAGCGTCGGCGGCTGGGCCGTTCGTACGGGTTCAGCCAGATCGCGGCTGTGCCAAGGATCATCTGGAGCGCGAACCACCACAACCAGATGTCGCTGTGCACCTGCAGGCCACCGAGCGTGCCCTTCCCGACGAACGGCAACAGCAGGATCGGGAAGTACACGAGGCCCAGGAGCCGTGTGAAGCCGTGTCCCTGTTGGGCGTACGCGGCGATGCCGGCGACCCAGAACGATGTGAGCGCTACGACGTACCCGGCGGCGCAGAACCCCGCCGTCCGTCCTCGGATCCTTGCGGATCGCGTTCGAGCCTCTGCCACGAGGAGATCACCTCTGGAGTCGCTCGGGAAGCATCCAGCCTACCGCGACCGAAGGTCGAGAACCCGCAAGGAAGGTGAATGTTCGGGGAAGAAGACCGACAAACCCGGGGAGTGGCCGGGCTCAGTACGCGCCGCGGCCGGTGATGACCGCGGGGACGGTCTTCATGAGCAGCTTGAGGTCAAGCCGGAGGGACCAGTCCTCGATGTACTCGAGGTCCATGTCGATCCAGGTCGCGAAGTCGACATCGGATCGTCCGCTGACCTGCCAGATGCACGTGACGCCCGGCTTCACCAGGAGTCGCTGGCGCTCGCGCTCGGTGTAGTCCAGGAATTCCTCAGGCAGCGCCGGCCGAGGTCCCACCAAGCTCATGCTCCCCATCAGCACGTTGAAGAACTGTGGCAACTCGTCGATCGAGAGCCGGCGGATGGCGCGACCGACGGGGGTGATCCTGGGGTCGTCGCGGATCTTGAAGATAGGTCCTTGATGGATGTTCAGCTCCGCATGCTCGTTCCGCTCGGCGTGCGCGTTGCGGTACATCGAACGGAACTTCATCATGCGGAACGGCTTGCCGTCGCGTCCCACCCGTTCCTGGACGTAGAAGACCGAGCCACGGGACGTGGTCTTGATCAGAAGCGCAACCGCCAGGAGGACCGGGGTCAGCACCACGATCGCCAGAGCACTTGCGACGATGTCCATCGCACGCTTGACGGCGATCTGCCAGAGATCCGCGTTGAGGAGCCCGTGTTGAGGAGCCCCGATCTCTTCAGCGACGCGATATTCGACGACCGCCGATTCCATGGGCGTGAGGTCGAGCAGGATGTCATCGGTGGGGTCGAACCTGATCTCCTGATCCATACCGGTCACGCCCTGTTCTGACTCACGTGTTGCGCCCAAAGCCTATGGGGATGTCGCCGGCCGCACCAGTCAACCAAGTGACGACTTCCGGCAGGTCCCTCTACCCCATCCGACCCGATCGGTAACCGAGAGTGTGGCCCTCGGCGGGTGATGTGTCCTCCCCCATACGTACGGATTACTACTAGTTCCTTCGTCCTAATCACCGAGTGGGGAGATTCATACTCCAGTGAGCCCATCCGGCGCAAGAGACTTTAGCGCAGCGCGATCGGCTTCTCGCGGACATCGACGTTCCGGTTGACGGACGCCGCGTATGACGTCATAATGACGTCATCACGACGTTCACCTGACGCCTGGGAGGTGGCAAGCGATGGGACCACGGATCCGAGAAGAGCTGGGACGGCTCCGGCTGGACGATCTCCTTCGAGAGGCCGACGAACGCTCGAAGCACGATGCGCGGCGCCGATCGACCCGTCGCCCCTCGCCTCGAACCGGCGGGGAGGCATGACGAGATGGACCTGACCCCGTACCTCGACGCCGTCCGAACCGACCTGGAGGCGGTGTCCGGCCCGGACGAAGCGACGTCCGCGGTCGCCGAGCGTCTGGCCCGCGCCCTGGAGCCGTCATTGCAGTTGCGGCTGCTGGACGCGCTGGGCCAGGCGGCGCAGGAGTTGAGCGAACAACTGCCGAACGGGCGGGTGGACGTGCGCCTGTCGGGTCGCGACGTCGACCTGGTGGCGGTGTTCGACGAGGCTCCCGCCGAGCCGATCCCCGCGGAAGACGAGGGCGGCACCGCGCGGATCACGCTCCGCCTGCCGGAGAGCACCAAGACCCGGGTGGAGCGAGCGGCGAGCGGCGAGGCCATCTCGACGAACTCATGGCTCGTCCGCGCGGTCGTACGCGGCCTGGAGCAGGAACAACAGCAACAGCGTCGTCGTCGGGTGGGCAACCGCATCACCGGGCTCGCCCAGAGCTAGCGCACACCAGAGGAAGGAAGGATCACCGTGGAACAGACGTTCGAGACACCCGGCCACCTGCAGCTCGAGCTGCACATCCCCGCCGGCACCATCCGCATCCGAGCCGAGGAGACGGCGCAGACGCACGTCTCCATCACCGGTGAGCGCACGCCCGAGGCCATCCGGATCTCGTTCGACGATGTCGGTCAGGACGGGCATCGTCTGGCGATCGAATACCGGGAGCGCGGCAAGTTGTTCGGATGGGGCGGCACCGAGATGCGCGTGGACCTGACGGTGCCGATCGGCACCGCCGTGTCGTGCGACACGGGTTCGGCCGACCTCGAGATGAACGGGCGGATCGGCTCGCTGTCCTTCCGCAGCGGGTCGGGCAACTGTCGCTTCGACGACGTCGACGGCGAAGTCAAGGTGACGGTGGCGAGCGGCGACCTGGTCGGAGTCTCCGTCGGCGGGGGGCTCTCGTTCCATTCCGCGTCGGGTGATGCGCGCGTCCGTGAGGTCGGTCGCGACGTGGGAGGCAAGAGCGCCTCGGGCGACGTGACGCTGGGAACGGTCGCGGGCTCGGTACGCCTCTCGACTGTCTCTGGCGACGTCGAGATCGGATCCGTGGCAGCGGGTTCGACATCCGTGCGCTCGGTGTCGGGCGACGTGGAGATCGCGGTGGCCCGAGGCACACGGGTGTACCTGGACATCGGCTCGACGTCCGGCGACACCGTGAGCGAGCTGGACATGTCGGACGTGGCCGGCGCTGGCGGCCCGGACCTCGATCTTCAGGTCAGCACGGTGAGCGGAGACATCCGTGTCGTCCGCGGGCCGGCGGGGCCGTCCGTGCCCGGCGATGCATCCGAGCCCGCCTACGCGGCCGAGGACTCCACTTCGTCGGAGTAGTCCCCCGTTTGCGCCAGCCCGTTCATCCGCGCTCGGTGGGCGAGGGCTCGCTGCCCGTCCTGCACCTTGGCGGGGTCGCCGGCCCACGCCTTGAGCGACGGGGCCTGCAACGCGCGACCGTACGAGAACGAGAGCGGCCACGGATGCGGCGCAGAACGGTTCATCTCGTTGAGATGCACGGTGGAATCGACGTCGGACTGGCCGCCGGACAGGAACACGACGCCCGCGACGTCGGCAGGTACGTGCGCACGCAGGACCCGGAGCGTCGCCTCCGCGACCTCCACGGGACCGGCCTGGGTCGCGGCGCCGGCGCCCGAGAGCACCATGTTGACCTTGAGGAGCGAGCCCGCGAGGTCGACCCGATGCTCGGCGAGCTGCGCGTACAACGAGCGCAGCGTCCGAGCCGTCGCCGACTCGCACGCCTCGATCGAGTGGTCGCCGTCCATCAGGATCTCCGGCTCCACGATCGGCACGACCCCGGCCTCCTGGCAGAGCGCTGCGTAACGCGCCATCGCGTGCGCGTTCGCGAGGATGGCGAAGTCGGTGGGTGTGTCGTCCCCGATGAAGATCGTGGCGCGCCACTTGGCGAACCGCGCGCCGAGCTCCCGGTAGTGCGCGAGCCGCTCACGGAGCCCGTCGAGACCTTCGGTGACCGTCTCGCCGGGGAACGCCGCCAGCGGCTTCGCGCCCGTGTCCACCTTGATGCCCGGGATGATGCCCAACGTGGCGAGCAGCTCGGCGAACGGCGGGCCGTCGGTCGCCGATTGCCGGATCGTCTCGTCGAACAAGATCACGCCGCTGATGTGCTCGGCCAACCCCGGCGTCGTGAAGAGCATCTGACGGTAGGCGCGCCGGTTGTCCTCCGTCGAGTCGAGCCCGATCGAGTCGAAGCGCTTCTTGATCGTGCCGGTGCTCTCGTCGGCCGCGAGGATGCCCCTGCCCGGTGCGACCAGCTGCGTTGCGGTCGCGCGGAGTACGTCGGTGTCCATCTGATGCCTCCCGTCGGTGGTGCTCCTGGTGTGGTTCTCCAGGCAGCCTACGAGCGGCGGGAGTGGCTCGACACGAGCACCCGGAGGTCGGGCACGGGATCAGGGCATGGTGAAACGAGCGTGCGGTGTGCGGGTCAGTCGACCAAGTGCGCGCCACCGACGGCGGCGTCAGCAACCTGGACGAAGATGGGCGCCAGGTCGCCGGTGGCCGGTGCGCAGTAGTAGTGGTCGCCGTCCTTGTTCTCGGTGGCACCGCAGCCCCCCGGGAGATTGTCATCCGAGGGCTGCGTCGCCGCGAGCGCCAGGTTCGTCGTCCCGGTCTTGTTGTAGAAGAGACCGGATGAGTCCGAACACTTCGTGCTGTCGATCCCGTACCCGATCGTGAAGATCTCCTGACCCGCGGCCTTCGCGATCGTCGCCTTGTTGTTGAAGTACGTGCAGGGCGACATGGTGCTCGGCTGGTTGGCCTGACCGTCCGTCATGAAGAAGATGACGTCGGGGACGGTGGGCCGGCCCGAGGCGGCGAGCATCGCGCGAGCGGCATCGAGCGAATCGCCGAGGTCCGTGTGGTTCCCGGACGGGGCACCTCCTTGCGAGGTGGCTTGCACGGTGCTGGGCGCTCGCACCAGGCAGTTGATCTCCTGCACCAGGTTCGAGACGGGGTTGATGACCCCCGCGGCGTTCTTGTAGTCCTGACTCAAGCCATTGGTCGCCCACCAGAGGTTCGAACCCGTCGCGGTCGGATAGACCTGATAGGTGGGCGGTGGGTTCGGGTTGCCCTGGGACGCTGTCCGACTATCGCCATAGGCCTCGCACTTGCCCGAGCTGCCGAGGCTCCCCGGCGAGCCCTTGCCGTACGGGAGCGACACGATCCCGATCCACTGCTGTGATGGGTCGTAGTAGTCCAAGACCGACAGAGCCGCGTTCCTGACGTTCGCGACGTCGGCGTCATCCATGCTGCCCGTTCGGTCGAGGACCATCACGACGTCGAGGGGTCTCGCGGCGGCACCGCACGAGCCCTTGCACGACGCCGCATTCACGGTCCCCGTCGAGCCGCTGTTGATCCCGATCACCGGCGCGAAGTAGTACGGGATGGTGCTGCTCGTCGAGAGCTTGATGGTGTTGCACTTGTCGCCCGCGAACGGGTTGCAGTCGTGGATCACTCGGGTGGCACCCTTCTTGGTCCAACCCGACGACCACGTCCCGGTCGGGCCGCAGACGAACGGAACGGTTCCGAGGTCGGGCTGACCGTCCCCATCCTCGTCGCCGACGATGCACTGGTACGTGATGGTGAGGTTGGCCGCCGTCACCTGCGGCGCGTTCGCCGTAGCCACCTTGGTGGCATCCGCGTTCGCGACGAGCGCGAGCGCGGATCCCTGCACGGGAAGGTCCTGGGCGCCTGCGAGCGATCCGAAGTCCACGGCGTTCTGCAGCACCTGACGCTCGTGATACAGACGGCTGATGTCGATCACGAACGCGACCGCAGCGAAGAGGATCACGATGGTGAGCGCGGCCAGAACGGCGATGGCGCCATGCTCGTCCTTGAACCGTGACATCACGTTGCTCCCTCCGGGGACTGGCCGACTCATCAACCTTCGAACCTCGACTCCGAAACCGAATGGAGGTTCATGGTGGTGCCCAGACCCGGAACGAAGGACCCGATCGGCGTCATCATGGTGTAGACGTAGTTGACGGTGACGCGAACGATATCTCCCTCCACCAGGGCGGAACCGCAGCCGGTGGACGAGAAGGTCCCGGCGATGTGGCTGCAATCCACCGTCACCGTCAGCTTCGTCGGGTCGAGCGTCGACGCCGCGGCTTTCGTCCGATCGATCACGTCCTGGACACTGGAATCGACTGCACCCTTACGCGCACCCTCGCGGGCGGCGTTCGCGGTGTTGTTCCATGAGTGGAACGCGAACCCGAAATCGATGATGCCGAAGACCAACATGAAGAAGAGGGTGGCCACGATGGCGAACTCGACCGCCGCGGCTCCGCGCTCGCCGTGGATCCGACCGCGCCGGGAGCGGGCATGCGCGAGCCGCGTGCCGCCGTCGAGCGGCTCCGCGGATCCCTGGAGCACTGGGCTGCGCTGTGAGCTCGTCATCGGTCCCTAACGGGTAGGTGGAGGCGTGACACCACGCTAGGGTCCAGGGCTTCCAGGGGGTATTCCGAGTTTCCCGGAAGGCGCTTACGTACTTCTACGTACGTGCACATCGCGTGACTCCTTGGTCAGATCCATGCGCGAGGCGCGCCGAGGGCGGGCGCGGCGAGGGGTCCTCCCCTCCACCGTCTATCGGCCGGAGCGCGCCGAATCCTGAGGGCTCACGACGATGTGGGAAAGGAAGCGCGAGATGCGATGACCTGGCTGGTGCCCGGGGTGGGACTCGAACCCACACGCTCCGAAGAGCAAGCGATTTTAAGTCGCTGTCGTCTGCCAGTTCCGACACCCGGGCGTCGGCGATCCGTCCGACGTTACCGCAGGTCCGCGGCTCCTTCTCGCGCGATCCACTCGATCGTTCGAGCTACACCTTCCTCGAACCCGACGGCCGGGTGGTAGCCGAGCGCATCGCGCGCCGCGCCGATGTCGCCCCAGCTGTCGCGAACCTCGCCGGCCCGCGCCGGGGCGTGGATCGGCGCCGGGTGCGCGCCGGGAACGAGCGTCCCGATCGCGCCGAGGAGCTCGTTGACGGTCCTGCGCTCGCCGCGACCGATGTTGAACGCGCGACCCCACGCCGGCTCGGCCGCGTCGGCCGCCAGCAGGTTGGCCCGCACGACATCGTCGACGAACACGAAGTCGCGCGCCTGCTCGCCGTCCCCGAAGATCGTCGGCGCCTCGCCGCCGAGCGCGCACGAGATGAACCGCGGGATCGCCGCCGCGTACTCCGAGCGAGGGTCCTGGCGCGGGCCGAACACGTTGAGGTAGCGCAGCGCGACCGTCGGCAACCCGTACGTCCGCGTGAACGCCTCCAGGTACCGTTCACCGGCGAGCTTGGAGACCCCGTACGGCGACGCGGGGCGGGTCGGCATCCCTTCGTGCAGGGGCAGCGTGTCGGCGTTCCCGTACACGGCCGCGGAGGACGCGTAGACGACCCGCTCCACCGCCGCATCGCGTGCGGCGATGAGCACGTTGAGCGTGCCGCCGACGTTGACGTCGTTCGACGACACGGGGTCCGCGACGCTCCGTGCCACCGACGGGATCGCAGCCAGATGGAACACGACGGCAGCGCCTTCGATGGCGCGGACGACGGCGTCCGCGTCTCGCACGTCGCCGAGCACGAGCTCGACATCCGACCCCACGTCGTCGAGGTTGACGCCACGACCGGTGGACAGATCGTCGAACACCCGGACCCGGTCGCCGCGGGCGAGCAACGCGCGCACCAGGTTCGAACCGATGAATCCGGCTCCCCCGGTGACGACACTGGTCCGCGTCACACTAGATCCCTTCGCTTGGCATCCGACGCGGCGCTCCCATGTGACCGACGCTACCATCGGTCGATGCGAGACCTGGTGGCGCTTCCCAAGGCCGAGCTCCACATCCATCTCGAGGGGTCGATGCGCGTCGATACGGTGCGCGAGCTGGCCGACCGGCGAGGTGTGCATCCCCCGTCCGGACTGGACGCCGAGGGCGTGTGGCGGTTCGCCGACCCCGCACACTTCATCGACCAGTACGGAGCGGTGTGCAACCTGCTGCATGATCTGGATGAATTCCGCAGGATCGCGTATGAGCTCTGCGAGGACCTGTCGGCGCACGGCGTACGCTATGCGGAGGTCGTGTTCTCACCGGCCCAACACGCGGACCGTCTGGGCGACTGGTACGGGCCGATCGAGGCGGTGCTGGACGGGTTCGCCGCGGGCGAACGGGACACCGGCGTGATCGTGCGGCTGGAGCCGGACGTGATCCGCGACTACGGCCTGGAGCACGCCGAGGAGGTCCTGCAGGTGGCCCTGAAGTACGTGGGGCGCGGCGTGGTGTCGCTCAATTGCGCGGGTTCGGAGGGGCCGCCCATCGCCCCGTACGCCGACATCTTCCGCCGGGCGGTGGAGGCAGGGCTCCATTCCACGCCGCATGCCGGCGAGTGGAGCGGGCCGGAGAACGTCTGGGCGACCCTCGAGCACCTCCGCCCCGAGCGCATCGGCCATGGCGTGCGCTCCGTCGACGATCCTCGTCTCGTCGATCGCCTGGCGGAGCTCCGTATCCCGTTGGAGGTCTGTCCGACATCCAACGTCGCCACCGGCGCGTGCGCCTCGCTCGCGGATCATCCGTTCCCGCGTCTCCGCGACGCCGGCGTCGTGGTGACGCTCAACTCCGACGACCCGGCGATGTTCGGCTCGTGGGTGAGCGACGAATACCGGGTGGCACGCGACGCGTTCGGCTACGACGACGCGGTTCTCGCCGACATCGCAGCCGCCGGCGTGCGCGCGTCGTTCGCCGACGACAGCGACAAGCAGACCATGCTGCGGGACATCGAGGCATGGCTCGCGACCGGATAGCTCGGGCCGCGGGATCCCGCTACGGCTTCTCGGTGATCGTCACCGAGTCGATGTAGACGGCCTGCTTCGGCGCCTGACCGGTGATGTCTCCCTGCGAAGCCGCCGTCGGATCCTTGATCGGGAGCTGCTGGATCTTCTGCGCGACCTTGAGACCGCCGGTGATGTTCCCGAAGATCGTGTAGTTCGGGTTGGCGTCGAGCTGATGGCCGTTCGGGCCGGTGATGAGGAAGAACTGGCTGCCGCCGGTGTTTGCTCCCGCGTTCGCCATGGCGAACACTCCCGGTGCGTACTGCTCGCCGCCTCGCAGCTCGTCGGGGATCGAGTACCCGGGGCCACCGCTTCCGGTCCCGGTGGGATCGCCGCCCTGCAGGACGTCGATCGACGTATCGATGCGGGTGAAGTACTGGCCGTCGAAGAAGTGGTGGTTCGCCAGGAACACGAAGCTGTTCACGGTCTGCGGCGCGGTCTTCGCGTCGAGCTCGATGACGATGGTGCCGCACGAAGTCTCCATGGTGGCGACGTAGGTCTTGGACGTGTCGATCTTCAGGGGCGGCGGACCGGCGAACTGCGGCTTGGGCTTACCCGCGCCCTTCGGCGCCCGCGCGCCACACGCGACCGCGGTCGGCGCCGGCTGCGGCGTGACGGTGCCGGTCTGCGTTCCCGGCTTGCCGTGTGGCGAGGGACTCGCGCTCGGACTCCCGCTCGGGCTCACGGTCGGCGACGGGCTCGCCGCCGAGGAGCCGCCGCCGTTGAAGATCAACAACCCTGCCGTCACTAGCACGACGACACCGGCCGCGCCGCCGACGATCCTGAGGGTCCGCTGCCGGCGGCGACGTTGCGCATCTCGCTCCGCTTGCCTTCGGGCAGAGAGCTTCGCCAGGTGTCGATCTCGGGAGCGCTTGGACATCCGAGCGACGAGCCTATCCGATGTCCAGGGATTCGTAGGCGAGGCCGTCCAGGATGTCGGTCTCGCTGACGAGCGCCCGCTCGAACCCGAACCGCCGCATCACGGTCACGAGGATCACGCCGCCCGCGACGATCACGTCCCCACGGCCGGGAGCCATGATCGCAAGCGCGGCGCGCTCCGGCGTCGTCATCCGGACGAGGTCGTCGAGGACGCCTTGCGCGGTGCCGAGCGTGAGCCAGGTCCGGTGGATCGCCTCGGGGTCGTAGCGATCGAGGCCGAGCGCGATCGCCTGGAGCGTCGTGGCGGTCCCGGCCACCGCGATCAACGTCCGCGCGTCGCGGACCGGCACGTGCGCCTCTGCGTCGTCGAGCACCTCATCGACCGCGGTCTCGAGCTGCGCGAGCTCGCCGGCCGACGGTGGGTCGTGACGGACGTACCGCTCGGTCAGGCGGACGCTGCCCATTCGCGTCGAGATCGCACGTTCCGCCCGGCCCGGCTCCGCGCCGACGACGAGCTCGGTGGACCCACCGCCGATGTCCAGCACCAGGTACGGGGGCGGCGCGGTCGAGGCGTCGAGCCCGTGCGTGCCCCCGAGGAACGACAGGCCCGCCTCTCGTTCGCCGCTGATCACCTCGAGCTCGCTCCCGGTGAGATCGAGGACGGCGGCGGCGAACTCCTCGCGGTTCTCCGCGTCGCGGACGGCGCTCGTGGCCGCGACGCGGATGCGTCCGGCATGGAGCGCCCTGGCACGGCGCGCGTAGCGAGCGAGCACCTCGACCGTTCGCCGGAGGGCCTCGGGGTCGATGCGGCCGGTCCGGTCGACGCCCTGGCCGAGCCTCGTGATGACCATGTCGCGCGCAAGCTCGGTCGGGTCGTCGCCGTCGCGTAACGCGGGCTCGACCACGAGCAGCCGGATCGAGTTGGTCCCCTGATCGATCGCGGCGACGCGGCCGGGCCGCTCCTCCGGGTGGACTGGCTCCACCTGCTCCGCGACCCACGGGCCGATCGGATCGACGCCGCCCGCCAGGTGGAAGGCGTAGTGGGCGTGCAGGCACTTGACACCCTTCCGGGTGCCGCCGACGCCGCCGTCGTCGACGGCCTCGGGCAGCTCGCGGGCCCGATCCTCGGCGTACGCCCGGTGGGCGGCGGTCAGCGCGTCGGAGAACGTCGGATCCGAACGTTCGCGCTCGTTGAAGCGGGCGATCCATCCCGCGGCCTCGAGACGCGCCACCGCCTTCACGGCATCGGGACACGTCAGCCAGTACGTGGTCGGGAACGGCGCGCCCGACGCGTCGCGAGGCGCGTTGCGTATCACGAGCGGATGCCCTCCGGTGCAGCGCACCACGACGGTGAACGGGGTCGTCGGCTCGCGCCCGAGCTGCTCGCGCACCGCCGCCAGGTCGGACGAACGGATCTCGCGGTTGGTCGTTCCCGGGACGGCGCTCATCGGATGGCTCATCTTGGCAGGACGCGGCCGGCGAACCCGGGCCCTCACGCCGACATACTGTCGCGATGCCGGCCGATCCCGGGTTCGCCGTACTCCGCACGGACCGACTCGTGATCCGCCGGTTCCGTCCCGAGGACGCAGCCGCGTTCGCCGGGTATCGGGCGGACCCCGACGTGGCCCGCTACCAGAGCTGGGAGGCATACACGCTCCGGGACGCGCAGTCGTTCGTCGCCGAGATGGCAGCGCTCCATCCGGGCATGCCCGGCGGATGGTTCCAGTTCGCGGTCGCGGATCCGTCGACCGACGAGCTCCTCGGCGACGTCGCGCTTCGCGTGGACGACGAGAACACGTCGCGCGCGGAGCTCGGGTTCACGGTGTCGCCGGCTCATCAGGGGAAGGGATACGCGACCGAAGCGGTCACGCGCGTGATCGCCTACGCGTTCGAACGACTGGGGGTCGAGACGGTGTTCGCGATCTCCGATACGCGGAACGATGCGTCGATCGCGCTCCTCGAACGGATCGGGATGCGACGCACGACGACGAAGCACGTGCGGTTCAAGGGCGCATGGTGTGACGAACACACGTATGAGCTCCGGGATGAGGAAGGGTGAGCGGCGAGCGCGTTACTTGCGCTTGTGCTCGACGGCGCGCTTGTAGTCGACCAGGTTCTCTTCGCTCGACTTCATGAACTTCTTGAGCATCTGCTCGAACTGCGGATCCGAGCCCCGGCGCTGACGCACGGGCGCGGGATCCTGCAGCGCCTTGATCGAGAGGTCGATCTTGCCGTCTTCCTTGATGGCCTGGACCTTCGCCTGAACGACGTCGCCCTCCCGCAGGTGGTCGTGGACGTCCTTGACGTAGTTCCGGTCGATCTCGGAGATGTGGATGAGGCCGAGCCGGCCGTCCTCGAGCTTGAGGAACGCTCCGTACGGCGTGATGCGTTCGACGGTGCCGTCGATCACCGCCCCTACTTCGATCTCAGCGATGCGAGAACCCCTTTCGGTGCAGGCTCCCCGGCCGACCCGGGAAGCAGGCGGTCAGTGTGCGGGAATCGTTCCCGCACGTCAATGCTGTGGATCCGCAGACAGTGGGTCATGTCGAGAGGGAGGCCGAGGACCTCACCGGGAGGCGGCGGCCGATCGCCTCCACCGCCGACTATGGACCGATCCCCTGTTCGTCCCCCTCTCTGGCGAGCGCCTGATCCGCCGGGTCGCGGAACCCGCGTCGAACCGCGGCATCCAGCTCATCGAGCTGCGCTCGAAGAGCCACCTTGCGGGGTTCCGGCGCAACGGTGAGGAGATCTTCGAGCATGGCCCGAAGCCGACGGGCGACCTGCAGGGACCCCGACCCGTACTGACGGATCTCCTGCACGCCCAACTCCACATATCCTTCCCAGGTGGCCGTGGGGAAGGTGAGTCTGACGTGCCCATCCCGGTCGCCAAGTGAGCCCGGCGGGAAAGGTCGAGCGACCAGCTGGCGGAGGAGATCGTGGATCCGGTCTACTGCCTGAACCGCGGTCGTCGGGTCGTTGACAGCAGGGGAAAGTGCTCGCTCTGCGATGTCGACGATCTGTCGCAGCCCGAAGGCCACGTCCTGTTGCATCGTGCGTTCGATCCCGAGGTCGATCAACGCCGTCGCCTCCTCGTCCGGAAGAAGCTGGTCACCGTCCCACACGTGGATCAAGGGAGCACCCTTCGGGACGAAGTCACCGACCGCTGGGATCAGCTCGAGGACGGCGTCGTTCTCGCTGGCGACGTGTACCAACTCCATCTTGTCCATATCGAGGACCACACCGGCACGCGGAGCGCCGATCATCCGGGGTTGGCCGATGCCGTGCGGTAGTTCCAAGGTCCTCGATGGGTCGACGTTCCTCGGATACAGCTCGTCGATCAACCGGCGCGTTTCGTTCGCCACCGACTCGATGATCGAGACCACACGGATCGACTGGGCGATGTGGTGGATGTAGTTCACGAAGACGCCGAGGCTGAAGAGCACCAGGGCGAACGCGACCGAGATCGATAGCCCAGGCACGAAAGGGGCCGACGTGAGCGTGAGGAGCCTGATAGACCGGAGGACGACCAGCGCGTACGTGAAGGTCGCCACGAAGACGCCGAGCGCGAACTGACTGGTGCGATCCCGCAGGAACGTCCGGAGGACGCGAGGGGAGAACTGACCGCTGGCCAGTTGCAGAACGACGATGATGATGGAGAACACCAAACCGGTGAACGTGATCATCGAGGCGGCGATCGTCGACAGGATGATCTGCGCACTCTGAGGACCACCCGAGAACGCGAAGACAACGTGTCCTTGCGGTCCGGCCTGGCGGTCCACTTCGATCGTGACCACCGCGAGGACGACCACCGCGAGCTCGCAGAGCGCCGGGATGAACCAAAGGCTCGATCGCAGAGCCTCTTGGATCGGGAGGATCCGTATGCGCTTCTTCCTACTCATGCCCATCTCCGACGAAGGGATCGTCCGACGATGCCCTCCGCATCACGAGGCAGCACGTCGGATGCTAGTTCGGTCGACCAACCTCGTGCGGTAGGGTCGCGCGGCATGGAGTTCAAGGACGTCGTTCGTCGGCGGCGTATGGTCCGCCGGTTCGATCAGCGGCCGGTGCCCACCGATGTGATAGACCGGATCCTCGAGGCCGGGCGCCGCGCGCCGTCGGCCGGCTTCTCCCAGGGCCTGGAGCTCCTGGTGCTGGACACGCCCGAGGCGATCGCGGAGTTCTGGGCGATCACGCGCGATCCCGAGTTCCCGTGGGAGGACGAGGAGGTCGCGGTCGGCCCGACGGTGCTGGTCCTGCCCCTCCCGGACAAGGCGCGATACATCGAGCGCTACTCACAGCCGGACAAGATCGCGTTCGGCATGGACGACGAGACGCATTGGCCGGTCCGCTTCTGGGACATCGACGCGGCGATGTCGTCGATGCTGATGCTGCTGGCGGCGGTCGACGAAGGCCTGGGCGGTTGGTACTTCGGTATCGTCCACGGCGAACGCGAGCTGCTCGATCGGTTCGGCGTCCCGGCGGACCTCCGCCCGATCGGCATCATCGGGTTCGGCTATCGCGCGGACGACGAGGAACCGCAGGGCTCGTGGACCAAACGGCGTCGCCGCCCGTTCGAGGAGCAGATCCACCGCAACGGCTGGTGACGCTCACGCAGCGGTCGTGACGTCTCCCCCGCCCCACACGAACGCGCCGAGCCCGGCCGCGAACGCTCCACCGACGAGCGCCACGACCCACGCGAAGCCGGCGATCAAGAGCGTGTTCGTCTCGCGTTCCTCGACGGCGCGGAGCGAGCGGCCGACCAGGACCGTCCCTCGTGCGGCTCCTCCTTCATAGGGAACGACCACGATCGCCGCGCGGACGCCGTCCCGTGGTTGCCAGGAGATGACGTCGGTTCCGTTCGCTGCGGCGCTGTCCAACACGCCCTGCGGCGGGACCGGCGTCTGCCCGTCGAGTTGGGCGGTCGACGCCAGCACGCCGCCGCTTGCGTCGAAAACGATGACGAACGGCGCCAGGCTCCGCGCGATGTCGACGGTGGCCCCGGTCGCCACGTCTCCCGGGGACGTGCCCGTCGACAGCTGCGCGGCGGCATCCTCGGCCATCTGGAGCTGGGGATCGTTCGCCGACGACCGGAGCGACTGTTGCACCGCTCCGTAGACGACGCCGGCGAACACGGTCGAGATGGCCGCGATCGGCAACCACAACACGATCGAACGTCGCACGAACGGATGCATCGCAACCCCTCTCGCCGTACACGCTTGGACCTCAAGCGTGACAGGGCGGCGTTGCGGAGATGTGCGCAGGGCGTGGCGTATCGGTGCTGTTCGGCGTCAGCAGTCGGGCGGATCGGGCTTGCCGTGCGCGGGAACGACCACGAACGCGGTCTCCCCCGGCTTGACCATGCCCAGGCACTCACGCGCGATCCGCTCGAGGAACGTCGGGTCGCTCAGCTGGGTGATCTCGCGTCTGCAGCGCCTGGTTCTGCCGCTCCAGGAGGGTCGCCTGGTCCTGCAGGTCCTCTGAGCGAACCCCGCTCATCCATGTAGCCCCGGAGCGGCGCGATCGCGAGCAATATCACGGCCAGCGCGATGAGCAGCAACGCCACGGCGCGCGCGTTCAATCTCGTCGACGGCCGCTCGGCGCGCCGGGCGACGTCGACGGGCTGCGCCGGGGCCTGCGCGCTCACGTGCCGATCCCCACGATGGGGTCGGCGCCCGCGTAGCTCGCGTTCTCCCCGAGCTCCTCTTCGATGCGGAGGAGCTGGTTGTACTTCGCGGTGCGCTCCCCACGACTGGGGGCACCGCTCTTGATCTGTCCGGCGTTCGTCGCCACGACCAGGTCGGCGATCACCGGATCCTCGGTCTCGCCGCTGCGATGCGACACGACGATGCCGTACGCGTTCCACGCGGCGAGCTGGATCACATCGAGCGTCTCGGTCAGCGAGCCGATCTGGTTCAGCTTGATCAGGATCGCGTTCGCGGAATCCTCGCGGAACCCGCGCTCGAGCCGCTCGGGGTTCGTGACGAACAGGTCGTCTCCCACCAGCTGCACGCGATCGCCGAGCGCGGAGGTCAGCCGCGCCCAGCCATCCCAGTCGTCTTGCGCCAGACCATCTTCCAGCGACACGATCGGGAACCGGTCGAGCAGGTCGGACCAGAACGCGATCATGTCGTCTGCCGAGCGGTCGGCGCCCTCCAGGCGGTACGTCCCGTCGCCGGACTGGAGCTCCGACATGGCCGGGTCCATTGCGAGCGCCACCTCGCCCCCCGGCTCGAGCCCGGCCGCCGTGATCGCGCTGACCAGGAGCTGCAACGCATCGGCGGTGGTGTCGACCGCGGGCGCGAACCCGCCCTCGTCGCCGACGGCGGTCGACAGCCCGCGCTCGTGCAGGATCGCCTTCAGCGCGTGGTAGCACTCGACGCCCCATCGCAGGGCCTCGGAGAACGAGGCCGCGCCGACGGGCATCACCATGAACTCCTGCGGTTCGAGCGCGTTGTCGGCATGCACGCCACCGTTGATCACGTTGAACATCGGCGTCGGAAGGATGTGGGCGTTCGGCCCGCCGAGGTAGCGGTAGAGCGGCAGCCCGCTCGAGTCGGATGCCGCTCGCGCCACCGCGAGCGATACCCCGAGCACGGCGTTCGCGCCCATGGCCGACTTGTCCGCGGTGCCGTCCAGGTCGATCATCGCGCGGTCCACGCCACGCTGATCGAACGCGTCGAGCCCGGCGACCTGTTCGGCGATGGGACCGAGCACGTTCGACACCGCGCCCAGGACGCCCTTCCCTCCGTACCGCGCGCCGTCGCCGTCGCGGAGCTCGAGCGCTTCGTGCTCGCCGGTCGACGCGCCCGATGGGACCGCCGCACGACCGAACGCGCCGTCGTCGAGCGTGACGTCGACCTCGATGGTGGGGTTGCCGCGCGAATCGAGGATCTCGCGAGCTTGAACGCGTTCGATCAGGGACATGGGGGCTCGATGGTACCGGACGTGCTCGTCAGGCCGGGGATTTCACCGCCGAGGACGACGGCCGCACGTACGACCACACGTGGCCGATGGGATCGAATCCCAGCTTGGCGTACAGCTCCTTCGGCCAGTCGTCGTCGAGCGCGTGCAGGAACACCAGGTCGGCTCCAGCCGCGACCGCCCGATCGGCCGCGTGCCGCACGACCGCCCGGCCCAGCCCGCGGTTGCGGAACTCCTCGAGCGTGTTCACGTCCTCGATCTGCGCGATCGATCCGTGGACGTACAGCTCGCACATGGCCGCGATCTCGTCGTCCACCCGCGCGCAGAAGAATCGCGCGCCGACGTGCCGTTGCAGCTCGCCTCGGAAATCGGCCAGCGACCGCACCACCTCCTCGTTCGTGGCCCACGGCTCGCGTCGGAGCACGATCTCCAGTGCGGGACGGAGCGTCGCCAGATCGACCTCCTCTGCGACGACGGACGTGGCCGGTCGATCCTCCGGCCGCCGGAGCGCCATGACCACCAGGCGGTCACCCCCGTAGCCGGCCCGGGCGAGACCCGCCGAGACCGACCTGCCGTACTCGTCGTCGTCGATCCGGATCTCGCGATGCGTGAGACCCGCGTCTCCGAGCACGCGGTCCGCCTCGGCGGCCAGCGCGGCAGCGTCGGGGAACGGACCGTCGACCGGGTCCACCCAGAGGAAGTTGCTGTCCCAGCGCTCGCGGTACCCGTCGTTCAGGTACGCGGTGCCCCACGCGAACGGGACCAGCCGTGTGCTGACGCTCGCCACCACCTCGCGCTCGAACGCCAGGGTCCGGACGAGGACGTCGTGATCGCGTTCCACCTGCATGGGCGCCCAGCCTACCGGAGGCTGCGACTAGTCTGTGTCAGACTACGGTCGCCGGATCCGTGTTCGCGCCGCACACGAGGACCACGACCCGCTCGCCGTCCGACGGCCGATACGCCCCGCAGACGGCTGCTGCGAGGCACGCGGCGCCCCCGGGCTCTGCGATCACGTGGAGGTCGCGCCACAGCCGGCGCTGCGCATCGCGGATCGCGTCGTCGGAGACCAGCACGACCTGGTCGACCCAGCGCGCGGCCGCAGCGAACGCGATCCCGCCGACCCGGCGAGGACCGAGCGCGTCGGCGGCGATCCCGCCCACCTCGACGTCGACCGGCTCACCGGCCGCCAGCGCCGCGTGCATGGTGGGACACCCCTCCGGCTCCACACCGACCACGCGAACCGCACCGCGGAACCACGACGCGATCCCCGCGATCAGCCCGCCGCCCCCGACCGCGACCAGGATCGTGTCGGCGTCCGGGACCTGTTCGGTCAGCTCCATCCCGACCGTGCCGCCGCCCGCCACCACCTCCGGCTGATCGAACGGGTGCATCGCCAGCGCGCCGGTCTCCGCCCGACGCGTGGACGCGGCGACCGACGCCTCGTGGTAGTACCCGGGGACCACGTGGACGTCGGCCCCGAGCTCGCGGATCCGGTCGATCTTGGCGGCGGGCGACGTGTCCGGAACGAAGATCTCCGCGCGGTGACCGAGCGTGCCGGCCGCGTACGCGACCGCCAGCCCGAAGTTGCCGCCCGAGGCGGCGATCACGCCGGCGTCCGGCACGTCGGACGCGAGCATCTTGTTGAACGCGCCCCTCGGCTTGAACGATCCGGTGTGTTGGAGGAGCTCGAGCTTCAAGGTGAGCGGCGCGTCGATCCCGAACGACCCCGCACCCGTCCGTACGACCGGCGTCGTGCGGATGTGTCCGCGGATACGGTCGCGCGCGATCACGATGTCGGCGCGCTCGACGACGGTCTCGGTGGCGCGATCCGTCGTCATCGGACCTCACGGAACAGCGCCCGCACGTCGGCCTCGGACATGCCGTCCACATCCAACCCACGCTCCGCTACGACGGCGGCGAAGCGTTCGTAGCGTTCGGCGAACCCGCGGATCGTCCGGCGGAGCGCGCTCTCACCATCGACCCCGAGCTTGCGCGCGACGGCCACCACGGAGAACAACACGTCGCCGATCTCAGCCTCAGCGTCGTCCGGATCGTCCGACCTCGATCGCCACGGCGAGCTCCTCGACCTCTTCGCGGAGCGCGGCCAACGCGCTCTCGGGCGAGCGCCACTCGAATCCCCATCCGGCTGCTCGACGTTGCACCTTGCTCGCGCGCGCCAAGGCGGGAAGCGTGGCCGGGATGTCGTCCTCGATCGGCCCGGGCCCGCCCTTCTCCTCGGCCTTGAGCTTCTCCCAGTTCACGAGCACCTCATCGGATCCGCTCACCTCGACCTCGCCGAACACGTGCGGGTGGCGATGGATCAGCTTCTCGACCAGACCCTGCGCGACGTCGTCGACGTCCCACCGCCCGTCGTCCGCCGCGATCTGCGCGTGGAACGTGACCTGCAGCAACAGGTCGCCCAGCTCGTCGCGGATCGCGTCGGAGTCGTCGGCGTCGATGGCCTCGAGCAACTCGTGGGTCTCTTCGAGCAGGTGACGCGCGAGCGTCTGATGCGTCTGCTCGGCGTCCCACGGACAACCGCCGGGAGCCCGGAGGCGCGCTTGGACCCGGATCAGATCGAGGAGGCGCTGCCCGCCCTGGCTCGAAGGAACAGGATCGTCGGGAAGAACGTCGGTGAGGCCCTCGCTCACGCGGAGGGGCTCGCGGAGGGCGTCGCCGCCGAGGGGGTGCCGGTCTCCGTGCTCGAGATGTGCATGACCGCCAGCGTGTCCTTGTCGAACCGACCGTACTTCGGATTGATCACCACGATGCCGTTCGTGATCTGGTCGTGCAGCCAGCTGTTGAAGATGGTCGAGGAGCCGCTGTCGAGCAACTGCTGCTTCACCGCCTTGTACGGCTGGACGTCCTTCGTGTTCATCAGGATCACATGCCACCCGAACGACGAATGGACGGGCTTCGAGATCTCGCCCGGCTGCATCTGCATGACGGCATCCGCGAACGGAGGCGTGTACGTGGACGCCACGGCGGAGCCGAGGCTGCCGGAGTTCTGCTTCACGCTCGGATCGATCGATACCTTCTTCGCCAGATCCAGGAAGTCCTTCTCCGTCGCGCCCGGCGCCGTGACCTGCGCGTAGACGTCCTGCGCCTCCGCCTTCGTCTTCACCAAGATGTGATCCACCTGCACCGTCGTGTAGTCGGCGATGCCGGTCTGGTACTGCTGCCGCAGATCGGCGTCGGTGAGCTTGTCCGCGGCGATCGCGCGCTGGACGTCACCGAACAGCAGGATCCGCTTGGCCAGGTCGTTCAGGTCGGTTCGCGTCAGGTGATGCGCGGCCAGCTGCGTGTCCACCGCCTTCTTGCCGAGGCTGGTGTCGAGCTGCCCGATGGTCTGTGTCACCTGAGCGTCCGTCACCGTGATGTCGTTCGCCGCCGCGTACTCGGCGACGAAATGCTCCTGGATCAGGTTCGTGAGCGCGAACCGGGCGCACGCCGCATCCGCGGTCTCGTTGCCGTCGGCGGTCCCGCACGGTTGCTGGTTCAGGCCCGCCAGGAACCCGAAGACGTTCTCCTCATGGGCGAGCCGGGCGTCGGTGATGTCGGTCGTGCCCAACGTGGCCGCGGGCGTCTCGGCGCTGCCGCACGAGGCGAGCACGAGCAGGGACACGCAGAGCGCGAGCGCGATGAGCAGGCCGGAGCGGAGGCGGGTTCGGGGAGTCACGAACCACGAGTCTAACCGAGGTTCCGCCGAACACCGGGCGACCGTCTAGACCGGCTGGGCGCCGGCCGCGAGCCCGCCGAGCTCGGGACGCTCGAAGCCCGCGGCCTCGAGGAGGTATCGCTCCACCGACCGCACCAGGTCCACGCCGAACACGCGCTCCGGGACCAGGTTCAGCGTCTGCTTCGCCTCGTGATACGTGGCGCCGTAGACCCGTTCGGTCAGATCGGAGACGAGCGCGTCGTCGAGCGCGACCGGACGGATGCGGACCTGCTCGCGGAACGTCGCGATCTCCTCGACGCCGAGCGCCGCGGCGGTCACGCGGAGCGACGCGACGGCGAACAACGTCTCGACCTCGGGTGGCAACGCGCCGTAACGGTCGACGGTCTCATCGCGGACGTGCGTGAGTGCATCGTGGTCGCCCGCCGTCGAGATCCGGCGGTAGAGGTCCAGGCGGAGCGCCTCCTGGGCGACCCACCCCGGCGGGATGAACGCCTTCACCGGCAGCTCGATCCGGAGCTCCTTCTCCTCCGGGAGCGGTTCGCCCTTCATCTCGGCCACCGACTCCGCCAGGATCCGGCAATACGTGTCGAACCCGACCGACGCGATGTGGCCGTGCTGCTCCGCGCCCAGCAGGTTCCCGGCGCCGCGGATCTCCAGATCGCGGAGCGCGATCTGGAACCCGCTCCCGAGCGATTGGTGCTTGCTGATCGTCGCGAGCCGCTCGTGCGCCTCCTCGGTGAGCTCGCGCGTCGGCGGGAAGAAGAAGTACCCGAACGCCCGCTCCGTCGAGCGCCCGACGCGTCCGCGCAGCTGATACATCTGCGCGAGTCCGAGCAGGTGCGCGGAGTCGACGACGAGCGTGTTCGCGTTCGGCACGTCGAGGCCGCTCTCGATGATCACGCTGCAGACCAGGACGTCGGCCTCGCGATCCCAGAACTTCATCATCTGCTTCTCGAGGTCCGCCTCGTCCATCTGACCGTGCGCGACGACGACGCGGGCGTCGGGGAGCTGCTCCTGCAGCCATCCGGCCTGGCGGTCGATCGTCGCGACGCGGTTGTGGACCCAGAAGACCTGGCCCTCGCGGAGCAGTTCGCGACGAACCGCCCCGAGCGCCAACCCCTCGTCGTACGGCCCGACGTACGTGAGCACCGGACGGCGGTCCTCGGGCGGCGTGTCGATCGTGGACATGTCGCGGATGCCGGTGAGCGCCATCTCCAGCGTGCGCGGGATGGGCGTGGCGGTCATGGTCAGGACGTCCACGTGCGCGCGCATCTTCTTCAGCCGTTCCTTGTGCGCCACGCCGAACCGCTGCTCCTCGTCCACGACCACGAGCCCCAGGTCCTTGAACGTGACGTCGGGGCTCAGGATGCGGTGCGTGCCGATCACGACGTCGACCGCGCCCTTCGCCGCGTCGGCGATGACCTTCTTCTGATCGGCCGCGGACACGAAGCGCGAGAGCATGGCCACCTTCACGGGGAACGGCGCGTAGCGCTCGCTGAACGAGATGAAGTGCTGCTCGGCGAGGAGCGTGGTGGGGACGAGCACCGCGACCTGCTTGCCCTCCATCACCGCCTTGAACGCCGCGCGGATCGCGACCTCCGTCTTGCCGAACCCGACGTCGCCGCAGATCAGGCGATCCATCGGCTTGGGCAGCTCCATGTCGTGCTTGACGTCCTCGATCGCGGTCAGCTGATCGCCGGTCTCGTCGTGCGGGAACGCGTCCTCCAGCTCGTGCTGCCACGGCGTGTCGGGCCCGAACGTGTGGCCCTGCACGGACATGCGGACGCTGTAGAGCCGGACGAGCTCGCCGGCCATGTCCTTCACCGCGCGCTTGACCTTGGTGGTGGCCTTGACCCAGTCGGAGCCGCCGAGCCGGTGCAGCCGTGGCGCGTCGCCGCCCAGGTAGCGCGCGACCATCCCGACCTGGTCGCTCGGCACGAACAGCCTGTCGCCCTGGGCGTACTCCAGGATCAGGTAGTCGCGCTCCGCGCCGGCGAGCGCGCGGTGCGTGATGCCGGTGTACCGGCCGACGCCGTGGATCCGATGGACGGCGAAGTCCCCGGGCTCGAGCTCGTCGGCGATCGAGTCGGTGCGCCGGCGCGTGAACCGCGGAGCCGTCCGCGTGTGACGCCGCGACCCGAAGAAGTCCTCCTCTGTGGCGACGGCCACCTTTGCGGCCGCCGAGACGAAGCCGTTCGCGAGCGGCGCCTCCACGGCATCGACCGCGACCGCCGCGCCCACGAACTCCCGCACGCGTTCCAGCGAGCCGTGACCGCGCGACGAGACGAAGAGGCGGTAGTCGCGGGCGGACAGATCGGCGAGGCGGGCCGCGAGCTCGGCGGGGTTCCCCTGGGCGCTCCCCCAGTCGGTGAGCCCCAGGTCGAGCCCCTGCGTGAACTCCGACAGGTGGACCTGGACATGCGCTCCGAGCGCGTCGGGGAGCGGGTGAAGGATGTGCGGCCCCGGCCAGCCGATCGCCTCGGCCAGCGCCTCGCCCTCCTCGAACGCCTGGCGCGCTCGGTCCTGCGTCCGTTGCGCCTGCGCCAGGACCACCCATGCGCCGTGCGGCAGCAGCTCCGCGATCGTGGGCATGCGATCGAACACGAACGGGGCGAGCGTCTCGGCGCCCTCGACGAACAGGCCGTCCGCCATGCGCTGCAGGCCGTCCCGGAAGCGCTCCGCCTGCAGCTGCGCGCGGCGCCCGGCGAGCGCGCGGATCTCGTCGTCCGGGATCAGCTCGCGCACGGCCGGCACCAGCACGTGCGCGAGCTTCGCCGTGGACAGCTGCGTCGACGATGCGAACTCGCGGAGCGACTCGACCTCGTCGCCCCAGTACTCCAGGCGGACCGGCCGTCGCGCGTCGCCCGGGAACACGTCGACCACGCCGCCCCGAACCGCGAACTCGCCTCGATGCTCGACCAGGTCCGCGCGCGCGTATCCGAGGTCGACCAGCCGATCGGCGAGCCCGTCGGGCGCGAGGCCGAGGCCGGCGACCAGCTCCAGCGGGGGGATGGCGCCGAGCGTGGGGATCAGGCCCTGCATCGCAGCGAGCGCCGGGGCGACGACGACGAACGCGCCGGTGGCCCCGCGGAGCCGGTGGACCGCGTCGGCGCGCCGGGCCGAGATCTCGGGGGTGGGCCCGATGCCCTCGTACGGGAGCGCCTCCCACGCCGGGAGGAACGCCACGCGGTCGTCGCCCAGATAGGAGGCCGACTCGGCGGCGAGCGCCTCCGCTTCGTGCGGACCGGGAGCCACGGCCAGGACCGGCACGTCCAGCGCGCGCGCCAGCCCGGCGATGACGGCGTCCTGCCCCGCCCCCGCGTGCGCGGCGATCGGCCGGGCGCGCTCCAGCAGGAGCCGCTCGAACGGCTCCGAGCCGATCAGCGCCTCCAGCGCCTCTTCCAGACTCATCCCACGCTCCATCCGATCGCGTCACGAACCGATCCGGACAACACGAACAGGCCTCGCCGCTCCGCGACGGGGCCATCCGCGCAGAGTCTACCGACGCCTCGCGATCCGTGGGTATCGTGCGGACCGTGCGCGCCCAACGAGGACCGATCGTCGCCCCGCCCGCCGGAGGCGTCTCCCGCCGGCAGGTCCTGGTCGCGGCGGCGGTCGGGCTCTCGGCGCCCGCGTGGAGGAGCGTCCGGTGGGCGGGAGCCGCGCCGCGCTCCGCGCGGCGCGGCGGTCTCGACGACGACATCCGGGCGTTGATGCGGGCCGCGCGCGTCCCCGGGGTCGCCGCCTGCATCGTCACCCCCGACGGCGTCACGTGGGCCGGCGCGTACGGACACGCGAACCTCGCGCACGGCAGGCCGACCGCCGTCGACACGATCTTCATGCTCGCGTCGATCTCGAAGACGGTGATGTCCGTCGCCGTGATGCAGGCGGTCGAGGACGGGCTGCTCGACCTGGACGCGGACGTGAACGATGTGGTGCCGTTCCCGGTGCGCAACCCGCGGCACCCGCGGATCCGATCACGCTCCGCATGCTGCTCACGCACACGTCGAGCATCCGCGACGACTGGCCGACGATCATCCCGTTCTACTCCCACGGCGACTCGACGATCACCCTCGGGGGGTACCTCCGCCGGTACCTCGCCCCCGGCGGCGACCTCTACGACCCGCATCGGAGCTACTCGGCGTGGCGGCCGGGCGACCGCTACGACTACTGCAACCTCGCCGCGGCGCTGGCGGGATTCATGGTCGAGGCGGCGTCGGGCACGCCGTTCGACGAGTGGTGCGACTCCAGGATCTTCGCGCCGCTCGGCATGGATCGTACCGGCTGGCACCTCGCGGGGCTCGACCGGACGCAGATCGCGATGCCGTACCACTGGAAGGAGGGGTCGTTCGTCGCGTACGGGCAGTACGGCTACCCCGACTACCCCGATGGAGAGCTCCGGACCGATGCTCCGGGACTCGCGAGGCACCTCCGGGCGTTCATGGCGTTCGGCGAGCTCGACGGTGTCCGGATCCTCGAAGCCGACACCGTCCGCGAGATGCGCCGTGCGCAGTTCCCCGACGTGGCGCACGGGCAGGGCCTGATCTGGTACCGGTTCGCGCTGCGCGGGATGCCGCTCATGGGACACAACGGCGGCGACAGCGGCGTCGCGACGCAGATGTACTTCCGCCCGAGCGACGCCGTCGGCGTGATCGTCCTGGCGAACGGCAACTGGTACTGGGACGGACGCAGCTGGCCGCTGCAGCGGATCGCGGTCCGCTTGTTCGAGGAAGCCGATCGCGGCTGATCAGTCGACGAGTCCGATGGCGATGAGGTTCCGTCGCTCGATGACGCGTCCGATCAGATCGGGCTCGCGATCGGTCAGACGCGCGAGATGCGTCAGCAGGAACCCGAGGACGGCGGCCGCATCGACCGCACGCTTGAACGCGGACGGATCCACCGGCGTCGTCCGAGCGGCGAAGTACGCGCCCAGTGCGCCCTCGGGGCTCGTCGAACCCGGCGCCCACGGCGAGCCGTAGAGCCAGACCGCCAGGTCGAACGCGGCCGGTCCCGCGCCGGACTCCGTCCAATCGAGCCACACGAAGTCGGCTCCTCGGACCAGCACGTTGCCGGGCCACGCGTCGCCGTGCACGAGCGTCCTCGGCTGCGGGTCGACGACGTCGATCAGGGGTGACGGATCGGCGAGCAGCGAGGCCAACGGCTCGGGCAGGGCCGCGGCGTTGGCCGAGACCCGCGCCTCGGCCAAGAGGCCATCGCGTTCGCGTCCGAAGATGTCGCGGAACCGCTCGTGGTCGATGCCGGTTGCACCTTGGAAGAGCTCGTGCATCCTGGCGAGGCCGCCCAGCGGAGACACGTCCGCGGGTGCGATCGGTTCCCCGCCGACGTCCTGCATCAGCATCCAGCCCGGTCCGGCCTCCACGAGTGTCGGGAGGCCGACGGGCATCAGCGCCGCCGCTTCCCCCAACAGGAACGCCTCTCGAGCGATCCCATCGGCCGACCCCGCCTTCGCGACGAGACCGTTGCCGCGCATGACGCGGGACGAGCCGAACCGCGTGAGGTCCTGCGGCGACGGGCCCAACCGCATCAGCACCTCGGGCGGCAGCGCGATCATCGGCACAGGGTACGCGGCGGGCGGCCCGCGCCCACCGGGCCGTCAGCGCCCGAGGAACCGAACGATCCGCTCGCGGATGCCGTTCGTATCCAGCCCGCGCGCCCGGTCGTGATCCTGCGGCGTGCCGTAGTCGCGGAGCACGTCGTGCCCGATGCCGATCGACGCGAACCTCGAAGGCCGGTGCGCGAGCGCCGGCGCGACCAGCGGAGCCATCGTGCCCTCCAGGAACGGCGTCACCGTGATGACCTCGGGTGCCGTTGCCGCCTCACGCGCGAGCCCGTCCGCATCGAACGGCGACACGGTCGTCACGTAGAGGACCGTCACGTCCATCCCGTCCACCGCGGCGAGCGTTCGATCGAGCATCGGCCCGACGGCGATCACGGTGGCGTCGGTGCCCCGACGGACCACGTCGAGTCGGCCGAGCTCGACCGGACGGCTCTCCGCGTTCGCGGCGATGCTGGTTCGCACGTACGTCGGGTGTCCGTCGGCGTACGCCGCGCGGAGCAGACGATCCAGCTCGTCAGGCGTTCCGGGCGCGAGCACCTCCATGCCCGGGACGGTCAGCATCACCTGCACGTCGCCCGGCGAGTGATGCGTGAAGCCTTCGCTCGTGTAGTCGTACGAGCCGCCCACCGACACGAACGTCCCCTCGAGCCCCTGGTATCCGAAGTCGAGCTTGATCTGCTCGAGCGGGCGTTCGACGAGGAACGGCGTGATCGTGTGGACGACGGGCAGGAACCCCTCCATCGCGAACCCCGCCGCGACGCCGATCATCGTCTGCTCCATGATCCCGACGTTGACGGCCCGCTCCGGGTGATCCCTGAGGGCTCGCCCGAACTGGCCGGTGCTGATCTCCGCGAGCACGACCGCGACGCGGGGATCGTGGTCGAGGAGATCGGCGGCGGTCTCCCCCGCTCGCTCGCGCATCGACAGCCCGCTCACCACTCGCCCTCCGGGATGTCCGCGACGACGGCCGTCGGCCGGATGGCGTCGCGAGCGGTGAGCGCGGCTTCCAGCGCGGCGTGATCGTGTCCGTCGACGACACGCGCCGACCAGCCGAACGACTCGAGCTTGGCGTCCCACGGGGCCATTGGCAGGCTGCTGCTGTGGTTGTCGATCACCAGGAGCGTGAGGTTGGTGAGATGCAGCGCCGGCCCGAGCAGGATGGCCTCCCAGTTCGAGCCCTCGTTCAACTCCGCGTCGCCGGTGAGCACGAAGACGCGTTGATCCATGAGGCTCTTGGCGCGGAGCGCGAGCGCCACGCCGACGGACATCGGCAGGCCGTGGCCGAGCGATCCGGTCGAGGCCTCGACGCCCGGCACCAGCGCTCGGTCGGGATGGCTGCCGAGCTTCCCGCCCCAGTCCATGAAGTCGTCGAGCCACTCAGCCGGGAAGAAGCCGAGGTGCGCGAGGATCGCGTAGTAGGCAGCCGGTCCGTGGCCCTTGCTCAAGATGAACCGGTCGCGCTCGGGCCACGCCGGGTTCGACGGGTCGACGTGGAGGACCCGCCCGTACAGGACCGCGAGCGCATCGAGCGTGGACGTGCTGCTCTCGTCGTGTTTCTCGTCGCCCGTGGCCCGGGTCATCAGGTCGCGGACGTCGCCGAGGTCAATCGCTGTGGAGGTCGTGCGCTTCTTCACATCCATCGTCGTTCTCCTATATAGACATCCTCCGATAGAGGTTCTATCCTGTCAAGCGAGATGTCTCGAGATGTTGCCGCCGATGCGAACCGCCTGAAGGCGCTGGGCCACCCGGTCCGCCTCGGCATCGCTCTCGCGCTCGCCAAGGAGCCGGGCACGTGCGCGTGTGACTTCGCCGACATCTTCGACGTCACCCAACCGACCGTCAGCGAGCATCTCCGGGTCCTGCGGAAGGCCGGCATCGTCACGACGAAGCGGCGCGGCACGCAGATCTGCTATTCGCTGGACCGCTCGGCGGTCCGCCAGATCCGCTCGATGCTCGGGGCGCTCGAACCAGCGAGCGGTCGCCGGTCTGCGTAGCGGTCAGTCGCCCTCGTCCACCCCGAACAGGAGCGGGGCTCCCGACGTCTCCCACGACCAGTGCCGGAACACGTCGCCGGCCACAGCATCGAGCGCCCCGAGGAGCTCCGGTGCGGTCAGCGTGAACTCCTCGGCGTGGCCTCCGCTCATGGCGGCCCCGGCACAGCTCGAGATCCACGTGACGACGTATCCGTGCAGGACGGCGAGGACGGTCGGCTCCGGGCGTTCGACGAGCCGTCGGAACCCCCGCTCGACCTTCTCGAAGTAGTCGCGCTCGGTCCGGACGAGCCCGGGGATCGGGACATCCGGACCGTTCACCTCGCGCCAACGCGCGAGCTCCGCGTACGGGCGCTGCTCCAGGTCGCCGGCCGGCGGATCGTTCAGCTCCGGCACGATCACGCGCGGCACGTCCCGGCCCGCGAGCGCGATGTCGGCGGTCTCCCGCGTCCGCTCGAACTCCGTCGTCACGCAAAGATCGATCTGCGTATCCCTCAGTCGCTCGCCCAGCCGACGAGCCTGGGCACGACCTTCCTCGGTGAGCGCCCCGGAGATCGACGGATCGCCGTTCAACACCCCGCGAACGTTGAAGACGCTCTCGGCATGCCGGGCCAGGATGACGAGCTCCATCAGTCGCGGGCGCCGGAGCGGTTGTGCTTGTCCTGCGTGGCGGCGAGCCCGTCGAGGATGAGGGAACGGACCGCGTCGGCGGCCGCGTCGATCAGGATCGCGACGTCGGCTTCCTCGCGCTTCGCGAACGGCTGCAGGACGTAGTCGGCGGGATCCTGCCGCCCGGGCGGGCGCCCGACGCCGACCCGCACCCGGAGGAAGTCCGGCGTTCGCAACGACGACTGGAGCGACTTCAGGCCGTTGTGTCCCGCGGTCGACCCGCCGATCTTCACCTTCAGCGCGCCGAACGGAAGGTCGATCTCGTCATGCACCGCGATCACGTGATCGGGCGTGACGTCGTGCTTCTTCGCGATCGAGGCGTACGACGGTCCGGATTCGTTCATGAACCGGAGCGACTTCGCGAGCCACGCCTTCCGGCCGTCGATCGCGATCTCGGCGCTCTCCACGGGGACGAACCGCGCCTTGCGGAACCGCTCTCCCGCCTCGCTCGCCAACAGGTCGGCCACCATGGCGCCGGCGTTGTGCCGGGTCCTGGCGTATCGATCGCCGGGGTTTCCCAGGCCGGCGACGAGCCACTGGTCCATGGACTAGCTCTCGCCGCCCTCCTCGGCAGCGGGCTCGCCCTCGCCCTCCGCGGCGGGCGCTTCCTCGCCCTCCGCGAGCGGCACCTCGGCAGCCTCGGGCACCTCTTCGCCGGGGAGCCCGAGCTCGGCCTCGACACGGAGCGCCGCAGGCGTGATGACGGACAGCACCGCGTCGTCGGGGTTGGTGAGGATGGTGACGCCCTCGGGGACCACGACGTCGCGCACGTGGATCATGTCGCCGATGTTGAGCTCCGTGATGTCGACCTCGATGTGCTCGGGCACGTCCTGCGGCAGCGACTCGATGTGGAGGTCGCGCAGGTGGTGCTCGACCACGCCGCCCTCCTTGACGCCGGCGGCGTCGCCGACCTCGACGACCGGGACGTCCACGGCGATCTTCTGCGTGCGGGACACGGCGAGGAAGTCCACGTGGATCAGCGTGTTGTGGATGTGATCGCGCTGGATCTCACGGGGCATGGCCAGGTGCGGCTTGCCGTCGACCATCAGGTCGAGCAAGACGTTCGACCCACCGGCGGAATGCAACAGATGGAACATCTCGCGCGCGTCGACCGAGAGCGCCACCGTTTCCTGCTCGTGGCCGTAGAAGACCGCGGGCACGCGGCCGGCCGCGCGGAGCTTGCGGGCCACGCCTTTCCCGTTGTCGTCGCGACGTTCGGCTTCCAGCTTGGCTTCCATGATCGTGTCCTCGAAGGAGAGTCGGGGTTCGGCCGCCTATCGTACCGGCTGGCCGGCAAGAACGACCTCCGCGCGTACGGGGGGTGGAACGTCCGTCGCCTTCGATCACGTTGGATGGTTGCCAGCGGACGGAATCATCCTTTCTTGACGGACGTTTTCATAACAACTTATGGACAGCTTCAACGCTAACTGATAGTTTCGCCTGGTGGAAGCGCCACAGGTCGCACGTCACGCGCAGGACACCCTCGGCGCGGCGATGGGGTACTCCCGGGTCACCGTGCTGAACGGTCCGCGCCAGGCCGGCAAGACGACGCTCGCCCGATCGATATGTGAAGAACGTTCTGGCACATACCTCACGATGGATGACGACGTCATCCTCGCGGCGGCTCGGAACGACCCGGTGGGCTTGATCCAGGCAGCAGGGCCGATCGTGATCGACGAGATCCAACGGGTCGGTGAGCCGATGGTGCTGGCGATCAAGGCGGCGGTAGATAACGAGCCGAGGCCGGGGCGCTTCTTGCTCACCGGCTCGACCCGGTTCCTCACGGTTCCGACGATCGCGGAGTCGCTCGCCGGCCGGGTCGACGTCGTCGACCTGTGGCCGTTCTCACGTGGCGAGGTTCGAGGGATCAAGGAGCGCTTCGTCGATCTCCTGTTCCACGAGGAGAACGCGTTGGGGAGCCACCTCGAACGCTCGGAGGTCCTCGATCGTATGTCGTACCTCGAGTTCGTGTGTCTCGGAGGATTCCCCGCCGTTCAGGCCCTCTCGTCCGACCAACGGGCTCGATGGTTCGATAGCTATCTCCGGACCGTGCTCGCCCGGGAAGTGACCGATCTTGCGGTGATCCGCGGAGCTCGGGAACTTCCGCGTTTGGCGTCGTTGCTCGCAGCTCGAACGGCGCAGGAGCTCAACGTCAACGCCCTCTCACAAGAGATCGGCATGCGGTGGAACACGATCTCGGACTATCTCTCGCTCCTGGAGACGGCGTATCTCTTCTTCCGGGTCGATGCCTGGTCCAGGAACCTCACGGCCAAGGTCGTGAAGCACCCGAAGATCCATTTCGTCGACTCAGGACTCTGCGCTCGATTGATGGGCGTGACGCCGACGAGCCTGAGCTCGCCCGGTCACCCGGCAACCGGTCCGTTGATGGAGACGTTCGTGGCCGGAGAGATCGCGCGACAAGCCACGTGGGCGGAGACCGACGTCCGTGTTTCCCACTTCCGAGATCGCGGAGGAGCGGAGATCGACATCGTGCTGGAATCGAGCAGCGGGGCCGTCGCGGCGATCGAGGTCAAGGCGGGCGCATCGATCGTCGACGGCGATCTGCGAAACCTGCGAGCGTTCCGCGACCGTGCCGGAGAGAGCTTCGTGAACGGCGTGGTCCTGTATGCGGGCGAGCGTACGGTTTCGATGGGAGATCGCCTCTGGGCGGCTCCGATCTCCGCGATCTGGGCCAGATAGACGCTCTTCTCATTCGTTCGCTGACCGCCCCGCTCCGTAGTCGACATGATGCCTCGCACGTCTGTATCTCTGACGTGGAACGATCGACGACGATGGACCCAGACGTGAGCGAGCCGGGGCCGGCTTCAGCTCCACCCGGCCGGCTCGAGGACCTGTACGTCCGAAATGCGCCCGGCGCGCTTCGGCTCGCTTACTTCCTGACCGGGAACCGGGAGCTGGCCGAGGACCTGGTCCAGGAGGCGTTCGTCCGGGTCGCCGGCCGCTTCGGCCACCTGCGGATGCCAGATGCGTTCGACGCCTATCTCCGTCGGACGATCATGAACCTCTACACGTCGCAACTCCGCCGGACGAAGCTCGACCGCGCGTACGTGGCCCGCCACGGCTCCGACCCATCGGTGGCGCACGAGCCGGGCGACCCCGCCACGCGAGACGAGTTGTGGCAGGCATTGCACACGTTGCCCGAACGCCAACGCGCCGCGATCGTCCTTCGCTTCTACGAAGACCTCTCCGAGCATCAGAGCGCGGAGATCCTCGGGTGCTCCACCGGAGCGCTCAACCAATCGGTGGTACGCGGGATGGCCACACTGCGCACCCAGATCGGAGACGACGAACGATGAACGACAACGACCTCCGCGAGATGTTCCGTCGTCGGGAGTCCGACGTGAAGGTCGAGTCCGCACCCTCCGAGAGGATCGTTCGGCGGGCGCGCCGCCGACAAGTAGGGACGATGTTCGTGGCGACGGCTGTCGTCTTGGTTCTGGTCGCCGTCCCATTCGCCGGATCGCGCCTCCTGGGCGACGGGGAAGATCGACGCCCGACACCGGGAGATACGGGACCGGTGGTGCTGCCGCAGACGACGCAGGGACTCCGGTCGGCGGCGCTCCCGTACGCATCGATCGCCTACCCGGAGGGTTGGTCCCTGACCGATACGGCGCCACTCACCTGGATGGGGATCCAGCAGCCGGATCCGATCTACTCAGGGCCGGTCTTGCAGTTGAGCAACTTCGATCCGGATCTTCACGATTCGCCTCGATGCATGTTCGACGCAGATCCGATCCCCGACGACGGAGTGCTCCTGAGTGTCGGCGTCCAGGCGCCCGAGGACACATCGATCTCTGCACCGACCGATCCGTGGCCCGTTGAGCTGGCGCCGTATCCGCCGAACACCGACCCACAGTGCGACCAAGGGGTCGACCTGACGGTGGGCTGGGTCGCACCTTCGGGCGCGTACTACTGGGCGAACGCCACGTTCGGCAGCGATTCCTCGGCGAGCGACCGCACCGCTCTCAAGGCGGCGTTCGCGAGCATGATCTTTCCCGCCGTCGGGCCAACCGTGGATGTCGACGTTCGCGGCCGACCAGCGGCAAGGATCGCCGCGACTGGTCCTCGACACGGCCGTCTTCCAGGGCGTCCAGGTGACACTCGTTACCTACCTCGATCATTACAAGGTCCCCTCGATCGGCGTCTCTGCGCCGATCGGCAACTTCTTCGGGGGAAGCGCGATCGGCGTCGGGACCGGAAGCGCCGCGCCCCCGCCCGTCGACGTCACGTCGAGCGGGAGTCCCACGGGAACGCTCGTCTACGGCGATGCAGCGCTCGACGTCGCCTGCGCGGAGTTCAACACCCAGGAAGGTCAAACCGTCCCAGCCACCATCGTGAGTATCCCGCCGACCGTCGGGGTCGGGCGAAACGCGGTGTGGGGATTCGTCGATGGGACCGCGGACTTCGTTCAAGGCGTCGGATACGACGCCGCCGGCAACTTGCTCGGCAACCCCAAGCTCACGACGGCTCCGCCGGATGTCATCGCCTCCGGCACCGACCCGGTGGGTGGTGCGTGGACCTTGTCGATCACCCACGAGACGATGGGCGACGGGCTCGCATTCTCATGGCTCGGCGGCGGGGGCGGCGGCGGGGGCTGCTGCCTCGAAGGCGATCACCTCGATGGCAAGGCGCTCCAACTCGATGGCTTCGGCAGCGGCGGCGGCACACCCAGCGTGATCACCGCCTTCGCCTCGACCCGAGTGGCAACGGTCGTCGCGACGCTCTCGGGCCGGACCTTCGACGGGCAGCTCTTCCCCTTCCCTTCGAAGTACTTCGGGCCCGCACAGATGGTCGTCGTGATCGTTCCTCAAGACGTGATCCTGGAAGCGGACCTGGTCGCGTACGACGCGAACGGCAACGAACTCGGGAGCGTAGCCATCAACGGCGCGAGCCCGTCCAAGGCGCCGACCGGCCCGACGGGATCTCGCTAGACCTGGTTGTCGCCTCGGAAGATCTCGCTGACCGAGCTGTCGTCGAACACCGCGCGGAGCGCCATGCCGATCAGCGGGGCGATCGACAGCACCGTCAGCTTGTCGAACTGCCGCTCCTCCGGGATGGGGACCGTGTTCGTGACCACGACCTCCTGGATGGGCGATTCCTCGAGCGACTGACGGGCCTTGCCGGAGAAGATCGCGTGCGTGGCCGCCGCATAGATCGGGCCGGCGCCCTGCGCCTGCAACGCTTCCGCGCCCTTGGCCACGGTGCCGGCGGTATCGATCATGTCGTCGACCAGCACGCACGGCCGTCCGTCGACCTCACCGACGACCGCCATCTCCTCGATCTTGTGCGCCTCGGTCTTCGAGCGACGCTTGTAGAGGAACGCCAGGTCCGCGTGCAGGTACTTGCGCAGCACCTCGGCGGTCTTGATACGGCCGGCGTCGGGCGCCACGATCACCAGGTCGTCGCCCGACAGTCCCAGCGTGTTCTCCAGGTAGTCCGACAGGATCGGCAGCGCGGTCAGGTGATCGAACGGCGCGTCGAAGTACCCCTGGATCTGTCCGGAATGCAGGTCGACCGAGACGATGCGGTCGGCACCCGCGACCGTCAGCAGATCGGCGACGAGCTTCGCGCTGATGGGTTCGCGTGACAGCGCCTTGTGGTCCTGTCGCGAGTAGCCGTAGTACGGGATGACCGCGGTGATGCGCTTGGCCGACGCCCGCTTCATCGCGTCGATCATGATCAGCTGCTCCATGATCGCCTCGTTCACCGGCTCGTAGTGCGTCTGGATGATGAAACAGTCGGCGCCGCGCACGCTCTCCTTCGCCCGGAAGTAGAGCTCCGTGTTCGCGAACCGCCGGATCTCGGCTCCGCTGACCGGGATCCCAAGACAGTCCGCGATCTCGTTGCCGAGCGCCGGATGGATGGTGCCGGTGAACAGCATCATCCGCTTCTTCGTGATGATCTCCACCGCGACCCCCTAGCGTTCGCCCCTGCGCCGGTGCTCCGCGTCCTTGCGTTCGCGGTACCCGTCGACGTTCCGCTGCTCGGACCGCTCCACGGCGAGCGCCCCGTCGGGAACGTCCTTCGTGATGACCGACCCCGCGCCCGTGTTCGCGTCCTTCCCGATCGTGACCGGTGCGATCAACATGGTATCGGAGCCGATGCTCGCCCCATCGCCGATCACGGTCCGGTGCTTGCGATACCCGTCGAAATTGACCGTGACCGTGCCCGCGCCGATGTTCACGTCCTCGCCCAGATCCGCGTCGCCGACGTAGGAGAGGTGCGGGACCTTGGAGCCATGGCCGACCGTGGCGTTCTTCAGGTCGACGAAGGCCCCCGCCATGGACCGATCCTCCAGCACCGTTCCGGGTCGCATCCGCACGAACGGCCCCACGCGAACGTCCGTGCCGACCGTCGAGCCGAGGACCACCGCGAACGACACCTCGCTCCGGTCGCCCACGCTGGAGTCCACGATCCGCGCGGACGGACCGATCGAAGCGCCCTTCCCGACGACCGTCCCGCCCTCAAGGAACGTCATCGGCCGGATCACCGTGTCCCGGCCGATCCGGACGTCGACGTCGATGTACGTCGTGTCGGGGTCAACCATCGTGACTCCGTTGTCCAGATGTCCGGCGTTGATGCGCCGGCGGATCACGCGCTCGACGGCGGCCAGCCCGTCCCGCGAGTTCACGCCGAACGTCCCGCCCGTGTCGACGGGGACGACCGACACGCGCTCGCCCTTGTCCATGAGGATCGGGAGCACCTCGTTCAGGTAGTACTCGCCCTTGCGGTTCTCGCGCCCCACCGCCGGCAACGCACGGAACAGGTCGGCGCGACGGAACACCATGACGAGCGGCGAGACCAGGTTGCTGGCGCGGAGCGCCGCCGGCGCGTCGGTGCCCTCCACGATCGCGACCAGCCTGCCCCGCTCATGCACCACACGCGCGTATCCGCCCGGCTCGTCGAGCTCGGTCGACGAAGATGGCCGCGGCGCCCTTGGTGCGTCGGTGCGCGGCGAGCAGTCGCTTGAGGTCGTCTCCCGTGACCGGGTCGAAGTCGCCGCCGACACCACACTCCTGCGCGCGGCCCACCGCCTGCTCCGCGGCCTGCACCGCATGCCCGGTGCCCAGCTGCTCGGTCTGCTCGACGAAGACCGGCGCGGGCTTCAGTCCCCACGACTGCACCGCCGCCCGGACGTCGTCGGCGCCGTGCCCGACGACCACCACGATCTTGTTCGGACGGGTCGCGACGACGCCCTGCAGCACGTGCCACAGCGCCGGCCGGCCGCAGATGGGATGCAGGACCTTGGGCGTCGACGACTTCAGCCGTTTGCCCTTGCCCGCCGCGAGCAGACGATGACGTCGTGCGCGCGGCCGACGGCCCGCTCCGCGGCGAGCACCGCATGTCCGGTGCCGAGTAGCTCCGTCTGCTCGACGAAGACCGGCGCGGGCTTCAGTCCCCAGGACGTGACCGCCGCCCGGACGTCGTCGGCACCGTGCCCGACGACGACCACGATCTTGATCGGACGGGTGGCCAGCACCCCTTGCAGCACGTGCCACAGCGCCGGCCGGCCACAGATTGGATGCAGGACCTTGGGCGTGGAGGACTTCAGCCGTTTGCCCTTGCCCGCCGCGAGCACCACCGCGGCGAGCGTTCGGGCGTTCTTCGTGTTCTCGGCCAACCGCGCGTCCAGAGGTCGAGGGGCGAGGGACTCCATCCTCCTGGATGGGCGTGGGCCTGACAAACCCGCGAGCGGGTCAACGCCACCCGATCCTCAGGCCGAAACCTCGAACACGATGAACCGTGTGAACCCAACGCCGTCGAGTTGGTACGCGTAGCAGCCCGGCCCCCGAACGGAGACCTCCATGGGAACGGTCCGCGATCCCGTCGTGGAGCTCGTCTGCAGCGATGGGGAGCCCGGATCGATCAGGAGCGCATCCTGCACCGGCGTCGTGGGATTCCATGCCAGCTCGATCGGTTCCTCACCGTTCATCTGGCCGCCTCGGATCAGCACCGGACCCTCGTATGACCCATCCACGATCCAGATGTCCTTGATCGCGTACCAGCCGCCGGACGTACGGCTCAGCCCAGTGAGACTCAGGTGGGCGCCTTGCGAAAGGTAGGTGACACCGGCCACCTGAGCGCGGACCGTTCCGGTGAAGCCCGAGCCGGGTCCGGGCGTGATCCTGGTGATAGGGGAGGTCGGACACGACTCCCCGGCCGCGACCGTCGGAAGAGCGAGCGGTCGCGCGAGAAGTTCCTGCTCGATATCCGACAGGGTGCCGGTCGCCGCGGATCCGCTGGGCGTAACCGTCCGCTGCGCGGCCGGAACCCTCAGCTCAGAACTCGCCGGCGAGAATGCGCGCCATGCGAAGACCGACCCGGTCACCACGACGGCAACCGCGAGCGCCGCGGCGGCGAACGAGACGGTCATCGCCCGCCGCGCCCGTGTCGTCATCTCGCCGGGTGCCGGTCGTTCCGCGCGCACCTCCGCCCGCATGCGACCCAGCTCCGCTCGGAGCTGATCTTCGATCGAGGTCTTGTCCGTCACGGCTCCTCCCACCCTGCAACATCGCGTCTGAGCGTCTGCATCGCTCGGAACACCAGTTGTTTCACCGCGCCCGCCCGGCATCTCATCAGGTCGGCGATCTCGCGCTCCGGGAGGTCTTCGTAGAACCGGAGCACCACGGCGGTCCGCTGTCGCAGCGGAAGTCGGAGGATCGCCTCGCGAAGGACCACGCGATCGCTCGGGTCCGTCTCGGACGCCTCATCCGGCTTTGGCTGCCTCGCCAGATAGCCCCGCTCGATGGCTCTTCGCCGGAAATGCGAATTCGCGAGGTTCACGACCGAGCGACGCAGGTAGCCCCAGAACGCGTCGGGATCACGGATGTGAACGAAACGCCGGGCGACCCTCACGAACGCCTCTTGCATCAGATCCTCGGCGAGGCGGCGATCCCCCGTGAGGAGATACGCGAGCCCGATGGCATCATCGGCATACCGCTCGTAGAGGGCCGTGAACGATCGGTTGAAGACATGGTCCCCGAACGTCCCTCCGGCGCTCCCGCTCCTCATCATCATCACCAGGACGCTCGAAAGCACGGTGTGGTCACGGTTCCGGGGGGAGGAATCGGACCTCCATTTCAGGCTCCAAAGGCCCGCGTCTTGCCGTTAGACGACCCCGGACTGCCCGGCGATTATCCCGCCGGCGGCCCCGACACGACGAAGGACCCGGGAACCGCCGCGGCCAGCCGGTCGGCGTGGCCCATGTGACGCGCCAGCGCGACGACCGTCGGGCCACTGCCGCTCATGATCGCGCCGAGCGCTCCCGCGTCCAGGAACGCGCGTTTCGCCTCCGCGATCTCGGGGTGCCGGCGGGAGACCGGTCCCTCCAGATCGTTGAACAGCGCGTGCCCCAGCAGCTCGACGTTCCCGGTCTCCGCGGACGCGACGAGCGCGCCGGGATCCGGCCCGACCGGCGCACCGTCCTCGTCCCACCAGCGGTAGGCGTCGGGCGAGCGCGTCGGGAACCCGAACGGCTTGACGGCCCACCACGTCGTCACCACGTGGACGGGAGCGATCCGCTCGCCCCGCCCCCGCATCATCACCGCGCCTCCCGCCAGCATCGCCGGGACATCGGATCCGATGCGCTCGGCGACCGACACCAACGTGTCGCGATCGAGACCGCACGCCCATAGGTCGTTCAATGCGAGCAGCGTCGCGGCCGCGTCGGCGCTGCCGCCGCCCAGCCCGGCCGCGACCGGGATGCGTTTCGCGATCCGTATCTCCGCGCCGCGGATCGGACCGTCGCATGCCTCGGCCATCGCCAACGCGGCGACGAGCGAGAGGTTCATGCCGCCGGCGTCCAGCCCCTCGGACAGCTCGATCTCCGCGTCGACGATCACGTCGAGCGTCTGCGCGTCCGTGACGGTGAGCTCATCGGCGAGCGACAGCGGGAGCACCAGGCTCTCCAGGTCGTGGTATCCGTCGTCGCGGGCGCCGAGCACCCGGAGGAAGACGTTCAGCTTGGCGGGTGCGGCCCGGACGACCGATCGGGGACCAGCCGTCACGGCAGGGCCTCGGCGATCCGCGCGAACTCGGCGAGCGAGAGGCGTTCGGCGCGGGCGCGCGGGTCGATGGCCTGCTCCCGCAAGAGGTCGTCCGCGCGCCCGGGGTCCACGCCCAGCCGGACGACCGCGCTCCGCATGGTCTTGCGACGCTCGGCGAACCCGGCGTCGACGACCCGCCAGAGACGGGCGGGCTCGACGTCGACCGGCGGCGACGCCTCGCGCTCCAATCGCACGACGACCGACGCCACCTTCGGCCGCGGCCAGAACACGGACGGCGGCACGCGGCGGGTCAGCTCGCCGGTCGCTCGATACGCCACACGGACGCTCACCGGTCCGTAGTGCTCGTCGCCGGGTCCCGCCACCAACCGCTCGCCCACCTCGCGCTGCACCAGGATCACCAGCCGTTCGACGATCGGCGCCTCCTCGAGCACCGCCATCACGACCGGGACCGCGACGTTGTACGGGAGGTTCGCGCAGAGGATCCACGGCTCGCCGTCGAGCTCGTTCGCCCAGTCGATGCGCGTCGCGTCGGCCGCGACGACGTCGACGTTGGCGACGCCGGCCGTCACCTCGCGGAGCGCGGGCAGCAACGCGCGGTCGAACTCGATCGCACGGACGCGCGCTCCCGTCTCCGCGAGCGCCAGCGTGAGCGAGCCCATCCCGGCTCCGACCTCGACCACGCGATCGCCGGGACCGGCGCCCGACTCGGCGGCGATCGCCCGGGCGAGGTTCGGATCGATCAGGAAGTGCTGTCCGAGCGCCTTCGACGGCTCGATGCCGTGGCGCTCCGCCAGCTCGCGGACGGCGCCGGCCCCGAGGCCGCGCCCCGCCTCGCCGCCGGCGTCCCTACCAGCTGAGGCGGACGTTGAGGACGCCGCGGCCGAGCGGCGAGAGGACGGAGAACGCCTCGGGCGAGAGGTCGATGATGCGGCCGGGCGAGAAGGGTCCACGGTCATCGATCGTGACGATAACCGTCCGTCCCGACGCGAGGTCGGTAACCGTCACCCGCGTGCCGAACGGGATCCAGGGGCTCGCCGCCGTGAGGCCCGACCACGGCGGGTCGTACCACGTCGCCTGTCCGCCGGCCTCGTGACCGCCGGGGACGCCGATGGGGATCGTGGGGCTCACCGGGCCGGCGCGACGCACCAGGTCGACCGGCGGTCGGACGATGCGCTCGCCCGTGACCGTCGTCGATTCGACCCGACCGTTCACCCGGACGACCCGCTGGGTGACGAACGCGAGTCCCGCCATGCCCGAGGAGACGACGTGGACCCGACCGACCGGGAGCTCGTTCGTCCAGAGCGTCCGAGTGGCGTACGGGATGGATCGGCGGAGGTCTCGCGTCAGGACCTGGACGCGATCGACGACGACGGTCGAGCCGACGTGAAGGGGGGTGCTGGACGATGGTCGGACGCGGTCATGAACACCGGGAGTGATCCCCATGGCCGAGAGGAGCTCCCCGGTGGTACGAGCGTTGGTGAGCACGTCGTGGACCTTCCCCGCCACGACGACTCGGGCGCTCACCACCGGAGATGTTCCGATGTCGACCGCGGAGGCCGAAGCCTCGGCGAGCTCCGCCGCGATCCTCGCGGCGGGTCCGCTGCTCGCACCTTCCACCGTCCAGACCCCCACATCTGTGGGCACCTGGTTGACCGCGATGTTCTGCAACCCGAACGTCGAACCCGAGCCGGAGCTCGAGCCCGGCGCGCCGGGCGCGGGACTCACCACCACGGTCATGCCGTCGGCGATCGCCGTCGCCAACGGCGGTACCACCCGGTCGCTCCCGTCGAGGGTGATGCCCTCGTTCAGAAGGAGCTCCCGGACGTTCGCCGAGTTCGTGCTGACCGATTCGACGTGTCCGCCGACGACCAACGTGACATACGTGCGCGAAGCGACGAACCACATCCCGCCGACGAGCGCGATGCTCACGGCGAACGTCGTCGCTTGGATCGCCCGGTGGATCCGCAACCTGCGGACCCGGGTGGGTCGAACGGCCAACCTTCCTCCACTCGTTCGAGGAAGGCTTCGGGGGGAAGCGACGTGGCCGGACCGAAGCCATCACGTGCACGGACCGCGACCCTAGCAAACCCTCAACCCTCACTGCAATCTTGAGACCGAACACCCGTTCGGTGGATAACTCGGCCGTTCTCGCGCGATCCCGTCCGTTTCTGCACGTTCGTTACGGCAGTCCGACGAACGCCGCGCGCGCGTTCTTCGCGGTCGCTTCGACGATGTCGTCGACATGCGCGTCGCGCACTCGCGCGATCTCGGCGATCGTCGTCATCACGTTCGCCGGTTCGTTGTCGCGACCGCGCATCGTCTGCGGCGCGAGGAACGGACTGTCGGTTTCGACGAGGATGCGATCGAGCGCGAGCGCCTGCGCGGCCTGACGGAAGTGCTCGTTCTTCGGATACGTGATGTTGCCCGCGAAGCTGACCCAGTAGCCACGCGCTTCGCACTCGCGCGCGATGACCGCGTCGCCGCTGAAGCAGTGGATGACCACGCGCTCCGCCGATCCCTCATCCAATACTCGAAGGACGTCGGGCCACGCGTCGCGGACGTGGACCACGAGCGACTTGCCGGTGTCGTTGGACAGCGCGATCTGGGCCCGGAAGGCACGCTCCTGGTCCTCCTTGGGCGAGTGCATCCGGAAGAAGTCGAGGCCGCACTCCCCCACGGCCAGCACGCGGGGATCGTGCAGGAGCTCCTCGATCCGAGCGCCTGCGTCCCGGTCGAACGCGCTCGCGTCGTGGGGATGCATACCGGCTGTGGCGAACACACCCTCGATGGAATCGGCCAGCTCGAGCGACCGGCGGCTCGTTTCGGGGTCCACGCCCACGCAGATCAGCCGGTCGACGCCCGCGGCCTTCGCGGCCTCGACCACACCTGAAGGTTCGCTGTCGAGCAGGAACAGGTGGCAGTGGGTGTCCACCGCCCCGCTCTGACCCGGCACTTCAGGGTTCTTGTCGCTCATCGAGCGGCCACGATACCGAGTCTCACCTTGGGGTGAATCGGGGGAGCTTCACGTGAAACACGAAGCTCGGAAGACTCACCCCGGACTGGAGCGGTGGAGGTCGGTTCGGCGGGCGGTCGGGATCGTCCCTCGGGGCTCCGATTGCGGTGCTCGCCGCTTCGCGGCTCCGCTCCTCATAGTCGCCCGCTCCGGGACGACCCTCCCCGCCTGAACGTTCTTACTCCGTCTCCAACCTTGGGAAGAGGCTTTCGCCTTTCGTGGTCACTGTTCCGCTGGCGAGTCTTCCCCACTCTGCGGCTTGGGGGAGGCGTTGTTCGTCGAGCTCTTCTTGGATGCCGAGTTGGGACCAGAGCACGGTGGCGGCTCTCGGCATGATGGGGAAGATGAGGACCGCAAGTATGCGGAGGGTTTCGGCGGAGGCGTAGAGGATGCTGCCGAGTTCGTCGCGGCGCGACTCGTCCTTGATCTTCCAGGGTTCCTTCTCGACCAGGTAGTGGTTGGCTCTCGCCACGATCTCCCATGTCGCCGCCAGAGCTGGGGAGAGCTCGACGTTCTGCATGTGTGCTTGATAGCGGGCGGCGGCTTCTGCCGTCACGGCGGGCAAGTCGGACTCGGCACCCTCCGTTGTGAACCCCGGGACGACGCCGTCGAACTGGCTGGCGAGCATCGCGAGGACTCGGCTGGCGAGGTTGCCGAGGCCGTTGGCGAGGTCGGCGTTGTGACGCTCGACCATGGCCTCATAGGAGAAGCTGCCGTCCTGGCCGAACTGGATCTCGCGCATGAAGTAGTAGCGGTACGAGTCCACGCCGAAGACGTCGAGGAGCTCGAACGGGTGGATACCGGTCGCGTTGGTCTTGGACATCTTCTTGCCGCCGACCGTGAGGAAGCCGTGCGCCCACACCTGGTGTCGGCAGTTCGACGCCGCCCGCCATCAGCATCGCCGGCCAGTAGATCGCGTGCTGAAGCGCAGGATGTCCTTGCCGATCGAGTGGATGTTCGCGGGCCACATCCGCGCGAACCGCTCGGGAGCGTCGGCGTAGCCCGCGGCGGTGATGTAGTTCGTCAAGGCATCGAACCAGACGTAGCAGACGTGCTTCGGATCCCACGGGAGCGGGATGCCCCAATCGAACGTCGTCCGGCTGATGGAGAAGTCCTGGAGCCCCCCACGGATCGTCGACAGGACCTCGTTGCGGCGGGTCTCCGGCTCGACCGCCTCAGGATGCGCCTCGTAGTGCTCCAGGAGGCGAGCGGCGTAGGCGGAGAGACGGAAGAAGTAGTTCTCCTCGACCATCCGCTCGACCGGGCGCTCGTGGATCGGGCAGAGACCGTCGATCAGCTCTTCCTCGGTGTAGTAGGCCTCGCACGACACGCAGTACAGCCCCTCGTACGTCCCGAGGTAGATGTCGTCCCGGCCGTTGTCGTGGACGGCGGTGAGGAGCTGCTGCACCGCGTGCCGTGTGGCGCGGCCTCGGTGGTCCGGATGTAGTCGTCGTAGGCGATATCGAGGCGGGCCCAGACCTCCCTCCAGCGCGGCTCCATGGCGTCGACCCACTCCTGCGCCGACATGCCCTGCTCCTCGGCGGCCCGTTGGAGCTTGAGGCCGTGCTCGTCCGTGCCGGTGAGATGGAAGACCTCCTCGCCGCGGAGCCGGTGGAACCGGGCGATGAAGTCGGTGGCCACGGCGTTGTACGCGTGCCCGATGTGCGGCACGTCGTTGGGGTAGTAGATCGGGGTGGTGATGTAGAAGACGTCGCGGCCCATGGTCGGGTCATGGTACCGGCCGGGACAGGGAGGGAGTCGTCGCGCCTGATAAACAGCTAGTCTGGCTCAGACTAGCCCGAGGGCGCCCCGACCAGCGCACGGTAGATCGCGTTGGCCGATGCGCCGTGACGCGTGGCGACCGCCTTGGCCGCATCGCGGGCACGGGCCCCCTCGGCCATCAACGCCCGGGCCTCCTCGACAAGCTCGCCGGCGTCGGGCGCCGCGGCCGCATCCGCCCCACCGATCACGACGACGATCTCGCCCTTCAGGGTCGTGGCGTCCAGCACTTCCGGGAGCCCCGACAGCCGGCCGCGCAACACCTCCTCGTGGAGCTTGGTCAGCTCGCGCGCGACAGCGGCCGGGCGATCGCCGAGCACGTCGAGCGCCTCCACGAGCGTCGCCCGCACGCGCTTCGGCGACTCGAACAGCACGATCGTCCGCGCCTCGGTGGCGAGCGCCTCCAGACGCGCGCGGCGCTCCCCGGCCTTCCGCGGCAGGAACCCCTCGAACACGAAGCGGTCGGTCGGCAGCCCGCTGATCGCGAGCGCCGCGATGGCCGCAGACGGGCCGGGCACCACGCGGACGTCGATCCCTTCCGCGGCGCAGGCCCGCACCAACGGGAAGCCCGGGTCGGACACCGTCGGCATGCCCCCGTCCGTCACGAGCGCCACGGTCGCCCCGTCGCGGAGCCGCCGAAGGACCTCCTCGGTCCGCTCACGCTCGTTCCCCTCGAAGAACGACAGCAGCGGCCGGTCCACCAGTTGGAGGTGTGCCAAGAGGCGGCCCGTCCGCCGCGTGTCCTCGGCGGCGATCAGGTCGACGGACGCGAGCGTCTCGACCGCGCGCGGCGCCAGATCGCCCAGGTTGCCGATCGGCGTTCCCACCAGATAGAGGGTGCCCGTCACGACCCGATGGTGGCAGGATGTGCCGTCGCCGGCCACGAGCGTTCACGCCCCCGCAGGAGCATCCATTGGCGAACGATCACAAGGACTACTCGGGCACGCCGCTGCCGAAGAAGCTCGGTATCCGAGACGGCTCGCGCGTGTTCCTGGTGAACGCGCCCGACGGGTTCGATCGGCTGCTGACCCCCATGCCCGATGGGCTCGAAGATGCTTGACGAAGATCTCGAAGCCGCTCGACGTCGGTGTGCTGTTCGCCGTCGAGCAGGCGGAGCTCATCCGATGGTTCGACCGGTTGGCCGCGGCGCTCGACACGAGCGGACGGCTCTGGGTGGCCTGGCCCAAGAAGGCGTCGAAGGTGCCGACCGACATCGACTTCAGCTTCGCCCAGGGGATCGGCCTGGACGCCGGCCTGGTCGACAACAAGGGCGCGTCCATCACCGACGTCTTCCAAGGCATCCAGTTCGTCTACCGCCTGAAGGATCGCCCGAAGCGCTGAGCGTTCATCCCCAGCGCCAGGCGTCGCTGGCGGCGAGGATGCTCCGGAGATGGTTCACCTCGCCGGCGTGGTACACGTCGTGCTGCGCGATCGTCGAGATGAGCCATCGCGTCTGTCGAAGCTCTCCCCAGTTCGTGAGGCGGGGCGCGGCGAGATCGTCGTCCCCGAGCGCACGAACGTGTTCCACGAATCGTCCGTGGACGTCCTGGAGCCACCCGATCGTCGCCACGAACGGCGCCTCGCCGAACGGCCAGGGTTGGACCTCGGGGTCGCCCCAGGACAGGCGGCCCGGTCCGAACGCGTACTCGTCGTACATGACCTTGCAGCTCCCAACATGGAGCGCGATCGACTCGATGGTCCGGACGCCACCGTCCGGCACGGTCCGCCACATCGATCGCCTCCACGCTCAGGAGGTTCTGCATGAACGACTGACCCTCGTTCGACTCCTCGATCCCCGCGCCCGAGAACGCCTCCTGCAGGACATACACGAGCTCGTCGATCGCGGTCACCGCGGGTCCGGCTTCCGTGCGATCACCCAGTGGAACGTCGCCTCGCCTTCACCTTCCTCGATCTCGGCTCCTGGTCTCCGACAGCTCGAGCTCGAACCCGGCTGCGAGCAACGCTCGTTCGTTCACGTCGGGTTCGAAGCTGGCGAAGAACATCGGAACCCCGAGCCAGTCCTCCTGCACCTCGTCCTCCGACTGCCCGGCGCCGAGCGAGAGCATGAAGCGACCGCCGGGACGCAGCCACGAGAACACCCGCGCGAACGTCGGAGCCTGCTCGGCGCGCGGGACGTGGTTGAAGACGTAGAACGCGACGACCGCGTCGAACGACGCCGCCGGGAACTCGAGCTCGTCGTGAGGTCGGCTTGGACGAACGTCCACTCCGGCAGGCGCTCGCGGGCGATCGCGAGCTGCCCGTAGGACAGGTCCACCCCCGTGTACGTGCGACCGTCCGCCGAGGACCGCGGCGGCCGGTCCCGGCCGCACCCGAGCTCCAGGACGTCGGCACCGGCGGGCAGCCGCTGGAGGACCTCGTCCAGGAACCATCCCCGGACGCCGGGCGGGTTCGCCGCGATCCAGTCGCAGTACCGCCCGACCCGATCCGGTCGTACCCCTCCTGGACGATCCGCTTGGGATCCATCGCGTCCCTCCGACCTCACGAAGCCGGCGCTTGTAGCCTGACCCGGTGTCCACGGCGCTGCAACGGCTGAACCGTCCGGTGATCGCCATCCTCGCCGTGACCGCCATCGCGGGAGCCCTCCGCTTCACGCACCTCTCACGGCCGCCCGAGCTCTTCTTCGACGAGAACTACTACGCCAAAGCGGGCTGCATCCTGATCGGCGGCTCCGATCACGTGTGCAGGGTCGACAGCAGCGACGAGCACTACTGGCGCGAGCACAAGTGGGACGTGGGCTCGTGGGTCCATCCGCCGCTCGGCAAGTGGATGATCGGCATGGGCGAGAAGCTCTTCGGCGTCACGCCGTTCGGATGGCGGTTCTCGTCCGCGGTCGCCGGCACGCTCATCGTGACGTTCGTCGCGATCATCGCGCAACTGTTGTTCGGCAGCCCGCTCTGGACGTTCGTGGCGGGGCTGTTGCTCGCCGTCGAGAACCTCAACGTCGTCCTGTCGCGCTCGGCGTTGCTCGACATCCATCTGGAGTTCTGGGTGGTCCTGGGGTTCCTGTTCCTCCTGTTGGACCGGCGATGGATCGACCGGCGCACGCCGCCGGAGCCGGAGCCGGAACCCGTCTCGGTCGGCACGGTGGGCGACGCTCCGGAGATGGAGCTGATGGGGGTCGTTCGCGCTCGTGCGACGATCCCGTTCCCCCTGTGGCGTCCCTGGCGCTTCGCCGCCGGTATCGCGCTCGGCGCCTCGTTCTCGGTGAAGTGGTCGGGCGGCATGGCGATCCTGGGTGCGCTGATCCTGTCCGTGGCGTGGGAGACGACCCGGCGACATCGGGGCGACGCCTCGCTCGGGCGGGCGCTGGCACGGGCGATCCGCCAGGAGAGCCTGGGCATGTTCGTCGCGTTCGTGATCGCGCCGATCGCCGTGTACATGGTCGTGTACCTGCCGTGGTTCAACCATTTCGGATGGAGCCTGAAGGACTGGTGGGAGAACCAAACGGCGATGCTCGCGTACCACCGGAGCCTGAAGACCACGGCGCTCGACGTCGCGACCAACACGTACACGCCGACGCACCCGTACTACTCGCGCGCGTGGACGTGGCTGTTCATGTTGCGGCCGGTCAACTTCTACTCACGCGACTTCGGCTCGGACATCGCGCAGGTGCTCGCCATCGGGAACCCGGCGATCTTCTGGGCCAGCTTGTGGGCGATCCCGTTCGTCGCCGTCATGTGGCGGCGCCGCGGCGACTGGCGCGCGGGATACATCGTGACGCCGCTGCTCGCGCAGTACCTCCCGTGGTTCCTCGTCACCCGCCCCCAGTTCTTCTTCTACGTCGCGCCGATCATCCCGTTCATGGTGCTGGCGATCACCTACGTGCTGCGCGATCTCGCGAGCGCCACGATCGTCCTCCGTGAGCCGGATGGCGGGACGGTCGAATCCTCGCGCCATCCGTACCTGCCGTTCGTGTGGGGGTACGTGCTCGTGGCGGTCGGGCTGTTCCTGTGGTTCTGGCCCGTGCTGACCGGCAATCCGATCTCGCGGACCGCGTGGCAGGCGCGGGTGTGGTTCCGCGGGTGGATCTGATGTGACCGAGGGTCCCTCCGAGCCCCCGACTTGACGGTAGCCTTGCCCGTCGACATGCCCACGAGACAACACGAGTTCATCGCGATGAGCGACGGCGTCCGGCTGGCCGCCTCGCTCTACGTCCCGGACGGCGACGGGCCGTGGCCCGCCGTCCTCGAGGCGCTCCCCTACCGCAAGGACGACGACACCGCGGGCTACCAGGTGGAGTACGAGCGGCTCGCGGCGGCCGGCTACGTGGTGTGTCGCGTCGACCTCCGAGGAACAGGCTCCTCGGAAGGCATCGCGGAGGACGAGTATCCGGCCGTCGAGCGCTCCGACATGCTCACCGTGATCGACTGGCTCGCGACGCAGGCGTGGTCGACCGGGGCCGTCGGCATGTACGGGACGAGCTACTCCGGCTTCAACTCGATCCAGCTCGCCATGGAGCGGCCGCCGGCGCTGAAGGCCATCATCCCGATCTTCGCGACCGACGATCGGTACGCCGACGACGTCCACTACTTCGGCGGCGCGGTGAAGCAGCTCGACCTGGTCGACTACCCGACGTACATGATCGCCATGAACGCGTTGCCGCCGGTGCCGTCGATCTACGGAGACGGGTGGCGCGACGAGTGGGAGAAACGCGTGCGCGGGACCGAGCCGTGGGTGCTCACGTGGCTCGCGCACCAACGGTTCGACGACTACTGGCGGTTCGGATCACTCCGCCCCGACTACGACCGGATCGAGGCGGCGACCATGATCGTGGCCGGGTGGGCCGACGGCTATCGCAACAACACGCTGCGAACGTTCGAACGGCTCCGTTGTCCGACACGTTTGGTGATCGGACCGTGGGCCCATGCGTCGACGGACATCTCGTTGCCCGGGCCGAACATCGACCTGGTCCCCGAGATGATCCGCTGGTGGGACCGGTGGCTGAAGGACGAGGACAACGGCATCGACCGCGAGCCAGCCGATCGCGCTCTTCGCGCAACGATCCACACGCCCCGGCGCGACGCGTCCGGAGATGCGTGGCGCGTGGCGATACGAGCCCACGTGGCCGGCCGAGCGCCTGCGACCGACGACGCTCGCGCTCTCCGACGCCTCCACCGACGCGCCGGCGGGCGAGGGCGGAGACGTCCTCGACGTTCGCGGCGACGTCGGCTGGACCGCATGGATCTCCTGCGCGGGCCAGCTGCCGTGGGGCCAGCCGGACGACCAACGCCCGGACGAGGCGTTCTCGCTCAGCTACACGTGGCCGGCCCTGGACGCAGGACCTCGAGATGCTGGGTCATGCGCGTCTCGCGGTCACGCTCACGTCGTCGGCGCCGATCGCCTACCTCTCCGCGAAGCTCTGTGACGTCTTCCCCGACGGTGCGTCGTCGCTCGTCACCCGCACGATGCTGAACCTCGCGCATCGGGACTCGCGTGAAGAACCGTCGCCGCTCGAACCGGGGCGGCGGTACGAGGTCACGCTGGATCTCGAAGCGGCATCGTGGACGTTCGATGCGGGGCACCGGCTCCGCCTCGACCTGGCCGGCAGCGACTGGCCGAACGCGTGGACGCCCCCGGAGCCGGTGACGCTCACGATCGACCGAGCCGCGACGACGCTCGACCTCCCCGTGCTCGACGGTCCGTCTCCCGCCGAGGGCACGCCGTCGTTCGCGCCGCCCTCGTCGCGGCGGGAAGGGTGGCGACGCCGTCCCCAACCGCGGACACGGTGGATACGACTGGCGCATCGAGCACGACGTGCCGAGCGGGGAGACGCGCGCCGTCGTCGGCAGCCACGGCGACTACGACGAGAAGGACGACACCCCCTCGTTCGCGGAGCGGTACGCCGGCATCGTGACGGTCCGAACCCGCCGACCCCGGGAACGCGTCGGCACACGGCGAAGCCACGTTCGAGATGCGATGGCCCGAGGCGACGTGTGGCGCCAGCGTGACGCTCGACGTCGAGAGCGATCGCGACGCGTACCGGGTCCAGGTGGACCTCCGCGTGAGCGAGGACGGCGACGAACGCTGGCACCGGACCTGGGATCGAACGATCCCCCGAGACCACCAGTAGCGGGCACCGGGCCCGGACACACGAAACCCCGGCGCGCTGGCCGGGGTAACGGTCTTGATGGGATATCCCGCGTATGAGTTTACCAGTGCGGACGCATCCTCACGAGAAGCCCGGCAGATGGTGCCGGAACAGGATGAACCCGATGCCCGCAGCGGCGTCCAAGAAGAAGTGCGCGAAGACGAACGGCCACGTCCGGCGGAGCCGCAGGAACGCGACACCGAACAGGATGCCCATGGCCAGGTTGCCCGCGAACCCGCCCCATCCCTGATACAGGTGGTAGGAGCCGCGGAGGACGGCGCTGGCCGCCACCGCCGCGAACGGGCTCCACGCCAGTTGCCGCAGGCGCGTGATGAGGTACCCGAGGACGATGACCTCTTCGAGGAGGGCGGCCGCCGCCGCGTTCAGCAACAGCACCGGCACGGTCCACCAATGGCCGAGCGGCGGCACCGGCACGACGAACCGGTTCACGCCGAGCGCGACCGCTCCGAGGTAGAACGCCAGTCCTCCGAGCCCCACGACGGCGAAGAACGCCGCACCGAGCTTCAGATCGTGGGCCGGCCGGTCCCACGCGAGCCCGATCGCCTGTACGCCTTCGCCGCTCCGCTTGAGCAGGTGCACGACCAGCCATACCGGCGCCAGGCTGAACGCGATCCCGACGAGCTGTCGCGCCAGTTCGTTGCTCTGGTTCACCGAGGCGACGTGGACGCCTTTGAGCGGGGCCGACAGGAGGCTGAGAACCGCGTAGACGGCGCTCGCCAGGAGCGACAGCGCCAGCACGACCAGGATCTCCTCGCGGATCGTGCGACGGTCGAGACCGGGAGGTGTCGCCGGAGGCTGCATACGCGTCACTGTACGTTCGACCCGCCTTGCACCGCTGCCATACAGTGGGTTCGTCATGGATGCGGGCGCGGACGGCACTCGACCGGGGATCGACCTCTCCACGCTCGAGGCCGGCAAGCGCTACCGCGTGGACTGGAGGCACGAGGGCCTCCGCCGGACGTTCAGAACCAAGGGGACGTTCCTGTCGATCGAGGTGACTCCGGCGTCGACGCCCGGTGGTGAGCCGACGCGGTGGCTGACGCTCGAGGTGAAGCCCCGCTTCGGCGAGGCCACCGTGCAACGCGTCGACGTCGCTGACGCTCCGATCCGTCCGACCGCTCTGACGGGCTCGAGCACTAGACTCACGCCCCACGTCGGTCGGCGGAGGATCTGATGGCGAAGACGGAGACGGCGGACCTGGTGGTGGTCGGCGCCGGGATGGTCGGCGGGTGGGCGTCGTGGTTCGCCGCCGGCAGCGGTGCGGAACGCGTCGTGGTCCTGGAGAAGGACCTGGCCGGACAGGGGGCGTCCAGCCGCGCGGCCGGCGTCGTCCGCGCGCAGGGCGGCACGCCGACCACCGTGGCGCTCGGCCGGTTCTCGATCGACTTCTACCGCTCGCAGCAGGCGCGCATCGGGACCGATTCCGGGTTCCGCGAGCTCGGGTACCTGATCCTCGCGGTGACGCAGCGCGACGTGCGCGACGGGAACGCGCGCGTGGAGATGCAGCGCGCGGCCGGGCTCGACGTGCGATGGGTCGACGCGGCCGAGGCGTGCACGCTCAACCCGACGCTCGCCGTCGAGGGACACCGCGGAGGGAGCTACTGCGCGACGGACGGGGCCATCGATCCTCCGCGGAACGTGCGCGCGTACTCGCTCGCGATGCAGCAGGCGGGCGTGGAGCTGCGCGAGCGGACGCCGTTCCTCGGCCTGCGGACCGCGGCCGCGCGCGGCGGCCGGCGCCGCGTCACCGGTGTGGAGACACGCGACGGCGTGATCAAGACCGAGCGCGTGATCCTGACCGGTGGGCCGAGCCTTCGAGCGGTGGGCTCGCTCGTCGGGGCGCGGATCTTCGCCGGCGGCGCGCGTCATCAGGTGGTGGTGACCGAGCCGCATCCGGCGTTCGACGTCGAACGCCAGCCCATGGTCTTCGATGTGGGCGCCGGGATCTACTGGCGACTGGAGGAGGGTGGGCTGCTCTGGGGCATGTCGAACCCGAAGGAAACGCCCGGGCCGGCGCGGGAGGTCGACTGGCCGTACCTGCGACGGATGCAGCGGCGTCTCCACACGCTGGTGCCGACGACGAAGGATCTCGGCATCCGCAAGGCGTGGTGCGGGACGATCGACTACACGCCCGACCATCTGCCGATCCTGGGGCCGGTGATCACCACCGACGGCACGACGATCGACGGAGCCACCGTCGCCTCGCCCGGTGGCCACGGCATGATGTGGGGGCCGGGCGTGGCACGCGTGGCGGCTGACCTGGCGCTCGAGGGACGGACCGACCTGATCGATGTCACGGACCTGGGGATGGACCGGTTCGACGAGCACGGCCGGAGTCCGTTCTACGATCCGATCGCACTGCCGTTCCCGACCAGCGCCGACGACGAGTAGGCGCCTCGAACCCTCAGCCGGCGAGCGCGGCCATGTAGCGGAACGGCATCCCGTCCGCGCGCGAACGCCCGTTGCACGAGTAGCCCGCGCCCGTCCAGCACCGGAAGTCGATGCTCGCGTTCGCGACGACGAGCGCGACCCGGCTCACCTCGGCGGAGGAGAACGGAACGGTGATGCGGGCGTCGCCTTCCGCGTCGAGCGTCAACGGCACCAGGCGGATGGTTCCCGACCGCAGGAAGATCGCGACCCGCGCCGCATCCGTCCCGCCCGGCGGTCCGTCGAGGGAGAGCCGCAAGGATGCGTTGCCCGTCGATCCGGGCTCGAACGAGACCGAGCTCGTCGTCAGATGGTTGAGCGACAGCGTCGACCAGCCCGTCGCGGGCTGTCGGGCGCTGATCCGAAGAAGCCCGGAGATCAACGCCTGTGGGTACGCGGCACCCTCCTGGTAGAACGCGGCGGGAGCCAGGTTCCATGCACCGAACGTGGCGAGCGCGCCGGCGAGCGAGCGACCGCTCGAGCCGAGCACCTGCTGGAGGGCTTGCGCGGAGAACAGATCGGGATCGCCCGGCCCGTCGGCGGCGAGCTCCCACACACGTCGGATCAACGTCGCACCGCCGCCCTGGCCGCCTGTGCTCTCCGTCAGGAAGCGCCAGAAGATCCATGCGCCGTACTCGTTCAACCCGCGGCTGCTGTCGACCGGATCCCACGGATGCTCGAGCGCGCTCGAACCGAGCCATCTGCGGTTCGCGTCGACGTCGTCGGCAACCGCGTCCTCCATCCAGACGGCGGTGCCCTCGGTCAGCCACGGGTCCTCGCCCGAATCGTAGGCGTACTGCACCGCGTGGAAGAACTCGTGCGCGGCCGTGGCCCGCAGACCGCCGGGACCCCCGCTCGACCCGAGCTGCGCCGTCGAGAAGTCGTCGTCCACGACGATGTACGCGGAGTAATTGCGGTACGGGTAGGCGTCGTCGTTCGCGTGCGGATCATCGGTGGCGACGTAGCCGGCCAATCCGGACGCGCCCACGTCCGCCAGGTACACATCGAGCAGATCGTTGGGCCCGTGATCCGCCGAGCTCCCGTCCGGCATCGGTGCACGGAACCCCATACGGGTGACCTCGACCCGCCATGCGGTCTCGAACGCGTCGAGCGTCCGATCCACCTGGTCGGGCAGCCCGTTGCGGTTCGCGTCGGCGAGCGGCGGGGCGTCGGATGTCGTGTTCACCCAATGCACGCAGACGTGCGGACCGCAGACGTGCTGGCTCGGCACCGAGTAGCCGTGACCCCTCGGATCGGCGTTCCCGTCGGTGGGGCGCAGCGAGACCGGGGAGCCCGGGATGCGTCCCGTCCCGGACAGCCGGGAGGGACCAGCCGAGACGTCCCAGACCGCCCGCGAGCCGGCGGGCACGGAGACCGACAGGAACACCAGCAGCGCGACGGACAGCCGGCGGCCCGCGGCGATGCCGAACGAACGGTCCACCGGTATGCCTCCCGTGGTGGCTTGCGGCGCGCCCGGGCATGGTCAGGGGGGTCCCGGGCGTCACCGCGGCCATCGTCGGGCTCGGCGTCGGGCTACGTCAATCGGTCGGAAGACCAGCCGTTCGGCGTAGGACGCAGACCGGATGGAGGGGTGGTCGAGGCGGCGCCGTCTCAGAGCTGCACGTCGACCAGGATGATCTCGGCCTCAGCGGACGGGGCCGCTTCGATGGCTGATCAGCGGCTCGTCCCAGATCTCGGCCGCATCGCCCGTGGTCATCCGTTCGCGGTTGACGGTGGCGTCGCCCTCGATCACGTAGAGGTAGACCCCGCGCCCATCCCCGAGCGGATGCTCGACCGCGGCGCCGGCGCTGAGGTGCGAGACGAACACGTGCGCGTCCTGATGCACGAGCACGGCGTCGCCTCCCTCGCCGCTGATCGCCCGGAGCAGCCGATCCGTGCGGTCGGCGGTGGTGAAGACCTTCTGCTCGACACCCGGCGTGAGCCCCAGCTCCGCGGGCAGGATCCAGATCTGGATGAATCGCATCCCCTCGGTCTCGCTCGCGTTCTGCTCGGAGTGCCATGCGCCCGACCCGAGCGTCATCCGCTGCACGGAGCCCGCAGGCAGCGGCCCGGGAGCGCCGCCGACATCGTCCTGGTGGCGGAAGCTTCCCTCCACGACGTACGTCAGCCCTTCGATGTCGCGGTGCGGATGCATCGGCCAGACGGCGCCCGGGATCAGGCGATCGTCGTTGAACACACGAAGCGTCCCGAAGCTCGTGTACTCCGGGTCGTGGTAGCTGTCGAACGAGAAATGCCAGCGCGCGCGGAACCAGTCTCCGTCGACGTCGGAGATCTCGTCGTCGCGCCGGATCTTGATCGTCATCGCCGACGGCGGCGTCGTGCTACAGGGACAGCACGGGGCAGGTGAGCGTTCGCGTGATGCCCTCGATCTCCTGCATCGGCATGACGATCTGCTTCGCCAGTCCGTCGAGATCGTCGGCCTCCACGCGCGCGATCACGTCGTACGGACCCGTGACGCCGTCCGCGTTCACCACGCCGCCGAGTCCTTTGATCTGGTCGGTCACCTGCGACGCTTTCCCGACCTCGGTCTGCACGAGGATGTATGCGCTGACCATCTGTGGGCCCCCTCCCCTCGCCGGACTAGGCGTCCGTCTCGTCGCCGGCACCCGACGTGGCGCCGCCGTCGTTCTTGTCGGTGTCGAGCTTCTCCTTCGCCTTGTCGAGCAGCGTTCCCGCCACCGCGCCGGCCTTGTCCACCAACGGCTTGGTCTTCTCGACCACGGTCCCCGTCACGCCCTTCGCCTTGTCGAGCGCGGAGATGGTGGCGTCGCCGGCCTTGTCCACGAGCGGCTTGGTCTTCTCGACCGCGCTGCCCGTGACGCCCTTCGCCTTGTCGACCGCACCGCTGGCCGCGATCTTGGCCTTGTCGACCACACCTTTGTTCTGCTCACCCATGGCACGTCCTCCTTCGTTCCTCGCTCGTCGACATCCATGGTGGCAGCCCTGGCTACGAACGTCGAACCGCATCACCCGAGCCGCTCGCGGACGCCGGCCAGGCCGCTCTCGACGAACCCGGGCTGATCCGTCTCCATGCCGTACAGCACCTCGTGCCAGGGCATCAGGAGGAACCCGAACCGGGCGCGGATACGGAACCGATCGTCCGGCGCCCCGCCGTACGCGCCGAGCACTCGTTCGCCCACCTCCGGCATCGCGTTGAGCACCCAGGCGAGATCGGACACGGGATCGCCCACCCCCAGGTCTCCCCAGTCGATCACCCCCGCCAGATCCCCGGCATCGGTGATCAAGACGTGCTCCGGGCCGATGTCGCCGTGCGTCAGGGACGTCGCGAACCGGAAGTTATCGTCATCATCGAGGAACGCCGCGATCGTTCGCTCCGCGGCCGCGCGCTCCTCCGGACCCAGGAGCGGCAGCACGTGGACGCTCATGGCGTCGACCTTTCGCCGGAGACCGTCGCGGACCTCCGTCGCGGTGATCGAGCGCATGCCGACGTACTCCGGCGGAGTCATGTGCAGGTCGTAGAGGAACCGTCCGAGACGCTCCGGCCAGATGCCGTCGACGTCCGCGGTCATCGGCCTCCCGTCGATCCTCGCGTATCCCATGCACACCGGATCGGTCGACGTGTACTCCGGCGACGGGATGGCCGACGACACCTCGCGCGCCAGCTCCGGCAAGACGGCGATCTGCTTCGCGAGGCTCTCGATCGCACCGGGCAACCGCGGGAACTGGAACACCCACTCCCCGTTCACCACGTAGGTGAAGCAATCCCAGCCACCGCCGATGGGTTCGAACGTCCGCACGCCGAGCTCCGGCCAGCGGCGCTCGACGAACGCGCGGTGTTCGTCTGCTTCGGTCACGTGATGACGGGTTCGATCTCCTGACCCGGCACACCGGGTTCGGACAGCGCGGGTGTGGACAACGCGAACCATGCCACGACCGCGCCCGCCAGCGCCAGCGAGGAGGCGCCGACGTAGAGCACCACGGTCCCCTCGTGTTGGTACACGAAGCCGCCGATCCCGGCTCCGAGGATCGGCCCGATCCCCAGCATGACCATCTCCCGCATGGAGTTCGCGGTCGAGTAGAGCGTCGGCGGCATGAGGCGGCCGACCACCACGACGCTCGTCGTGAAGATCAACGCGAACGCGACGCCCTCCAACATCGTCAGCAGCGACACGATCGTCGGGTCGTCGATCAGCCCCCACAGGAGGAATCCCGCAGCGTAGATGCAGCACCCGAGCACATAGACCAGACGGAGCCCTCTCCTCACTTGCATGCGGGACGAGATCCGCATCACCGGCACCTCGAGCAACCCTCCGAGCGCCGTGCCGATCCCGATCAGGAACGGCCCGCCGCCTTCGCTCACGATCTTCAGCGCGATGAAGTTCCACGCCGCGTTGAAGCCCACCCAGACGAGGAGCGCGGCGGCCAGGAACCCCCAGTAGCGCGGCGCCGCTCGGAAGACGGCGCCGACGGTCCCGAGACGACCGTGCGCCTCGACGTCCTTCGGCCGGTCGCGGACGATCGTCGTGCTCCACGCCAGGACGACGAGGCTCGCGACGGCGTAGATCGGCATCGCCCAGTCGGACGCCGGCCAGCTGCAGGATCGCGCCGAACACGAGGCACCCGAGCGCGTAGGACGCGCTCATCCACCCGCGGAGCCGGCCGTAGTCGGCCATGGCCTCGTCGCCGAGGTGCACGAGGGCGATCGAGTCGATGTTCGGTCCGGTCGCCACCCAGAACCCGGCCATGATCACCGCGACGATCGTGATCGCCGCCAGCCCGTCCACCTGGTTCATCGCCACTGCCGCCGCACCGGCGCCGACCGTCCCGATCTGGAACGCCGTGAGGCGGCCGATGCGGGTATCGGCGACATGACCCCAGATCGGGTTCCCGATGATGCGCGCGAGCGCGGTCGCAGCGATCACGACGCCGATCTCGTCGGCCGACAGTCCCCGCCCCTGCAGGTAGATCGAGAAGAACGGGAAGAACGCAGCGATCACGAACCCGAAGACGACGAACAGGCCATGGACCGCGACCTCGGGTCGAACGATCGGGCGTGCGCGGGACCGTTCGTTCACGCGGCGGGCCCACGCTGATGGCGGACGCCCTTGCTGGCCCGTGCCGCGTCTGCCACCATCCCGCGCATGTCCGGCATGGTAGCGACGCGCGACCGGCACGCGACGACTCCGCGGGAGGTGGCGCGTTGCGCGGTCTGACGGACAAGGCGGTGCTGGTCTCCGGAGGGAGCAGCGGCATCGGCAAGGCGACCGTCCGCCGGTTCCTCGAGGAGGGCAGCCGCGTCGTCTTCTGCGGGCACGAGGAGGACGAGGTCCGAGCAACGACGGCCGAGCTCTCGCCGCTCGGGTCGGTCGACGGCGTGACGTGCGACGTCGGCCGCGAGGACGACGTCGCACGGTTGGTCGAGGCGGCCGAGTCCGCACTCGGGCCGATCGACGTCCTCATCAACAACGCGGGGATCGCGCACAGGGACCCGTTCCTGGAGATCGACGTGGCGTCCTGGGATCGGATCCTTCGGGTGAACCTGACCGGGATGTTCCTGGTCGCCCAGGCGGTGGCGCGCCGGATGGTCGCGCGCAAGACCGGTGTGATCGTGAACATGGCGTCCACCAACGCGCTCGGCGGGGAGGAGGACTTCGCGCACTACAACGCGTCCAAGGGGGGCGTGCTCCAGCTCACCAGGACGATGGCGGTCGAGCTCGGGCGTCACGGCATCCGCGTGAACTGCCTCTGTCCCGGCTTCATCCGGACGCCCCTGAACGACGCGCTCGGGGACGAGGCGTTCGTCGAGGCCTACGAGCGGGAGCGGATCCCTCTCGGCCGGGCGGGGACCGCCGACGAGGTCGCGGCGGCCTATGCGTTCCTCGCGTCGGACGACGCGTCGTTCATCCACGGCGAGGCGCTCGTGATCGACGGGGGTCAGCTCGCGGTCATGTAGCGAACGCCGAGACGATCAGCGGCACGGATGGTATGGCGTGGCGAAGAGCGAGAAGTTGCGGCTCTTCTTGATCGCGTTGATCCCCAGCGAGTCGGCGTCCGCGCAGAACTCGTCGCGCGTGAGCCGATACTCCACCTCGAAGACGGCCTTGCCCGCCTGGATGAACGCGACTTCGCCAGGAGCCGGGTCGCCCGAGCAGAAGTGGTACTGGAAGCACTGCTCGACGATCGCGAAGTCGAAGTAGGGCAGGAGGTCCTTAACCTGCGAGGGGTCGTTCTTCATCGCGACCGACATGCCGTAGCGATGCGCCAGGTTCGCGAGACGCGAGTTGAACATCAACTGCGATCGGTAGCTGATGTGGAACCCGGAGTGCGGGTCCTCGTAGGTATCGATGATGTCCCACTCCACGGCGTCGAACCCTGCCGCGGCGCACTTCTGAACACGGTCTCGGTTCACCTTCAGGATGAACGCGCGCTGGCCCCGGTCGTCGTTGACGTTCAGGAAGAACTCGTCCGGGAAGACCTGGCTGAACGGGTTGCCTATGAGACATCCGCCGCAGTGCGTGTCGAAGTCGACGAAGCGTTGGTAGTCGGGCCGGTACGTCTCGGCGTCGCCAGCGTCCAGGTAGCAGATCGCATGTCCACCGGCCGCGTGGATCGCATCGACCGCGGCGGTATCCACCACGAAGTTGCCCGGGCCCGAGACCCTCGTGTCGACGTACAGGTCGACATCGAACACGTTCGGCGTGACGCAGTTGCCTCCCGCGGCCGGCAGCGAGCAGATATCGACGTCGATCCCGCCCGTGTCGTCAGCCACCCCAGGCTTGGCCTGGAGTTGGTACTGCCATCGGGCGTCGAGCGGCGGCTGCCAGCAACCGGGACACGTGGTGGGAGCGGGGCAGTTCGGGCACGCGGGGTCGGAGGCGGCGGCCGAAGTCAGGGGTACGGGTTCCGCGCTCGCGACCGCAACCGGTTGCATGAACGCACCAACCACGATGACGACGGCGACAGCGGCCCGGGCCAGGCGCTTCATGCGCGAACGCTAGCACCGGGTCGTCCGGTGTGTAATCGAACTTGTTGCTTTGAGGGCTCGATGGAACAATGTCGCGCATGCCGAGGATCACGATCATCGGGGCGGGGAGCGTCGAGTTCACGATCGACGTGCTCTCGAACATCCTGTCGTTCGACGACCTCCAGGACGTCTCGGTCGTGCTCCACGACATCGATGAGGCCAGGCTGGAGACGGCCGGACGTATCGGCACCCGCATCAACGAGGCCAAGGGCGGGCGCGCCACGATCTCGACCCAGCTGGACCGTCGCAAGGCGCTCGACGGCTCGGACTACGCGATCAACGAGATCCAGGTCGGGGGACGCGACGCGTTCCTGATCGACTTCGCGATACCCAGCCGGTACGGCGTCCGTCAAACGATCGCCGACACGCTCGGGATCGGCGGCATCTCGCGCGGCTTGCGCACGCTGCCGGTGATGATCGACATCGGCAACGACATGGCCGACGTGTGTCCCGACGCGACCTTGCTGAACTTCACGAACCCGATGGCCATGGTCCCGTGGGCCGTCTACGACGGGTCGCGGTTCGATCGCGTCGTCGGCCTCTGTCACTCCGTCTTCTACACGCACGAGTTCATGGCCGAGACGGTCGGCGTGCCCATGGACGAGATCGCGTTCCAGACGTCGGGCTTCAACCACCAGGCGTTCGTCACGCGGTTCGAACGCGACGGCGAGGATCTCTACCCGGCGCTCGACGCCGCGATCGAGGCCGACCCGGAAGGACTGGGGCGCCGTGTCCGGGTTCAGCTCTACAAGGAACTGGGGTACTTCCCCACCGAGTCGAGCGAGCACTCGGCGGAATACGTGTCCTGGTTCATGCGGCACGACGATCAGATCGAGCGGTTCCGCATCCCGGTCGACGACTACATCGGACGCACCGAGCACGCCATGGCGGACTACCGCGAGATCGTCCGCAAGCTCGAGGCGGGCGAGCCCGTGGAGGCAGAGCCGGGGAGCGAACTCGCCTCCGACATCATCCATTCGATCGAGACCGGCACGCCGCGAGCCCTGTACGCGAACGTGAGGAACACCGGCCTGATCCCCGACCTGCCCGACGGGTGCTGCGTCGAGGTGCCGAGCCTGGTCGACCGGGCCGGCGTGCAGCCGACGGCGGTTCCTGCGCGACCCGCGCACCTCACGGCGTTGAACCGCACGTTCCTGAACGTGGTCGAGCTTACGGTCCGCGCGGTCATCGACGGCGATCGGCAGCAGGTCTACCGAGCGGCGATGCTCGATCCGAACGTGGCCGCGACGCTCACGCTCGACCAGGTCCACGACATGGTCGACGAGCTGATCGATGCCCACGGCGACATGATCCCCGAGGCGATCCGCCGCGGGTCCACGCGCCGTCGCAGCTGACGCTTCACCCGGCCAGCCCAGGGAACCGCCTTCACGACGTCACACGGTGGTGACGGCGACGCCGGCGGCGGCGATCTCCGCCAGGGCGTCGGCAGGTGCCCCGGCGTCGGTGATCAGGTCGTGGACGCGCTCGATGCCGCAGATCCGTGCGAACGCCGCGTTTCCGATCTTCGATCCGTCGGTGACCACGATCACCCGGCGCGCCCGCTCGATCAATGAAAGGTTGGTGTGCGCCTCGACCTCGTGGTGGGTGGTGAGGCCGGCACCGGCGGAGATGCCGTCGACGCCCAGGATCGCCAGGTCCAGGTTGATCTCCTGCAGGCTCGCTTCCGCCAGCGGTCCCACCAGCTCGTACGATGCGCTCCGCGCCACGCCGCCCGTCACGACCAGCCGGAGGTTCGGCCGGACGGCAAGCTCGGACGCGATGTTCAGGGCGTTCGTCACGATCGTGAGGTGCTCGCGGCCGACGAGTGCCCGCGCCACCTCGGTCGTCGTCGTCCCGCCCGTGAGACCGATCGACGCGCCGTCGGCGACCATATCGGCGACCGCGTTGGCGATGCGGCGCTTCTCCTCTTGGTGGCGGCCGCTCTTGTAGCGGAGCGGCAGCTCGTACAGAAGCCCCTGCGACACGGCACCGCCGTGGGTCCGCTTGAGTAGGTGGTTCTCCTCGAGCAGCCCCAGATCGCGCCGGATGGTTGCGGCGGACACCCCGAGTCGCCGACAGAGCTCGGTGACGCTGACCGACCCTCCGTCGGCGAGATCCTCGAGGATCACGCTGAACCGATCCGCCTGCCTCATCGGCCAGGAGTATAGGAAGGAGGCAAGCCCTTGCATTGCTCAGATGATCGTTCATGCAATAAAGTCCACTCGAATGAGCGAAATCGTGCGTGAGCTGACGAGCCAGCCGGACACGTGGCGGCGCGCGGCTGCCGAGGCTCCCGCCGTCGCGGCGACCCTCCCTCGACCCGGCGACCGTGTCGCCGCGGTCGGTTGCGGGACCTCGCTCTTCGTGTCGCAGGCCTACGCCGCGCTCCGGGAGGCGACCGGAAAGGGCGAAACCGACGCGTTCGCCGCCTCGGAGGCTCCCCTGGAACGTATCTACGACGTGGTGATGGCGATCTCGCGGAGCGGCACGACGACCGAGGTGGCGCGGCTGCTCGAACGACCGTGGGAAGGCGCCCGCTCCGTGGCGATCTGCGGCGTCGACGACACGCCGGTCGCCAACGCCGCGGATGAACGGATCTTGCTCGGGTTCGCCGACGAACGCTCGGTCGTCCAGACGCGGTTCGCGACCGGTGCGCTCGCGCTGCTCCGGGCCGGCCTCGGCCAGGACCTGGAGCCGGTCGCCCGGGACGGCGAGCGGGCGCTCGCGGCCCAGCTGCCGCTCGACGTCGGCGCGTTCGACCACTTCGTGTTCCTGGGCCGGGGATGGACGATCGGCTTGGCGAACGAGGCCGCGCTCAAGATGCGCGAAGCGAGCGGCGCCTGGGCCGAGTCGTACCCGGCTATGGAGTACCGCCACGGTCCCATCAGCGTGGCGGGGACGCGCTCGGCGGTCTGGCCGCTCGGCGACGTCGAGTCCGATCTCCTGCACGACGTCGCGGCGACCGGCGCGACGATCGTCGATCACGGCCTGGGCACGATCGATCCCATGGCCGAGCTCATCCTGGTGCAGCGGACGGCGGTGGCGCTCGCCGAGGCGCGAGGGTTGGATCCGGATCGTCCGCGGCACCTGACACGTTCGGTGGTGCTCTCGTGAACATCGAGAAGGGGGAGTCATGAAGCGCAGCTGGCGAGTGTCCGTGGTGGTGCTGGTGTTCGCGGTCGTCGCGGCGGCGTGCACCGGCGGAGGCGGGAACGACCAGAACAACGGCAACAGCAGCGGGAGCAGCGGGCCGATCAAGCTCACCATGTGGATGGGCTACACGCCGCCGCCCCCGGTGAACCAGTCGTTCGAGTACCTGTCGTCCAGCGGATGGTCAAGGCGTTCGAGGCGGACAATCCGGGCATCACGATCGAGCTCCAGTACGTGAACAGCGACAACGCGCTGCAGAAGGCGACGGTCGCGATCCAAGGGAACCAGCAGCCCGACATCTCGTACCAGTACGGCACGAACATGGCGCAGCTCGCTCAGACCCCGAAGATCGTCGACCTGACGGACCGTGTGAACGCCGCGAGCTACAACTGGAGCGACTTCTATCCGGGCGAGCAGGCCGTCGCGACCGTCGACAACCGCGTCCTCGGCGTCCCGGCGCTCGTCGACAACCTTGCCGTCGTCTACAACAAGGATCTGTTCGCGAAGGCCGGCATCCCCGAACCCACGGGCGACTGGACCTGGGACGACCTGCGGGCCGCCGCTAAGGCGATCACCGACCCGGCGAACAAGGTATTCGGCCTGGTGTTCCCCGTCGACGGCAGCGAGACCACGGTGTGGGAGTACGAGGCCATGCTCTGGGCCGCCGGCGGCGAGATCCTGAACAGCGACAACACGAAGGCGGCCTTCAACTCGGCGGAAGGCGTCCGCGCCCTCACGACGCTCACCGACATCAACCAGGACGGCTCGATGTACCTGGACTTCCAGCCCGATTCCGGCAAGTCCGGGCAGCTGTTCAACTCGGGGAACATCGGCATGATCATCACCGGACCCTGGGACCTGTCCGGGTTCCCCGACGTGAACTACGGCGTCCAGGTCATGCCGTCGTTCGATCCGGGAGGCAGCCACCAGACGATCGCCGGACCGGACAACTGGGTGATCTTCGACAACGGACAGGCCCGCGTCGACGCGGCCTGGAAGTTCCTAAGCTTCATGACGTCGCCCGACCAGGTGCTCCAGGATTCGCTGGACACCAGCCACCTGCCCACCCGCGCGTCGGTGGCCGACATGTCGGCGTTCGCAGGCGTTCTACACGAAGTACCCCGGGACCCAAGTGTTCGCGGACAACCTGAAGAACGTCCTGCAGGCGCGACCGTCCGATCCCGCAGTATCCGAGGGTCTCGACCGCGCTCGGCCAGGCGATCGTGCTCCGCGCTGCAGGGGCAGGCGTCGACCGCAGGATGCGCTGAACCAGGCGGCGGAGCCAGGCGAACGGCTTCCTGGCCATCCCGGGCTAGCCATGAGGAGCGACGGAAGCACCGGGGCGTGAACGTCCGCCGGATCATCCGGTCCGACCACGTGGTCGGCTGGGCGTTCGCGTTCCCCGCGGTGGCGCTGCTCGTCGCGTTCGGGCTCGTGCCGATCGTGTGGTCGGCCCTGATGTCGTTCCAGAAGACGAACCTGCTGTCGACGCCGGAGTGGATCGGGCTCGCCAACTACCGCGCGCTCCCGAAGGATCCGCTGTTCAAGACGTCGATGGTCCACGCCGTGATCTATGCGGCGCTGTTCGTGCCGCTCTCGGTCGGCGGGCGGCCTGTTCGCGGCGGTCGCCCTGAACCGGAAGATCCGCGGGATCCGCTTCTACCGACCGCGGTGTTCGTCCCGGTGGTCGTGTCCACGATCGCGACGTCGATCATCTTCCTGTGGCTCTTCGACCCGAACTTCGGGCTCGCGAACTGGCTCCTCGGCAAGGTCGGCCTCGGGCCGTTCGGGTTCTTCGACGAGCTCGAGCGGTGCGCTGTACTCGATCATCGGGATGACCGTGTGGGGGTGGATCGGCTTCGACGCGATCATCTACCTGGCGGCGCTGCAAGGGGTACCGCAGGAGCTCCTCGAAGCGGCTGCGATCGACGGCGCTCGGACGTGGAGCATCTTCCGCAACGTCACGCTGCCGCTGCTCGGGCCGGCGACGCTGTTCCTCGTCGTGTTCTCCTCGATCAACGCGCTGCAGGTGTTCGACGAGGTGTTCTTCCTCACGAACGGAGGGCCCGGCACGGCGACGTACGTGCCCGTCCTCTACCTGTACAAGCTCGCGTTCCAGCAGGGCATCGCCGGATACGCGGCGGCGATCGCGTACGTCCTGCTCATCGCGATCCTGGTCGCTCACGGTGATCCAGCTCTGGGTGGGCAAACGGATGGTGTATTACGCGTCATGAGCGCATCCGCCGAACTACGCGACGACGCGCTCCTCGAGCCCATCGAGGACGTGTCGACCGGCGACCCCGAGCGGCGCCGGTTCCTGTTCAGCCCGTGGCACCTGGTGCTGCTCCCGCTGGCGATCGTCATGCTCATCCCGATGATCTGGATGATCTCACGTCGTTCGAGACGCTGAGCGAGACCCGGCACTTCCCGCCGATCCTGATCCCGAGCAGCCTCCAGTGGCAGAACTACACCGCGGTCCTGCAACAGGCGCCGTTCGCGCGGTGGTTCATGAACACCGCTCATCGTCACGGTGGTCGTCGTGGCGGGGAACCTGCTGTTCTGCAGCCTGGCGGGATACGCGTTCGCCCGGATCAAGTTCTTCGGCCGGGACGTGGTCTTCATCCTGGTGCTCGCCACGTTGATGATCCCGTTCCAGGTCATCATCATCCCGACGTTCATCATCGTGCGGAAGCTCGGCCTGATCGACACGCTGGGAGCGTTGATCCTCCCGAACCTCGCGGGGGCGTTCGGCATCTTCCTGCTCCGGCAGTTCTTCCGCTCCCTGCCGATCGAGCTCGAGGAGGCCGCGCGCATCGACGGCGCGTCGCGCCTGGGCGTGCTGTTCAAGATCGTGCTCCCGTTGTCGGGTCCGGTGCTCGCGACGGTCGCCGTCATCACGTTCCTCTGGACGTGGAACGACTTCCTCTGGCCGCTCGTCACGATCTACAACTCCGAACAACATGACGCTGCAGCTCGGACTGACGACGTTCCAGGGCGCCCATCAGACCAACACGCATCCTCCTCATGGCGGCGAACGTGATGAGCGTGCTGCCGGTCCTGCTCCTGTTCTTCTTCGCGCAGCGGTACTTCATGCGCGGCATCGCAACCTCGGGACTGAAGGGCTGAGCATGCCGCGGACTGACCCTCGACCACGTGTCAAGAAGTTCCTCGGCGAGGACGGTCGCGGCGCTGAACGACCTCTCGCTGCAGATCGACGACGGCGAGTTCCTGATCCTCGTCGGACCGTCGGGATGCGGGAAGACCACGGCCCTGCGGATGTCGCGGGCCTCGAGAAGACCACCGTCCGGCACGATCACGATCGGCGACCGCGTGGTCAACGACGTCTCGCCGCGCGACCGCGACATCGCGATGGTGTTCCAGAACTACGCGCTCTACCCGCACATGACCGTCTACAAGAACCTCGCGTTCGGCCTGAAGGAACGCAAGACGCCGAAGGCCGAGATCGATCCGCGTGTACGGCGAGGCCAGCGCGATGCTCGGGCTCGACGACCTGCTGAAGCGCCGCCCCGCGCAGCTCTCCGGAGGCCAGCGCCAGCGCGTGGCGATGGGACGGGCCCTCGTCCGCGAGCCGAAGGCGTTCCTGATGGACGAGCCGCTGTCCAACCTGGACGCGAAGCTCCGCGTGCAGATGCGCGCGCGAGCTGAAGCGTCTCCATCAACGCCTGGGCATCACGACGATCTACGTCACGCACGACCAGGTCGAGGCGATGACGCTCGGCGACCGCATCGCGGTCATGTCGGACGGCGTGCTCCAGCAGATCGGCGCCCCGCAGGACGTGTACGACCATCCGGCGAACCTGTTCGTCGCCGGCTTCATCGGCAGCCCGCCCATGAACCTGCTCCGCGCGACCGCGCTCGGCGGCGTCGCGACCGCGGGCGACCTGGTGCTGCCCGATCCCAGGCGTGCCCGACGGCGACGTCGTCCTGGGGTTGCGGCCGGAGCACCTGCGGCCCGCGGTCGACGGCCAGCCGGGCATGGAGTTCGAGGTGGACGTGGTCGAACCGCTCGGCGACGGCGTGATCGTGCACGGCACGGTGAGTGGCCAGGTCGCGACGAAGCCGTCCGGGATCGAAGATGCGCTCGCGCGGCTGCCCGGCGATCGCGCCGAGATCACGGCGAAGTTCGAGCCCTCGCTCACGCCGTCCCCCGGCGACCGGATCCGGCTGGGGCTCGGCGCCCAGCGCGTCCACGTCTTCGACGGCCCGACCGGCGATGCGATCGTCCCGGCCACCCCGTGACAGGATCCCGCTGACATGACCGAGACCTCGATCGCTCGCCTGACGAACCTCCGGCTCAACGACGGCCAGGCCGCGCTCTCCTGGTTCGGCCAAGCGAGTTTCGCGGCGCGCGGCGGCGGGATCACGGTCCTCCTCGACCCGTTCCTCTCTCCCTACGACGGCCGGCTCCACGATCCCCCGCTCGCACCGGACGAGTGCGTCGGGATCGACGTGGTGTTCTGCTCCCACGAGCACGTCGATCATCTGGACGTCCCCAGCATCGAGCCCATCGCAACCGCCTCTCCCGGCGCGGTGTTCGTCGTTCCGTCGCCGATCGTCGACATGGTCACCGAGGCCGGCGTTCCTTCCGACCGAGTGGTCGGGATGCAGCCGGGCGGCTCGATGGAGATCGGCGACCTGACCGTGCGCGCCGTACCCGCGTGCCACGGGGTGACTATGGACGACGCGTACGGGTTCGGCGAGGACCTGTCCGGCGGACTCGTGCGGTTCCTGGGATTCGTGATCGACCTGGGCGGCGTGCGCATCTATCACGCCGGCGACACGATCCACTTCGACGGCATGGAAGAGACGCTGGCCCCGCTCGGGATCGACGTCGCGCTGCTTCCGATCAACGGGCGGGATGCGGAACGCGAACGGCGAGGCATCGTCGGCAACCTGGATCATCGCGAGGCCGCGTGGCTCGGATCCCGGATCGACGCCGGGCTCCTGGTCCCGATGCACTACGACCTGTTCGCGCGCAACCTCGGGTTCCCGGGCGCGCTCGTCGAGACCGCCGGTCGCGAGTTCCCCGACGTTCCCGTCCTGGTGCCGGCGCGCGACCGACCGTTCGTCTGCACGACCGCGGGGGGACGCGCGTGAGGGCGCTCGTGTACATGGGGCCGGGCCGGATGGAGCTCCAGGACGGCCCCGGATCCGACGCCGGGGCCCGGCGAGGTCGTGATCGCGTCACGCGCGTCGTCGATCTGCGGATCGGACCTGCACGGGTTCCGCGAGGCGAGCCCCCGACGCATCCCGCCGCTCATCATGGGACACGAGACGGTGGGCGAGATCGCAGAAGTCGGGAAGGGCGTACCCACCGCGCGCCTCGGCGAGCGGGTGGTGCTCAAGCCGATCGTGTCCTGCGGCGCCTGCCGCTGGTGCCGGGAGGGAGCGATCAACCATTGCCCGACCGGACGGCTGGTGGGACGCGACATGACGGGCGGCTTCGCCGAACGGTTCGCCGTTCCGACCGCCGCTGCCGTTGCGCTCGACGCGGATCTCTCGAACGAAGTGGCGACGCTCATCGAGCCATTGGCCAACGCAGTGCACGTCGCGTCTCGGGCCGTCCAGGGCGGCGACCGCGTCTTCGTGATCGGCGCCGGCCCGATCGGCGTGCTCATGGTGAAGGCGGCGTTCCTGTACGGGGCGGGGCGCGTGCTGATCACCGACCCCGTCGAGGGTCGGCTCCGGCTGGCCGCGGCACAGGATGCCGAGATCATCACCGGCGAGGACCCGGCACGAGCCGTGATCGACGCGACCGACGGCGAGGGTGCGGACGTCGTCATCGACGCCGCCGGGTACGAGGCCACGTGGGCGATGGCGCTCCGCGCCGTCCGGACCGGCGGAAGGATCCATGAGGTCGGCCTGGGCTCACCGTCCGGGACCGTCGACTTCTTCGCCGTCCTCGGCAAGGAAGCGACCATCACCGGCTCCTACGCGTGGAGCGACGTCGACTTCGAAAGCGCGACCGAACTGATGCGTGACGGAGCGATCGACACATCTGGATGGATCACGACGATGCCGCTCGCCGACGGTCAACGCGCGTTCCAAGAGCTGGTCGGCGGCGCCGGCCACTTCAAGGTCGTGCTGACGTTCTAGAGCCGCCTATCAGATGAGCCGGACGGTCGCCTGTTCGCCCAGCGCCTCGGCCCGGGACCGATCCAGACGGCCGGCGCCGGGCAGCTCGGCGTTGGCCGTCGCCGCCCCGAGTGCCATCCGCAAGGCCTCTCCCCACCCGGTGCCGCGGTCGAGCGCCACGACCAGCCCGGCCAGGAACGCGTCGCCGCTGCCCACGGGGTAGCGGCCCCGCACGTACAGGACGCCCTCGTAGAGCGCGCCGTCCGGCGCGGCCACGACCACGCCGTCGGCCCCCCGCGTCACGATCCCCACGTGCCGGTCGCCACCCGCGAGCTCCCGAAGCTTCTGCGCCGCGGCCAACGCTTCATCGCGACGCGCGGTCGGAACCCCCAGCAGCTCCGACGCCTCCGACGCGTTCACCTTGACGACGTCGGGGTGCGCCTCCAGCGCCAGACGCAAGCGGTCGCCTTCCGCATCCAATGCCACGCGAACACCGGCAGCGCGCGCCTCGGCCACCAGATCTCGATAGGCGGAGTCGTCGATCCCGGCCGGGAGCGATCCCGAGATGGTGAGCCACGTGGTGTCACCGAAGAGGGCGGCGGTCGCGTGCGCGAGCTCCGGCCACGCCGACGACGGCACCTCGGAGCCGTGCTCGTAGAACTCCGTGAGCCCGCCGGTCTCGCGGTCGGCGACGGAGAGCGAGGACCGGTTCTCGCCGTGCGTCCAGACGTAGGAGCCTCGGACGCCTTGCGATGAAAGCGTTTCCTCCAGCCACTTACCCGTGTGGCCGCGGAACAGCGCCACGGCACGGACGTCGCCGCCGAGCGCCCCGGCCGCGCGCGCCACGTTCAGCCCCTTGCCTCCGGCCGTCTGTTCGAAGCCGATCGGTCTATGGATATCGCCTCGCACCAGCCGGTCGACCTCGAAGAGCTTGTCGATCGACGGGTTCGCGACCAGACACACGATCACGGGACGGAGCCTCGTTCGATCGTCTCCAGGGCCTCGACCATGGTGGGCTGCGTCGACACGCCGCCGATGCCGCGCGTGGACAGCGCACCGCACGCGTTCCCGATCTCCAGGCACCGCCGCAGTGGCTGCCCGCCGAGGAAGCCGGCGAGGAAGCCCGCGTCGAACGAATCGCCGGCACCGGTGGAGTCGACGACCTGGGTCGGGATCCCCGCGACGGAGACCGCATCGCCCGCCTGTGCGGCGACCGCGCCCTGCCCGGCGGTCTTCACGACGACCGTGCCGGCACCGGACGAGCGCAGCCGCACGATCGCGTCCTCGACCACCGAGATGCGCGCCATGCTGAGCGCCTCGACCTCGTTCGGCAGGAACACGTCCACCTCGGGGAGCAGGGCCATGAGCCCGTTGTCCCACTGCCCGGATGGATCCCAGTTCGGATCGAGCGACGTCGTCGCCTCTCCATCCCGCGCCTCTTTGAACAGCGCCGGCAGCTCCGGAGCGAGCGCCCGCTGCAGGAAGTAGGAGCTCACGTGGATGTGTCTCGTACGGCTCAACACGTCCGCGCCGATCATGGACCGGCGCAGATCGCCGATCGTGCCGGCGAACGTCAGCATCGCGCGATCGTCGCGACCGGACAGGACCACCGTGACGCCGGTCGATCGCTCCGGGAGCACGGCGACCGCCGACGTGTCGATCCCATGTTCCTGCAATCGATCGCACATGAAGCGCCCGAACATGTCGTCGCCCACGACCCCGGCGAACGCCACACGGAGACCGAGCTTGGCTGCGCCGCACGCGAAGATGGCTCCGGAGCCGCCGACGACCAGGCGTGCCTCATCGACCAACCGCTCCGCCTGCCCGAAGGCCGGCACCACGTCCCCGCCGCTGAGGACCAGGTCGGGATTGGCATCACCGAGCACCAGGATGTCGATATCCGACATGTGCGGCAGCGTACCGGGCGAGCGGCCGGCTGTCGTTCCGCGACGCAACTACCATGTCGACGTGCCACGGATCGTGCTCGTCCAGGCCGATATCACCTTCCAGGACACCGATGCCGTCGTGAACGCGGCCAACTCCTCCTTGCGGCCAGGGGGCGGGGTCGACGGCGCCATCACCAGGGCGGCCGGCCCCGATGCGCTCGCCGACCGGGAACGCGTGATCCGCGAGCGCGGCAACCCTCCGCTCCAGACGGGCGAAGCGGTCGCGACCACCGGAGGTGCGCTCGCGGCGCGGTGGATCATCCACACGGCGGGCCCGATCTACTCGGGCTCGCCCGACGATCCGCGGCTGCTGGCGAGCTGCCACACGGCATGCCTGCGGGTCGCCGATGCGCTGGGAGCCACGACGATCGCCTTCCCCGCCATCTCGACCGGGGTGTACGGGTACCCGATCGACCTGGCCGCGGAGGTCGCGGTCGAGGCGATCCGCACCGCCGACACCGCCGTCGACGAGGTTCGATTCGTCCTGTTCGACGACGACGCCATGGCGGCGTTCGAACGGGCGGTCGGCTGAGGCAGGGAATATCGACCTCGCTGATAGGATTCGCACCTGCTGATGACGGCCGATCTCTCCACCCCACGCGGAACGTTCGAGCGCCTCGACGAGGTGCAGCTCGTCGACTGCCGCGAGCAGTACGAGTGGGACGCCGGCCGCGTCGAGGGCGCGATCCATCTGCCCCTCAACGCGATCATGGCCGGGGCGGGATCCGATCTGGACGCGTCCAAGCCGGTGGTCGTGATCTGTCGGAGCGGCAATCGCAGCGAGCTCGCCACCATGATGTTCCAGGCCCGCGGGTTCGAGGCCTACAACCTCGACGGTGGGATCGAGGCCTGGGCGCGCGAGGGGCTGCCGTACTCCGCGCCCGACGGCTCCCCGGGCCGGGTCGCCTGACGGTCGTCAAGCCGGGGAGCGACGATCCTCCACATGGTCCGGCCGCCTGGCCGACCACCGCCGACGCTCGATGTCCTCGCCCCGGTACTCGGTGATCACGACATCGTCCACCCCGAGCTCGAGCAGGGCGAGCGGCCGCTCCGTGAACTCGCCGATCGGAGCGTACGCGGCGGCGATCGTGCCGGCATCGCTGACGCGGGTCGCCCGCCCGTGCAAGGCGAACTCCCCGCCGACGCCGTCGTCGTTGTCCATCATCGAGTGCAGCGCGAACCGCGGGTCGCGCTCGAGGTCGGCGACCTTGGGCGAGGTCGTGTACATCCGGACGTAGAGGTGGCCCTCCACGATCCACGGCGTCACGGGATGCACGCGGGGACCGCCGTCGCCGCGGAGGGTCGCCATGAACGACACCCGCCGGTCGATCCGCTCCCGGCCGAACGAGGCCAGTTCCGGGGCCTCCGTCTCGAATGCCTGCCACATCAGCATCGTGCGGGGCCTACCCTACCGTCATGACCGACGTCGACGGCGCGCGGCGGGAGCTCGAGGGAGCGCTGGGTCCAACCGAGGTCCTGTCCGACCCGCTCGCGCTGAAGCTCTACGCCCGCGACGCCTCCATGGTCGAGGGGGCGTGCGCGCTCGTCGCGTTCCCACGGTCCATCGACGACATCGTCTCGTGCGTCCGGATCGCGGCGGCGCACGACCTCCCGGTCGTGCCACGAGGGAGCGGGACCGGTCTCGCCGGCGCCGCGACGCCGATCGGCGACGCGCTCGTGGTCGTCACCGCCAAGATGCACGCGATCCTCGAGGTCCGAACGGAGGATCGCCTCGCCTGGGTGGAGCCGGGGCTGTTCAACCTGGATCTGTCGACCGCGCTCCGTCCGACCGGCTTCTTCTACGCGCCCGACCCTTCGTCGCAGCAGACGTCGTCCATCGGGGGGAACGCGAACACGAACGCCGGCGGGCCGCACTGCCTGGCGTACGGCGTCACGTCGGCGCACGTGCTGGCGCTGGACGTCGTCATGCCGGACGGAACGGTCGAACGCCTGGGCAGCGAGGGACCCGAGACGCCCGGCTACGATCTTCGCGGCGTCGTCGTGGGTTCCGAGGGGACCCTCGGGATCGTCGCGCGTGTCTGCGTACGGCTGACGCCGGTCCCGCCCGCGGTCCGGACGATGTTGCTCGACTTCATGGACGTCGGCGATTGCGCGGCGACGGTCTCGGACATCATCGCCCGCGGCGTCGTCCCCGCGGCCATCGAGATGATGGACCACGGCATCATCGTTGCCGCCGAAAGCTTCGCGCACGCCGGCTACCCGACGGACGCCGCCGCGATCCTGATCGTCGAGGTCGACGGGCTCCCGTCGGGTGTCGAGGCCCAGACGCGGGAGGTCGAGGCAGCCGCACGCGCGAACCACGTCCGCACCATCCGCGTGGCGGCCGACGACACCGAACGCGCGCTGTTGTGGAAGGGGCGCAAGTCCGCGTTCGGCGCGGTCGCGCAGATCGCGCCCCACTATCACCTGCACGATTGCGTCGTGCCGCGCACCAAGCTCGTGGAGGTGCTGGCGGGTGTCTACGCGATCGCGAAGCACCACGACCTGATCGTGACGAACGTCTTCCACGCCGGCGACGGGAACCTCCACCCGCTGCTGTCGTTCGACCGGCGCGTGCCGGGCACGCTCGAGCGCGTGCTGGAGGCGAGCGACCAGATCGTCCGGCTCTGCGTCGACGCGGGCGGCGCGTTGAGCGGCGAGCACGGCATCGGCCTGGAGAAGCGCGACTTCATGCCGTTGGTGTTCTCGGCCGAGGACCTGGCCGCACAGGCGTGCGTCCGCGACGCGTTCGATCCGGATCACCTGATGAACCCGCAGAAGGTGTTGCCTGCCGGCGCACGGTGCGGCGACTTCGCGATGATGCGTGGCTCGGATGCCGCTGAGGCGGCGGCCAACCTGCCGGAGGGTTCGTGGATCTGATCCACCCGCACGCGAAGCAGGACGTGGAGGACGCCGTGCGGGAGGCCGCGGCGGCGCGCTCCCGGTTGCTCGTGGTCGGTGGTCGCACGCACATGGATCGCGGGAACCCATCCGAGGTCGACGCGGAGCTCTGGACGACGATGTTGGACGAGGTCGTGGCGTACCAGCCGGCGGAGATGCTCGCGGTCGTCCACGCGGGGATCCGCGTCGGCGATCTCCAAGCGGTGCTGGCGGAAGGCGGCCAGGAGTGGCCGGTGGACGCGCACCCCGATGCGACCGTCGGCGGCGTGATCGCGACGGGCGTCTCGTCGTTCCGACGACTGCGGCTCGGTCACGTCCGCGACACGGTGGTGGAGCTGGAGCTGGTACGCGGCGACGGGTTGCTCGTGAAGAGCGGAGCCCGCACGGTGAAGAACGTTACGGGCTACGACCTGCATCGCCTGGCCACCGGGTCGCTCGGCACGTTGGGCGTGATCGTGCAGGTCGCGTTGAAGCTCCGCCCGCTGCCGCAGGTCCGCCGAACGCTCACCCTCGAGGGAGACGGTCTCGTGCTCGGCCGCCGGCTGCTCGAGACCGTGCCGCTCCCCTCGGCGATCGTCGCCGAGCCCGGACGCGCACGCGTGTGGCTCGAGGGCTGGGCCGACGAGGTCGAGGAGCAGACGCGCGCCGCGCGAACGATCGACCCCGCGCTTGCCGTCGACCACCAGCCGGCGCCGTTCGATCCGATGGCGATCGAGGGCGCGACCGTCGCGGAGGCGGCCGTGGTCCCTTCACGGATCGAGGCGTTGGTCGCCGGCCGCGACGACTGGACGGCGCTCATGGGCGTCGGGCTGGTGTGGTTCGGGCTCCCCGGCGGGGCGGAGCCGCTCGAGGAGCTCCGGCTGCGCGTCGCCGAGGCCGCGGGCGTGGCGCCGGTCATCCGCGGCGTCGGCGGCCTCGGCGACGGAACCATCGCCGCGCCGACGATCCATCGCCGGCTGAAGGAGTCGTTCGACCCGGCCGGCATCATGGCCCCCGGCCGCTCCTGGGGCGGCATCTAGTCCGTCTCAGACCAGCGAGCGGAGGCGTTCGCCGGCGGCTTCGAGCGTCTCGAGCCTCTTGCAGAACGCGAACCGCAGCAGGTGCCGGCCGTTCGCGGGATCGGAGAAGAACGACGAACCGGGGACGGTGGCGACGCCGATCGTCTCCACCAGGCTCGTCGCGGCCGATGACGTCGTCGTCGAACGCGAGATGGGAGATGTCTGCCATCACGTAGTACGCCCCGGCGGGCGGCTGCGCGACGAATCCCGTCTCGTCCAGGATGCGCATCATGGTGGCTCGACGCTCGTGGTACTCGGCCAGGGCCGTCGAGTAGTAGTCGTCGGGAAGGCCGAGCGCGGTGATGCCGGCGATCTGCAGCGGCGCCGCGGCCGCGACCGTCAGGAAGTCGTGCACCGGGCGGATGCCATCCATGAGCGGGGCGGCAGCCACCGCCCAGCCGACGCGCCAGCCCGTCACCGAGTAGGTCTTGGACAGCGCGCTGATCGTGACCGTCCGATCCTCCATGCCGGGGATCGTCGCGATCGGGACGTGGCGGGTGCCGTCGTACGTGATGTGCTCGTAGATCTCATCCGTGATCGCGATCACGTCGTAGCGCACGCACAGCTCCGCGATCGCGGACAGCTCCTCCCGCGAGAACACCTTGCCGGTCGGGTTGTTCGGCGAGTTCACGACGATCGCTCGCGTGCGGTCGTTGAACGCCGCCCGCAGCTCATCTTCGTCGAACGTCCAGTCGGGCGGGCGGAGGGTGACCATGCGAGGTACCGCTCCCGACAGGATCGCATCCGGTCCGTAGTTCTCGTAGTACGGCTCGAAGACGACGACCTCGTCGCCGGGATCGAGCAGACCGAGCATCGCGGCGATCATCGCCTCGGTGGACCCGCAGGTGACGCACACGTCCGTGTCCGGATCGACCGACATGCCGTAGAGACGCCCGTACGACGATGCGATCGCTTCACGGAACGCCGGCACCCCCCACGTCACGGGGTACTGGTTGTGGTCATCGGCGATCGCGCGCCGCGCGGCCTCCTTCACCTCGTCCGGTGCCGGGAAATCGGGGAACCCCTGCCCCAGGTTGATCGCGCCGTGCAGATCGGAGAGCCGCGTGAAGTCGCGGATCACCGACTCCGTGAAGGAGGCGGCCTTGATCGAACGACGGGCGTTCAGGGCGTCCATGACGCGACAGCCTAGCGGCCGGCCGTGCTACGCGCGGAGCTCGTCGTGGAGCGAGCGGATCAGGAGCAACGCGGAGGCGCGGTTCGTGGCGAGCGGGACGTCGTGGACGTCGCAGACCTTCAGCACCGCCTGGATGTCGGGCTCGTGCGGATGAGACGTGAGCGGGTCGCGGAAGAAGATGACCCCGTCGATCCTGCCCTCCACGATGCGCGCGCCGATCTGGAGGTCGCCGCCCTGCGGCCCGCTCGCCATCGTCTGAACGTCCAGACCGAGCTCGCTCCTGAGCAGCGAACCGGTGGTGGCGGTGGCGATCAGGTAGAGCGGTCGGAGCTCATCCAGATGTTCGCGCGCGAACCGGAGCATGTCGTCCTTCTTGCCGTCGTGCGCGATGAGCGCGAGCGTGAACGGATGCGTGGCCACCATCACGGAAGGCTAGTCGGCCGGTATGAACGGCGTGCAACGCGCCCGTTACGGTTGCGAGCGGAACGCATCCGCCGAACGGAGCGCGATCAACGAGCGGAGCGTGCGACCATAGGGCCATGGTGATCGACGGCGACCGCGAAGGCTCCCCGCTCGGCACGGAGCTGCCCGAAGGGGTTCGGTTCATCGGAGCCGAGCCGGGCGCCATCGCCGGATGGGCAGAAGAAGACGCGCCCTCCGACGCCGACCTGTCCTCGTGCGTCGCGTGCGGCCTCTGTCTCCCCCACTGCCCGACCTACCGGCTGACCGGTGAGGAATCGGCGTCGCCGCGCGGGCGGATCACCGCGATGCGCTCGGTCGCGGAGGGAACCGCGGTGGTCGACGACACGTTCGCGGGCTTCATGGACCTGTGCTTGGTGTGCCGGGCGTGCGAAGACGTCTGCCCGTCGCACGTGCCGTTCGGCCGGATGATGGAACGGGCGCGCGTCCAGGTGGAACCGCTCCGCAGCCGCCGCGCACGGTTCCTCCGGTGGCTGGGCCTCGACGTCACCCTGCCGCATCCCGCCCTCCTGCGGATCGCCACGTTCTTCCAGCCGGTCGCGAGACCGTTCCTTCCGCGACGGATGCGAGCGCTGGCGCCGCGACACACCTCGCCGTTCGCGCGGCTCCCCCGCCTGACCGAACCGCCGACGGGCGTGGACGTCCGTGGGACGGTGGCGCTCCTGTCCGGGTGCGTGCAGGACCGCTGGTTCCACCAGGTGAATGAGGCGACGATCCGCGTGCTCGCCCGCAACGGCTGGCGCGTGACGGTCCCCCGGGCCCAACGCTGCTGCGGGGCGCTGGCCGCGCACAACGGACGGCTGGCCTCGGCCCGGAAGCTCGCCCGCCGCAACGCATCGGCGTTCGCGGGCGCGGATCACGTGATCGTGAACGCCTCCGGATGCAGCGCGCACATGACGACGTACGGCGAGCTCGTCGAGGGGACGGCGCTCCCCGTCCACGACCTGATGGAGTTCCTGGCCGACTACGGGCTGGTCGATGTCCCCACGAACCCGCTCGCCGACGGACGCGTGGCGTATCACGACGCGTGCCATGCGCTGCGGGCGCAGGGCATCAAGCAGCAACCGCGCGACGTGCTGCGCCAGATCCCCGGCGTCGAGATCGTCGAGATCGCCGACGGCGACCGGTGCTGCGGCGCGGCCGGCCTCTACAACGTGCTCGAGCCCGAGATGTCGGGAGCGCTCATGCGGGAGAAGGCCGGCGCGGTGCGCGACACCGGCGTCCGTGTGGTGGCCGGGGCGAACCCCGGCTGCACGATGCAGATCGCGGCCGGCCTGCGCGAACTGGGCGCTGACATCGAGGTCGTCCATCCCGTCGAGCTCCTCGACCGCGCGTACGGACCGGCTCCACGCTGATCCATCGATCTGCTGGTACCTTCGCGGCATGACGTACGTCGGCGTGGGACGGCGGTTCGTGGCGATCTTCGTGGACAGCATCCTGCTGCTCATCATGTCCGGGCCCTTCGCCGAGATCCGCCACGGCGCCGGCTACTGGCGTATCGGGTGGTCAGGACGGCATCTGTTCTGGCCCGGCCTGATCACGATCGTCTACTTCGTGCTCCTCGAGGGATTCGCCGGAGCCACGATCGGCAAGTTCGCGACGGGCATCCGGGTCGTCAACCAGGACGGCACCAAGCTCGATTGGCCGGCGGCCATCGTCCGGAACGTGGCGCGACTCGTGGACGCGTTCCCGTACGTCTTCCCGTACCTCGTCGGCGCGATCTCGGTGTGGGCATCGCCGAACCAGCAGCGGCTCGGCGACAGGTGGGCGAACACCGTCGTCGTGACGAAGGAGTCGATCGCGATCCCGAGCGGCGGTGTCCCCGGCCCGGCCGCGGCCGGGCGGCCGGGGGCTGGCAACACGTGCCCGCCCCGCCTCCGGTGGACGTCTCCTCGACCGTGGAGAGCGCGCCTCCGCTCCCGCCTCCTCCGCCGATGCCCCCGGGCACGACGAGCTAGGGAACGCCGGCTACCACTGGGTCTGGTCGGCGCCGAGCGCCTCCGCGCCCGTGCAGTCCCCATCCGCGACCAGGTAGAGCGTGTCCTGCCCGACCACCTGCTTCACGTAGAAGCACGTTCCTTGCGCGGTGGGCGAGGCCGCGGCCCACGTCTGTCCCGAGGCGTAGACGCTGACCGTTCCCGGGGAAGACGCCGACCGATCGGCATCCACGTAGGTCCGCGCGCCTCCGGCGGCACCCAGCCCCGCGGCGTCCGCAGGCGTGAACGATCCACCGTCCGCGTAGATGCGCTCCGCCGCCGCGAGCGAGGTCCGCAGATCGTTCTCGGTCCGCGAGATCGCGTTGACCATGGGGCGGTTCGCGAAGATCTCGACCATCAGGACGACCGCGCCGAGCCCGATCGTCCCCGCCACCATCCAGAACCCGCGGTTCGACCGGCGCGGCAGCGGCGCGATCGGCTCCAGGTCGAGCTCGCGCTCGTACGCCTCCAGGATGTCGTCGTCGTCCGGCACGGCCCCAGCCTACCGGCGCCCCGCCCTAACGGGGGTCCTCACCCGCCGAGCACGCGGCCGAGATGCTCCAGGCTCTCCAGGTTGTGTCCCGAGAGGAACTCGTCGACCGACGGCATGGCCGCGGCCATCCCCCGCGCGAGCGGCTCGTACCGGGGCGAGCCCTTCAGCGGGTTCACCCAGACGACCCGATGGGCGAGGCGACGCAGACGCGCCATCTGTGCCCGCAGGAGCTCGGGGTCGCCGCGCTCCAGGCCGTCGGAGCAGAGCACGACCACGGCGCCGCGGAGCGCCGCACGCTGGCTCCATCCGTCGAGCAGCGTCTTCAGCGACTCGCCGATCCGGGTTCCTCCCTCCCAGTCGGCGACCTGCGTGCCGATCTCGTGCATCGCGCGATCGGGGTCCTTCGTCCGGAGCGTTCGCGTCACGCGGGTGAGCCGCGTCCCGAAGACGAAGACCTCCACCCTGCGTCCGGCCGCCATGGCCGCGTAGCCGAACTGCATCAGCGCACGGGCGTACGGAGCCATGGATCCGCTGATGTCCAGGATCAGCACGAGCGGACGCGTCCGGGACTTCCGGGCGCGCATCGCGCGCTCGAACGGCTCGCCCTGCGTCCGCAGCGATCGTCGGAGCGTCCGCCGGATGTCGAACGAGGAACCTTTCGACGCGGGCTTCGTCCGCCGGGTTCGCTCCACCGGAACGGTCACCGCCAGCCGCCTGATCATGGCTGCGACCCGGGCTCGCTCCTCTTCCGTGAGATCGGGGAACGACTTCTCGCGCAGGACCTCCACGGCGCTGGCCACGATCCTGATCGACGTCTCCTCGTCGTCCTCCGGCTCGTCCTCGCCCGCCGAACGCCACTGCGCCGCCACCCCGCCGACCGTGACCTCGAGGTCATCCGGCATCTCGCCCCAGTCGACCTGACGCTTGGACCCCGGTGTCGGCAGGTTGAGCTCGATCTGCAACTCACCTTCGGTCGCGAGCCCTCGGTACCACTCGGCGAACGCCTCGTCGTAGGCAGCGAAGTCCTCCTTGCGGCCGATCATGGTCGTGCGCCCCGCCCAGTAGAGCGACTCGCGATCGGTGAGGCCCAGCGCCGCGATCGCGCGGGCGAACGTCAGGATGCGGCCCGTGCCGACGGGGAGCCCGGCGTCGCGGAGCTTGCGCCCGAACGCGACGAGCGGCGCGAGCGGTTCGGGAGCGGAGGCGGACATGGCGCCCATCCAACAGGCGTCGCGTGTGGTCCGTCAACGGCTCGGCGGATCGAGGGCGCCACCCGGTTGTGCCCGAGAAGGACGCGAAGACCGCCGAGTCGTGATCAGTCGTCGGCGGCCGTCCACTCCTTCGCTTGCTCGAGGTCCGCTACCGCGAACGTCTTGAACTTCCCGGGGACCAGCCATCCGAACGCGCCGGCCATGTGGCGCATGGACTCGACGTCAGTCACGAACGCGACGCGCTCCCAGTGCAGCGGCTCGTGCACGGCGAACTTCGCGTCCTCCCACATCGCACCGGCGGTGTATCTCTCGAACCGGTGGCCGATCAGGTAGAGGAGCCGCACCTTGCGCTCCTTCGCCATCGCGTCGACCCGGGGCCACATCACCCGCTCGTAGTCCTCGGCGATGACATCGCCGACCGCCTCGAAGCCCAGCGTGCCTTCAGGCATGCCCTCGATAGATTCGATCATCCCAGCACCCTAGCGCACCGGTGAGACACCCCTCTGCGACCTGGTCCGGCATGTGGGCTGCGTCCATCGCTCGCGGCCGACGTCACCGAAGGCACGCTCGCTCTTGAAGGTCAGCCGTCGCCTTCGGCCACGACGTCGGCGAGACGCGCGGAGACGAGCTGCTGGTCCTCGTGGTCCTTCACGACCGCACCGAGCGTGTCGGCGGCGATCGACGTGTCGAGCCGCTCCGCACCCAGGAACGCGAGCGCGTTCGCCCAGTCGATCGTCTCGGCGACGCCCGGGAGCTTCGCCAGGTCCATCTCTCGCAGGCGCAGGACGGCCGCGGCTACGTCGCGTGCCAACGCATCGCTCACGTGCGGCGCACGGACCTTGACGATCTGGATCTCACGCTCCAGGTCCGGGTGATCGATCCAGTGGTACAGGCAACGACGCTTGAGCGCGTCGTGCAGCTCGCGCGTGCGGTTCGACGTGACGACGACCGCGGGGGGCGACTCGGCGGCGACCCGGCCGATCTCGGGGATCGTCACCGCGAACTCCGAGAGCACCTCCAACAGGAACGCCTCGAACTCGTCGTCGGCACGGTCCAGCTCGTCGACCAGCAGCACGGCGCCGGAGCCCTCGCGGATCGCGGCGAGCAACGGCCGCTCCACCAGGAAGTCGGGGCCGAAGAGATCCTGGACGTGCGTCTCGGCGTCCGTCGCGTCCATCGCCCGCACGGCGATCAGTTGTCGCGAGTAGTTCCACTCGTAGAGCGCCTGCGAGGCGTCGATCCCCTCGTAGCACTGGAGCCGGATCAGCCTGCGGCCCAACAGGGACGACAGGACCTTGGCCACCTCGGTCTTGCCGACGCCGGCCTCGCCCTCCAGCAGGAGCGGCTTGTCGAGCGAGAGCGAGAGGTGGATCGAGGTGGCCAGCCCACGGTCGGCCAGGTACGACTGCGTCCCGAGCGCGGCTTGGAGCTCGTCCACCGAGGCGTACGGAGTCTCACCCATGCGCAGAAGCGTATCCGCCGCACGCGGATCTGATCACACCTCGAAGCCGGTGGTCGGAGGCGGTGTGCCGCCGGTGGGCGGAGGAGGTGCGCCGCCCGCCGCCTCGCGGAGCGGTCCGAGGGCTGCATCGAGCGCCGCGAGCGATCGCAACAACCGCGACTCGATGTCTGACCCGCTCGCGTGGGTCGCACCGGAGCTCGCGGCGCGCAGCGCGAGCACCTCGCGAGCGTCGGCGAGCGCGGTGAGCGCGTGGTCCACAACCGCGCGTTGCGTCTGATCGCCCGCGGAGATCTGCGCCGCGCGGAGCTTCTGGTCGGCTTGGTCGATCAACGCTTCGGTCGCCTCGGCGGTCGGAGACGGAACAGAGGCCTCCTGGGCCAACCGGTCGCGTGCGGCCGCGGTGGCGACGTATGCCTCCTGCATCGTGGCCGAAGGCCGACGGCGGCGCAGGATCAACCACGCGGCGATCGCCACGATGATCGCGATCCCCAGCAACCACCACCAGACGGCCGACGTGCCGGTAGAGGCCGAGCCCCCGGGTGCGGCAACCTCGCTCGGCGTCGGTGACTCCGTCAGGGTCGGTGCCTCCGTCAGGGTCGGTTCCGTGGTGGGAGCTTCGGTGGGCTCCTGGGTGGGGGCTTCCGTGGGCGTCTGGGTAGGGGCCTGAGTGGGCTTCGGCGTCGGAGCCTCGGTCGGGGCTTCGGTCGGTTCCTGCGTGGGTGCCTCTGTCGGGGCCTCGGTGGGTGCTTCGGTCGGGGCCTCCGATGGCTGTTCGCTGGGAGTCCCCACCACGTCGCTCCGCGTCGGCAACGAGATCGAGCGACTGGGGGAAGGCAACGACGGCACGGAGGCCCCGGACGAGAGGCTCGAGATCGCATCTCCGACCTGGCCGTTGCAGGCGGTCGCGAAGACGAGCGTGATCAGCATCGCCGCGAACGGTGCCCGTCTCCACATGGCGTCGACCTTACCCCCCCGCCGGATGTGGCGCTATCAGGGGGATGGGCGGAGCCGCCACCCCACGTTGTGTGAGCCGGTTCGTCATCTGCTCCCGGAGGAGGCGCTCGATCTCCCAGCGCTTCGACGGGATCGTCTGGGCGACGACACGGAGGATCTCGGCCGCGTCGGTCAGCTGGACGATCCCCAACACGTCGGGTCCGTCGTGAAGCGCCCCTTGGAACGGCGGAACATCGCGGATCTCCTCGAAGAGCTCGGTGAGGATGTCGCGCACCTGGTCGACGTCCTGGTCGTACGGCAGCCGCAGGTCGACGATCGCGCGTCCCCACCCGCGGGTCTTGTTGCTCGTGACCAGGATGTTCCCGTTCGGCACGATGTTCAGCGTGCCGTCGAACGCGCGGACCATCGTGATCCGCAAGGTCAGCGCCTCGACTGTGCCGGCGACCGGGTTCGCCGTCGTCTGCAGCTCGACGGTGTCTCCCACGTCGTACTGGTTCTCCGCGAGGATGAAGAACCCCGAGAGCGTGTCCCGCACGATCGTCTGCGCGCCGAACCCCAGCGCGACGCCGGCGATCCCCGCGGTGGCGAGCAGCGGTCCGAGGTTCACGCCGATCGAGGAGAGGATGATCAGTATCACCACGCTCCAGACGACGATCTGGAACGTGCTCAACAGCAGGTTGGCGACCGTGGCGCGCCGCCGAGCCTGCCGGAGCTTGTCGCGCTCGGTCCCCTCGGCGAGCTCCGCGGCGCGTTGTTCGAGCCGATGGACATAGCGCCGGGCGATCAGGTTCACGATGAGGGCGACGAGGAAGATCACCCCGAGCGTGACGCCGACGGTCAGCCACCACTCCGAGCTGAACCGCGCGGGGTCCGACTGTTGGGCGAGAACGAAGAACATGGCCTCATCCAACTAGGAGTGACAAGGTCCGTCAAAGAAGGGGGGTCAGGGCTTCGGCCTCCGTCCGGACGCGAGATCGCCTCGGCCGGCGGGTGGGATCGTTCGTTCGACGAGGCTTGCCTTCGGTGACGGAGCCGCCCTAGCATCCGCTGGTGCCCACCAATCCCGAAAAGGAGGATCGAACGGCGATGAACCTCCCCCGAAGATCACAGCGACCTGCCTCACACCTGGGCCTCGCTTCGTTGCTGGCGGTGCTGGCCGTGACCGCCATCGGCTGCAGCAGCAATAACAACACCCCGTCCCCGTCGCCGACGGTCGCGAACAGCCCCGAGGCCGTCTCCCCTTCCACCACCACCCCGCCGGCCACGAGCCCCTCGGCAGCGACCGACGATCTCTCCGGGACGTGGTCGGGGCAATACGACGGCGCGTTCAAGGGGACGTTCACCCTCACCTGGACGGAATCGAACTCGAAGCTCACGGGAAGCATCAAGCTCTCGACCGACGGGACCCTCAACCTCAACGGGGTCGTCGACGGGAACTCGATCCAGTTCGGCACCGTCGGCTCGACGGCGATCACGTACTCGGGCACGGTCTCCGGCGACTCCATGTCGGGCACGTACCAGGTCGGCGGTGCGGCCGGGGGCAACTGGAGCGCCACGAAGAGCTCCTGACCGGCGCCGAACCCGTAGCTCGCGGCGAGCGGAACGAGTGGACGCGGCTTATCCGAGGAGCGCCGCCCACCGATCCCGACCCGTGACACACCGTGTCACACCTAGGTACGCGTTCTCGGTGTCTTCGTTGCGGCGATGCGGCGACCGAAGCTCGTTGAGGTACTCGGCGAGGTCGCCAAGGTCCCACGCGAGTCGGTAGAAGTTCAGGGCGACCCGGTCGATCGCGTTGCCGGTCAGGGCGGTGTAGGTTCGCGCCTCGTCTCCATCGCCGTCCACGACCATCCAGAGATCGCGCTCCGCAGGAGCCAGCCCCACCGTGTCCCAATCGACGAGCACGCGGCGCTCATCGGTCAAGATCACGTTGGCGGCATGAGGCTCGCCGTGTGTGACCACCCAGTCGCTCCCGCGACCCGCGACGTCGGCGGCGAGACGATCCGCGAGCGCGAGCAGTTCGGCCACGTCGGCCGCATGAGCGGCCAACTGCTGCCGTGCCCGTTCGGAGAACGGCCCGCCCGCCCAGGTCTCGTTGCGTTCGCGGAGCCCTGCCTCGATGTGAGCACGACCGGGTACTTCGAGACCGATCTCGCGTGCGACGGACGTAACCGCGGGTGTCGCTCGATGGAGGTCGGCGAGCATCGCGATAACAGCGGCGCGCGTTGCGGCATCCTCGTAGTGGCCGAACCGGCCCGCGTGTCCATCCACGAACGGGAACAGCGCGATCGCATGGCGCTCCCCGATGCGGCGCACGGTTTCGCCGCGGTCGCTGCGGATCGGCCCGACCACGAAGCCCAGGCCCATGTCGTGGAGTGCACCGGCCGTGTCGAACGCACGTCGGAGTCCGACGAGTACCGCATCTCGCGAGTCACCGAGCCACGGCTTCTGGTCCAGGTCGTCGACGGTCACGAAGCGCCGCGTTCCGTCGATGTCGTGGACGACCCAGTGGTAGCTACCACCCCCGACGGCGGCGTAGTCGGCCGTCGCGACCTCGAGACCCCAACCATCGGCGAGTGCACCGATCAGGTCGCCGACCTCGAACCCATCCGGCATGGCCCTCATCGCCCAAGCGTAGGCGTTGGGATCGACGAGCCCGCTGGTCGATCCAGACCCCCGGTGCGTACGCCGCCAGTGCGATGTCTGTCCGGATACGATCGGCCGGATGTATCCAGATGGCCGCGACGCTAGGACCGGCCTGCAAGCACTTCCCGGAGCTGCGGCACGGTTGCCATGTGACCAGCGAGGACGATCTCGCCGTCGATCACGAGAGCCGGGGTGGTCAGGATCCCCAGCGCCGCTATCTCCATCGGGTCGTGGACCTCCTCGACCGTCGCGTCGACCCCGGAGAGCTGCACGGCTTCCCTCGCGTTGCCGGTGAGCGTGGCGCATCGCGCACATCCCGAACCGAACACGCGGATCTGCATCGTCATCTGTGTCCTCCTCATCCGAGTACGGCGTTGAACAGGTAACCGACGAACACGATCCCGAGGCCGACGACGGCGACGAACGCAGCGATCAGCATCGGCTTGAGCACGCGACGGAGCAGGACCATCTCCGGAAGAGACAGGGCGACGACGGCCATCATGAAGGCGAGCAACGTCCCCATCCCCAGCCCTTTCGCGTGGAGCACCTCCACCAGGGGCAACACGCCCGCGGCGTTGGAGTACAGCGGGATCCCGAGCAGCACGGCGACGGGCACGGCGAACGGGTTCCCGCGCCCCGCATAGGTCTCGAAGAAGCTCGTCGGCACCCACCCGTGGATCAGGGCGCCGAGGGCGATCCCGATCAGGAGGTACGGCAGCACCTTGCGGACGATCGTGCCGACCTCCTCACGGCCGAGCGCGACGCGGTCGCGCCAGGTGAGCCGCACACCCGAGCGCAAAGCGGCACCCACCTTGGTGTCGAAGACGAAGGGTTCGACCCATCGCTCGACATGCATCCGACCCAGGACGAACCCGGCGACGACAGCGATCGTCAGCCCGGCGGTGACGTACAGCAGAGCGATGCGCCATCCGAAGAGCGAGAACAGCATCCCGAGCGCGATCTCGTTCACGAGCGGGCTCGCGATCAGGAACGAGAGCGTCACCCCGATCGGAACGCCGGCTGCCACGAACCCCATGAACGCCGGTACCGCGCTGCACGAGCAGAACGGGGTGGCGACGCCGAGCCCGGCGGCGACCACGTTCGCGAGCCCCTCGCGCTTGCCACCCAGCAGCGCCCGCGTCCGCTCGAGGCTCATGAACGAGCGCAGGACGGTGACGACGAAGATGATGCCCGACAACAAGAGCAGGATCTTCGTCGTGTCGAACACGAAGAAATGGATCGTCTCGCCGAGCCGCCCATCTCGGGCGAGACCGGATGCCCGGTAGACCAGCCAGTCCCAGAACGGGCCGTTCACGCGGTACAGCAAGAACCAGAGCGCTCCGGCGCCGGCGGCCCATGCCAGGAGCCGCCGGTCGACCGATGAGCGTCGTTCGGCCAGCTTGCTGCTCACGGCGGCGCCGCCCCGGAGTATGCGGCGAGCTCCGCGCGAAGCTCCTCGAAGCCCCCCGGAACGATGCGGTAGTCGATACGGCGCCCGTTCTTCTTGCCGGTGACGAGGCCCGCCTCTCGCAGGATGCGCATGTGATACGAGAGCAGGTTCGGAGCCATCCCGAAGTCGTCCTGCAGCTCGCACAGGCAGCGGGTCCCCTGACCCATGCGCTCGAGGATCGCCAGGCGAGCGGGTTCTCCCAGCGCGGCGAAGCGGCGAGCCCGCATCGTCGGCGATCGTTCAAGGATCGTTGAACGGTTCATGCCTCCAGTGTCGGCGCGAGGGCATGGGCACCGATGGGCCACACGACCCGGATCAAAGGGGTCGTGTGCGGGTGGCTGGACAGGTCCGGTTGGCGCAGGGCCACATGGCCCCAGACCACTCAGTGACTCGGTCCTATGTTGGCCTCAGGCATAGACAGTATCGAGAGGAGGCATCACCGATGGAAGGCGAGAAGCTCGTCATCATGGTCACTCACGGACCGGAAGACGCCGAGTTGGCGACGATCCCGTTCGTGATGGCCGCCGCGGCGCTGGCCTCGGACGTGGCGGTCGTCATGGGCTTCCAGGCCGAGGGCGTACGCCTGGTACAGGAGGGGATCGCGGAGAAGGTGGAGGCGCCGGAGTTCACGCCGCTGCGCGAACTGCTCCCCACGATCCGAGAGCTCGGCGGGAGCTTGCTGGTGTGCAACCCCTGCATCAAGAGCCGGCAGATCCCCGAAGAGGCGCTCGTGGAGGGAGCCGAGGTCGTCTCCGCGGGTCGGTTCATCGCCGAGATCACGTCCGCGACGCAGACCCTCGTCTACTAGCAGACCGCCGGAGCCCGGGTGCCTGAAGCGCTCCCCACGACGGAGAGCGTCATGGTGCCCGGGCGATGGCCCCACACGGAAGGAGTCGCTTGATGGTCACCACACTCGAAGCGAGCGAGGTCGAGGGCCTCACTCCGGAGAAGATCGTCGATGCCCGCGGGTCCGCTTGCCCGGGTCCGCTCCTCGAGGCGAAGAAGGGCATCGGATCCGTCGCCGTCGGCAGCGTGCTCGAGATCTGGTCGGGCGACCCCAAGACCAAGGACGACGTCGGTGCGTGGGCGGCCAAGGTTGGACATGACTTCCTCGGCTACGTGGCCGCGGACGGCTACGACCGCGTGTTCATCCGACGGACGAAGTAGGCGCCTAGGGAGGCGATATCGCGATGTCCGGTTCCGAAGCGAGGCCGACCAGGATCCTCGTGCTGGCGTCGTTGCTGTGCGCCTACCCTGGGATCGACTCGACCGGACAGGCGCACCTGGACTACCCGGCCAACACCTACGTCCTGCCGACGCCGGACCCGGTGATGTTTCCCGAGTCGTTCTACCTGTACTGCTTCGAGCATGGGATCGACGGCATCCTGATCGCCTCCTGCGGAACGGATAGTCCGTATGAGGGCTCGTACGAGCAGCTGGCGGCTCGGATCAACCGCGTCTACACGACGATGAAGGAACGCGGCCTCGAGATCGGGCGGCTCCGGCTGACCGCGATCTGCAGCGTGTGCACGAAGGCGTTCGTGAAGGAAGCGAGCGACCTCGCGCAGGTGGTGTCCGAGCTCGGGCCGGTTTCCGACCTCATAGAGGTTGCCTCGTGAACCGCGTGCTCGACGACCCCGTCTGCCGCGAAGGGCTCCCGCCGGATCGAAACGGACGTGCTGGTGATCGGTGCCGGCATCGCCGGGCTTCAGGCGTCGCTCGATCTTGCGGAACAGGGGTACGGGGTGCTGCTCGTGGAGCGTGAGGCGAGCATCGGCGGGCACATGATCGGGCTGTCGAAGGTATTCCCGACGATGGACTGCTCGAGTTGCATCACGACACCGAAGATGTCCTCGGTCGCGCACAACGATCTGGTAACGACGCTCACGTACACCGACGTGACCTCCATCGTCGCTGCGGACGACGGGTTCGACGCGACCATCGTGAGACGGCCTCGCTATATCGATGAGGACGCGTGCATCGGGTGCCGACTCTGTGAATACGCGTGTCCCGTCGACGTCCCCCACGAGTTCGATGGCGGATTGGGGGCGCGCCGGGCCGTCTACATGCCGTTCGGTACCGCGATCCCGCAGACGGCCGTCCTCGACCTTCCCAACTGCATCCTGTGCGGCAAGTGCGAGAAGGCCTGCCCGACGGACGCGATCGACTTCTCCCAGCTCCCGGAGACGATCGAGGTCCACGCACGCGCGGCAGTCCTCACGACCGGCTTCCGGCCCACCCCGACCAACGCGAAACGCGAGTACGGGGCGGGCCGGGTCACGAACGTGATCAGCGGGCTCGACATGGAACGCCTGCTGTCCCCGAATGGCCCGTACGGACGCGTCCTCAGACCGTCCGACGGGAAGATCCCCGACAACATCGCCTATGTGCAGTGCGCGGGTTCCCGCGACGAGACGCTCGGCGTGCCCTATTGCTCGCGCGTGTGCTGCATGTACGCGATCAAGCAGGCGATGCTGCTCTCCGGCGCACTCCCGATCGCGGACATCACCATCTATTACATGGACATCCGCGCGTTCGGGAAGGGGTACGAGGAGTTCTACCAAACCGCCCGGTCGATGGGCATCAACTTCGTGAAGGCGAAGGTCGCGAGGATCTCCGAGGTTACGGACGGAGACCTCGGTCTCCGGTTGGAGCTGCCGGAGGACGGACGGAGCGTTGAGGCCAGACACGACCTCGTCGTGCTCTCGGTGGGTCTACAACCCGGCGCCGACGTGCGGCGATTCGCGCCGGTCGCCACGGACAGGTACGGGTTCGTTCGCTCCGCCGATCCCGCCCTCGACGTGACGGCGACAGACGTGCCCGGGCTCTTCGCCGCGGGCACCGCGCTCGCGCCCAAGGACATCGTCGACACGGTGGCAGAGGCGAGCGCGGTCGCGATCCGGGTCGCAACCTACCTTCGGCGAACGACATCGGATGAGATCGCCGCTCGGGAGGTGGCGCATGTCTGACGAGGCCGAGCGACCGGAAGTGCCGCGCATCGGCGTCTATGTCTGCCACTGCGGCGGCAACATCAGCGACGTCGTCGACGTCGAGGCCGTGACCGACCAGGTCGGTGCCGAAGCGGATGTCGTCGTCGCGCGTCACGTTCCGTTCCTTTGCTCGGACGAGGGTCAGACCGCGATCGAACGTGACATCGCCGAGCTCGGCCTGGACCGAGTCGTCATCGCGGCCTGCACGCCGAGCCTTCACGAGACCACGTTCCGGCGCGCGGTCGCCCGCGCCGGCCTGAACCCGTTCCTGTACCAGCACGCGAACATCCGCGAGCAGGTGAGCTGGGCCCACGTCCACGATCACGCCGCGGCGACGGACAAGGCCTACCGGATCGTCCGCGCCGCCATCGCGAAAGCGGCCTCGCTCCACCCACTCGACAAGGTGCGGGTCGACGCCGTCCACAGGGCGCTCGTGCTCGGCGGTGGCGTCGCGGGACTCCGCGCCGCACTCGACCTGGCTCGCTGGGGCATGCCGGTGGTGCTCGTCGAGCGTTCCGCGGAGCTCGGTGGCAACGTCCTGCGACTCCGGAGCACCTACCCGACCGATGAGTCCGGTCGTGCGCTGATCGAACGGCTCGTGGCGGAGGTCCGGGCCGAGCCGCTGGTCGATCTCCGGCTCCGCACCGAGGTCATCGGCGTCTCGGGCTTCGTCGGCGACTTCCACGTCACGTTGCGTTCGGCCGACCCCACACCCGACCCGGATGACGAGACCTGCGATGAGGAGGTCGGCGCGATCGTGCTCGCAACCGGTTTCACCGACTACGAGCCGGCTCCCGGTGAGTACGGGTTCGGAGGTCCCCGGGTCGTGACGCTCGCGGCGTACCAGGATCGTCTCTCCGGCACGGGCTCGGGGGCCGATCTCGCCTCCGCGCTCGAGCTCGACGGTCCGATCCGCTCCGTCGCGTTCCTGCACTGCGTCGGCAGCCGGCAGGTGCAAGGCGTGGATGAACCGAACGGGGAGCTCAACTCGTACTGCTCACGCGTCTGCTGTACGGCCACCCTGCGCGCCGCGGCCGAGACACGCCGGCGCTTCCCCGACGTGCGGGTCGTCGACGTCTACCGCGACCTCAGGACCTACGCTCGGGATCAAGAAGAGGTGTACCGCTCCGCATCCGAGGCCGGCGTGCTGTTCGTACGTGTCCCCGATGACGAACGGGCCCGGGTCGAGACGGGCGGGCCCGCCGATCCGTATCCACTGCTCGTGCGTACGCGCGATGCGCTCACCTTCGGCTCCGAGCTCGAGCTGCCCGTCGATCTGGTCGTGCTCGCCACCGGGATGAAGCCGGGAGGGGCCGCCGACGTCGTTTCGATGACGAAAGTGCCGACCGGTGCGGACGGCTTCCTCCTGGAGGTCCACCCGAAGCTCAGACCCGTCGAGAGCGCGATCCCAGGGATCCTGCTCGCCGGCACCGCCCGAGGCCCGATGGACATCGCCGAGAGCACGACGTCGGCATCGGCGGCAGCGGCCAAGGTGGCGACGTTGCTGGCTCACGACCAGGTCGAGATGGATCCATTCGTCGCGACGGTCGATCCGGCCCGCTGCACGGGGACGGGAGAGTGCCTGGACGCGTGCCGCTACGCGGGAGCGATCGGCCTCCAGGACGTCGAGTTGGACGAGGGTCTCGTCGTGCAGCGGGCCTACGTGAACCCCGTCGCATGCAAGGGCTGCGGTGCCTGCGTGGCCGTGTGTCCGAGCGGAGCCATCGACGTCCAGGGTTGGGAGATCTCGCAGTACCTCGCGATGGTCGACGCGATCGTGGCGGAACCCACCCGCGAGCCTCGGTCGGCCGGATCGCGGGAGGCGGTGCCGGTATGACGGGGAAGGCGGTCGCGCAGGCTCCGCCCAGGTCGATCGCCGCGTACAAGGAGCGCGTGGGTCAGGCGCCAGCGGAGTTGCTCGAACGGGTGCGTGTTCAGAACCACGTCAAGGCCGCCGTCCGGCGGGCCCTCGCGGGCGGTCCGGCCACCCCTCCGGAGATCGCGGAGATCGCCGGCATCCCGTCACGGGAAGCCTTCTGGACGCTGATGGCCCTGCGCAAGTACGGCACGGTCGTCGAGGACGGCGAGAGCGACGGCTACGTCCGCTATGCCCTCAGCGGGAAGGACCCGAGAACATGAGCACGGTCGTGGAGGAGCGGTCACCGATCCGGATCGAGGCAAGCCTCATCCCGGAGCTGGCGCGGTTCGGCGCGACCGACGTTGCCGCGTGCTTCAACTGCGGCAACTGCACCGCGGTGTGTCCGCTCGCGTCGGACGACGGCGCGTTCCCGCGCCGCGTGATCCGCTTCGCACAGCTCGGGTTGCGCGACGAGCTCCTCTCCAGTCACGAGCTGTGGTCGTGTTACGGGTGTGGTGAGTGCACGCAGACGTGCCCGCGCGGAGCCGACCCGGCAGGGTTCATGGCGGCCGCGCGCCGGTATGCGGTCGCGAGCTACGACCGCAGTGGCTTCGCCCGGCGCCTCGCGACATCCGCGACCTTCGCTGCAGGTGCGATCGGGGCGGTCGTGGTCGTGCTGGCTGCCTTCCTGTACCAACAGCACCGGCCCGTCACCGCGCCGGGCTTCGCCCCCTTCGAGTACGTCCCGGCGTGGTTCGTGCACGACATGGGTTTGATCGTCATGGCCATCTTCGGGATCGGAGCGATCGCCGGGGTCGTGGACATGGGTCGACGGCTCCGGGGGCGGGCGCGGAGCGAGGGTCGAACGCGTGCATCGCTGACGACCGTCGGTGACGCCGTCTGGTACGCGACCGCCGTGGAGTCCGTGGGGCAGGTCCGTTTCCGGCAAGAGTGCGCCGACGAACCTGAGGCCGCGGGGCGTCCGTGGTACCGGCAACGGTGGTTCATCCACGCGGCAACGATGTGGGGGTTCCTCGGGCTCCTGACCGCGACCCTCCTCGACTACGCGCTCGAGCTCACGGGCGTGAAGGCGACCGGGACCGCCGTACCGATCTGGTACCCGGTCCGGCTGCTCGGGACCGTCGCCGGGCTGATGCTCGTCTACGGCACCACGGTGTCCATCGCTCGACGGCTCCGACGCGCCGACAGCTCCTCGGCCCACTCGACGGTCGCCGACTGGTCGTTCTTGTGGGTGCTCTGGGTGGCCGGAGTCAGCGGATTCGTCCTCGAGTTGGCGCTCTACCTCCCCGATGCCCCCGGCTGGGGATACCCGGTGTTGCTGCTCCACATCGCGATGTCGATGACGCTGATCCTGTTGGCGCCATTCGGGAAGTTCGCCCACGCGATCTACCGGCCCATCGCCCTCGCCGTCCTGCGCGTACGGAGCGGAGCTGGCTCTCCATGAACGATGTCTGCGACGACGCGCGCACCACGTTGCCCGGCGATATCGCATCGGGCAAGGACGAAAACGGCAGGCCGGCGCATCGCGGCTGGGCGGCCTGCGGAGGCCGGCGACGGTGGATGGCGCCGTTCCTCCTGGTGCTCCTCGGGGAGGAACCCACCCACGGGTACGCGTTGATCCGTCGGCTGCAGGCGATGGGTGTCATGTCTCAAGAGATCGACATCGGACAGGTCTACAAGACCTTGCACTGCCTCGAGACCCTGGGCCACGTGCGTTCGGGCTGGTCGGCCGAGATCACGGGGCAACCGCACCGCGACTACGAGCTGACGGATGCGGGCCGTGTCGCGCTCGCGGAGTGGGCCGCGGTCATGGCCGAGAGGGCGCGACTGATCGGCGAGTTCGAGGCCCGGTACCGCCTGGCGACGTCAGTCGGCGCGCTCGACGTCCAAGACGCCCCGAACGCGGTTGGGGTCGAAGCGCATCTCGAGAGGGAGGCCGGAACATGAGATCGGAGGCTCGGACGATCCGCGAAGAGCATGAGTCGTTCCGCGTGCAGTTGGAGACGATCAATCAGCTCGCGGACTCGATCGGCGATCTGCCGACCGAGGAGGTGCTGCCTCGGGCGACAGTCGTGCACGAGTTCCTGGCACACACGGTGATGCCCCACGCGGTGGCCGAGGGAGCGGTGTTGTTCCCGGTCGTCCGCGAAAGCGGGGAACTGACGATCGGCGTTCGGATGACCCAGTGCCACGTCCAACTCAGTGGCCTCGTCGACCAGTTGGAGGAGATCCTCATCTCGATGCGCAAGGATGCCTCGATGCAGGCCGAACGGAAGCTGCGGAAGGTGCTCTACAGCGTCCAGGCCATCCTGAGCGCTCACCTGGCGGAGGCGGAAGAGGAGATCCAGCCGCTCTTGGACGCCAACCTCGAGCCGGAGGAGCGTCAGCACCTGTTCCAAGCCGTCGAGCGGTGCGCCCGCGAGGTCGCCGATCTCTACGAGTGACCGAACCAGCAAGCCGTGGTCTTGTTCGTCGCTCGCCCGGCAGGCCCTGAGCGGGAATGCCGAAGGGCCGGAAGAGGTTAGCCCTCCTAGCATACCCCCCCGGGTATACTAAGAGAGACGATCGGAAAGGATATCTGGATGGCGACGGTTGATCTGACGGCTGACACGTTCGAGGAGGCGGTCTCCAGCGACGGGATCGTGCTGGTCGACTTCTGGGCCGAGTGGTGCGGGCCCTGCAAGCACTTCGGGCCGATCTTCGAGGAGGCATCCCTGCAGCACCCAGACGTCGTCTTCGGCAAGGTGGACACGGAGGCGGAGCAGGGACTCGCGGCCGGGTTCCAGATCCGCTCGATCCCGACGTTGATGGCGTTCCGCGAGGGGGTGCTCGTGTTCCAACAGCCGGGAGCGCTCCCGGGTCCTGCTCTTGAACAGCTCATCCACGCTGTCGGCGCGCTCGACATGGCCGACGTGCACCGACAGGTCGCCGAGGCCGAAGAGACCCGGTCGGCGGGGGCCGTCTCGTGACCGCGGCCAGAGCGGCTTCTGCGGGAGCGACGTCGGGGCTCGACCCCCTCGACGTCGCGTCGGTCGTACATCGGCTGCGGCGAGCCGAGGGGCAGATCGCCGGGGTGATCCGCATGTTGGAGGAAGGCCGGGACTGCCGGGATGTCGTGGTGCAGGTGGCCGCGGTCTCTCGGGCGTTAGACAAGGCGGGCTTCGCCATCATCGCGTCCGGGTTGCGCGACTGCCTCGCGGATCCGAACTCGGACCGCGGCATCGACGAGCTGGAGCGGTTATTCCTGTCTCTCGCGTGAGCGACCGGAGGACCCGGAGGTCGACGTGTGTAGAGCGGTGACATGTCGGAGATGCGGTCGCCCGACCTGGAAGGGATGCGGCGCGCATGTGGATCAGGTGCTTCGAGGCGTCCCCCTTGCTGAACGGTGCCCCGGCCACACCGCTGACACGACGAAGGTCAAACGGAAAACCTGGTTCTCGCGCTCCTGAACCCCGGTGCCCGTGCCGCGGGTTCCGCGATCAACCCTTGGCGGCAAGAACGCGGTACACGACGAACGCGACGCCCGAGCCGATGAGGAACCAGCCGAACGCGTGACGCAGGCGCGTTCCGGTGACTCGCTGCGCCAACCGACCGCTCGCGATGCTGGTCGGTATCGCTCCGAGGGCGAAGGCGCCGGCCACGGCCCAGTCGATATGGCCGAGCGCCCAATGCGTGGCGAGCGTCGGAACGGCCAGTGCGGCGATGACCAGCAGGCTCGTGCCGGCCGCTTCGCGCATCCGAAGCCCGAAGATCAACAGGTACATCGGCACGAGCAAGAAGCCTCCCCCGTTGGCGAGCAGTCCGGTGAACAGCCCAACGCCCGCGGACGCCGCAGCCAGCAGGAGGCGGTTCTTGCGCCGAACGGTTCCCGCCGATCGGGCGGACTGTTCGATCGGGCGGAGTACGCGCTGTCCGACGACGATCAGGACGAGTCCGGAGGCGATGAGCAGGATCGGGCCTCCGATCAGCTCCGACAGCAAGGCCCCGATCACTGCGGCAGGCAACGCGCCCACGAGCGTCCACGCCGCTGCTCGCGGCCTGGCCTCCCCTCCTCGGACGTAGGGTCCCGCCGCGCCGAGGGCGGCAGGGATGGTCGCAGGGAGCGGCGAGGCAACGGCGAGGAGCCCCGGTACCCCGAGGACCGCCAGCAACGGAGTTGCGATCGAGGAGCCACCGACCCCGAACAGACCCGTCAGGGTGCCGATCGCAGCTCCGGCGACGACGAAGACCGGCCAAGGTGCCATCCGACCAACATCGTAGGCTCGTGACTCGTGCAGCCATCCCGCCGCTCGCCCGATGACCGCGATCGTGTGGTCGCGTGGGCGCTGCTGCTGGTTCAGCTCGGTCTACTGGCCGCGATCTTCCTGCTGCCGTCGGGCCATGCGTGGACGGCGCCCGCCTGGCTCAGGACGGGGGCGCGTGTGCTCGAGATCGCCGGCATCGTCGTGCTCGGCGTCGGTCTGTTGAACCTCGGACGATCCGCGACGCCGCTCCCGACCCCGGTGCAGGGCGGAGAGCTGCGCTCCACTGGGCTCTACCGATACGTGCGTCACCCGATCTACACCGGCGTGATGGCGCTCGGCATCGGAGCCGCGATCCCGTCGGGGAGCCTCGCGATCGCAGCGGCCACGCTCGCTCTGGTGGCGTGGCTCGTGATCAAGGCTCGCTGGGAAGAGGGGCGACTCGAGATGCGCTATCCCGCGTACGCGGCCTACGCTGCCCGGACCCCGCGCTTCATCCCGCGGCCGAGACGGCGTTCGAGCTGATCGAGAGGAACCAGCTCACCGCCGAAACACGAGTCCAGGGTCGACTACGAGGACTGCTGGCTGGTGTCGGCCTTTCCTGCTGCGGCCCACTCCGCCGAAGGCACGATGTCGTTCTCGATCGAGCAGAAGTGAACCGTCACCCACTCCTCGACCGCGTCGTTCAGGACATCTTCGTAGGTGCGCCCGGTGAGGTCCGCGATGGTGTGCAGCAGCTGCTGGAATCGCTCGAAGGCTGCGGTCCGCCCTTCGGGCCCCGCCTCGCGCCAGTCGCTCTCCTGCTCGAGAGCGGCCTTGCAGAGTTCGACCAGTTCGGTCTGCGCTGTCATGTCACAAACACCCCTATCCCACGCGGACGATCCCGGCGAGGGTTCGCCCCACGACGCCTGCATGCTCGTGAACAGACCATCGCGCTGATCGAAGGCGCTGTGGAGGGTCATTGGACCCCACTCGAGCGGGTCGCTCGGCAAGCGCTCTGCGCCCCGTCCCGCTCACACAGGTCCGAACGGCCCCGGTTCGACGGGTCGCTCAGCGTCACCCTGGATGTGCGAGGTACTCGCTCCGTTTCGCGTCGACGCGGAAGGAGGGCGGCATGAAGATCGAGTACGTCCACGCATCGAAGTACGGCAACGGAGCCACGGTCGCGGAAGCGTTCGAGAACGACATGGCGACCAGAGGCGTCGAGGTCACGGTCCATCACATCCAGGACGTGGAGCCGAAAGCGCTGCCACCGGCCGACCTGTACCTGTTCAGCTCGCCCGGACGCTTCGGAAAGCCCATCCGCGGCATGCAGCGCTTCCTGAGGGATCTGCAACTTCCCGCCGGCACGCCGTACGCGCTCCTGACGACCGAGATGGCGCCGAAACCGGACAGGAAGACCGGACGGATGCCGACGGAAGAGGAGATCCGCACGTACCAGAAGGTCCGTCCCATCATGAACGAGCTCGCTGGAGGGCAAGGGCTTGGTCAAGGTGGCCGAGGACAAGGTCTACGTCACCGCGATCCACGGGCCGCTGGAAGACGGATGGAAGCAGAAGGTGGAAGCCTTCGCGGCCCGGATCCCTCTCACCGAGGTGGCAGGCAGCACCACGCCGGGGACGTCATAGTCCCTGGCCACTCTTCCTATCCGGCGACCCCCGACGCGACCACCTGGTGGATGTCGTGGACGTGCAGAACCTTTTCCTCCTCGTGCGCGGCCGGTTTCAGGTCGAACACCACATTCTTGACCGTGCCGGTGAACACGTAGGGCGCCTTGTCCTCATAGTCCAGGTCGACGACCGCTCCGTTGTCTCGCCCGATATCCATACCTGCGTAGCTGGTGAACGTGATCGGGACCGTCTGCGGCATATCGCCTTCGCCGACCTTCGTGTCGTTGACGAAGAGCGTGACGTGCCCGCCGCTTCCCGGCACGTTCTCGGTGGACTCGAACAGCATCTCCACGTGCACGTCGCCCGACGGCAGCCTCGAGGTCGACGCTTGCTTGTAGGTGTCGACACCCAGCAGGGAATACGTGTGGCGCAGGATGCCGTCGCCATCGACCCACAGGCCGAAACCGCCGATGAAGTCGGCGAACGCGACGATCACCCCTTCGGCGCCCGACTCGGGCACCACGAGGTCCGCCGCGATCGAGTACGAGCGACCGAAGATCCGGGGGATCATGCCCCACATCACGTTCTGCACATCACCGGCGAACGTGAAGCAGGTCTGCGTCGGCAGCGGTGGCAGGATCCCGTAGAGCACCGAGAGCCCGGCCATCAGCGGCAGCACACGGTTGCGCTCGGCTTCCGCCCACCACAGCTCCTGGAGCTGCTGGATCTTGTCGGGATGCTCGGCCGCGATGTCCTTCGCCTGGGAGAAGTCGTCGGGCAGGTAGTAGAGCTCCCAGCCCACGTCCCGGTCGGGGTCGAAGTCCGCGTCGGGGCCGAACCGCGCTAACGTCGCCAGCGAGAGATCCCATGGCAGGCGGTCGGGCCGCGACGCGGCCCACCAGCCGTCCTTGTACATCCCCCGCGAGGCGAACATCTCGAAGTACTGCGTCGTGTGGCGCTCGGGCGCCTTCGCGTCGTCGAACGTGTACAGGAAGCTGGTGCCGTCCATCGGCTCCTGCGCGATGCCGTCTACCGTCTCCGGCTCCGGGATGCCCGCGGCCTCCAGGATCGTGGGACCGACGTCGATCACGTGTGTGAACTGCGAGCGCATAACGTCGTCGGCCATGATGCGGGACGGCCACGCGACCACCATCGGATCGCGCGTGCCTCCGAGATGGCTCGCGGTCTGCTTGCCCCACTGGAACGGCGTGTTGCAGGCGTGCGCCCATGCGGCCGCGATATGCGGGGCCGTGTGGTCGCCCCCCAGGCCTTCGAGACCGCCGTACTTCTCGATCAGCGCCGTCTGTTGCGCGGGATCGAGAACCAACCCGTTCAGGAACGTCATCTCGTTGAACGAGCCGGTGATGGTTCCCTCGAGGCTGGCACCGTTGTCGCCCCAGACGAAGATGATCAGGGTGTTGTCGAGGTCGCCCATCTCTTCGATCTCGTCGAGCAGTCGGCCGATGTTCCAGTCTGCGTTCTGCTGGAAGCCCGCGTAGACCTCCATCTGCCGCGCGTACAGCTTCTTCGATGTGTCGTCGAGGGAGTCCCATGCGGGGAACGCGTCAGGCCGCGGGGTCAGCTCCGTGTCCTGCGGGACGATCCCGAGGTGCTTCTGCCGCTCGAGAGTCCTCTCGCGGAGCGCGTCCCAGCCGTCGTCGAACCGACCCTTGTACTTGTCCGCCCACTCCTTCGGGACGTGGTGGGGAGCGTGCGCGCACCCGGTGGAATAGAACATGAACCACGGCTTGTGGGGATCCTGCGCGCGGACGCCATGGAGCCACTCGACGGCCTTGTCCGTGATGTCGTCCGGGAAGTAGTACTGCCCGCCGTCCTTGCCTTCGGGCACGCCGATCACCGCGTCATCCATGGTGATGATCGGGTCGTACTGGCCGGCCGCACCCGACAGGAACCCCCACCAGTGATCGAAACCCCATGACTTCGGCCAGTGATCGAAGGGCCCGGCCGCGCCCTGGACGTTGTTCGGCGTCAGGTGCCACTTCCCGAACCCGCCGGTGACGTAGCCGTTCTCCTTCAAGATGCGCGGGAGCCCGGCGCAGCTCTTCGGCTTAGCCGCGGTGTAGCCGGGGAAGGGTCCGGGGAACTCGGCGACCGAGCCGAATCCCACCCGATGCTGGTTCCTCCCGGTGAGAAGCGCAGCGCGCGTGGGGGAGCATACGGCGGTCACGTGGAAGCTGTTGTACGTCACGCCCATCTGCTGCACACGGGAGAACGCGGGCGAGCTGATCGGGCCGCCGAACGTGTCGATCGCGCCGAACCCAGCGTCGTCGATGATGGCGAGCAGCACGTTTGGCGCTCCCTCGGGAGCCTTCGGTCCCGGGATCATCGACCAGTCCGCGACCGAGTCCTTGAGGGTGTGGCCCGCAGTCCCTCCGAACGTCCGGTCGGGGATGGGAAGCACGCTGCGGTCCTGCTGGAACTTGCCCATCGCGGTGGCGAGTTCCGCCTTGAGCGCCCGGACACCTTCTTTGTCGGTCTGCGCGACCGACTTCGCGGGCGTTCCCGGCAGGGTCTGCTCGATCGCGAGCCGGTGCTCGTCATCGAACACGGTGATGACGCCGGCGGTCCCGGGTGGCAGCTTCTCCGCGAGGTCTTCCATGCCGGCCTTCACCTTGTGATCGGTGAACTTCCCGACTAGTCCGCCAACGGCGCCGCCGACCGCGACGGCTCCAAGCAACGGCGGCGCGAAGAGCCCCACCACGAGGCCCGCGCCCGCGCCCCAACCGAGACCCTTGCGGCCCAGGTGGTCGCCGTGCTGGACCACGGTCACATCACCCCCGGCGTCGTGCGTGACGAGGATCGCACCTTCGATCTGAGCCTGCTTGTCCGCGACGATCCGCATGAGACCGTCGAAGTCCTTCGTGGCCACGTCGACGTCCTGGTACACGGCAACGAGAACGTCGGTCAGTGTGCCTGCCATCTCTTACTCCTTCCGATACCTGCGGTCGGCTGATCGCAAGAGGAGCGACCCACGGTCGACAACAGAGTAGGGCGTACGGCGGTCGCCAGGTTCCCGTCGAACGTCCCAAGACCGCCGGGCCGTTGGGCACCTCTTTCGCGAGCAAAGGTCCTCTCCGCTTGCATCGTGGGTCCGTCGGCTCGGCCGCGGCCGGACGACAACGACACGGAGCGCTGGTCCCGAACTCGATGGGACGAAGGGCCCGCTCGCTCCAAGGGAGCGCGTATCAGGATGGGATCGAGGACAGAAGCGGTCCGAGGCCGGCGATCCGGCCCGGCAGATGCTGGAGGGAGGCATCCCATGTCGCAACAAGAGACACAGTCCTCGGTGAGACCGGTCGTTGTGCCAGATGCCCGCGTGACGCAGGACATCGGCCCCGAGCCGATCGCACCGGTCGGCTTCGGATGGGCGACGTTCGCAGGCGTCCTGTTCATGGTCGCGGGATTCTGGAACTTCTTCGCGGGATGGGCGGCGCTGGTGCGCAAGGAGTACTTCTCCGAGGCCTCGCTGCTGTACCACAACCTGCAGGTCGTGGGTTGGGTGTGGCTCGGCCTCGGGGTGATCCAGGTGCTGGCGAGCTACCTGATCTTCGCCCGTAAGGTGAGCGGTCAGGTGCTGGGCGTCGTGTTGGCGTCCCTGTCGATGCTCGTGTGGTTCTTCACGATCGGCGCCTACCCGATGTGGGCCATGATGATCGTGGCGCTCAACGCCCTCATCATCTACGGCTTGACCGCGCACAGCGAGGTCTACCGGTAGGGCGTTCGATCGATCCGTCTTCCCCGACCGGCACTAGGTCGGGGAAGACGTTTCGCTGTGTCTATCCCAAGAGGTCGTCGAGCGAGCGCTTCGGCTTCTCAGCCTTCGACAACAGATCGTCGAGCGACTGAGACGGCTCTCCCCCGGATCCCTTCAACACATCGTCGAGCGTCGGTCCGTCCAGGTCGCCGGCGGCGACCATGAGGTCATCGAGGTTCGAGCCGGGATCGCCTTTCAATCGGATCCGCAACGCGGCCAAGACGGCCGCATGCGGCTCCGACAGTCCCGTCGACACCTTGATCTCGGTCAGGGCCTCCTCGGCGCGCGCCAGGAGTCGTTCGTCGTCCCGGCGCTCACCGTCGCTCGCCTTGTCCGTCGCCATCGCGGTTCCTCGTCCGTTCGACTCACTTCGACCCACGCTACCACCGGCCGTCGGCCGCCTCGGTGCCTCAGAGGCTGCAGTGGGGCAGCCAGTGAACGGTCGCGGTCGGGAAGGGAACGTGGATCCAGACCGAGAAGTGGTACCGGGCCCAGGAGTCGGCGTTCAAGGTCCCGTGGGCTCGCCAGTACTTGTTCGCGACGGCCGACCAGACACGGACGTATCCGACCCAGTCGTGCCCGGAGGCCGTGTCCCAGTTGTCGACCCGCAGGTAGCCCGTCACATGGTCCAGGTTCGTGTTGGGCGGACCGCCGACATGGACCTGTTGCGCCCGACACGTGATCGTGGCGCCTCTATGCGTGGCATGGACCGGGTACCTCATCCCCATCGACCCTGCGATGAGGATGGCCGCCACCAGGCCAAACCCCACTCGTTTCATCGGAGCCCCCTTTCTCCCCTCTCCTGAACTGAGGCGGAACGCTAGCCCATCGCGCGTGACGTTGTGAAGGTCGATCGTCGACGTTTCAGCGGGTCGCGGGGAAGCCGGTAGGCTCCCCGAGATGGCCGACTGGACGACGATCGCGTCGCTGGCGACCGCGGGAGGCACGCTCGTGCTGGCGGTCGCGACGTTCGCGGCCGTGCGCTCGTCCAACCGCTCGGCCCGGCTCGCCGAGTACTCGATGAAGATCGGGATCCGGCCGTTGCTCATGCCGTCCCGGCTCGAGGACGTCCAACAGAAGATCATGTGGGGCGACGAGCACTGGGCGCTGCTCGAGGGATCCGGGGCGCACGTCCAGATCGCAGACGGCAACGTGTACCTGGCGATGTCGGTCCGCAACGCGGGCTCCGGCATCGGTGTGATCCAGGGATGGCACCTGGGGCTCCATGCGCTGGGCGAGGACCATCCGCACGCCGAGCCCGACGAGTTCCGCCCGCAGTTGCGCGACCTGTACGTGCCGGGTGGAGACGTCGGCTTCTGGCAGGCGGCGATCCGCGACCGCAACGACCCCGAGTACGCCCCCCTCGTCGAGACCGTGATGGCGCGGCGGGTCTTCGGGGTCGAGTTGCTGTACACCGACCACGAAGGCGACCAGCGCACGATCACGAACTTCGTCCTCGCACCCCGTGGCGACGACAAGTGGATATGCTCCGCGGTCCGGCATTGGAACCTGGATCGGCCGGACCCGCGATGAACCTGCCCCGGAGCCGTCCGGTGGTCGGTTAGTCGAAGACCGTGATGTAGGCGCCGACGAGGGTCGCGGTCTGTTGGTCGACGCCACCTTCGCGGCGATCGGCGTGACCCTCCTGGAAGTGCGCGAAGCGGCGGTCGACGCGATCGGGTTCACCTCGTCGTCGCCGTGGTCGTGGAAGGACACATGCTCGAAGGAGTCGTCTGCCGATCGAAGGACGATGTAGCCGACGTTGTCGGGCTCGGCGGCGGCGAGCTCGTCGAAGACGGCTTCGACCCGCCGCTGGTTCTCGTCCGCCGCCTCGGCCGACGTCGTTGCGTACCGGGTGACCAACCGCTTCTCCATCAACGACCTCTCTCCTCGGGCTGTGGGGTATGCGGATCGCGACTGTATCGCGGTCCGGCGCATGGTCACGGCCTGACGTCGCCGGGTGCACGGTCGCGCCCGAAGACCGAGCTCTCGATCACCCAGAACAACGCGAAGAGGATGAACGCGATGGCGCCCACGCTGGGAGCGATCGCCGCGAGCACGGTGGCACCCACGTAGATCCATGGCCCCAAGACGAACGTCTTGGAGATGCCTCGGACGGTGCGTTCATCGGCGTCCTCGCGAAGCAGCCGGCGCCGCTTGGCCGCGTAGAACCAGATCGCGTTGAACATCACGGCCGTGAGGGTAAGCGTGATCCCGTAGGTGACGGTCGCGGCCCGGGCCCCGGGACCGTTGATGTTCTCGGCAACCAGCCCGGTGGGGAACGGGATGAATGCCACGACCAGCAGGAAGCCGACCGTGAGCATGAGGAACGTCCGGTCGGCGCGCGCGATCTGGTTCATCACCGTGTGGTGGTTCACCCAGATGATCCCGATCGTGAGGAAGCTCACGATGTACGCGATGTACGAGGGCCATCCGCACAGCAGGTGCTTCGCCAGGGCGACATCGCCACTGCATGAACGCACGTAGGTGTCGACGTTGAGGATGAGCAGCGTTGCCGCGATCGCGAAGACGCCGTCCGAGAACGTCTCGAGCCGCCCGGTCTCCACGGTCCACGAGGCTACCGCGAAGCGTCACGATCCATGGCTTACTTCATGAAGATGACGGAACGAGCGTCGCGGCCTGCACGGCCGGCCGCCGGAAGGAGACGTCGATGAAGGACAAGCCCGCTCCCCCTCTCATGCCCAGCGAGGTCTCGAGCAGGGTCGGATTCTTCGATCGGTTCGCGGGACTCGCCGCCCGTCTCGCCAGCCGCGCGCCGTTCTTCGCGTTCTGTCTGCTGCTGGTCGTCGCGTGGCTGGTGCAAGGCGTGATCCTCATCGTGTCCAAGGGCAGCGCCCACGCGTTCTTGAGCGCCCAGTACCAACTGGAGATCAACACCACGACGACGATCATCACCTTCCTGATGGTCGCGCTCCTGCAGAACAGCCAGACCCGGACCGATCAAGCGACACAACACAAGCTGAACGCCATCGCGGATGGCCTGGCCGATCTCATGGAGCACCTCGCCGCGCAGTCTCCGGACTCCTCGCTCGAGAACGACATGAAGGAACTGCGTGCCGCGATCGGCCTCGAGTCGAGAGAGGGCACGTCCCGGAACGCGAACTGACCGACGAGAAGCGACCGAAGGAGAGATGCGCCATGTCCACTCAGCCCGACACGGCCCCGAAGAAGAGCAACGCGTACGAGATGTTCATCCTGGTGCTCACGATCCTCTCGCTAGTGGTCATGGTGGCGTTGCTCCTGCCCCTGAACGACGCGACCATCCGCCTGCTCACCGTCTACGACAACATGATCTGCGTCGTCTTCTTGGGCGACTTCGCCATGAACCTGGCGAGATCGAGTCCGAAACGGAACTACTTCATCGGTCGGCGTGGCTGGCTGGACCTGCTCGGTTCGATCCCGGCGCTGGGGTTCTTCAAGTTCACGGCCCTCCTGCGGCTGGCGCGTCTGAGCCGCCTGACGCGCATCACGCGACTGCTCCGAGGGGACAACAAGAAAGCGCTGGTGCAAGACGTCGTCACCCATCGCGGCCAATACGCGGCCTTCATCACCGTCCTGGCCGCGTTCATCGTCCTCACCGTCTCGAGCGTGTTCGTGCTTCAGTTCGAGAGTCGGTCGCCCGACGCGAACATCAAGACGGGCGGCGGCGCGTTGTGGTGGGGCGTCGTCACGATCACCACGGTCGGGTACGGAGACGAGTACCCGGTGACCCTGCTCGGCCGGATCACCGCCGTGCTCGTCATGTTCGCCGGCGTGGGGATCATCGGCGCCCTCGCGAGCATCCTGGCGAGCATCCTCGTGCCGCCGCCGCAGACCCAGCAGGAACGAGACGACGATGCGTCCGCCGCTCGAACGCTGCAGGACGAGCTCGTCGAGATCAAGCAGGAGTTGGCCGCGCTCCGGCGGTCGTTGGCCGTCGGTGGCACGGATCCACCTCCGTCGTAACCACTAGGCTCGGAGGCGCCATGGACCAGGGCCAGCTGATCACGCGGCCCGTGCTGACGACGCCCCGGGCGGCGGCGGTGGCCGGGATCGTCTTCTCCCTGCTCCTAGGGCTGGCGCTGGTGTTGATCAGACTATCGACACCAGGTGACGCGGTGCAGAGCCTGATCTGGCTGAACGATCCGGAAAAACGGAACGCCGTCAACGTCGCGGTCAACGTCGTCCCGTTCGCCGGGATCGCGTTCCTCTGGTTCATCGGCGTGATCCGCGATCGCATCGGCGCGCACGAAGACCGGTTCTTCGCGACGGTGTTCCTGGGCAGCGGCCTCCTCTTCGTCGCCATGTTGTTCGTTGCCTGCGCGGACGCGGGCGGACTGATCCAGGCATCGACCCGTCCGGCATTGCTTCAACAGCCACAGGCGTGGCTGGTCAACGCGCGGATCTCGGCACTGTTGCTGAACGTCTACGCCATGAGGATGGCCGGCGTGTTCACGATCTCGGTCGCGACCATCTCGCTCCGCACGCACGTCATGCCTCGATGGCTCGCGTTCGCCGGATACGCGTGCGCGGTGGTGCTTCTTATCAGCGTCGGCCTCACCCCGTGGGTTCAGCTGCTGTTCCCCGTTGGATCGCGCTGCTCAGCGTCCACATCCTGTGGCGGCCGTGGGTGGCCGGCCTTCGACGGAAGTCCCGGGCGGAACGAGCCGTTCGACCCGACCCGGACCGGTGCCGCCGGAAGAGCATGACGATGAGGGGTGATGGTGATGCAGACAGACCTCAAAGGCATGGTGCGTGCCGCCGACACGACCCGGCTCGAGCCGCACGCGGAACCGAAGGGATCGCGCTACCTGTTCGCGGGCATCGTCGTTGCGAGCATCTGGTTGGCGGTGGCGGTCGCGAGCATCTGGTCGCCCGACATGATCACCGGTTCGGAGCACGAGCACATCCCGATCGCCGCGTTCACCGGTTGGCTGTATGCGGCGATCGCGACGGGGCTGGTGCTCATGGCCTTCAGCCGGAGGACGCTCGACGCCGGCAGATCGTTGTGGATGGGCTTCACCGATCGCGATCGCCGGCATCTGGGCGGTCGTGGCGATCGCGAGCATCTTCGCGCCGAGCATGGTGACGGGCGCGGATCCGACGACGATCCCTGATCGCGTCGTTCGCCGCTCCGGTCGCGGGCGTCGTGGCGACGGCCTTCGCGTCGGTGTTCGTGGCGGGGAGCCCCGGCCGATAGGGCGCGTCCGCGCGCCGCTGCTCATGGACAAGGGCCGCCTCCCTGGCCCACCAGCCTAGCGGGGCGGCTGCGGAGCCGGTTCGATGGGCTTGAGCAGGCGGAACGTGATGAAGGCGGGTTCTCGACTGAGCTTGGCGAAGTCCTCGGGGAACTCCTCTGCCATGCTCGGGTCGGGAGCAGGTTCCACGATCCGCTCGATGAGGAACCCCGCGTCGGCGAACTCGTCGCAGGTCTTCGAGAGCGGCTGACGCCAGTAGCGCACGTGCCAGCTCCCTCGCCACACCTCCTCGACGAGCTCCTGCGCGAAGTAACTTCCGCCCAGCCGGAGCCAGTCGGTCGTCGGGTGATGGGTCGAGACGACGAGCCGACCTCCGGGACGGAGCACGCGATACAGCTCCCGCAGCGCCGCGGCGCGATCGAGCACGTGATGGATGACGAGCGCCGACAAGGCCGCGTCGAAACTCTCGTCGTCGAGCCCGTCGAGCGGTGTCGCGAGATCCTGCACGTGGAGGTCGACGTCGGCACCCAGGCGCTCTCGCGCGAGGCGAACCATCTCCGGGCTCTCGTCGATCCCAACGACGACGGCGCCGCGCGCCAGGAGCTCCTCCGCGTACAGGCCGGGTCCGCACCCGGCATCGAGCACGCGCTTGCCCCGAACATCCCCGAGCAGATCCAGGACCGCGGGACGGTCATAGAGCGCGTTGTAGGCGCTGCCGGCCGCATGCCGCTCGTAGTCCTCAGCGAACGCGTCGTACAGGGGAGGATCGACAGGTGGATCCACGATGAGCATTATGCAGGAGGCCGCGTCGACCGGCAGACCTCGATCGGCCTACCCCTCGAGGTCGTACTCGAACATCACCTGAGGCGCGCCGTCCGCACGGCCGCCCGTCGTGCCGTACAGACCCATCGCGGCCTCGTTGTCCTCATCGGTCAGGACCCAGATGGCCACGCACCCCCGTTCCCGGCCGAGCCGCTTCAACTCTTCGATGAGGGCGCGAGCCACGCCACGCCGGCGCGCGTCTTCCACCACGCCGATCTCGTTCAGGAAGAGCTCGGGTCGCTTGTCGGGGTGGAAGACCTCGACCGCCGAGACGAACCCCGCCGGTCGATCGTCGACGTACCCGAGCAGCAGGTGGTGCCGCTCATCGAGCAGGAACCGACGCGTCTCGTCGGGGAGCACGTCGTAGTCGAACGCTTCTTCGAACCGAGCGACCTCTTCTTGGTCGCCCCCGGTCGCCCGTCGAACCCGGACTCCTTCATCGGTTGCCACCGTGCGAGCGTAACCAGTGTTCGCCCTGACTGCCTTCGCTCAGCGGCGATCGCTACTGCATGTTCGTGACGATGGTGCCGTCATCGAGCACGAGCGTCGCCGGGATGCGGTGGAGGATCGGCCGGCCCGCGAGCAGCGCCCAGGTCGAGAGAACCTCTGCCTCCCCGCAACTCGGCGCCCACGTCGTGGCCTGCACGACGCCGGTGCGTGACGGTCGGCCGGTGCGCGGGTCGATCAGATGATGGAGGTCCGGACCCCACGCGCGCCGCGTCACCGATGACGTTGCGAGCGATCCGTGGAGGAGCCGGAACCGCAGCAGCTCCGCGGTGGGATCGTGCGGATCCTCGAGGGCGATCTCCAGACCCGGCTCATCGACCTCGCCCGCGACACGCAGATCGCCCCCCGCCTCCACGAGCACCCACGGCACCGCGTTCGACGCCAGCTCGGCGGCGACGTCGACCGTCCACCCCTTCGCGATCCCCCCGAAGTCGAGCGCGACGTCCGGCGGCATGCGGACCATGTTCCCTTCGAGCTCGATGTCCGCCCATCGACCGCACGGCGTCGCGGTTCGGAGCACGTCGCGCGCGCCGGCGATCACATCGTCGAAGTCGCGGTCGTATCCGGCGGCGGCGAGCGCGGGCAGGACGGTCGGATCGAAGAGTCCGTCGGTCCGTCGCGCTCCGTCGAGGGCGGCTGCCAACATCGACGAGAACTCGTCCGATACCCGCGTCCACGACCCGGATCGCCTGTTCACCTGCGAGAGCTCGCTCGTTTCGAGGAACCTGCTGAACCGCTCCTCGTACGCCCGGAACGTCGACTCCACTCCGCCGGATCGCTTCGACGGTCGCGGCTCCGTCGACCCGAGCGCTGGTCACGACGCCGACGGTCGTCCCCATGGCCCGGAAGGTGTGCCGTTGGACCGACACCGCTTCGTCGACGAGCGCCATGCTGGCCGTGTCTCCCGTCACACGCCCGGGGGTGGTGGTGCCGAACCGCCGGTGGTCGCGACCGCGGGAGTGGTCGCCGGAGCGGTGGCCGTCCCGCCCTTGCCCGTCGTCACGACGACGGCGCCGGAGCCGCCGGCCGCGCCTTGCTTGATCACGACGTGACTGCCCGTCGGGACGACCACGAGCTGCGGGCCTGCGGACACCGCGGGCCTCGGAACCGCCTGGATGACCGCCCACGGCAACGCGAACGCGATCGCGCCTCCGACCCAGGCGATGACCTTCACGGTTCGCTTGCTCAGCTTGCGTTTCTTCGGGATGGCGGCAGGCGCGCCCCGCGGGGGTCGATCAACGGTCACCGGTCTCGCCTCCCTGGGCCGGGGCGGCCGGAGCGGGGGAGCCGTCGAGGTCTGCACGATCTGGATCGGGCCCGGCGCCGGATGGGAAAGCGACACCTCGCGGGCGACGACGCCCGACATCAAGGCCACCACGAGGGTGCCAGCGATGATCATCGCCGATCGTTTGTCCATCTGAGCTCTCCTCGCAACGAGCGTACGCAGGAGGGGTCGCCGCTTCGAGCGACACCCGGCCCCCTATCACCGGGTCCTTCGGCGGCCGACCCCGAACGAGTCCCGGCGTATACCTGAGTGAGGAACGACGATCGGAGATCGCGGTGACGCGACGAGCCTTCCCGCGCCTGGCGGGTGCGGTGCTGTTGGTGGCCCTCGTGGCTACCTCATGCTCGAAAGCGAGCCCCGGCTCTTCGCCGTCACCTTCCGCGGGTTCTCACGACGTGGCAGCCGTGACCGCCACCGTCAACCGGTACTTCGGCTCGGCGATCCCTTCGAGCGACTGGGCGGAGATCGTCCGGTCCTCAACGGGCCAGCTGCAAGCACAGGCCAAGTGGCTCGCCGCGCAAGACATCGCGCCCTCAGCCGGGATCGGGGGGTTGGACATCCAGACGCTCCGCGTGACCTCGATCACCGGGAACGAAGCGCTCGTCGCGTTCGACGCGACGCGAACGGTCGGCGACCGACGCGTCACCTACGGCGGCCCGGTGAAGCTCATCAAGCAGAACGGACGTTGGAGCGTCGCCGACTACACGCGGGACGGCAGGAGCGTCGCCGCCTCGGTCTTCACGCATGCCAAGGGCGTGGCCCGTCAGGGCGGGGTCGTCGTCCAGGTCGTGGGCGTGCAGCTCGAAGCAGGTCACGTGGACGTCTGGGTACGGATCCACAACACCACCTCGGCGCAGCTCGTGTGGGACCGACCCATCGTGATCGTCAACGACAAGGGCATGCAGCTGGGACGCGGCGCCCTGTTCGTGTCCTCCGCCGACACGTCGGAGGGGTTCGAGTTGATGCCGGGGGTTTCGGTGTTCGGCGACTTCGTCGTCGACAACGTGACGCTCCCGCTGTCGACCACCTCGTTCACGCTCTTGGCCGGTGCGACGAACACCGACACGCATCAGACGATCGATCTCAGCGTGCCGGTGCACCTGTGAAACCGAGGATGCGATGACGACGTGGCTGATCCTTCGGGCCGCGGGGATCGGTGCGTATCTGGTGCTGTTCCTGTCGGTGGTGTGGGGATTGGTCGGGACCACCTCGGTCGTCGGCAAGCGCGTCTCCAAGGTCACGGCGACCAACGTCCACCACTACCTGGGGATCGCGATGCTTCCCCTGCTGGCGCTCCATCTCGGCGGCCTCCTCATCGACAAGTTCCGGCCGTTCGGCGTGCTCGACATCGTCGCGCCGCTCCACAGCACGTTCCGTCCGGTGGCGGTGGCGTTCGGCATCGTCGCGATGTATCTGTGCGTCGTCGTCCTGCTCACCACGTGGGCGAAGAAACGTATCGGAACCACGTGGTGGCGTCGGTTCCATCTCGCCTCCGTCCCGGCGTTCACCGTCGCGATGGTGCACGGGGTCTGGACGGGCACCGACTCCGTCCAGCCGTTGGTGTGGTGGATGTACATGGTCACCGGCGCGATCGTGCTGTTCCTGGTCCTGGTGCGCGGGCTCACCGCGAGGGAACGCCCGGCGAAGCGGGCTCCGAGGGAACGGACGATCCCGGTGGTCCCCGACGCCGATGAACCGGTCGAGCACATCCCCGGCAAGGTCCCCGCGACGGTCTGATCGCCCTCCCGGGTCAGGTCACTTCCGACGAACGGCTTCGAGCCGGAGGGCGAGCGCCGGGCAGGCCGTGATCGCGCGCCGGATGTCCGGGTCGTACCTCGGGTCGACGGGGACGTCCTCGATGATGGGGTACCCCCAATCATCGAGTCGGATCATGTCGGGAAGCAGTTCGGCACAGATGCCGTGACCCGTACAGGCGATCGGGTCGACGCGGATGCGAGACGGGCCGGTCATGCGGCCCGCCGGATGTCGGGGAGCGGAAGGACCGTCGGCCTCGAGGCGCCGGCGCACCGACGACCGAGTCCGTGCGCGTGCGCATCGGTCGCGAACGTCTTGAGCGCGCTGCGCATGAACCGAACCGCCCCGTCCGGGTACCGGCACGCTCCCCGGCCCTCCACGTCTCCCGCCCAACGCGTCAGCCGGGCGAGCACATCGCCTTCCACCCGGCCGAGCCGAAGTCCTTCGGTCGCACCGGCGATCGCGGCAAGGCCATGGACGCACGGGCCGCACTGCCCGGCCGTCTGATCGGCGAGCCACCGCATCACGGCGGCCGTCTCGTGGATCCCGCACGCCGACGCCGGCAGGACGACCACCGCGGCGCACCCGACGATGCCGCCGACCGCGGCCATCCCCTGGCGGTCGAGGGTCGCGCGCTCCACCTGGTCGGGCGTGAGCCACGTCCCCGCATACCCGCCGACGAGCACCGCGCCGATCTCCTCGGTCCCCCCGCCGGCGGCCCGGAGCACATCGGCCAGCCGGTGACCGGTCGGCACCTCGTAGATCCCGGGACGGGACACCGTGCCGCCCAACGACACCAGCATCGTGCCGGGCGAGTCGGGTTGACCGAGCTCGCGGAACCACTCGGGGCCCCTCTGGCGGATCAGCGCCAGGTGCGCGAGCGTCTCGATGTTCTGCACGAGCGTCGGCCTGCCGCCGACCCCGCGCTCGAACGGCCGCGCGGTGCCGGAGGGCGGGATCGCCTTGCCGTGGTCGATCAGGTTGATGAGGGCGCGCTCCTCTCCCGCCAGGTAGCGCGGCGGAACGTCGACCACGCGAACGCGCGGCGTCCACGGCTCGGTCTCGTACCGCTCCTGGAGGGCGCGCGCGATCGCTTCCCGGGCGTGACCGGCGCCGACCTTCACGCCCACGATCACCTGGTCCGCTCCCACCGCTGCGGCCGCGAGGAACGCGCCGTCCAGCACCAGATGCGGGGCCCTCGACATCAGGAGCGCATCCTTGGAACTTGCCGGCTCGCCTTCGCTCCCATTGGCGAGGACGATCGGCGTGCGACGGCCCGATGCGACCGCGTGCATCTTGACGGCGGTGGGGAACCCTGCGCCCCCTCGACCGTGCAGCCCTGCCGCTTCGACGACGTCGATCAGCTTTTCGTCCTTGCTTCGCCCAGTGGGCGGAGGTGCCGCGAACCGCGACCGGTGCTCGGCGAGGGTCCCCAGCCGTTCGAGGGAGCGAGCTCGGCGGAGAGGCGATCGCTGCGGATCGCACCGGCGGGTGGGGGTGGTGGAAGGTCCTTCACGATCACTCCCCGGTCGAGACGGCCTGGATCAAGATCTGCGCCGTGGTCGCGCCACCCGACGAGATCTGCAGGGCCAGCGTGAGCGCGATCCGATCGCCGTGCCCGTCCGACAGGGTCGCGGCGATGTTCCCGCCGTCCAGTCCGGTCACCGCTCCCTGGTACGGCGCGGCCCCCTTCGGAGGCGTCAGCACCACGGAGCCGTCGGTCATCGAGATCCCCTGGCCCTCCTGCCTGCCGTTCAGGACGACGCGGATGTCGATGGGGTGCACGTCCTGTGTCTGGATCTGGATCACGACCCGGGCGAGACCGTTCGCCAGCGGATGCAGCTGGGTCGTCCCTTGCCCCGATGTCGTGGACGGCAACACGATCGGCGCCGGCGCGGCCGCGGGCGGCGGGGCTTCCGCGACGACGGTCGCGGTGTGCGGGAGCAACGACGCCGGCGTGCCGGCGCGGACCGCCCACCCGGGCTGCAGTGGACCGGCCACGAACCAGGCGCCGAGGAAGACGGGGACGGAAAGGGCGCCGAACGCCATGGTGATGCGCGTCGGTGTCCAGCTGGGCCACCCGACGGCGACGCGCCAGACAGTGGCGACCGCGACGGCTCCGACGGAGACCACGACCAGGGCGAGCATCCACAGCTGCTTCGAGTCGCTCCCGATGCCGAGCCCGTGGAACACGGCGACGGCCCACAGTCCGTACGCCATCCAGTGGACCGCGCGCCACGTGCGGTAGCCGAGGCGCCCCCGCAGCAGGCTGGTCACGATCACCGCGATCAACAGGTCGAACGCGACGGCGCCGAGACCCAGCCACAGCGGCCGGTATGCCGAACGGAACGGCACGACGGTGTCGATCCACCGGATCGGCGCGAACCCGTCCACCACGACCGTGACGATGTGGATCACGATGAACACGACCGCGAGCAGCGAGACGTTGCGATGGATGCGCTGCAGCACGAAGCGCGGCGTCGCGGGCGGCGACCACCGGACGACGTTCAGGATGCCGAGCACGGTGACCGTCGTCAGCAACAGGAGCGAGACGGCCCCGGTCCCGCGCGCCAGGTACCAGATCGCTTGCGAGGACGTCACGGCGATCACGCAACCGCCCGTTCCGGCCAGCCGCCGACCCTGGTGATGGCACCGTCGGGCCGAACGAGCCGAGCGGGAAGCGCGTGCGAGGCGAGCCAGGCGGGTGCGTCCTCACCGAGCACGATCGCGGCGGTCGACGCCGTGTTCGCATCGACGCAGGAACCCGCGGTCACCGAGACCGTCCGCCACACCTCGCGTGCGGGGAGACCGGTGCGCGGGTCGATGATGTGATGCACGGGCCGGCCGCCACGCGCCCATCGTCGAACCGTCGTGCTCGACGTCGCCAGCCCCCCGGAGAAGATGCCGACCGTTTCGCCGAGCTCCGGATCCCCGTGATGGTCGTCGGCGATCCCGACCAGCCAGCCGCCCTCCGGCACGCCGCCCGCCACCGCGATGTCCCCGCCCAAGCTCACGAGCACCCCGCCGCCGATGGCGTCGGCAGCGCATGCGACGCGGCGCGGTCGGCGGCGAGCGCCTTCGCGGTCGAACCCAGGTCCAGCCTGACGCCACGCGGCACCCGGATCTGCGAGCGCCCGTGACGGATCTCGACCAGGCGCCACGCGGGCGCGACCAGCCACGACGCCTCGGTGGGAAGCGCGGGACCGTCTGAGGGGATCTCGGCGAAGTCTCGGTCGTAGCCGATCCGGAGCATCGACTCGCCGACCGTGGGATCCACCAAACCGCCGGTGATCGAGGCGGCGCGGAGCGCGACCTCGACCGCTTCCACGAGGAGCCGGTCGACCGTCGTCCATGCGCCGCCGGCCTCGTTCACGCGAGAGACGTCCGAATCCGCTCGGAAGCGGCTGCACGTGCGATCGAAGTCGTCCAGCTCGGAGCCCACGGCGAGCACGGCTGCGTCGAGGTCATCCGGGTCGGCGACGACCACGGCCGTGGTCCCGAGGGCGGGGAACGACGTCGAGGCGGGACCGGACATCTACGAACCGCCGGACGTGACCGGTGGCGGCGCTTGGACGGGCTGCGAGATCGGCGGCGCGACGGGCGCAAGTGCCCCGCCACCTCCGGTCGGCGGCAACGCCACGCGCTGACCGGTCGACGACCCGCGAGCCGACGTCGTGCCTGACGATGTTCCGGTTCCGGCCGCGCTGGCATGGCCCGCGAAACCGAGGGCCGCTACGGCCGAAAGTGCGGCGGTCAGCGTGAGCGAGACCGCGACGGTGACCCGCGTCACCCTCGACACGGATCGCATCCCGCGGTCGCGCATCTGCACCCTCCGACGCGTCGATGAGGACCCTTTCCGGCTCGTGCGCATATCACTCATGCGTCACAGCCTAGGGAGAGGACCTTTGGGTCTGATTGGAAACGCCTTAGAGGATGGTTAGAAACGCCCGACGAACTCGCGTGGCCGTCGAGGCGGCGCGGGCGTCGAGGCAGCGGGGGCGCCGCTCACAACCTCGGTCAGGCGGGCTGCATCGCCGTCGTCAAGAACGCTTGCGAGGCGCGACACATGAGGTAGCCACCAGAGCGCTCCAGGCCGTCACACATCGTCGCGATGGGGAACCGACGCACCGCAGCAGCGGACCACGGTGTGGATCCGCACGCGGCGATCGCCTGCGCGACCGCGTCCGGGGCGCGGTGGCACCACCGAACCGCGACGCTCGTCCGTACGAAAGCTCGCCGCCCGAACGCTGGAGGCAGTATCCGTTCGTGCTCTCGGAGACGGCCGACGAGTCGCGCCTCCGTGTTGGTCGCGGACACGATCGTCACTTCGGGGGCCGGGCTTCCGGTCCCACCCTGTGTCGGCGACCCGTGGATCCAGTGGATGGACGGATCGGCGGCGGCCCCCTTCGAGACGTTGAACCCGCGGTACGTCCCGTGGGTCGCCCGGTACGCGTCCATCACGTGCATCGCTCGGCGGAGGTCGAGCTTGGTGCGGAGGTCCTCGACGACGGTCCGCGGACCGAGATACGTCGGGATCGATGAGCTCAACTGAGCCGGCAGCGGATCGCCGCGGAAGATCACGAGCGACACCGCGAGCAGGCCCACGCCGATCGCGTTGCGAACCACCGCCGGCCTGACCCGTCGCTGGGGTATCTCGGTCCGTGTCGATCGCGTGGCGGCTCGGTCGACGACCGTTCTTCCAGATCCCCGCCGATGACGCGGGTCAACCGCAGGGCGACCGGCCGCCACATCGACGACACGAGTCCGATGAGGAACAGCGGAAGGACGATCCCGAACTGCGACCAGTCGACGAGACGCTCCCAGCCGACGAGCAGGGCGACCGAGGGCGCCATGCTCAACAGGATCGCCGTCGGTACGAGCGACCAGGGCCACCACCGACGATCCGGACCGAGCAACGAGCCGAAGATCGCCATCGCGGTCGCGCCGGGGACCACGCTCCCGATGCTGAACCCGGAAACGAGCGAGCCGAAGTGATGGGCGAGCATCGCGCGCGCGAGGTAGGCGATCGCGACGACCGTTCCCGCGACCGCGAGGCCCGAGACGACGCCCGCGACGAGCGAGGGCTGCGCGCGCACGACGCGCGGTCCGCGGACCGAGACGGCCACCGCGATGACGGGAGCGGACATCAGCGCCAACGTCGTCACGCCGGTCGCGACCGTCCCGTGAGGCCACACGTGCGCGTCCCACCAATGGTCGGAGAGCAGGATGCCGGAGAAGCTCACCGCCGGAGCGGCGAGGAAGGGCAGGAGGGCCGTCCCTCGTCTCCCGGTCGCCGCGAGGATCCCGCACGCAAGGACGAACCCAGCGGCGACGAGCAACATCGCGGCCACGATGGCCGCATGGGAGGTCCACGGGGCCGGATCGCAGAAGGTATCTCCCGGCTTCAGGGAAAGCCCCGCCGAAAGCATCCGTTCGCACAGGCCTTGGAACTCCGGATACGGAAGCGGGGTCGCAGCTCGCATCCACACGAAGGCGGCCGCCGAGAGCACGGATACCGAGGCAACCATCAGTCGTCCCGAGCGAGGAGGGGACGTGCCCGCGGGCTCGTCGCCGACGACCGCGATCGCTCCCATGCAGGGTGTGTCGACCGACAGGATGTCGGGGTTGAGCGACGACGGAACGTCACGGGTCCGCCCACTCATCAAGCCGCGACCCATCCGAGCCGACACCCTTAGAGACGCGGTTCCACACCGGCTTCTTGGAGATGGGAAAAGGCATGAAGGACGATCGGCTGACCGGGACGACCAGGCGCATCGCGCTTGGTTCCGGCTGCCTCGCGCTCGTGGCCATCGTCGCCTACGTCGACTACCGCTCCAGCTTCTACATCGCGTTCTCGATCTTCTACATCGTGCCCATCGCCCTGGCGGCCTGGTACGGAGACCGCATCACCGGCCTCGTCGTCGCGGTGGCGAGCGGACTCGGCGGGTTCGCGGCGGACGTCTGGGCCTCGAGCGCGCATCACCTGTTCGCATGGTTGAACATGGGGCTCCGTCTGGTGCTCTTCGTCCTGGTCGCGCTGTTGATCTCGCGGATCAAGGAAACGAGGGAGCGGGAACAGCGGCTGGCCGAACTGGAGCGCGAGGCCATGCAGCGGCTCCAGGAGCTGAACGACATGAAGGACGAACTCATGCGCTCCGTCATCGTCGGCGCGCGCGAGCCCCTCGGCGACATCTACGCGCGGATCGTCACGCTCGGCTTCGACCTCCCGACGCTCTCCCTGAGCGAGACGCGCGCGGTGCTGGGCGAGATCGCCGACGCCAGCCGTCGCCTTTCCACGTTAGTGAACAACCTCGTGCCGGATGACGCCGCCTCACAGCCCGCCAACAGACCGGCCGTCGCACCGAGCTCCTCGACGTCCTGATCACAAGGCGTGCCCGACGAGTGGAACGTCTTCACCATGCGCACCGACTGAGCGATCCTCAGGGCTGGCCGACGAACGACACCGTCACCCATGCCGCTCTCGCCGTCACACTCCTCGGCCTCGGCACGAAACGAACCACACCCGTCCCCGCGCACGGAAGTTCGGCCGACGTCGGGATGTCTTTGGTCTGGAAGTAATTCGTGAATCGAGCGAGGACGGTGTGAGGCGCGTCCTTGAGTCTCGCGACGATGGTGGTCGCCGCTGAGCCGGTGTACCCGGGGTGGATGGGGCCGACGACGATCGGCGGCAAGGGCGAGAGCACCTCGAGGACTTGGCCGGACATCGGGTGCCCCGTCTGCCCCGGAGTGATCGGCCCGAAGCACGCCATGTCGATGGTCGCCCCGTCGAAGCTTCCGTTGACCCGCCCGACGAACGCCTGGCGATGACCGACGGCGCCGCCTGTCGTGGCGCCGGCCGGCGCCGGCGCTAGCACGAGAACCACGAGGGCAGAGGCCAACGCGAGTCGCATACCGTTCATGTGTGCCAGTGTGCAACCATGGACGGAAGGCAACAACGCCCTCCGGATCCGGTCACCCTGCCAATGTCTCCTCGAGCGCCCGGCGGACCAGCACCTTCGCGAGCTCGCGCCGGTATTCCGCGCTGCCGAACGAGTCCGACGGCGGGCTGACGCCCTCGTCGGCGCGCTCGGCCGCTGCGGCCGGATCCGCCCCGCTGGTCAGGGCCTCCTCGACCCCCGCGGCTCGGATCGGCGTCTCACCCATGTTGGTCAGCGCGATGTGTGCCCCGCCGTTCTGCTGGACCGCCGCCACGCCGACGAGCGCCCAGTCCTGCGCCCGGCGGTGGAACTTGATGTAGCTCCAGCCGGCCGACCGGGTCGCGGGCACGCGGACCTCGGTCAGCACCTCGTTCTCGGCAAGGTCGGCGGTGAACAACCCTTTGAAGAAGTCCCTCGCGTCGACGGTGCGCGTCGCGCCTCCGGCGCCCGTGATCGACAGCTGCGCGCCGAGCGCCACCAGCACCGCCGGCATGTCGGACGCGGGATCCGCGTGGGCGACCGAGCCGCCGATCGTCCCCATGTGACGGACCTGCGGGTCGCCGATCTCACCGGCCGTGTGCGCGACGATCGGACATAGCTCCTGCAGCACCTCGCTGTTCGCGACGTCGTGGTGACGGGTCAGCGCGCCGATCACCACCGAGTCGCCGTCCGCCCGGATGCCGGACAGGTCCGAGACGCGTCCGATGTCGACGAGCATCGCCGGGCGAGCGAGCCGCAGACGCATCAACGGCAGCAGCGAGTGGCCGCCGGCCAGGATCTTCGCGTCCTCGTTCGACGAGAGCAACTCGATCGCATGGTCGACGGACTCCGCCCGTGCGTACTCGAACGCCGCGGGGATCATGCGCCACCTCCCTGTGCGTCCTTGATAGCTCGCCAGACACGCTCGGGCGAGGCGGGCTTGCCGATGTCGGTGACGCCCAGGTGGCTCACCGCATCCACGACCGCGTTGACGACGGCCGGCGGCGACGCGATCGTTCCGGCCTCGCCGATCCCCTTCACGCCCAGCGGGTTCGTCGTGCTCGGCGTCGTGGTTCGATCGAGCGTCATGTTCGGGATCTCGGTCGCGCCGGGGATCAGGTACTGCGTCATCGAGCTGGTCGAGAGGTTCCCGCTCTCGTCGTAGATCGCCTCTTCGTAGAGCGCCTCGGCGATCCCCTGCGCGACGCCGCCGTGCACCTGACCCTCGACGATCATCGGGTTGATGACCGTGCCGCAGTCGTCGACGGCGACGTACCGAAGGATGTCGGTCGCGCCGGTCTGCGTGTCGACCTCGACCACGCAGATGTGCGTGCCAGACGGCCACGTGAAGTTCGGCGGGTCGTAAACCGCCGTGGCATCCAGGTTCGGCTCGGTCCCGGCCGGCAGGTCGTGGGCGTGCCACGCGGAGAGCGCCAGCTCCGGGATCGTCCGCGCCTTGTCGGGAGCGCCCTTCACGCGGAACGCGTTGTCGGCGTACTCCAGGTCGTCCTCGGACACCTCCAGCTCGTGCGCCGCGATCGTGCGCGCCTTCTCCTTGATCTTCTCCATGGCGAAGTGCAGCGCGACGCCTCCGACGGAGAGCGAACGCGAGCCGTACGTGTCCATCCCGAGTGGCGTGACCTGCGTGTCGCCGTGCAGGACCGTGATGTCGTCGGGCGTCACGCCCAGGCCGTCGGCCACGATCTGCGACCACGTGGTTTCGTGCCCCTGGCCGTGCGGCGATGTTCCGGTCGCGACCACGACCTTGCCGGTGGGCAGGCAGCGGATCGTCGCCGCGTCCCAGCCGCCGGCCGCATACCGCAACGCCCCCAGGATGTTCGAGGGCGCCAGCCCGCACATCTCGATGTACGTCGAGAGTCCGATGCCGATCTGCCGGACGTCGCCGCTGTCGCGACGCGACCGCTGCTCCTTGCGGAACTGCTCGTAGTCCGCCAGCTCCAGCGCCCGGTCGAGAGCGGGCTCGTAGTCGCCCGAGTCGACGTTCAGGCCGCAGATGAACGTGGTCGCTTCGCTGAACGGCGGGTGGAAGTTCATCCGCCGGACCTCGGCCGGGTCCTTGCCGATCTTCCGGGCGTACGCGTCGACCAACCGTTCCAGGACGTAGGTCGCCTCGGGACGGCCGGCCCCGCGGTACGCGTCCGTCGGGGTCGCGTTCGTCAAGACACCGCGGAACTCGAACCAGTACGCCTCGGGGTTGTAGGGGCCCATGTAAACCCAGCCCCCCAGCTCCGGGATACCTGGCGTGAGCAGCTGGTAGTACGCGCCCATGTCAGCGATCTCGACGAACTTCAGCCCCAGGATCTTCCCGTCCGGGGTGCCGGCGAGCGTGCAGTCGTGCGTCACGCCCCGGCCGTGGATCGTGGCGATGTAGTTCTCGCTCCGCTCCTCGATCCACTTCACGGGCCGGCCGGTCACCCGAGCCAGCACCAGCGCGAGCGCCTCCTCGGCGTAGACGTTCAGCTTGGAACCGAAGCCACCGCCCACGTCCGGCGCGATCACGCGGAGCTTCTCCTCCGGGATCCCGCAGACACCCGACAGCGTGACCTTCGCGATGTGGGGGATCTGCGTGGCGCTCCACAACGTGAACTCCCCCATCGACGGGATCGATGAGGCGAGGCAGCCGCGGGGCTCGATCGCGTTCGGGATGAGCCGCGGCTGGTGGTAGTGCTCTTGCACCACGACGGGTGCCGAATCGAAGATGCCCTGATCGCCGGCGCCGCCGTGGCTCCAGTGGACGGTGACGTTGGAGCCGAGCTCCTCGTGGATCAACGGCGCGCCGTCGGCCATCGCGTCTTCCATCGTGTTGACCGCCGGGAGCTCGGTGACGTCGACCGTGACGTGCTCGGCCGCGTCGAGCGCCTGTTCGCGCGTCTCCGCCACGACCACCGCGACCGCGTCACCGTGGAAGCGGATCTTGTCCTTCGTGAGCGGGTAGTGCACGGGGATCTTGATGTCCTCGGTGATGGGCCAGACGAACGGCAGCGCCCCGACCTCCAGGTCGGCCGCCGTGTAGACGCCGACGACGCCGGGCATCGACTTCGCCGCGGACGTGTCGATCGAGTTGACCGTCGCGTGCACGTACGGCGGACGCACCATCGCCATCCACACCATGCCGGGAAGCACGTGGTTGTCGATGAAGTTGGCCTGGCCGGTGATGAGCTCGGGATCCTCTTTGCGGAGGACCTCCGCCCCGATGTACAGCTCCGTGGTCGCCATGGTGATCCTCCTCAGGCCTTCGCGCCGCTCATGGACCCGGCGGCGTCGAGGATCGACTTCACGATGTTCTGGTAGCCGGTGCAACGGCAGAGGTTGCCCTCCAAGGACTCGCGAACGTCCTCTTCCGTCGGGGTCGGGTTCTCCTTCAGGTAGCTCGCCGCGGCCAGGAGCATGCCCGGCGTGCAGAAGCCGCACTGCAAGCCGTGGTTGCGGTGGAACGAATCCTGGAGCGGGTGCAGATCGCCGTTCGAGGCGAGACCTTCGATCGTGGTCACCGAGCGCCCGTCGGCCTGGGCGGCGAGCAGGGTGCACGACTTCACCGACTCACCGTCGAGGAGCACGGTGCAGCTGCCGCAAGACGACGTGTCGCATCCCACGTTGGTGCCGGTCAGCCCGAGCGTCTCTCGGAGGAAGTACACGAGCAGCGTGCGAGGTTCCACATCGGCTTCGCGTGGCGTTCCGTTCACGGAGACGGCGACATGCGTCACGGCGAGCCCTCCTTTCGAACAGGGATCGGTCGGGGAGCTTCGATAGCGCGGGAGTGTAGTCCTGTCACTCCGAACGCGCGAGCCGGGAACCGTTACCAGCTGTGGTGACTGGCGGCCATCGCAGCCGCGCCGGTGCACGTGGTGCCGGTGCCGTAGAGGGGCAGGGCCATCGCCCCGAGCTTCACCCAGTAGCAGGTGCCCGATGGGGCGAGCACCGCGGCGGCCCATGCCGCCGAGCTGGACGCGATGCTGACCACCGTCACCGACGTCGACGGGCCCGTGGTGTAGGTGAGCGTCGGGTCCAGCAGCGACAGCTGATCGGGCCCGACCGTCCCGAATCCGTTCGAAGCCTGGTACGCGGCCGACGCCGCCGACTCCGCGATCCGGGCGTTCGCCTTGGCCTGGACGTCCTGCGACCGGTCGACCTGTTGCACGACGGAGGCCTGAGTCTTGGCGACTTCCTTGCCGCTCTGCCCCACGAACTGGAGGTAGCCGACGATCACCGCGAGCACCGCAACGACCACGACCCCCGCGATCACGATCATGCGGGTGTCAAGCTGCGGTCCGCGGGCGGGCTTCCCCAGGTTGAAGGAGTCCATCTCAGGGAACCATCGACAGGGATCGGGGGCCTCTTGAACGCATGGCCGTTCGGCCTCGCCCCTTCGCGAGGACTCCCGTACCATCGAGCTGTGAGCGAGATCGGCGACGTGCTCCAGGCGATCGAATCCCTGTCTGCGAAGGGCGAGCGGATGGCGCTCGCGACGATCGTCGCGGTCCGCGGCTCCACCTACCGACGGCCGGGAGCGCGCCTGCTGGTCCCGGAGGACGGCGCCCCGATCGGCAACATCTCGGGTGGCTGCCTGGAAGGCGACGTCACCGACATGGCGAAGATCGTCATGGAGGAGGGTCGTGCCCGCCTCGCGGGATGGGACCTCACGGCGGACGACGACGAGGTCTGGGGTCTCGGGCTCGGCTGCAACGGCGCGATCGAGGTGTTCATCGAGCCCGCCGACCGCGCGGCCGAGGTGGCAGGCGCCCTCCGGATGGCGTTGGAGGAAGAGCGGCCGATCAGCGTGGTGACGGTCCTCGAGTCGCCCCGTGAGGACGTGGCCTCGGGTTCGCGGATCGTCGTCAAGCCCGATGGTTCGAGCGAGGGATCCCTGGGAGATCCGGCCGTCGACACCGCCGCCGTTCAGGCGGCCAAGGAGCAGCTCGCCGCGCAGCAGTCCGAGATCCGCCCGTTGCCGGGCGACGTCCGGGCGTTCGTCGAGGTGCTCGAGCCCCCGCTCCGCCTCTTGATCTGCGGCGCCGGCCACGACGCGGTCCCCCTGGTGAAGGCCGCGGCGGTCCTCGGCTGGAACCCGATCGTCGTCGACGACCGCCCCGGCTTCCTGAACCGGGCGCGATATCCGGAAGCGGCGGGGTTCGTCCACGTCGAGGAACCCGATATCGCAGCCAAGGTCGCGACAACGGACGAGCGGACGTTCGTGGTGGTGATGACCCACAACTTCCTCCGCGACAAGGCGTACCTTCGGTCGTTCCTGGCGTCGCCGGTCGCCTACATCGGGATGCTCGGACCCGCGGCTCGCACCCAGCGCCTGCTGATGGAGCTGGCCGAGGAGGGCGTCGAGATCACCGATGCGGACCGGGCGCGCATCCACGGCCCGGCCGGCCTCGACCTGGGGAGCGAGGGTCCGGAGGAGATCGCCGGCTCGATCCTGTCCGAGATCGTGGCCGTGCGCCGAGGGCGCAACGGCGGGTTCCTCAAGGAGCGGCCGGGCCCGATCCACGATCGGCCGCATCCGGGCGCCGAGGCGCGGTAGCGCCACCGGCATCGCTCCCGAACCGCTGCCAGAGCCACAGCATCACGAGCACGGCGAGGGCTCCCACCCACACGTGGTACGAGACCGTGTCGGCCGTTTGGAACCACACCCACCATCGGCTCTGGGGTCCGCGGCCGGTGAGATCGACCCCCACGATCAACGAGCCGTAGCCCACGCCTGCCACGACCCACACGATGACGCCGACGACGACGACGACGCCCAACACGCGCACGAGCCCGAACCGCTCGCGCCGAGCGCCGCGCACCAGGCCTCCGTAGCGATCCCAGGCCGCCTCGAACCCCGCATCGCCGGGCGGGTATGAGGCCACGGGGTCGGCGTCCGAGCCCAGGTCCAAGTCGTAGATGGCCACGCCGTCCGCATCTCGGATGAGTGCATAGCGGCCGCTCTGCTCGACGATCTCGGCTCCGTCGTCCCCCGCGCGCCGGTCCATCGAGGCATCCTAGCCCTCGCATCGGAGTGAACCGCTCCCCCGGACGGTTCGTACTACGCGACAACGGGTTGCCGGTTGCGTCCGGTCATGCGATAAACGCACCATCGTCCGCTCCCCGGACGACCCACCCGAGAAGGGAGAACCACCGATGCTGCCGTCGAGCTTCGAGTACCACCGACCGCAGACGCTCGATGAGGCCCTCGGCCTCCTCGCCACCTACGGCGAGGACGCCAAGGTCCTCGCGGGCGGCCAGAGCCTGATCCCCATGATGAAGCTCCGGTTCGCATCACCGGCGCATCTGATCGACGTCAACCGACTCCCCGGCCTCGACGGCATCGAGGAGCGCGACGGAACCTTGCGCATCGGAGCGCTCGTTCGCCACAACCATCTGGCGGCATCGGACGTGATCGCCCGCTACCCCACCATCGCCTCGGCCGCACCGCAGATCGCCGATCCCATCGTGCGGAACCTCGGAACGATCGGTGGGTCGCTCTCACACGCGGACCCGTCCGGGGACCTGGGCTCCGTGATGCTCGCGCTCGGCGCGAGCGTGGTGCTCAAGAGCTCCACCGGTGAGCGCGAGGTCCCGATCCGCGACTTCCTGGTCGACGCGTTCCAGACCTCGATCGCGCCCGGCGAGATGCTCACCGAGATCCACGTGCCGCAGCCGGGCGCCCGTTCCGGCGGTTCCTACCTGAAACTCGAACGCAAGGTGGGGGACTACGCGACGGTCGCGGCCGCCGTGTACCTGGAGCTCGCGAACGGATCGATCGGCAAGGCCGGCATCGGCCTGACGTCGGTCGGCCTCATCAACATCAAGGCAACCGCGGCGGAGGAATCGCTCGCGGGGACGGCGCCCGGCGAGGCCGCGTTCGCCGAGGCGGGCCGGCTGGCGGCAGAAGCATCGAACCCCGTGAGCGACGTGCGGGGTTCGGCGGACTACAAGCGACACATGGTCGACGTGTACGTGCGGCGCGGCTTGGCCAGCGCCTTCGAGACCGCCGGCGCTGCCTGAGCCCGAGAGGAGACTCCAACGATGGAAGTCACGGTCAACGTCAACGGAGCGGAGCGGACGGCAGATGTCGAACCGCGCGAGCTCCTGGTTCACCTCATCCGCGAAGACTTCGCGCTCACGGGCACCCATATCGGGTGCGACACCACCAGCTGCGGCGCATGCACCGTGCTGTTGGACGGCGTGCCGGTGAAGTCGTGCACCTTGTTCGGCGTGCAGGCCGACGGCCGCTCGATCACCACGGTCGAAGGGCTCGCGACCGCCGCCGGCCTCGACCCGATCCAAGCGGCGTTCAAGGAAGAGCACGGCCTCCAGTGCGGGTTCTGCACACCGGGGATGATGCTCGTCGGCTCCGCGCTCATCGCTGACAACCCCGACCCGACCGACGACGACGTGCGGTGGGCGATCTCGGGACAGATCTGCCGGTGCACCGGCTACATGAACATCGTGAAGGCGATCCAGGCCGCGGCTCGGGCGAAGGCTGCGGCCTCCGTACCCGCCAACGCCTGAGCGGAAGGAGCCCAGACGAAGATGGCAGCCACCGAAGAGATCCGCGGTATCGGTCACAGCGTTCGCCGCGTCGAGGACGACCGGTTCATCCGCGGGGCGGGCAACTACATCGACGACATCCACCTCCCCGGGATGCTCCACATGGCGATCCTGCGGAGCCCCTACGCTCACGCGAACCTGAAGAGCGTCGACGGCTCGAGGGCCCAGGCGCTCGACGGCGTGATCGCCGTCGTCACCGGCGAGCTGATGGCGCAGCACAACCTCGCGTGGATGCCGACCCTGTCGGGCGACACGCAGGCGGTTCTCGCGACCGACAAGGTGCGGTTCCAGGGACAGGAGGTCGCGGCGGTGATCGCGACCGACCCGTACATCGCCGTGGACGCGCTGGAGTTGATCGACGTCGACTACGAGCCGCTCGACCCGGTCACCACGCCACAACAGGCCCTGCAGTCGGACGCGCCGGTGATCCGTACCGACAAGGAAGGGCAGGCCAACAACCACATCTACGACTGGGAGACGGGCGACAAGGCGGCGACCGACGCGGCGTTCGCCGCGGCCGACAAAGTCGTATCGCTGGACACGTTCTACCCGCGATGCCACCCGTCGCCGCTGGAGACGTGCGGCTGCATCGCCGACGTGAGCCCCGCGACCGGACAGGTGACGATCTACATGACGTCGCAGGCCCCGCACGCGATCCGGACGGTGTTCGCGTTGGTGGCGGGCCTTCCCGAGGAGAAGATCCGGATCGTGTCGCCCGACATCGGCGGCGGCTTCGGGAACAAGGTGCCGGTCTATCCCGGGTACGTGGTGGCCACGGCCGCATCGCTCCTGCTCGGACACCCCGTCAAGTGGATCGAGGACCGGTCGGAGAACCTGATCTCGACCGGGTTCGCGCGCGACTACCACATGCACGGGGAGCTCGCGCTGAAGAGCGACGGGACGATGCTCGGCCTGCGGGCGTCGCTCCTGGCCGACGAAGGCGCGTTCTACGCCGACGCGCAGCCGTCGAAGTTCAAGGTCGGGCTGTTCCACATCGTGAGCGGCTCCTACGACCTTCCGGCGACACACGTCACGGCCGAGGGCGCGTACACGAACAAGGCGCCCGGAGGCGTCGCCTACCGGTGCTCGTTCCGGGTGACCGAGGCGTCGTACCTGATCGAGCGCTTGGTCTCGAACGCCGCGTACGAGCTCGGGATGGATCCGGTCGAGCTCCGGAAGAAGAACTTCATCCAGAAGGACCAGTTCCCGTACACGTCGTCGACGGGGTTCGTCTACGACAGCGGCGACTACGAGGGCGCCATGGACAAGGCGCTCGACATGATCGGGTACGACGACCTCCGCAAGGAGCAGGCGGAGGCGCGCGCCCAGGGCAAGCTCTACGGCATCGGCGTCGCGTCGTTCACCGAGGTCGTGGGCGCGGGTCCCGCGAAGGACTACGACATCATCGGCATCAAGATGAACGACGGTGCCGAGCTCCGGATCCACCCCACCGGCAAGGCGATCCTGAAGCTCAGCTGCCAGACGCAGGGCCAGGGCCACGAGACGACGTTCGCGCAGATCGTCGCCGGCGAGCTCGGCATCCAGCCCGAGGACGTCAAGGTCATGCACGGCGACACGGACAACACGCCGTACGGCCTGGGCACGTACGCGTCGCGCTCGACGCCGACGTCGGGAGCGGCGACGGCCATGGTCGCTCGCCGCGTCCGCGAGAAGGCGATGAAGCTCGCCGCGCACCTCCTCGAGGTCGCCGAGGAGGACATCGAGTACGAGGCCGGGAAGTTCTCCGTGAAGGGCGCGCCCGACCAGGTCAAGTCGATCCAGGACGTCGCGTTCGCCGCGTACACCAACTTCCCGGAGGGGATGGAGGCCGGCCTGGAAGGCGTCTACTACTACAACCCGCCGAACCTGACGTTCCCGTTCGGGACGTACGTCGTCTCGGTCGAGGTCGACCCCGACACCGGCGTGTGGAAGGTGCGACGGATGATCGCGGTCGACGACTGCGGCGTCCGCATCAACCCCATGATCGTCGAGGGCCAGATCCAGGGCGGGCTCACGGAAGGGTTCGCGATCGCCGCCATGGAGCTGATCACGTTCGACGAGGTCGGCAACGCGATCGGCACGAACTTCATGGACTACCTGATCCCGACCGCATGGGAGACGCCGAAGTTCGAGCTCGGCGAGACCGTCACGCCGTCGCCGCACCACCCGATCGGGGCCAAGGGCGTCGGCGAATCGGCGACGGTCGGCTCGCCGGCAGCGTACGTCAACGCCGTGATCGACGCGCTGTGGCCGTCAGGTGTGAAGAACATCGACATGCCGGTCACGTCCGCGAAGGTCTGGGAGGCGTTGGAGAAGGCGAAGGCGGGCATCTCCGCTTGAAGCCCGACGTCCTCCGGCTCGCGGCGGAGCTCTCCGGGCGAGGAGAGCCGTTCGTGCTGGCGACCGTGGTGTGGCGGCGCGCGCCGTCGTCCGGGAAGGAGGGCGCCACCGCGCTCATCACGCCGGATCGCACGGTGCGCGGCTGGCTCGGCGGGGCGTGCGCCGAGCCCACGGTCGTTCGGGAGGCGCTGAAGGCGCTCGAGGAGGGCTCGCCGCGCCTGTTGTTCCTGGGTCCCCCCGAGGAGCTCGAAGGTCGCGCGCGCGACGGTGTCGTCACCGTGCCCATCGCGTGCCAGAGCGAGGGCGCACTGGAGGTCTACGTGGAACCCGTCCTGCCGCAACCGCAGATCGTCGCGATCGGTCGCTCCCCGGCCGCGGGGGCGCTCGCGGCCCTGGCGACCGGACTCGGCTGGCGGAGCGTCCTGGTCGAGGACGGCGCCGACCTCGGAGCCGACGTCGACGAGCGTTCGTACGTGGTCGTCGCCACGCAGGGCCACTTCGACGAGGAAGCGTTGGAACATGCGCTCGCGACGCCGGCCGGCTACGTCGGCCTGGTCGCGTCCCGCAAGCGGGCCGACGCCGTCCTCGGCTACCTCCGCGACCGAGGGGTTTCGGACGAAGCGTTGGCGCGTGTGCACGCGCCGGCGGGTCTGGACCTGGGCCACGTGGCGACCGATGAGATCGCCGTGGCGATCCTGGCCGAGATCGTGCAGCTCCGGGCGGCCGGGGCGCTCGAGTCCGGTGCGGTCGTCGAAACCCCGGCCCGTCACGAGGAGCTCGATCCGGTCTGCGGGATGACCGTCGACGTGGCCGACGCCCGCTACCGCACCGTCCACGACGGACGCACGTACTACTTCTGCTCCGCCGGCTGCCTCGAGTCCTTCGAGTCGGATCCGGCGCGCTATGCGACCGTCGCTCCGTGACGCAGACCCGATAGGCTGACCGACATGCTGATCGAGAACGAGTTCACCGTCGCCGCGCCCACCGACTTCCTCTGGAACTACCTCCTCGACGTCGAGAAGATCGCTCCCTGCATGCCGGGCGCGGAGCTGACCGAGGTCGTCGACGACAAGAACTGGAAGGGCAAGCTCAACGCCAAGTTCGGCCCGGTGAGCATGGCGTTCGCCGGCACGGTCACGATCGAGAGCCGCGACGACGCGGCGCATCGCGTGGTGCTCTCGGCCAAGGGCATGGAGCAGAAGGGCAAGGGCGCCGCGAACGCGAAGGTGACGTCGTGGCTCGAGTCCGGTCCCGGCGACGGCGTGACGACCGTGAAGATGGAAGCCGACATCACGCTCACGGGCGCTGCGGCGCAGCTCTCCCGAGGACTGCTCCCCGAGATCTCGAAGAAGCTCACGCAGACGTTCGCCGACTGCTTGCAGGAGTCCATGGCCGCCGAGCAGACGACCCGGGAAGGTGAGACGACCGAGGCCGGCGCAGCGGCAGCGACGACGCCGGCCAAGCCGCCCGTGGTCGCGAAACCGGTCGGCGGGATCCGGCTGGGGATCGCGGCGATCTGGTCGATCATCGCGAACTTCTTCCGCAAGCTCTTCGGGCTGAAGCCCAAGTCGTAGTCCCGTGATCTCGGGCGTCGTGCTCGCGGCCGGTTCCGGATCGCGGTTCGGCGGGACGAAGCAGGCCGTCGTCGTCGACGGGAAACCGCTCGCGCAACATGCGATCGACGCGCTGTCCGAGGCGGGCGTCGATGAGATCGTCGTCGTGACCGGCCACGATGCGGTTGCCGTGGCGTCGGCCCTGACCCTGCCGCGCGGTGCGCGGATCGTCTGGAACAAGGCCTACCGCGATGGACAGGCGACGTCGCTCGCCGCGGCGCTGCACTCGCTCGACGACGACAGCGAGGCGGCGGTGATCCTGATGGCCGACCAGCCCGGCGTCACGCCGGACGCGATCCGGTCTCTCGTCTCGGGGTTCCGCGCCACGCGCAAGCAGGTGGTCCGAGCGATGTACGAGGACGGTCCCGGTCCGTCCCTCCTGTCGCGCGAGATCTACGCCGAGGCCGGACATCTCCACGGCGATGTCGGAGCCCGCATCCTGATCGCTTCGCACCCCGAGTGGGTCGAGGAGGTCCCGGTCGACGGCGTCGCTCCGCGAGACATCGACATCCCTGCAGACCTTGAAGATCCCTAGGTTTCGCGCCGAGGCCGGACCATCGTCCGTTCGTTCGGCGGGACGAAGCCGAACTTCGCGTAGAGCTCATGTGCGTCGCGGGTCCCCAGGAACCACATGAGGTCTCGGTGCTCAGGGAACTCGACCGCCTCGCGGACGAGCTCGACACCGATGCCACGGCCGCGATACTCCGGGATCACGAAGACGTCGCCCAACCAGGCCATGTTCGACGAGTCCGACATGACACGGCAGAACGCGATGAGGGTCTCGCCGTCGTACGCGGCGACCACTCGGGTCGACTCGCGCACCAGCCGATCGATCGTCTCCCGCGAGCGGCCACTGACCCAGTACGCCTCCTGGGACAGGAACCGATGGACCGCATCGACGTCCACGCGTTCACGATCGTCGTCGAGCTCAACACCGTCCGGGAGCTCGCGCCGCATCAGCAGGTCAACCCAAGGCGGCGGTGTTGCAGCGCCGGGAGCACCTGTCGAACGCGTCTGAGCTCCCCCATGTCGAGGTCCGCGAAGAACACACCGTCGCCTTCCTCGGGTGCGCGAACCAGGACGCGGCCCCACGGGTCGAGGGCCATCGAGTTGCCGTACGAGCGTCGGTTCTTCTCCGGGTCGCCGAACGTTCCCCACTGGGCGGGCGCCACCACGAAACACTGGTTCTCGATCGCGCGCGCGCGGAGCAGGACCTCCCAATGGTCCTTCCCCGTCTCGTGCTGGAACTGCGCCGGCACGAACAACACCTCCGCGCCCATGACCATCAGCCCTCGATACAGCTCGGGGAACCGGACGTCGTAGCAGATCGACAGGCCGAGCCGAGCGACATCGGTCTCGTGCGTCACCAGCTGGTCGCCGGCGGTGTACGTTCCCGACTCGCGGAACGGCGGCTGCCCTGGAAGATCCACGTCGTAGAGGTGGATCTTCCGGTACGTCGCCACCAGCTCACCGTTGCGATCGAGCAGAACCGACGTCGCGTATCGGTGGTCATCGGAGGACTCGATCACGCTGCCGCCGAGCACCCACATCCGGCGCGCACGGGCGATAGCCGCCAACCGGTCGGTGGTCGGACCGGGAACCGGTTCCGCAACCGCGGCTCGGCCCGCCGCAGAACCGAGGTACGTGAAGACCTCCGGCAACGCGGCCAGATCGGCGTCGCCCTCCGCGGCTTCTTCGAGCAACCGTTCAGCCAGCGCGACGTTGGCGTCGACGTCTTCGCCGGAGCGCATCTGACAGAGGGCAACACGCATGGGGGGAAGTGTAGGGGCCTCCGAGGCGAGAGCGGATCGTCAACTCAGACGGAGCGAGGGCCGTTCGATCCCACTTCCTTCGCAGGACGGATCCCGGTCTCGGTCATCGGGTTGGGCTTCGGACCCATGCCCGGTGTCGAGGTGTCCACCTCATCGACCCGGTGCGACATCCGGTCCTTCATCGACGAAGACCAGGCCTTGATCTGCTCGTAGCGCTCTCGGCCGGCCTTCGTGCCGAAGACGTACGCGGCGCCTCCGACGATGACCAAGCGGAGCAACCCTCCACGAGGCTTCGCCGTGACCTTCGTCTTGCGCTCCGACGCGCGGTTCAGCGCGTCGAGCACGTCGTGCTGCCGCTCTCGTTCGCGATCGAGCTGCGACCGCGTCATGCGCAGCTCCGTGCGCAGGCGATCGTTCTCCTCATCCAGGCGGTCCACACGCTTCGCGTCGCGCATCGAACGCCAGCGGGACGACATCCTCCCGATCGTCTTGCTCGAACCGGTATCCATCGCGATCTCCCCCTTCGTCGACGACATCCCTCCGACGGGGACGCGCATCAGAGGTATCTCCAGCGCGGGCGGGAGCGAAACCTCAGCCGATGGCCGCGCGGATCGAGTCGAGCGAGGCCGGGTTCTCCAGGCTGGAAAGGTCCCCGGGATCCTCCCCGATGGCGGTGGCCCGGATCGCGCGGCGGACGATCTTGGCGCTCCGCGTCTTGGGGAGCTCGTCGACGAAGAGCACCTTCGAGGGCGCGAACGACTTGCCGAGCTGATCGGCCACCACCGAACGAAGCTCCGATGCGAGCGCGTCGGTCCGTTCGACACCGGGCTTCACCACGACGAAGCACCAGATCGTCTCGCCCTTGACCTCGTGCGGGACGCCGACCGCGGCGGACTCGGCGACGGCGGGATGCGACGACAGCGCGCTCTCGACCTCGGCGGGGCCCAGGCGCTTGCCGGCGATGCTGAGCGTGTCGTCGGATCGCCCGTGGAGGAACCAGAACCCGTCGTCGTCGATGCTCGCCCAGTCGCCGTGCACCCAGACCCCGGGGAACCTCCGCCAATAGGTCTCCAGGTAGCGCTCGTCGTCGCCCCAGACGCCGCGCGTCATGGCCGGCCACGGCTGTTTGCACACGAGCTCCCCCACCTCGCCGGACGGGACCGGAGCCCCGTCGGGTCCCCAGACGTCGATGTCCATCCCGAGCGCGGGCCCCCGCAGCGTGCAGGACTTCAGCTCCGTGATCGGCAGCGGTGAGAGGAAACACGCGCCGACCTCGGTGCCGCCCGACAGGTTGATGATCGGGCACCTGCCGCGGCCGACCTCCTCCAGCAGCCATCGGTAGGGCTCGGGGTTCCACGGCTCGCCGGTCGATGCCAGGATCCGCAGGGACGAGAGGTCGTGCGCGCGAACGGGTTCGACGCCGCCGGGGATCAGCGCGCGGATCAGCGTCGGTGAGACGCCCAGGGTCGTGACGCCGTGACGCTCGACCGTCTCCCAGAGCCGATCCGGACCGGGGAAGTTCGGCGCACCTTCGGTGAGCACCACGGTCGCGCCCAGGGCGAGCGCGCCGACGATCTCCCACGGCCCCATGATCCATCCCAGGTCCGTGACCCAGTGCAGCACGTCACCGGGACGGACGTCGACCTGGTACGCGACCTCTTCCGCGATCTTCACCAGGAAGCCGGCGTGGACGTGGAGCACGCCCTTCGGTGTTCCGGTCGTGCCGCTCGTATACCCGATGAAGAGCGGGTGTTCGCTGTCGAGCGGTTCCGTGTCGAAACGTCCGGGCTGCGACGCGACGAGCTCCTCCCACAGAACGTCCCGCCACTCGTTCCGGGGCGACGCGTCGTCACCGAGCCTGGACCACACCAGGACGTGCTCGACGCTCACGACGTCGTTCGCCGCGCGATCCGCGATCGCCTTCATCGGCACCGGACGGCCGCGCCGAACCGTGCCGTCCGCGGTGATCAGCATCTTCGCGCCGGCATCCGCAAGGCGCGCGGCGACCGCCTCGGGACCGAACCCGCTGAAGATCGGGACCCAGATCGCGCCCAGCTTGGAGCACGCCATGACCGCGGCCACGGTCTCGATCGCCATCGGCATGAAGATGCCCACCGCATCGCGTTCCCCCACCCCGAGCGATCGCAGCCCGTGCGCCAACCGGTCCGTCAGCTCGCGGAGCTCCCGATACGTGACCCGGCGGACGTCGCCGTCCTCGGCCTCCCACACGACCGCCACGGCCTCGGGGGTTCGTTCGGCCCAGACGTCCACGCACTGATGCGCCACGTTGGTCCTCCCGCCAGTGAACCACGTCGCCCACTCGACGCCTCGTGACGTGTCGAGGACCTGGTCGTACGGCGTCAGGAACGAGATCCCCAGGTCACGGACCACGGCGTCCCAGAACCACACGATGTCGCCGACGGACCGCGCCACCAGCTCTTCGTAGGTCTCGATCTCGTGGGCACGCATGAACCGGGTCACGTTCGCGCGTTCCACGTACTCGGGCGACGGGCTCCACACGACGTCCTGCACGCCGACACGGTATAACCGTGGGGATGGAGCCGCGAGTCGGAGTGGTCGGGATCGGCTGGTCCGGCTTCTCCCCCACCACGTCCGGGGTCTCGTACAAGGAGCTGATGTTCGAGGCCGCGCGGACCGCCTACGCCGACGCCGGCGTCGACGCGCGTACGGAGATCGACTCGTTCGTCTGCGCGTCAGAGGACTTCGAAGAGGGGACGAGCATCTTCGACGAGTACGTCCCGGACCAGCTCGGCGCGGTCCAGCGACCGGTGCAGACCGTCGCCTCCGACGGCCTCTTCGCGATCGCGACAGCGGTCATGCTGATCCGTTCGGGGATCGCCAGGATGGTGGCGGTCGAGGCCCATTCGAAGGCGTCGGACGTGGTCTCGCACGGCCGGATCGAGCGCTTCGCGCTCGATCCGGTGCTCAACCGGCCGCTGGGCGTGCCGGCGCTCGCCGTCGCCGGGTTGGAGATGCGCCGCTACCTGCACGAGGGCGGCCGCACGGCTGCGGAGTGCGCGGAGGTCGCGACCCGGAACCGCGCGTACGCGGCGACGAACCCTCGCGCCGCGTACGCGGACGTCGCCGACCCCACCGTGCTGTTCGACCCGCTGACCAGCGAGCAGACGGCGCGGAGCACGGACGGCTGCGTGGTGGCCGTGCTGTCCACGGAGGATCGAGGACACCACGCATCGGTCTGGGTCGACGGCGTCGGATGGAGCCAGGACGCGCCCAGCCTGGAGAGCCGGCATTGGGGCGAGGCCGTGGCCGCGCGTCGCGCGGGCGAGATGGCGTACCGCCAAGCGGACGTCACGCCCGGCGACGTGGACACCGCGGAGGTAGACGACACGTTCGCGTACAAGCAGCTGCAGCACCTGGACGCGCTCGGCCTGCAGGGCCTCGACCCGGCGCGGGTGAACCGTTCGGGAGGCGCGCTCGGGGAAGGACATCTCCACGAAGCGAACGGTCTCGCACGGTTCCTCGCCTGCGTCGAGCAGCTCCGGGCCGGCGACGGCCGGATCGGCGTCGTGCAGTCGTGGCGGGGCGTGCCGAGCTCGTCGGCGGCGGCCGCGGTGCTGCGGGGAGCCGGATAGATGCTGGGGGACGCGGACCTCGTCTACTTCTTCGTGAGCGACATGGATCGCGCGGTCGCGTTCTACCGCGACGTGTTGGACCTCGAGCTCGGCTATCGCTCAGGCGAGGAATGGGCCCAGCTCGATGCCGGACCGATCCAGGTCGGGCTGCACGGCGCCGGCGCGGGACCGGTTCGCCCGGGCGGGACGCTCGCGTTCACGGTCGCCGATCTCGACGCGGCCAAGGTCAAGCTCGCGGCGCGCGGCGTGGCGGTCGGGCACGAGGGCGGCGGCGAGGGACTGGGCCCGCGCTTCGTGGAGTTCAACGACCCCGACGGCAACGTGCTCGCCCTGTTCGAGTACGAGGGGCACGCGTGACCGGGCGTCGCGTCGCCGTGATCGGCGCCGGCATGACGAAGTTCGTGCGACGCGCGCAGGAGACCGGCAAGGAGCTGTCGTGGCAGGCCGCGAGCGCCGCGTTGCAGTCGTGCGAGCTCACGCTCGCCGACGTCGACATCGTCTGCAGCGGATCGGCGCCCGACGCGTTCGACGGCGTGCATCGCAAGGGCGACTACCTGGCCGACGGCTGCGGTGCGGTCGGCAAGCCGTACATCCGGACGTACGTGGGCGGCGGCACCGGCGTGTTCGCGCCCATCCAGGGGTGGTACACGGTCGCGTCCGGTATGGCCGACGTCGCGCTCGTGATCTGCGAAGAGAAGATGTCGTCGTGTCAGCCGCATCCGCAGGGCGCGTTCCTGACGATCTTCGACAACATCATCGAGCGACCGCTCGGCCCGAACCTGCTCTGGATCTTCGCGCTGGAGATGAACCGCTACATGCAGCGGTACGGACTGGACAAGCGGGACATCGCCGCCGTGGCCGTGAAGAACAAGCGGAACGCGGCCGATCACCCGGCCGCGCTGCTCGGGCAGGCCGACATCACGATCGAGGACGTCCTGGCGAGCGAGGTCCTGGCGTGGCCGGTCCAGCGCCTGGACGTCTCGCCGATCAGCGACGGCGCCGTCGCGATCGTTATGGCGAGCGAGGACGCCGCGCGACGCCTGACGGACAAGCCGGTGTGGGTCGACGGCGTCGGCTGGAACCTCGACACCACGTACTGGACGAACCGCGACCTCTCGTACCCGGAGTACGTGGAGAACGCCGCGCGCATGGCCTACGAGATGGCCGGCATCGCCGAGCCGCGCAAGCAGATCCACATCGCCGAGCCGTACGACCCGTTCGACTACAAGGAACTGCACCACCTCGAGGGGCTGCTGCTGTTCGACAAAGGGAAGGCGCCCGAGGCCGCGCGCGACGGTGTCACGGCGCGTGACGGCGACCTGCCGTGCTGCCCCTCCGGTGGATTGCTCGGCGTCGGGAACCCGATCGCGGCGGCCGGGCTGATGAAGATCGCCGAGCTGTTCTGGCAGCTTCGTGGCGAGGCCGGAACCCGCCAGGTGCCCGGCACGCCGGAACGCGGAGTGGCGCAAGCGTGGGGAGATCTCATGCAGGTGGGGACGGTGGTCGTGATGGCGGCCGACGGGGTCGGCCCGGCTGTCGCGCGGCGGGGTGGCGGCGGTGGCCCCGCTCCGCTTGCCCAGCCATCCCATACCCCGCTCCGCGGGGCCGCCGCCACCTCCAGCCCTCAAACCTTGCCGACCAGCCATCCCCTGTCGGATGCCTCGTTCCACTCGGCCGTCGGGTCTGTGGACGATGCGCTCGACATCTCGTTCGAGTGGGACGCCGGGGAGGCGATGGGAGCCTTCCTCGAAGGGCTGCGCGATGAACGGATCGTCGCGACGCACTGCGTGGCGTGCGAGCGGACGCTCGTGCCGCCGCGGAAGTTCTGCGAACGGTGCTTCCGGCCGACGGATCGCTGGGAGGAGGTCGCGGCGACGGGTTTCGTCGAGACGTTCTCGATCTGCCACGTGTCGTGGGACATGCAGCCGGTGGACCCGCCCGAGCTCCCGGCCGTGATCCGGCTGGACGGCGCGAGCAGCGGAGGGTTCCTCCACAAGCTCGGAGAGGTGGCACCGGACGACATCAGGATCGGGATGGCGGTCGAGGCCGTGTGGCGTCAGCTCGAGGAACGGACGGGCTCGATCCTGGACATCGCGTACTTCCGTCCGCGGGGTGATGCGTAGTGGCGCGCACCGTTCACGGCGAGCTGCCGGTCGCCTTCCACTACACGCCGGGCGTCGGGAACACCGCGTTCTTCGAAGCGCTGCGCGACCGGGGCGTGCTCCTCGGGTCGCGGTGCGAGGCGTGCGGTGTCACGTACCTCCCGGCGCGGATCTTCTGCGAGCGATGCTTCGCGGAGCTCGCCGCCGACACTGAGTGCGGCCCGGAAGGAACGCTCGAGTCGTTCACGACGGGTTTCGTCGGCATCGACGGCGAGCCGCTCGACGAACCGACAACCATCGGTCTCGTGAAACTCGATGGCGCCGACACCGTCCTGATGCATCGCCTGCTCGGCGACGGCGAGTGGCAGATCGGTGCGCGGGTCGAGGCCGTCGTCGCCGCGGAGCGGGCGGGATCCATCCTGGACGTGGAGGGCTTCCGGCAGGGATGAACTTCGATCTGACTCCGGAGCAGGAGGCGTTCCGCGGCGTCGTCCGGCAGTTCGCCGAAGAGGTTGTGGCGCCGCGGTCTGCCGAGGCCGACCGGGAGGAGAAGCTCCCGCTCGACGTGGTGAAGCAGATGGGCGACCTCGGGTTGTTCGGGCTGCCGTTCCCCGAGGCGTACGGCGGATCCGACGCCGACGCGGTCACGGTGTGCCTCGCGCTCGAGGAGCTGGGGCGGGTCGACCAGTCGATCGCGATCACGTTGTCGGCGGCGATCGGCCTGGCCGGCAACCTGCTGCACCGGTTCGGGACCGACGAACAGAAGGAGCGGTGGCTCGCGCCGCTCGCACGCGGCCAGGCGCTCGGCGGGTTCGCACTGACCGAGCCCGGCGCCGGCTCCGATGCGGCCGAGGTCCATACGACGGGACGCTTCGAGAACGGCGACTGGGTCGTCGACGGCTCGAAGGCGTTCATCACGAACTCCGGAAGCGCGATCTCCACCTTCAACATCGTCGCCGCGTCGACCGAACCCGCGGGCGGGCCGCACGGCATCTCGACGATCGTCGTGCCCACGGACACGCCCGGGTTCGAAGCCGCCCCCTCGTACCGGAAACTCGGTTGGCGCGCGAGCGACACGCACGAGTTGGCGTTCCGCGACTGCCGGGTCCCCCAGGAGAACCTGCTGGGCCAGCGAGGGCGCGGGTTCTCGCAGTGCCTCGCGGTCCTCGCGGACGGGCGGATCGGCGTCGCGGCCCTGTCCGTCGGGCTGGCCCAAGCCTGCCTCGACGAGAGCGTCACCTACGCACTCCAGCGAGAGGCCTTCGGCAAGCAGATCGGCGGGCATCAGGCGATCCAGTTCAAGATCGCCGACATGCGCGCGAGGGTCGAGGCGGCGCGCGTGCTCACGTACCGCGCGGCGTGGCTGAAGGATCAGGAGCGTGACTACGTGGCGGCCGCGTCGCTCGCGAAGCTCGTGGCGAGCGAGGCGGCGGTCGACAACGCGCGAGAGGCGGTCCAGATCCATGGCGGCTACGGCTTCATCGAGGACTTCCCTGTCGCCCGCTTCTACCGCGACGCGAAGGTCCTGGAGATCGGGGAAGGCACCAGCGAGATCCATCGACTGATCATCGCGCGCGACCTCGGCATGCCGGAGACGTTCTAGGCGTGCCGGCCGGCCGATACGCCGTCCTGGGAGACGACGGCGCACGCGTCGGCACCGAGGAGTTCCGCTGCGCGCCCGGGCCGATGGGATGGCGCTACTTCTCCGACATCCAGACCACCGATCCGACCCCGCACCTGGAGACGTTCGACGTGGTCGTCGACGCCGAATGGCGTCCGGTGCGGATCCGTGTCGACACCGGCGGGCACCAGATCCTGCTGGAGCCGCACGGCGGAGCGCTCACGGGCGTTCGCGACGGAGTTTCGATCGAGCTCCCGTGGGAGCCCGACCGTCATCTGGACTACTTCACGCCCGCCACCAACCTGATCACCATGCGACGCCTGACGGATACCACCGAGATCGACGTCGTCTACCTGGCGCCGGTCTCGTTGGAGCCGACGCTCGAGCGGCAGCGGTACGAGCTGATCGGTCACGAAGAGGTGGAGACCGCCGTGGGAAGGTTCGCCGCGGCTCGGTGGCGGTTCACGTCGCTCCCCGACGGCTGGACGTCGGACCTCTGGATCGCCGGAGACGTCGTCGTCCGCTACGACCGCCTGTTCGAGCTGGAATGGTACGACCCGGGGGCCAGCGGCCCCCGGGTCATCGCTAGCGCGAGGCCCGTTACTTGACCTTGTGCGCCTCGACCTCGATCTCGAGGACGACCTTCTTGCTCACGAGGAACCCGCCGGTCTCGACCGCCATGTTCCAGTTGACGCCCCAGTCCTCGCGGTCGATCGTCACCGATGCGGTCGCGGCCAGCATCGGCGTCTCCCCGTCCATGCCGGGGCCCGTCCCGAGGTACTCGCCCACGAGCGTGACCGCCTTCGTGACGTCCTTGATGGTCAGGTCGCCGTCGAGCTCGAAGCCCGTGCCTCCGGTCGGCCGCACGGCCGTGCTCCTGAACGTGATCAGCGGGTACTCCTCGACCAGGAGGAAGTCGCCGCTCTTGAGGTGGTCGTCGCGCTTGCCGGTGTCGGTCTGGATGCTCGCGGTCTTGATCTCGACGTTCACCGAGGAGTCCTCCGGACGCTCGGCCACCTGGATCGTGCCCGAGAAGTCGGTGAACCTCCCCCGGACCCTGGTCAGCATGTGCCGGGCGACGAATCCCACCGTCGTGTGGAAGGCATCCAGCTCGTACGCGCCGGGGACCGGCAAGGTCAGGTCTTCGACCTCTCTGATGGCCTGCGACATGTGCTCCTCCTTCGTGCTCCGGGTCATCACCCGTGTGACGACCGCTACACACGCACTAACGCGGGAATAGTAGCTACGTATTCCGGAGTTACTGAAGATATCAGCGTCAACGGCCGATGGTGCTATCGGGCGGCAGGGACGAACCGTAGGATGAGGCGCACATGCGACCGGAGAACGAACACGATGCGGGGATCTGCGAACACTTCCAGCGCGCCGCGGATCTGCTCGGGAAACGCTGGAGCACCCTGATCGTCAGCGCCATGCTCTCGGGAGCCACCCGGTTCTCCGACATCCGCGATGCCGTCGCACCCATCTCGGACACGCTGCTCTCCGAGCGGCTGAAACAGCTGGAGATCGATGGGATCGTCCGCCGCGACGTCACTCCTTCGACCCCGGTCCTGATCGAGTACCACCTCACCGAAGAGGGCCGGGACCTCGAAACCGTGATCGAGGAGCTTCGCCGCTGGGCCGAGCGCTGGGCTGACGCGCCGGTCGCGCCCTGACGTTCGCCCGCCGTCAGGCTTCGTCGAGCAGCGTGAACAACGCGGAGTGGTCTAGGTCGCCCCGCCCCGCTTCGTCGACCAGCCGGTCCAATTGCGCGGCCACCGCCCTGAACGACGGGATGGGCGAACCCGATGATTGGGCGGCTTCCAAGACGATCCGTGCGTCCTTGCGGTGCAGCCGCGATCGGAAGCCTGGCTCGAACGCACGGTCCAGCATCCGCTGACCGTGCACCTCGAGGATCTTCGATCCGGCGAACCCACCGAGCAGCGCCTCCCGGACCTTCGCGGCGTCCACACCGGAGCGCTCCGCGAGGACGAGCGCCTCGGCCACTGCCTCGATCGTCGCCGCCACGACCAGTTGGTTGCACGCCTTCGTGACCTGGCCGGCTCCGCTCGGTCCGACGTGCACGATGTTCTCCCCCATGATCCGCAGGATCGGCATCGCACGCGCGAACGCTCGATCGGAGCCACCAACCATGATCGAGAGCGTTCCGTCGATGGCACCCGCGCTCTCCGCCGCGACACGGGCGCGTCGAGCATCTCGACGTCACGCGTCGCGAGCTGTTCAGCGATCGCGCGCGTCGGTCCCGGATCGATCGTGCTCATGTCGATCACCAGAGACCCGGCCGCCGCGCCGGTCGACCACCCCGTCGTCGCCGAGCATCACGTGCTCGACGTCGGGCGTGTCCGGGAGCATCGTGATCGACGACGTCCGATACGCGCGCGAGCTCCGCCGGCGACGTCGGCCGCGCTCGGCGCCCGCCTCCACGAGCGCGTCCACGGGTCCCGGGCTCCGCGAGTGCACCGTGAGCGGGAAACCCGCCGCCAGGAGGTGGCGCGCCATGGGCGCGCCCATGATGCCCAGCCCGATGAAGCCCGACCCGCTCGCGCCATGTCAGGAGTCTAGGCCTCGACGGCGTCGTCGGCGATCTCGAGCGCGCGGTCGATGATCTCGAACCCCTCCGCCAGCTGCTCCTCGGTGATCGGCAGCGGCGGGTTCGTCATCAAGGTCCACCAATGGATCAACGTGTAGAGGCCGTTGTCGAGCAGGAACCGGTTGACGCTCGCCATGACCTCGTTCGTCACGTTGAACGGCGACATCGGCTCCATCGTCTCGCGGTTCTTCACCAGGTCGAGCGCCCCGAACAGCCCGATGTTGCGGACGGCGACCCACCGAGCGGGTGCTTGTCCATCAGCTCCTGGTGATGGCGAGCCATGACGTCGCCCATCTTGCGCGTGTGCTCCATCAGGTCGTCCTCTTCGTAGACGGCGATCGTGGCGAGCGCGGCGGCCACGCGAGACGGGGTGCGTGTTGTAGGTCAGGCCGCCCCAGAACACGTTGTCCGTCGAAGTGGTCGGCGATCGTCGGGGCGCATGCCGAGCGCGCCCGAGCGGGGCGTAGGAGGACGTGAGGCCCTTGGCGCACGTGATGATGTCGGGCACCACGTCCCAGTGGTTCACCGCGAACCACTCGCCGGTCCGGCCCGAAGCCGCACATCACCTCGTCGCTCGACCAGCAGGATGCCGTACTTCGTGCAGAGCTCTCGCACGCCCTGCAGGTAGCCGTCGGGCGGGATCGAGGATGCCGTTCGTGCCCGGTGACGGTCTCCAGGAAGAACGCGGCGATCGTGCCGGGGCCCTTCGAGCTGGATCGTCTCGTCCAGCAGCGCGAGCGCCGTCTCCGCATCGTCCTGCGGGCGCTGCGGGCCGTGGTACGGGATCGAGCACGTGCACGACGCCGGACATCGCGGGTCTCGTTCGCCCAGCGGCGCGGGTCGCCCGTGAGCGTCATCGCGCCGGTAGTCGCGCCGTGGTACGAGCGGTAGCGCGCCATGATCTTGTGCCGCCCCGTGACCATGCGGCGCGATCTTGATCGCGTTCTCGTTCGCCTCGGCGCCGCCGAGCGTGTAGAAGGACTTCTCGATGTCGCCGGGCAACAGCTCGGCCATCTTCTGCCCGAGCAGCGCCCGCTCTTCGATACGCCATGAACGGCGAGATGTAGGCCAGGCGTTCGGCCTGCCGATGCATCGCGTCCGTCACGCGCCGGTCGCCGTGGCCGATGTTCACGCCCATCAGCTGGCTGTTGAAGTCGATGTAGCGCTTGCCCGTCGACGCCCCAGAAGTAGATGCCCTCCGCGCGATCGATCGCGATCGGCGACGCCTTCGACTGCGCCTGCCAGTCGTAGAGCGTGTAGCGCTTCGAGAGCTCGACGATCTCTTCAGCCGTGAGCTTGCCCATCCTTGCCACCCTCTCTCGTCAGTCTTGCGCCGCGGCGCGAGCCGTCAACTTCCTGGTCGGCGATGTCCTTGTTCCCTGGACCCCGATAACGTAGCTGTGCTCGGCCGCCCAATGCAGAGACACGTGTGCACCGGGCCGGGGCTCCACGCTGCCAACCTCGTCGTTCAATCGGTGGACGGTGAGCGCTCGCCGGTCGGCAACTCGACGATCAGCTGCGTCACCGAGCCGAGATAGACGACGTCGACGACCGTGCCGCCGACGATGGGAGGCCCGGTCCCCCACGGCGCCCGACGCCAGCTTGATCCACTCCGGCCGGACGGTGATCGTGGCGTGAGTCGGAGTCCGCACACGCCGCCCGGATCGACGGCGAGGATCCGCTGCCCGTCGCCGAGGTCCATCGACCAGCAGCCCGCCCGTCGCGGCCGTCGACGCGCAGCCCGATCAGGTTCGACATGCCGATGAACCCGGCGACGAACGCGCTCGCGGGCGCTGGTACAGCTCCCGGGCGTCGCGAGCTGTTCCACCACCCCGCCGTTCATCACGGCGATGCGGTCGGACATCGTCATGGCCTCTTCCTGGTCGTGCGTGACGTAGACGAACGTGGTGGCCGTGTCGCTGTTGGAGCTCCTTCAGCTCCAGCTGCATCTCCTTGCGGAGCTTCAGGTCGAGCGCGCCCAGCGGCTCGTCCAGCAGCAGGGCCGCCGGGCGGTTCACGAGCGCCCGTGCCAGCGCCACACGCTGCTGTTGGCCGCCGCGAGAGCTGGCCCGGGCGCCGTTCCTCCATCCCATCGAGCCGCACGGTGCGGACCGCCTCGGCCACGCGAGCGCGCGTCTCCTCGCGGCGACCACTTCTTGATCCTCGGACCGAACGCGATGTTCTCTCGCGACCGTCATGTGCGGGAACAGCCCGTAGGCCTGGAACACCATGTTCACGTTGCGCTTCGGCGGGCGGCACGTACGTCACGTCGACCCCCTGCAGCAGGATGCGGCCCGCGTCGGGTGCTCTCGAACCCAGCGATCATGCGGAGGGTCGTCGTCTTGCCGCATCCGCTCGGGCCCGAGCATCGAGAAGAACTCGCCGCCGGGGATCGTGATCGACACGTCGTTGACGGCCACCACGTCGCCGAAACGCTTGGTGCACCGCATCGACGACGATCTCGCCTGCGCTGGTCCTGCGGCTCCCACCGTGACTCTTCACGCTCATGCCTCGATCCTGTTCAACTCGGCCAGCCGATACGCGACAGAGCCGACAGGACCCGGACAGCACGAGGAGGATGAAGTTCAGCGCCGACCCTGCACCCCAGTCCCCTGACCGAGGATCAGATCGCGGACGCGCTGACCCATCATGTAGGAGCCCGGTGCCGCCCACGATGTCGGAGGTGACGAAGTCGGTGAGCATCGGGATGTAGACCAGGATCATCGCGATGAAGATGCCCGGTGCCGCCAACGGGATCAGGATCCGTTGCGCTTGCGGCCACCAGCCGGCGCCCAGGTCGGTTGCCGCCTCGAAGATCGCGGGCTCGATCGCCTTCATCGCAGCGTAGATCGGGATCGTGGTGTACGTGATGTAGGTGGTCGACAGCGTGACGATCACGGCGAACTCGCTGTAGAGCAGCCACTCGACCGGGGGGCCCGGGTATGCAGCCAGTTCATGATGCCGTTGCGGCCCAGGATCACCTGCCAGGCGTAGACCTTGACGACGGGTGCGAGCTCGTCGGCGAGCACCAGCGACGAGCAGGAGGAACAGCTCCCACTTCCCCGCCTTGAACACCATGAAGTAGGCGAGCGGCATACGCGACGACCAGCATCACGATCATCGCCGTGGTCGCGATCACGAACGTGGTCCACGCGATGTGCGGGTTGAGGGGATTCGTCAGCACCTCGACGTAGTGGTCAAGCGTGTAGCCGCTCGCTCACGTCGGGCGGGAACCGCACCACGCTCATCTGCACCATGATCAGGAAGCGGCACGAGGAACAGCACCACGAGGAGGGTGACCGGGGCGAACAGGATGCCGAAGGCCCCGCGGCCCCTCCGGGTCGCCGCGGTCCCCTTCCCGTGCGAGCCGGGCACCGCGTCCGGTCCGGTGTCCGATCCCGAGCGACTCGCCGACGGCAGCCATCTACGTCCTCGCCGTCGCCGCGACGGCCTCGGTGCCGGCGATCATCTCGGTGGCTCGCGTGGCCGCCGATCCGAACGCGCATCAGCCTGAGGGCGAACCAGATCAGCAGGACCTGCCCCAAGGAGATCAACGCGGAGATCGCGTTGACGATCGCCGTGTGGTCGGGGTTGCGGACCGACGAATACACCCAGACGGGGAAGGTCTGCTGGAAGCCGATCGTGAAGGCGCTGATCTCGTAGTTGTTGAACGACCACGTGAAGGCGAAGATCGCGGCCGCGGCGAGCGCCGGCCCGATGTGCGGCAGGATGATGTGGCGCAGCACCTGCAGCCGCGAGCAGCCCAGGTCGATCGCCGCCTCTTCCTGCACCTTCTGGAACCGGAACAGCTGCGCCGCGACGATCGCCGTCACCAGCGGGAACGTGCAGATGGTCTGGGTGGCGATCACGGTGCGCAGGCTCAAGTTGATGTTGGCACGCGAGTACGCCATGAGCGCCGCGATGCCGATGAGCAGCCACGGCAGGATCGAGCGGCGCACCGACGAGCCCGCCCACCGGCGCCCGCGACCCCGGAACCGGAACCGCGTGAGTCCGAACGCGGCCAGCGTGCCGAGCACCAGGCAGAGCGGAGCCACGATGAACGCCACGGCGGTCGAGTTCATCAGCGCGCGGCGGAGGCTCGGGTCCTGACAGCGCCAGCGAGTACCACTTGGTCGTCACGCCCGCAAGGGGAAGGCGAGGATGCTCGAGTCGTTGAACGAGAACAGCACCAAGATCACGAGCGGCCCGAAAAGCTGAGGCCGACGACGGCGAGGAACGCCCGCCACCCCCAACGGTTGACCGCGCGACGGATGCGCATCGAGCCGGGCACCGGATCGACCCGGCCGACCAGGCCAACCGGGTGCTCGACCTCCCGCGCGCCACTAGGAGGCCTTCACCTCGGTCCACGCTGCCACCCATGCGGCACGGTCGTCCGGCGGACTCGCCGGGATCGCGTTCGTCGCCTTGCACGAGCGTGTCCAGGGCCGGCTTCCTTGATCACCTCTGGGGGCACTTCATCGACGATGCCCATGTTCGAGGTCATGTAGTTGAAGTTCGTCGCGGCATAGATCTGCGGAGGCAGGCTCGAGTACCAATTGAGCAGCGCGTACGCGGCATCGAGGTTCGTGGGGCGATTCCGGACTGATGCCGTAGCCGCACGTCCATAGCATCTGGCCTTCCTTCGCTACGGCGAACTGGACGTTCATCCCGCCCTCCTTGCGCAGCAGCTTTCGCGTCGCCGGGGTAGCCGGACGAGATCACGATCTCGCCGGACTTGAACGTGCGCCTTGACGTCCGCGTCGCCCTTCCAGAACGTGCGGAACTGGTCACGGTGGTCCATCGAGGAACTCCTTCACCTGCTCGAGCTGATCGGGGGTCATCGTCAAGGGATCGGTGATGCCATTCGCCAGCGCACCGATGTCGATCGCGGTGACGGACACGTCCTCCATCGACGCCTTTCCGGCCCACTGCGGGCTGAAGAGGTCCGTCCATGAGTCGGGCGGTGTGGTGATGACATCGGCGTTGTACATGATCCCCGCCGTTCCCGCGTCCGCGGGCACGAGGTAGACCTTGCCGTCGACCTGAACCCCCGGCAACGTCTTCATCGAGGGCCAGATGTCGTCCCAATTCGTCGAGGCGAGAGACGTCGAGCGGCGCATAGAGACCCTTGTTCACCATCTCGAGGTCGCCTCGTCGACGCAACTATTGATGACATCGGCCTGGAACCCGGCCTGGATCTTCGCGATGGCCTCGTCGTTGCTGCCGAACGACGCCGTCTCCAGGTTGATGTCTGGATACTCCTGATAGAACGTCGCCATGTAGTCGGGATCGAAGCCGTCGCTGTAGGAGAAGAGCCGGAGCGTGCCCGAGGGCTCGCCGGGAGACGCGCCGGGATCGGATGACGGACCGTCGTCAGACCCTCCCGACGAACACGCGGCGGTCAGCATCGCGAGCGTGGCCATCACCGCGAGGACACGGATCCGCCTGTTCATCATCGATCCTCCTCGTTCCGCTCGGGCAGCGAGCGGAGGTATCCGGCGATCAGCTCGCCGGCCTGGTCACAATGGGCTTCCGCGTGCGCGATCGCGGCGTCGACGTCCCCGGCCTCGATGGCGTCAACGATCGGACGATGCTGCTCCGCGACGACCGCGAGCGACTCCTGCATGCGCTCGTCAACGTGTAGCAGCGCGCGCAACGTCGGCACATATCTGGCGAACACCTCGTGGAGTCGCCCGTTGCCGGACAGGCGACACACCGCGTCGTGGAACGCCAGATCCTGCCGATACACCGTCGCGACATCGTCCACATCGGCTGCCGCTTCCATCGATGAGAGCAATACCCGCAGCTCGGCGACCGCCGCTGGGTCCCTCCGACCGGCCAGCAACTTGGCCGCTCGCCCCTCGATGGCTGCCCGCAAGCTGTAGATCTCGCGCACGTCGTCCGCGGAGAGGCTCACGACGAACGTCCCTCGGCGGGGCTCATCCAAAAGGAGCCCTTCCGAACGCAAGAGCTTGAACGCCTCGCGTACCGGGCCCCGGCTGACGTTGAGCTGCTCCGCGATCCGCGCCTCCACCAAGTGCTCGCCCTGGGCGAACCCGCCGGCCAGGATCTGCTCACGGATGCGATCGGCGGCGTCCTCGGCGAGGGAACGAGGAGCGTCGAGCGGCCGAAGCATCGCCGAGCCCGTGGCTTCGCTCACGATCCTCCCTCGTCGGCGACCCCGAAGGCTCGCCCTCGCCGGTCCGACCTTCGTTGCGAACCTTCGGGGAACTGTAAACTGTCAACCGATGGCAAGGCAAGCCGCTCGCGACCCGGCAACCGTCCCTGAACCGCCGTTTCCGCAGGTCCGAACGCCGCTTCCCGGTCCTCGGAGCGTCGAGCTGTTCGAGCGGCTCGATCGGGTCGTGGTGGGGTCGCTCCAGGATCACGATGAGGTTCCGTTCGTCGAGGCTCGCAAGTCCGATTGGCTGATCGAGGACGTCGACGGCAACACGTTCGCCGACCACGTCTCGGCCTGGGGGTCGACCCCCCTCGGCGCCACACCGCCCCAGGTCCAGCGCGCGGTGACAGAGGCCCAGCTCCGGTACGGGATGGAGATCACCGACTACGTCCCGAACGAACCGCAGGTCGCGCTCGCCGAACGGCTCATCGAGGTCGCACCACCCGGCATCACGCGCGTCGCGGTCGGCCTTTCGGGCACGCTCGTCGTGGAGACGGGCGTGAAGCTGGCGCGCGAGGCGACCGGTCGTCCGATGATCCTGACGTTCTACGGCCAGTACCACGGCGAGACGACGTACCTGACGGCGAGCGCGTCGACCGACCTCTCGGAGGTCACCACCGCGAACGCGCAGTACGTGGCCGGCCTGGTATTCGCGCCGTACCCCAACGCGTTCCGCGCGCCGTTCCATCGCGGTCCCGGGCCGTTCGACGACACGCTCTACCTGGACTACCTGGAGGACTGGGTCCTCGTGCACCAGGTGGAGCCGGACCAGATCGCGGGCGTCCTGATCGAGCCCGTCCTCGGCGAGGGCGGCATCCTGTCGCCGTCGCAGGCGTTCTGGGACCGCCTGCAGGCGATGTGTCGCCGATGGGGATGGAAGCTCATCCTCGACGAGGTGCAGACGTGCATGGGTCGCTGCGGCACGATGTTCGCCAGCGAACGGTGGAACGTGGAGCCCGACATCGTGCTGCTCGGCAAGGGGTTCGCCGGCGGCGGCCAGCCGATCGCCGCGGTGATGGGGACCGAGGAGGTCATGGGCTCCTCGGACATCCACGGGGGCGGGACGTTCGCGTGGACGCCGGCCGCAGCCGCCGGCGCCTTGGCCTCGCTCGACGCGATCATCGCGGGCGAGGTGCTGGCGAACGTGCGCGAGCTCGAAGCGATCGCGCTCGCGGAGCTCGCCCCACTCACCGAGCGATACGAGCAGGTCGGCGACGTGCGCGCGGCCGGTGCGTTGATCGGCATCGAGTTCGTGAAGGACAAGGCGACGATCGCGCCGGCGCCGGCGTTCCATCGCGCCGTGCATCAGGCGGCGCTGCGTCGCGGCGTGCTCGCGATCACGCAATGGGGGAAGTGGGTGTACCGGCTGCAGCCGGCGTTGAACATGCCGCCGGAGCTGTTCCGATGGAGCTGCCGGGCGATCGCCGACGCCATCGAGGAAGTGGCCGCGGACCCACCCGCGGAGCCGGCCTCGATCCTCGACCGGGAGGCGCCGATCGAGGGCGGCTCTCGCCGTCGGTGACCCTTCGCGCTAGACCTTGATCTCCTGGATCGTGTTGCCGCCGTCGACGACGATCGACTGGCCGGTGACGTAGCTCGCTCGATCCGAGGCCAGGAACGCCACCACCTCGGCAACCTCCTCCGGGGTGCCCGACCGTCCGATGGGAGTGGCGCGCCCCGCGGCCGATTCCTCCGACGTCTGTGAGCCTGAGGCGATCCATCCGGGCGCGACCGCGTTCGCGGTGATGCCGTGCGGCCCAAGCTCGAGCGCGAGCCCGCGCATCAACCCCTCCATCCCGGCCTTGGCGGCGCCGTAGCCCGTCGAGCCGGGGTTCGTGGCGAGGGGACCGGTCACCGACGACACCATGACGATGCGTCCCCAGCCCCGTTCGACCATCCCCGGCGCCACGCGGTGCGTCACGTTGAACGCGGTGCCTAGGTTCATCGCGATCTCCAGGTCCCACGTGGCCGCGTCGGTATCGAGGAAGGACAGGAACTCGAACGCGGGGATCCCCACGTGCAGCATGCCGGCGTTGTTCACGAGGATGTCGATCCTGCCGAACCGATCGAGCACCGCGTCCACCATCGCCCCGGCCTGTTCGCGGTCCGTCAGATCCGCGATGAACGAGGCCGTATCGACACCATCGGCGGCCAGATCGTCGCGCCGGTCGTGGATCCGGTCGCTGGTGGACGTCACGGCCAGCGCAGCGCCCTCGCGTCCGAGCGCGCGCGCGCACGCGGCGCCGATGCCGGTCGGGCTGCCCGCGCCGGTGACCAACGCCACGCGTCCTGCCGCCTCGTTCAACATGACGTGTGCGTGACGCGGGATGTGGCGATCACGCCTCCCCCCGCGCCTGCTTCATCGCCTCCTTGAGCGTCTCGGTATCGAAAGAGCTCGAAGGTCGTTGGGGGTGGCGCGCGAACCGCGATCACACACGCGCGTTCGCATCCGCCAGGACGACGTCGTCGACCACGTACGTGGCGAGCTCGAACGGCGGAGGGTCACGCGATCCGGCATGTCACGACCCCTCCGATCACTCGTCCGGCAACGCCGGCGCCTCCGCCGGGTCGTACCAATCGCCGCCGCCGAGCTCGCCGCCGTCCACGATCAGGGTCTGGCCGCTGATCCACGCCGCGTCGTCCGACGCGAGGAACAGCACGGCCATCGCCTGATCCCGCGGCACCCCCGCTCGTTGGAGCGGGATCCGGCGCAGGTACTCGCGCTGGAGGCGAGCTTCGTTCGGGTCGGCTGCGATCTCGGCCTCCTCCTCCGGCGTGATCGTCTGGCCCGGCGCGACGCAGTTCGCGCGGATGTTGAGGTGTCCCCACTCGTGGGCAGCCGCCTTCGTGAGCGCGACGAGCGCCGCTTTGGACGCGTTGTAGGGAGCCTCCGGCGACTCGTTCTTGAACGCGTTCGCCGACGCGATGTTCACGATGGCGCCGCCCCCGTGCTCGGCCATATGCGCGGCCACGACCTGCATCGTCACCATCGGCGCGCGCGTGTTGACCGCGAAGACCAGGTCGAACGTCTCCCTCGACACGTCGATCAGCGGTCCGCCCGGCATCGTGCCGGCGCAGTTCACGAGCACATGCACCGTGCCCATGCGCGCGATGGCCTCCGTCGCCATGGCCTTCGCCGCGTCGAAGTCGGACAGGTCCACCTGGTGGATGGACACCCGGTCGGGGTCGGTCTCGGCGCGCATCCGCTCCAAGCCGTCGCGGAGGATGTCGGCGGCGAACACACGCGCACCTTCGGCGAGGAACGCTTCGACGATGCCGCGACCGATCCCCTGCGCGCCGCCGGTCACGATCACGTTGTGGTCGGTGAAGCGAGCCATCACGGCACCTCCGGGTAGTGGAGCGGGTGGCCGGCCACCCCGACGTCCGCGATCGACAGGAACCGTCCGCCGACGTTGGCCACCACGGCGCGATCGAGCGCCTCGCCCACCCACGCGATGTTCGTCGGGGCGTCGAGGTGCGACGCGAGATGGTCGTCGACCACGGTCGACACGGTACCGTCGGGCGCGATCCGGGCGAGGCCGTCGGGGCGGTACAGCGTGACCCAGTAGCTGCCGTCGGCAGCGAGCGAGATGCCGTCGGCGTCGGTGTCCGGGAGCTCGGCGACGATCTCGGGGGCGCCGGCCGAGCCGTCGTCCAGGATCGGCACGCGCACCACCCGCTTGCGCCTTGGCCTCCACGACCACGAGCGCCGATCCGTCCGGCGTCACCAAGCAGCCGTTCGGATACTTCGGCACCGCCGTCGTCCAGCGCTCGGTCCTTCCTCCCGGAGCGATCCGGACGATCTCGGGGCGATCGTCCTCGCCAGAGCACGTGACGTAGAGCGCGCCGTCGGGACCGAAGGCCGCGACGTTCGGGGTATCGAGCTCATCCCGGTCGACACCGCGCGCGTACACCCCGATGGCGCCGCTCGCAGGGTCCATCCGGACGATCTCGCCGCGTCCAGCATCGCACGCGTAGACCCGGCCGGCCCCGTCGACGGCGATCCCGAGCATCGAGCCGCCGGTCGTTCCCCGCAGCTCCACCTCGCCGTCCAGCGAGACCGCGTACAGCTCGCCGCCCTCGCCTCCGGCGTAGATCAACCCCTCGAACGGGTTCCACGCCACGCCCTCCGGGTGGTTCAACCCGTCGGCGAGCTCGTCGAACCGGTCGAGCATGAACCCCTCCCCTTCACGTCATGGAGCACTTCCCGAGCGCAGTTCCTCCCGTTCGCGCCGGTCACACCGCCGCCCGGATGCGTACCGGCCCCGCAGAGGTACAAGCGGTCGACCGGTGTGCGGTAGTCGGCATAGCCACGCACCGGCCGCAGGAACAACAGCTGATCCGGCGACATGTCGCCGTGCAGATGGTGTCCTCCCGTGAGCGACAGTCGACGCTCCAGATCGAGCGGCGTCAAGACCTCCCGGTGCAGGATCGATCCAGGAAGGTTCGGGACGAACGTGCCGAGGTGCTCGACCGCACGGTCCGCCACGTCGTCCTTGATGTCGTCCCATGAGGCGTCACTGAGCGTGTATGGCTGCGATCGCACGCCGATCGTCACGACGTGGGTGCCGTCGGGTGCGAGCGATGGGTCATGCACCGTGGGGACGCAGAGCTCCATGTGGGCCGCCTCGGCGGGGATGCCCGCCTGCGCCGACGCCTGGTCGACGTCCAAGCCGGCCAGCGGCTTCGAGATCTGGATCAGGCCACGGTGATAGGGCTGCACGTCTCCCCCGTCTTCGTCGACCCCGCGGACCCGCGGCAGCTCCGCGACGGCGAGGTTGATCTTCATGCTCACGCCCTCGCATCGGTACGCGTCCAGGGAGCCGACGAACCCGGACGGGAGGCGCTCCCGCCCGACCAATCCGAGGAACGTCCGCTTCGGATCGGCGTTGGACAGCACGCGCGCCGCCTCGACCTCTTCGCCGTCTGTGAGCACGACACCGATGGCTCGGCCGCCGGCGATCCATACCTGCTCGACCTCGGCACCCGTCCTGATCTCGGCGCCCGCCTCGCGCGCGGCGTCGGCCATCAGCGCCGTCACCGTGCCCATGCCGCCTCGAACGAACCCCCACCCGACCCCGCCGCCCGAGCCACCCGACGCCGCTTCGTGGAGCAGGCCGTACGCGGTGCCGGGTGTCGAGGGACCGGCGAGCGTGTTGCTGATCGACTCCCACCCAAGCGCCGACTTCACCATGTCGTCGTCGAAGTGCTCGTCCAGGTACTGCTTCGCGGACGTCGTGAACAGGAACGACGCTTCCCGCAGGTCTTGCCGTTCGCGGAACGCGAGCCTGCCGAGCCGCAGGAGGCCGGGAAGGTCTCGCAGGCTCCGCATCCGCGGGTTGGGCGCCGTCCAGTCGAACACCGGCATCAGCGCCGACGCGATCCGCTCGAGCGTCGCCTCGTACGCGGGGAACGCACGGGCGTCGTGCGCAGACAGCGGCCTGATCGCATCGACGCTCCGCGCGCGGTCACCGTGCAGCACGAACGTCTGCCCGTCCGGGAACACGTTGAGCGACGGCCCCGCCTGATCGACACGCAGCCCACGCTCACGCAGACGCATGTCGTGCCAGATCGCGTCCCGCAACATCGACAGCACGTACGCACCGGGCGATGCGCGGAAGCCGGGCGCGAACTCCTCGGTGACGCAGGCGCCCCCGACGATCTCGCGCCGCTCCAATACGAGTGTGCGCAGCCCGCCGCGCGCGAGGTAGAACGCGGCGACCAACCCATTGTGCCCTCCGCCGACGATGACGGCGTCGTAGCGCGCGCTCATCCGTCGACCCATGCATCCATATCCGCGATCAGCGCTGCGAGCGAACGCGCGCACGTGACGACGTCGGGGAGCGATACGAACTCGTCGGGGCGGTGTGCGTTCCGGAGGTGACCCGGGCCGAACACCACGGCCTGCGATCCTGCGTGATCCACGAAGTTGTGCGCGTCGGTCCACGCGATCATGCCGGTCGCAGCCGGCGCAGCGCCGGTCGCCTGGCGAACCGCTCCTCCGAGCGCCTGCGTGAGCACCGTGTCGGGCCGGGTCTCGAACGGCTCCACGACCTCCACAACCTCCACGTCGCCGTCCACTCGGGCGGCCGCCTCCACCAACCAGGCGAACAACTCGGCGGCGGATGGCCCTCCGGGTGTGACGCGCCAGTCGAGGTGGACCGAGCACGCGTCGGGGACGACGTTCAGCGGCTGGCCGCCGCGGATCTCCCACACCATCGGGATGTTCCGGCCCAGCAGCGGATGCTCGTACGCCGAGCCGGGATACGTTTGAATCTCCGCGACGAGCGCGAGCGCCTTCTCGATCGCGTTGTCGCCCAGCTCCCGCAACGCGCCGTGCACGGCCGCGCCTTTCACGTGGATCCATACCTCGACGAACCCACCCTCGGCGAGCCCCAGCCCGAGCTCGGTCCCCTCCAGGCCGACCACGAACCGCGGCCGCAGCGCAGTCGCCATAGCGAGTGATCCCTTGCCGCCGCGCTCTTCGTCGACGCAGAGGCCGACCGCGACGGGCAGCGACGCGACCGGGACGCCGGCGTCCTGCGCCATCAACAGCGCGAGCAGCGCTGCCACGACGCAGCCCTTGTCGTCCTGCGCCCCGAGCCCGAAGACCAGGTCGCCGCGAATCTCGACCGTGCCGTCCCAGTCCCACGTCGGGCGGATCGTGTCGACGTGCGCGGTCAGCAGCAGCTCGGGGCGCTCGCTCCACCCGACGAGCAGGTTGTCCGCCGAGCTCTCCACCGGCTGCCGATGCGCGGGGAGCCCGAGCTTCATGCACCGCGCGACCAGGTGATCGATGGCCTCGTGCTCCGCATCGGAGAAGGAGGTGATGGCCACGAGGTCGACCAATTCCCGGCATGCCAGGTCGGTCCAGCCGGCGAGATCACGGGCCCAGTCCATAGACGGAGCGATAGCTTACTGTTTACCGTTGACTAAGATGAATCACCCTGCCGATCCGCGGATCGATCGCGTGGACGTACTGGCGCTCGGCCCCGACCTGCCCCGTCACGCGTACACGGCCCTCCTCCCGGCGCCGTACACGACGAGCACCCTCGTGAGGATCACCGACGCCGATGGAGTCCAGGGTCTCGGGCAGTTCGACTCCGACTCGTACGGTGCGTTCGACCTGGCACCGCTCGAGACGCTCCGCACCCTGGCTCCCCGGCTGATCGGCCGAGACCCGCTGGATCGGATGGCCACGTGGGACGAGCTCCGGGATCACGGCACGGCCCCGGACATGCCCGGCGTGCGCTCCGCGCTCGACATCGCCCAATGGGATCTGGTGGCCCGTCGCGTCGGCGCCCCGCTGCACGAGCTCATCGCTCCCCGAACGGCCGGGACTCGCGACCGGCTTCCCGCGTACGCCTCGCTCCCGACGCTGGCGAGCCCGGCCGCGTATGCGGAGGACGTGCAGCGATACAGGGCCGAGGGGTACACGGCCTTCAAGATCCACGCGTGGGGCGACGCGGAGCGCGACCTCGAGGCGATCCGAGCGGCACGCGATGTCTCCGGCGATGACGTGGCCCTCATCTACGACGCGGAGGGGTGCTTCGATCGTCCGACGGCGGAGCGGATGATGCCGGCGCTCGGTGACCTGGGCGTCCGCTGGTTCGAGGCGCCGCTCCCCGATCTGGACATCGAGGGCTACCGCCGGCTGATCCGTCTCGACCACGTCCCGATCGTGCCGGCGGGCGACGCGATCTGGGACGAACGCCTGATGGCTGAGATCCTGCGCGATCCGCCCTGGTCCGCGATGCGGTTCGACGTGACGTTCGCCGGCGGCATCACGTCGGCGATCCGGCTGTTCGACGTCGCGGAGGCGTTCGAGATGGACGTCGAGCTGACGAGCTACGGCCAGACGCTGGTGCAGTCGGCGAACCTCCACGTGATGCTCGCCTTCGGAAAGACCGGCTTCTTCGAACGGGCGGTGCCAGCGGCCGAGTTCGAGTTCGGGGTGGCCACGCCGATCACGATGGACGCCACCGGGACGGTCGGAGCGCTCGATGCGCCGGGCCTCGGGGTGACGATGGACGACGACGCGATCATGTCCGCAGTCCTCGCGAGCTTCAGCGTCGACGCGTCAGGCTGACGGCGAGAAGAGCGCTTCGCCGATCGCCTCGTCGACGATCGCGATCCCCTGCTCGAGGACGTCGACCGGTGTGACGAGCGACGGCTGGAGGTTCATCGACGTGGTGCTGGCATCGACGAGCAGCCCGCGGTTCAGGCATCCGAGCGCGACGCGCTCCATCAGGGCCAGGTCGCGCTCCTTCGTCGCGCGATCCTTCACGAATTCGATCGCGATGAAACACCCGGTGACGCGGACGTCGCCGATGCACGCGTATCGCTCTTGGAGCGGGGCCAGCACCCGCCGCGCCGCCGCATCCAGCTCCCGCACGTGCTCCAGGATCGGCTCCTCGCGGAAGATGCGGAGCGTCTCGAGCGCGGCGACGCACGACGCCGGCAGCCACGACCACGTCGATCCCGTGGAGACGTCGTCGAATCCCATCGCGCGCTCAGTGCCGAGCACGGCGCCGATCGGCATCACGCCGCCGCCCATCGCCTTGCCCAGCGCCATCAGGTCGGGCCGCACGCCCCACCGCTCGACGGCGAACAGGTGACCCGTCCGTCCGAACCCCGACTTCACCTCGTCGGCGCAGAGCAGCAAGTCGAACTCGCGGCAGAGGTCGACGAGCGCCGGCCAGAACGCGTCGGGCGGGGCGACGCACCCGCCGCTGCCCAGCACCGGCTCGATCACGAACCCCGCCACCTCGCGCGGGTCGATCGCGTGGTGCAGGAGGTGGTCGCGGATGTAGTCGATGGTCCCGTCCCCCGTACCACCGGGGCGCGCGGCGAACGGCGTCCTGTACGCGTTGGGGTACGGCACGTGGGCGAACCCCGGCATCAGCGCGCGATAGCCGTACGAGAGGTCAGACGTCTCGGCACCGATCGCGCCCGCCGTCCCAGCTTCACCGTGGTAGCCACCCATGAACCCGATCACGATCGGACGGCCGGTCGCGCGCCGCATGAACCGGATCGCCGTCTCGACCGCCTCCGTGCCGTTCAGCGCGATGTCTACGCGCGTCATCCCATCCGGGGCAACGCGGAGCAGCTCCTCCGCCAGCGGCAGCACGTACTCGTTCGAGTAGTAGTGCGTGTCCTCGTTGCCGTAGCGACGGAGCGCCTCGATCACCGGCTCCACGACGTCGGGACGCGCCGCCCCGAACGGCACCGAGGCCATCGCGCTGATGAAGTCGAGGTAGACGTTGCCGTCGACGTCCTCGATCTCCCAGCCGGTCTTGCGGTTGATGACGAACGGCCCCAGACCGTGCGCGAGCCCCGGGTATAAGACCCGCTCCTGGCGAGCGAGGATCTCCCGTGTCTTCGGGCCCGGCGGCGTCGCGACGATCTGGGGCACGTCCTCCGTCATCCGCTCAGCGTCCCAGGTTCTACAGCCCCAGGCTGGCCCACGGACCGGTGATCGCGAACGTGATCCCGGGGACCTGGACGTTCACGAAGAGCCACTTGCCGTCCGGACTGAACCGGGGTCCGGCGAACTCCGACGCACCGAGGCCGGCGCCGATCCCGAAGTCGTCGTTCGGGACGTTCGGGTCATACGTCTTGCCGGACGCGTCGATCAACTGGAGGCGCACCTGGATCAGGTTCTCCGCCAGCGAGAACATCGAGCCGTCGGGCAGCAGTCCGCGGATGAAGTTCGTGCGGTCGTTGCCGTCCTCGACGACCACGATCGCTCCCCCCGGCGACGTGCACATGTTGTCCGGGCCGTCGAGGTTCAGCTTGTCCGTAGACTCGTAGAGCAGCACCAACTCGCCCTCTTCGTCCGCGTTACCGATGTGCGTCTTCGGGGTGTACTCCCAGATCTGTCCGAGCCCGGCGTCTCCGCCGTCAGACGAATCGAACACGACCGAGCCGTTGCGATACGTGCAGCCTTCGCCAGACAGGAACTTGGCGCCGCCCTTGTTCCGGCCCTGCCGGAAGACGGCCGTCGCATCGTCCTCGACGATGGAAGGCTCCGGATCGTCGATGTCGATCCAGAGACACGGCAGCTTGTCCCCGACCCGCTGGCCGGTAACGGTCCCGTAGCCGGGCTCACCCTTGATGCCGAGCATCTGCACACGTCCGCCCTTGGCGAGCTTGCCCGGCACCTTCGGGATGAACCGATAGAAGCCGTCGGGGTTATCGTCCTCGGTCATGTAGACAACACCGGTGTTCTCGTCGACCGCCCCCGCCTCGTGGACGAACCGTCCCATCGCCTTCAGCGGCTTGTGCTTCTTCGGGCCGGTGGCGTGCGGGTCCACTTCGAAGATGTAGCCGTGGGGCTCGTCGAGTCCGAACCCGGACCCGACCGTGGTCTCCTCACACGAGAGCCAGGTTCCCCAGGGCGTGGGCGTGCCTGAGCAGTTCGTGTTGGTGCCGTTCATGCTGATGAAGCAGTCGAGCAGGTTGCCGTCCGCGTCCACGGTCAGGGTCGTCGTGCCGCCCGGGGACTTCCGGTCGTACGCGAGGTCCGGGATCCCGATCACGGTGCCGGCCGGGATGTCGTTGCCCTCGCCGAGTTCGTGGTTGCGCACCAGCTTGTACGTGCCGTTCGGACCCGCGAAGACCCCCATGCCGTCGTGCAGCGGCGGCGTCAGGAAGCCGTCCGACATCGCGGTGCCGAACGTGCTGAGCGTCTTGTAGCGAGAAGCCCGGCTGCAGGGCGAGCTCGGGGCCCGCCTGTACGAGGCCGGGCGCCACCTTCCGTTTCGGGACGATCCGCGACGACAGATCCTCCGACCGCCGCCCGCGCTGCCATGTTGCCGACCAGGCTGAACCCGCCCGCGGTGGCCACGGTACCGAGCATGCCCATCCGCAAGAACTTCCGGCGGTCGAGCGCTTCGCGTCCGCCTTCGCCGTCCCCGTTCCTTCCCATGGACCCCCTCCTTCGCCGAACTCTGATCTATGACAACTTCTCGTGCGCATCGCGGAGCACCTCGCGCGCCGCGTTGCGACCGTTCGCACCGGTGACACCGCCGCCCGGATGCGTGCCCGCTCCGCACAGGTACAGGCCCCGCACCGGCGTGCGGTAGTCCGCGTAGCCGCGCACCGGACGCATGAACAGCAGCTGGTCGGGCGACATGTCGCCGTGCAGCGCGTGCCCGCCCGTCAGGCCGATCAGCCGCTCGAGGTCGAGCGGGCTCAACACCTGCCGATGCTCGATCAGGTCGGGGAGCTTCGGGAAGATCATCGGCGATCTGCGCGATCGCCGCGTCGGCCCGCGCATCCCTGATGTCGTCCCAATCGTCGTGACGCAAGGCGTACGGCTGCGAGTTCACGTCGATCGTGATGATGTGCTTGCCCTCGGGCGCGAGCGACGGATCGTGCACGGTGGGGAAGCAGAGCTCGATGTGCGCGGGGTCGGCGGCGACGCCCGCACGTGCCTGCGCCTGCTGCATGTCCATGTCGGGGATGAACGGGTTCAGCTCCATGATGCCCGTGTGGTACGGCTGCACCCCGCCCTCGGGCAGGCCGCGCGCCTGTGGCAGCTCGGACACCGCCAGGTTGATCTTCATGCTGGTCCCCATGCAGCGGTAGGCACGGATCGCCGACAGGAATCGCGTCCGGAAGGTCGGCCTGGTCGACCAGTCCCAGGAACGTGCGCTTCGGATCGGCGTTCGACAACACACGAGGTGCGCGCAGCTCCTCACCGTTCGTCAGCGCCACGCCCGATCGCTCGACCGTTCACCGTGAGGATGCGCTCGACCTCGGACGCCGGTTCGGACCTCGGCGCCGGCCTCGCGCGCCGCGTCCGCCATCATCTCCGTCACGCGACCCATGCCACCGCGCACGAACCCCCAGGCGCGCGGCCCACCGCCGGTCTCCTCGCTCGCGTGATCGTGCAGCAACACGAACGCGGTCCCCGGCGTGGAAGGGCCGGCGACGCTGTCGTTGATCGCGTGCCAGCCGAGCGCGGCCATCACGTGCTCGGACTCGAACCGCTCGGCCAAGAACTGCGTGACGGATGTCGGTGAACAGGAACGCCAGCTCCAGCAGATCGCGCCGATGGCGCAGCGCGATCCGTGCCCAGCGCGCACCAGCTCGAGCAGATCGCGCCCGCTCCGGACGCGTGGGTCGGGCGGCGTTCGTTCGAAGTACGGGGTCACCGCCCGGCGAACCGTCCGAGGTCCTCTTCGAGCCGCACGAGCGCGTCGCGCGTCGCGGCGGGAGAAGCGCCGCGTCTCTTCGAGCGTCAGTCCGCCAGTCATCGCCGACGGTGTAGTGCGCGCCGTCGGGGAACACGTTCAGCGTGGGGCCGGCGGCGTCGACGCGGATGCCGCGCTGGACCAGCCGCATGTCGCGCCAGATCGACTCGCGGAGCATCGACAGCACGTACGCGCCCGTGGACGCCCGGAAACCGGGGGCGAACTCCTCCGTGACGCAGGCCCCGCCGACGATGTCGCGACGCTCGAGGATGACCGTTCGGAGACCCGCCCGAGCGAGGTAGAAGCCGGCGACCAGGCCGTTGTGGCCGCCGCCCACGACGATCGCGTCGTAGCCCATCGTCCGCCTCGCTCCCGGTCGGTCGAGGCGGAGGCTATGTCGTCGTTTGGTTGACTGTCAACAATCCAGAGGGGACAGGACCCGGCCCGCGGTTCATCCCTTGACGACCGCGCCGCCCTTCATCACGAACCCGATGTCCTCCAGGACCGAGATGTCCTCGAGCGGATCTCCGGGCACGGCGACCAGGTCGGCGAACTTCCCGGGAGCGATCGAGCCCACGCGGTCCTGCCAGCCCATCAGCTCGGACGCGACCGCGGTCGCGCTCCGGATCGCCTCCATCGCCGTCATCCCGTGCCTCACCATGTATGCGAATTGCCTCCCGGCCCACGCGTGCGGGTAGACGCCGCTGTCGGTCCCGTAGGCGATGGCGACGCCGGCCTTCACCGCCTTCTCGAACCCTTCGCGCTGCGCGCCGGTGGTCTCCTCGTTCTTGCGGATCACGTCGGCCGACCACCCGCCGCGCGCGCCCTCCTCGGCGATCCAGTCGCCGTTGTAGATGTCGGCGACGAGGTACGTGCCGTGGGACGCCATCAGGTCGATGGCCTCGTCGTCCATGAGCGAACCGTGCTCGATGGAACGGACCCCCGCGCGCACGGCGCGCTTGATCCCCTCCGCGCCGTGCGCGTGCGCCGCCACGTGCGTGCCGTAGAGCGCGGCCTCCTCGACCGCCGCGCGGATCTCGTCCTCGCTGAACTCCGGAGCGGCGGGCGTCGTGCCTTCGGTGAGCACGGCGCCGGTCGCGATCACCTTGATGAAGTCGGCGCCGCCGCCGAGGATCCGCCGCACCCGCTGGCGAACCTCATCCACGGAGTTCGCCACGCCGAAGCGAAGGTCGATCGGTACCACGGCGTCGACATCGGGTGCGAGTCCGGTGACGTCGCCGCCGCCGCCCGAGACCGTCACGTACGGGCCGGCGCACATCATCCGCGGGCCCGGCGTGTCGCCCGCATCGATCGCGTCGCGGAGCGCGCAGTCGACGAACGCCCGGAACGTGCCCACGTCGCGGACGGTGGTGAACCCGGCCTCGACCGTGGCGCGCGCGTTGCGGACGCCGCTCATGGCTTCCTGCGCCGCCGTCCGCATGACCAGGGCGGCGTAGCCGAGCCCCGTCTCCATCTCCCCGACCATGTGCGCGTGCATGTCCATCAAGCCCGGCAGCACCGTGTGCCCGGAGAGATCGATCGTGACCGACGACGTCTCGGCGGGCGCCTCCGTCGACGACGTCCGCGATGCGGTCGCCCTCGACGACGATCACCCGGTCGCGCGCGACCTCCTCGCGGTCGACGTCGATCAGCCGGCCGGCGTGGATCAGCGCTGCGTTCGCTCATCGGGACATCGCGTCGAGCATATCCATCAGACACGGTCCGTGAAGAAGACGGCACGGGCGGCGGGACGCAGGCAGTGCTCCGCAGTCATCGAGGCGTTGTAGCTGCCCACGTTGATCGCCGCGACGATGTCGCCTTCCACGACGTCGGGGAACGGCAGCGCCTCCGCGAACAGGTCGTCGCCCTCGTTGATGTGACCGCTGATCGTGACGTCCCGGACGGCGGGCGCGTCAGCCGCCCGGCAGAGCACCAGATCGAGCGGCGAGTGGTAGATGAAGTGCTCCCCCATCGCGTTCCATCCGACGTCCAAGCCCACGAACCGCACGCCGTCCCGGTCCTCGACGGTGACGACCTCCGCCAGGTTGATCGCGCATTCCTTCACCAGGAAGTCACCGGGTTCCGTGCCGATCGCCACACCCAGCGGTCCGAGGTGCAAGGCCAGGATCGACGCCCACCGGTCCAGGTCGAGCGGGCGATCGCCGGCGCCCTGCGGCACACCCAGCCCTCCCCCGGTGTTCACCTCGGTGATAGGGCACCCCTCGCCCTGCAGCATCCGCACCATCTCCGCCACGCGGCGAAGGACTTCCTCGATCTCGGGCAGCCCGTCGTCGAGGTAGCCATCTCCGACGTGGAGATGCACGGTGTCGATCGTGACGTCGTGTCGACGGGCGACATCGAGCGCCTCCGGCAGCTGTTCCCGGAAGATCCCGAACTTGGTCGGCCGCGGGCCCGAGTAGAGCGTGCCGCCGCCGCCGGCGAAGCCGGCGCCACCGCGGGGGTTGACGCGGATGCCGATGGTACGCCCGCGCGCTCGGCGACCCACCCGATCGATCTGCGTCAGGAGGTCGACGTTCAGATGGATATCGGGGTGGGCGAGGATCACATCGAGGTCGCGATCCGAGAGGTTCGTGCCGGTGTAGCTGATCTCGTCCTCGCGCCACCCGTGCTCGAGCGCCCACTCCACCTCACCCGGCGAGCACACATCCATCCCCACGCTCTCGGGTGTCTGCGGCCGACCCAGCGCGCGGACGAACCGCAGGAGCTCGGGCTCGTGTTGTGCCTTCAGGGCGAGACGGACCCGGCCGTCCAGCCCCGCACGATCGAACGCGGAACGCAGGGCGCGAGCTTGTTCGGCGACGCGAACGAGATCGTGGGCGTAGAGCGGCGTGCCGTGCTCGCGAGCCAGAGCCTCGGCGTCACGGCCGGCGACGAACAGGCGACCGCCCCGGACGTCGAGTCCGGGGCGGGTCCACCACGTGCGTGACCGGTCCTTCGCCTCCGACATGGAGGCTCAGGGTACCGGGAGTTGCCTCAGGCCTCGACGGCTGCCGCCGGCACGTCGGCTGCGGGAACCGGACCTGCGGAAAGGATCTCCCGCGAGGTGAGGACCGAACCGACCACCGCGATGACGCCGCCCACGAACGAGATCGCGAGCCCCGTTCCCGCGGCGGTCGTGAAGGCCGCTGCCGGCGCGCCGATCGCATCGCTGACCCGGCCGAAGCCGACGAGCGACATGATCAGCAGGAACGCCGAGCAGACCGCGCCGAGCACGCCGGCGATCCGGCGGAGTTGCGAGTCTTGCAGCAGCACGTACGCACCGCCGAACGCGAATGCTCCGAACGCCGCGGCCATCGCCACGGTGCCGGTCCAGTCGTGGGTCCCGCTCAACGTCACGGTCGCGGTGCCGCTTGCCCAGCGGATACGAGAACTTGAACCAGCCCACGATGACGCCGAGGAACCCGATCACGCCGCCGGCGGCCACGCCGACGCCCGCGTATGAGATCTTGCCAGCCTTCATGGTCCCTCCTGGGGATCCGGGGTATAGGTCTGTTGTCGGCATGCGAGGGCCCCGACCTTGAACGCTGCTTCACGACCGATCGCGGGATCGGTCAGATCAGGTTCGATCAGTGGTAGACGTACGACCGGCGTTCCGATCGGATCCTGATCGAACATCCACAGGGCGATCCAGTACGGGATCCGGACACATCCGTGACTGGCGGCGTAGTTGGGGACGTCGGTCCACCCATGGATGGCCCGCTCCCCGTCGAAGAAGCTCGGGTAATACAGCTGCTTCGGGCTGAAACCCGCCAGCTTCGAGTAGACGTGGAAGGACCCGTCGCGTGTGGGTGTCGAGGGCTTGCCGGTCGAGACGTGGATGATGGCCTCCACGTCGCCGTCACGAACCACGGCGAGCACCTGGCGCGTCTGATCGACCTCGATGTGGACGCCGTCCTCCCGATGCCGCGGGACGAAGAGCTTGGGCGTGCCCAAGGCGCGCCACGTCGCCGCATCGACGGTCTGCGTGCGAGCCATCCCCTGCACCTTGTGGAAGGCCATCACGGCGTCGGCGGTCCGGTAGTCGAAGACGTCGTCGACACCGACCAGGTGGTAATGCAGTTGGACGAGCCGTCGCTCCAAGAGGTCGACGTAGATGCCGTGCGCGCCCAGCGCGAGGTCGGGCTGCACGGTGACGGACGGCGGGGTCGCCGCGCGTCCGGGCAGCAGATCCGATGCATCCAACGACGCGCGCGCCCGATAGCTGCCGGCCCGCGACACGAAGAGCGTCGTCGTGAATCGCCCGTTCGCATCCATCGGCGCCCGCTTGGTCGCAACGACCTGGCCGCGATGCTGGAGCTCGACCGTGACGGGCTGGCCCTCGCGGACGGGCTTGAACGTCCCGCGGACCGTGACGGTGTCGAACAACCGGACCGCACCCGAGGTCAGCGTCATGAGCGGCCGGATACCCACCGATACCGAGGCGCTGTCCGCGCCGAGGGACGAGGCGTGGGCGACGAGGTTCGCATCCGGGCGAACGTCCGCGGAGAACCGTCCGTCAGACCCCGTCGTCCCGGACGCGAGCTCGACCCCGGCCGCGTCGATGATGCTCACCTGCTGGCCGCCCACCGGCGGATCCACCGTCGCCACGAACGTCACGTTCTCGTGGAACGCCACGTTCTTCGAGGACGCGGTCAAGGTGAGGGCCGCGGTGGTACGCGCCGAGGCCGCTGTCGACAACGCGACGAGGATCGCGAATGACGCAAGCACGGCAGTGGCTTTGAGGCGGGCAGGCATGGTCGCAACATCGTACGAGACGTGCGGCCGATCGGAGACCCGGCGCTAGAAGAACGTGGCGACGGCGTCGATCACACGGTCGTCGTCGTCGAGCACCGGGATGTGGCGCCACTTGTCGAACGCCGTGCAGGGGTGGCTCAGCCCGCACCTGACCCGGTCGCCGACGTCGATCGTCAGCCCGGCGTCGACACGGGCGTACGCATGCTGGTCGTTGAGCTCGACGATCGTCAGCAGTCCCTCCGCTTCGCGCGTATCGCCGTCGGGCGAGCAGACGATCTGCGGCATCGGAAGGTCGATGTCGAACGGCACGTCGCGCTTGCCGAACCCGAGGAGAGCGAGGGCCGCCTCCGGCCGGGACAGCACGGAGCCCCAGAGCTCCATCGCAGGGTGGAACCCATGCTCGCCGTCACGCGCGGGCAGCGGTGAGACCCGTTCGTAGATCCCCGAGTCGTGGGTCAGGTAGCAACCGGAGCGAAGGACCACGCGGACGTCGGCGTCCCCGGGCCACGGGCCACGCAGCCGGTCGACCACCAGATCGAAGAACGCGCTACCGCCGGCCGAGCAGACGATCCGGTCGGCGCCGTCGAAGGTCCCCGCGTCGATCATCGTTCGCGTGAGCTCGCGGAGACGATCCAGGTACGACAGGACGAGCGCCAGGCACTCGGGCGACCGATCGTGACAGATGGTCCCCTCGTACCCGGCGACGCCCGCCAGGTGCAGGACGTCGGAGGCTGCCACGCGCCCGGCGACGTGCACCGCTTCCGGGATGGTGCGGCACCCCGTCCGGCCGCCCTCGAACCCCAACTCGACCAACACCGACAGCGGGCTGTGGGGCCGGCGCGCTCGCAGGTGCTCCTCCAGGATGTCCACGCCGCGATCGGAATCGACGTAGCAGATGAGCTCGAACGCGGGATCGGCCAGCTGCTCGGCGACCCATGCGATCGACACGGGGTCGACGAGCTCGTTCGCGAGCAGCACGCGGGGGACGCCTGATGCACGCATGACGCGAGCCTGAGCGACCGTCGCCGCCGTGATGCCCCAGGCACCGGACTCGAGCTGGCGATCCCAGAGCTGCGGAGCCATGGTGGTCTTGCCGTGCGGCGCGATGTCCACTCCCCACGCCCGGCAGTACTCGGCCATCAGCGACAGGTTGTGCGCCAGCGCACGCTCCCGGAGCACCATCACGGGTGTCGGCAGGTCGGAGAGGAACCATCCGCGGCCGGCGACGTCGCCGATGGGCACCGGCCCCTCGACGGCCGGGAAGCCCTTCGTGCCCACGTCGATCCGGGGAGTGTCGATGCGGGCGAGCGTAGCAGCGGGTTCCTGGTGGAGGTGAGGGGATTCGAACCCCTGACCTCTGCCGTGCGAGGGCAGCGCTCTACCGGGCTGAGCTACACCCCCAGGAAGTGGCAGCCTAGCAAAGGGCCCCGACGCGCCGGGCTACGCGCCGGCCATGTCGCCGGCGGGCCGAACGACCACGTGCACCCGATCGCCCTCACCGACCGAACCGAGCCCGTTGAACGTGGGGCGGGCCCACCCGCTCATGCCGTCGACGACGTACCGCGGTACGGCGGTGACCGGCGTCTTGACCCGTGCCGGCTGGCGCGCGGCGCGCGCCGTCTCGTGCGGCTGGACCCCTTCGCGATGCTTGATCGTGAGCAGGAGCCACACGTACAGGAGGAGGAGTCCACTGAAGATGCCGGTCAGCACCCACGCCGCGTGCAGCGGCGGAACCAGGCCGATGAGGAACGTCAACCCGATGGATTCGAGCAGGAAGACGAGCACCTTGCGACGTCGTTCACGCAGCCTCGCCCGCTTGCGCTCCGCCAGACCCACGAACCGTGCGCCTTTGCGGGGGGTGACGATCCACCGCCCCTCGCTGCCCTGCGCCTCTGCGTGTGCCAAGAGCTCCATCCTGCGTTCGAAATCTTCGACGCTGTGTTCGGTCCTCTGCCGCCGATTGTCCGACGGAAGCAGGAACGCCACCCACATGATGCCCAACGCCGCGAGGAGTAGCCAATCCACGCGCCAGCCTCCTGCCTGTCGACCCCCGGTTCGAACACAACATCTAGGCTGGAACAGCACGGTAGCAGCGACATATGGGGTGGGGAAGCACATCGATGTGATTTCCCCATCGTTGGGCCTCAGGGGCCCGTATCGGCCGTCCGGGGTGCATGCATCTCCATATCCGATGAGAGGATGGACAACGTGGATCATCGACGGATAGCCATGATCGTCGTTCCGTTCCTGCTCACGGCGTGCACCGCGGCGCAGGCAACCACGGGTCGAGGCACGCCGACGCCACCCCCCTCCCCTTCACCGGCGTTCGTCGGGTCGGTGAGGTGGATCGACGAGCAGCTCCGGGACGAGCTCATCGGCCGGAACTGGCACCCCGGCTGTCCCGTCCCGATCCGCGATCTCCGTCTGGTGACCGTGAGCTACTGGACGTTCGGCGGGCGGGTGAAGCAGGGGCCTCTGATCATCAACGAGACGGTCGCCGACGATGTCTTGTCGGTATTCCATCGATTGTTCGACGCAGGGTTCCCCATCCAGAAGATCGCCCTCGCCGCGAGATGGCGCCCGCCTCGCCCGTCCGACTGGTACAGCACGATGAACGTCAGTGCGTCGTTCAGCTGTCGTCCGGTCACCGGTCAGACGAGCGGTTTCTCGGAACACGCGTACGGATGGGCGATCGACATCAACCCGACGCAGAACCCCTACGTGACGGGCGACGGCCAGGTGTTGCGCAAAGCGTGCCTGCCGTACGTCGACCGCTCGCAGCAGCTGCCGGGCATGATCCACCCGCACGACGAGGTCGTGCGCGCGTTCGCCGGGATCGGGTGGGGATGGGGCGGCGACTGGCACTCCCTGAAGGACTACATGCACTTCTCGCTGACGGGACGTTGAGTCCCGGCTCGGTTGCTGAGGACCTACGGCTTCGGGGGGGTCTGGCTGCCGCGCGACGCATCCCGCGTCGAGACCACGGCGTACCCCAGCCAGAGCAGCAGCGGCGTCAGCCCGATGACGGCGAGGGTCGCCAGCGCGACCAGCACCTGCAGGAGCGCCGGGAGGCTCAGCATCCAGTCGTTGTACGTCCCCAACATGGCCGCATCCTATCCCAACTGACCGCTCAGTCCGCTCGGTAGTCGCCGCTCTTGCCGCCCGACTTCGCCAGGAGGCGCAGACCGTCGATGTGCGCGGCGCGATCGAACTCCTTCGTGGTGTCGTAGAGGCTCAGGGCGGCGACGGCGGCGGCGGTCAGCGCCTCCATCTCGGCACCGGTGCGGTCCTTGGCCCGAACGGTCACCTGGACGCGGATGGTCCCCGCGCCCTCGTCGGGCTCGAGGACGACCTCCGCACCGGTCACCGCGATCGGATGGCAGAACGGCAGGAGGTCGGGCGTGCGCTTGACCCCCATCAGCCCGGCGATCCGGGCCGCTTCGATCGGCTTGCCCTTGCGGGTACCCGCGACCAGATGCGCGCACGCCTCGGGGGTCGTCGTGAGGGTGCACTCGGCGGTCGCCTCGCGATCCGTGATCTGCTTCTCTCCCACCTCGACGATCCGCGCCACCTCGCTCACGTTCAGTCCTCCGAGGAGCGGAACACGATCACGCGGACTTCCGAGCCGGCCTCGGCGACGGCGGTTCCGACCGGCACCATGGCCAGACCGTTCGCCTTCACGACCGTCGAGATGAGGTTCGAGCCTCGAGAGCCGGTGGGCGTCGCGATCCAGCCGTCGTCGCTGCGCTCCAGACGGACCCGGGCGAACTGCAGCTTTCCTCTCGGGCCGGCGACATCCTCCGACAGCGTGGCGGTCACCTCCGGGCGGAAGAGCTGCGTGCGACCCATCATCTTGAGGATGGCCGGACGGACGAAGATCTCGTAGCTCACGAACACGCTGACCGGATTGCCCGGAAGCCCGAAATACGGCTTGCCCTCGATGTGCCCGAACCCCTGCGGCATGCCGGGCTGCATAGCGACCTTGTAGAACTCCACGTCGCCGCGACGGAAGAACGCGGCCTTCACCACGTCGCGTTCGCCGACCGAGACGCCGCCCGACGAGATGAACGCGTCGGCCTGGATCAGGTAGCTGAGCACGGTCTCCTTCAGCGCGTCGACGTCGTCTTTCACGATGCCGGCCAGCACCGGCTGGGCGCCGACGTCGCGGAGGGCCGAGAAGATCATGTAGGCGTTCGAGTCGCGGACCTGCCCGAACTCCGGTGTCTCGGTCGGCGGGATCAACTCGTCGCCGGTCGACAGGACGATCACGCGGGGTCGGGGGTGGACGCTCGGGTGCGGGAACCCCGCGTTCGCGAGGAGCCCCATCTCCGGCGGACCCAGGCGCTTGCCCGCCGGCACCAGGACCTGCCCGGCTCGGACGTCCTCACCGGAGGGGCGGATGTGCTGGCCGGCGGGCGGACCGTCGAAGATCGTCGCCATCTCTCCACCGGGCTCGGCGTTCTCGATCGGCACGATGGTGTCGGCGCCGGCCGGGATCGGAGCCCCGGTCGCGATCCGGACCGCTTCTCCCCCGCCGACCACTGCATCGGGTCGGCGCCCGATCCGTGCGCTGCCGACGATCTTCAGCTCGACGGGGGACGCGGGCGTCGCACCGCGAACGTCGGATGATCGGACCGCGAACCCGTCCATGGCTGACGACGCGAACTCGGGAAGATCTCGCTCGGCGGTCACGTCCTCGGCGATCACGCACCCGAACGCCTCGGTCAGTGGCAGGTTCAACGGAGCCAACGGGTGGATCTGCGACAGGACGTTCCGCCGCGCCTCCTCTACGGAGAGCAGCCCGGCGACGTCGTCGTGATCGTGAACGTGGCGACGCTCGGCCATGGCCGCAGTCTACCGAGTGGTCTCGGGAAGGCGAGGAGAGCCTCAGCCGAGCCGGTCGTCGCCGAGCAGGTCCTGCAGGTACCGGCGGAAGTCGTCCCCGATGTCATCGCGTTCCAGGGCGAACTCGACCGTGGCCTTGAGGTAGTCGAGCTTGTTGCCGACGTCGTACCGGCCGCGATCGAACCTGTAGGCGTAGAACGCCTGCTCGTTGGCGAGCTGGTTGATCGCGTCGGTGAGCTGGATCTCGCCACCCGCGCCCGGTTCGGTATCTCGGAGCGCGTCGAAGATGTCGTGGGTGAGCACGTACCGGCCGATCGCCGCCAGGTTGGATGGGGCGTCCTCCGGCGACGGCTTCTCGACGATAGACAGGACGCGGGCGAGGTTCTCCTCGACCCATTCCGGCTTGACGCAGCCGTAGAACTGGATCTCCTCGGGCAGCACCTCTTGGACGGCGATGACGCTCCTGCCGTACCGCTCGTGGACGCGGAGCATCTCCGGGAGCAGCGGCATGGAGTGGTGGATGAGATCGTCGCCGAGCAAGACGGCGAAGGGCTCGCCGTTCATGTGATCCTCGGCGACAGAGACCGCGTGCCCCAGGCCCAACGGATCCTTCTGGCGGATGTAGTGGATCGACGCCATGTCGCTGATCGCTTGCACCTGCTTCAGCTCGTCGAACTTACCCTTCGATTCGAGGAAGTGTTCGAGCTCGAACGAACGATCGAAATGGTCCTCGAGCGAACGGTTGCCACGTCCGGTGACGATCAGGATGTCGGTCAACCCCGCGCCCACCGCTTCTTCCACCACGTACTGGATCGAAGGTTTGTCGACGACCGGGAGCATCGCCTTCTGCTGCGCCTTCGTCGCCGGAAGGAAGCGCGTCCCGAGACCGGCCGCGGGGATGACGGCCTTCCTGACCGGCATGAAGCTTCCTTCCGTCGTCGTGAGGCTGGGATCGGGGGAAGTCATGAGTGTAGGGACCTTTCTACGGGTCGGCGACAACGTCGGCCGTCATCCATCCTCTCGCCACGCGGGCAGTTCGAACGGATCGACGTGTTCGATCTCCTCGGATGCCGATCGCTCGGACCGAGCGTCGTCGTCGATCGTCGCCGCCTCGAGCGGACCGACCAACAGGTCCAACTCGGGCCGCCGTCTCGCCTCTCGCCCGGATCCTCGCATCGCCGACCTCCTTGGATCGCCCCCCCGGGTGGCGCTCCGCGCGTGGCGGCGCACCGTGATCGTCAGGTGGTCACCGTAGCTCCTGCGGGCCATGCGGACATCGGCTGGAAGGCTAGTCCGAAGGTCGGATCGACATGCATCGAAAGACCTATGTCGGAGGGCTAGCTGAAGCGCCGAGTCGCGTTCGAACCCTCCGCTAGACTCGACGCGTCATGCCGACCTACGAGTACCGCTGCCGCGATTGCGGCCACACGTTCGACGTCGTCCAGGCGATGATCGACGACCCGCTCACGGTTTGTCCCGTGTGTGGAGGCGAGCTCCGCAAAGTGTTCGCGCCCCCCGCCATCTCGTTCAAGGGGTCGGGCTTCTACGCCACCGATCACGGGAAGAAGTCGAAGTCGTCGGGCGAGAAGAAGGGTGAGAAGTCGGGCGAGAAGCCGGCGGCCTCGACGGAGTCCTCGGACTCCAAGGGCGACAAGAAGGACAAGAAGGACTCGTCGAAGCCGGCTGAGAAGGCGGCCGCGTCGAGCTCGTCGGGATCGTCCTCGACGTCGAGCTCGGACGGGAAGAAGGGAACGTGACGGACGCGGAGATCGGGGTGTTCGGAGGGTCGGGCTTCTATGCCTTCTTGGAGTCGACCGAAACCGTCGACGTCGACACGCCGTACGGCAAACCGTCGGCACCGCCCGTGGTCGGCGACGTCGGAGGCCGCAGGGTGGCGTTCATCCCGAGGCACGGCCTGAAGCACGAGTTCCCTCCTCACCGCGTCCCGTACCAGGCGAACGTCTGGGCCATGAAGGAGCTCGGCGTCTCGCGTGTGCTCGGGCCGAGCGCGTGCGGCTCGCTCCAGCCCACCGTGAAGCCCGGCGACTTCGTGATCTGCGACCAGATGGTCGATCGCACGAGCGACCGGCCGAACACGTTCTACGACGGTCCGGACACCACGCACATCTCGTTCGCGGACCCGTATTGCCCGACGATGCGCGAGGTCGCGATCGCGCGCGGGCGCGACCTGTCGATCCCGCTCCACGATCGGGGGACCGTCGTGGTGATCGAAGGCCCTCGCTTCTCGACCCGTGCGGAGTCGGCGTGGTTCGCATCGGCCGGGTGGGAGGTCATCAACATGACGCAGTACCCCGAGGCGGTGCTCGCACGTGAGCTGGAGCTCTGCTACGCGAACATCTCATTGATCACGGACTACGACGTCGGTGTCGAGGGCGTGCCGCCGGTGACGCACGAAGAGGTCGTGCGGGTGTTCACCGAGAACAACGAGCGGCTCCGCGACCTGCTCTTCGCGGTTATCCCCGCACTGCCGGTCGAACGCGACTGTCCGTGCGCGACGGCGCTCACCGGCGCTCGGTTCGAGGTGTAGCGATGCCCGGCGAACCGGTGCTCGTTCGCATCGAGCTCACGTTCAAGACCGAAGAGGACGCGCATGCGCTCGGGGAACGGATCGAGGAGTCGGTGCGGTTGATCGTCGGCCGCGAGGCGCTGGAGGAGTTCCGCGTGCGGACCCTCCCTCTGTCGCAGCGGAAGGGCCCGCGTCCGGTCGAGTGACGCTCGGAACCGGCCCGGCGACGTGACGCGGGTCACGGCATCGAGTCGATCGCGCGGTGCGAGCCTACCGGCCGTGTTCCGACGCCGCTGGCCGCTCGCCTCGAAGGTATTGATGGCGCTCGCTGTCGTGCTCGGTGCGCTCGCGTTCGTCGTGGTCCGCGGCTATCAGGACCGGGTGGAGGCGCTGCACCCCGCCGTGGGGCCACCGGTGGACATCGTGACGGCGGCAACCGATCTCGCTCGGGGAACCACGTTGTCCGACGAGATGCTCCACACGTCGACCGTTCCCGAGGACTTCGTTCCTCCCGGTGCGGTGCGCGACGCCGCGACGGTCGTGGGGCGCGTCCTCACGGCGGACATCGTGGCCGGCGAGATCCTCACCCGATCGAGGTTGGCCGGGACCGGCGGTCGGACCGGTGGCGGCGCTCGTCCCCGAGGGGCTGCGAGCGCTGGTCGTTCCGAGCGGCGCTCCGGCGGGGACGATCCGTGCGGGTGACCGCGTCGAGGTGTACGCCACGTACGGTGGCGGACGGCCGCACACGGAGCTCGTCGCGTCGGGCCTCGAGGTCGTGCGCGTCCTCGCGGGAGACACATCGAGCGGGAGTGGGGTCGGCGGTACGTCGACGGGAGATCCCGGCGTCGCGCTCGTCCTCCTCGTCGATGCAGACGCGGCCGCGCGCCTGGCCTACGCGCGCGCGTTCGGCCAGCTGCAGGTCGCGATCCTCGGGCCCGCAGCCACGCCGGCCGCTTGACACCGGAACAACACATCCGGGTCTATGTTTCGCTCGGGACGGGCCGATAGCATTGCGCGACCTTCCACCGGAAAGGATCTCCCGTGACCGTCCTGCAGGCGATCATCCTCGGCCTGACGCAAGGTGCGACCGAGTTCGCTCCCGTGTCCAGCTCCGGCCACCTGATCCTGGTGCCGTGGCTCTTCAACTGGTCGATCGTGAACGACCCCGCGCTCAACAAGACGTTCGATGTCGCGCTGCACGTGGGGACGCTGGTGGGCGCGATCGTGTACTTCCGCAACGACCTCTGGCGCTACCTGAAGGCGTGGTTCCACTCGATCCGCACACGCGCGATGAACACGCCGGATGAACGCTTGGCCTGGGCGCTCGTGATCGGGACGATCCCAGGAGCGATCGCCGGGGTGCTCCTCGAGTCCACGATCGAGACCAAGCTGGGGCAGCCGTGGCTGATGGCGATCATGTTGGCGGTCGGCGGGGTCTTGCTGTGGTGGGTGGATGCGCGGTCGCGGCTCGACCGCGGCATGGATTCGATCGGGCCGCGCACCGGTTTGGGCCTGGGCGTCCTGCAGGCGCTGGCGCTGCAGCCGGGCGTCTCGCGGTCGGGCATCACCATGACCGGCGCTCGATGGATCGGCCTGGACCGCGAGACCTCCGCACGGTTCTCGTTCCTGCTGGCGATCCCGATCATCGCCGGTGCGGGGCTCGCGAAGGGCGCCGACCTGCTGCAGAACGGGTTCCAAGGCTACGGGAGCGAGTTCCTCTGGGGGTTCGTCTCCTCCGCGATCAGCGGGTTCGTGGTGATCTGGTTCCTGCTCGGCTACCTGCGTCGTCACAGCTTCAAGGTGTTCATGTGGTACCGGCTCGCGGTGGCCGGACTCATCGTCGTGCTCATCGTGAGCGGCGCTCGCTCAGCGACGATCTAATCCACCACAGCATCCTTCCCTGCTGGAACCTTCCCGAGCGCGACGGTCAGCCAGGGCCGGAAGCCGAAGCGCTGGTAGAACCGACGGGCGGGTTCGTTCGTCGCGATCATGGCGATCACGAGTTCGTGGATGCCCAGCGAGCGGAGCTCGGAGAAGACGGACTCCATCATGCGCGTGCCCAGACCCTCGTTCCGATGCGACGGCAGGACCGAGAGCGTCTGGAGCTCAGCGATGCGTGCTCCCGTGAGGTGCGTGTCGTCGGCTTCGTGGATAGATACGAGCGCGTACGCGACCGGCTCGGGGTCCCGTCCCTTCACGATGCGGGGCACGACCACTGCGCGTCCGAACGCTAGACGCCGGCGAGCGTCATCTCGCCGATCAGGATCGACGGCGTGCCGACCGACGAGAAGAACCGGAGGTCGCTTCCGACGCCCGTGATGCCCGCGAGCATGTCCGGCAGCGTCGAGGCGACCGTCATCTCGCGCAGCGGCTCGCCCAGCGCCCCGCCGGAGATCCGCAGGCCCGTCGCGCCGACCGAGAACTCGCCGCTGATCGGGTTCGCGCCGGAATGCACGCCGCTGACGTCCTGGATCAGCACGCCGCCTTCCGCCTTGGCGAGCAACTCGTCGAACGACAGCTTCCCGGCGTCCAGGTAGAAGTTGGAGGTCCCCACACCGGGCGTGCTCTTGTATCCGCCGCGCTTGGCGTTCCCGGTGGAAGCGGTGCCTCCGCCGGTGCGCGCCGCCGTGTACGTGTTGTGCAGGAAGCCGTTCAGGGTTCCACGAGTGAACAGCTCGGTCCGGCCCGTCGGCACCCCCTCGTCGTCGAAGGGCGACGCCGCAGGACCGATCGTGATCGTGCCGTCGTCGACCAACGTGAACAGCTCCGAGCCCACCTGCTGGCCGACCATCGTCGCGAACAGCGAGCGCTGCTTCAGCACCGCCTCGGCGGAGAGCGCCCCGGCCAAGACGCCCAGGAACGACATGGCGGCGAACTGGTCGAGGACGATCGGGACCTTCGCCGTCGGCGGCTTCGTGGCACCCAACATGCGCACGGCGCGCTGCACGGCCTCGTCGGCGATCGCCTCCCATCCCAGCTCGTCGAGGCCCCGGCCGATCGTGAACGAGAAGCCGGTCTGCGTCTCGTCGCCCTCCACCGCCAGGGAGACCGCCACGCACCAGGCGTCCGTCCGCGCGTACTCGGCCCGCACGCCGTTGGTCGACGCGATCGCGACGCGCGAGACGGCGTCGCCGATCTGCGACGCGTCGATCTTCGTAGCGCGCGGGTCGACCGAGATCGCCCGTCGTTCCAGATCGAGTGCCAGCGCGACCTTGCGATCGGTCGGGATGTTGGCCTGATCCTCGCGGTACAGGGCCGGGATGGGTTCGGCGGGAAGCGGGGACGGAAGCAGGTTGAACCCGTCGGGCTCGGCGAGCGCCGCGTTCTCCCGCGCGCGCCGAACCGTCTCGCGCACCTCGTCGGGCGTGGGGTCCGCCGCGTACGCGTAGCCGAGCCGCCCGCCGGCGATCAACCGAACGCCCACGCCGCGCGATTCCGCGAACGTGAGCCCTTCGATCTCGCCGCGGAGCGCGCTCGCCTCGGTGTGGCGCGACTCCTCGGCGTACGCCTCGACGGCCTCGTCGCCCGTCGCGGCGTCGACCGCGGCCGCGCACAGCTCGTGGAGGTCAGGCACCGGTGCCTCCCACCGTGAGCCTCGAGATGCGGAGCGTGGGAGACCCGCTCCCTACGGGCGCAGCCTGACCGTCCTTGCCGCACACGCCTTCCCACGTGTCGAAGTCGTCGGCCACCGCGTCGACCGCGCTCATGACCTCGATCGCGCGCCCGATCAGGTTCGCGCCGCGAACGGGGGTCGTCACCGTACCGTTCTCGATCAAGAAGCCCTCGGCGACGCCGAACACGAAGTCGCCGGTGGCGGGGTTCGTCTGGCCGCCGCCGAGCGATGTCACGTAGACGCCGTTCGTCGGTGGACGACAGGATGTCGTCGGCGTTCGACGTGCCGTTCAGGATGTTCGTGTTCGTCATCCGCGGGATCGGCGGCGACGCGTAGGACTGCCGGCGACCGTTGCCGGTCGGCGGCAGCCCGTCCTTGTCGGCGTGCATCCGGTCGTAGAGCAGACCCTGCAGCACGCCCTTCTCGAACAACGACGTGCGTTGCGACGGCGTGGCCTCGTCGTCGAACGCGAAGGAGCCCCAGCCGTTCGGGATCGTGGCGTCGTCCACGCCGTCGATCAGCTCGGACGCGCACTTCTGACCGATCAGCCCGCGGTAGACGCTCGCCTCCTTGTCGATCGCGTCGGACTCGAGCGGATGGCCGACCGCTTCGTGGAACAGCACGCCGCCCATCCCGGGCGCGAGCACGACCGTCATCTCCCCGGCGGGCGCCGGGATCGAATCGAGCATGGTGACGGCACGGCGCGCGGCGACGTCGGCCGTGGCGCTCGGCGGATGGCGGTCGACGAACTCCGTCCCGCTGCACGCGGCCGGACCGTGGAACCCCGTTTGGATGTTCCCGTCGCGCGCGGCGACCACCTGCGCCACCAGGCGGATCCGCGGACGCGACTCCTCGACCCACAGGCCGTCCGACGTCGCGATCAGCACCCGCTGGAGCGAATCGCCGTAGACGCCCACCACCTGCGTCACCTCCGGGCTGAACGAACGCGCCGCGTCGTCGACCGCTCTGAGCCAGGCCACCTTGTCGGCCGCCGGAACCAGCTCCGCCGGTCGCTCGACGGGGTTCACGGCCGACCCCACGATCACGCGGAGATCCATGACGCTGCCCGGCTCGCCCTCGCGGAGCGCGGCGCTTGCGGCGTCGGCCGCGGCGAGCAACGCATCGCGGTCCAACCGGTTGGAATACGCGTAGCCGTAGGACGTCCCGACGCACACCCGAACGCCGGCGCCGCGATCGAGGCCCGTGGTCAGCTCCTCGACCTTGCCGTCGTCCAAACGGATCGACGTGGACGTCTTCTCCTCGACGAACAGCTCGGCGAACGAGCCGCCTCGGCGCCGTGCGGCGCGCAGGACCTCTTCGACGAGCTCTCGGTCGAGCATGGGACCGTCAGGCTACAACGCGGGTCGGTTGACGCCGTCCGCCACGAAGGGCGCGCGACCACGCTGGGTTAGAGTCGGGCGTTCGAAGGGAGCACGGGTGCGGTCCAACCTGATCGTGGCATCGACGGCGTTGATCCTGCTGATGGCATGTGGCGGGAACGAACCCGAGTCGCTCGGGCCCCCTCCCGAGGCGTCGCCGACCGGCAACGTGTCGCCCGCCTCGCCGTCACCCGCGATCACGGGAGCCACCGGGGAAACGGGCGCGACCGGGGCCTCGGGCGCGACCGGCACGCCGCTCCCGACTTCATCGCCCGGCTTCACGGGGTCGGTCGACACGGGGAGCGCGAGCCTCGCGATCTCCGGAGCCATGCACATCTCGGAGGCTGCCCTCCCTCTCTCAGGTCCGACGATCTACTCGCCGCCACCCGGTCAGTTCGCGCTCGGGTGGCATACGGACACCGTGGCATTGGTGTTGAGCGGTAGGTCGTTCGTCGGCAACCACCCGACGTCGGCGACCCTTCGGCTGACGTTCTCCATCCCGTCGGGTGCAGGAACCGCATCGTTCGTGTCCGACGACGGACGGTGCGACGTGATCGTGACGAAGGCGGAGGTGGCGACGTTCGAGGGCACGTTCTCGTGCACCGGCATCACCGACGAGAACGGCTCGATCGTCGTCAATGCTCAAGGCACGTTCAGCGCCACGGGGTAACCGACGGACCGCAGCGGCACGTCGCGCACCGGCAGCGACCTCGCGTGGCTCGCGGGGTTGTCGCTCCTCGTGCTCGGCGTGCTGCTCGCGCCGTTCATCCGGCACGGGTACCGGTTCGGTGTCGGCCCCGACATCCCGGTCTACCTGTGGTGGACACGGGTGGGCGCGTCGCAAGGGCTCTCGGTCGTCGGTGAGCGCCCCGGCAGCCCCGCGCTCTTGGCCGTCCTCGTCGGCGCGACGCACCTGTCAGTGGCGGCCGTCACCGCCGCGTTCGAGGCGGCGTTCGGGGCCGCGATCGGCGTGGGAACGGCCGTGCTCGTCCGTGCCGCTGGCGCCGTGGCCGGCGAACGCCGCGGAACACGCGCCGCGTGGGTGCTCGCCGGGGTCCTCACCGGGTTGTTCACGGTGCATCTCGCCGCGGGCTACCTCGCGAACCTCGCGTTCGCCGCGCCGTTCATCGCGGCGGCGGTGTGCCTGGCGGTCGGCACCCGACGGGGCGTCGTGGCGGCCGCGATCGCGTTGGGCGGCGGCGGCCTCACGCATCCGCAGTTCTTCCTGATCGGCGCGCTCGTCCTTGCGGCGGTCGCCGCATGGTCGCTCGCGCGACACGAGCGGGGGTGGCAGAGCGATGCGGGACGGGTGGCGGTCGCGACCGTCGCGGGCGGCGTCGTCGTGGGGACCGGGCTGCTCGCGATGACGACCGGACCTGCGCGACTCGCCGTGGACACGTCGAAGGACGGCTTCCTCCGTCGCGCGGGCATGAGCGACGCCGTCCGTCACGCGTACCTCGAACGCGCGCTCCACCGATGGACGCGGTACGTCCAATGGCTCGCGTTGCCGTTGGCCGCGCTCGGACTGATGCGGACGAGCGGGTTCGCTCGGCGCGTGCTCGCGGCGTGGACCGCGCTCGTGGTGCTCGGCGCGCCGGTCGGGTTGCTCACCGGCTGGTTCCCCGCCGACCGGTTGATCACGTTCGGGTTCTCGATCCCGGCGCTCGCGGGCGTCGGCGTGGTCGGCGTCTGGCTCTGGATGGAGCGCCGGGTCTGGCTCGCGACGCTCGTCGCCGTCGCGCTCGTCGGGGTGATGGCCTCGGGAGCCCTGATCGCCTGGAGCCGGCAGGAGCCGTTCGTCTCCCCGCTCGAGGTCGAGCGCGCGACGGCGGCCGCCCGCATCGCCGACACGCTCCCGCCCGGCACGCCGCTCGTGTTCATCGTGGACGACACCGACACGACCGTGTCGTTCCTGGCGACCCGCGCCGCGAACGTGCTCCGCGCCGCGATGCCACCGGATCGCGCGGACGACGTCTACGTCTACGTGGGCACACCCGAGAACTTCCTGGCCGGGGTGCCCACCGTCCGCGGCAACGCCGGATACGACGCGATGTCCCGTCTGTACCTCGACGACATCCCCACGGACCCGGCGCTGCCCGCGGTCGGGTTCGTCCTCGCGCCGTTCAACCGGACGGAAGCAACAGCGAGCGCCGACCTCTTCCGGTGGTCGCGCGGGGTGTACGCGACGATCCCGGGCCCATCGTCGATGGGAGCCGCCCGCGATCCGCTCGAACCGTCGTCGCCGGGACAGATCGCGCTCGGGGCGTTCGTCCTCCTCGCACTGACGGGCATCGTGGGGTACGGCTGGGCGCGATGGTCCGGTCTGGACGTGCCCGCCGCGGCGGGCGTCGCCCCCGCGATCGGCGTGGCCGCGCTCGCGATCGGCGGCGTCGCGCTGGAACCGCTCGGTCTACCGCTCTCCGGGAGCTGGGGCCCGACGCTCGTGGTACTGCTCGCGGGAGGGCTCGGGTACCTCCTGCTCATCCTGCAGGGCAAGCCCTCCGCGCCAACGCTTCCATCCATCGAGGAGCAGCCAGCCGAGTAGGGCGATCACGACCGGCGTGATGACATAGTGGCCGACGAGCACGTTCGTGTCGTACGCGCCGCGGAACCGGCCGGGCTCGGCGGTCCACTGCGACACCCCAAGCGCGACGGACGTCCCCAGGAGCACCAGCCGCGGAACGCGCGGCACCAGCCACACCAGCGGCAACGCCCACACGACGTACCACGGCAGCAGGATGGGACCCAGCAGCATCAGGAACAGCAGCGACCAACCCCACGACGCCCCGAGCTCGAACGCGGCGACACGCTCGTCGGGGATCCGCCGTGCGGAGCGCCAGACCTCACGGACCAGGATCACCACGACCGCCAGGAGCGCCGCCGCGAACGCGACCCGCGCGACGACGCCGAGCGTGTCTCCGGAGATCGCGTCGAGGAACCGGCGGAAGAAACGCGACGGGGCCAGCCAGCCCTCGTGACCGGCGAGCTCGAACATGCCGAGGGATGGATCGTGCAGGTTCAGGAACGGGGCGGCGAACGCCAGCCCGATCGCGGCGGCGAGCCCAGCATGCGTGAGGAGCGTGCGGACGCGGCGGCCGGCCGGGGCGCGAGCGACGCACCACACGACCAGCAGCAGGAGCGGGAGCCCGGCGACGACCTTGACGAGCGTGCCGAGCGTGAGCGCGGCGACGGCGGGCAGCCGGCGACCCGTCAGCACCAGGGCGAACGCTCCGGCCACCGCGAGCGCCACCAGCAGGTCGTTGTGCCCGCTCGCCACCGATTGGAACAGCACGACCGGGTTCAAGCCGAACGCCGCGACCGCGAACGCCGCGCGCGCCGGCCACCTCCGGCGGACCGTCGTGGCGATCAGCGCGATCGTGCCGAGGCTCGCGCAGAGCGCCGTCCACCGGAATACCTCGACCTGCGCGTGGATCGAGTGGACGAGCCTGACGACGACCGACGCGAACCCCGTGAACAGCGGTCCGTAGACGGCCGGCGTCGCGAGCCACTTCGGCCCCACCAGCATCGAGACGGCGTCGCCCGGGAAATCGATCGGGGTCTGCACGTACGGGTTGGCGTGATGGAGTCCCGAGATGGTGCCGTACGCGATGTAGGAGTAGACGTCGCGCGACACCAGGAGCGGCAACGTGATGACGAGCACGTTCGCGCCGACGGCGAGCAGCACCACGGTTCGGAGCGAGATCGCGCCGCGCCACGCCTCGCGGATCACGAAGACGAACGCCACCGCCGACGCGGTCACGGCCAGGACGGATGCCGCGACGAGCGACGACCCGTGAAGATCGCCGAGCCGGATCAGGTCCGCGACCCAACGGAACGGCCCGCCGGGCTCGACGCCAGGCGGAAGCACGGGATGCAGCGGGGACCCGGGAACGGAGGCGACGAGCGCCGTGGCGCCGGCAGCGATCACGAAGCCGGCGATCGCGAGCGTCGACGATCGTACGGAGCGCTCCACGAGGCCCGAAGGTATCACCGACGTTCGGCCTAGGGACCGGTGCTGCATCGGGTGCGATACTCATCCACCTGGGTGCCCCAGCCCACGTCGACAGGCGGAAGCTCCGACATCCTTCGTGGCACAAGGCCGAAGGCCCGCGGTTCCCGCGGGCCTTCGTGCATCTCCGGTGCCGTTTGTCGCTCGCGTACCGGCGCCCCACACTGGCCGCTGTGGACGATCGCGCGATGCTCCAACGGGACGGCAAGGTCAACCGTCAGGTGGCGGACATCGCGGACGAGTTCCGCAGAGGGTTCGAGACGGTGAACCAGATCGACCGTCCGGCGGTCTCCATCTTCGGCTCCGCCCGAACGCCCACGTCCGACGCGTCGTACGAGCTCGCCGTCGCCACCGGCCGGAGGTTCGCCGAGCGAGGGTGGGCGGTCGTCACCGGTGGTGGGCCCGGCATCATGGAAGCGGCGAACCGAGGCTGCCGCGAAGGTGGCGGCCTCTCGGTTGGGTTCAACATCCGGCTGCCGCACGAGCAGGGCGACAACGGCTATCTCGACGTCGCGCTCGAGTTCTCTCATTTCTACGCGCGCAAGACGATGTTCGTGAAGGCGGCGGAGGGCTTCGTGGTGTTCCCCGGCGGATTCGGCACGTTGGACGAGCTCTACGAATCGCTGACGCTGATCCAGACCGGCGTCATCCGCCACTTCCCGGTCGTGCTGTTCGGCAGCGACCACTGGGCGCCGCAGCTGACGTGGTGGCGCGGCGACCTGCTCAGCGACGGCCTGATCGCCCCGGACGATCTCCGGTTAGTTTCCGTGACCGACGACCCCGAGGAGGCGGTGCGGACGGTGGTCGCTTGCTATGAGCGCACGTGCGACCACGCGATCGAGGAGATCGTCGGAGAGTGACCGGGGTCGAGGCCGACTTCCTCCAGGACGGCGCGCAGTCGGCCGCCGACGTGGCAGACCGCTTGGTCGCGTTCATCGCGGAGGCCTCGGCCACCATCGACATCGCGATCTACGACTTCGATGCGCGGGAGGGCGCGACCGCGCGGATCGCGGACGCGCTCGAGGCGGCGAAGGGGCGAGGCGTCGGGATCCGGGTCGCGTTCAACCAGGGACGCGACGCCGAGGCCACGCACAACCCGCCCATGATCTGCGACCCCGAGGTGATCGACGGTCTCGAGGTCCCGACCCGAGGCGTGCACGATCAAGGCGCGCTGATGCATCACAAGTACGCGGTGCGCGACGCAGCGGATGTGTGGACCGGGTCCACGAACTGGACGGACGACGCGTTCTCGCGCGAGGAGAACGTGCTCGTCCGCGTCTCGTCGCCCGATGTCGCCCGGGCATACACGCGGAACTTCGAGCAGCTCTGGGCGAAGGGGCGCCTGGAGTCGAGCGGCGGCGAGGGCCCGCCCGCCACGCTCGGTCGCGGCGTCGAGGTGCAACCGGTGTTCTCACCCCGCGGCCCGTCACTCGCGCACCTCGCCGCGGAGCGCATCGCCGCCGCGGACCATCGCGTGCGCATCCTCTCCCCCGTGATCACGTCCGGAGCGGTGCTCGGTACGCTCGCGGAGCTCGCGGGGCGAGCCTCGTTCGATCTCGTGGGCGCGTACGACGCGACCCAGATGCGCGAGGTGGTCGGCCAATGGGGCAGATGGCCGCCGAACCATTGGAAGATCGCCGCGTGGAAGGCGATCCGCCCGCGGCTGTCGGGCAAGGTCACGACGCCGTGGAGCGCTGCGGGCGGTGTGCACGACTTCATGCATGCCAAGGTTGTCGTGGCCGACGGCGAGGTGCTGACCGGGAGCTACAACCTGTCACACGGGGGCGAGGAGAACGCGGAGAACGTGCTGCACATCCGCAGCGGCGCGCTCGCGGAGCGGTTCGGTGCGTTCGCGGAACGCGTGGCCGAACGGTATGCCGCGCCGAACGACGCAGCGACGGGTACCTCGACGGATCCTGCGATCTAGGCTCGGGCCGGAGCCGCAACGGCCCTGGGCTTGACCTCGAACGAGAGCATCAGCTTACGCAACAGCGAGTTCAGACGCTTCTGCTCAACCGCACTGAGGACCGACACGACGGCGAACTCGTTGTGCGCGGCCTCGTTCACGGCCTCGTCGATCCTTCGCAGTCCCTCGGGGGTGAGCCGGACGATCAACGCGCGCCGGTCGTCGGGGTGGGGCTCGCGGGCGATCAAACCGGCGCTCTCCAACCGATCGAGCCGGTTCGTCATGGCGCCCGAGGACAGGAGGAGCTCGTCGCCGAGCTCGCCCGGGGACATCGTGAAGTCGTCGTTGTGCTGCCGGAGCGTGATGAGCACCTTGAACTCGCCCTTGTTCAGGTCGAACGCCTCGACGGCGTGTTCCAGCATGGTCTCGAACCGCTTGTTCAGCTTGCAGATCCGGTCGACGGCTCCTTCGACCTCCGGATCGAGGCGCGGGAAGATCCTGCACGCACGCTCCACGAACTCGTCGATCGAATCCTTCGTCCCCATCGCCGGCCGCTCCTTTCGATAGCAAGAAACTTCATGTCGGATTTCTTGACATGAAGCTACAACGTCAAGTATCTTCACGTCAAGCTATCACGCGCCAGGCGGAAGCGGAAGGAGGGAGCGCGAGATGGTCCAGACCCCGCACTTCCGAACGGACGAGCAGCGGCTGCGCGAGCGCGAGCTCCGCCGGGCGACCGAGGCCGTCCGTCGCGAGCGACCCACGTCCGCGACCCGCACGGGACGCATGGCGGCCGGGGCGTTGCGAACGATGTCCGCGGCGCTCACTCGAACGGCGAACGCGCTCGATACGCCCTCCGACGAGCTCGAGCGAGACGTCCGGGTGATCGACCGGGTCTGACCCGACGGTCGTTCGGAGCCGGAAGGGCTCGGACCGAGCCCGTGGTGCCCACGGTGCGCCACACCCCCGCACCCCGGGTTCGGTCCGGGTTCCGCGTTCCTGCCGATACAGTGATACGCGTGAGACGCACGCTCGCGGCCCTGTTCGCGCTCGTCGCCGTCTCGTGCTCCGTCGCGTCGGGAGCCATCCCGTCGCAGCCTCCTCCGCAGTCTCCTCCCGACCCCGCGACGGCGGGATGTCCGGTGTCCGGCGAGCTCGAACCCCCACGGGCGTTGATGCTGTTCCGCAACGACGGCTGCGTGCCGCCCGAACATCTGCTCGGCTTCCGATGCGCCCCGGACGAACCCGTCGTCATCGAGACCGGTGCGGGGACGCGGGAGGCCGAGCGCTTCATCGGCGAGCGATGGGCGACGCCCATGGACGCGCTGCCGACGAACGCGTTCCCGCTCGGCGACGGCGGTGACATGCAGGTGTTCGGCGTCCCGGGCGACCCGAAGACGCTCTACGTCGCGCGCGGCGACACCGTGGAACGATGGCTGCGGCTCCCCCGGCTGGGAGCGAGCGATCCACCGACGGCCTTCGTGATCGGAGACTCCATCGCCGACGGCGCCGAGCCATGGATCGTCGCGGCGCTCCCCGGCTGGTCCATCGGGTTCGACGCCGTCATCGGACGGGGGACCAACTCCGCGATCGCTCAGGCCGAGGCCCAGGCCGCGGCGCGACCCGACGTGGTCGTGATCGAGCTCGGAACGAACGATGCTGACCCCGCCGCGTTCCGGGCGAACGGCGCCACGATGCTCGACGCGCTGAAGCACGTCCCGCTGGTCGTGTGGCAGACCGCGCATGGACCGCTCGACAACATCCCCGGCGTGAACATCCACATCCACGGGCTCGTGTCGCAGTACCCGAACGCCGTCGTCGCCGACTGGAACACGTTCGTGAGCGACGACGAGCTCTCTTCGGACGGCGTGCATCCGGCGCCCGGCCACGAGGACCTGATGGCGACCCTGATCGCGCCGATCCTCACCAAGTGGCTCGAGGTGGCGAACGGCGGCGGCGCGTCGTCGTGCGCCTCGCAAGCCGAGACCGCCGCGGGCGTGAACTGACGGTCAGCCCGCCGGCGCGGGGGTCTCGGGTGCCTCGAACGTCTCGTCGGCGCCCCGCGAACGGGATCGCACGAGGATGGCCGCGGTCGCGGCCAGGACGGTCAGTCCCCCGACGATGGTGAGCGCCGTGAGCGTCTCGCCGAGCAGCACCCAGGCCGCGATCGAGCTGACGACCGGCATGCACTGCGTGATGAGCGAGCCCAGCCACGCTTCCACGTGCCGATGCGACCAGGCGAGCAGCACGTGGCCGATCGCACCCGCACCGAGCGCCACCACCCAGATCCAGAGCCAGTCCATCGCCGTGGGCGGGAGGGCGAGACCCTCCCCGGACACCAGGGCGAGCACGGTCATCAGGATCGCGGCGACCACCATGACGCTCGTCATGTACTCGAGCGCTCCGACGCTGGCACGGGCTCGCTTGGAGAAAAGCCAGTACGTGGTCCACGTGAACACGCTGGCGAACGCGAACAGATCCCCCCACACATCGAACGCCGGCGTGCCGGCGGACCCGATCGCGACCAGGGCCACGCCCATGAACGAGATCGCGACGAACACCAGGTCCCGTCGCCCCACGCGTTCGCCGAACCAACGGGCCGCGCCGATCATGATGAAGACGGGAGCGAGCGCGCCGATGATCGTCGCGTCCGCGACGCTCGTGAGCCGGAACGCCAGGAAGCTACAGGCGACGTCGGCCGTGAAGATCACGCCGCCGAGCGCGCACGTCCGGAGCGTCGCCAACGTCAGCCTCCGCCCCGTCGCCGCGAAGAACACCGCGAAGATCAGGACGCCCACCCACAGGCGGTACGCGGCGAACGTGAGCACCGGCATGGTGGTCTGCTTCAGGATCAGCGGAACCAGTCCCCACACGACCGTCGTGACGGACACGGCGAGGATGCCGGCGGTCCGCCGGGTTTCCTCGCTGCGGGCGACCGGTTCCGTCATGGCCCCGACGCTACCAACGCCGATCGCGCGTAGGCTGCCGCCGTGACGCACCGGTTGCTGCTCGACGTCTCCAGCCTGGGGTACCGGTCGTATTTCGCGCTCCGCGACGTCGTGCATGCGCCGGACGGCTCCTCGGTGGGGGCGGTCATGGGCTACATGGACATGGTCACCCGGTTGATCGTGAGCCGCCGGCCCGACGAGGTCGTGCACGTCTACGACCACGACTGGCGTCCCACGGTGCGCACGGAGCTCTATCCGGGCTACAAGGCCAACCGTCCGGACGAGCCGGAGGACCTCACCGTGCAGTTCGCGTTGCTGCGCCGCGTGCTGGACCTGACGGGGATGAAGCAGGCGCAGGCGCCGACATGGGAGGCGGAGGACGCGATCGGCGCGCTTTGCGTCGATGCGACCGACGACGACCGGTTCGAGATGGTCTCCGGCGACCGCGACCTGATCCAACTGGTGCGGGACCCTTGCGTCCGGCTGCTGTTCACGGTCCGGGGCGTCTCGGAGCTGCTGGAGCTCGACGAGGCGACCGTGCTGGCCAAGTACGGCGTGCCGGCGTCGCGGTACGCGGAGTTCGCGATCCTGCGCGGCGATCCCTCCGACGAGCTGCCGGGGGTGCAGGGGGTCGGCGAGAAGACGGCCCGCGCGCTGATCCAGACGTACGGATCGCTCGATGAGCTGCTTGCCGACGCCGCGAACGATGCGCCGATGCCGGGGCCACTCAAGGGGAAGCCGGCGCTGCGCGCGCGGCTCCGCGATTCGCAGGAGTACCTCGACGCGATGCGGGAGCTGGTCCCGATCGAGGTCGGGTGCCCGGTCGAGGTCTGGGCCGGAACCCGCGACGACGCCGCGCTCCGTTCCCTCGCCGACGAGCACGGCCTCCGCGGTTCGGCCGTCCGCCTGCTGGCGGCGCTCGACAGCGGCCCGACCTCCTGAGCTCAGACGGGGTGGTCGATCGACCGAGCCGCGCTCCCCAGATAGAGACGAGCGACCTCGGGATCGTGGAGCAGATCGCCTGCGGCGCCGGCGATCCGGACGACCCCCGACTCCATGACCGCGCCCCGGTCGGCGATCGCCAATCCGGATCGGGCGTTCTGTTCCACGAGCACGATGGTGGCCCCCAGGCGATTCAGCTCTCCGATGGTGGCGAAGACCGCGCGGCGGGCCTTCGGGTCGAGGCCCATCGACGGTTCGTCCATGAGCACCACCCGCGGGTCGAGCATCATCGCGCGCGCGATCTCGACGACCTTCTGCTCCCCGCCGGAGAGCGAGCCCGCGCGCGCATGTCGGCGCTCCCGGACGACCGGGAACCGTTCCGCGATCTCCTCGATCTTCGTTCGAACGGCCTCGCGACCCGAGAGCGTGTAGCCACCCATCAACACGTTGTCCCACACGGTCATCAGAGGGAACAGGCTCCGCTCCTGGGGAACGTGCACCACGCCCCGGTCGACCACGGCGCGCGGGGTTCGTCCCGAGATCACCTCGCCGTCGAGCCGGATCACGCCACGCGTCGGTTGAAGCAACGCGCTGACGACCTTCAGCACGGTTGACTTCCCGGCGCCGTTCGGACCGATCACGCACGTGATCGTTCCCGCCGCCACCTCGAGGTTGACCCCGCGCAGGATGTCTCCCTGTCCGTATCCGGCCACGACGTCTTCGATCGAAAGGCCGGCCATCAGTCCCCCAGGTACGCCGAGAGCACGAGAGGGTTCTCCCTGATATCGGCGCCGGATCCTTCGGCGATCTTCACGCCGTGGTCGAGCACGACGATGGGGTCGCACAGTCGCATGACGAGGTTCATGTCGTGCTCCACGACCAGGAACGTCAGGCCCTCGGCGTTCAGGTCGCGGATGTGGCGTTCCATCTCCTCGATCATGAGCGGGTTCACGCCGGAGGCCGGCTCGTCGAGCAGGACGAGACGGGGACGACCCATCAACACCGTGGCGAACTCGAGCAGCTTGCGTTGACCGAACGACAGTTCCGACGCCCGGCGACGGCCGTGCGACGACAATCCGAAGCGTTCCAGGATCTCGGTCGCCGTGACCAGGTCGTCGTCGCCGATCTGCCTTCGGCCCATGGCACCCAGAGGTTGTTGCACCGCGACGACGAGGTTCTCGATCAGGGTGAGCTTGGGGAAGACGCGGGTCTGCTGGAACGTGCGCGAGAGGCCGGACCGGTACAGGCGAGAGGGATCGGGGCGGTGAACGTCGCGCCCGTCGAAGCGGACGGTTCCGGAGTCGGCGCGCAGGTACCCCGTCACCACGTTGAACACCGTCGTCTTCCCGGAGCCGTTCGGACCGATCAACCCGGTCACGGTTCCCGGCCGAACGCTGAACGAACATCCGTCGACGGCGACGACGCCGCCGAAATGCTTCCGGAGGTCCTGCACCTCGAGGAGCGGCGGGGCTTCGGTCATCGCGATGCTCACGCTCCCGCCTCCTGACGCAGCGACCGTCCCGATCCGTCGCCGCCCACCACACCGCTCGAGCGGCCGGCGCGCGAACGCGCGACCCGATCGCCGATCGACGGGATGATCCCGCGAGGGAGCACGAGCATGACCACGAGGAACACGGAGGCGTACCCGACCAGATAGAGCTGGCTCGCCCCCAGCCGGTACGCCAGGTACTGCTGCGCCGGAACCAGGATGGCCGCTCCGAGCGCCGGTCCCCACAGCGTGCCCTTCCCGCCCAGATACACCATCAGCACGGTGCCGATCGTGATCAAGGGGTCGATCGCGAACTGCGGGTAGATGAAGGTGAGGTAGTACGCCCATACCCCGCCGATCATCGCCGTCAGGCCGACGCTGATGGCGAACGTGATGAGTTTCACGGGTCCGGTCCGGACGCCGACACCGCGGGCGCGGTCCTCGTCGTCCCGGATCGCGAACAGCATGAGCCCGAGCTTGCTGCTCCGCACGTACCAACACGCCAGCATCGACGCGCCGAACAACGCCAGCATCGCCAGGTAGAAAGGACGTTCGTACGTCTCGACCGGGAACGGGGGCACCGCCATCCCGATCCCCTGCGACCCGTTGGTCAACCCATGCAGGTTGAACGCCAGCTGTTGCACGACGAACAGGAACGTCAACGTGACGATCGCGAACGTGGATCCGCGGGTCCGGAACGCCACCCACGCGATCGGGATCGATACGAGGGCGGCGCCGACGCCGACGAGCGGCAGGACCAGGAACGGCACGTATCCGTTCCCGATCCCCCCGTGCTGGAACGCGATGGCGATCGCGTACGCCCCGATGCCGAAGAAGGCGACGTGCCCGAGCGACACGTACCCGGAGTACCCGCCGAGCAGGTTCCACGCGGTGGCGAGACCCGCGTACATCAACGTGAAGATCGCGATGTTCACGATCCAGTTGGCCGGCACGAGGAACGGGAAGGCGACGAGGGCGACGAAGACGACCACGGCGATCACCAGTCCGGCAGGACGGAACCGACTCACATCGCCCCTCGCTCCGTGACGCCGAACAACCCCTGAGGGCGAACGACGAGGATGACGATCAGGACGATGAAGAACGCGAACGAGGACCACGTCGGCGAGATGGTCGTCGCGAGGACCGCCTCGGTGACGCCCATGAACAGAGCGGCGATGACCGCCCCCCCGATACTGCCCAAGCCTCCGAGCACGACGATCGCCAACAGGCGCGATATCAGGTCGTAGTGGCTCCCCGGGTTGAACGGGAAGATCATCCCGTACACGGCACCCGCCGCGGCGGCCGTCGCCACGCTGAGCCCGAACCCGAGGGCCGCGATCTGCCGGCCGTCGATGCCGAGGAGGGCCGCGGAGACCGGGTTCTGAACGGTCGCGCGGATCGCCCGCCCGAACCGCGTGCGCGAGAGGATCAGATACAGGATCGCGAGCATGGCCATCGAGATCGCGAACGCGAACACCCGGACCTCGGATACGTGGTAGCCGCCGATCCTCCACGACGTGTTCGCGTAGGTCGTGATCGTGGAGCGGTAGTTCGTGTGGTAGAAGATGCTGAGCGTGCCCTCGATCGCCAGGGCCACCGCCCACGTGACCAGCAGCGACAACTCCTCACGCTCGTCCGACCGGAGCGGTCTGATGAACGCCAGCTGGACCGTCACCCCCAGCGCGAACACGAGCGGGGTCAGCAGCAGGATCGACAGGAACGGGTCGATGTGGAACACGGAGAACGCGGTGTAGCTGAGGTAGGCACCCAGGATGATCATGGCGCCCTGCGCCACGTTGATGACCCGCATGATGCCGAACGCGAGGGTCAGTCCGCTCGCCATCAGCGCGTAGACGCCGCCGGTGAAGAGCCCGAGGATGCATGCCTGAACGATCAGGCGCACGCGCGGTACCTCCCCTCAACGTGTCGGCCGACCGCGCGGCCGCGGCGAGCGAACGAGCTTATCCGCCCCAGGGCGGCTTCGGGTACACCGGGTCGTGGAGGGCGATGTCGGGCGGGTAGACCGGCAGCAACTTCCCGCCGATCCACTCGACGAGCATGTCGCTCCCCTGGGGCGACCCGTACTGATCCCAGCTCAGGTCGCCTTCGAGCGTCGGCCAGCTTCCGGAGTGGAGCGTGTCGATGATCTTCTGGTTGTCGATCGACCCGGTCTTGTTCGCCACCGCCTCGATGAGCTGACCGACCGAATAGGCCTCCGCGGAGGTCGAGTCGATGCCGAACGCGTCGCCCCCGTACTTCGCCGTGTAGGCCGCCACGAACGCGGGGTTGCCGTTCGCCGTCGAGTTCGGGAACCAGTCGCCGCAGCTGAAGATCCCCTCGGTGTTGTTCGCTCCCACCTTGTCCGGGAACTCCGTGGGCGAGTTGGCGCCGTTCGCGAAGAAGAGGAACTTCGGGTTGAAGTTCGCCTGCACCATCGCCTTCACCTGTGCGTAGGCATCCTCGGACTGCGTGCCGGCGACCACCATGTCCGGGTTCGCCTTGGCGACCTTCTCGATGATCGGGGTGAGGTCGGTCGTCTCCGGCGGATAGATGTCCTTGTACACGGTCTGGATCCCCGCGGCCTCGAACTGGGCCTGCATCGCATCGGCGATCGGTGAGGCGAAGGGATCGTCGAGCGACGGGTACGCGGCCGTCTTCGGCCGCTGCTCTGGCGGCAGCGACAGGATGAAGTCGACGAACGGCTGGCCGCACCCGACCACCGGCGCCGGCTGCACGAAGAACACGTTGGGGAGCTTCGCGTCGAACATCGCCGGACCGCCGCCGGCAGGCTCCACGAAGGCGTAATGGTAGCGCTGGGCGACGGTCGCCGCGGGAACGCTCAACAACGTGGAGAAGGGACCGAACACCAGGTCGACCTTGTCTTTCGAGATCAGGTTCTGATAGTTGGTGACGACCTGATCGGGGCTGCTCGCGTCATCGACGATCTTCAGCTGCACCTGCCTGCCGAGGATCCCGCCGTTCGCGTTGACCTGATCGGCCCAGAGCTCGTAGCCCTTCTTCGCCGCGTTGCCCGGATCGGAGAAGTCACCCGACAGCGAGAGCGAGATCCCGACGACGATCGGTTCGGTCGAGGCGGATCCGGTCGGCGTCGCGCTGTTGCCGCCGCCGCTGCTGCTGGAACATCCCGCGACGACGAGTCCCACGGCCACCGTCGCCAACGCCGTCCTGAACCTCCCCTGACCCATGGACGTTCCTTTCGGTCGCGGTACGATCCCGATGCGAGATCGGGTGCAATCGTTTGCAGGATTCTAGGCAGAGCCCTTGTCCCTGTCAAACGACCTTGGAACCGCCGCTGACCAGGTCAAACGGCGTGGCGGTCGACCCCCGGACGACGAGCTCTGGCGCGAGCATGATCGTCTCGAGGCGGGCCTCGGGATCCTCGATGTGGGACAGCAGCAGCCGCGACGCCCGGAGTCCGAGCGCATGTTCGTCGACCCGAACGGTCGTCAAAGGGGGCCGGAGCCGATCGACGAAGGGCATGTCGTTGAAGCCGACGAGCGAGAAGTCGGCCGGGCAGGACAGCCCGAGCGACGCCGCCACGTCCAGCGCCCCGAGGGCGATGAGATCGTTGGCGGCGACGATCGCGCTCGGCCGGGCAGGACCGGTCAACAATCCCTGCGCAACCGCGCGACCGCCCTCGACGGTGAACGACGGTGCCTCGAGCGTCGGCCCCGGCTCGATACCCAACGAACGGACCGCCGCTTCGAATCCCGCCGCGCGCCGAGCGCCCGTCGACGTCGTCGCGGGACCCGCGACATGCCCGATCAGCCGATGGCCCAGGGCGTGGAGGTGATCGACCGCGAGCGCCATGCCGGCCTGATCGTCCGGGATCACGGCAGACACCCCGCCTCGGTCGATCGTTCGGTTGACCAGCACGAATGGAAGCCCGGTGGCGATCAACTCCTCGATGACGTCGTCCCGGCGACGAGCCGTCGCCAGCAGCAACCCATCGACCTGACGCTCGAGCATGAGCGCTTGGTGCAGGCGTTCCTTCCCGGGGTCGTTGTCGGTGTCGGCGAGCACGAGCGTGTATCCCGCCTGCGACAGTCCATCCCCGGCGCCGCGAACCATCGGCGGGAAGAACGGGTTCGTGATGTCGGGTACGAGCATCCCGATCGTGAACGACCTGCTCGTCTTGAGCCCGCGCGCCACCCGGTTCACCCGATACCCGAGGGCGTCGGCGGCCTCGCGCACGCGCTCCATGGTCTGCGGGCTCACCATGGATGCCGTTCGATCGTTCAGCGCCCGTGAGGCGGTCCCGGTGTGCACACCTGCCGCCTTCGCCACGTCCTTCAGGCTGGGTCGGCGCATGACGGGATTCTACCGAGAGGTCGGGGGCCGAACCCTTCGAGCGCAATCGTTTGCGACCAAGCGCCGCCTCGTCATCGTTCGCCCCTGGATGCCTGCCGCGCGAGCTCGTCCAGCGGAGAGAGGCCGTCGTCGACCTCGACGAACTCCGGCTCGAGGGTCATCCCGGACGCCCCCGCTTCGAGCAGGATCAACGACGCGAAGTCCCGATCCCCGAACCCTTCTTCGATCAGGTCCCGCAGGAGGCCTTGAACGGTCGTCGTGACCGGCAACGGCACCCCCAGCCGCTGCCCGGCGTCGAGACCGAGCGCCAGGTCCTTCGACAGTAGATGACCGGTGAACGTCGGCGTGAAATCGAGCTCGACGAAGGCGGGGGTCTTGTATCGGGTGAACACGGATCCCATGACGCTGTCGTTGATGAATGAGAGCAGATCCGATCGGCTCACCCCTCCGCGTTCTGCCAACACGGTGATCTCGGAGAGGGCGGCGGCGACGATACCCAATAGGAGGTTGTGGCAGATCTTCACGAGCCGCGCGACCTCGCCCTCGCCCACGTAGGTGACGGACCTTCCGAGGACCTCCAGATATGGCAGCGCAAGATCGAACCCGGTCTGCGGACCCGACGCAACGATGCTCAGTCTCCCGGCTCGTGCCACCTTCGGGTTCCCGCTCACGGGTGCCGCGAGCATCTGCGATCCGGCAGCCTCCGCCCGCCGCCGGACGTCTTCGGCTCCTTCGACCGATACCGTGGAGCAGTCGACGAGCAAGCCGGGGGTTCGCCCCGCGCGAGACAGCACACCGTCTTCTCCCGCGATCACCGCGAGCAGGTCGTCGGAGGACGACACCATCGAGATGACGATGTCGCGATCCGCGAGGTCGGCCGGCGTGTCGACGACGCTTGCGCCGAGCGCCTCGAGCGGCTCGGCTTTGGATCGCGTCCGGTTGTAGACGGAGACGTCGCAGCCGGCGCGGATAAGCCGTTCGACGAGCGCCGCGCCCATACGACCCACGCCGATCCACCCAAGGGTCTTCGTGTAGGCGCTGTTGCGTTCGGGCACGCACACCTCCTCAGGTGCCAACCTCGGTGACGATCAAGTGCAAACGATTGCAGCGCGCCAGGGAGCTGTCAACTTCAGGACGACGACGAACGCGAGAAGATGATTCCCATCCCGGCGACGGTGTTCGGGATGGCGTACGACGCATGGATGTCGCCGGGCGAGCGATCGATCGAGGGGAATGGGAGGGTCTGCAACCATGGAATATCGCACGCTCGGCACCACCGGGGTCCGCGTGAGCACGCATTGCCTCGGCACGATGATGTTCGGCCCGTGGGGCAACGACGACGCAGGGGACTGCGCCCGCATCGTCCATCGTGCCATCGACGGCGGCATCAACTTCGTGGACACCGCGGACATCTATTCGGCGGGTCGCTCCGAGGAGATCGTGGGGCTCGCCCTGAAGGGCTCGATCCGCGACGACGTCGTCCTCGCGACCAAGTTCCACAACCCGATGGGCCCCGGAGAGAACCAGCGCGGGAACTCCCGTCTGTGGATCATGCGCGCGGTCGAGGACAGCCTGCGCCGCCTCGACACCGATCACATCGACCTCTATCAGGTGCATCGACCCGAAGGTGCGACCGCGGTGGAGGAGACGCTTTCGGCACTCACCGACCTGCAGCGCGAGGGGAAGATCCGGTATTTCGGCTCGTCCACCTTCCCGGGATGGCAGCTGGTGGAGGCGCAGTGGACGGCCGAACGGCGAGGGTTGTCGGGCTTCCGAACCGAGCAACCTCCGTATTCGATCTTCGTGCGTCACATCGAACACGACGTGCTTCCCGTGGCACAGGATCTCGGCATGGGTGTGCTGGTGTGGAGCCCGCTCGCACGCGGCTGGCTCACCGGGCGATACCGGCGGGAGAGCTTCGACCGGTCGCCCGACGCACGCGCCGCGCGCGGGAAAGACAGAGGGCCGTACATCGCGGCGCAGTTCGACCTCTCACGGCCGGAGATCCAGCGGAAGCTCGATCTGGTCGAAACGCTCTCCAAGATCGCGGCCGACGCCGGCGTTCCCATGGCACACATGGCGGTCGCCTTCACCCTCGCCCATCCCGCCGTGACGTCGGCGATCATCGGTCCCCGCAGGGTCGAACAACTCGACGACCTGCTGGGGGGTGCCGATGTGCGCTTGGACGACGCGGCGCTCGACGCGATCGACGAGGTCGTGCCGCCGGGAACGCTCGTGGACGAGAACGACCGAGGCTTCACCCCGTGGTGGTTCGAGGCGGCGGCACGCCGGCGCGCGTGAGCCGCCGCGGGTAACCTGAACGGGTCGGGGCGCTCATCCCCGGCCGGCGAACGGAAGGACACGACGCGACGTGACGCAGGACGAGCACAAGCTCCCGCCTCCGCGTCCCGACTGTCCACACTGCGGATCGCCGAAGACCCAGCCGTTCACGCACGCGGGGCCCGGCGCACGGGTGAACATGAAGTGCACGAACTGCGGCCACCTGTTCCACGCGAAGATCGTTCGTTCTTGAGCCAGATGGCCGGTTGACCGCCGGAGCACGCGGGTGAGAGTCTCCGCCTACCCCCGGCAGCGGTCGCCCCACACGGAAGGCAACAGACATGGCGGACGAAGAGGGCACGCGCTCGCTCATCGATGAACGACCCGACGTCGTCGTTCACATCCCGGAAGCCGAGGCGCGTCGGCAAGCCCCGCCGATCGTCATCCCGGACCGGCAGGTCCCCTGGATCGAGCGCAGGGAGGCGCCCTGGGTCGTCCTGGCCGCCAGCATCGCGTTGATCGCACTGCTGCTGTTCGTTCCATCGCAGACGGTCGACGTGACCGCAGTTCCGGTGGGAGGCACAGGCGGGACGACAACGGTCCAGCCGAGCTGGACCGCGCTGGCGATCCCGGTCCCTCAGAGCGATCGGACCCTGACGGTGAACGTGGAGGGCAGCGTCGACGTGCTCCAGGCCGCGGCGCTCGGGTTCGACGCCGCGGCCCCCTACCTCGGGAACGTGGCGACGGCGGACGGGCCCACCGTGCAGCAGGTCTTCAGCCCCGAGGCGTTCACCATCTCGTCACCGACGGGTGCCACCGTCGTGGCGTTCATGCCCTATCAGGCGAACGGCGCCCCGAGCGTCGACCCCGGCGAGCAGCTGACGTTCGTCGGAACGGTGATGCCGGTCCCGAGCGACTTCTCCGCCATGGTCGGACCGGAGGCGGCCTCGATCGGCGCCGCGTCGGGTGTCTACGTGAGCGTGGTGCCGGAGACGCTCGCGACGGTCCCCGCATCTCCGTAGGGCGGATCCGCAACTCCGAGGTGTGAACGACCTCCGAGTTGGGAACACCACCGTGCTGAGGAGGTGGTCGCATGACGACGACCTATGGCACATCCAGGAGTTCTGCAGCGGCGATCGGGACCCGGATCGCGTTGACCCTGGTCGGTGCGGCAGGACTCATCGTCGGGGCGTTCATGGGTCGGACCCGATCCATCCCGGGCACGAAGCTCGACGTGTGAGCGTTCTGGACCACGAACTTCCAGTCCACCGAGACGTTCGTGCGCACGGCGGGCTTCGCGATGATCGTGGTGGGTCTCGTGGCGGTCGTCGGTCTCGCGATGGGGACCGGCTGGCTGACCAGGCTCGCCGGCGCGGTCGCGGTGATCGGGTTCGAGCTGTTCGCGATCGAGGTCTACCGTTCGTCGGCCGACGACATGATCGAGATCGGAGCGTGGCTCGTGCTGGCGGGCGGGCTCGTTACCCTGATCGCGGGTTTCGTGGGCCCGCGCCCCGCGATCACCCCGGCGACGAACACCGTCGTCGTTGACGAGTAGCAACCCGACCCTCGCACGCCCCTCCGTGCGAGACGGCGGCCGCGGCACCCGGGCATAGACTGCCCACCGTGCCGCGGCCGCTCCGCATCGGTGTGCAACTCCCGGAGGTCGAACGCGACGTGCGCTGGCCCGAGTACGCCGCCATGGCGGCCGCGGCCGAGGAGGTGGGGTTCGACTCGATCTGGGTCGGCGATCACCTGCTGTATCGGGGCGACGGACGGCCCGAGCGCGGCCCGTGGGAAGCCTGGGCGCTCCTCGCGGCGCTCGCCGCGGTGACCCGGCGCGTGACGATCGGCCCGCTGGTCGCGTGCATGGGCTTCCACCCCCCGGCGATGCTCGCCAAGATGGCCGCGACGGTCGACGAGGTGAGCGGCGGGCGCCTCGTCGTCGCGCTGGGCGCCGGATGGAACCGGACCGAGTTCGACGCGTTCGGGGTGCCGTTCGACCATCGCGCGTCCAGGTTCGAGGAGGCATTCGAGATCGTCCGGCGGCTGCTGGCGGGCGAACGGGTCACGCTTCACGGCGCGTATCACCGGGTGGACGACGCCGTCCTGTTGCCGACACCGTCGCGTCGCCCGTCACTGATGGTCGGCAGCAGCGGTGAGCGTGTGCTGTCGATCGCGCTCCCCCACGTCGACGCGTGGAACACCTGGTTCGACTGGTTCGGCAACACCCCCGAAGGGTTCGCGGTCCGCAACGCGGAGATCGACGAGGCCGCGAAGCTCTCCGGGCGCGACCCCCGCGAGATCGAGCGCAGCGCCTGCGTGCGCGTGGTGCTGGATCGCACGGCGGACGAACGACCGATCGCCGACGACATCCCACCGCTCGAGGGCCCGCCGGAGCGGATCGCACGAGGGCTGCACGAGATGGCCGAGGCGGGCGCCGACGAGGTGATCCTGGTCGTCACACCCATCACCGAGGCATCGATCCGGGGACTCGGCCACGTGGTCGCGCTGACCCGCGACACGGCGAACCGCTAGCATCACCCGCCGTGGGGATCACGGCCGGCGCGTGGGACGACGATGGCGTCTGGCTGAAGACGGCGCTGCACACGCACACGTCGGATACCGACGGTGAGCTTCCCCCACGCGCCGTCGCCGAGCACTACGAGTGGGCAGGGTTCGACGTCCTCGCGATCACCGACCATTGGACCCTCACGTCGGTGCCATCGAGCGAGCACCTGTTGGTGATCACGGGTGCCGAACTGGCGGTCGACCCGCTCGGCACGGGCCGCTACACGGAGATCCTGGCGATCGGCATCGACGAGATCCCCGAGGATCCCGGTGGCGACCGGGCGTACTGGGAGCGGATCGACAACTACGACTTCAAGACGTTCCCGGATCTCTCGACCGCCGCCGCGTTCATCACCGGTCAGGGCGGGGCCGCGTTCGTGGCGCACCCGTACTGGAGTGGGCTCCCGCCGGAGGTGATCGTGAACGCGGAAGGGCTCACCGGCGTGGAGTTGTTCAACGCGAGCTCCGAGCGCGAGAACGGGCGAGGGGATTCCTCCTACATCTGGGACCTGGCGCTCGAGGCCGGCCGGTCGCTCTCCGCGATCGCGACCGACGACAGTCATTACCCCCTGTTCGACGTCGGCGACGCCTGGACCATGGTGCGGGCGGCGGATCGCTCGCGTGACGCCGTGCTGGACTCCTTGCGCGCCGGACGGACGTACGCTTCGAACGGACCCGTGCTGCACGACGTGCGCCGCGATGGCGACCGGATCGAGGTGCGGTGCTCCCCCTGCGTCTCGGTGTGCCTCCAGACGCGGTACCAGGAAGGGTGGGCGGTGCGTGCCGACCACCGGGGTCGACAGGAGTTCGCCCGGATCCTGCAGCGGAGCGACGCAGGGTTCGTGGTTCGCGCGGAGTTCCGGCCCCCCATCGAGGACCTCCCGTTCGTCCGTGTCGTGGCGACGGACGCCGGGGGCCGGAGGGCCTGGACCAACCCGCTCTGACCGCCGTCGGCACGGCAGATGCCGTCCGTTGACAGGTCGTGAGAACCTGTCGCGATGCGAAGAACCATCGCCCTCGCCGCCATCGCGGTTTCGGCCGTCCTGTTCGTGGGGGTGCAACCGGCGCTCGCCGCCGGTCGGACGTCCGAGTCCATCCCCGGGTACTCGGGCGTCACCATCGCCGGGACGTGCGGGTTCACCGCCTCGGTCGACCAGCGCGATCCCCGAACCCTCACCACATGGACGGACCGTCGGGGGTCGGTCGTCCTGCAGACGCTCCGTACCCTGACCACGACCCAGTACGCGGGAGGTCCTGGCGGCGCGATGCTGCTCGACGAGAACTCGTTCGTCACCGTCAAGCCCAACAGCGACGGCAGCAGCACCATCGTGTTCGTGGGCCGCGGCGCCATCTGGGGCACCGACGCGAGCGTGGGGCAGCCGTTCTTCGAGTGGGTGACGGGCGTGGTGCTGATGAAGGGCACGTTCGATGTGAAGACGGGCGTCTTCCTCGTGTCGTCGAAGACGATCGTCGGCCAGGCAACGCCGCTCTGCGACTCCCTCACGACGGGACTGAAGCCGCGACACTGAGACGGGCGTCCCGCGTGATCACGGGCGCCCTCGCGGCGCTCGCGTTCGTTTCCGCGCTGTTGTCGACGGCCGCCGTCGCGCAGGCGTCGCCCCGCCATCCTGCCGGCCACCACCCGCGCGCCCTCATGGTGCCCGCCCCGCCCCCCGACAGCCTCCCGGGGATCGACGTCAGCCATCATCAGAACGCGATCGACTGGGCGCAGGTTGCCGCGTCGGGCGTTCGGTTCGCGATCATCAAGGCGTCGGAAGGCACCGCCTACATCGACCCGCTGTACGCGACGAACCGCGCCGAGGCGATGGCCGCCGGGATCGTGGTCGGGGCGTATCACTTCGCCCGACCCGACCTCCACCCGTTCAACCCGATCCCGGAGGCCGACCACTTCGTCGACACGGCGCAGGTCGCTCCGGGGAACGTCGTCCCGGTGCTGGACCTGGAGCGATCCGGCGATCTGTCCGCCACGCAGCTCACCGACTGGGTGCTGCAGTGGCTCGACGAGGTGACCACCCGTACCGGGGTGCGACCGATGGTCTACACCAGCCCGAACGGCTGGCGGGACCGGATGGCCGACACCACGGCGATCGCCGACGCCGGATACACCATGTTGTGGATCGCGCATTGGAACGTCGCCTCCCCCACGCTTCCCGCGAACGACTGGCAGGGCAACGGCTGGAGGATCTGGCAGTACAGTGACTGCGGCGACGTGCCCGGCATCGACGGCTGCGTCGACCTCGACTACTTCAACGGGCTGGACTTCGCGCCGGTCGTCATCCCGTCGCCGGACACGATCGCCCCTGTGGCGACGATCGCGACCCCGTCCGGCGTGACCGGGCCGGTCACCGTCTCGTTCAGCGAGATCGTCCGAGGCGTCTCATCGGAGAGCCTGTCGCTCCGCTCGATGTCGTCGGGTGTGCCGGTCGACGCGGGGATCACGTGCGCGTCCAAGGCGGGCCAGCCGGTCGACTGCCGGACGGGGAACGTGAACGTCGCGGTGCTGGAAGCGATCGACCCGCTCGTCCCCGGGCAGAGTTACCAGGCGATCGCGAACCCCGAGGGAACCGTTTCCCCGATCGTGGATCGCGGCGGCAACCCCGCGGCCACCACGGAGGCCGACTTCGCGGCTCCGACGCAGGTGGAACAGTCGAGTCCGGCGATCAGCTACGCGTGGCGCTCGGTGTCGTCCTCGAAGACCTTCGGCGGCTCCTACGCGATGGAGCACCTCGAGGGCGCGACCGCGTCGTTCGCGTTCAAGGGCAAGACCGTCACGTGGTTCACCGTGATGGGGCCGACACAGGGGAAGGCCGCGGTGTGGATCGACGGCCACGCGAAGGGCACGTTCAACCAGTACGCACCCTCGATGTCGTTCAAGGTCGCGAGGTCCTTCGATCACCTCGCGAAGGGCGACCACACGATCACCATCCGGGTGCTGGGGCAACGAGGCGCCAAGGGCGCGACCGATGCCCAGGTCGCGGTCGACGCGATCCGGACGGGCGGCAAGGTCATCTGGAGCCCGGAACTGGGGTTCGCGTGGGGGAAGGCGAAGAACACGAACGCGTCCGGAGGGGACGTCGCCGTGAGCGACCTCGCACGGACGACGGCGACGCTGTCCTTCTACGGCACCGGGATCGACTGGCACACCGTGAAAGGACCGCATCAAGGGAGAGCGCAGGTCTACCTCGACGGGACGCTGCTGAAGACCGTGGACAACTTCGCGAACGCCCCCGCCACGGCCGTTCGAACCATCGGCGGCCTCGCCGTCGGCGAGCATCAGCTGCGCATCGTCGTGCTCGGCGAAGGTCGGCCCGCCGCGCGTGGCACCCAGACATCGATCGATGCCTTCACGGTGATCCCATGACGGGTGACGTAAGCTAAAGGGGAAGCATCGGAACGTTGTTCGGCGACATGCGACTCCAGCCTTCGGTCGCGACCCCTGATCGCCCCGAACCACGGCGTACGAGAGCCGACCGGAGGAGCCATGCTCGACCAACGACGCATACACGACGCCGCGGTTTCCCCCGTAGACATGCTCACGGAGCTCGAGCCCGCGCTGCAGAAAGGTCTCGACCGTCACCTTGCGCAGGCGACGGAGTGGTTCCCGCACGAATACGTGCCGTATGAAGTGGGACGCAACTACGTCGACGAGCCCTGGGAACCGACCGACAGCCACCTGAGTGAGGTCTCCCGCCTGTCGCTCGAGGTCAACCTCCTGACCGAGGACAACCTCCCCTACTACCACCTGGCGCTGTGGGAGACGTTCGGCCGCGACGGCGTCTGGGGCGAGTGGGTCCGGCGGTGGACGGCGGAAGAGGGCCGGCATGCGATCGTCCTGCGCGACTACCTGACCGTGACGCGGGGGCTGGACCCCGTCGCGCTCGAGCGCGGGCGCATGAAGACCGTGCAGGGCGGCTATTACCCGGATGGCAAGGGCGGGTTCTTCGCGGACCCGCTGGACGGCTTGGTCTACACCTCGTTGCAGGAACTCGCGACCAGGATCGCGCATCGCAACACGGGGCAGTACACGGACGATCCGTTGATCGAGAAGCTCACGGCACGCATCGCGATCGACGAGAACCTCCACTACGTCTTCTACCGCGAGCTCGCGAAGGCGGCACTCGAGATCGACCCGTCGGCCATGGTACTGGCGATCAACCGACAGGTGACAGGGTTCCAGATGCCGGGCCTCGAGATCCCCGAATTCAAGGCGAAGGCGATCCAGATGGCGAAGGCAGGCATCTACGATCTGCGGATCCATCACGACCAGGTCGTCCTCCCCGTGCTGTACAAGCACTGGAAGATCGATCAACTGGTGGGTCTCACGGACGCGGCCGAGGAAGCCCGGGAAGGCATCACGAACTATCTGGCGATGCTCGACGCCACCGCGACGATGTATGAGGAGAAGCGCGCCGCGTCGGCCTCCTCCTGATCGATCGCGGCCCAGGCAGCTCTCATCCGGGAAGTCCAGTTGTCTAGAGTGATGTCCCATGACGGACATCGCCGCAGACCTCGCGAGCGCTGCCGGCGAGCCGGACCCGCTCGAGGCGCCGCCTCCCACGTTCTCGCCGGAGGACGCCGCGCGCGTCGCGACGGACGTGTTCGGCGTGACCGGTGTTCCGTCGCCGCTCGTCAGCGAGCGTGACCAGAACGTCACCATCATGACCCAGGACGGCACCGGGTTCGTGCTGAAGATCGCCAACCCCGCCGACGACACGGGCGTGATCGACATGCAGACGCACGGGTTGCTGCACGTCGCCCGGACCGACCCCACGCTTCCGGTGATGCGACTCGTCCCCACGCTGGAGGGCACCTTCCAGGCCGACGTGACCGGCCCCGACGGGCGCGTGCACATCGTGCGGATGGTCACGCTGCTCCCCGGACGAACGATGGAGCCCGACGAGCTCCGTGTGGACACGCTGTATTCGTTCGGCGTCACGTCCGCGCGACTGGGGCGCGCGCTCCGCGGGTTCTTCCACCCATCCGCCGGACACGCCTTGCTCTGGAACATCAAGCACGCGTTGGCGCTCCGGCCGTTGGTGCTTCACATCCCCGACGCAGCCCGGCGATCGACCGTCGACGAGGTGCTCGACCGGTTCGAGGAACACGTGGAACCCGCCTTCGGCGAGCTGCGCGCCCAGGTGATCCACAACGACCTGACCTCCGACAACTGCCTGTTCGATCCCGAGCAGCGCGTCTCGGGGATCGTCGACTTCGGCGACATGGCGCATTCGGCGTTGATCTGCGATTTCGTCTCCACGGTCGAGGCGCTGATGGGCGAACGGCCCGACCATTTCGGGTCGCTCGAGGCGACCGCCGCGGGGTACGCATCGGTCACGCCGTTCCTCGACGACGAGATCGCGCTGCTCCCCGACCTCTTGCTGACCCGCTGGGCCACGACCGCGGTGATCTCGGCGTGGCGCGTCCGGAGCTATCCGGAGAACGCGGAGTACATCACCGGGTGGGACGCAGGGGTCTGGGCCATGCTCGACGCGTACCGTGACATGGGGTTCGGCGAGTACCAGCGGCACATCAAGGAAGCGATGAACGCCGCGACCCGGACCGACCGCCCGCCGCCGCGCGCGAGGGGCTCGTTCGACGAGCTGGTGGAACGCCGCGGACGGCTGCTCGGATCAGCGATCGCACCGCTCACCTACGACCGGCCGCTGCATCTCGTCCGAGGGCGCGGCGCATGGCTCTACGACGCCGACGGTCGTGCGTACCTGGATTGCTACAACAACGTCCCCGTCGTCGGGCACGCGCACCCGCATGTGGTCGAGGCGATCGCCCGCCAGGCTGCGACGCTCAACACGAACGCGCGCTACCTCTACGGTTCGGCCCTGGAGCTCGCGGAACGGCTGATCGCCACCATGCCGGACGGACTCGACACCGTGATGCTCGTGAACTCCGGCAGCGAGGCCAACGACCTCGCCTGGCGCCTGGCGACGACCGTGACCGGCGGAACGGGCGGCGTCGTCACCGAGTTCGCCTACCACGGCGTGACCACCGCGATCGCCGATCTCTCACCGGAGGAGTGGAAGCGCGGCATCGCTCCGCCGAATATCGCGACCGTCCCCGCGCCCGACGGGTACCGCGGGCCGCATCGGAGCGAGGAACCCGGTTGGGCCGCGCGATACGGGTCGCACGTCGACGACGCGATCGCCGAGCTCGACGTTCGCGGCGTGCGACCGGCCGCCATGATCGTCGACTCGGGGTTCACGAGCGACGGTATCTTCACGCCTCCCGCCGAGTACCTGCAGGACGCCGTGCGGCGTTGGCGCGACGCGGGCGGACTATTCGTGGCCGACGAGGTGCAGTCGGGGTTCGGGCGTCCGGGCTCGCACCTGTGGGGATTCGACGTGCATGGCGTGATCCCCGACATCGTCACGCTGGGCAAGCCGATGGGGAACGGCCATCCGGTCGCCGCGGTGATCACACGCGCCGACATCGTCGACCGATTCGCGCGCGAGACCGAATGGTTCAGCACGTTCGGAGGCAACCCCGTCGCGTGTGAGGCGTCGCTCGCCGTGCTCGACGTGATCGATCGGGAGCGCGTGCAGTCCAATGCGGCGGAACGAGGCGCATGGATCCGCGGAGCCCTCGACGAGCTTATGACCCGTCATGCGCTGATCGGCGACGTGCGCTCGCTCGGACTGCTGATCGGCATCGAGTTGGTGCGCGATCGCAAGACGCGCGAGCCGGCAGCGATCGAGGCCGGGCTCGTCCTGAACGCGATGCGGGAGCAGGGAGTCCTGGTCGGCACGACCGGCAGGCAGAGCAACGTGTTGAAGATCCGTCCGCCGCTCGTGATCAGCGGCGAGGAGGCCGAGGTGCTGATCAGCACCCTCGACCGCGTGTTGACGGAGCTCGCGCCTCTGCGATAGGCGGCCGAAGGGCGGGTATCGTTGACCCATGGACATCGTTCTGGGCGTCGAGGGCGACGGTGAGCACAGCAACGCCGTCCTCGCCGACACGGCGGGGACCCTCCTGGGCGTCGGGGCCAACGACGATTCGTCCGATTGGGACCAGAACGGCATCGCGGCGGCGGCGAGCGCGCTCCGATCGTGCGTCACCGAGGCGTTGAACGCGGCGGAGCTGACGACGAACGACGTCGAAGGATCGGTCTTCGCATTGGCGGGCGTGGATTTCCCCGTCGACGAACGGCGGCTCGCGGGTATACCAGAGGCGATCGGGCTGGGCGGCCGATGTCGGATCGTGAACGACTCATTCGCCGCACTTCGCGCCGGCACCGATCAGCCGTACGGCGTCGTCATCATCGCCGGTACGGGCTCGGTCATCGCGGGTCGGAACCGCAAGGGGGTGGAGTACCGAAGCCTTGGACTCGGCCCGGACTTCGGCGACTATGGGAGCGAGAGCGACATATCCGAGGACGCGCTCAGGGCGGTCGCCGACGCGTTCACGGGCCGAGGGCCTCAAACCGAGCTGACCAGACTGCTGTGTGAAGCCACCGGCTGCCTAACCGTCGTCGATCTCCTGGACGGGACGGCCCGCGATCGGATCGACTCCACGCGGTTCGCCCCACTCGTCATGGAGGCGGCCGCGGCCGGCGACCCCGTCTCCCGATCGCTCCTCGCCCACGCCGGCTCGATGCTCGGCGCCACGGCGGTGCACATCATCCGGACACTGGGCATGGAGGACACGGCGTTCGACCTGGTACTTGCGCGTGCGTTGTTCAACGGCGGGAGCAGCGACCTCATCGACGCGCTGGAGGCGTGTATTCGCCCGGTCGCCCCGGATGCCCACTTCCATCGCCTCGAGATCGCGCCGGTGGTCGGCTCGGCGCTGTTGGCCTTGGAACTCGCGGGACACAGGGTGGCGCCGGGCGCGCGTGAGACGCTCGCGGACGCGCTCGCGGAGACGCTCGCCACCCGGTGAGCGGAATACGCGAGACCGATCCGGCTGTTCAGTCGAGCGACAAGGAGGAACCAACCCATGCCCGCCATCACCGTTGACGACATCACCACCCTTCGGCGCCTGCCGCAGGTCGAACCGACCGCGACGCAGCGCCGGGTACGTTCCGTCACCACCGCCCCCGGAGGCTTCGAGGGAGAGGGATTCCCCGTCCGCCGGGCGTTCGCGGGCGTCGATCTGACCGAGCTCGATCCGTTCATCCACATGGATCAGATGGGAGAGGTCGAATACGCGCCGGGCGAGCCGAAGGGCACGCCCTGGCACCCTCACCGCGGCTTCGAGACCGTCACGTACATCATGGACGGCATCTTCGAGCATCAAGACTCGAACGGCGGCGGCGGGGTCATCACCAACGGCGACACGCAATGGATGACGGCAGGTGCCGGCATCCTGCACATCGAGAAGCCGCCGGAGCACCTGGTCGTGAGCGGCGGGCTGTTCCACGGATTGCAGCTCTGGGTGAACCTCCCGAAAGCCGAGAAGTGGGCGGCCCCGCGCTACCAGGACCTCCGCGGTAACGAGGTCGTCCTGCTGGCATCGTCCGACGCGGGAGCGCTCGTGCGCGTGATCGCCGGCAACCTCGCGGGCCGGTCCGGACCCGGCGACACGTACACACCGATGACCATGGTGCACGCCACGCTTTCGCCCGACGCGACGCTTGACGTCCCGTGGGATCCCGCGTTCAACGCGCTCGCGTACGTCCTCGCCGGCGCGGGAACCGTGGGCATCGAGCGGATCGCTGTCGCGACCGGCCAGCTGGCCGTGTTCGGCGCCGGTGACGCGATCACGGTCCGGGCAGCGGAGATCCAGGAAAGCCGTTCACCCGCGCTCGAGATCTTGTTCCTGGGCGGGAAGCCGATCCGCGAGCCCGTCGCGTGGATGGGACCGTTCGTGATGAATACCCGGGACGAGCTGCGCCAGGCGTTCGAGGACTACCAGGCGGGCAAGCTCGGCAGCATCCCCGCGGTCCACAGCGCGCCGACCGAGATCGTGGAGTCGAGCCCGCAGGAGTAGGGATCTGTCGATCCCGTGGCTCACCGTTCGTCGTGGGGGTGGGTGCGACCATGGGTGTCGAGCCCGGAAGGAGGCTCCGATGACCGGCAGGGCGAAGACGCAGGTGCACATCGTGATCGACCGGAAGCCCGAGGACGTGTTCGCCTACCTGGCGGACGTTCACAAGCACAAGGACTGGTCGCCGAAGGCCTATCGGGTCGAGGGTCTGGAGGGACCCGTGCGGCTCGGCACCACGTTCACGTCCTACGGCTGGGTGCCCAAGGACCCGGATCACCGCAACGACGTCGAGGTCACCGTGTTCGAGCCTTCGACCAGGATCGAGTTCACGGGGCGCGAGAAGGGTGAGGACTTCGTGAACACGTACGTCCTGATACCCGACGGCAACGCGACCAGGATCGATCGCACGCTCGACTTCCCGAAGCCGCCCGGGTTCACCGGAGCGATGTTCCCCCTGATCCTGGGCGGGTTCATCAAGCCCGCGACGAACAAGGGCATGAAGATGCTGAAAGCGAACCTGGAAGCGGGCGCGTAACCTCCGGAACTGCGACCGATCGACTGAGGACCGAACGACTCGGTCAGATGGAGGTGTACTCCATCAACTGCCGGATCCACCCACGGGAGCGTTCCCGGCACCCGCACCGGCGAAGCCCCCCTCCGTGATCGTCTGCGCCGTGACCGCGTTGTCTCCAGACGAACTGCCCTGCACGACCACCGTCGACCCCGGGGATAGGTCCGACACCGTTCCGGTTGTCGACACCTGCACCGTGGTCGACTCGTTCGTCTTGACGGTGATGGTCGTTCCGTCCGCCCGCTTGACGTAGACGGTATCTCCGTCGACCTTCGTGACCGTCCCGAAGGTGACGCCGCCGCCATCGGCACCCGCGCCTGGGACGCCGCTCGGGAGAGCTCCGCCCGGGAAGCCGCTCGGGAACCCTCCGCCTGCCAGCGTGTTCGAGTCCGATCCCTTGTTGAGCATCGTGCCGGCGAGGAACCCGGCGCCGACGAGGACGACCGCGGCGAGGACGTAGGTCATGATCGGTAGTCCTCCGCGGCCGGACGTTGCCGGCCGCAAGCTCGACGTGATGTCGTCAGCTACGGGAGGCGTGGCAAGCACGTCCTCAGGTGTTGTGTCGCTGTTGTTCCCGGTGTCTCCGGGGGTGCCGGTGCTCATGTCGATCTCCTTCCCTTGCCTCGTGGTTCATTCGTATCGAAGCGCTTCGATCGGCAGGAGCGATGCCGCGCGATTCGCCGGATAGCTCCCGAAGAAGAGTCCGATCGCGACCGACACACCGAAGGCCAGCAGGATCGATCCCGGCACGATCACAGGCTTGACGCCGACGATCGTGAACCGGCTGCCGACCACCCCGGCGATCACGCCGAGCGTGGCCCCGAAGATGCTCAACAGGGTGGCCTCTGCCAGGAACTGCCCGAGGATCGCTCCCCGTCCGGCCCCCACAGCCTTGCGGATGCCGATCTCGCGGGTGCGCTCGGTCACGGCGACGAGCATGATGTTCGTGATCCCGATCCCACCGACCAGGAGGCTGAGCGCCGCGACCACGGCCAGGAGCACGGTGAACGTCGACGTCGTCTCCTGGGTCGTGGTCAGGAGCTGCGACTGATTCAGGATCTGGTACGAAGCTTGCGACGCATCACCCAGACCCAACTCGCTGTTCATGATCGCCGTGATCTCTGTTTCGGCCGCATCAACGGTCGTGGATGAGGTGGCTTGGATCACGATCGAAGACAGCGCCACGTAGCCGGTGAGGGATTGTTCCACCGTCGATAAGGGGGCGAGGACGACGTCGTTCGCGTCCTGGAAGCCGCTCGAGCCCTTGTCGTCCAAGACACCGACAACGGTCCAGTACCCGCCGCCGATCGTGATCTGCTTGCCGACCGGGTTCACCGTGCCGAAGAGGTCCGTGGCTACCGTCTGCCCGATCACGACCACCTTGCGTGCGTCGTTCACATCGGAGTTGGTGAAGTACGTGCCCTTCGACACCGGGCTGTTCGTCGCCTCGAAGTAGCTCGGATACGTTCCCACGAAGGTACCGATGTCGTGGCTCGCGCCCTCGTAGGTGGCGGTCTCCTGAGCGGTGATCTCGGGCGTGACGCTCTTGACGTCCGGGGCTCCCGAGCTCTCGGCGATCGCGCGGGCGATATCGACCGTGAGGCTCTGGTCCTGGCTCTGCGTGTCGGACGATGCCCTGGGCCCGATGCCGCCGCTGAAGACGGTCAGCGTGTTCGTCCCGAGCTGCTCGATGTTCTGTTGGACCTGCAAGGCCGAGCCGTTGCCGACCGCGAGCAGCAGGATAACGGCACCCACGCCGATCAGGATGCCCAGCGTCGTGAGCCCGGATCGGAGCCGGTTCATGGCGATGCCGTCGATCGCGGAACGCACGATCTCCCATGGGCTCATCGAACTTCGTCCTTCAAGATCCGCCCGTCACGGACGGTCACGATCCGGCCCGTGTGAGCCGCCACCTCGTGCTCGTGCGTGACGATGACGATCGTCCGGCCGGACTCGTGCAACCGATCGAACACGTCGAGCAGCTCCGCCGTCGCTTGGCTGTCGAGGTTGCCGGTGGGCTCGTCCGCGAGGAGCAACGACGGGCTCGTCACGAGCGCGCGAGCGATCGCGGCGCGTTGCCGCTGCCCCCCGGAAAGGTTGGCGGGGACCCGATCGACGCCCGGGAGCCCGACGAGATCGAGAGCCGCCAGAGCCCGACGCCGTCGCTCGCTCCGCTTGACCCCGGCATAGATGAGGGGGAGCTCGACGTTGTGCACCGCTGTGACACGAGGGAGCAGGTTGAAGCTCTGGAAGACGAAGCCGACCTTGCGGTTCCGTACGAGGCACAGCTGCGACTGACTCAGCCCTCCGACGTCGATCCCTTCGAGCAGGTACCTACCCGACGTTGGGACGTCGAGGCAGCCGATGATGTGCATCAACGTGGACTTGCCCGAACCGGAGGCGCCCACGATGGCGACGTATTCCCCCGGATCGATGCGCAGAGACACGCCTCGTACGGCGTGCACCGGTGCCTCGTCCTGGCCGTAGATCTTATGGACATCGGTAAGCTCGATCACAGGGACCACGTGGTCGAGAGGGCCCGTGCCCGGCGTCGGTGTGGTCGACGTCGCGCTCACGAGCCGCCCCCGCCGACGACGAACCCGCCGCCCGGGAACCCACCGGTCGGGAAGCCACCGCCCGCGCCAGCTCCGGAGGAGATCACGACCTTGTCGCCTTCGGAGAGGCCCGAGGTGATCTGCGTCGTCTGGTCTCCCTCCAGACCCACTTCCACCGTGATCGTGCTCTGGGTGCCGTCGTCGTTGAGCACGGAGACCGTGTGCTGGCCACCCGCGGACGTGATAGCCGCCGAGGACACGTAGAGCGCGTTGTGCACGACGTTCGTGTTGACCTGGACGTTCGCCGTCTGACCCTGCTTGATCCCAGCAGGGTGCCGGGTGAGCTGGATGGTGACGCCGTATTCGACGACGTTGCTGACGATGGTCGAGGTGGCATCGATCTGCACCACGGTGCCGCGAAGGGTCACGTCAGAGATCGCATTGAGCGTGGCCGTCGCCTTCTGCCCGACCTTGAGCTTCGCGGCATCGGTCTCGGAGAAGTACGCGTGGAGCTCTAGATGCTTGATGTCGCTGATCACGACGACGCCCGTCGCGGAGCTGCCGGTCGTGTCGGTCGCGGTCGAGTCGGACGACTGCGGAGTGCTGACGGTGTTACCCCCAGCGGTGACGACTCCGCCCTTGACACCGGAGACCGAGATGACTGTGCCGCCGGTCGGCGCTCGGAGCACGGTCCCTGCCAGGGCTTCCCGTGCTTGGTCGACCTGCACTTGCGCAGAGGTCACCGATGCTCGGGACTGGGCGACGAGCGAAGGATCGGCGTTCGCTTGGGCGCTGACCCTGTTCGACGCGATCGTCGAGCGCAGGGATCTCACCGCGCTCTTCACCTGTGATACGGCCTGCGCGATGGTCTGCCTGTCGCGGGCAAGGCCGACCCGTTGGCTCACCTTCGCCGCGTCGAGGCTGCTCTGCGCCTGCACGATCGAGGTCTGGTCCTGGTCGACCTGGGATTGCCCGCTGCTCACGGCCGCGGTAGCGCTCTGGCACGCGGCGCTCGCCGGATCCACGGAGCATTCCTGTTGTTCGTCGGCTTGGTCCGCTGCGAGCTGTGCCTGGTCGCTCGCCGATCGGCTGTTCGCCAGATCGAGGGTTATCTGTGCGGCATCGATCTGCTGCCGATACTGCGCAGCGTTCGCCGCCGCGACGGCCCGGTCGTGGCTCAACGCTGACTTCGCGGACTGCACCTGCGCGCGGGAGGAGGCCACCGCCGCGGCAGCCGCCTTGGCCTCAGCGGCGGTCTGACCTTGTTGGGCAGCCGCAAGCGAAGCTTGGGCTGACGATAGGTTGCTCAACGCCTCCTCGAGGCTCCGCTGTGACGACGTGTCTTTCACCCGAGCGACGATCTGGCCCGTGTGGACCTTGTCCCCGACCTCGACATCGAGGCTCGATATCGTGCCTGCGGTCGTGAAGTTCAGCCCAAGGTCTTGCGGTGCTTCGACGGTTGCGGATGCAGAAACCGTGGCGCGGACTGTGCCGCGCGCGACCGTTGTGGTCACGACGTCACTCGTGGAGCCTGTGTCGCCGCGGCGAGTCACGGCGTAGGCGCCTCCCGCCATCACGAGCAGGAGGATCGCGAGCGAGACGTTCAGGAGTCGGTGCGAGTTCATCCGGCGCATGGCAGGAGTGTTGCGTCCCAACCCTGGGAAGCTCTGTGACACGCCTGAGGGTTCGATGAGAGAGGAGGGGATGCTCGGAACATCCTCCGCTGCAGCATCTCGACGCCTTGCGAGCCCGGCGCTGCACAGGTCGCCAGAGGATGACTCAGTTCGATATCTTCAGCGGGCTCGATCAGCTCGATCGGGAACCGTTCGTCGTTCCGATCCGAGCGGGTCCCAGCAACCCGAAGTTCAGGTCCGGGTCCTCCGGGCGCCATGTGCCGGAACGTTGCGAGCGGTCGCCGTTGCGCCGGGAGCGCTGGAGCGCCTCGCGTCCGACCTCGAGCTGTCGGGCCTCCCAGCGCTCGAGCGCCGCCGGCACGTCGCCGCCGACCGCGTCCAGGGCCTCCGCGAGCGCCCACCCGTCGGCCGCGGCCTTCGCGGTCCCCGCCGCGATATGCGGCCGGAGCGCGAACGCCGCGTCCCCGATCAGACAGGTGCGGCCGAACGCCATCCGCGGGACGTCGATGTCGAATACCGCTTGCACGAACGGTTCGTCCACGCCGAGGACGACGGCCGCGAGCGGTGGAGCGAGGTGTGACGTCGCGAACGCCCGCATCTCTGCGATGTGGACCGGATCGACGGCTCCCGGCGGGAGCGTCGTGTCGCGACGCACACCCTCCCGGTCGGTCATCAGCCGATCGAGCGCCGCGCCGCGGTAGTTCCGGTACCACACGAAGTTCAGCAGCCGCCGTCCCGGCGCGGTAGCACCGTCCACGTTGGGGATCGGATAGACGAGGATATGGCTCTCGGGGATGACCTGGTAGACGAGCGCGTCGGCGAGCGCAGCGAGCGTGTGGTCGTCCATGCGCTCTTCGGCGACCGTGCCGCGCCAGGCCGCGTACCCCGCATAGGCGGCCGATACGCCGGGCAGCAGCCGCCGACGCGCCGACGACCCGATCCCGTCCGCGCACACGAGCAGGCCCACCCGTGCGGCGTCGCCGCGCTCAAGTGACACACGCACCGCTTCACCATCGGGCTCGGATGCCGATACCTCCGCGCCGAGGTGGTAACGCGGGGGGTCCAACCCGCGGAGCAGCGCGCGGTAGATCGTGTGCCAGCCGGAATAGCGGTAGGGCTGCGGACGCTCGTGCACGACCGAGCCGCCGCGGTCGAGATACCGCAGGGTCGACGTGGCGATCGTGACGTCGTCATCGTGGATCGACGTGCGCTCGCGGAGGTAGCGGAGCGTCTCGTCGAGCACGACGATCCCGGCGCCGAGGCTCTCGAGTTCGGCGGTGGATCGCTCCCAGACGTCGACCTCACACCCGAGGTCGCGCAGCACGAGCGCGGCGGTGAGCCCGCCGAGGAATCCACCCACGACGCCGACCCGCGGCCACGTGCTCATCGCGACCGCACGGCGGGTGTCGTGAGCGCCCGCCTACGGCCGGCCGAACGTCGCGACGCGGTCGATCCGGCAGATGAACAGCACGCGGCGTTCGTCGATCGAGGGATCGCGCAGACCGTACGGTGGATCGGCACCCGTGTACTTCGTCCACGCGGCGTCGATCGTCTCGGTCGCGAGGTGACCTTCGTCCGGGTCATCCTCCTTGATCTCTCTCTCGACGGTCACCTTCAGGCTGACCCAGTGGTACGGGTTCGCGGGGTTCAGGAGCATGAGCGTGAGCTGCGGATGGGCCCGGACCCACCCGGTCTTCTTGCGATGCTCGGCGAAGTTCAGGAGCACTTTGTCCGACGAATGGCCGAACCAGACCGGCGTGAGGTTGGTGCGGCCGTCGCCGCCCTGCACGGCCAGGATCGCCGTGACCGGCTCGTCGAGCAGTTGCTGGTAGATCGGATCGAGATCGTCGAGCGACGAGACCTCGCTGCGAGAGCCAACCATGAACTGGCCCTCTTGGACCCCGTCGGCGACGTCGAGGAACTTCGCGACCGTGAACCCCATGGATGGTCTCCTTCGTTCGGTCGGCGATGCGGAGGATCTATCGTGCCATGACGGCGCGTGACGCGCTATCCGAGGAGCTCGACGGTGACGAACCGGAGCAGTGTCTCGCCGACGTTCTCGAGGTCGTGGAGCATCGGCGCCCCGGGCGAGTGCTCCGAGTAGACCGTGTCCCCGGCGGCGTACCGAAGGAGCTTCATCGTCCCGTCCGCGTAGCGCTGGCGACCGACGCCGGCATCGACGCAGGTCCAGAAGTACCGAACCGTGTGCGCGTGGAACGGCGTCCGCTCACCCGGCTCCAGGCGGACCTCCCACACGCGGATCCGGTCGTTCTCGAACGATCGGGACGTGCCGACCGAGAGGTTGTGGGGCGCTGCCGCGAGCTCCTCGGCGAACGACGCGACGTCGTACACGCCCTCCTCGATCGTTTCGACGGTCATCGTCGACGAGTCTAGAGCCATGACGGGAGGGAGGTTCCGTCGAGGGAAACCGAAGCGATCGCATGGAGCGGCTCACCAGCGGTCCCGTCTTCCGGCTATGGTTGGGGGTGATGACCGAGCCCGGATGGATCGAAGAGCTGGTCACCACCGTCGGCGAGACGCACGGCGAGCAGGCTGCCACGACCACGCGGATGTTGATCGACGCGACGTCATCGATGCGTCTGCGGTCCACGCATCAGCCGCCGAACACGTCGGGCGCGGCGTTCGTGTCCGTGATCCCCGGCATGGTGAACGACGTCGAGCTCTTCGCGCTCTTCTCCAAGGGCGGCCGGGTGGCCGTGCAGCTGAAGACGCTCCGTCGGATCAATCCGTTCAGGATCGCCGAGCAGGAGGAGACGCTTCGGCGCCGGCTCGGTGGCATCACGGGATTCAAGCTGGACAAGCCGGACTACCCCGACATCACACTCGCGAAGCTCTCGGTCCCGGAGGCGCGGGAATCGTTCGTGGAGACCATGCGGTGGACGGTGGAGCGGGTCCGAAAGAGCAACGGTCTCAGCTGAACGGCGGCCTCACACCGAACCGCTGAACGTGTCACAGGCGCTCGGATCCCCCGAGGTGTAGCCCGTCCGGAACCACCGTTGCCGCTCGGCGGACGAACCGTGTGTCCACGTCTCGCGGTTCACCCGGCCCTGGGTCTCGCGCTGGATCCGGTCGTCCCCCACCGCGGCGGCGGCATCGAGCGCGTCGGCGACGTCTTGGTCCGTGATGTTCGTGATGAACCCTGTCTGCACGGCGTTCGCCGCCCAGACTCCCGCGTAGCAGTCCGCCTGCAGCTCGGTCCGGACCGATCCGCCCTGGGGTCCCTGACCGTTCGTCCCTCCCCGGTCGAACAGTCCGAGGAGGTCCTGGACGTGATGACCGTACTCATGCGCCAGGACGTACGCCTCGGCGAGCGGCCCTCCCTTCGCACCGAACCGGTCCGTCAGCTCCTGGAAGAACCCGAGGTCGATGTAGACGTTGCCGTCCGATGGGCAATAGAACGGGCCGGAGTCCGTGGTCGCCTGGCCGCACGCGCTTGAGGTCTGGCCGGTGAAGAACACGGTCGGCGCATCCCGGTAGTGCCGGACCGTCCCGCTCCAGTAGTCCTGGATGCTGTTGACGTACGCGACGATCCGGCAGTCCTCGCTGTTCTGCGCGTCGGCGCCCGTGCGGCAATGGCTCAGATCGGCCGAGGACGATCCGTTGCCAACCGTGACACCGGAGAGGTCCTGCAGGACCGAGTTCGCGTTGCCCCCACCGAGCGCGCTGATGACGACGAACACGATCGCCACGATGAGGCCGAGGCCTCCGCCGCCGACGGCCAGACCCGTGCCGCCCGACATACCGCGACGATCCTGGATCTGCGACGGATCGAGCCGAGCGCGACGACGGACCTTCATCCGGCGACCCTACCCACATCCGCCGTTGCCGAACCCGCTCCTCAGCTCCTGGCGGGCTCCCGCAGAAGGGCGCACGTAACCGCAAGCTCATCGAGGACAACCGCCCTACGCTTCGGCGCGTGGGACCAGACGCGCTCGACTTCTGGCTGGGCACGTGGACCGCGACATGGGAGGGCGGCGGCGGTTCCAACACCATCACGCGCGAGCTGGGCGACGCCGTCATCGTCGAACGGTTCGAAGCTCACCCGCCGGAGGCCTGGTCGGGCATGAGCGTCTCCGTCCACGACCTCCGGACCGATTCGTGGCGCCAGACGTGGGTCGACTCGAACGGGAGCTACTGGCACTTCGTCGGAACACACTCGGAGGAAGGCACCATCTTCGCCACGCCCGGCGCCGTCGACGAAGACCGGATGTACAAGCGCATGGTCTTCAGCGACATCGAGCGCGACGCGTTCCACTGGCGCTGGGAGTCCTCGCCGGACGGCACCACGTGGATCGAGCGATGGGCGATCGACTACCGACGAACGACGTGACCATCGCCCGACCTTAGACTCCGGCGGTGACCGAGCAGACCCTGACCGAACGCGAGCTGAACCGCGCCCTGCTGGCTCGGCAGATGCTATTGGATCGCGCGCGCACACCGCTCCCGAGGGCGATCGAGCGGATGGGCGGCGTGCAGTCGCAATACGCGCCATCCTCATACATCGGGTTGTGGACGCGGCTCGGTGGCTTCGAACGCAGGCAGCTGACCAAGGCGCTGGAGCGGCGAACGATCGTCCAGGGCACGTTGATGCGCGGCACGATCCACCTGGTCACGGCGCGCGACTACTGGCCGCTCGCCGCGGGTATCCGCGAGGACAGCCGTGCGTGGTGGCTGAGCGCGACCCGACACCAGATCTCCGAGCGCGAGGTGGCGGCCGTGGCGCGTCGCGCGCGTTCACTGTTGGCCGACGGTCCTCGCCGAAGGAAGGACCTGGTCGCGGAGCTCGGCGTGACGTCGACCGTCTGGATCGGCGTCGGAGGCTGGCTTAACCTCCTGCGCGTTCCCCCGTCGGGGACGTGGGAGCGGCGCTCGGCCGACCTGTACGCCGTGGCCGAAGACTGGCTGACCAGCTCATCCGACGCGACGCTCGACGAGGGGCTCGAACTGCTGGTCCGGCGATACCTGGGCGGCTTCGGTCCGGCGTCGCGCAAGGACATCGCGAGCTGGGCCGGGATCTCCGCGACCACGCTCGCGCCCGCGCTCGAGCGGATGCCGTTGCGGCGCTTCCGCGATGAGCGCGGCGGAGAGCTCGTCGATCTCCCGAGGGGCCCGCTCCCGGGCGCCGACGCCCCCGCGCCGGTCCGATTCCTCCCGACGTGGGACGCCACGCTGCTGGTCCATGCGCGCCGAACGCAGATCCTGCCCGAGCGGTTCCGACCGATGCTGTTCGATACGAAGACCCCGCACTCGTTCCCCAGCTTCCTGGTGGACGGGCAGGTCGCGGGCACCTGGAAGCACGTCGGCGCGCGCGTGGTCGTATCGCCGTTCGAGCCGTTGCCGCGAGCCGCGCGACGGAAGGTCGATGACGAGGCGCAGCGGCTCGCGGCCTGGCTCACGTGACGGTCAGAAGTCGCGGCGGCCGTCGAAGTGCCCGGCGGCCTCCGGCCGCGTGAGCTGATACAGCGCGACGCGATGCCCGCCGCCCGGCGTGACGAACGAACAGCACGGCCCATGCGGGATATCGAACGTGCGCTCGCGGACCCAGCCCGAAGCTTCCTGTTGCGCGAGCGTCGCCACGAGGTCCGCCACCCGGTACACCAGGATCGCGCGGTCCCCAGGCACGTGATCGGTGAGCAGGACGACGGGCGGGCCGGAGGTCAACTCGACCGCCGCGACCCTCGTTCCCATCGCTTCGATCGCGAAAAGGACATGGCCCCCAAGCACGTCGGCGAAGTACGCCATGTCGGCCGCCACGTCGCGGCTGGGTGTGTAGAGGAAGTCGAGCTGCTCGAACGGCGGCGCGGGCCGTGCCACGGTCTGCATCACCGCCTCGCGGTGGTGCCCGCGAGCAGCGCCTCGACCTCGGGTAGGTAGATAACCGCGTCGCACGCGACGAGCAGGTCACGCGCCTGCTCCAGCGCCGGCCGAGGATCCTGCCCGGTCCGCGCGAGCGCCTCGCCCAGATCGGCGAGCACGCGCGCTTGCATGACGCGGAGCCCCAGCCGCTCGAACCCCTCCGCCGCGGCCCGCAGGCGATCGATCGCTCGCACCGGGTCAGCCTCCAGGAGCCCTTCGATCGCGTGGGCGTACGCGTTCGTGGCGGGGGCCCGGCCGCTCCCGGAGAGATCGCGGTATCCCTCGGCTTCGGTGCGATCGCCCGTCCGCAGGAGCAGCCGGACCAGCTCGTAGAAGAGCAGCGGCGCCTGGTCGACCGTGTACCCGCGCGACAGCTCGACCCCTCGCCGGAGGTGCTCGAGTGCTTCCTCCACGCGACCCCGCGCGAGCGCGATCGCTCCCTCGGTCACGAAGACATACACGTCGGCTTGGGGCTCGCGGTTCGTTCCCAGGATCTCGACCGCCCGGCGTTGGAGCTCCTCGGCCTCGTCTACCCTCCCCCGCTGGAAGAGGCACCAAGCGAGCCCGTTCATCCTGATCCCCCGGAGCGGTTCGTCGCCCGCCTCCTCGGCCAGGGCGAGGGCACGTCGTTCCGTACGCTCCGTCTCGGCCAGGTCGCCCAGCTCAACGGTGCTGTCGGAGAGCGTGCCCATCAGCCACGCGAGGTTGCCAACCGCACCGGTTCGCTCGGCCAGCTCGATCCCCTCGCGGAGCACCTCGATCGCCCGCCGATGGTCGGATCCGAACCCCGACACGATCGACGGGTAGTTGTTGTACACGCGCAGGAGCACCGTCACGTCGCCCACCTGTTTCGCCAGGCGGTACGCCTCCTCGATCGTCACCATGGCCTCCTCGGTGCGGCCCTGTTGCGACAGCGTCATCGCGAGCGTCTGCGTCGCGTCGGCGACCACGACGCGCGCACCCACGCGTTCGGCCATGGCGAGCGCGCGCCTGACGGTCGGCTCCCCTTCCTCGTCCCTGCCCCGTCGGACCAGGTACTGCGAGAGCGTCTGCAGCGCGACGGCCAGCGCCTCGCTCTCCCCGAGGGGTTCGAGCCGCGCGATGGCCGCGAGCGCCTCCGTGTGCGCCTCCTCGTCCCTCCCCAGCCGGAAGAGTGCGAACGAGAGCTGCGCCTGTGCCCAACCGGCGTTCGGCTCGTCCCCGAGCGACGTGTACAGGTCGAGGGCGAGACGGGCGGCGTCCGCGTTGCCGCCGGCCGATTCCGTGGCCAGACCTACCGCCGTCAGTCGCCGTGCGAGCGACGCGCGATCGGCCGTCGTCGCGCCGACGGCCTCCGACAACGTCAGTGCCTCGCGGTACCAGTGCACCGCCTCCGCGCGCTGCCAGAGCGCCGCGGTGCGATCGCCGGCGGCGCAGGCCCACCGGTACCCCTCCGCGTCGATCGCGGCGCGTTCGTCGCCGGCCACCCCGAGCTCGTCCAGGTAGCGTGTCGCCTCCACAAAGTGGGTGGCGACCAGCTCCGCGATCTCCTCCGCCCGGTCGCCGGCCCGTTCCAGAGCCCATCGCCCCACCCGCGCGTGTTTCTCGGCGCGGAGGGCCTTCGGCAGCGAGTCGTACGCGCCGTCGCGGATCAGGTTGTGACGGAACGAGAACTCCAACTCGTCGGAGAAGCTCGACGGCTCGTGCGGCAGCACCAGCTCCTTCACGCGGAGGCGAGCGAGCACATCGCGCGACGCGGCCCGGTCCACGCCGGCGAGCGTCGCCACCGCCCCGGTCCAGAAGACCCGGCCGACCACGGCCGCGTCCTGCAGGAACGTCTTCTCGTCGTCGGGCAACCCGTCGAGCCGCGCGGCGATCAACCCCTGGATCGACCGAGGCACCTCGACATCGGCGACGGGGCGCGCCACCTCCCACCGCGACGCCTGGGTCGCACGCAGCACGCCGTCGTCGATCAGCATGCGGACGATCTCCTCCACGTAGAGCGGGTTGCCTTCGCTGCGCTCGACGATCAGATCCCGCACCTCCGCGGTGAGATCGGAACCGAGCAGATCCGCCAGCATCGCCCCACCCTCGTCCACCGAGAGCGGATCGAGGGAGATCGACGCGGCGTTGCGCTTCCCGCCGCCCCACGCCGCACGCGTCTCGAAGAGCTCGGGCCGGGCGAGCGTGAGCAGCATGATCGGCCCCTGCGCCAGGTCCGCAGCGTGCTCGACGAAGTCCAGGAGCCCGGCGTCGGCCCAGTGAACGTCCTCGAGGACCAGCACGAGCGGGTACCGCGCGGCCATCCGCTCCAGGAAGCGGCGCCAGGCATCGAACAGGTCCTCGCGGCTGAACGAGCGCTCCTCGCCGGCCCCGACGAGCGCGCGGATCTGCGGTGCGAGCGTGTCGTCGCCGAAGAGCTCACGCACCATCGCGTTTGCCTTCTTCGCGGCCACGTCCGCCGGATCGTCGTCCAGGATCTCGCACTGCGCCTTGATCGCGTCGGCGAGCGCCGAATAGGACGTGTTCCCGTACGCCAGGCATCGCCCCCGTCGCCAGTAGACGAACTCCGGCAGGCCCTCGACGTACGCCTGCAGCTCGTGGACCAGACGCGACTTCCCGACGCCCGCCGGGCCCACGATCGTGACGAGCGCCGGGCGCCCCTCCGTCTGCACGCGGCGGAGGGTCTGCTTGAGCACCGCGAGCTCTTCGTCACGGCCGACCATGCGCGCTTCCATGCCCAGGCTCGGCCGCTCGCCACGATGCTGCGCCTTGATCCGTAGCGCCTCCCACGCGATCACCGACGCGACCTTCCCCTTCAGGTCGAGCGGGGGCAGCTCTCGGTACTCGATCACGTTCTTGGTGGCCGCGTAGACGGCCGGCCCGACCACGATGCGTCCCGGCTCCGCGGCACCCTGCAGGCGCGAGGCCGTGTTCACCGCGTCGCCGGTGAGCATGCGGTCGCGCGGGCCGCTCGCCCGCTCCTGGTCCACGAGCACCTCGCCCGCCTCCACGCCGATCCGCATCGCGAGCTGCGGCCTGCCCTCCGCGGCGAAACCGCGGTTCAATTCGGAGAGGACCGCCTGCATCTCGATCGCGGTGCGGACGGCGCGCTCCGCATCGTCCTCGTGCGCACGCGGCACGCCGAAGACAGCCAGCACGGCGTCTCCCATGAACTTCTCGAGGAAGCCCTCGTGGCGCCGGATCTCCTCGGACAACCGGTCGAACGTACGGCCGACGACGGACTGGACCACCTCGGGATCCTCGCGTTCCGCGAGCGACGTCGACCCGACGAGGTCGGCGAAGAGGGCGGTCGCGTACTTCCGTTCCTTGCGTCGAGGCTCCGCCTCCACGATTGGGCTCGCGCAGTGCAGGCAGAACTTCGCGTTGTCCGGGTTCTCACCACCGCAGCTCGGACAGACGACCATGGCCGGCAGCCTACGGCGACCGGTGGCGTACGCCTACGGTCGCTCGTCGTGGGACGGCCGTGCCCACAGGTTGACGCCGCCCTCCTTCGCGTGGCCCTCGATCGCGGTCAGTTCCTCGGGGGTGAACTCCAGGTTGTCAAGCGCGGCCACATTCTCGCTCACCTGCTCCGGACGGCTCGCGCCGATCAGCGCGGACGTCACCCGCGGGTCCCGGAGCGCCCATGCGAGTGCCATCTGCGCCAGGCTCTGCCCCCGCGCCTTCGCGATCTCGTTCAGGGCGCGGACGCGCTCGATGTTCTCGTCGCGGAGATGAGCCGGCAGCAGCGAGTCGCCGCCCGGCCGGTTGATGCGCGAGTCCTCCGGCACCCCGTCGAGGTACTTGTCTGTCAGGACTCCCTGCGCGAGGGGCGAGAACGCGATGCAGCCCATCCCCTCCTCCACCAACGCATCGAGCAGCTCCTCCTCGATCCAGCGGTTCAGCATGCTGTAGGAGGGCTGGTGGATCAGCAGGGGCACCTGCAGCTCGCGCATGATGCGCGCCGCCTCCCGCGTCATACCGGGCGAGTACGACGAGATCCCGGCGTACAACGCCTTGCCCTGATGCACCGCCGTGGCGAGCGCGCCCATCGTCTCCTCGAGGGGCGAGTCCGGGTCGAAGCGATGCGAGTAGAAGATATCGACGTAGTCCAGTCCCATGCGTTCCAGGCTCTGGTCGAGGCTCGCGAGCAGGTACTTGCGCGAACCACCGCCCTGGCCGTACGGGCCGGGCCACATGTCCCATCCGGCCTTCGTCGAGATGAGCAGCTCGTCCCGGTAGGGAGCGAAGTCCTTCTTCAGGATCTTGCCGAAGTTCCTCTCGGCGGACCCGTACGGCGGTCCGTAGTTGTTCGCCAGGTCGAAGTGCGTGATCCCCAGGTCGAACGCGGTGCGCAGGATCGCGCGCTGGGTTTCCCCTGGGGTGGCGTCCCCGAAGTTGTGCCACAGCCCGAGCGCGAGCGCCGGAAGGGCCAGCCCACTCCGGCCACAGAAGCGGTACACCATCCGGTCGTAGCGTTCCTCGGCGGCGATATAGCTCATGGCCGACTCCTCCCGGACGCGCTCTACGGACCCGACCAGGTCACCCTATACAGTCCCGCCCGAGAGGTTTGCCGGTGATACGTTGCGGCGACATGATGGGAATGACGAAGGAGGCCCGACATGACCTACACCATCGCTGAGCCCTGTATCGACGTGAAGGACCGCGCATGCGTGGACGAGTGCCCGGTCGACTGCATCTACGAGGGACCGCGCATGCTGTACATCCAACCGGACGAGTGCGTGGACTGCGCCGCCTGCGAACCGGTGTGTCCCGTCACGGCGATCTTCTACGAGGACGACGTCCCACCAGAATGGAAGCAGTTCACGCCCATCAACGCCGAGTTCTTCACCGACGCGGTGAGCGGGCTGGGCGCGCCCGGAGGCGCGGCCTCCGTCGGTGTCGTCGCGGTCGACCATCCCGTGGTCGCGGGCTGGGCGACGGTGTGACGACGGCGTTCTGACAGCCGAACTCGGAGGTCGACATGGATGAAGAGGGTGGCGGGTTCGCATCTGCCGTGGAGTTCCCGTCCGACGCGAACGTGAACCGATCGGTCGTCGGCGTGGTGAAGGCACGCGACGTGCATCTGACCGGATCGGGAGCGGGCCTGGTCGCCGCAGAGGGCAACTTCTCGATCCTCAACGGTGGGGCAGGCCCCGTGCTCGCCAACGGCAGCGTCACCATCCGCAACGGCGGCTGTGGACCGTTGGTGGCGAACGGCGACGTCTCGATCGAGAACGGCGGCGCGCAGACCGTCATCGCGGCCGGCGGAGCGCGGATCGGCCCGCGGGCGTTCGTGGGCGTCGTCGTCTCGCCGAACGTCACCGTCGAGGAGGGCGGCCGGGTCTTGACCGCGTCCCCGTTCGCGCTGGCGGCCGGTGCCGCCCTGGGGATCGCGATCGGGCTGCTCGCACGCGTCGGCCGACGGAAGTAGCGATGCCGATCGCGCAGGCGGAGAGGAGCCCATCTTCTCGCACCTGCCGGTAGGCAGGGCGCAGCTATAGTCCGGCGCGTGACGATCGACGACGCGCTGGCGGAGGTGGATCGGCTCGTCGACGGGTTCGTCGCCACGGAGCCGGTCCCCGGCGTCGCGTACGGCGTGATCGTCGACGGCGCGCTCGTCCATACCCGGGGCGTCGGAACGGCGACGGTCGGACGAGATTCCCTTCCGACCGCCGACACCGTATTCCGCATCGCCTCGATGACCAAGAGCTTCACGGCAGCCACGGTGCTACTGCTCCGCGACGAAGGACATCTCCGACTCGACGACGCGGCCGCGGATCATGTCCCCGAATTGCAAGGGCAGCGCCCCTCCCATCCAGGGGCGCCGGCCATCACCCTGCGGCACCTGCTGTCGATGTCCGCGGGGTTCCCGGGCGACGACCCGTGGGGCGATCGCCAGCAGGACCTCGACCTCGAGCTGTTCACCGCGTTCCTCGAGCGAGGCCAGTCGTTCGCGTGGATGCCCGGCACCGAGTTCGAGTACTCGAACCTCGGGTACGCGATCCTCGGACGCGTCATCACCGATGTCGCGGGCCGGGAGTATCGCGACGTCGTGCGGACGCGGCTGCTCGAGCCGATGGGCATGGATTCGACCGTCTACGACGCTTCCGACGCACCCGCCGAGCGACTCGCGATCGGATACGTCCGTCGCGACGACGTGTTCCTCGAGGAACCGTTCGCCGGCTACGGGGCGTTCGCGTCGATGGGCGGTCTCTTCAGCACGGTGCGCGACCTCGCCCGATGGGTCGACGGATTCGTGCGAGCGTTCTCGTCCAGCGCAGACGGACGACCATCCGCTCTCGCGTGCATCGCGCCTCGAGATGCAGCAGGTGCATCGTTCGATCGCGCCGGAGCTCACGTGGGCGTCGATCGCCGGACCACCGACCGCGGTCGTGACAGGCTACGGCTTCGGGACGTTCGTGCGATCGGATCTGGAACTGGGGACGGTCGTGAGCCACAGCGGCGGCTATCCGGGGTTCGGGTCGCACATGCGCTGGCATCCCGCGTCGGGGCTCGGCGTCGTCGTGCTGGGGAACCGGACGTACTTCCCCGCGCTGAAGATCGGCGAACAGGTGCTCTCCTCGCTCGTCCGCGCGGAGGCTGCCCCGATCCGCCGCGTCCGGCCCGCGCCGGCGCTCGAAGCCGCACGGGATGCCGTCGAACGGTTGCTCGCGTCATGGGACGACGATCTCGCCGCGGCCACGTTCTCGATGAACGTCGAGATGGACCAGCCGATGGAACATCGGCGTGCCGCGATCGAACGGTTGCGAGAGACGCACGGCGCGCTGCGCCGGTCCGACGAGGCGCCGGTGTCCGATACGCCGCTCCATGCGGCGTGGTGGCTCGAAGGTGAGACCGGTCGCGGTCGCGTGAAGGTGGAGATCACGCTCGATCCGCAACCCGTGCCGAAGGTGCAATGGTTCGAGCTGACGTCCGTGCCGGAACCCGATCCCCGCTTGCGCGGAGCCGCGGAAGCGCTCGTCGCCGAGGCGAACGGCGAGACGACCGAGCCCACGATGAGCGACGCGTTGGATCGCGCCGCGGTTGAACGCGACCTCCTCGTGGTGCGGACCGTCTTCGGCGCGGTCCGGCTGGGCGCTCCTATCGCGTCAAGCGCCTCGAGCGTGACGTACCGGGTGATCGCCGAACGGGGCGCACTGGACCTTGCGCTCCCCATGGATAGGGACGGGCGGCTGATGGCCGCGACGTGGACGCCGTGCATCATCCGCCCACCGGTTTCCGATATCCGCTGAGAGCCAGGACGAACCCGGCAGCTTCGCCAGCATCACTCCTGGTACCGGTCATGGTGGCGGACCCATGCCTGCGAGTCCGGCAACGCGTCCTCGTCCCGGCCCTTCGGCATCAGGTCGAGGAAGTTGTAGGCACCGTTGAGGATGTCGATCCCGCGCGCGTAGCAGGAATAGGTGTGGAAGACGGAGCCTGCGTCATCCCTGATGAACGCGCTCACGCCTTCGCGGTCGGCGGGACCGGGGTTCGTCTGAACGTAGTTGTAGAACGCCGTCCCGCTCGCGCGCTCCTCCGCCGTGAACGACATGTGGTAGTCGAAGTTGAACTCGCTCCCGAACGACGAGACCCACGGGAGACAAGGCTCAAGCCGCGTCACTGAGTACGGCCCGACCGCGAACCGCGGCTCCTCTCAGCCGAGGGACCAGGTCATCGTCACACTCACGGAGCCGAAGTACTGAACGGGAGCGGGCTCCATGCCGCCGGTGCCCGACGACCCGGGTGACGATCCGGATGTTCCCGTGCCCGTTCCGGACGTCGTTCCCGCCATCGGCATCGGGTAGTACGACGGCATCGCCGAGACCTGCATGTCGATGATCGGCCCGAGCGTGATCCCGGCGGCTTCCGCGGCCGCTGCGGCCTGCGCGGTCGCATCCTTCACGGCGGCGGCGATGGCGGCATCTCGCGCGGTCTGACCCTGGCCGTCCATGTTCGCCTGCCCGTAGGTCGTCAAACCGGGAACGGATCCGGTCGATCCGCAACACCACGTCGGGGCGGCGATCCCGGAGCTCACGGCGACGTCCGGCCTCCCGACCGTGACGGTTCCGGGCACGGCAACGCCGATCGAACCAGAGCTGCCGGATACTCCTCCTCCACCGGAGGCGTGACCTGATGGGGCGGAGCCCTGGCCGAACGCGGCGGCCGCTCCGATCACCAGAACAAGGGCGGCGGCGGCGAGCGTCAGGACGAGACGGGCCGGGTACCTGCGAGACACGTTCATGGCGTGCTCCCTTCCGGGGGTAGAAGTCCGTTCCTGGACGACCCCGAAGGGCGATCAGGTTCCCCGTGATTCGGATCCCGAGGGATGGGTATGCCCGGGTCGAGACCGAGGACGAGGAGGTCGACATGGCTGATCTCGACACGGCGGAGCGCCGAAAGCTGGCCGACCGGGGCAAAGCGCTCCCGGACGGGTCGTTCCCGATCCGCAACCGCGAGGACCTGAAGGATGCGATCCAGTCCTACGGGCGGGCGACCGACAAGGCCGAGGCCAAGCGATGGATCAAGCGACGCGCACGCGAGCTGAACGCCGAGAAGGACCTGCCCGAAGGATGGTAGGTGCGTTCAATCGTCGTCGTCGGGACGGCGGAGCCGCTTGATCTTCGCGCGGCGACGCTTCTCGGCGAGCCGCCGCTCCGTCGAAGCGCGTGTTGCCCGCGTCGGGCGCCGGCGGGGCGGCGGCGGCGCGACGGCGGCGGCCAGGACGTCGGCGAGCCGCTTGCGAGCGATCTCGCGGTTGCGGAGCTGCGAACGCTCCTCTTGGGCGGAAACCGTGAGCGTCCCCTCGACCAGGCGGTCGGTCAGGCGTTCCAGCGCTCGGGCCCGTTGCACGGGCCCGAGCGCGGTCGTCGTCGCGATATCCAGGGTCAGCTCTACGCGTGAGTCGGCCGTGTTGACCGACTGACCGCCTGGTCCGGAGGACCGGCTGAACCGCCACTTGAGCTCCCGCTCCGGGATCACGATCGAACGCGATACGCGCAGCGGCCCCGCCACCGACCCTCGATCGGACATCCTTCGGATGCTAGCGGCCGGATCCGGCGGAAGGTCGCTTGCGAGGAGCCTATGCTGGCGCAGTCGATCGGAGGGCGATGGCTGACACCGGCAGACCCATCACAGGCATCGCGGATCAGTCCGCGGTCCTGGCCGCCGAAGAGCGTGGCTGGCACGAGCTCCGCTCGCTGATCGATCGGCTCTCGCCAGAACAGGTGGCGCGACCCGGGTATTACCGGGAGGGCTGGTCGGCGAAAGACCTGCTCGCGCACGTCGGTGCCTGGCTCGCGGAAGGGGGCGTGCTGCTGGAACAGATCGCAGCCGGCTCATATCGTCGGGAAGACATCGATGTCGACGACGTGAACCGCCTGTCGCTCGAAGCCATGCGCGACGTCCCGCTCTCGACGGTAAAGGCACAGGCGGCCGCCGCCCGGTCGCGGATGCGACAGGCATTGCTCGAGCTCCGGCAGCCGTCTCCGGATGCGGCGTGGTGGATCGCCAAGACCGGCCCGGAGCACTACGCGGAGCATCTCCCCCGGCTCCGAGCATGGGTCGAAGAGCTGCGGTCGACCTAGCGGTGGTCAGCCGTCGCCGGGCGGGGTCGGTGGAGGAGGGGGAGGCGGAGGGGTCGAGGAGCCGCCCTTCGAGCGGATCGCCTCCGTGGCCTCGTTGACCGTTGCGGTGATGGCGTCGCCGAGCGCGTTCACGGCCTCGGACAGATCCTGCTTGGCCTCGTCGTCCTTGAACGTCGCGCCGACGGCCGTCACCCCGCGCGAGAGCTCGTCGAAGAGTTCCTTCATCGCGCGCTTCAGCTCGCGCTCGGCCTCGTCCGCGTCGGCCGTCTCCGTTGATCCCGACTGGTGATACCGGTCGGCCACGCGTCGCCCCCACGACGAGAACTTCTCTCCGACCTCACCCCATGCCTGCTTCGCGCTCTCGGCCATCCGAACCTCCTCGATGTCGTGGCTGAGCCCACCTAGCCTAGCGGCGCGCTCAGCCTTCGAACCAGCGTGCCCGCCGGCTGGCCGCGAAGTCGGCCTTCTCCGCCGCGGTCTCCACCGACGGCGTGACGAACGTCCCGGTCGGGTGGCCCGGGGTCGAGTAGAAGTCCACGTCGACGCGTCCGACCGCGTGACCGCCGAACTCGACGTAGCACGTGCCGGTCCCGTCGTATCCCGGTGGCTCGCTCGCACCGCGGATCCGCGCGATCATGTGCTCGGCCACCACGCTCGCCTGGCGCTCCGCGAATACGCCGGCCTTGGGCGTTCCCACGCTCGTGACGTCCCCGACGGCGTACACCGCGGGGAAACGGGTGGCCAACGTGTGCGGGTCGACCGGGATCCACCCGTTCTCCGTCAGACCGGCGTCCTCGACGACGGCGGGCGCCCGGTGCACCGGGATGCCCAGGAATAGATCGAACGGCAGGCGGCGGCCGTCATCGAGGATCGCCTCGCTCGTGCCGGTGTCGAGTGATGTCACACGGCGATCGGGCACGAACACGATGTCGCGTTCGGCGAACGCCGCGAGGATGGCGTGAGACGTTGCCGGCGACGGGGGGATCGGCGTGCCGAACGGGATCACGACCTGGATCGAGACGTCCTCGCGCGCGCCGCCCGCGCGCAGGGATTCGTCCAGCAAGAACGCCGCCTCGCTCGGCGCCGGCGGGCACTTGAACGGGGCTCCGCATACGCCGACGATCGCCGCACCCGCCGTGAATGAGGGAAGCATCTCGCGGATCGTCTCCGCGCCGGCGACCGAGTAGAACTCGTTGCCGGCCTCGAGGAGACCCGGCGTCGCGTCGAAGTCGTAGTCGGCCCCCAGCGCCACGACCAGGACGTCGGCTTCGTAGCTGTCGAGATCCGTCACCACCTGCCGCCGGGCGGGATCGATCGCGGTGATCGTTTCCTGACGGAAGCGGACGTGCGGCCTCGTGAGGTCGCGGTAGTCAAGCCGGACGGCCTCGGGTGCCTGCTTTCCGAACATCACGTCGAGCTTGGAGAAACCGAACACGAACGAGTCGGCCCGATCGATCAGCGTGACGTCGGCCTGTTCGCCGAGCTCTTCCGACAATCGGGTCGACAGCTCCAGCCCACCGAAGCCCGCTCCGAGGATGAGCACCGATGTCGTCACGGCCCAAGGATAGGTTGTCCGCGTTCGCGGTGAGACAGAGGCACCCCCACGCGTACACTGCGCGCGATGAGCGCCATCCCATCGGCATCGGACGGGTTCCGTGCCATCTGTGATCCGATCTGGCAGGCGCTGCACGAGCACGCGTTCATCACGGAGCTCGCGGCCGGGACGTTGCCCCTGGAGAAGTTCCGCTTCTTCCTCGAACAGGACAACTTCTACCTCGAGGAGTACGCGCGCTGTCTGGCGATGGGCGCGGCCAAGTCGCGCACCGAGGCCGAGCTCCGTTACTTCACGACGGATCTGAACCAGGTCCTGGACGCGGAGCTTCCGAGCAACCGTGCCCTGCTCGAACGTGTGACCGAGATGGGAGCGGCGGACCACGGAGGCTCCCTCGCGATGGCCCCGGCCAACGTCGCGTATACGAGCTACATGCACTCACTCGCGCTGCGCGGCGGGCCGCTCGAGATCATGGCGTCGCTCCTTCCCTGCGCGTGGAGCTACGTCGAGATCGCTGCCGATCTGCGGGAACGCACCGATCTCGAACACCCCGCCTACGGCGGATGGATCGCCTACTTCAGCCTTCCGTCGAACGTCGAGATGGTCGAAGCGATGCGTCGCGACTTCGACGCGCTCGTCACCGAGGAGGTCACCACCGACGCCCGGCACGACGACATCGGCCGGATCTTCGCCACGAGCTCCCGGCTCGAGCGGTCGTTCTGGGACATGGCGTACACGCTCGAACGGTGGCCCGACCTCTCGGAGCCGTAGCCGCCCTCTGGCTGCCTTGACCCCGTCGCGCACGCCGAGGTACGGTCGCGCCCTTCGCGATGTGATGCCTGAGATATCAGATACCAAGCAGGGGGGTCCGTGGGAGGTCGCGCACCGATCGACATGAGCCCGACGCCCGCTCCCAACCCCGACAACCAGGACATCGGCATCGCGTTCAGCGGGGTTCGCAAGGCCTTCGGAGAGGTGCTCGCGCTCGAGGACGTGACGTTCGAGATCGAGCGACACGCCCGGATCGGGATCGTCGGCCCGAGCGGCGGTGGGAAATCGACCCTGCTGCAGCTGACGGCCGGCTTGCTCGAACCCGACGGGGGCGTCATCAACGTCGAGGGCGAGACCGGGCGCGACCGGTCGGCTCGGGCGCTGCGCGATGATGCCCCAGCGCGACCTGCTGCTGCCGTGGCGAACGGCGTTGGACAACGCGATGATCGCGCTGCAGAACCGAGGCGTCTCGCGGAGCGACGCGCGGGCGAAGACGCGGCCGTACTTCGAGCACTTCGGCCTCGCACAGTTCGAGGACGTGCTTCCGGCCAAGCTCTCCGGCGGCATGCGGCAGCGGGTCAGCTTCCTGCGGACGCTCATGGCCGAGAAGGACGTCCTTCTGCTCGACGAGCCGTTCGGCGCGCTGGACTCCATCACGCGCGCGCAGATGCAGGAGTGGCTGTTACGCGCGCTGAGCGACGTCCCGCGTACGGTGCTGCTCGTCACGCACGACGTGGAGGAGGCGCTCGTGCTCAGCCGCACGGTCGTCGTGATGTCGGCACGGCCGGGTCGCGTGGTGAAGGTGATCGACTCGGACCTGCAGACGGCCGGCCGCTCCCGGCGCGAGATCGTGACCAGCCCGGATTTCGTCTCGCTCAAGGAAGCGGCGCTCGAGGCGCTCGAATGAACACCGAGGCTCCTCCCCAGCCGTCGGCGGATGCCGCGACGATCCCCGACCGGGCTCCCGCACGCAAGCGCTCCGGGTGGGCGCGGTTCTGGCGGGCGTACGGCCTCGCGGTCCTCTTCTCCCTGATCATGCTCGGGATCTGGGAGTTCGCCATCTGGGTGTTCCACGTCCCGAAGTACCTGTTGCCGTCGCCGTCCCAGATCGTCATCTCGCTCAAGAACGATTGGGGACCGTACCTGGCTCCCGCCATGTGGGTGACGCTCCGAGAGGTGCTGATCGGGTTCGTGATCGCGGCGGTCGCGGGCGTGGGGCTGGCGATCGTGCTGCACATGTTCACGCCGCTCCGGCGAGCCGTGTACCCGCTGCTGATCGGATCGCAGACGATCCCCATCGTCGTGCTGGCCCCGATCCTGGTGATCCTCTTCGGCTACGGGATCCTGCCCAAGCTCGTGATCGTCGCGCTGATCTGCTTCTTCCCCATCGTCGTGAACGGCCTCGACGGGCTCCGCCAGGTGGACGACGACTTCCTCCGGATGATGAAGACGCTCGACGCGAACCGCTGGGCGATCTTCCGGCGGGTCGAGTTCCCCGGCGCGCTCCCGGCGATCTTCTCGGGCATGCGGATCGCGGCCACGTTCGCGGCGATCGGCGCCATCTTCGGCGAGTGGGCGGGTGCGAGCGCGGGCCTCGGCTACGTGATCCTGCAGGCCACGCCGAACCTCCAGACCGCGCGGATCTTCGCCGCGATCTTGATCCTGACGCTGATCGCGATGGCGCTGTTCGGGCTGGTCTCGCTGCTCGAGCGGATCTTCGTCCCGTGGGCGCCGAAGGGGGCAGGGATGTAGGGGCCGCGTGGCGTCGGAGCTGGGGAGGGACGGCCGCGTGGACAGCCCCGCGAGCCGGAGCGAGAAAGGACGGGAGCAGATGGGTCGGGATCGCAAGAGGTTCTCCGTCGTCGCCGCGCTGGCGTTCGTCGCCATCGTCGCTGCGGCGTGCAGCAACTCGTCGGACAACAGCGGGAACTCGTCGCCGTCGGCATCGACGGGGACCACGGGCGCAACGGGCAGCGCCGCCCCGGCGCCCGCGTCGCTCACCGTGGAGCTCGACTGGGTGCCGAACCCGGACCACGTGGGCCTGTACTACGCCCAGGACAAGGGCTACTTCAGCGACGCGGGCCTGACGATCAACCTGCGGTCGCCGTCCAACGCCGCCGATCCGATCAAGCTCGTCGGCCTCAACAAGGTGGACCTGTCGATCACGTACCAGCCCGAGATGTTCTACGGCCAGCAGAACGACCTCCCCGTCATGGCGGTCGCCACCGTGGTCCCGGTGCCGCTGAACTCGATGATCGTCAGCCCCAGCCAGACGGTGACCTCGCTGGATCAGATCAGCGGCAAGTCCGTGGGCGTGACGGGTATCCCGAGCGACGACGCGTTCTACACGACGATGCTGAAGACGGCCGGCCTGACCGCCGGCGACGTCACGAAGGTCAACGTCGGCTTCAACCTGGTGCCCTCGATCCTGTCCGACAAGGTCGACGCGATCATCGGCGGCTACCGCAACGTCGAGGCCATCCAGATCGAGCAGGAGACCGGGAAGAAGCCGACGGTCTTCCCGGCGGACCAGTTGGGCGTGCCCAGCTACGCCGAGCTGGTGGTGGCCGCGAACTCCGATCGCCTGCAGTCCGACGCCGCGTACGCGGACGCCGTGACGCGGTTCGTCGCGGCGCTCGTGAAGGGGACCGACGGCGCCATCGCCGACCCGACCGGCGCGACGGAGATCATGAAGAAGGCCACCCAGTACGACCCGAAGTTCCTCGACGAGAGCGTGCCGTACACGCTGACCCTGCTGACGCCGGCCTCCGGCACGAAGACGGGTTGCATCGACGTCGCGAACTGGCAGAGCTACGGCGAGTGGATGCAGACGAACCAGCTCATCACCGGCACGCCCGATGCGAGCGCGATCGCGACCGATCAGTACATGCCGTACAGCTGCACGTGAGCGGAGCCGGAGGAACCACGAAGAGGAGCCGACGTGGATGTAGGGACGGGATCGACGTTCGTGGCGGAGAGCGTGCTGCGCGCGCTCGACCTCGGGCGGGCGGTGGAGCTCGTGCAGGAGGTCTGCCGCATCCCGAGCGTCCTCGGCGAGGAGGGCGACCTGGCGGCGTTCCTCGCGTCGGTCATGCGCGGGTCGGCGTTCGACGACGTGGAGCTGCAGCCGGTGGTGGAGGACCGCCCCAACGCGGTCGGGCACGTCTCGCTCGGAGACGGCCCGACGGTGGTCCTCACCGGCCACATGGACACGAAGCCCGTGTCCCACGGGTGGAGCGTGACCGAGCCGTTCTCGGGAGCGCTGATCGACGGGGCGGTCTACGGCCACGGCGTGATGGACATGAAGGCGGCGCTCGCCTGCCAGATCGTCGCGATCGAGGCCGTGCGCGCGTCGGGCCTGCCGGCTCGCGGCCGGCTGGCGATGGCGGCGGTCTCCGACCACATGGGCGAACAGCTCGGCTCGATCGCATATTTCGACACGCATCCGGCCGACCTCTGCGTGCTCGGCGAGCTCACCGACAACCAGGTGTGCCTGGGGCATCGCGGCCGGTACTACTTCGACGTCACGACGCGTGGTCGCTCGGCGCACACGTGCCACAAGCCACAGGCGATCAACGCGAACGTGCTGGCCGCGCAGGCGGTCCTAGCGCTCGACGCGTCGAAGTACGAGCCCGATCTGGAGCCGTGGGTGGTCGACCTCTTCGGAGCCGAGACCTACGTCGTGCCGGGCCGCATCTACGGCGGTCTCGCACCGGGCGGGCCTTCGATGATCCCGGACGAGTGCGTGATCCGCGTGGACTGCCGGCCGCAGCCGGGCGTCACGATCGAGGAGGTCCGCGCAGAGATCGATCGCTGCCTGGCGGTCGCGGCGGAGGCCGACCCTCGCTTCCAGGCCGATGTCGTGCTCGCCGACGTGAAGTCGGGCTACCTGGCCGATCCGGGCGACGAGGTCGTCCGGCTCATGCGGGATGCCGCTCGCGAGGTGCGCGGGGGCGAGGAACCTCCGCTCGTCGTCGAGAACTGGCTCGGCGACACGGCGAGCTTCGGAGCGAAGGTGCCGACGGTGATCTTCGGACCCGGCGGACCTCCCGTGTACTGCCCCGACGAGCACCTCACCGTCGCGGATATCGAAGAAGCGACGAAGGTCTACGCGGTATTCGCCGCGCTCGCGCTGACGTCCGGGGAAGGAGCATGAAGCCGGATGCAGGGTGAGGTCGGGTTCGCCAACGTGCTCGACCGCTGTCTGGCCGTGCGTGAGGGCGAACAGGTCGTCCTGCTGACCGACGAGGGGACCGACCCCGCCGTGGTCGCAGGGTTGGTCGCGGGGATCGAGCATCGTCGAGGCGTGCCCGTGGTCTCGACGATGCCGGTCCCCGCGCTTCCCGGAGCGGAGCCGCCGAACGCCGTGGCGGTCCAGATGCGGGGAGCCGGCGCGGTGATCGAGCTCACGAGCCTGTTCATCGGGTCGAGCGCCGCCCGCAGGGAGGCGACAGCGATCGGCGTCCGGTACCTCGCGATGCCGGGCGTCCGGCTCGAGACGTTCCGCGACGACGGTCCGCTCGCGGTGGACTTCGACCGGATCCGCGGCGACGCCGAACGGGTCGGTGACGCGTGGGGTAGGGCGTCGAGGTTCCGACTGACCACACCGGCCGGCACCGACCTCCGTGGATCGGTCGAGGGCCGGCCGGGACGCGTGCTCCACGGCCTCGCGCGCGAAGACGGCGCGTACATGGCGCCGCCCGACATCGAGGCGGGCACGGCGCCGGTCGAGTCCTCGAGCGCCGGGATCGTGGTGGTCGACGCCGACCTGCTGTTCATGGGCGAGGGGCCGCTGCCGTCGCCGGTCGTGCTCCACATCGCCGACGGCGTGATGGTCGGCGTGGAGGGCGACGAAGCGGGCCGGCTGGTAGAGATGCTCGCCCGGTGCGACGACGACCGGATGTCGAACCTGGCCGAGGTCTCGATGGCGTTCAACCCCTCGGGGCTCGTGTGCGGCGTGGCGATGGAGACCGAATCGGCGCTCGGCACCGCCCACATCGCGCTCGGCAACTCGATCGCGTACGGCGGCACCGTCGAAGCGATCGCGCACTTGGACTGCGTGATGAAGGACGCGACGCTCGAGCTGGACGGGCGTCCGGTCATGGCCGCCGGGGTGCTGATGTGAGCCCGGCACGCGTGCTGCTGGCGAAGCCCGGTCTCGACGGGCACGACCGGGGGATCAAGGTCATCGCGATGGCGCTGCGCGACGCCGGAGCCGAGGTCGTCTACCTCGGCATCCGCCGGAGCGTCGAGGAGATCGTGCAGGCGGCGATCGACGACGACGTCGACGCGATCGGGATCTCGATGCTCTCCGGCGCCCACCTCCCGTTGGTCCGCGAGCTCATGACACGTCGCAACGAGCTGGGCCTGGACACACCGGTCGTCCTCGGCGGCACCATCCCCGCCGCCGACGTGGCGACGCTCCTCGACCTCGGCGTGGCGGCCGTCTATCCGGCCGGCACCGATCTGCGGGATGTCGTGAGCGGGATCCTCGCTGCGGCCGGATCCCGGGAGCGGGTCGGATCATGAGCGAGCGCGACGTTCGCGAGGTCACCACGGACGCCGGCATCCCGGTGCGCGAGACGTACACGGCAGCCGACGTCGCGAGCGGACTCGCCGATCGTCTCGGCGCGCCGGGCGAGCCTCCGTTCACGCGAGGGCCCTACCCCTCGATGTACCGCGGTCAGCTCTGGACGATGCGGCAGTTCGCGGGGTTCGGCTCGTCAGAGGAGGCGAACGAGCGGTTCCGCTTCCTGCTCGACCGCGGCCAGACGGCGCTCTCCGTCGCCTTCGACCTGCCGACGCAGCTCGGCTACGACTCCGGTCACCCGACCGCCCTCGCCGAGGTCGGGCGGGTCGGCGTCGCGATCGACACGGCCGACGACATGGCGGACCTGTTCGCTGGGCTCGCCGCTCGACGAGGTTTCCGTCAACTTCACGATCAACGCGACCGCCCCGATCATCCTGGCGATGTACCTGGTGGCGGCGGAGCGGCAGGGAGTGGCGCCCGAGCGCCTGGCCGGCACGCTGCAGAACGACATCCTGAAGGAGTTCCTGGCCCGCAAGACGTACGTGTTCCCGCCCGAGCCCTCGATGCGACTGTCGTGCGACGTGATCGAGTTCGCGTCGCAGCATCTCCCGCGGTTCAACCCGATCTCGATCACCGGCTACCACGCGCGCGAGGCGGGGTGCGACGCGATCCAGGAGCTCGCGCTCACCCTCGCGTCCGCGATCGCGTACTCGGAGGCGCTGATCGCGCGCGGGCTCGTCGTTCGACACGTTCGCACCACGCCTGTCCTTCCACTTCGCCACCACCATGGATCTGTTCGAGGAGGTGGCGAAGCTCCGCGCCGCACGGCGCATGTGGTACCGGATCGCGACCGAGCGCTTCTCCGCGAAGGACGCGAACTCCGGCCGGCTCCGGTTCTTCTCCGGGAACTCCGGCACGACGCTCACGGCGCAGCAGCCGCTGAACAACCTCATCCGGTCCACCGTGCAATGCCTGGGCGCGGTGCTCGGCGGCGCGCAGTCGATCCACGTCATGGGATACGACGAGGCGTTCCAGATCCCGTCGGAGGAGGCGGTGACGCTGTCGTTGCGCACCCAGCAGATCGTCGCGCTCGAGTCCGGCGTTCCGCGCACCGCCGACCCGCTCGCCGGCTCGTACTTCGTGGAGCACCTGACGGACGAGCTCGAGGCGCGGGCGAACGACGTGCTCCATGAGATCGCCGCGCTCGGCGGCGCGGTCGCCGCGATCGAGCGCGGCGTTCCGCAGCGATGGATCGCCGAGTCCGCCTATCGGATCGAACGCGCCGTCGGCGACGGCACGCGGCCGCGCGTCGGCGTGAACGTACACGCCGACCCCGACGAGGCGCCGGTCGAGCTGCCCCGAGGCGTTCGTCCTCGACGCCGGCGTCGTCGAGCGACAGGTCGCGCGCACCGCGGCCCGCGTCGAGGCGCGCGACGCTTCTGCGTGCTCGGCGGCGATCGCGGACGTCGACGCGGCGGCGCGCGAAGGCCGCAACGTCATGCCCGTGCTCGTGGACGCCGCGCGCGCGGGCGCGACACTCGGCGAGCTGTCGGACGCGTTCCGCGGCGTGTTCGGCGAGTTCCGGGAGCCGGATCCGTGGTAGCGCCGCTCCACGGGCTCCGGGTGCTCGACCTGACGCGGTTCGTGGCGGGGTCGCAGGCGACCGCGCTGCTCGCGGCGCTCGGAGCCGACGTCGTCAAGCTGGAGGTGCCGCCGGGCGGCGACCCCTACCGTGTCCAGGGGACCGAGCGGCTCGGCGATGAGTCGGTGCTGTTCCTGTCGCTCAACTCGGGCAAGCGGAGCGTCGCGATCGACTTCCGCTCGCCGTCGGCCGCGGACGCCGTCGATCGGTTGCTCGCGTCGGCGGACTTCGTCGTGGAGAACGCGAGACCCGGCAGCCTCGCGCCGTACGGCCTGGATTGGGAGCAGGTCCATGCCCGGTACCCGTCGATCGTGTACGGGTCGATCTCTGGCTACGGCGACGTGGGTCCGCAGGCCTCGCGCGGAGGGTTCGACCTGATCCTGCAGGCCGAGAGCGGCGTGATGAGCGTGACGGGGAGCGAGGCGTCGGGGCCGGTCAAGGTCGGCGCGCCGGTGCTCGACGTTGGGGCCGGGATCAGCTGCGCGTTCGGGCTCCTCGCCGCACATCTCGAGCGGCTGCGGACCGGCGTGGGGCGACAGGTCTCCTCATCGTTGATGGAGTTCGCCCTGACCAGCCTCGGGACACTGGCCGCGAGCACGTTCGTCTCCGGCGAGGTTCCCGGGCTGCTCGGCACGCATTCGCCCACGTTCGCTCCGTACGGCGGCTTCCGGACGGCCGACGGATGGATCGTGCTCGCCGGCGCCGGCTCCGAGGACCTGTGGATCCGATGCTGCAAGGTCCTGGGCGCCGACGCGCTCATCGACGATCCCCGGTTCGTGGACAACGCGACCCGCGTGCGGAACCGCGACGAGCTGACCGACGCGTTCGAGTCGGTGCTCGGGCGGGAGCCGAGCGCGCACTGGCTCGAGCTGCTCGCCGCCGAGGGCGTGCCGGCAGCGGAGGTGCGCGACATCGATCGGGTCTTCGCGGACGCGCAGACCGCGGCGCTCGGCGCGGTCCAGACGCTGCACCACCCGGATGCGGGCGACTATCGCGTGGTCGGCGTCCCGGTGCGGTTCGATCGCGCGCCGTTCCCGTATCCGTCGCCCGCGCCCGCCCTCGGCGCGCATACCCGCGAGGTCCTGACCGATGTCGGACTGAGTGCAGACGCGGTCGACGAGCTCGTATCCGACGGGGTGGCGATCGCGCCATGAGGAGCGGAACGGTGGCGGACGTCGTGCTGCGGCGCACGATCGAGCTCGCGGAGCTACCGGCCCCGACGGGGTTCGAGGCCAACCGCGCGGCGTTGGTTCGGTCGTGGTGGGACGCCGATGGGCTGCGCGACGTGCACGTGGACGAGACCGGGAACGTGTGGGCCCGCGCGCGCCGGGGCGACGGGGCCGCCGTGATCCTGTGCGCGCATATCGACACGGTGTTCGGCCCGGGCCTGTCGCACCGGACGCGCTCGGACGGTCCTCGGCTGTGCGGACCGGGCGTCGGGGACGACGCCGTGGGGGTCGCCTCCCTCTCGGCCGCGGCCGGCCTCCTCGGCGGGATGGGGAGATCGATCTGGCTCCTCGCGTCGGTCGGTGAGGAGGGCCTCGGGAACCTATGCGGCGTATCGGCCGCGCTCGACGCGCCTCCGGAGCCCGTCGGAGCGTTCATCGCGGTGGAGGGCAACTACCTGGGACGGGTCTCGGCCGTCGGCGTCGGCTCGATCCGGCGCCGCATCACGGTGACCGGCCCGGGCGGACACGCCTGGGAGGCGACTGACGTGCCCAGCGCCGTCCACGCGGTGGCCGGCCTCGTCTCGGAGATCGCATCCATGTCGCCGATCGACGACACGTCCGTGAACGCCGGACGGATCGGCGGCGGCGAGGGCATCAACATGCGTGCCCGCGAAGCGTGGTTCGAGCTGGACCTGCGCGCCGACGACCCCCGGACGCTCGCTGCGCTCGCGCGCGACGTCGACGCGATCGTGGCGCGGATCGACGAACCGCTCCGCGTCGAGCGAACGGTGCTCGGCGACCGGCCGGCGGGCCGGCTGGACCCGTCGCATCCCCTGGTGCGAGCGGCCGGCGACGCGCTGCGCGAGGCCGGGATCGAGGTCCGGCCGGCCGCGACGAGCACCGACGCGAACGCCGCGCACGCGAGAGGGATCCCCGCGATCGCGATCGGTGTCACGACGGGCTCGGGTGAGCACACGCCGCAGGAATGGATCGACACCGCGCCGATCGCCGGCGGCGTCCGCACCCTCGCGCGCACGGTCACGCGGTTCGAGGAGCTCTCGGCATGAGCGGCCCGCTGTCCGGCGTCGTATTGCAGGGGGCCTACCCTCCCGCGGAGTTCGAGGGCATGGTCGAACGGATCGACGGGCTCGGCTTCGAACACCTGTGGCTCACGGATTCGTCCCTGCACGCACGCAACTCCTACGCGTACCTGACGCTCGCAGCGAAGGCTTCGCCTCGGTTGCGACTGGGCACGGCCGTCACGAACCCGGTCACGAGGCATCCCGCCATCACCGCGGCCGCCGCCGCGACCGTGGACGACATCTCGGGCGGACGGATGGTCCTGGGGATCGGCGCGGGCGACCGGCCGCTGCTCGCGCTCGGGCTGAAGCCCAGCCCGCTCGCCTCCCTCCGGGCCTCGATCGCGGCGATCCGCGAGCTCTGGTCGGGAGCGAACGTGTCGGTCGAGGACCGCGCGTTCACGTTGCACGACGCCCACCTGCGCTTCGCCGCGCGGGCGGATATCCCCGTCTACATCTCCGCGAGCGGACCGAAGACGCTCGAGCTCGCCGGCGAGGTCGCGGATGGGGTGATCCTGCTGGTCGGCCTGTTCCCCGAAGCGCTCGCCTGGGCCCTGGAACACGTCGACCGGGGAGCTGCGAAGGCCGGGAGGACGCGCCCGCACGTCGCGGTGTTCGCCTACGGCGCGATCGGCGACGACGAGCATGCGGCGATGGCGTCGGCGCGCTCGATCGCCGCGTGGTTCCCGCAGACGGCACCGGCGATCTGCGAGCTGGCCGGCGTGCCACCCACGCTCGTCGCGGACGTGCGCGCACGGTATGCCGGCGGGGAGTTCCAGGAGGCCGAGGAGGCCGCGAAGCTGCTCCCCGACGACTTCGTGCGGTCGGTGGCGCTCGCCGGCGACGCGTCGCACGCGCGCACCAGGATCGCGGCGGCCATCGACGCCGGCGCGGACTCCGTCCACGTGTTCCCGCTCGGCGCGAACCGCATGGACACCGTCGAGGCGTTCGCCGTGTGCTTCGCCGACGTCGTCGGAGGAGGGGTGCGGCGATGAGCTGGCACGTCACCTCGCTGCACCACGTCGCGATCGCCCACGGGGACGACCCGGTGTGCGAGGACGCGCTGACGATGTTCCTCGGCGCGCCCGCGCACGCCGAGCACGGACCGGGCTTCCTCGAGCGGATGTATCCGGCGGGCGGCGCCTACGTGCAGACGCTGGAGGCCGAGGGCGACGGGCCGGTGCAGCGGTTCCTGGACAGGCGCGGACCGGGGTTGCATCACGTGGCGTTCGCGGTCGACGCGATCGACGCCGCGCTCGCCGACCTGGACGCACGCGGCGTGTCGTTGATCGACCGCGAGGCGCGGCCGGGAGGCATGGGGACGCGGATCGCGTTCCTGCACCCGTCGGCGACGGGCGGGGTGCTCGTCGAGCTCGTAGAGGAATCGGAGGAGACAGGGGCACGCGATGGATAACGAGGCGCTCGATACCGCACAGGCCGACCAGGTGTTCACCGGGCAGCACGACCGGCGCAAGGTGACCGATTGGGTGTGCGAGGAGATCCGCGAGGCGATCATCGATCTCCGGCTGCATCCCGGCGAGCCGCTGCGCGAGGCGGCGATCGCCCAACAGCTCGGCGTGAGCAAGACGCCGATCCGCGAGGCGCTCGCGCGGCTCGAGCAGGAAGGACTGGTCGAGGCGACGTCGTTCAAGGGCGCGGTGGTGAGCGGCTACTCGCCGCGCGACCTGGAGGAGATCTACGAGCTCCGGAGCCTCCTGGAGGGCGCCGCGGTCCGCGGCGTTGCCGTCGACGCGTCCGAGGAGGCGCGCGCTGAGCTCTGCGAGGTCGTCGCGCGCAGCCGCGAGCTCCGCGATGCAGGCGAGCTGACCGAGCTCGCGGCGCTCCTCGGCCGATTCGACCAGATCATCTACGACCAGGTCACGAACCGGCGGATCCGCGCGTTGATCGACAACCTCCGCGCCCACCTGACCCGGATCGGCAAGCTCACCGAGGGCATCCCCGGCCGGGTGGAAGCGTCGGTCGAGGAGCACGCCGTCATCGTCGAGGCGATCATGGGGCGCCGGGCCGACGAGGCCGAACGGCTGATGCGGGCGCACATCGAGAGCGTGCTGGGCGACCAGCTCGCGGGCACACCGACGCCAGCGGCGGCGGACGAGGTCGGACTGACCGGGGCGCCGCATGTCTGATGGAGCGCGCGCCATGTCGCATGCGCCCGCCCGCGTGTCGGCGATCCTGCACGACGCCGGGGTGGATGCGTGGGCCGCCGCGGTCACGCACCCGATGGTGCGGGCGATCGCGGACGGGTCGCTCCCCCACGAGACGTTCCGCGGTTACTTCACGCAGAACGTCCTGTATCTCGAGGAGTACGCCCGCGCGATCGCGCTCATCGTGGCCAAGGCGCCGGACCGGGAGGCGATCGCCACGCTCTCCCGGTTCCAGTCGCAGATCGTCGAGAACGAGATCCCGGCGAACCTGGCCTTCCTCCAACGCCTCGGCGGGGACGCGGCGACCGCCGACGGCCGCGGGACGATGCTGCCGACCACGTACGCCTACACCCGCCACCTGCTCTCGACCTGCCTGCTGGGCGACTGCGCCGACGGGCTCACCGCCGTGCTGCCGTGCCAGTGGAGCTACGGCGAGCTGGCGCGGCCGCTCACGGCGAACCCGCCGGCCGATCCGATCTACGCGGACTGGATCGCGATGTTCGGCAACGACGCGTACGACGGACTGGTCGCCGAGACGACCGCGCTGCTCGACCGGCTCGTCGATCCCGCCGACCGGACCAGGATCGCGGCGCTCTCCCCGATCTTCGAACGTTCGACCCGCTACGAAGCCGAGTTCTGGGACATGGCCTACGGGAACCCCCGGCCGGCCGGTCTCCCCGATGAAGGAGGAACCCCCTAGATGCGTGCCGTGCGGATCCACGACGACCTCTCGCTCCGGGTGGACGAGATCGACGACCTCACGCCCGGGCCGGGCGAGGTGCTCGTGCGGGTCCACGCCGCCGGCGTGTGCGGGACCGACCTGCACATCCTCGACGGCATGATCAAGCCGGATCCGTACCCGATGACGCTCGGACATGAGGCGGCCGGCGTGGTGGAGGCGGCGGGCGACGGCGCGTCGCTCGCGGCGGGGACGCCCGTCGCGATCTACAACAAGATCTTCTGCGGCCGATGCGAGCAGTGCCTGAAGGGTCGCGACGAACATCTGCGACAACGAGCCCGACCAGCTCGGGTTCAACCGCGACGGGGGCGACGCGGAGTACGTCGTGGTCCCCGAACAGAACGCCGTGCCGATCCCGGACGGCGTCGACCTCGCGACCGCGGCGGTCCTCACGTGCGCCGGCATGACGGCGATGCACGCGACGAAGCTGTCGCGCCTCCGTCTTGGCGACACGGCGGTCGTCGACGGGATCGGCGGCGTCGGGATCCTGGTGGTCCAGGCCGCGGCCCACGCGGGGGCGCGCGTGATCGCGATCGGCGACTCCGAGGACAAGCTGTCCCTCGCAGCCGAGCACGGAGCCTCCGACGGCGTCCTGGTCGACACCGCCGACGGCTACGACACGGTCGCCGACCGGATCCGTGCGCTGACGGGCGGCCGCGGCACCGACGTGTTCTTCGAGCTGGTCGGGACCACGCAGACGATGACCGCCGGCATCCGGTCCCTGGCGAAAGGCGGCCGGTTCGTCTCGACCGGCTACACCGACCAGTCGATCGACATCCACCCGATCGAGTTCATCCTGCCCGAGACGTCGCTCATCTCGACCGTCGCGGCGACGCGGCTGGACCTGCAGGACGCGATGAGCCTGTCCGCGGCAGGCGCGATGACCGTCCCGATCGCCGGCCGCGTACCCGATGGAGGGCATCGACGACGCGCTCGGCGCGCTGCGCAAGCGCGCGGTGCTCGGCCGTCAGGTGCTCGAGCTCGCCTGACACCCTTCGAAGGAGGAACGCATGGCATCGACGATCACTGAGCCGCCGGTCGGCTTCCTGGGCGAACCGCTCCGCCTCTACATCGACGGGGCGTTCGTGGAGACCGAGGGGAGCCTCGTCACGGTGAACCCGGCGACCGGGCAGACGCTCGCCGAGGCGCCGCTCGCAACCGAGCGCGAGGTCGACGCCGCGGTGACGGCGGCCGCGAGAGCGTTCGACCTGTGGCGCTTCACACCGCCCACCCAACGCGCACGCTTGATGTGGCACCTCGCCGACCTGCTCGAGGCGAACAAGGACGAGTTCGCGACGCTCGAAGTGCTCGACAACGGCAAGCCGATGTGGGAGGCGCAGGCCGTCGACATCGCGCTCACGATCGAGCTGCTGCGCTACTACGCCGGGTGGACGACCAAGATCGAGGGCAAGGTCCTGCCGAACTCGATCCCCGGGATGTTCACGGTCGCGAAGCGCGAGCCGGTCGGGCGTGGTCGCGGCGATCACGCCCGTGGAACTTCCCGCTGCTCGAGGTCGGGTACAAGCTCGGCCCCGCGCTCGCGGCCGGCTGCACGATCGTGATCAAGCCGTCGGAGCTCGCTCCCCTGTCCACGCTGCGCTTGATGCAACTGGTGGACGAGGCCGGGTTCCCGCCCGGCGTCGTGAACGTGGTGATCGGCGGGCCCGACGTCGGCGCCGCGCTCGTGCGGCATCCGAGCGTGCGGAAGGTCGCGTTCACCGGGCAGACCGCCACCGGCAAGGAGATCATGCGGACCGCCGTCGACGGGCTGAAGCGCGTCACGCTGGAGCTGGGCGGGAAGAGCCCGAACATCGTGTTCGCCGACGCCGACCTCGACGCCGCCGCGAGCGGTGCGTTCGGCGGGATCTTCTTCAACCAGGGGCAGGCCTGCGTCGCCGGCTCACGTCTGTTCGTCGAGGCGCCGGTGGCCGACGAGCTGGCCGATCGGGTCGCCGTGCAGGCGGGAACGATCCGCCTGGGCTCGGGCCTGGATCCCGAGACGCAGATGGGACCGCTGATCTCCGCGGCGCACCGCACGCGGGTGCGCGGCTACGTCGACTCCGCGCGCGAGCAGGGCGCCGAGGTCGCCGTCGGCGGCGGCGACGCGTCGGTACAGGGGTTCGAGGGCGGGTTCTTCCTGCAGCCGACCGTGCTCCGCCATGTGCGGAACGACATGAAGGTGGCGCAGGAGGAGATCTTCGGTCCGGTGCTGTCGGTGATCCCGTTCGCCGACGAGGACGAGCTGCTGACACTCGCGAACGCGAACGACTACGGCCTGGCGTCGGGGATCTGGACGTCAGACGTCAACAAGGCGCTCCGCGTGGCCGACCGGCTGGACGCGGGCACCGTGTGGATCAACACGTACGGGATGTTCGACGTGTCCGTGCCGTTCGGCGGACGCAAGCATTCGGGGTTCGGCAAGGAGCTCGGCGAGGAAGCGCTGGAGCCGTACCTGCACTCGAAGTCGGTCTGGGTGGACCTCACCGCCGCGGTTCCGACATCGGGGCAGGGCATCTCGCGATGAACGAAGGGGAGGAATGGCGATGAGCGATCGCATCATCATCAAGAACGGCACCGTCGTCACCATGAACGACGCCGACGACGTGATCTTCGGCGGGCAGCGTGGTGATCGAGGACGACCGGATCACCGACGTCGGCACGGCGGCCGACGTCGCGAGCCGGACCGACGAGAGCGGCGCGACCGTGATCGACGCCACCGACAAGGCGGTGATGCCCGGCCTGGTCGACCTGCACTACCACACGGCCGTCGGCAAGGGCTGGAGCGACCATCTGCCGCTCTGGGAGTACCTGGACACGTGCTGGTACCCCATGATCCGCGCGCTGAACCCGGAAGAGGCCTACTGGGCCGCGCTCGCGAGCTACAGCGAGTCCATCAAGTGCGGCGTCACCACCGTGAACGACATGTACCGGCAGCTCGGCGGGCTGGCCAAGGCCGCCGAGGAGATCGGGATCCGCGCGGTGTTGTCGAACGACGTGGCCGACGACGAGCACGACCTGGACACGCTCGACGACAACAAGCTCGCATACGAGCGGTCGAACGGGGCGGCGAACGGCCGGATCGAGGTCTACATCGGGATCGAGTGGCTGCCGCTCGCGTCTGAGGGGTTGCTGAAGGAGACCCGCGCGCTCGCGGACGACCTGAACACGGGGATCCACATCCACCTGAACGAATCGCTCACCGAGGTGGAGAACTCCAAGCAGCGGTTCGGCCGTCGCCCGACGGAGGTGGCCTACGACTGCGGCATCCTGTTCGACCGGTGCATCGCCGCGCACTGCGTCTGGCTCTCCGACGTCGAGATCGCGCTGATGCGCGAGACCGGGACGCAGATCTCGCACAACCCGTCGTCGAACGCGAAGCTCGGCAACGGCATCGCCCGGGTGCCCGAGATGCTCGCGGCCGGACTGAACGTGGGGCTCGGGCACGACGCGGCCGAATGCAACAACAGCCTGGATATGTTCGAGGTGATGAAGTTCGCATCGTTGATGCACCGCGCGAGCCGAGTGGACCCGAGCCTGCAGCAGGCACCGGACGTGGTGCGGATGGCCACGCGCAACGGATCCGCCGCGCTCCAGCACGAGACCGGAGAGGTCGGCGTCGGGAAGAAGGCCGACGTCATCCTGATCGACCTGGCCAACCAGATGTTCACGCCGCTCTACCCGGAGTCGAAGGCACACATCTACTCGCACCTGGTGTTCGCGGCGAACGGCAGCGCGGTGAACACCACGATCGTCGATGGCAAGATCGTGTATCGGGACCACGCGTTCACGACGATCGACGAACCCAAGGTGCTGCACGAGGCGAACCTCGCGTTCCAGGCCGTGCTCGAGCGCATGGTCGTTCCCACGTAGGAGGCGCGGTGCGCACGCTCGTCCTCGGCGACCCGGTCGTCGCGCTCGGCGCCCGGACACTCATCCCGGACGGCGCGCTCATCGTCGAGGGGCCGGCGATCGTCGCCGCCGGCCCGCGCGCGGAGCTCGAGGAGCAGGGGCCGTTCGACCGGGTGCTCGGCTCCGGCGCGCACTTCGTGCTGCCGGGCTTCGTCAACGCCCACTACCACTCGGAGCTCGCGATCGGGCCCGGCCTGTACCAGTTCATCTTCGAGCGCGCGAACGTCTTCATGCAGGGCGGCGTCGGCGACGTCGAGGAGGACGACCTGTACGCGGGCGTGCTCTGGGGCCTGATCAACGCGATCAAGGGCGGGCAGACCGCGACCGTCGACATGTACTACGGCCGTCCGGGGATGCCCGACTTCGGATGCCGGCCGGCGCTGCGGCGTACGAGGACGTCGGGATGCGCACGGCGTTCGGGCTGGTCAGCCGCGACGAGAACATCTACGTGCACGAGCCGAACGAGCGCTTCCTGGCACGGCTGCCCGACGACCTGGCCGACGAGATCCGCCGCTCGCCCATGGGCTACGCGTGGCCGGTCGACGACGTGATGGCGGCGTTCGAGCGCCTCTCGGCAGACTGGCACGGCCGCGACGACCGGATCCGGATCGTCACCGCGCCGGACTGGACGCCGGCGTGCTCCGACGACCTGTACCGGCGCTGCCGCCGCGTGGCCGACGAGCACGCGACCGGCATGATCACGCACGTCCTGGAGACGCGCTCCGAGATGCTCTACAACCTGGAGCGCTACGGGAAGCCGGCGCTCCGCCGACTGGCCGACATCGGCGTGCTCACGCCGCAGACCGTGCTCGAGCACTTCGTCTGGGTCACCGACGAGGAGCTCGCGATCTTCGCGGACTCGGGCGCGGTGGCCTCGAACAACCCCGGCTCGAACCTGCGCCTCTCCAGCGGGATCTGCCGCGTCCGCGACATCATGGACACCGGCGGCCGCATCGCGTTCGGCACGGACGGCATCTCGTTCTCCGATCGCGAGGACTTCTTCCAGGAGCTCCGCCTCGCGTGCTACCTGCAGCGGTTCCCGCGGACGTTCGAGCGCCAGCGACTGGACAGCGAGGCCGTGCTGCGCGCCGCGGCTGCGAACGGCGCGCGGGCGCTCGGGTTGGAGGACCGGCTGGGTGCGCTCGAACCCGGCCGCTACGCCGACCTGTTGATCGTCGAGAAGGAACGGATCCTGTTCCCGCCGGGGCGCTACGACGCCGAGCCGTTCCTGGACGTCGTGATCGACCGTGCCGACTCCTCCGACATCGACACGGTCATGGTGCACGGGCGAGTCCTGATGGAAGGCAAGCAGGTCACAGTGGTCGATGAGGACGCGGTCAAGAAGCGGTTCGCGGAAGCGGTGCAGCGCAGGATGTACCGGTTGCCGGAACATGTGAAACGATGGGCCGCGCTCGGGCCGCTGGTGGAACCGTACGTCATCGACTTCTACCAGCGCTGGTACGACACGCCGATCGAGCCCGCCTACGGCTACAACGCGAAGATCCCGCCCACCGTCTGACGAGGAGGGATGCTACTAGTGGCCGTCGAGTGCTGGATACACTGCGGGCATGGCCGAGGACGACGGTCCGAACGGTCCGACCTCCGGCGGCCCGCAGCCGACCGGGACCGAGCGCGGATCCGACGAAGGGCTGATCCAGACCTTCTTGATCGCCGACGTCCGCGGCTACACCCGCTTCTCTCAGGAACGTGGCGATGAGGCCGCTGGCAGGCTCGCGGCACGTTTCGCCGACGTGACCACCCAGGTGATTGAGGCCGCAGGCGGCACCGTCTTGGAGCTTCGGGGCGACGAAGCCCTGTGCATCTTCTCGACCACTCGAAGGGCGATCCGAGCAGCGATCGATCTTCAGGCGCGCTACCTGTCGGGGACGAGCAGCGACCCGACGCTCCCCTTGCCGGTTGGCATCGGGATCGACACCGGTGAGGCCGTCCCCGTCGCCGGTGGGTTCCGCGGTAGAGCGCTGAACCTCGCAGCGAGGCTCTGCGGAGCGGCTAAGGCTGGCGAGATCCTCGCGACGCGCGAGGCTATCCACTTGGCGGGTCAGATAGACGGCGTCCATGTCGAGGATCGTGGCGTCTCGTCCTTCAAGAACATCGCGGAGCCCGTCGGCGTCATGCGTATCACGGGTGAGGGTGAAGACACCGCCCACTGGTTCGCGGAACATTTCGCGCCGCCGGCTTCCCCGGAGCTGTCTCACGGCCGGCGACGACTCGGCATCGCTGTGCTCGCGACGGCACTCATGGCGACCGTCGCCATCCCCCTCATAGGCACCCGAGGGTCCGCAACGACATCGATCGAACCGAACTCGATCGGAGTGATCGATCCCCAGAGCGGCGAAGTGCGTGCGACGATCGGGTCTCCGTCAGGACCCGGAGCCATCCTCGCCGATGGCGACAGAGTCTGGGTCGCGAATCCGGATGCCGGAACCGTTTCCCGGATCGACGTTGGGAGTCGCTCCATCGTCCAAACGGTGCCGGTAGGAAGAGATCCGTCCGCGATGGCTGCGGGGTTCGCAGCCATCTGGGTCGTCGATAGTGGCGGGCCGACGCTCTCGCGGATCAGCCCCGCGACGAATACCGTCGTGAAGACCATCGATCTCGGCAATGGTCCCACCGGCGTGACGGTGGGCGATGGAAGCGTCTGGATCACCAACCGATTCGATGGCACCGTCTGGCGGATCGATCCTCGAACGGACAAGGTCGTGGATTCGATCCCGGTCGGTCTTGACCCAGGCGGCATCGCCTTTGGGTCGGGCAGCGTGTGGGTGAGTCTCGCCGGACTCAACTCCGTCGTTCGCATCGATCCTGCTACCGACTCGATAACGCATTCGATCCCTGTCGGAGGAGGCCCCGATTCCCTGACCGTAAGCGATGAGTCGGTTTGGGTCACGAACAGGCTCGACGGCACCGTCACCAGGATCGACCCCGAGACGAACTCGGTCGCAAGCACGATCGAGGTTGGAAAGGGTCCCGCGGCGGTCGCCAGCGTGGGCGCGGAGATCCTGGTTGCGAACGAAGCTGACGGATCGATCTCGCACATCGCGTCGGGGCAGGGTCTCGCCCGCCAGATTTCCACAGGCAGCGTCCCGCAAGGGCTCGCGGGAGTCGGAGACGACGTGTGGGTCACGGTCCGCGGAGCGGCGAAATCCCACCTCGGAGGAACGCTGCGAGTATCGCAATATACTGCGCCTTCCCTCGATTCACGGGTTGCCTACGATTCGCCCTCGTGGCAAGTGCTGCACGAGACGGGCGACGGCTTGGTCGGGTTCGGATCGGTCGGTGGAACCCAGGCAGCTCACTCCAACCCGACCTCGCCTCCACCTTGCCGTCCCCAACCGATAACGGCAAGACCTATCTCTTCTCCCTGCGCCCGGGCATCCGCTATTCGAACGGTGAATCCGTGCGAGCAAGTGACTTCCGTCGTGCCATCGAGCAAGGCTTCCTCCTCGACTCTGTATCCCACCAGGCCTTATACGGTGGGCTCGTCGGAGCCGACGCGTGTGCGAAAGAGCCTGAGTCGTGCAGCTTGTCGCATGCGATCGTGACGGACCGTGCTACCGGCGAGATCGCGTTCCATCTCGTTGCTCCCGACCCCGAGTTCCTCTACAAGCTTGCGTTGCCGTTCGCATATCCCGTTCCGGCGTCCGTGTCCGTCGTGGATCCATCAAGCACGGGTTTGCCGGCACCGGTCCCTACATGCTGCGGTCACCGATGGTCCGACCGGATTCACGCTCGTGCGCAACCCGTTCTTCCACGTCTGGTCACCTCAGACACAGCCCGCCGGGAACGTCAATCAGATCGAGTGGACACTCGGTGTCGTGCCGGATGCACAGGTGAAAGCCGTGATCGCCGGAACAGCGGACGTCGCCATCGACGCAGCCTACTCATCTCTGTTCAGTCACCTCTTGGTACGATTCCCCGCGCAGGTACACACGTCTTTGTCCCGCGACACGTGGTGCGTGGCGCTCGACAACCAGACCCCGCCGTTCGACGACGTTCGAGTCCGACGAGCCTTGAACTACGCGTTGGATAGGCGGCGGGTGGTTCAGCTCTTCAACGGGGCCGCTTTGCCCACCTGTCAACAACTCCCACCTAACTTCCCCGGTTTCGAGCCCCATTGTCCGTACACGACGCGCCCAGAGCCAGGCGGTACTTGGACGCGCCGGACATCAAGAAAGCCAAGGAACTCATCCGGCAGTCTGGCACTCGAGGGATGGACATCACGATCGAATACTTCAAAGGTTGGGAACCCTTCAAGAACTACATGGTGAAATTCCTCGACAGTCTCGGTTCATCGGCCATGGCAAGGTGGTGGACAACGACGTGTTCTACGGTGGAGGGCGGTTCCAGATGGAGAGATCGATGGATGGTCAGCAGACTATCCGGCCGCTTCGACCTTCTTCTTGAATAGGTTCGCGTGCGGAGCGCCAAGTCCATCCGGTCGTGCCCGAAAGGTTCTGCGACCCTCATGTCGATGCGATGATCGCCCGCGCGCATCGCCTTGAAGGCGAAGATCAGGCGGCAGCCTCCCAGCTTTGCGGACGTGGATAGGACGATCGCTGATGAGGCCCCCTACCTATGGCTCACGAACCCGCTGCATGTCGACTTCGTTTCCGAGCATGTCGGCAACTACCAGCAGAGCGTTCAGTGGGGCATGTTGCTCGATCAAGCCTGGTCCGCTAGGGCCGCAGGGATGTTCAGCAGAGAGATCGATCGAGGACATCGATGAGGTTGAGCCTGGAACCTACGTGATCGACTTCTACCAGCGGTGGCGTGGTACGACACGCCGATCGAATCCGCGTATGGCTACAACGCGAAGGTCCCGCCGGGCGTGTGAGCGGCGGCCTTTTCAGCGGGGCGCATCGAACACGTATCGCAACGCCCGTGACAGGCTCAGCGCCGGTCCGGTCTCGTGGTATTCGCCAGGTAGGACTTCGTGATCGATCTCGAGACTCGGATACGCACGACCACGCAACAGTTCGACCATCCGCTCAACATCGGCCACCCTGTCGCTCGGAGGTTCCGCCTCGTCCTCGGCTTCGGCTTTGGCTCGCGCGTCGGCATCGAGCTGTTCGCGGAGACGCTTGCTGCCCGCCGGGTTCTCATACGCGCCGACAGACAGGTACACCTTCGCCGGAAGGTCGACATGCGTACGCGCGTATGCCGCCTCATGGTCGAACACCAACCCTGAGTCCCACCAATACGAGGGGCTGCCGATGCCGAAGCGCCGGAACGTGGCGGGTTCGTTCAGGAGGACATACGTCGCGAACAACCCACCGAGCGAATACCCGAAGAACATCGCGTCATCCGGATCGACGTCGTACCCCGCCCTCACCCAGGGCTTGAGCTCATCCCGGATGAACGCAAGGAAGCGGCCGGCGCCGGCCATCGTGGCCGGGTCGTCCTCCGCATAGCGTGGGTCGACGGTCGGGGTGAAGTCGCGAGATCGGAGATCGAGGATCTCATCGTTGTTCGCCGTGCGATATCCGATGCCGACGACGAGCATCGAGGGGAGGCGCTCGAAGATGTTCAGGAGCCGGACCATCTCAACGGCGGTGCCGAACTGGAGACTGGGGTCGCCGAGGTACAACACCGGTCGCGGGGAGGATCCCGGCGAGCCGCAGTGACCAACATGGATCTTGAACTCGTCGCCCACGTGCTCTGAGCGGAGGTGATGCACTTCGGTATCGGTCAGAGGTGAGTCGTCGTTACTGATCATGGGACGCGCTCCCTCTGCAGGATCGAGCATCGCTCGTCGGCGGATGCTATCAGGGTCCCGGCCGTACCTCGGTCGAACGGCCCGTTGCGGCCGGGACGATGGAGCCTTCCGCCATCGAGGCAGACCGAGGCACGCTACACACTGAGAGATCTGAGGCTCGTCCATGCTCGAGATCCGCGACCTGACGAAGCGTTACGGGGACGTGGTGGCCCTCGACGGGGTCTCGTTCGACGTGGCCCCGGGTCGGATCCTCGGGTTCCTCGGTCCGAACGGCGCCGGCAAGACCACCACGATGCGGGCCATCTTCGGCCTCGTGCGGCCGGATCGCGGCGAGGTCCGGTGGAGGGGCAAGCCGGTCGGGCCCGCCGAGCGGGCCCGGTTCGGCTACATGCCGGAGGAACGCGGTCTCTATCCGAAGATGAAGGTCGGTGCGCAACTCACCTACCTGGCGGAGCTGTCGGGGTTGAGCGGAGCGGCGGCGAGCGAGGCGGCGATCGGGTGGCTCGAACGCCTCGGTCTGGCCGACCGGGCGGGCGCGCGGCTCGAGGAGCTCTCCCACGGCAACCAGCAGCGGGTGCAGCTGGCCGCGGCGATCGTGCATGACCCGGAGCTCGCGGTGCTCGACGAGCCGTTCAGCGGGCTGGATCCCCTGGGGGTCGGATCCCTCGCCGAGTTGCTGGTGCAGACCGCCGCCATGGGCATGGCCGTCGTGTTCTCCAGCCACCAGCTCGACCTGGTCGAGGACGTGTGCCAGGACGTCGTCATCATCGACCACGGGCACATCGTGCAAGCCGGCGTGGTCGAGGAGCTGCGGGCCGCTTCGCCCTACCGTTCGCTCGAAATCAGCGTGAACGGCCAACCGTGGGTACCGACGCTGCCGACCGGCGCCGTCACGAGCAAGCGGGACGGCGGGACGCGTGTCCTGGTCGAAACCGGCGTCGACCTGGACGAGGTCCTGGCCGACGCGCGCCGGGCCGGCGAGGTCACGGCGTTCAGCTTCGAGCCGCCATCGCTGACCGACCTGTTCCTCGAGGCCGTTTCGGACGGAGAGGGCGCATGAGCGGCGGTTGGAGGCGCGTGGGGCTGGTTGCTCGGCGCGAGTGGGATCAGCGCGCCCGCACGACCGCGTTCCGGATCTCCACGCTCATCTCCATCCTGATCGTGGTCGCCATCATCGTGGTGCCCGAGATGTACGGCGGAGGCGTGGAACCGACGAGGACCGTCGGATTGGTCGGCCAGAGCTCCCCAGAGCTCCCCGCGCTCCTTCGCGCATCCGGCGAGCAGCTCGGTGTCACCGTCGAGACGCGGGGATTCGGCGACGAGGCCGCCGGGCGGGCGGCCCTCCGCTCGGACGAGGTGTCGGTGCTGCTGGTGGACGAGGGGCAGCTGGTGTGGAACGCGGACGTCGACGACCAGCTGCGGACCATCGTCGCCTCGGCGGTGACGATGGACAAGCAGCAGCGGACGGTGAGCGAGCTCGGTCTCAGCGCGGATCAGGCACAGGCGCTGCTGCAGCCCCCGGCCCTGCCGTCCCGGAGCCTGGAGCCCGCTTCGAAGGAGCGCGACGCGCGGGTCGCGCTGGCCGTGGTGGGATTGGCGCTGCTGTTCACCGCCATCGCCTTCTACGGGGGCTTCGTGCTGGTCGGCGCCATAGAGGAGAAGTCCAGCCGTGTGGTAGAGGTGCTGCTCTCCCGGCTCCGGCCGACGGAGCTCTTGACCGGCAAGATCGTCGGGATCGGGCTGGTCGGATTGGCACAGTTCACGCTGGTGGCGGCGTCCGCGCTGGTGGCGCTGAAGCTGTCGGGGAACACCGTGGCCCCGACGACGACGCCGAGCACGATCGGGTGGATCCTGTTCTGGTTCATCCTGGCGTACGCGTTCTACGCGGTGCTGTACGCGGCCGCCGGCTCGCTGGTCTCGCGTCAGGAGGAGGCGCAGAGCATCCAGGTCCCGATCACGGCGATCCTGCTCGTCGGGTACATCTTCGCGCTCCAGGCTGCGCAGTCGCCCGACGGCGTCGCGGCCGTCTTCGGATCGTTGTTCCCCCCGACGGCCCCGATGGTGATGACCGTCCGCATGGCGGTGGGCGGCGTCCCGGCCTGGCAGATCCTCCTTTCGGTGGCGCTGATGGTCGTCACGATCTACGGCATGGTGCGGCTGGCCGGACGGATCTACTCGGGCTCGGTGCTCCGGATCGGCCCGCGGATCCGGTTGCGAGAGGCCTGGCACGCCCGCGAGCCGTAACCTCCGCGGGACGGCTCAGTCCGGGAGCAGCCCCAGCATCCGCGCGACGTTATCTCCCATGATGCCGTCGATCTTCGCCTGCGGGATCTCGGGGAGGTGGACGATCGGCGCCTCCTCGTTCACGGTGCGGAGCTTGTCGAGGAGCTTCACCGGGTCGTAGAGGAACCCCGGGTAGTCGGTGCCGAAGAACAGCTTCTCGAGCGGGACGAACATGGGCTCGCAACGCGAGAGCAGCAGGAAGAGGTCGCGACGCGTCAGCGTCGCGATCAGGTACGAGAGCTCCGTGTAGAAGTTCGGGTGCTTCGTGAGGAGGAACAACGCCTCGTCCACCCACGGCAGCCCGCAGTGCGCGACGATCACGCGCAGGTCGCGGAACTCGCGCCCGATGTCGTCGAGCATCGCCGGACGGCCGAGCTCCAGCTTCGCGTCGATCCGCGTCGAGCCGGCCTGATGGATCATCACGGGGATCCCCAGGTCCTGCGCCGCCTGATAGAGGGGGAACGCCAGGTCGGGATCGTTCGCCGCCCAGTGCTGGTACATCGGGTAGAGCTTCACGCCCGCCAGCCCCAGCTCCGTCACCGCGCGATCGCAGTTCCTCGACCGCGGCGCCGACCCCCCGGTACGCGGGGTTCACCGACGCGAAGCCGATGAAGCGCTCGGGGTCGGAGCGCACGACCGCCGCCACGTACTCGTTGCAGCGGTCCGGGTGCATCGGGTCGCCCAGCCCCAGCTCCCCGGTGGTGTCGACCGTGCCGATCAGCCGCCCGTCGAGCACCTGCGGCGAGATCGCGAGGACGACGACCTTGTCGAAGCCCGGGTGATCGCGTAACGACTCGGACGGCCCGATCACCGGCCAGCCCTTGCGCGTGTAGCCGCTCGCCTCCCACTCGTCCTCGGTCGGCATCCGGTGCGACGGAACAGGCCCATGCTCCGGTAGATGCAGAGCGACCCCTCGCGGCCGTACTCCAGGGTGAACTCCGGGTCCTCGGCGAGGCTCAGGATATGGCTGTGCGCGTCGACGATCACGACGAACCCTCCGGCCGAGAGCGGCGGGACGCTCGGCGGCTAGAGGATACGCTCGCGATCAGTAGTGGTAGCCGCCGCCCCCGCTCGAGCCGGAAGCCCCCGCGGCACCCGACGGAGACGCGACCGAGAAGCCGGACACGCCCTGGCCCGTCGCCTGACCCGGAGCCGTGTCGCCGACCCAGAGGTAGAGCGGCAACCCGGCGTACGTCACCTGGGTGCCGCCGTCGGGCCGATCGATCGTGCCGAGCTTGCTCGCATCGACCCCGGCTCCCGCCGTGGCCGCGGTCGCCCCGCCCGACAGGAGCACCGGAGGCCAGCTCTGCGCGCAGGCACCGGTGCACTTGATCGTTCCGGAGGACTCGGTCCCCAACGTGTAGAGCGTCATGCCGTTGCCGTCGACCAGGACCTTCCCGACGCCCGACACGGTCGCCGTCGAGATCGTCGTCGCTCCTCCGGACGCGGAGCCGCCGGAGGTGCCCGTGCTCCCCGTGCTACCGGTGTCGCCGCTCCCGCTCGTCGTCGAATCGTTCGCGCAGGCCGCCAGGAGCAGCGCCGCCGCCACGAACATCGGTCCGATCCACGCCACGCGCCTGTTCGTCATCGTTCCTCCCGAGGGTGATCGTCGTTCCGGAGGGCATACGGCCGGCGGGTCCGGGCGGCTTGGAGGAGGCCGGCGGTCGACGTTGCGTTCCTGTGTCGACGGGTCGGTCGGCTCCTCCGCTACGCGGGAGGCGTCGGCTTCTTCCCCGGGAGCTGATCGACCTCGGTCTCGTCCCAGACCGTACTGTCCTTGCCGAGCGACATGACGTTGAACTGGTAGTCGAACACCAGCGAGCCACCGTAGGTGGCGCCGTAGGCCACGAGCCCACCTGCCAGCACCGAGAGGATCACCGTCGGCAGCTGCGCGGCGTCCCGGTCGAACTGCACCAGCCGGAGTGCGATGTCGACGGCGACGATCACCGTGACCGTGACCATCACCGCCATGTGCCAGTTCGCTGTGCGCCACACCTGCGTGTGGTGCGCCTGCCCCAGCGGCCCGGTCTTGCGGCGCGCCTGCCCCTTCCACCAGTCCCAGAAGCCGGTGGTGGCGGTCGCCAGTGAGACGACACCGCCGGCGATCAGGACGATCGTGCCCGCCACGAAGAAGTCGTGTGCGACTGCCCCCGGCTGCCCGGCGGGGTTGCCGCGCGCGGCCACGTAGGAGACGACGTCCATCGCCGCGACCAGCACGTAGCTGGCGATCGGGATGTCCGTCAGGGGCGGGTGGGTCGGCTTGCCGGCCCACCCGCGGATCCCCATGAACCGCCGGCCCTTGAGCGTGATGCCCGGCCGGATCGAGAAGAGCCGCGTCCCGCGTGCCATCGACGAGAAGCGTAATCGCCTCTGACGAAACGCGTCAGGTCCCGAACCGGTCCGAGGCCGGTCAGGCTTCGAGCGACGGCTGTTGCGCGAACTCCTGCCTCACCCGCTGGAGGGCCTTGTAGGCACTGAAGAGCGCGAGGGCGAGACCGATCAACGCGGTGATCTGTTTGAACGTCATGCTCGGATGCTAAACGGTCCCGCTCGAACCCGACGGCGGGACCTGGCCGAGGCGATCGCTGGGGATCCGCCCGACACGCCTTCCGGTTACCGGGCTTCGACCTCGGCGATGCGAGCGCTGAGTGCGTGCAGACGGACCAGCACCCCCTTGCGTTCGAAGAGATCCAGAGCGACATGAAGATGCTCGAGTCCTTCGTCGCGTTCGTCCTTCGCGATCAGGATCTCGCCCAACTCCTGATGCGAAGCACCTTTCTCGTAGAGGTAGTCGGTCGCTTCCCCGGCCGCGATCGCCTCCCGTGCGTACGGCTCGGCTTCGTCGAGGCGTCCCTGCCGTCGCATGATCTTCGCGCGGATACGTCGGATCCTCGATCACAGTCACGGCGTCGTCCACGGCCGCCTGCTCTTCGGCTTCCCTCAGCGTCGTCTCTGCTTCGTCTGGCCGACCTTGCGACGCGATCGCGTCGGCGAGATAGATCAACGAAGTGGAGAGGTACCCACGCTCTCCCATGTCACGAAGCTGCTCGATGCCTTCCCTCGCTACCCGCTCCGTCTCCGCGTAGCGCTCGAGCAACAGCCCGGCCTCGAGGTATGCATGAGCCGCCGCGAGATGCAGACGCTCCCCGAGCTCACGGGCGCGCGTCACGGAGATCGAGAACCTCTCGTCCGCAAGGTCGGTCTCACCCCGCATCGCATGAGCGACCGCGAGCGACTGACTGAGCTCGTACGAGGAGCTCCCCAGCGCCTCGATCTCCGCGATGAGCTCGCTCGCCCTCGTCACCACCTCACCAGCGGGAACCGGTCCCCAAACGAATGGGCCGAGCAATTCGTTGGACGTGATCCGCATGAGCCGCTCGGATCCGGCGCGCTCGGCATGCACGTGCGCACGTTCGAGAGCTTCCAGGGACCCTGCACCGTCGCCGAGCCAGAATCGGAACGCGCCCACGACCGCCCACCCCTCGGCTAGGCCGAGGTCATCGCCCTCGGCGGCGAGCGGCGCCATCCGGCTCTCGACCTCCGCCAATGCCGGCCGCATCGCGAACTCCGGGTCGAGGTGGTTCAGCAGCAAGGTTCGTTGGATCGCGACGCGCGCGACCACCGTGTCGGCGCCTGCATCCGCCGCCCGCACGGACGCTCCCTCGAGGAACTCGAGAGATCGTTCGAGCTGACCGCCGTAATACAGCGCCTGTCCGAGGGACGGCAGCGCCGAGAGGGCGCGGGGGTCGTCGGCGGGCAGCAGCTCAATCGCACGGCGCAGGAGCCGTTCGGCTGCCGCGACGTCGCCCCGTCCCAGCGCACGCTCTCCGGCCGCGAGCAGGTGCGTGCCCGCACGGGCGGCGATCGCGCGTCCGGCGTCGTCGACGGGACCGAGCTCTTCCCGGTACCGGTACGACTGCTCGAGGTGATATCCCACGAACTCATCCAGCTCCCCAGCGGACCGGGCTTCGCGCTCGAGCCAACCCGCGAACCCTTCGTGCAACGCTGCGCGGAGTTCCTTCGGCATCGCGTCATACACGGCATCCCGGACCAGCAGATGCCGGAACCGATACGAGTCTTCTTCGCCGAGGTCTCCACGATCCGGGCGGATCAGGTCCTTCCGGAGGAGGGCCCTGATCCCCTCGTTGACCTTGCCGGACTGCTCATCGCTCACGAGGGATCTGATCGAGGAGGCTGCGAACACCTTTCCGATGATCGCGGCGCACTCCAGTACCACGCGCTCGATCGGGGTCAAGCGGTCGAGCCGGGCCGCGATCAATGCATGGACCGTGGGTGGCACCTTCACTTCGGACAGATCACCGGCAGGGATCCATCGGTGGTCCTCCCGCACGAGATACCCATCGTCGATCAGCATCGCGACCATCTCTTCGACGAACAGGGGGTTGCCTTCGGCAGCCTCGGCCACGCGCGCCGACACCTCGCCGGCGACCCCTGAGTCACCGATCAGATCGGCGACGAGCTCCACCGTCTCGGCTCGCGTCAACGGCTCCAACAGGATCGAGGTCGCGTTCGCGACGCCGCCACCCCAGCCGGGCCGGTCATCTCGAAGCTCGGGCCGCGCCTGCGCTAGGACCAGGATCGGGGCGTCCCGGGACCACTCGGCGATGTGCTCCACGAGATCGAGGAACGTCGACTCGGCCCACTGGAGATCGTCGAGGAGCAGGAGGAGCGGTCGATCGGCGGCGAGGATCTCGAGGAATCGCCGCAGCGCCCAGAACGACTCCTCGACAGGCGCTTGCGTCTCCGAGAGGCCGACGAGGCACGCCACGAGGTCGGCGACACGCTCCGAGCGCTCTCCCGGCCCGATCACGTCGAGCAGTTTCCTCTGCGCGTCCCCGGGATGGTCCAGGATCGAGAGCCCGGCCGCTTGACCCACGAGCTCGACGACCGGCCAGAACGTGATGCCCTCACCATAGGCGAGGCACCGTCCACGGAGGACGGTCGCGTCCGCATCGACCTGGGCGGCGAACTCCTCCACCAGCCGCGTCTTTCCGGCACCTGCCGCTCCCACGATCGTGAAGAGCTGACAGGCGCGATCCGTCGTCACGCGCTCGAACGCTTGTCCGAGCATCGCCAACTCGCGGTCACGACCGACCATCGGCGCGTCCAGTCGGCGGGTGTGTCCGACGGCACCGGCCGTGACGTCCTCGAGTCGATACGCGGAGATCGGCTCCGCCTTCCCTTTCGCCGCGATCGGATGCGCCGGCTCCGCCCTGACCGCGTCGCGTGTCAGGCGATAGGTCTCTTCACCGATCAGGATCTCGCCAGGAGCGGCCGCCTGCTCCAAGCGGGCTGCGGTGTTGACGGCATCCCCGGTCACGAGCGCTTGCCCGGTCGTTGGATCGCCCGCGACGACCTCGCCGGTGTTCACGCCGATCCTCGAGGCGAGCGTGACGCCGTGATCGCGCTCCAGCTCCTTGTTGAGGTCGAGCAACCCCTCTCGCATCTCCACCGCAGCCCTGGCCGCGCGCAGAGCGTCGTCCTCGTGCACATGAGGGATCCCGAACACTGCCATCACCGCATCCCCGATGAACTTCTCCACGGTGCCGCCGTGATGCTCGATCGCGATCTTCATGGTGTCGAAGTAGCGGGTCATCACGCGCCGGAGGGCCTCCGGGTCGAGCAGTTCGCCAAGCGCCGTCGAGCCGGTGACGTCACAGAAGACGACGGTGACGGACTTGCGGACCTCGTGGCTCCGTGCCGGCTCGGCCAGCGGCGAAGCGCACGCCATGCAGAAGCGGGCCTCGTCGGGGCTCTCGGCGCCGCAGCTGGGGCAGACCCGCATGCCGCGAGTCTAGGCCGGGCCGAGCTGGGCGAGCGCGTCGTACGCCGCGTACTTGAAGGTCTCGCCGAGCGTCGGATGGTTGAAGACCATCTCGATGAACGTCTCGACGGTGCCGTCCAGCACGATGATCGCCTGCCCCACGTGCACGAGCTCGGACGCGCGTTCGCCGATGCAGTGGCAGCCGATCAGCCGGCGCGACGAACGCTCGAAGACGAGCTTCACCATGCCGTCGCGGTCGTTCATGATCTGTCCGCGGACGTTGTCGCGGTAGAAGGCCCGTCCCGCGACCACGTCGAGCCCCCGGCGCGCCGCCTCCTCCTCGCCGAGGCCGACGCAGCTCACCTCCGGGATCGTGTACACGCCGTACGGCAGGACGTCCGAGACCTGCCGCTTGTACGTGAACCCGAACGCGTGACACACCGCGACCCGGCCCTGCTCCATAGAGACGCTCGCGAGCGCGGGGAAGCCGACGACGTCACCGGCCGCGTAGACGCTCGGGACCGCGGTGCGGAAGTCCTCGTCGACCTTGACGTTCCCCCGCGCGTCGACCTCCACGCCGGTCGCGGGGAGTCCCAGGTCATCGGTGTTCCCCTGACGGCCGGCGGCCACCATCACCGTCTCCACCACCATCGGCTCGCCCGTCGACAGCGTGCACGTCAAACCATCGGCTCCACGCACGACGTGCTCGAACGTCCGCTCCAGATGGAGCGAGACACCGAGCGACCGCATGGCGTCCGCGAGCCGTTCGCCCATCTCCAGGTCCAGGAACGGGAGCAGGCCGGGGCGCGGGTCGATCAGGTGCACCTGCACGCCGAGCGCCGCGAACATGCACGCGTACTCGCAACCGATCACGCCGCCGCCGATCACGGCCATCGACCGCGGGAGCCGGTGGATGCGCAGGATCCCGTCGGCGTCGTGGACGTCGTCGTCGTCGTACGGGATGCCGGGCGGGCGATACGGATGTGACCCGGTGGCGACCAGGATCACATCGGCGGTCAGGCGCGTTGCGGCGCCGTCGGCCGGCGTGACCTCGACGGTGTGTGGGTCCACGAGCCGTCCGGCGCCCCGCACCAGGTCGATCTTGTGGCGATCGATGTTCGTGTGGATCCGTTCGACCTCCAGCTGGCGAACCACGTCCTTGCGTTCGAGGAGCCGCGTGACCGTCATCTCGGGGTCCAGGTCGACCAGCACGCCGTCGAGGTTCCGCTGCCGATAGCCCGAGAGGAACAGCGCGGTCTCGCGCAGGGTCTTCGATGGCAGCGTGCCCGTATGGACCGCGGCGCCTCCGGGCTCGGGTTCCCGCTCGACGATCGCGACGCGCTTGCCGAAGTACGCGGCCTGGGCGGCCCCGCGCTCACCTGCGGGACCCCCGCCGATCACCACCAGGTCGTACTCGCTGCTCACTCCCAGTCGACCGTCACGATCTCCATCGGTTCGGACGTGCCCCGCAGGGTCACGGTCCGCGGCTCCGAGATCGGATAGCGGCCATCCGCCGCGGTGGCCCGGCTCGCGACGATCTGGTCGCCGTCCGCGAGCGCGGCGATCCGCGCGGCTTCGTGCACGCCCTTGCCGGAGAAGTCCCGGCCGACCTGCGTGGCTCCCGACGCGTGTAACCCGATCCGCACCTTCGGCGCGAAGCCCGCCGAACGCCGGTGCTCGGCCAGCCGGCGCTGGATCGCCACGGCGCATGCGAGCGCCTCATCGGGAGAGTCGAACCCCACGAAGAACCCGTCGCCCGTGGAGACGACCTCCTCGCCCTTGTGCTCGGCGAACAGCGACCGCAGCGCCTCGTTGTGCCACCGCAAGACGCCCTGCCAGACCTCGTCGCCGAGCACCTCGACCAGGTTCGTCGAGCTCTCGATGTCGGTGAACATGAACGTCTTCTCGACGCGACGGGGGCCCTCCTTGCCGCGGAGCTGCCACGGCAGCAGCTCCTCGATGTCCTCGATCGTGATCGCGCCGGTCGGGCAGGCGAGCGCGGCCTCCCGCAGCACCTCGTCGTCGACGCTCGCCGCATCCACCACGCCGGCCTTCGCGAAATCGCCCTTGTACCAGTCGAACGCGGTGGGCGCGATCGTGATGCACGTCCCGGCGCCGACGCAGCGGTGCCGGTCCACCCGCGGCCGGAGCGTCATCGGTGCACCCGCGCGCTCACAGCACCCGCTCCCGGAACGCGAACGCCGTCGCGTCCGCGCGCGACGACGCGCCGATCGTCGCGAACAGCTCGCCGAGCCGCCGCTCGATGGCCGGCTCGTCGATCCCGAGCTCGCCGGCGATCTCGGCGTTCGTCTTGCCCTGGACCAAGCTCTGCAACAGCAGATCATCATCGCTGGCGGCGGCGCCGTCCTCACCGTCCGTCGCCACGACGGTGGTGATCGGCCCGGCGAGCGCGACCATCTCGCTGCCGAGCGGTCCCCGGAGCCAGCGGACCCGCACGTCCTCGTCGATCGTGCGCTGCGCGATCATCGCGAGGGACGACTGGACGTACGGGCGCACCCCCTCCCCCCACTCGGGGGCGCCGGTCTCCATCAGGACCCGCGCGCACGGCAGCAGAACTTCGAGGTGCAGGTCCTCGTGCATCGCGGCCTGGAGCGCGCCCGCCGCGGCGCGGGCGAACGTCATCGCTTCCTCGGCGTGTCCGCGGGCGAGCGCGACCGTCGCGCGCGCCGCGTCGGCCTGCGCGCCCCATGGGGAGTGGCCGGAGAGCGTCGCGGACAGCTCCGACGCCTCCGCCGCCGAACGGTCGGCCAACGCCATCAGCTCCTCGTCACGGAGCCGCACCCCCAGCCGCGAGGACTCGACCGCCAAGCGGGCGAGCGCCTCGCATCGCGCGGCGGGCAGGCCCGAGTCGGTCGCCTGCTGCACGGCACGCTCCAGATGTGTGCGCAAACCTGCGGCGTCGCCCGCCGCTCCATCCACGATCCCCCTCCAGGTCTCGAGCCGGCGCGCGCGGAGCGGACTCGGATGCTCGGTGGCGACCGCCGCGGCGCGGTCGATCCACGTCCTGGCCTCGTCGACATCGCCGAGGTCGAGGACGGCCATCGCGGTCCCGCCGGCCGCCAGGAACTCGAGGTTCGGATCGCCGATCTCCTTCGCGTACCGGTGGGCCTCCCTGCCCTTCGCGAGCGCCAGGTCGGGGATCACCTTCGCGCGCCCGAACACGTGCGAGCCGTAGAGCATCTGCGCCTCGAACGCCGCGCGCTCGCTCTCGTTCGTGAACGCCTTCATCCGGGAGGTGAGCCGGCGGATCTCCTCGATGTGCCGGGCCGCGCTCGTGCCGAAGTGGATGTCGGCAGCCCAGTTCAGGTAGGCGAGCGCGATGATCGTCGACATCGCGCCGCGCCGGTCCCCGAGCTGGTCGAAGAGCTCGAGCGCATGGTGCGAGGAGCCCGAACGTCTCCATGAACACCGGCGCGATGGGCAGCTCCGGCATGATGTCCTCCAGGACCTCGCCCGCCGCCACCCGTTGCACGAGCGGCAGGTGCAGGCCGAGCTCGAGCTGCTCGATGAACCACGCGCGGACGCGCCCGAGCTCCACGACCCCGAGCTCGCGGCTGGCGGCCGCCTCGGCGCCCACGTCGCCGAGCTCATGCGCCAGTTCCATCGCGCGGCGGAACGCCTCGTCGCACGCGTCCAGGTCGACCTCCTTCGCGGCGGGGGTGTAGGACTCGCCCGCCGTCGCGTGCATGATGTCTTGGCCGAGCTCCATGCAGGCGGCGAGCTCGCCCTCGCGATCGCCCCGCTCCACGGCCATGTCCCGCACCTCGCGCGCGAGCTCCGCCGCGCGATCGTGCTCCTCGGCCGTCCGCATCGCCGCGGCGCGACGCAACCGCACGTCGATCCCCAGGCGGGTGTCGCCGAGCGCCTCGGCCAGCGCGGCCAGCTCGGCGAGCCCCTGCATCCGGTCCCCCGGCCGCCGCAGCATGTCGAGCGCCCGGTCACGCGCGTCGAGGAGCCCCACGCGCTGCTCCGGCGTCGAGGCCGACGGCAACGCCAGCTCGACGACGCGCAGGACCTCCTCCGGCGCGTTGGCGGCGAGCGCGTTCCGGCTCGCCTCGACCGAGAACCGGACGCACACGGCCCCGTCCCCCGCCGACTTCGCGTGACGGGCGATGAGGGGCAGGCTGGCGGCCGAGGGTTCGCCGGACATCAACAGCGCGACGATCGCCGCATGGATCGCCCGGCGCGCGGCCGACGTGAGCGTCGCAGCCGCGAACTCGCGGACCTGCTCGTGCTGGAAGCTGTAGTCGGCAGCCGAGGCCTCCTCGTGCTCGGTCAACAGCCCCGCCGTGACGGCCGGCGCCAGGGTTTCGGCGAGCTCCTCGGGCTCGGGCGCCGACCCGTCCACGCGGAGCTGGATCTCCCGCAGGTCCTTCAGGCTGAACCGCCTGCCCAGGATCGCCGCGACGGCCAGCAGCGCCTTCGTGGGCTCGGGCAGCTTCGTCGCGCGCCGCGAGATCAGCGTCTTCACCGCGGACGGAACCAGCCGATCGGCGTTGCCGGCGAGGGTCCAGACCCCGTCGATCTCCTGGATCATCCCGTTCTCGCGGTAGGTGAACGCCATCTCCTCGACGATGAACGGGACTCCCTCGGCCTGCGCGTGCATCACCGCCGCGCCCGATGCGTCGACCGGACCGCCGAGCACCTGCACCAGGAACTCGCGCGTCGCCGTCTGCGAGAAGCGTTCGAGCTTCAGGCGGCGGACGACGCCCATGCGGCCCATGTCGGCGACCAGGTTCACGGCCTCGTTGACGATCGCGAACTCCTCGGGACGGATCGCGAACATCAGGAAGATCGGGCTCGCGCCGTCGGTCCGGATCACGTAGCGCAGCAGACGGAGGCTGTCCTCGTCCGACCACTGGAGATCGTCGACGAGGATCGCGAGCGGCCGTTCGGCGGCCAAGGCCCGGAACGCGACGGCCCCCAGGTCGAACGTGCGGAGCAGCCGGCTGTCGGGAGCGAGCGTGGCGAGCCCGGGGTCGTCCTGGCCCGACATCGAGTCCAGACAGCGGGCGAGCGCCTCGGCGGTCTGGGGGCCGGCCGCACGGAGGGCCTCGGGCGAACCGAGGATCGACCGGGCGACCAGGAACGGGCCGCGGAGCTCCTCGTCGGCCGTGACGGCGATCGCGGTGAAGCCATCGGCCGTCGCCCGCTCGGCCGCGGCGACCAGCAGCCGCGTCTTGCCGATCCCGGGCTCACCCTCCACCGTGAGACCGACGAGGCGACCGGCGCCGGCCGTCGCCAGCTCCTGGGCGATCGCCTGGAGCTCGGCCGACCTGCCGACCACGTCGCCGGTCGCCCGGTGAACGTCGAGGGCCATCGGCGAGAAGGGCAGCGGTCGGTCGTCGTCCGTGATCAAGTGGTCTCCGCAGGGTCGGGATGTGAGCGTAGCCGGGACCCGGCGCTCCGGCACGCTCCCGCGGTGGATCAGACCAGGATGCAGGCCGCCCTGTGCGGCTCGCCGGCAGCATCGCCCACCCCGTGGAGCTGAGGGTCCGTCACCTTGCAGCGATCCTCGGCCAGGGGGCAGCGCGGGTGGAACCGGCATCCGGCGGGGATGTCGATCGGGTTCGGGGTCTCGCCCTGCAGGATCCGCGGCTCCGTGCGATCGCGCGGATCGCGCTTGGGCACGACCGACATCAGCGCCTTCGTGTAGGGATGCTCGGGGTCGCGGACGACCTCACGGGCGGCGCCCTCCTCGACGATCCGTCCGAGGTACATCACCGCGATGCGGTCGGCGAAGTGCGCGGCCGTGGACAGGTCGTGCGTGATCATGAGGATCCCCATGTCGCCGTCGCGGCGCAGCCGGTCGAGCAGCGTCAGGATCCCCGCGCGCACCGACACGTCCAGCATGGAGACCGGCTCGTCGGCGAGCAGCAGCTTCGGCTCCAGCACGAGGCTCGCGGCGATCGCCACACGCTGGCGCTGGCCGCCCGAGAGCTCGTGCGGATACCGGTCGATGAACAGATCAGCCGGAGACAGCTCCACCCGCTCGAGCGCCTCGACGACCAGCTGCTCGCGCACCCGCTTCGAGCCGCCGATGCCGTGGATCACCATGGGCTCCTCGACCGCTCGCCGAACCCGGAACCGCGGGTCGAGCGACTCGTAGGGGTCCTGATAGACCATCTGCATCGAGCGACGGACGACGCGGAGATCGGCCCCGGTCAGGCCGGTGATGTCCTGCCCATCCAGTTCGATCGTGCCGGATGTCGGCTCGACCATCCGCAGGATCGCCTGGGCCGTCGACGTCTTCCCGCAACCGGACTCGCCCACGACGGCGAGCATCTCGCCGGCTCGGACCGAGAGCGAGACACCGTCGACGGCCCGCACCCACGTGCGCGGCACCCGGCGCACCGCGTCCGACATGGTGCGTCGCACGGGGTATCGGACGACCAGATCGCGCACGTCGAGCAGCGCACCGCCCGCGCGATCCGGCGCGGACAGGGCAGCCGTGGCGGTGACGTCGCTCATCGCGCCCGTTCCGCCTCGGGCACGGGCCCGTCGATAGCGGCGTCGTTCAGATGGCAGGCGGCCTCATGCGACCGGGCCACGGAGATCAACGCCGGAGCCTCGACCTTGCAACGGTCGAAGGCACGGTCGCAGCGGGGCTCGAACGGGCAGCCCGTCATCGGACGATCCAGGCGCGGCGGCGCCCCCGGGATCGACACGACGTCGACCTCGCCCGTCAGGTCGGGCGTCGCCTCGAACAGCAACCTCGTGTACGGGTGCCGGGGATCGTGGAAGAGCGTGTCGACCGGACCGGATTCGGCGACGCGCCCCGCGTACATCACCACGGCCCGCTCGCACACCTGCGTGACGAGCGGCAGGTCGTGCGTGACCAGGATCAGGGCGAGACCCAGGTCGACCGTGAGCGACTCGAGCAGCTGGAGGATCTGCGCCTGCACCATCACGTCCAATGCGGTGGTGGGCTCGTCGGCCAGCAGCACCTTCGGGTTGCAGGCCAGGGCCATCGCGATCGCCGCGCGCTGACGCATGCCTCCGGAGAACTCGTGCGGGTACCGTCGCCGCTCCGGACGCGGGGATCCCGACCAGCTGGAGGAGGTCGCCGGCCTGCTTCTTGGCTGCGGCGCCGCTCGCGGTCCCGTGGAACTCCATCGGCTCGACGATCTGCGAACCGACCGTCCTGACCGGGTTGAGCGCGTTCATCGCCCCCTGGAAGATCATCGCGATGTCGGTCCACCGGTACGGACGCATCGAATCCTCCCCGCCCGCCAGGATGTCGGTCCCGTTGACCGAAACGCTCCCGGCGACCTCCGCGTTCGGCGGCAGGAGTCCCATCAGGGCCAGCAGCGCCGTCGTCTTGCCGCACCCGGACTCACCGACCAAGCCGAGCCGTTCGCCCTCCTCCAGGTCGAAGCGCACCCCCTGCACCGCATGGAGCCGGCCGCCGTGCGGCAGGTCGAACCAGACGTGGAGATCCCGCACCGACAGCAGGCTCACGGGCTGGGTTCCTCGGCCCTCGTCGGGGCGGTGGCACGGAAGCGCCAGCTGTGGATGGACAGGTGCGCGACGCGCAGGCGCGGGTTGAGCGCGTCCTCGATCGCCTGACCCATCAGGTAACAGCCGATGACGACAAGTCCGATCGAGAGACCGGGAGGCACGAACGCCCACCACGCGCCCTGGGTCATCGCCGTGCGTTCGAAGGCGTGCTCGAGCATCGTCCCCCACGAGATGCCGGGCACGCCGACGCCGAGGAAGGCCAGCGCCGACTCGTCGAAGATCGCGTACGCGATCGTGAGGACCGTCGTCGCGATCAGCAGCGGCGCCACCTGGGGCAGGACGTGTTGCGCCACGATCCGCCGATGGCTCGCGCCGAGCGATCGCGCCCGCTTCACGTAGACGCGCTCTCGGATGCTCTTCACCTGGGCACGCACGATGCGCGCCGTCGTGGTCCACAGGAGCAGCCCGATCACCAGGATCACGTGCGACAGACTCGGGCCGAATACGGTCGCGACGACGATCATCAGCACCAGGTCGGGGATGACCAGGAAGTAGTCGGTGATCCGCATCAGCGCCACGTCGGTCCCGCCGCCGCGGTAGCCGGCGAGCAGACCGATGCCGCCACCCACGAGCATCGCCACGAGCGCGGCCGCGAACCCGACGATCATCGACGTCCGGCCGCCGTACATCAGCTCGCTCAACACGTCGACACCGCTGTCGTCGGTGCCGAGCCAATGCTGCGCCGATGGCGGCGCGTAGACGGGACCCGATTGCCGCGTCGGGCTGTACGGGGCCAGGGCCGGGCCGAAGATCGCCATCGCGACGAAGAACCCCACGATGAACAGCCCGAGCAACGCGGAGCGGCGCTCGCGCAGGACCTGGAGGACGGGGCTGCCGCCCTTCGAGGGCCGCGCCTCCAGCGCCGTGTCCTCGGCGAGCGCCGGATCGACGGTCTTCATTCGGTGATCCTCGGGTCGAGCTTGAAGTAGATGAGATCGGCGATGAAGTTGAAGAACACGACCGACACCGTGAGGATCAGGAACGCGCCCTGCAACATCGGGTAGTCGCGCTTGGAGACCGCCGCGTAGATGGCCTGACCGATCCCCGGCCACGAGAAGATGATCTCCACCAGGATCGCGCCGGCGACGATGAACCCCAGCGACAACGCCACGAGCGTGACGATGGGCAGCATCGCGTTCCGCAGCGCGTGCGAGACGACGATCCTCCGCTGCGGCAGTCCTTTCGCACGCGCGGTCAACACGTAGTCCTCACCGAGCGTCTCCAGCATCGACGAGCGAACGATCAGCGTGTACTCGCCGAACAGCGTGAGCGCGAGCGTGAACGCGGGCAGCAGCATGTGCAGCCCGATGTCCTTCAGGTTCGAAAGGGTGTCCCCCGGCGAGAAGAAGTTGTTGACCTCGTTCCGCATGCCCGCCGTCGGGAGGGTCCCGGCGAACAGCAGGATCAGCATCATCCCGATGAACTGCGTCGGCAGCGCGTAGAAGACGATCGCAGCGTTCGTGCTGACCTTGTCCACGATTCCGCTCCGCCGCCACGCGGACAGGAAGCCGGTCACGATGCCGATCGCGATCGCGAGGAAGGTGCCGATCATCACCATCGGGATCGTGTTCTTCAGCTTGTCGGTCAGCTCCGACGTGACCGGCTGGGAATCGGCGAACGAGACCCCCATGTTCGCGTGGAACACGAGCTGATCCAGGTAGAGGACGTATTGCGTCCACAGCGGCTTGTCCAGGCCGAACTCGTGCGTGAGCGCCGCCCGCAGCTGTGGCGAGGCGTGAGGAGCACGGGCCAGGTCCGCGACCGCGTTGCCGGGGAGCGCTCGGAACAGCACGAAGTTGATCGTGATCGCGACGAACACCGTCATCACCGCGAACGCGAGTCGCTTGACGACGTACTCGGCGCGGTGCAACTCGTCTCCTCCCGCTCGGTGCGTCTACACGTGGTGGACCTGGGTGAAGCTCTCCTTGGATAGGTTGCTGAACAGCCCGAGCGAGGACTCGACGAACCCGGTCCAGTCGTTGGACCAGGCGTTCAGTTGATCGTCGTAGCTGAGGACGATGTAAGGCCGATCCCTGTCGATCATCTGCTGCATCGCGTAGACGATCTTCACGCGGTTGGACCGGTCGAGCGCGACCTGCTGTGCGTCGTACATCTTGTCGTACGTCTTGTTGCAGTAACCCGTGTCGCTCCAGCCCCCGAACTGCGAGCACTGGAGCACCGACAGGATGAAGTCGGGCACGGGGCAGCAGGGGTACCAGTCCCACATGGCCAGGTCGAACGTGTTGTACGTGTTGTTGTCGCCCAGGATCGCGGTGTTGACGGCGTCGTTGTCCATCTTCCGTTGGGTGATGTCGATCCCGATCTGCTGGAACCCGTTCTGGATGATCCGGAAGGCAGCGTCGCCGGCCCCCGACTCGTCCGCCGCGAACAGCACCGTGTAGCTCATGGGGTGTCCGTTCGCGACACGGATCCCGTCGGCCCCCCGCGTGTATCCGGCCGCATCGAGTATGGCGTTCGCCTTGGAGATGTCGAACGGCAACGGCTGGACCTGCGGATCGTTCCAGACGCCGGCGCCTGGAGGCACGATCGAGGACCCCGGCTTCGCGTACCCGAGCCAGGCCGTCTGCGCGATCGCGTTCCGGTCGATCGCGTACTCCATGGCCATGCGCACATCGGGTTGCAGCAGCTCGAGATTGGTCGTCTTATGGGGGCTCGAGTTGATGATGAAGTCGCGCAACTGCAACCCCTGCCCGCTGTAGGCGGTGATGTTCGCGTTCTGCTTCAGCGTCGCCATCGCGGTCGGCGGAACGTTGATCGCCGCCTGGATCTCTCCGCTCTGTAACGCTGCCACCATCGCGTCGTCGTTCGAGAAGTACTGCAGGCCGAACCCGTCGATGGCCGGCTTGGGCCCGTAGAAGTTCGGGTTCTTCTGGAAGATCGTGACCTCGTCCTTCTTGTACTCGGCGATCTCGAACGGACCCCCGCTCACGAGCGGCTGGCCGCCGGTCGGCACGTTGGGGAACGTGCGCAGGCCCTTCCCGTCACCCGTCGCGTACTGCTCCCACACGTGTTGCGGGAGGATCGAGATCGCCTGGAGCTGGGGGAGGGTGTTCGCGACCGCGGTGGAGTACGTGACGACGAGGGTGTTGTCGTCGGTCGCCTCCACGGTCTTCACGAAGCCGAGCGACCCGATGAGGTTGCCGGCGGGCCCGTCGCCGTACTTCAGGATGGTGTTCATCGTCCACGCCGCGTCGTTCGCGGTCAGCGGCTGGCCGTCGGACCACTTCGCGTTCGGAACGGTATGGAACGTCCACGTGAGGCCGTCGGCGGATGTGTCCCACGACTGCGCGAAGTCGGGCGTGAGCTCGAACGTCTGCGAGTTGTACTGCACCAGCTGCGGATAGATGTACTCGAACGCCGCGTACGAGTTCTGCTGGAACGTCACGAACGGATTCAGGGTGTCGATGTTCGAGGTGGAACCCAGGATCAGGTGGCCGCCCGACGTGGGACTGTTGCTGTTGGCGCTGCTACCGCCGCTCGTACAGGCGGCACCGAGCACAGCCATCGCCGAACAGAGCGCCACCACCTTGACCGACATCCGCATGCGCGTCCTCCCCCTCAGGTCAGCGTGAGGATACGCATTTCCCCTCTTCCGCCGCTAGCTAGGCGCGGAACTCGGCCGTCACACGGACGACACGTTGCGGGTCGTTCAACCGGGTTTGAACCCGGGGAGGCCGTCGTCGGCCTCCGAGACGACGACCGGCTCCGCGTGCAGCAGGCCCGCCAGGGTCGAGGACGCCCGATTCACACCATCTCGGTCCCACGATTCGACGACGTCGGCGACGCGGCCGTCCGCGTCCACCACCACCACGGTCGGCGCCGACACGATGCCGTAGCCGTCGGAGGCCGTGTACGGCGCCAGGTCCGGGACCTGCGGGAACCGCCATCCGTAGGTGACGGCGAACGCCGCCAGTTCCTCGGGCGGATCCTGGCCCACGCCCGCGACGGCTCCCGGGTACGCATCGCCCAGCCGAGACAGCGGAGGTCCGGCCAGCTGCGTCGTCGAGCACGTCACCTTGTAGAAGACGAGCGCGTGCGGACCGCTGACGATCACACCGTCGACCGGCGGAGCGACGGATCCGATCGGGATGGCCATGAGGGCGATGTTACGCGGGTCGCCGCACCCGGGCCCGCATCCACAGGCCGAGGGTGCCGATCGCGAGGAGGGTCGCCACCAGACCGGCCACGTAGATGATGCTCAGCGGGTTGCCATGGTCGAACTCATCCCAGGCACGCGTCACGGCGATGAGCAGCAGGACGAGGCCGAACGCGACCGTCGTCAGCATCACGCGCGCGGCGGACCATCGTCCGTCGACGGCCATCGCGATCCAGGCGACACCCGGCAGCGCCACGAACGAAGCGGCGGCGCGTGCGGTGAGGGGCGTCAGCGCCCACGGCCACGTGTCGATCGCACTCTGCGGCCACAGGTACAGCCATACCGCGATCCCGAGCATCCCGACGCCGATGACGAGCATCGCTCCGCGGATCCACCGCGGGAACAAGGCATCGCGGGCCTCGAGCGTTCGAGGATCGTGTCCGCGGTTCATCAGCCAGACGAGCGGCACGAGGATCGGGGTGATCAGGTAGATCCAGAACCACAGGCGGAACGGCAGGGAACCGTGGTGGAAGCGGTCCCAGTGCAGGAACGTGGCACCGAGCATCATCCACGTGAACACGGTGATGGGGAAGAACCCGAGCGTGACCCGATGCCAGCGCCGCCCCGTCAGCAACCGGACGAAGAAATAGATCGCGGACCCGTACCCCGCGCCCATCACCATCGCCGTCATGGTCGGCTCGATCGTCCACGCGAACCGATGGTCCGTCTGCGTCGGCGTCAGGAAGAGGACGATCCACGCGAAGATCAGGATGACCATCACGATCGCTGCGACGACCCTGGTGAACGGCAGTATCCGGTCGTCACGGCCGACATCGGCGCTCACGAAGGATCGGGCCCTTTCGGAAACGCGACCGCGGGGATACGACCGGCGACGGATGTGCCTTCGCCCGGCGTCGACCGGATCTCCAGCACGCCTCCGATCGCCTCCACACGGTCCGCCATCCCGCGCAAACCGGTCCCGTAGCTCGTCCGGTCCGTGTCGAACCCTCCTCCGTCGTCGGAGACATCGAACGTGAGATCGCCGTTCGACTGCGCCAGCCGCACCCGGGCGCTGCTCGCACCCGAGTACTTCGCCACGTTGTTGAGCGCTTCGAGCGCGCAGAAGTAGACCGCCGCCTCCACCTGCTGCGGGTACCGCGCGACGTTCTCCGCCTCCACCGACGTGGCGACAGAGCCCTTGCGCGCCTGCGCCTCGAGCGCCGCGACCAACCCCTTGTCCGCGAGGAGCGGCGGGTAGATCCCTCGCGCGAGGTCGCGGAGGTCCTCGATCGCCTGCGTCGTCCCCGTCTGGAGGTCGGCGAGCATCGACTTCGTCTTCTCCGCGTCGCGGTCGACGAGCCCTTCGGCGAGACGGAGCTTCACCGACAGAGCGACCAATTGCTGCTGCGCGCCGTCGTGCAGGTTCCGTTCGAGCTTGCGACGTTCCTCGTCCTGCGCGTGCACCAGCCGTTGACGCGACGCGCGGAGCTGCTCGATGTGGTCCATCAGCTGTTCGGTCAACGCCACGTTCCGCATCACCAGTCCGGCCTGCCCCGCCAGGTCGCGGACGAGCTTGTCCTCGGTGGGCGTGATCGTCTCCCCGGGCCGCTTCACGATCGACAGCGCGCCGAGCAGCTCGCCCTGATGCCGGATCGGTTCGCGCATCTCGGTCGAAGACATCTCGCCGATGTCGTCGTCGGTCGCCGCGATCGGCGGGAGCGCCTCGGCGTCCTGCGGCCACCTGCCTTCGGAGACGAGCTGGTCCCCGATGCGGACCCACACGTCCGCGCGGACCGCTCCGGTGCCGCCGGCCAGCGCGCGCGCCATCCGAGGCAGGAGGTCCTCGTTCGCGTACGCGTTGCCGAGCCGTTCGGAAAACTCGGACAAGACCTCGTAGGGTGCGGCACGCTCTCCGTACACGAGCCGGTCGGCGAACCTCTGGGCGCGTCGTCGCGCAGGCTGGAATGCCAGCGCGACGACCGCGGCGGCCGCCGCCGACAGGATCGGATCCGCACGACTCCCGACCAGCGCCCCGACCCCCACGACGATCGCGACGTAGACGACGGTGATGAACACCGCCAGCGCCCCCAAGAGAAGGGCGCGGTTGATGACGACGTCGATGTCGAACAGGTGGTAGCGCAGGACCGATACACCGATCGCGATCGGTATCAGGCCGAACGAGAAGACCGCGACGGTCTGAAGGACGTTCATCCAGCCGGGCTGGTCGTTCGCGCTCCATGAACCGACGAACCCGATCAACAGGGCGAGGGTGTACAGCACCCCGACGATCGACGCTGCCGTCACCAGCCACCGCAGCTGGAGCCGTTCGATCCCGACGGAGCGGCGGAACCGTTGCACCAGGGCCACGAGCGAACCGATCACGCCGATCGGGAGCATGGCGATGCTGACGACCATGATCGAGAGCATCGGGCGCAACGCTTCCACGCCCAGCGGGTTCCGGTAGTTCGCGAACGCGCCGGCCTCGTCGCCGAACTTCCCGGGAGTCAGGACGATCGTCATGAAGACGACCACCAGGCTGGCGGCAACGATCCGCGCGAACCATCGCCACCGCGGAGACGGGAGGTGTCCGTCCGGGAACAGCAGGAGGAGGAACGTCACGGGCAGCGCGACGACCGGTACCCACATCGGGTTGTTCAACGACACCGCGATGAGCCCGGCCTCGCGACCACCGATGCCGCCGTGCACGGCGTAGCCGCCGTATGACCCGAGGAAGGCGCCGAGCCCGATCGCCGCCCCGATCCCGAGCATGAGCCAGCTGAGCGAGTTATCGGGGCGACGGGTCGCCATCAGGTACCCCACGAACGGGAACAGGGCGAAGGCCAGCAAGAGCCCCATATCGGTGGGCTCCCGGTCGACGGTGGAGAGCCACAGGCCGGCGGCGGTCGACACGATCGTGAACCCGGTGATGACGCGCGCCAGCAGGATCAAGTGCCTGCGGCGCGACGCCGTCATGGCCTCAGGTCCGTCGGTCCGATCCACCATGGGGGCATGGTCGCACTCAGGCCACGCCGGGCCAAGGGCGACGCCCGGTGGATCCGACCCGGGGAACCACCCGGAACCGATGGGGTGCTACCACTCCACGGTCTTCGGCGAGTGGCGGAGTAGACCGACGCCAGCGTAGGGTCGCACCCGGACCAGAAGGAGGCCGTTCTTGGCCGAGGTGCGACGATCCGAGAGGGTGCTGGCCTCGGTCACCGCCGGCGTGTTGATCGGCGTCGTCGAGGTCGTCCTCGCGATCTCGTTCGCTGCTCTGGTGTACGGCGGCTACCTGGCCCAGTTCCTGCCGGACGGCATCGGCCTGTTCCTGGTGGCAGCCGCGATCTCGCTCGCGATCCTCGCGTGGAGGTCGGGCTCCCGCGGCGTGGTCGGCGGCGTGCAAGCCGCGGTGGTGGCCGTGCTCGCCGTCGTCGCCACGACCACCGCGCTGCACACGTTCGGGAGCTCCAACCGGGCCTTCGTCACCGTCGTCGCGGCCACCATGGTCGTGACGATCTTGACGGGCGTCACGTTCTTGGTGATCGGCACGTTCAAGCGCGGCAACCTGATCCGGTTCGTCCCGTATCCGGTCGTCGGCGGCTTCCTTACCGGTACCGGATGGCTCCTCCTGAGGGGCGGCATCTACGTCGCGTCGGGAGAGGAGGTGCACCTGGGTACGATCGGCTCCCTGGTCGACCCCGGGACGCTCACGCACTGGCTCCCCGCCCTCGCGTTCGGCGTGATCCTGTTCCTCGCCGTCAGGCTGGTGAAGACGCCGCTGGCCATCCCGATCGTGCTCGCGGCCGGACTCGCGCTGTTCGCGATCGGCATGCTCGTGACCGGCTCCTCGATCGACGATGCGCGAACGGGGCTCTGGATGGTCGGACCGTACCGTTCCGGTTGGCTCTTCCAGCCGTGGACCTACCGCGCCCTCACCGGTGCCGACTGGTGGACGGTGCTCGGACAGGCCGCAGGCATCGCCACCGTGGTGCTCGTCGCCGTGATCGGGGTCCAGTTCAACGTCAGTGGCACCGAGCTCGTGCTGCGCCGCGACCTCGACACGGATGAGGAGCTCCGCAACGTCGGTCTCCTCAACGTCGTCTCCGGCGCATTCGGCGGTGCCCCGGGGTATCACTCGCTGAGCATGACGGCCCTCGCGGAGCGCATGAACGTCGACGCGCGGGCTGCGGGACTCATCGCTGCGCTCGTCCCGTTCGCCGCCGTCGTGTTCGGCGCGGCCATGATCGAGCTGATCCCGCGCGTGATCGTCGGCGGCGTGCTGGTCTCCCTCGGCCTGACGTTCATCGTCGATTGGGTATGGGACAAGCGGCGGATGCTCCCGAAGGTCGAGTACGTCGTCGTCCTGGTGATCCTGGCGGGGATCATCATCAAGGGGTTCCTCCCCGGCGTGGTGATCGGCTTGATCATGGCCGTCGTCCTTTTCGCGGTCAGCTACGGGCGGATCGAACTGGTGCACGAGGTCGCGTTCGGCGACGTCCTCCGCAGCAACGTCGACCGTCCACCCGCCGAACGAGCGGCCCTACGGACGATGGGCGAACGGGTGCAGATCCTGCGCGTGCGCGGGTTCGTGTTCTTCGGATCGGCCAGCGGCCTGCTCGATCGGATCAAGGAACGGGTGGATACGGCACCTCCCCGAAGCCTGCTGATGGACCTCCGGCAGGTGACGGGCGTCGACGCCTCGGCGGTGATGTCGTTCGTCAAGGTGATCCACCTCGCGGAGACGCACGGGTTCGAGCTCGTGCTCGCTGGCGCCTCGGATCCGGTACGCAAGCAGCTCGAACGAGGCGGCGTGACCACCGTCGAAGGGGTCGTTCGGTTCGAGCCGGACCTGGATCACGGCCTCCAGCGGTGCGAGGACGTCGTGCTGGCGGAGGGCCGGACCCAGCGGCGCTCGGACGACCAAGGCGACGTGCTCGTCGGCATGCCGCCGGGCCTGCGCGCCTCCCTCGAGCGCGTGCCCCTCGCGGAGGGAGCGGTGCTGATCCGCCAGGACGAGCCGCCCGGCGACGTGTTCGTGTTGGAGTCGGGACGGCTCCGCGTGGAGATGGTGACGCAGGAGGGCACGCGGATGCGATTGCGCGCGGTGCGCCCGGGCGTCGTGGTCGGAGAGATCGCGATGTACTCCGGCGCGACGCGCACGGCCGACGTGGTGGCCGAGACGCCGAGCATGGTGCTGCGGCTCAGCCGCGCGTCGATCGCGCGGATCGAAACCGACGATCCGGCGCTCGCCGTGGCGCTGCACCGATGGCTCGCCACCACGTTGTCGGAACGGCTGACCGATACGCAGCGGGCCGCATCGGCCCTCTTCGACTAGATCCACGGGAGGAAGGAACGTGTCCGAGCAGCGACGATCTGCGGGGATGTTCGCCTCGCTCGCGGCGGGCGTGATCATCGGCGCCGTCGAGGCGGTGCTCGCGATCGCGTTCGCGGCCTTCGTGTTCGGCGGCCTCCTCGTCAGTCGTCTGGCCGACGGCATCGGCCTGTACCTGGTGGCGGCCGCGCTCACGCTCGGGATACTGGCGTGGAGGGCGGGTCGCCGGGGCGTGGTAGGTAGCGTGCAGGATGCGGCAGCGGCCGTACTCGCGGTCGTGGCGGCGACCACGGCTGCCAAGGCCGCGGACATCGCGAAGGTCGCCCAGGCGGCCGGCCTGAAGGGCTACGAGAAGCCCGACGTTTTCCTCACCGTGATCGCCGCGACGCTCGTCGTGACGATCCTCTGCGGCGTCGTCTTCTCGGCGCTCGGGACGTTCCGGCTCGGCAACCTGGTGCGGTTCGTGCCGTACCCGGTCGTCGGCGGATTCCTCGCCGGCACCGGATGGCTCCTCTTCAAGGGCGGCATCTACGTCGCGTCGGGGATCGAGGTCCACCTGCGCACGATCGGGCTCATGCTCTACTCGGAGGTGCTCAAGCACACGCTGACCGCGCTCGCGTTCGGCCTGATCCTGCTGTTCGCCGTCCGGTTCGTGAAGAAACCGTTGGTCATCCCGGTCGTCCTCGGGATCGGTCTCGTGGTGTTCGCGATCGGCATGGTCGTCACGGGCTCGTCGATCGACACGGCGAAGGATGGTGGATGGCTCCTCGGGCCGTTCGAGACGGCCCGGCTGTGGCAACCGTGGACGTTCCGCGCGCTCGGCGGCGCCGACTGGTCGGCGGTGCTCGGACAAGCCGCCGCGATCGCCACCGCCGTGCTCGTGGCCGTCATCGCCATCTTGTTCAACATCAGCGGAACCGAGGTCGTGCTGCACCGGGACCTCGACACGAACCGGGAGCTTCGCGACGCCGGATTCCTCAACGTCATCTCGGGAGCGCTCGGCGGCATCCCCGGTTATCACGCGCTCAGCCTGACGGCGCTCGCCGAGCGCATGAGCGTCGACGCGCGGGCCGCCGGACTAGTCGCCACGCTGGTCCCGGTCGCCGCCGTCGTGTTCGGCGCCAGCGTCATCGAGCTCATCCCACGCATGATCGTCGGAGGCGTGCTGGTCTTCCTCGGCCTCTCGTTCATCGTCGAGTGGGTCTGGGACAAGCGCCGGACGCTGCCGAAGCTCGAGTACGTCGTCGTCCTGGTGATCCTCACGGGGATCATCGCTAGAGGGTTCCTCCCCGGCGTCGTGATCGGCCTCGTACTCGCGGTCGTGTTGTTCGCGATCAACTACGGCCGGACCGAGCTGGTCCACGAGGTGGCGTTCGGGCCGACGTATCACAGCAACGTCGACCGTTCGCCCGGCGAACGCGACGCGCTGCGGACGCTGGGTCCGCGCGTGCAGATCCTCCGCGTGAGCGGGTACGTGTTCTTCGGGATGGTGAGCGGCCTGCTCGAGCGGATCCGCTTGCGGATGGAGGGTGGATCGCTGCGGTACTTGGTGGTCGACCTGCGCCGCGCGACCGGTATCGATTCGTCGGCGGTGCTGGCGTTCCGCAAGATGGCGCAGATCGCCGAGGCGACCGGCTTCGAACTGGTGCTCACGGACGTGCCGGAGCCGGTGATGACGCAGCTGGAGCTGGGCGGCGTGGTCGCCGTGGACGGGGTTGTTCGTTTCGAGCCCGACCTCGATCGCGGGTTGCAGGTGTGCGAGGACGGCCTGCTCGGAGATGCGTCTGTCGCTGCGTCGGATGAGCTCGGCGACGTGCTGAGCGGTATGCCGTCCGGCGTGAGCGCGTACGTCTCGCGCGAACCGCTGCCGTCAGGGACGGTGTTGATCCACCAGGGCGAGCCACCCGAGGACGTGTTCGTGCTGGAGTCGGGCGAGCTCCAGGTCGAGATGTCGACGCCCGAGGGAACGCGGATGCGCATGCGCACGGTGCTCCCGGGGGTGGTGGTCGGCGAGATCGCGTTGTACACGGGCGTCCCGAGAACGGCCGACGTGGTGGCCGAGACGCCGAGCGTCGTCCTGCGGCTCACCCGCGCATCGATCGAACGGATGGAGCGTGAGGAGCCGGAGCTGGCCGCGGCCCTGCACCGATGGCTCGCGACCACCGTGTCCGAGCGGTTGACGGACACGATGCGAGCGTTCGATGCCTTGCTCGACTGAAGCCTTTCCCCACGGCGCCCCTGCCTCGGCCGGCTGACCACCCCGCGCGCTATCGTGAGCCGGCGTGGAACCTCTGACCTTCGTCCTCGTTCACGGCGCCTGGCACGGCGCGTGGTGTTGGGAACGATCCATCCCCGAGATCGAAGCGCGCGGTCATCGCGCCATCGCGATCGACCTGCCGATCGAGGACGGGACGGCGACGTTCGAGACCTACGCCGATGTGGTCGAAACCGCATCGGCCGGATCCGATGATGTCGTGCTGGTCGCCCATTCGCTCGGCGCGATGGCGATCCCTATCGTCGCGGCACGCCGGCCCGTGAGAGCCATGGTCTTCGTCTGCGGCGTGATGCCCCTGCTCGGCGGGAGGCCGTGGGACGAGGGGCCGCCGATGGAGGCGCCGGGTGTCACTTCTCCCCTGGTCCGCGCGGACGACGGCTCCGTCAGCTGGCCCGACGTGACGTCCGCGCAAGCAGCGATGTACAACGCGAGCGATCCGGCCGATGCCGCGTGGTGCTTCTCGAACTTGCGCCCGCAGAACTCGAGCTCGCTCTGGGCCGAGTACCCGTTGACGTCGTGGCCGGACGCTCCGGCGCTCATGATCGGGGCCACGGAGGATCGGCTGGTGACCATGGAGTGGACCCGCTACACCGCGGAACGACTCGGCATCGAGCTGGCCGAGATCGGCGGCGACCACTCTCCGTTCCTCGGTCGTGCCGGCGAGCTCGCCGGCGTGGTCCTCGATCGGATCGGCGGAGTGCTCGCCGGTTAGGCCGGCGACCAGGACGCGACCACGCCGTCGGCCAGGCGGACGGGCGCCGCGTGCGGCGTGGTCGGCTGGATCCAGATGCCCGAGCCTCCCGACTCCTCCTCCCCTGCATAGACGAACGCGCTCCCGTCGGGGGCCCACAGGCGCATGCTCTGCGCGTACTGCTCGAAGAACTGGAGGTAGTCGCGACTGAACACGAGGCTTGGGACGAAGCGCCCGGTGGTGAACGACGAACCGTCCTCCCACACACCCCAGCGGAACCAGATGCGCCCGGGTGCGGCCTCCGGGAGCAGGGACAGGAGCTTGGTCCCGTCCGGGCTCCAGAAGAAGGCGGGCGAGTACTCGTTCGCCACGCGGTCGGTCGCCCCGGTCTTCCGATCGACCACCGAGAGCGGCGTCGCGAGCGTCTGACCGTGGAAGGTCTGGAACGCGACGCGTCTCCCGTCGGGACTCACGACGAACGCGATCGCTCCCTTGAACCGTACGAGCACCTCGCGTCGTTGCGTGGCGACGTCGTACGCCACGAGCCGTTGGCCGGACTCGCCCGCCGACGAGTAGATGTAGGTTCGCCCGTCCGCGGTCCAAACCGGAGCGGTGAACGTTCCCGGTTGATCGCCGAGGCTGGAGTGCGAGCCGTCGAGCGCGAGCCGGTCGAGCCGATCCGTCCCCACGTGCACCAGGAGTTGCTTCCCCGTCGGGGACCACGACATGTAGAAGGGACTGCCCGAATCGATCGGGGCGTACGCGCTCGCAGCCACGTCCACCAGTCCGAGCTCGATGCCGACCGACGGCGAGTTCCCGAGGTAGCCGATCCGGGAGGACGTCGGATCCCACGAGAGATAGAACGGCACGGCGCCGACCGGGACGTCCGTGGATCGCGTGCCGTCGGGTGCAGCGGTCATGACGTCGGCGGACGTCCCGTCGGCGGCCATCGCCACCCAGGCGACACGGGAGCCGTCCGGCGACCACGCCGGCTGTCGGATGAGCGTCTGATCCGGGACCGAACGGGCGAGGACGACCGCGTCCGACCCGTCGGCCGCGAACGTGGTGAGCGTCCCGTCCGCGGCCAGCACCGCGATCCGGCCGGGTGCGCCCGGGATGCCGGTCGCATGAGGAGAGGGCGAAGCGACGGGCCGGTTGCCGCTCGCGGCGCTCCCACTCGGCGACGGCGGATGCCCGACCGTGATCGTGCATCCCGTCGCGACGATGGAGGAAGCGATCAGGAGGAAGAGGAGCCTGCGCTTCACGGGAGCTCGCTCCGTCGGCCGAGCGGCGGCAGGAGCCCCGAGAGCTCGTCGACGTACCCGTCGAGGATGGCGTTCGCCGCCGGGTACGACGCGACGAGGGGATGCGCGAGCAGGGCGCCGAGCGCCGCGTCGTACGAACCCTCGACCGCCGCCGTGACGGTGAGGCGCTCGTAGAGCTTGACCTGACCGACCAGAGCCAGCGCCGCCTCGGGCATCGCGCCCTGCGCGATCGGATGCGCCCCGTGTTCGTCGGCCACGCACGTCACCTCGACCACATCATCGTCCCGCAGGCCTCCGATCGCTCCTCGGTTCGGAACGTTCAGGATCAGTGGAACCTTCCGGCGCTGTACGGCCGCCGTCATCACCGCCGTCGCGACGCCTTCGTAGCCCTCACCCGCGAACACGTCGTCGTCGTCCACGTCGACGGGCTCCCCGGAGCTCTCGCCGCGCTCGCGTGCGAAGTACGTCGCATCCCGCTCACTCATCGCGCGTTCCCACGCCGCACGCGCCCCGGGGAGGTCGCCCGCATCCACGCATCCCCGCAGCACCGGCCACAGGGCGTCGTTCAGCATCTGCAGTTGCCGGCCACGGGAGCTGCCCGAGCCGCGGATGTGCGCGACCGCCTGGTCCCGGTAGTAATAGAAGTAGAGGTACTCCATGGGCAGCATCCCGATCGCGCGCACGAGGCTCGGGTCGAACAGCCGCCACTGCTCGTCGGCGGCCTGGAGCGCCTCGAACCGCTCGAGCAGCTCGGGCAGACGGTCCCGCCCGTCCACCAGCACGCGGTGGATCCACCCGCAGTGGTTCAGCCCGAAGTAATCGGCATGCACGCGCTCGCGCGGCAGGCCCAGGAACTCCGCGACACTCCGCTGCATCGAGATGGGGCCGTCGCAGATCCCGACAGCGCGCACGCTCGAGTGGTCGTGCAGCGCCTGCATCACGATCCCCACGGGATTCGTGAAGTTGACGAGCAGCGCGTCGGGCGCAACCTCCTCGATCAGCCGCGCGTAGGCGAGCATGGCGGGGATCGTCCGAAGGGCCATCGCGAACCCGCCGGGGCCCGTCGTCTCCTGCCCGAGCACGCCGTGCTTGAGCGGCACCTCCTCGTCGATGGCGCGTGCCGCCTCCTGTCCCGGCCGGATCGCCGAGAAGACGAACCGCGCATCGGCGACGGCCGCGCGCGCATCGGTCTCGCCGCGGACCGTGAACCCTGCGCCCCACTCCGCACACAGGTGCCCGCCGAGCGCCGTCATCATCTCCAGTCGCTCGGGATCGGTGTCGTGCAACACGACCTCGTCCAGCCCGAGGTCGTCCTGACCGGCCGCGAGCCCGCGCAGCACGAACGGAGCCCGCACGCCCGACCCGAGCATCGTCAGCTTCACGGCGCTCCTCCCGTCGTGGAAACGCTAGCCCTTCCGTTGCCGGCTGACACGAGCGAGGGCGGGTCACGTCCCGGGGAGGGTCGCCGCTAGACTCCGGCGACCGACCGGAAGGGGATCGTCATGCCGCTGCCCGAGCACACGACGCTCAACTGGGGACCGTGGTACCGCCGCTCGCCGTACTTCGAGGCGACGCTGCGCGCCGGGTGTTCGGCGTACGACATCTATCAGCACATGTACCACCCCAACACGTACAGCGATCCCGTCGAGGAGTACTGGGCGCTCGTCAACGACGTGACGCTCTGGGACGTGAGCGTCGAGCGCATCGTCGAGATCACCGGCTCCGATGCGAGCGCGTTCACGAACCTGCTGACGTGTCGCGACCTCACGACGTGCGCCGTGAAGCAGGGCAAGTACGTGTTGATCACCGCTCCCGACGGCGGCATCGTGAACGACCCCGTGCTGCTCCGCGTCGAGGAGAACCGGTGGTGGCTCGCGCTGGCCGACTCCGATGCGGGTCTCTACGCGATGGGCGTCGCGGTGAACTCCGGTCTGGACGTGCACGTCGGGCACCCCGAGGTCTACCCGGTGCAGGTGCAAGGCCCGAAAGCGAAGGACACCATGCGCGACCTGTTCGGCGACTGGATCCTGGACATGAAGTACTACTGGTGCGACGAGGCCGACCTGGACGGCATCCCCGTCGTGATCAGCCGGACCGGCTGGACGGCGGTCGTGGGCTACGAGATCTACCTGCGCGACCCGAGCCGCGGCGACGACCTCTGGGAGCGCATCCTGGACGCGGGCAAGCCGCACGGCATCCGGGTCACGCCATCGTCGGACATCCGCCGGATGGAGGCGGGCATCTTCGACTGGGGCTCGGACTTCGGGCTGGAGACGAACCCGTTCGAGGTCACCGGGTTGGAGCGCTTGGTCGAGGAGCAGGACGCCGACTACGTCGGCAAGGCTGCGCTCGAGCGCATCCGGCGAGAGGGCGTGTCGCGCAAGCTCGTGGGTATCGAGATCGAGGGCGAGCCCGTCGACCAGCCGACGCAGCATTGGCCGGTGTCGCACGGCGGCGCGGTCGTCGGGCACGTCACCGACGCGTGCTGGTCGCCGCGCCTGGAGAAGAACATCGGATACGTGTGGGTGCCGATCGCGCTGGCCGCGCCCGGCGCACATCTGGACGTGCAGGCGGACGATGGCCCGCGCGTGGGCGTGACCGCTTCGATCCCGTTCATCGATCCGAACAAGAAGGTCCCCGCGTCCTGATCGGCGGGGGTGGCCCTGGTGTCAGCCACCTGACGGCTCCGGGCAGGGTCGGCGCGGCCTGACGTCAGCGGCCTGGCGTCAGGAGCCTGACGTCAGCGGCCTGTCGTCAGGAGGCTGCTCAGATCGACCCGCGCGTTCGTTGTCAGCCCCCTGACGCATCGCCCCACCGAGACCGCCGGGAACCGTCACCCAACTGACACGCGGGGCGCGAAGAACGGGCAGACTACGGGCAGACGCTCTCGGAGGAGGTTCCGTGCTCGCGGACAGTGCGTACATGCTGGTGTTCCGGATCGTGCACATCACGGCAGGCGTGCTGTGGGTGGGGTCGGTGTTCCTGTTCACAGCGGCCGTCGCGCCGGCCGCCGAAGCGATCGCGCCCGCGGGCGCGCCGCTCATGGGGGAGCTCCTCGGCAAGCGCCGGCTCGTGGACCGCATCATCGGACTGGGCGTGGTCACGGTGGTGGGAGGGCTGTTCCTCTATTGGCACGACTGGCACCTGTTCCCCAGCTTCGGCGACTGGCTCTCGTCCCGGTTCGGCGGAACGCTCACGATCGGGATGGTGTCGGCACTGATCGCGCTCGGCATCGGTGGATCGATCACGCGGCCGACCGTGCGGCGCATGCTCGCGCTCGGCGCTGAGGTGGCGGCGTCGGGCGCGCCGCCCACGCCCGAGGTCGCCGCTCAGATCGGTGCGATGCAGCGGCGCCTGAAGGTCGCCGCGCGCGTGGGTCTGGGGTTCCTCCTGTTCGCGGTGGTCGCGATGTCGGTGGCGCGCTACCTGTGACCGGCATGAGTTTCCCCTCAACGTCCGCACCCGCGTCGGACTAGACTTCGACTCCCATAGGAGGGGAAGGCGCCATGGTCGAACGAGATCACCGAAGGCGGACCGGCCAGGGCCTGGTGTCGGCGGGAGCGGTGGGTTTCGTCCTCCTCGTTGCAAGCCTCGTTCCGGGAACGCCGGCAGGTGCCGTCGTCGCGAAGGCGCCGGGAGCGCGATCCATCCGGCCGCCGGTGAGCCACGGCACGTTGAAGATCGCCGGCGACATGTCGGACGGCGGCGTGGTCGAGGCCAAGGGTCTCTCGTGGGCACCTCCCCATCTCCCATCCGGAGATCGCATCCTCAGCTTCCAGGTGGCGTACGACTGGCAGGCATGCGCTCCGAGCGGCGGGCATTGCGTGACGGCATCCGATACGACCGCGACGCCGTTCGCCGCGAACCGGTACATCGTCGGCCACGCGGACGTCGGCAAGCGCCTGATGCTGACGGAGACCGCGACCGAGGTGGTGGAGACCGATCCCGCGACGTTCTCGTTCAAGGTGGTGCGCGCCTCGGTGACCGCCATGACCACCGCGTCCGTACGAAGGTTCGCCGGACGCTCGCCGAAGACCGAGTTCGTGAACGGGACGCCCGAGCACAGCACCGCCTCGACCGAGGAGTACTTCCAGGTCGATCCGCCTCATTTCGACGCGGCCGACGGGAAGCCCCATCTCTCCTCCCGGATCGACGGCGGACCGTGGAAGACCGTGTCGTCCTCGTACCGCTTCTACACGGGGACGCTCGACATCGGATCACACCACGTGATCGTCCGCACCTCGAACACGGCAGGTGCGACGACGATCTCGTTCCGGTGGCAGGTCGTCCCCATGCCGGCGCCCGAGCCCTGCGTGGCGCCGCCGTCGGGCACGTGTTGGTATCCGCCACATCTCGACAGCACCGGCCACCCCATGCGCTGGGACTGGCAGATCGGGCGCGTGACGCCCATGGAACGCACGGGTGCCGGCGCCGTCGACATCTACGACATCGACGGGTTCCTCACGACATCGGCCGAGATCGGCCAGATCCACACGACGTGGCAGGCGGCGACGCTGCCCCACCCGAAGACCATCTGTTACCTGGATCTCGCGTGGGAGGACTACCGGCCGGACGGCACCGCGACCCAGTACGGCGGAGGGTTCCCGGCCGAGACGCTCGGCAACGTCTACTACGGGTATCCGCAGGAGCGGTGGGTCGACTTCCGCCAGCTCGATGCCCTCAAGCCGATGCTCGACGCGCGGATCGCCATGTGCGCGCAGAAGGGGTTCGACGCGATCGAGCTGGACGACATCGACAGCTTCGAGCCCGCGTCGACGAGCGGCTTCAACCTCACACCGGGCGACGCGCAGAACCTCCTGGCCTGGCTCGACAACCAGATCCATCGCAACGGGATGACGGTGCTTTGGAAGAACACGGGCATCCTCAGCTGGTGGGGACGCGACTACAGCGACGGTGCGGTCGTGGAGGAGTGCTACACCTACAGCGAGTGCTTCTCCTCCCAGGTCGCCGGGGGATCGAACGTCGGCATCACATGCACCCCGCTCAGCGGTGCGACGCCGTGCGGGTACGACGACTTCACCTCCGACGTCACCGCGAACCAGCCGACGGGGAAGTGGGTCGGGGAGGCCGAGTACGGCGCGGACCACTTCTTGTGCGACCCCGGACAGATGTGCCCGCACAAGAAGCTGTTCGCCACCTACTGCGATGTCGTCTACGGCCAGACCGACGGATTCGCGGCCGTCAAGTTCGACGTCAACCTGGACGGGAAGACGTTCTTCCCGTGTCCGAGCGGCGCCTGACCGCCGCCTTCGCGCTCCCGAGCTCCCCGTGGGACCATCCCCAGGTGGACACCCCGGGACCGATCGATGCCGTGCTCGAAGAAGCGAGGTCCCGCGCCGCCCGTCGGGAGTGGGACCGTGCGTACGAACTCTTCTCAACGACCGCCTCGACGGATACGCTGGATCCGGACGACCTCATCCGTTTCGCGAAAGCCGCGTATTGGACCGGCCGCTCCGATCGTTCGATCTCACTGCGTGAGGCTGCGTATTCGGCGTACCTCGAGCGGGGCGACGATCATGCTGCGGCGCTGTGTGCCCTCACCCTCAGGCGCGAGCATTTGTCGAACCTGGACGACTCCGTCGCGGCCGGCTGGCTCACGCGCGCGGAACACCTGCTCGAAGGCCGCCCCGAGTCGTTCGCCGATACGTCGCTTGCCGACGGCTACCTCGCGATCGCACACGCTGATACGGCGAGGGCGCGAGGTGATTTCGCGCGCGCGCTCGGGCTGGTCGACCATGCGTTGCGGATCGCCGAGGGCTCGGACGACCGAGACCTTCGAGCGTGGGGCGTGTTGCGCCGCGCGATGTTCCTCGTCGATGAGGGGCGGCTCGAGGAGGGTGATCGGCTCATGGAAGAAGTGGCCGCGGCGGCCGGCGGCGGCGAGCTCGGGGGCTACACGACCGGGGCCGTCCTGACCAACATGATGAGCATGTGCCTCGACGTCGCGACCTACCGCCGAGGCATCGAGTGGTCCGACGCGGCGCAACGGTGGTCCGAGCGTCAAGGCATCGAGGGATTCCCTGGCATCTGCCGCATCCACCGGAGCGAGCTCCTGCGGATGCTGGGCAACCTGGAGGAGGCGCAGATCGAAGCCGAGCGCGCGTGCGATGAGGCGGGGAAGGTGAGCATGGTGCATGCGGGCGTCGCCCAGCACGAGCTCGGCGAGGTGCTGCTCCGGTTGGGAGACTTGGAAGGAGCTGAGGAGGCATTCGGCCGCGCACTGGACCTCGGAGAAGATCCGCAGCCGGGACTCGCGCTGCTGCGGCTCGCGCAAGGCGACGCGGTTGCGGCGCTCACGTCGATCGGAGGGAGCCTCCAGGGCGCAGCGTTCGACGGCTTCACCCGCGCCCGGATGCTGTTGGCTCAGTCGGAGATCGCGTACGCCCTCGCAGACGCCGAACGCGTCAGGGATTCAAGGGACGAACTCGGCGTGATCGCCGGGCGGATCCGGTCCCCGGCTGTTCGCGCCGCCAGCGGATACGCGGAAGGGGTGCTCGCCCTCGCCGAGGACGATCCCGAGACCGCCTCTCGGCACCTGCGCGAGGCCCGCGATCGTTGGAGCGCCGTGTCCGCTCCGTACGAGACCGCGAAGGCGGAGGTCGCGCTGGCCGAGGCGCATCTCATGCGGGGCGATCGTGACGAGGCGTCGGCGCATCTCCGGGCCGCCCGGGCCACGTTCGAGCGGCTCGGGGCGAAGATCGACGCGCGTAGAGCGAAAGAAGGGGAAGAGCGGCTCCGGCGCGGGGGACCGCCGATCCGCACGGTCCGCACGTTCCTGTTCACGGACATCGTCAACTCGACCTCGTTGATGGGGGTGATCGGCGACGACGCCTGGGACGACCTCCGCCGGTGGCACGACCAAACGCTGCGCGCCTCGTTCGCCGAGCACGGAGGCGAGGAGATCGACCATGCCGGAGACGGGTTCTTCGTTGCGTTCCCCGATGTGACATCGGCCCTCGCTTCCGCGATCGAGATCCAGCGCTGGCTCGTCGAGCATCGAAGTGCCCACGGGTTCTCGCCCCAGGTCCGCATCGGACTTCACGCGACCTCGGCGACCCACAGCGGAGGCGAATACACGGGGCTCGGTGTGCACACGGCGGCGAGGATCAGTTCCTTGGCCGGGCCGGGTGAGATCCTCGCGAGCGCCGAGACCGTCGGAGATATGCCCGACCTGCGGATCTCCGAGATGCGCACCGCGACCCTGAAGGGCATCGCTGAGCCGGTGGACGTGGTGGCGATCGATTGGCGCGATTGACGCTCCATCACCCCTAAAGGCACAATCCCCCCTCCGGACGCGGCCAGAGAGGGTGATGGCGACGTGACCGACGATCCCCCGGGCGCTGGGACGGCCGACAACTTCGGGTTCCCCGACCGAGACCCTGAACAGCTCCCACCGCTGATCCGACCTGCGGTCGACCGGATCGCCAGGATCCGAGCGACCATCCACGCCAAACTCCTCGCCGGGTTCCTGATCATCGCCGTGCTCCTGGTGGGGATGGGCATCACGAGCATCGTGGTCATCCGCCAGATGAACGAGCGGGCGCACGAACAGATCACGCTCAGCGGTCAGAGCGACCTGGCGCGGCAGGCGATCTACCTCATCACGTCGCAGAGCCACTATCGAGCGATGGCGCTGACCACGTACGACGACACATGGAACGACAAGATCGCGATCGCCAAGGCCACGTTCAACGTGGATCTCGACAACATCGCTGCTATCGGCGGACCCGGCGTGCTCGAGAGCGTCCGGAAGATGCGGGCCATCGACCTACGGTACGGGGCCGCGGGCGCCGATGTGCTGAACCTCTATCAAGCGGGCGAGTACGAACGAGCGCTGTCACTCCACCTCTCCGCCGAGCACACGATCTCGCATGAGCTCGAAGACGAGCTCAATCTGCTCATCGCAGCCATCGGCCAGCGGGTCACCGAGAGCGCTGCGGGCCTGGCGTCGCTACACCGGTTCCTGTTCGCCGCAGTCGTGACCTTCTCCTCGCTGAGCGTGCTGGTCGCCCTGGGCCTGGGGGCGGCGCTGTCGTGGTCGATCATCCGCCCGGTCCGCAAGATCGATCTCGCGCTCGCACGGATCGCCGGTGGCGACTTCGGCGAGCATGTCGACGTCCCCAATCGCGATGAGTTCGGCCGGCTCACGGTCAACCTGAACAGCACCAGTGACCAGCTCTCGAAGCTGTACACGGATCTCTCGTCGCTCAACGCGAGTCTCGAGAAGAAGGTGGATGAGCAGCTCGAGCGACTTCGGCGGGCGGAGCAGCTCCGCCGGTATCTCGCTCCGCAAGTCGCAGATGCGGTGCTTGAGGGCGGAGCCACCGTCTCTCTGACCTCGACCCGCCGCAACCTGACCATCCTCTTCGCGAACATCCGAGGCCTCACGTCGCTGTCCGAGCGCATGGAGCCCGAGGAGTTGATCGACGGCCTCAATCAGCACTTCACCGTTATGACCGACGTGGTCTTCCGTCACGACGGCACGCTCGACAAGTACATCGGCGACGGCATCCTTGCGTTCTTCGGGGACCCTATCCCCTTCGAGGATCATGCCGAACGAGCCGTGGCAGCGGCGCTCGAGATGCGACAGCGGCTCCGGAGCCTCCGGTCCAGATGGACGCTCCAGGGCGACGAGGAGCTGAACGTCGGCGTCGGCATCAGCACCGGATATGTCACGGTGGGCAACATCGGGTCGACGACCCGAACCGAGTACACGGTCATCGGGAACCACGTCAGGCTGGCGGCACACCTCGCGCGTATCGCAGGCCCGGATCAGATCTTGGTCTCCGAGCACACCCTCGCTGCGCCCGAGGTGCGGGAGCGCGTTCACTCGATCTCGCTGGAAGCCATCTCCCTAGAGGGATTCCGCACGCCGGTCGACATCTTCGAGATCTCCGACCTCCCCGCTCCCCTCCGCCACCGTCTCTAGCCGCTGGAGATCCCTCTCACGTCCTGCAACGTCATCGACAAGCCGGAACTAGGACCTCGCGGCCGACTTCTCGAACAGTCCGACCTCGTTGCCCGCCGGGTCGACGAACATCGCCCAGTAGCCGATCTCCTCGCTGATCAGGGTGCGGGTTTCCTTGGTCGTGCCGCCCGCCTTCTCGACCGACTCGAGCGCGGCATCGGCTGAATCGACCGTGATGTAGACCTTGGGAGACCCGCCCTTCGGGTGTGACGTCGTGAACCCGCCCGCCACCGTGCCACTCGTGTCGCTGTACATCGCGTAGTCGGGCATGTTCGGGTCCGTCTGGATCTTCCAACCGAACGCCGCTTCGTAGAAGCGGCCGAGCTCCTCCGATCGGCCCTCCTCGCAATGGAACTCGATCCATTCGATCGCGCCGTGTGTCATCGCGCCTCCTTCCAGGGAAGCTCAGCGTATCCGCCGCAGACGAGCTAGTTGAGGTGGCCGCAGGCCGTGCATTCGGCCCACGTTCCCATCGGATCGATCCGGAACGGGACGTGCTCGCCGCATCGGACACACGTCCTCACCTCGGGCTCGAACGCCCCGAAACGGCGCGGCACCGTCGCCACGGAGCCGGAGGTATGCAGGCGACCGAACGCAACTTCGGCCGCCCGGACCCGCTTGGGATCGCGGCCTGGAACTGCCAGCGTCCTCATGCTGATCACTCCCTTCCGTCCCCATAGGTCTTCCCCGTGCGACGCGAGGCGAAACAACGCCGTGCGATAGATTCCCGCTGTGCGTGACGACGGCTATTTCGACGAACGCGTCGCCGCCAGATACGACGAGGACGACGCGGAGATGTTCGACGCCGAGACCGTCGATCCTGCCGTCGACTTCCTCGCCGAACTGGCTCGAGGCGGACGCGCGCTCGAGTTCGCGATCGGGACCGGCCGCATCGCGCTCCCGCTCGCGCGGCGAGGCGTCCCGGTGCACGGGATCGACATGTCGGAGGCCATGGTCGCGAGGCTGCGGGCGAAACCGGGCGGTCCAGACATCGGCGTGACGATCGGCGACATCGCGACGACCACGGTGGATGGCTCGTTCACGCTCGTGTACCTGGTCTACAACACGATCATGAACCTGACGACGCAAGCGGCGCAGGTCGCGTGCTTCCGCAACGCGTCGGCGCACCTCGAGCCCAGCGGGTGCTTCGTCATCGAGGTCATGATCCCCGAGCTCCAGAGGCTCCCGCCCGGCGAGACCTTCCAGGTCTTCCACGGGAGCGAGCGCCACTGGGGGATCGATGAGTACGACGTCGCGAACCAGGGCTTGACCTCCCATCACCTCGAGATCGTCGGCGACCGGCTCGAGCGCGTCTCGATGCCCTTCCGGTACGCGTGGCCCGCGGAGTACGACCTGATGGCGGAGCTCGCCGGCATGAGGCTTCGCGAACGCTGGAGCGGATGGAAGCGGGAACCGTTCACGAGCGAGAGCCGCCACCATGTGTCGGTCTGGGAGAGGCCGGCGGCCTAGTCAGCAGGGTTGGTGCAGGTGATAGCCCGGGAACCGGTGGATCGCCGCCTGGTACGTCTCGAAATGCACCAGGTACGTCGGTGACAGGTCGTGCCACGCCGGGTCGTCGGCACAGTAGATCGTGGAAGCCGTCGGGTAGCTCGACGCGTAGAAGCCGCCGGGATCGGTCGGGGTGCCCCCGCCACCGCCGCCGCCCGGTTGCGACCCCACGTAGCGCCGATAGGCGGCGACCCAGTCCGTCGCCTCCTGGTGCTGGGCGGCCGCGAGCGACAGCTGGCCCGAGCAGACCAGCGTGTGCATGCGGTTCTCCAGAACATCCTTCGTGCGAGCTCCCCACCGGCCGGCGTACGGCTCCGGCCAGAGGTTCAGGATCGCGTTCGAGCCCCCGAGCTCGAGCGAGATCAGGTGATCGATCTCGTGCTGATAGGGCACCCACGCGATCCCGTAGCGCGCGTACACGCGCGCCTTCTCGGCGTCCGTGACGTGCCGGACGCTGCTCGCGTACCCCGGAACGCACACCTGCGCCGCGACCACGGGGAACCGGCGCCCCGGCGTGAGCGAGTGGTCCGGCACGTCGACGTCGGGAACACGCCTCGACGGGTTCCGGTGAGCGGGGGCCGGGTTCGACACCGCCGCCTGCGAGACGGGTGACGCGCCCACCGCGCGGCTCTCGTCGTGCACCGAGCTGCAGCCGGCGAGGATCAGTGTGGCAACGATCCCGAGCAGCCTGATGTCCAGACGCCGACGCGGGTTGGCTGAGGTGACGAGGGGCTCCTGGTCGAAGGGAAGTACACAAAGGATAGGCCTCGAGGTTGCGGTCTCAGCGTTGCGTCAGCGCGACGATGTCTTGGGCTTCTTCGGCTTCGGCTCCTTCGCCGGGAGCGACGACGCGAACGCGACCCCGCGATCGACCCATGCGTGCAGCTTCCGGTCGGTCGAGATCGCCTCGGGGCCCACGGCGAGGAACCCTCGCGACGTCCGCGAGCCGATCTCCATCAGTCGCACGCCGGTGTCGGCGAGCGCCGCGTCGCCGTCGTCGGGCGACAACCGGACCAAGAGGTCGTCGTGGCTCACGCCCACGGCCATGTTCCCGCCTACGGTGAAGCAGAGGCCGCCGAACATCTTGATCTCGGCCACGCCCTTGATGTCGTCGAGCGCCGCCCGGACCCGTTCCGCGAGCTCCTCGTCGTACGCCATGACCGAACTACTCCAGACCGTTCCAGCCCCAGCGGGGCACCGGCAGGCCGTCCTGGGCGTGCTCCCCCGGGGGCGAGATCGCGAGGACCTCGGCGACCGCCCACTCCATGTAGGCGCGCAATGCTGGCGCGGAGGTCCGGGTCGTCGGGAAGGCCGGCGTCGTCGGCCGCCTGCACGAAGCAGGCGACGAAGCGCGTCCCCAGATCATCGTCGGCACCCTGACCCGCGTGGATCGCGAGCATCGCCGAGTGACCGCCGAACGACCCCGAGTACCGCGTCGGGCCCCCGAACACCTCGGCCCAGTAGTCGGCGAGCCGCTGGATGTGCTCCGGGTTGCCGGGGTGGGAGAAGGGGTGGCTCAGCACCGGATCGTCGAGACAGCGTTGGTGATGCGCGGTCGCGAACGCCAGGAACGCCGGCTCTCCCCCGGCGGCGTCGAAGATCGAGGGCCGCAGCATGGTGCGGAGTTTCGCGCATCTGCGAGTGTCCTGCCCGCCTGCGAGGCTCGCGCGCAACTTGTGGTCGGAGGCGACATGGGCGAAGGTGCTGCGATGCAGCGGCTCACGTGGCAGGATCTCGCTTCGCCCGGGGCGACGCTCGCCTCGGGCGTCTCAGCGGGATTCCTCACCGGCCTGCTGATCGGGGGCGTGGGTGGGCGCCTGGCGATGCTCCTGCTCCGGTTGACGTCGGATCCCGCGCTGCGAGGGGCGCCAACCGACGACGGATTCACCATCGGCGTGTTCTCCACCCAGACGCTGTTCCTCCTGGGCGTGACGGCCGGCCTCGGGATCCTCGGCGGCCTGTTCTACCTGATCGTCCGCGGCTGGATCCCCGGTCGGTGCCGCGTGGTCGTGATGACGGTGTACGTCGGCCTCGTCGGCGGCGCGGGTCTGATCAGTCCGGACGGGATCGACTTCAACGCGCTCTCGCCGCTGCCCCTCGCCGTCGCGATGTTCGTGGGGATCGCCGGTGCCTACGGCGCGGTGATGCCGTGGCTCACGGAGCGGTTGTTGCGCGACGGCTCGGTCATGCACCGAGGGAAGGTGTGGATCGCCGGGCTCCTTCCATTGGTCGCCGCCAACATCGTCGGCATCCTCGTAGTGCTGCTTGCGTTGCTGGTGCTGGTGGTCGGTCGCTCGACTCCCACCGCCGTCGCCGTGTGGCGCTCGCCGGCTGTCATGTGGATCGGCCGAACGCTGCTCGCTATGACCGCGTTCATCAGCGGCGCGAACCTGGTTCGCGACACCCTCGAGATCCTGTCGTAAGGGACCGGGCCCTTCATCCGGGAACCGCATGGTTCAGCACGGACTTCTTGGGTAGGTACGTACCGGTCGGACCCGGGAACGAACGGCGGGAGATGAGGGCCGGGGGTATGGTCCCGGAGGAGAGCTCCGGGCGGCCTAGGTTGGTTCATGAAACACTCCCGGCCCTCTTCCCCTATCGGTTCGAGCCGAGGTCGGCATGAGGAGGAGGGCAAACGATGACCGATATCACTGCGAAGAGCACGACCACGATCGACGCGCCGATCGAGGTGGTCTGGCGCGCGCTGACGACGCCGGACGTGATCAAAGAGTGGTTCTTCGGCGTGGAGACGGAAACGGACTGGGAGGTCGGGAGCCCTTTGATCCACCGAGGCGAGTATCAGGGCAAGCCGTACGAAGACAAGGGCGAGATCGTCAGCTTCGACCCGCCGAAGCGGTTGGTCCACACCCACTGGAGCGATCTCTCCGGCACGCCGGACGAGCTGGAGAACTACCAGGAGGTCACGTGGGCTCTCGACGATCGCGACGGACTGACCGAGCTCACGGTCTCGGAGCGCAATCTCCCGTCCGAGCAGGCCAAGGCCGTTTCGGACGAGAGCTGGACGATGGTGCTCGGGAACCTGAAGAAGCTGCTGGAGGGCTAGCTCGGCAACGATCCGGTAAACGTTTCCCCTTCCTCCGTCACCTGTGATGGTGGTGGGGATGGAACCGGTCGATCTCGGGACGGAGAGCGCGGTAGAGCGGATCTACCGCGACCACGGGCCACGCTTGTGGCGGTCCCTCGCCGCCTTCACCGGGGATCCCGACATCGCGAGCGATGCGGTGGCGGAGGCGTTCGCTCAGGCGCTCCGTCGCGGCGAGGAGCTGCGGGACCCGCTCGCGTGGATCTGGCGGGTCGCCTTCCGGGTTGCCTCCGGTGAGCTCCAGCGACGGGGATCGTTGCGATCCGTGCCCGCGGACATCGCCGGCCCGGTCGAAACCAAGGCGATCGAGATGATCGATCTGTTGCGCACGCTGCCCACCAACCAACGGGCCGCATTGATCCTGGGCTATTACGCGGACCTTCCCGCGGCAGAGGTCGCGGCGCTGATGGGCGTGAGCGCGGCGACGGTCCGGGTGCACCAGCACCGAGGCCGGAGGCACCTGATGAAGCTCCTGGAGGATGACGATGACTGACGTGCGAGCGCGGATCAAAGAACTCGATGGACTCCCCGTCCCCGCCCTTTGGGCACGGATCCAGGCTCGGGCTCAGGACGAGGACACGGGGGAAAGCGGGGACATGCTGAACCGCCCATCCGCCGGCCGCCGGGCGCGCGCCGCGGTCCTCGCCGCGGTGGTGTTCGGGGTGGCGGGCATCTTCGCGTGGCAGGCGCTCCGTCCCCTCCACCAGGTCACCGTCCCCTCGGTGGCACCGAGGGTCCACGACGCCTGGAGCGCGCTGCACAGACCGCTCAAGCTCCCCGAGGCGATCGGTGGGACGTGCCCCGCCTCACCGATCGTGACGATCAAGCCTGTCGGCGGAGGGTTCTCCCCCGGTCGCTGGCCCGCGATCGGAGAGCGACCGGCGTACGTCGTCGCCGAACCGCGGGACGGGACCGTCCTGTATCGACGGAACCTGGTGGGTGGCGGCTGGTACGGGCTGAAGACCATCTTCACGGTCGACCCCTCCTACCGCGGTCCCCTCCTCATCCGCGTCGCGCAGATCGACGGGTCGGGCGGGATCGGATTGCAGTCGTCGTCGGAGCCGCTCGATCCGATGCCCACTGAGCTCCGTGTGACGACCGCGGGAGGCGATCTGGTGGACTGGCGATCCTTTCCCGAGGTGACGCTGGTTCGGTCTACCGGATGCTTCGCCTACCAGATCGACGGCACCACATTCACCGAGGTGATCGTGTTCAGTACCCGCGCGCCCTGATCCGAGGGACGCTCGTCTATCCCACGGGAGGGGGAGCTGAGGTCGCGGCGGCATCCAGTTCCGTGAGGTCGGCCTCGCTGAGCTCGACGGCCGCCGCACCCGCGTTGTCGAGCGCATGAGCCACGCTCGACGTCCCGCAGATCGCCGATGTGACCCCGGGCTGGCGAAGGACCCACGCGATCGCCACCTGCGCGACCGTCGCCTCCAGGCGAGCCGCCACCGGCCGGATCAGGTCGACGAACGCGATGCTCTGGTCGAGGCGGTCGCCCGCGAACAGGCGGCGGTAGAACCGGGAGTCGTGCCACTCCGGACCCCACTGGTCGTGGCCCGTCTCACGGGTGAGCGCGCCGGTGAGCACGCCGCTCGCCAGCGGTTCGTAGATCACGGCCGCGATCCCCAGTTCGCCGCAGCGCGCGACGACCGGTCGCTCCTCCTCGTGATCGATCAGCGACAATCCCTGTTGGATCACGTCGACCGGCCTACTCGCGTGACAGGTCTCGATGTCGACCATCCCGTAGTTGGAGAGACCGATCGCCCGGACGAGCCCTTCATCCACGAGGCGCGTCATCCCTCCCCAGGTCTCGGCGAGCGGGACGCTTCCGTCCTCGTCGGGCCAATGAACGACGTAGACATCGATCCGATCGGTGCGCAGGCGCTTCAGGCTGGCTCGACACGCCGCCTCGACCTGCTCGGGCCGCACACCCGTCCCGTCCGGTGCCGGCGCGACCTTCGTCGCGACGATGAGTTCGTCGCGGATGCCGACGATCGCCTCACCGATCGCCGTCTCGTTGCGCGTGTCCAGATAGACCTCGGCCGTATCGAGCCAGTTCACACCGGCATCCAACGAGGCCGTGACGATCTCGCGGGCGCGCTCGATCGTGATGGTGTCACCGTCTCCCAGCTCGTACCCTCCGAGCCCGATCGCCGACACGTCGACGCCCGACGTCCCGAGCGCTCGAACGATCATCTACGCCTCTGCATCGCAGCAGACTAGGGCGTCACGGCGCCGCTCAGCTAGTCTGCGAGCGGGCTCGCGTCTCGGATGAGGTGTGGGAGCTCCGGCGAGTCGAAGACGTCGAGCGCTGCCGTCCAATACAACATCGAACCTTCCAGGTAGCCCGGGTCGGGGATGACTTCTGCTTCGATCGCGCAGTAGAGGCTCCATCCGACGTGCGCGACCGCCGCCTGAAGCTTCATCCGAGCCAGGATCCGGGGTGTGGTCTCTCCGAAGTACGCCTCGCAGATCACCGCGACGAGGTCGTCGTTCAGCTCTGCCTCGCTCGCGATCCCGCCGATGTCGAAACAGGGATCGTTGTTCCCGCTGAACTCGAAGTCGATGATCCACAGCTGCCGACCGTCATCGATGAGGTTGTACGGGGCGAGGTCGTTGTGACACGGCACGGTCGGCCCTGCGTCCCGCTTGAGTGATCGCACGACGTCCTCGACGGCGTCCATCCGGGAACGAACGCCATCGGGGACCGGGAACGCGCGCTCCTCGCATGCGCGGAGCCACTGACTCGCCCGGCCGAACATGTCGAACTCGTTGGCGAAGCGCGGGCCCTCGTGCAGCCGACCGATGGACGCCGCCATCCTGCGAACCTGCTCGGGTGACTGCAGCCCTTCGGTCGTTGGGATCGCGCCCTCGATGTATTCGAGCACCATCACGTCGATGTCGTCGACGTACTCGAGGACGCGGGGCCCGACCCCCGTCGCAGCCGCAACCTCGGCGTTGTGCCGCTCGGCAGCTCGATCGATGCCGAGGATACCCGAGGCCCCACCCGGCACGCGGACGGCGAACCGCTCGTCACCGGTCTGGACCAAGAACACGCCGTTGCTGAACCCACCCGTGAGGGGTGAAACCGTGACGTCACGCCCTTGGAAGAGGGCGATCCGTCCGATCACATCGCCGATCGCGGCTTGATCCGTCACCCGGCGATTCTCTCGCTGTCGCGGTGCGTCCGACGTCTCATCGGCTAAATGAACTTGGCCATTATGCGTCCATGGGGCCCCGGATCGCCGCGACGTCAGAAGGCCGTGGCAGGATGCTCGCCATGCGCACGATCGCCGTCGCCGAACGCCGAGCTCGCCTCGCCCGTCGTCACCGGCTCGCACCGGATCATCGGGCGGGCGACGTCGAGGAGGCGGCCGAGAGCATGGTCTGCCTGCACGCGACCGACCCCGCGACGGTCTACCTGTCCGCGTGGGCGCGCGTCGACGGCATGGCGGTGCCCGACATGGAGCGCGCGCTCTACGGCGACCGGTCGCTGGTCAAACACCTGGCGATGCGCCGGACCCTGTTCGTCTTCCCACGGGCCACGTTGAGCTTCGCCCAAGCGGGCGCCAGCGACCGCGTCGCCGGCACCGAATGGCGCCGGCTCATCCGCCACGTCGAACAGGCGGGGCTGCAGAAGAACGGAGAACGCTGGCTGAAGAAGGCGAGCGAACAGGTGATCTCGGCCTTGTCGGATGGACGGGAGGCCACCTCGTCGGAGCTGCGCGAAGAGATCCCTCTGCTCGAGGGCTCGATCAGCTTCGGCGAAGGCAAGTCGTGGGGCGGGAGCCTGCCCGTCGGCCCGCGGGTGCTGACCACGCTGTCCGCCGCCGGAAAGATCGTGCGGGCGTCGAACGACGGCGGATGGACGATCTCGCGGCCCCGCTGGGCCTCGACGGCCTCCTGGCTCGGCGAGGAGATCGCGCCCTGCACGCACGCCGAGGGTGTGGCGGGACTGGTCGAGCGATGGCTGCGCGCGTTCGGCCCGGGGACGGTCGCGGACATCAAGTGGTGGCTCGGGTCGACGGTCGCGGCGACGCGGAAGGCATTGGTCGACGTGGGCGCGGTCGAGGTCGACCTGGGCGGCGGGACCGGCTACGTGCTGCCAGACGACCTGGAGGCGACCGCGCCGGTCCGGCCGTGGGCAGCCCTCCTGCCGCCCCTGGATCCGACCACGATGGGCTGGTTCGAGCGCGACTGGTACCTGGGACCGCACAGGGCGCAGCTGTTCGATACGAACGGCAATGCCGGACCCACCGCGTGGTGGGACGGCCGGATCGTGGGCGGCTGGCGCCAGACCGATGACGGCGAGGTCGACGTGCAGCTGCTCGAGGAGACCGGCAAGGCCGGGCGACGGGCGCTCCGGGACGAGGCGACACGACTGACCGAGTGGCTCGGGGGCACGCGGGTCGTGGCGAGGTTCCCGTCGCCGCTGTCGAAGCTCACGGGCGGATGAGCGGGATCTACCCGCGGATCCCGAGCGCGAACCGGAGCGCACGGTCGAGGCTCGCGAGCTCCGGCGCCGGTAGTTGCCCCAGCCGGCGGGGCCCGAGGGCCGACTTCGGGATCGTCTGGAGGTTGTCGCAGTTCGCGACGCAGGCCGCCCGAAGCCCATGGGCGCGGCCCAGGGCGACCTCGCTCCGGATGCCGCGGATCGTCCGTGTGACGGGCGCCACCGTGACGCGCGAGCGCACGGACAGCGTCGCGTCGCGGCTCACGATCAGCACGGGACGGCGACCGACGGGCGCGGGGAACCGAGCCCAGTACAGCTCGCCTCGCTGCATCTACCGGTCCGGCCAGGCTTGCAGCGCGAGTGCCTCGAACGCAGCCAGCTCCGCAGGGTTCTCAGGGACGCGCAGGTAGGCGGCCACGGTTCGCGCGTCGTCACCGGCTTCTTCGCAGGCATCCAGATACGCGTCGACGCCGCGCCGGATGAGCTCGCTGCGGCTCACGTCGAGCGCAGACGCGACCCGATCGAGACGACCGACCAGCGCGTCGTCGAGCTGCACCAAGACCTGCTTCCGCGCCACCCGCTGGACCATACCATATGAGATAGCATATGCAGTCGGATCGCGCCGTGAGATGGGTCACACATGCGACCGATGACGGCGTTCACGTCCGTTGCTTCGTCGGATCAGCGGCCCGGCGACCGCACCGCCAGGCCGTTGCGTCGCGCCGCCGCGATCAGCCGGTCGTCGTAGGCGACGACGGCGGTCAGGTCGTCCCCGAGCGAGATCGCCGTCGCGATGTGGATCGCGTCCAGGCTCCTGAGCGAGGCTGGCGCGAGTTCCCCGGCACCGCGGAGGATGCCGTCGTCCACCGGGATCAGGCCGATCCCTTCCAGGACGGCGCTCGCGCGATCGACGTTCGTGCGCGATCGGCGAGCGGCTCGTATGACCTCGGTCCACGCGAGCGCGCTCGACACACGCTCCGGGTCGCCGAGGACCTCATCCACGAGGGCAGGCGACTCCGGCTCGCGCCGCACGAGCTTCACGATCGCCGAGCTGTCGAGGTAGAGCACGAACCCTCAGAGCCGGTCGGCTCGCTCATCGTCGAGCGCGCGGCTGAGCGTCGTCGACGCCTGACCCTCGGGCGGGAGCACCGATCCGAGGTCCCGGGCGGGCGCCGTGAGGCGACCTGCCGCGACCAGGCGAGCCATCGCGCCTCGAGCCGGCGGGAGCGGTGCGAGGACCGCGACCGGCCGGCCGCGTTCCGTTACCTCCAAGCGCTCGCCGCGCTTGATCCGCTCGAGGTACTTGCTGAGGTTCTGCCGGAGCTCGCGAACACCCACCTGTTTGTCCTCCATGTAGCACAACGTAGCACATCAAGGAGACACGTCGAGGAAGAGGACCGGTCAGACCGTAGCCGCATGGTCTGACACGCCCCATACGTGGTCGAGGGAGCGTTCATCGGTGAGCTATCGGGCCCGTGACTCGGTGCGCGCCTCGCGCTCGTAGAGACGTCGCTTCGCGCGCACCACGTCCGTGTCACGGGGATCGATGGGCAGCGGATCCTCACGCGTCCGCTCGCGCTTCGCCGTCCTCTTGAGCTGGAGCTGCCGCATCGTCCACCACCTCTCTTGAGGGTGGTTTTCGGCATGCACCAACCGGTTGATGATGCCGCGGAACGAAGATGCCCGATGTCGGGTAGTCGAGACCGGACCTTCGATACAGTCCTGGCGATGAAGCAGCTCGTCGTCTTCGATCTGGACGGAACGCTTGCCGAGAGCAAGTCATCGGTCGCACCCAGGATGGTCGAGCTCCTCAACTCGCTCCTCGCGGTCACCAAAGTGGCGGTGATATCGGGTGGCGACTGGCCCCAGTTCGAGAAGCAGGTGCTGTCGGGCGGTTTCGACGCCGAAGGACTGGCGAACCTGTCCCTGCTTCCCACGAGCGGAACGAAGTTCTACGTCCACCGATCGGACTGGGAACCGCTGTATGCCGAGAACCTCACCGACGCGGAGAAGACGAAGATCACCGGCGCGTTGCAGCACGCGACCGAGTCGTTGGGGTACGCACCCGACGAGGTGTGGGGCGAGACCATCGAAGACCGTGGAACCCAGATCACCTACTCGGCGCTCGGGCAGGAGGCCCCGCTCGAGGAGAAGAAGGGATGGGACCCCGACTTCGCGAAGCGGAAGAAGATGGGCACCCTCCTCGACGATCTCATCCCAGAGTTCTCCGTTCGCCTCGGCGGCACGACGTCGGTCGATGTCACGAAGCCGGGCATCGATAAGGCGTACGGGATACGGAAGCTCCGAGAGGTGCTCGGCGTCGACATCCCGGACATGATCTTCGTCGGGGACGCGCTCTTCCCCGGCGGCAACGACTATCCGGCGAAGGAAGCGGGGGTCGCGTCGATAGAAGTCAGTGGCCCAGGTGAGACCGAGCTGGTGATCGAGACGCTCGTCGCCTGCCTGGGGACGGTGGAAGCATCCAGGAGCTCATCGGCCGGACTAGGATGAGCCGATCTTGGCTGGGCGCGAAAGACCGATCGTATTCGATCATGCCGTCGACTTCTATGACGAGACCCGCGGGCTCTCGCCCGAAGCGTCACGGGCGACGACGGATCTGTTGGCGTCCCAGTTGCGTGATTGTCAACGCGTGCTGGAGGTCGGGATCGGCACCGGCTTGATGGCGCTTCCCCTCGCGAAGCATGGATTCCACGTTGACGGCGTCGACCTGTCGGAGCCGATGTTGCAGCGCCTCCGAGAGAAGATCTCGGGAAGCGGGATCAGCCTCGCCGTAGCCGATGCCACACGCCTTCCGTTCCGCACAGGATCTGTGGAGGGAGCGTACCTACGCCACGTGCTACACCTGATCCCCGATTGGCGCACGGCGGTCGCCGAGGTCATCCGCGTCGTCCGTCCCGGCGGTCGGATCCTCGTGAGCATCACCGACTACACGGGTCTGTACGAAGAGGTGCAGAAGCGCTTCCTTCGGGAGGCTGGGGACTTGCCCGCGGCCGTCGGCCTACAACCCGATGACCCGGGGTCGCTCACGGCGGCGATGTCTAAGCTCGGTGCGCGTGGCCACCGGCTCCCGCCGGTGCGTGGCCGTCGCGCTCTCACGCTGAATCAGTTCCTGGAGCACATCGACCGGGGTCATTACACGTGGACGTGGTCCGCGACCGAGGCGGAGCGCCGAGGCGCATCCCGTCGAGTGCGAGCCTGGCTCGATCGTCGGTTCGGGGACCTCGATCGTCCGGTGGAACCCGAGTACACGGTTGAGTGGTGGGCATTCGATCTGTCTGTATCGAGCGCGCCCGCTCGATCGCTTTGACACTGCACGAGACCTGTCCCGCGGGCAACGAGGATCGCTAGTACCGAGAGAATCTCTCGACATCCTTCTCGAACAAGGCGATGACCTCCTCTGAGAGCGTGGGCTTGGTCTTCCTGATCGAGGCGAGGAAGTCCTCGGTGGTGGCGCGCTCTCGGCTTCCCTCGAAATGCTCTTGCTCGAAGGCTCGCTGCGCCGCCTTGTGCGCCGCGAACTCGATGTCCGCCGGGGTGAAGAACTCGCTGGCCGCGACGAGCTCGTCGATGCCGACCTGCTGGTCCGTGATCTCCCCCACGTAGCGTGCCCAGATCGCCGTGCGGGCCTCGGCGTCGGGAGGGCCGACCGGGAGGATGTAGTCGAACCGTCCGGGCCTCAAGAACGCCGGATCGAGCGAGCCGATCGAGTTCGTCGCACACACCAGGAGATGGTGCGACGCCTGACGGAACCGCGGGATCTGTTTCAGGAACTCGTTCGTGACGCGCGGACTCACCTTCCGCTGGTCGTGGCGCATCGAAGCCAGGTCCTCGACCTCGTCCACGAACACCACGGCTGCCGGGAGCTCCAGGATCCGACCGAGGATCTGCGCCAAGGCCCTGGCCTCTTGTTCGGGCTTGTCGGCCGACAGCTCGCTCGGCTGGATCTCGATGAAGGGCCATTCCAACCGGGAGCTGATCCCCTTGGCGAACGTCGTCTTTCCGGTTCCGGGCGGGCCGAACAGCACGACGGCCTTGGGCGGCTGGACGGCATGTCGCTCCGCCAGCTCCGGCTCCGAAAGCGGAAGGATGACCCGTCGTTCGATGATCTCCTTCGCCTGGTCCATCCCCTTCAACACGTCCCACAGATGGCGGTCGATGCTGATCCCACCGAGATCGGCGAGAGCGGACGGACCGAGGACGGTCAGTGGGATCTCCCGCTCCAGGTACACCGCGTCCTCGACGACGTGGTATCCACGTTCCTCCAGGTGATCGCGAACGGCGTGCCCGGACGTGACCACGGCGGCGATCTTGTGGGCCCCTCGCTCGGAGAGCTCCGCTTCCATCCGATCGAGCAGTCGGTCGGATACCGTGGCCTGGTCCTGGTCGCTCGGGGCTCTCAGCCGAGCGATCCAGCCCGTCGTTCCCGAGATGAGACCCACCGCCACACCTACCAGGAGGCCGTCCCCCTCCGCGACCAGGACGACCGCCTCGTCCGAACCGATCAGGTCGATGGCCTCCTGAAGGTCCTGTCGGGCGGTCCCCAGCATCGCCGAACCCTCGAGGAGCTCGATCAATCCCGCGAGATCATGGGGCCGATGGGGCCGGATGGTGACTGCCATGGTCTAGCCTAATGCGTCTCAGCTCGCCCGGCCGACACGCACATCCCAACGGGGCGTGCGTCAGGGGACGACCTCGAGTTCGGCTCGTCGGGCCGCGGCAGCCAGCCGTTCGTCCCACGTGAGCACCACGAGGGCTTCGTCTTCGATCGCCAGGGCCGACGCCAGGTGCACCGCGTCGTACGCGCGCAGCGAATAGCGTTCGGCGACGTCGCCCGCGAGCTCCGCGATCGACCGGTCGAGCTCGACGACGGCGAGGCGCTGGAACGTCGTGTCCAGCGCGTCCCGCGCCCGCCCGAGCGCGCGCGCGGTCAGTCGACGCGCGCGATGCGCCGACGCGAGCGCCGCACGCCCCTCCGGATACGTGATCCGCGACGTCAACGCGACATCGGACGCGTCCCAGAGCTCCGCGGCCGTTGAGGCTCCTTCCTCATCGGGCATGAACAGCTTCACGAGCGCCGACGTGTCGAGATACGCGATCACCGGCGCTGATCGAGCACGTACCGGGTGATGTCGCCGCTGGTTCGCACCTTGGGGAGCGCGTCGGCGGACAAGCGCACGTCGGCCGCCGGTGTGACGATCCCGCGCTCGATCAACGCGTCGAGCCGCGATGGGCGGGAGGCGGGGACCAGCCGGGCCACGGCGCGACCGCGCTCGGTGACCACGATCTCTCCGCCGTCCTTGACCTCATCGAGCCACCGGCTGAGATGGTCGCGCAGCTCGCGGATACCGACCTCGAGTCGCCGCGGTTCTTGTGGCGCTTTCATGATGCTCAAAGTGTACCGCCCGACAAGGGGATCCGGTTGTCGGGCAGGAAATTCACGTCCGGCGATCTCTCGAGCGGAGCTCCGCCGAGACGTCTTCGATCCGTATCCGTCCCCGGAGCGCCTTCGTCCGCGCGGCCGCGTCCTTCGACAGGTACTCCGAGATCGCCCGCTCGACCGCCTCTCGCTTCGTCACACCCGGATGCCGGGCCAGCAGCGCCCGCAGCAGATCGTCGTCGATGTCCAGCGTCGTTCCCATGGTCCACCCCTCCCACGCGAACCGTATCCCGTGGTACCGACATCCCCCA
>CAVTOC010000004.1:0-210473 GCA_963736335.1 uncultured Actinomycetes bacterium | reverse complement strand
CCACTCGCGACCTCCGTCGAGGACCTCCGGCTCTTGCTGGCCCTTGAAGCCGGTCCGACGGCCGGTCCCGACCGCCCTGCCCGACTGGCGCCCCGGACCGGGCGGGAGGCCCAGCCGGATCGTCGCCGCCCCCCGGTTCACGCCCTGCGGGACCGCTGCCGGATGCCATCGCCCGGGGATCTTTCGAGCGGGCGCTCGCGGCGCTCGAGCGAGCAGACCTCGGCCTTCCTGTGGAACCGGTTGAAGAAGCCGACCGGGTCTTTCCCGGCAGGCGATCCCGACACGGACTGGTTCGTGCTGTGCAGCCGCTCGCCACGTTGGCGCAGCTCGGCCGCGACGTCGTCGAGGCGAACCTGGACCGGATGCACCGGACGACGCAGGAGTTCCTGTTGCAAGGGCTGAAGACCACGATGGAGGAGTACCTCGGCGCGCGCCGTCGCCGCTTCGAGTATGTCCGCGTGTTCGACCAGCTTCATCGAGGCCGACGCGATCATCGCCTCGCCGACGCTCGCGTCCGAGGGCTGGTACGCCGACGGACGGATGCCCGGCGTGGACCGCCCGGGCTTCCAGCCGACGCTACAACACGTCCGTTCAGAACCTCACGGGCATCCGGCCGTCTCCGTGCCGGCGGGCACGTGCCCGAACGGCGTGCCGTTCGGACTCCAGCTGACCGGGCCGCGCTTCCGCGACATCTGGTGCTCTCCCTCGCCGAGACATGGGAGACGGCGCATCCGTGGCCGCAGGTCGCCGAGGGATACCAGCCGTTCGGCGTCTGAGCGCTACGGACGACCGCGCGTCGCGAAGACACCGAGCAACTCATACGCGGCGTGCGATGCCGCGATGCCGGTCATCTCGGCATGGTCGTACGGCGGCGAGACCTCGACGATGTCGGCGCCCACGATGTTCGCTCCAGCGAGGCCGCGCAGGACCCCGATCACTCGCGACTCGTGAGGCCTCCGCCTCGGGCGTTCCCGTCCCCGGCGCGTGCGCCGAATCCATCACGTCGACGTCGATCGACACGTAGATGGGCGCGTCGCCCGCCGTTCCCGCACGCGCTCCACGACCCAGCAACCCCGAGCGTCTCGAGGTCCATCGCCGGGACGATCGCGAACCCGAACCGTGCATCGTCGACGAGATCGGAGCGCGCGTAGATGGGACCCCGGTCCCCGACGTGCATCGAGCGGTCCTCGAGCAAGAGTCCTTCCTCCCACGCGCGGCGGAACGGTGTGCCATGGGTATAGGGGGCGCCGAAGTACGTGTCCCACGTGTCGAGGTGAGCGTCGAAATGCAGGAGCGCCACCGGTCCGTGCCGTCGATGCATCACGCGCAGGAGCGGCAGCGCGATCGTGTGGTCTCCGCCGATCGTGAGCAACCGTCCGGCGTGCGCCAGCAGTTCGTCGCCCGCCGCTTCGATCGCCTGGATGGCCTCCTGGATGTCGAACGGGTTGCACGCGACGTCGCCCGCGTCGACCACCTGCTGCGCGGCGAACGGCTCGACGTCGAGACCCGGATGGTAGGCGCGCAGCAGTCGAGAGGCGTCGCGATTGGCGCGGGGCCCGAAGCGGGGCCGGGCCGGTACGTCACACCCGCATCGAACGGCACCCCGAGCACCGCGACGTCGAAACGGTCGACCTGGTCACGGCGCGGAAGCCGCGCGAAGGTCGAGGGCTCCGCGAAGCGAGGATCTTGAGCGCGTCGACCGGCCCGACCGGGCTCGCCGGACCGTTGCTGTTCGACGGGTCACGGTCATCGGACATAGGCGTATGAGACTACAGCCCGCCGGTACGCCGTTTCATCGAGCCGCTGCCCGCCAGAACGGCGACTCACTCGAGTCTAATCGGGTTCGACGTCGAGATAGACCGACATCCTGACAGGCCCACGAATCACCGTTCGGGATCGGGCTGACTACTAACCGAGACGATTGGGGGATATACCCGGCTCTCGGGTCCATGTAGCCTACGGTCGCTCGGACCGCGCTCGCCCGACCGCGACCGAGTGTGGCCCCAGCAGAGGGGAGCGTGGGGTCGACGTGGCCGAGCGTGAGCGTGGAGGGCACACTCGCGTCTCCGGTGCCGGATCCCGGGCGGGCCCTAGGATCGACGCGTCATCGACGGGCAGACGGGTGCTGATCACCGGCACGTCCTACGGGCTGGGCGTCAGCATCTCCTCCTACGTGCGGAAGCGCGGGGACGACGTCTACAGCCTAAGCCGTACGCCGCCCGATCCAGACGCGGATCAGCGATGGGTTCAGGCCGATATGGGAATCCAGCCCAGATCCGAGAGGCAATCGCGCGTCTCGAGGGGCTGCTCGGAGGTGCGACGTTCGATGGCGTCGTTCTCAACGCCGCGCTCGCCGACAAAACCCGCTCACAGTGGACGGTGGACCAGGTCGAACGGCATCTCCGGGTAAACGCGCTTGGCCCGTTCACTCTGTGGACCGAACTCGTGAAGCGCTCCCTCGTCGGCGATCCGTGCAACGTCGCGCTGATGGGGAGCTTCCTGCAGAACGGCAACGTTCGGCAGCCCGCGTACGCCATGAGCAAAGCAGCGCTGTGGTCGTGGATGCGCTCCTACACCATGGCTCAGGACGCGCTGGCGCCCGTCTCGATGAACATGATCTGGCCCGGCCGGGTCCTGACACCGGCGAATCCGATGCGCGAGTTGCCCGAAGGCGACCCCAACCTGTTCTACGGCCCGGAACGCGTGGCGGAGATCGTGATGACGTATCTGTACCAGTCGCCGAACGGTCCCCGTGGAACGGTCGTGGACCTAGGGAGATCCTGAGATGACCATGCGGAAGCTGACGCCCGAGTGCAACCTCGAGACCGTGCGCGACGGCCGAGGCGGAATCTTCACGTACTACCCGGAAGACGAACCCATCGTGGAGTGGAACCTGCTGTTTACGAAATCCGGTCAGGCCCGCGGCTTCCATCTCCACTCGGAGTTCGACGAGTACGTGTTGATCACATCGGGACATGGCACCTACGTGGAGCAGCGAGACGATGGGAGCGAGAGCTTCCTGAAGGTCGCCGCAGGTGACTGCATGCACTTCCCGGCGGGGACGGCACACACGGTGTACGCGATCACCGACATGCGCATGGTCGCAATGCTCACCAAGCGCTGGGATGAATGTGACCAACCAATCACGCGGATCGGCTGACGATGAAGATCTTGGTGACCGGCGGCGCGGGTTTCACGGGAGCGCGCTCTCGGGCGCCTTGCTCGAAGAAGGTCACGAGGTCACGGTCTTCGACACCTTCCGCTACGGCGAGGCAACGGGCATGGCCCTCCTCCAGCGCGGAGCTCGAGTCGTGCGGGCGACGTGACCAGACCCGACCAGCTCGGCCCTGAGGTCGGTCGGCACGACGCCGTCATCCACCTGGCCGCGCTTGTTGGATTCCCCCTCTGTGACGCTGAGCCACGCCTCGCGAGAGAGGTCAACGTCGAAGGGACACGCAATGTCGTCCGCGCGATGGGCCCCACCCAGATCCTCGTGTACGCGTCCACCGGCTCGGGTCACGGCCGGATCCATGGGCCCTGCACGGAGGAACACCCTCCGGATCCACTCACCAGATACGGGCGAACCAAGCTGGAAGGGGAACGGATAGCCACCGACGCCGGCGGGATCAGTCTCCGGTTCGCGACGATCTTCGGGGCCAGCCCGTGTATGCGCTTCGACCTGATGATCAACGCCTTCGTGTACCGGGCCATCCATATCGGCTGGATGGTTGTCTACCAGCCCGACGATCGTCGTTCGTTCCTCGACGTGAACGACGCCGCCGCGTCGTACCTCCTCGCATTAGACAACCACGAAGACATGGCCGGGCGTGTCTTCAACGTCGGCGATCCGAGGATGAACCTGACGAAGCGCGAGGTTGCCGAGGCCGTCGCGAGCCAGTTTCCGATGCGCGTGATCTACGAGGACGTCGCCGAAGACCCCGACCAACGGAACTACGACGTCGTGTTCGATCGCATCCGCAGTCTGGGATTCAAGGCGGAATGGCGCTTGCAGGATTCGATCAATTCGATCGGCGCTGCGGCCCGGTTGAGCGACGGGGAAGGACCATGGCGTTTCCATCCGTGAGCATCGACAACCTGGCTCGCGCGGCCAGCCACACATACACAAGGAACTCGATCGAGTAGCGCTTCCAGAGCCTCCTCGGCTCTTTGGCGAGTCGGTAGAGCCAATTCAGCCGCATCGTTGTCGTCCAGTCCGGGTACCAGCTCCTCGGCCATGACTCATCAACCATGTGGTCGACATAGGAGCCACCGGTCATGACGACGGTTGCCTCGATCGCGGCTCGATGTTCCGCGAGCCAGTCCTGTTGGAGCGGGGTGGGCAAGCTGACAAGAAGGAAGTCGGCGCCCGATCGATTCATCTGGGACACGATCCGGTCGCTGTCCTCGGCCTCGAACCAACCGGGATGGCCTCGGATGGCGTCATAGAAGCCGTGCTCCGTTCCGACGACCACGACGCGCGGGAAGTGTGCGGTGAGTCGCTCGGCCGCTTGCTCGCAGACACCCGGCCTGGAGCCGAAAAGGAAGACGTTAGCCTGGAGTTCGTTCAACATCGCGAAGAGCTTGGGCGCGATCGAATCCGTGTCCAGCCGCGCGGGGTCCTGAACCCGAACAGCGGAGCCAACAACCGGATGCCGTGGCCGTCGACGAGCACCAGGTCGAACCGATCGATGCGACTCTCAGGCGCGCGTCGAGAAACGCCCGCCTCGCGTAATCAGGATTCAGGAACGTGATGTCGAGCCGTGACCTGCGGACCAGGCAATCACGGATCAGCCGCAGGAGGCGGGATTCCCCGATCACGCTCACCTTGATCCCGCCGAAGTCGCGAGCGCAGCCCGCGAGGTCGTCTCTGAGATCTTCTTCGTCGCGCACCATTTCCCTCCGGTTGAAGCGAGCACCACATTAGGTGGTGACGGAGGTCCATGAATAGGACCGAGTATGAGAGTTCTGCTCCCCTGCCCACACAGGGAGGACCCACCGCTAGAACTGCGATCGCGATCTTCGGGGTGAGCGCTTTCATGGGTTCCGGCGACCTAGAAGTGGATACGCGGGCCGCTTCCAGGGCGAGCACCAGGTGCGAGCCTTATCGCTAGGCAGAGTCGTTGGGGCGAGAAGACGTTGCGTGCGAGTTCGGTGTGCTCGACGGACCACCAAGGAGGGGGTCTCGAGAGGAAGGGAGGTCCGATGAACGGACTCAGGAACGGACTGGTCCGAAGGGCTTCGCCGTTGCGATCGGAGTGTCCGCCCTTGTTGGGGGGACGTGAAACCGAACATCCCGACTAGCCGGTCGGTCAACCAACAAGCGTTTGACACGCGGTCAACCAAACCGCGATTCGTCTTCCGCGACGCGCGGTCAGACGCACCGCCGACTACATCGCCGCTCGTTAGACCTTGAACGGAGGTACCGAGTCCACGTGTGCCGGCCCAGTCAAACTGAGACACCGCCCGGGAGAGCAGGGCATAGAGTGGGAAGAGATGATGGGAAGAATGGCCGTGTTGTTACGGGCTCGTGATGGTAGCGGTCGTGATCGGCGTGGACGTCCTGTTCTTCAGGCACCAGTTCTGGGAGCGGCTGATAGCGAACCTCGGGATCGTCCTGATGTTCGCTGCGGTCTATCTGGGATCCTGAAGCGTCCATGAGCGCAGCCGACGGTACGAGCCACATCGACGCGATGTGGTCGGAGCCGTCGCTCGGCAGCTTGCTGAAGGGGACCTGGGACCGCCGGCGCCTGCACCGGGTGGTCGGGTGAGATGGAATCGGAGACGCGGTACGCGCGGGCCGACGACGGCGTCCGGATCGCCTACCAGCGGTTCGGTGAGGGCTCCGTCGACCTCGTGTACCTCCCCTACTTCCTGTTCAACATCGATCTCTTCTGGGACTTCGAGCCGCTGGCCCGCTGGCTGAGCGGCCTCGCCGAGTTCGCGCGCGTGATCATGCACGACCCTCGCGGGACCGGGCTCTCCGACCGGGAAGCGGAGCCGGGCGATGCTCGCGCGGCGGGTCGACGACGTCCTGGCGGTCCTCGACGACGCGGGCGTCGGATCGGCGGCGCTCTTCGGGTCACTTTCGGTCGGGGCCGTCGGCGCGTTCATGGGCGCGAGCCACCCGGATCGCATCAGCGCCCTCGTCTGGCTCCATGCGAGCGCGCGGGAGGCGTGGGCGCCCGACTATCCATGGGGCCAGAGCGCCGAGGAGTTCGAGCTGGAGACCGGGAGGCGGAGTCCCGCTGGGGCTCCAGCGAGGACGGCCAGGCCCACGCGGCATCGCAGGGTCCGATGGGACAGGTCGACGCCGGCTTCCAGCGATGGATGGCGAAGATGTTCCGAAGCGCGGTGACACCGGCCCGCGCCGAGTCGCTCCTGCGAGCGTGGTTCGCCACCGACGTCCGGGGCATCCTCCCTCAGCTGGGGACGCCGACGCTCGTGCTCGCGCGGGAGTCAACGGTGGATGAGAGCCGAGCCGTGGCGTCGATGATCCCCGGAGCCTCGTTCGTCCAGCTCCCGGGCCTCGACCACATGCCGTGGTTCGGGGACACGGGCGCCGTCCTCGACGCCACCAGGTCGTTCCTCGGCGTCGAGCAGCGTGCCCCCGACGCCGAACGGTTCCTCGCCACCGTCCTGTTCACGGACATCGTCGATTCCACCTCGCGCGCGGCCTCCGTCGGTGACGAGCGCTGGAAGCAGATCGTGGGCGAGCATCATCGCCTGATCCGCGGCCTCCTCGACAGGCACCACGGTACGGAGATGGACACGGCGGGCGATGGTTCTACGCGACCTTCGGCTCGCCGAGCGACGGGGCCAGATGCGCCCTGGACGCGGCGTCGGCGGTGGCCGCGATCGGGGTCGAGATCCGCGCGGGCTTGCACACCGGTGAGGTCCAACGCGTGGATCGCAAGCTCGGAGGCCTGGCGACCGCGATCGGGGCTCGGATTGTTCGTTGGCGGGCGCGTCCCAGGTGCTCGTGTCATCGACGGTCAAGATCTGACGGCCGGTTCGGGCCTCGTGTTCGAGGACGCCGGCGAGCACGAGCTGAAGGGTGTTCCCGACCGCTGGCACCTATACCGAGTGGTGGGTCAGGCCACCTGAGCGACCGGCGCCGACCAGATCTCGTCCGATCTGGAGAGGAGCGTTCGACGTGCCCGGCACCGTCGCGAAGAAGGGACCCACCGGAGTGGGTTCCCTTCTCGTGACCGCTCTGCTCAGTCAGCGTCGCGATCGGTTCACGCGGAACGTGTGACTAGACGGTTGCGAGCACGCCTTCGAAGAAGGCGAGGGTCCCGATGTGGCTCGACTTCAACACCACGTTGTCGCCGAGGTTCTCGCGGGCCCACGTTGACGCCACCATCTCTGAAGCGACGGCATCCTCACGCGTGTTCCACAGGCTGATCGACAGGCAGTTCTGCTCGCCCATGTCGGTCAAGCCGTAGCGGACGAACCCGGTCTGTGTCTGGAACTTGGGAAGCAGGCTCGTCTTCGCCTTGTCGGCGATCTCCTGGAAGGTGCCCTTGGTGATCGTGTACTTCGCGATGCGTACGTATTGCATGTGATCTCCTTCGATGGGTGAATGGCATGCCCAGGGCGTTGAAGGTCGATATGAGCCAGATCGAGAGCGAAAGCCCGCTCGGGGTATCAAGCCCACGCTGAGACCAGCGATGAGACAGGTTCGGAGGCGGATCCGTGAGTCCTCTGCCTCTCCCCTCACTGCCGGAGTTCGCGTCCACCTCTGACCCTATACCCCTTTCGCGTTCGCGCCACTACGGAGAGCTTCGGGGTGACTCGGAGCGGGAGCCGGAGTCAATAACGACACGCGGTTGAAGCATCTAGAGCTGCTGAGTAGACGGACCACGGCCTCGGCGCCCTGTCGCACCGGGGACCTCAGGATCGTTGCCTTGCCGTCACTTGAGAGCCAGACCATCGGCTGGGGCCGTCACCCTTACCAGCGCTCGCGGTGGATGACGTCGTCCATCGGCCGCCTGTCCGGATGGACGATCTGGCGAAAGCGAGCGATCGGCCGGGTATCCGAAGGCGACAAGGCCCACGCAGAAGCGACCCTCGGGAAGGCCCAAGATCTGGCGGGCAAGTGCCTGATCCTCCAGCGCCGCGTGGGAGCTCCCGATGCCGAGATCGGCCGCGGCGAGCATCATGCTCATGGTCGCTTGACCCATGTCGTAGAAGAGCCAGTCGCGAGAGTCCTGATCGATGGGAGTGGGCGCTACGAGGGCGACCGTCGCGGCTGACCCGGCGACATGGCCCGCATAACGCCACGTCTCAGCCAGCTGCCGCAGCGTCTCTCGTTCGGTACACAGAACGAAGTCCCATGGCTGTTCGTTCATCGACGAGGGAGTCCGCCATGCGGCTTCCAGGATCCGATCCAGGTCGTGCGACGAGATCGGCTCGTCTTTGTACGCCCGCACGTTCCGTCGGGCGCGGATCGCATCCCATGTTTCCACGGAGACAGGCTATATCTCGATACGAGTCAGGTGGACGTCTCGCAGACCGTGGACGACCTTGTCGCCGGAACCGGTCTCACCTTTGTGGATGCCGCCGAGCACGAACTCAAGAGCACCAGATGGTGGCATCTCTGTCGGTTAGTCAGTTTGCCCCAAGTGCTGGAACACGACCGACCAGCTCTGGCTCGGCGACGCCACGGCGTGTTCGTTAGCAAGCTTCACGTTGTGACACGAGCATCTTCGGAGGACCTGGGCATAGCCCTGCAGCACATCTCTGCGCGGTGGCAGGAGACGGTTCGGCTCCGTTCGACTTCCCGCAGCGGCGGCACTTCGACCGACCCACGGATAATACCGCGGCCGTGCTTCGAATGGGGATGCCTGACGTTCGCGGAGTACTCGGCACGCGGCGTCCGCGCGGTGCCCAGCCGGAGAACGGCCGGGCACCGCGCGTGAGCTTTACTGGTCGAGCGGCCCCCCCGTCAGTAGCCGTAGCCGCCGGCCGGACCTCCTCACCGTTCCCACCGTTGGGCGCGGTCGGGCCGTTCTGGCCGCCGCCTCCACCCCCGGACGCGAACGCGTTGGTCTGCGACAGGACGCCCGCGAGGCCGAGCGCGCCGATCACCACAGCGGCTGTGAGCGCGAAGCCCCGCACACGTGCTGCGGCCCGCGTCGTGCCGGATCCCCGAACCGCGAGCACCACCGCACCGACGACGGTCACCGCTGCGAGGATCGTCGCCATGCTGTCGGGGAACCGGACGGGCAGCACGACGTGGGCGAACTGGCCGAACGGGAGCCCCACCGTCCTGGAGACGAGCCACGTGGCCACGACGACCGCGTTGCCCAGTGCGCCGAGCGCGAGCCACCAGCGGGGGGCCCAGACCAGTGCCAGGAGGCCCCAGACGACCTGCGCCGCGCCCACCACTCCGAAGAACAGGTGGGTCTGCGCGTTGTCGCCGCCGATCGTCGCCGCTGCGGCGATGTCGATGGCGCCGGCAGCGATGCTGGTCAGGGCGATCACCGACACGATCCGCGCAGCGTTCCGATCCGGCTCGGCCATCGCCCCGCTCCTCGGCACAGCGACCGGGCGATGAGCGGGCGCGGTGTCATCCCATCGAGGTTGTGCAGACATCTCTTCGACTCCTTCCTAGTAGATAAGGTCGATCGCGAACCACCTCTTCTGATTCCGTCCGTATCCGGACCGTTCCGATGCCTCGTCCACCTCCTCGTCTGCTCGGTGGTTCCAGGGGTAGTACCGGCAGCGGCATCCGACGGCTCGCGCCTCGCGCGGATGCTCAGCGAACTCTCAGCCTGACCGGGCGTCGCCAAGGCGAGCAGACCCCTGCGGGGCAGTCGGCGACGGATGTAGATAGGGTCGGGATCGACGGCGACTTCGGAGCCTGATCGACGCGGAGGTGGTAGCGATGACCAAGGACCGCTCAGGTGCGGCGGCAGGTGCAGGCGCGATCTACGGGCTGGGCATCTTCGGCGCGTGGGTGTACTTCTTCCAACACGCCCACACCTTCTGGGCCTTCATCCTCGCGTTCTTCCAGGGCATCTTCTGGCCGGCCTGGATGGTCTACCACGTCTTCAGAGTGCTCCACGCTTGAAGCCTGCTTATGTCCGGCCCGCTCCGGAGTGGTACGTCTGATCTGCGGAGACCGTTCGATCAGCTTCTCGCCGCGCCCGACGCGGCGCGCTGAGACGCCCGCCCCATCGGAGCGCACGCTCGTCGGTGGCCCCCCTCGCGACCTCTTCGGGTGACTGACTGGCTCTGTCTAGTGCCAGCCGCGGAGGTGTCCGGCTTCCGCCACTCGCTCGATCGCGATCTCGTAGGCAGACGTGCGGAGGCTGATCGCGTTCTCGTCCGCACGGGAGAGGGTCGCGTCCGTGGACGCCTCCATCAGCTCCTTCATGCGTCCGTTCACGCGGTCCTCGCTCCAGCGCTCCCGCTGGACGTTCTGCGCCCACTCCATGTAGGAAACCGTCACCCCTCCGGCGCTCGAAGGATGTCGGGGATCACGGTGATGCCGCGTGTGGCGAGCGCCTCGTCCGCCTCCGCGTGGTCGGGTAGTTCGCGACCTCGAGCACCAGGCTCGCCTTCACGACATCGGCGTTGTCGGCGCGGATCGACTCCTCGAGCGCCGCAGGGACGAGCACCTCGCAGTCGACCGCGAGATGTCGGCGCCGTCGATCGTGTCTGCGTGCTTGTAGCCGATCACGCTGCTCGTCTCACGTTTGTGGGCGAGGACATCGCGGGGGTTCAGCCCCTCGTCGCAGTAGATGGCGCCTTTCGAGTCCGAGACGGCGACGATCCAGGTACCCCATCTCATGAGCGAGGATGGCGAACCACGATCCCGCGTTGCCGTACCCCTCCACCGCGATGTTGATGCGCTCGCGCGTCCAGCCTCGATGGTGGGCGAAGCGGTCGAGGCAGAAGAGGCCGCCCCGTCCGGTCGCCGAATCGCGTCCGAGGATCCGCCGATCGCGAGCGGCTTGCCGGTGATGACGCCGGGTGAATCGCCGTGGATCTTCGAGTACTCGTCGTACATCCACGCCATCTCGCGCGGCCCGGTGTTCACGTCGGGTGCGGGGATATCGCGGAACGGGCCGACGATCATGTCGATCGCGGCGAAGAACGAGCGCGAGAGGCGCTCGAGCTCACCGATCGACAACTCCTTCGGGTCAACCCGGACACCGCCCTTGCGCCACCGAACGGCACGTCGAGCAGGGCGGTCTTCCACGTCATCAAGGCCGCGAAGCACCGGAACTCGTCGAGCGATGCGTTGGGGTGGAAGCGCAGGCCTCCCTTGAACGGGCCGCGCGCGGCGTTGTATTGGACGCGCCAACCGGGTAGACGTTCAACCTGCCGTCGTCCATCGGCACGCGGACCTGGACGGCGACCTCTCGGCGAGGCGTAGAGGACGTTGCGCGTAGCCTCATCCAGGTGCAGCCGGTTCGCCGCCCGATCGAAGAACCCTTGCACCGCTTCGAACATCTGCATCGTCGGCCCTCCGTGACGTGCGTTCGTTCCGGCTAAGACATCGTAGCCTCGTCGACCCATCCCGCAAGTTAATCCCGAGTTCCCGCTAATCCTGAGTCACGATGACCAGGATCAGGACCAGCGGTCCGATGCCGCCCAGCACCAGGCCGAGGATCGCGGCAGCCGAGGCGAGCTTCCACCGACGATCACGCCCGGCCTTCGGGACCGACCGCGATCGGTCGATGGCTGTCATCGCGAGCATGATCGCGGCGAGCGGCAGGAAGTAGAGCCCGATCCCGCTGAGGAAGCCGGGATCATCGAAGCCCTTCAGGTACGCGGCCAGCAGGCAGAGCCACCACGAAACGCCGCTCGCGAGCGACAGGACGGCTGGACCGAGCGCGCTGCGCGGCTCCTCCGGACGGACCGGGGCCGGTGGCAGCTTCGGGGGTGACACCTTCGTCGTCGTTGGCATCTCGACCACCCGATACGAGGTTCACGCCTGGGAGGTACGAGAGCCCAGGGCCAACCGTCCTCCCTCGGGCGGGTCCCCGAAGCCGGCGATCAGCGACGACGCGCGATGACCGAGGCGGTCAAGCCCCACCCGATCAACGTCCAGATGACCAGCACGACGTACGAGCGCGCGACGTCGACCACGATCCCGTCCGTGAGGCCCGCCCGGACGACCTGGGCCATGGCGTAGAACGGCAGGAAGCGGTGGATCTCCATCAGCCACGGCGGCAGGTGGCTCGCCGGGAAGACGATCGGCGAGAACAGCAGCACCACGAACACCAGCGTGTTCGTGATCAGGTTCACGACGATCGGACTCTTGATCGCGAGCGCCATGCCGAAGCCGACCGAGATCGCCATGAGCGAGCTCAGCAGCACCGCGGGGACGATCGCCGGCGAGACGCTCAGGGTGACGCCGTACTTCCACGCCGCGATCACGACGGCCACGACCATGCCCGGGATCGAGAGCGCCGTCCAAAGGACGAAGGTCGACGCCGCCTGCGCGCTCCGGGGCGTCGGCAGCGACCAGATGAAGTCGAACGTCCCCTCGGCCTTCTGCATGCTCACGCCGGTCGGCACCATCACGAGCCCGAGCGGGATCAGCGCGAGGGTCGGCGTGCCGGTCACGATGAACAGCGCGATCGTCGGCGTCACCACCGGGTAGAAGAACCCGTACATGAACGCCATCCCGGCGCCCATCATCACCTGGATGACGACCATCATCGCCCCCCACTCGCGGGCGCGGCCGGCGTCGAACCGCATCATCAGGCCGAGGCTCCGGAACCAATGCTCGATGCCGGTCGCGCCCGCGGCCCCGTCGATCCCGAGGCCGGGAGGTGCGACGGCGACGCGCTCGGAGGTCCTCATCCCCGCCTCCCCAACGCGCGGGCCGCGAACGCGGCACCGAGGACCCCCCAGATCGCCACGATCACGTACGACCGGCCGACGTCGTCCACCAGCCCCGCCGTCAGCGCCCGCCCGCACGATCACGGCCATGTGCTCGAACGGCAGCCAGCGGTTGACCGCCGCCAGCCAGTCGGGCAGCTGCGACGCCGGGTACATGATCGGCGAGAACCCCATCACCACGAACACGAGCAGCTGCGTGATCAGCCGCGTGGTCATCGGGTTGCGGATCGCGTGCGACAGCGCGTAGCCGAGCATCGTCCCGGTGAACGCGGTCAGCAGGCACGCGGGGACGATGGAGAGCGTGATCGTGTACGTGAAGTCGTACCGGGCCTCGGCCATGAGCAGCGACACCAGCACCGCCGGGATGCCGGCGAGGAGCGTCACCGTGAACCAGGCGAGCGCGGCCGACGATCGGGGAACGGGCAGCGCCCGCAGGTAGTCGTAGGTCCCCTTGAGCTTCTGCTCGGCGACGACCTGCGGCCCGAAGATCAGGCCGATCAGGACCAGGTTCACGACCGGGACGCCGGTGGAGACGTACAGCGCGGCCGTCGGCGGGATGTGCCGGAAGAACAACCCGATGCCCAGGACGAACCCAGCGCCGGCGAGCACCTGGATGACGATCATCAGCGGGAGCGTGAGCCGGAGGTCCGCGAGCTCCCACTGCGTCATCGACGAGTAGCCGTGGACCCACCCCGTTCGCGAACGGTCCGTTCTGCGGATCTCGGCGGTCGACGCCACCGGATCACTCCCCCCCGTCGTCGCTCGACACGTGACCGGTGAGCCGGATGTACACGTCCTCGAGCGTGGTCGCGCCGAGCGCGTACTCCTCGGCGACGCCCCTGCCGATCAGCTCCTCCGCCCAGCCGATCCCGTTCGGCGCGGCGGCCCGGTCGATGGTGGTGACCAGGTTGTGCCCGACGCGCGTGTGGTGGCGGACGAACGCGGGCAGCTCAGGCGTCTCCGCCTTCGGCACCAGCATCATCTGCAGCCGCAGGAAGTTCCGGTCCTGCGCCTTCAGCGACGACGGCGTCCCCTCCGCGATCAGCCGGCCGTCCGCGATGATCGCCAGGCGGTCGACCGACTTCTCGGCTTCCATCACGTTGTGCGTCACCAGGAACACCGCGCTGCCCGATTCGCCCACCCGCCGGACCTGGTCCCACAGGAGCCTGCGGCGCAGCGGATCGACGTCGTTGGTCGGCTCGTCCAGGATCACGACCCGCCCCGGCCACACGGTGACCATCGTGAAGCCGACGAGCCGCTTCACGCCGCCCGAGAGCTTCGCGCCGACCGCGTCCCGCCATTCGCCGATGTCCAGGGCTTCGATCAGCTCTTCGGTCCGGCGCCGGACCGTCGGGCCGTCGCCGCCCCTGATCTGCCCGGTGAGCGAGATCGCCTCGTGCGTCTTGAACGAATCGATCGGCATCTGCGCCTGCGGGAGATACGAGCACAGCTGTCGCGCGATGGCCGGGTCCTGGACCAGGTCGTAGGGTCCGAGCGTGATGCTTCCCTCCGTCGGCTTCAGCAGACCGATCACCTGCTTGACCAGCGTGGACTTGCCGGCCCCGTTCGGACCGAGCAACCCGTAGACCTCACCCGGCTCGACGTGCAGCGTGATCCCGTCGTTCGCACGCAGCGAATCGTTGAAGACCTTCGTGACGCCCTCGGCCCGGAAGCTCCATCCCCCGTTGGGATCCATGCGACCTCCCTGCCGTTCTCTCTGATCGAAGCCTCCCAAGGGACCGAACGCGCGGGGAGGGCCCGAGGACCCAACTCCCCAGGGACGGTCGGGCCGACGCCGGACATGCGGCTGAACCGCGCAGCCTGCGCTCTCATCTCGGCTGCCAGGCGTACGTCGCGTAATCGTCACCGAAGGCGTCGGTCGAGGGCGAGTACCTCGTCGGCGCGCCGCCGTCGAGCGGGACCGCGATGAGCGTCTGCCCGGGCCCGAGGGCCCGGCCGTACGTCACGTAGAGGAGCTGCCGCCCATCCGGGGACAGCGTGGGGACCGTCGTCATCGGGTCTTCGAGGTGGACGGGGGTGACGTTCCCCAGGAGATCGAGCCACGCCAACGGCACGTTCCATCCGCGCCACAGGAGGAAGCGGTCGTCCTTGCTCCCCACGATCCACGAGACCCCGGAACCGTTCCACGCCTCCGGGAGTGGGACCTCGTGCGTATCGCCGGTGGCGACGTCGACGACCTCGGCGAACGGACGACCCTCCGGGCAGCAGGCTCCGCCGACCGCCATGACCGACCGCCCATCCGCCGTCCACGCGATGTCGCGCGTGTCCGGGTCGACCCCGGCCAGGGGGTGAGCAGCACCTCCTCCGTCGGCGGGAACGAGCCAAACGGTCTCATGGTCTGGGCTCGACGGGACGAGGAGGGCGAGCTGCGACCCGTCCGGCGACCACCTCAGCGGAAGGGTGCCTTGGATGCTTCCCTCGACGAGGCCGTAGGCATCGAACCCGACCAGATGCGTCGTGCCGTCCAGATCGACGATCAGCACGCCGAGGCCCGGCGCGATCGTCGCGAGCCGCCGGCCGTCCGGGGCCCACACAGGGCAGGCACCGACGAACGACTTCGCGAACGGGACGCGGATCCGGGACGTCGGCTCCTCGAGTTCGCCGGCCGGGGAGAACCCACTCACGACGAGCCTCTTCTCGCCGGGACCGTTCTGGCCATAGGCGAGCTTGGATCCGTCCGGGGAGAACGCGGGACACTGCTGCAACGTCGTGTCACCCTCCGCCCCGGCGAGGAGCCTGGCGGATCCGCCGGGTCCGGTGACGAACAGGTTCGCTGGTTTGCCCCTGCTCATCGGCCGCGCGTCAGGATCGAGGCTCGATACCGAGATGACCACCCACTCGCCGTTCCGCGGCTGGGGCGCCGGCGTCGGCTCAGTGGCTGGATGCTCGGCGCTGCCGAAGGAACGAACCAGGGCCGCGAAACTCGCGATCGCGATGATGATCGCGAGAACCGCTGCACCCATCCGGCGGTTCCGCGCTTCCCGGTCGCGACGTCGGATGAGCCGTTCGAAGCTGTCCGGCTCGAGGTCGACCGTCCGACCCTCACGCTCGAGCAACTCTGCGACGCTAGGCATCGTCGACCTCCATCACTTTGCGGAACGAATCCCGACCTTGGTGCGAGAGGGACCGGATGGTCGAGGCCTGCACCCCGAGCGCATGCCCGGCGTCTTCGGCGCTGAACCCGAGCATCTCGGTCAACACGAGGGCCGCCCGCTGACGCGGCGGCAACGTCGCAAGCACTCGCCGGACCGTTTCCCGATCGTCGGCATCCGCGAAATCGTCTCCTGATGGCGCGAGCCCGATCGACCGGCGGATCGCCAGCGCGGCCCGCCGGTAGCGCTTGCGGAACATGTTCATCGCCGTGCGGTAGAGGTATCCGACCGGGTCGTCCATCGCGCCGACCCGGTCCCATCGTTCCCAGACGTTCAAGAACGCGTCCTGCATGATCTCCTCCGCTTCAGAGCGGTTACCGGTGACCAGCCACAGTCGACGGAACAGCGTCCGAGCCTCGGCGTCGTAGAACGTCTCGAAGTTCCGGGAGGCCTTGACCGTCTCGAAGGCGGCCTCTTCGGCAAGGCGTAGCGGTTCGTTCATGTCGTAGCGATGAACCCCCGGCGGGCTCCAAACGTGCAGGCGCGAACCACTTTAGGCCACCACATGCATCGGCACTTTGCGATCGGTCGAGCGCGTAGATCCAGCGCACAACGCGCAGTCGCAACAGGGGATCGCCGGCGACGGGGGGGTGACAGGTATCGCGAGGTACGCTCGCTGGAGAACAGTTCTGGATACCGATGGAACGGGAGGGCACCGATGGCACATCCGAATGCGGACCTCGTTCGGAAAGGCTTCGAGGCGTTCGCTGCTGGAGACATGGCGACGCTCGACGGGATCATGAGCGACGACGTCGTCTGGCATGCCTCGGGCGATGGCGTCCTCGCGGGGGACTTCGTGGGCAAGCAGGCGGTCTTCGGGAGCTTCGCGCTGATCCCTCAAGAGACCGACTCCTTCAGCCAGGAGCTCCACGCGATCGTCGCCGACGACGAACACACCATCGCGCTCGTGAACGCGACGGCGACGCGCCGCGGGAAGACGGTCACGTTGGCGCAGGTGCTGGTGTTCCACCTCGAAGACGGCAAGGCGAAAGAAGTCTGGATCACACCGTTCGACCAGGCTGCCGCCGACGCCTTCTGGAGCGCCTAGGGCGCGCAGAGGCTGCCGAAGGGTATCGAGAAGGGCCGGTCTTCGGACCGGCCCTTCTGTCGGGGGATGTCGACCGATCAGGTTGACTTCGTCGAGTACGGAGCGGACCCGTTGCACGACGCGGTCGACCAGGTCACCTTCACCTTGCCGCTCTCCTTGCGTTGAGCGTGAAACGCGCCGGTCACCTTCAAGGTTGCGATGACGGAACCGGTGGTGGACACGTACTGCAGCGTTTCCTTGAAGGTCCCCGTGCTCGAGATCGGAGCGGGCGTCGCCGGCTTCTGCGGCGGCGGCGGTCCGCCTCCCTGGCAGAAGATCGGCGGTTGAGGAACCTTCATCTTGACGACGTCCTTGCCGTTGGACGAGACCTTGAAACTGATCGCGAGGCCGTTATCGGCGGTGATCGTGCCGCTGTACTTGGCCCCCTTGACCGGATTCGCGGCGAAGGCAGACGCCGCGGTGGCCAGCACGGCAACGAGAGCCAGGACGCTCACCCGACCGATCCATGCCCTGGATCGACTCGACTGCCTCATCAACGTCCCCTTTCTCCGGCCAGGCCACGGTTTCCGCCTCATGTTCGCAACCTAGCAGCGATGACCCGATCTCGCAGGGACTCCTGTTAGAGGAGCTATCGAGTAGACACAACTCGGCGCCTGGACCGCGCCGCCGATAGGCTGCAACCTATGGACGACCGCCCCGCCCTCGAGATCCGCTCGCTGACGAAGCGCTACGGCGACACCGTGGCAGTCCAGGACCTGAGCTTCGCGGTCCCGCACGGATCGGTCACGGGGTTCCTGGGACCGAACGGGGCCGGCAAGACCACGACGATGCGGGTCCTCCTTGGGCTCGCCGCGCCGACCCAGGGCGAGGCGTTCGTGCTGGGATCGCCCTACGTCGCGCTCGAGCGGCCGCTCGCCCGCGTCGGAGCCTCCCTGGAGCTCACCGGCTTCCACCCCGGCCGGACGGCGCGCAACCACCTGCGGGTCGTCGCGATGCAGGGCGGCCTGGGAACGGGTGGGGTCGACCGCGTGCTCGAGGCGACCGGCATGGACACGTTCGCGTCCCGGCGCGTGGGCAAGTTCTCGCTGGGGATGAAGCAGCGGCTCGCGCTCTCGGCGGCGCTGCTGGGCGAACCCGAGGTCCTGGTCCTGGACGAGCCCGCGAACGGGCTGGACCCCGCGGGCGTCGCGTGGTTGCGCAGCTTCCTGCGGAACTTCGCTGACGGCGGCGGCGCGGTGCTGATCTCGAGCCACATCCTGTCCGAGGTGGCCGAGGTGGCCGATCGCGTCGTGGTGATCGACCACGGACGCATGGTGCACGAGGGTCCGACGGGGAGCCTGACGGCCGAGGGCTCGGTCGTGATCGTGCGCTCGCCGGACGCGGCCCGGCTCCGCTCGGCGTTGGAGGCCGACGGCGCCACCGTCACCGACGCCGACGGCGCCCTGGAGGTGACTGGCCTCCCGATCGAGCGCGTCGGCGACCTGGCCGCGCGGGACGGCCTGATCCTGCACGAGCTGCGGACGCGCGCCAACACACTGGAGCAGGCCTTCCTCTCCCTCACCGAACCGCAGGCCGGGCCCCCAGAGACGCCGGAGCTCCCCGAAGCGCCGCCCCGGAGCGACCTGCCGTGATCCGCCTGATCCGTGTGGAGCTGCTGAAGCTCCGGACGACGCGCATGTGGATCGTGATGCTCGGCGTGGGTGTCGCGCTGGTGACGTTGATCGTCGTCTTGGTCCTGGCCAGCAACCCGGGCCCGGATCCTCAGGCGCAGGCCCTGCACCAACTGAAGACGGTCGCCGACGTTCAGATGCTGCTCGACATCGGCGGGATCGTCGGGGCGTTGGCGCTCGTCATCGGCGCGACGATGGCCACATCCGAGTACCGCTACGCCACCGCGGGCGTCACGTACCTGGCGACGCCGCGACGGGCGCGGGTCGTCACCGCCAAGATGCTGGCGGCCGTCCCGGTCGGAGCGCTGTTCGGGTTGGTCGGCGCATCGGTGCCGCTCCTGGTCGCCCTCGTGTGGTTCGCGGCGAAAGGCGACCACGTGCCGCTCGACCACACGATCCCCCTCGAGATCCTCCAGCTCGGGTTCCAGGCGGTCTTCGGAGCGGTGATGGGGGTCGCGGTCGGCGCGGTGATCCGTAACCAGGTGGCGGCCATCGTGGGGCTGCTCGTGTGGGTGCTCGCGGTGGAGAACATCGTGAGCGGCCTGATCCCCGCCACCGCGAAGTGGTTCCCGTTCAGCGGCGCGTCCGGCGCGTTCTCGTCACAGGCGAGCGACCGGCTGTTCGCCCGTCCCGAGGCCGCGCTGTTGATGGCCGCGTACGTCGTGCTGGGCTGGGCGGTGGCCGTCTGGTTCGAGCGTCGCCGAGACGTCTGAGCTGCCTCCCGAGTCTCGGCCGACTACGGGACGCCGAACACGATCTCGCAGCTCGCCGCGGTGTCCGTCCCCGGTCCGCCGGCACACAGATCGAACCCCTCGGCGCCGCGGATCGTGTCGTTGCCGGGTCCGCCGAAGAGAACGTCCGGCCCCTGATCACCGGAGATCAGATCGTTGCCGGGTCCGCCGTCGATCGCATCCACCCCCGGGCCTCCGAGGATCAGATCGTCCCCGGCGCCGCCCAGGATCACGTCGTTGCCCGCTCCGCCGCAGATCGCGTCGTTCCCACCGGCATCGCGGATCACGTCGTCCCCGGCCCCCGCGACGATCACGTCGTCGGCGCTCGTGCCGGGCAAGACGTCGTTGCCCGCGGTTCCGACCAACGTGGCGAGGCGGCCGTTGCACCGTTGCCACTCGTAGACGCTGACGGGTTCGAAGTTCAGCCCGTGCGTGAAGACCACCCGGCCGGCGTTGTCGACGGCGATCTCATGGGGCAGATCGAACGGATCTGCCGGGCTGGGCTTGAGGGCGACCAGCGTCGTACCCGACAGGTCCGTGATCCGGATCTCTTCCGCCATCGTGTTCGCGATGTAAAGGTGCCCGTCGGAGTCGACCTTGAGATCCTCGGGGAAGTTCAGGCCGCTCACGACGGTCCCGAGAGGCGATCCCGACGAGGTGTAGGCATCGACCGATGCGGTCCAGGAGAGGTAGATCCGGTCCTGCGCGTCCACCGCCACGCCATGCGGGCCCACGACCACTCCCGGCGAGACGTTCTGCTGTGCGAAGGTCGCGACGAAGTTGCCGTTCTGGTCGAAGATCTGCGCGCGAGAGTTCCCGAGGTCGCCCACGATGAATCGACCCAGGCTGTCGACAGCGATCCCCGATGCGTCTACGAACTGCCCGTCTCCCGTACCGAACCCGCCGAACGAGAACAGCTGGCTGCCGTTCTGGTCGAAGACGCGGACCGTCGACCCGTCGGTCGCCGCCAAGCGACCCAGGTGGTCGAAGGCGAGGGAGTAGGCGTCGGCCGGCCCGAACTCGAAGAGGAACGTGCCGGAGGCGTCGTACTTCAGGATCTCGTCGCGGTCTCGGTCGCCGACGTAGATCGCCCCGTCGGGTCCGATCGCGATCCCGTTCGGGCTGTGAAGCTGTCCGACCCCCATGCCTCCGGTACCGAACGAGAACTGGAAGCTCGGAGGTGCGATGGGCGCCGCCAGAGCGGACGCTGAGGGAGCGAACTGCACCGTGGTCATCGCAGCCACGGCCGCGACGACGAAGGCCCGTCGAAGCATCATGACCCTTCCTTCCCACGCCGCGGGAGGACCATCGGCTGGAAAGCTTCGGGTGCTCGGTGGGATTATTCCGCCTCGCCATGCGCGCTGTCTAGGGGTCGCTCGCAGGCCTCCACCCTGCGCGGCGGAGCCAACTCCCCCTCCCCTCTTCTCGTACGCTGTTGAACGTCCAACCAGCCCGACGAAAGGTTCATCCCATGAGTTCGTTCCTCTATCGACTCGGCCAGGCGGCGGCGCGCCATCGGTGGCGCACCCTCGGGATCTGGATCGCCGCGGTGGTCGCGATCTTCGTCCTGGGGAGCGCGCTCGGCGGCAAGTTCAGCGACGACTTCAAGCTGCCGAACTCCGAGTCGCAGCGCGCCTACGACCTGCTGGCTGAGCGCTACCCCGCCGCCTCCGGCACCTCGGCGTACATCGTGTTCCACGCGACCGGCGGGCCGCTCCAGGAACAGGCCGATGCCGTCAACGCAGCGCTGGCCGCCATCAAGGGTCAGCCGCACGTCGTCGCGGTCACGGACCCGTTCACGACACCCGGCGCCCTGTCCGCCGACGGCACGATCGGATATGCGCAGGTCTCCTACGACCAGCCGGCCGTCGATCTGAAGACCGTTCCGTTCGATCGGCTCCAGGCGGCCCTCGACGAGGTCCGCTCCCCCGCCCTCGAGGCGGAGATCGGCGGCGAGTACGCGTCGTGGGGCGCGCAGCCCGAGACCGGGAAGTCCGAGGCGATCGGCCTGCTGGCCGCGATGATCATCCTGCTGATCGCGTTCGGCTCCGTGGTCGCGATGGGCCTGCCGATCGGGACCGCCGTGATCGGCCTCACCACCGGGACCGGCCTCACGCTCATCCTTGCGTCGTTCGCGAGCGTGCCGCAGTTCGCCACGATCCTGTCGTCGATGATCGGCCTGGGCGTCGGGATCGACTACGCCCTGTTCATCGTCACGCGCTACCGGCAGAACCTGCACGACGGCATGGAGCCGTTGCACGCGATCGGCGTCTCGAGCTCCACGGCGGGGCAGGCCGTGGTGTTCTCCGGTCTCATGGTCTCGATCGCGCTCCTGGGCCTGTGGATCTCGGGGATCGCGTTCGTCGGCATGATGGCGACCGCCGCGGCGATCGTGGTCCTGGTTGCCGTCGTCGCGGCGATCACGCTGCTGCCCGCGTTCCTCGGGTTCGCCGGCAACGCGATCGACAAGCTGAGCGTCCACCGGCGCCGCACCACCGAAGAGGAGCTGGAGGGCAAGGAGACCATGTGGTCCCGGTGGGGCCACGAGGTGGAGCGGCATCCCTGGCGGTACTTCGTCAGCGCGGCCACGGTGTTGATCGTCCTGGCCATCCCGCTGTTCTCGATGAAGCTCGGGTTCCCCGACGACGGCACGGCGCCGAAGTCCGAGACGCGCCGCCTGGCCTACGACCTCCTCTCCGAGGGGTTCGGACCGGGCTTCAACGGCCCGCTGCTGCTGGCGGTCGAGCTCGACGACCCGGCCGCGTTCCAGCAGCTCGATCAGCTGACCACGGCGATCGCCGCGACCCCGGGCGTGGCGGCCGTCTCGCCGCCCCAGCCCAACCAGGCCGGCGACGCCGCGATCATCCAGGTGATCCCGACCACCTCGCCGCAGGATGAGGCGACGACCGAGCTGGTGCGGCGCCTGCGCGACGACGTGATCCCGTCTGCGACTCCCGAGGGTGCCGTGGTCTACATCGGCGGCGGCACGGCGACGTTCATCGACCTGTCCGACCGGATCACGAACGCGTTGCCCTGGTTCATCGGCGCGGTCGTCCTGTTGTCGTTCCTGTTGCTGATGGTCGTGTTCCGCTCGATCCTGGTGCCGCTCAAGGCGGCGGTGCTCAACCTGCTGTCGATCGGCGCTGCGTACGGCGTGATCGTGATGATCTTCCAGTGGGGTTGGGGTCGCAGCCTGCTCGGCATCGACCAGCTGATCCCGATCGTCAGCTTCGTGCCGATGATGATGTTCGCCGTCCTGTTCGGACTCTCGATGGACTACGAGGTCTTCCTGCTCTCGCGCATCCGCGAGGAGTACCTGAAAACCGGGAACAACGTCGAGAGCGTGGTCAGCGGCATCTCCACCACGGCCCGCGTGATCTCGAGCGCCGCGCTCATCATGATCGCGGTGTTCCTCAGCTTCGTGAGCCAGCCGGACCCGGTCGCGAAGATGTTCGGCATCGGCCTGGCGGTCGCGGTGTTCATCGATGCGACCGTGGTACGGATCGTGCTCGTGCCGGCCACCATGGTGCTCCTCGGCGACGCGAACTGGTGGCTCCCCGGCTGGCTCGATCGCATCCTGCCGAAGATGAGCCTGGAGTCCGCGTCGGACCCCGAGGTCGACATCGACGAGGAGCCGGTCCCCGTCGGGTAGCGTCGCGCCGATCGGTCGCAAGGATCTAGCATCGGGCGATGGATCCTCGGTTCGTGGAGCTCCTGCGTGAGGCACCCCTGATCGACGGCCACAACGACCTGTTGTGGGCACTCCGGGAAGCGCGCGAGGCGGAGGGCGACGACCCCGACGTCGGGGAGCCGGCGCCACAGTTCCAGACGGACCTCCCCCGTCTCGAGGCGGGCGGCGTCGGAGGACAGTTCTGGTCCGTCTACGTGCCCTCCCACCTGCCGCCGGACCAGGCGGTCACGCAGACGCTCGAGCAGATCGAAGGGTTCTACGGGTTGATCGGTCGCTATCCGGACCGGCTGGAGCAAGCCCGCACCGCGTCCGATGTGGGGCGGATCTCCGCCAAGGGCCGCGTGGCGTCGATGATCGGGGTGGAGGGAGGCCATTCGATCGGGAACTCGCTCGGCACGCTGCGCATCCTCGCTCGACTGGGCGCCGGCTACATGACCCTCACCCACAACGACGACACCGACTGGGCGGACTCGGCCACCGGCGAGCATCCGCACGGCGGTCTCACCACGTTCGGCGAGGAGGTCGTCCGCGAGCTGAACCGCTCCGGCGTATTGGTCGATCTCAGCCACGTCTCCGACGACACGATGAGACAGGCGATCGATGTCAGCGAGGCGCCTGTGATCTTCTCCCACTCCTCCGCCCGTGCGCTCTGCGACGTCACCCGCAACGTCCCCGACGACGTGCTCGAGCTGGTTCGCGAGACGAACGCGGTCGTGATGGTGACGTTCGTGCCGTCGTTCGTCGCACCCGAAGGGGCGGAGCTGAACCGGCAGGCGATCGCGAAGGTGCGCGCGCTCCGCGCCGAGCACGCCGACGATCCCGAGGCGCGGCGCGTGGCGATGGACGAGTGGTGGGACTCGCTCGAGGAGGTTCCGGCGACCGTCGCGCAGGTGGCCGACCACATCGACCACGTGCGCGATGTCGCCGGCATCGATCACATCGGGGTGGGCGGCGACTTCGACGGTTCGGTCGGCATGCCGGACGGACTGCAGGATGTGGCGGGCTACCCCGCGCTGTTCGAAGAGCTCGCCGCCCGCGGCTACACCGACGAGGCGCTCCAGCAGATCGCCGGCCGCAACGTCCTGCGCGTCATGCACGAAGCGGAGCTCGTCGCCGCCCGTCGCTGACGCCGTACGTGGACTAGCCGACCAGGACCCGTCGCCCGCCGAGGAACCGCGACATGTGCAGCGTGCACTCGACCGCCGACGCCACGTCGTTGCTGTCCGCGAGCCGAAGCACCCACTCACGGCTCTTGTTGAGCTCCAGGTTGGGTCCGAACGCCGTGACGCTCAGCTCGGCGTCGAGCGAGTCGATCTTGATCAGTCCGCCCTTCGGGAACAGCCGAGCCAGCGTGTGATCGCCGTCCGTCAGCTCGATCGCGCCCCACGCATCGTCCCCCGCCTGCACCCTGACCGCGGGGAGCGCCGTCTGCACGACTTCGAGGTACCTGCGGAGCGAACGCCGGTTGCCCTTGCTCGCGCGCCTCAACCGCTTGTCGATATCGGTCTTGCGTCCCACCGTTGATCCCTTCGTCCGATGACCATTCGGTATCGGCTGCCGGACCGCCGGGCTGGAGCCGGCGACGACGTGAGCGCCCAGGACCGAGGAACGACTAGCGTTGCGGCATGGCTGACGCGTCGCGGTCGAGTCGATCGACGTCAGCCATGCGACATCGGGTGAGTGGCATGGCGAGACCGGTGTCCGGGTGGGCGCTGCTGGACGATCTGGAGTCGAGGCTCACGCGGGATCAGGTGGCCGCGGCGCTGCGGGCGTTCGCCGCGGTCGCCGGACCCGAGACGAGCCTCGCCCTCCTGCGAGAGGAGACCCGACCGGCGATCGACCTTTCGATCCGCGCGCACCGCGAGGCGCTCCTGCGTTTCCTCCGCGCGTGGGGATGCCGCCATCTCCGCCGCGACGACACCGGACGTTCGTCGCGGGCGTTGGCGTCGTGGTGGTCGCGGTTCGGGCCGGCGCTGCCGCCGTCGGCCGCTCCGCTGACGGACCTGGACGACACGCAGCTCGCGGCGCTGGGGCGGACGTACGCCGCGCTCGCGCGCTCGCCGGCCGCGCTCCGCGCGAGCCGCGGCGGAGACGTTCCGGTCTCGTTCGGGGACACCGCGGCCGCCAAGGCGCTGTTCGCGATCCGGCCTTCGGCGGTGCCGCCCTGGGACGAGCCGATGCGACGCGCGTTCGGCTGGGGCCGCGTCGACGCCGAGGAGTACGCGACGTTCCTCGCGGCGGTCCGTGGAGCGCTCGTCGGACTCGCCCGGCGCCTGCGGGTCGAGCCGTCCGAGCTCCCCGCCGAGCTCGACCGTCCCGCGAGCTCCCCGGTGAAGATCGTCGACGAGTTCCTCTGGGTGCGTGTCACCCGCGGCCTCCCGGGGTGACCACCCTCGACTTGCGTCGGCCGACGCCGCCATCGCATCCTGCTCTCGCCATCGACGAGGGAGGGACAGATGTTCAAGGCACTCTTGGTCGCGTTCTTGGTCTTCCTGATCGCGACGTTCCCCGCCACCTGGTTGTTGATGCTGTTCCTCGGCAACGTGGGGCTCGGACTCTCGTACTGGGGCGCGCTCCCGCTCGGGGTGATCGTGTCGCTCGTGCTGGCCGGCTCGTCCGCGCGCGGCTCGTACCAGTAGCCGGCGCTCGGGCCTGTCATCTCCGGCGACCTGCTCCGCCATGTGAACGTGACCGCTCACGGAAACGAGCCTTCACCCAGCCCTTAGAGTCGAACACATGTTCGATGGGTTGCGGACGTGAGCGAGCTTCGGTCGGCGGTCGAGTCGCTGCGGAGGGAGACGCTCTTCGAGCTGCCTGACGCGCGTCTCGAGGAGGATTTCGCCGAGATCCGGGGCATCGTCGACCGGCTCGAGCTGGAGGCGCTCCGGCGGTTGGCCGAGATCGAGCGTCGCGGTCTGTTCCGGCGGGACGGCCACCTCTCGGCTGCCGCGTGGCTGGCGAGCGCATTCAAGATGTCGTGGGGTGTCGCGCGAGACCAGGTGCGCACGGCACGAGCCCTCGACGAGATGCCGGTCACACGCGTCGCCGTCGAAGCGGCTGATATCTCGATGTGTTCCGCCAAGGGTCTGGTCGCTGCGCGCGACGCCGATCCCACGGCGTTCGCGGACGCGGAGTCGCAACTCGTCGAGGCCGCGAGCATCCACTCGGTCGGCGATCTGGGCCGCGTCGTCGCGTACTGGCGACAGGCCGTCGAGCGCGAGCGAGGTGTCGATAGCGAGGAAGCGCTCCGCGCACAACGCCGCCTGCACGCGTCGGTGACGATGCACGGCATGGTGCGCGTCGACGGCACGCTCGACCCCGAGACCGGCGAAACGGTCCTGACCGCGCTGCGAGCGATGGTCGACGCCGAGACACGGGCCCGGTCGAAGGGCGACATCGACGATCGCACGCCCGCACAGCGTCGAGCCGATGCGCTCGGCGAGGTCTGTCGCCAATGGCTCGATCGGCCCGACCGGCCAACGGTGGGCGGCGAGCTCCCGCACGTGACGGTCACGGTCTCGGCTGACGCGCTCGCAGGTGTCGAGGGTGTCTGCGAGACGGATCGACGTGGGCCCGATCCCGGTCGGTACGGCCCGGCGTCTGGCGTGCGACGCATCGGTGATGCGCGTCGTTCTCTCTGCGCGTTCCGAGCCGCTCGATGTCGGTCGGCGCTCGAAAGTGGTGCCGCCGTCGATGCGCCGAGCGGTGATCGTCCGCGACGGCCGATGCCGATTCACCGGCTGCGACCGACCCCACACGTGGTGCGACGCGCACCACATAGTCCACTGGGCAGACGGCGGCGCGACCAGGCTGTCGAACCTGATCCTGCTCTGCCGTCAACACCACCGGGCGATCCATGCCGGCCGAGCCCGCCTGGACATGGACGATGGCCTGCCGGTGTTCCGACGACCCGACGGCTCTCGCCTCGACCGAGTCGCCTAGCCTGCGCCGTTGACGCCCGACGTCCGTGGGCCGTTGAGCGCGGCCTCGACATCGTCGAGATGCTCTCCTCGATGCGAGGCGCGCACCGCGTAGAGCGGGCTGTCGGGATCCCTCGGCCACAACCGGTCGAGCGGCAGCTCCGCCACGCGCGCGTCGGTCTCCTCGGCGATCCGCAGCGCCAGCCGTGCGGCCTCCCGCGGTGGGATCGCATGGATCAACGGACGCGTGGCGTCGTTGATCCAGTCGACGTCCTCAGGCTCGGTGTCGGACGCGGTGAAGGGCTCGCCACGGTCCAGCTTGTCGGCGAGCGCCAGCATCCGTCCGTCCCAGAACGCGATGTGTCCGAACACCGCGGCTACCGTCCAATGCGGGTTCACCGGCAGACGGAGCTCGTCCTCGTCCAGCCGTTCGACGAGCGCGCGCAGGCGCTCTCGCTCCCGCGTGTTCTCCGCGATGTACGAGCGCTCGTCCGACATCGTGACCGACGATACCGTCCCGTCGGGGTAGTTTCGCGGACGTACCGCTCGCCTTGGGCGATGACCTGACGGGCGACGATAGACGCTGGCGGTCGAGCGACATCCCGTGACGCTCCCCGGTCGCGACTAAACTCGACGCGGCCCAGGCGGGACGTGGGGAGAGAGATGGTCGTCGACGCGAGGCGTGATCACTTCGAGCAAGCGCTTTCCGATGGCGACGGCATCGTCCGATTGGAGCCGACCTGGGTCGCTCGGGACTTCCTGCCGGCGGGCAGACGCCTGGGACTCGCCGAAGGCGCATACGACCTCGGCGATCGCGGCGAGTTGTGCGAGCGCTGGCTGGGATCCACGACGAGAGCCGCCAATCGGATCGGGCCGCCGGACGAAGGTCTGAGCTACGTCTCGGTGGAGGGAACCGAGCGGATCACGTTGAAGGATGCGGTGGACTTCGCTCCCGAGGCCATCATGGGGGTCGACTACGCCGCAACGCACACCGGGCTGGGGCGTCTGGCGAAGATCTTCGACTACCGAGGTCGTCTTCCCTATCACCTGCACCAACGACAAGAGCACGCGGCGCTCATGGGTCGGCGTTCCAAGGATGAGGCGTACTACTTCCCACCGGGCCAGGACATGGGTGCGCACCCGGAGACGTTCCTGGGTCTGCATACGTCGCTCGTGGAGAACGAGGAGTACGACGTCCTGCTCCCCTACCTCGTGGACTGGGACAGCGATCTCATCCTGCGCCACTCGGTCGCGTACCTCCAAGTGGTCGACGAGGGATTCCACGTCCCGTCCGGTGTGCTGCATGCGCCGGGGAGCGCGCTCACGATCGAGTTGCAAGAGGACTCCGACGTGTACGCGATGCTCCAGGCGGTGGTCGACGGCACGAAGATCTCGAAGGACCTCTTATGGAAGGACGTTCGCGCGGAGGACCGTGAACGCATGGGTGAGCGATTCATCCTCGAGCTGATCGACTGGAACGAGAACGGCGACCCGTACTTCTACGAGAACCACCACCTCTCTCCTCGGCCCATCGAGGGGTCGCGAACCGAGGCCGGTGAGGAGCACTGGATCTTCTACAACACGACCAAGTTCAGCGGGAAGAAGTTGGTCGTGCATCCCGGCTGTTCCTACACGACGCGTGACCGTGGGGCGTACAACCTCCTCGTCTGGTCGGGCAGCGGGAGCTACGGCGGCTCCGAGGTCCGGGGTGGCGATCCCTCCCGAGACGAACTGCTCGTCACGCACGACCGAGCGGTCCGCGGGGTCGAGGTACGCAACACCGGACGGGAGGACTTGCTCGCGATCAAGTTCTTCGGTCCGGACATCAACACCGATGTCCCCATGATCGAGCGGCGTTGACCTGCCCGGCGTCGTGAAGGTCGCGATCGGGCTCGACGTCGGGACCACCGGCTCCCGCGCGATCGCCGTCGACGAGCTCGGTGGTGTCGTGGACGCGCACAGCGCCGAGCACCCGCTGCTCACCCCTCGGCCGCGATGGACCGAACAGGACCCGGCGTCGTGGTGGCGCTCCACGTCCGACGTGCTCCGTCATGTCGCCGCGTCATGCGCCTCTGCGGAGATCGTGGGGATCGGACTCTCCGGCCAGATGCACGGATCGGTCTTCCTGGACCGGGACTTCGAGGTGATCCGTCCCGCGTTGCTGTGGAACGATCAACGAACCGAGCGCCAATGCGAGCAGATCAACGAACGGATCGGCCTGCGGCGGCTCGTCGAGATCACCGGGAATCCCGCGCTCACCGGCTTCCAGGCGCCGAAGGTGCTCTGGCTCCGGGATGAGGAACCGGCGAACCACGAGCGGGTCGCGCACGTGCTGCTCCCGAAGGACTACATCAGGTACCGACTGTCACGCGAGCTGGCCACGGACGCATCCGATGCGTCCGGCACGCTGTTCCTCGATCTGCGTTCCCGCACATGGTCCCGCGAAGTGCTCGGAGCGCTCGACGTGCCGATGGACTGGCTCCCTCCGGTCCTCGAGAGCACCCAGCCGGCGGGGTCCCTGACGGACACCGTGGCCGACGAGCTCGGCCTGCCGGCGGGTGTGCCCATCGCCGCGGGCGGCGGAGACAATGCCGCCGCCGCGATCGGGACCGCGATCACGCACGACGGGCTCATGTCGAGCTCGATCGGCACGAGCGGCGTCCTCTTCGCGCATGCCGACGAGTGCACCATCGACCCATCAGGTCGGATCCATGCGTTCGCGCACGCCGTGCCCGGCCGCTACTGCGTGCTCGCGGTCACGCTCTCCGCGGGCGGCTCGCTCCGATGGTGGCGCGACCTCACCGGGCTCACGTACGACGAGCTCGTCGCCGAAGCCTCGACCGTCGAGCCCGGGAGCGAGGGACTCGTCTTCCTGCCGTACCTCATGGGCGAGCGCACGCCGCACCTCGACCCGAGGGCGACGGGCGGCTTCATCGGCCTGACCGCGCGCCACACGCGCGGGCACATGACCCGCGCGCTGATGGAGGGCGTGCTGTACGGCCTGCGCGACGGCCTTGAGATCATGCGCCGGCTCGATGTCGATCCGAAGCGGATCCGCGCGATCGGCGGTGGGTCCACATCCGAACTGTGGCTGCAGCTCCAGGCCGACGTCCTGGGTGCACCCGTCCAGCAGCTCGCCATCCCCGAAGGGGCCGCATACGGCGCCGCGTTGCTCGGGCACGTCGCGGCGGGCACGTTCGCCGACGTGGACGAAGCCGTGAAGGTGGTCCGGACCCGCGAGCGTGTGACGGAACCCGCTCCGGATCGCGTCGCGCGCTACGAAGCGGGGTACGAGGTCTATCGGTCGCTGTACGGAGCCTTGCGCGAGCCGATGCATCAACTCGTCGATCTCGCCGGGAACGACTGAACGGTCCGTCAGCGGAGGGCGACACCGGTGCGTCCGTCGAAGACGTGCACCGTTCCCAGAGGGACGCCGAGGGCGAGCGGCTCGCCGATCTCCGGACGCTCATGCGGCCCCAGCCTGGCCGTGATCTCCGCGCGCGACCCCGGGAGTGGCGGCAGACGCTCCTCCCCGACGCTCATCTCGGCCGAGGCGACTTCGCCGGCGACGGACCCATAGACGATGACCTCGTCGCCGAGCGGCTCGACCACGTCCACGTGGAGGTCGAGCGTCGGAAGACCGTCGGTCGCGAGTACGAAGTGCTCCGGCCGGATGCCGACGGCCACCTCGCCATCGGGGACGCCGTCGAGCTCGAACGTGAGGTCTCCCGCCGTGATCCGCCCACCCTGGGCGGTCCCGCGCAGGAGGTTCATCGGCGGGCTCCCGATGAACCCGGCCACGAAGATGTTCGCGGGCCGGTCGTAGACGTCTTGCGGCGCGCCGACCTGCTGGAGCTCGCCGCCGGACATCACCACGATCCGGTCGCCGAGGGTCATGGCCTCCACCTGGTCGTGCGTCACATAGATCGTGGTGATACCGAGGCGCCGGTGGAGGCGCTTCAGCTCCGCACGGACCTGGACGCGGAGCTTCGCGTCCAGGTTCGACAGCGGCTCGTCGAGCAGGAACGCCCTCGGCTCACGGACGAGCGCGCGCCCCATGGCCACGCGCTGGCGCTGTCCGCCCGAGAGCTGGGCGGGCTTGCGTCCGAGCAGCTCCTCGATGCCGAGCATCGCGGCGACCTCGTTCACCCGGCGTCCGATCTCCTCCTTCGGTTGGTTGCGCTGTTTCAGCCCGAAGGCGAGGTTCTTGTAGACCGTCATGTGCGGGTAGAGCGCGTAGTTCTGGAACACCATCGCGATGTCACGGTCCTTCGGCGAGAGGCCGGTGACGTACCGATCGCCGATCGCGATGGCGCCCGACGTCGGCTCGTCGAGGCCGGCGACCATCCGCAGGGCGGTGGTCTTCCCGCACCCGGACGGCCCGACGAGGATCAGGAACTCGCCATCCTCGGCGGTGATCGACAGGTGATTGACGGCCACCGCCCCGCCGGGGAACTCCTTCGTGACGTCCAGGATCGCGACCTCCGCCATACCGCTATCCCTTCAGCCCCGACGTGGCCACGGAACGGACGAAGTACCGCTGCGCGAGGAAGAACACGATGAGCATCGGGATCAGGCTCATGACGTTCCCGGCCATGAGGAGCGTCCACTGCGTGACGTGCGCGCCCTGGAAGTAGGCGAGACCGAGCTGGACCGTCTGATGCGCTTGCGTCTGGATCACGATGAGCGGCCACAGGAAGTCGTTCCACGAGAAGAGGAACATCAGCGCGGCAAGCGTCGACAACGCCGGCAGCGACAGCGGCAATATCACCTTGAACAGGACGCCGAGCCGCGAGGCCCCGTCGATGCGGGCTGCCTCCTCCAGTTCCACGGGGAGCGTCCGGAAGAACTGCCGGAGCATGAAGATCCCGAAGACCTGGACGAGGCTCGGCACGATGAGCGCCCCCAGGCTGTCGATCCCGATCAGCGGGCTCACGTGCAACCCCAGCCACTTCACGATCAGGAACGCCGGGATCATCGTGACCTGGAACGGGACCATCAAGGTCGCGAGCAGCAGGATGAAGACCAGGTTCTTCCCCGCGAAGTTGATCCGCGCGAACGCGTACCCCGCGAGGCTGCAGAAGACCAGGTTCCCGGCCACGACGGCGACCGCGACGATCGTCGAGTTGATGAAGAAGCGGCCGAACGGCGCTGCATCCAACGCGTTCGGGTAGTTCTGCCAGTGGATACCCTGCGGGATCAAGACCGGCGGGAACTGATGCGCCTCGCGCGGGAGCTCGATCGAGGTGACCACCATCCACACCAAGGGGAACAGCATCACGATCAGCAGCGGGAACAGGAGGAAGTGCCACCTGTTGAACGGCAGCCATCGCCGTTTCGGGGGTGGCGCCTCCATCCGGATGGGCTCCGTCGGCCGCAGGATGACTTGCTCGCTCATGAGTTGTAGTGCACCTTCCGCTTCCCGATCCAGAGCTCCACGAGCGAGAAGATGAGGATCCCGATGAAGAGCACCCATGCCGCCGCCGCACCGAGTCCGGCGTCGAACTGCTCGAACGTCTTGTGGAACAGGTAGTAGACGATGACCGTGGTCGCGAACAGCGGTCCACCCCTGGTCGTCAGGTAGACCTCGGCGAAGAGCTGGAGCGCGTTGATCGAGAGCCAGATGGCGAGGAACAGCGTCGCCGGTCCGAGGAGCGGGAACGTGACGCTCCAGAACGTGGTCCACGGAGTCGCGCCGTCGATCGCCGCCGCCTCGTGCAGCTCGGCCGGTACGCCCTGGAGCGCGGCGAGATAGATGATCACGGTGAACCCGAGCCAGCCCCACACGTCCATCGCCACGATGACGAAGAGCGCCTCCTTCGTGCTGGACAGGAACTGCTGCGGGCCGATGCCGAACCAGTGGAGGACGTCGTTGACGAGGCCGAACGTCGGATCCGTCAGCCATAGGAACATGATGGCCGTCGAGATCGTGGAGATGGCCAGGGTCACGAAGACGGCCGTCCGGTAGAAGGCACGCATCCCGATCTTCCGGTTCAGGGCCACGGCGACGACCAGCCCTCCGATCATCGAGAGCGGCACGAAGAGCGACGTGTAGATCAGGGTGTGTCGGATCGCGCCGGTGAAGACCGGATCCTGCGCCAGCTTCTGGTAGTTGGCCCATCCGACCCACGTCGGATGCCCTGAGAGCAGGTTGTTCTCCTGGAACGACAACACCAACGACCAGAAGATCGGGAAGATCGCGAAGAGGCCGATGAGGAAGACGGCGGGGCCCGCGAGGCTCCACCCGGCGAGGTGTTCGGAGCGGATGAACCGCTTCCACCAGGGAGACCGCGCCGGCGTCAGCGTCGCCGCCAACGAGCCCCCACCCGGTCCGATCCATGCGCGACTTCGCTCATTCGAGCGTACTATAGGACAGTTCCGAGCACGATTTCTCACCGGAAAGCGCTGCCGATGACCGATCCCTTCGACCCCGCTCTTCGGAACCTTCCCCTCCGCGAGTTCCGGCCGCGATCGTCCCTCCGGGTCGAGGAGCACCACGTCGCACGATCGCGGTTCCCCGCGATCGATGTGCACAACCACCTCGGACGCTGGTTGAGCCGGGACGATGGGTGGACGTCACCGGACGTCGGCGACCTCATCGCGTTGATGGACTCGTGCAACGTGACCTCGATCGTGAATCTCGACGGGAGATGGGGGGACGAGCTCGAGGCGAACCTCGATCGGTACGACCGAGGGCATCCCGGGCGCTTCGCGACCTTCTGCCACCTCGACTGGTCGATGACGACGGAACCGGACTTCACGGAACGACTCGTCGGCAGCCTGAAGCACTCGGCCGCCGCCGGCGCGAAGGGCGTGAAGGTGTGGAAGGACCTCGGGCTGCGGATCCGGGATCACGCGGATGGACTGCTGATGCCCGAGGACGACCGCCTCTCGGACGTGTGGGACGCCGCCGGAGAGCTGGGACTCCCGATCCTCATCCACGTCGGCGACCCGGTGGCGTTCTTCGAAACGGCCGACGGGAACAACGAGCGTCTCGAGGAGCTCCTCGAACATCCCGACTGGTCCTTCTCCGATCCCCGGTTCCCCCGGTTCGAACGGATCATGGGATCGCTCGAGGCGATCGTCGCCGCCCACCCGCGGACGACGTTCATCGGCGCGCACGTCGGCTGCTATGCGGAGGACCTCGCGTGGGTCTCGCGGATGCTCACGGCGTACCCGAACTTCAACATCGACATCGCCGCGCGGATCGCGGAGCTGGGCCGGCAGCCGCGGGCGACACGGCGGCTGATGCTCGAGCACCCGGAGCGCGTGTGCTTCGGGACCGACCTCTTCCCCCCGAGCGCCGAGGTGTACGCGATCCACTACCGCTTCCTCGAAACGGCCGACGAGCACTTCCCGTACTCGCCCGAGCAGATCCCACCGCAGGGGCGATGGGCGATCTCGGGGCTCGAGCTCCCAGACACGGTGCTGCGGAAGGTATACGGCGAGAACGCCGCGCGGCTCGTTCCCGGGTTGGCGTGACGTTCGCATGAAGCCGGAGATCCGCGCGGGAACCTCTGTCCGCGCGCTCTTCGCGCTGATCGGTATCTCCGTCGCTGCCTTCTCTCCGTTCCTCGCACTGTTGTTGCGGGATCGAGGCTTCGATCCGAGCCAGATCGGCGTGGTGTTCGGCGCGATGGCGGGGACGTGGATGGTCGCGAACCCCGTGTGGGGACACGTCGCGGATGCATGGGTCGGGCGGGTCCGAGCGCTGCGGATCGCGGCGGTCGGGACGGCCACGATGAGCCTGGTCTTCTTCCCGCCGGAACGGAGCATGCTCGTCGTGCTCCCGGTCGTGATCGCGTTGGCGGCCTTCCGCGGCGCCGTCGTGCCGATCGGCGACGCGATCGCGCTCGATCATCTCGGACCCGAGAACGTGCGGGACTACGGGCTCATCCGCCTCTGGAGCAGCCTCGCGTTCGCCGTTGCCGCGATCGCCTGCGGCGCGTTGTACCAGGTCGCGAGCATCGGGCTGGTGCCGCTCGTCTACGCCGTAACCATGGCGACGCTCGCCGCCTGGTCGACGACGTTGGTGCGGGATGTGCCCACGCACGTGCCGAGCGGAGAGCGTTTCGGCTCCGTCGGGGCTGCGTTCCGCGCCGCACCTCGTCTCGCTCCGCTGCTCGCCGGCATGCTGCTGTGGGGCATCGGATTCGCCGCGGCGTGGACCTTCCTCCCGCTCAGGATCGTCGGCCGCGGTGGGGGTCCACTCCTGGTCGGCATCGCCGCGGCCGTCGGAGCGTTCATCGAGGTCCCGGTGATGCGCAAGAGCAAGTGGTTCACGGGACGCTTCAGCCTTCGAGGTGTCTACGTGCTGGGATGTGTGATCTACGGGACCGTGTTCGTCGCCTGGGCGTTCGTGAAGAGCCCGGTCGTGATCGCCGTCTTGAACGGATTCGAAGGCGTCGGCTTCGCGCTCCTGTTCGTGAGCGGCGTCATGGTGGTCGGCAAGCTCGTCCCGGGGCACCTTCAGGCGACCGGCCAGAGCCTGATGCAGATGGTGGGGCAGGGATTGGGGCCGGTCCTCGGGGCCTCGATCGGAGGGGTCGTCTACGGACGATACGGCCCGAAGGCGCTGTTCCTCGGCGCAGGGGCCAGCACGCTCCTCGCGGCTATGGTGATCTGGTTCACGCTGTCGCCGCCCGCGTTCTCGGAGCGGGACGACCCCCGGCAGGAGCCGAGCCGAGACGGGTACTAGGAGCGGATGCCCTCGGGCATCTCCGCGCCGTGCGCCTCGATGAGATCGTCACACACGGCGTGGATCTGCTCGAGCGTGAGCGTTGCGGCAGTGTTCGGATCGACCATCGCGGCGTGGTACACGTGCTCGCGGCTCCCCTCGAGCGCGGCGCGGACGGTGAGCTCGCACACGTTGGCGTAGAGGCGGTTGACCGCGGCGAGCTGCGGGGGAAGCGCTCCGATCCACACCGGATGCACGCCGGAGCGGTCGACCAGGCACGGCACCTCCACGCAGCAGCCGTCCGGGAGGTTCTCGATGAGCCCGGTGTTCCGGACGTTCCCGTAGATCGTCCGGAGCGTTCCCGTCTCGATCGAATGGATGATCTGCGGTGCGTACTCCGGACCCCGCTCGATCCCGAGGGGCTCCCCCGCGCCGAGCTTCCGCTTGACCTCGTCGTACGTCCCGAGGTTCCGCTCGCTCCGCCGCACGTACTCGTCGACGGTCACGCGGTACCGCTCCACCATCCCCTCGTGCGGGAAGAACCAGGGCACGAGGTCGACGTTGTGCTCGCTCGACTCCGACGGGAAGTAGCCGAGCCGCTTGAAGATCTCCATGCGGACACGACGCCCGAGGCCCTCCGGGTCGGCGTCGAGGAGCGCTCGCAGCCGCGGGTAGAGATCCTGGCCGTCCGACTCGAGACGCAGCACCCACGCCTGATGGTTCAGGCCGGCGACGAGGTACGTGAGCTCCTCGAACGGCACGCCGATGAGCTCGGCGAGCTGTTCCGCCGTGTTGTCCGGAGACATGCAGACGCCGACGATCTTCTGGTGCGGCGTTCCGTCGTAGACGGCCCAGCAGAGCGCGGCCATCGGGTTCGTGTAGTTGAACAGCCACGCGTCCGGGCAGATCTCCGCCATGTCTCGGCCCAGCGTGAGGAGCGGAGGGATCGAGCAGAGCGCGCGGAAGATGCTTCCGAGCCCGAGCGTGTCGCCCATGGCCTGCTTCACGCCGTAGCGCGCCGGGATGTCGAAGTCGAGCTTGAGGCCCGCGTGGCCCCCCACCCGGATCATGCTGATCACGTGGTCGGCGCCATCGAGGGCGGCCCTCCGGTCGACGTACGGCTCGATCGTCGCCTTCGCGCCCAGCGCGTCGGCCGTCCATCGGGCCATGGCGGCGGCGGTCTCCAGGCGGTCGGGGTCGATGTCGTGGAGCGCGATCGTGCAGCCCGCGAGCTCCTCGAACCCGAGGATGTCGGCGACCAGCTCCTTCGTGAACGTCACGCTGCCCGCTCCGTTGAACACGATCTTGGTCATCGCTGTGCCTCCTGCGTTAGGTGAGGGAGCAGGTGCTCCGCCCAGAGGTCGAGCTGCGCCGTGGACGGCTCGAGCGTGTGCAGCATCAGGTACCCGACCCCGGTGGCGAGGCGTTCCTCGATCTTGCGCAGCACCTCGGGGACGCTCCCCGTGAGGTAGACGCTCTGGAAGTACTCGAACGGACGCCCGGTTCCCATGATCCGCGTGAACGCCTCCCGCTGCTCGGTCAGGGCGTGCTCCGGGTCGTCGGTCGGGACGAGGTGCAGGAAGTTCTCGTGCGCGAACGTGAACGAGGTGCCGTCGCGTCCCGACGCCTCGAGGGCGGCGACGATCTCGGCACGGTCCTCCACGATCTGGGAGGGGAGGCTCGTCGGCCTCGCGATCCATCCGTCGGCGTCGACGATGCGGCGCAGGACCGGGGCCGCGAGGGTCGGCGGCTCCGGGGAGGCCGCGTGCGGGAGCTGCCGGCCCCCGGCGACCCAGACCTCGAGCCTTCCGCGCATCGCCGGCCCGACCTCAACCTCATCCAGTTGGTAGAAACGACCGTCGAAGCGCACCGGTCCCCCGGCGAGCAGCCGCCGGACGATCTCGAGCGACTCGTCGGTTCGCGCGCCACGTTCGGCCTTCCGCTGCCCGACCGCCTCGAACTCCCGCTCGTCCCAGCCGGTGCCGGCGCCGAGGATGAACCGCTCGCCGGAGAGCGCCTGGAGGGTCGACAGCTCCTTCGCCAGGACGACCGGGTGGCGGGTCGGCATGACGAGGATCGACGTCCCCAGGCGGATCCGGCTGGTCGCCGCCGCCGCGTACGTCAGCGCGACGACCGGGTCGAGCCACGGGACGTCGTAGAAGCGGTTCCCGTGCAGGAGATGATCCGTCGCCCAGAGCGAGTCGAAGCCGAGCTCCTCGGCGCGCCGAGCGAACGCGGCGATCTGCTCGCCGCTGCGCCCGTCCGAGCCGACGAAGGTCGGAAGGAAGACCCCGATCCGAGGGCCGGTCGTGGGGGTCGCCATCAGAGGAGGCCCGCCTCCTTCAACGCGCGATCGACGAGGTCCTGCTCCGCGGCGTCGAGTGGCAGGAGCGGCGGGCGGACGTGGGCCTCGTCGATCACCCCCAAGCGGACGAGCGCGTGCTTCACGCGCGCGCGGTAGTTACGGACCGGAGCCGAGAAGATCGCGTCGCACAGCGGCTGGAGCATGTCGCGGAGCGCGGAGGCGCGCTCGAGGTCTCCTGCCCGCGCGGCCTCGTGCATCTCCACCTGTTCCCGAGCGGCGAGCGTCCCGAATCCGAGGAGCGCGCCTTCGGCCCCGAGCAGGTAGGCCTCGAGGAGGAAGTTGTCGTTGCCGTTCAGGACGGTCGGCGACGAGGGGAGCGACTTCACGAGCCGAGCGGTCTCTACGAATCGCTTCGCGTCGAACGAGGCCTCCTTGATCGCGACCACGCCGTCGACGCCCATCACGCGCGTGATCGCCTCTTCGGTGAAGTTGACGCCCCCGAGCGCGGGCTGGAGCTGGAACGCGATCAGCGGGAGCTCCGATGCCTCCGCGATCGCGGCGTGGTAGGCGGCCGGGAGCTCCGGGTCGAGCGGCTCGCCCTGGTAGGCGGGGATCGGGAACACCAGGAGCGCCTCCGCGCCTGCGGCCGCGGTGTCGCGCGCGAGCCTGCGAGCTTGCTCCGTGAACGACGCAGCGAGGCCGGCGACCAGGAGGGCGCGCCCGTCCACCTCCTCACGGACGATCTCCAGGACATGGAGCCGCTCATCGGGGAAGAGGTGCGGACCCTCACCCGTATCCACGTTCACCGCGAGGCCGAGCACCCCTTGATCCACCAGCCACCGCGTGTAGCGACGGAGCGAGGCTTCGTCAACGGAGAAGTCGTCCCCCATCGGCGTGACGATCGCCGCGATGAGCCCGGCGAGGTTCGGTGTGTTCATCTTCCCCTTCCTCCATCGTTGGGACCGTAGGAGTTCCGTTCGCCGTCCCAGCATCCCGGATGGCACGCCACATGCGCTCCGGGATGGCCGGCATGTCGATGTGGCGGACGCCCAGGTACGCGAGCGCGTCGACCACCGCGTTGTGCACCGCCGGTCCGGCACCGATGGTGCCGGACTCGCCGATCCCTTTGGCTCCCAAGCGGGTTCCGGGTCGTCGGCGTGATCCGTGTGGGCCGTCTCGTAGCCGGGGAGCTCGGCCGCGCTCGGGATCGAGTACGTCGTGAGGTTGGAGGTCATCGGGTTGCCTTCCTCATCGAAGACGACCTCCTCGTAGAGCGCCTGTGCGATGCCTTGGGCCACGCCGCCGTGCACCTGGCCCTCCACCATCATCGGGTTGAGGATCCGACCGCAGTCGTCGACGGCCACGTGGCGGAGCGGCCGCGCGTCGCCCGTGTCCAGGTCGACCTCCACGACCGAGACGTGGGCGCCGAAGGGATAGGTCGAGTCGTCGATCTCGAAGTCGTGCTCGGCGGCGAGACCGGGCTCCATGTCCTCGGGGAGCCGCGTCGGATCGACGGCAGCGCGCGCGAGCTCATCCCACCCGATCGCGGAGTCCGGCGCCCCCGCGACCCCGATCCCCCCGCCGCCGAAGGAGACGACGTCGTCGACGCTCACCTCGAGGAGGTGCGCGGCGAGGCGCCGGGCCTTCTCCCGCACCAGCTCGCTCGCGCGCAGGACGGCGCTCCCGCCGACCTGGAGCGAACGCGAGCCCATCGTGCCTTCTCCTCGCGGGAGGATGCCGGTGTCGGATTGCTCCACGGTGATCCGCTCGGTCGGGATGCCGAGCGTCCCCGATGCGATCTGTGCGTACGCCGTCTCGTGCCCCTGTCCTTGCGGGCTGGTGCCGCATCGCACCACGACCGAGCCGTCTTCCTTCACCGCGACGGAGCCGAACTCCGTGCCCCAGCCGGTCACCTCGACGTAGACGGATACGCCGATGCCGAGCTGCATGCGATCGCCGCGCTCGCGACGGGTCCGCTGCTCGTCGCGCAGATCGTCGTAGCCGGCGATGCCGAGCGCCTCGTCCAGCGCCAACCCGTACTCGCCGGTGTCGTAGACGGCCTCCGTCGGCGTCTCGTAGGGGAACGCCGTCAGGCGGGATGAGGTTCCTCCGGCGGATCTCGACGGGGTCCATCCCGAGCTCCGCGGCGAGCATGTCCATCACGCGCTCGAGGAGCGCCGTCGCCTCCGGACGGCCGGCGCCTCGGTAGGCCCCGATCGGCGTCGTGTTGGTCGCGACGGCGGCGGCGGTGAAGTGGATCCGCGGGATCACGTACGGCCCGGAGGCCATCAGTCCCGTGAGCGGCGGAAGCGTCGCGCCCTCGTCGGGATACGCGCCGGCGTCGGCCGTGATCCGGACCCGCAGGCCGGTGATCGTGCCGTCGCGGCGCGCGCCGAGCTCCACGTCCTGCACCTGGGCACGCCCGTGGGTCATGACGGTCATGCTCTCCGTCCGGGTCTCCACGTACCGGACGGGTCGCGCCGAGCCGGAGCGCGAGCGCACAGACCGCCACCTGCTCCGCGTAGGTCGGGATCTTCGCGCCGAACCCACCGCCGACCTTCGGCGCGATGACGCGGACCTTCGACTCCTCGAGGCCGAGGATCCGCGCGACCGTCTTCCGCGAGGCGAACGGCGACTGCACGGGCAACCACACCGTGAGCCCGCCCGTTTCCGGGTCGGGGATGGCGAGCGCGCCGTTCGTCTCCATGGGGACCGGCGCCAACCGCTGGTTGACGAACCGCGCCCGGATCACGACCTCCGCGTCCTCCAGCGCGCCGGGGTCGGTGACCACCGTGTACTCGACGGCCGCGTTGCTCCCGTGCTCCGGGAACAGCACGGGAGCGTCCGGCTCGAGCGCGCGGACCGGGTCGACGACCGCGGGGAGGGGGTCGTAGTCGACGAGGACCGACTCGGCCGCGTCCACGGCGTGCGCCCTCGAATCGGCCACGACCACCGCGACCGGCTCGCCGACGAAGCGCATGATGCCGTCGGACAGGATCGGACGAGCGAACGTTTCCGGGACGTCCTCGACCTCGGGCATCGGCGGGAGTCCGAGGTCGGCGCCCGTCAGCACACAGACGACGCCCGGCATCCCACGCGCCTCCTCGGTCGCGATGCCGAGGAGGCGCGCGTGGGCAACGAAGGATCGGACGAAGACGGCGTGGAGCCCTCCTTCGGCGGGGAGGTCGTCCAGGAACCGCGCGGCGCCCGTGAGGAGGGCGGGATCCTCGACGCGCAGGACCGAGTGCCCCAGGATCGACCCCGGCCCGAAGTCGACTCCCGCCTCTGCCTCTTCAGCTCCTTCCTCGAGGCTCACCGCCGGCCGCACCCTCCGCTAGCCGCCCGCCAGCTCCGTGTCGACCTGTTGCGCGGCGGCGTCGAGCGCCGCCTGCGGCGTCATCTTGCCGAGGAGCGCCGCGGAAACAGCCGTGGCGACCGCCTCCGAGATCTTCGGGAAGGATTCCACCTGCGGGAGGTTCTTGATCGCGTTCGCCTGGTTCGCGACCCAGTTCTCGATCCCCGGGTTCTTATCGAGGAACGTCTGGTAGTCCGGGAGCTGGCTCTCCGACTGCCGGATCGGCAGCAGCCCGGTCGCGATCGCCCACTGGATGTCTTGCTCGGGCGCGGTGAACCACTTCAGGAAGTCGATCGCTGCGTTCCTCCTGGCGTCACCGTTGTCGAACACGACCCAGTCGTCGGGGCCGGAGATCGTCGCGGTCACCTGGTCCTTCGGGATCGTGGTGACGCCGAAGTCCATCCCGCTGTCCCGCACCGTCCCGAGGTCCCAGGGGCCGTCGCTGTACATCGCGATGTGGCCGGAGGTGAACAGGCCGAGGGACTTGCTTCCGTCGCCGCCATCGAGATAGACCGAGTGATCCTCGGTGCTCATCTGCTGGAGGAGGGTCAACGCTTTGACGCCCTGTGGTTCGTTGAAGATCGCCTTCGTGTTGTCGGAGTTCAGGAGATCGCCCGTGGCGCTCCAGAGGAACGGCATGTACCGCCACGTCGTGGAGTCGCTCTGATCGTCCTGCATCGACCAGCCGAACTGCTGCTTGGACGGATCGGTCAGTGCCTTCGCTGCGTTGCGGAAATCGGTCCAGGTCCAGTTCTCGTTCGGGTAGGCCATACCGGCCTGGTCGAAGAGCTTCTTGTTGTAAACGAGGGCGAGGTTATCGACGAGCGCCGGGAACCCGACGATCTTCCCGTCGACCGTCGCCGCACGCTGGCACACCGGCCAGAAGTCATCCCAGTTCACGTTCGGGTCGTTCTCCACGTACTGGTTGAGGACAACGGTCTGCGGCACGGTCGCGATGTTCGATGCGAACGATCCGTACAGATACGAGATGTCCGGATACACGCCGCCCGCGATCGCGGTCTCGATCTTCTGGAGCGCGAAGCTGTTGTCGCCCAGGAAGAACGGAGTGACCGTGACGCCCGGATGCGTCTGCGAGTACTCGGCGGCCAGCTTGTCGATCTCCTTCGCCGCCGAGCCCGTGTACCCGTGCCAGAACTTGATCTCCACCGGGGCGCTCGAGCCGCCGCTCGAAGGCGTCGCATCCCCACCGCCCCCACTTGTGCAAGCTGCAGCCAGCAGCACGAACGCCAGGACGAGACTCGCCCGCATGCGCTTCATCGACGCCTCCCCTTTCCGACGCCCCCCAGGGGGTCCCGATCGTTCTTCCGCGCCGCTCGCCGGATCCCCTTGGGGGTCGGGAGCCTGAGAACGTTATCATGATGCGCCTGTCAAGTTGAAGGCAGTCCGACGTTCGAGTCACCGGAAGCGTTGGAGCGAACATGGCAACGGTTGCAGATGTGGCGAAGAAGGCCGGGGTGTCCGTCTCGACGGCCGCCCGGGTGATCTCCGGCCGAGGGTACGCGGCGGAGAAGACCCGGCGGCATGTGCTCGACGCCGCGAAGGACCTCGGCTACGTGCCGAACCAGATCGCCCGGAGCCTGCGCACCCGACGGACCCAGATGATCGGCCTGCTGATCGGCGACCTGGAGAACCTCTTCTATTCGTCGATCGCCAGGAACGTGGAGTCGGTGACGAAGGATGCCGGCTACCACCTCGTGTTGTGCAACAGCGACGACGACCCCGAGATCGAACGCGAATACCTGACGCTGCTCGAAGGCATCCACGTGGACGCGTTGATCGTCACGCCCACGTCCAAGAACCGGAGGAACCTGGTGCAGCTCCTCGACAAGGAGATGGTCATCGTCCAGATGGACCGGCGGGTCGACGATCTTGCGGCAGATGCGATCCTGGTTGACAACGAGGCAGGCGCTGCGAGCGCCGTGTCGCACCTCATCGAGGCCGGGCATTCGCGGATCGGCATCGTGACCGGCGAACTCGCCGTTCCCACGGCCCAGTTGCGGCTCGCGGGATACGAACGTGCGCTCAGGGAGCACGGCATCCCGCTCCGCAAGGAGCTCGTCAGGACGGGCTCGTTCCACCGTGGGCACGCCATCGAGGACGCCGTCGACCTGATCCGCGCGCGGCCCGCGCCGACGGCGGTGTTCGCCGCGAACAACATCCTCGCCGAGGCTTCTCTCATCGCGATGGAACAGGAAGGCCTGAGCGTGCCGCGCGACGTCTCGCTCGTGGCGTTCGACGACATGCCGTGGATGAGCATGGTCGTCCCGGCCATCACGACGGTCCGCCAGCCGATCGCCGACATGGCCAGGGGCGCAGCCGAGCTTGCGCTTCGACGCCTCCGTGACGGCCGCGAGGGCACCCCGAGCACGATCGTGTTCCGAACCCAACTCGTCGAACGCGACTCGGTCGGCCCACCGCGAACGGCGGAGTAGCGCCAGCTTCATCGGGCTCTATCGTTCGATCGACGACTCCATCGGCCCGATGGTTTCGACCGACCGCGCCGCGACCCTGCAGCCGAGCTCCGCCGCATCGACGGGATCGGCACCCCGCAGGGTGGCCGCCACGAATCCGGCGGCGAAGATGTCGCCGGCCCCCGTCGGGTCCACCTCGTTCGCGGCCGGGGCGGGGACGTGCACATCGAGCGCTCCGCGGCGGACGCGTGCGCCCTCCGCTGCGAGCGTGGTGCAGACGACGGCACCGGCTCCCAGGAGTTCCTCCTGGTCGAGCCCGAGCGCGTCCAGTTCGCCTTCACTCGGGAACAGGAAGTCGGCCTGCTGGGCGAGGGATCGGATCGACGCCGACACGGCGCTCGTCGACGCCTCAGCCCGGATGTTCGGGTCGACCGAGAGACGCCCGCCCGCCACCTTGACACGCCTCGCCGCCTCGACGGCGGTCTCGGCGAGGGGCGAGCCGAGGGCGAGCGAGGAGCCGGAGATGTGGAGCCAATCGGTCTCCTCGGGCCGGCGACCCAGGTCGGCCGATCGGAGTCTCGCCGCTGCCGCATCGCTCACGTGGAAGACGAAGCTCCGCTCTCCCGTCGATGCGTACGCGACGAAGGCGACCGCTGTGGCGCGCTCGGGATCGACCGAGACACCGTCGACGTCGACCCCGTCCCGCTCAAGTCGATCGCGGATGAGCTGGCCGAAGGGGTCATCCCCCACGACCGCGCAGAGCTCGGTCGGGATGCCGAGCCGCGCGGCGGCGCTCGCGAAGATCCCGGGTGCGCCGCTCGGGAACGGACCCATCATCACGCCGGTCTCGTTCAGTGGGGAGTCGATGCTCGGCCGCATGAATTCGGCAAGCACTTCGCCGACCACGAGGAGGGACGTCACACGCGCAACCATACCGGCGACCGCGCGCGTGCCGGTCAGCCCGGAGGTCCCGGGCGGGCCGGGACCCCCGGCACGACACACGGCCGCGCACCTCTGCGACGGTGGCGAGGGAGGGACCCATGGCTGAGCCGCGGATCCTGCTGATCGGGTACAACGGCGCGAACAACACCGGCGCCGAGGCCCTGCTGCTCGCCGACCTCGCGGACGTCCGAAACGTCTTCGGAGCCGGTGCGCCGATCACGATCCCCGCCCTCGAGCCGGCGAACCTCCGTCGATACGTGGGCGATGCGCCGGGCGTCCGTGTCGAACACCTTCCGACGATCTTCCCGCTCACGGTCCGGCGGCTCGTTGGCGAGCACGACTTCGTGATGCTCGTCGAGGGCAGCGCGTACATGGATACATGGACGTCGGCGCTGCTCTGGTACTTCCTGTGGGCGACGCGGTGCGCCGCCGTCCACGGAACGCCGTGCATCGCGTACGCCGTCGACGCCGGGCAACTCCGTCCGAGGAACGAGCGACTGGTGCGGCGGCAGGCGAGCCGGACCGACCTGATCGTCACGCGGTCGGCGGCCGCCGCCGACCGGCTCCGGTCGTGGGGCGTGACCGCACCGATCGAGAGCACGGCCGACAACGCCTTCACGTTCCGTCCCGGCGAACAGGACGCCGGTTGGCTCCGAGAGGCGTGGCCCGATGCCGGTCCGGCGCCGGTCGGGATCGCGGCGGTCGACCTGTTCCTGTGGCCGGTCGTGATCCGCCCGTTCGGACGCAAAGACGATCGCTACCGGTGGCCGTACTCGTTCAGCCGGTCACCCGAGCGACGCCTGGCCTCGACGCGACTCGCCGAGGGATACGCGCGCATCGCCGACGAGGTCGTGACCGAGCGCGGGAGATCGGTCGCGCTCATCTGCATGGAGGAGCTCGACGAAACGTTCGCGCGGGCGATCCATGAGCGGATGCGACGGCCGGAGCGCGCCCGGATCTTCTCGTCCCGCGAACTGGACGCGTCGAAGATGACGGTGCTCCTGCGGAGCCTCGGCGGGCTCCTCACGTCCAGATACCACGCCTCCGTCCTCTCGATGGCTGCGGGCGTGCCTCAGGTGGCGGTCGGACACGACCTCCGGCTCCGCACGTTGTTCGAGGAGCTCGGGCTCGGCCGCTGCTTCGTCTCCCCCGGCGGCGACGGGAACCTCGCGCGGCACCCGGACGAGCTGGACTCGATGGTCGCGACGGCGTCGGCGCGTCTGAACGATATCCTCGCCGCTCCGGCGGACGTCACGAACACGCTCCTCGGTGGCTACGAGCGTCATCTGCACGACGCCCGACGGAACCGTGAGCTCCTCCGCGGCTTCGCCGACGCGCACGGATGGGGTGCTGAGCGGTGGGCGGCGTAGTCCTCCTCACGGGGGCGACGGGGTTCGTCGGGACCGAGGTCGCGCAACGGCTCCTCGATCGGACCGATCTCGTCCTCGTCGCGCTCGTCCAGGCCGCGAGCGACGACGACGCGCGCCGGGTGACACGTCGCACGTGGTACGGCCGGCCCCGGCTCGCGGCAGCCATCGGAGGTCGCGTCGAGGTGGTCGCGGGCGACGTGACGCAGCCCCTGCTGGGCCTGGATCCGGAGGTGTACGCGGCGCTCGCCCGCCGTCTCTCCCACGTCGTGCACGCGGCAGCGAACGTTCGCTTCGACGCGACGCTCGACGACCTGCGCCGGACGAACGTGGTCGGGACCGCGAACGTCCTGACGCTCGCCCGGGCAGCCCACGCGGACCACGGGCTCGAACGTGTGCTGCACGTCTCGACGGCCTACGTCGCCGGCCGCCGGACGGGCGAGATCGGCGAGGACGACCTCAGCGACCGGTTCGGCTTCGATAACGACTACGAACGGACGAAGTACGAAGCGGAACGCCTCGTCCGCGAGGCGACGGATCTGCCGGTGACCGTGGCTCGCCCCGGCATGATCGTCGGCGACTCTCGGACCGGCGAGATCGCGACGTTCAACACCTTCTACGTGCTGCTCCGCCGGTACCTCACGCGGCGGCCGCACCTCGTGCCCGTCAACCCACGGCTGCGGGTGAACATCGTGCCGGTCGACCACGTCGCCGACGCGATCGTGCGGCTGCTGATGGATCCGCGCGCCGAGGGGCGGACCGTCCACCTCACGGCGCCCCGGAGCTCGCTCCCCACGGCCGCCGAGCTCATCCGCGCGGTCCGTGAGTTGGCTCGGGCCGAGCTCGGGGTCCGGCTCCCCCGGCCGCTCCTCGTGCCGCTCCCCCGCGTGCGCGTGTCCGGACGTGCGGGGGATCGACTCGACGTGCTGATGCCCTACCTCAGCGAGCGTCGCACGTTCCGGCGCGACCATGCCGATCGCCTGCTCGGGCCGTACGAGCTGCGCTGGCAGGCGTATCTCCCGACCCTGATCCGCTTCGCGGTCGACCGCGGTTTCCTCCATCGCTCCGGACGCACGGTCCATGAACAGGCGATGTTCCGGCTGCGGAGCCGGAGGCTGCCGGTCCGCTACGTCGACATCGTTGACGGCCGGGCCCATCCGCGGTCGGCGGCCGACGTGCGTGCCGACGTGCTGGCATCGGCGCGCACCCTCCGCGGGATCGGCGTCGGTCCAGGCAGCCGGGTCGCGGTCGTGGGGCCGAACGGAACGCGGTACCTGACGCTCGACCTCGCGCTGGGTCTCCTCGGCGCCGTCTCCGTGCCGCTGTACGCCACGATGCCGTGCGACGAGATCGACGAGATCCTGCGGTCGAGCCACGCGGACGCGCTGCTCGTCGGATCCCCCCGCATCCTGGAGGGCCTCGGTCCGGTCGCCTCGGCCCTGCCGATCGCGTCGTTCTGCCGGGGGGCGCCTCGCGCGGGGATCATGGGCTGGGACGACCTGGTCGCACGCCGTGAGGACGCGCCCGAGATCGAACGGGCGCCCGTCGACCTCGAGGACCTGGCGACGCTCCGGTACACCTCGGGGACGACCGGTGTGCCGAAGGGCGTCGCCTTCACGCACGGACAGCTCCGATGGATGGCGGAGACGATCGCCTCGCTCGTCCCGTGGCGGGCCCGCACGGAACCGGTCGCCTACGTGTCGTTCCTCCCGATGAATCATGTGGTCGAGGGGATCTTGGGAACGTACGGGCCGTACGCGATGCCCGCACCCGTTCAGATCGCGTTCGTCGAGGACATCCACGACGTGCCGGAGGCTCTTCGTTCGATCCGTCCGACGGTGTTCTTCTCCGTCCCGCGGCTCTACGAGAAGGTGTGGGAACGGATCGAGGGAAGCGCGGCGGGCCGGCGGTTCCTGGCGATGTCCGACGGTCCGGCGAAACGCGCACTGGGTTCGTTGGTCCGGCGGAGCGCGCTCCGGCGCGCGGGGCTCGACCGATGCGCGCAGCTGATCGTCGGGTCCGCCCCGATACCGGACGGGCTCCTGCGGCGTTTCCACGAGCTGGGCGTCGAGGTGCACGACGCCTACGGGCTGACCGAAGCACCGCTGCTCACCCTGGATCGGTCCGGACGCAACCGGATCGGCACCGCCGGCGAGCCGCTCCCGGGAACCACCGTGCGCATCGCTGAGGACGGCGAGATCCTCGCGAGGGGACCTCAGGTGACGATCGGCTACGCCGACCGGGACGCGACGCAGCCGTTCCGCGACGGATGGCTCGCGACCGGCGACCTCGGGCACATGGACGACGGATGCCTCGTCATCGACGGCCGCAAGAAGGAGCTGCTGAAGACCTCGTACGGGAAGTACCTCAACCCGGCGAAGATCGAGGCGCGGCTCCTGACGATCCCCGGCGTGACGAACGCCATGGCCGTTGGCGAGGGCCGGCCATTCTGTGCGGCGCTGCTGTGGATCGACGGGGCGCCGACGGAGGCTCGGCGTGACGCGGTCGCCCACGCGATCGCCGAGATCGACCGCTCCCTGTCCCATCCCGAACAGGTGAAGCGGTGGGCGGTGCTGCCCGACGACCTGTCGGTGGGCTCCGGCGACCTGACGCCGAACCTCAAGCTCCGGCGGGAACGCGTCGCCGCGCGGTTCGCCGACGTGATCGACGGGCTGTACCAACGGGAGGAGGTCCGCACGTGAGCCTCCGGACCCGGGCGCTCCCCGATCCGGTCCCGGAACCGGTCAGGCGCTGGGTGGTGCGCACGCTCTTCCGGGCGACGATGGATGCGTTCGACGCCCCGACACCCGATCTCCGCGGCCGATCGGCCGACTCGATCCTCCATGCGTACGTGGCGCGCACGGACGAGCTCGCGCGCTACGTGCTGCTCGAACCGGAGCGCCGGGAGCTCGCCGAGCGGCAGCTCCGTTCGAACATGGAGCGACTCGGCCGCCGCGTCCGGCTCGCGCTCGGCGTCCGGACCACGGCCGATGCCCTCGACGTCGCGCATCGGCTCTATGGACTGATCGGGATCGACCTGACCGGCGACGATCGAGGACGGGTCGTCGTCGGCCGATGCGCGTTCGCGGCGCGTTACTCGCCGGACGTGTGCCGGGTGATGTCGGCGTCCGACGCCGGCCTGTTGTCCGGGCTCACGGACGGCGGCCGGCTCACGTTCACCGAACGCATCACAGCCGGAGCCCCGGCATGCCTGGCGACGCTCTCCGTCGCTGGGGAGCGTCGGCGATGAACACGGCCATCGTCGTCGGGAGTGGAGCGGGGGGTGCCACGGCCGCGAAGGAACTCCAGGGCGCGTACGACGTCACGGTGCTGGAGGCAGGTCGGCCGTATCGTCGCTGCGAGCTCGACAGACGCTCGATCGATCGACTGGCTCGGAGCCGGCTCCTGGTGGACCCCAGGCTGATCCGCGTGGCGTACCCCACGATGCGGGTCCGGCGCACCGACGACATGCTCATCGTCCACGGGAGCGGGACCGGCGGGACGACGACCGTGGCGACCGGCAACGGGATCCGAGCCGACGACGACCTGCGCGAACTCGGGATCGATCTCGACGAGGAGTTCGCAGAGATCGCTTCGGAGATCCCCGTGTCGGTCGAGCACCGGCGCCGATGGCACCCGATGACCCGCCGACTGTTCGCCGCCGCCGACGATCTCGGGCTCGCCCCTCAGCCGACCCCGAAGATGGGACGGGCCGAAGGGTGTCACCACTGCGGACGCTGCGTCCTGGGATGTCCGTACGGGATCAAGTGGGACGCCCGGAGCTTCCTCGACCTCGCCGTCGCTCGCGGCGCGAACGTGCGCACCGGGATGCGGGTGGACCGGGTCGTGACGGAAGGAGGGCGTGCCGTCGGCGTCGTGACCGCCGGGCCGAGGGGTCGGTTATTCACGGCCGATCTCGTCGTCCTCGCGGCGGGAGGCTTCGGCACGCCGGCGATCCTCGAGCGCTCCGGGATCCGGTGCGAACCGACGCTGTCGGTCGACCCCGTGCTCACGATCGCCGCTCGGGTCCCGTCGGCCTGGCAGTGCAACGAGATCGAGATGCCATTCGTCGTCAGACGCGACCGTTACATCCTGTCGCCGTACTTCGACTGGTTGAGCTTCGCCCTCGATCCCCACTGGCGCCATCCACCGCAGGACATCGTGGGCGTGATGGTCAAGATCGCCGACGAGGGAGGCGGCCGTGTCGACGGGCGCGGCGTGCACACCCACCTGACCTCGGGCGACGAGCGGCGACTGGAGGAGGGCGCCGCGCTCGCCCGCGAGTTGCTGGCGAGTGCCGGGATCGATCCGGCGTCGACGTTCGAAGGCATCCTGAACGGTGGGCACCCCGGCGGCACGCTGCCGCTCACCCACGCCACGGCGACGACGTTGCATGACGAGCGCCTGCCCGAGAACCTCTATGTGGCTGACGCGACGCTCTTCCCGCGGTCGCTCGGCCTCCCGCCGATCCTCACGATCGTCGCACTCGCATCCCGGGTGGCGCGGAACGCCGCATCTGCCTGTCGGCCGCAACGCGATCTGAAGTGGACGCACGAGAGAGGTGCGTGATCGAACCGCGGATACTCGGGGCAAACAGCCGGCTTTCCCGCATCATGCGGGCGGGGCGGGAAGCGCTCCCGGCGTCGGCGGCGGGGTGGGCGCTGACCTCGCTGCGTCCCACACACGGTTCAGGTGCTCCTGCGAGTAGATCCCTGTTCCCACGCTGATGACCAGCAACAAGATGACGTTCAGGGCGGGCGATATCTGCTGCGCCACGCCTGCGCGTTGCTCCATGCCTGCGATGTGGAGTGACGTGTTGTACACCGAGATGAACGGCGGGACGATGATGAGCCAGCCGAGGGTGACCGCGAGCAGCGCCATCCCGGGGCGAACGCTGTCGTCTCTCTCGAAGCGCCGGATCTCGTCGTTGACCTTGTAGTACCAGTAGAGCCAGTAGATCCCGAAGGTGATGAACGTCAAGCCCAGCACGCCGAGCGGATCCCGTTTCAGGTACCTCTGCCCCTCGATCGCGATCGTCTCGGCCATGGCACTGGAAGCGTACTTCGGGCGCTCCGGAGGAAACCACTTGCACGGGGCTGCGTCCGTTCGAGCGCTCCGTGCTTAGAGTTCCGCTGTGGCCATGTCTTCGGCAGGAACGAACGTGCGACGTGCGGAGCTCCTCGGCGTCCTGTCGCTAGGGGCCGATCTGGGATTGGGCCAGCCGATGGAGCACGTCCTGCGCGAGTGCCTGATCGCGATGCGTCTGGGCGAGCGCATCGGCCTGAACGGGACGGAGCGCGTGACGGTCTACTACGCCGCGCTCCTCACATGGGTTGGGTGCCACGTCGACGCCTACGAGCAGGCGAAGTGGTTCGGGGACGATCTGGCGTTCAAATCCGACTTCCCCCTCGTCGACCATCCGGGGACCGGATTCGTGCTGAAGCACCTCGGCGCGGGACGTTCGTTCCTGGATCGCGCCCGGATCGGCGTCGCGTTCCTCGGGGACGGGCGGCGCGACGCCGACAACATCCTGGACAACCATCGGACGGCCGCCGAGGAGCTCGCGGCGCAGCTCGGCCTGGATCAGGACGTGCGGAACAGCCTGGGCCAGGCCTTCGAGCGCTGGGACGGCAAGGGGACCCCGGGGGAAGCCAAGGGCGAGCAGATCTCCGTCGCCTCGCGGCTCGTGAGCCTGGCCGACGTCGTCGAGGTCTTCCATCGGGCGGGTGGCGTTCCGGCCGCCATCTCGGTCGCCCGCGACCGGAGCGGCACGCAGTTCGACCCGGCGCTCGTGGACGTGTTCTGCCGGGATGCGGCGGAGCTGTTCGACGGCATCGAGTCGGCGACGACCTGGGACGCCGTGATCGCGGCGGAGCCCGACCTCGAGGTCGTGCTGACGGACGAGGAGCTCGATGCGGCGCTCGCGGCCATGGCGAACTTCGCCGACCTCAAGTCGCCCTACACCCTGGGGCACTCGTGCGCCGTCGCCGAGCTCGCGGCTGCGGCAGCGCGTGTCCAGGAGCTGCCCGACGCCGATGTGGCGCTGGTTCGCCGCGCCGGGTTCGTGCACGACCTGGGACGGCTCGGCGTGTCGAACGCGATCTGGGACAAGCGCGGCGATCTCACGCCGGCGGAGCTCGAGCGGGTGCGCCTGCACCCCTACCTCACCGAGCGCATGCTGGCCTCGTCGGCGGCCCTGGCTCCGCTCGGCGCCGTCGCCGTCCAGCACCACGAGCGGCTCGACGGCTCGGGCTACCCGCGGGGAACGTCGGGCGAGTCGCTGACGCCGACGGGGCGGATCCTGGCCGCGGCCGACACGTATCGGGCCAAGCTCGAGCCGCGGCCGCACCGCCGCGAGCTGACGCCCGGAGGAGGCGGCCTCGTACCTGCGGGCCGAGGTGAAGGCCGGCCGGCTCGACGGCGACGCGGTCGATGCCGTGCTCCGTGCGGCGGGCCATCCGGTGCGACGGCGTCGCGCCTGGCCCGCCGGACTCACGTCGCGGGAGGTCGAGGTGTTGCGGCTCGCGGCGCTCGGGCTCTCGAACCGCGAGATCGCCGACCGGCTCGTGATCTCGCGGAAGACGGCCGCCAACCACGTCGAGCACATCTACGCGAAGATCGGCGTCTCCAACCGCGCCCGGGCGAGCCTGTTCGCCGTGCGGAACGGGCTGATCCCCGACACGCAGCCCGCCGACGAGGTCTAGCCCGGCGATGTCGGTCCCAAAGATGAGGTGGTTGCCCCATGACCCGAGGGCGCCGTTACCCTACCGTCGCACGCATGACGATCGGAACGACCGACCTGGAACGGCTGCAGCTGGCGGAGACCTTCGTGAACGCCATCGCGCGTCGCGACTTCGACGGGATGCGGGCGGTGATGACCGACGACGTGCGCTTCCGGCTGTTGGTGCCGAAGGGACCGCAAGCGCACGTGGGAGCCGCGGAAACAGTTGGGAGGTTCGAGGGCTGGTACGGCGCGGTCGACGAGCTCCGACTCGAGTCCTCGAGCACGGGAACGGTGTCCGGCCGGTTGGTGCTCGCCTACCGGTTCCGCCTCCGCGATGCCGACGGCTGGCGGGTGATCGAGCAGCACGCGGTGGCCGATGTCGCGCCGGATGGACGACTGGAGGCGATCGACCTCCTGTGCACCGGGTTCCACCCGGATCCCGAACCCGGGACCGGACCGAACGTGAAGGAGGAGACACGATGACCGAGGTGCGATGGGACGGAGGAGCGAACTACGAGATGGTCCTGGACGCGAGCAGCGATGCGTCCCCGGCGGCCGTGTACGACGTGCTGGCCGACCTGTCGACGCACCTGGACTGGGCCGGCAAACGCCAGCACCGAGGGTTCCGGCTCCTCTCGTTGAACGGCACCGGACCGCTGGAGACCGGGACCGAGTTCACGAGCGTCGGTTCGATCCCCATGGCACGGGCCAGGTGGGAGAACGGCAACGTGGTGGTCGAGGCGCGGCGCCCGGAGGTCCTGGAGTTCCACACGGAGGCCGTTACCGTGTGGCGGAGCGGTGAACGGACCGAAGCGGTGTACGAGCACCGGTACGAGATCGTCCCCGACGGGACGGGGTCACACGTCACCTACCGGCTCCGCCAGACCGAGATCGAGAACCCGCCGCGCCGGATGCGCCTGCCGGTGATGCGAACCATGACGCATCGGTTGATGATCCCGTGGTTCTGCAAACGCGGGTTCAAGAACCTGCTGCGGTCCGCCGAGCGCCGCAGTTCGATGAGCGAGGTCGCGCAGACCTAGACGGATCCGGAACGTCGCCCGAGGGCCAGCGCCAAGCGGTCGAGGGACGCTTCGGTCAGCGGTTGGAGCAGGACGATCAGGTGGCCGATGCCGAGGGCCGCATACTGGTCGATCGCGCGGGACAGATCGTCGACGGAGCCGCTGAAGAACGGATCTTCCTCGTCTTCGTCGCCCGGCACGTCATGCGCGGGGTCGTAGACGGTCATCCCCACGGTGAGCGTCAATGTCGCCGGGTCTCGGCCCTCTGCTTCGACCGCCGCTCGGAACGTCGCCAGTTGCTCGCGGAGTTGCTCGTCCGGCGCGCCGAACCACGCCGTGTTCCAGGCGTCCGCGTGACGAGCGGCGAGCCGGAGCATCCGGGGGCCGAACGCCGCCACGAGCACGGGGATATGACGATCCGGAGCGGGAGCGAGAACCGCGTCCTGCACTTCTTGGTACCGGCCGCTGAAGGTGACGGTCTCGCCGCGCAACAGTGGAACGATGATCCGGAGCGACTCTTCGAATCGATCGACCCGATGGTCGCTGGGGAAGCCGAACGCCTTGTATTCGGGGTCGTGCCACCCGGCGCCGAGGCCGAGGACCAGGCGGCCGCCGCTCACCTCGTCCGCCGTCGCCGCCATCTTCGCGATGAGCGCCGGGCTCCGGAAGCTCGAGCACAGGACGAGCGTCCCGATCTCGACGCGCTCGGTCACGGCCGCGAGGGCGCTCACGATGGTCCAGGCCTCGTGCATGCCCTCGATCGGCCCGTTCGCCGGCTCGTTGAAGAAATGATCGAACATCCACACGGAGTCGAGACCGTGCGCCTCGGCCGCCGAGACGAACGATCGGATCGCCGGCCAACCGGGCGTCGAGCCCTCGCCGTCAACCTCAGCTGCCGGGATCACCACGCCGACCTTCACGGGAGGACTCTATGGGACCGCGGCTCGCGTGAAACAGGACTCCGGAGACTCAGAAAGGCTCGTGACTGAGGACTGACGCGCTCGCGCGCTCGTAGACGGCGAAGAAGTCCTTCGGACCCGGCGTCGTGAAGCGGGTCGGAACTTGGTTGAGATTGGGGAAGGCGAGCGTGGGAAGTCCTCCACCCCGCCGCTGATACGAGATGAGCAACGGCCACTCACCATTGATGTCGAGCTCCATCGCGCGGACACAGCCAGCGTGGATGAGGATATGGGCGAGACTGGTTGGAGTTTGGTCCGGCGCCGCGACGTAGATGAGCCTCCCCGCGGCGTCGACCCCGATGGCGGTACGCCATACGAGCGGCTCACTCCGGTAGCGTTCGCCCCACGCCGACATCTGGTCCAGCAGCGGAGACGGCTTCCCGTGGCTGACCATCATCGGCAGGTTCTGTCGGGCGAAGACGATGTCATGCGCCGGTCGCGGGCCCTCCGTCCACGGGATCACGTCGACCCGACCGTCCGTGTAGACGACGAAGGTGGCGAGACCTTTCAGCATCGGTGAGTAGACCCTGTGGTTCACCGCGAACCCCTCGGCGACGCTTCCGGGCTGCGAACCGTACGGCGTGGTGAGGTAGAAGCCGCTGTTGAACGTCGCGATGAGTCGCGAGCGGGCGGACGGCGGGACCATCGTCGGGCCTTGCCGCAACCCTGGGGCAGGCGGGGGGTTGAGGGACCCGGGGTACAGGGCGAGCTGAGTCCGCCTCGGGTCGATCCACGCGATCGTCGCCCGGATACTCGGGTTCGCCGGATCGGATCGATACCAGGCGATCTGGACGGGTGAGCCGCCGGTGATCCAACCGACCGCAGGATGGTATCGGCCTTCACCCACCAGCGCTGGGTGGATGAGCGGCCGGATGGGCACCGGGGTCGCGACGAACTGATGGCCCGAGCCCGGACCGGAAGCAGGCGGCGGGGTTGGGCTCGCGGTGGCGGCGCTTGGAGCTCTCGTTCGCGAGGGACCGTCGGTCGCAACCACCGCGCGGTCCGCGCTCGGCCGGAGCGCCATCCAACCCATGAGCGCGACGCCGAGCCCGACCGCCACGAGGAACACCGCGCCACGCCGCGGAACGGCTCTCACGATCAGAGCCTGACCGAAAGCGACGCGCTGTTGCGTCCTTCGGGCGGGACATGGACCCGCGCTCGTGGGTGTCCCCCGACGTATCGATCGAGGAATCCGATGGTCACCGTCCGGACGATCGCCTCGAGCGGGCCCCGACCGACGAACGGCTGGAGGTGGTCGGCGCCGGGCATCCACAGCAGGTACTTCGGCGAGGGCGCCGCGCGGAACAGTTGTCGAGCGAACGTCGGCGGGTTGAAGTCGTCCGCCGAGCCCTGCATCACGAGCAACGGCGGCCCCGGTTGCGTGAAGTAGCGCCCACCGAACGGCAGCGCGGCCCCCGCCATCACGATCACCGCGTCGATCCGTGGATCCGTGCAGCAGCTTCCATCCGCCGCCACGAGCGCCGTGTCGGCACCATCCGAATGCCCGGCGACGGCAACGCGGGTCGGATCGATCAACCTGACGAACGCTCCGTGACTCGCATGGGTCGCGCGAGCCATCTCGGTTATCAGGAAGCTGAGATCACCGGGTTGATGGACGATGTCCGCCTCGTCGAGACCGCCCACGGCCGCCGGTCCCGTCAGCGGGAACGACGGAGAAGCGACGACGTACCCTGCTCGTGCCCACGCGGCGAACAGCGGCCCGTAGCTCGAAGGACCTCGGCCGAACCCGGGCGCGAACAGGACGAGGGGGAATGGGCCGGCGGCGAGATCGGGAGGGGCATCGCGCCGTGCTGGAGCGTCCACCGGACCGCTGGCCGGGTACCAGACGTCGGTGGCCAAGACGCGCGGACCAGGTTCGCCCGAATCTGTGTGGGAGGCAGGTATCGTCCGTGAGCGATCGACGAAGGTGACTCGGCGCCATCCCACCCCGTACGGCCGGGCCCGGATCGCGGGTGCGGGTGTTCGGGTCGTGACCGGGCTTCCAGACGGGGTGATCGCCGGAGCCGGTCGATCCTCACGGCCTCGAGGGTGGGCGACCGAACACGACATCGTCAGGAGCAGCAGGAGCCCGAACGTCATGCTGCGGCTCATGAAGCCATCAGGCGTGCGCAGCGATCACGCCTCCATGGAAGACGCCGGTGGATGTCGGCGTCCAGTGGGCGTTCACGTACCTCTTGCTCCCGTCGGGCATCCGACACGTGGCCTCGAAGCTCGCAGCGTGGACCTGGTCGACCGTTCCTCGACAGAGCGTGCCGCTCGGCAGGTACTCCATCTGGAAGACGGTTGAAATGACCTGCCGTGGATCGATCAACAGGTCCGCGCGCACGAGCACCTTCTGCGATCCCGAGCCGTTCCCTGCCATCGACACGATCCCGCGTGTGACCCCGTTGTTGCTGAGGATCTGTCCGTCGAGCGCGTCGCTGAACGTGGCGGCGTTCCATTCCTTGGGCTGGAAGCGGAGCGGGCCACGTGCGAGCGAACCGACGGCCACCAGAGCGATCGTGCCGACGACGACCGGGGCGAGGCGGGGGAGCCATCCCGACGGGTGCCAGCGGCGCAGGACCCGCCATACGGTGAGCGCGCTGACCATCCCGACGGCGAGGGCGAAGATGGCGATCAGCCAGGCGGTGCTCCGATCGGTGCCGCTGCCGAGCCCGTGCAACGTCGCCGCGCCCCACACGGCGAAGTTGACGAAATGCGCGCGCCGCCAGAAGCGATAGCTGATCCGCACGTTGCGGTAGTGATTCGTGACGGCGAGTGCGAGCAGGAGCTCGGCCGCGACGATGCCGAACCCCGTCCAGACCGGACGGTACGTCGCCACCAACGGAACCACGAGTGAGGTGAGTGAGAACGGAAGGAAGGAGTCGATCGCGACGGCCGTGATGTGCACGACGAGGAACGTCCCGACCAAGATGCCGCCGAAGCGGTGAACGTCCTCCAAGGCGAATCGTGGCCAGAGCTTCAACGTCTTCTTGCCGGACATCAGGAGCCCGAGAGCGACGTTCACGGATAGCAGGACGTAGGCGACCACACCCCCGGCACGAGCCGCGTACCAATCGATCGGGCTTGACGTCAGATGCACGGCACCGTCTCGCGCATGCTGACCAGCCACGCCTCGTTCAGCGTGACGTCGCCGTTCGCCGTCAGGAAACGCGCAGGGATCGCCCGCTCGTCGAGCCACGCGGGCCCTCGGTCGCCGAGCAGGAACCCCGTCTTGGCCGCGACGTCCGCCGCCACGCAATCCGCTCCGCACGCCGTCACAAGGGACCACGGGGATACAGCGGGAAGACCGGTCCGCGCGTCGATCAGGTGATGCTGGACCTGCCCGGCGCGCAACCAGGTTCGCTTGGTCGTGCCGCTCGTCGCGAGGGCACCCTGACGCAGCGATACCGATCCACCGCCCGGCAGCGCGACGGTGATCTCGCCGCGTGTGGCGATGTCGCCACCGGCCGACACGAAACCCTCACCGGACAGGAGCGCGAGCGCGTCGTCGACGGCCAAGGACTTCACGACGCCGTTGAGATCGAGCTTGGCGCCGGGTCGAAGACCGACCAACCGCCCCAGCGCGAGCACGGGGCTCGATGCCCGCGCCGGTCCGGGCGGCCGCGGATCTGCAGCGAGCAGCGAGGAGTCGCGCGTGTAGCCCGCAGATTCGAGCGCGGCCCCGAGCGTCGGCTCGACCACTCCCTGTGTGTCCTCGGCTGCGTTCAGCGCTACTCGCAGGGTATCGGCGAACAGCTGAGAGACCAGAACGATGCGACCCGCCGACCCGTTGACGCGGTTCAGCTCGCTCTGCGGGATGAACCTGCTGAACACGGCTTCGCGTTCGGCGAAGAGTCGTTCGATCGCACGATGCTCGGCCGGCGACCCGCCGCCGACGATGATCTCGCACCCCATCGATGCGAAACGATGATCGCTCATGACGCGGCCGTTGCGGCACCGGGGGGAGCCTGCGCGGGCGCGACGACACCCGCCTGCAAGAGGTTGCGACGCACGACGCTCACGAATCGCGGCGGCGCGGCGAGCGCGGTAGCCGGTTGCTTCTGATGTCCGGCGTAGGAGTGACGCGCGAACACCATCGCCGTGCCGAAGACGCATGCTCCTACTGCCGCCAGGATGGTCTTCGCTCTGTGCGCCCGACGTTCGGCCGCAGCGAGCTCAGCGGCCTTGGCGGATGGCACGCGCTCGCGGCGTGTCGGGGTGGGTCGCGGCTTCGCTCTCCGAGGCTTTCTGGCGGGAGTCATGCAGCGCACCGAAGGACAGCGTTGAGCACGAACGGCATGTCAACAAGTATCCCCGTCAGCCAAGGCGAGATGGTTTGGGAACCGTTAGATTCCCTGGTCGTCAGGGCCACGACCACGACCGGACGGGGTACGCATCTTCAAGATGCACTCAAGAGCACGCCGTCTCCCTGCCCCCCAGCAAGAGGATCTTCTCCCGTCGCCCGGCGGCCCGTTCCTCGGGAGACATGTGACACGTCCGTTCGAGGATCTGAAGCAGAACGTCCGGATCGAACGGCTTGCTGACGTATTCGTCCGCGCCGGCCTCGAACGCTCGGAGCCGGTCCGCGCTGAGGGTTCGAGCCGAGACGATGACGACGGGGATGTCGCACGTGGGCGCCGAGCCGCGGAGCGCCGCGAGAACGGTGAGGCCGTCGATCCCGGGCATCATGAGGTCGAGCGCGATGACGTCGGGGTCGAAGGACCCCACCAGAGCCAGCCCGCTCGTCGCGTCCACGGCCGCGGCCACCTGGTGACCGGCCCACGCGAACATGTGCTCGCAGATCGAGCGGATGTCGTCGTCGTCTTCGATGACGAGGATGCGCACTCTCGGCTCCCGTTCAGGGATGCTCGTCAACGGTCATGAGCAGTCGCTGTTCTCATCGGTCGAACATGGGTCCTCCCTGAACCCTAGGCGCGGGAAGCTTGATCCCGGGGTTGATACTTGGCGTGGACGCCTGTTCACTTGTGGATATGACGATGATCGGAGCGGCTCGATGACGGCCACGTGCCCGGAGGGCCGGTGTACCAACCCCGTAGTCGTCGAGCGCGAGGATGGACGCTGCTACTTCCACGGCAAGGTGCAGGATGCCTTGATGGATCGGCCCGAGCGCAAGGGCGGTGGACGGGCCCGGGAGTACGTCGACGTGGGAGGCGGGCGGTTGGTCGAGGTCGCACAGTGGGACCAGGCGACGCGCGACTAGCTCGCAGGCTCGACCTTGTCACCACATCCGATCTCGGCTGCTTCCGGATCCGGCGGAGCCACACGATCGCCATCACGATCCCTCCGGCCAGAGCTCCCACGATGAGGCCGATGGTCGCGCCGGGCAGGATACCCGCGTCGACACACTCCTCGAACTCGCAGTCACTCGCGGTGTCGGTGAAGGCAGCCCCGATGGCAGCCCCCGACGCGAACCCGAGGATGCCCCCGACGACGAGACACGCAAGGATCAGGAGGCCTCCGATGACGAGGGCCCCCCATCTCGTGCCGTGACCCGCATCAACCTGCTCACTCATCCGAGTGCCTCCCCGGAACCAGGGAAACCCACGCCTGGCTCCTTCAGGCTACGGAGCCCTTCAGGCGCCGGGGAGGGCCGGAAGAACCCGTCTCGGCGGGACCGTCCGGCGTTCGGGCCCGCCTTCCCCCGCCTCACTACGAAAGAGAGGCACCCCGTGCCGCGGCCGCCAGTCGTTCCTTCGCTGCGGCGCGCACTCGCTCATACGTGGCCGGTTCGAGGAGACCTTCCTCGAACGCGACGTCGATGGCGGCGATCTCCTCCAACAGGACCTCGGTCTCATCTCTCGGGGCCGCGCGCCTCGGCGTCGGACGTCGAGGTGCCTCGCGCGATGACTCCTTCGACGGTCGCCCCGCGTGTCGTAACCGACCGCCTCCTCTGATCCGCCACACCGCGAGCGTCACGACGAGCAGCAAGATGACGATGCCCGCGATGGCGAACGGGCCGGCATCGCTCTTCGGCTGCGGCGTGGGTGTCAGACCGACCGTGATGGTCTGTTCGGCCGGCACGTTCGCGGCGGTGAACACCTGGTAATCCCTGCCGCGATCGTTGATCTGACCGGCGCCGGTCATCGCCGGCGCCGTCACGACCAGGTCCGTCGAAACGAACACGTGCATGTTGCCCGTGGTGAGCGGCGAAACGAGGCGGAGGTCGTTCAGCGAGGTCACGACGTAGCGCACGGTGGCGGTCGATCTTCCGGGCACGATCGGTTGCGTGCCCTGATAGGTGTTCCCGGCGATCCGCCCCCCGCCGTTCAGATAGAGGCCGAGGTACTGCACGTTCCTCGCCCCTGGCGCGAGCGGGACCTCGCTCACGACCCCGCCGCCCGCCTCGGCGCCGATGTATGCCTTCGTGCCTTCGTTGTTCCAGGTGAAGTCCTGTTGGACCACGATCCCGCCGGGCATCGGGTCGACCCAGACGACCCAGTTCGTCTGCGTGACCGCCGTGACGTCGGTCGTGGGCGCGAACACCTTCAGCGTGACCGGGAGGTTCGGATCGGCGATCGATGTGAGCGGTGTGCGGTAGATACCTCCACGGAACGTCGTCGTGAGCTGGAAGCCAGTGGCGTCCGTCGGCGCCCGGCCGAACGAGAAGCCGCCGAGCGCGTCCGTGGTCGTCGATGCGGTCGAAAGCCGCGACTCGCCGCGGTACGTGGACAGCGTCACCGGCTGCCCCGCGACCGGCCGGTGGTCCGTGGCCTGGATCACGTGGCCGGTGATGCCCGCGGTCTGCGCGGCGCTCGCCGCGGGGGAGACGGGGAAGACCATAAGTGATAGGAGCGCCGTCATCGCGGCCAGGATCCGGTCCGTGCGGCTCGGCTCCGGCGGATCACGTGCCCCCACCTCCTCGGTGCGGGGCACGCTCGCGGAGCGCCTTGCGATGCGCGGCGATCTGCCGTTCGAGCTCCCGATCGAAGTCGTCGGACGTTGCCGGCGCCCCCACCGTGACCAACTCGTCAGCAGGACGCGCGCCGGTGACGGCGTCCATCTCCAGGCCGTGGGTCAACATGTTCGGGCGCTTCGGCCACCCCGCCAGGACGCCGCCCAGCACCACGACGATCATCCCGATCCAGATCAGCAGGATCCCGGGCTCCACGTAGAGATCGATGTTCGCCAGGCCACGCGCCTCATCGGCCTGACCGAGCACCACGTAGAGGTCGGCTCCAAGCGAGGAGCGGATCCCGATGTCCGCTGCCGTCTGCTGGTTGTCGAACTGCACCAGCTCGGCCGTGATCGTGCCGTCGGGCGACCCTCCCGAGCGGACGCCGAACGTCGCCACCGTCGCGAACCGCGAGCCCTCCTGTTGCGGCGTCAGGCTCCGCAGCGTCAACTCGTAGCCGCCGACCCGTGCGGAACGACCGATCCCTAGGGTGGTCTGCGTGTGTTCCTTCATGCTGATGTTCAGCGCGATGGCGGTGATCAGGACGATCATCCCCGCGTGGGCGATCGGTCCGCCGTAGCGGCGGGGCGTCAACCCGAACAGGTGGTGCACCGCCGTCGCCCACCGTTCGCCGTGGATCGAACGCCTGGCTCGCAGCCCGCGCGCGATCTCGCCGACGACGGTCGTCAACGCGAACGCCCCGAGGCCTGTGACGACGGCGAGCAGCACATGCCGCCCTCCCGACGCGATCAGTCCGAGCGCCAACACCGAGCCCCCGAACGCGAGCGGCCAGGTGATTCCACTCCAGAGGTGCGAGGCGTCGGTCCGCCTCCATGCCAGCAACGGACAGATCCCGACGAGCGCCAGCAGCAGGATCGAGAGCGGCACCATGAACGACTGGAAGAAGGACGGACCGACCGACACCTTCGTGCCGTCGACCGCCTCGGCGACGAGCGGATAGACGGTCCCCCAGAACACGACCACGGTCATCGCCGTGAACAGCACGCCCGTCGCGAGGAACGACGATTCCCGAGAGATCGCCGAACCGAAGCGACCTGCGGCACCCAGCCTCGGAAGGCGCCACACGATCAACCCGGCCGACACGAGTACCACGAGCCCGGTGAACCCGAGCAGGAGCGGACCCATCGTCGATTCGGCGAACGCGTGGACCGACGACACCACGCCCGACCGCGTGAGGAACGTCCCGAAGATCGACAGCGCGAAGGTCGCCGGGAGCAGCGTCACGTTCCACGTCTTCATGACGCCCCGCTTCTCCTGGGCCGTCGCGGAGTGCAGGAAGATCGTCGCGGTGAGCCACGGAAGGAGGCTGGCGTTCTCAACCGGGTCCCATGCCCAGTAGCCCCCCCACCCGAGCTCCACGTACGCCCATCGCGCGCCCAGGAGGATGCCGGCCGTCAACAGGATCCACGACCAGAGCGTCCACCGGCGCACGCCCAGCAACCAGCGATCGTCAAGCTCGCCCGTGAATAACGCGGCGATCCCGAATGCGAACGGCACGCTGAACCCGACGAACCCGATGTAGAGGGCGAGCGGATGGATCCACTGACCGTAGTTCTGCAGCAGCGGGTTGAGCCCCTGGCCGTCGGGAGGCGCGACGGCGAGCCGGGCGAACGGATCCGCGTAGAACGCGACCAGGACCAGGAAGAACAGCAGGATCCCGGCGAGCACCGTGATGGCCCACGGCATCAGCGCGCGGTCACGCGTCCGCCGCTGCGCCACGACGATCGCCGCGCAGATGGCGAGCACCCAGGCCCACAGCAGGAGCGAGCCCGCCTGCCCCGCCCAGAACGCGCCAAGCCTGTAGAAGACGGAGAGGCTCCGGCTGGTGTACTGCGCGACGTACTCGATGCCGAAGTCGCGTGTGAGGAGTGCCACGATCAACGCGCCGCTCGACGTCGTGATCGCGACCGCCGCCGCGATGATCGCGAGCTCGGCGTTGCGCGTGGACCGCTCGCGATCCCCGAACGCGCCTGCGAACCCCGCCAGCAGCGCCCACCCTGCCGCCGCGAGAGCGATCAACAACGTCACACGGCCGAGCTCAGCCACGGCGTCGCCTCCCTCCGCCGAGGGCGCGTTCGCGCCGCCAGAGCATCGCGAGGTATCCGGCGTACAGGGCGCCGGCGGCCAGGTAGGCGCCGATCAGGTACCCGGTGCCGCTCATCCCGGCACCTCCTCGCTCTCGTGCTCGAGCCGGGTCACGCTGAGGCGCACCGACAGGAGATAGACGTACAGGAGCGTGAACGCCGCCACGCCGATCAGGAGCACCACCAGCATCGATATCGGAAGCCCGCCACGGGTGAAGATGAGCTGCGACGGGTGCTGGGCGCGCCACCACCGCACGGACAGGTACACGATCGGGACGTCGAGGAACCCGACGATGCCGACCACCGCGCAGTAGCGCGCGCGCCGCTCCGGCTCGGGGACGTAACCGCGAAGCACCAGGTAGGACAGATAGATCAGCCACAAGAGCAGGAAGCTGGTCAAGCGGGGGTCCCACGTCCAATAGACGCCCCACACGGGTCGTCCCCACAGCGGTCCGGTGATCAAGACCGCCGTCGTGAAGACCATCCCGACGGCCGCAGACGCCGAGGCGAGGTCGTCGAACCGGCGGTCCCCGGTCTGCAGGAAGCGGATACTCGCCACGAACACGACGAAGAACGCCAGGAACCCCACCCACGCCGACGGCACGTGGATGTAGAAGATGCGTTGCGCGGCTCCTTGCGCCGCATCCTCCGGCGCGACGAACAACGCCAGGATCACGAGTACGACGAGGGAGACGGCGGTGAACGCGCCGAGCGCCGATCGGCGGCGCCATCCGACCGGTGCGGTCGATGTCGCATCCCGTCCTGGATCGGTCCGAACATCAGCCTTCATGCCCATGGTCATCCCTCCGTCACGTACGGGAATGTCGCCAGGGCGACCAGCAGGAACAGGACGTCGAAGCCGACCATCAGGAGCAGCCACGGTCCGACGCCCCACGTCCCCATGAGCGCGGCCTCCGTCGTCTTCACCGCCGCCGTCACGATCGGGACCGACACCGGAAGCACGAGCAGTGGCAGGATCGCTTCGCGTCCGCGCGTGCCGACCGCGATCGCCGCGAAGAGCGTGCCGATCGTCAAGATCCCCAACGTGCCCAACACGATGGAGACGACCAGCAGCAGAGGCGCCCCCACGTGAACCTGCAGGAGCGCGATGAACAGCGGCACCATCAGCGCCTCAACGACCGCAGTGAACGCGAGGTTCGACGCGAGCTTGCCGAGGAAGATCCCCTCCCGCGGCGCGGGAGACACGAGCAATCCCGCGAGGCAGCCTTCCTCGTCCTCGATCGCCATCGAGCGACCCATCCCGAGCAAGCCGGCGAACAGGAACGCCATCCAGAGCACGCCGGCGGTCATACCCTCGCGACCCGATCCCTCGAGCGGGAGCGCGAAGCTCGCCGTCACGACCACCAGCAGGACGAAGAGCCCCACCGACGACACCACGTCGCGTGTGCGCAGTTCCAGCCTGAGGTCCTTCCCGGCGATCACCGCAGCCGAGCCGAGCCAGCTCACAACGCCACCTCCACGCGGAGGAGGCGCAGGTACTCGTCGCCGAAGTCGTGCCCGGATCCGCGCGTCGATTCGTCCAGCACGACGCGCCCTCGAGACAGGACCAGCACGCGCTCGGGGCCGCCCATCGCCCGCGCGACGTCGTGCAGGGTGACGAGCAGGACGCGATCCGGCGTGTGGAGGCGCCCCAGCAGTTCCGACAGTGAGAGCGCGGCGACCTCGTCCAAACCCGTGTACGGCTCGTCCAACAACAGCACCCGTGGTCGATGCACGAGCGCTCGCGCCAGCGCGACCCGTTGTGTCGTCCCGCGCGAGAGCGTGCGGACCGTTCGGCCGAGAATGGTGCCGACGTCCATCACGGCCGCAGCTTCTCCCACCGCTCTCCTGGGATCGGGCATGCCGAACAGTCGGGCATGGAAGCGGAGGTTCTCTTCCACGGTCAGATCGGGATAGAGCATCGGCTGATGGCCGACCATGCCGATCTGCGCGCGGAGGCGGGGGCCGGCGCGCCGCATGTCGATACCCGCAACCGTGACGCGTCCGACGGTCGGAGTTGCCAGCCCCGCGATCACGTGGAGCAGGGTCGATTTCCCCGCGCCGTTCGCGCCCATCACGGCGATGAACGAGCCTGCCGGCACGTCCAGGTCGATCCCGTCCAGAGCCGCCTGTGCGCCGAACCGCTTGCCGACGCGCTCCAAGCGGATCGCGGGCGCGGGCGGCGCGGAAGTCGTCATGGCCCCGGCGTCTCCGTCTGGAACTTGGACGGGCAACGGGCGAAGAGTCGCTGCGCCATGAACGTGCCGTCGACGCCGAGCGCACCTTCGGCCACGGCCTCTCCGCCGCTCCGAAGGGCGTCGGGGGCCGCACCGTGGAACAGCACCGGTACCGTCGCGCGACCGTCCGTGACCTGGAACGCGACCGTCCCTGCGACGATGTCGTTGGTGATGCTTCCGCCGACGATCGTCCCGGAGAGTCGAACGTGCATGCCGGGTGCCCGCAGGACCTCGGTTGGCGTTCGGTAGTACACGACCGAGTGGGTGAACATCGAGTAGGTCGATCCGACGAATATCGCCAGGACGACGAACCCCGCGAGCGCGAGGGGCAGCCGGCTCCGGGGTCGCTCGAACCCATCGGGAACCCCAACCGAACCCTGTACGGCGTTCAATCGCCGCTCCTCCACTCGCTCCGGTCGCGCCGGATACGTCAATGGTGGTTCGGACGAGGCCGCCGACCAGGGGTCCGACGTCCCGAGGGTTGTGGGTCGTTCGGACGAGCGCCCTTTCCGAGGCGGTGCCATGGTGGGTTGAGATGGCCTTGGTACCTGCCGAGGTGACGGGAGGAGCGCACACGCGGTCTCGCCTCCGCGGGGCGGTGTTTGCGGCCTTGGTGTTGATCGTGTGCACCGGCGTCGGGTGGGCGGCCGTTCGCGTGATGGGCGACGGCACGCTCGGCCAGGACCCGTTCGGACTTCAGGCGCCGACCTTCCGGCTCCCGCGCGTGCAGGGTGGTGGCTCCCTCGCGATCGCTGACTTCCGCGGCAAGCCCCTCGTCCTGAACTTCTGGGCTTCCTGGTGCCCGCCGTGCCGCGGGGAGGCGCCGGTGCTGGCAGCCGCCCAACGCCGGTGGAGCGATCGAGGGGTGGTCTTCCTCGGGATCGACACGAAGGACTCCCAGGCGGGCGCCCTCGCGTTCCAATCCCGGTACGACGTGGACTACGCGAGCGTGGCGGACGTTCGAGGCGAGCTGCAGGCGAGCTACGGGGTGCTGGGGTTCCCCGAAACGTTCTTCATCGGGCCCGACGGCACCATCGTTGCGAAGTACATCGGGCCGAACGATCGCCCAACCCTCGACGCCAACATCGCTTCGATCGTGCAGAGCTGACCCGCAATCGAGATCCGAGGGCGTCGGCCGAAGGTCCTCCCGGTCCCGGGACCGTCATCCGGCCGCCGCAAGCCGGGGCAGGCGGATGATGATGACAGGAGATGGTGCGTGATGGCCGGCAGGATCAGGCGGCTCTGGAAGCGAGACTTCTGGGGCAGGCTGATCGTGCTGGGTTCGTTCGGTTTCGTGGGGCTGCTGGCCGCGACCGCGATCGGGGTCAAGCTCACCGAAGGCAACCGCTTCTGCGGGTACGCGTGCCACGAGATGGTGCCCTACGGAGACTCGTGGAAGATCAGCAAGCACGACCAGGTCGACTGCGTGAAGTGCCACATCGGGCCGGGGCTCGTGAACCTCGCTCGAGCCAAGCTGAACGGCCTCCACGAGGTGCAGGTCCACTTCATCGGGACGGTCGCGAACCCGATCAAGTCGACGCGCCCGGTGCCGAACGCGATCTGTCAGGGCTGCCACCCCGCGAGCCAGCTCGCCCCGCCCGTCCAGCTCGTCACGGCGACGTTCAACCACGCCACGCACGTCCCACCGAAGATCGACTCGCTCTGCGACGACTGTCACGCACAGGTCGTGCACAAGGACATCCCCGGGGTGACCTATGTCCCGCCGCAGTCGATGCAAGCGTGCTTCACGTGCCACGACGGCACGGCGCAGCCGAACACGTGCGCGTACTGCCACACGGCACCGCACCCCAACCGTGGCGCGTGCCAGGACTGCCACAACCTCAAGTCATGGGTGCCGGGCAACTTCCACCACCCGGTGCCGCTGACCGGGCCGCACGCGAGCATCCTGTGTGAGCAGTGCCACACGAGCTCGACGGCCGGAACGATGGGGCCGGCCGACGGGTGCGTGAACTGCCACGGCGACCATCACAACAGCCCGCTGCTGACCACGTGCTCGACCTGCCACACGACGACACACTTCGTCCCGTCCACGTTCGTCCACCAGCAAGTCGGCCCGCACGTCCCAACCGGGGAGGAGCCCCTCGCGTGCAGCGACTGCCACACGCAGACGCTCGCGGCGGCCACCTGCTCGTGCCACGGAGGGAAGCCACCCACCGGCGGTGGATGACGGAGTCGGCTGGGTCGTTGATGCAACGCGCTACGTGACCGTGAGCCCGGTGTACATCCCCATCGCGTAGTGTCCGGGCAGGTTGCAGATGAGCTCGACGCGCCGGGAGCAAGCTGTCGTCGAAGGTCGTCAAGAAGAACATCTTCGTCACGTTCAGCGCTCCCGCGGGGACCAAAGGCCGCGTCTAAGGTCCGACCCAGGCGCCCCACGGGCCGCCCCACGGTAGGCTCGGAGTTCGATCGACGGACGGGAGGCGACGGTGGCGACGACGCGCAACGCGGCATGTGAATGGCATGGATCGCTGACGGAGGGGAGCGGCCGGGTCTCGCTCGAGTCGAGCGGCCTCGGGACGTTCGACGTCACCTGGGCTTCGCGGGCCGAGGACCCCGATGGACGTACGAGCCCGGAGGAACTGATCGCCGCGGCCCACGCCTCGTGCTTCTCGATGGCGCTATCGAGTGGCCTCGCGAAGGCCGGCCATCCTCCGACGACGCTCAACACAAGTGCCGAGGTCGACTTCCAGCCGGGCGAAGGCATCACCGGGATACGCCTGCACGTCTCGGGCGACGTGCCCGGGCTCGATGCGGACGGGTTCCGCGAGGCGGCCGAGGCCGCGAAGGTCGGATGCCCGGTCTCCAAGGCGCTCGCCGCGGTGCCGATCACGCTCACGATCGACTGAGGACCCTACGGACGAGGACCCATCCGTGGACATCCCCGAGACCCGCTACGCGAAGACCGCCGACGGCGTCCACATCGCCTACCAGGTGTTCGGCACCGGCCCGGTCGACATCCTGTTCGTCCTCGGCTGGGTCACGCACGTCGAGCAGATGTGGACAGAGCCGAGGTTCGCGCGGTTCTTCACGCACCTCTCGTCGTTCGCCCGAGTGATGGTGTTCGACAAACGGGGCGTCGGCCTGTCCGATCGGGTGTCGGAGGATCGACTCCCGTCACTTGAGGTCCGCATGGACGACGCCCGCGCCGTCATGGATGCCGTCGGCTCCGAGCGCACGGTGGTGCTCGGAGTGTCGGAGGGTGGCCCGATGGCCATGTTGTTCGCCGCCACGTACCCGGAGCGCACGATCGGGCTGATCCTGTTCGGCACCAGCGCGTGCTGGAACAACGCGCCGGACTACCCGTTCGCCGTCCCGAACGCGGACCAGGATCCGGAGATCATCGCGTACCGGGAGCGCCGGGAACGGCTGTGGGGCACGAAGGAGCTCGCCCGGGAGTTCCTGGCGGACTCGTTCGCGCCGCCGCAGGCAGACGATGACGCGACGCAGGCCTGGCTGGCCGGTTACATGCGAAGCGCCGCGAGCCCGGGCGCCGTGAACGCGCTGTCGATGATGAACCGCGCCATCGACGCTCGGTCGGCCCTCCCCGCGATCCACGTACCCACCCTTGTGATGGCCCGCGACGGCGACCTCGACTACGGCGTGGAGGAGACCCGGTGGCTCGCCGATCAGATCCATGGAGCGCGGTTCGTGTCGTTCCCTGGGGACGAACATCTCTTCGTCATGGGCCGCCAGGAAGACCTGCTCGACGAGATCGAGCGCTTCGTGGCAACCGTCCGCGACGACGAGGCGGACCTGGACCGGGTGCTGGCCACCGTCATGTTCACCGACATGGTGGGCTCGACGGAGAAGGCAGCGGAGCTCGGGGACAAGGGATGGCGAGATCTGGTGGAGCGCCATCACGGCGTGGTGCGCGCGATGCTCGGTCGCTTCCGCGGTACCGAGGTCGATACCGCGGGCGACGGCTTCTTCGCCACCTTCGACGGGCCGGCGCGAGGCGTGCGCTGTGCTAAGGCGATCAGCGAGGCCGTGCCGGATCTCGGGATCGAGGTTCGCGCCGGCGTGCACACGGGCGAGGTTGAGACGATCGCCGGGAAGGTCGGAGGCATCGCCGTCAACGTCGGCGCGCGGATCGCGTCGCTCGCGGCGCCCTCCGAGGTGCTCGTCTCCCACACCGTCCAGGGACTCGTGTCCGGCTCCGGCCTTCGGTTCGAAGACGCCGGCGAACACGAGCTGAAGGGTGTCCCCGATCGCTGGCACCTCTACCGGGTCGTGGCCTCGGGGCCTCGCCATCGTCGCGGTCCTGCTGCATTGTCGGGGAAGCCGCCGAGGTCGATGCTTGTGTCGGATGGACCCGGAACCTCCGAAGCGTGGCGTGGCCTTTCGGCGGTCGTGGTGGCCGTCGGTCTGCTTGCTCGGGGGGTCGGCCGCGTTCGAGGTCGCGCGGCCGCTCGCCGGCGACGCCTACATGGTTCCACGACCTCACGCCACGCGGTTACTCGTACTCCTTCGGTCGTGGTCGCCCTGTTCATCCCCACGCGGTCGCACTGCCGGCCTCCGCGTTTCGGATCTGTCTCCGCGAACCGTCGGCGACGCGCCGCCGCGTTGATCCCGTCCCGCTCATCGCCGCCCCGCTCATCCACGTCGCAGGATCTCGATACCAGTACCTCTTCGACGCGAAGATGCAGGTACTCCCACGGCGTCGATCCGTGCGGCGTCCGCCCCGACATGTTCGGTCACGCATCACTTGGTTCGCGAATGTCGGTGGACGATCGAGCTCTCGGTGTTCGGGCCGCTGTGGTCCCTCGCCATGCAGGGCGTGGCGCCGGTCGCGAGGAAGCCTGGTCCGCGCGGTGTTGTTCGCAAGGCCTTCGCGATCACCGCTCGCGGTGGTTCGACGATCTCCGGGCTCGGTCGGTGCTCGCCACACGTGCAGCTCGCGGTCGCGACGACCGACGAGATCTTCGACGGCACGCGCTCGGCGATGCGGAAGGCGATGGACGCGTATCCGAGGGGATCGACGCCGAGGCCGGCCTGGTCTTCTCGTGCCTGATCCGCAAGGCGCTCCTGGGCACGCGGGTGGGAAAGGAGACCGACATCGCCCGCGAGATCCTCGGCGATACGGTGCCTATCTGCGGCTTCTATAGCCGTGGGGAGATCGCGCCGATCGGGTCGGGTTCGAACCAATTCCACAACGAGACGATCGTTGCCGTGCTGCTCGGCTCGACATAGGTGCTCCGTGACCGAGCTTGAGCGAGACAACCTCCGGCTCCAGAAGAAGCTCGCGCGGATGGAGTCGAACGTCCGTGAGATGGAGCGGATGCACGACGCGACCTCGAAGATCCTCTCGACGCTGACGCGGGAGCTCGAGGAGGAACGGGCGAAGTCGCATGCGCTGCTGTTGAACATCCTGCCGCAGCCCATCATCGACCGCCTCGAGGCCGGTGAGACGAACGTTGCGGATCGCTTCTCCGAGATCACGGTGCTCTTCAGCGACCTTGTTGGGTTCACGGCCATCTCGTCGGAGCTCGATGCCTCGGTGGTCGTCGCGGAGCTGAATCGGCTGTTCTCGCGGTTCGACGAGCTGTGCGAGCGCAAAGGGGTCGAGAAGATCAAGACGATCGGCGACGCGTACATGGCCGTCGGCGGCGTACCCGGGACGCGAACGGATCACGTCGCGGCGGTCGCCGAGCTGGCGCTCGCGATGGTGGACGTGGTCCAGGAGGCACACGAAGGCCCCGAGTGGCGGATCCGTATCGGCTTCCACACCGGACCTGCCGTGGCCGGTGTGCTGGGGGCACGGAAGTTCGCGTACGACGTCTGGGGCGACACGGTCAATGTCGCGAGTCGTCTCGAGTCGACGTCGGAGCCGAACCGGATCCACCTCTCTGGCTCGGTCGCGGTCGCGTTGCGCGAGAGCTTCTCGCTCGAGTCGCGCGGCACGGTGGCACTGAAAGGGAAGGGCGAGACCGACACGTTCTACCTGCTCGGCGGACACGTCGGAGACGAGTAGTCCTCCTCAGGACGCCCCATCGAGGACCGCGGCGACCTGCGGGGCGGCCGCGTACGCGGCTCCGCGCGCGGGCGAGAGCCCGGCCACGACCTCGTGGATGATCCCCGCGGCGTCCGCGAGATGCGCGTCGGCGGCGTCCAGTCCCTCGAGCGGCCGGACCGCGTCGGCCAGCGCCGCGCGGGTCTGCCAGCGGAAGAGCGGCGAACCGAGCTCGTCTGCCTCCGCGACGGCGCCGCGGAGCTGGTTGCTCGCCTCCTCGGCCAGGCCGGTCGCCGACAGCGCGGCGCCCAGCGTGGTGGTGGCGATCACCGAGTACTTCTTGCGACCGGAGGTCGTCGCCATCGCCAGCGCGCGACGCGCCCATGTCACCGCGTCGTCGGGGCGCTTCATCTCCAGCGCGAGCTCCGCGCGGATCGCGCAGAGCCGGCCGCTCACCAGCCAGCGCTCCCACGCGAGGCACTCGAGCGCGTCGTCCCACGCCTGGGGGAACGCCACCTCCACGCGACCCAGCTCGCCCAGCAACAGATCCGCTGCGATCACGTCGGCGCGCGCGTTGATCCACGGCATGTTGAACTCCGAGGGCCCCAGCCTGCCGGCGACCTCCGAGCTGCGAGCGTGCGCCTCCTCCACCGCGAAGATGTCGCGGAGCGGCGCGGTGGAGTAGTTCGTGACGACGTTCGCCGAGCGGCCCATCGACTTCGCGATCGCGATCGCGCTCTCCACGGCCGTGAGCGCCTCCTCGTAGCGACCCAAGCCGGAGAGCACCAGGCCCTCCATGCCCGCACCTCTGAGGAGGAACTCGGCGCCGTGCGGGTCCAGGCCCGCCGCCTCGAACTCGAGGTGCGCCTGCTCGAGCGCCCTGTCGTACCGCCCGACCCAGTACCAGTGGTCCGCCTGCATGTGGTAGTGCTCCGCGAGTTGCTGAGACCGGGTGCCCGGCACCCATGTCTGGCTCGCACGCTCGCCGATCTCGATCGCGAGCTCAAGGTCGCCCGCCTCGCCCCGCATCCCGTAGCTCCCGCTCAACAGCGCGAGCGCGGCCGGGAGGTGCTCCGGATCGTCGCTGCCCTCCGCGAGCGCCACGGCCCGGGTCGAGATGTCCAGCGCCCCGTCCATGTCCTCGGTCCACACCGCGCTGCGCCCTTGCGCGAGGAGCGCCTCGATCTGCGCATGACCGGAGAGCTCGGGCACCAACGCGCCCAGCTCGCGCTTGGCGCGCGGGTAGTCCTCGAGCTGGGCCATGGCCAGACCGCGCTGCAACAAGATCGCGCGTCGCTCGTCATCCGAGCCCGCCAGGTCGAGCGCTCGCGTGTAGAGCTCCCATGTCTCCTCGACCGCCAGGGCGTCCGCCGTCCTCCGGGCCGCCTGCAGCAGGTAGGCGATCGCGCGCGACGGCTCGCCGGCCTCTCGCCAGTGGTAGGCCAGGATCCATCCGAGTTCGTCGGGGTCGGCAACCGACCGCTCCAGATGCACGGCAGTGGCGGCATGCAGTTGCCGCCGGGAAGCGCGCGGGAGCGTCCCGTACGCGGCATCACGGATCAGCATGTGCTTGAACACGAACTCGGCGTCGCCCTCGACCTGACTCTCCGACCGCCGCTGCACCAGACCGCGGGCCTCGAGCGACTCGAGCGCCTCGTCCACGTCGGACAGTTCGCCCACGTGCGCCAGCACATCCCGCCAGAACGTTTGCCCGATCACGCTGGCGTGCAGGAGGGCGGTCCGGCTGCCGGCCGGCAGCGCGTCGATCCGTGCGGAGATCGCCGCGAGCACGGTGCCCGGCAATTCCTCCGAGAGAGGGTCATCCGCCAAAGAGGCCACCAGTTCCTCGATGAACAGCGGGTTGCCACCGGCCGTCGCGACCACGCGTTCCACCGTGGACGCTTGCGCGGTCGCCAACAGCGACCCGATCACCTCCGCCGCCTCGGTGGTCGTTAAGGGGTCGAGGGGGAGCGTCGTGCCGCCCGCCATCCCCGCGCCCCAGTTCGGGCGCGCTTCCAAGAACTCGGGTCTGGCCAGCGACAGGAAGACGATCCGATGTTCCTGCACGTGCGAGACCAGGTACTCGATCAGGTCGAGCAGCACGTCGTCGGCCCAATGGATGTCCTCGAAGACCAGCAGCAATGGCTGATGGAGCGAGAGGTGCTCCACGAACCGCCGCGTCGCGAACTGCAGGTGGATCACCTCGCTGGCCGGCTCGTCCAGCCCGAGTCCGAGCAGCAACGACAGGTACCGGGTGGTGTCGGCGACTTCGGGCTCGGGCAACAGCGTGGCCACGGTCGCCGCGAGCTTCTGGCGAGCCACCTGTACCGCATCGTTCTCGTAGATCCCGGCGGCCACGCGGACGATCTGTGCGACGCCGCGGTAGGGCGTCTGCTCCTCGTACGGCAGGCTGCGACCCCACAGGACCCGGCCGCCCTGCGCCTCCACGTCCGCCGCGACCTCGCGCGCCAGCCGGGACTTACCGATCCCGGCCGGCCCCAGGACCGTGACGAGGTGCGGCCTCGAACCGTTCACCGCGCGGTCCCACACGGTGCGCACGATCAGCACCTCGCGGTCGCGGCCGGCGAGCGGCGTCTGCGACGTTGGACGGTTGGCCGGCGACACGAGCGGCTCGCCGACGAGCCACGCTGCCACGGCGTCGCGCTTGCCCTTCGCGTCGATCGGGGGCAGCTCCTCGAACGCGAATGCGTGACGCGTTAACCGATACGTGTTCTCACCGACGACCGCGCGGCCGGAGGGGGCGGCCGACTGGAGCCGGGCCGCGGTGTTCACGACGTCCCCGGTGGCGAGCGCGTCACCGGGCGAGGCGTTGATCGCCACCATCGCTTCACCGCTGCAAACGGCGGCACGGATCTCGAGGTCGAGCCCGGCGTGACGCTCGTTCAGGTCGCGGATCCCCTCGAGCGCGCTGAGCGCGGCCCGCACGGCGCGCTCCGCGTCGTCGCTCCGCGCGAGCGGCGCGCCGAACACCGCCATCACGGCGTCGCCGATGTACTTCTCCACGACGCCGCCGTAGCGCTCGATCCGCTCGCGCGTCTCCCGGTAGTAGAGCTGGTTGCGCTCCCTGACGTCCTCAGGGTCGGCGCCGTCCGCGCGCGCCGTTGAACCCACGACGTCCACGAACAGGATCGAGACGACCTTGCGCTCCTCCTGCGGAACGGACCCGGTCTGCTCCGCGCCGCACGCCGGGCAGAACCGGGCGTCCTGAGGAACCTCCGAGCCGCATGAACGGCAGAGCATCGGCCTTCCTTCGTGTCAGCGGTTCCTGCCCGCGTTACCCCGAGCCCTTGCGCGCCGAGAACTCGTTGCACGTGTACGACGCCTGGATCAGGCCGCGCACGTACTTGCAGCTGCCGGTCGACGTTCGGGGCCACATGAACTCGCAGCGGTCGCAGCGGACGCCCGGCTGTGGCGCGGGCTTGTATCCGGCCTGGTCCTTCGTGAGCCCCCATGTCTTCGGCATCGCGTGGAACTCTAGTCGGGCCGTCAGGATCGTGCGATAGGCCCGAGGCCGACCGTGACGGTGCCCTTCGGGACGCGACCTTCGCTATCGTGACCGCCATGATCAGTCCCATCGCCAAGATCACCGACGAACTCGAAGCGAAGGCCGCGGCGTTCGTGAAGGAACATCGCCTTCCGGGCGCGGCCGTCGGCGTCGTCCACGGCGACGACCTGGTCTGGTCGGCCGGCGTTGGCTTCGCAGACATCGCGAGCCTGCGTTCACCCGACGCATCGACGCTCTATCGGGTCGCGTCGATCACGAAGACGTTCACCGGCACCGCGATCATGCAGCTCCGCGACGAGGGGCGCCTGCACCTGGACGATCCGCTCGTGGCGTACGTGCCGGAGCTGCGGGACGCGGCGAGCCCGTTCGGCCCGATCGAGACCGTCACGATCCGCCGGATGCTCTCGCACGAGTCGGGCCTCGCCGGCGACCCACCGGGAACGGACTGGTCGACGCCGCCGGCCTACGAGGGCCTGATCGCGCCCAACCTGGCCCGGGTCGGCGAGATCGGCACGCGCATCCCGCCGAACGCGCAGCAGAAGTATTCGAACATCGCGTACCAGTTGCTCGGCGAGGTCGTAACGCGCGTGACCGGCATGCCGTACGTGGACCACGTGCGCTCGGCGATCCTCGAGCCACTCGGCATGATGAACACCCACTTCGAGCCGGTACCGGACGAGACGCTCCCCCGCCGTTCCACCGGGTACAACGCACGGTGGCTCTCCGACGAGCTCAGCGTCGCCGACCTCTCCGTCATCGTGTGGGCCGAGGGCGGCCTGTGGTCGTGCGTCGAGGACCTGGCGCGGTGGATCTCGTTCCAGCTCCGCGAGGACGCGGGCGCCCGCAACGGGGCACAGGTGCTGGCGGGTTCCACCCTGAAGGAGATGCACACCGCCCGATACCTGGGGAACGAGGAGTGGACCGAGGCGTGGGGTATCACGTGGTACGCGATCCGCAAGGACGGCATCACGTGGGTGCAGCACTCGGGCGGCCTCCACGGGTTCGTCACGAACGTCTGCTTCGATCCCAAGGAGGGTGTCGGGGCGATCGTGCTGGTGAACGGGCTCGGAGACGCGGCGGCACTCTCGATGCAACTCGGTGCCATGGCGCGCAACGCCGTGGTCCAAGCGGCGCCCGCGATCGAGGCCCCCATGCCGGCGCCCGATGCGTATCGCTCGCTGCTCGGGCTCTACCTGTCGATCGATCTGGGCGAGGCGTTCCGGTTGGAATGGAGAGACGCCCGCTTGATGTTCATCGATCCCAGCGAGCCAGCGTGGCGGCCGACCCTGTCACCGACCGACGAGCGGGACGTCTTCACCGTCGATCCCGGCGTGCGCGAGTCGGGCGAGCGCGTGGTCTTCAACCGAACGCCCGACGGACGCGTCGCGTCGGTATTCATGGCCGCCGACACGTGGGCACGGCTCGACCCGGTCTCGTGACGGGGCTCTTCATCCTCACCGGTGCTCCGGGTTCCGGGAAGTCGACGATCCTGGATGCCCTCGACGGCGGTCTCAGAGTGATGGGTGAGCCCGCCAGAGAGGTCCTCGCGGAGCAACGGGCGATCGACGGAGACGGTACGCACGACCGCGACCGGTCGCTCTTCGTCGAGCTGCTCCTGCAGCGCTCGGTCGACAAGTACCAGACGGCGCTCCATGAGGCGAGACCCGTACTGTTCGATCGCGGCGTCCCGGATTGCATCACGTACGCGACGTTGATGGACGTCGATCCCGCGCCGAGCCTCGAGGCCGCCCTCGCGCACCGCTACCATCCGGAGGTGCTCATCCTCGAGCCGTGGGAGGCGATCTACAGCACCGACGACGAGCGGACGATGTCGTTCGAACAGACCCACCCGTTCCAGGACGCACTCGTCGAGGCATACACCCGGACCGGATACTCACTCATCGTGGTGCCGACGGGCTCGATCGCGGACAGAGCCGCGTTCGTCCGGGAGTTCATCGATGCACGAACCTAGGGGGTGACTGCTTTGCCGTTCCGAGGGTGGACGGATGAAGCCCTGGAGTTCTTCGCCGGACTCGAGGTCGACAACTCGAAGACGTATTGGCACGCGCACAAGGACGTCTACGAGACGGCCGTGCGCGCTCCCATGGAGGCGCTGATCGACGAGCTCGCGCCGGAGTTCGGCGAGGGCAAGGTCTTCCGGCCGTACCGCGACATCCGGTTCAGCGCCGACAAGTCGCCGTACAAGACGAACGTCGCGGCGACGCTCGGAGCGGGGTACGTGCAGTTCAGCGCCGACGGACTGGGCGCGGGCTCCGGCATGTGGCACATGGCGCCGGATCAGCTCGAGCGTTACCGGGAAGCGGTCGACGACGACCACCCGGGCACCGAGCTCGAGGGCATCGTGGCCGCGGCGAGGAAGGCCGGGCTCACGGTCAACGGACACGAGCAGTTGAAGACGGCGCCGAAGGGCTACCCGAAGGAGCATCCCCGTATCGACCTCCTGCGCTACAAGGGTCTGATCACGTGGAAGGAGTGGGAGCCGGCGGCCTGGCTCGGCACGCCGAAGGCCAAGGACCGGGTCGTGGAGTTCCTCCGCCGCTCGCGACCGCTGAACGCGTGGCTCCAGGTCAACGTCGGTCCGTCGACGCTGCCCGAACGGCGGCGATGACCCAGCTCAGACCCGCGGCAGGTCGACCAGCGTGAACAGCGTGTAGAGCAGCAGCACCAGCGCGAGCGCGTTCGCGCCGATCCGGATCCCGCGGACGGTGAACCGCTGCGCGAGCGCCACGCAGAACAGCACCGACGCGAGCAGCACCGTGTCGCGTACGTACTTGTTCGCGGTCTCGCGGGCCACGGTCCCCTCGGCGAACATGTCCGACGCCTGCGCGTTCAGCTTCGTGGCCGCCGCCATGTTCGGGTTGGAGAACCCCGGCATGTAGCCGGGTCCCGGCGGGGCCGCCGGATCGTTGAACGGATCCGTCTTCAGCCACTCCTCGAACGCCCGGCCGTAGTCGGCGCTGAAGCGGCGGACGAGCTGGCCTTGAAGCTCGGAGTCGCCCGACTGCCGAGCCACGAGCCACGCGGTGAACATGGAAGCGTCGGCAACCAGCTGCTGTCCTCCTAGGGTCGACAGCGCGTCGGCCTGGAACCGCGTGCTCGACGCCTGCCCGTAGAGCACCGTCTGCCGGCCGCCCCACTGCGTGGCCTGGTAGCCGCTCCACGCCGTCGCGATCGCCACGATCGCGAGGACGGTCACCTCGGCGATCTCGATCGGCGGTCCTCCAGCGCGGTCGTTGTTCGTCGTCGGCCATCGCCTAACCCGGTAACACGTTGATCGCTCGTGCGATGACCAGGATCGCGGTCACCAACGACAGCACGGATTGCACGAGCATCGTCATCTTCGCCCACGTCCGGACCGGCAGCGTGTCGGTCGGGCTGAACGCCGTCGCGTTCGTGTATGCCAGGAACAGGTAGTCGGGATACCGCGGGGTCCATCCCGCGGGAACGAGCTCAGGCGTGGCGTTCTCCGGGAACGCGAAGCTCGGCGCAACATCCGCGCCGGCCGCACGTTCCGCGGGTCCGCCGCGATCCAGCTCCCAGTACCAGAGGCTGAAGATGATGATGTTCGTGAACCATATGGCGGCGCCGCGTCCCAGCAGATCGGTAGCGGTGATCCCGTGGATGCCGCTCAAGATGTCGACGATCAGCACGACGACTCCCGCCACGGTGCCGCAGGTCATGATCGAGATCAGCACGATCGTGGATCGCCGCGCCGCGCGGGAGCGACGGTCGATCCGCCCCGGGTCGCGGATGATCACGACGATCAGCAAGACGAACTCCAGCACCGGGAACAGCCACCATCCCGGCACGCGGCCTCGCGAAGGTGTGCCGACCTGGAGCAGGATCGCGACGAAGACGGCGAGCGCCATGGGCCAGCGCGGCTCTGCCCGAGGTGCGGCGGGAGTCACGGGTTCAACCTCCCCCGCCCGGCCCGCCTCGTCCATCGTCTCGGGTCCCCTCACCGTTCCGTCCCGTCCCGTCAAGTGTTTCATCTCGGCACCCGTTGACGTCAACGACCCCCACGGCTCGCACCGACGGCACTCGAACCACTAGCGTGACGCCCATGGAACCGGAGGTCGTGTTGGAGTGCGAGGGGCTGCGCAAGTCCTACGGCGAGCGGGTCGCGGTCGACGGCGTCGGGTTCACGATCGCGGCGGGCGAGACGTACGGGTTGCTCGGTCCGAACGGTGCGGGCAAGACCACGACGATCTCCATGGTGTGCGGACTGCTTTCGCGCGACGCCGGGACCGTGACCCTGAACGGCAGGGAGCTCGACACCGGCACGGTCGACGTGAAGGCGGCCGTCGGCTTCGTGCCCCAGGAGATCGCGATCTACCCCGACCTGACCGCGCGGGAGAACCTGCGCTTCTTCGGCAAGCTCTACGACCTGTCGGGCAAGGACCTGGACGGGCACATCGAACGGGTCCTCGACACGATCGGCCTGGCCGACCGGGGAGACGAGCGAACCGACGCGTTCTCCGGTGGCATGAAACGCCGGCTGAACATCGGACTCGGCATGCTGAACGATCCCGCGTTGCTGGTGCTCGACGAGCCGACCGTCGGCGTCGACCCGCAGAGCCGGAACGCGATCCTCGACGCCGTCGAGGAGCTCGCCACCGAGGGCATGGCCGTCCTCTACACGACCCACTACATGGAGGAGGCCGAGCGGCTCTGCGACCGCGTCGGCATCCTGGACGACGGCGCCCTCAAGGCCGAGGGCACACGGCGCGAACTGATCTCGTTGGTCGGCGAGCACGATCGCCTGCGCATCGACGCTCGCGGCGACCTGACGGCCGCCGCGGCCGCCGCCCAGACGGTGTCGGGCGTCGATACCGCGGTCCCGCGGGACGGCGGTCTCGACGTCCTCGCGCTCGACGTACGCGCATCCCTCGCCGACATCGTGCGGGCGATCGACGCGACCGGTGCCGGCATCACCTCGATGGAGGTCACCGAGCCCAACCTGGAGGCGGTCTTCCTGCACCTCACCGGCAAAGCGCTCCGCGACGAGGGCTGAGCCGGTGCGCCACGCGAGGACGATCGCCGCGAAAGACCTCCGCCGCCGTATGCGCGATCGCACCGCGATCCTGGTCGCCGTCGTCCTGCCGTTCGGGCTCGCGTGGATCTTCAGCCTGACCTTGGGCGACGTCGAGACCGCAGGGTTCCACGCGACCTATGCCGTTGTCGACGCGGATGCGGGCGGCCAGCTCCCGTCGGACTTCCGTGGCGTGTTGCGGAGCCTGGACTTCGTCACGCTCCGCGACACGCGGAACGCGTCCACGGCCGAGACGTTGGCGAAGGACGGCGACATCGACGCCGCCTTCATCTTCCCCGCGGGCTTCACGGCGCAGGTGCAGTCGGGTCAGGGCGGCGAGATCCGTGTGCTCGGGTCCCCGGACTCGAGCATCGCGTCGTTGGTGGCCGTCTCCATCGCCCGGTCGTACGGCTCGAACCTGAACGCGATCGGCCTCTCGGTCGCTATGGTCGCGGAACCCGGCGGCACGGCGGTCGACCCCGCGTTGGTGCAGCGCGCACAGACGGTCCCCGCCGCCGCTCGGCTCCGAACGACATCCGCCCAGGACCAGGTCACATCGCAGTCCACGTTCTTCGCGATCGGGATGGCGGTGTTCTTCCTCTTCTTCGCCGTCGAGTTCGGCGTGCGCGGTCTGCTCGAGGAGCGCGAAGGGGGAACGCTTTCGCGGCTGTTGGTCGCGCCGGTCTCGCCAGGGTCGGTGATCGGCGGCAAGGCGCTCGCGAGCTTCACGCTCGGGCTGACGAGCACGGTGCTGCTCGTGCTCGCCTCGACCTGGCTGCTCAGCGCGCAGTGGGGCGACCCGCTCGGCGTCGCGCTGCTGATCCTCGGCGGCGTGCTGGCCGCCGTGGGAGTCACGGCGCTCGTGGCCACGCTCGCCAAGACGACCGCGCAGGCCGGTGCCTACGTCTCGATCGTCGCCGTGGTCGGCGGGCTGCTCGGGCGGGACGTTCTTCCCGATCTCGCAGGCGGGGCTCCTGGGCACGATCCGCTTCCTCTCGCCGCAGGGCTGGCTGATGCAGGGATTCACGGACCTCGCCGACGGCGCCTCGGTCGCGGGCATCGCCGCACCGCTCATCGGCGTGTTCACGATCGCGATCGTGACGGGAACGATCGCGTGGATACGCGCCCAGCGGATGGTGGCCGGATGAACCTGCGGAAGGCGTTCGTGATCGCGGGGGTCAACCTGCGACGGCTGCTGCGCGACAAGACCGGAGCCTTCTTCATCTTCGTCTTCCCGTTCCTGATCATCCTCGCGCTCGGCGCGGCGTTCGGCTCGGGCTTCACGCCAACGCTCGGCGTCGTGATGCCGGCGAGCGCCGGGGCCCTGGGGCAGGACCTCCGTGGCCGGTTCGAAGCGACCGAGGACCTGAACGTTCGGACGTTCGCGGATGCGGGCGCGCTGCGAACCTCCGTGGAGCACGGCGAGGTCGAGGGCGGCCTGGTGATCCCCTCCGGCTACGACGAGCAGATCCGAGCGGGCGCGACGGTGCCGCTCACGTACATCGCCCGCCCCGGGGGCTCGGGCACGGAGCTTCAGATCGTCGTGAGCGGGGTCGTCGACGAGCAGAGCGTCGCGGTGCGGGCGGCGCGGTTCGCGGTCTCCGAGGGCGCGGCACCGGGGTTCACCGAGGCGCTGACCAAGGCCGAGGCGCTCCAGTCGACGTTCCCGACGGTCGACGCGGTGGCCCGCACAGCCGGCGGCGACACCACCTCCGGCACGTTCCAAGGGGGCGCCGCACAGGAGCTGATCCTGTTCGTCTTCCTCACGTCGCTCTCCGCCTCGGCGATGTTGATCGAGACGCGACGGATCGGCGTGACGCGCCGCATGCTCGCCTCGCCCACCTCCGTCCGGACGATCCTGGTGGGCGAGGCACTGGGCCGGTACGCGATCGCGCTGGTGCAGGGACTGATGATCGTGGCCGGCACGGTGCTGCTGTTCCGGGTCGACTGGGGCAACCCGCTCACCACGGCCCTGGTCGTGATGCTCTTCGCGCTCGCCGCGACGGGTGCGGCCATGCTGCTGGGGTCGGTTCTGAAGAACGCGGCGCAGGCGGGCGCGATGGGCGTGTTCCTGGGACTGGTGCTCGCCGCGATCGGTGGCTGCATGGTCCCGCTCGAGATCTTCCCGCCGTTGATGTTCCGGATCGCGCACCTGTTCCCGCACGCGTGGGCGATCGAGGCGCTGGATGCGTCGATCGCGACTGGCGCCGGTCCCGCGCAGGTATCCACCGACCTCGTGGTGCTGGCCGCCTATGCCTTCGCCCTGCTGGCCGTTGCCACCGTGTTCCTTCGCCGCTCGATCACGTCGAACGCGGCCTGACGGGAGAGACTTTCGACCTAGACGAACTCGCGCCGTTGGGCGAAGGAGGAATGACCGAGCGGCTCTTCCGTCCGTCGTGTGGCGCTCGGTACGGTGGGGGTTCACGTTGAAGGCGAGGCGACCATGACGGGAACGACCGCCGGCAACTCACCCGAACGCGACGGCGACAGACTCCTCACCCGCCCCCTGACCGCGAGCCCTCCGGCAGCCGACGTTGAGGCGGAGCTCCAACGCATCGCTCGTCAGCGTCTCGCACCGCCGACCGGAGCGGACGCAACGGCGCACGCATCTCGGGGCACCCGAACTCTCCGGCATCGACGCCAACCGCTGGCGGGGCGTTCGACTCGCCCGAAGGCTTCGCGTTCACGTCGCGCTAACGCGAACGACGTTCCTCACCAGCCGAGGCGACGCGGCGCTCATCGATGAACTGTGGCCGACTGCTCGCCTTGGCAGATCGCCCCGTTGACCAACGTGATCTTCTTGGCTTTGGCCTTGTACCCACCGTTCTTCCCGCCGATCAGAGCCTTGTAGGTCCCATCGGACTTGGTGGACGTGGTGGTCACCCAATGCCAATCCCCATGATGGAACCGCTTGATCACGACGGGGACGTTCGACGAGCATGCCGAATAGCCGTCGTCCACGCCCACCCGGCCGGACGCGTACCGACCGGAGATCGAGAGAACGACGCTGCGCTCGTGATCCCCTCCTCCTTGCACCGTGAAATTCGAGGAGCTGGTCGCGGTTCCGCCGGGTGTCGTGACCGTGACCCTTCCCGTCGTGGCGCCGGAGGGGACCGTCGCCGTCACCCTCCCGTCGTTCACGAAGCTGAATGCGGCGGAGGCCCCGTTGAACCGCACGCCGTTGACGCCGGTGAAGTGGTTCCCGTTGATCGTCACCGAGGTTCCCACGACACCGCCCGAGGGCGAGAAGCCGCTGATGGTCGGAGCGCTACTCCCGGTGACCGTGAAGTTCGAGGAACTCGTCGCGGTTCCGCCGGGTGTCGTGAGCGTGATCCTCCCGGTCGTCGCACCGGTCGGGACCGTCGCCGTCACCCTGCCGTCATTCACGAACGTGAAGGATGCCGAGGTCCCGTTGAAGCGCACGCCGTTGACGCCGATGAAGTGGCTCCCCTTGATCGTGACCGTCGCTCCGATCACACCGCTCGACGGGGAGAACCCGCTGATGGTTGGCGCGCTGGCCCCGGTGACGGTGAAGTCCGATGTGCTCGTCGCCGTCCCCGCACCCGTGGTGAGCGTGATCCTCCCGGTCGTGGCCCCATTGGGGACCGTCGCCGTCACCCTCCCGTCGTTCGCGAAGGCGAAGGACGCCGAGGTCCCGTTGAACCGCACGCCGTTGACGCCGGTGAAGTGGTTCCCGTTGATCGTGACCGTCGCTCCGATCACGCCGCTCGACGGGGAGAACCCGCTGATGGTTGGCGCGCTGCTCGAGCTCACCGTGAAGTTCGAGGCACTCGTCGTGGTGCCGGACGTCGTCGTGAGCGTGATCTTCCCGGTCGTTGCCCCGGACGGGACCGTCGTCGCCACCTGTGCGTCCGACAGGAAGTTGAACGTCGCGGAGGTTCCGTTGAACCTCACACCGTTGACCCCCGTGAAGCCGCTTCCCGTGATGATGACCGAGGTCCCGGGCGGGCCGGTCGAGGGCGAGAACCCGCTGATCGCCGGGTTCACCGGCACGACGAAGTCGGTTGTGCTCGTTCCGGTCCCGCCCGACGCGGTCACGACGATCCTCCCGGTCGTCGCACCGATCGGAACGGTGGCGATGAGGTGCTGATCGTCGGCGACGTTGTACGTCGTGGCGACGCCGTTGAACGTCACCGATGACACGCCGGTGCCAGCCGTGAATCCGCTGCCGGTGACCGTGACAAGGGTGCCCGGCGAGCCGCTAGGCGGCGAGAACGACGTGACCGTCGTCGCCGCAACTGCTGGGATCACGGAAACAGTGAGTGTCATCGTGATCGCGACGAGCGAGACGACCGCTCCTCGAACGAGAGCGCGCACGCGGACCCTCATCGTCACGTCCCCTCCCCGGCCAGACGTATGGCGCGGCCAATCATCCAGGAGGTTCATCGAGGAGCGCAAGAGACGAACGAACTACTCAGCGACGCGGCTGCATCACGGCCTTCCCATGTGCACGGTCGGTGCGTCGAAGTCGACATGGAGCGGGATCACGCCTCCCGGCAACAGCAGGTCGATCCCATCGGGATAGGAGAGCTGCCCGAGCCCTGTTCCGGCCACTCCCGTGCCGTACTGCCACACGATGCGATCCGACTTCGGATCGACGAGCACGACACGATGGTTGTAGTCGTCGTTGATAGCGATGAGGCCATTCGGGAGCGGCGCCGCGAGGCTCGGATGGTCGAGAACACCGGGACCGGAGATGGGCCGATACGTCCACAGCACCTTCCCGGTCCGGTCGAACCGAACGACCGCTCCCGGCGAGACGTAGCTGGCCGCGAGGTAGGACCCGTCGGCCAGACGCTGCGGATCCGACGGGACGCTGACACCCGGGATCTGGTGCGACCAGACGACATGCCCGTCGGCGGTCACCTCATCGATCCATCCGCCGTAGAGCTCCGACAGCAGGAGATGGCCGTTCGGGAGCGGCGTGTCGCCGTTCGAGTAGCCCACGGTGTCGGGCAATCCGTGGACGCAGACGCCGGTCGTTCCGATCTGCCGCGTCGGATGCCCGGCGGCGTCGAAGAACTGGATCCGGCAGTTCTTCGCGTCGGAGACCACGAGACCGCCGCCGGGATACGGGTAAAGGTCGTCGGGCTGATGGAGATATCCGGGCGAGGAGCCACTCACACGGGGGTGACCGTAGGTCCACAGGACGCGCCCGCTCGGATACGCGATCTCGATGAGGGTGTTGTTCTCCTCCTCGTTCACCAGGATCGCGTGTCCCCGATGCACCCAGAAGGCGTCGTCGGGGAAGTACAACGGTGAGGCCGGCGTCGGCAGGTTGGGGGCGGGGTATCGCCAAACGATGTGCTTGCGAGCGTTCATCACGAGGAGCCGGTTATTCCCGCGGTCGGCGATAAGGAACAGCCCCGCGAACGGCCGGACGAGCGCGGCGTTGGAAGTCGTCGTCGGGGATGGCGTGGGCGACGGTGCCGTCTTCGGCAGGTCCGCGCCGAGGGTCGCCGTCAGAACCTGGTCGACCGCGCTGCTCCGTGCGCCGCCGATCACGAGCGCGCCGTCGGGTCCGGACACGGCGCCGGCGTCCGCCACCGGCTGCCGGAGCGGATCGGAGCGCCGGATCGTTCCCCGTGCCGCGTCGATCGAGGCGACCGCGGACACGGCGTTGCCCGATGCATCGCGACCACCGATCACGTACACGACACCGGCGATCGTGACGGCCGACGCCTCGGCGACCGGGGCGGGTAGCGTTCCGAGCGACGAGATGGTCCCGTTCGCGGTGTCGAACGCGGTCACGGTATCGACGGGGCCGTTCGCGGCCCGCCCGCCTGCGATCACGACGGTCGTTCCGACGGCGGAGACGGCCGGATACCGCAGGCCCTTCGGCAGGCGACCCACGATCCGGAACGACGTCCCATCGGTGGTGGCGTAGATCTCGCGCCGGGGCGCATGGCCGTCGTATCCGCCCACGAGATACGTGGTGTTCCCGACGGTCACGGCGGAGAGGTCCGAAAGCGAGACGGGGAGGTGGCCGACGACCGCGGACGAGTGCGAGGCCGGATCGAACGCTTGCACGACATCCGTGCCGGAGACCGTGCCGCCGCCGAAGACGAAGAGCTTCCCGCCGATCATGGCACCGGCGCCATCGTGGAACGCGTCGGTCATCGAGCCGAGCGACGCGAGCCGCCCCGTCGCCGGGTTCAACGCGAAGACACCGGACGCGGAGACGTCCGAGGAATCGAGCCCGCCCGCGAGGTACACGGTTCGGCCGTCGAGGATCGCGACCTCGCGCTGGACCGGAGCGGCAAGTCGATAGGGCGCCGGTTGCACCTCCATGACCAGCCGGGCTCCCTCCGACGTCGAGGGAGAGGACGTCGTGGAGCCTCCCGGAGATGGGGCGGTGCGCGTTGGCGCGCCGCCCGTGCATGCCACGGCTGCCAGGAGGACGCACGCCGCCAGGGTCGTTCGCCGAGCACGCGGGCGCATGCCCCTACCGTAGTCGGACGAGCAGGTTCGGTCGATGAACGGCGAGATGCCCGGTCGCCGAACGAGGCGATCGGGCACCCGGCGTTCCGCGCGGATCGAAGGTCGTCTCAGCGTTCCACCACGATCCGCCAGCTGAACACATGCCACCCCAAGGGCAGCCCGACTCAGGGTTAAGAACAGGTAAGGCCTCCGCCGATATCGTTCCCATGGGATCAGAGGCCGAGGACTTCACGCTGCGGCGCCCTGGTGCGCTGGGCATCGTCCTCCCGCTGCTCATACGGCATCTCATGCACGAGCATGCGTCCCGCCAACGCATGAGCGGTGAACGCTCCGCGGGACTCGTCATCGGCAGGCTCCCCGAGGGATGGCACGCCTTCCGCGACGTGCCGGTGGGCGAACGGGGCGCGAACATCGACCACGTCGTGGTAGGCCCGGCGGGGACCTTCACCCTCCACGCGATAGACCTGACGGGAAAGGTGTGGGTCGGTGCGCGATCGATCCGGCACAACGGTCACCCGACGAACTTCCTGTCGAAGGCGGCGTGCGACGCGCGCCACGCATCCGAGTTCCTTTCGTCCGTCGTCGGTCGGCCGGTCGAGGTTCGAAGTGTGCTCGCGATCCTCGCCGACGAGTGGACGATCGACGAGGAGCCGGCCGACGTGCACGTCGGGAGCCCGCGCGGCGTGAAGGACTGGATGCTGCGGCTCCCCCTCTCGCTGTCGAGACACCAGATCCACGAGATCACCGCGGCGGCGGGGACTTCGTCGGCGTGGAACACGCGCGCCGTCACGTGACAAGGATGAACCCCCGCCTTCGGCGGGGGTTCATCCGTTCCGGACGGTTCTCATCCCGGAGTACGCGGCGGTCCGCGGGCCCGCCCGCCATCCGGACCTGGAGCGCGGGCCATCTCTGCGCGCGCTCGCGAGGACCGGCGGGTCGAGCGGCTGCCGACCGACGACGGCGTACAGCTGCCACAGCCCGGGCACCCCTTTCAGGGTCCGAGAACCACGGTCCTCGAAGCGGATCCCCGACCCGGCCACCACGTCGCGGACGGTGGCCGTGACCAGGACCTCGCCCGGCTGCGCGAGCCTGGCCAGACGGGCCGCCGTGTGTACGGCGATCCCTCTGAACCGTCCATCGCGGTGCTCGCACTCGCCGGTGTGGAGCCCGGCGCGCACCTGAAGCCCGAGTGGCCGAACCGACGCGGTGACGGCATCGCCACAACGGATCGCACTCGACGCCGTGTCGAACGTGGCGAAGAACCCGTCGCCCGCGCAGTCCACCTCGCGCCCGTCGAACCTGGCGAAGAGCTCGCGCACCGTGGCGTGATGCGCCTCGACCAACCTCATCCAGGCTCGGTCACCCAGCTCCGCGGCCCGCTCCGTCGACCCGACGATGTCGGTGAAGAGCATCGTGACCAGGACGCGGGAGACTTCCGCCTCCGCGGCCGTCACCGCCTCTAGGTATCGCTCTTCGTGGTCCATGACGGACCGTTCCCTCCTCCCCGCCCTGAGCGGGGATGCTCACGTCGGTGATGCGACCTTCCATGAAGCCGATCATCGGTCGATAGATATGGGTCATCCACGAGCCTTTCGGTTTGGGGTTCGGCGCTCGGCCTTCACGCCTGTCCGGATGCGAACAGGCCGCCCGGGAGGGCGGCCTGAGAGGTCCACGTTGCGTGTAACGGACCGCTTAGGCCGCCATCCTCGGGGAGAGCGACGAGATGAAACGGATCGTGTAACGAGCGATCGTCATGCGGCTCCCCCTTTCATCCGGCGACCAGAACATCGAAGGATTCACGTTACTCCCCTCGGAGCTTCGACACAACGTTTTCTTCGTGCAGTCGTCGTCACGTTCCGAAGCGCTCGGTCAACGCCGTCCCCGCGCGCTCCACCATCTCCGGCGTCGATCCCGCCGGCATGTTGAAGATCAGCCCGTCGAGACCTGCGTCGAAGAATGGCTGCACCACGTCACCGATCTCGTCGGCGGTTCCACACGTCAGCATCGACGGCAGCATCGCGTCATCGATGCCACGCAGCCGCTTGAACGCCTCGCGACGCGCGTCGCCCTCCTCCTTGGTCGCGGTGACGACAAGCGTCCCGAGGCGTGTCTTCACGATCTCCGCGGGATCGCGGCCGACCTCGCGGCAATGGTCCGCCAAGACTTCGACCTTGTGCCGGATCGCGGCGGGATCGCCGAAGCCGTTCCACATGTCCGCGTACTGCGCCACGAGCCGGAGCGTCTTCCTCTCACCCCCGCCGCCGATCAGGATCTTCGGCCCGCCGGGCTGCACCGGCTGAGGGACGTTGTACGCGCCGTCGACGTGGTGACGCTTCCCCTGGAACGTCGACCGCGGCTGCGTGAACATCGCGCGGCAGATCTGCAGCGCGTCCTCCAGCCGTTCGAACCGCTCGGCCGTCGAGGGCCAGTCGTAACCGTACGCGCGGGACTCCTCTTCGTTCCACGCCGCGCCGATGCCCAGGATGGCCCGTCCCGACGAGACGACGTCGAGCGTCGTGACGACCTTGGCAAGGAACGCCGGGTTGCGGTACGTCACGCCCGTCACCATCGCGCCCAACATGACGTGGGAGGTGCGAGCCGCCACGGCGCTGAGGAGCGTGTACGCCTCGAGCATCGGATCCGACGGCGGCCCGACGTTCCCGATCTGGTGGTAGTGATCCATCACCCAGAACGAATCGAACCCCGACCCCTCGGCGGCCTGTGCGATCTCGATGATGCGGTCGAACAGCTTGTCGCCTGGAACCTCGGGAAACGTGAAACTCGGAAGCTGCAGTCCGAACCTGGTCATGGACCGTCCTCCTGCTGATCGTTCGCGGTGGTCTCGAACACCTTACGGCGGGATACGGTTACCGTGGATGGGCGTCATGGACAGCGACGAGGCGTGGGATCGCGTGCGAACCGCGCGGGTCGGACGCATGGCCACCGTGACGCCGTCGAACCGGCCGCACGTCGTCCCGTTCGTCTTCGTCCTCGTCGAACGCGGGGATGCTCGGGTCGCCTACTGGGCCGTCGACCACAAGCCGAAGCGTTCAGCCGACCTCAAGCGGATCCGGAACCTCGAGGCGAACCCGGCCGTGGAGTTCGTGATCGACGGCTACGAGGAGGACTGGGAGCGGCTGTGGTGGGTCCGCTGTTCGGGGACGGCACGCGTGGTCGACGACGACGTCGAGCGGCGCGCCGCGCTGGGTGCGCTCGTGGACAAGTACCCGCAGTACCGGCTCGATCCGCCCGGCGGCATCGTCGTGGCGATCGACATCGCAACCATCTCCAGCTGGGCCGCAGCCCGATGAAACCGGGAGCGCGGCAGCTCAGCGCTCTGCGTCCTCCTTCACCGTGCGCAACGTCGCCCGCATGATGACGCCGACGAACGGGCTCACGACGGTCCAGTACCGACCGAACTTCGTCCGCGATGGCTCGTCGGTCATCGCCGTGCGAGCTTCATAGCTCACCAGCGACCTTCCGCCTCCGTACGGTCGCACCGAGAAGTTCGCGGCGATCTTGCCCCAGTCCGCGTCGTCGAACGCCGTGAACGCCTCCAGCGTCTCGGGCACGGGGTCGAGCCAGGTGATGTCCATCTGCCAGAACTTCCCGATCGCACCGAAGGCGACCTCTCGCGGCGGATCCTCCCCGAGCTTCAGCCAACCGGGCAACCCACGCTCGCCGTCGACCATCCCGTCGAACGTCAGGCTCGGCAGCTCCTTCGTGGGCTCGGTACGACGGCCCGTCGCTCGCGCGACCTTGTCCGGCACGCCTCGAACCCACATCGCCGCGTCCATCAACGGCGAGTGCACCTCCAGGAAGTCCAAGCGGCGGACGGCCGCGTACGTTGCCTCCTGATCGGCCTCGACGACCTCGTGTTCGACCCGCGTGAAGTCGAACCGCGGCAGGGCCCGATCGATCAGCATCTCTCGTTCGATGACTTCCATCGACATGCGTTCCACCTCCTTGGCGACAGCATGTGTGCGGGACGGGTGCGTCAGGACGGCCGTGCGACCCGAGATCCATGGGACCTTGGTGCCCGCCACCCCATCCAGGGACGGGACGGGTTTGGACCCGTCGACCCTTGGGGAAAGACTTCCCCGATACGGCCGGGTGCGGTTCGCCCGGCGGAAGGGAGGACGCATGGATGCATGGGTATGGATCGTCATCGCCGTCGTCCTGATCCTGCTGCTCGGCGCCATCGTCTGGGCGGTGGCCCGAGAGCGCAGAACGACCCGGCTGCGCGAGCAGTTCGGTCCGGAGTACGACCGCACGGTCGGGCTGACCGACAGCCGCCGCGAGGCGGAGAGCGAGCTTGCCGCCCGGCGGGAGCGCCGGGCCGCGCTGGACATCCGCCCGCTCACGCCGGCTTCGCGGGACCGCTACGCGGAGGCGTGGCGCGGTGTGCAGTCGGGGTTCGTCGACGAGCCCGCCGCGTCGCTGATCGAGGCCGATCGACTGGTCATGATCGCGATGCGGGAGCGCGGCTATCCGATGGACGACTTCGAACAGCGGGCGGCGGATATCTCGGTCGACCATCCGCAGGTCGTGGAGCACTACCGCGCCGCACATGCCATCTCGGAGCGCACGAACGCCCAGCGGGCCACCACCGAGGACATGCGTCGGGGTCTGGTGCACTACCGGGCGCTCTTCGAAGACCTCCTCGGCGCGGACGAGGAGCGGCTCCGCGAGGCCCGGGAAGCCTGATCGAACCTCGCGTCGAAGCCGGTGGCGGGGCGCCCATGGGGAAGGGGCGCCCCGCCAACCCACCTACATCACTTCGAACGTCTCGAAGACCATGACCTGGGCGCCGCCCAGGAGGACCGGGCAGGTCTCCGCGTACTTCGCCGCCTGGTCGAGTGAGTCGGCCTCGATCACCGAGTAACCGCTCGCCGTGGCCTTGGCGTCGGTGATGGTGGGACCGCTCGAGATCGTCTTCGAGTCGGCATTGAACGGGTTGCCGGCGTCGACCACGGCCGGGCCGAGCTCGGTGAACCAATCCGTCCACGCCTTCGTGACCGCGGCCATCTCCGCCTCGGTCTCGGGCATGCTCCCCCCGCCGTACAGCAGCAGGTACTTCGCCATGCCATCCCCTCCTTCTGATCGGGTCCCCACATCGGGACCGCCACCCCTACGACGAAACGGCCGTCCCGATATCGACACGATGGCGGGAACGTGGTTCAGCGAGGTTCGAACCGTGCGGTGAAATGCCGGAGGGACCGGGCCTCGTCGACGATCCGGTATCCGCGGAGGTCGGCGGCATGCTCCGCGACCGCGGCCACCACCTCGATCACGTAGTCGATGTGGCTCTGCGTGTAGGTGCGGCGTGGGATCGCCAGGCGAACCAGATCCATCGCCGCCGGCGCTTCGGTCCCGTCGGGCCGGCGTCCGAACATCACCGTCCCGATCTCGCAGCTACGGATGCCTCCCGCCTCGTACAGCGCGATCGCGAGCGCCTGGCCCGGATAGTGCAGCGGGGGGATGTGGGACAGGAACGAACGCGCGTCGATGTAGACCGCGTGCCCGCCGATCGGCTTCACCACCGGGACGCCCGCGCGATCGATCGCCTCCCCCAGGTAGGCGGTCGAGCGGATGCGGTATCGGAGGTAGTCGGGGTGCACGCATTCCTTCAGACCTTGGGCGATGGCCTCGAGATCGCGGCCCGCGAGCCCACCGTAGGTCGTGAAGCCTTCGGTGAGGATGAGGAGGTTCCGGCACTGTTCCGCCAGGTCGTCGTCGTTCGTCGCCAGCCAGCCGCCGATGTTCGCGAGCGGGTCCTTCTTCGCGCTCATCGTCATGCCGTCGGCGAGCGACGACATCTCTCGCACGATCTCGGGGATCGGCCGGTCGTCGTACCCGGGCTCGCGCGTGCGGATGAACCATGCGTTCTCGGCGAACCGACATGCGTCGAGGAAGAGCGGGACGTCGTAGCGGTCGCAGAGCGCGCGCACGCCGCGCAGGTTCTCCATGGAGACGGGCTGGCCTCCCCCGGAGTTGTTCGTCACGGTGACGAAGACCGCCGGCACGTCGGCGGCGCGTTCGGCCAGCAACGCGTCCAATGCACCGAGGTCCATGTTTCCCTTGAAGGGATGCTCGAGGGATGGCTGCCGACCCTCGGGGATCACGAGGTCGACCGCCTCCGCGCCCGTGTACTCGACGTTCGCGCGCGTCGTGTCGAAGTGCGTGTTGTTCGGTACGACCTTGCCCGGACCGCCGATCGCCGAGAAGAGGATCTTCTCGGCGGCCCGCCCCTGGTGCGTCGGGATCACGTGCGTGAACGGGAACAGCTCCTGAACGGCCTCGAGGAAGATGAACCACGAGGGCGAGCCCGCGTAGCTCTCGTCGCCGTGCTGGATCGCGGCCCACTGATCGCGGGACATCGCGCCGGTGCCCGAGTCGGTCAGCAGGTCGATCAGCACGTCGTCGGCGTGCAGCCCGAAGAGGTTGTATCCGGCATCGACGATCGCAGCGTGCCGCTCCTCCGGGGTCGTGATACGCAACGGTTCGACGGAGTGGATCCGGAACGGCTCGATGATGGTGCGGAACTCGGCAGGCACGCACCGATGCTAGACCGGCCGGCCGCGGGGCGCCTGACTCCTTCGCTCAGCCCTCGGCGTCCGACCGCACGTGACCGTCGGGGATGAGCGGCATCGAGCGGAGGCGGCGCCCCGTCGCGTCGAAGATCGCGTTCGCGACCGCGGGAGACACCGCGACGATCGGCGTCTCGCCCGCGCCGGCCGAAGGGACATCCCGGTGGTCGATCAGGATCACGTCGATCGGCGGCACGTCGGTGAAGCGCGGGACGCGGTACGTCGAGAAGCGACGGGTTGAGGATCTCGCGGCCATCGAAGTGGATCGCCTCGAACATCGCGCCCCCCAGACCCATCACCGTCGCACCCTCGATCTGATTCACCAGCCCGTCGGGGTTCACGATCGCGCCGCAGTCGAACGCGGTCACGATCCGGACGATCACCACCCGGTCGTCCGCATCGACGCGGACCTCGACGCACGTGGCGACCCGCGCGTCCTTCTCGACGCCGCCCGCGATGCCGATCCCGTGCCCGGGGTCGCGCGGCGTCCGGCCGAGACCCGCTCGCTCGGCCGCCGCCTGGTACACCGCCGCGAGCCGGTCGTCTCGGAGATGGCGCAGACGGAGCGCCAAGGGATCGGCACCCACCTGGTGCGCTAGCTCGTCCAGGTGCGACTCGCGGGCGAAATGATTCGCCGTGGCGGCAAGTGCCCGGTACGAGCCCTGCCGCAGCGGTGAGTCGGCGGGGCGGAACTCGATCCGCTCGTTGGGTATCTCGTACGGACACAGGATCCCCGCGTCACCGGAGTTGATGTTGGTGAACTCCCACGCCGTGAGATCGCCCTCGGTCGTCGCACCGGAGCGGACGTCGATCACGGCGGCCGGGCGGACGTACGCCCAGGTGAACTCCTCCCCACGCGTCCAGGCCACGCTCACGGGCCGGCCGCTCGCGCGTGACAGACGGGCCGCCTCGATCGCGGCCTCGCCCGTGTGCTTGCCGCCGTAACCGGCGCCCGTATCGGGCACGATCACGCGCACCGTGTCCTGCGGAACGTCCAGCGCCGCCGCGAGCTCCTCCCGAACGCCGAACGGCCGCTGGGTGCCGGTCCACACGGTGAGGCGCCCGCCATCCCACTCCGCAAGCGCGGCGCGCGTCTCGAGCGGTGCGTGCGCGATGTACGCGGTCGTGTACGTTCGGTCGAGGCGAACGGCGGCGTGCGCCAGCGCCGCATCAACGTCGCCCGCCTCGTGATGGGACGGACCTCCCCACTCCCGCGATCCTGACGGCACCACCTGTGTCGCACGCAGGTGCATGATCAGCTCGTCTTCCGAGGGCTGCGGCGTCAGGTCCCACTCGGCCCGGATCGCGTCGATCCCGAGCCGCGCGGTGGTGGTGTCGGGGGCGAGCACGCCCACGAAGTCTTCCTCGTGCACGACGATCACGTCGGGTATCGCGTGCGCCTCGACGGTATCGACCGAGCGCAGGGTGGCGCCGAACGCCGGGGGACGAAGGACGCGGCCGCGAAGCATCCCGGGACGCGAGAGGTCGGTGGGGTACCGCTGGGCGCCGGTCACGATCGCCCCCGCGGTGACCTTGGGTATCGGGGTCCCGGCCGTTCGCCATCCGGTCTCCGGCGATGCGCTCACCTCAACGGCACGCTCCACGCGTCGCTCACCGTGAAGGAGCTCGCCGTAGGTGATCGAGGCATCGCCGTCCCGTCCGAGAACCGCGCCGTCGGACGCGACGAGTCCCTTCGCGTCCACATCCCACAGCTCCGCCGCCCTCGAAAGGAGGAGCTCCCGAGCGGATGCGGCGGTCGCGCGCAGGTTCTCGCCGGCGTCCGGCATCGAACGGCTGCCGAACGTGCCCATGTCGTACGGGCACAGATCGGTGTCGCCCATCACCAGCCGGACCCGCCCGAACGGCACGCGCAGCTCCTCGGCGACCAGCTGGGACAGAGCCGTGCGGTTGTCCTGCCCGACGTCGACCTTGCCGGTGAACGCCGTGACGACCCCGTCCGCCCCGATGTGGATCCACGCGCCGTTGCTGGTCGACCACCCACCGTCCGCGCCCCGCTCGTCGGGCAGGACGACGACCATGCCGTCGGAGAGCACGTCGAAGTAGTCGCGTTCCTCGAGAGCGAGCAGATCCCACGGCCCACGGCCCGATGCGAGCAGCTCGGAGGAGCCGAGGCCCGGCTCCGGCACCGACCCCTCTCGTTCGCTCGCCGCGAGCGCGGCGGCGCGGCGGGCGGCTCGCACGATCCGTGGATAGGTGCAGCAGCGGCAGATGTTACCGGCGAGGGACTCGCATATCAGAGCCTCGTCGGGATCGGGGCTCTTGTCCAGGAGCGACGCGATGCCGAGGATCATCCCGGACGTGCAGTAGCCGCACTGCATGGCGCCCTCCTCCACGAACGCCCGCTGGACCGCGTGCAGCATGCCGTCACGAGCCAGCCCTTCCACCGTCGTGACGGCGCGACCCGCGACATCGATCGCGGGGGTGATGCAGGATCGGACCGGCTCGCCGTCGACGAGGACGGTGCATGCTCCGCAGACGCCCTCGCCACAGCCGGGCTTCGCGCCCATCAGCCCGAGCTCCTCACGCAAGACGGAGAGCAGGCTCCTATCGGGCTCCACCGAGAGCTCGTGGACAGCGCGGTTGACGACCATCTGGACCGCTCGAGGCATCGAAGATGAGTCTGGCACGCACGCGGCGATTCAGTTGGGGCGGAGCATCACCGGGATGTCGACGACGTGGATCGGCCGTCCGTCCTTGGCGCTGGCCTCGTACACCCGCACGACGCCGTGTTGGGTCCCATCGACGCTGAACGCCACCGCCGTCGAGAACGCGCCTCGGCACCCGGTGCCACACGTCGCCAAGGTGGTCGAGCTCGCTATCTGTTGCCCATCGGCATCGAGGATCGTGATGCTCACCACGGCCTCGAAGACGTCCGCGGTTCCCGAGACCGTGACGGGGCTGGAGACCCGCTCGCCGATCAGCGGCCTCTGCACGAGGATCGCCGGCAGGCGGTCGTGGTACGAGCGGCGGGTCATCGGCTGGTCGAGGATGATCCCCTCGCCGCCGAAGACGGTGACCGGCTTCCCCTCCAACTCGAGGTTCACACCGTGGACCGACGGGAACTGGGTGAGCGTGTAGGTCAGTTGCGCCAGCCTGTTGAACATCGACAGCGATCCGCCGCCCGACTCGAACGTTCGTGAGAGGTCCACCGTGGCGATCCCCGCGTCGATCGACAGGCCGAGCAGGTCGGTCCCGTCGGGTATCGACGTGCCGACGCCCGCGGCCCGCTCCGCCGCCGACGGTCCGGCGAGCAGTGCGTTCACGGCCGCCGACCCGACGTGCGGTTCAGCGGGCTCGGTCCGCTCAGTCACGAAGAGCCATTCTCCGTAGCCGAACCACACCTGGAACGTCATGGTCGAGGTGGAACTGGGCGTCGCGGAGGCGGTGGGTGTACCGTCGGCCGGCGTCGAGCCACCGCCGTTCCCCGGACCACCCGCCGAGCACGCCGTCGCGACGCATGCGAACGCGACGGCGAGGGCGAGATACAGAAGCTTGCTTCGTCCGATATCCATGCGTTCACCAGAACGTCGAACCGCTCACTGCGCGATGGCGTCAGCCGACGGGCTGACGCAGGATCGTGCGGAGCTTCTCCGGCGCCGAGCGCCGAGGATCGCCCAGGTAGAGCTCGTGGTGCCGGCCGACCGGGTGGAGGCCCGCCGCCTCGATCCCGGCGTGCAGCCCTTCGATCGTGGGGCCTTCCTCCGCGTACGGCCCGATGTGCATCACCTGCGCGCAAGGTCCTTCGGCGAACACCTCGGTCCGAAGACCGTGAGCGAGCGTGGGATGCAGCCGGTTCCGGGCCGTCTCGAGATGGAGCGCCACCTCCTCCGATGTCGCCTCGGGAGGCAGCGCCATCATCAACGTCCAGCGCCAGCTCTCGCGGGCGGGGTCCAGGATCGCCTCTTGGTAGGTGACGCCGTCGGTCGTCCACCACAGTCCTTCGAGCGGCCCAACCTTCCCTCCCACCCCGCGCGCCTTCAGCGCGAACCGGAGCCCGTAGGCCGTTGCATAGAGGCCAGGCATCCTCATCTCGAACGCCAACGGCAACGGCGGACCGGTCCCGTCGATCATCACGAACGCATGGGGCGGGATGTCCAGCAGTCGGATCCCGCGCTTGGGCGCCTTGAACTCATCCTGACGATCGAGCGGGCGTTGGATCTCGGTGGCGACCTTCATACACCCACCTCCTCGACGTCAGCATGCTCCTCCCGCGTGGGGCCCAGATGGGCCTGTCGACCCTACGGGAGCGGGCCCAGTCATCGGTGATGGGCTACCAGGGAAGCGGTTCGCCGTCCTGGAAGAAGCCGCCGGCGGGACCGTGGTCGGGGAGCGTGACGCCCCATACGATGCTCGCGGCGCCCTGTTCCGCGGAGCGTGGGGCGCCCGAGCCTCCCATGTCCGACCGGCACCATCCCGGACTGATGGCGTTGACCAGGATGCCGGTCCCATCGAGATCCTCGGCCAACGCCCTGGTCATGTCGTTCATCGCCACCTTGGTCGACCGGTAGACGCCACCGCCACGACGGTCACGGCCGTTCGTGGCGACCTCGGTCGAGACGTTCACGATGCGCCCCCAGCCTCGCTCTCGCATCGGGGGGAGGAACGCCTGTGTGACACGCCAGGTCCCCAGCGTGTTCGTCTCCCACGCCAGGTCGGTCTCCTCAGCGGTGACCCGGCCGCGCGGGTTGATCGCCGCGTTGTTGATCAACACGTCGACGCCGTACGGCGCCAGCGCGTCGCGCGCGGCCGCCACGCTGTCCGGGTCGGCCACGTCGATGCGGACGGGCGTGATCCGCGGCAGCCGCAGCGACGCGGCGGCGGCCGCACCGGCAGCAAGATCGCGCGAGCCGACGAATACCTCCAAGCCGAGGTCGCCGAGGAGTCGAACGACCTCGAGGCCGATCCCTCGGTTGCCGCCCGTGACCAGGGCGCGCTTGCCGATCAGATCCTGTTCGATCCTCAGCGGACCTTGATCACCCCACTCATCTCGGGACCGTGCACCAGACACACGAACGTGTACTTGCCCGGTTCCTTGGCTATGAAGGTTGCATGTACCGGGCCGGCGAGGAGGCCTGAGTTCACGAACGTCGTCGGATCGTTCAGCTTGTTGCCGTTCGTCGGCATGAATGCCTGGTCGTTGACGACGAGCTCGAACTTCGTCGGGTCCGCGCAGTCCGCCGGTGATTGCGCCGGCGCGTCCGCCCCAGGTTGCTCGCAGGCCGGGAAGATGAACGGCACCGTCTTGAACGATTTCTTCGGGAAGGTAGCGGTGTGGATCTCGCCCGTGCCGCTGAACACGATCTTGTCCCCTACGCTCACGGTGACCGGGTTGTCGGGGAACTCGTTCGCGCTGACCTGGTTCGAGAAGCCGCCGGCGTTCAGGAGCACCTTCGTGTGAGCCCCGCCCACAGCCACGGCCAAGGTCTGCGCCTGGAGGTCGGCGGCGGCACCATCCACCTTGATCGCCTTCTTCAGCTGCTTGGCCGCCTTGGTCGCCACATCGGCGGGTGACGGGATGGTCGTCGCGTCGGCGACGACCGTCAGTTGATCCTCCATCCCCGGGTGCAGCAGACACAGGAACGAGTAGGTGCCAACCGGTGCATCGACGGAGGCGAAGAACGACGGTTCCGCCGACGGGTTCGAGAACTGGAACCCGCTCGAGACGACGCTCGATCCGTCGAACGAACACGGCGCCGCCTCCGTCCCGCAGGTGGGATCCGTCGGAGCGACGACCTTGGGATTCTCGATGAGCGAGTTGTCGTCGCCGCCGACCTGGCTGTCGGGGATCGGGTCCTGGAAGTCTCCGCCCTGACCCTGATGGTCCTGGCGCCACGCCTCGGCGTCGTCACTCGGAACGAGCGTTGCGGTGTGCGGCGTGTCGGTCCCCGCCCACGCGAAGTCGACGACGTCACCCGCATGCACCTTGAGCGACGCTCCGGGGAAGAACCGGAGGAAGGCCCACGGCTCACCGGTGGGTGGGGCACCATCCACCTGCACCTTGAACGACTGGCTCACCGCTCCCGCGGGGAACGCGAGCGACGTCGCCCCAACCGCTACGGCGACGACGACGACGACCCGAAGCATGCGTGACTTCACGCCCAGACCCCTTTCGACCGCACTCGAACGCTCTGCGCGGTGCTTCTGCGCGGTGCTTCCGCGCCGACACCGGCGCGTACCCTCGCATGGAGGGTCGTTGGGGGTCAAATCGCTATCCTGCCTACACCTGAACGGATCAAGGAGCCTCGGATGGCTGATTGGAATTCGAACATCATCGAGGAGTTCCGGGCGAACGAAGGACGGGTCGGCGGGATGTTCGAGGGCGCGCCGCTCCTGTTGCTCCACTCGACCGGACGACGCACCGGCGAGGAGCGCGTGAACCCCATGATGTACCTGGCCGACGGCGATCGCTGGATCGTCTTCGGCTCGAAAGGCGGACACACCGCTCACCCGGACTGGCTCCATAACCTCGAGGCGAACCCCGACGCGACCATCGAGGTCGGCACCGAGGCGATCGCCGTGAAGGCGACGGTCCTTCGTGAAGGTCCAGAGCGGGACGCGCTCTACGCGCGACAGGTGGCCGCGTATCCCCAGTTCGGGGAGTACGAGCAGAAGACGACGGGACACCGCACGATCCCCGTGATCGTGCTGGAGCGCGCGGGCTAGGCTGCCGGCTCAATCGCGGAGCAGCCGCTTCGGGATCCTGTTCCGCTCGTCCGCCAGCGCGGACCAACGTCTCGGTCCCGGCCGATCCAACAGCGCCGGCGCGGTCGCGATCGTGAAGTCGCCGGGCGACACCGACGCGAGCTCATCCGGCATCACGGGGAACGACACGGTGGCCTCCTCGCGAGCGCGCGGTGAGTACGGCGCCACGATCGTCGCACCGGTGCCGTTCCGAGACGGATCGAGCATCACCCGGCCCTGCCGCTTGGCCTTGCGGAACTCGTTCGTCACCAGCTCGGGCCGGTTCGCCGCCACGATGCCGGTCAGTCTCGCGGCCGCCCCACGGAGCTCGTCCGCGGCGTATCGCCGTTCGATCGGCGCGACGATGTGCAGCCCTTTCCCACCGGTCGTCTTGAGACCGGTGGCCACGCCGAGGTCGTCCAGCACGTCGAGCACCAACAGCGCGACCTCCGCCGCTGCGCCGAACGCTCCGTCCGGCGGGTCGATGTCCACGACGAGCAGATCGGGGCGATCGAGCCTGTCGACGCGAACCGGAGCGGGGTGGAACTCGAGCGACGCCTGGTTGCCCAGCCACATGAGCGTCGACCGATCGTCACACACCACGAAGTCGACGTCGCGGCCCGCGCTCGGCGCGGGGATCCGAACGGTGCGGATCCACTCCGGCGCGTAGCCGGACACCGCCTTCTGAAAATATCGCTTCCCCCCGACCCCGTCCGGCGCACGGATCAGCGTGAGGGGGCGCTCGCGGAGCCACGGGAGCATCCGTTCCGCCACGGCGTCGAGGTAGTCGACGTAGCGGCGCTTCGTGATGTCTCCGGACGGCCAGAGCAGCTTGTCCGGTCGCGAGACCTCGATCTCCTCGGGAAACGACGGCATCCCGTGACCCTACCCAAGGCGCGCCGGACCATGTCTCGCTACCATGGCCGAGCTGGGCTATCCGACCGGAGGGAGACCACCGTGTCCACGACCGTGAGGGCCGCGTTGCTGCAGACCGACTGGTCCGGCGACCAGGCGTCGATGACCGACAAGCACGAGGAGGCCGCGCGCGAGGCGGCCGCCGACGGGGCCCAGGTCATGTGCTTCCAGGAGCTCTTCTACGGGCCGTACTTCTGCCAGGTGCAGGACGCCGAGTACTACAGCTACACGGAGCCCATCCCCGACGGGCCGACCACGAAGCGGTTCCAGTCGGTCGCGAAGGAGCTCGGCATGGTGCTCGTCCTGCCGATGTACGAGTTCGTGCAGGCGGGCCAGTACTTCAACACCGCCGCGGTGATCGACGCCGACGGCACGTACCTGGGCAAGTACCGCAAACAGCACATCCCCCAGGTGAAGGGCTTCTGGGAGAAGTTCTACTTCGCCCCCGGAACCGGCGGGTATCCCGTGTTCGAGACGGCCGTCGGCAGGGTCGGCGTCTACATCTGCTACGACCGGCACTTCCCGGAGGGCTGGCGCATGCTGGGCCTGCACGGCGCCGAGATCGTGTTCAATCCGTCGGCGACGCACCGGGGGCTCTCCGAGTACATCTGGCGCCTGGAGCAGCCGGCCGCGGCCGTCGCGAACATGTACTACGTGGGCGCGATCAACCGAGTGGGCATCGAGCCGCTCGGCGACGACGACTTCTACGGGCAGAGCTACTTCGTCGACCCGGAAGGACAGTTCGTCGGCGAGATCGGCGACGCCTACAAACCGGAGCTGATCGTGCGCGACCTGGACCTCGGCAAGATCCGCGAGGTGCGGGACCGGTGGGCGTTCTATCGCGACCGCCGCCCCGACGCGTACGACGACATCGTCGCGCGCTGACGCATGGACGTCGGCGTCGTCCTACAGACGACTCCCCCGAGCGCGCGGGTGATCGACCTGGCGAAGCGCGCGGAGTCCTACGGCTTCAGCCACGTGTGGACGTTCGACTCGCACATCCTGTGGGAGGAGCCCTTCCCGATCTTCACGCAGATCCTGGCGCACACCCGCAACGTGATGGTCGGCCCGATGGTCACGAACCCGCTCACACGCGACTGGACGGTGACGGCGAGCGCGTTCGCCACGCTGAACGAGATGTTCGGCAACCGCACCGTGATCGGGATCGGCAGGGGTGACTCGGCGGTCCGCGTGATCAACGGCACGCCCTCCACGCTCGTAGCGCTCCGCGAGGCGATCCACGTGATCCGCGAGCTTGCCAATGGTCGCGAGGCGGAGTACCGCGGATCGACGCTCCGGTTCCCGTGGGCGTCGAAGAGCCGGGCCGAGGTCTGGGCCGCCGGCTACGGACCGAAGGCGCTGAAGGTGATCGGTGAGGTCGCGGACGGCTTCATCCTGCAGCTCGCCGACCCGGACATCGCCGCGTGGACGATCGCCGCCGTTCGGAACGCGGCGACCGACGCCGGCCGCGACCCTGCGGAGATCGCGATCTGCGTCGCGGCGCCGGCCTACGTCACGGACGACCTCGTGCACGCCCGAGAGCAATGCCGGTGGTTCGGGGGCATGGTCGGCAACCATGTCGCCGACATCGTCGCCCGCTACGGCGAGTCCTCCGAGGTCCCGTCGGCGCTGACGGACTACATCAAGGGCCGCGAGGGCTACGACTACAACCAGCACGGTCAGGCGGGGAACGTTCACGCGCAGTTCGTGCCCGACGAGATCGTCGATCGGTTCTGCATCCTCGGGAACGTCGACGAGCACGTCCGACGGCTGCAGCAGTTGGCCGATCTCGGTGTCGATCAGTTCGCCGTCTACCTGCAACACGACGACAAGGACGGCACGCTTCGCAGGTACGGCGAGAACGTCATCCCAGGGATCGCGGAGCACGCCCGGCGAAGTCGTGACGTTCAGAAGCGCCACGCGTCTGTTCACGTGTCGTGCCTCGCCTTGAGCACATCGCCCTGGCCGGACTCTTCGTGCCCGCCCCCGACCCGCGACCCGACCACCGTCCCCAGGGTGTCGAGGTATGCCGGCCACCCATGCAGGAAGTCGTCGCGCAGCTCCTCGGTCTCGAAGCCGGTCTGCACCATGGTGAGGAGCGTCTTGCCACCCTGTTCCTCGAACGTGATCGTCATCTCGCTCTCGACCGTGCGGCCGTCCCACTCGGTGGACGTCATGGAGTGGTGGAACACCAGGCGGTGCGGCCGGTCGACCTCCGAGAACACGCGGATCTCGACGTCGGGCTCTTGACCCTCCATCCCCATCGCGTAGACCGACGTGCCGCCGACGCGAACGTCGGTCTCACATCGGCTGACGACCCATCCGTCCTGGTCGGAGCCGTGCAGTCGCTCCTGCGCCGCCGGATCGACGAACGCATCGAAGACCACCTCCGGCGGCGCGTCGAACAAGCGCTCGAGACGCAACTCGTAGCTCATGTCCTCTCCTTCACTGGCGGGCCGGCGGGATGTTCTGGTTGCGGTGGAACAGGTTGTCCGGGTCGTAGCGTCCCTTGATCGCCCTGAGCCGGTCCCACGTGGCGCCGGGGTATGCCTCGCGGACGCGGTCCTCGCCCTCGTCGCTCAGGAAGTTCACGTACGCGCCGCTCCCGTCTCCGCGGAGCAGTTCGTGGAGGTCGCTCACCCACGCCGCGTGCGTGGACCCCTCCTCCGCGCGCTCGTAGAGCGCCGCGACGTTCGCCATGATCCGTCGATCCCGATGCGCGTACGCGGTGGCGTCGTTCGGGACACGCGCCATCGCGCCGCCCAGGACGCGGAGCTGCACCGCCGACATGGTCGCGGTCGACTTCTCGAGTTGCTCCACCATCGTTGCCGCGAGCGGCTCGTCGACACGGTCGACGAACATCGTCCGCGACACGCCCAGCGGGTGGTAGCCCTCCTCCTCCGGCATGTACATCTCGGGGTACGGCATCGGCCGCAGGAAGTCTGCGAGGGGCGTCGCGAGAGCTCGGAACGGCGCCATCGCGCGCTCGCCCGCGTCGCCGCCGTCCGTGTGCACCATCAACGCGATGATGATGAGCTTGCCCTGGGCCTCCGCTGGGATGAGCGGCATCGGAGGCGCCACCATCACGTTCGCGATGGTCGAGAGCTCCTCGGGCGCCGACTCGGCTCGATCGATGAATCCGACGATGACGTCGGGCGTCGCGGGAAGGAACAACATCCCGCCCCAGACGGTGCCGACGGGATGCAGACGCAGATGCAGCCGGGTCACGACTCCGAAGTTGCCGCCTCCACCGCGGATCGCCCAGAAGAGGTCCGGCTCCGTGCCGGCGTCGGTGCGCACGAGCCGGCCGTCGGCGGTCACGACGTCGGCCGCGAGCAGGCTGTCGATCGTCAGGCCGTACTTGCGAACGAGGAACCCGACGCCTCCTCCCACCGTTATCCCGCCGATCCCGACGGAGCCGGCGTCCCCGAAGCCGGTCGCGAGACCGTGAGCACCGGCCGCCACGGTGTACTCGGCGGCCGTGAGTCCCGATCCGACCCACGCGGTCCTGCCGGCAACGTCGATCTCGAGTCCGCGCATGTCCGCGAGGTCGAGCTGGATCCCTCCATCCGTGCTGCCGTGCCCGGCCCCGCTGTGCCCGCCGCTCCGGACGGCGAGCTCGAGCCCGGTCTCCCGCGCGAGCCCGATGGTCCGCGCGACGTCCTCGTCGCTCGCGGCGCGGACGACGATCGCCGGCCGCAGGTCGTGCCCGCCGTAGAACACCTGACGCGCCTCGTCGTACCCGGGCTGCCCCGGGCGGATGACGCGACCGTCCAGTGACTCGTCGAGGTTCGCGACCGTCGACGACTTCAGGTCGTTCGTCATGGCTTCGCTCCTTCCTGCTGTTCGTCGATGTAGGCCCCGAGCCGGTCGAGCCGGCGCTCCCAGCGCTCCCGGAACGTCTCCACCCACCCCGCCACCTCGTCCATATCGCCCGGCGCGAGTTGGCATTCGCGGATCCGCCCACGCTTCGCTGTGGCCACGAGCTTCGCCTCCTCCAGGATGTGGATGTGCTTCATCACGCCGGGAAGCGAGATGCCGATGGGACCGGCCAGTTCGCTGATCGAGGCGGGTCCGCTGGAGAGCCGCTCCAGGATGTCCCGCCGTGTGGGGTCGGACAGCGCCGACAGCGTCCGGTCGAGCGTCGACAGATACTTAACCATACGGTTCACCATACGGAAGGAACCCACGAGCGTCAATCGGCGCGCACTACGATGCGGACCGTGCAGGTCGCGGAAGGTATCCAGCGGTTGACACGGGGTGTCGTCAACTTCTACCTCGTCGAGGACGGCGCCAAACTCACGCTGGTCGACGCGGGTGCGCCGGGCGATTGGGAGACGTTCGAACGAGCGGCCGGGTCGCTCGGCCGCACGCCGGCCGATCTGGATGCCGTCCTGTTGACCCACGCGCACAGCGATCACACGGGCTTCGCCGAACGGGCGCGGACGCAGGCCGAGGCCGCGGTCTGGATCCACGGGGCCGACGCCGAGGCGGCCCGAACCGGCGCGGCCCCCAAGAACGAAGCGGGCTTCGGCTCGTACCTCTTCAGGCTCGAGGCGTACCGGACGCTCTTCGGGCTGATGCGCCGCAGCGGGCTGAAGATCGTGCCGATCCACGAGGTCTCCACGTTCGGCGACGGGGAGATCCTCGACGTGCCCGGGAGGCCACGCGTGGTGCATGTACCGGGTCACACCGAGGGGAGCTGCGCGATCCTCCTGGAACCGCAACGCGCCCTGATCACCGGCGACGCACTCGCGACGCGGAACCCGCTCACCGGTCGCACGGGTCCGCAGATCGGCCCGGACGGCCTGAACCGCGACTCGGCGCAGGCGCTCCGTTCGCTCGACACGCTCGCGACGCTGCCGGTGGATCTCGTCCTGCCGGGTCACGGCGACCCGTGGACGCATGGGATCGCGGAAGCCGTCCGCCTAGCGAAGGCGGCGGGTCGCTCCTAGACGCCGCATGCGGCGAGGCGGGCCACCTCCGGCCCGCCCCGCCGATATCGCCGTCGCTAGGCGATGTCGCGGCGCTCCATCAGCGCAGCCCCCAGCCCGACGGCTCCGACGGCCCACGCGCCGAGGACGAGCGCGCCCCCGGCCGGGCTCATGAACGCCCCGCCGAACCCGGCGATCGACCACACGCCGGCCGTCGGGAAGTACGGGGCGAGCTTCGGCGCCAGCCCGCTGAGGAGATCCTCGACGATCGTGACGAGCACGATCGACCCGACGATCGCCGCGACCTGATGGCGCACGGCCAGTCCCACGCCGACCCCGATCGCCGCGAACAACAGGTCGATCAGGAGCAGCTTGCCGAACCACACCGCGAGCGGTCCGATGGCGATGTCGAGCGCGATCCCCTTCACCACGATCCAGGGGATCGCGACCGCGAACGTGAGCGCGGCCGCCGCGACGGTGAACACGGCCGCAGCGGCCGCCATCGCGATGAGCTTGGCCCACAGCACCTGCCGCCGGTGCGGATCGGCCAGCAACGTCGGCACGATCGAACCGTTGCGGAACTCGTCGGTGAACGAGCGCAAGCCCAGGATCAACACGAACAGCCACGTGACGCTCAGCGCCACATGGGTGACGGACTGGGCGGCCAACGGGGCGGCGAGACTCGTCGTCGTCGACTCCCACAACACGCCGACCACCCCGAGACCGACCAGCCCCGATGAACCGAACAGGAGTCCCCACCCCGACCGCGTCGTGCGCAGCTTGCGCATCTCCGAGACGATCTGGTTCCTCATGCGATCCCCTTCCCCTGCGTCATCTCGAGGAACGCGTCCTCGAGGCTCATCGACCCGTCTTGCGGTGAGCTCCGCCATCGACGCCTGCCGCACCAGCCGGCCCTGATGGATCACGACGACTTCGTCGGCCATCTGCTCCATCTCACCGAGCTGGTGGCTCGACACCAGCACCGCGTTCCCGCGCCTGGCGAAGCGGCGAAGGAACTCACGCAGCCAGCGGATCCCGAGCGGGTCGAGCCCGTTGGCAGGTTCGTCCAGGATCAGGATCCGCGGGTCGCCGAGCAGCGCGCCCGCGAGCGCGAGCCGCTGCCGCATCCCCAAGGAGTACTTCCCGGCCTTGCGGTTCTGCGCGCCCGAGAGGTCGACCAACTCGAGCACGGTCTCGACGCGTTCGTCCGCGATGCCCTCCGCCGCGGCGAGCACGCGAAGGTGGTTCCGTCCGCTCCGCAGCGGGTTGAAGCTCTGCGTCTCGAGCACGGCTCCGACCGTGCGCGCCGGATCGTCCAAGAACCGGTACGGCAACCCCAACACGGATGCCGAGCCCTCGGTCGGACCGACGAGTCCCAGGATCATCCGCAGCGTCGTGCTCTTTCCGGCACCGTTCGGTCCGAGGAACCCAGTGACCTGCCCCGACTTCACCTCGAACGAGAGATCCTCGACCGCGGTCACGTCGCCGAACCGCTTCGTGAGGCTCCTGACCGAGATGGCCGGCGAACCGATCGGTTCGGTCTCCCGTGCGATCCGACCGGCGTCCCACCCTTCGATGTTCGCCTGCATGCGTCCCTCCTCTGTGTGCGTCGTCGTGAGACAACGCTAAGAAGAGACGGGCCCTGCGCCGTCCTCCCCGGGTGCCGTTCGCACCTCATCCCGTGGGAGGACGATCGGCTGCCTCGGCCCGACGGCGGAGGGCGTCGCTACGCGGAGCCGGGATGGACCAGGCCGGATTCGTACGCGAGCACGACGGCTTGCGCCCGATCGCGGAGGCCCAGCTTCTGCAGGACGCGGCCGACGTGCGTCTTCACGGTCGTCTCGGCCACGAAGAGCTCCCGGGCGATCTCGTGGTTCGACAGGCCACGGGCCATGCACACGAGGACCTCGCGCTCGCGGTCCGTGAGCTGAGTCAGCTCCACCGGCGGCGGCGGTGGATCGGGCCGGCTCGCGAACTCCTCGACCAGGCGCCGCGTCACCGAAGGGGCGAGCAACGCATCACCGGCGGCGACCACCCGCACGGCGGCGACGAGCTCCTCCGGCGGCCGGTCCTTCAACAGGAATCCGCTCGCGCCCGCCCGAAGTGCGCGGAAGACGTACTCATCCAGATCGAACGTCGTGAGGATCAGGACTCGCGCGCGCGGGTCACCCGACGTCAGCCGTTGCGTCGCCTCGATGCCGTCCATCGTCGGCATCCGGACGTCCATCACGACGACGTCCGGCTCCAGCTTCGCGAACTGCCTGATCGCATCCTCGCCGTCGATCGCTTCCCCCACGACCTCGATGTCGTCCTCGGCGTCGAGGATCATCCGGAATCCACCCCGCATGAGTGCCTGGTCGTCGGCGATCACCACTCGGATGGTCACGGCTCCGCGCCGCCATCAACGCCGGTGGGGATGCGGACACGCACGACGAATCCACCGCCGGGGCGCGACCCTGCCTCGATGTCCCCGTCCAGGAATGCGACGCGCTCGCGCATCCCGATGAGGCCGCGGCCGATCCCATCGGATCCGGCAGCGGCCTCGACTCCGTCATCCGTCACCTCGATCTCGATCTCCCTCGGGGTGTAGCGAAGCAGGACGCGTGCGTGTGGAGCGTCACCGCCATGCTTCAACGTGTTCGTGAGCGCTTCCTGCACGATGCGATAGCCGGAGAGATCGACACCGACGGGCAGCGGACGCGCCCCTCCTTCGGTGACCAGCTCCACGGCGAGACCGGTCCCCCGCATCCGGTCCAAGAGGTCGCCCAGGGCATCGAGCCCGGGCTGCGGCGCGAGGGCCGGGGTGAGCTCACCCTCAGAGGCCAAGAGCCGCCGCAACTCCGCCAGACCGAGCCGACCCGACTCCTCGACCGCCCGGAGCGCACGCTCGGCCTCCTCGGGGTCGCGCCGGAGCACCGTGCGCGCGCCGGCGGCCTGGACCACCATCACGCTCATGCTGTGGGCGACGATGTCGTGGAGCTCCCGCGCGATCCGCTCGCGCTCGAACGTCACCGCGTCCCGGGCGGCCTGCTCGCGATCGCGTTGGATGGTTCGGTGCCGGTTCCACACCACCCGCCCGAAGGCGACCGGCACGCCGACCGTGAAGAACGCGCTGCTCGCCATCTCCACCCAGTTGGCCGTCGGGTCGGATTGCGCCACGACTGCCGCCGCGATCGCTGCCAGGACGACCAGCGCCTGACCGACCGACCTCGGAGCGAACGCGGCTGCGGAGTACGCAGCCACCGCGAGGGGAAGGATCAGCTCCGTCGACGGGTGTTGGAGCAGACCGTAGGCGATGCCCGCGGATGACACGATCGCGGCGGCGGCGAGCGGTCGCCGGCGACGCCAGTACAGCGGCGCACATGCCAGGAGCAGGAGCGCAGCGGCGAGGAGATCCGGTCGATCCGTGGGCGCTCCCGGGTCGCGCCCGCGCCAGAGATCCAGTTGCGCGAACGCGAGGATCCCGAACGTGAGCAACCCGTCCCATATCCGAGGGTCGACGCGCTTGAGCCGCTGCCATGTCGTGCTGCTGCCGTCCATCGACCCAACCGTATCCCGGAGGGCCCGATGCCGACGTCATCCCGTAGGAGGACACCGAAGGATGGCGGGACGATGGGTCGCCCCATCGCCGTGTTCGGTAGCCTCCACGCCGTGTCCGCCACCCGTCTCGCCGTCGTGTTCGCGTTCGTCGCGGGGCTCGCCGGCGCGGCGCAAGCGGCGATCGCCGGAGCGCTCGGCCGGCGCGTCGGATCCGTGCAGGCGGCCGCGTTCGGGACCGTCATCGCCGCGGCCATCTTGGTGTTGCTCGCCGTCGTCCTCGGCCGCGGTAGTGGCATCGTCGACGCGCTCCACCAACCCGTGTGGCTCTGGTCGATCGGCGTCCTCGGAGCAACCATCGTCCTCGCCATCACGTTCGCCCCGCCGCTCATCGGAACGTTCGCCACGGTGGCGCTGCTGATCGCGGGCCAGCTCATCGCCGGTGTCCTCATCGACGCGTACGGCCTGCTCGGATCCCCGCGCCTGCCGGTGACGCCGTCTCGAGCCGCGGGACTGATCCTGGTGGCCGCGGGAGCCGCGCTGACGCTCAAACACTGAATCGCTCGTTCGCGAGACGTGTAGGCTGCCCGGCTCATGCGAGGACGATCACGCACCGGGCCGGCCATCGCGGCGATCCTGGCGCTGGTCGCGGTCGCGGGCGGCGCTGCATGGTTGGCGTCTCGAGGTGGCGGTGGGCCCGCTCCGGCGACCGCCGCGTCCGCTGTGCCGAGCCCGAGCGCCTCACCCGCTCCGCATGTCGAGCGCCTCACGCTCGACCTCCAGCGGGTCGAGGGCAAGCGGGTGTCCGGCAGGCGCGTGCGGAGGAGCCGACTCCTTCCGGCGGCCGAAACGGTCCGCCGGGTGATGACGCAGATGTATTCGACCGGATTCGTCGATCCCGATGCATGGCAGGACGGCCGCTTCCCGACGCTGAAGGATCTCTTCACGATACGGACACGGTCGCGGGTCCGCCGCGATCTCGACGAGCTGACGCTCGGACCGATCGCTCGCCGGGTCGACGAGGTCCGGCCGGGAGCGTCGACGATCGGCGTGCGGTTCCTCGTCGGGAGTCGTCCGCTCGTCGCGGTCGCCGCCGTGAAGTTCCGCGGGACGGCGACGGCCGACGGGACGACGCTCCCGATCCTGCACACGGGCTCCTACACGCTGCGTCGTGTCGGCGATCGATGGCAGATCGCGTCGTACGAGGTCCGCAGCCGGGTGCCGACGATCCACGATCTCAACGCGAAGGTTCGTAAGGCGGCCGGCTCCCCCGGGCTCGCGTCGACGGGTACGTCGTTCATCTTGGTGATCGGGAGCGACGCACGACCGGGCGAATCGCCCGAAGGCACGCGCGGCGATTCGCTGCACATCGTCGGCGTGAACCCCGCGAAGGGAGCGGTCTCCATCTTGGGGATCCCCCGAGATTCATTCGTGCCCATCCCCGGCGTCGGCACCAGGAAGATCAACGAGGCGCTCCTCGGAGGCCCCGACCTGGTGGTGCGGACCGTCCAGCAACTGACGGGCGTCGCGATCGACGGCTACGTCCTCACGGGATTCGCCGGGTTCCAAGATCTGGTGAACGCGGTCGGCGGCATCGGCGTGGATGTCCCGTATCGCATGAGCGATCCCTACTCGAACGCGTACTTCCGACCCGGGATGCGGCACATGCTGGGGCGCGACGCGCTCGCGTTCTCCCGCGACCGGCACGACGTCCCCGGCGGCGACTTCGGGCGCTCCCTGAACCAGGGGCGGATGCTGATCGCCGCGCTCCGACAGTTGAAGCTCGACGTCGCCAGGAACCCGGCGGCGCTCCTGACCTGGCTCGCGGCCGGGGCGAAGATCCTGCATACGGACCTCAGCCTGTCGGACATGGCCGGGCTCCTGCTCTCGATGCCGTCGCTCGACCCCGGTCGTGTCGACAGCCGCGTCGTCTCCGGAACCGGAGCGACCGTCGGCGGCCTGAGCGTGGTCGAGCTCGGTGCGGACGCACACGCGACGTTCCGCGACTTCGCGGCCGACGCCATCTTCAACGGTCGGCCATGACATACCGAAGCGCCGGCCGTTCGACGCCGGCCGGCGCTTCGAGGTGATGCGGTACCGATCGTCAGGCGATGGGGGTGCCGCCCGAATCGACACGCTCCTCGGTGCGTACCTCACCGGTCGGGGTCTGCTGAACGCTGGACTGCGCGACGCTGCGCCGCTGGCTGCCCGCGACGATGAACGTCACGCCCAGGATGAACGCGACGACGCCGGCCCAGAGCAGGATGACCCCCGCCGTGTTGATGCTGAAGCCGTCGGTCGTCGCCGTCACGGCATAGCGCATGATCGCGCCCACGATCAACAGGACGATGCCGAGACCCAAGAATCCCGTGCCTGTTCCTCTGTTCATCTGGCTCTCCTTCATTCGTCGCACGCTGCTCTGACGTGCCTACCCGCACCACCCGGCGGGCTAAACCTCCCCGCGTGACCGGCATTTGTCGTTCACACCGGGCGGTGGCTACCGTCGCGCGGTGCAACCGATCGCGGAACGGGCCCGGGAGATCGCCGAAGACGTCCTGTTCCCCGCGGCGTTGGACACGGATGCCTCGGACCTCCTTCCTGTCTCCCATCTCGATCTCTTGGCGCGGGAGGGCTTCTACGGCATCTCGGGCCCCATCGACTCCGGTGGGTCGAACCTCGATCCGACGACCACGACGGCGGTCGTCCAGGCGCTCGCCTCGGGGTGCCTGACCACGGCGTTCGTCTGGCTGCAGCACCGGAACCCGGTCCGAGCCGTCGCGGCGAGCGAGACACCGGGCCTCCGCGATGCGTGGCTGGCCTCCCTCTGTCGCGGTGAGCGTCGCGCGGGCATCGCGCTGGCGGGGAACCGGCCGGGCCCGCCGATCCTTCGCGCGTCGGACGCACCCAACGGCGACGTCGTCCTCGACGGCGAAGCTCCGTGGGTCAGCGGGTGGGGACGGATCGACGTGATCCTGGTGACGGCGCGCGACGGCGATCGCGTCGTGTCGGTGCTCGTCGACGCGAACGAGAGCCCGACGCTTCGTGCGGAGCGCCTCTTCCTGGTCGGCGCGAACGCGAGCGGCACCGTCACGTTGCGCTTCCGGGATCACGTCGTGTCCGCGGAGCGCGTGGTTGGTGCGGAGCCGCACGCCGACGTCCTGGCGCGCGACGCCACCGGCTTGCACCTGAACGGGTCCCTCGCGCTCGGCGTCGTGGACCGATGCTGCCGACTCATGGGACCCAGCGCGTTCGACGAGCAGCTCGCCGTGGCCCGCCGGGCGCTCGACGACGCGACGTCCGAGGACCTCCCATCGGCCCGGGCGGCGGCCTCGGAGCTGGCGCTGCGCGCCACCGCCGCGTTGACGGTCGCACACGGGAGCCGATCGATCCTGACCGACCAACATCCGCAGCGTCTGGCCCGGGAAGCGCAGTTCCTGCTGGTCTTCGGCTCGCGGCCGCTCATCAAGGCCGAGCTTTCGCGGAGGCTCGCCGACACGTAGGACCCGCTCGCGCCGGTACGCTTCGGCTCGATGCGCATCGACGCCAGCTTCGAGCCGCTCCTGACCCCTCGCCTGCGTCTGCGCCGGTCGAGGCCGGACGACGCCGACACCATCTCGGCATACCGCAGCGATCCCGCGGTCCACCGCTACCAGGGATGGGAGCGGACCGATCCGGACGGGGTCCGTGGCGAGATCGAGGAGATGGCTCGAAGGGATCCCGGCGCCCCCGGGGGATGGATACAACTCTCGGTCGAGGATCGCGAGACGGGCGAGCTCGTCGGTGACGTGGGACTGAGCCCCGCGGATCACGAGCCGGGGGTCATCAAGATCGGATACACGATGTCGCCGGCGTTCCAGGGGCGTGGCTACGCGACCGAGGCCGTGGGGGCGCTCATCGCGTACGCGTTCGACACGCTCGGTGCCGAGGTCGTTCGGGCCTACGCGAGCGCCGAGAACCTCCCCTCGATCCGCGTCGCCGAGAAGGTCGGGATGCAGCTCGTCGAACGGTTCGAGCGTCGGTCCGGCAACCGGGTCCGATACGTGGTGCAGTACGAGCTCCGTCGCGCCTGAGACCTGGTTCGTCACATGTGATGGGTTGATGACGAGTTCGTGCGCAACCGGTGGCGACCGGCACCGGTCGCTCGGACTGCCCCATACTCGGCGCGGTGCGCCCATCCGATCGGATCTCGCTCCGGACGCTGACCGTGGTGGCGGTGTCCGTCTCGCTGGCGCTCGCGTGCTGCGGCGCGAGCCAGCCCGATCCCCCGGTTGGATCGCGACACGTTCGCATCCCGACGAGCGGCGGAGACGGGCTCGACGCGATCGACGTCGGTCGGGGCGCCGACGTCGCGGTGCTCTCGCACGGCGCCACCGGAACCAAGGAAGACTTCTTCGGTCTCGCCGGTGTCTTCGCCCGCCGCGGGTGGCGAGCCATCGCGTACGACGCTCGAGCGCAGGCCCGCGAGGCCGACCTGGCGGCGGTCGTGGCCTATGCGCGGCAGAGCGGCGCGGCCTCGGTGGTACTGGTCGGGGGATCCTTGGGCGCGTCGCTCTCGATCGCGATGGCGGCGGAGCTGCACGTGCAAGGCGTCGTGAGCCTGTCCGCCCCGGCGGACACGTTCGATGCGCTCCACGCGGCCGAGGCGGTCGGTGACACGATCCCCATCTTCGTGGCTGCGGCCGCTGAGAACGAACCGTACGCGACCGACGCCCGCCGGATCGCCGACGCGTTGCGGACCGAACCGACGATCGTGTCGGGGAACGGGCACGGCAGCGGGATGTTCCTGGATCATCCCGATCTGATGGACACCGTCGTGGCGTTCGCGAACGCGGCGGTCGGCCGGACCTGAGCGGGTCAGGCGTACGGGTCGCGGGTCCCGACCAGGAGGACCGCCGCGGCGATGAGCGTCATCACGATCGCGGCGATCACGTACGGCCCGGCGCTCTCGCCGATCGTGAGCTCGGTCGACAACCGAGAACCGAGCGCGTTGTACACCTGGGTGAGCTGCCCGGCCGTCTGCGTCGTGTAGGCCTTGGCGCCCGTCTCCTGCGCGATCCCGGCCAGGACGTCGGACGGCGCCGGGACCGATGCCGACGCGCCGGCGGCCGCGGACGCCTCGGACGCCGGTTGACCGATCGCCACGGTGTACACCGCCACGTCCAACTGCCGCGCCCGCACGGCGGCGTCCTGCGGAGGGATCGAGCTGCCGGAGTCCATCCCGTCGCTCAGGAGCACGACCGCCGCCGGTCGATCGCCACCGTTGCGGTCCGCTTGGATCGCGTCGAGCGCCGCCGAGAGACCGTCCCCGATCACCGTCCCCGTTCCCGTATCGACGGCCAGCGATCCGAGCGCATCCGAGACCTGCGTGCGGTCAGTCGTTGGTGCGACGGGGACCGCGCTCGTGACCGCGAAGGTCGCGAGTCCCACCCGGAACCCGGCGGGGAGCCGGTCGAGGAACGCCGTGGCGGCCACCTCCGCGGCGGCGAGCCTGTTCGGCTGGACATCGGTCGCCCCCATGGAGTGCGACACGTCGATCGCGAGCACGACCGTCCCACTCGTCACCTGCTTGTCCAACCGCACCTGACCGAACGCGAACAGGAGACTCACGATCGCCCCGGCGATGAGCGCGATGGGGAGACGCCGGCGCCACTGCGATCCCCGGCGTTTGCCGTACAGCTTCCGCCGGCGGAGTGAACGGACGGCGTCAACCGCGATCGTCAGCACGTACACGACCGCCATGACGCCCAGGATGAGCAGCGCGGGCTTCCATGCAGACGACATCAAGAACTACCGTACGCCCCGACGTCCGAGGAGAGGTGGAGGCGCGGACCCGCAGTCAAGCATCCGGGTTGCCCTACGTGACGACGTGCTCGGTGAGCGTGCGCAACCTGCGGGCGCGCTCGGCCTCGCGCTTGCGCGGGTCGAGCTTCCGGGCGCCGTCGAGGGTCGCGGTCAGGACGGAGGGTGTGAAGGGCTTGGTGATGTAGCCGTCGGCTCCGGCCGCCCACCCTTCGATCTGGTCCTCGATCTCCACACGGGCGCTGATCAGCACGACCGGCAGATCCACGCTCGCCTCGCTCTGCCGGATGCGGCGGAGCGCCTCGAGACCGTCGATGTTCGGCATCATCACGTCGAGCAAGACGACATCGGGCGCCGCCGAGGAGATCATCTTCAGGCCCTCAGCGCCACCAGCGGCCTCGATCGTCTCGTGGCCGTCCCACTCGAGATTGATCGCGCAGAGGCGCCGGACATCCTCGTCGTCGTCAACCACCAACACTCGCATCTCGTCGAACCTCTCGTTGTCGTCTCCCCAAGGTTGTCGACAGGTTGGGGTGGTCAGCCGTATGGCCTATGAAGACAAGATCCGGCTGACTCGATAGGACTAGGGAACGGGTATCCGGTACGCAGCAGACGCTCGGCTTATCCCGACTCCGACGCGGTGACGATGTAGTCCTCGGCGTCCTCGTCCCACTCGAGGTTCACGACCCCCTGCGTCTCCGCTGCCTTCACGAACTGGAGGAAGCCCCGATAGCCGTACTTCTTCTCGCTGAAGTCCGGCTGCACCTTGCGGAGCTTGTTCTTGAGACCGGAGAGCGGTGGAGGACCGCCGCGGGCCTCCAGATCGCTCACCACTTTCCGCAGCAGGTCGAACGCATCCCGCTCGCCACCGTGGGACGGGAGCGACACCTCGGGATCGCCCTTCGCCGAGCCCTCGGTGAGCTCGATGACGTTTCGATCGGCCAGGTGACGCAGCAACTCACCGAACGCGCGGAAGCCGTACTCAGCCTCGCTGAACGTGGGGTCCTTACGCAACAACGCGCGCTTGATCGACGACGCGAGGACCGGCCCACTCGACGAGCGTTGGAGCCCCGCGAGGGTCTGCGCGATCGCAACGGCCAGTTCGTCGACGTTCTGCGGCTTGGCGACGTCTTGCTCGACAGCCTCCGGCTCCGGCGGCGCGGGCGCCGGCTCCTTCTCGGCTTTGGCGGACGAACGCTTCCGCCTCGGCCGATCCACCGGGGCGTCGACCCCTTCCAGGGTGTCGTAGAACAGGAACTCGTCGCATGCGGGCGGGAGCAGCGCCGACGTCGAATCCTTGATACCCACGCCGATCACCCGCTTGTTCAGCTCGCGCAGCTTGTGCACGAGCGGCGTGAAGTCGCTGTCGCCCGTGCAGATCACGAACGTCGTCACGTAGTCGCGTTCGAACGCCATCTCCAACGCGTCGACGGACAGCTTGATGTCCGCGGCGTTCTTCCGCACGGCCCCCATCCGCTGAGGGATCTCGATCAGCTCCACGTGGCTTCGCGTGAGCATCCGACGGTCCTCGTCGAAGTACGACCAGTCGGCGTACGCCTTGCGAGCGATCACCCGCCCACGCTCGGCGAGCGCGTCGAGGACCGGCCGCAGATCGAACTGCATGCCGTGCAGACTCTCCCGCGCGCCGATGGCAAGGTTCTCGTAGTCCAGGAACAGGGCGATGCGCTCTTCCTCGGTATCCACGACCCCAGGGTAGCCGTCCGGGAGAGCGGTGGCCCTGACGAGCGGCGGACGAACCGCTTCGCGGGTCGGGCCGTAGTACCCCGTCAGGATCGACGGCGACCAGGCCCGTCGGTCCTTCGTGGTGCAACGAACGGGAGGTGGGGAAGATGAGACGAACCCTTGCAGTGCTGTGTATCGCCGCCATGGGCTCCGTGGCCGCGGGATCGGCAATGGCGTCGGCGTCGACGCGCTCGGGCTCGGGAGGCGCCCCCGGACGGGCGGCGAACTCCTACAAGATGTATCGACTCGTGTCCGACCAGGCGGGTAACGCCAAGTCCACCGACCCCAACCTGGTGAACGCGTGGGGCCTGGCCGCCGGTCCGACGACGCCGTGGTGGGTGAACGCAGCCGACAACGACGTGTCCACGTTGTATGACGGCAAGGGGGCCGTGTTGCCGTTGGTGGTCGACGTCGCCGGCGGTCCCACCGGGCTCGTGTTCAACGACAGCCCGAACTTCGTCGTCAGCAACGGGACCGCCTCTGGGCCTTCGCTGTTCCTGTTCGCGACCGAAGGCGGCACGATCAACGGCTGGAACCCGAACGTGCCGCCGCCCAGCCCGTCGACCCACTCGTTCGTGGTCGCGGACGAGTCCGGCCACGGAGCGAGCTACAAGGGCCTCGCGATCGCATCGACGGCCGCCGGCGACATGCTGTATGCGACCGACTTCTACAACGCGAAGGTGGACATGTTCGACGGCACCTTCAACCTGGTGAGCACGGCGTCCACGTTCGTCGATCCGAACATGCCCAACGGCTACGCGCCGTTCGGGATCCAGGCGATCGGCGATACGATCTTCGTGACGTACGGCAAGCAGGACGCCGATGCGGGTGACGAGGTCGCCGGCAAGGGCTTCGGCTTCGTCGACGCCTTCGACACCGCCGGCGCGTTCGTCACTCGGGTCGCGTCGCACCACAAGCTGAACGCTCCGTGGGGCCTGGCGATGGCGCCATCGAACTTCGGTGCGTTCAGCGGCGATCTGCTCGTCGGCAACTTCGGCGACGGCCAGATCCACGCGTTCCACCAGAAGGCGAACGGCTCGTACAGGCCCGTCGGAGCCTTGTGGAACTCGCACGGCAAGGTCCTCGCGATCGACGGTCTGTGGGCGATCGAGTTCGGCAACGGCGACGCGGCAGGGCCGTCCAACGCGCTCTACTTCACCGCCGGCCCGGACGATGAGGCACACGGCCTCTTCGGGAAGGTGACGGCGACCGGGTAACCCGTCCGATCGGTTCCGGCCGTTCGCGGAGCCGCGTATCGTGCGTTCATGCGGAGGCACGCATGACCGACGACACGGCGGCGATGCGAGCGGCCGGGGCCGCCGGGCTCACGTTCGAGGTCGCTCGGACCGACCGCCCCCGGAGCGCCGAGGAAAGCGCTGCGCTTCAGGGGATCGAGCTCGGCCAGTTGCTCCGCACGATCGTGATCCGGCGCGCCGCCGACGACTACGTGTTCGTATTGGTCCCGGGCGGCCGCCAGATCGACTGGCCCAAGCTCCGCGCGCACCTGGGGGTCAAGCGACTGTCGCTGCCCGACGCGGACGAGGCGAAGGCCGCGACGGGCTACGAACGTGGCACGATCACGCCGTTCGGGGCGACACGCGACTGGCCGGTGATCGCGGACGACGCCGTCCGCGGGTTCGAGACGGTCGCGATCGGCGCAGGGGCCCACGGCGTCAACCTGCACGTCGAGACGTCGGCGCTCCTCGAGGCGCTCCACGCGGACGTGGCCGACGTGTCGCGGGTGGACGCCCCGGCGCCTACGCCGTGAGGCGGCTCCGCGACAGGAACCTGCCCTGCCCCGGCGTGCCGTGGAACTCCCCGTCCTCCACCAGCACCTGACCGCGCTGCATCACGATCTCGGGCAGGCCGTGGACCACACGTCCCTCGTAGGCCGAGTAATCGACGCGCATGTGATGGGTCGACGCGGAGATCGTGCGTTCCTTCTTCGCATCGAACACCACGATGTCCGCGTCGGATCCGGGAGCGATCGTTCCCTTGCGCGGATAGAGCCCGAACATCTTCGCGGGCGCGGTGGCCACCAGCTCCACGAACCGGTTGAGGTCGATGTGTCCGGCCTCCACGCCCCCGTAGAGCAGCGTGAACCGGTCCTCGACAGACGGCAGCCCGTTCGGGATCTTCGAGAAGTCGTCCTTGCCCAGGTCCTTCTGTCCGGTGTAGTTGAACGGGGCGTGATCGGTGGACACGACCGAGAGGTCGCCCCCTCGCAGGCCGGTCCACAGATCCTCCTGGTGATCGGCGGTCCGCAGCGGTGGCGAGCAGACGTACTTCGCGCCCTCGAACCCCGGCTTCGCCATGTCGTCCTGGCTCAGGTACAGGTACTGCGGGCACGTCTCCGCGAACGCGGCCTGGCCGCGGTCGCGCGCCTCGCGCAGCGAGTTCAGGGCGTCGCGAGACGACAGGTGCACGATGTAGGCGGGCGTATCGGCGAGCTCCGCGAGCCGGAACACCCGGTGCACCGCCTCGCCCTCCATGACGGCCGGCCGCGTCAACCCGTGGTTGACGGGAGCCGTCTTTCCCTCGTCCAGGAACTGGCGGACCAGCACGTCGATCGGACCGCCGTTCTCCGCGTGCATCATGATGAGTGCGCCCGACTTCCCCGCTTGGCGCATGGCCCGGAAGATCGACGCGTCGTCGAGCATGAACACGCCCGGGTAGGCCATGAAGAGCTTGAACGACGTGACGCCCTCCCCCACCAGCTCGTCCATCTCCTTCAGGACCTGGTCGTTCACCTCCCGGATGATCACGTGGAACCCGTAGTCGGTGACGGCGTTCTGCGCCTTCGCGAACCATCGGTCGAGCCCTTGCCGCAAACCTTCGCCGTAGTCCTGCAGCGCGAAGTCCACGATCGTGGTGGTCCCGCCGAACGCCGCCGCGCGCGTGCCCGTCTCGAAGTCGTCGGAGCAGAAGCTGCCGCCGAACGGGAGCTCCATGTGCGTGTGCACGTCGACGCCGCCGGGCATCACGTAGCGGCCGGTCGCGTCGATCACGCGGTCGGCTTCGACGGCCATGCCCCTGCCGATCGCCGCGACCTTTTCGTCCTCGATCACGACGTCCGCCACTGTCGTCTCGGTCGCCGTGACGACGGTGCCTCCCTGGATCAGCGTCCTCATGCCCGCGTCTCTCCTTTGCGTCATTTGGCCATCAATGGGTGTCGTTCTCTCGTTCGCGACGGGCCATCGTCTCGCGCAGGCGATCGGCGAGCTCGGGCATCTGCTCTGACATCTCCGCCAGATCCTCGGCCGAGAGCGTGACCACGTGGACGTGGCCGACGGCGACCACGGACGCCCAGCGACGCTCGAGCTTGAGCAGCGCGCGTTCGCCCACGATCTCGCCGGGGCCGAGGGTCGCGACCGACCGACCGTCGCGGACGACCTCGACCGAACCCTCCTCGATCACGAACAGGTCATAGGGCATCGAGCCCTGCTCGAACAGCAGATCCCCGTCGGCGAACTCGACCTCGTGCACCCAGCGCAGGAGCTGCGACAGGTCGTGATGGTCGAGCTCACCGAAGAGCGGCAGGCGGCGCAGTCGCTCGACGTCCATCCCCGAACTCAATCACATACGGCGTCGTTCAGCGGACGCGGAACGGATGGCGCGCCAGGACCTGGTAGCCGTCGTCCGCCAACAGGTAGACGCTGTATCGACCGGCCGGCAGGGGCCACGGGCCTTCGGAGTCGGCGTCGAGGGTCCCGGAGCCCTGGATCGTCGAGCGCGTGTAGAACCAGGTCAGGTAGGAGGCGACGTTCGGATCGGCGTGTCGCGGATACACACCGACCCAATCCCAGCGAGCACCGGGCGCGTTCCACCAGTGAACGGCGATCGGATCGCCGACGCCGTAGACGTGCCGCGACGTCGACACGTGCGGGCCATCGCCGGGGGCCTCGATCCAGAAGCGCGTCCGCGAGAGCACGGATCGACCGTCCATCAGCAGGGCCACGTACGTTCCGGGATCCCAGCCGTCGGTGGCGATCGCGACGGTGCCGTCGATCTCGCCGGCCACCGCCTCGTCCGCGATGGGATCGGCAGGATCGCCCCTCGTCGGGATGACGGCGAGGTGCTGGTCGGGCCCGCCCGGCCCGTGGAACGTGAGCGTCTGATCGGTTCCCGCCTCGACGAGGCGGGAACCGACCGCCACGAGCGTGGGGAGGACGCCTCCCAGGAGCGAGAGCTCGGACACGACGGCGCGGTGGTCGGTGCCCCACGGGTCGACCCCGATGGTGACGCCGGGACCACCCGACTCACCGACCACGTCGCTCCCCAGGGTCTGGACGTCGCCGGCGGTGTAGATGAAGTCGATCCGATCCGCGGGCGCGTTCGGCCCGGGACTCCAGACGCCCGGTGGGTGCGGCCTCCCGGAGGGCCATGTCAGTCCCGGGTTCGCGACCGGATCCGGATGTGCCACTCGGTAGGAGTCCACGAAGCCCGCGTCCTCGACGTACCGGCTGGTCGGCCAGTTGACCGGGTAGTGGATCTGCTCGCGGAGTCCGACGGTCTCGGGCGTCCAATCCAGCCGCGACGGCGTGTTGAAATCGCCGAGCAGCATGGCGGGGATCCCCTGGTCGACCAGGCCCGTGAGCGCGGTCACCGCGGGCTCCACGGCGGGCACGCGGACGCGCCGTTCGATCTCCAAGATGGTCGAACGCTTCGCCCCGCGTCGCACGAGGTTCGGGCTGTACGGGCCCGCCGGGAGATGCACGTTCGCGAGCGCGACGACCTGCCCGGGAGCGGTCTCGACGAACAGGAAGAGGCCGTTCCCGCCAGGCGCGTCGATCAAGGGGAACCGCGAGATGACCTGCAGCCGAACGTTGTAGTACGGGTACCCGAGCGCGTCGGCGAGCCGCGGCACGTTGCCGAAGCCCTCCTCGACGCCGACCACGTCGGCGTCGGCGGCCTGGATCGCACGGACGATGCTGTCGAAGCTCACCACGGTGCCGCCGTACTCGATGTTGAACTCCATCACGCGCAGGTCCACGGGGGTGGCGGCCGAGGCCGATGGCGGGACGAACACAGCGCAGACCAACGCGATCGCGAGGAGCGCGGACGACCTACGAGCGAACACGGGCGCCCTCCGGGTCGTAGAACGGACGATGGGTCGTGGTCGCTTCGACCGTGGTTCCGGACGAGGTGACGGTCACGACCGATCCCGACGGGAGCTCGGCGGGCAGGTACCCCATCGCGAGCGCCTTCCCCAGGAACCAGCCGCTGTCCGTCGATGTCAGCGTCCCCAGCGCTTCGCCGTCTCCGCTCGACACCACATCGCCGTCGGCGGGTAGGTGGGACAGATCGGGGAGCTCGATCCCGGTGAGGACGCGCGAGAGCCCTTCGTCTCGTTGTCGCACGAGCGCGGCACGGCCGACGAACGGCCCGGCGTCGAGGTCGACGGCCCAAGCCAGACCGGCCTCGAGCGGCGAGGTCGTCTCGCTCACATCCAAACCGTAGAGCGGATACTTCTTCTCCATACGGGTGCTCCGGAGCGCTCCGAGTCCGCAGGGCGTCGCCCCAGCCGCCGTGAGCGCGTCCCACATGTGGAGCGCGTAGTCCCGTGGGTAGTAGAGCTCGAAGCCGAGCTCACCGGAGTACCCGGTCCGCGAGATCAGCGTGGGCACCTCCGCGACCGACGTCTGCATCGAACGGAAGTACGGAAGATGCTCGCCGGACAGGTCCGCGGCCGCGAGCGGCGCGAGCAGCTCGCGCGAGCCCGGTCCCTGCACCGACAGGTACGCCGTGCCGGAGATGCGATTCGTCACGTAGGCACGGCGGCCCCGAGCGTGCTCGGTCACGTAGTGCTCGATCGTCTCGGCGCGAGAGGGCGTCGCGATCAGCCAGTAGTGCTCGGGTCCGAGGCGGTAGGCGGTGAGGTCGTCGATCATCCCTCCGGACTCGTTGCAGACCGACGAGTACAGGACCTGGCCGTCGGTGGCCATGCGGCGGGGTACGTCGCGAGCGAGCACGTGGTCGAGCAGCGCCTCCGCGTCCGGCCCCTTGATGTCGATCGGCCCTTGGTAGTACACGTCGTACAGACCGACGCGCTCTCGGGTCGCCATGTGCTCCAGTTGCGTGGAGGTGAACACGACCGCGGCATCGAACCCGATCCGATCGCCCATCTCGGCCCCGAGCTCCACGAACCGTTGGTGGTACGGCGTGTGACGTGTCGGCATGACGCGGGAGCCTAGCGGACGTTGCGGGCGAGCGGTGAGGTGGGTGTGTCATCCAGGCAAGGAGACACGCTCGATCCCGTCGCAGCGGAGGGCCGCCCCTTACTCCGCGACACGGAGCGCGTCCCCCAGTCGAACGTCGCGCGCGGCGCGGGTCGAGAGCCATCCACCCACGATCGCGGTGACCGCCAGCCCGACGGCCGCGGAGGCGACCGCAACCCACGGAAGCACCGAGACGGGATCCGGCGGGATCGTGGGCAGCGGGTCGAGGTACGGGGTCACGTACGCCGCGCCGATCATGCCGACCGTCCCGCCGACGGCGAGCGCGGTGAACAACACCGCCGACAGCTCGAGGACCAAGGAACGCCGCACCGTGCCCTCCGACAACCCCATCTTCGCCGACAGGGCCGTCGACACGACGCGCGATCGCTGACGAGCCTGCAGGTACACGATCGCCACGACGAGCACCAGGATCAACGCGACGATGCCGAGCACATCCAGCACGATGAACGTATCGATCGCCGCTTTGATGAACGGGATGTCCGACACCTCGTCGGCGGTGATGGTCAGGTAGGTGTCGACCCCCGCGTGGGCCGCGGCAGCGAGCACCTGATCCGCTGGCCCGCGGATCCACATCTCCCTGGTCGCCTGGACCTCGTTGAGCGGATCGCCCAGACCAGCGAACGCGTCGTAAAGCCGGTCCCGCGCGACGACGAACACCGGTCTGGTGGACGAGGTCCCCGGGACGCCGGAAGCGGTCGCCACGATGTCGATCGGCACGATGTGCTGCTGGATCTCGATCGCGGCCGGGGCGATGCCCTGCCCGTACGCCAGCACGACGGGGAGGCGATCGCCCGAGGGCGTATCCAACAGGCGAAGGAGATCGGCCTCCGACCGATCCGAGAACGCCGAGTTCCAGTAGGCCGCCGCTTCGAACGTCGCGGGATCGATCACCAGGAGATCGAACTGCGTGTCGGAGTCCGCGATGCGTCCCGCTTGCTTGGATCGCGTCGCGATCGTTGCGGGGAACCCCAAGTCGGACGGGATCTGCGCATCGGGGCCGATCTGCAGCTGGACGTCGCTGCCCACGAAGACTTTCGCCTTGGCATCGACCGTGCTGCGAAGGGAGCTCACCATGGTCTGCGACGCGGCGAACACCGCGAGCGCGAGCGTCGCGGCGACGAGGAACACCATCGTCAGCCGGGAGGACGAGGCGAGCCGCCGGACCGCCAGGTACCACGCCGAGACGTGCTTCCGATCCCCGGGGCGGCGCCGTGAGAGCGCCAGGATCATCAGCCTCGCGACGAGGATCGCCACGCCGAGCGCCAGGAGCAACGGGAACAGGAACACCGTCGGCGCCGGTCGCTCGACCGTCCTGCCGAGCACCCCGCCCCGTGCGTGCAACCGGCCGGCCGCCAGGTACGCACCGCCCAGGGCCAGGATCTCCCACGGGACGATGAAGGCCACCCGCGACAGACCCTGTCGCGGTTCGTGGTGCGACACGAACGTGAGCGCGGAGACGACGCCGACCACCGCGAGCACGCCGAGCGTCGCGAGGAGCGAACCCACAAGCGCCGACTTCCGCGCCGCCGGATCGATCGACCCCCCGGGACCGATCCACGCGATCAGCCCGCTCGCGACCAGGAACCCGATGACCGCGCCGACCACGCACGGGAAGATCGACTCCAGCACGGCCTTGACGCCGACGGATCCGGGACCCCATCCGCGGACGGCAAGCACGCCCGCGTCGACCCGCCTCGCGGTGAACGAGAAGATGCCTGCCGCGGCCACCACGCCGAACGAGATGAGGAGACCGGCGAGGAACAGCACCTGGATCGGCCCCTGCACTGCGGCGATCCGTTGGTCGACGACCTTCACCACACGGGACATCGCACCCAGGAGCTGGAACTGCGCACCATGCCCAGTGCCGACGTACCGCTGACCGCAGCACGGGAAGAGCGTCCGGAGCGGTGACCGACCGACCGTGAGTTCGCGGCTCAGACCGGCCGCGAACGAACCCAACCCCCGGGCCTCGTCCAGCGTCAGCGCAGGATCAGCCCTGACGGGTGCCGAGAGGGCGAACGAAGCACGGTCCATCCCCAGTTGGTTCGACAGTGCGATCAGCTGATCCCGGTCGACCAGGATCGGCTGGGGTGGAACCGCGCATTCGAGACAGGGGATATAGAGCTGCTCGTACCAGGTGCGCCAGTAGCCGGTGCTCGGCAGCGCGTAGAGCGCGCGATAGATGCCGTCGACCGTGACGGGGACGACGGCGTTCCCCGAACGCAGCTCGACGCGATCGCCCGGGTGCGCATTCAGCGGCCCGGCGACGTAGTCGGGCAGCCACACGCCCGTTCCGTCGGTGCCCTCGACGCGGTCGACATGATCGAGGACGTCGGTCCCGAAGAACAGGGCACCGTTCACCGGGCCCGACGACGGGACGTGTCCATCCGGCCCGGTGACCGCGACCCCATCCCCCATCGCCTGCTCGATCACCGGATCGAGCGATGGGTTCGTCCCGACGGTCCGCGCGAACACCTGCCGCCGTCGGTCGCTCAGCAGACCGTGTCCGTCGGGGCTCGCCTTGTCGAACCGCACGTTCGTCGCGGTGTAGATGATCCCCGCCCCGAACGGGGTCACCGTGGGATCGCCGATCTCCGACGAGACCAACGCGCCGGCGGACGCGGAGAGGAAGAGCGGATACGCGACCGTCGACACGACGACCAGGAACGCGCCCAAGGCGATCGCGGCGAACAGCGACGGGTGCCGAAGCAGCGATAGGGGAGCCTTCCGCCACACGGGATTCCCCCCGTGCTCGCGCGTCGCCGCAAGATGTCGCTCGGTCGTGGTGGCCATGGAAGCTCGCTTCGGTCGCAGGTTGACGAACGAAGTTCCTACACACAGATCAACTGAATCTACGCAGCGCGAGGGCGATCGGCCCTCAGGTGGTGGCGATCGGCTGGGATCACCTCCCGCAGCGACCGTGCTCCGTCAGCGCCGGCGGCGGTTGCCGTTCGACGGCCGTCTCGGGCTGCCGTTGCCCGCGGGTCGCGGCGCGTCCATCCGCAGCCCCGCCTCGCCGAACTCCACGTGCAGCTCGAGCACCTTGGCGATCTTGCCGACGTCCGAGCGCTTCTCCGGAGTCACGAACGTGATCCCCGTGCCGCTGCGCCCGGCGCGCGCGGTGCGTCCGACGCGGTGGACGTAGGCCTTCTCGTCCTCCGGCGGATCGAAGTTGATCACGTGCGTGATGTGTTCGAGGTCCAGCCCGCGCGCGGCGACATCCGTCGCGACGAGCACGTCGTTGGCGCCGGACGCGAAGTGGCCGAGCGCCCGTTCGCGCGCGTTCTGCGCCATGCCGCCGTGCAATGCGCCCGCGCGGAATCCCTGGGTCTTCAGGTTCTTCGCCAGCCGGTCGGCGCCGCGCTGCGTCCGCACGAAGATCAACGTCAGCCCGCGATCGGCGGCCAGCTCGCGAACGAGCGCCTGCGACTTGCGGCTCTGCTCGACCGCGACGAACCGGTGGTCCGCCAGCGCGACGAGCACCCCGTCGTCGTCGTTCACCTCGTGCTTCACCGCATCATGCGTGAACCGCGCGGCCAGACGGCCAACCTCACCGTCGAGCGTGGCCGAGAAGAGCATGGTCTGGCGATCCGGGCGGAGCATCTCGAGGATGCGTTTCACGTCCGGCAGGAACCCCATGTCGAGCATGCGGTCGGCCTCATCCAGCACGCAGATCCGCACGCGGTCGAGGCGGAGCAAACGACGTGCCACCAGATCGAGCAAACGTCCCGGGGTGGCGATCACGATGTCGGCTCCGCGTGAGCGCTTGGCCTGCGGGCCGATCGCGACGCCACCGTAGACGGCCGCGACGTGCAGGTGCCGGACGTCGGCGATGGCGCGGAAATCCTCGGTCACCTGGCTGGCCAGCTCACGCGTCGGCGCGAGGATCAACGCCGTGGGGCTGCCGCCGCTCGGCGTGAGCCGTTCCACGATCGGTATGGCGAACGCGAGCGTCTTGCCCGAGCCGGTGCGGGAGCGCGCGAGCACGTCGCGTCCCGCGATCGCGTCGCGGAGCACGAGCTGCTGGATCGCGAACGCACCGGTGATGCTTCGCATCTTGAGCGCGTCGACGACCGGCTGGGACACGCCGAACTCGGCGAAACCGGGGAGCGGGACGGAGGGTATCGGCGGCTCCAGGGTCGCGAGCTGCGAGACGGATGAGGGACGCCGTGGGTTCACGGTTCGTTGTGACATGGATCGATTCCCTTTCGAAAGATGTGGGGATGAGCGGCCCAGATCTTCCGGATAAGAAGGGAGTGAGACGGCCTTCACCACGCGATGTCGGCGCCAGAACGCGCTCGACCTACCTCAACAGCGTACGCGAAACCGACGGGATCGCGACGGAGCGATGCTCGAGCACCTACGAGCGGGCGAGCGGGTGCTTGTACTTCGAGTCGGTGTGGAGCCAGCACGTCGTGCCGGCGTTATACGTCGTGAGGACGGTAGAGCACCCTTCGTGGTGACACTGTCTCCCGGCCGTCGCTCGCGATCCCGCGCGTTTCCCGCGATCCGGCAAGCCGAACTGAACCTGATTGCTTCCGCTGGTTGCCTTCGCCATCGACGGTCTCCGATCTGGAACACACGATCCGTGGGGGCGAGGGCGAAAGGGTGGGAGAACCCCGTTATCGATCACTCGGCGCGAACCCTCGGACGTCCGCCCGAGGTATCCAGCGTACTACGTTGGCCCTAGCCGGCGACCGGACCTCGGCGAACGCCGATCCCGTGTTGACCGAACGTTCGCGTTCTTGGTTGGATGCCGAAACCCACGGCCGAGAGGATGGACCATGACGGAGCTCCACGTCCTGTGTGATGGATACGTGCGAGAGGGAGGCGAGCTCCGGGTCGGATCGACGGTCGGGTTCGTCGCGGACGGGAACGCGCTCGTCGTGGTCGATCCCGGCATGGTCGCGGGTACGTCATCCATCCTCCAGCCCCTTCGCGCGCTCGAGATCGCACCGGGGGACATCACCGACGTCGTGCTTTCCCACCATCACCCAGACCACACCGTGAACGTGGGGTTGTTCCCCAACGCGCGCATCCACGACTTCCAGGCGATCTACGTCGACGACCTCTGGATCGATCGACCGGCCGAGGGGTTCGAGCTGTCGCCGAACATCAAGCTCATCGAGACGCCGGGCCACACGCCGCAAGACCTGACGACGCTCGTGACGACCGACGCTGGGGTGGTCGCGTTCACGCACCTGTGGTGGGCGGCCGACGGTCCCGCCGACGACCCGTACACGCACGATGCCGACGTGCTTCACGCGAACCGCGCGCGAGTGCGGGACCTGGCCTCCGAGATCGTGCCCGGCCATGGTCCGCGGTTCTTCCCCGACGAACGCACGCCGCGCTGATCGCGAACGGCGATGACCCCTCCGAAGCTCATCCTGATACTCAGTGAGAACTGGACGATGTCCTCGCCGCGCGATCTCCCGTCGCTGGTTCAGGTCGCGGTTGAGGCGGAACGAGCCGGGTTCGATGCGGTGATGGTCAGCGAGCACGTGGTGCTCGGACGCGGGGCGGACTCCGGCGGCCTCCCTTCGAACCCGCGGGACTACGCGCTCCCCGGCAACCAGGACCCGATGACGCCCTGGCCGAGCTCGCTCGTGCTGCTCTCGGCCGTCGCGGCCGTGACCACCCGGCTCCGGCTGGTGGCCGGCGCGATCATCCCGCCGCTCCGGCATCCGCTGCAGTTGGCGAAGGACCTCGCCACGCTCGATCTCCTGTCGCAGGGACGGCTGGTCGTGCAGCCGACCGTGAGCTGGCACCGCGCCGAGTACGACGCGCTCGGCGTTCCGTTCGATGCCAGAGGTGCGCTGTTGGACGAGCATCTCGCGGCATGGAGCATCCTGTGGCGGGACTCGCCCGCATCGTTCGAAGGCGCGTCTCATCCGTTCCGCGACGTCTTCTTGGAGCCGAAGCCGTTCCGTCCGGAAGGCCCGACGCTGTGGTTCGGAGGGAGCTCGCTCCACGAGCGGCTCGTCCGACGCATCGTCACGTACGGGCGAGGCTTCAACCCGTTGGGGCGTCCCGCACCGGCTGACCTGGATCGGTTGCGCGCTGCGATGGACGAAGGCGGTCGGAACATGGACGAGCTGGAGATGGTCGGCGGGACGCGTGGGGAGTTCCCCGATCGGACGAGCGTGGCCGACCTGGGACGCGCGTTGTCCTCGATCCCGGAACAGGTCGCGGCGGGGTACACGTCGATCTGCATCAAGCCGTCGCAGTTCATCGACGACCCAGCGCGGATCGGGGCGTTCTGTCGCGAGGTCGTGGAGCGCGTGGCGGCACTCGTAGGCTGACGGGGTGACCGGCGCCCCGAACCTCGAGCGGATCCTCCTCGCACCGAAGGTGCTGCTTCACGACCATCTCGACGGCGGCCTCCGGCCGGCGACGATCGTCGAGCTCGCCGGCCAGACCGGCTATACGGGTCTGCCCACCACCGACCCGGACGAGCTGGGTGCGTGGATGACCCGCGGAGCGAGCCGCAAGGACCTCGTGTTGTACCTCGAGACGTTCGCGCACACGGTCGGGGTGATGCAAACGCGCGAGGCATTGGTCCGCGTCGCGCGGGAGTGCGCGGAGGACCTGGCGGACGACGGCATCGTCTACGCCGAGGTGCGGTTCGCCCCGGAGCTGCACCTGGAGCGGGGCCTGTCGTTGGACGACGTGGTCGAGTCGATCCAGGAGGGGTTCCGTCTGGGAAGCGAGGGTCGCCCGATCACGGTTCGGACCCTGCTCACCGCGATGCGGACGGCCGCGCGGAGCCTGGAGATCGCCGAACTCGCGGTGCGCTGGCGAGACCGCGGCGTCTGCGGGTTCGACATCGCGGGAGCGGAGGCCGGGTATCCGCCGACCCGTCACCTCGACGCGTTCGAGCACATCCGTGGAGAGAACTTCCACCTGACGATCCACGCGGGCGAGGGGTTCGGCCTGCCGTCGATCTGGGAAGCCCTGCAGCTCTGCGGCGCAGAGCGTCTGGGTCACGGTGTCCGGATCGTCGACGACATCGTCCTCTCACCCGACGGATCAGCGCGCTTGGGCCGGCTCGCGGCGATGGTGCGCGACCGTCGCGTTCCGCTCGAGCTGTGTCCGACGTCCAACGTTCATTCCGGCGCCGTGCCGTCGATCGCCGAACATCCCATCGGGTTGCTCGCCGACATGCGCTTCCGTGTCACGGTCAACACGGACAACCGGCTGATGTCGGCAATCACGCTGAGCCGGGAGCTGGCGAACCTCGTCGACGCGTTCGACTGGGGATGGGATCGCCTGGAGTGGCTGACGATCAACGCCATGAAGTCGGCGTTCCTCCCGTTCGACGAACGGCTGGCGCTGATGGATCAGGTGATCAAACCCGGATACGCGGCGCTGCGTTAGTCGCCCAGTCGATCTTCGATCTCCCACGCGTGATCGAGGACGTGCCACGCGGCGCGGCGGACGAAGTAGCGCGGCAGCCAGATCCTGCCGCCGCGCGGCCCCGTTTCCGGAAGTCCGTCGCTCACCGCGCGAGCCAGCGCGTCGCGGACGACCGCTCGCTCTTCCGTGGCGACGTCCCACCGGTCTCGCCCCTCCATCTTCGGACGAGGCGCGGCCAGCCTCGCCACATAGCCGATCTCCGCTCCGATCACGTGATCGACGATGCCGTCGAGCTCGCGCCCGCCGCCTCGCGGCCCCTTGCGCAGCTCCCGGCCGGTGGCCGCCTCCGCGATCGCGTCGAACGCGTCCCACGACGCGTCGAGGATGGCGATCAACCGCTTGAGGCCCCGCGTGTCGAGCGGTCTCGCATCTGCCGCCGGCGCCACGGATGGTGCCCCGAAGTCGGTCGTAGCGTCTCCCGTCAGGCGCTCGACGACGGCGAGATCGGCTCGCGATCGCGGCACCGTGAACCCGCGCACCGAGCCGGCGACCACGGTCGCATAGCGCGCGCCGTATGCGAGCAACCCGTCGAGGGCGTCGTCCTCACGACGCCCGGTCCGGCACCACCCGGGCCACTCGATCGCGCCGGCGAACGCGCGCTTGTCGCCGGCCTCCACGTAGGCCTCCGTCGAACCCGTCATCGCGGATGACGCTACCGCACCTCGCGGAACGGGCACGGCGGGTTCTCCAGGGACCTTCCGGACGTGCCGATACCGGTCCGGTGGAAGATCAGGGACTGGTGTGCGCGGAATGCGGCTTGCCAGTTGACCCGGATCTCTCCTACATCATGAGCGTGCCCGTCGGCCACGAACCGCTCTATCACCACCTCGCCTGCATCGGACTCGACCCGCTCTGACCAGTTACGGACGTCGCCCGGATGGGGGAATCGCGTCTTGCCCCGACCGGCTGATACGCCCGCGACGCTCTGGCGCCGACACCTCCAGGAGGAGATCGAAGGGGGACGTGATGCGGATACTCGTGATCGATGACGATCCCGGCGTGCGGGTGCTGTGCAGGATCGCCTTCCGCACGGGAGGCGACGAGATCCTGGAGGCGGCGAGCGGCCGAGAGGGTCTCGAGCTCCTCGCCACGGAGCACGTCGACGCCGTCGTGCTCGACGTGATGCTCCCGAGCGTGAACGGGTTCGAGATCTTGCGGCGCATCCGTCAGGACGATCGGATGAGCCACCTCCCGGTCGTGCTGTTGAGCGTCCGTGTGGGGATCCAGGACCAGATCGACGGGTGGCGCGCCGGCGCCGACGACTACCTCACGAAGCCCTTCTCCCCCGCCGCGCTGGCGGCGAAGGTCTACGAGATCTGCGGCATCGAACCGGGCGATCGCATCGATCAACGCGCCGGCCGCTTCGACGAGCGGATCACGCTCCGCGGCGCCTGACCTTCGAACGGCTCACAACAGCGTGGCGATCGACGACGCCGCCGCCCTGCCGGACACGATGGCTCCTTCGATGTACCCGGCCCCTTCGATGGCGATGTCCGATCCGGCGAACGCCAGCCGGCCCTGCGGCCGCCCGAGGTGCGACGCGATGTCCGCGGCCCAGCCAGGGGGCCACGACAGCCATGTGCCCTTCGAGAACCTGTCCGAGATCCAGTCGTGTCCGTCCACGGCCCGCACGTCGGTCTCGGGCGCGAACACACGGAGGGCCGCCTCGATCTCGTGAAGATCATGCGCGTCGCGGATGAGGCCCATGCCGTCGAAGCCCGTGACGAGCGCGCCGCCTGGCACCTCCCGGGTCCCGACCGCCGCCTGGAACGGGTGTCCCCACGCGACGCCGATCGTCGCGGCCCCGAACCCATCGGTCACGGCGAGCACCTTCGTGGAACGTCCCGCGTGACGTTGTTCGGCCGCCCGCGCGAGCGCGGGATCGAGTCCCGGTGAGAAGGCGACATCGGTCAAGCAGTTCAACGGCAGCGCGACCACGGCGGCGTCGGCCTCGAACGAGCCGCCGTCCTCCGTCGAGACGCGGATGCCCCGATGATCCTGCTCCACGCCTGTGACGACCACGCCCCGCAGGATCTCGCCCCGGATGTCGCCTTCCAGCGCCCCGACGAGCGCGGCGGTTCCCTCGGTGAACGACTCGCCGACGTCCTCCATCGAGGCGCCGAGGGAGAAGCCCGTCAATGCGAGGTCGCCGATGAGCATCAGGATCGACTGCTCTCCGGGGTCGCCGCCGCCGACCGCCGCCATCCACGAGAGCAGGATCTCCTGCGTCGCGCGCGGCACATCCAGCGCCTCGATCCAACCGGCCGCGGGAACGTCGAACTCCGGCGGGATCTCCGTTCCGGCGGCGAACGCCTCGCGTACGCGCTCGACGGCCCCCTCCATCACCCGGTTCGCGGGCTCGAACAGCGGGGCGAACGTGTCGCCGGGGTTGCGCCCCACGACCCGAGCGTCGGTGCCCGCCCAGACCGCGCGATCGAAGCGCACGCTCTCTGTCACGGAGAGTCCGTAGCGTTGGATCTCCTCGGCGATCGCCGGCTGGAGCTGCCGCGTGAACCACGTGCCGCCGAACTCCGCCTCGACGTCCGTCCCGGCCATCGTGCGCGTCCAGGTTCGTCCGCCCAGTCGGTCGCGAGCCTCGAGCACGGTGACGCGGGACCCTCCGGCGCTCAGGTCGCGGGCGGCGGCCAGGCCGGCGACGCCTCCGCCGATCACGATCACGCCCGTCGTCCCGTTCGGTCCCACGCCAGCCTCTCCGCGACTCAGTGGGCCGGGACCGTCGGCATGGGCGGTATCGGCGCCGGTTCGCGCCGTGACGCCGCGATGGTCATCAAGATCGCCGCCGGGACGAAGAACATCCCCACCGACCACATCCCCACGACGCAGCCGATCCACAGCAGCACGGCGGAGACGATCCGCGCTCGGCGATGACGCACCAGGACGGGGATCAACGCCACCAGCACCGGGACCGACACCACCACGAGGACCCAGGCGCCGTTCACCTGGAACATGCTCTCGCTGTAGGAGCGCGTCGAGACCACCCCGCTCGATGATCCGAAGGACTCCGTCACGTGGCCGGTCGGCGCGAACGCCGCGATGAGCGCCCCGAGAGCCGACACCAGGAACGCCGCCAGCGTGAACCCTCTCGCCTTCATGCGCCCAGCCTACGTCCGCGCGGCGATCGGTCAGCGCACGTTCTAGGATCTGGTCCCCGTGGCCCGAACCGGACTGAGGTGATGAGGACCAGCTACGACGTCGTCGTCGTCGGAGCGGGAGTCATCGGGACGATGACCGCGAAGGCGCTCGCCGAGCGCGGCCGACACACCCTGATCCTCGAGCGCCACCAGCTCGGACACAAGGGCGGAAGCTCGCACGGGCTCAGCCGGATCGTCCGCGTGACCGACTACCACCCCGATTACGTCCGGCTCAACCGACTCGCGATGCGAGGGTGGCAGGAGCTACAGGAGGCCGCCGGCGAGACGCTGCTCGTCCGGACGGGCAACCTCGAGATCGGCGAAGGGGCACGCGTCTATGCTGATGCACTCGACGGCGCCGGGGAGCGTTACGCGTGGCTCTCGCCCGACGCGGCTCTCGAACGGTGGCCGTCGCTCCGATTCGCTGCGGATGAACCGATGTTCGTCCATGAGGACGGTGGCGTGTGCCTGGCGGACCGAACCGTCCGGGCTGCGGCGCGCCTCGCCACGGAGGCCGGCGCGGAACTGCGGGAGGGGACGCCGGTCGAACGGATCTCGAACCACGACAGCTTCGCGGAGGTCGTGATCGACGGGGAGACGATCCGCGCGCCGGTCGCCGTCGTGACGGCCGGCGCCTGGGCGAGAGGCCTCCTCGCAGGTGCGGGTCTGGACCTGCCGCTCGTCCCCACGCTCGAGCAGGTGTCGTACTACCGGCTGGACACCCCGTCGCCGCTGCCGACGATCATCGACTACACGGTCGACGGAGCGATCGACCACTACGCGGTCCCCCATCCCACACAGATGGGGAGCTTCAAGCTCGCGCTGGATCACGCCGGCCCGATCGTCGACCCCGACACACGGTCGTTCGAACCGGACCCGGCACGCCTCGCACGGGCGGAGACGTGGGGTCGGAGTCGTTTCCGATCGATGATCCCGACCGAGCCGCCGGAGACCTGTCTCTACACGAACACACCGGACAACGACTACGTCTTGGATCGGATCGGGTCGGTCGTGGTCGGCTCGGCGTGCAGCGGGCACGGCTTCAAGGCGAGCCCGATGGTCGGCACGATCCTGGCGGACCTGGCGACCGGCTCCGGCTCGGGGATCTCGCTCAGCCGGTTCCTCGCCTCCCGGCCGGCGCTCCGGCCGTAGGGCGTCGGTCGCGCGAACGAGCTGTCGGTCCTCGGAAGCGAACGGGCCGGACCCTCGGCGGGTCCGACCCGTTCGACCACGTGTCCCCTCACGAGCGCTTCGGACTCTGACGAGCCTTCATCCGGTAGACCAAGCCGGAACCCATGAGGTCGGTGAGATGGTTGGATTCTGCCGGTCTCCCGGCGAGCGGGCGAGGTGGTGAACCCTGGCCCGCGAGGGATGGCTCAGCAGCCACTCACCTCGAGGGTCTCCTGCTGTTCATGCAAGACGGACCACCTCCTTCCTCTCGTACCGGACATGGTGCGGCAAGCTCGGCGGTAAGGCAACCACGGGGATAGCCTGGTTCGGCGTGAACGAGATCGCTCCCTACACGAACGAGGAAGACGAGCGGCTGGGACTCGACGTCTACAACGCTGTCTGGCCGCACGACAAGCTCGGGTTGGAGGAAGAGCGATCCTATCGGGCGAGCCTGCGCGACCACGTCGATCTGCTCGCGCGGATCGACGGCGACGTCGGGGGCTGCGCGCTCGGAGCGATCCAGCCGGAGTGGCCAGGGTTCGTCTTCGCGCTCGTGAGCGTGCTCCCCGAGCGCCGACGCCAGGGCGGCGGCACCGCCCTCTACGAGGCCATCTCCGATTGGGCCCGGGCGCGTGGCCTCGACACGATCGAAACCTTCGTGGCCGACAACGACGACGAGAGCCTGAGCTTCGCGAAGCGGCGCGGTCTCGCCGGATACAGCCGTCAGTTGGGCGTCTCTCTCGATCTGACGAGGATCGAACCGCCGAGCGTCGCCCCGCCCGAAGGAGTTGCGATCACGACGTGGGCTGAGCGGCCCGAGCTCGCGCGCGGGATCTACGAGGTCGTGCTCGAGGCGGCGCCCGACATCCCCGGCGACGAAGACGGGTCTGTCGAACCCTTCGAGGACTGGCTTGCGCACGACATGCAAGGCCCCGGCGACCGCGCGGATGCGACGTTCGTCGCGGTCGCCGGCGACGAGGTGATCGGCTACGCGAAGTTCTCACTCAGCCCTACGGCCCAGCCGACGACGGCCCACCACGACCTCACGGGCGTCAAGCGCGCCTGGCGCGGCCGCGGCGTCGCGCGCGCGCTGAAGGCGACGCAGATCGCGTGGGCGAAGGCGAACGGCTACGAAGAACTGCGCACGACCAACGACGAGCGGAACGCGCCGATCCGCCACCTCAACGAAGAGTTCGGCTACCGCCCGACAGTCGGCAGGATCTACCTCAGGGGCCCGCTCGCGTGACGCGTGTACGCCTTCGCTAGACTCGCAGGTCAGCTGCTCCGTTCCGCATCGTTGCATGAGCCGCTGACACTCTGGCCGACGGACGCGGCTCAGACCTTGGCAACGATGAAGACCGGGCGGGCGATCCGCGAAACGTCGCCGCCGGCCAGAGGATCCCAGCCGGAGAGCACGACGAGCGCAGGTTGCTCCGCACCGTAATCGAGACGGTCCTGCCCAAAGACGGCGAGCCCGACGTTAAGGGTTCGCGTACTCTCATACCGATGGCGGCGACGATCCTTCTGACCGGTGGCATGGGATACGTCGGGTCTCACACGTGCGTCGAGCTCCTGGATGCCGGCCATCAGGTGATCGTGGTCGACAATCTCTCGAACAGTTCCCGCAGCGTTCTCACGCGGATCTGGGAAATCACTGCGCGTCGACCCGAGTTCCACGAGCTCGATCTACGCGACAGGAGCGCGCTTGATCAGCTCTTGCGCACCACTCCTGTAGACGCCGTTATCCACTTCGCCGGTCTCAAGTCTGTCGCCGAGTCGGTTGCGCAGCCGCTGCTGTATTACGAGGACAACCTCATTGGGACTGCGAATCTGGTTCGGTCGATGGAGTCGCGTGGAATCCGCCGGCTTGTGTTCTCATCGTCGGCCACCGTGTACGGCGTTCCTGATCGCCTTCCTATCCTTGAAAGCGCACCGCTTAGGCCGATCAACCCATACGGTCGCACGAAGCTGTTCATCGAGGAGATGCTCCGCGACATCGCCGCTGCATCCTCCGGCTGGCACATCTTGCTGCTTCGATATTTCAACCCGGTCGGGGCACACAGAACTGGCCTGCTCGGTGAGGATCCGGTCGGAGTCCCAAACAATCTGATGCCGTACGTGATGCAGACCGCGATCGGGCAGCGACAAAGCATACGTGTATTCGGTGGTGATTATCCGACGCCGGACGGGACAGCCGTGCGCGACTACATCCACGTCGTCGATCTCGCTGCAGGGCATATCGCTGCTCTCGCAAAACTAGACGAAGTCGAAGGCTGCACAGCGCTCAATCTCGGCACTGGCCGAGGCTACTCCGTTCTCGAGGTCATCTCGGCAGCATCCACCGCCGTCGGACGATCTCTTCCCTTCAAGATTGTCGAGAGGCGTCCAGGCGACGCTCCGTGTATGTATGCTGACACGTCGTCCGCTGCCTCCTTCCTAGGCTGGAGGGCTGTGAATGGGCTCGACGATATCTGTCGGGATCACTGGCTCTGGCAGCGCAAACACCCAAAAGGCTACGAGACTCGGCGTGCCTAGCCCCAATGTCGTTCACAAAGGTTGCTGAACCGCCCCGGGTTTCCTGGAGGCTCCCGACCGTGAGAGGTTGGAGCCATGCAACGATCAGGAAGGTATCCCCGCGAGGTCCGCGAGCGCGCCGTGAGGATGGTGTTCGACCATCAGGACGAGCACCACTCGCAGTGGGCCGCGATCTGTTCGATCGCTGACAAGGCCCCACGCCACCTAAGACCCTCGCCGCCTAAGATCCGCTCTCCTCGCCAGCTAGGCGCGCCGTAAGCCGTCCATCGGCTGCGTCGCCCCGATGCTCGCTCCCTTCAGCGCCGCCGGATAGGCTGTGTTCGTTCACGGTTCACCGCGATGGAGGTTTTCAACAAGGTTCTCATTCAGCTTTTCTTCTTAGCCCGCCCTCGTAGCTCAGTGGATAGAGCACCGGTTTCCTAAACCGGGTGTCGCAGGTCCGATTCCTGCCGAGGGCACAGATGTTGTCGTGTTTCGGGTGATGCTCGACGAAGTGGCATCGCCTGAGCTTTGACACATGGTCAGCTGATGGTTGACACCTGTTCCGGCTGATCTTTGACACCTCCGGCGATGACGCTTCTCCTGTGGGCATCTGGCCGGCGGGAGGTGGGCGACATGCTGGTGGAGCTCAGTGTCATGGAGCAGCGCTATCAAGCGGTGTTGGCGGTCATCCAGGACGGGTGGAAGGTCACCGAGGTCGCCGCGCGTCTCGGCGTTTCACGCCAGAGCGTGCATGACTGGATCAGCCGGTACGAACGAGGCGGGCTCGCAGCGTTGGCCGACCGCTCGCATCGCCCAGCCTCCTGTCCCCACCAGGTCGAAGCGGAGATGGAGGCAGCGATCTGTGAACTCCGCCGGCTCCTACCCCGGCTGGGGACCACGGCGCATCCAACATCAGCTCGGCAAGACCGAGTCCGAGGTCCCCTCGTGCTCTTCCATCTACCGGTGCCTCAAGCGTAACGGCCTGATCGAGCTCCGTCGCCGGCGCAAGCGCCGCGAAGGGTTCCGTCGCTGGGAAGGGGAACGCCCCATGCAGCTGTGGCAGATGGACGTGATGGGTGGGGTGTTGCTCACCGATGGGTCGGAACTGAAGGTCGTAACGCGTTCAAGCACCAGCTCGTCGATGTCTTCGTGGACGACACAATGATCCAGGTCTGGAGCAAGAACCATCTGATCAAGACCGTCGCGCGAGCACGACGAGGTCCGGTTCGAAAGGTCCGCTCCGACGGGCTGGGCGTCAAGGATCAGCTGGATACGATGCGTAAAGCATCAGGTGGCATTTGACAGAGGGCACCGATCGCCCGTCCGCGTACCGTGGTGTGACCAGAACTGGAGCAAGGGATGCCAGAGAACCTGTTCGGCTTACCCACGCACATCCTGTTGTTGCACGTCGTCGTCGTCCTGCTGCCGCTCGCCGCAGCCGCCACCGTTGGGGTGGCACTCTCGAGCCGTTTCCGCCATCGGTGGGGCATCGCCACGGTGTGCGCGACGTTCGTCGTCACGCTGTTCGTCCCGCTCACCACGCAGGCCGGCGAATCCCTCGCCGCGCGACTCCCGACCAACCCGCTGATCGTTCGGCACGCTGACATCGGGAACCAGGTCGAGATCTGGGCGGCGGCGTTCGGACTCAGCTTGTTCACGGTGGTGGCGATCGACCTCCGCAGACGCGCCTCGGCAGGGCCCGATGAACTCACGCGCGCCGAGACCTGGGCGACCAGGCACCTGCCTCAGCGCTGGCGCACGACAACGCCGAACTGGACGGCGTCGACGTTGCAGATCGCGAAGATCCTGGCGCTCGTCACGGCGATCGGCGCGACGGTCATGGTCATCTGGGCGGGCCACACCGGAGCTCGGGCCGTCTGGTCGCACTACCCCAACCTGCGTTAGGCGGAACAGCGAGCAACGAGCGGGGCTCAAGGCTCGCCGCCCTCGGTGTCGAGATTGTCCGCATGAGGTTGACCAAGATCGTGTTCGTGTCGGTACTGGTCTCCTCGTTCGGTGTCTCGATCGCTTCTGCACCCGCGTTCGCAACGCCGACGTGCTTCGGGGTGCGAGCGACGATCGTGGGCACCGGATGGATCGACACCATCTACGGAACGCCCGGTCCCGATGTGATCGTCGGTCTCGCGGGCCAGGATCTGATCTTCGGGGGCGGCGGCGCCGACCGGATCTGCGGAGGCGACGGCACCGACCTGATCCAGGGCGAGGGTGGCAACGACCAGATCGACGGCGGAGGCGACGGCGACGTGATCTCCGGGGGGCCCGGGAACGACACCCTCTTCGGTCGGGATGGCGCCGATCAGTTGACCGGCGACACCGGGAACGACCAGCTCCATGCAGGCGCGGGACTCGCGGGATCGGGCGACATGCTGAACGGCGGACCGGGCGCCGACCTGTTGATCGGCGGACCGGACGATGACCATCTCGATGGCGGCGTGGGTCGCGATCGATTGAGCGCCGCCGCCGGCAACGACGTGCTCTCCGGAGGGACCGGCGCGGACGTGATCATGGGTGGCGCCGGGAACGATCGGATCGATGGTTGCGCGATGTATGACACATCGGACGACGGGAACGACGTGCTTCACGGCGGCGACGGAGCAGATGTCATCTTCGGCGAGCGCGGGAACGATCAACTGTTCGGTGACGACGGCGATGACCAGCTGTTCGGCGACTTCGAGCTGCCGGCGACGTATGACGGTGATGACCTGCTCGATGGCGGCACCGGGAACGACACGCTCACGGGTGGAAGCGGCGCCGACACATGCATCAACGGAGAGACCACGTTCGGCTGCGAACCCTGACCCCGGGATCGTGCGTCATCACGCGCCGCATAGAGTGGTGGCATGATCGCACGATCCGATGTCGTCGGGAGCCTCCTGCGTCCGCCCGTGCTCATCGACGCCCGCGAGCGGCTCGCCCGAGACGAGATCTCGCAGGCGGCGTTCAAGCGCATCGAGGACGCGGCGGTCGACGACGCCGTCTGCCTGCAGGAAGCAGCCGGACTCGCGGTCCTCACCGACGGCGAGATGCGCCGCCTCTCGTTCCAGAGCCAGCTGACCGAGTCGGTCGACGGTTTCTCGGAATGGGACATCGACGCGTTCCTGTGGGGTCGGTGGCGGAGCGACGAGCTGGGTGAGGTGGAGATCGAGCGTCCGCCGATCGCCGTGGTCGACACGCTCCGGCGCAAGCGGTTCCTCTCCGCGGAGGAGTTCATATACACACGCGGGCGAACCGACCGGATCGTGAAGGTCACGCTCCCCAGCCCCAGCCTGTTCGCCAACTTCTGGGATCCGGACGGGTCGGTCGGAGCGTACGGTTCGGCGGAAGCGTTCCTCGGTGACGTCGCGGAGATCCTTCGCGACGAGGTCGTGGAGCTCGTTCGCCTGGGCGCCACGTACATCCAGCTCGACGCCCCGCAGTACCCGTTGCTGATCGATCCCGGATACCGGGAGTTCTACGAGCGCCGGGGCTGGCCGGCCGATCGATGGATCGAGTTCGGGACGGAGCTCGACAACCTGGTGATGGGCGAGCACCCGGGCGTCACGTTCGGGCTCCACGTGTGCCGCGGGAACCAGATGAGCAGATGGCTCGTCTCCGGCGGCTACGACTGGCTCGCCGGCCAGCTGTTCCCGCGGATCCACGCGGACCGGCTCCTGTTGGAATACGACGATGATAGGTCCGGCTCGTTCGACGCCCTCGCCGCCGTGCCCGAGCACATGACGGTCGTGTTGGGTTTGGTGACGACGAAGACCGGACGGGTCGAGACCGTCGACGAACTCACAGCTCGGATCCGGGAGGCGTCGCGGCTCGTACCGCTCGAACGGCTCGCGCTCTCACCCCAATGTGGGTTCGGGACATCGATCCGTGGGAACCAGATCACGCTGGAACAGGAACGGTCGAAGCTTCGGACGATCGCGGAGACCGCCCAGGCGGTATGGGGGTCGTCGTCCGGATGACGCAGACTGAACGGATGCGCCTGTGGCTGCTGCGTCACGCCAAGTCGAGCTGGGACGAGCCGGAACTCGACGATCGGGACCGGCCACTCGCTGCCCGGGGCGAGCGGTCCGCGGATCGGATGAGCGGCTACCTGCGCGCCGAGGGCATCCGGCCGGACGTCGTGCTGTGCTCCTCCGCGCTTCGGACGCGACAGACGCTCGCTCGAGTGCTGCCCGCGCTAGGCCCGGAGCTCGAGATCCACATCGAGCCTCGGCTCTACACGTTCGACGCGGGGTCCCTTCTGGAAAGGGTGCGTGCGATCCCCGACGCCGTCTCGGTGATGCTGATCGGTCATAACCCGGCGATGCAGGAGCTCGCCGTCAGGCTCGCGGCTCGTGGGGACAGGCTAGACACGCTCGCACAGAAGTTCCCGACGGGCGCCTTGGCCGAGCTCGAGTTCCCGGTGGGTTCATGGCACGATGTGGCCACATCGACGGGCGAGCTCACTCGATTCGTGGTCCCGCGGGAGCTGGACTGACCGCCTGGTCCCCCACGAACGGAACCGGCTACCTGCGCGCATCCGGGGGTAACCCCGCATCCTTGCTAGCCTTATCCAAAGGTCAGCACACCCTCTCCCAGCCCGGAAGGGCTCGGGCCCGCAGCGAAGGATCGAGCGAACTGTCGTTGAAGCGTGCGTGGTTGTGGGCATCCCTCGTGGTCGTGGGCGTGATCGGCGCGCTCGTCGGCGACGCCGGCACGTTCACGCTTCCCGCCCGGGCATCGGCACCTCAGCTGTCGATCGATCCGAACTCGGGCATCCGCAACATCGATCACATGATCTTCATCGTTCAGGAGAATCGCTCGTTCGATAGCTACTTCGGGACGTTCCCCGGAGCCAACGGGATCCCGAAGAGATCCGGTGGCGGCTTCAACGTGTGCGTCCCGGATTCGCGGGCCAACGGGATCTGCCGGCGGCCGTACCACGACACCAACGTTTTCGATGAGGGCGGCCCGCACAACGTGAATGCGTCGAGGATCACGGTCGACGGCGGGCGGATGGACGGCTCGATCAGGGCGCTCTACCGGATCGGGAACGCCTGTCGTTCCAACCCCGCGCGCCCGGGATGCAAACAAGCGACGCCGGGCCCGAACGGGACGCCGGACGTCATGGGGTATCACACGGCCCACGAGATCCCGAACTATTGGGCGTACGCGAAGCGGTACACGCTCCAAGACCGCATGTTCGCGCCGACCGACTCGTGGACCCTCCCGTCGCATCTGTCCCTGGTGTCCGGCTGGTCGGCGACGTGTCCCGATCTCACCGACCCCATGAGTTGCCATTCCGACCTGCGGTACCCGGGCCACAACGCCGCGGACCATCACCAGAAGGTCTGGATCCCGGCCGACGGGAAGCCGCGGCCGTACCTGTGGGCGGACATCACCTGGCTGCTCCACAACGCCGGCGTCAGCTGGGCCTACTACGTCGGCAACGACACGTGCATCACGCCGCCCTGTCCCGAACTGTCCGCCGGCGCCGATCTGACCAACCCGATCATGAACCCGCTGCCCGGGTTCAAGACGGTTGAGGCCACCCACCAGTTCAACAGTGTCGAACCGCACCGCAACTTCTTCGAGGCGGCCGCGAGCGGCACCCTGCCCTCCGTGTCGTGGGTCGTGCCGAGCTTCGGCGATAGCGAGCACCCGCCCGACTCCATCTCGAACGGCCAGGCGTGGGTCACGAAGCTCGTCAACGCCGTGATGGCGGGTCCGGAGGAGCAGTGGCTGCACACCGCGATCTTCGTCACCTGGGACGACTGGGGAGGCTTCTACGATCACGTGAAGCCGATCGCGATCGATGCCGACGGCTACGGGATCCGCGTGCCGGCGTTCCTGATCAGCCCCTTCGCTCGCGGTGGCACCGTCGATCACCAGACCCTCTCGTTCGATGCCTACCTCAAGCTGATCGAGGACCGGTTCCTCTTCGGCCAGCGGCTGGATCCTCTGTCGGACGGCTGGCCCGACTCACGTCCGACGGTTCGTGAGAACGCGGCGCGACTCGGTGACCTCTCGAGGGAGTTCGACTGGTCCCAGGACCCGATCCCGCCGCTGATCCTCCCACTGTTCCCCAACGGCGCGGCCCGCCAGAAGGATCCCGCGACGTGGAGCGGTGGATGAGTCGAAGGCTCCTCGGTTCCGTGGTTGCCGCGTGTGTCATCGCGCTGGCCGCCGCATGCACGCAGGGCTCCGGACCCTCCGCAACCCCGACGACGACGTCCCCCACGGCCACGGACGATCCGAGCTCGAGCTCGCCGACGTCTGAGGGCTCCATCGACCCCGCGTTGGGGATCGACAACATCGACCACGTGATCGTGGTGGTCCAGGAGAACCGGTCGTTCGATCAATACTTCGGAACGTTCCCCGGCGCCGACGGGCTGCCGCGCGACGACCAGGGGCGATTCACGACGTGCGTCCCCGATCCCGAGGCCGGACACTGCTGGCGGCCGTACCACGACAAGGACTTCTTCGATGCGTCCGGCCCGCACGGGCAGATCGCGTCGGGGATCACGGTCAACGGCGGCCGGATGGACGGCACCATCCGGGCGCTCGAGCAGATCGGCAACGGCTGCGAGAACCCGCACAACGTCGACGCGTACCCGTGCGTCCACGCGCTGGCCGGCCCGCAGGGCCAGCCCGACGTCATGGGGTACCACACCGCCCGCGAGATCCCGAACTACTGGGCGTACGCGAAGCGGTACACGCTCCAGGACCACATGTTCGCGCCGTCGGACTCCTGGACGCTCCCGTCGCACCTGTTCCTGGTCTCGGCGTGGTCGGCGACGTGCCCCGACCTGTCGGACGTCATGAGCTGCCGGTCCGATCTCAAACACCCGGGCTCGAACGCGGCCACCCACGGCAACATGTGGATCCCCGAGGACGGCGCCCCCCGGCCGTACCTGTGGGGCGACATCACCTGGCTCCTGAACGCCAACCACGTGAGCTGGGCCTACTACGTCGGTCCCGGTACCTGCGTCCTGCCCCCGTGCGACGGCCTCTCTGGGCCGGCGACGGCGCCGGTGCAGAACCCGCTCCCGGGCTTCACCACCGTCGAGAAGACGAACACGTTCGCCAACATCCAGTCGAACACGAACTACTTCGACTCCGCCGCGAACGGCACGCTCCCCTCCGTCTCGTGGGTCATGCCCACCGAGGGTGTGAGCGAGCATCCACCCGACAACATCGCCGACGGGGAGGCCTGGGTGACGAAGGTCGTGAACGCGGCGATGAAGGGACCGGATTGGACCCACACCGCCATCTTCCTCACGTGGGACGACTGGGGCGGTTTCTACGATCACGTCCCGCCCATCCGCGTGGACGCGAACGGCTACGGGATCAGGGTGCCGGGCATCCTGATCAGTCCCTGGGCGCGGCGCGGATACATCGACCATCAGACGCTGTCGTTCGACGCCTACCTGAAGTTCATCGAGGACCGCTTCCTCGGCGGAGCGAGGATCGACCCGAGCACCGACGGCTGGCCGGACCCACGCCCCACCGTCCGCGAAGATGTGTCTCTGCTGGGAGATCTCTCGTCGGAGTTCGACTTCACGCAGGAACCGATCCCCCCGCTGGTCCTGCCGCCGTATCCCGACGATCTCCCCGGACCGATCCACACCCCGTCGATCCACTGGACGAACGGCTGAGGTTCGATCCGCCGGTGACCGAGAGCGGATCCCGCCCTCACGATCGACGCCCGCGGAGACCATAGGATTGGCCGGTGGATCGGCCCGCGGTCATCACGTACGTCTATGAGTACGCCGACGCGCCCGGCGCCGTCGCGCTGAAGGAACTGAGCCCGAGCGCGGAAGACGTCCTCGGGTTCTCGGTCGAGGAGTGGAAGGCCGATCCACAGCTGTGGCAGCGCTTGCTGCATCCGGAGGACGCCGGACGGGTGATCGCCGCGACCTGGCGGACGACGTTCCAGGGAGTCGTCTACGAGGAGACCTACCGGATGATCACGCGCCACAGCCGCATCGTGTGGATCCTCGATCGCGCCGACGTCGAGCGGCTCCCCGACAACAGCGAGATATGGCGCGGGTCGTGGACGGTGGTCGACGAGCCCGACCGCGGTGAACAACTCGACCCTCGCTGAGCACCGTGCCGCGGCAGAACCGTGTCACCCCGCTCGGCGATCTGATCGCGGACCCGGCCCGTGGGTCGGTCTACGGCAACCGTGGCTGCCTCCACGACGAGGGCGGGCGGATCCGCCGCCGCTATGACGGCAAACGGTGGATCGCCTGCAGGCTCCGGTTCCGGGGATGGCATCGCGAACCGCTGATGCAGCCCGGCCGTTTCACGGAGCTGTTCTTCCTGGACGAAGCGACGGCGTTCGCCGCCGGCCACCGGCCGTGTGCGCTCTGCCGGCGTCAGGACTACGACCGCTTCGTCGAGATCTGGCGCCGGATCCACCCGGCACAGACGGGCGCCGACGCGATCGACGACCAGCTCCACCGCGAACGGCTCGATCCCGACACCCGCGACCAGCGCCATCACCACGGATCGTTCGACGAACTGCCGGACGGGGCGTTCGTCCTCCACGAAGGCGAACCTCGGTTGGTGTACGGCGCTGTCCTGCTCTTGTGGAGACCGTCCGGCTACGTCGGTGCCATCCCTCGTCCATCCGGTGCGCGGGGAGTCGTGGTCACGCCGACGTCGTTGGTCGAGATCCTGCGGCACGATCGGCGACCGGTGGTGCCGCTGCTCGATCCATCGGCAGACGTCGCGGCGACCCGTTCAGGCTGACGACCGAGACCGCTTCGCCGCCGTCGCCTTGCGACCGGCCGCCTTCTTCTGAGCCGTCGTCCCGCCCTGCTTCGCGTTGCCCCCCGACCCGGATCTCTCACCTCCGTGCTTCGATGCCTTCGGCGAGTTCGCGATCCTCGCGGCGCGCTCCTTGGACATCCCTTTGTCTCTCAGCGCCTCGTACTGCCTCTCGTTCTTAACGGTGGCTCGTCGGCCCGGCATCTCGTCCTCCTTCGGTCTCGGCAGGGAACGTGTATCCGAAGCCGTGCGCGGCGAAACCCGGCCTCGACGGCCCTACGCCGTAGCCCGGGTGGTTCGAAGGTCCCCGATTCGACGGGTAGTTCGCCCCCCGCACTCGGTCCCGGTTCCGTCGAAGCTTGGCGTGACGGGTTCGTCGACGAAGGGAAACGACCATGGACGACGAGGGCACGGTTTCGTTGGCGCTCTTCTCGGGGACCGACGACAAGCTCCAGGCGAGCGCGGTGCTGACGGTAGGCGCGGCGGCGATGGGTCGCAAGGTGAACGTCTTCCTGCAGTACTGGGCGCTCGACGCCTTCCGTGCCGACCGGGTGCTCAAGGATCACGGCGTGTCGCCGGAAGCCGGCGAAGAAGGTCTGCGCGCGATGCAGGACCAGGGCAAGCCCCATTGGAGCGACCTCTACCGCCAGGCGAAGGACCTCGGCGAGGTGCGCATCTACGCGTGCGCCGACTCGCTCGAGATGTTCGAGATCACGAAAGACGACCTCGACCCGATGGTCGACGGTGTGTGGGGCGTCGCCTCGTTCTTCGCAGAGGCGACCGGCCCGGTGACGTTCATCTGATCACAGGAGGTGGGAAACGATGACGACGGCAGCAGAGGTGACCCGCTCGATCGACGCCCGCGGGATGCCGTGCCCGGGCCCGCTGATGAGCCTGATCGGGGCCATCCGCGAGGGCACGGTCGGCGACGTGATCGAGGTTCTCTCGAGCGACGAGGGATCGAAGACAGACATCCCCGCGTGGCTGAACAAGGCCGGACACGAACTGATCGAGGTCGTCCCGGAGGACGGTTACTCGCGGTTCGTGATCCGCAAGGCTCGGTGATCGGACGATGCCTGCGCGTGTCGTCGTGCTCGGCGGCGGGGTCGGTGGAACGCTCACGGCGAACCTGCTCGATAAGACCCTCGGCCAGGGGATGCCCATGTGACGGTCGTGGATCCGTCGGGGATGCACGACTACCAGCCCGGCTACCTCTACGTCGCGCTGGGCGAGGCGAGCGGACATTGGCTGTCCCGCGACGAGCGAACACTGCTGCGGAGCGGCGTCGACCTGGCGATCGAGAAGGCGGTCCGCATCCACCCGGAAGCGCAGACGGTCCAACTCGAGCGCGGCGGGAGCCTGGAGTGGGACTACCTGGTGATCGCGACGGGCGCGCGGCTCGTGCACGACGCCGTCCCCGGCCTGGTCGAGGGAGCGTACGGGTTCTACTCCCTCCCCGATGCGGAACGGCTCCGCGAAGCGTTGCGGACGTTCAAGGGCGGACGGGTGCGGATCGGCATCGCCGGCATCCCGTACAAGTGCCCGCCTGCTCCGGTCGAGTTCACGTTCCTGGTCGAGGAGTACCTGCGCAAGCGCGGGATCCGCGAGCGGAGCGAGGTGACGTTGCTCTCGCCGCTCAACCGGGCGTTCACGATCGAGAGCGCGTCGAAGCTGATCCAGCCGATCCTGGACGAGCGTGGGATCGAGCTCACGACGTTCTTCAACGTCGAAGCGGTGGATCCGTCCGCTGGGATCGTGGAGTCGCTCGAAGGCGAGAAGGTCGAGTACGACCTGCTGGTGCTGGTGCCGCCGCACAAGGGAGCACAGGTCGTGATCGACTCGGGCCTCGGCGACGCGGGCGGCTGGCTGCCCACCGACAAGCACACGCTGCAGGTCGGTGGGCACGAGCGCATCTTCGCGCTCGGGGACGCCACGAACCTGCCGATCTCCAAGAGCGGCTCGACCGCGCACTTCGAGGCGCCGGTCATCGCGAGCCGGATCGCCTCGCTGATCAAGGGGACGGCTCCCAAGACGAACTACGGCGGCCGCGTGATGTGCTTCCTGGAGACCGGCAACGGCAAGGCGACGGCGCTCCGCTTCGATTACGAGCACCCACCGGTTCCCCCGCAGCCCAACCGCGTATGGCACGTCGCGAAATGGATGTTCAACCGCGTCTACTGGCAGACGGTCCCGCAGGGACGGCTGCCCGAGCGAGCGCCGGGCACCATGCCCAAGAAGACGAAGCCAAAGGAAAACGAAGGAGGACGAACGATGAGCCAGACGATCGCGACGACGCTGGATCTCCGCGGACTCGCCTGCCCACTGCCGATCGCGAAGACCGCGATCGCGATCCGCGCGCTGCAGCCGGGAGAGCTGTTGGAGGCGTACGCGACGGACCCGGGTTCGGTGCCGGACTTCAAGGCGTGGAGCAAGAACACGGGCAACGAGCTCGTCGAGCAGAGCGAGGAAGAGGGCACGTTCCGCTTCCTCATCCGGAAAGGGTGAGTCGACATGGTCGCAACCGAGGTCACGATCGATGAGCTCGCCCGCGAGCTCAAGGATCACGAACACGAGAAGACGACACCGGGCAAGCTGGTGATCATCGCCTGGAGCGGCGAGCTGGACAAGGTGTGGCCGCAGATGATCCTGGCCACGACCGGCGCCGCCATGGGCATGCAGACGACGATCTTCTTCACGTTCTGGGGGTTGTTCAGCCTGGTGAAGACGGACGTCGGCCTGACCGGCGACAACTGGATGCAGAAGATGGTCGCGATGATGGATCGGCCGGGGATGGAGCACCTCGGGCTCTCCAAGATGAACTTCGCGGGGGCGGGTCCCAAGATGATGAAGCACCTGGCCAAGGAGCACGACGTGGCGAGCCCCACCGAGCTCCTCGAGATGGCGCGCGACCTGGGCGTTCACCTGATCCCGTGCCAGATGACGATGGACCTGCTGGGCCTGAAGCGCGAGGACATGATCGACGGCCTCGACGATCCGGCCGGTGCGGCCACCATGCTGCATGGAGGCGCAGGAGGCCATCACCCTCTTCATCTAGAGAACGAGGCGGGCTCCGTGTCGGCGCGGCGTGCGAGCATCGGGCCGTGGTGACGATCGACGACGTGCGAGCCGTGGCGACGACGTTGCCGCGCAGCTACGAGGTCGTGGTGCGGGATCGCGTGAAGTTCCGGGTGGGCCGCATCGTTTACCTCGCGTTCTCACGGGACGAGAGCGAGATGGGCTTCGCGTTCCCGAAGGATGAACGGGAGGCGCTGGTGGCATCCGAGCCGGAGAAGTTCATGATGCCGAGCCGGGCCGACATGCGGTACCACTGGGTCGACGTTCGGATGGGAGTTATCGACGAGGCGGAGATGCGCGAGCTGGTGATCGATGCGTGGCGGATGGTGGTGCCCAAGCGCGTCGCCGCCGAGTACGACCGCCTACACGGCGTCTGACGACCCGAACGTCAGGAACCCAACAAGGCCCCGACGAGAGCAGCTTCGAGCCAGCGGCGATACCGGTCGGTCGACCACCCGCGCTCGGTGACGAACGCGTGGTACGTCCGCACGCCGGCCAGGGACCAGACGATGGCCGCCGCCCCATCCACGGTGAGCCCCGGCCGCAGCGCATCGTGCTCCTTCAACAGGCGCGCGGCGAACGTGTAGCCGGCCAGCCGCTGCGCATCGTTCTTCGCGACCAGGGCGGCGGTGTCCCGATCGACGGCCGCCGCCGACTCCACGACGAGCCACACCTCGACGACCCTGGACGCGATGTCGGTGGCGGTCCGGGCCAGATCTCGGACGATCGAGCGAGGGTCCGCCGTCGCCGGATCCGTGCGGTCGCGGACGCGCTCGAGCACCGAGCGACCCTCGTGGTCGCCGACGATCGCGACGTCCAAGACGCGCGAGAGGACCGCCGCCTTCGGACCGATGGAGTTGTAGATCGTCTGGACCACGACACCGGCCTCGTCGGCGATCGCGTCGATCGTCGTGGCCACGTAGCCGTTCGCCAGGAACAGCCGCCGCGCTGCGTCGACGATCTCCCTTCGGGTCTCCTCGGCGGCCGCAACGCGGCGGGGGTTGACCGTCGTCATGTGACTAGAGTATCGTTCTAGTCACTAGAACGCTACTCTATCGAAAGAGAGAGCGAGTGAGCGACGTGAAGACCGCGGGCGGGGTCGTGCATCGGCCCAAGGGCAAGGGTGAAGCACTGTGGGCTATGGGTTCCCTCATGGAGGTGAAGCTGGGGCCGGACGATGGCGACGGCACGCTCGGCGTGATGGAGGTGACCCAGCCCCCCGGCGTCGCGACGCCGCTGCATGTGCATCACCACGAGGCCGAGGCGTTCTTCCTGCTGGAGGGGTCGATCTCGTACGAGGGTGGCGGGGAGCTCTACGAGCTCGCCGCCGGTGACTTCCTCTACCTCCCGAAGGACATCCCCCACCGGTTCCGGATCACCGGCCACGATCCCGCTCGGTTCCTGGCTCTCATGGCGCCCGCCGGCTTGACCCAGCTGTATGCGGAAGTGGGACACCCCGCCCTCGAGCGGAGGATCCCCGATCGCCCGACCGACCAACAGGTCGCCGAAGAGATCGCTCGGTGGAATGAGGTCGGCCCGCGCTACGGCCTGGAGGTCGTGGGGCCACCGCTGCCTGTCGCTACCGACTGACGGCGTCAGGGACGACGTCGGCGATCTCGCGACAGGTCGCGATCCACACGTCGTCGTGCGACCGCACGTACGTGAGGAACGCGTCGAGCATCTCCAACCGGTACGGACGCCCGATGACCTGCGGGTGGCACGCGAGGACGAACGACCCTCCCACCCGGTGGTAGCCGCGGAACTCGCCCTCCCAGATCGATCGGACCTCGTCGGCGGTCCGCATCGTCTTCAGCCAGGTCGACCCGTCGAACCAGAAGATGGGCGGCGTCGTCCAGGATCCATCGCACCGGGAGCTCGATCAGGTCGCTCGCGGCTCGCCGGTAGGGCTTGAGGTCGTCCATGAAGTTGGAGGAGTAGCGGAACCCCAGCTCCTGCAGGAGCTCCTCCGTGTTGACGCTGAAGTCCCAGGACGGCGACCGGTACCCGACGACGTCGGGGCTGAACGCTCGAAGGACGTCGAGCCCCTTCACGAGCTCCGTCCGTTCCTCGTCGCGCGTGAGCGTCGTGGGCGACGTGTGCGTGTAGCCGTGATGGGCGAGCTCGTGCCCGGCGGCCACGATCTCCTCGATGCGACCTGGATAGCGTTCCGCCACCCGTCCCGGCACGAAGAACGTGGCGCGGACGCCGTGCTGCGCAAGGAGCTCCAGTGGCACGGCCCACTTCGCGCCGTAGGTTCCCTGCGAGAGCACGCCGGGTCGATCGGCGTTCGCAGGATCCTCTCCGAGCCACGCCTCCCCGGCATCGAAGTCGAACGTGAACGCCGCCGCGCACCGCATCCCGCCGGGCCACATCGCCTGCAAGCTTATGGTCAACCGGCCAGGAACTCCTCCAGCACGGGGGCGAGGATCTCGGGATCGACCTCGTGAGTCTGGCCCTCGAGCGTGCGACGCCGTGCATCCGGCAACGCTTCGACGAGCGCCGCCACCGCGTTGCGAGCCCACGCCGGACTCGCGTCGCCGTCGGCAACCAGCGTCGGGATCGTGACCGAAGCCCATCTGACCGCCGTCAACGGTGACCCCGACATCGTGTCTCCTATGATCGCGGCGTCGTACGGCAGCGTGTGCGCCACGGCCTCGAGCCCCGACCAGAACGGCATGCCTCGCATCGGTGCGACCGCCTCGCCGGGCACGCCCACCCCCTCCGTCATGAAGAGCTCGACCGCGTCGCCTCGCCCACCCTTCGCCAGCAACTCGGTGAGCCGCTTCCGGTAGTCGTCCGGCAGCGGTGGGCGGCTGTCGTCGACGATGAATGGCGGCTCGTACAACGCCAGCTTCGTGACCGCGAGCCCGTGCGCCGCCGCTTCGAGCGCGAGGACCGCTCCGGACGACATCCCGAACAGGGATGCCGTTCCGCTGCCGTCCTGGATCAGGGCGTCGATGTCCTCGATCTCGCGCTCGACCGCGTACGGCGCGGTGTCGCCGCTGTCCCCTCGGCCCCGGCGGTCGTAGTGGTAGACGGTGAAGTTCGGCGACAACAGCTCGGCCAGACGCGCCGTGCTGGGGTCGATCGCCCGGTGCTGGAACGCTCCGCCGACCAGGATGAGCGCCGGCCCCTCGCCCGACCGATCGAACGCGATGGTGGTGCCGTCCTTCGACGTGACGGTGTTCATCGTGGTCTCCTTCCTCTCGTATCGGACATCTCGCACGGTACGTCGGAGACGCCGGCCGGGTTTCGACATCCTCACCATGTCGAAGCCGAGACGGCGGCTCCGACGTTCCTGTGAGCGGCGCCCACGCCGGGCACCACGGACGAAGGGAGCACGACATGAAGTACCTGCTGATCATCACGATGAACCCGGAGGTCTGGGACTCCCTGTCGGAGGATGAGCACAACGCGGTCTTCGCCGCCCACGACACGTTCCAGAAGGAGATCGTCCGGCCCGGAGAGCTCCTGAGCTCGGTGGCGCTCGCGGATCCGACGAACACCAAGACCGTCCGCGTGCGCGACGATGTTCCGGCGATCACGGACGGGCCCTACATCGAGGCCAAGGAGTTCCTGGCCGGCTACTACCTGGTCGAGTGTGAGTCGCTCGAGCGTGCGACCGAGCTCGCGGCCGCCATCCCGGACGCGCGGTACACCGCGATCGAGGTGCGACCCGTCGAGTTCGAGATCACGGCCGATCTGAAGCCGCGCCACTGAGAGGAACGCACGGATGAAGTACCTGCTGATCATCACGACGGATCCCGAGATCTGGGATGCCATGTCCTTGGAGGAACGGAACGAGGTCTTCGCCGCCCACGACCGCTTCCAGACCCGGGTCGTCGAGCCGGGTGAGCTGTGCAGCTCGGTGGTGTTGTCGGATCCGTCGAACACCCGAACCGTTCGGGTCAGGGATGGCGAGACGTCGGTGACGAACGAGCCGTACCTGGACGCGAGGGAGCTCTTGAGCGGCTTCTACCTGGTCGAGTGCGACACGCCGGAGCGTGCGACCGAGCTCGCCGCAGCCATCCCGGACGCCCGGCTCACCGCGGTCGAGGTTCGGCCCCTGATGCACGTCGCCGGGCTGGAGATGTGAGCACGGACGCCGGCGTCGAGGAGGTGCTGCGGCTGCTCGCCCCGCAGGTCCTGGGCGCGCTCGTCCGTCGCTACGGGAACTTCGACGCATGCGAGGACGCGGTGCAAGAGGCGCTGCTGGCGGCCTCGCTCCAGTGGCCGGGGCAGGCTCTGCCGGAGAACCCGAGGGGTTGGTTGATCACGGTCGCGTCACGCCGACTGACCGATCAGCTGCGTAGCGAATCCGCGCGTGTTCGTCGGGAATCGGCAAGCGCGGCACAGCTGACGGCGGCGGAACTCGTTGCGCCCGCACCCGGCGACGAGGACGTCCACGATCGGGACGACACCCTGACGCTGCTGTTCCTCTGTTGTCATCCGTCGCTCTCGCCCTCGTCTCAGATCGCGCTCACGTTGCGCGCGGTCGGGGGGTTGACCACGGAGCAGATCGCCGGCGCGTTCATGGTCCCCGACGCCACGATGGGTCAGCGCATCAGCCGGGCCAAGCAGCGCATCAAGGCGAGCGGTTCCGAGTTCGTCCTCCCGCCGGAGACGGAGCGGGCGGAACGGCTCGGCGCGGTGTTGCACGTGCTGTACCTGATCTTCAACGAGGGCTACACCGCGACATCCGGTCCCGACCTGGTGCGCACCGACCTGACCGGCGAGGCCATCCGGCTCACGCGGGGGGTTCATCGCCTGCTGCCCGACGACGGCGAGGTGACCGGACTGCTCGCGTTGATGCTCCTGACAGACGCTCGGCGCGCGGCGCGCACGCGCTCAGACGGCGCGCTGGTCCCGCTCGCCGAGCAGGATCGGTCGCGCTGGAACGCCGGCGCCATCCAGGAGGGCGTGGCGTTGATCACGACATCCCTCGCGACGGCGCCGCTCGGTCCGTACCAGCTGCAGGCGGCGATCGCCGCGGTCCACGACGAAGCGCCGAGCGCGGAGGACACCGACTGGGCCGAGATCCTCGGTCTGTACGAGCTGCTCGAGCACCGATCCCCCAACCCGATGGTCACGCTGAACCACGCGGCCGCGCTCGCGATGGTGCGAGGCCCGCAGGCCGGTCTCGACATGCTGGCGACGTTGGACTCCGACGAACGGTTGGCCGGACACCACCGTCTGTTTGCCGTGCGCGCACACCTGCAGGAGATGGCCGGTGACGTCGCAGCGGCTCGCGAGTCCTACCGGCTGGCCGCCCGACGCACGACAAGCGTCCCCGAACAGCGTTACCTGGATTCGCGAGCCGCCGAACTGACCGATGACGGTCGCATCGGACACTAGGGTCGAACTACGACATGTTGGAGATCATCTTCGAGACGCACTCGATCAGCCTGGACAACGAACGCGGGATCGCGACTGGGTGGAACGACGGCGCGTTGTCGGAAGCCGGGAAACGGGCTGCCCAGGAGCTGGGTCTGCGGCATCGCGCCCGGCCCCCGTCAGCTGTGTTCACCTCGGACCTGGGTCGCGCCGTCGAGACAGCCGACATCGCGTTCGGAGCGACGGGCATCCCGATCGTCCGGGATCCTCGGCTCCGGGAATGCAACTACGGCGAGCTGAACGGCACCCCCGTCGAACCCGTCGAAGCCGAACGGGCGGCCCACATCAGCACACCCTTTCCCGGCGGCCAGAGCTACCGACAGGTCGTCGAGGAGATGGAGGACTTCCTGTCCGAGATCGTGGAGCGATGGCGCGGGACCCGGGTCGTGCTCATCGGTCATTCTGTGACGAGATGGGCCTTGGACAGTCTCGTGAACGGCGTGCCGCTCGAGGAGAGCGTGACCGCGCCCTTCGACTGGCGATCGGGCTGGCGCTACGAGGTCGACCAGCTATCCGACACGACGAGTCGGGAGCGCACCGAGCGCTCGGTCGGCGCTCCCCGCGAGCCTCTGCAGCATCTCGCGTGTCGGTCCTTCTTCGAGAGGTGCAAGGTCCGCTAGCAGCGCCCGGTGTGCTCGCTCGAAGGTCCGCGAAGCCTGGCGATGCGCTCGCAGACCCGCAGGTGAGAGCGTCAGGAGCCGGGCGCGCTGATCCGTCGGGTGCTGCTTCCTGCGGAGGTGCCCGCGCTCGATCATCGCCCGCACGTATTCGGCCACCGTCGTCAGGGGCATCGCGAGCTGCTCGGCCATCTCGGTCAGCGTGATCGTCTGCATCTCGAAGACCACGCTGTATGCGGCGTACTCGTCCGGTCGCAGACCGGCGTCACGCATCGCCTCGTTCATCAACGCGCGGGTCCGTTGCCCGAGCACGAAGATGTCGAACAGCAACGACGTCTGCCGTTCGGGCTGAGGGCGCCAGCTCGCCGTGTCGCCGACGCCGGGCGGAGACGATCGCCGCGCACTCATCGCGGTGAACGGTAACACGATATCTTACGTACTCGTAGTATGTGCTACGACTTCGTAGTATCGACCGAAGGTTGCCCTGGGATGCGACGACGAACGCTCGGCCTGATGGTCTCGTTGATGCTCGGCATGACCGCCTGCATCGGGCACGGGATCCCTGCCTCCACGAGCGCCCCCGTTCCATCGGCATCGCCCACTCCCGCCCTCTCGCGCGGAGAACGCTGGACCGAGGACATCGACTACCTCGTCGGGGAGATGGAGGCGATCCATCCGGATCTCTTCCACAGCGTGTCGATGGACGCGTTCGACGCAGCGGTGGACGACCTCGTCACCGCCGTGCCGCGCCTGAACGACGACGAGATCCTGGTCGGGGTCATGCACCTCGTCGCGACGATCAGCTCGCACGGGCGCGATGGTCACATGGGTGTCTGGCCGCCTGACAACCCGGAGGCCGTGAACCGGTTCCCGATCAGGCTCTGGGAGTTCCCCGACGGTCTGTTCGTCACCGCGGCCCGGCAACCGAACGAGCATCTGGTCGGCTCGAGGATCCTGTCCGTCGACGGTGTGCCGATCGCTCAGGTCTTCCGCCGCTTGGATCCGGTCGTCCCTCGGGACAACGCATCGAACCTGCGCGACGCGAGGACCGTCTTCCTCACCAGCGCCGAGGTGCTCGACGGGATCGGCATCGCCGACGACCCGCTCACGATGACGGTCAGGGTCGAGTCTCCCGACGGTACTCGGCGAACGGCCACGATCGATGCGGTCGACGCCTCCGCCTACGCGGACTGGGTCGGCGGTTGGGAGCTGCTCCTCCCACAACGACCACATCTGCTCTTCCTCCGTGAGCCGGCGGATCCCTTCTGGCTCACCTATCTGCCGCCTTCCCGCACGCTCTATGTGCAGTACAACATCGTTCACGAGCACAGTTCCCAAGCGGTGAACGAGATCGAACGTGCCATGCGCGAGCATCAGGTCAGTCGGTTGGTCCTCGACCTCCGCAACAACGGAGGGGGTGAGGCGGGCGGCTACCGCGACTTGCTCCGGTTCCTCACGGATCCCGACATCGATCGGCCCGGACGGCTCTCCGTGTTGATCGGCCGGCTAACGTTTTCCGCCGGATCAAGCCTGGCCGTCCTCCTCGAGCGGCGGGCGGCGCATGCCGTCTTCTTCGGCGAGGACTCCGGCGGGGCCCCGAACTTCTGGGCCGATCCCGACACCGTTACGCTCCCAAACTCAGGACTTCACGTGTTGATCGCCAGCAGATACTTCGGCATCGGCGGCCCTGACGACCCGAGAACGACCATCGAACCCGACTTCGTGGTGCCGTTCTCGTCATCGGACTACTTCGCCGGCCGCGATCCGGTCCTCGAGGCAGCGCTCAGCGCCTGACGCCGGCCCAGGAGGTACCGGTCGAACCACTCCTGCGTCCGCCGGATCGCGTCGAGCGCGTGCGCACGCTCCAGCGGCACGTGACCTTCGCGCGGATACACCACCAGCTCGGTCTCGGCGCCCGCTTCCGCGATCGCGCGGTAGAGCTCTTCGCCCTGGCCGGGCGGTGTGCATCGATCCTCTGCTCCCTGCAGGATCAGGGTCGGCGTCGTGCATCGGTGTGCATGCGTGACGGGTGAGCGCTCCACGTATTGGCTCTTCGGGTCGTTCCACTCGCCCTCGAGGATCGCCTGGTCGTACCACCACACCTCGGAGGTCAGGTGGAACGACACGTAGTTCGAGACCACGGACATCGCGACGGCGGCGCCGAAGCGGTCGCTCTGGCCGACCGCCCATCCCGCCATGTACCCGCCGTACGAAAGGCCGGCGATGCCGAGCCTCTCGGGATCGGCGATGCCCTCCGCGATGCAGTGGTAAACCCCGGCCATGATGTCGCGGTAGTCGATCCCCCCGCCGTCGCCGATCACCCCTTGCGCGAACGCGTGTCCCCGTCCGACGCTCCCGCGCGGGTTCGGCAAGAGACAGGCGTATCCCGCCGACGCCAGCAACACCGCGTTCGGCTCCGAGTCGGAGAAGAACGCGCCCCAGTTCCACGTGGGGCCGCCGTGCACGCACACGATCAGCGGGAGCGGCCCGTCGGCGCCACGAGGCGTGATCAGCACACCCTCGATCTCCACGCCGTCGTCGGGTGCGGTCCACCGGATGGTCCGCGCGTCGGGGAACGATGTGTCCGCAACGATGTCGGCGTTGAACGATGTGAACCGCGACCACTCCCCGTCCTTCAACCGTGCCAACTCCGGCGGTTGCCCGTGCGCCTGGTGCGTCGTCCACACGGCCTCGGCGCCGTCGGAGAACGAGCACACCGGCGTCGTCACCTCGTCGCCGATGAACGCGTCGCCGCGCCAGCGCTCCTCGCGACGTCCGTCCAGCCACATCCGCCCGCAGGCGGTCCCGGTCCCGTCGACCCGTGAGTACCAGAGCGAATCGTCGTCGATCCAGCCGGCGATGCCGACGGTCTCCAGGTCCGGCCACGGATCCGCGGCCATTCCGTCAACTGCGTTGACCATCTTCACGCTGCCGTTCAGGAGCCCGTGGTCGCTCGCGTAGCCCTCGGTCACCGCCGCGTGGGTTCCGTTCGGCGAGAGCGAGAGCCACTCGATCTGCCAGGTGGGCTCGTACAGCATCTGGGCGGAGCGCGATCCCAGATCCAAACGAACGACGTTCGAGGCGTACCACCCGGATCCACCCGGTGGGTCAGCGGACGCGATCGCGACGGCCAGCCCGTCACCATCCCAGTCGACCTCCCAGATGTCCGTATCGGGAGGGCCGACCTCCGCACTGCGGCCGGAAGCCAGATCGAGCATGAACAGGCGGCGGCGCGCCTCGCCCGGGTGCAGGATCGCGGGATCGGGCGCCGGCCCGGCGCCGTTCACCGCTCGAGCGCTCCAGTCCAACCCGTAGCAGCCGGGATCGGCCACCAGGACCAGCAGTCGCGTCCCGTCGGCCGACCACGCCACCGACTCTGCCGATCCGACGAACGCGCCCACGTGGACGGGTTCCTGACCGGGAACAATGGTGTACGGAAGCTGGTGACCCGGAGTGATCCGATCCGAGAGGAACGCGAGCCGCGACCCGTCCGGCGACCACACCGGCGTCCGGTCGCTCCACGCCCCGCTCGTGAGCGCGGTCGGGTCCGCGTCACCATCAGTCAGGTAGAGGTCGCTCGGTTGGAACGATCCGGCGTCGGCCACGGTGGCGTGCAGCGCGAACGCGACGCGGGACCCGTCCGGCGAGAACGCGAGCTCCGCCGGCGTCCGCACGTCGAGCAGCCGCTCCGCGGTCGGGGCTCGTCGTGCGTCGATGTCGTTCATCCGCGCATCGCGCCGGATGATAGCCGGAGCGGGTCGTCAGTCGGAGCGGACGCCGACCTCGTCGAGGTGACGCAGCAGGTCGGCGGGCTCCTCGTAGACGCGGTACGCGCCGGCTCGCTCGAGCTCCTCCTGGCCGTACCCGCCCGACAGAAGCCCGACGCCCAAGGCGCCCGCTCGACGCGACGCGAGCAGGTCCCACACGCTGTCGCCGACGACGACCGCGCGACCGATGTCGACGCCGAGCCGCTCTGCCGCCGCCAGGAACAGGTCGGGGTCCGGCTTCGCGTGCGCCACCTGATCCCGCGTGACCACGGGCGTCGTCTCCGGGACGCCCAGCCCCTCGAGCGTAGGGCGGGCGCTCTCGATGTAGCCGCTCGTGGCGATCGCCCATGGCACGCCGACCCGGGTCAGATGTTCGAGTAGCTCTCGCGCACCGGGCAGCGGCCGAACCTGCTCCGCCCTGCTCGCGTACGCCTCGCCGTGGAGGATGCGGAGCCGGTCGGCCTCCTCGGCCGTCACCGCTCGCCCGGTCTCGCGGAGCAACGCGTTCGCGAACAGCCCACCGCTCATCCCGATCTTGCGATGGATGCGCCAGACCGCGAGCTCGATGCCCATGCGATCGAGGGCGTCCTGCCAGGCCAAGACGTGCTGATACACGCTGTCCACGAGCGTGCCGTCCAGATCGAAGAGGAATGCCGGTCCCTCACCCATGACACCTCCGTGTGTTCGTAACGGGGCACGTGGCACCCATCGTAGTCACGGGAGGGAGGTGGCCACTCAGTGCAGGTCGAACAAGCTCTCTTCCGGGAGCCGGACATCGATCGACGTGAGCTCGGTGCCTGCGTCGGCGGACGTCACCAGGACATCGCGGACCTCTCGGCTGATGGTCGCCCACGTGACCCGGTTGGCCTCGTGCGCGGTCTCGGCTACCACCGGGAATCCCTGGATCATCGCGGTGAAGTCGGTCATCCGACTCACCAGTGTGCCCGGGTTGTGAGCGGTGATGGCCCGGGTGATCCGAACGAGTTGGTCGTCGGTCAACTGCGGAACGAAGCTGATCGCGGCGTCGCGCAGGAATGGATTGAGTCGCTTCGCTTCCGGTTGCGCCATGGTGAAAGCTTCGGACCCCGGACGCAGGTTCTGAAACGTCCGCCGGGCACATACCTCACGTTGGGTAGTTGCCCGAAGCGGAAACCCGCTACTCGGCTTGGAAGCCTCTCCCGAGGCCCGGCACGCCTTTGGGACAGACCTGCCAGCTGTTCTTCCCTTCCCCTTTGGCCAGGTACATCGCGTAGTCGGCCGCACGGAGCAGGATCTCGGCATCCCCGGCGTTGTCCGGGTGGAAGCTGATCCCGATGCTGACGGTTATCTCCACCTCGTGTCCGCCGATCGTGGACGGCCGCGCGACCTCACGCAGGATCTTGTCTGCGACCTGCTTCGCATCCTGGCGGCCGCCCAGCGTCTCGAGGACGATCACGAACTCGTCGCCGCCGATCCGAGCCACGGTGTCGCTGCTGCGGACGGTGCCCACCAGTGTGCGAGCGATCGACTGAAGCACCAGATCCCCGAACTCGTGGCCGTGCGCATCGTTGACCGCCTTGAAATCGTCGACGTCGAGGAAGAACACGGCGAAGATCGAGCGGGCCCGGATCGCGTGCGCCAGCGTCTGACCGAGGCGATCGATCAACAGGTAGCGGTTGGGCAGATCGGTGAGCTGGTCGTGCGTCGCCAGGTGCTGCAGGTCGAGCTCGGCCCGCTTGAGATCGTTGATCTCCCTGGTGATGCCCATCAACCCGATGACGACTCCCGATGCGTCATGGATCGGTACCTTGGTCGTTGAGGTCCAGTTCAACCCCGCATCCGCCATCCGGCGGCTCTCCACCAGTCCGATGATCGGTTCGTTCGACTCCATGATCCTGAGGTCTTCCAGGAAGGTTCGCCGGCCGAACGACTCACCGAACAGGTCGATATCGGTCTTGCCGATCAGCTCCAACGGGTCGGTGAAGCCCAGGTTCCGCGCCATCCTTGAGCTCACGCCCATGAGACGGCACGCCCGATCCTTGAAGTAGATGCTGTCGTCCGTGTTCTCCATGAGCGTGCGGAATTGGAACCCCTCGCTCAGAGGATCGGAAACCGCCAGCCCCGGATCACCTTCGTCGAGATCCATACCTTGGTATCGGCAGCTCAGCGGGCCGACGAAAGCCGACGACCCCATCGTTCGGGAGCCAGGACATGACCGCAGTCACGCCGCGACGTGTCGTCGGTCCTTCCGTGGCCTGCCTCCCGTGTTGAGGACATACCGCTGGGCGGGCTCGTGCACCCAGCACCGCTCGGATCTGTTGTAGATCGACAACCGGGTGGTGCATCCGTCGTGTCCACAGGTCCGGTCCCCTGCGTACGTCTGCGATTGCTTCGCCGTCCTGCTCGGCCTGATCCCTCGGATCGGTAGCCCATGGTCGTGCTTCTGTACCATCGCGGCGCTCCCACTCGTGGCGTCCAGGTGAGTCGAACGAGCATCGGGATACCCACGACGCGGGCTCCTCAAACCATCACGTCGAGGCGACCCACCGGGTGGATCAGGTCGGGTCGGGAGCCTCTCGCGCCCAGTACGAAGGGGGGTCGCTCGCGGGGAACGATTCCTCGCTCGCCTCGTCCACCAGTTCATCTTGGTCGTCCGCCGGATCCAGCACCGGCGAGATTTCCGAGTGACGTGTGGAGACGCCTTGTTCCGGCATCGTCGTCTCATCCGATGTACGGCGTTCGACCGTCATGTCCTCTTGGTCGGCGCTGGACAACCGTGGTCCCACGATGGTGTGACCGCATGTGTACGTCTCGATCTGCCGGCTGTCGGCCTCCTGCATTCCATCGGCGGCGGGATCCGAGGTGTCGAGGTCGAACGAGACGTCCACCAGCGTTCCTTCGCCGCACGTCGGACACCGACCGACATCAGGTGTCGTCGTCATGACGGCACTAGTGTCCCACTCGGTCTTCGGTCGAACCCGCCTCAAGCGAGTTCGTCGTGAGTCCGAAAGAGCAGGTCCTTCGTCTCGTCGATGCCGCCGTCCAACTTCAAGACGATGCCCACCGAGCCGTCGTCACGCCACATGCAGGCGCCGGCCGCGATCGACGGTGCCGAAAGGGGGACACACCGATACTCCAGCCCGTCACGCTCGCCACTCACCGTCGCGTTGGTGTTCACGGTCGCTCCGCCCGAGGTCATGCCGCCGACGAATTCGTTGAAGATATCGTCCGTGTTGTCGAGCGCCCGTCCCTGCACCAACACCACGACGAACGCCGGCACGGCGCCGGTGCCGTAGCCCGCGGCCGCTACGTCCAGGTCAGATCGCTTGCCGTCTTCGACCATCTGCTTCTCGAAATCCTTCATCTCCTGCGTGGTGATGCGCGGCGTGCCTGCCAACACGTTGGGGAGCGAGGGCCCGCGATCGAGCACGGAGCGCACTCCAACCATCGCGACGAGGGCCACCGCAGCGCCCACCGCCGCGCGCACGAACGTGGAGGGACCGCCGCTCGCCGGCGGAGCGGGGATCGGCGGCGGGCTCGGCATCCGTTGCATGTCCGGTCTCGCGTACGTCGGACCCTCTCGGTCGACACCGGCGGGGTTCGCCGGGGTCGCTGACATGCTCGCGAAGCAGCGCCAACAGAAGGCAGCCGCCTTCGGGTTGTCCCCTCCGCACGAGGGGCAGATCGAACGCTCTTCCGTCTGCATCGCGCTCTCCGAGCACCTGGGATCTTCTGAGAACCCATCGGTCGAACGCGCCGGAGCCTGAAGCACCACCCGGCTACACTCCGCGTATGGCGAGAGGAGAACGGGACCGCGATCCGAACGAGCGAGAGCGGCGGAACCAACGGGATCGGACTCGCGATCGCTGGTGTCATCGTTGCGTTCTTCGCAACCTTGCCTGCGACCCTCATCGCGATGCTGTACCTGTTCATCACGATCTACGCGATCGTTCGCGCGATCGGACCTGGAGCCGGCGAGAACCCCGAGGTGATCGTCGTCGGGTTCGTGCTCATCACGTCCGCGTTCGCGTTGCTGCTCGGGATAACGGTTCACTTCGTCGGTCGATCGCTCACGCCGAAGAAACGACGCACGAAGACCTGAGATCGCGACCGCGGCGATCGTTTCCCTGTGTGCTGACCGGTGTGTTTGCACGGACGGCCGCCTGTCGGTAGGCTCCGGAAGCATGACCAACCTTCGACGGTTGGTGCGTGTGATCGCAGGCCCCCTCGTCTTGGCGCTCACACTCACCATTCCCGCCCAGGCCGCGCACGCCGGTGGTCGAGCTCAGCGGTTCCAGAACGAGATGCTCCGTTTGGTGAACCAGACCCGCAGCGCGCACTCGCTCCACACGGTTCGCCTCAACGGACCCCTCTCGCGTGAGGCATGGCGTCACAGCATCGTGATGGGACGTCGGTACGTGTTGTTCCATACGGCGAACCTCTGGAACCTCGTCCGTCCGTACGATGCGAGAACCTGGGGCGAGAACATCGCCTATGCAGGAACGCTCCGCCGCGTGGAGCAGCTATGGATGCAGAGCTATGAGCACCGGATCAACCTGCTGAATCCCGATTTCCGCGCCGCCGGGATCGGCGTCACCCGGAACAAGGGATGGCTCTGGGTCACGTTGCAGCTCTACGGCTAGCTTCCTGGACCGCGGCGCCCTCAACACAGTAGGCTCCGCGTGATGACTACCCCCCGTAACCGCTCGCGCCTCGCGGCGGGCCTCGTGCCGCTCGCGCTGGTCGGTGCGATGTTCATCGTCCCGTCCGCGCACGCCGCTGCACGCACCGATCGGCGAATGACGACGAACGAGATCACTCGACGCATGCTGAGCCTGGTCAATCGTTCGCGTGCGGCGCACGGGCTCGTCGAGCTACGCATCAACGAGGACCTGTGCAAGGAGGCGCTCCGACACTCCAGGCACATGGCGAAGACCGGCTCGATCACGCACACGTCGAACCTCGCCGAACTGGTTCGGAGCGTCGGCGGCACGGTGTTCGGCGAAGATCTGGGCAAGGGCCGTGGCCTCGAAGGGATCCGGAACGCGTGGATCCGCCGGGCGGACACCCGCCGGATCCTGCTCGACCCGCGGTTCCAACACGTCGGCCTTGGGGTCGTCCACGTCGACGGCTTCTTCTGGGTCACGCTCCAAGCCTTCGACTGACGCTCGCGCGGAGCGTTCTCCGCCTATCCGAGCAGCGTGCGCACCTGTCTCAGCGCCACGGTGAACTGCGCCAGGTCGGTGACCCCTTCGACCGACAGGTTCCGAATGAAGCGCTGCAAGCGTTCTTCCGCCTCGGCCCGGCGGACGAAGAACGTCTCGACCGCTTCGTCAACCGGTGTCTCCGATGCCTCCGTGATCAGTTTCTCGACCAGCTGACGGCGCACCAGGAACAGGTCGTCCTCCATCGATTGGGCGGCCCACCGCTGCCAGTGCGTGCCGACGGGCAACGACTCCAGCCGGTGCTCGAGCCAGTCCAGACCGACCCGCTCCCCCAGCATGAAGAACGCGCGGGCGACCTGCATGACCTCCCAGCCCGTCGCGTGCGCGAGCGCGATGATGTCGGGCCCGTGCACCAGTTCACCCTGGAAGGCATGACGGCGGGCGATGTCTTCGGGGACACCCTCCGCCACGAGCCTCCGTACGTTGAGCTCGTGCTCCTCTCGCCACGGGTCCGGACCGATCTGCCAGATCAAGGAGGAGAGCTCGGCGAACGACGCACGCTGATCGTCGATCGCCTCCGACAATCGCTCGCCGTGCGACTGCACCAGGTACCAACGCGACGCGGTCTCCACCAAGTAGTCGACGCCTCGCATCAGCTCGGATTGCACGCGCGGGTCGATCACGGCGTCGAGCGCCTCGATCGCCTCCCAACGCTCAACGGCGCCGGTGACATCGCGAGCGATCCGGTAGGCGCGCACGACGTCCGCCGGATGTGAGCCGGTTTCGGTCACCATGCGAGAAGCGAACGTGATCCCCGCGGAGTTCACGACGTCATTCGCCACGATCGTCGCGATCAGTTCACGCTTCAGCGGGTGCTCGGGGATCAGATGGCCGAACCGCTCGACGATGGCGGGCGGGAAGTAGCGACGCAGATCGTTCTGCTCGAGGTACTCGGAATCGGGCAGGTCGGACTCGAGGAGTTCGGCGGCGATCGAGCGCTTCGCGTACGCGAGCAGCACGGCAAGCTCGGGACGCACCATGCCCTGCCGGTTCGCACGTCGCTCGAGCATCTCCTCGGAGTTGGGCAAGAACTCGACCGCGCGCTCCAACTCGCCGTCGGCCACCAGCTGTTGCATCAGGTCCTCGTAGGCATCGTTGCGCTCGGCCGAGAAATCCAGTTCCTGCGAGAGGATCTGCGCCTGCAGGTAGTTGTCGTAGAGCACGTGGTCGACGACATCGGCCGCGCACGATCCGAGCAACTCGTTCCGCTCCTGCAGCGTCAATTCGCCCCGCGACATCGCGAGCCCCAGCAAGATCTTCCAGTTCACCTCGTGGTCCGACGTGTCGACTCCGGCGGAGTTGTCGATGAAGTCCGTATTGATGTGGCCGCCGCCCATCGCGTACTCGATCCTGCCGAGCTGCGTGGATCCGAGGTTGCCACCCTCGCCAACGACCCGGGCGCGCACGTCGTTCCCGTTGATCCGAACCTGATCGTTCGCGCGATCGCCGACGTCCGCGTTCGACTCCTTCGTCGACTTCACGTAGGTTCCGATACCGCCGTTCCAGAGCAGGTCTACCGGCGCCTTCAGGATCGCCTTGATGAGGTCGTTCGGTGTCATGTCCTGGGGAGCGTCGTCGGCGATGCCGATCGCGGCACGCACCTGGGCCGAGGGCGTCACGCTCTTCAACGTGCGATCGAAGATGTCACCCGCCGGCGACATCTTCGTCCGGTCGTAGTCGCTCCACGACGAGCCCGGCAGGTTGAACAGCCGCTGCCGTTCTCCGAAGCTGACGATGGGGTCCGGGTCGGGATCGACGAAGACGTGCCGGTGGTCGAACGCGGCCATGAGCTTGATGAACGGCGACAGGAGCATCCCGTTCCCGAACACGTCGCCCGACATGTCGCCGATGCCGACCACGGTGAACGGGGTCGACATGATGTCGATCCCCAGCTCGCGGAAATGACGTTTCACCGACTCCCAGGCGCCGCGGGCGGTGATCGCGAGCGCCTTGTGGTCGAAGCCTTCGCTGCCTCCCGATGCGAACGCGTCACCCAGCCAGTAGCCGTACTCCGCGGCGACGCTGTTGGCGGTGTCGGAGAACGTGGCCGTTCCCTTGTCGGCCGCCACGACCAGGTACGAGTCGTCTCCGTCCAGCACGCGCACCCGATCGGGATGCACGACACCGTTCTGATCGAGGTTGTCGGTGATGTCGAGCAGCCCGCGCATGAACGTCACGTACTGCTTGATCACCTCTGCCTTCAACATGTCGGGCGTCACCGACGCCCGCTTCAAGATGAAACCGCCCTTGGAGCCGTCGGGCACGATGATGGCGTTCTTGACCATCTGCGCCTTCATCAAACCGAGCACCTCCGTGCGGTAGTCCTCCTTCCGGTCCGACCACCGGATCCCGCCCCGCGCGACCATGCCGCCCCGCAGATGGATCGCTTCGACGTCCGCCGAGTAGACGAACACCTCGAAGAGCGGGGATGGTTTGGGCATCTCGGGCACGGCCGCGGACCGCAACTTGAACGACAACGACTCTCGAACCGGTCGGTATGCGTTGGTCCGAACGGTGGCCTGGATCGTGCCGAGCATGTGCCGGATGATCTGATCCTGGTCGAGCGACGGCACCTGACGGAGGTCCTGCAGCACATCCTTGCGGATCGCCTCGACCTCTTCGTCGGTCGACACGGACTCGGGATCGAAGCGTGCCTCGAAGTACGCGACGAGCTTCGATGCGATGACCGGGTTCTCGGCGAGTGCGTCGTTGCGGTACTCCTCGGTGAATCGCGTTGAGATCCGTTGGCGGTACTTGCGGTACGCACGCAGGACGCCCACCTGCTCCCAGGTGAGCCCGCCGGCGACGACGAGGCGGTTCAACGAGTCGGACTCGGCCTGACCGCGCCACACGGCGACGATGGTTGCCTCCATCCGCGTTGCGCTCTCCTCCAGATCGAGCACGGCCCCGCGCGAATCCAGGACGCCGAAGTCGTGGATGTACACCTTGCCCCCGCCGAGCAACCCGGTGGGCACCTCTTCGACGACCCGCAGCCCCAGCGCCTCGAGGATCGGCATGAACGCCGAGAGATCGACCTTTCCTCCGGTCTTGTACAGCTTGACGCGCGTGAGGCGTTCCCCGGTGGCCTCGTTCCCCAAGCCGACGACGAACCCCTCGTCCCTCTGCTCCAACTCATCGAGCTTGAGGACGTCGTCGACGATCAGCTGCCAGTCGCGGTTGGACTTGTAGTAGTCGGGGAACCTGGGCCCGTACCGGTCGGACAACGTCGCGCCGCGCTCGGAACCGATGCGTGCGATCAACGCATCCCGGAGATCGTCGTCCCAGGTTCGAGCGAGCCGTTCGACCTCCTCCTCGAGCTCCTCGTAGGGGACCTCGGGGATCTGCACGCCGGGATCCACGTGCACCGTGAAGAAGATCCTGGCGTTCTCCGTCTCTCCGAGCGAGAGGTGATAGTCGACCGTCGAGCCATGGAACCGCTCCTTGAACAGGCGCTGCAGGCTCTTGCGCAGCTCCGCGTTGAAGCGATCCCGGGGAAGGGCCACCACGATCGAGATGCTCCGGCCGTAGAGATCGCGACGGACCAGCACGCGGATGCCGCCGTGTCGCTCCAGCTGGAGGAGCCCGCTGATCAGGCGGCGGAGCTCGCCCGTCGATGCCTGGAACAGCTCGTCCTTGGGGAACGACTCGAACAGGGTCGTCGCGGACTTGTAGTCGTGCGATCCGGGGATCAGGTCCTCCGCGGTGAGCACCTGCTCGAGCTTGTGGTGAAGGAGCGGCGTCTTGGCGGCCGGTTCCATGTACGCCTTCGACGTGAAGAGGCCGATCATCCGTGCCTCGCCGACGATCTCACCGTCGGCGCCCACGCGACGGACGCCGATGTAGTCCATGCGAGCCCGACGGTGCACGGTCGAGTAGGAGTTGGTCTTCGAGAAAACGAGCAGGTCTCCGTCCTCGATGCGTCGGCGTAACCCTGGTTCGAGGCTGTCGAGCAGCGTGCTGTCCGCGAACGTCGAGCGGCTCACATCCGCTAGGATGCCGAGGCCGCTACCGGGAACCGCGCGGATCGCCCGGCCGTCCGGCGTGTCGTACAACTCGTACTCGCGATAGCCCAGGAAGACGAAGTTGAGCTGCAGCAGCCAGTCGAGGAAATCGACCGTCTCGCCGACCTCCTGGGGGGAATACCGCACGGCGGCTTGACGAGCCATCTCCAGCATGTGGTGGGCGCGATCCTGCATCGGTTCGAAATCGCGCACGACGAGCCGGACGTCGCGCAGGATCGCCCTGACGCGTTCTTCCAGATCGGCCCGCGTCGCTTCGGATACGTGCCGATCCAGCTCGAAGTGCATGACGGACTCGCGGTGGGAAGCGTCCCGCGCCGAGGAGATGCGCTCGAGCCGACCCTCCTCATCCCTCGACGTTCCGATGACCGGGTGCAGGATCCTGCGCACCGCCAGGTTGCGTGAAGTGAGCTCCTCCGTCACGGAGTCGACGAGGAAGGGAGAGTCGTCGACGTTCGACTCCAGGATCGTGCCCTGAGACGTGAAGCCGTCGGTCGCGGGATCGGGATCGAAGACGCGGACGACCCAGGGCTGCAACCTCCGCTCGTCGACGAAGTCGAACGTGCTTCGGACGAGACCGTAGAGCTCCTCGGGGGGCGCGGCAGAGATCTCGTCGTCGCCCAGGCGCCGGAGGTAGCTCCTCGCGAACGAGGCGATGGTCTCCCGACGCTCCGCCGGAGCCCGCTCGTCGATCACTGCGAGTAGCGGCGCAAGTGCCTGCCGCGGTTCAGATCCGGATGCAGCGGCGGCGGGCCGCTGGCCCGCCGGTGAGGTGTGACTGCTGCTCGTTCGCTCCACCGTGTCCGACACGTGGCCTCTCGGATGGGTCGATATGGCCCTCGGACAGTCATTGTGACAGACGTCGGAGTCGACCGATAGGAGACCGCATGACGCCCCGCGCGTGCATCGGGTCCATCGGCCTCGGCCGTTCGGAAGGCCGGTCAAGACTTTCGTCTCTCGCCCCGCATCACCCCCCCAACTAGGCTGGTCGAGCGACGATGAGTGAGCAACGGATCCGGGTCATGGTTGGTGAAGGGCAGACAGCACGCAAAGGTCTGCTGCGCTTCGTGCTGGAGAACGAGGGGTACGAGGTGGTCGCGGAAGCGACGTCCACCCTGGAACTGGCGCAACGGCTCGTGATCCATCGTCCCGATGTGGTCGTGCTCGACGACGGGATCGACGCCAGCGCGGTGGGCATGATGCGCGAGGTCCTGCCCTCGGCCAAGGTCATCCTCGTGTGGCCACGAGGTGTGGCCGCGGTCGGTGTCGAGGCCCGCCTGGAGCCCGCGGAGGTCATGACCTCACTCGGGAGCACCGTGGCGCGTGTGGTGGGCAGGGGCTCGGTGATCGCACCGCCCCGGCCCCGGTTCACTCCCCCCGATGTGATCGTCGTTCCGGAGCCCGAGGCGCCGCCACCGGAGATCGAGGTGCCCCCGGATGCGCCGAGTGGATCTCCGGATGTGCCCGACGCGGCGGTTCCGCGGGCGGACGTGATGGAGGAGGTCACGGACGCAGCGGCGGGTGATGAGGAGGCCGGTCCTCCGGTCGTGCAGGAGTTGCCCCTTTCGCATGTCCTGATGAGGCCCGGCGACCTTGCCTCACCCACGTGGACGTACACGGCGCCGGGAGCGAGGGCGGCTCGCAACGATCGCCGCAGGACCGCCGCGATCATGCTGGCGGTCGTTGCCGGTCTGCTCGTGATCATCCTGGGCGCGGCGCTCGTGAGCACCCGAACCGTCCCGACCCGGGTGGTGGCGGGGAACCTCGGTGGATACACGCTGCCCGGCTCGGGAGGACAACCGGGACCGGCCGTCACCACCAACCAACCCGGGGTGTACAACGGCACGGTCCACGTCAGCGCCGACGGTTCGATCCATATGCGCGCCTCAGGCGACATCCGCCTTCGGGTCGACGGTCTCGCGCATGTCGTGGCATCGGGCAACGTGAAGGTCAGCGGCGACGGCGTGGTGAACAACGTCTCGTCGGCGAAGGTCCGGGTCCGTGGCAACGGCACGATCCGGATCACGATCCATGACGGGTTCGTCCGACTGCGGGTACAGGGGAGCGTGACCGCGGCGAGCAAGGGTACAGTGCGGATCGGCGGCGTCGGTCGCTTCCTGATCACCCACCGGCCGGTCTGAGCATGGGTTCGGGCCGCTGCGGTAGGCTCCGACCGTGGAGCGAGACGTGACCTCCGAGCGTCGACGCGTGGGTGTCGTCGTGGGCGAGGGTCACCCGGTCCGCAGGGGGCTCCTGCGGTTCGTGTTGGAGGGCGAGGGGTTCGTGGTGCTCGCCGACGCGTCGACCGCCGTCGAACTGGTGCAGGCGCTCGCCGTGCACCGGCCGGAAGCCGTCATCCTCGACGACGCCATCGGCTCCACCGCGGTCGTGCTCACCCGTGAGATGTGCCCCGACGCCAAGATGATCCTGGTGTGGCCGTCGGACCTCTCGCCGATCAATGGGGACGCGACCGTCGATCCGACGCAGGTCCTGCGGGAGCTCGGTCCGGCCGTCGAACGCGCATGTGGCCTGCTCGAGCCCGAACCCGCACCTGCGCCGGTCCGGTCGATGCCGTCGAGACCGATCACCAAGACCGATCGTCACGCGAGCACCGGCCTCGCCGACGTCCTCCCGGGTCCGGGCATGCCACGACCGCGCACCTTCACCGACGAAGACGAGGCGATCATCGTCGACCACGAGCTGGCTCCCATCCTGATCCTCCCCGTCTCGCCGGTCGTGGAACGCGATCCGCAGCCCTAGCGTTGTCGATCCAGGATCAGATCTCGCCGCTGCGACGGGTGTACGTGCGGCCCCCGGTGGCCTCAGATCTCGCCGCCTGGGATGCCTACGGTTGGCGCGGCGAACCGGATCCCATCCGCGCCGACGATGAGCACGCAGCGTTCCGCGCGGAGCTCGAACGCGCCGGCGCCACCGTCGAGATCGGATCGGCGCCCGCACCCGGCGACCCGGACGCGATCTATGCGTACGATCCCGTCCTGCTGACCGACGGAGGCGCCATCCTGCTCCGTCCGGGCAAGGAGGGACGCCGGGCCGAACCAGATGTCGTCGCGACCGACCTGACGGCTGTGGGCGTCGCCCTCGCCGGCCGGATGGAGGCTCCTGCGACGGCGGAAGGAGGCGATCTGTTCTGGCTGGATGGCTCGACGCTCGTCGCCGGACGTGGGTACCGCACGAACGATGAAGGGATCGCCCAACTCCGACGACTGCTCGGCGGAGCCGTCGACGTGGTCGCCTTCGACCTGCCGCATTTCCGCGGACCGGAGGAGTGCCTGCACCTGATGTCGTTCATCTCGCCACTGGATGTCGACCTGGTGCTCGCGTACCTCCCCATGATCCCGGTCCGCCTGCTCGAGATCCTTCGCGAGAGAGACATCGGCGTGGTCGAGGTGCCGGACGGCGAGTTCGCATCGATGGGGCCGAACGTGTTGGCGCTCGGGCCCCGGGTCGCGCTCGCTCTCGCGGGGAGCCCCGAGACACGCAGGCGCATGGAGGCGGCGGGGGTCGACGTCCGGACGTACGAGGGCAACGAGATCTCGGTCAAGGGCGAGGGCGGACCGACCTGCTTGACGCGGCCGCTCGAGCGGGGCTGACAGCCTCGTCGTCCGGTATCGTTCCACGCCATGGCCTGGCAGTGGTGGTTGCTGGTGCACCTCACGGGCGTGCTCGTCTTCGTCGGCGCGCACGGGGTGTCGATGTTCGTGATGTTCCGGATCCGCGGTGAGCGAGACCGTCAGCGGATCGCGGAGCTGATCACGTTCAGCGGGACGACCACGCGACCCATGTACATCGGCCTGGCGATCCTCACGGTCGGGGGCGTGGGCGCCGGGCTCACGCTCCATCTCTTCTCGCAATGGTGGCTCTGGATCGCGATCGGGATCCTGTTGATCACGATCGGCCTGATGTCGGGACTCGCGAAGCCGTACTTCCGCCGGATCACGGCATCCTGTGAGATCCGTCCGAGCGGTGTGCCCCGCGTCTCCGACGAAGAGCTCGAGCAGCTCCTGCGTTCGGGTGAGGCGACGGTGATCTCGGTGATCGGGATCGTGGGCCTGCTCCTGATCCTCTATCTGATGTTGTTCAAGCCGTTCTGAGAGGACCGCGGCCGGCTGATCATGCGGGCGGGAGCGGTCGCGCCGCGGGACCGTTCACGACCTCACCGGTCGGACCGAACCGCGATCCGTGGCACGGGCAGTCGAACGTGCGCTCCCCCGGGTTCCACGCTACCGTGCACCCCATGTGCGTGCAGCGCGCGCTCATCACGTGTGGCTCGCCGTCCTCACCCACGAAGACCGCGAGCTTCTCGCCCGCACGCTCGACGATGCCCCCCTCTCCCCGAGCGAGCTCCGAGACCACCTGCGTGACCGTGCGCGCGATCAAGACGTCGCGCGTCGACCGTTCGCTGACCTCCTGGGGGACCGATCCCAACAGGAACCCCTTGGCACCCACCATCCCCTTGTTCCCCACCACTACGAGCCCGGCGTCGACCTCCTCGGCCGCCGCCAGGATCTGCGCCGCCGGGTCGCCCTCCCGCAGGAGCACGTCGGTCTGCACCTCGCCCGCATAGGTGGCGATGGTGTCCTGGGTGACGAGCTCACCGGTCTTCGGGTGCCCCACGAAGACGATCGTGACGGGCGCCTCCAGGGCCTCGGCCAGCTCGAAGCCCTTTCGTGCCGCCCGGTCGGCCGTGGACGAGCCGTCGGTCGCGATCAGGATCCGCCGGTACAGCGGCCCGTCCGACCCCACCGAGGACGAGCCGGCAACCAACAGGACGTCGCGGGGGGAACGGAGGGAAAGCCGATGCGCCACCTGACCCAACCCGTACTTCTTGCCGCGCCCGCCCGAGACGACCACCAGCCCGACGTCGTGCCCGTCGGCGAGCGCGATCAGCGCGTCGGCGGGCACCCCCGCCCGGGCCTCCCCCGAGACCCGGCGGACGCCTGCCGCCTTTGCCTGTTCGACGGCCGTCGCCACGATCCGTTCGGCGTCGGTCGCTCGCTCGAACGCGAACCCCACGATCAGCTGCGCTCCACCGGCGCGCGCCAGCCCGGCGGCGACCGCGCCCGCGGCCTGCGCCGAAGCCGAACCATCCGTGCCGAACAAGATCCGCTTGTATGCCATCGTTCCGACCCTTCGCGTGCGGGCCGTCACGATACCCTGGGTACCCCATGACCGACCGCGTCTTCAACTTCGCCGCCGGACCCGCCACGCTCCCCTTGTCCGTCCTCGAACACGCGCAGCGCGAGCTGGTCGCCCTTCCCGGCGTCGGGGCGTCTCCGCTCGAGGTGTCGCACCGGAGCCCGTGGTTCGAGGGGGTGATCGATGAGGCCGAGGACAACATCCGTTCGCTGCTCGGCATCCCCGGATCGCATCACGTGCTGTTCTGCCAGGGCGGCGCCTCGATGCAATTCTCGATGGTCCCGATGAACCTGCTCCGAGGCACCGGTCTCGAAGCCGCGTACGTCGTCACGGGGTCCTGGGGATCGAAGGCGTTGAAGGAAGCGGAGAAGGAGGGCGCGGCACGCGCGGCGTGGTCGGGGAAGCATGAAGGGTTCGTCCGGATCCCCGGTGACGACGAGCTGCTGGACGTGCTCGACGCGAACGCGGCCTACGTGCACATCACGTCGAACGAGACGATCCATGGGGTCGAGTTCCCGGCGGCGCCGGCCGTCCCGCCCGGGGTCCCGTTGGTCGCCGATTCGTCATCGGACTTCCTGTCCCGGCCGGTGGACGTCGCCGGCTATGGGCTCATCTACGCCGGAGCCCAGAAGAACGCAGGTCCCGCAGGGGTGACGGTCGTGATCGTCCGCGACGACATGCTCGGTCGGATCCCCGATCGGCTGCCGACGATGATGGACTACCGCTCGTACGTCGAGCACCGCTCGATGTACAACACGCCCCCGGTGTTCGCCATCTACGTGCTCATGCTCGTGACCCGCTGGCTCAGGGACGAGGTGGGAGGGCTGGAGAAGCAGCTCGAGCACAACCGCGAGAAGGCGTCCATGGTCTACGAGGCGATCGACGACAGCGACGGGTTCTACCGGGGACATGCCGAACCGGGATCGCGATCCCTGATGAACCTCACGTGGCGTTTGCCGTCCGAGGAGCTGGAGCGCCGCTTCGTGCAGGAGGCGACAACGCTCGGCCTTGTGGAGCTGAAGGGTCATCGCAGCGTCGGCGGGATCCGTGCCTCGCTCTACAACGCCATGCCCCTCGCGGGTGCGGAAGCGCTCGCGGACTTCATGCGGACGTTCGCATCCGCCCGTCACCCTGCCGCGTAGTCCCTTCCGTCACCTGCCTGCCGCCCCCGCGAGTCAAGTCCGACTTCGGAGGCACCGATGGACTAGTCAGATGACCGATCCCACCACCGAATCCGGAGCCCGCTACGGGGCCGATACGCGCGCCCAGCGGCGCGAGTCCGACCTCGCGGTCGGGGCGTCGTTGAGCGACAAGCCCCGGCGCCGTCAGGTCGACGGATGGCTCGAACGATGGGTGACCGCGACGGCCGATCTCACGCGGTTGAAGAACGAACACCCGATGGTCGACGCCGTGATCGACGAGCAGATCGGCCGTCGGATCCGGATCGGCGACCACTGGCTCACGGACTGGGCATCCTGCAACTACCTTGGGTTCGATCTCGATGAGGAGATCATCGCAGCGGTCCCCGAGTACCTGGCCAAATGGGGCACCCATCCCAGCTGGTCCCGCCTGCTCGGGAGCCCGCGTCTCTACCAGGAGATCGAAGAGCAGATGACCGACCTCCTGGCGTGCGAAGACGTCTTGCTCCTCCCGACCATCACGCACATCCACATGTCGATGATCCCCGTCCTCGTGGGCGACGGCATCGTGTTCCTGGACGGCAGGGCGCACAAGACGATCTACGACGGGGCCATGGTTGCCGCCGGTCACGGCGCGGAAGTGGTCAGGTTCCGGCACGACGACGCCGCACACCTCGAAGAGCTGTTGGCGGCCAGCGACCCGGGCCAACCGCGGTTGATAGCGATGGACGGCGTCAACTCGATGACCGGCAACGCGCCGGATATCGCGACGTTCGCGCACCTCGCGAACGAGCACGACGCGCTCCTGTATGTCGACGATGCCCACGGGTTCGGCGTGATCGGCGAGCGCTCGCCGGATGAGCTCTGCGACTACGGCACCTCGGGGAACGGTCTGCTGCGCCACCAGGACGTGCCGTATGACAACGTGATCCTGGTCGCGGGATTCTCCAAGGCCTATTCGTCGCTGCTGGCGTTCATCGCTCTTCCGACCAGATTGAAGGATGCCTTCAAGGTGCTCGCGCCTCCGTACCTCTACTCCGGGCCGTCGCCCGTCGCCTCGCTCGCGACCACGATCGTCGGGCTCGAGGTGAACCGCACCCGCGGCGACCTCAACCGGCTCGCGATCTGGCAACGGACCCATCGCGTGCTCGACGCGCTGGGGCGGCTCGGGATCGTGACGCCGAACGAGAGCGGATTCCCCATCATCGAGATCCCGCTCGCCGACCATTCGGAGATCGACCGGGTCGGCAGGTACCTGTTCGACGAAGGTGTCTACACGACGATGGCGGCCTACCCCCTGGTGCCGAAGGACGAGGTGGGCTTCCGGATCCAGGTGACCGCAGCCAACACGGATGAGGAGGTCGACCACCTGATCGAGGTCGTCGGCTCGCTCAGAGAGCGGTTCCAACTGCGCCAGACCGCCGACGCGTCGGCGTAGAGACCCCTCTGCGTACGTCCTCTGGCGGACGCCCGTGACCACCCCACGCCTAAGGTCTCCGTTGACCTCGCCCGATATCGATTGAGCGATGAGATCTCGGGTTTGGGCCATCTACCTGTCGATCGGCGGTGCGTTGCTGACCGCCTTCGTGTTCGTCCACCCGATCCGCGTCGGCCCGCTGTTCAACGCGATCGGCCTGTCCGCCTCGCTCGCGATCATCGTCGGGGCGCGGATGAACCATCCGCGGCAGCGCCTGCCGTGGTACCTGGTGGCGACGGGCCAGGCGCTCTTCGTCGCCGGCGACGTGATCACGTACAACTACGACCGATTCTTCGGCAACGCTCCGCCCTTCCCGTCGATCGGCGATCTCTTCTATCTGAGCGTCTATCCCTTCCTGATCGCCGGCGTCCTGATGCTGGTTCGTCGCCGCAGCCCGGGACGCGACCGCGCGAGCCTGATCGACTCCCTGATCATCGCCGTCGGCGTGGGAACGCTGTCGTGGGTGTTCCTGCTGGCGCCGTACGCGCACGACCAATCGCTGACGCTTCTCCAGAAGCTGACCGCGATGGCGTATCCGATCATGGACCTGCTCCTGTTCGGGGTGGCCGTCCGACTGGCGGTCGACCGCGGGAAGCGGCCCCCGGCCTTCTACCTGATGGCCGGAGCCGTCATGGTGCTGTTCACCACCGACACCATCTACACCCTGATCCTGCTGCACGGCACGTACGACAACACCACCGGCTTCCTGGAGCTCGGGTGGGGACTCTTCTACCTCTTATGGGGCGCCGCCGCGCTCCACACCTCGATGGTCGACCTCGACGACCCGGCGCCCGAAGGCGACCTCAAGCATCCACGAAGACGCCTCATGATCCTCGCCGGTGCATCCCTGATCGCTCCGACGGTCGAGATGATCCAGGCGCTCCGCGGCGAGCAGGTGGACGTACCCGTCCTGGCCGGTTGCTCTGCCTTGCTCTTCGTGCTCGTCCTGGTCCGGCTGAACGGACTGATGGTCGACGTCGGCGAGTACCGACGGACCGAGCGGCAGATGCGGGAGGCGGAGGCCAAGTACCGATCCCTGGTCGAGGGTCTTCCGGCCGTCGTCTACATCGCCGAGTTCGGCAAGGACGCGGCGTGGACGTATATCAGCCCAAAGGTCGAATCGATCCTGGGATTCACACCCGACGAGTGGACGGGCCAGGCCGACCTGTGGCGCGAGCGCATCCTGCCCGAGGACCGGGAGCTCGCGCTCGACGCCGAGATGCGGCTCCTGAACGGCGAACCCCGGATGCATTGCGAGTACCGGATCATCGGCAAGAACGGCCGCGTCATCTGGATCCACGAGGAGGCCGAAGCGCTGGCGGACGACGGCGGGCACCCGCTCTACCTGCAGGGTGTGATGTACGACGTGACCGAGCAGAAGAACGCCGAGGCCCAACTCGTGAAAGCGCTTGCCGCGGAGAAGGAAGCGGCCACCAGGCTGCGCGCCCTGCACGAGATGCAGAACTCCTTCCTCCAGGCGGTCTCCCATGACCTCCGGACGCCGCTCACGAGCATCCTCGGATGCGCCCTGACCCTCGAGAGCAGCCTCGACCAGGAGCAGATCTCCCGCGAGGACGAGCACGACCTGGTGGGACGGATCGCCACGAACGCCAGGAAGCTCCACCGCCTGCTCACCAACCTCCTCGATCTCGATCGGATGAGCCGCGGGATCGTGGCTCCCAACCGCGACGACGTCGACGTGAACCAGATCCTCGCGAGCGTTCTGGAGGAGAGCTCGACCGATACGCACTCCATCCAGCTCATGTCCAGCGGGCCGGTGCACGCCTACGTCGACGCCGCTCAGGTCGAGCGCATCGTGGAGAACCTCGTGGTGAACGCGATCCGTTACACGCCGGCCGGAACGCCGATCTGGGTCCGTGCGGCCGGAGACGCAGAGAGCGTGCTCATCGTGGTGGAGGACGCAGGACCCGGCATCCCCCAGGAGCTGCGGGACTCGATCTTCGAACCGTTCCGGCAGGGGAACGAGGTCGTCACACACAACCCGGGCGTCGGGATCGGCCTCTCCCTGGTCACGCGCTTCGCCGAGCTGCACGGCGGTCGAGCGTGGGTCGAGGAGCGCGTGGGCGGCGGCGCGTCGTTCCGGGTGTACCTGCCGTTCGCCTCGACAACCGACGAGTCCTTCGAGGATCTCGCACCGAGCGGACCGTTCGTTCCCGCGACGAGGGACGCGTCCCAGACCGGATAGACCCCTTGTCGGTGTGGACAACGGTCCGCTGCTTGTTCCGCGCGAGCGAGCGAGTACGATTCCGACGCCGATAGCCGGAACGGACCCGAAGGGCGATCCGAACGCGAGTGCGAGGTGCCTGAGCCCGCAAAGGGTCGCGCGTTCGACCTGATACGACAGGCATCTGAGTTGAACGACTTCGCGGAGTACGCGGAGGCTGCCGAGACCTCGGCGCGCGCCATCGAGCTCGAGCCGGACAACGCGCTCGCTCATACGATCCGCGCATGGGCGCTCGAGAACCTCGGCGCTCGACACGTCGAAGAGGCACGTTCCAGCTACCGGACGGCGATCGCGCTGGACGCGACGGCGCCGTGGCCTCGCACCGCGCTCGCGGATCTGCTCCACCGAACCGGGAGCAGGGACGAGGCCGAGCGCCTCTATCGCGACGTGGCGGCGGATCCTGCCGAGATGCTCGCCGATCGTCCTCGCTGCCTCGAGTTCCGGGGATGGAGCCTGTATCGGCTCGGCCGCCTGGACGAGGCGATACGGACGTTCCGGGCCTCGATGGCAGGTGCGCACGGACGGATCTCCGTGCTGTTCGACCTGGCCCTGTCCCTGCTGGCGAACGGGCAACCCGACGAGGCGAGTCGTGCGTACGAGACGGCGTTGGAGGCCGTGCGATCGGCGGATACGCGCCGCCGGCGCGCGCCGCTCACGGTCGCGGTCGAGGACCTGGAGGAGGCGGTCGAGGTCCACCCCGACATCGCGGAGATCCCGGCCACGCCGGCGATCCGTGAGCTCCTGCGCCGTGAACTGCGCGCCCTCGGCCCGACGAGCTCCCCGCCTTCCCGCTCACCCGGAGAGACCATCTGACCTAGCCGTCCCACGACAGAGCGGGTCAAGCAGCCCATCCCGAGGTCCGATACCGAGAACGATGGGGATGAGATCCGACCCGACGGGGGATGGGGGGCAGTCCGGGCGACGGCTCCCTGTCATCTTCGAACCGCTCAGGCACCGGGACTTCCGGCTGCTCTGGTCGGGCATGACCGTCTCCCTCCTGGGCGACGGGATCTTCATCGTCGCGCTCGCCTGGCAGGTCTACGAGCTGTCGGACGCGGCGACGGCACTCTCGCTCGTCGGGTTGGCGATGACGATCCCGAACGTCTTGTTCCTCCTGATCGGGGGGGTGGTGAGCGACCGGTTCGATCGACGACGCGTCCTCCTGGCGGCCGACCTGATCCGAGGTCTGGCGGTCGCCGCGATGGGCGTGCTGTCGCTCAACGGCAGCCTCGAGATCTGGCACCTCATGGCGCTCGGCGCGCTCTACGGCGGAGGAACCGCGTTCTTCGGGCCGGCGTTCGACGCGATCGTGCCCGACCTGGTGGCGAGCGACCTGCTCATCCAGGCCAACTCGCTCGACCAGTTCGTGCGACCCGCCGCCTGGCGGCTGGCCGGCCCGGCTGTGGGTGGGTTCCTCGTCGCGTGGAGCACCGGCGGCGCCTTCCTGATCGACGCCGTGACGTTCGGGATATCGATCGTGGCGCTGCTGCTCATGGGTCCACACCCGATCGATGCGCCGATGGATGCCGGTCCCGTCACGGCGATGTCCGATATCCGAGAGGGATTCCGTTTCGTGCGCGCTCGCGTGTGGCTGTGGGGAACGCTGCTCGCCGCCTCGTTCGCCTACCTGCTGTTCATCGGTCCGCAGGAGGTGCTGCTCCCGCTCCTGGTGAAGGATCATTGGGGTGGCGATCCGAAGAGCCTGGGCTTCATCCTCGCGATGGGTGGTGTGGGCGCCATCGGGGCCGCCCTGTACATGGGACAGCGCGCCGTCCCGCGTCGATTCATCACGTTCATGTACGTCGCCTGGACCTTCTCGACCCTGGCGGTCGCGGGCTACGGGTTGGCGCACGTTCCGTGGCAGGCGATGATCGCCTGCCTCCTGTTCAATGCGCTCGAGACCGCGGGAACGATCGTGTGGGCCACCACCAAGCAACGGCTCGTGCCGCGTCACCTGCTGGGGCGCGTCTCAAGCCTCGATTGGTTCATCTCGATCGGCCTGCTCCCACTGTCGTTCGCACTCACAGGCCCCGCCGCCAACCTCTTCGGCACCCGCGCCACGCTGATCGGAGCCGGCGTCCTCGGCGCGATCGTGACCCTGTCCTTCCTCTTCCTCCCGGGGATGCGCACCATCGAGGAGGAACCGCTCCCGGAACACGCTCCGGAACGCGCGGAGGTAGGTCCAATGGCCTCCCCCATCTGACTGACCACCTCGCCGTAACCTTTCGGTCTAAGGCTCGCCGCTGCGCCGGACGATACACATTGCAATGAAGGCGCGGGCATGGCTCGTGTATCTGTTGGCCGGGGCGGTGGCGACCCTGGTCTTCCTGTTCGTGCCCGGGATGCGCGTCGGCGGACTGTTGAACCTCATCGCGGTGTCGTCCCCGATCGTGATCCTGGTGGCACTCCGGACGAACCATGTCGAATACAAGCTGCCGTGGCTCCTGATCGCCATGGGCCAGCTCCTCTTCGTCGCCGGCGACGTCATCACGTACAACTACCAACGGTTCTTCGGAACCGAACTGCCGTTCCCGTCGATCGGTGACGTTTTCTACCTCTCGGTCTACCCCTGCCTCTTCCTGGGGATCCTGTTGTTGATCCGACACCGCAACCCGGGTCGCGACCGTGACGGCGCCATCGACTCGCTGATCGTCGGTATCGGCGTCGGCGTCTTGTCGTGGGTCTTCCTGATCGCGCCGTACACCCACGACTCGACCCTCACGACCGCGCAGAAGCTCGTGTCCATGGGGTATCCGTTGATGGACCTGATGCTCGTCACCGGCGCCATCAGGCTCGCGGTGGGCAGCGGGAAGAAGAACGGGGCGTTCTTCTTGTTGCTCGCGGGCGTCGTCGCATTGTTCGTCACGGATGCGATCTATGGGTGGTTCGGGCTGCACGGCGGCTACGACAACCAGACGGGTTACCTGGAGGGCGGATGGGCCGCGTTCTACCTCCTGGTCGGCGCCGCGGCGCTGCACCCCGGCGTTCGTAAGTTCTCGGAACGTTCGACCGATATGAAGACGCGCCTGTCACGCACCCGACTCGTCGCGCTGGCAGTGGTGTCGCTCACGGCCCCGCTCACCGACGCGATCATCGTGAGCAGGTACTCGACCGGCACACAGCGCACCGACCAGCTCGTGGTCATCGTGGCCTCGATCGTCCTGTTCCTCCTCGTCATCGCGAGGATGTCCGGCCTGGTGCGTCAACAGGAGAAGTCGGCGGGACGAGAGCGAGCGTTGCGTGAGGTGGGCGTGGCGCTCGTCACGGCGACGAATCGAGAGGCGATCCACGACGCGGCGATCGAAGCCGCTCGGGCGCTGGCCGGCGAGGGCGCGGGGATCCGCCTGTGCGAGGGATCGGACGGGGGGCCGAACGCCTTCGTCGTGGTCGCAGCCGACGGCGAAGCGATCGACTTGATCGGTCATCGGTTCTCACTCGACATCCTGCAGGATTGGAAGCGGCAGCGGCTTCTGGACCGCGACGCCTACGTCGTGCAGTCCCACGAGAGCACGATGGGCGAGCCGCTCTCGCTCCCTCAGGACGTCGAGGGGTCGGTACTCGTGGCTCCACTGTTCATGCGCGACGAGTTCCGCGGCCTGATGGTGGTCGCGACGGACGAGGAGATGCCCGTATCGGTCGCCGACAGCCTCCGGGCGCTCTCGTCACAGGTCGCCCTCGCGCTCGAGAGCGCGGCCCTCACCGAGGATCTGCTGCTGCGCCAGAGCGAGGCCCGGTTCGCGTCGCTCGTCAAGAACTCGTCGGACGTCGTGACGGTCATCGAGCCGACCACCTTGATCCGCTACGCGAGCCCGTCCTCGGCGCGCCTGCTCGGATCGGGACCCGAGGAGCTCGAAGGAACGCGGTTCATCGACCTGGTCCATCAGGACGACAAGACACGCGTCCTATCGTTCCTGACGTCGGTCGGCGACGGTGAGGGCGACACCGCACTCTTGGAGTTCCGCCTGCGGCATCGGGACGGGACGTACCTGGCGACCGAGACCCTCCGGACGAGCCTGCTCCACGACCCCAACGTGAAGGGGATCGTGCTGAACACCCGTGACATCACGGAGCGCAAGCAGTTCGAGGAGCAGCTGCAGCACCAGGCGTTCCACGACCCCATCACGAACCTCGCGAACCGGGCGCTGTTCCGCGACCGCGTGCTGCACGCCATCGAGCGCCAGGAGCGCGACCGGAAGCCGATCGCGGTGCTGTTCATGGACATCGACGACTTCAAGACGGTCAACGACTCGCTCGGCCATGCCGCCGGCGACAGGCTCCTGCTGGAGGTCGGCGAACGGCTGAAGAAGGCGCTCCGAGCCGCCGACACAGCCGCCCGGCTGGGTGGGGACGAGTTCGCCATCCTGCTGGAGGACGGCGGGGAGGGCATCCAGGCTGCGGACGTCGCAGACCGGATCATGCAGATGCTGGAGGAGCCGTTCACGCTCGAGGGCAAAGAGGTCTTCGTCCGCGCGAGCGTGGGGATCGCCGTTTCGGAGGAAGCCGGTGACGGTGGCGAAGGGGCCGCTGAGGCGCTCATGCGCAACGCCGACGTCGCGATGTACATGGCGAAGGAGCGGGGCAAGGGTCGCTACCAGATCTTCGAGCCCGCGATGCACGACACCGCGCTGCGACGCCTGGAGCTGAAGGCCGACCTCCAGCGTGCGCTCGAGCACCACGAGTTCATCTTGCACTACCAGCCGGTGATCGAGCTCGACTCGGGACGGATCACGGGCGTGGAGGCCCTGATCCGATGGATCCACCCGGAACGCGGGATCGTGCAGCCGCTCGAGTTCATCCCGCTCGCCGAAGAGACGGGCTTGATCGTGCCGATCGGCCGATGGGTGCTTCGCGAAGCGTGCGCCTATGCGGTGGAGCTGCAGGGCGAGTTCCCGATGGATCCGCCGTTCCACATGGCGGTCAACCTGTCCGCGCGGCAGCTCGCGCGCCCCGAGATCGTGGACGAGGTCCGCGACATCCTGGCCGAGACCGGACTGGCCGCACCCACGCTGATCCTCGAGATCACCGAGAGCGTGGTCATGCAGGACATGGAGCTCGCCATCGAGCGGCTGAACCAGCTGAAGGAGCTCGGCGTGCTGCTCGCGATCGACGACTTCGGCACGGGCTACTCGTCGCTCAACTACGTGCGCCGCTTCCCGGTCGACATCCTCAAGGTCGACAAGTCCTTCATCGACGAGGTCGCGGACGGCGGCGAATCCTCGGCGCTCACGGCCGCGGTGATCGAGCTGGCCGGCATCTTGAACCTGCGAGCCGGTCGCGGAGGGCATCGAACGGGCCGACCAGCTGGAGCGGCTGCATGGAGCTCAAGTGCGACATGGGACAAGGGTATTTCTTCGCACGTCCGTTGGACCCACGGGCATTGCGCACGCTGTTGGAAGAGCGCAACGCGATGCGCGCCGAGGTCGACGCGCTCGCGCAGGGTCAGTAGCACCGCCCGAGCGCTTCCCACCTTCCCCCCGAACGACCTCGTACCATCGTCGGACATGCGCGCCAGGCCGTTCCTCGCCATCCTGCTCGCGGCCTCGATCGTCGGCGGCTTCCCGGTCGCCGGTCGAGCCGCCGGCGTGCGAGGTCAGGGCACGGCCGTTCACCACGATCTCGCACCGGACCAGGCGGTGTGGCAACGTCGCATCGACGCGCTGATCGGCGACCGGCGGATGTCGGTCACCATCGGCGACGACGGTGCGTTCTGGTACCGGCACCTGGCGTGGGTGGAGCGCGCGCCCGCCTCGAACGAGAAGCTGCTGCTGTCGATGGCTCTGCTCGCGACGGTCGGTCCCGACCGGATGATCCAGACGCGGGCGATGGCCCATGCCGCACCCGTCGACGGCGTGATCGACGGCGACCTGTGGCTCGTCGGGCACGGGGACCCGGAGCTCGGGCCCGCATCGCTCGACGGGCTCGCGGATCAGATCGGCGCCGCCGGCGTCACGCGGATCGAGGGATCCGTCGTCGGCGATACCGGGCCGTTCGAGCGCGATTGGTGGGCGCCGGGGTGGAAGGACGACTTCCCCCAGATCGAGGTCGCGATGCCCACGGCCCTCACGTTCCGCGGGAACGTCGGCCCCGAGGGGCGCCACATCGACGACCCCGAGCTGCGGGCGGCCGCCTACCTCACGAAGGCGCTCCGACGCCGCGGGATCCACGTCGGGGAACCGCCGGATGCGGGCGTCCCGGGCCGGAGCGCGGTCAGGATCGCGGCGGTCGGCTCCGCCCCCATCATCGACATCCTCCATCGGATGGACGTCGACTCCGTCAACTTCGACGCGGAGGTGCTGGGGAAGGTCCTGGGCGCCGAGGTCTCGGGCACGGGATCCATCGCGGCCGGCGCCGCCGCGATCGACGCGTTCACCGCCGCGCACGGCGCGCCGGGATTCCAGCACCGCGACGCATCGGGACTCTCCTACGCGGATCGCGCCACGACGCAGGGCATGGTCCGGCTGCTCTGGGCCGCCGACAAGCAGCCGTGGGCGACCGACCTCAGGCAGGCGCTGCCGATCGGCGGACAGGGAACGCTCGAAGGACGCCTCGGCCACACCCGGATCCGAGCGAAGACCGGCACGCTCACGGACATCTCCGCGCTCTCCGGTTGGGTCTGGTCCCGCACGGCGAAGGGCTGGATCGAGTTCTCGATCCTGTCGAACGGCCTGAGCAAGGATGAAGCGGTCCGGATCGAGGACGCGATCGTGCAGCTCGTGAGCGCCCGGGCCAAGGCGCCCGTCGCCTGACGGTGTCGTCGAGTCCGCCTACAGGTCGGCGGTGTACCGCACGATCGGGACGTTCGCGCACTCGAACCGGTGCTCGCTCGTCGTGCCGTCCCACGACCAGCCGGCGGCTTCGTAGAAGCGCCGGCTCCGGTCGTTCGAGGCCATGACCCAGAGCGTCGCGCGTTCGTAGCCCAGCTCGCCGAGCCGCTCGACGGACGAGGCGAACAGCGTCGCGGCCGATCCCCCGCCCCGCGGCATCCGGCAGGAGGTAGATCGTCAGGACCTCGGCGGTGTGCGGCTTCGCGTCGTCGTCACGGCTCGGCGCGAAGCTGCAGAAGCCGACCACGCCGCCGTCCGTCTCGGCGACCATCGTGCCGGCCCCCGGCCGATCCGGGGCGAGCCACTCGTCCCACTGCCCGCTCCCGCGCGTCGATGGACTGACCGTCCAGGAACTCGGCAGGGAGGTCGTCGCGATAGGCCCAGCGCCACGACGCGACGTGGACCTCGGCGATGGCGCGAGAGTCCGACGGCGTCGCATCACGGATGACGACGTCGTCGATCACGCTCAAGCCTGCCGGTCCTCCCGCGGATGGAGCAGGCCGTAGAGGTACGCGTCGACGAGCGCCTCCCACGATGCCTCGATGATGTTCTCCGACACGCCGACGGTGGTCCATTCGCGCTCGCCGTTCGAGGTGTCGATCAGGACGCGCACGGTCGCGCCGGTCCCGACGGTCTCGTCCAGCACGCGCACGCGGTAGTCCTCGAGCGTCATGTCGTCGAGCGCCGGGTACTCGTTGGTGAGCGCCTTGCGGAGCGCGTTGTCCAGGGCGCCGACCGGCCCATGGCCCTCGGCGCTCTCGATGTGCCGGGTGCCGTTGGTGACGACCTTGACCGTGGCCTCGGCCAGCGCCTCCTCCTCGTCCTCCATCCGCTGCTCGATGTGGACGCGGAAGCTCTCGATCGTGAAGAACGACTGCTCCCACCCGCCCGCGCGCCGCATCAGCAGCTCGAGCGAGGCGTCGGCGACCTCGAACGTGTACCCGCGCGACTCGCGCTCCTTGAGCTCCGTCGACCAGGCGGCCCACGGACGCCTCCGGCAGATCGACCTCGAACTCCTCGGCCTTCATACGCAGGGTGGCCGCCCCGCCCAGATCGCTCGCGACGATGCCGCGCCGGTTGCCCACCGAGGCGGGACGGACGTGCTCGTACGCCTCCTCGAGGCGGGCGACGCCGCTCGCGTGCAAGCCGGCCTTGTGCGTGAACGCGTACCGGCCCGCGTACGGCTGGCGGGAATCCGGCGCGAGGTTGGCCACCTCGGCGACGAAGTGGGCGACCTCGGTGAGCCGCTCCTCGGCGCCCGCCGGCAGGCAGTCGGCCCCCATCTTCAGGACGAGGTTCGCGGCGATCGGGATCAGGTCGGCGTTCCCGGTGCGCTCGCCGTAGCCGTTCACCACGCCCTGCACCTGGAACGCGCCGTGCTCGACCGCGATGAGGGAGTTGGCCACCGCGCATCCCGCGTCGTTGTGCACGTGGATGCCGACCTGCGCCTGCACCGCCCGCGCGACGACATCGTCGACGATCCTCGCGATGTCCGCCGGGAGCATCCCGCCGTTCGTGTCGCAGAGCACCGACCGCTCGGCCCCGGCTTCCTCGGCTGCCCTCAGCACGTCCATCGCGTAGGCCGGGTTGCTCCGATAGCCGTCGAAGAAGTGCTCCGCGTCGAAGAACACACGGCGGTCCTGCGCGCGCAGGAACGCGACCGAGTCGCGCACCATCGCCACGCCTTCGGCGAGGTCGGTGCGGAGCACCTCGGTGACGTGCACGTCCCACGCCTTGCCGACGAGGCAGACGACCTCCGTCCCGGTCTCCAGCAGCTCGCGGAGGACGGCGCTGTCCTCCGCGCGCTCGCCCGCCTTCCGCGTCATGCCGAACGACGTGAGCGCCGCGTGCTGCAGCGTCTCCTTCGTCGCGAGCTTGAAGAACTCGGTGTCGCGGGGGTTCGCGCCCGGCCAGCCTCCCTCGATGAACGGCACGCCGAGCTGATCGATCTTGTGGAGGATCCGCATGCGGTCCTCGATGGAGTAGCGACAGGTCCGGTCTGCTGCGCGCCGTCGCGGAGCGTCGTGTCGTACAGCTCGACCGTGCGGCGAACGGTCGCCTCGCTCATGCGGTCGCCCGTTCCACGACGAGATCGCCGACGCCGGAGGTGTGAGTAGCCCATCTCGCCCGCGCGCATCGACTCCATCTTCGTGCACGCGAACCGGATGCCCTCCGTCGACCCGCGTCGGCCGCGCCGTCCTCGCCGAGCTGCGCGAGGAGCATCTGGACGGCGCCGATCGCCGCGAGCGGGTTGATCGTGCCCTTGCCGACGTGATCGGGCGCCGTTCCGCCGATCGGCTCGAACATGCTGACGCCGTCGGGGTTGATGTTGCCGCCCGGCGGCGATCCCCATGCCGCCCTGGATCATGGCGCCGAGGTCCGTGATGATGTCGCCGAACATGTTGTCCGTCACGATCACATCGAAACGGGCGGGTTGATCGAGGAAGTAGATGCAGCACGCGTCGACGTGGACGTAGTCGGTTTCGACGTCCGGGTACTCGACCGCCACCTCGTTGACGACGCGCTGGTAGAGATCGCCGGCGAACGTCAGAACGTTCGTCTTGTGAACGAGCGTGAGCTTCTTCCGTCGGTTCGTGGCGACGCCGAACGCGTATCGGACGATCCGCTCGACGCCGTGTCGAGTGTTGATCGACTCCTGGACGGCGACCTCGTGGGGCGTGCCCTTCCGGTTGAAACCGCCGGCCCCGCTGTAGAGCCCTTCCGAGTTCTCGCGGATCACGACGAAGTTCACGTCATCCTCGGAATGGGTCGGGACGAGGGTCTCGGACCCCCGGGTACAGGATCACCGGCCGGAGGTTCACGTACTGATCGAGCTCGAACCGCGCCCGGAGCAAGCAGGTCCCGCTCCAGGATCCCCGGCTTCACGTCGCGGGTGGCCGACCGCGCCCAGGAGGATCGCGTCCATCTGCCGGAGGCGTGCGAGCTCGTCGTCGGGGAGCGTGTCGCCGGTCCGCAGGAAGCGCTCGCCGCCCAGGTCGAACTCGACGAGGTCGACCTCGAACCCCTCGACCGCTCGAACGGCCTCGAGGACCCTGAGGGCCTCACCGACGACCTCGGGACCGGTTCCGTCCCCGGCGATCACGCCGATCGTGTGGGTCACGGCATGGCCTCGGCGGCCGCATCGGATGTGCCCTCCGCGCCCGAGACACGCAGGGCGCGGTTGATCGCCGCCAGGTACGCTCGCGCGCTCGCCTCCACGACGTCCACCGACACACCCCTGCCGGTCACCCTTCGGCCGTCGACGTCGAGCTGCACGACGACGTCTCCTAACGCGTCCGACCCACCGGTCACCGACGACACGTTGAACATGATGAGGCGCGCCTCGACGCCGGCCGCGCGCTGGATCGCCCCGCACGCGGCGTCGATCATGCCGTCGCCGAACGCCGACTCCTCGATCAGCTCGTCCCCGCGACGGAGCCGGACCGTGGCGCTCGGCGAGAGGTGCGTCCCGCCGCCGACCTGGAGCGATTCGAGCACGAGAACGCCCTCCTCTGCCGAGCCGCGCTCCTCGCCGACGATGGCCTCCAGGTCCTGGTCGGTGATCTCGATCTTCCGGTCGGCCAGGTCCTTGAAGCGCGCGAACGCCCGGTCGAGGTGCTCCGAATCGATCGTGAGCCCGATCTTCTCCAGCGCGTCGACGAACGCGTGCCGCCCGCTGTGCTTGCCCAGGACCAGCCGGTTCCCCTCGAGGCCGACGGCCAAGGGGTCCATGATCTCGTACGTGGCGCGGTTGCTGAGCACGCCGTGCTGGTGGATGCCGCTCTCGTGCGCGAACGCGCTGGCGCCCACGACCGACTTGTTCGGCTGCACGCTGTAGCCGGTCGTCATGGAGACGAGCCGCGACGTCCGGATGATCTCCTTGATGTTCAGGTCGTGCGTTACGCCGAGCGCCTGCCCGCGGGTGCGGACGATCATCGCGATCTCCTCGAGCGCAGCAGTTCCCCGCTCGCTCGCCGATCCCGTTGACCGCGACCTCCACCTGCCGCGCGCCGTTCTCGATGCCCGGCCAGGGAGTTCGCGACCGCCAGGCCCAGGTCGTTGTGGCAGTGCGTCGAGATCACGACGTCGTCGGGCGTGGCCTCGCGCACGACGCGCACCAGCTCGCCGAACTCGGTCGGCGTCGCGTAGCCGACCGTGTCGGGAACGTTGATCGTCGTCGCCCCGCACTCGACCGCGACGCGGAAGCATTCGAGCAGGAAGTCCAGCTCGGTCCGGGTGGCGTCCTGCGCGCGTGAACTCGACGTCGTCCGTGTAGCTGACGGCGAGCTTCACGTTGTCCCGGATCGCGTCCAGCACCTGCTGGTGCGACATGCGGAGCATGTCCTCGCATGTGGATCTCGCTCGTGGAGATGAACGTGTGGATCCGCCAGCGGTCGGCGCCCTTCAGCGCCTCCGCGGCGCGGCGGACGTCGCCCTCGGTGGTGCGCGCGAGCGCCGCGATCACCGGGCCCTGCACGCTAGACGGCGATCTCGGACACGGCGTCGAACTCGCCCTCGGACGAGACGGGAAGCCGGCTTCCAGGATGTCCACGTTCAGCCGGGCGAGCTGCTCGGCGATCTCGACCTTCTCGGCGCGCGTCAGCGCGATGCCGGGAGCCTGCTCGCCGTCCCGCAGGGTCGTGTCGAAGATCCGTACGGTGTTGCCGTCGGCTACGTTGCCTTCCTTCATTCGGGGACCACCTTCTTGTCGCTCTCCAACCAGGGCATCATCTGGCGCAGGCCCCGTCCCACCTCTTCGAGCTGGGACGTGCGCGCCTCGCTCCTAAGTCGGAGGAAGTTCGGTGAATCCGCCGTCGGCCTCCGCGATCCATTCCTTGGCGAACTGCCCGTCCTGGATCTCGTCGAGGATCCGGCGCATCTCGGCGCGGGTCTCGTCGTTCACCACGCGCGGACCGCGCGTGTAGTCGCCGTACTCGGCCGTGTCGGAGATGGAGTACCGCATCCAGGACAGGCCGCCCTCGTAGATGAGGTCCACGATCAGCTTCAGCTCGTGCAGGCACTCGAAGTACGCGATCTCCGGCTGGTAGCCCGGCCGCGACGAGCGTCTCGAACCCCGCCTGCACGAGCGAGGACGCCCCGCCGCACAGGACCGACTGCTCGCCGAAGAGATCGGTCTCGGTCTCCTCCTTGAACGTGGTCTCGAGCACGCCGGCGCGCGCGGCACCGATGCCGGCGCGCGTACGCGAGCGCGCGCTCCCGCGCCTTCCCGGTGGCGTCCTGATGCACGGCGATCAGCGCGGGCGTCCCGATCCCCTGCTCGTACGTGCGGCGCACCAGGTGGCCGGGCCCCTTCGGCGCGATCATCGTGACGTCCACGCCCTCGGGCGGCGCGATCGTTCCGAAGTGGATGTTGAACCCGTGCGCGAACATCAGCATGTTGCCGGGCTCGAGGTTCGGCCCGATGTCGTCGGCGTACGCCTTGGACTGCGCCGTGTCGGGCAGGACGACCATGACGACGTCTGCCTCACGGACGGCGTCGGCGGTGTCGAGCACGCGGAGGCCGGCGTCCTCGGCGACCTGGCGCGACTTCGAGCCGGAGCGCAGACCCACGCGGACGTCGTGCCCCGAGTCCCGCAGGTTCAGGGCGTGCGCATGTCCCTGGCTGCCGAAGCCGAGGATCGCGACCTTCTGCCCCTTGAGCGCGTCGGGATCGGTGTCCTTCTCGTAGTAGATCGTCGCCATGGTGGTCGTCGTCCTTCCTTCTCGCCGTCGAACTAGTCCGGCTCGGACTAGCTGGTCACACCCCGCCGCCGTCCCACGCGTCCTCGGCCCCGGCGGCCTTCGCAGCCTTCAGGTTCCGTTCGCGGATGCCGCGGTTGCCGCGCGTCGAGCGCGATCCGGCCCGTGCGGGCGAGCTCCACGATCCCGAAGTCGTCGAGGAGCTCGAGCAGCGCGGAGAGCTTGTCCGGCGAGCCGGTCGCCTCGATCGTGAGCGTCTGGTGCGTGGCGTCGGACGACGCGGACGCGGAACACCTGGCAGAACTCCAGGACGCGCGCGCGCGCCTCACCCTCGGCGCGCACCTTCACCAGCATCAGCTCGCGCTCGACGGTATCGGCCGGCTCGTGCTCCAGGATCTTGATCACGTTGATCAGCTTGTTGAGCTGCTTCGTGATCTGCTCCAGCGGCTTCTTGTCGACGGTCACGACGATCGTCATCCGCGACATCCCGGGCTTCTCGGTGGGGCCGACCGCGAGCGAGTCGATGTTGAACCCACGTGCGGCGAACAGGCCGGCCACACGCGTCAGGACGCCGGGGCGGTCTTCGACCAGGACGGAGATCGTGTGGAGGGTGCTCATGCGATCGGTGCCTCCGCGGGATCGTTCGCCCGCTTCAGGCCCTCAGGGCCGGTGATGATGTCGTCGTTCGACGAGCCGGAGGGCACCATCGGGAAGCACATCTCCTTGGAGTCCACGCGGAAGTCGATCACGACGCTCCGGTCGGTGATGGACAGCGCCTTCTCGATCACGGCGTCGACCTCGTCGGGGTGCTCGGCACGGAGGCCGACGCAGCCGTAGGCCTCCGCGAGCTTCACGTAGTCCGGCGTGTCATACGACAGGTGCACCTGGCTGTAGCGCTCGTCGTAGAACAGCTCCTGCCACTGCCGCACCATGCCCAGGTACGCGTTGTTGATGATGGCGGTCACGAACGGGATCTTCTCGGTGGTCGAGGTCGCCAGCTCCTGTGCGGTCATCTGGAAGCAGCCGTCGCCGTCGATCGCGATCACCCGCCGGTCGGGCATGCCCGCCGCCGCACCAAGCGCGGCCGGCACCGCGAAGCCCATGGTGCCCAAGCCGCCCGAGTTGATCCACTGCCGGGGCTTCTCGAACTTCCAGAACTGCGACGCCCACATCTGGTGCTGGCCGACGCCCGAGACGACGATCGAGTCGTCGTCCGCGGCCTCGCGCAGCCGCTCGATGCAGAACTGCGGCTTCAGCGGACCGTCGGGTTGCTGGTCGTACGCGTACGGGAACTCCTTCCTCCAGGCCTCGAGCTGGCCGAGCCACGCCTTCCGGTCGGGAACGCCGCCGGCCTCGTCCTGCCGCTTGCCCAGCTCGTTCGCGAGCTTGCCGATCACGTCCTTGCAGTCGCCGACGATCGGCACCTCGACCACGCGGTTCTTGCCGATCTCGGCGGGGTCGATGTCCACGTGGATGACGGTGGCGCCCGGCGCGAACGCGTCGAGCTTGCCGGTCACCCGGTCGTCGAACCGGGCGCCGAGCGCGATCAATAGGTCCGACTTCTGCATCGCGGTGACGGCCGTGTAGTTGCCGTGCATGCCGGGCATGCCCAGGCACAGCTCGTGCGAGTCGGGGAACGCCCCGCGCGCCATCAGCGTGGTCACGACCGGGAGGCGGGCGCTCGTGGCCAGCTTGTGGAGCTCCTTCGTGGCGTCGGCCTTGATCACGCCGCCGCCGACGTAGAGCACCGGGCGCTTCGCCTTCATGATCAGCTTGGCCGCCTCGGAGATCTGGCGGGCGTTGCCCTTCGTGGTCGGCTTGTAGCCGGGCAGGCTCACGCTGTCCGGCCACTTCCACGTGGTCTCGTTGACGAGCACGTCCTTCGGCAGGTCGACGAGGACCGGGCCCGGCCGCCCCGTGCGCGCGATGTGGAACGCCTCGCGGATCGCCTCGGCGACCTCGCCGGGATCGGTGACGAGCATGTTGTGCTTGGTGACCGGCATCGTGATCCCGGTGATGTCGGCCTCCTGGAACGCATCGTTTCCCACCACCGGGGTCGGGACCTGGCCGGTGATCGCGACCATCGGGACCGAGTCCATCTTGGCGTCGGCCAGCGCGGTGACCAGGTTGCATCCGCCGGGACCGGACGTCGCCATCGCGACGCCCACCTTGCCCGTGGCCCACGCGTATCCCTCGGCGGCGTGACCGGCGCCCTGCTCGTGGCGGCACAACACGTGCCGGACGCTCGAATCGAGCAGCGGGTCGTAGGCCGGCAGGATGGCGCCTCCGGGGATACCGAAGACGATGTCGACGCCCTCGCCCTCGAGCGACTTGAACAGCGCTTGCGCGCCGGTGACCTTCATCTGGCGGCCACCTCCTGCGTGCGGGCCTCGACGGGTCCCGTCTCGACGCGCTTCACGGTGGCCGACAAGCGATGGGACAGGTTGCGACAAGCGCGCTCGAACTCCCACGGCGTCCAGTCGCGACGGCGCGTCTGCAGCACGTCGTCGCGCTGATCCTCATCGAAGTCGAAGCCCGAACCCAGGTAGACGACCTCGGAGGACAGGTAACGGTCCACGGTGGAGCGAACCGAGGGCTCGGATGCCTCGACCGAGACCTGGCCGGGACCCTCCCACAGCACGCTCGCGACCACGGTCCCGTCTCGCTCGAACTCGTACCGCATCTCCGCTCCTCCTCTCGGATCGTTCCCGATCCGTTCGCTCGTCGTTCCGCTGGTTCTTCCTGTGGTGTTTGGGGTACAAAAAACCCCCCGCGTGGCGAGGGGTATCGGCGCGGCTCGCAGGCCCGCATGGGCCCGCCCGCGCCTACCGAATAAGTACGAGGACGCTGCGCTCGAACAGCAAGTTTGTCGACATGGTCATGTCAGTGTACGGGCAGGTCGGGCGGTGTCAACCCGGGAGCCTGACCGTCGGCCGACCGCCCGACGGAGGACTAGGCTGGCTTCGTTGCGACCATCGTCGCTGCCGATGCGCGGTGCGTTCCACGGGAGGGAGATCGCCGATGAGCACGATACCGCCGGGGATGTGGACCAACCCCGAGGACTTCTCCGAGGAGTTCCGGACCGATGAGGAAGAGGAGCTCGCCCAAGAGCGGGCCCACGAGCACGGCCCGGACTGCGGGCACGAAGCGGTGCAGCACGGCGATCACATCGACTACGTCGACGGTGAGCACCGTCACTGGTGGAACCGCGACCGCTGGGAGAAGCACTGACCGAACGCTCTCGGCGTGCCCTTCCCGGCGGTGTCAGACTGGTCCGAACGATCATCGAGTGAAGGGGGAAGGACATGCGCAAGACGCTCTCGATCGCGGCCGTCTCGATCGTCGTCGTGCTTGCAGCGAGCTACGTGGCCCAGGCCGGGACCAACAGTCCCAAGGCAACGGTTGTCCACGTGGTCGAGCGTGCTACGACGGACCTTGTGATCGACGCGGGCGCGGTTGGTGACTCCAGTGGCGATCTCCTCACGTTCGCGAACGATATCTACGACGAGACGAACACCGACAAGGTTGGACACGACCAGGGCGACTGCATCCGAATCAACCCGACCGCCGGTTCCTGGGAATGCCGCTGGATCAACTTCCTCAAGGGCGGCGCCATCACGGTCGAGGGGCCGTTCTTCGATAGCCACGACAGCGTCCTGGTGATCACAGGCGGTCGGGGCAAGTACAAGGGTGCTCAAGGCAGTATGGAATTGAAGGTGCTCCCCGACGGCTCCGGGTACGACTTCATCTTCCACGTCCTGGGGTAGCTCGGTCCCGAGATCTCCTGAGCGGGCAACCTGACTTCATGCGAGACTCCTTCGACGTCGTTCGAAGGGGGAAGGGTCATGAGGAGATTTGCGGCTATCGCCGCCATCACTACGGTGGTGGTACTCGTCGCGGCAATGGTGGCGCAAGCACAGAGCGGGCGTCACGCCCGACGGGCCACGACGGTGCACGTGATCGAGCACGCCACGACGGACAAGGTGATCGACACGGGTAAGAAGGGTGACACCACCGGCGATCTGCTCACCTGGCACAACAAGGTCTACGACGAGACCGATACGTCCGTCGCGGGCAGCGACCAGGGTGATTGCATCCGGATCAGCCCCAAGCAAGGGACCTGGGAATGTCGCTGGGTGACGTGGCTTGACGGAGGGTCTATCACGGTCGAAGGCCCCTTCTACGACACGAAGGACAGCGTCCTGGCGATCACCGGTGGCACCGGAGCGTACGCGAGCGCCACGGGCGACATGCAGCTGATGTCCAAGAACGGCGGCGCGGAGTACGACTTCATCTTCAACCTCACATAGGCTGGTGACGACGTCTCGCTGAAGGCAGCGAAGGGTCCGTCTGGGTCGGCGACGACCCAGACGGGCCTCAGCCGCCTAGCGCCTCGAGGAACCCGTCGAGGTCGGGCTCGACGTGGAAGCTGGGCTCGATCCGGCCCTCGAGGGCATCGATCGTCTTGTAGCCGTTGCCGGTGACGTAAGCGACCGTTTCCTCGTCGGGCGCGATGACGCCGCGTTCCACCAACCGCTTGAGGACGGCCATCGTCACCCCGCCGGCCGTCTCCGTGAACACGCCCTCGGTCTCGGCGAGGAGGCGGATCCCATCGACGATCTCGTGCTTCGGTGCATGCACTCGATCTCGCCCGCCGGTGGTCCGAGCGACCTGAAGAGCGTAGAACCCGTCCGCGGGCGCGCCGATCGCGAGCGACCGTGCGATCGTGTCGGGCTTCACCGGCGTGATGTCGTCGACACCGTCCGCGAACGCCCGCGCGACCGGGCGAGCAGCCCTCGGCCTGCGCGCCGGACACCCGGTAGGGCTTCTCGTCGACGGCTCCGATCGCGATCAGCTCGCTGAACGCGCGATGGATCTTGGTCAGCAGCGCGCCCGACGCGATCGGCACCACGACGTGATCCGGGCAGACGCCACCCGAGCTGCTCGGCGGTCTCGAACCCGAGCGACTTCGAACCTTCCGCGTAGTACGGGCGCATGTTCACGTTGACGAACGCCCAGGGAAGCGCCTCCGCGACCTCGGAACACAAGCGGTTCACGTCGTCGTAGTTCCCGTTGACGCGCACGACCTTGGCGCCGTACGCCTCGGTCGCGAGGATCTTCGCCCGCTCCAGGTCGTCGGGAACGAACACGTAGCAGTCCATCCCGGCCTTCGCCGCGTGCGCGGCGGTCGCGTTGGCCAGGTTCCCGGTGGACGCACAGGACACCGCCTCGAACCCGAACGCGCGCGCCATCGTGATCGCGACCGTGACGACCCGGTCCTTGAACGAGTTCGACGGGTTGACGGAGTCGTCCTTGATCCAGAGGGTCTCGAGGCCGAGGCGAGCGCCCAGGTTCGTCGCACGCCTCAGTGGGGTGAACCCGGCGCCGAGGTCGATCCGTTCGAGGCCGGGGCCGCCGGGGAGCAGTGACTCGTACCGCCACAGCGTCCGCGGGCCGGACTCGGCCTGCTTGCGGAACACCTCGCCGTCGATCGACTGCAGGTCGTAGGTGGGCTCGAGCGGACCGAAGCACTCCTCGCAGATCGTGAGCGGCTCGACGGCGTACTGCTGGCCGCACTCTCGACACTGCAACGCCTGGGGGGACGTGATCTTGACCGTCATCGGGTCATCCCGTCACGGCCCCGTGATCGGCGGACCCGACGAGCTTCGCGTACTTGGCGAGCGCGCCGCTCGTGTAGCGGGGCTCGGGCGCCGTCCACGCGGCGCGGCGCGCCGCCAGTGTGGCCTCGTCGACCTGGACGTCGATCCGGCGCGCGTCGGCGTCGATCACGATCTGGTCGCCGTCCTCGATGAGGCGCGATGGGGCCGCCGACGAACGCCTCGGGGGCGATGTGACCGACGGAGTACCCCTTGGTGGCGCCGCTGAAGCGCCCGTCCGTGATCAGCGCGACGTCCTTGCCCAGGCCGGCGCCGGCGACGGCCGCCGTGACCGCGAGCATCTCGGGCATGCCGGGCGAGCCCTTCGGGCCCTCGTACCGGATCACGATCACGTCCCCGGCGACGATCGCGCCCGCCGTGAGCGCGGCGAACGCGTCGTGCTCCGAATCGAACGGCCGAGCGGTGCCGGTGAAGACCATCCCCTCGGCGCCGGCGATCTTCATCACCGAGCCGTCGGGCGCGATGGAGCCTCGGAGGATCGCGGTCCCCCCGGTGGGATGGATCGGCTGGGCGACCGCTCGAACGACGTCGCCGTCCGGCGCCGCCGGAGCCAGCTCCTCGAGGTTCTGCGCGATCGTCCTGCCCGTGACCGTGATCGCGTCACCGTGCAGCAGGCCCGCGTCGAGCAGTTCCTTCATCACGACGGGCACGCCGCCGACGCGATCGAGGTCCTGCATCACGAACCGTCCCGCCGGCCGGACGTCGACCAGGTGCGGCACCCGGCGCGAGATGGCGTCGAAGTCGTCGAGCTCGAGCGGCACGCGCGCCTCACGCGCGATCGCGAGCAGGTGCAGGACGGCGTTCGTCGACCCGGCGAGCGCCATCACCACCGCGATCGCGTTCTCGAACGCCTCCTTGGTGAGGACGTCGCGGGGCCGGGGACCATCGTTCGCGAGCAACCACGCGACCTGCCGACCGGATTCGCGGGCGAAGACCTCGCGCCGGTAGTCGACCGCCGGGGGCGACGCGGCGCCGGGGAGGGACATGCCGAGGGCCTCGGCGGCGGCGGCCATGGTGTTCGCCGTGTACATGCCGGCGCACGACCCGGTCGTCGGACAGGCGGCGCGCTCGATCTGCAGCAGCTCGCCGTCATCGATCGTTCCGTTGTTGTGCGCCCCGACCGCCTCGAACACGTCCTGGATCGTGATGTCGCGGTCCTGGTACGTGCCCGCGAGGATCGTGCCGCCGTAGAGGTAGACCGACGGCGAGGTTCAGTCGTGCCATCGCCATCAACATGGCCGGCTCGCTCTTGTCGCAGCCGGCGATCCCCACGAGCCCGTCGAACCGCTCGGCGTGCATCACCAGCTCCACCGAGTCGGCGATCACCTCGCGGCTGATCAGCGACGCCTTCATGCCTTCGTGGCCCATCGCGATGCCGTCGGAGACCGCGATGGTCGTGAACTCGATCGGCACGGCGCCGCCCTGCCGCACGCCTTCCTTCGCGAGCGCGGCGAGCTTGTCCAGGTGGTAGTTGCAGGGCGTGACCTCGTTCCACGACGAGGCCACCGCTATCTGCGACTTGCCGAAGTCCTCTTCGGAGAACCCCACCGCCCGCAGCATGGCCCGGGCCGGAGCGCGTTGAGGTCCTTCGGTGACCTCCCAGCTGCGAGGGCGGTCGTCTGCCATGGGGCTGGCACCTCCTGAGCGATCGGGTGAAGGGACACACCGTACCAACCGACGGGAACGGTGGTCCGCGTGGACGAAGCCGTCCGATATCCTGCGGTCGCGATGGCACCCGTGCAGATCCCCCCGACGCCGGACGCAGCTGGTGGTTGCGCGACGCGCTCGCCGCCGACCCGGGCGAGCCCGCCCCGGCGCTGGATCGCGACACCACCGCGGACGTCGTGGTGCTCGGCGGTGGCTACACGGGCATGTGGACCGCGTGGTTCCTCAAGCAAGCGGAGCCGGAGCTCGACGTCGTGGTGTTGGAGCAGGACATCTGCGGGGGCGGGCCGAGCGGCCGGAACGGCGGGTTCGTGAACAGCTGGTGGAGCGCGCTCGGCGAGCTGGCACATCGGTTCGGCGATGCACAGGCGCTCGCGCTCTGTCGTGCGGGTGAGGAGAGCGTGGTCGCGATCGGCCGGTTCTGCGACGAGCAGAACGTCGACGCGTGGTTCCGTCCCGACGGCGACCTGGGCGCCGCCAGCTCCGAAGCGCAGATCGGCTACTGGGCAGGGAACGTGATGGCCGCGGAGCGTCTGGGGATGCCGGATCTGTTCCGGGTGGTCGACCGTGAGAGCGTCCGCGAGCTGATCGACACGCCGCGACTGCACGGCGGCATCTACACCGCCATGGGCGCGACCGTGCAGCCCGCGCGGCTGGCGCGTGGGCTGAGGCGCGCGCTGCTCCAGCGGGGCGTGCGGATCTACGAACAGACGCCCGTCACGCGGTTCGGCGCCGGTGCGCCGGCCGTGGCGGAGACGCCGGGCGGCGCGGTGCGAGCCGGAGCGGCGGTCGTGGCGCTGAACGCGTGGGCCGCGCGGTGGAAGCGGTTCCGCCGCTTGCTCACCGTTCGCGGCAGCTACATCGCCCTCACCGCTCCTGCTCCCGACAAGCTCGAGGAGCTCCGTTGGACGAACGGCCTGGGGCTGTGGGATCACCGAGCGGCGCTCCACTACGTCCGCACCACGCCGGACGGCCGGATCGCGTTCGGCGTCGGCGGTATGCAGCCGGGGCTCGCGCGAACGATCGGGCCGAGGTTCGCGTGGGACGAGCGGGCGGTCCGGATCGCCGCCGAGGACCTCTATCGCATGTTCCCGTCGTTCGCCGACGTGCCGATCGACGCGGCCTGGGGCGGACCCATCGACGTCGCCGGGCACCACCTGCCGTTCTTCGGCTCGCTCGATCGCGGCAACGTGCACTTCGGGTTCGGGTACACGGGCAACGGGGTCGGGCCATCCCATCTGGGCGGACAGCTCCTCGCGACGATGGCGCTGGGAGGCACGAGCGACCTCTTCTCGCTGCCGCTCGTCACCGAGCGTCCGATGCGGTTCCCGCCGGAACCGATCCGCTCCCCTGGCGCCTACGTGGCGAATCAGGCGATCTGGCGCAAGGACCAGCTGGAGGACGAAGGGGAAGAGCCGAGTCCGATCGTCGACTTCGTCGCGCACCTGCCGCGTCGCATGGGGTACAACCTGGGCCCATGAACGTCGACGGGATCGTCGTCGCCGAGCACCTGACGAAGTCCTACGGCACCACCCGCGGGATCGTCGACGTCTCGATGACGATCGAGGCCGGAGAGGTGTTCGGGTTCCTCGGTCCGAACGGAGCCGGCAAGACGACGACGATCCGAACGCTGCTCGACTTCATCCGCCCGACGTCGGGCCGCGCGACCGTGCTCGGCCTGGACACACGCTCTGCCAGCGTCGAGATCCATCGAAGCGTCGGCTATCTCCCCGGCGAGTTCGCGCCGTATGAGCACATGACCGGCCGGGAGTACCTCGACTATTTCGGCGCGCTCCGTGGCGGGGTCGACCGAGGACCTGTCGATGAGCTGGCCGAGCGCCTGGAGAGCGACCTGTCGGCGAAGATCGCGTCCCTCTCTCACGGGAACAAGCAGAAGCTCGGGTTGATCCAGGCGTTCATGCATCGTCCTCCCCTGCTGATCCTGGATGAGCCCACCCAAGGGCTCGACCCCATCATGCAGCAGCGGTTCCAGTCGCTGGTGTTGGATTCGCGCGCGGCGGGCCAGACGGTCTTCCTCTCCTCGCACGACCTGCCCGAGGTCGAACGCGTGTGCGATCGCGTTGCGATCATCCGCGAGGGGCGACTCATCACGGTGGAAGACGTCGGATCGTTGAAGGCTCGAGCCGTGCGCATGGTCGAGTTCCACTTTTCCTCCCCGGTCCCGGCCGAGGCGTTCGCCGGCCTGCCAGGCGTCCGCGACGTCGAGGCGCACGGCGACGTGGTGCGATGCACGGTGGCCGGCACGATGGATCCGATCGTGAAGGCCGCAGCCCGTTTCGAGGTCCTGGACCTCTCGAGCCACGAACCGAGCCTGGAGGACATCTTCCTGACGTTCTACGCGTCGGAGACCGAGGGCACCGAGGAGAAGGCATGATCATCGCGGCGAAGGCCCTCCGCGATCAACGGCGGGCGCTGATCGGCTGGGCGATCGGCATGGCCGCGCTCGTCCTCCTCTACGCGTCGTTCTACCCGAGCATCAGGTCGAACGCCGCAGCGCTGAACAAGTACATGGAGACCGCACCCGAGTGGGTACGGAACGTGATCGGCAACACCGGCGACATCTCGTCCTCGGTGGGGTACATCCGCAGCGAGGTCTTCAGCACGATGGGACCGCTCTTGCTGCTCATCCTCGCGATCGGGGCCGGCGCCCGGGCGATCGCCAGCGAGGAGGAGGGCCGGACGCTGGATCTGTTGCTGGCGAACCCGGTCAAGCGTCGCACCGTAGTGCTCCAGAAGTTCTGGGCGATGGTGGCATCGACGACGGGAGTGGGCCTGGTGCTGTTGATCAGCTTGTCCCTGTTCGGTCCGGCCTTCGGCCTCCATGTCGGCTCGGTGAACCTCGCCGCGGCCGTGGTGTCGGCCATCGCCCTCGCGGTGTGTTTCGGCTCTATCGCGCTCGCGGTCGGGTGTTGGCGAGGAAAGAAAGCCGTGGCGGTGGCGGCGTCGACGGCGATCGCGGTGGCCACGTATCTCTTGAACGTCCTGGCGCCCAGCGTGAAGGGCATGAGCCGGTACCAGGTGCTCTCGCCCTTCTACCACTACATCGGATACGACCCGCTGCGGAACGGCTTCAGCGCCCTCCACCTGTCCGTGTTGATCGCGATCGCCGGGGTGGCGCTCGCCGTCGCGCTCGTGACGTTCGAGCGGCGCGACCTGGCGACCTGACGGAACCGGTTCAGACCGAGAACGGGTCGTATCCCGGCGCGGCGAGCGGCCAGGGGTTGGCGCTCTCCCACGCGGTTCCCAGGTTCAACACCAGGTCGTCGCGGAACCGTGGACCGGTGATCTGCAGGCCGAACGGGATACCGTTGGGACACCGCCCGGCGGGCACCGACAGCGAGGGGTGTCCCGTGATGTTCGTCTCGCCCGTGTTGTACGCGTCGGCCTGTTCGCGGTCGGGCCCGGTGCCTTCCGGATGGAACCCCTCGACGCACATCGTCGGCGTGAGGAGCACCGTGTCGTCGCCGAGCAGCAGGTCGAGGTCGCGCACGTGGTCGAACCGTCGTCTCCTCGCGGCCATGTACTCGTCGGGGTCGATCTCGAGCGCGGACGCCATGGTGGCGCGGAAGTTCGTCGAGAACACGTCCATGTGCTCCTCGACGAAGTCACGTCCCAGGCCGTGCAGATGCTCCACGGCGCAGATGGTGAACCAATCGTCTCCCGTCGACCCATGGGTGAAGATCGAGCCGGGCTCGATCCGCTCCACCGGCATCGCGAGATCACGCTCCACCGACGCGAGGGCGGCCTCGAACCGCGCGGCGACGCCGTCCGGGAGGGGGTGCGTGCCCTCGAAGCGGTGGACGGCGAGCGCGCGGCTCGGCAACCCGTCCCGCATCGGGAGCGGGAACGGCAACGCGGAGGGGTCCCCCGGGACCGGCCCCGCCTCGATCGACAACAACAGCCGTACGTCGGCGATGGACGTCGCGAACGGGCCGAACGTGGAGAGATCGATCCATTCCGGGATCGGCTCGCGCCCGATCACTCCGTTCGTCGGCTTGAAGCCGGCCAGTCCGCAGAACGCGGCCGGGATCCGGATGGAACCCCCGCCGTCCGTCGCGGTCGCGATGGCGGCCATGCCGGCCGCGAGCGCGGCCCCCGAGCCGCCGCTCGAACCCCCCGGCGACCACTCGGTCCCCCACGGGTTCGTCGTCGTTCCGTAGAGGGTGTTCGTCGTGAACCCGGCGAACGCGAACTCCGGTTGGTTCGTCTTGCCCACGACGATCGCGCCGGCCGCCCGCAGCCGTCGCGGCACCAGTCCGTCGGCGGTCGCCGCCGGCGCGTCGGCGAACGCCCGGGAACCGTACGTCGTCGGCATGCCCGCCACGGCTTCCATGTCCTTCACCAGCAGCGGGAGACCGGCGAGCGGGCCGGGATCATCGCCGTGCGCGATCCGCTCGTCCATCGCCCGAGCGTCGTCCAACGCGGCCTCTCGCACCCTGATGACAGCGTTGAGTGGGGGATCCAGTCGTTCGATCCGTTCGAACGACATGCGCACCAGGTCGGCCGACGACGCGCGGCCGGCCGTGACGGCGGAAGCGAGCTCCGACAGGGTCATCGGTCGGTCACGAGGTCGCGGACACGGACGATCGTTCGACCTCGTTTAAGGTCCTTGCGCACCACGGTCGACGCGTTCCGTCCCGGAACGCCCATGACGCCGCCGCCCGGATGTGTCCCGCCTCCACAGAGGTAGAGGCCCTCGATGGGCGTCCGGTGGTCGCCGTAGAACGGGATCGGCCGGAACGAGAACATCTGATCGGGCGTGAGCTCGCCCTGCATGATGTTCCCGCCGAGCAGCCCGTAGCGATCCTCGAGGTCCTTCGGCGTCAACACCTCGATGTGCTCGATCGAGTCCGGCAGGCCGGGCGCGTATCGCGCCAGCTCATCGATCACCCGCTTCGCATAGGCGTCGCGCTCGGTGTCCCACGAACCCTCACGAAGCTCGAACGGGCCGTACTGCGTGAACGCCAACATCATGTGCTTGCCGTCGGGTGCCAGGCCCGACTCGTGCGCCGTCGGGAACATCACCTCGGCGTAGGGATGGTCCGACGCGCGGCCGTACTTCGCGTCGTCGAACGCGCGCTCGAGGTATTCCATGGATGGGGAGATCGCCGTCAGCCCTCGATGTACGTCGCCTTCCTGGTCCCATGCGGGGAAGGCGGGGAGCTCCGAAAGCCCCAGGTTGATCTTCACCGAACCCGACCGCGTGCGGTAGCGACGGATGTCTCGGACCGCGTCGTGTGGGAGGTGAGCCTCCCCCACCAGATCGAGGTACGTGGTCGTGGGGTGCGCGTTGGATACGACGGCCTTGGCGCGCACGAGCGAGCCGTCCTCCAGTTCCACGCCGACGGCCCGGCCGTGGCTGTTGACCGCGATGCGTTTCACCGTCGCGTCGGTCCGGATCGTGGCACCGGCGGCCTCGGCGGCGCGAGCCATCGCGAGCGACACGCCCCCCATACCCCCTTTCACCCATCCCCACGCGCCGAAGTGGCCGTCGACCTCGCCGATCCAGTGATGCATGAGGACATATGCGGATCCCGGTGTCATGGGACCGCACCAGGCGCCGATGATCGCCTGCGTCGCAAGCGCACCCTTCACGCGCTCGTCATCGAACCATTCGTCCAGGAAGTCGGCGGCGCTCATGGTGAAGAGGCGGACCAGCTCGTGGATGTCGCGACCCGTCCAGCCCCGGAACCGGCCCGCCGTGCGTGCCCACCGCGGCGCCTCGGCCAGCCGCATGTTCGGCGGGACGACGAAGAGGAGGTCCTTCACGAGCCTGGCGACCCGCTCGAAGTACGCGTCGAACGCCACCCACGCGTCCGCGTCGTGGGTCGACAGACGACCGATGTTCTCCCGATCGCGCGCTACGTCGCCCCAGAGCGTCAACGACGTTCCGTCGGGGAACGGCACGAAGTAGTCGGGTGTGATGATCGAGACGTCGTAGCCGAACCGCTTCAGTTCGAGCTCGTCGACGATCCGTTGCGGCATCAGCGAGACGACGTACGACGCGCTCGACACCTTGTAGCCGGGCCAGGGTTCCTCGGTGACGGCCGCGCCGCCGAGCACGCTCCGTCGTTCGAGGACCCCGACGTCGAGCCCGGCTCTGGACAGGTAGGCCGCACAGGCGAGGCCGTTGTGGCCCCCGCCGACGATCACCACGTCGTGCTCAGCGACGCTCATGCTGCTGAAGATTACCGAGCCGTGGCGCCTCTTGCTGCGTCTCCGGTGTGCTGGCGGTTCCCAAACGTTCACCGTTGGAAGCCATCTCGTTCACCGTCCGTTCATGCACCCTCGCTACGTTCCGCGACGGCGTTCGGAGATCCCGCGCGCAGATGAACGCGAGGAGGCACGAGAGTGCGCATGAGACGAACGGGCCTGGAGAACAGGGAGGAGAAGGCGACCATGGCGATCAAGGTGCGAGTTCGGAAGCGTCGCGCACGATCCGGAAGAGGGATCGCGGTCGCGCTCACCTCAGTGGCTGTCGTCCTTGCTTTGGCAGCCCCGGGTCTCGCGACAGCACGCGGAGGTTCAGTCGTCCTCAACGGTGCCGGATCCACGTTCGACAACCCGCTCTTCACGAGCGCCTTCTACACGTATCACCAGACCCACCCAGGAGTGACGATCAACTACGCCTCCGTCGGAAGCGGTGCTGGGATCGCCCAGTTCCAAGCGGGGACGGTGAATTTCGGAGCGAGCGACGTCCCGATGACGGCCGACCAGATCGCGGGCGCAAAAGGCCCCACCCTCCAGGTCCCCGTCGCGCTCGGCGGCGTGTCTGTGATCTATCACCTGACGGGCTTCGGCAGGGGTATCCGGCTGACCAAGGGCACGCTCGCCAACATCTTCCTCGGCCAAGTCCGGTTCTGGGACGACCACGCGATCGCGAGCCAGAACCCGACGCTGCACCTCCCCCACACGCCGATCGCGGTCGTCCATCGGTCCGACGGCAGTGGAACGACCTACATCTTCACGGACGCCCTCGCCCACTTCTCGTCGTCCTGGGCGAGCGGTCCCGGCACGTCGACGACGGTCAACTGGCCCACCGGTGTAGGAGCCTCGGGAAGCTCCGGCGTCGCCGCCCTCGTCGCCCAGACGAACGGGGCCATCGGCTACGTCGAGCTCTCGTACGCGAAGTCGAACCACATCACGTTCGCGCGCGTGCAGAACACCGCCGGGAACTTCATCTCGCCCGGGCCGAACTCGATCGCATCGGCGGCGAGCGACTTCCCGCACGTGTCGGCGGCGCACTTCTCGATCGTCAACGCCAGTGGCGACCGGAGCTACCCGATCTGCGGATACAGCTGGATGCTCGTGTACAAGGTCCAGTCGGATCCGAACGAGGGATTGGCGCTCGCGCAGCTGGCGAACTGGCTCACCCACACCGGTCAGGCGTTGGGCAAGCCGTTGCTGTACGTCCCGCTCCCGGCCACCATCCAGGCGCTGGCGTTGAAGACCCTCAAGCAGATGGTCGATTCCCACGGGCATCACTTCCTCTGACCGGGGCGACGTCGGCCGCTCCTAGCCCATGAGCGAGCCGTCCGACGAGAAGCCAACCGTGCCGAACCGCGGCCGCCGAAAGCGGTCGCGGTTCGGCACGTTCTTCTACCGGGCCGTACTGCTCGGCAGCGCGTTCCTCTTCGCGGCGACCATCGCCTGGATCGGCGTGTTCCTCGTCGTCAAGGCGTGGCCGGCCATCAGGCACGACGGCTTCGGGCTGATCACCGGCACGACCTGGGACCCGCTACACGACAAGTTCGGCGCGTTCCCGTTCATCGTTGGGACCTTCCTCACGACGGCGGTCGCTCTGGTGTTCGCGATCCCCATCGGCTTGGGCACCGCGATCTTCCTGGCGGTCTACGCGCCCCCGCGGATCCGCGCCGTGGTATCGCCCATCGTCGAGCTTCTGGCCGCGATCCCGAGCGTCGTCTACGGCCTCTGCGGACTCCTGCTGTTCGCGCCCGTCATGCAGCGAACGATCGAGCCCGCTATCGCGAAGTGGCTCGGCTTCTTGCCGTTCGTATCGGAGGGAGCTCCGTTCGGCGTCGGCTTCCTCCTCGCCGGCATCGTGTTGTTCATCATGATCCTGCCGACCATGGCCGCGCTCTCGCGCGACGTGATCGTCGCCGTCCCAGGGGAACAGATCGACGGTGCGCGCGCGATCGGCGCGACCCGCTGGCAGGCGACCGCGCACGTCGTACTTCCGGCCGCGCGCGCCGGCATCGTCGGCGCGGGGATCCTCGCCGCCGGTCGAGCGTTCGGCGAGACCATCGCGGTGACGATGGTCGTCGGCAACAGCAACAACCTTCCGCACACGCTGTTCGACCCAGCGCAGACGATGTCGTCGATCGTCGCGAACGAGTTCGCCGAAGCGCGCGCGCCGTTCCACCTGGAGTCACTCATCGCCGTCGTGCTCCTGCTCATGATCAACGCGCTGATCCTGAACGGAGTCGCACGGTTGCTGGTGCGGTCCGTGACCAAAAGCACCCTCGACGTGGATGTCGCATGAGCATCCTCGACGCCGACCCACTCGTCACCAGGCGCGGAGACATCCGACGCGCATTTCAAGCGTCCCTACGGCGTCGGAAGCTGGTGAGCGCGCTCGTGGCCTGGTTCTGCGGGGTCGCGTTGATCATCGCGGTGATCCCGTTGGTGATCGTGATCGGGTACACGGCCAAACGTGGCTTCTCAGCCTGGTCGTCGGATTTCTTCACGCACCTGCCGACGCCCGCCGGCATCCCCGGAGGCGGCATCTCGAACGCGATCGTCGGCTCGCTCATCATCGACGGCATCGCGGGTCTGATCGGGATCCCGCTCGGCATCCTCGTAGGCTTCTATCTGGCGCGGAAGCAAACGCGATTCGCCGGGGCGTTGCGATACAGCGCCGAGGTCTTCACGGGGATCCCGTCGATCGCGATCGGCATCTTCGCCTACGCGTTCATCGTCGTCCCGCTCGGCGAGTTCTCCGCGATCTCGGCATCAGTCGCGCTGGCGATCCTCATGGTGCCGGTCGTGGCACGAGCGACCGAGGTCTCGGTTCGAACGGTCCCTGCCGAGCTCGTCGAAGCTGGGATGGCCATCGGTGGGCACGAAGGAACCGTTGCGCGTAGGGTCGTATTTCCGGTGGCTCTGCCGGGCATCGTGACCGGCGCGTTGCTCGCGATGTCCCGAGCGCTCGGCGAAACGGCCCCATTGTTGTTCACGGCGATCGGGAGCCAGTCGTTCTCCACGTCGCTCACGAAACCGATCGCGGCCTTGCCACTCGTGGTCTACATCGATGGCCTTCAGCCATATCCGGATCTGCAGAAGATCGCGTGGGGCACCGCGCTGTTCCTGGTGACAGCAGCCCTGGTTCTCAACGTCGCGAGCAGGGTCGCAGCCGGACGTCTGCGGAGCCGATCGAGATGACCGACGGATCGACAGGTGGAACGGTGAACCGACACAATGAGCCCGTGGACATGGAGACACCGAGCGACATCCGGACAGGATCGATCACCACTCCCGCGCAGGCGGCTCTCGAGCTGGATGACGTGAGCGTCTCGTTCCGAGGCACGGCCGCCGTCCGCGACATCACCATGACGGTGCCCGCCAATCACGTCACGGCATTGATCGGGCCGTCGGGAGCCGGGAAGACCACGCTGCTGCGCGCCATGAATCGGCTTCACGATGCCACCCGCGGCGCAAAGGTCAGCGGTTCGATCCGACATGACGGGATGGACCTGTATGGGCCCGGCAGCGACCCGGTGCTGGTGCGGACGCGGATCGGGATGGTCTTCCAGCGTCCCAATGTCTTCCCCACGATGAGCATCCTCGACAACGTCGTCTCCGGGCTCCGATTCGCCGGCATCCGAAAGAAGTCGATCCTCAAAGAGGCAGCGGAGTCCGCGTTGATCTCTGCCGCGCTCTGGGACGAGGTGCGACATCGGCTACGCAAGCCTGCGACGAGCCTATCGGGAGGTCAGCAGCAACGCCTGTGCATCGCCCGGGCCCTCGCGGTTGAACCGGACGTGCTGCTCATGGACGAGCCCACGTCCTCGCTGGATCCCAGCGCCACCAAACGGATCGAAGAACTCCTCTCCGAGCTCGTCGAGCGGGTCACGATCGTCATCGTGACCCACAACATGCAGCAGGCGCATCGCGTATCCGATCGTTGTGCGTTCCTGTTGGGAGATGAGGAGGGAGCCGGGCGCCTCATCGAGATGGGACCGACCAGCGTCGTGTTCGACTCGCCGAGCGATGAGCGGACGGCGGACTACGTCGCCGGCCGATTCGGCTGATCCGGCAACGGCCCTTCTACACTTCACCGCGTGGATATCCGCCTCAGCCACACTGATGGAGCGCTCCAGCGGCGCGCCCGAGCCTTCACCGATGACGTACTGATCCCCCTCGAGGACGAGTGCGAGGTGAACGACGGACTCACGCCCGAGAGCGCCACCCGCGCGAAGCAGGCGGTGCTGGATGCAGGGTTCAACGCCATCAACCACGTCCCCGAGGACGGAGGGCAGGGCCTCGACACGTTCCAGCAGATGCTGGTCGAGGAGCAGTGGGGCCGGGCCACGGGCGCGCTCTGGGACATCCCGTGGCGACCTTCGATCCCGCTCGCACGGGGCACGGAGGCGCAGAAGGAACGCTACCTGCGGCCCGCCGCGCGAGGAGAGCGGCGCGAGGCGTACGCGATCACCGAGGAGCACGCGGGCTCGGACCCGTCGATGGTGCGCACCACCGCACGGCAGGACGGCGATGGGTGGGTGCTCGACGGGGAGAAGTGGCACGTGACGTCGGGCGACGTGGCCGACTTCTTCCTGGTGCACGCGCACGTCGATGGTGATCCGGCGAAGCCCACCGTCTTCCTGGTCGACAAGGACCTACCGGGGGTGCGCCTGGTGCGGACCCCGAAGTACACCCACACGTTCGTGTTCGAACATCCGATCTTCGCGTTCGACGGTGTCCGGTTGCCCGGGGACGCCGTGCTCGGCGACGTGGGACAGGGATACGAACTCACGAAGGACTGGTTCGTCGAGGAGCGGCTGATGATCGGCGCCCGGACCATGGGCGCGTCGGCCCGCGCGCTGGAGCTGTCGCTCGCGTTCGCGCAGGGACGCGAGCAGTTCGGACGGCCGATCGTCAGGTTCCAGGCGATCGAGTTCATGCTCGCCGACATGGCTGCCGAGATCATGGCCGCGACGTCGATGCTGTACCGCGTGTGCTGGATGGCGGCCCGGGGCGGCATCGACCGCAAGCGGCTCCACGCACAGGCGTCCGCAGTGAAGCTGGTGTGCAGCGAGACGGCGGGACGGGTGATCGACAAGGCAGTCCAGATCCACGGCGGCCGCGGGTACATGCGCGAGCAGCCCGTGGAACGGCTGTGGCGGGAGCTCCGCGTCGACCGGATCTGGGAGGGCACCTCGGAGATCCAGCGCGTCGTGATCGGCAACGAGCTCCGCAAACGCGGCACGGGCGTCTTCACGGAGTGGCCGTCCGAGGGGTGAGGCGAACCGGCGCTCCGTCAGGGCAGGTCGTGTCGGAGCAACGGTCGCGTGAACACGTTGAACCAGCTGAGGACCGGGTAGCTCAGCGCGATGACACCGAGCACGATGGCGGCGACGGAGGTCGCCTTGCCGGTTCCACCCATCGACACGGTGATCGCCGAGATCACGGCGAGTCCGCCGAAGACCGCGGCGAACATCACCAACGCGTCCCCGGATGCGAGGCCCGGACCCAGCTTCGACGCGACCGAGCGAACGAGCGGACCGGACGGGTCGTACTGGTATGCCCACAGGATGATCGACGCGGCCGCGCCGACGGCGCCCACGACCACCGAGACGACGCCCAGCGGGTTCCTCGTTCGACCCGAGCTCTGGTAGATCCCC
>CAVTOC010000003.1:0-9718 GCA_963736335.1 uncultured Actinomycetes bacterium | reverse complement strand
ACCTGCGAGCCCTTGCGGTCGCGAAGACGTCGTTGGGTGGTCGCTAAGAAGAGAGCGTCAACGTGAAGAAGGCGCTTGCGATCCTCACCGCGGTTGCCGCCTTGGGACTCTTCATACCCCTGTCCCAGGCCAGGGCAGGGATGCCCATCTTCGTCGATACGTTCGATCGAGCGGACGGAGGCCTAGGGTCGCCGTGGGTCACCACGAGCTCGACGTGGGGTGTGCGCTCGAGCCACGCGGTGTTCCTCACCGGGAACTACACCAGCACGACGGGTGTGGCGTCCGTTCCCATCGCGTCGACCACTGACGCGTACACGTCGGTGGACATCACGCTGAGTCTCACGCCGTTGCGCGCCAACGCCGGTCTCACTCCCGCGTTCGTTGACTACAACAACAACATGTTCTGCAAGATCGAGGTCACGGCCGACAACCCGCACGGTCTGATGTCGATCGGGCGCAGGCTGAACGGCACCATGACGTCCGGGCTCGCCGTTGTGCGCAACGCCGGCTTCGTGAGCGGCGGCACCTATCACGTCGGATGCGCGCGAACGGGTTCCACGATCACCATGACCGTCGGATCGAACACCATCGGTTACGCGATGAGCCCGACCGATCTCGCGAAGTTCGGGACGACTACCAAGGTGGGACTCCGCGGGCACCTGAGTCCCAACGAAGACAACGGCGGATCGACCTACGACAACTTCAACGTGTCTGACACGGCGCCGAGTCCGTCACCGTCACCGTCTCCGGATCCATCACCATCACCATCTCCGGATCCGACGGTGCTCACGGTCGTAGCGATCTCGGACATCTGCGGCAACGTGAACACCAACTGCAGGCAAACCGCCGCGCTCGTGGCGTCCATCGATCCCGACTTCATCCTCGCGGTCGGCGATGAAGAGAACTCTGCCAACGCGACGATCGCCGACTACACCAGTATCTTCAACCCCGCCTGGGGGTCGCTCGTTCGACTCATGCGTCCCGTTCCCGGCAACCACGAGTACAACGACCCGACGGTCGGTGCCGGCGCTGAGGGGTATCGCGCGTACTTCCCCGATGATCACGCCCCGGCTACCGGCCCCCTGTACTACTCGTTCGATGCGGGCAACTGGCATTTCGTCGGGCTCGACACGGACAAGTGCCAAGCGGGCGAGAACTGCCCCACGATCGACCAGACGACCGATACTCAGTTCCGGTGGATGGTCCACGACCTCTCGGATGATGAGCACACATGCGACCTCGCTTTCGGCCATCACCCTGCGTTCTCCTCCCCAGGGTTCGCGACGCAGGCCGGACGTCACGGCTCTACCCCGTGGATGGCTGCCGCGTGGAAGCAGCTGGTCGCAGCCGGAGTGGACCTCTACCTGTCTGGTCACGATCACGACTACGAGCGGTTCATGGCGCTCGACGGTGAGGGGAACCCTGCGCCGCTCGGCACTCGCCAATTCGTGATCGGCACCGGTGGCGCAGGCAAGCTCGCATTCGAGGGCATCCTGCCGACCTCCGAGTTCCACTACACAGGTTTAGGCGCCACGATCTTCACGCTCGCGGGTGACGCGTATTCGTGGACGCTCGTCTCCACGACCGGCGCGATCATCGATCGGGGAGGTCCCGTCCCGTGTCACTGACCGCCGCCGAGCCTTGAAGAGTCGAACGTCTTCAGGCGGAATGAGGTTTCTTCTTCAGCAGGTCTAAGGCGAGAGTCGGTCGATCCGCCAGCCGGAAGGCTCCTCGGTCTCGACGACGTAGCGGAACCGATCATGCAGGCGGTACGCGCGCGCCTGCCAGAACTCGACGGAGTCGGGGACGATCCGGTAGCCGCCCCAGAACGGTGGACGCGGGACGTCGTCCCCGGGGTACGTGGCATCGAACTCGACGAAGCGAGACATCAGCTCGTCCCGCGAGGCGAGGACCGAGCTCTGTCGTGACGCCCACGCGCCGATCCGCGCCTCGCGGGGGCGGCTCGCGTAGTACGCATCGGATTCCTCGTCGGTCGTCCGCTCGACCGTACCCGTCACGCATACCTGCCGGTCGAGCTCCTTCCAGAGCAGGGCGAACGCCGCGGCGGGGTTCTCGGCGAGCTGTCGAGCCTTCCGGCTGTCGAGGTTCGTGTAGAAGACGAATCCACGTTCGTCGAACCCGCGCAGCAGGACGTGTCGGACCGCGGGCTTGCCCCGCGCATCCGCGGTGCCGAGCGCGATGGCGTTCGCCAGATGGATGCCGTCGGCTTCGGCGTCCTCGAACCACCGGCGGAACTGCACCATGGGGTCGGCGCTCAGGTCGTCGGCTTCGAGCGAGAGGTCCGGCTTGTCGCTCACGTGGCTAGCTTTCCACAAGCAGCCACTCGCGACCCGGCCTCGCTACGAGCGAGCGTGGGCGAAGCGAGCCGGCGTCGTCCCGACGTGTCGCTTGAAGTGCCGGGTGAGGTGCGCCTGATCGTGGAAGCCGACGCCCGTCGCCACCTGCGCGATGGGCTCACCCTGGAGCAGACGCCCTCGTGCCGCGTCGATGCGCCGGCCGAGGAGGTAGCGATGCGGAGCGATCCCGAACCTGCGGGAGAAGCACCGGACGAGATGCGCCGGAGACGCGTGAAGCATGCGTCCAGCCTCCGCCAGGGTGAGCGACCCGAAACGGCGCTCGTCGAGGAGATCTCGAAGATCGCAAGCGATGTCGTCCTCGGGTCGTTCCGTGGCCGTAGCGCTCCGCTCGCCGAGATGCGCTGAGAGCCGTTCGCCCACGACCGCGAGGATGCTCTCCGCCGCGAGTGCCTCACCCGGATCCCGGAGGACCCGATGGAGCGCGTGTAGCTGGTTGATGAGCGCCGGGTCCGCGATGTCGGGTTCGTCGACGGCCCGGCCGGCCATCCGTTCGTCCAGCACGTCGGTTCCTATGTACAGCACCCGTTTGCGGAAGCCGTCGGTGCCTGCGGCACGACCGTCGTGCACGACGTGCGGCGGAAGGAGCGTGACCCGAGCGCCCACGGCCCCGCGATGGCGGGTGTCCAGGTCGTAACGGATCGCGCCTTCATCGACGATGAACATCGTCCAGGTGTCGTGCGTGTGCGGCGGGTAGACGTGGTCGACGAACCGTGCGTGGAAGACCTCGTGGATGCCGGGCACAGCCGGCTTCCACGCCCGAACCCACTCGCGTGGCGTGCCCAAGTCGCGTCGATCGTACAAGACCTCCTCCTGGCCCCGGACTTGGATATCGACCGTGGAGCCTCGATCGAGCCCCGGCCAGCGGTGAACGACCTGTTCGCCTTGTTGGGTTTCGCCTTCGTGGGGACGGTGTCTCCCGGCCCGAACAACGCGGTGCTCTGGGGGTCGGGCTTGCGGTTCGGGTTCGGCCGAACCGTTCCGCACGTCCTGGGGACGGCGCTCGGCATCGGTGCGATCGTGCTCGGCGTGGCGGCGGGGATCGGCGCGCTCCTCGAGGCGGTGCCTGCCGCCGAGGTCGTCCTCAAGGTGGTCGGCTCGGCCTACCTGCTGTACGTCGCATACCTCGTCGTCGGCAGCGGGGGGGTCGGACGGACCGACGTTGCACACCCGTTGAGCGTGTGGCAGGGGGTCGTGTTCCAGTTCGTCAATCCGAAGGCGTGGATCTTCGCGGTAGCCGCCGTGGGTGCGTTCCTGCCCCGTTCGCTTCCCCGGCTCGTCGGCGTCGGACTGCTCACCGGCATCCTGATGGTCGTCGTCGTTGGGTCCTCGTCCATCTGGGCCGCCGGCGGGGCCGCGCTCGGGCGCGTCGTGGAGGATGACCGGAGGCGTCGCGCCGTGAGCATCGTGCTCGGCATCCTGCTCGTCGCCTCGGTCGTCCTCATCTGGATCTAGCGGCGCGAGGAACCCGATCAGGTCCCGGCGTACGTGGCGAGGTGCTCGCCGGTGATGGTGGAGCGCCCGGCGACGAGGTCGGCGGGTGTGCCCTCGAAGACGATCCGGCCGCCGTCGTGGCCGGCGCCGGGACCGAGGTCGATGATCCAGTCGGCGTGCGCCATGACCGCCTGGTGGTGCGAGATGACGATCACCGACTTGCCGGAGTCGACGAGCCGGTCCAGCAAACCGAGCAGCTGATCGATGTCGGCGAGGTGCAGGCCGGTGGTCGGCTCGTCCAGGACCAGAACGTCGCCCTTGTCGCCCAGGTGAGTGGCCAGCTTGAGCCGCTGCCGCTCGCCGCCGGACAGCGTCGTGAGCGGCTGGCCGAGGGTGAGGTAGCCGAGCCCGACATCCGACAACCGGTCGAGGATCGTGTGCGCGGCCGGGTTCTGCGCGTCCCCGGCGCGGAAGAACGCCTCGGCCTCGGTCACCGGCATGGCGAGCACCTCGCTGATGTCCTTCCCGCCGAACCGGTACTCCAGGACGTCGGCCTGGAACCGTTTCCCCTCGCAGTCCTCGCACACGGTGGCGACGCCGGCCATCATCGCCAGGTCCGTGTAGATGACGCCGGCGCCGTTGCACATGGGGCAGGCGCCCTCGGAGTTGGCGCTGAACAGCGCCGGCTTCACGCCGTTGGCCTTCGCGAACGCCTTGCGGATCGGATCGAGCAGTCCGGTGTACGTCGCCGGGTTGCTCCGCCGCGAGCCACGGATCGCGGTCTGGTCGACCGACACCACTCCGTCCCGGCCCGCCACCGAACCGTCGACCAGCGAGCTCTTCCCCGACCCGGCCACGCCGGTGACCACCACCAGCACGCCGAGCGGGATGTCGACATCGACGTCCCGAAGGTTGTGAGCGCCGGCGCCGCGGACCTCCAGCGCTCCCGACGGTGCCCGCACCGCCGGCTTCAAGGTTGCCCGGTCGTCCAGGTGCCGCCCGGTCAGCGTGTCGCTCGCCCGCAGCCCCTCGACGGTCCCCTCGAACACCACCTCACCGCCGCCGGTGCCGGCCCCGGGACCGAGATCGACGGCGTGGTCGGCGATCTGGATCGTCTCCGGCTTGTGCTCCACGACCAGCACGGTGTTGCCCTTGTCGCGTAGCCGCAGCAACAGGTCGTTCATCCGCTCGATGTCGTGGGGATGCAGCCCGACCGTCGGCTCGTCGAAGACGTAGGTCACGTCGGTGAGCGACGAGCCGAGCTGACGGATCATCTTGATCCGCTGCGTCTCGCCGCCCGACAACGTGCCCGTCGGCCGGTCGAGCGAGAGGTACCCCAGCCCGATCTCCGCGAATGAGTCGAGGAGGTGTTGCAGCCCGCTGAGCAACGGGGCAACCGACGGCTCGTCGAGGCCCTGAAGCCAGCCCGCCAGATCGCTGATCTGCATCGAGCAGACGTCGGCGATGTTCTTCCCCTCGATCTTGGACGACCGGGCGTCGGTGCTGAGCCGGGTGCCGTCGCACTCGGGACAGGTCTGGAACGTGACCGCCCGCTCGACGAACGCCCGGATGTGCGGCTGCATCGCCTCGACGTCCTTGGACAGCATCGACTTCTGGATCCTCGGGATCAGCCCTTCGTACGTCAGGTTGATCCCGTCGACCTTGATCTTGGTCGGCTCCCGGTAGAGCAGGTCGTGCAGTTCCTTCTTGGTGTACGTGCCGATCGGCTTGTCCGGGTCGAAGAAGCCGGAGCCGCGGAAGATGCGGCCGTACCACCCGTCCATGCTGTAGCCCGGGATGATGAGCGCGCCCTCGTTGAGCGACAGGCCGTCGTCGTACAGAGCGGACAGGTCGAAGTCGGTGACCGAGCCCATGCCCTCGCAGCGGGAACACATGCCGCCGAGGCGGGTGAACGTCGCTCGCTCGGTCTTCGTCTTGCCGGCGCCGCGCTCGACGGTGATCGCTCCGCTCGCCCTCACCGACGGGACGTTGAAGGAGTACGCGTTGGGCGGGCCGATGTGCGGCCTGCCGAGCCGGCTGAAGAGGATGCGCAGCATCGCGTTGGTGTCGGTGGCGGTGCCGACCGTTGAGCGCGGGTTGGAACCCATCCGCTCCTGGTCCACGATGATCGCCGTCGTCAGACCATCCAGGACGTCCACGTCCGGCCGCGACAGCGTCGGCATGAAGCCCTGCACGAAGGCGCTGTAGGTCTCGTTGATCAACCGTTGCGACTCCGCGGCGATCGTGCCGAACACCAATGAGCTCTTGCCCGAGCCGGAGATGCCCGTGAACACCGTCAAGCGTCGTTTCGGGATCTCGACGCTGACGTCCTTGAGGTTGTTCACGCGCGCGCCCTGCACGCGGATCAGGTCGTGGCCGTCGGCTGGCGAGGGCAGTCTCAGCGCACCGCCTTCTTCACGAGCGCGGCGATCTTCTTCTCGTCCGCGGCGGTGAGCTTCGTCAGCGCGAAGGAGGTCGGCCACATGGTGCCGCTGTCGAGCTTCGCCCCGTCGTTGAAGCCGAACGTCGCGTACCGCGCCTTGAACTTCTCCGCGGTCTGGAAGAAGCAGATGACCTTGCCGTCCTTCGCGTAGGCGGGCATGCCGTACCACGTCCTCGGCTCGAGGGAGGGGGCCGCGGTGGTGACGATCTCATGGATCCGCTTGGCCATGGAACGGTCCCCCGCCGGCATCTCGGCGATCCGGTCGAGGAGCTCGCGCAGCATGTCCGCCCCCTCCGCTGCCGCCTTCTGTTCCTTGAGGTAGGCCTTCATCGCGGCGCGCTCCTCGGCCGTCAATCCCGCGGTCTTCCCGCGGGGTGTTGTGGTGCTCTTGCGGGTCTTCGTCGTCGCCTTCTGCGCGCTCATCGATCCCTCCTTGGTCAGCGGCGCTCTTGGATGCGGATCAGGTTGCCCGCGGGATCGCGGAACGCGCAGTCGCGGATCCCGTACGGTTGCTCGGTCGGCTCCTGGACGACCTCGGCGTCGCCGGCCTGCACCCGCTCGAAGGTGCCGTCGAGGTCTTTCGTGGCCAGGTTGATGCTGGCATAGGTCCCCTTGGCCATCATCTCGGCGATGGTTCGGCGCTCGCCGTCGGTGACGCCGGGGGTCGCGGCCGGCGGGTACAGGACGATGGACGTGTCGGGCTGACCGGCGGGGCCGACCGTGATCCAGTGCATCCCGTCATATTCGACGTCGGCCCGGACCTCGAAGCCGAGGGTGTCGCGGTAGAAGGCCAAGGACGCGTCCGGGTCGTCGTGCGGGAGCATGCTCGAATGGATGGTGATGTCGATGTCCATGGCGGTCATGCTAGTTGCGGCTGGGTGACGGGCGCTTCTCGATTCCTGACCGGTCTGGTCACCTGTTTCGCGACGCACGGGGCCACTCCCGCCATCGCGCCCGCCGCATCGCGCCGATAGGTGCTGGGCGGCATGCCCACCAGCTCGGTGAACCTGGTGCTGAAGGTTCCCAGCGACGAGCAGCCGACCTCGAAGCACACCTCGGTGACGCTGAGGTCGCCGCGACGCAGCAGCGCCATCGCCCGCTCGATCCGGCGCGTCATCAGATAGCTGTACGGCGACTCGCCGAACGCGAGCCGGAACTGGCGGCTGAGGTGCCCCGCGGACATTTGTGCGCCACGGGCGAGCGCCTCGACGTCCAGGGGTTGCGCGTACTCCCGGTCGATCCGGTCGCGGACGCGGCGCAGCTCCGCGAGGTCGCGCAGGTGCTGCGCCGCGGCGGATCCACTGGTCACCTGCGAATCGTGCCACCCCGCGTCGGAGGCGCCAAACGCCGTGGACGACGCCGTTGAGCGTGTGGCGGAAAGGGTGGTGTTCCAGTTCGTCATTGCCGGCGGGGCGGCGGTCGGGAGGGTCGTGGAAGGATGAAACGGAGGCAGCGCGTCGCAGCATCGTGCTCGCGACGTACCGTTCGACGGGATCGAGCGGCAGGGGAGCGACATACGTGATGGCGACATCTGGATCCGGCACGGGCACCGGTGCCATCCGCGCCGACGGCACGGCGCTCGACGCCGAGCTCGTGCGCGCCGCGAGAGCGGGTGACGCCGGCAGCCTGGGCGAGCTGCTGCAACGACACCGCGGCAGGATGCATGCGGTCGCGTTGTCCATCCTCGGTCACGGCTCCGACGCGGAGGACGCCGTCCAGGAAGCCGTCGTCGTGGCGCTCGCCCGGATCGGCGACGTACGCGAGCCTGCGGCGGTGGGTGCGTGGCTGCTGAGCATCGTTCGCAACGCCTGCCTCATGCGGCTCCGGTCGGCCCGAGAGACGTTGCTCGCGTTCCCGGAGGCGTTGGAACTGCCGGCGCACGACCCCACCCCCGAGGAGGTCGTCGAGCGACAGCTGCTAAGCGACTGGGTATGGGGTGCACTCCAGGAGCTCTCCGAGCCCCTGCGGCTGGTCGCCATGCTCCGATACTTCACCGGCGTCACCTCCTACGCGCAGATCGCCATGCTGTGCGGCGTGCCGGTGGGAACCGTCCGCAGCCGGCTCAGCGACGCCAGACGGAAGCTGGCGGATTCGCTCCTGGCCACCACGGGCCCGGGGCACATGGACGCGGTGGCGCAGACCGCCCGGCTCCGCCTCGATGCCACCAGCCTTGTCGCGCCCGACGACATCAGAACCTTCGCGTCGACGTTGACCGAGGGGTGGTCGCCGGAGGTGGAGATCACCGGGCCCGCCGGGCGGCTCGGGGTCGGCCGCGAGATCTTGATACGGATGATGGAGAGCGATCTTGACGCCGGGGTCCGCCAGCGGCCGGTGAACATGATCACGGATGGCGGCATCGCCATCATCGAGGCCGATCTCCTGAATCCGCGTGACGACCCGCACCACTGCCCGCCCTCGGTGGTGTGGCTGCAGTTCCTCCGAGGCGGCCGCGTGCACCGGTTGCGCCTCTTCCATCCGCGACCTCCACTCACACCGGTTCGGCACTATCCATCCTGATCTCGGCGGTCACCGAACTTTCGCTCCCCCTCGCGCATCTGCTCGGTACGGCCGATCCGGGCCGCATGGGCACGGGGATGGGAGGAGCGGAGGTATGCGCATCAGCGTCAACGGAACCGAGATCTTCTTCGACGCCGAAGGGTCGCAGCTCGAGATCGTGCAGGACCAGCTCCGACCGCGGCCGACGGTGATCGCGTTGCACGGGGGCCCTGGATTCGACCACGGCTATCTGCGGCCGGGTCTCGGCCCGCTCGGGGTCCGCGTCCAGGTCGTGTACGTGGACCTGCGAGGACAGGGCCGGTCGGGACGGCCTCCCCTCGAGACGTGCACGCTCGAACAGATGGCCGACGACGTGGCCACGCTCTGTGATCTCGTGGGCATCGAACGCCCCGTCGTCTTCGGCCACTCCGCCGGAGGATTCGTGGCGCTCCATCTCGCGATCCGGTACCCGGCCCTGCTCGCGGGTCTGATCCTTTGCGACTCCGCCCCCACCCTGGCGTCCGTCCTCGACGACCGTCCTCCGCCCGGCCTCGCTGAGCGCGGTGGCCCGGAGGCGGTCGCGGTGGCCAACAGGGTCTTCGGTGGTGACTGGTCGCCCGAGACCGTTGAGGAGTTCAGGCGGCTCGTCTGGCCGCTCTACGCCGCTCCGGGTCACGAAGACGTCCCACCTCGGTTGATGAACCTGAGCACCGTCGAACCGGAGCTGATCAGGTACTTCTTCGGCTCGCTCGCAGCGACCTACGACGTCCGCGCACAGCTCGGCGACATCTCGGTCCCCACCTTGGTGATCGTCGGGCACCACGACTGGGTCTGTCCCCCCGGAGCGAGCCGCGCCATAGCCGATGCGCTGCCCAACGCCCGTCTGGTCGAGCTCGCCGCGTCGGGTCACTTCGGGTTCTCCGAAGAGCCGCGGGCGTTCCTCGACACGGTCGACGCGTACCTGAGCCGG
>CAVTOC010000002.1:0-18339 GCA_963736335.1 uncultured Actinomycetes bacterium | reverse complement strand
AGCAAAGGTCCTCTCCGCTTGCATCGTGGGTCCGTCGGCTCGGCCGCGGCCGGACGACAACGACACGTAGCGCTGGTCCCGAACTCGATGGGACGAAGGGCCCGCTCGCTCCAAGGGAGCGCGTATCAGGATGGGATCGAGGACAGAAGCGGTCCGAGGCCGGCGATCCGGCCCGGCAGATGCTGGAGGGAGGCATCCCATGTCGCAACAAGAGACACAGTCCTCGGTGAGACCGGTCGTTGTGCCAGATGCCCGCGTGACGCAGGACATCGGCCCCGAGCCGATCGCACCGGTCGGCTTCGGATGGGCGACGTTCGCAGGCGTCCTGTTCATGGTCGCGGGATTCTGGAACTTCTTCGCGGGATGGGCGGCGCTGGTGCGCAAGGAGTACTTCTCCGAGGCCTCGCTGCTGTACCACAACCTGCAGGTCGTGGGTTGGGTGTGGCTCGGCCTCGGGGTGATCCAGGTGCTGGCGAGCTACCTGATCTTCGCCCGTAAGGTGAGCGGTCAGGTGCTGGGCGTCGTGTTGGCGTCCCTGTCGATGCTCGTGTGGTTCTTCACGATCGGCGCCTACCCGATGTGGGCCATGATGATCGTGGCGCTCAACGCCCTCATCATCTACGGCTTGACCGCGCACAGCGAGGTCTACCGGTAGGGCGTTCGATCGATCTCGTCTTCCCCGACCGGCACTAGGTCGGGGAAGACGTTTCGCTGTGTCTATCCCAAGAGGTCGTCGAGCGAGCGCTTCGGCTTCTCAGCCTTCGACAACAGATCGTCGAGCGACTGAGACGGCTCTCCCCCGGATCCCTTCAACACATCGTCGAGCGTCGGTCCGTCCAGGTCGCCGGCGGCGACCATGAGGTCATCGAGGTTCGAGCCGGGATCGCCTTTCAATCGGATCCGCAACGCGGCCAAGACGGCCGCATGCGGCTCCGACAGTCCCGTCGACACCTTGATCTCGGTCAGGGCCTCCTCGGCGCGCGCCAGGAGTCGTTCGTCGTCCCGGCGCTCACCGTCGCTCGCCTTGTCCGTCGCCATCGCGGTTCCTCGTCCGTTCGACTCACTTCGACCCACGCTATCACCGGCCGTCGGCCGCCTCGGTGCCTCAGAGGCTGCAGTGGGGCAGCCAGTGAACGGTCGCGGTCGGGAAGGGAACGTGGATCCAGACCGAGAAGTGGTACCGGGCCCAGGAGTCGGCGTTCAAGGTCCCGTGGGCTCGCCAGTACTTGTTCGCGACGGCCGACCAGACACGGACGTATCCGACCCATTCGTGCCCGGAGGCCGTGTCCCAGTTGTCGACCCGCAGGTAGCCCGTCACATGGTCCAGGTTCGTGTTGGGCGGACCGCCGACATGGACCTGTTGCGCCCGACACGTGATCGTGGCGCCTCTATGCGTGGCATGGACCGGGTACCTCATCCCCATCGACCCTGCGATGAGGATGGCCGCCACCAGGCCAAACCCCACTCGTTTCATCGGAGCCCCCTTTCTCCCCTCTCCTGAACTGAGGCGGAACGCTAGCCCATCGCGCGTGACGTTGTGAAGGTCGATCGTCGACGTTTCAGCGGGTCGCGGGGAAGCCGGTAGGCTCCCCGAGATGGCCGACTGGACGACGATCGCGTCGCTGGCGACCGCGGGAGGCACGCTCGTGCTGGCGGTCGCGACGTTCGCGGCTGTGCGCTCGTCCAACCGCTCGGCCCGGCTCGCCGAGTACTCGATGAAGATCATGGTCACGGCCTGACGTCGCCGGGTGCACGGTCGCGCCCGAAGACCGAGCTCTCGATCACCCAGAACAACGCGAAGAGGATGAACGCGATGGCGCCCACGCTGGGAGCGATCGCCGCGAGCACGGTGGCACCCATATAGATCCAAGGCCCCAAGACGAACGTCTTGGAGATGCCTCGGACGGTGCGTTCATCGGCGTCCTCGCGAAGCAGCCGGCGCCGCTTGGCCGCGTAGAACCAGATCGCGTTGAACATCACGGCCGTGAGGGTAAGCGTGATCCCGTAGGTGACGGTCGCGGCCCGGGCCCCGGGACCGTTGATGTTCTCGGCAACCAGCCCGGTGGGGAACGGAATGAATGCCACGACCAGCAGGAAGCCGACCGTGAGCATGAGGAACGTCCGGTCGGCGCGCGCGATCTGGTTCATCACCGTGTGGTGGTTCACCCAGATGATCCCGATCGTGAGGAAGCTCACGATGTACGCGATGTACGAGGGCCATCCGCACAGCAGGTGCTTCGCCAGGGCGACATCGCCACTGCATGAACGCACGTAGGTGTCGACGTTGAGGATGAGCAGCGTTGCCGCGATCGCGAAGACGCCGTCCGAGAACGTCTCGAGCCGCCCGGTCTCCACGGTCCACGAGGCTACCGCGAAGCGTCACGATCCATGGCTTACTTCATGAAGATGACGGAACGAGCGTCGCGGCCTGCACGGCCGGCCGCCGGAAGGAGACGTCGATGAAGGACAAGCCCGCTCCCCCTCTCATGCCCAGCGAGGTCTCGAGCAGGGTCGGATTCTTCGATCGGTTCGCGGGACTCGCCGCCCGTCTCGCCAGCCGCGCGCCGTTCTTCGCGTTCTGTCTGCTGCTGGTCGTCGCGTGGCTGGTGCAAGGCGTGATCCTCATCGTGTCCAAGGGCAGCGCCCACGCGTTCTTGAGCGCCCAGTACCAACTGGAGATCAACACCACGACGACGATCATCACCTTCCTGATGGTCGCGCTCCTGCAGAACAGCCAGACCCGGACCGATCAAGCGACACAACACAAGCTGAACGCCATCGCGGATGGCCTGGCCGATCTCATGGAGCACCTCGCCGCGCAGTCTCCGGACTCCTCGCTCGAGAACGACATGAAGGAACTGCGTGCCGCGATCGGCCTCGAGTCGAGAGAGGGCACGTCCCGGAACGCGAACTGACCGACGAGAAGCGACCGAAGGAGAGATGCGCCATGTCCACTCAGCCCGACACGGCCCCGAAGAAGAGCAACGCGTACGAGATGTTCATCCTGGTGCTCACGATCCTCTCGCTAGTGGTCATGGTGGCGTTGCTCCTGCCCCTGAACGACGCGACCATCCGCCTGCTCACCGTCTACGACAACATGATCTGCGTCGTCTTCTTGGGCGACTTCGCCATGAACCTGGCGAGATCGAGTCCGAAACGGAAATACTTCATCGGTCGGCGTGGCTGGCTGGACCTGCTCGGTTCGATCCCGGCGCTGGGGTTCTTCAAGTTCACGGCCCTCCTGCGGCTGGCGCGTCTGAGCCGCCTGACGCGCATCACGCGACTGCTCCGAGGGGACAACAAGAAAGCGCTGGTGCAAGACGTCGTCACCCATCGCGGCCAATACGCGGCCTTCATCACCGTCCTGGCCGCGTTCATCGTCCTCACCGTCTCGAGCGTGTTCGTGCTTCAGTTCGAGAGTCGGTCGCCCGACGCGAACATCAAGACGGGCGGCGGCGCGTTGTGGTGGGGCGTCGTCACGATCACCACGGTCGGGTACGGAGACGAGTACCCGGTGACCCTGCTCGGCCGGATCACCGCCGTGCTCGTCATGTTCGCCGGCGTGGGGATCATCGGCGCCCTCGCGAGCATCCTGGCGAGCATCCTCGTGCCGCCGCCGCAGACCCAGCAGGAACGAGACGACGATGCGTCCGCCGCTCGAACGCTGCAGGACGAGCTCGTCGAGATCAAGCAGGAGTTGGCCGCGCTCCGGCGGTCGTTGGCCGTCGGTGGCACGGATCCACCTCCGTCGTAACCACTAGGCTCGGAGGCGCCATGGACCAGGGCCAGCTGATCACGCGGCCCGTGCTGACGACGCCCCGGGCGGCGGCGGTGGCCGGGATCGTCTTCTCCCTGCTCCTAGGGCTGGCGCTGGTGTTGATCAGACTATCGACACCAGGTGACGCGGTGCAGAGCCTGATCTGGCTGAACGATCCGGAAAAACGGAACGCCGTCAACGTCGCGGTCAACGTCGTCCCGTTCGCCGGGATCGCGTTCCTCTGGTTCATCGGCGTGATCCGCGATCGCATCGGCGCGCACGAAGACCGGTTCTTCGCGACGGTGTTCCTGGGCAGCGGCCTCCTCTTCGTCGCCATGTTGTTCGTTGCCTGCGCGGACGCGGGCGGACTGATCCAGGCATCGACCCGTCCGGCATTGCTTCAACAGCCACAGGCGTGGCTGGTCAACGCGCGGATCTCGGCACTGTTGCTGAACGTCTACGCCATGAGGATGGCCGGCGTGTTCATGATCTCGGTCGCGACCATCTCGCTCCGCACGCACGTCATGCCTCGATGGCTCGCGTTCGCAGGATACGCGTGCGCGGTGGTGCTTCTGATCAGCGTCGGCCTTACCCCCTGGGTTCAGCTGCTGTTCCCCATGTGGATCGCGCTGCTCAGCGTCCACATCCTGTGGCGGCCGTGGGTGGCCGGCGACCGAGGAAGGCCCGGGGTTACGTCCTAGACTCGATCGACCAACCGTGGTCGGCGAGATGACCGACCAGAAGGCGGCGACGCCGGATGGAACAGGTTCCGTACTCGCCGACGGATTACGTCGCGCTGTTCTTCGACCTGTTCGAGACGAGTTCGGACGCGGTGTACATCACACGGGTGAGCGACGGTGTGGTGCTCGACGCGAACGACTCAGCCCTTTCCCTGTTCGGCTACACGCGCACCGAGGCGATCGGTCACAGCACCCAGGAGCTGGGCCTCTGGGCGAACCCGAACGACCGGCAGGTGTTCCCTCGACGCCATGAAGCGGGAGGGGCGCCTCAGCCGCTACGCCGTCCGGTTCCGAACGAAGTGGAGCGAGGAATCCACCTTGGAGCTCTCCGCCATGCCGGCGCAGATGCGAGGCGAGGACGTGATCCTCGGGGTAGGGGTCCTCGCAGCACCGGCCCATCGATCAAAGCAGGGCGTCGAGGCCTTTGCCGAAGAGTGAAACGCCGATCACGAGCAGCACTACGGCCTTCCGAGCCGCGCACGCAGGAACCCCTCGAACTGAGGTCCCGGGCGGACCGAGTCGTTCGACCCGACGCGGACCGAAGCCATCGGAGGACCATGACCTGAGGGGTGATGGTGATGCAGACAGACCTCAAAGGCATGGTGCGTGCCGCCGACTCGACCCGGCTCGAGCCGCATGCGGAACCGAAGGGATCGCGCTACCTGTTCGCGGGCATCGTCGTTGCGAGCATCTGGTTGGCGGTGGCGGTCGCGAGCATCTGGTCGCCCGACATGATCACCGGTTCGGAGCACGAGCACATCCCGATCGCCGCGTTCACCGGTTGGCTGTATGCGGCGATCGCGACGGGGCTGGTGCTCATGGCCTTCAGCCGGAGGACGCTCGACGCCGGCAGCTCGTTGTGGATGGGCTTCACGATCGCGATCGCCGACATCTGGGCGGTCGTGGCGATCGCGAGCATCTTCGCGCCGAGCATGGTGACGGGCGCGGATCCGACGACGATCCCTATCGCGTCGTTCGCCGCTCCGGTCGCGGGCGTCGTGGCGACGGCCTTCGCGTCGGTGTTCGTGGCGGGCAGCCCCGGCCGATAGGGCGTGTCCGCGCGCACGCTGCTCATGGACAAGGACCGGCTCCCCGGCCCACCAGCCTAGCGGGACGGCTGCGGAGCCGGTTCGATGGGCTTGAGCAGGCGGAACGTGATGAAGGCGGGTTCTCGACTCAGCTTGGCGAAGTCCTCGGGGAACTCCTCTGCCATGCTCGGGTCGGGAACAGGTTCCACGATCCGCTCGATGAGGAACCCCGCGTCGGCGAACTCGTCGCAGGTCTTCGACAGCGGCTGCCGCCAGTAGCGCACGTGCCAGCTCCCTCGCCACACCTCCTCGACGAGCTCCTGCGCGAAGTAACTTCCGCCCAGCCGGAGCCAGTCGGTCGTCGGGTGATGGGTCGAGACGACGAGCCGACCTCCGGGACGGAGCACGCGATACAGCTCCCGCAGCGCCGCGGCGCGATCGAGCACGTGATGGATGACGAGCGCCGACAGGGCCGCGTCGAAACTCTCGTCGTCGAGCCCGTCGAGCGGCGTCGCGAGATCCTGCACGTGGAGGTCGACGTCGGCATCCAGGCGCTCTCGCGCGAGGCGAACCATCTCCGGGCTCTCGTCGATCCCAACGACGACGGCGCCGCGCGCCAGGAGCTCCTCCGCGTACAGGCCGGGTCCGCACCCGGCATCGAGCACGCGCTTGCCCCGAACATCCCCGAGGAGATCCAGGACCGCGGGACGATCATAGAGCGCGTTGTGGGCGCTGCCGGCCGCATGCCGCTCATAGTCCTCAGCGAACGCGTCGTACAGGGGAGGATCGACAGGTGGATCCACGGTGAGCATTATGCAGGAGGCCGCGTCGACCGGCAGACCTCGATCGGCCCTACCCCTCGAGGTCGTACTCGAACATCACCTGAGGCGCGCCGTCCGCACGACCGCCCGTCGTGCCGTACAGACCCATCGCGGCCTCGTTGTCCTCATCGGTCAGGACCCAGATGGCCACGCACCCCCGTTCCCGGCCGAGCCGCTTCAACTCTTCGATGAGGGCGCGAGCCACGCCACGCCGGCGCGCGTCTTCCGCCACGCCGATCTCGTTCAGGAAGAGCTCCGGTCGCTTGTCGGGGTGGAAGACCTCGACCGCCGAGACGAACCCCGCCGGTCGATCGTCGACGTACCCGAGCAGCAGGTGGTGCCGCTCATCGAGCAGGAAGCGGCGTATCTCGTCGGGGAGCACGTCGTAGTCGAACGCTTCTTCGAACCGAGCGACCTCTTCTTGGTCGCCCCCGGTCGCCCGTCGAACCCGGACTCCTTCATCGGTTGCCACCGTGCGAGCGTAACCAGTGTTCGCCCTACTGCCTTCGCTCAGCGGCGATCGCTACTGCATGTTCGTGACGATGGTGCCGTCATCGAGCACGAGCGTCGCCGGGATGCGGTGGAGGATCGGCCGGCCCGCGAGCAGCGCCCAGGTCGAGAGAACCTCTGCCTCCCCGCAACTCGGCGCCCACGTCGTGGCCTGCACGACGCCGGTGCGTGACGGTCGGCCGGTGCGCGGGTCGATCAGGTGATGGAGGTCCGGACCCCACGCCCGTCTCGTCACGGATGACGTCGCGAGCGATCCGTGGAGGAGCCGGAACCGCAGCAGCTCCGCGGTGGGATCGTCGGGGATCCTCGAGGGCGATCTCGAGACCCGGCTCATCGACCTCGCCTTCGACACGCAGATCTCCCCCCGCCTCCACGAGCACCCACGGCACGGCGTTCGACACCAGCTCGGCGGCGACGTCGACCGTCCATCCTTTCGCGATCCCCCCGAAGTCGAGCGCCACGTCCGGCGGCATGAGGACCATGTTCCCGTCGAGCTCGACGTCAGCCCAACGACCGCACGGCGCCACGGTTCGGAGCACGTCGCGCGCGCCGGCGATCACGTCGTCGAAGTCACGGTCGTATCCGGCGGCGGTGAGCGCGGGCAGGACGGTCGGATCGAACAGTCCGTCGGTCCGACGGGCTCCGTCGAGGGCCGCTGCCAACATCGACGAGAACTCGTCCGATACCCGCGTCCACGAACCGGACCGCCTGTTCACCTCCGAGAGCTCACTCGCCTCGAGGAACCTGCTGAACCGCTCCTCGTACGCCCGGAACGTCGACTCCACGCCGCGGATGGCTTCGAGGGACGCGGCTCCGTCCACCTGAGCACTGGTCACGACACCAACGGTCGTGCCCATGGCCCTGAAGGTGTGCCGTTGGACCGACACCGCTTCGTCGACGAGCACCGCGTTGGCCCAGTCTTTCGTCACACGCCCGGGGGTGGTGGTGCCGAACCGCCGGTGGTCGCCACGGCGGGAGTGGTCGCCGGAGCGGTGGTCGTGCCGCCCTTGCCCGTCGTCACGACGACGGCACCCGAGCCGCCGGCCGCGCCTTGCTTGATCACGACGTGACTGCCCGTTGGGACGACCACGAGCTGCGGGCCTGCGGACACCGCGGGTCTCGGGACCGCCTGGATGACCGCCCACGGCAACGCGAACGCGAGGGCGCCTCCGATCCAGGCGATGACCTTCACGGTTCGCTTGCTCAGCTTGCGTTTCTTGGGGATCGCGGCAGGCGCGCCTCGAGGCGGTCGATCAATGGTCACCGGTCTCGCCTCCCTGGGCCGGGGCGGCAGGAGCGGGCACCGTCGAGGTCTGCACGATCTGGATCGGCCCCGGCGCCGGATGGGACAGCGACACTTCACGGGCGACGACGCCTGACATCAGGGCCACCACGAGGGTGCCCGCGATGATCATCGCCGATCGCTTGTCCATATGAGATCTCCTCGCAACGAGGGTATGCAGGCGGGGTCGCCGCTCCGACCGGCACCCGGCCCCCTATCACCGGGTCCTTCGGCGCCCGACCACGGTCGGTTCCGGCGTATACCTGACAGAGGACGACGATCGGAGATAGCGGTGACTCGACGAACGCGCCCGCGGCTTGCGGGTGTGGTGGTGTTGGTGGCCCTGCTGGCTGCATCATGCTCGAAAGCGAACCCCGGCTCTTCGGCGTCACCTTCGGCCGGTGCTCACGACATGGCGGCCGTGACCGCCACCGTCAACCGGTACTTCGGCTCGGCGATCCCATCGAGCGACTGGGCGGAGATCGCCCGGACCTCGACGGGCCAGCTGCAGGCACAGGCCAAGTGGCTCGCCGCGCAAGACATCGCGCCCTCAGCTGGGGCCGCGGGGCTCGACATCCAAACGCTCCGCGTGACCTCGATCACCGGGAACGAAGCGCTCGTGGCGTTCGACGCGACGCGAACGGTCGGCGACCGACGCGTCACCTACGGCGGCCCGGTGAAGCTCATCAAGCAGAACGGACGTTGGAGCGTCGCCGACTACACGCGGGACGGCAGGAGCGTCGCCGCCTCGGTCTTCACGCATGCCAAGGGCGTGGCCCATCAGGGCGGGGTCGTCGTCCAGGTCGTGGGCGTGCAGCTCGAAGCAGGTCACGTGGACGTATGGGTACGGATCCACAACGCCACCTCGGCGCAGCTCGTGTGGGACCGACCCATCGTGATCGTGAACGACAAAGGCATGCAGCTGGGACGCGGTGCCTTGTTCGTGTCCTCCGCCGACACGTCGGAGGGGTTCGAGCTGATGCCGGGGGTTTCGGTGTTCGGCGACTTCGTCGTGGACAACGTGACGCTTCCGCTCTCGACGAACGTCGTTCACGCTGTTGGCTGGCGCGACGAACACCGACACGCATCAGACGATCGATCTCAGCGTGCCGGTACACCTGTGAAACCGAGGATGCGATGACGACGTGGCTGATCCTTCGGGCCGCGGGGATCGGTGCGTATCTGGTGCTGTTCCTGTCGGTGGTGTGGGGATTGGTCGGGACCACCTCGGTCGTCGGCAAGCGCGTCTCCAAGATCACGGCGACCAACGTCCACCACTACCTGGGGATCGCGATGCTTCCCACTGCTGGCGCTCCATCTCGGCGGCCTCCTCATCGACAAGTTCCGGCCGTTCGGCGTGCTCGACATCGTCGCGCCCCTCCACAGCACGTTCCGTCCGGTGGCGGTGGCGTTCGGCATCGCCGCGATGTATCTGTGCGTCGTCGTCCTGCTCACCACGTGGGCGAAGAAACGTATCGGAACCACGTGGTGGCGTCGGTTCCATCTCGCGTCCGTCCCGGCGTTCACGGTCGCGATGGTGCACGGGGTCTGGACGGGCACCGACTCCGTCCAGCCGTTGGTGTGGTGGATGTACATGGTCACCGGCGCGCTCGTGCTGTTCCTGGTCCTGGTGCGCGGGCTCACCGCGAGGGAACGTCCGGCGAAGCGGGCTCCGAGGGAACGGACGATCCCGGTCGTTCCCGACGCGGGTGAACCCGTCGAGCACATCCCCGGCAAGGTCCCCGCGACGGTCTGATCGCCCTCCCGGGGTCAGGTCACTTCCGACGAACTGCTTCGAGCCGGAGGGCGAGCGCCGGGCAGGCCGTGATCGCGCGCCGGATGTCCGGGTCGTACCTCGGGTCGACGGGAACGTCCTCGATGATGGGGTACCCCCAATCATCGAGTCGGATCATGTCGGGAAGCAGTTCGGCACAGATGCCGTGACCCGTACAGGCGATCGGGTCGACGCGGATGCGAGACGGGCCGGTCATGCCGCCAGCCGGATGTCGGGGAGCGGAAGGACCGTGGGCCTCGAAGCGCCGGCGCACCGACGACCGAGTCCGTGCGCGTGCGCGTCGGTCGCGAACGTCTTGAGCGCGCTCCGCATGAACCGGACCGCCCCATCGGGATAGCGGCACGCTCCCCGACCCTCCACATCTCCCGCCCAACGCGTCAGCCGGGCGAGGACATCGCCTTCCACCCGGCCGAGCCGAAGTCCTTCGGTCGCACCGGCGATGGCGGCAAGGCCATGGACGCACGGGCCGCACTGCCCGGCCGTCTGGTCGGCGAGCCACCGCATCACGGCGGCCGTCTCGTGGATCCCGCACGCCGATGCCGGCAGGACGACCACCGCGGCGCACCCGACGATGCCGCCGACCGCGGCCATCCCCTGGCGGTCGAGGGTCGCACGCTCCACCTGGTCGGGCGTGAGCCATGTCCCGGCATACCCGCCGACGAGCACCGCACCGATCTCCTCGGTGCCACCGCCGGCGGCACGGAGGACATCCGCCAGCCGGTGTCCGGTCGGCACCTCGTAGATACCGGGACGGGAGACCGTGCCGCCCAACGTCACCAGCATCGTGCCGGGCGAGTCGGGTTGTCCGAGCTCGCGGAACCACTCGGGTCCCCTCTGGCGGATCAGCGCCAGGTGCGCGAGCGTCTCGATGTTCTGGACGAGGGTCGGCCTGCCGCCGACCCCGTGCTCGAACGGGCGCGCGGTGCCGGAGGGCGGGATCGCCTTGCCGTGGTCGATCAGGTTGATGAGGGCGCGCTCCTCTCCCGCCAGGTAGCGCGGCGGAACGTCGACCACGCGAACGCGCGGCGTCCACGGCTCGGTCTCGTAACGCTCCTGGAGGGCGCGCGCGATCGCTTCCCGGGCGTGACCGGCGCCGACCTTCACGCCCACGATCACCTGGTCCGCTCCCACCGCTGCGGCCGCGAGGAACGCGCCGTCCAGCACCAGATGCGGGGCCCTCGACATCAGGAGCGCATCCTTGGAACTTGCCGGCTCGCCTTCGCTCCCATTGGCGAGCACGATCGGCGTGCGACGGCCCGATGCGACCGCGTGCATCTTGACGGCGGTGGGGAACCCTGCGCCCCCTCGACCGTGCAGCCCCGCCGCTTCGACGACGTCGATGAGCTTTTCGTCCTTGCTTCGCCCAGTGGGCGGAGGTGCCGCGAACCGCGACCGGTGCGCGGCGAGGGTCCCCCAGCCGTTCGAGGGAGCGAGCTCGGCGGAGAGGCGATCGCTGCGGATCGCACCGGCGGGTGGGGGTGGTGGAAGATCCTTCACGATCACTCCCCGGTCGAGACGGCCTGGATCAAGATCTGCGCCGTGGTCGCGCCACCCGACGAGATCTGCAGGGCCAGCGTGAGCGCGATCCGATCGCCATGCCCGTCCGACAGGCTCGCGGCGATGTTCCCGCCGTCCAGTCCGGTCACCCCTCCTTGGTACGGCGCGGCCCCCCTGGGAGGCGTCAGCAGCACGGAGCCGTCGGTCATCGAGATCCCCTGGCCCTCCTGCCTGCCGTTCAGGACGACGCGGATGTCGATGGGGTGCACGTCCTGTGTCTGGATCTGGATGACGACCCGGGCGAGACCGTTCGCCAGCGGATGCAGCTGGGTCGTCCCTTGCCCCGATGTCGTGGACGGCAACACGATCGGCGCCGGCGCGGCCGCGGGCGGCGGGGCTTCCGCGACGACGGTCGCGGTGTGCGGGAGCAACGACGCCGGCGTGCCGGCGCGGACCGCCCACCCGGGCTGCAGTGGACCGGCCACGAACCAGGCGCCGAGGAAGATGGGGACGGAAAGGGCGCCGAACGCCATGGTGATGCGCGTCGGTGTCCAGCTGGGCCACCCGACGGCGACGCGCCAGATCGTGGCGACCGCGACGGCTCCGACGGAGACCACGACCAGGGCCAGCATCCACAGCTGCTTCGAGTCGCTCCCGATACCGAGCCCGTGGAACACGGCGACGGCCCACAGTCCGTAGGCCATCCAGTGGACCGCGCGCCACGTGCGGTAGCCGAGGCGGCCCCGCAGCAGGCTGGTCACGATCACCGCGATCAACAGGTCGAACGCGACGGCGCCGAGACCCAGCCACAGCGGCCGGTACGCCGAACGGAACGGCACGATCGTGTCGATCCACCGGATCGGCGCGAACCCGTCCACCACCACCGTGACGATGTGGATCACGATGAACACGACCGCGAGCAGCGAGACGTTGCGATGGATGCGCTGCAGCACGAAGCGCGGCGTCGCGGGCGGCGACCACCGGACGACGTTCAGGATGCCGAGCACGGTGACCGTCGTCAGCAACAGGAGCGAGACGGCCCCCGTCCCGCGCGCCAGGTACCAGATCGCTTGCGAGGACGTCACGGCGATCACGCAACCGCCCGTTCCGGCCAGCCGCCGACCCTGGTGATGGCACCATCGGGCCGAACGAGCCGAGCGGGGAGCGCGTGCGAGGCGAGCCAGGCGGGCGCGTCCTCACCGAGCACGATCGAAGCGGTCGACGCCGTGTTCGCATCGACGCAGGAACCCGCGGTCACCGAGACCGTCCGCCACACCTCGCGTGCGGGGAGACCGGTGCGCGGGTCGATGATGTGATGCACGGGCCGGCCGCCACGCGCCCATCGTCGAACCGTCGTGCTCGACGTCGCCAGCCCCCCGGAGAAGATGCCGACCGTTTCGCCGAGCTCCGGATCCCCGTGATGGTCGTCGGCGATCCCGACCAGCCAGCCGCCCTCCGGCACGCCGCCCGCCACCGCGATGTCCCCACCCAAGCTCACGAGCACTCCGCCGCCGATGGCGTCGGCAGCACGCGACGCGGCGCGGTCGGCGGCGAGCGCCTTCGCGGTCGAACCCAGGTCCAGCCTGACGCCACGCGGCGCCCGGATCTGCGAGCGTCCGTGGTGGATCTCCACGAGGCGCCACGCGGGCGCGACCAGCCACGACGCCTCGGTGGGCAGCGGTGGACCGTCCGCGGAAATCTCGGCGAAGTCCCGGTCGTAGCCGATCCGGAGCATCGCTTCGCCGACGGTGGGATCGACGAGGCCTCCGGTGATCGAGGCGGCGCGGAGCGCGACCTCGACCGCCTCCACGAGGAGCTCGTCGACAGTCGTCCATGCTCCATCGGCGTCGTTCACGCGAGAGACGTCCGAATCCGACCGGAAGCGGCTGCAGGTGCGATCGATGCCGTCCAGCTCGGAGCCGACGGCGAGCACCGCAGCGTCGAGATCATCCGGGTCGGCGACGACCACGGCCGTGGTCCCGAGGGCGGGGAAGGACGTCGAGGCAGGACCGGACATCTAAGAACCGCCGGACGTGACCGGTGGCGGCGCCTGGACGGGCTGCGAGATCGGCGGCGCGACGGGCACCAGCGCCCCGCCACCTCCGGTCGGCGGCAGCGCCACGCGCTGACCGGCCGACGAACCGCGTGCCGACGTGGTCCCAGACGACGCCCCGGTTCCGGCCGCGCTGGCGTGACCTGCGAAGCCGAGGGCCGCCACTGCCGACAGGGCGGCTGTCAGCGCGAGCGAGATCGCAACGGTGACCCGCGTCACCCTCGAGACGGATCGCATCCCGCGGTCGCGCATCTGCGCCCTCCGCCGCGTCGACGAGGACCCTTTCCGGCTCGTGCGCATATCACTCATGCGTCACAGCCTAGGGAGAGGACCTTTGGGTCTGATTGGAAACGCCTTAGAGGACGATTAGAAAACACGATCGAAGGACGGATCCTCGGAAACCGGGCTCGGCGGCCCGATACGGCGAAACCCAACCGTGAAGGGGTATCACTGAAGCGTAACCTTCAGGACTACACACCTCCCTGCGAACTCCTCGGCCAGCCTCATCCTGACGACGGCGGAGCAGCCGTGTTCCCTTCGCGTCCTGCTCTTGGACGATCATCCACTCACGCGCGAAGGGGTGGGTGCATCGCTGGGACGATAAACAGACCGTCTCGGCACCTCCGCTGGCCGTGGGACGACGATGAGGTCGTTCGCGAGGCGCTGCCGGACCGGGCTCCGGCGCTCGAGGAATACCAGCCGGAGTCGTTCCGGCCGTTCGGTGCCGAACCGTAGAGCCGTACCGCGAACAGCCGTCGTAGTGTGCACGCACATGTACAGCCACGTCTGGTTCATCCCGCGCCCCGCTGGGGATGCTCGAGGCCGTGGGCATGATGTTCCCCTGTGGAAGGACGTGCTCCCCACGTTCCGGACGTGGCTCTCAAGGAGGCCGCCGATCGCGTGACGGCCCGGATGGACGACGAAGAACCGATCCGCCTCTGGAGGTGGTACCGATCACGAACCCAAGCCTGAGAACGATGCTGCTGGAGGCGAAGCGGAAGGGCCCCGCTCAGTGGAGATGAGCGATGTAGCGAGCTTGGCGGAGACTTTGGCGGGTGTGCGCCGCGATGCAAAAGGGAGCCTGACGGAATGGCGATACCACGGCAGGCTGGTGGCGCGGCAGCTTGACGACGCCCATGTGGTGATCCGCGCCGATTTCGACTACAGGGACTGGATACTGCACACATTCCCCGAAACCTTCAGCGTGCCGACTCGATACATCAAGCACATGATGGTTGTCGCCGACCTTGCGAGAGGCGACGTCGCTGCCATCGAAGATGCCATTGAAGCAGCGTGGCAGCTTCAGCGGAAGGCCGACTGACTCTGTCGGCAAAGACACCGCGATGCCCATATCCCTTGGATTCCCCCGCAGGACCGTCGGACCAGTGCTGTCGTCATGCCCCGGGTTGCAGGTCTGCGTCGCGCGGCCGAACACCGCCGGGTCTGATGACGGATGCGAACGGCTCGTTCCACGTCCATCTCCCGGATCACGTGGGCAGGTATCGAGCCCTGGTTCGACGGTCGACGCTCGCGTCGAGCGACATCTGCGCCCGAGCAACGTCGGAACCAGTGTGGCACCACCACTAGTGGACGGTCACCTCACGAGGGCTGCATCGCCGTCGTCAAGAACGCTTGCGAGGCGCGACACATGAGGTAGCCACCAGAGCGCTCCAGGCCATCACACATCGTCGCGATGGGGAACCGACGCACCGCAGCAGCGGACCACGGTGTGGATCCGCACGCGGCGATCGCCTGCGAGACCACGTCCGGGTCGGGAGTGGCCCCCCCGAACCGCGACGCTCGTCCGTACGAAAGCTCGCCGCCCGAACGCTGGAGGCAGTATCCGTTCGTGCTCTCGGAGACGGCCACGAGTTGCGCCTCCGTGTTGGTCGCGGACACGATCGCCACTTCGGGGGCCGGGCTCCCGGTCCCGCCCTGTGCCGGCGACCCGTGGATCCAGCGGATGGACGGATCGGCGGCGGTCCCCTTCGAGACGTTGAACCCACGGTACGTCCCGTGGGTGGCCCGATACGCGTCCATCACGTGCATCGCTCGACGGAGGTCGAGCTTGGTGCGGAGATCTTCGACGACGGTCCGAGCTCCGAGATACGTCGGGAGCGATGAGGTCAACTGAGCCGGCAGCGGATCGCCGCGGAAGATCACGAGCGACACCGCGAGGAGGCCGACGCCGATCGCGTTGCGCACCACCGCCGGCCTTACCCGTCGCTGGGGTATCGGATCCATATCGATCGCGGGCGGCTCGGTCGGCGACCCTTCCCGATCCCCGCCGATGACCGGGGTCAACCGCACGGCGAGCGGGCGCCACATCGACGACACGAGTCCGATGAGGAACAGCGGAAGGACGATCCCGAACTGCGACCAGTCGACGAGACGCTCCCAGCCGACGAGCAGGGCGACCGAAGGCGCCATGCTCAACAGGATCGCCGTCGGTACGAGCGACCAGGGCCACCACCGACGATCCGGACCGAGCAACGAGCCGAAGATCGCCATCGCGATCGCGCCGGGGACCACGCTCCCGATGCTGAACCCGGAAACGAGCGAACCGAAGTGATGGGCGAGCATGCCACGCGCGACGAACGTGATCGGGACGACGACTCCCGCGACCGCAAGGCCGGAGACAACACCCGCGACGAGCGAGGGCTGCGCGCGCACGACGCGCGGTCCGCGGACCGCGACGGCCACGGCGATGACGGGTGCGGACATCAGCGCCAGCGTCGTCACGCCGGTCGCGACCGTTCCGTGGGGCCACACGTGCGCGTCCCACCAATGGTCGGAGACCAGGATGCCGGAGAAGCTCACCGCCGGAGCGGCGAGGAAGGGCAGGAGGGCCGTCCCTCGTCTGCTGGTCGCCGCGAGGATCCCGCACGCCAGGACGAACCCGGCGGCGACCAGCAGCATCGCCGCCACGATGGCCGCATGGGAGGTCCACGGGGCCGGAACGCAGAAGGTATCTCCCGGCTTCAGGGAAAGCCCTGACGAGAGCATCCGCTCGCAGAGACCCTGGAACTGTGGATACGGAAGCGGGGTCGCGGCTCGCATCCACACGAAGGCGGCCGCCGAGAGCACGGACACCGACGCGACCATCAGTCGTCCCGAACGAGGAGGGGACGTGCCCGCGGGCTCGTCGGCGACGACCGCGATCGCTCCCATGCTGGGTGTGTCGACAGGCAGGATGTCGGGGTTGAGCAGGACGCAACGGCGCCGGACCCGGTTCGACCCGGGGTCGGCGGCGGTATAGCCTGCGCGACGTGACCCGCCGGTACGCGTCCGCCGCCCTCTGTCTCGCGCTGGTCTCGATCTGGGCGCCGATCGGGGCGCACGGTCGTGCCATGCGGCCGACGAACCCCGTGATCGCGGAGAACCGGCTGGCAGGTACCGACCGGTGGGACATCCCGTGGCCCGGCTACCGGATCACCGATGACCGGCGCCTGAACATCAAGGGATACGCGACCTCGACGAGCGTCCTTCAGGGCGGGACGATCGGCCTGCGGATCACCACGGCCGAGCACGAGCCGTACACGATCGACGTCTATCGACTCGGCTACTACGACGGACTCGGCGGACGCCACATGGCGCGTCTCGGTCCGTTCGACGGATCGCCCCAGCCCGCGTGCATCACGTTGCCGAAGACCGGGATGATCACGTGCCCGTGGACGACCTCGGTCGAGCTGGACGTGCCGACCACCTGGACGTCGGGCGTGTACTTCGCGGTACTGACCACGGTCTCGAAGTTCCAGTCGGAGATCATGTTCACGGTCCTGGACGACCGGCCGTCCGACATCGTGTTCGTCTCGTCGGTCAACACGTATCAGGCCTACAACAACTTCCCGTACGACCCCCCGGCCGGCGTCGGCTGGAACGCCGGCGCGTATCCCCTCACCGGCCGCAGCCTCTACGACTTCAACAGCCCGACCAGCAAGAAGTACCCGGATGGGAAGCCGGCGGTGAAGGTGTCGTTCGACCGGCCCTACAGCTCGCAGTACGGCAACCCGGGCAACGGCGGGCTCACCGACTTCGAGCCCATGACGATCGCCTACCTCGAGAAGCACGGCTACGACGTCACCTACGTGACGGATGTCGACGTGGACGCCGATCCCTCGACGCTGCTCTCACACGAGGTGGTGCTGATCTCCGGACACTCCGAGTACTGGTCCAAAGAGATGTACGACGGCGCGTACGCGGCGCGCGACGCCGGGGTGAGCCTGGCCTTCATCACCTCGAACGAGATCTACTGGCAGGTGCGGATCCAGCCGAACGCCGAGGGGACGCCCGGACGGATCGTGGTCGGGTACAAGGACTTCAAGCCCGATCCGATCGGCGACCCGACGCTGCGCACGATCAAGTGGCGCGACCTCGGCCGCCCGGAGCAAGAGCTCGCGGGCGTGCAGTTCCCCGTGGACGGGAACCTCGACTGGGGAGGGCTGCCGTTGGTGCCGATCCACACGGACACGTGGCCGTTCGAGGGCACCGGATTGCAGGACGGCGTACCGATCGACGCCGAGCTGTCCGGCTACGAGATCGATTCATTCGATCCGGCCTATCCGGCTCCCGACTCCGTCTGGCGGATCCTGCTCGCCCGCTCGCCGTTCACGAACTTCCTCGGGAGCCACGACTACACGCAGAACACCTCGCTGTACTGCGCACACTCGGGGGCGTTCGTCTTCGCGACCGGCACCATGGATTGGGCGTGGGGACTCGCGCCGGGCGGCAGCAGCGACGGAGCCCACAACAACGTCCGTCGATCCCTGAAGCGGCTGACGTCCAACGTGCTGAACCGCATGCTGGACGACCCGGCCGGCTGCGCTTCAGCCGCCCCGTAGCCCGTCCGCCCGCTC
>CAVTOC010000001.1:0-32348 GCA_963736335.1 uncultured Actinomycetes bacterium | reverse complement strand
GACTGGCGTGGAGGGCGGGCGTCCGGGGCGTCGTGGGCAGCGTGCAGGACGCGGCCGCGGCGGTCCTCGGGATCGTCGCCGCGAGCGCGGCGCTGGACGCGGTCGGGGGCGTCTACCAGGCGTTCCTCACCGTCGTGGCCGCGACGATGGTCGTGACCCTCCTGACGGCGGCGACCTTCCTGCTGCTCGGGACGTTCCGGTTGGGCAACCTGGCGCGGTTCATCCCGTATCCGGTCGTGGGTGGGTTCCTCGCGGGCACCGGATGGCTGCTCTTCAAGGGAGGGCTCCGGGTCGCCTCCGGCATGACCCCGCAGATCGGCACGATCCGGGAGTTCGTGGATCCCTTCGAGCTCGTGCGTTGGGGCCCCGCCGTCGCGTTCGGCGTGATCCTCCTGATCGCGACCCGGGTCGTGCGGCGCTCGCTCGTGATCCCGGTGGTCCTCGGCATCGGGCTCGCGCTGTTCGCGATCGGGATGCTCGTCACGGGGTCCTCCATCCAGGACGCCCGGACCGGGCTCTGGCTGCTGGGGCCCTTCACCTCCGACGCAGCTGTGGCAACCGTGGACCCTGCACGCGCTCGGCGGTGCGGATTGGACCGCGGTCCTCGACCAGTCTGCCGGCATCGCCACCACGGTGTTGGTGGCCGTGATGGCGTGCCTGTTCAACGTCGGCGGGGTCGAGCTGCTGCTCCACACGCGATCTCGATTCGAACCGAGAGCTCCGCGACGCCGGGTTGGTGAACGTCGTCACCGGGCTCCTCGGCGGCGATCCCCGGTACCACGCGCTCAGCCTGACCGCGCTCGCGGAGCAGATGTCCGTCGACGGGCGAGGGGCCGGCTTGGTGGCGGCGCTCGTCCCGCTCGCCGCGGTGATCTTCGGCGCCGGCGTCGTCGGGTTGGTCCCCCGGATGATCGTGGGTGGCGTGCTCGTGTTCGTCGGGCTGTCGTTCCTGGTCTCGTGGATCTTCGACATGCGCCGGTCGCTGCCCGTCGGCGAGTACCTGATCGTGCTCGCGATCGTGCTGACGATCGCGACGGGAAGCCTCCTGGCCGGGCTCGTGGTCGGACTGGTCCTCTCGGTGGTGCTCTTCGCGGTGAACTACGGGCGGATCGACCTCGTGCACGAGATCGCCTTCGGGACGACCTACCGCAGCAACGTCGATCGGCCGCCCGGCGAGCGCGCGGCGCTGCACGATCTCGTGCGACCGTGTCCAGATCCTCCGCCTGAGCGGGTTCGTGTTCTTCGGGACCGCGAGCGGACTCCTCGAACGGATCCGCAAGCGCGTGGAGGCCGGCCCGATCCGATTCCTGCTGCTCGATCTCCAGCGCGTCACGGGCGTCGACTCATCGGGTGTGTTGGCGTTCCACAAGGTGGTGCAGCTCGCGGAGGCGAGCGGGTTCGAGGTCGTGGTCGCCGGTGCGCCGGAGCGGGTGCAGGACCAGCTGCGACGGGGAGGCGTGGTCGCGACCGAGGGCGTCGTGAGTTCGAGCCGGATCTGGATCGCGGCCTGCAGCGATGTGAGGACGTACTGCTCGGCGGAGGCCGCGCCGGTGGCCGCGCTCCGCCGAGCGAGGGTCGCGCCGGACCTGCCACCGCACCTGGAGTCCTACCTCGAGCGCAGGACGCTGGCCGAGGGGACCGTGCTGATCCGCCAAGGCGATCCGCCCGATGACCTGTTCGTGCTGGAGTCGGGCCTGTTGCGGGTCGAGTTGACGACGCCCGAGGGGAAGCGGATCCGTTTGAGCACGGTGCGCCCGGGGTGGTGGTGGGCGAGGTGGCGTTGTATCACCGGGGTCCCTCGCACGGCGGATGTGATCGCCGAGACGCCGAGCATCGTCCTCGAACTGAGCCGGGCGTGATCGAGCGTCTGGACGCCGAGGAACCGGAGACGGCGGCCGCTCTGCATCGATGGCTCGCGACGACGGTGTCCGAGCGGTTGACGGACACCATGCGAGCGTTCGACGCCCTCCTCGATTGAAGCCTTTCCCCGCGGCCGTCCCTGCGTCAGCCAACTGACCGCACACGCGCTATCGTGACCCGCCGTGGAACCCCTGACGTTCGTCCTCGTTCACGGCGCCTGGCACGGCGCGTGGTGTTGGGAACGCTTCATCCCTGAGATCGAAGCGCGCGGTCATCGCGCCATCGCGATCGACCTGCCGATCGAGGACGGGACGGCGACGTTCGAGACCTACGCCGGCGTGGTGGACGCCGCACTCGGCGGATCCGACGACGTCGTGCTCGTCGCCCATTCGCTCGGCGCGATGGTGACCCCGATCGTCGCAGCACGCCGGCCAGTGAGAGCCATGGTCTTCGTCTGCGGCGTGATGCCCCTGCTCGGCGGAAAGCCGTGGGAGGAGGGTCCGCCGATGGAGGCGCCGGGGGTGACGTCCCCCCTCGTGCGCGCGGACGACGGCTCCGTCAGCTGGCCCGACGTCGGGTCGGCGCGAGCCGCGATGTACAACGCCAGCGATCCCGCCGATGCCGAGTGGTGCTTCTCGAAGTTGCGACCGCAGAACTCGAGCTCGCTGTGGGGCGAGTATCCAGTGGCGACATGGCCGGACGCTCCGGCGATCATGATCGGGGGCACCGAGGATCGGCTGGTCACCGTGGAGTGGACCCGGTACACGGCGGAACGACTCGGCATCGAGCTCGTCGAGATCGGAGGCGATCACTCTCCGTTCCTCGGCCGTGCCGGAGCGCTCGCGGACGTCGTCCTCGAGCGGCTAGGCGGACTCCTCGCCCGCTAGGCGGGCGACCAGGACGCGACCACCCCGTCGGCCAGACGGACGGGCGCGGTGTCCGGCGTGGCCGGCTGGATCCAGATGCCCGAGCCTCCCGACTCCTCCTCCCCCGCGTAGACGAACGCGCTGCCGTCGGGGGACCACAGACGCATGCTCTGCGCGTACTGCTCGAAGAACTGGAGGTAGTCGCGGCTGAACACGAGGCTGGGGACGAAGCGCTCGGTGCTGAACGACGAGCCGTCCTTCTCCCACACGCCCCATCGGAACCAGATGCGCCCGGGCGCCGCCTCCGGGAGCAGGGACAGCAGCTTGCTGCCGTCGGGGCTCCAGAAGAAGGCGGGCGAGTACTCGTTCGCCGCGCGCTCGATCGTTCCCGTCTTCCGATCGACCACCGAAAGCGGCGTCGCGAGCGTCTGGCCGTGGAAGACCTGGAACGCGACACGTCTCCCGTCGGGACTCACGACGAACGCGATCCCTCCCGTGAACCGCACGAGCACCTGGCGTCGTTGCGTGGCGACGTCGTAGGCCACGAGCCGTTGCCCGGACTCGCCCGCCGACGGGTAGATCATGGTTCGCCCGTCCGCGGTCCAGACCGGCGCGGTGAACGTTCCCGGTCGGTCGTCGAGGCTGACGTGCGAGCCGTCGATCGCGAGCCGGTCGAGCCGGTCCGTCCCCACGTGCACCAGGAGCTGCTTCCCCGTCGAGGACCAGGACATGTAGAAGGGACTGCCCGAGTCGATCGGGGCGTACGAGCTCGCGGCCACGTCCACCAGTCCGAGCTCGATGCCGACCGACGGCGAGTTCCCGAGATATCCGATCCGGGACGAGGTCGGATCCCACGACAGGTAGAACGGCACGGCGCCGACGGGGACGTCCGTGGATCGCGCGCCGTCGGGAGCGGCGGTCATGACATCGGCGGACGTCCCGTCGGCGGCCATCGCCACCCAGGCGATCCGTGCGCCGTCCGGCGACCATGCCGGCTGTCGGATGAGCGTCTCGTCCGGCACCGAATGGGCGAGGACGACGGCATCCGATCCGTCGGCATCGAACGTGGTGAGCGTCCCGTCCGCGGCCAGCACCGCGATCCGGCCGGGTGCGCCCGGGATGCCGGTCGCGTGAGGAGAGGGCGAAGCGACGGGCGGATTGGAGGTCGCCGGCCGCCACTGGCCGACGGTGGATGCCCGACGGTGATCGTGCATCCCGTCGCGACGATGGAAGACGCGACGATGGCGAAGAGGAGCCTCCGCCTCACGGGGGGTCGCCCCGTCGACCGAGCGGCGGCAGGAGCCCCGAGAGATCGTCGACGTACTCGTCGAGGATGTCCTTCGCGGCGGGGTACGAGGCCACGAGCGGATGCGCGAGCAGCGCGCCGAGCGCCGCGTCGTACGAGCCTTCGACGGCCGCCGTGACCGTGAGGCGCTCGTAGAGCTTGACCTGGCCGACCAGCGCCAGCGCCGCCTCGGGCATGGCGCCCTGCGCGATCGGATGTGCCCCGTGCTCGTCGGCGAGGCACGTCACCTCGACCACGTCGTCGTCGCGCAGGCCGCCGATCGCGCCTCGGTTCGGCACGTTCAGGATCAGCGGAACCTTCCGGCGCTGCACGGCCGCGGTCATCACCGCGGTCGCGACGCCTTCGTAGCCCTCGCCCGCGAACACGTCCTCGTCCTCGACGTCGACGGGCTCGCCCCCGGAGCGCTCGCCGCGCTCGCGTGCGAAGTAGGTCGCATCGCGCTCGCTCATGGCGCGTTCCCACGCCATGCGCGCGCCGGGGAGATCGCCCGCATCCACGCAGTCTCGCAGCAGCGGCCACAGAGCGTCGTTGAGCATCTGCAGCTGCCGGCCGCGAGAGCTGCCCGAGCCGCGGATGTTCGCGACGGCCTGGTCCCGGTAGTAATAGAAGTAGAGGTACTCCATCGGGAGCATCCCGATCGCGCGCACGAGGCCCGGGTCGAACAGCTGCCACTGCTCATCGGCGGCCTGGAGCTCCTCGAACCGCTGGAGCAGTTCGGGCAGACGGTCCCGCCCGTCCACCAGGACGCGGTGGATCCACCCGCAGTGGTTCAGCCCGAAGTAGTCGGCGTGCACGCGCTCGCGCGGCAGGCCCAGGAACTCCGCGACGCTCCGCTGCATCGAGATGGGCCCGTCGCAGATCCCCACCGCGCGGACGCTCGAGTGATCGTGCAGGGCCTGCATCACGATCCCGACGGGATTCGTGAAGTTCACGAGCAGCGCGTCGGGGGCCACCTCTTCGATCAGCCGCGCGTAGGCGAGCATTGCGGGGATCGTCCGAAGGGCCATCGCGAACCCGCCGGGGCCCGTCGTCTCCTGCCCGAGCACGCCGTGTTTCAGCGGCACCTCCTCGTCGACGGCGCGGGCCGCCTCCTGCCCCGGCCGGATCGCCGAGAAGACGAACCGCGCGCCGGCGACGGCCGCGCGGGCATCGGGCTCGCCGCGGACCGTGAACCTCGCGCCCCACTCCGCGCACAGGTGCCCGCCGAGCGCCGTCATCAGCTCCAGTCGCTCGGGATCGGTGTCGTGCAGCACGACCTCGTCCAGCCCGAGGTCGTCCTGACCGGCCGCGAGCCCGCGCAGCACGAACGGAGCGCGCACGCCCGACCCGAGCATCGTCAGCTTCACGGCGCTCCTCCCGTCGTGGGGAGCGCGATACCGCGCGCCGCCGCGATCTCGCGCAGCTCCGGTTCGCGCGGACATCCCCGGTACCCACCGTAGTCGCCGGCGGCGCGGCTGCCACAGATCACGCCGAGCGTGAGGCATGCCTCGAGCCCCAGCCCACCGAGCCATCCCGCCAGGAACCCGGCGTTGAACGCGTCGCCGGCGCCCGTGGCGTCGACGAGCTCGACGGGATCGGCCGAGACGGCGCACACCTCCGCACCGGCCCTCCCGATGGCGCCCGCAGCGCCGCGCTTGATCGCGACGCACCCACACTGGGCGGCGAGCCGTTCCAGCGCGCGCGCGGGCTCGGTCTCCCCCGTCATGGCCGCGGCCTCGGTTTCGTTCGCGAAGAGCACGTCCGTTCCGGCGAGCTGCTCGGCCAGCGGACGGGCCGACGTCCACCACGGACCGCCCCACGCGTCGAGCGAGATCGTCATCCCGCGACGGCGCGCGGCGTCGACCAGCGCGCGCGGCTCACCGACGTAGGTGTGCAGGTGCCGCGCGTCGATCCGCTCCACCACCTCGAGCGCCCGCGCATCGAGCCGCGCATCGTACGTGTCGTCGCCCCAGTTCGTGACGAACCCCCGGTCGCCGTCGAGGTTCAACGCCACGGACACGCCGGGCAGCGGCCGGTCCTCGACCTGAAGGAAGTCGGTGGGGAGCCCCTCAGCCTCGAACTCGTCGCGGATCATGCGGCTCCACGCGTCGTTGCCAACCGTCGCGACGAACGCGACGCGCAGGCCGATGCGGTTCGCGGCGGCCGGGGTGTTGAACGACGTGCCCGCGCACCAACCGAGACCGTCGGACTCGATGTCGTTGCCGACCTGCGGCCATTCGTGCAGTCCCGAGAACATCACGTCGACCGATGGCCGGCCCGCGACCATCAGGTCGTACGCCGCGGTCATACCCTTCCCCACGCCGCCCGGTCGACGACGACGTGCACGTCGCCGGCCGCCTGCTGCACGAACGACGCGGGTACATCGGGCGCCACCGCACCCTCCAGGGCGCGATGCACGATCGTCCCCTTGCTGCTCCCCGACACGACCAGCACGATCGTGCGCGCGCGGAGCAGATGGTGCAGTCCCAGCGTCACGGCCCTGGCGGGAACGACCGACCCGTCCCAGTAGCTGCCGTTGGCCTCGAGCGTCGCCACCGACAGTCTCACCACGCGTGTCGGCGACTCCGGACCGGACGGCGGTTCGTTGAAGCCGAGGTGCCCGTTCGTGCCGAGCCCGAGGATCGCCAGATCGAGCGGCCCGCGCGCTTCCATCGCCCGGTCGTACGCCGCGCACGACTCGCGGAGATCTCCGTCGAGCGGCAGCCGGTAGCACCCGCTCGTCCTCCACGCCCAGCGGCTCCAAGAAGCTCCGATGCATCCAGCCGAACAGGGAACGCCCGTCGCCGGGCTTCAGGTCGAGGTACTCATCGAGCTGCACGGCCGTGATCGCGGAGGGATCGAACACGCCGGCGCGGCGTCTCGACGCGAGCTCGGTGTACAACCCCATCGGCGTCCGGCCGGTCGCCACGACGACCCACGCGGCCGGGGTCGCGGCGACCACGTCGGTCACGAGCTCGGCCGCGACGCGGCCGAGCTCGTCGGCGTCCTTCACCACGTGGATCTGCGGCGCTCCCATGTGCTCAGCCTCCGCGCAGGAGCGTCGCGCGGAAGCGGTACCGGTCGCCCCGGTAGACCATCTCGCACAGCTCGATGAGGCGGCCGTTCTCGTCTTCGGTCTGCTGCTGGCACCGCAGCAGTGGCTGTCCCGGTTCGAGCCCGAGCAGCGCGGCTCGGCGTTCGTCCGCCGCGACGGCCTCCACGGTGAAGCGCGCCCGCGTCGGACGCATGCCGTACCGCTGCTCGAGCACGTCGTACACCGACGCCTCCTCCAGGTCGACCTGATCGAGCCCCGGGGGCGAGCGACAACGGGATGCGCGTGCGGTCGATGAGGATGGGCACGCCGTCCATCGATCGCAGCCGCTCCAGCTCGAACAGCGGCGCGCCGGGCGCCAAGCCGAGCGCCTCCGCCTCGTCGATCGTCGCCGGTCGCGCGCGACGATCGAGCACGCGCCCCCCCGGCGTGAGACCGCGCGAGGCCGCCATCTCCGAGAAGCTCATGAGCACGTTCGGCGGCTCGCCGATGGCCGTTGAAGCCACGACCCACCCTGTGCCCGAGCGCGCGACCACGCCCAGGCGCGCCAGCTCGTCGAGCGCGCGGCGGAGCGTCACGCGGCTCACCCCGAAGTGCTCGGCGAGCGCCCGCTCCGGCGGCAGCCGCGAGCCGGCCGGACGCCCTCCGCGCTCGATCTCCTCCGCGAGCTGCTCCTGGACGTGCTGGTATCGAAGCTGGAGACGATCGAGCGGGTACTCGCCCGCATCCGGCCTGGCAGGCGCCGACATGCGGGCCATCATAGACCGTTCGCAGGCCGAAACGAGCCGATCGCAGGCCGTGGCTTGACCCCTCCGAACCGCGGACCTAGAGTCGCGGCCGTGCGGATCCGGATCTGGCCGGCGCTTCTGATCCTCGCGGCGCTCGCGGGGGCCTGCACCCCGGGCGGCATCGCCAAGCCCGTATCGATCCCCCCGCCGCCGGCCGCGACGGGCGTTCCGAACACCGGCCCGATCACCCTCACCATCTGGGATCAGGAGTCGGGACCGCCCAGCCGGGTGTGGGACCGGCTCAACGCCGAGTTCGAGGCCAAGTACCCGAACGTGACGATCAACCGGGTGAACCGGGACTTCGGCGAGCTGAAGACGCTGCTGAAGCTCGCGATCTCGGGTCCGCACGCCCCCGACGTCGTGGAGGCCAACCAGGGCTGGCCGGACATGGGGCAACTCGTCAAGGCGGGTCTGCTCCTGCCCCTGGACAACTACGCGAAGGCCTACGGTTGGGACGAGAAGGTCTCGGAGAACGTGCGTGCGGTGAGCACGTGGTCGCCCGACGGCAAGGAGTTCGGGACGGGCGATCTGTTCGGCTACACGACCATGGGTGAGATCGTGGGCGTCTACTACAACAAGCAGATGCTCGCCGATCTGGGGCTCGACGATCCCGACCACGTTCGCCGAGTTCGAACAGGACCTCGACGTCGCGACACGGGCCGGCGAGGTGCCGATCCAGTTCGGCAACAACGACGCGTTCCCCGGGATCCACGAGTACGCCGTGATCCAGGACCAGATGGCGCCGACGAGCTACCTCACCGACTTCATCTTCGGGAGTAAGAAGAACGCACTCTCCTTCGATACGCCCGAGAACGTGCAGGCCGCAACCACGCTGCAGGACTGGGCGCAGAAGGGCTACTTCACGCCGGGGTTCGGCGGCGGCGGTTACGACAACGCGGTCGCGAACTTCGGCGGGGTCAGGGACTGTTCATGATCACCGGGAACTGGATCGTGGCGAACCTCGGGGCCGACAACCGCAACTTCGGGTTCTTCCTGCTTGCCCCCGATGACGGCGGGCGGCCCTCCGTCTCGACGGGGGGAGCGGGTCTGCCCCTGGCGATCACGGTCGATCGAGCACCCCGACGCGGCCGCCGCATACATCGACTGGATGACGAACGACCACGCGAGCGACCTGCTCCTGCGGGCGGGCAGATCCCTTGCGCGCGGGGGCCGGAGCGTTCGTCCATCCCCAGCCGGGCACGGTGCTGGCCGACGTGGTGGACGCGGCCGCGGCCGTGTCGAAGGCCAACGGCGTCGTTCCCTACGAGGACTGGGCCACACCGACCTTCTACGACACGCTCACGGCTGGGATCCAGGAGCTGATGGGCATGCGGATCACCCCCAGGAGTTCGTGGCCCAGGTCGAGAAGGACTACGCCGACTTCCAGAGCTCGAGGACGTGATGGACGCCAGCCCAGGGTTGCGTCCAGAGCCGTCGCCGGTCGGGAGCCGTCGGGCCGAGCGTCGGGCCGAAGCCCGCGCCGAACGCCTGCCCGGGGAGGCGAGGCGGATCGGCTACCTCTACGTCGCGCCAGCGTTCATCCTGTACGCCGCGTTCAACCTCTGGCCGCTCCTGCAGGGCGCGAACGACTCGCTCTTCCACTGGGACGGCATCACGGTCGGCACGTGGGCGGGTTTGGAGCAACTACAAGGAGTTCTTCACCGACCCCGACATCCGCGTCGGATACCTGCACGTGCTCATCCTGCTGTTCTTCTATGCGTTCATGCCGATCCTGATCGGCCTGTTCCGCGGCCGTGCTGTCGCGCATCCGCATCCGCGGCCTCACGGTCTTCCGCCTGCTGCTCTTCCTGCCGCTCGTGATCACCGACGTCGCCACCGCCGTCGCGTGGATCTGGGTCTACGACGTGAACGGCCCGCTCAACACGGCGCTCCGTTCGGCGGGGCTCGGACGACTGATCCCGTCCGCAGGCTGGCTCGGGAGCTTCAACACCGCGTTGCCCGCCGTCGGGATCTTCGGGATGTGGGGGACGTTCGGCTTCTGCTTGATCCTGTTCCTGGCGGGTGTCATGAAGATCCCCGCGAGCCTCTACGAAGCGGCACGGGTGGACGGCGCGAACGCCTTCCGGGAGTTCTTCGCCGTGACGCTGCCCGGCCTGCGCTACGAGCTCCAGGTGGTGCTGGTGCTGACGGTGATCGGCACGCTCGGCACGTTCGATGAGATCTACGTGTTGACGAGCGGCGGACCGGGAACCGCGACGACGGTGCCGGCCTACCTGGTTTGGAAGCGGATGTTCGGACCGGCCAGGTCGGGTCGGCCGCGGCGCTCGGGATCATCCTCATGCTCTTCGTCTTCGCCGTGACGTACGCCATCAACAAGCTCTTGGAACGCGGGGTCGCGGAGTGAGCACCCGCACGACGTCACGAGCGCAGGTGACGCTCAACTACGCGCTGCTGATCGCGTGCACGTTGATAGCCATCTACCCGCTCGTCGGCGTGGTCCTGGCGAGCCTCTACCCGCGGGACGGCTGAGCTCGCCGTCGGGTTTCGCGCTCCCACCGACGTTCGCGTGGCACAACTACGTCGAAGCGTGGCGCCAGGGCGGGTTCGCGTCGAGCTTCACCACCAGCCTCATCGTCGCGGTCGTCATGGTCCCGGCATCGGTAGGGCTGTCCGTCGTGGCGGGGTTCGCGTTCGCCACCATGAGGTTCCGCGGAGCGAAGGCGCTCTTCTACCTGTTCATCCTGGGGCTGATCATCCCCACCGAGGCCACGATCGTGCCGCTCTACTACGACGTGAAAGCGCTCGGGCTGCTCGATACCTACTGGGCGCTGATCCTGTTGGAGGTCTCGGGCGAGCTGGCGTTCGGCATCTTCTGGATGCGCGCCGCGTTCCTCTCGGCCCCGCCGTCGTTGTTGGAGGCGGCCCGGATCGACGGCGCGTCGAGCTGGCAGACGCTTCGGCGGATCATGGTCCCGTTCGCCCGTCCGGCCATCCTGACGCTGGCGGTCCTCGACGTTCGCCGACAGTTGGAACGAGTTCTTCCTGGCCCTGGTGTTTACGATCAACCACCAGACGGCGCCGGCCGGCCTGGCGAGCTTCTCGGGCAAGTACACGCAGAACGTCCCGCTGGTCTCGGCCGGCGCGGTGATCGTCGCGGTGCCGATCCTGATCGTCTTCATCTTCTTCCAGCGCGAGTTCATGCGCGGCATGTTGACCGGCGCGGTGAAAGGCTGAGCGATGGCGCGAGTGGGTTTCGAAACGGTGTCGAAACGGTTCGGCGAGGTGACGGCGCTCAGCGAGCTTCTCGATGGACATCGCGGACGGCGAGTTCGTCGTGCTGGTCGGCTCCGTCGGGCTGCGGGCAAGATCACGGCGCTGCGCATGGTCGCGGGGCTGGAGGAGATGACGTCGGGCGAGATCCGCATCGGCGACCGGGTCGTGAACAGACTCGCGCCGCAAGACCGCGACATCGCGATGGTGTTTCAGAACTACGCGCTGTACCCGCACATGACGGTGTACCAGAACATGGCGTTCGGCCTGAAGCTGCGCAAGACGCCGCAAGAGGAGATCGACACGCCGCGTGCGGGAAGCGGCCGCGTTGCTCGACATCGGGCACCTGCTCGAGCGCAAGCCGCGCGCAGCTCTCGGGCGGGCAGCGTCAGCGCGTCGCGCTCGGCCGCGCGCTCGTGCGCGAGCCGGAGGTCGTTCCTGATGGACGAACCGCTGTCGAACCTGGACGCGAAGCTGCGCGTGCAGACGCGCGCCGAGATCAAGCCCTGCATCGAGCAGCTCGGCACGACCACGATCTACGTGACGCACGACCAGGTCGAGGCCATGACGATGGGCGACCGCATCGCCGTGATGAACGAGGGCGTGCTCGCAGCAGGTGGGCGACACGCGCTCCGTGTACGCACATCCCGCGAACGTGTTCGTGGCCGGGTTTATCGGGAGTCCCGCGATGAGCTTCGCGACCGTGGGCGCCACGCGGAGCAACGGGACGCTGACGCTCTCGCGCGGCCAGCTGTCGCTGTCGGTCGATGCGGCACATCTTCCCGCCGACGGCGTGCCGGACGAGGTGATCGTGGGCGTCCGCCCCGAGCACGCCCGGCTCTGGCGCGACGGCGATGGGCTCCTCGGGCCGATCGCCGGCCGCGCCGAGTTCGTCGAGATGCTCGGGCGCGAGACGCTGATCGGCGTGGCGACCGCGGAGGATCTTCGCTTCACGGTGCTCGCCGACGCCGACGCGCCGATGAAGCCCGGCGATCAGGTCCGCTTCGGGCTCGAGCCGGGCCGCCTCTACCTGTTCGACGTCGCATCGGAGAACGCGCTGGGCCTCGTCTAGACTCCGGCGACCGACCGGAGGGGGATCGTCATGTCGCTGCCCGAACACACGACGCTGAACTGGGGACCCTGGTACCGGAGGTCGCCGTTCTTCGACGCCACCCTGCGCGCCGGCTGCTCCGCCTACGACGTCTACCAGCACATGTACCACCCCAACACGTACGGCGATCCCGTCGAGGAGTACTGGGCGCTCGTGAACGACGTGACCCTGTGGGACGTGAGCGTCGAGCGCATCGTCGAGATCACCGGCCCCGACGCGAGCGCGTTCACGAACCTCCTGACCTGCCGCGACCTCACGACGTGCGCCGTGAAGCAGGGCAAGTACGTGCTGATCACCGCCCCCGACGGCGGCATCGTGAACGACCCGGTGCTGCTGCGCGTCGAGGAGAACCGCTGGTGGCTCGCGCTCGCCGACTCCGACGCGGGCCTCTACGCGATGGGCGTCGCGGTGAACTCGGGGATGGACGTGCAGGTCGGCCACCCCGAGGTCTACCCGGTCCAGGTCCAGGGCCCGAAGGCGAAGGACACGATGCGCGACCTGTTCGGCGACTGGATCCTCGACATGAAGTACTACTGGTGCGACGAGGCCGACCTCGACGGCATCCCCGTCGTGATCAGCCGCACCGGATGGACCGCGGTCGTCGGCTACGAGATCTACCTGCGCGACCCGAGCCGCGGCGACGACCTGTGGGAGCGGATCCTGGACGCCGGCAAGCCCTACGGCATCCGCGTCACGCCCTCTTCGGACATCCGGCGCATCGAGGCGGGCATCTTCGACTGGGGCTCGGACATCGGCCTGGCGACCAACCCGTTCGAGGTCACCGGGCCTCGAGCGCTTGGTCGAGGAGCAGGACGCCGACTACGTGGGCAAGGAGGCGCTCGAGCGCATCCGACGTGAGGGTGTCTCTCGCAAGCTGGTGGGGATCGAGATCGAGGGCGAGCCGGTCGACCAACCCACGCAGCACTGGCCCGTCTCGCAAGGAGGCGCGGCGGTCGGGCACGTCACCGATGCCTGCTGGTCGCCGCGCCTCGAGAAGAACATCGGCTACGTCTGGGTGCCGATCGGGCTCGCCGCGCCGGGCACGCGACTCGAGATCGCAGGCGGACGACGGCTCGCGCACGGGCACGACCGCGCGATCCCCTTCATCGACCCCCAGAAGAAGGTCCCCGCGTCCTGATCGGACGCGGTCAGGAGGCTGACCAGATCGACCTGCGCGTTTGCCGTGGCCGCCTGACGCCCACGGCGCCTCCACCCATGACACGCGGGGCGCGAAGAACGGGCAGACTACGGGGCTGACGCTCTCGGAGGAGGTTCGGTGCTCGCGGACAGTGCGTACATGTTGGTGTTCCGGATCGTGCACATCACGGCAGGCGTGCTGTGGGTGGGGTCGGTGTTCCTGTTCACGGCGTTCGTCGCGACCGGCCGCGGACGCGATCGCGCCGGCGGGCGCGCCGCTCATGGGAGAGCTCCTCGGAAAGCGCCGGCTCGTGGACCGCATCATCGGGCTGGGCTGGTCACGGTGGTGGGCGGGTTGTTCCTCTACTGGCACGACTGGCACCTGTTCCCGAGCTTCGGCGACTGGCTCTCGTCGCGGTTCGGCGGAACGCTCACGATCGGGATGGTGGCGGCGCTGGTCGCGCTCGGGATCGGAGGGCTTCGATCACGCGACCGACCGTGCGGCGCATGCTGGCGCTCGGCGCGGAGGTGGCGGCGTCGGGCGCGCCCCCCACGCCGGAGGTCGCCGCACAGATCGGGGGCGATGCAACGGCGCCTGAAGGTGGCTGCGCGCGTGGGCCTGGGGTTCCTCCTGTTCGCGGTGGTCGCGATGTCGGTGGCGCGCTACCTATGACCGGAGGAGCCCCCTCACGTCCGCACCCGGTCGGACTAGACTTCGACTCCCATCCGAGCGGAAGGCGCCATGGCGAACAAGATCACCGAAGGCGGACCGGCCCGGGCCTGGTGTCGGCGGGAGCGGTGGCTTTCGTCCTCCTCGTCGCGAGCCTCGTTCCGGGAACGCCGGCAGGGGCCGTCGTCGGAGCGTCGGGCGCGCGATCCATCCGGCCGCCGGTGAGCCACGGCACGCTGAAGATCGCCGGCGACATGACGGACGGCGGCGTGGTCGAGGCGAAAGGCCTCTCGTGGGCACCTCCCCATCTCCCATCCGGATATCGCCTCCTCAGCCTCCAGGTGGCGTACGACTGGCAGGCATGCGCTCCGAACGGAGGGCATTGCGTGACGGCCTCCGATACGACCGCGACGCCGTTCGCCGCGAACCGGTACATCGTCGGACACGCGGACGTCGGGATGCGCTTGATGCTGACGGAGACCGCGACCGAGGTGGTGGAGACCGATCCCGCGACCTTCTCGTTCAAGGTCGTGCGCGCCTCCGTGACCGCCATGACCACCGCGTCCGTGCGAGGGTTCGCCGGACGGGCGCCGACGACCGAGTTCGTCAACGGGACGCCCGAGCACAGCACCGCCTCGACCGAGGAGTACTTCCAGGTCGATCCGCCGCATTTCGACGCGGCCGACGGGAAGCCCCATCTCTCCTCCCGGATCGACGGCGGACCGTGGAAGACCGTGTCGTCCACGCACCGCTTCTACACGGGGACGCTCGACGTCGGACCACACCACGTGACGGTCCGCACCTCGAACGCGGCAGGTGCGACGACGATCTCGTTCCACTGGCAGGTCGTCCCCATGCCGGCGCCCGAGCCCTGCGTGGCGCCGCCGTCGGTGCGTGTTGGTATCCGCCGCATCTCGACAGCACCGGCCACCCCATGCGCTGGGACTGGCAGATCGGGCGGGTGACGCCGCTCGAACGCACGGGCTCCGGCGCCGTCGACATCTACGACATCGACGGGTTCCTCACGACCGCCGCCGAGATCGACCAGATCCACACGACGTGGCAGGCGGCGACCCTGCCCCACCCGAAGGCCATCTGTTACCTGGATCTGGCGTGGGAGGACTACCGGCCGGACGGAACCGCGACGCAGTACGGCGGAGGGTTCCCGGCCGACACGCTCGGGAACGTCTACTACGGGTATCCGCAGGAGCGATGGGTCGACTTCCGCCAGCTCCATGCGCTCAAGCCGATGCTCGACGCGCGGATCGCCATGTGCGCGCAGAAGGGGTTCGACGCCGTCGAGCTGGACGACATCGACAGCTTCGAGCCCGCGTCGACGAGCGGGTTCAACCTCACGCCGGGCGACGCGCAGAACTTCCTGTCCTGGCTCGACAACGAGATCCATCGCAACGGGATGACGGTGCTCTGGAAGAACACGGGCATCCTCAGCTGGTGGGGACGCGACTACAGCGACGGCGCGGTCGTGGAGGAGTGCTACGTCTACAGCGAGTGCTTCTCCTCCCAGGTCGCCGGGGGATCGAACGTCGGCATCACGTGCACCGCCCTCACCGGTCCGACCCCGTGCGGGTGGGACGACTTCACCACCGACGTCACCGCGAACCAGCCGACCGGGAAATGGGTCGGGGAGGCCGAGTACGGCGCGGACCACTACGTGTGCGACCCCGGGCAGATGTGCCCGCACAAGAAGGCGTTCGCCACCTACTGCGACGTCGTCTACGGCCAGAGCTACGGCTTCGCGGCCGTCAAGTTCGACGTCAACCTGGACGGCAAGACGTTCTTCCCGTGTCCGAGCGGCGTCTGATCGAAACGCGGGAAGCGGCTCCTCACGCCTGCGTCTTCTCGAACAGTCCGATCTCGTTGCCCGCCGGGTCGACGAACATCGCCCAGTAGCCGATCTCCTCGCTGATCAGCGTGCGAGGCTCCTTGCTCGTGCCGCCGGCCTTCACGACGGACTCGAGCGCGGCATCGGCCGAATCGACCGTGATGTACACCTTGGGAGATCCGCCCTTCGGGTGCGACGTCGTGAAGCCGCCCGCGACGGTGCCGCTCGTATCGGTGAACATCGCGTATCCGGGCATGTTCGGGTCGACCTGCACCTTCCAACCGAAGGCCGCCTCGTAGAACCGGCCGAGCTCCTCCGATCCGCCTTCCTCGCAATGGAACTCGATCCACTCGATCGCGCCGTGCGTCATCGCGCCTCCTTCCAGTGAGCTCAGGGTATCCGTTCTGGCGCCGGCGATCTTTCACGGCGTCCGCAGACGAGGCACTCCGCAGTTCCGATGCGAGGTGAGCGGCGACGACCAGCGGCGTCATGACGAGGACGATGAACACCGGGATGCCCAAGACGGGCGGCATCGAATAGCCGGTCACGATTCCAGGATCGGCCGTTCTATCCGTGCAACGGAGCAGTCCTCGCCGACCACGTTGAGCAGCACGACCGGCAGGGCGAGCCCCGGGCCCGGAACGAGCAGTAGCCCCGAGCGTCTTGTCCCGGCGCGACCGAGATCGACGAGGAGAGCAGGAAGTATCGCCCCGAGGACCCAACCGAGCACTCCCCAGATCCCCACGACCGCGAACAGCAGCGCGCCGAACGGCAACAGCACCACGGCGGCCCAGTCGCGCCAGGAGGGCGTCACGTGCGGGATGTCGAGCTGGTTGCTCGCCTCCGCGGCGATCTCCGCCGGCTCTCCGAGCCGGTCGAGCACGTTTCGCACGTCCGCCTCGCTCGGATCCGGGATCGAGGCGAGCGCCTCCGCGATGTGCCCTCGGATCTCGCCGATCAGCTCACGACGCCGATCGTCGGGGAGATCCGCGAGCTCCCTGTCGAGCCGATCCAGGTAGTCCTCAACCGTCTGCCGGGTCATCATGTACAGCCCCTTCCAATAGGCGATCGACCGCGCGAACCTCGCCCAATCTCGGCGGAACCCGCTTGCGCTTCGCGGCCTGGGTCCGTCAGCCGGTAGTAACGGCGAGGCGGTCCGTTCGGAGATTCGCGCCAGGTTGTCTCGACCAGGCCGCCACGGCGGAGCCGGCTCAGGATCGAATACAGCGTCCCTTCGCTCGTGGCCATCGCATCCGTGAGGTATCCACCGCACGACCCGAGGTGAAGCCATAACGCTCGCGGGTTCCAGGAGCGCCATCACGCAGTACTCTACGACCCCCCGGCGGAGCTGCGCGATGTGAGGCTCGTTCGCCACTACCATGTCTCACACAGTACCTTGTCGGGCCCATTAGAGCACCGTGCGGTAGATTCCCGCCCGTGCACGACGACGGCTACTTCGACGAGCGCGTCGCCGCGCGTACGACGAGTCGTCCGCCGAGATGTTCGACGCCGGCCGCCGTCGACCCGGTCGTCGACTTCCTCGCCGAGCTCGCCGGCGGCGGCGCGCGCTCGAGCTCGGGATCGGCACGGGCCGGATCGCGCTCCCGCTGGCGCAGCGCGGCGTGCCGGTGCACGGGATCGACCTGTCGGAGGCGATGGTCGCGAGGCTGCGCGCGAAGCCCGGCGGCGAGGACATCGGCGTGACGATCGGCGACTTCGCGACGACGACGGTCGACGGCACGTTCTCGCTCGCCTACCTCGTCTTCAACACGATCATGAACCTGACGACGCAGGCGGCGCAGGTCGCGTGCTTCCGCAACGTCGCCGCGCACCTCGAGCCCGGCGGCTGCTTCGTGATCGAGGTCGGGTCCCCGAGCTCCAGCGGCTCCCGCCCGGCGAGACCATCCGCGCTTCCATGTGAGCGAGACGCACTGGGGGATTCGACGAGTACGACGTCGCGAACCAGGGCCTCACTCGCATCACTTCGAGATCGTCGACGGACGGCTCGAGCGCTTCTCGGTGCCGTTCCGCTACGTGTGGCCCGCGGAGCTCGACCTGATGGCCGAGCTCGCCGGGATGAGCCTGCGCGAGCGCTGGAGCGGCTGGAAGCGCGAGCCGTTCACGAGCGACAGCCGCCAGCACGTTTCGGTCTGGGAGAAGCCGGCGGCCTAGTCAGCAGGGCTGGTGCAGGTGGTAGCCGGGGAACCGGTGGATGGCCGCCTGGTACGTCGCGAAGTGCACCAGATACGTCGGTGACAGATCGTGCCACGCGGGGTCGTCGGCGCAGTAGATCGTGGAGGCCGTCGGGTAGCTCGAGGCGTAGAAGCCACCCGGATCGGTCGGGGTACCGCCGCCACCGCCCCCCCGGTTGCGACCCCACGTAGCGCCGATAGGCGGCGACCCAGTCCGACGCCTCTTGATGCTGGGCGGCCGCCGAGCGACATCTGGCCCGAGCAGACCAGCGTGTGCATGCGGTTCTCCAGGACATCCTTCGTGCGAGCTCCCCATCGGCCGGCGTACGGCTCCGGCCACAGGTTCCGGATCGCGTTCGAACCACCGAGCTCGAGGGAGATCAGGTGATCGATCTCGTGCTGATAGGGCACCCACGCGATCCCGTAGCGGGCGTACACGCGCGCTTTCTCGGCGTCCGTGACGTGCCGGACGCTGCTCGCGTACCCGGGGACACAGACCTGCGCCGCCACGACCGGGAATCGGCGCCCCGGCGTGAGCGAGTGATCCGGCACGTCGACGGCGGGGACGCGCCTCAGCGAGGAACCGGTGCGCCGGTGACGGAGCCGACGTCGCCGCTTGCGACATCGGAGATACGCCAGCCGCGCGACCTTCAACGTTCGCCGAATTACAGCCGGCGAGGAAGCGGTGAGGATCAGGGTGGCGATGCCCCCGAACAGCCTGATGTCGGGACGCCGACGCGGGTTGGCTGAGGTGACGAGGGGCTCCTGGTCGAAGGGAAGTACACCCAAGGATAGGCCTCAGGTTTGGGCTCAGCGTTCGGTCAACGCGACGGTGTCTTCGGCTTCTTGGGCTTCGGCTTCTTCGGCGGGAGCGAGGACGCGAATGCGACCCCGCGATCGACCCACGCGTGCAGCTTCTTGTCGGTCGTGGTCGCCTCGGGCGCCACGGCAAGGAACCCCCGTGACGTCCGCGAGCCGATCTCCATCAGTCGCACGCCGGGTTCGGCGAGCGCCGCGTCGCCGTCGTCGGGCGACAACCGCACCAAGAGGTCGTCGTGGCTCACGCCCACGGCCATGTTCCCGCCGACCGTGAAGCACAGACCACCGAACATCTTGATCTCGGCTACGCCCTTGACGTCGTCAAGCGCCGCCCGGACCCGTTCCGCGAGCTCCTCGTCGTACGCCATCGCCCGACTACTCCAGACCGTTCCAGCCCCAGCGGGGCACCGGCAGGTCGTCCTGGGCGTGCTCCCCCGGGGCCGAGATCGAGAGGACCTCGGCGACCGCCCATTCCATGTAGGCGCGCGAAGCGGCGCGCAGGTCCGGGTCGTCGGGAAGGCCGGCGTCGTCGGCCGCCTGCACGAAGCAGGCGACGAAGCGCGTCCCCAGATCCTCGTCGGCACCCTGACCCGCGTGGATCGCGAGCATCGCCGAGTGACCGCCGAACGACCCCGAGTAGCGCGTCGGGCCCCCGAACACCTCGGCCCAGTAGTCGGCCAGCCGCTGGATGTGCTCCGGGTTGCCGGGGTGGGAGAAGGGGTGACTCAGCACCGGATCGTCGAGACAGCGCTGGTGATGCGCGGTCGCGAGCGCCAGGAACGCCGGCTCTCCGCCGGCGAAGTCGAAGATCGAGGGCCGCAGCATGGTGCGGAGTTTCGCGCATCTGCGAGTGTCCTGCCCACCTGCGAGGCTTGCGCGCAACTTGTCCTCGGAGGCGACATGCGCGAAGGTGCTGCGATGCAGCGGCTCACGTGGCAGGATCTCGCTTCGCCCGGGGCGACGCTCGCCTCGGGCGTCTCAGCGGGATTCCTCACCGGCCTGCTGATCGGCGGCGTGGGTGGGCGCCTCGCGATGCTCCTGCTCCGGTTGACGTCGGATCCCGCGCTGCGAGGTGCGCAAACCGACGACGGATTCACCATCGGCGTGCTCTCCACCGAGACGCTGTTCCTCCTGGGCGTGACGGCCGGCCTCGGGATCCTCGGCGGCCTGTTCTACCTGATCGTCCGCGGCTGGATCCCGGATCGGTGGCGCGTGGTCGTGATGACGGCGTACGTCGGCCTCGTCGGTGGCGCAGGCCTGATCAGTCCGGACGGGATCGACTTCGAGCGCTCTCGCCGCTGCCACTCGCCGTCGCGATGTTCGTGGGGATCGCCGTTGCCTACGGCGCGGTGATGCCGTGGCTCACGGAGCGGATGCTGCGCGACGGCTCGGTCATGCGCCGGGGCGGGTGTGGATCGCCGGGCTCCTTCCATTGGTCGCAGCGAACATCGTCGGCATCCTCGTGCTGCTGCTCGCGTTGCTGGTGCTGGTGGTCGGTCGCTCGGCTCCGACCGCCGTCGCCGTGTGGCGCTCGCCGATCGTGACGTGGATCGGCCGGACGCTCCTCGCCGTGACCGCGGTCATCAGCGGCGCCTCGCTGGTTCGCGACAGCCTCGAGATCCTGTCGTAAGGGCCGGGCCCCTCACCCGGGAACCGCATGGTTCAGCACCGACTTCTTGGGTAGGTAAGTGCGGGCCGGACCCTGGAACGAACGGCGGGAGAAGAGGGCCGGGGGTATGGTCCCGGAGGAGAGCTCCGGGCGGCCTAGGTTGGTTCATGAAACACTCCCGGCCCTCTTCCCCCATCGGTTCGAGCCGAGCTCGGCATGAGGAGGAGGCAACGATGACCGATATCACCGCGAAGAGTTCGACCACGATCGACGCGCCGATCGAGGAGGTCTGGCGCGCGCTGACGACGCCGGACCTGATCAAAGAGTGGTTCTTCGGCGTCGAGACGGAGACGGACTGGAAGGTCGGGAGCCCCTTGATCCATCGAGGCGAGTATCAGGGCAAGCCGTACGAAGACAAGGGCGAGATCGTCAGCTTCGACCCGCCGAAGCGGTTGGTCCACACCCACTGGAGCGATCTCTCCGGCACGCCGGACGAGCCGGAGAACTACCAGGAGGTCACGTGGGCCCTCGACGATCGCGACGGACTGACCGAGCTCACGGTCTCGGAGCGCAATCTCCCGTCCGAGCAGGCCAAGGCCGTTTCGGACGAGAGCTGGACGATGGTGCTCGGGAACCTGAAGAAGCTGCTGGAGGGCTAGCTCGGCAACGATCCGGTAAACGTTTCCCCTTCCTCCGTCACCTGTGATGGTGGTGGGGATGGAACCGGTCGATCTCGGGACGGAGAGCGCGGTAGAGCGGATCTACCGCGACCACGGGCCACGCTTGTGGCGGTCCCTCGCCGCCTTCACCGGGGATCCCGACATCGCGAGCGATGCGGTGGCGGAGGCGTTCGCTCAGGCGCTCCGTCGCGGCGAGGAGCTGCGGGACCCGCTCGCGTGGATCTGGCGGGTCGCCTTCCGGGTTGCCTCCGGTGAGCTCCAGCGACGGGGATCGTTGCGATCCGTGCCCGCGGACATCGCCGGCCCGGTCGAAACCAAGGCGATCGAGATGATCGATCTGTTGCGCACGCTGCCCACCAACCAACGGGCCGCATTGATCCTGGGCTATTACGCGGACCTTCCCGCGGCAGAGGTCGCGGCGCTGATGGGCGTGAGCGCGGCGACGGTCCGGGTGCACCAGCACCGAGGCCGGAGGCACCTGATGAAGCTCCTGGAGGATGACGATGACTGACGTGCGAGCGCGGATCAAAGAACTCGATGGACTCCCCGTCCCCGCCCTTTGGGCACGGATCCAGGCTCGGGCTCAGGACGAGGACACGGGGGAAAGCGGGGACATGCTGAACCGCCCATCCGCCGGCCGCCGGGCGCGCGCCGCGGTCCTCGCCGCGGTGGTGTTCGGGGTGGCGGGCATCTTCGCGTGGCAGGCGCTCCGTCCCCTCCACCAGGTCACCGTCCCCTCGGTGGCACCGAGGGTCCACGACGCCTGGAGCGCGCTGCACAGACCGCTCAAGCTCCCCGAGGCGATCGGTGGGACGTGCCCCGCCTCACCGATCGTGACGATCAAGCCTGTCGGCGGAGGGTTCTCCCCCGGTCGCTGGCCCGCGATCGGAGAGCGACCGGCGTACGTCGTCGCCGAACCGCGGGACGGGACCGTCCTGTATCGACGGAACCTGGTGGGTGGCGGCTGGTACGGGCTGAAGACCATCTTCACGGTCGACCCCTCCTACCGCGGTCCCCTCCTCATCCGCGTCGCGCAGATCGACGGGTCGGGCGGGATCGGATTGCAGTCGTCGTCGGAGCCGCTCGATCCGATGCCCACTGAGCTCCGTGTGACGACCGCGGGAGGCGATCTGGTGGACTGGCGATCCTTTCCCGAGGTGACGCTGGTTCGGTCTACCGGATGCTTCGCCTACCAGATCGACGGCACCACATTCACCGAGGTGATCGTGTTCAGTACCCGCGCGCCCTGATCCGAGGGACGCTCGTCTATCCCACGGGAGGGGGAGCTGAGGTCGCGGCGGCATCCAGTTCCGTGAGGTCGGCCTCGCTGAGCTCGACGGCCGCCGCACCCGCGTTGTCGAGCGCATGAGCCACGCTCGACGTCCCGCAGATCGCCGATGTGACCCCGGGCTGGCGAAGGACCCACGCGATCGCCACCTGCGCGACCGTCGCCTCCAGGCGAGCCGCCACCGGCCGGATCAGGTCGACGAACGCGATGCTCTGGTCGAGGCGGTCGCCCGCGAACAGGCGGCGGTAGAACCGGGAGTCGTGCCACTCCGGACCCCACTGGTCGTGGCCCGTCTCACGGGTGAGCGCGCCGGTGAGCACGCCGCTCGCCAGCGGTTCGTAGATCACGGCCGCGATCCCCAGTTCGCCGCAGCGCGCGACGACCGGTCGCTCCTCCTCGTGATCGATCAGCGACAATCCCTGTTGGATCACGTCGACCGGCCTACTCGCGTGACAGGTCTCGATGTCGACCATCCCGTAGTTGGAGAGACCGATCGCCCGGACGAGCCCTTCATCCACGAGGCGCGTCATCCCTCCCCAGGTCTCGGCGAGCGGGACGCTTCCGTCCTCGTCGGGCCAATGAACGACGTAGACATCGATCCGATCGGTGCGCAGGCGCTTCAGGCTGGCTCGACACGCCGCCTCGACCTGCTCGGGCCGCACACCCGTCCCGTCCGGTGCCGGCGCGACCTTCGTCGCGACGATGAGTTCGTCGCGGATGCCGACGATCGCCTCACCGATCGCCGTCTCGTTGCGCGTGTCCAGATAGACCTCGGCCGTATCGAGCCAGTTCACACCGGCATCCAACGAGGCCGTGACGATCTCGCGGGCGCGCTCGATCGTGATGGTGTCACCGTCTCCCAGCTCGTACCCTCCGAGCCCGATCGCCGACACGTCGACGCCCGACGTCCCGAGCGCTCGAACGATCATCCACGCCTCTGCATCGCAGCAGACTAGGGCGTCACGGCGCCGCTCAGCTAGTCTGCGAGCGGGCTCGCGTCTCGGATGAGGTGTGGGAGCTCCGGCGAGTCGAAGACGTCGAGCGCTGCCGTCCAATACAACATCGAACCTTCCAGGTAGCCCGGGTCGGGGATGACTTCTGCTTCGATCGCGCAGTAGAGGCTCCATCCGACGTGCGCGACCGCCGCCTGAAGCTTCATCCGAGCCAGGATCCGGGGTGTGGTCTCTCCGAAGTACGCCTCGCAGATCACCGCGACGAGGTCGTCGTTCAGCTCTGCCTCGCTCGCGATCCCGCCGATGTCGAAACAGGGATCGTTGTTCCCGCTGAACTCGAAGTCGATGATCCACAGCTGCCGACCGTCATCGATGAGGTTGTACGGGGCGAGGTCGTTGTGACACGGCACGGTCGGCCCTGCGTCCCGCTTGAGTGATCGCACGACGTCCTCGACGGCGTCCATCCGGGAACGAACGCCATCGGGGACTGGGAACGCGCGCTCCTCGCATGCGCGGAGCCACTGACTCGCCCGGCCGAACATGTCGAACTCGTTGGCGAAGCGCGGGCCCTCGTGCAGCCGACCGATGGACGCCGCCATCCTGCGAACCTGCTCGGGTGACTGCAGCCCTTCGGTCGTTGGGATCGCGCCCTCGATGTATTCGAGCACCATCACGTCGATGTCGTCGACGTACTCGAGGACGCGGGGCCCGACCCCCGTCGCAGCCGCAACCTCGGCGTTGTGCCGCTCGGCAGCTCGATCGATGCCGAGGATACCCGAGGCCCCACCCGGCACGCGGACGGCGAACCGCTCGTCACCGGTCTGGACCAAGAACACGCCGTTGCTGAACCCACCCGTGAGGGGTGAAACCGTGACGTCACGCCCTTGGAAGAGGGCGATCCGTCCGATCACATCGCCGATCGCGGCTTGATCCGTCACCCGGCGATTCTCTCGCTGTCGCGGTGCGTCCGACGTCTCATCGGCTAAATGAACTTGGCCATTATGCGTCCATGGGGCCCCGGATCGCCGCGACGTCAGAAGGCCGTGGCAGGATGCTCGCCATGCGCACGATCGCCGTCGCCGAACGCCGAGCTCGCCTCGCCCGTCGTCACCGGCTCGCACCGGATCATCGGGCGGGCGACGTCGAGGAGGCGGCCGAGAGCATGGTCTGCCTGCACGCGACCGACCCCGCGACGGTCTACCTGTCCGCGTGGGCGCGCGTCGACGGCATGGCGGTGCCCGACATGGAGCGCGCGCTCTACGGCGACCGGTCGCTGGTCAAACACCTTGCGATGCGCCGGACCCTGTTCGTCTTCCCACGGGCCACGTTGAGCTTCGCCCAAGCGGGCGCCAGCGACCGCGTCGCCGGCACCGAATGGCGCCGGCTCATCCGCCACGTCGAACAGGCGGGGCTGCAGAAGAACGGAGAAAGCTGGCTGAAGAAGGCGAGCGAACAGGTGATCTCGGCCTTGTCGGATGGACGGGAGGCAACCTCGTCGGAGCTGCGCGAAGAGATCCCTCTGCTCGAGGGCTCGATCAGCTTCGGCGAAGGCAAGTCGTGGGGCGGGAGCCTGCCCGTCGGCCCGCGGGTGCTGACCACGCTGTCCGCCGCCGGAAAGATCGTGCGGGCGTCGAACGACGGCGGATGGACGATCTCGCGGCCCCGCTGGGCCTCGACGGCCTCCTGGCTCGGCGAGGAGATCGCGCGCTGCACGCACGCCGAGGGTGTGGCGGGACTGGTCGAGCGATGGCTGCGCGCGTTCGGCCCGGGGACGGTCGCGGACATCAAGTGGTGGCTCGGGTCGACGGTCGCGGCGACGCGGAAGGCATTGACCGACGTGGGCGCGGTCGAGGTCGACCTGGGCGGCGGGACCGGCTACGTGCTGCCAGACGACCTGGAGGCGACCGCGCCGGTCCGGCCGTGGGCAGCCCTCCTGCCGCCCCTGGATCCGACCACGATGGGCTGGTTCGAGCGCGACTGGTACCTGGGACCGCACAGGGCGCAGCTGTTCGATACGAACGGCAATGCCGGACCCACCGCGTGGTGGGACGGCCGGATCGTGGGCGGCTGGCGCCAGACCGATGACGGCGAGGTCGACGTGCAGCTGCTCGAGGAGACCGGCAAGGCCGGGCGACGGGCGCTCCGGGACGAGGCGACACGACTGACCGAGTGGCTCGGGGGCACGCGGGTCGTGGCGAGGTTCCCGTCGCCGCTGTCGAAGCTCACGGGCGGATGAGCGGGATCTACCCGCGGATCCCGAGCGCGAACCGGAGCGCACGGTCGAGGCTCGCGAGCTCCGGCGCCGGTAGTTGCCCCAGCCGGCGGGGCCCGAGGGCCGACTTCGGGATCGTCTGGAGGTTGTCGCAGTTCGCGACGCAGGCCGCCCGAAGCCCATGGGCGCGGCCCAGGGCGACCTCGCTCCGGATGCCGCGGATCGTCCGTGTGACGGGCGCCACCGTGACGCGCGAGCGCACGGACAGCGTCGCGTCGCGGCTCACGATCAGCACGGGACGGCGACCGACGGGCGCGGGGAACCGAGCCCAGTACAGCTCGCCTCGCTGCATCTACCGGTCCGGCCAGGCTTGCAGCGCGAGTGCCTCGAACGCAGCCAGCTCCGCAGGGTTCTCAGGGACGCGTAGGTAGGCGGCCACGGTTCGCGCGTCGTCACCGGCTTCTTCGCAGGCATCCAGATACGCGTCGACGCCGCGCCGGATGAGCTCGCTGCGGCTCACGTCGAGCGCAGACGCGACCCGATCGAGACGACCGACCAGCGCGTCGTCGAGCTGCACCAAGACCTGCTTCCGCGCCACCCGCTGGACCATACCATATGAGATAGCATATGCAGTCGGATCGCGCCGTGAGATGGGTCACACATGCGACCGATGACGGCGTTCACGTCCGTTGCTTCGTCGGATCAGCGGCCCGGCGACCGCACCGCCAGGCCGTTGCGACGCGCCGCCGCGATCAGCCGGTCGTCGTAGGCGACGACGGCGGTCAGGTCGTCCCCGAGCGAGATCGCCGTCGCGATGTGGATCGCGTCCAGGCTCCTGAGCGAGGCTGGCGCGAGTTCCCCGGCACCGCGGAGGATGCCGTCGTCCACCGGGATCAGGCCGATCCCTTCCAGGACGGCGCTCGCGCGATCGACGTTCGTGCGCGATCGGCGAGCGGCTCGTATGACCTCGGTCCACGCGAGCGCGCTCGACACACGCTCCGGGTCGCCGAGGACCTCATCCACGAGGGCAGGCGACTCCGGCTCGCGCCGCACGAGCTTCACGATCGCCGAGCTGTCGAGGTAGAGCACGAACCCTCAGAGCCGGTCGGCTCGCTCATCGTCGAGCGCGCGGCTGAGCGTCGTCGACGCCTGACCCTCGGGCGGGAGCACCGATCCGAGGTCCCGGGCGGGCGCCGTGAGGCGACCTGCCGCGACCAGGCGAGCCATCGCGCCTCGAGCCGGCGGGAGCGGTGCGAGGACCGCGACCGGCCGGCCGCGTTCCGTTACCTCCAAGCGCTCGCCGCGCTTGATCCGCTCGAGGTACTTGCTGAGGTTCTGCCGGAGCTCGCGAACACCCACCTGTTTGTCCTCCATGTAGCACAACGTAGCACATCAAGGAGACACGTCGAGGAAGAGGACCGGTCAGACCGTAGCCGCATGGTCTGACACGCCCCATACGTGGTCGAGGGAGCGTTCATCGGTGAGCTATCGGGCCCGTGACTCGGTGCGCGCCTCGCGCTCGTAGAGACGTCGCTTCGCGCGCACCACGTCCGTGTCACGGGGATCGATGGGCAGCGGATCCTCACGCGTCCGCTCGCGCTTCGCCGTCCTCTTGAGCTGGAGCTGCCGCATCGTCCACCACCTCTCTTGAGGGTGGTTTTCGGCATGCACCAACCGGTTGATGATGCCGCGGAACGAAGATGCCCGATGTCGGGTAGTCGAGACCGGACCTTCGATACAGTCCTGGCGATGAAGCAGCTCGTCGTCTTCGATCTGGACGGAACGCTTGCCGAGAGCAAGTCATCGGTCGCACCCAGGATGGTCGAGCTCCTCAACTCGCTCCTCGCGGTCACCAAAGTGGCGGTGATATCGGGTGGCGACTGGCCCCAGTTCGAGAAGCAGGTGCTGTCGGGCGGTTTCGACGCCGAAGGACTGGCGAACCTGTCCCTGCTTCCCACGAGCGGAACGAAGTTCTACGTCCACCGATCGGACTGGGAACCGCTGTATGCCGAGAACCTCACCGACGCGGAGAAGACGAAGATCACCGGCGCGTTGCAGCACGCGACCGAGTCGTTGGGGTACGCACCCGACGAGGTGTGGGGCGAGACCATCGAAGACCGTGGAACCCAGATCACCTACTCGGCGCTCGGGCAGGAGGCCCCGCTCGAGGAGAAGAAGGGATGGGACCCCGACTTCGCGAAGCGGAAGAAGATGAGCACCCTCCTCGACGATCTCATCCCAGAGTTCTCCGTTCGCCTCGGCGGCACGACGTCGGTCGATGTCACGAAGCCGGGCATCGATAAGGCGTACGGGATACGGAAGCTCCGAGAGGTGCTCGGCATCGACATCCCGGACATGATCTTCGTCGGGGACGCGCTCTTCCCCGGCGGCAACGACTATCCGGCGAAGGAAGCGGGGGTCGCGTCGATAGAAGTCAGTGGCCCAGGTGAGACCGAGCTGGTGATCGAGACGCTCGTCGCCTGCCTGGGGACGGTGGAAGCATCCAGGAGCTCATCGGCCGGACTAGGATGAGCCGATCTTGGCTGGGCGCGAAAGACCGATCGTATTCGATCATGCCGTCGACTTCTATGACGAGACCCGCGGGCTCTCGCCCGAAGCGTCACGGGCGACGACGGATCTGTTGGCGTCCCAGTTGCGTGATTGTCAACGCGTGCTGGAGGTCGGGATCGGCACCGGCTTGATGGCGCTTCCCCTCGCGAAGCATGGATTCCACGTTGACGGCGTCGACCTGTCGGAGCCGATGTTGCAGCGCCTCCGAGAGAAGATCTCGGGAAGCGGGATCAGCCTCGCCGTAGCCGATGCCACACGCCTTCCGTTCCGCACAGGATCTGTGGAGGGAGCGTACCTACGCCACGTGCTACACCTGATCCCCGATTGGCGCACGGCGGTCGCCGAGGTCATCCGCGTCGTCCGTCCCGGCGGTCGGATCCTCGTGAGCATCACCGACTACACGGGTCTGTACGAAGAGGTGCAGAAGCGCTTCCTTCGGGAGGCTGGGGACTTGCCCGCGGCCGTCGGCCTACAACCCGATGACCCGGGGTCGCTCACGGCGGCGATGTCTAAGCTCGGTGCGCGTGGCCACCGGCTCCCGCCGGTGCGTGGCCGTCGCGCTCTCACGCTGAATCAGTTCCTGGAGCACATCGACCGGGGTCATTACACGTGGACGTGGTCCGCGACCGAGGCGGAGCGCCGAGGCGCATCCCGTCGAGTGCGAGCCTGGCTCGATCGTCGGTTCGGGGATCTCGATCGTCCCGTGGAACCCGAGTACACGGTTGAGTGGTGGGCATTCGATCTGTCTGTATCGAGCGCGCCCGCTCGATCGCTTTGACACTGCACGAGACCTGTCCCGCGGGCAACGAGGATCGCTAGTACCGAGAGAATCTCTCGACATCCTTCTCGAACAAGGCGATGACCTCCTCTGAGAGCGTGGGCTTGGTCTTCCTGATCGAGGCGAGGAAGTCCTCGGTGGTGGCGCGCTCTCGGCTTCCCTCGAAATGCTCTTGCTCGAAGGCTCGCTGCGCCGCCTTGTGCGCCGCGAACTCGATGTCCGCCGGGGTGAAGAACTCGCTGGCCGCGACGAGCTCGTCGATGCCGACCTGCTGGTCCGTGATCTCCCCCACGTAGCGTGCCCAGATCGCCGTGCGGGCCTCGGCGTCGGGAGGGCCGACCGGGAGGATGTAGTCGAACCGTCCGGGCCTCAAGAACGCCGGATCGAGCGAGCCGATCGAGTTCGTCGCACACACCAGAAGATGGTGCGACGCCTGCCGGAACCGCGGGATCTGTTTCAGGAACTCGTTCGTGACGCGCGGACTCACCTTCCGCTGGTCGTGGCGCATCGAAGCCAGGTCCTCGACCTCGTCCACGAACACCACGGCTGCCGGCAGCTCCAGGATCCGACCGAGGACCTGCGCCAAGGCCCTGGCCTCTTGTTCGGGCTTGTCGGCCGACAGCTCGCTCGGCTGGATCTCGATGAAGGGCCATTCCAACCGGGAGCTGATCCCCTTGGCGAACGTCGTCTTGCCGGTTCCGGGCGGGCCGAACAGCACGACGGCCTTGGGCGGCTGGACGGCATGTCGCTCCGCCAGCTCCGGCTCCGAAAGCGGAAGGATGACCCGTCGTTCGATGATCTCCTTCGCCTGGTCCATCCCCTTCAACACGTCCCACAGATGGCGGTCGATGCTGATCCCACCGAGATCGGCGAGAGCGGTCGGACCGAGGACGGTCAGTGGGATCTCCCGCTCCAGGTACAGCGCGTTCTCGACGACGTGGTATCCACGTTCCTCCAGGTGATCGCGAACGGCGTGCCCAGACGTGACCACGGCGGCGATCTTGTGGGCCCCTCGCTCGGAGAGCTCCGCTTCCATCCGATCGAGCAGCCGGTCGGATACGGTGGTCCGGTCCTGGTCGCTCGGGGCTCTCAGCCGCGCGATCCAGCCCGTCGTTCCCGAGATGAGACCCACCGCCACACCCACCAGGAGGCCGTCCCCCTCCGCGACCAGGACGACCGCCTCGTCCGAACCGATCAGGTCGATGGCCTCCTGAAGGTCTTGTCGGGCGGTCCCTAGCATCGCCGAACCCTCGAGGAGCTCGATCAATCCCGCGAGATCATCGGGCCGATGGGGCCGGATGGTGACTGCCATGGTCTAGCCTAGCAATGCGTCTCCGTTCGCCCGTGCTCTCCAGTCCTCGCCAGGCCGGTTGGAGGGTCAGGTCGCCGTCGGCTCGTCCTCGGCCAGGAGCTTGTACAGGTCCTTGCGCGTCCGCGTGAGGATGTCCTTCGCGGCGTTCACCTGACGGTCGGATCCGGTCTGGGCGATCTGGAGCACGGCGGAGCGCATCGTGAGCGCGGTGTTGAACAGCTCCATCAACGGGCCGTCCGCGCCGTCCCGCTCCCATGGCGCCGGCCGATCGCCACGCGCCGCGACCGCCTGCTCGCCCGCCGTCGTGAGCTGGAAGACGCGCTTGCCCTCGGCCTCCTCGGCGTGGACCAGACCCTCGTCCTCGAGCTGCTGCAGCGTCGGGTAGACCGAGCCGGGGCTGGGGCGCCACATGCCGCCGCTCCGCTCCGTGAGCTCCTGGATCACCTGGTACCCGTGCATCGGCTGCTCGGACAGCAGGACCAGGATCGCGTCGCGCACGTCGCCGCGCCCGACCTTGGGTCCACGGCCGAAGAACGCCTCCGGGCCGAAGCGGTCGCCGAACCCGGGTCCCCAGCCACCCCGCCGGCCCCGCCCACCGTGGTGGTGCCGGGCCGCGGCCATCGCCATCCAGCGCCTGCCGGCGCCGTGGTGGTCCCACGGGCTGTCGTGGTCGTGGGGAGCGCCCTCCCCGTGGATCGTGTCGTGCTCCATCTGCGATGCCTCCTTCGGGAGGTCGTGGGTCCGCGCCATCGCGAGCCCTCTCGACCCGTTACGATATATCGCAATAGTCCGAACGACCACCCCGAGAGGGAGTGTCGCTATCCCGAGTGGAGGACCAGATCGGGAGCGGCACCTTGGATGCGGATGAAGTCCGAGTCACGGGTCCAGAGTTCGGCCTCGCCGTGCAACGCCGCGACCGCGATCGCCACGTCGACGAGGGGAACGGACGTGCCGAGCTGCCTGAGCGCGTAGCCGAGTTCGCCGACCTCTCGCCAGGCCACCTGATCAAGGTCGACCCAGGGCAGGCTCCCGACGGCCAGCCACAGGTCGTCGCGATCGTCGGGTGACGTTCCCACGAGCAGCTCCGCCATCACCGGGCCGCACACGAAGACGGACTCCCGATCGAGGAAATGATCCATCCGGTCGACCAGCGACGCGTCGGCTCCGTTCAAGTAGTCCACCCAAACTGAGGTGTCGGGCAGGATGTTCACGTCCGCCGATCCATCGAGCGGAGCTCGGCCGAGACGTTCTCGATCCGGACCTGTCCCCGGAGCGCCTTCGTCCTCGCGGCCGCGTCCTTCGACAGGTACTCCGAGATCGCCCGCTCGACCGCCTCGCGCTTCGTCACGCCCGGATGCCGCGCCAGGAGCGCCCGCAGCAGGTCGTCGTCGATGTCCAGCGTCGTTCTCATGGCATCATGATGGCATAGCAGGTCAGCCGCGGTCTATCACCTAACGGCCAAGAGACATCACGAGGTGTCTGAGATGCGATCCGGTCACGGGATCGCCCGAGCACGGATCAGCGCGAACGCTGCTACTTCCGGCGCGGGGGGCTGGTCGTGTGGCTCGGTTCCCATGAGGTCCTAGTGTACGAGTAGCCCGGTGGCGACGAGGATGGACGAGGTTGCCAGGAACGACACGGAGAGCTTCACCCGGAAGGCCTTCCGATCGAGCGTCGCGGCCAACTCCTGGGCGACGGCGATCTGCGTGTCCGCCAGGTGGTGAACGCGGGCTCCGAAGCCAGGTAGCGCTCGCGGAACGCTCGTAACGTCACGACGCCGTAGGAGCGTGGCCAGAACGCCCAGAGACCCATCAACGCTCCCCCTACCGCCACGAACCTGCCGGCATCGACGATCCCGTTCACTGCTGCGGGTGCGAGAGCAGCGAGCGCCCCAGCGAAGCCGAGCATCACGCCGGCCTTGGAGTCCAGAGCGTCGAAATGCTGCAGCTGCGCCTGACGCTCAACATCGACGACCCGTTCGATGACGTCGAGTGATCGGATCCGCGCATCGCGTCGCCATCACGTACCGACATGGCGATGACCATGGTCCCCACCTCTGACATGAAGCCTGAGCGTGCGCCCCGGATCGGA